>NZ_JXZC01000002.1 GCF_000935355.1 Rossellomorea aquimaris
TTTGTTCAGTTTTCAAGGTTCAAGGCTTGTCCACTTCGTTCTGAAGCGACTTTATAAATATAACATATCTTTCGTTCTCGCGTCAACAACTTTTTACATTTACTTTTCTAAAATGTTGTTTGCTGTATCAGCGACGTTTATTAATATAACATGCTGTTAATGCTATTGCAATATATTTTTAAAGAAAACTTTAAAAACCTAATCAATCATTCTGTTGTTCTGTTTAACAATAAACCTCCATATATATTATTACTACGCATTCCTGAAAGGAGATTTAAAAATGATGCTTTCAAACGTCGCATTATCTCTATCATTCATCATGGCTGTATATCTGTTTGCGTATTCGTATGTACAAGCTCTTAAGATAAGCGAAAGTACTACACCTGTAAAAGGAATGACCTTCATCTTTTCAGTCGTCATGGCGTTTGTGTTTTCTGGTTTTACATACGTATTTTCTTAAGTGAAAATATCTTCACTAAAGGAGTAAAGGAGCGAAGTGAACGCTCCTTTACTCCTTTTTAATGCAACTTCAGCAGCAAGCCTTCTTCCTGGTGCGACTCACCACCAAGAGTTAACACCTCTTCCTTTATAAGTTCAGGTTTATACGTATAATAGAAATGTTTCGACGGGTTATCTTTCAACACCCAGATCCACATGGAGTTGTATCCTTGTTTTTTAAGACCTATGGCGGCAATTCCGAAGAGCTCCTTCCCTATGCCTTTACCTTGATATTCTTCTAGAAGATAAATGGCATACAATTCCCCTTCGTACTCTCCTGAACGCTCCTTCCCAAATGAAACAAAGCCGACGATTTCTCCATTGTCTTGTTCACATACATAGGTATGATGAGATCCGGAAAGGATTTGTACCCACTTTTGTTCTCTTTCTTCTATTGATAAAGACTGGAGGTATTCTCCCGAAACGATTCCTTCGTACGTTGTTCTCCAGCTATGGACATGGACATGCGCTAATCCTGGAGCGTCTTTTAGGTCTGCCTTTCTAAAGCGGAAGTCCTTCATTCTTTTTCACCTCGTTGACTTGTTGGATCACCCTTTTTAATTTCCTTTCTTCTATTAAGAAGTAGGTAATGCCGATCATAATGACAAAACCTCCAATCACTTGAGTGATCATCACTTTTTCGGCTAAGAGCCAATAAGCAAGGATAGATGCGCCGATAGGTTCAAAGAGAATTGCCATTGAGATGGTCGAGGTGCTTAACCATTTTAGAGACCAATTGAATAATGAATGGCCTAACAGGGTGGGGATAATAGCAAGCAATAGGAAGTAAATCCAATCCTCTTTCGGATAAGGGCCCAGGCTTTCCGACCGTATAAGTGCATATAAAAATAGAACGACTGAGCTTATGGCATATACCAAGTACGTATATGTAATGAGGGAAAGCCGCTTCCTAATCGTCTCCCCGAATAATAGATATCCTGTTACAAGAGCGCATGCCGCCAAAGCAAGAACGTCTCCCCATAGAGCACTCCCACTGATCCTAAAATCACCCCAGCTTATAATGATGCTTCCACTAACGGCCAAGAATGCTGAAATAATGGCTTTTCCTGTTAATTTTTCCTGAAAGAAAAGATATGCCCCGATAAAAGCGAATAATGGCTGCAGTGTGACGAGTACCGTGGAGCTTGCCACGGACGTATAGTTTAAGGATTCAAACCAGAGTATGAAATGAAAGGCCAGAAATACCCCGGCTAAAATCGAAAACATCCAATCTCTTAGAGTAATAACTTTCAGTTCCCTCACATACTTTAAGAAAAATACAGGGGACATTAAAAGCACTGTGAAAAACAATCGATAAAATGCTAAAACGCCTGCTGGTGCACTTGATACCTTCACTAATATTGCAGATGTAGAAACGGAGATTACCCCGATTGCTAATAAGAGATACGGATTAACCTTTGTTTCTGACATAACACACCCCCTGATAGATCACTGCTCTTATTTTATAATCAGTCAGGGTAAATTACTACTCGAATTTATAACTGTGCAGGTGGAACTGGGGGGAGCTAAATGGAACTATTAGACACGACCTTCATGATAAAGCTGGGTGTATCTGCGGTACTAGGGTTAATCATAGGGCTTGAGAGAGAATTAAAGCGAAAGCCTGTAGGTTTAAAGACCTCTCTCGTTATATGTATCGTAAGCTGTTTATTAACGATTGTCTCTATTGAGTCTGCTTATATTTCAGAGGGTTCGGATAAAGTAAATATCACGATGGACCCTTTACGGCTGGCGGCTCAGATTGTTTCAGGGATTGGTTTCTTAGGGGCAGGTGTCATTTTACGAAGAGGGAATGACAGCATTTCCGGATTAACGACAGCCGCTATGATTTGGGGAGCAGCCGGGATCGGAATTGCTGTCGGCGCCGGCTTCTACATGGAAGCTACAGCAGGTGTGATTCTTTTGATTGTATCCGTTGAAGTGGTGCCGATCATTATTACGTATTTAGGTCCGAAACGACTGCGGGAAAAAGAACTGTCCCTGCGAGCGACGATTTTGGAGAAACAAGAGATCAAATCGATTATTGAACGAATCAAAGCTGAAGAAATCTCAATCGAAAATATTCGGATCAAAGACTTGAAGAACCAGCAGCACCTTTTGGAATTGAAAATCATTGTGGACTTCAGAAAAAAGACGGTCGATATTTACTATACGATTTCAGAGATCCAAGGGATAAAAGATGTAGAAATCGAAAGCTTATAGAGTATGGAGGAATGAGGATGCGGGGACACCCTCGTTCCTTTTTTATTTTTTGTGAAGCTGGAACTTTTTCACACACTCTAAATCTTGGACAACTTCCAGTACTTCATTAAATTGCAGCGCACTTGGCGTTAATATAAGGAGGGAATATTTAAAGACATCCATTCCCTCCATTTCATCTCCTTCTTCAATCTGGTACTGAGTGATCTCGATTCCATGATCATGAAGGGCATCATTTATAGACGTGAGGTTCCCCTTTCCCTTTTGCACGACCAGACTAAGGAGCAGCAGCTTCTTATGCTTCACCTTCTCCTTGTAAAAGCTTTCCAGGTTGTTCAAAAATAATAATGTAATCACAATCACCAGGGTCGTAAAAATGGCCAGGTAGTACATGCCAATCCCTACTACCAGTCCCAATCCTGCAACAACCCAAATACTGGCGGCAGTGGTTAAACCTCTAACCGTCACGCCTCCATGAACCATGATCGTTCCTGCTCCGAGAAAGCCGATTCCGGAAATAACATAAGAGGGAATCCGGCTTGGATCAAACCCTACCAATTGGGGGTGTTCGTCTAAAAACGGTTGAAACCCATACAGGGAAACAAGCATCATCAAACAGGAACCGACACCTACGAGAATATGAGTGCGTAAACCAGCGGGGTGATTTTTAAATTCCCTCTCTATACCAATCAAGCCGCTCAGCAGAACGACTAACATAATACGAATAAGAGCAGTGTAAAACTCATCTGGAATCTCCAGCAAATCTATCATCTCCATAGCCTTTCCCCTCTCCATCATCTACCTATACTTTTTACCTGGAATGGGGCTTTTAAAACGCAAAATTCAAAAAAACCAGGTGGAGACCACCTGGTTCTTTCATGAATCATTTATTAGGCTTCTTCAATAAGCCCACCATTACAGCCGTAATAACAGAGCCAATCAGTACTGCTAACAGATATAAGAACGGATTCCCCTCTACTACCGGGAATACGAATAATCCACCGTGGGGGGCAGGTAAACCAATCCCAAAGAACATCGCTAACGCTCCTGCAACCGCAGAACCTGTCACTATTGAAGGGATGACCCGGAATGGATCGGCTGCAGCAAACGGAATCGCTCCTTCTGTAATAAAGGATGCTCCCATAAAGTAAGCCGCGATACCGGCTTTTCGTTCGTTATCATTGAACTTCTTCTTGAATAGTGTAGTTGCCAGTGCAAGCCCAAGTGGCGGCACCATACCTCCGGCCATGATGGCAGCATGGGGAGAAAGGTTCCCTCCTTCAATCATGGCAATCCCGAATGTAAAGGCCGCTTTGTTGATCGGCCCCCCCATATCGACGGCCATCATTCCACCAAGGACCAGTCCGAGTAAAATCAGGTTCCCTGTGCCTAGTCCATCCAACCAGTTTTGAATACCCGTGTTGACTGCACTTAGAGGCTCGACCAGGAACTGAAGCATGATAAATCCAGTAATGAAAATTCCCAGCAACGGATAGATCAATACCGGTTTGATCCCTTCCAATGATGGAGGGAAGTTGTTTGTTAAACGCTTGATTCCAAGAACCACATATCCCGCTAAGAAACCGGCAATAATTCCACCTAAGAAACCGCTTTGACCAGTTGCAGCGATCAATCCGCCTATCATACCAGGGGCAAAGCCAGGTCGGTCCGCGATACTCATGGCAATGAATCCCGCCAATACAGGAACCATTAAGTAGAAGGCATTATCTCCGCCGATTTTCATTAGCATCGCTGCAAACTCATTGTATTCAGGAGAATCAGGATTCGCTGACTGAATGCCGAATAAGAACGAGATTGCAATCAGGATCCCTCCCCCTACAACGAATGGAAGCATGTTGGAAACACCATTCATCAGATGCTTGTAAAAGCCTGTCTTTTGTTTTTTCTCAGGAACGGCCCCGGCCTCACCGGATCGCTCTCCACCTTTATAAAGAGGCGCATCTTGTTTCATAGCCTGATTCAATAATTCTTCAGGACGTCTAATCGCTTCTGCCACTGGAACCTCAATCACAGGCTTTCCTTTAAAACGATTCATTTCCACTTTCGTATCGGCAGCTACGATTATAGCTACAGCGTTTTCAATTTCTTCAGAAGTTAAGACGTTCTTTGCTCCACCGGAACCATTCGTCTCTACTTTTAAATTCACACCCATTTCTTTCGCTTTGGCTTTCAAAGCATCCGCTGCCATATACGTATGAGCAATCCCTGTAGGACATGCCGTTACAGCCAGGACCTTTCCGTGGTTAGTACCAGAAGTTTCAGCAGGAACCTCGTCCTCTTCCTCGTCCTCTTGATCATGAACATTAATAATCTCTAAAACTTCTTCTTTTGTAGTAGCATTCAGTAACGATTTACGGACATCTCCATCCATCAGCATAGAAGAAAGGCGGCTTAATGCTTCTAGATGAGTTTGATTGGCCCCTTCTGTTGCTGCAATCATGAAGAACAAATGAGCAGGAGCCCCATCGAGAGATTCATAGTCTACACCTTGTGCAGATTTGCCGAATGCAATGGCAGGTGCTTTGACTGCCGATGTTTTCGCGTGTGGAATGGCGATCCCTTCCCCGATACCCGTCGTACTTTGTGCTTCACGGTTAAGAATCGCTTGCTTGAATTCTTCAGGGTCCTCTAGCTTCCCACTTTTATCTAATACCGTTACCAATTCATCGATAACTCCGGTTTTTGATGTAGAAGTAATATTTATCTGAATCGTATCTTTCGTTAGTAATTCAGTAATTCTCATGTTTGTTCCCCCCTATTTTTTTGTAATCTGAATTTCTTCAAATAAGCTTTTCACTTTTTTCGATGAGCAAAGACCGATTGAATAAGCTGTGGCTGATCCAGCCGAGGTTCCCAAGCGGAAGGCATCTTCAATGCTCCATCCCCTTGATAGTCCCGCAAGGAATCCGGCAACGGTAGAATCTCCTGCACCGACCGAGCTTTGTAATTCTCCACTTGGTACGGACGAATACAATACCTCTTTACCGGTCAGTAAGAGGGCACCTTTTTCCGCCATTGAAACCATCACGTTTTCGACTCCGTAATCCTTCAACTTCTGTCCATAGTGAACCGCTTCATCTACTGACTCAATCTTTACATCAAACATCTCCCCCAGCTCATGATGATTTGGTTTAATCAGGAAGGGATTCAGGGAAAGAACCGGTTGAATCAAGTTCTTCTCGGCATCGATGATCACTTTCGTTCCTTGTTCCTTACACTGTGCAGCAATCTCCCGGTAAAATGATTTAGGCACTGATCCAGGTAGACTCCCCGCCAGAACGATCATGTCTTCTTCTGTTAATGAAGATATCTTTTGAAGTAACTGTTGTATATGTTCCTCGCGAATCAACGGTCCACTACCGTTGATTTCCGTTTCATCATCCGACTTAACCTTTACGTTAATACGGGAAGCTTCTTCTACTTCCACAAATTCAGTTTTTATCTTTTCTTTATTTAAAAATTGTTTAATGTACTCACCAGTAAACCCTCCTGCAAAACCGAGAGCAACACTTTCTACATTCAGTACATGTAATACACGGGAGACATTGATTCCTTTGCCCCCAGGGAATGCACTTTCTTTCTCACTTCGATTCAGACCGCCTTTTTGGAAGGATTCCAGTTCCATAATGTAATCGACAGAAGGGTTCAGTGTTAGAGTATATATCATGGTGTCACAACCTTTATCGTAGTTTGATTCATCATTGCCGTGTCATGTTCGTCATCAAGAGCGTTGGTAATAATCATGGCTTTATCAAGGTCCACAATTTTGCTGAAAGCAATCTCTCCAAACTTGGAGTCATCTGTTAAGAACATGGCTTCCCTCGATAATTCAATGGCCATGCGCTTTACCTGGGCCTCCTCAGGATCAGGGGTCGTGAATCCATATTGAGCATGAACCCCGTTCGCCCCCATAAATGCTTTATCGAATCGGTACTGGCGTAGGGATTCCACCGCTCCACTTCCGACCATCGCTCTTGTCACCGGCTTTACGTATCCACCGATCATGTATGTTTTAAATCCTTTTTGAATGAGTGCATCCACATGGGTCAATCCATTCGTCACCACCACAATATCCATTTGCGGTAGATGATCAATGAGACTCAAGGTCGTCGTACCTGCGTCCAAAAAGATGCAATCGCCCTCTTCTACTAGGGAAGCAGCATATTGACCGATTGACTGCTTTTCATGAAAGCTTTTGGATGATTTTTCAGAAACGCTCAGTTCCTTCAACTTCCCTTGAAGCCTTGCAGCTCCACCGTGGATACGTTTCAGAAACTTCTCTTGCTCGAGCTGTGTTAAATCCCGGCGAATCGTTGACTCAGAAGCGTTCGTAACATCTACAATCTCTTGTATTTTTATCGCATCTTTCTCCTTCAATAAATCTAAGATGATTCGATGTCGTTCCTCCGTTAACATAGCACTCTCCTACTTTCTCCGTTTCTTGATACTTTCATTATAATGAGAACGGTTTCATAAATCAATCATTTTTAATCAAAAATAATCATTTTCTATCATAAATCAATCAAAATCAACCACAGGTTTACCTGTTAAGTTTCCCGGTTTATTCTCCTGTTGAATATCACTAGCTATTCAACTGTTGAATTCCAACAATTATTTACCAGTTACATTCACCCCGATATTTGCCTGTTATATTTCAACGGTTATTTACCTGTTAAATTCAGTCCGAAATTCGCCTGGCAACTTCAGGCCCAATTTTGCCTGTTGAATTCTAACGATTATTCAACAGGCAAACCAAATTCCCAAGGAGAATCCAAAGACCCATACAACAAAAAACAAGCTCCATCCCACAAAATTCGGTGGATGGAGCTTGCTTAGATTTACTTATTTTATTCGTGATTTTCTTCATGTGAAGCTTCAGGATCTTCTGAGCTTTTTGGATTTGGATTATTATACTGATAATCTGAACGATCTATCGGTTTGTATCCTTCCGGTTTATAGAAGCGCAGTAAATCTTCATAAACCACTTTATCGGAAAGCTCTAAGCGTTTGTTTGCTTCCTTACTTGCTTCTTCACATGCCTTGTTTCCTTCTTCTACAGGTTGACCTGTTTCGTTATCGTAGCAGACTCCTTTAATTTCAGAGTACTTTTCTGTAATGACATCTCCATTACGGAAAGGTACGATTTGCTTGCGCTCTTCCGAAAGCAGGTCCTGACCAAAGCTTAGATAATCTTTTGTCTCTACTCCCAACAGGTGCATGATTGTAGGGCGAAGATCAATCTGACCGCCATACGTATGGTTAACTCCACCTTCTGCACCGGAGTTAAGAATCAATAATGGTACACGTTGCAGCTGAGCACTTTCAAAGTTACCCACTTCTTTGCCCAATACGTCGGACATCGCTTTATTATGGTTATCAGAAATACCATAGTGATCACCATAAAGAACGATCATTGTATCTTCATATAAACCTTTTTCTTTTAAATCATTCACAAAGTCTTCCAATACTTGGTCCATGTAATGGGACGTTTGGAAATATCGATCGACCACACCGTTACCTGTTTCACCCTGAGGAAAATTAGCATCTTCCTCATGGCGGTCAAACGGGAAGTGATTTGATAACGTAATGAACTTCGTGTAAAACGGCTGTTTTAAGCTTTCCAGCATAGGAATTGATTCTTCAAAGAACGGCTTATCTTTCAATCCATATGGAAGCTGTTCCTCAGGCTTGCTCATATCATAATACGTTGCATCGAAGAACTCGTCATATCCCATTGAACGATACATCTCAGAGCGGTTCCAGAATGTTTTGTAGTTACCGTGGAATACCGCTGAAGTATATCCTTCTCCCTTTAGAATCGAAGGAGCTGATTGATACGTGTTGTTCGCATGTGTCATGAATACAGCACCTTGAGGAAGCGGGAATAATGAGTTTTCAATAATGAACTCAGAATCAGATGTTTTCCCCTGACCTGTTTGATGGAAAAAGTTATCAAAGTACATCGCTTCTTTACTATCCACTAAAGAGTTCAAGAATGGTGTGACTTCCTCTCCATTTAACTCTCTGCCAATCATAAATGTTTGCAGGGATTCCATGGAGATGTAGATAACGTTTTTCCCTTTTGCTTTACCAAAGTATTCAGGATTCGGGTCGACTTTATTTGCTTTTACATAATTTTCAACTTCTGAAACTTCATTACTGTCAGCCAAAGCACGTTTAGCAGACGTTTTGGAGTTTTGAACAATATCATAGATCGTAAAGTTGTGAGTTCCAAGATACTTCACCAGATAGTTACGGTCAAAACTGCGAGTCAATAATTCAGGACGATCAATGTTTGCTAACCCTAAGTTCAATAAGAACACAAGGACTGCAGATGTCATGACCGCGAATACTGAACGGAAACGCAATTTTTCCTGAGGTTTCACTTTCTTAAGAGCCATCAATCCAATGATAATGAATAAATCCAGGAAATACAGAATATCTAATGGACTGATTAATTCAAGTGCACTGCCACCAAGACCGTTATTCGTTTTTGCCTGTAAAATAACAGGTACTGTAATAAAGTCATTAAAGAATCGGTAGTACACGACGTTCGCGTATAGAACGAAGGACATTAACAAATTAATAACGATAAACGCAATATATCTCCCTTTGCCTTTCCAGAATAATGCGAAAGCAAAGAATAATAGGGCAGAACTTAATGGGTTAAAAAATAAAAGAAAATGCTGAAGCGCATTTTGTATTCCCAGGTTAAATTCAGCTAAATATACGGCATAAGTCTTAATCCAAAATAGTATAACGACTGTAAAGAAGAACGATAACTTCCCAGTACGCATATCATCAAACTGTCTTTTTAAGAAGTTCATGCTTCATCACCTTTTTATTAGTATTTATTTAAAACATGTATGAAAAAGTTTATTAAGAATTTGTTTAGCAAATGTAAATCCATTTGAATCAACAACGAGTATTATAACAAAAAATAATTTCATGTGTATAACATTTTGTTGTGAATCGTAACAAAAATATTTCATGAAAATTCGACATTCCGTAACAAATGAGATAGGAAAGCTTGAGCTGTCAATGCTTTGTCCATTTTGAACGATTCGTGAACGCCCCATACTTTCCCAATCTTGTGGATATATATACTAGAAATGTTAAAAGAGTCTTAAGATTGTTTACTCAGTGTAAACTAATTCCCCTGAATCCATTTGATCAAACACAAAAAATCGATGAAATTTTTACCATATCAATCATTTTGCTTCCTTCACTATTATGCTCAAATCTTTTTACATTTTTACCTTTTGAAACTCATCCTGTCGCGGTTGATTTGGTTCTTTATTTAATGGACGATAAGCTGATTTGAATTTCTTCCTATAGAAGGAATGCCCGCTAGTGGCTTGGACATATCCTTCGATCATCAACGAGACCGATAACATCGTTGCCGAGAAGAAAAGAATCGGTGTCAGTGGAACCCACGGTGCTCCTTGAAGGTACCTGAAAGAGTCCCCGATCAGTCCCGACCATTCATAGGTGATGGATCTTGGAGGGTCTTTGATCATTTGATAGTCTACATCGGTACCACCAAGGAACAGGGTTAGTAATCCTAAATGAATAAAAATGATCAGGGTTTGCATGAATTGCTGACCCAACAAAATCACAAGCTTCTCTTTCATCCCGGGCAAAATGTGTTTAAAAATGATTCGCCACTTTCCTGCCCCCAGTGTTTTCGCACTCATGATAAATTCTTGTTTATAAAGCAAAGAGACTTCATTGCCAATCAGAACTGACAATATGGGCACAATAAGTAAGGTCAAGATCAGTATCTCAATGATGAAACGTTCCACAATCGAATTAGGAAAACCTTCAAACGGCTCCCAAAGAATCGGTTCCAACAAAAAATACGCGAGGATCGTCAAGGGGATGTAATGGAAGGAATCAATCCAGCCATTAATGTATTTCTTATACTTCACAAGAAATGTCCCTAGGACCAACCCGAGTGGGATTGCTAAAAACACACGTAAAGAGGCGATCACTAATGCCGTTAGAATCGTATACTTGGCACCAATAATGATTTTCCCGAGCATGTCAAGCCCCAGGGGGTCCGTTCCAAATGGGAAAGACCATTTTGGTGAAATCGGAGAAGATTCCACTACAACACCATCAACAGTAATAAAATACAATGTCCGCACTTCATTTCCCCACATAAATGAATAAACAAAACTGGAGGCAAGCATGAAGGCGATAAATGTAAATCCAATAAGAAAGAGCGGGTTCTTCCAAACATTTTTCTTCATATTATATTTCCTCCCCCTTATTGGCTTTTTTAGAAAGGACCATTTCTCCCAACGTGTAAAAGACAAACAGAGGAATGAAAATAGAAAGAATGGCTATTGTAAACATTTTCGGCTGCAGCGTCGACATTAAGAAACGAGTTATCCCCGTTATATTAAATAGGAGCTCCAACACAAATAAATTGGAGAGCATAAACCAAACGGTCTTCTTTGATTGAAAGAACACGGAAATGACAGCGTTTCTTAAAATATGAAACGTCAATATCACCAGTTTCCCCAGTCCAATGGATCGAGCCAGGGTCACATAGTCTTTTCTTTCTTCAATTTCAAATGAAAGAATTGAAATCCTGAACAGCTGAACTGTAGGTAAAATCGCCAATACAAGCACAGGAAGTAGAAATGCGCGTTCAGTGGCGACTGATGCAATTTCAAAAAACAGGATGCCAGTTTGCTTATACAGGGAGAGTACTAATAACTGCGAAAGCAAAATAACCAGAACATCCGGCATCGATTCGAACAAATAAAAGGTGAACTTGATTCGGTCTCTGTTTTTTTGAGAAAACAACATGGTGAGGATCGTGAGGAGAATACTTAAGAAGCCTGCCAGAAGAAAAGCAGAAAGCAAAACGAGTAACGAATAGGTGATCGGGTCCCATATATAAGGAAATAAATCGCGTTCCTGCTGCCCCCCGATAATGATATAGGTTAAATCCCCCGGATGAAACAAGGCATAAACGATTTCTTTAACGGATTGCAAATATTCCTGTAACCTCAATTCACGATGACCTAATCCTGAAAGGAGCACGGGCAGTCCGCCTATAAAAATAATGCCTATGATTGATAAGAAGAATTTGAGTAAAATACCACCGATCACTCTCAATGGATTGTCCTCCTGTAAGATTGATTAGTTTTAATAGTATCATAGGATGGTGATTATTATACATTATTTTCCTGTTTTTTTCGCATGGCCTACACTTCTCAAAAAAATGACCGAAATCCCCTAAAAGGACTTCGGTCATTCCTCTCCTTTATACTCTCGAAAGTTCATTTAACACAAATTTTTCAACAACTTCCGCTACTCCGTCCTCCATATTAGAGGCTGCAACGTAGTCCGCTTTTTCTTTTATATCTTGAGGAGCGTTGCCCATGGCGACACCCAGCCCGGCAAATTCGATCATGGCAAGGTCGTTATAGCTATCTCCGATGGCAATGACCTCTTTTGCCTTAATGCCCATCGGCTTGATCAGATAATCGAGGCTTGCGCCTTTAGTCACGCCAAGCTGTGTAAACTCCAGAAAGAACGGTTTGGAGCGCATCACACTCAGTTCACCTTCCAGTTCGGTTTGAAGTTTTTTCTCGACTTCCACCAATCGATCGGCTTCTTTTAACATAAGTGCCTTCACAACAGGCTCCTTAATCGTTTCTTTAAAGTTCGGCACGACCTTTACAGGAAGCCCTGTCAGTTCACTTTCAATAGAAGCATATTCACTCGTTTCTTCTACAATAATCGCATCTTCAGCATACGTCAGAATCCCAACGTCTTCCCGTTTACTCAAATCATATAAGCGATGAGCCGTTTCAGCTGATAGTGTTCGACTGTATTTCTCTTCGTTTGTCTTGCAATCTATTATTTTCGATCCATTGAAAGAAAGAATATAGCTTCCGTATTGGTCCAGCTTCAGTTCTTTTGCAACCCATCTCATTCCAAACGTTGGGCGGCCGGATGCGAGAACAACTTTCACTCCTGCTTCCTGTGCTTGAAGTAATGCATCTTTTGTACGCTCTGAAATCGTTTGGTCATCTCGTAATAATGTATCATCTAAATCAAGTACAATCATTTTATAAGTCATCATGAAAAATCCTTTCAGGAAATCCGATTTATATTATCTTACTATAACATCTATCTTTTATTTAGAAAAAGAAAATAGACCGCCGAATCGGCAGTCTATTTCAAGTTTACATGGTCCAGGTCCCATTTTCTAATGGTAAAACTAGCCTGATTTGAAGCTCCGAATCCCACTGTATCGTTGTTTGGTGATGGATAGAATCGGGATGTAAAGGTTTCTTCTCCTTCATTTATAAATACTTCAATGGAAGAAGTGTCGACGTACACTCTTAGTGAATTCAATTTCTCCACTTTACATTGCCGCTTCTCTACCACTCCATTTACATAGCTTTTGCGCTCAAGAGTCACCATCTGTTCCCCGATAGAATAAACGAGTCTGCCTCCGTCTCCAATGGAAAGATCAAACCACCCTTCAGATAAGGACAAATCCTCGATCTCCAATTCAAACGCTTTTCCGTTTACACCATTGAGCACGCGGCTTTCTTTATCCAATTCAACCTTGTGTTCTATCGCTTCTCCGGCCCTTAAATCCCTCAATTCTTCAAGAGGAACCTGTCTCACCTTACCGTTCACAAGCTTCAGCTCACGTGGCAGGGTCATCGTATGAAGCCATTTATGTTCAATGGTGGGATGATCCTGTTCATTTTGATCCGGTACACTCATCCATGCAAAAAGGATACGGCGGCCCTTATCGTCGACTGTCGTTTGCGGTGCATAGAAATCGAATCCCCGGTCCAATTCTTCGAAGGCTCCATGTTCAAACGTTCCTGTAGCTGAATCAAATTGTCCGGCGACATAGCCTGCCTGATACACATTCTGATACTTCATTCCAGAAGCTTCAATTCCTTGGGGAGAGAAAACAAGGATGTCTTGATCTCCCAGCTTAAATAGGTCAGGACATTCAAACATATAACCGAAGTCAGCAAGCTTTCCCACGCCTCCACCTGCAAGGACTCCCTGATACTCCCAATCCATTAGATCTTCTGATCGCATCAAAGCGACTGCGCCTTTTAACTCTGTCGTCTGTGCACCGACTACCATGAAAAACGCTCCATCCTGTTTCCATACCTTTGGATCGCGGAAATGAGCGGTAAATCCTTCCGGTAAGTGAACGACGGGACCTTTTTTGTCAAAGTGAAGGCTGTCTTCAGAAAGAGCCAAGCACTGATAGGATTCCCGATTGCCTTCCTCGTCCTTCACATTCCCAGTATAGTATGCATAGATTTTTCCGTCATGCTCGATGGCACTTCCGGAATAACAGCCGTTTTTCTCATACCATTCTGCAGGCGTGAGGGCGATGTCTTCATGCGTCCAGTTCACTAGGTCCCTTGACGAATAATGCCCCCAAAACTTCGCACCATGACCTGTTTTAAAAGGCATCCACTGGTAATATAAATGATAGACCCCTTTGAATTGGATAAATCCGTTCGGGTCGTTCAACAGCCCAACAGGTGGCATTAGGTGATAATGAAGACGGTATGGATCCTGATCAACAATACCCTTATGCTTATCGATTTCTTCATAGGCTTCTTTTCGCAGTTGTTCATCTCTCGTCATCGCTCATTCCCCCTGTTCAAATGAAGGTTTACTTCTTCCAGGGAAGGGAGAGCCGTCATAGCTCCTTTAGTTGAGGCAGCAAGTGCACCGGATACGGCTGCAAATCGGGCCATGCGGGCTGCTTCCTCGATTGATAAGGATTGAATATTTCCTTTGTATTCATGGATGGAATGAAGGATCCCGGAAACGAACGCATCCCCGGCCCCCGTTGTGTCCACTGCTTTCACCTTCATGGCAGGTACATACTGACGAGCATCGCCAACGTACACATAGCTTCCTTCTGACCCCATCGTGATAATCAAGAAAGGAATAGAGTATGATTTCAGTTTCGCTACCCCTGCTTCAATCTCTTTTTCACCAGTGATAAATTCAAGTTCTTCCTCAGAGATTTTCAAAACATCCGCTTCAGAAAGCATGCTCTTTATCGTTTCCCGGGCATTTTCCTCAGAATTCCATAACCCTAATCGTAAATTGGGATCATAGGAAACCAATAAACCATTCTCTTTCGCTACTTTCACAGCATGAAGCGTCGCTTCCTTCGCCGGAGAGCTGATCATGGAGATGGAACCAAAGTGAAGGATTTTATGGGAAACGAAATCCTCTTCATCAATATCATCCATTTGGAGGAATCGGTCGGCGCTCGGATCGATATAAAAGTCAAAGCTGCGCTCTCCGTCTTCTCCGTTGGTTACAAATACCACACCGGTGCGGACATCAGGAGTCAATAGCATTTGATTTATTCTTACACCATAATCTTTAAGGGTATCCTGAAGGAATCTGCCTAATACATCCTCTCCCACCTTCCCTAAAAAGGTAGACCTCGCGCCTAATCTGGCCAGTCCAACAGCCACATTGGCAGGAGCTCCTCCTGGACTTTTTTGATAGGTAGTATTTTGTTCATCTAAAGGGATGAAGTCTATCAGTGCTTCACCCAGTGAGATAATCCCCTGTTTCATATTGAGTTCCTCCTCGTTACATTCGGTTCTACTTTAAATATAGCAAATCCTTACCAGCCAGGTGACTAGTAAGGATAATAATTCTATTTTGCTTCTTCTTTCCATCCCAATAATAAGGTTGCTGCAAATGCGCCTGCTACGGCGATGACAAATCCGATCCCATAATTTAGCGGATCTTGAGCGATCGCAAACATCGGGATACCCGTCAATCCAATTCCGTTGGCCATCACTTGTGTGAATACCACGTATGCTCCTCCAAGAGCTCCACCGATGGCTGCTCCGATAAATGGGCGGCGATGCTTTAAGTTAACCCCGAAGATCGCCGGTTCTGTGATTCCGAGGAAAGCAGAGAAAGCTGCCGGCACAGCGATTTCCTTCGTTTTCTTGTTTTTCGTTTTAAAGAAGACGGCGAGTGTTGCCCCACCTTGCGCGACGTTTGCCATTGCCCAAATTGGCAGCAAATAGTTTCCTCCGATGTTTGATAAAAGCTCAGCCTCGATGGCATGGAAGCTGTGGTGAACACCGGTTAAAACGATCGTTGAATACAATCCACCGAAGATCAATCCAGCAATAGGTCCGGCGGTGTTGTAGACAACATCCAGAACCGTTGTGATTCCGTTACCGAGGACTCTTCCAAGTGGTCCAACGATAAGCAGGGCGGTAAACCCTGTGAAGATGACCGTCAAGAACGGTGTCACCAGTAAATCAATGGCGTTCGGGACAATTTTGCGTAAGCCTTTTTCAATCTTTGCCATTAAATAAACGGTTAACAGTACTGGAATAACCGTTCCTTGGTAACCAAGCATTTCAACGCCAAATCCGAAGAAATCGAGAGTTTCCGGCTGGGCATCGGCAAGACCCCATGGATTCAGTAATGCGGGGTGGGTCATGATCCCTCCGATGACAGCACCTAAGTATCCATTTGCTCCAAATTCCTTCGCTGCACTCATCCCGATCAAAATCGGTAAAATGATAAAGGCAGCAGAAGAGAACATGTCCAGCATCACGAATAGACCGCTATCTGGATCGACCCAATTATAGGTCTTCATCAAGCCAAGCAGCCCCATCAACATCCCTGCCGCTACGATTGCCGGAATGATCGGTACAAAGATATTTGAGAGTGTACGTGCAAAACGGGCAAACGGGTTCATCTTCCGTTTTGCTGCATCACTGTGAGACTCACCTGTTGGGGACTTCTCTTCCATAGACGCGCCAACAAGAGGGCCGAAATGTTCAAATACTTTATTTACATTCCCTGTCCCAAAAATGATCTGGAACTGACCGGAGCTTGAGAATGCCCCTTTCACACCATCCAATTCCTCGATGGCGCTCTTATCTACCTGACTTTCGTCCTCAATCACGAGACGCAGACGCGTCGCACAATGTGTTGCACTTACAACATTATTCTTGCCGCCCAATAACGGGACAAGCTGTTCTGCTACTTCACGATGGTTCATCATGAATCCCTCCTGTTTCTCTTTAAAATCAATAAAAAAAGACCTAGTACCCTTAAGAGGATAGAGGTAGGTCAAAGAGTGACGCTTACCATTATCGTCTTAAAGATTCTAGGTCTTGCCTGCATAAATCAGTAACAATCCTACTGTATGAAATTGATGAGTTCATTCTACAATATGAAAACGGTACCGTCAACCCATTTACTTTAAGAGGCGCGCTATATGCAGGGCAATATACGCAACCTCTGAAGGCGGGAATCGGATGCTGTATTCTTCCTGCAGATATTTTGTGATTTCCTTTGAGCACTCGTAAGCCCTTTTGTATTTCATCTGGATGAGTTCGAGCATGTCTTCATCAATGGGATCAAACTGGTCACCCTGCTCAATCCGATTCAACGCAAACCGGAGATGGGTGATCAATCGTTGATAGTTGATGCTCGACTCTTCTACTTCTATGGAAAGAATCGACTCCACCTGCTCGACGAAATCCCTCAGGATCGTTGCATGCTTCAAGGATTGGCTCATAGAAGGGGCATCCATCTTCGCCGTATGAATATGAAGGGCAATATGAGCCGCCTCATCATCAGGGATTTCGATCCCGAGTTTCTGCCTGATCTCTTCTTTTGCCCACACCCCGACCTCATATTCCTTTTTGTAAAGTAGCTTGATTTCATTTAAGAGCTTATTTTGGATGGGGATCCCTTGCTGCAGTCTTTCAAGGGCAAAGGAAAGATGATCCGTAAGTGCGATATGAATATGGTCGCTGAGAGGGGCATTTAAATGTCCCTCTGCATAACTGATGATGTTCTCAGCGATTTCAATATGTTCCTCCGGCAAGGTAGCCAGCAGCTGCTGGAATTTCTCGGAGGATTGCTCATGAAGGACAAAAATCTTTTCAATTTTGTTCTTAGGGACGATATCATTCCGCTTCTTTTGAAAAGCGATCCCGCTCCCCATAACAATTTTTTCCTGCGGCCCGTCCACCACTACAACAGCATTGTTGTTTAAAATTCTAAAAATACGCATAGATGTCCTCCGTACAGTTCATTACTCCTTATGTTACCACGATTCAGCGTAAAGATAACATGTAAAGTGTGTAGACCAAAGATTTTCATGAGAAATATGATATGCTGAAAGAAAAAATGAAAGCGGGAAAATAATGATTTCTACATATTTTGAAAAAATACAGGAAAAGTTACATATTGTTCAATCCAATGAAGCTGACAAAATGACTGTGCTTGCTGGGAAGATTTCTTCTGCCATTCAACAAGATGGCATCATCCATCTCTTCGGATGCGGTCACTCTCATATCCTCTCTGAAGAGGTATTTTACAGAGCAGGTGGACTGGTTCCGATCAATCCGATTTTGATCGAACCACTCATGCTTCATGAAGGAGCCGTACGATCTTCGCAATTAGAAAGAGCGGAAGGGTATGCAGTTGATTTTATGAATGCCCAGGATATTCAGTCCCATGATGTGGTGATTGTCCTCTCCACTTCGGGAAAAAATCCCGTTCCCATCGATGTTGCTCTTCTCGCGAAGGAAAAGGGTGCATTTGTTGTATCCATCAGTGCCTTTGACTACGTAGAGAAAGAAACATCCAGACACCCCAGCGGAAAGTTTCTTAGTGAAGTAGTGGATCTTGCCATTAACAATCACTCTGTCGTAGGGGATGCAGTCTTGGCGGATGAACGAGTGGCAGTCCCATTCTCTCCTTCTTCGACCGTCATCGGGTCTGCGATTTTGAATGGAGTCATGGCTGGTGCCATTCAAAATATGCTGGAAGAAGGATTTGAGCCGCCTATCTTCATCAGCGGAAACGTGGACGGTGCAGATGATCATAACGTAGGGTTGATTGAGAAGTATCGCAAGCGGATTCCCCTGTTAACGAAAGGACTATAGATAAAAAGAGTAGGAGCCCGTTAAGGCACCTACTCTTTTTTTTACAGTCTGTCCAAGTTGATTTTAAACTTATATTTATCAGCTCGATAAATGGATCGCACCAATTCAAACGGGGTACCGTCTTCCAGAAATGAATCCCGTTGGATGAGCAGCACCGGCTCCCCGCTCTTCACCTTAAGATGCTTCGTATCCGCTTCGGTCACAATCGCCGCTTCCACTGATTGAGTGGCATGACTGATGTGAAGGTTCAGCTCGCTTTCAATATAATGATACAGCGATTTCTCCAGTATTTCCTGATTCAATCCAGGAAGCAGCCTGACTGGGATATAACTTGTTTCCAGTGCCATCGGTTCACCGTTCGCTAGACGGATTCGCTTCATAGTATACACAAGCTCTTCTTCCTCTAAAGAAAGGAGTTCCTGAATATCCTCTCTTGCCGGAGAAATTTCGAAATGCAATAATTTGTTCCCAGGCTCGAGTCCCCGACTCTTCATGTCTTCGCTGAAGCTAGTCAATCCCTGAAGGCTTTGTTCAATCTTCCGATGGGAGACGAATGTCCCCCGTCCTTTTTCTCTATATAAAACATTCTTATTCACAAGATTGGTAATCGCCTGTCTCACGGTCATCCTGCTGATTTTAAACGATTCTGCAAGCTCCCTTTCAGACGGCAGGGCATCCCCTGGTTTTAGCTCTTCAGACTGTATTAAATGTTTAAGGTGTTCTTCTAACTGATAATACAAAGGAAGAGGAGAATTTTTATTAACCACGAACTGTTCTCCTTTCGATATAGCGGTTCTATGTTCTATTTTATTACATACACCATGTTTATAACAGACAATTATCCGTCTATAGAAAAGAGCAGACGGGACTTTAGCCACATTCGACAAGCCAGACTGCCCTCTCCTTTTATTTTAACTTTTTCAGCTCGTCCGCGACAAACTCTACATCCGTTCCTACAATGACTTGAAGGTTTTTATTATTCACCTTCATCACACCCTTCGCCCCATGAGCTTTCAACGCTTTTTCGTCTACTAGTGTGACATCATTGATTTCGAGACGTAATCGTGTGGCGCAGTTATCCACAACAACCAGGTTTTCTTTTCCACCCAGATCTTGCAGAAAATGCGAGGCCATTATTTCATATTTACTATTTCCTCCTGAGTTTTCATCTGCTACGACCACATCTTCATCATCTTCACGCCAAGGAGTCTTCAAATTGAACTTCTTGATCAAGAAAGTGAATACGAGGAAGTAGATGATTCCGTAAAGAATGCCTACCCCCAATAATAACCAAGGCTTTTGACCGATATTGAAATTTAAGATGTAATCAAAGGCACCTGCTGAGAAACCGAAGCCATGATGAATGCCCAGTACGTATGTGATGACCATTGAACTGGCCGTTAATACTGCATGAATTCCATAAAGAACAGGAGATAAGAACATGAAACTGAATTCAATCGGCTCTGTGATCCCCGTTAAGAATGAAGTAACGGCTAATCCGATTAACATTCCCGATACATTTGCACGCAGAGGTTTTTTGGCCGTCACAATCATTGCCAGACAAGCTGCCGGAAGACCGAACATCATGATAGGGAAGAAACCGGTTTGGAACGTCCCGGCTGTTGGATCCTTCGCAAAGAATCGTGGTATATCCCCCTTCACGATTTCTCCTGCAGCATCTTTAAATGTTCCAAATTCAAACCATACGAGTGTATTCAATACGTGATGCAATCCAACCGGGATCAAGAGTCGATTCAACAGGCCAAACACACCGACCCCCGTTGCTCCGGCACCGATGATCCATTCGCC
Organism: Rossellomorea aquimaris; assembly: GCF_000935355.1. Classification (GTDB taxonomy): domain Bacteria; phylum Bacillota; class Bacilli; order Bacillales; family Bacillaceae_B; genus Rossellomorea; species Rossellomorea aquimaris_B. Next base: position 20,517 of record NZ_JXZC01000002.1, read on the forward strand.
GATGGAATTGATCCCGCTTTGTATTGGCGGCCAGACAATTCCAAATATCCCTGCGAGTGCAACCATGGACGCAGCGGTTATGATTGGAACGAAACGTCTGCCTCCGAAGAATCCCAGCCAAGCCGGAAGTTTAATATCATTGAAACGGTTATATAATAACCCTGCCACGACCCCGGAGATGATCCCTCCGAAAATCGCCATATTGGAATCCGGATCAAGGGCTTTTAACCCGCCCGTTAATACCAGATAACCAATGGCACCCGCCAGACCAGCTGTACCATTTCCATCTTTCGAAAATCCGATTGCTACCCCGATGGCAAAGATTAGAGCTAAATTTTTAAATATGGCATCTCCTGCTTCAGACATGAACGCGATCCCTAATAGATCATCCTGACCCAAGCGCAGCAATAGTGCAGCTGCAGGTAGGACCGCGATTGGAAGCATGAGCGATTTACCGATTCGTTGTAAGAAACCTAACATACTATTCTCTCCTTTTGTTTCAAGTGAAAGCGTTTAAGCAAAACACATCATATCATTAAAAAGGAATAGATGTCTATACCAATTTAAAGAATAAGTTTAGCAATATAATACGCTTATAAAGTTCCATAAAAATCTGAATTGATAAATATCTATCTTCATCCCCTAACTGGTATAGACAACTATACTTTCTGGTGGTATTGTAGAATTGTAAAGTACTCAAGGAGTGATTTCAGTGACCTCAAATACAGAAAAACTACTTATTATGGATGGCAACATCTATGCAGAAGATACAATTTATGAAAAAGGGTTTATCAAAATAGAGAATGGTGTGATCACCGGAATGGGTGATCGCTCCCAGTTAACCGATTCAGAAGAGTATAAAGTGATTACTCTTCCCCACGGGTATAGTGTTGTCCCAGGAATGATAGATATTCATATTCATGGAGTAAATGGCGCAGACACAATGGATGCAAAGCGAGAAGCCCTTGATACGATGACCGGGACACTCCCGAAAGAAGGAACCACGAGCTTCCTTGCAACAACCATGACAGAAGGGTCCGATGCAATTGAAAAAGCACTGAAGGCAACCGCAGACTATATGTCAAAGCATCAAAGAGATGGTCAGGCAGAAATTCTCGGCATCCATTTAGAAGGACCGTTCATCAATCCGGACAAAGCAGGGGCCCAGCCTCTCAATCGAATCCAAAAGCCAAGTGTCGACACATTTAAACACTGGCAGGCCCTATCTCAAAACCATATAAAATTAGTCACTCTCGCTCCAGAGCTTGACGATGACTACGAATTGATCCGTTACTTAAAAGAAAATGGGATTGTTGCTTCAGTGGGCCATTCCGGTGCAACCTTCGATCAGGTAGGGGAAGCCATCGATGCCGGCTTATCCCATGTGACTCACTTGTTTAATCAAATGTCTGGCCTTCATCATCGTGAGCCCGGGATTGTCGGTGCCTCCTTCTTACGACAGGAATTAATGGTGGAATTGATTTCAGACGGAATTCACGTTCGACCAGAAGTGATTCAATTAGCATTCAATCAGATTACAGATGAGCGCTTAATCCTCATCACTGATTCCATGAGAGCCAAATGCTTGAAGAATGGTCAATATGACCTTGGCGGACAGATGGTGACAGTTAAGGACGGCAAGGCTTTATTGGATGAGGACACATTGGCGGGAAGCGTCCTGAAAATGAAAGATGCTTTTACAAACATTCAAACATTCACAACAAGTGATATGAGAAGTGCTGTTAAAATGACTGCTGAAAATCCGGCAAAACAATTAAATGTGTTTGATCGAAAAGGAAGCCTCGCTCCCCTGAAAGATGCAGACATCGTCATATTAGACGAAAACAACGACGTATACACAACCATATGTAAAGGGAAAATAGCCTATATTCGAGAGGATGATACTCATGAAACTAATTGAAGTGAAAGACTACCAGGAAATGAGTCAAGTGGCTGCAGACTATCTATTATCCAAGGTAAAAAAAACTAAAAACGTCACACTGGGTTTAGCCACAGGCGGAACACCACAAGGGCTTTACAAGGTATTGATTCATGATCATCAACAAAACGGAACGTCTTATCAACATGTATCTTCCTTCAACCTTGACGAATACATCGGACTTTCCGGTAAACACCCTAACAGCTACTACCATTACATGAATGAAAACCTTTTTAAACACATTGATATAGATTCAGATAACACCCATATCCCTTCAGGAAAAGCAGCCGACCCCGAAAAAGAATGCGAAGCGTATGATGAAAAAATCCGCGCCCACGGGGGGATCGACCTTCAAATACTGGGGATCGGAAGCAACGGACATATCGGGTTTAACGAACCAGGGACATCGTTTGAATCCAACACTCATATTGTCGAGCTTACCGAGTCTACACGTGAGGCTAATGCCCGTTACTTTGATTCAATCGATGACGTTCCCACACACGCCATTACCATGGGTATCTCATCGATCATGAAGAGTAAAGAAATTCTTTTACTAGTTTCAGGCGAGGCCAAACAAGAGGCGATGATAAAGTTAGTAGAAGGGAAAATCTCAGAGGACTTTCCTGCTTCTATTCTGAATCACCATGACCATGTAACGGTGATCGCCGATGAAGAAGCCCTGGCACTGGTGAAAGGGTTAGAGTTGTCGAATAGATGAAAGGATGAAGATATGGAGTGATTAAGTTTGGTCCATGTCTCAAGAGCGGCGAACAATGGTTCGTCGCTTTTATTATTATTGGGATATTTCTAAAATAAAACGAAGAATATTATAAAAAAATGATTGACTAACAGTATGAATATTTCTTATAATAAATCTTGACCGATCACGGGGCATTAGCTCAGCTGGGAGAGCGTTTGGCTGGCAGCCAAAAGGTCAGCGGTTCGATCCCGCTATGCTCCATACACCCGAAACCCTTATACATCTAGGGTTTCTTTTTTTTTTTTTATTTTCTTTCTAGTTATCTATATTTATGATATTGCACAATAGTTGCACAAGTTTTCAATTCATTCTCTCTCTCCAAAGAAGGTTTTTTCAAGACGAAGGGCTGCGGAATTCTGTATATCTGGTGTAACGTGAGAATAAGTATCTAATGTGATTCCCACATCATTATGCCCTAGTCTTTCCGACACTACTTTAGGATTTTCTCCGTTTTTAAGTAGCATTGTGGCGTGTAAATGTCTTAAATCGTGTATCGTAATCTTGGGGATCGAGGCATTTCTAGTGATACGCTTAAATTCACGGAGTACATTATTAGGATCTTTATTATTTCCTGTAGATGAAATAAGAACCATTCCCTTGGTATTTAACTTTCCCATTCTTGTGATCTTATCTTTATGTTCTTGTAATTTTGAAATGACGAAAGGAGAAATTGAAATTTGTCTACGAGATTTTCTAGTTTTAACATCTCTTAAAACTAACCCCCTTTCTTTCACACGAACTAATCCCCTGGAAACGTAAATCTTCCCTTGAATAAAGTCTATGTCATCCCACATCAGACCTAATATCTCACCTCTTCTCATTCCAGTGAAAATTGCAAGTATATAAAACACTTCATTTTCTGTCCCTTCGACTACTTTCAAGAACTTCTCAGTTTGTTCTTTAGTCCATAGGGAATGCTCCTTATGTTGTAGCTTTGGAGGAGTAGCTTCACTCACAGGGTTTTGTTGCAATACCCCCCATTTCACCCCTTGACCAAATGCCCGATTGAGAAGATTATGTATTTCTCTCACGGTTTTGGGCGACAGACCTTGATCCTGCTTTTTCGCATAAAATTCATCTATCATCAGGGTCGTAATTTCATCAAAAAATATTGAAGTGAAATACGGTAGTATATGATTTTTAATTAATGACCAACTTGAATACGCTGTTGTCTCAGCCACACTACGGGTATAAGAAGTTTGAAACCATCTCTCTACGTAGTCGTTAAACATTTCTTTTGTTTTATTTATCTCTCTGTTATCGGGTGGGGTTAAATACTCTATTTTTTTTTGAGCGAAATGAGCTATCGCTTCACTTTGTTTAGCAAAACCACTAAAATACTTTTGAAACTTATCTCCTTTATAATCACTGAATCTAGCTCGATAGCAATATCCGCTCTTTATTTTTCTCAATCTTGGTCCTGCCATATTTCATCCTCCATTCTCTGTGCGGGGTAAGGAGGTGGTTATTTTTAGTATAACCACCATTGAAGATTACTCAATAAACTAATTGAATAAAATTAAAACAATAAGAGTTATGATACATTAGATTGTAATTTTGAAAGCCAATCAAAGAATTCCGCTTTAAATACACGTTTGCATCGGCCAAACTTTATTAATGGAAAATCACTTTGATTCATTAATTCATAAGCTGTTGGTTTTGAAACACTCAAAATTTCTGCAATGTCGCTTGCTTTCAAAATCATTGGATAATCTTCTATTTTTTTATTCATTTAAACCTCTCCTCTTCAATACATATTTATTATTCTGATTGATTATATTTTTAGTGTTTTGGGTTTTCCAATGGAAGAAATGAAAAAGTTTAATTTTTTTTAGGAAATTCTAAAGATGTGAAATAGAACATTACTTAAAACTGTACAATGCAAATGTTTGAAACTAATCAAAAAAAGATCAAGGCTTGTTGTACCAGTAGCCTTGATCTTTTTTTGTTCTAAGTCAGGGAATATTGACAATTGTCTTTAAAAATCGCTTGGCCATTTCTATGTCAATAACCTTAATATAAATTATTAGACTTTGTTCTCTCACTGTATTTTCATCTTCTCCTAAAGATATTACAGTCTCAAATGCAGTTCTATTTATTTCACCTTCTATATATGTTCCTTCATCAGAAAAGAACTTTAATACCGTTCTGCATTCCTTCATATGAAAGAATTGATTGATATCTTTAAACTCTTGCTGGTGAAACAAGATAGGAAATCCCTCTATACAAAATTGAACTAACATTCCGCCACTTCCTTTTTACTAATTTAGTACCAAGCGTATATAACATTTAAATATCTTATCAACAAATACCTTACTTTCTCACCTTTATCTATCTGTTACTATTATCTTCGTTTTTATCCAAAAACATATACTGAGAATATGTCCGGCACCTAATTTAGTAATATTCTTAGCTATATGTAATTCTTATAGGACTCCGGTTGAGATATTCATCTTTCCAGCGTTCGAGAATCGCTCTTCAAAAAATAAAGAAAAGTGAACCATTCATATTTTTTAGTTCCAAGGTTCCGGATTATTAGATAAAAAATAATTATTTTTTTATTTTTATCTTTTTTAATAAACCTTAATCTTAAATTAAATTAGAACCTTGGAACCTAGACTAAATAAATGAACAATAATTACTAATTACCTATTTCAACAAGGGTTCCACTTTAGTTCCGATTCCATTAATTAGTTCTAACTCATAATTTTTTTCGTGATTTTTTGCTCAAAGATCTAACTACCTAATATTTAAAGTTATTCCTTGCTTGGAACTAGAAACTATTTAGGAATAAGTTTGGAACCTTTTTATACAAATGTAGCGATAATGATTGGAAAAGCCCTCCGAGTGTTTTTATGATGGTATTATTTTACTGTTTTATTGTGGTAAAATAAATATATGTTACCTAAATATACTATTTTAGTAAGTTCTAATTATAGAACTTTTGTTTTTAGGAATTTTAATATATAAGGAGGTTTTATAGGATGAGCCTATGGAAAAAAATCCTTGGTCAAACTGATTTAAGTCCGGAAGAGTTGGCCAAAAGAGAGAAAGAACAGGCTGAAAAGAAAAAAAGGAAAGAGGAAGAAGCTAAACGTTTCCAAGAAGAACAGGATAGGAAAAGGGAAGCGAGGCGTATTGAAAAGGAAAGAAGAAAAGCAGAAGAGTTAAAATCTATGGAGCGATTCTTTGGGCCATCTCCTGGTATGGGGAAGAAAATCACTTACTCGGCTCATAAAGAGGTGTTTCAGTATGTTGAACGTCATTTATTACGAGAAGATGAACAGGTCTTAGGAGTTATTCAAGCTGAGTATGACAAGACAAAGAAAAGGGAAATCAAAGGACTCTTGTTTGCTGCTGAAGAAAAAATGATCTTCGCATTTGTACGGGGGAATAACCAATACATCGAAGAATTTGAGTATTCCAAGATGAAGGGGATTTCGCTCGCAAGGGACGGCTTTGCTTCAAAAGAGCTTTTTATTGATTATGGGCGCGGAAGAAAGAAGTTTGATGACATTATCGACGATGATACTTTTAAATCATTCTTGAGTGCCGTCAACGGTAAAATCGCAGAATACAGAATCAAACCAGTTCAGAAAGCAAAAACAAAGCCATCTGCGAAGGCTGCTTCGAGTGAGCAGGGTGAAGATAAATATAAACAACTTGAACGGATTGCTGAACTTAAAGAAAAAGGGATTTTAACTGAAGAAGAATTCCAGGCTGAGAAAAAGAAAATATTAAATTAATGAGGTGTAAAGGATGAAAGTATTGCGTTGGATTTTAGCTATTGTGGCTATTCTATTTACTTTGCTAATGGCGGCCTCCACTCCTCTGGCGTGGTTGGCGCTTGTTGTATTGACTTTTGGGTTGTATCAAAGTGCTCAAAAAAGAAAAGGGAAAATGACTTTTTCGAAACCAGGATGGTTTATAGCTATTGGGTTGTTGTTACCGATTGTTGGTGTGATCGTAGCCCCATCTGAGACTTATGAAACAAATATGAAAGTAGCGAGTGAGCAGACAGAGAAGGAAGAGAAGGAAGAGAAAGAAAAGGAAAAGGCTGAAGCTGAAGCAAAAGCTAAAGCAGAGGAAAAAGAAAAGGCTGAAAAGAAAGCAGAGGAAGAGAAAAAGTTAGCTGAAGAGAAGGCTAAAAAGCAAGAAGAAGAACAGGCTAAAAAAGAAGCTGCTGAAAAGAAAAGGCAAAATCTAGTCGGACAATTTGGTTTAGAGGAAGTAATGGTTGCTCGTGCAGTTGATGGCGACACTCTTGAATTAGAAGATGGGAGAAAAATCAGGCTCGTAGGAGTGAACACGCCGGAATCAACAACGAGAACTGAAGAGTATGGGAAAGAGGCTAGTCAGTATACAGCCACTGAATTGGAAGGCAAAAAGGTTTGGGTTCAGAAGGATGTATCTGATATAGACCGTTACGATCGATACTTACGAATAGTATGGTTAGACGTTCCTCAAGATGATATGGATGAAGAAGAAATCCGCACTAAAATGTTTAATGCTCAGTTGGTGTTGAATGGTTATGCCGAACCTTCTACCTACTCACCTGACGTTAAATACAGTGATTTTTTTGTGAAATTTGCTCGTGAGGCAAGGGAAGATAATACAGGGCTTTGGGCGTTTGGTGAAAACGGAACAACCAAAGGGGATTTGGATCCTAAAGAGGAAAAGAAAACCACAACAGCTTCCACCAATAGTTCGAGCTCAAGTTCAACTACGCCTGCTGAGCCAGAAGCAGCACCTGCTGCAACCGCTCAACCGGAGTACTTCCAAAACTGTACAGAACTTAGAAAGAAATATCCAAACGGGGTAGCATCTGATCACCCAGCATATGCTTCTAAGCACGACCGAGATAAAGATAACTACGCGTGTGAAAGGTAACATTAAGAGACCCTTTCTCAATATTTCTAAGGGGTTCCGTTCAGGGAGAGAAAATAGCAAATAGCATTATGAATAGCAGGCTAATTTAAGAAATTAAATAGAAAGCTCTGAGTCTAGAAAAGGACTCAGAGCTTTCTATATTCAAAACATTAAGTTCATTTTGCTATTCCCTCGCTAAAAACGAACCAGAAATTTTTAACCTGCATTTTTCTATCTTATATTTACCGGTACTACTTTCTGGGCTACTACCCTTCCTCCTTCATACACTTTGCAAGTCATCGTATGATTCCCTCTATATTTGGTGTGTTCAACTACTGTTCGACCTTCTTTTTTATGGTAGAGATCACCTTCCGCTTCATCCCCATAATTGTGAACAATCCACTCCACTTTAGTATAAGGAACGAGCGGGTCTACCTGGAAGTATATACTACAACCCTTTGGCAACCTACCTTCAAACTCCTCTAAAGAATAAGAATCACCTGTTCCCATATTCACCAATGCAGTTAATCGTAATAATTCCTCATTTCTGGCTTCCAACATAGCATTTTCAGAAAATGATTTTTGAATATCCTCTCCCCAGAATTTATGATTAAAGAAGTTCTTCCAGGCATTCATTGCATCATCTTCAGTGCAAATATCATCAAATAAAACTGCTAGTTTTTCAATACCATTGCTAAGCCGTGTACAAAGATTTTTGACCTTCTGCTCATCTTTCTTGTTATAAAGAATTGATTGGCCGGTTACAGGGTTGAGAATTTCTTTGTTATAATCCAATCTTTCTTTTATTGACTTGATTGTTTCATAGAACATTTCATCAAGCCGGTCCCTAATTTGAATTCGCTCTGCCACCAATATTGATTGCACTAGGCCTCCAGGCATTAGCCATCCGGGATTTGATTTGCAGAACATTTTCAGCAACCTAACTACTCTTCTAATATTTTTATCTGAAGCATCATTAACCTCTTTGAACCAATTATTGATGGCCTTGGGATCCCTGCTTCTCCATTCGCTACCACAATGCTCATACTCAAAATTTCTATCATAAAAATTCATTGTTCTTCTGTAAATGGCAAAGTCTATATGATAACCAGAAGCATATTCTAAAGTGACAGCATTCGTTTTTGCTTTAGGAGATGCCTTAAATTGCTTACACTTCCTTTGTAATGCGTCTTCTATGATAGATTTAACTTTCTTGGTGTCATCTGGAATATTACTTGAATTAAACACCACGGCCACATCAATGTCATACTCCTTCTTATCGTGCTGTGTTACGGTCCTCATCGCAACGCTGCCCTGCTCGATAACATCCATTATCTTATACTCTGTATCATTTTCATCGTTATATTCCGACAGACCCTCTTTCAGCCGGTCAATGTTTTTTCTTTTTTTCTCTCTAAGCGAATTGATTTCTTGATCAGACAATTTTACGCAGTCGGTGTAAAATGAAGTAAATTTCTTTTCTAAATCAAACATTGTCAGTAAGCTCATTTTCTATCCCCCCATTAAAACACTGGATATATCTAGTCCCTTGGTTATTAAAAGAAATTCCCCAGTTGTAGCAAGGGCCTGTAGAAACTGAATTATTAACATAGTTGTAATTTATGATTTCAACCATATAGGTATCTGTTGTCAGGATCTTCCCGATTTCAAAAACCAAACTACTTTGACACGACAACAACAAATGAATCTTTTTTATGCTCGAATAACCGCTCAGCTCTACGAATAAATCAAAGATGAGTTTTTTATAATCGTGCAGCTGGTCTTCATACATAATCGAGTTCTGTTTAGGGGTTTCAATCGATACATCAATAAAAGGAGCATTAAATTGCTGAACTTGCTCCTCCTGAATCTGAATTGTCGTACTAACACCCACTACTACTTCTTCTGCATCTTCAAGATTCAAAGTACCCAAAGGATGGCTTAGTTGTAAGTCCGGATATGTCCTTTTCGATGAAAAAAAGTTTTTCTTCGATTTATCCAACTTCATATATTTCCTGTCAAGTTTGTGATACTCAAAGAATTCAACAGTTGGAGCACCTTGATCACAGTACCCCGCAAACATTGTGAGTGGGATAGGTGCAGTTCCGGTGTATCCCTTTTTCACATCCTTATTTTCCGAATAAAATGACTTCATTTTTATTTCTATCATATTAGTTGCCTCTTCATATCGCTCTAAGTTCATTTTTCTTGCATATATACCTAAATCCACTTCCCTCTCCTTGAACTCAAAACGATTTAAACCAACATCTTTCCTGTGTTCTTCTATCCTTCTTTCTTTCATTCCAAGTAAATTAAGAATGCTAAGTTTATTCTTGGTGTACATCCACATCCAGATGCCAATTCCAATAATGATAAATCCAGTTACCAACTGTACGATATTATTTGTTGCTTCATCGCCTGATAACAAAGCAAAAGCTTTATCTGAAAAAGTCCCGAAGGACTCTGTTACCAGTGCTAATCCCGTTGTTACAAAATTTACTGAAAAACCAGTTTCTATCTGTTTGTTTATAGTTTTAACAACAAGAAATATGAATCCTATGATACCTATTATTATTGATAGAAGTAACCAGCTCATTTTTCTTCAACCTTTCAAATATAGTATTCTATTGCAAAACCATTGGAAAAATTACAATATGATTATATATTCTACCATATAGTTTATAGCAGTTCACCCATATACTTCCATATGAGCGATGTTGATGCCGGCAAGCTTCTTCCCCTCTTGGTTTCTTTGATCGGTTTTAGGGAAGAACTTAACTCTCGAAAAACAAATGGAACCATATCCTTGTTAAAAACAACAATCTTTGTGAAAACAGCCTATAGTTAGGAGGTGTATATTCTGCGAAATGATTTTCACTTCAAATCCTTACTTTAGGTGCTATTGGAATATTGATGGCGGTAATAGAATTATAAGCTCTTCTGCAAATTGGACCCCAGCAAACAACATTTACATCACATTTTTTATTGAAACAGTATCTTCCATTAGCGGGAGCTTTAATGGAACAAGAAGATAATATAGACATAAAAAACCAGAGTCTGTAGCTCTGGGTTTTTTACTGATAAATATGGTGTTATTTACGTTACTTTTTCTGCTGCTAATTTGGGTGTGATTTAAGATTTTCCCTCCGTTAACGGAACCCCTTACAATATTTCAGAAAGGGTCTCTTTTCATTTTGGATAGGATGCGGAGCTGCTGTTTGAAGTACAATTCCTAATCTTAACCGTGCATTTAGGGGAATGGACAGGTAGATATATCCGTTTTCAATGTTGATCGGAAGTCTTGTTATAGATAGATTTATTTTCTTGAGGGGAGCGAATTACAAAATACCGCGAGGCTTATGAAAGTTTGATATAAATTTAAACAGATAATAAAAGCTTCAAATACTGACTAATATTTCAACCTTACCCCAAAGATTGCTTGAAAACTGGTTCCATCCGTAAGCTTTTTTTTCTTTTTATAATACCCTTTGTTTGAAAGCTCTTTATAAAATTTTATCTTAGAGATTTTATCAATCTTTGAATTTGATCGATAGTTATTAAAATAATAAAATAAATCATCTCCTTTAGTGTATAAACTGTTATTTTCTAAATCACATTCGCATTTTTCAATCAAAAATTGTTGTATAATATCGCTCTCCTCAAACCAATTATTTACGGCGCTTTCCATTTGAGATGTTGTGCTAAACCATTTGTTTTTATTTAAACGTTTTATACCTTCTATGGCTCTATTAAATAGACCTGATATTTCCTCTTTATTATTTAAATCATTTATAATATCCGCTTTTTGCTTTTCTAATTTTATCTTATTTGTAATAGGTAATATTAATGTTCTCCGTTTCATTCCATCTGATGTATCTGTTAAAGTTGGTAAACTATTCATAGAGAATGTGATTTTCGCATAATTTTTAAAAGTTATGGGATTTAGATATTTTCTATTAGCTGTTACTAAGTCATCGCCAGTCAGATTCTTTAGTAGTCCTGGTTTGTCCATATATTTCGGATCAATATCAGCGCATAAATTTGACGATTTTGTATGCAATTCTGCTATTGAAAACTTATCATTCATTAATGTTTCTAAAGAAACACTAGAAACATTATCCCCTCCCACGAAAATAGTTAATAATTCAATAAGTTTGGATTTACCGGCACCCCCTACCCCATTTATTAGTAAAAAGCATTGAGGCCAATAGGCTCTTACTAGTTGAAAACCAAACCATTCATATATAAAATCCAGGTGCTCCTTTCCTACTACTTGCATAAGAAACTTCTCTATTTGCGGGCATTCTGAATTAGGGTCAAACACTATATTAATGTGCTTTGTTTGAATATAATCATTAGAATTGTAAGAAGGGGTAAAATTATTTGTTTGAAGGTTATAAGTTCCGTTTTGAATTGCTATAAGGAAGGGATTAGAGTTTTCAAAAGGGTCAAAATGTTCATTATTATGATATTTATTTTCTAAATGGAAAAGAACCTCTTTAACTATGGACTTATTTGAATACTTACCTAGTTTATTTACAATATAAGTTTGAAGATACTGATGGGCGTTATCTCTCCATATACCTAAATTACTATCAAAGTATTTATAGTGTTTGTTATTTTTAAATAATTTTACTTCACTGGCTATTTCCTCCGCCAATATTACGTGTTTGATCTTAGGTCTTCCATTATCCGAAAAGGATAACCAGCTACTATTTTTACTTATTTCCAATGTGTTCCCTCACTTTATATCAGTATTTAGTTAAAAGAATGTTAAAAGAATCTTTAAAATATATACTAATTAACACCTCTTCTCTGATATATTTCTTAAAAACTTTTAATTCCCTTGTTTAATACTACAAACTTTCATCTTAATTCTACTTTTTCAAATACTCTTGTACTTCTTTAAAAGAAGTGTAATAAGATAATATAACATCATTTCTGAAATGACCTAGATCGATAGATGTAAAAAATATTGCATACTCCTCCCTATTTAGATCTCGTTTTCTGTTTCGATTCTTATTAATCCGAAATCGCAAACTATCCAATTTTTCTTTTATTTTGTTGTTTTCAGCGATTTTTGCTCGTACATAGTTATCTATACTTTGTTTAGTTGAAAACCTTTCATAATATTCACCAGCCCTTGTTAACGCAAATGATTTTCTAAACGAATGAGGGGTAAACTTTCTATTAACTAAAATTTCTTTATAATTTCCTTCATTATTTTTCACCCTCACCAGTTCAGATCGATCCAAATGCTTAGCTGCATTTCTAATTAACTTTTCTATTTCTTTTGCTGTCTGTCGCATTGACTTAAAAGTACCATCCCTTTTTTTACTTACAAATAACCTTTCTTCATCCTTCTTTCCTTCTGTAATATTTTTGAGGTACTCTTTTGTTTCATCAGATATTTCTATTGTTCTTGATAGTCCTCCTTTATCTTTCCAAAAGGTCAACTTATTGTCGTCTATTGAAATGTTTTTTTTCTTCAGCCTTAACACACTATTAATTCTACCTCCAGTCCTATACATAACTTCAGCAACTGTTAATGTCATTTCTCTATTAATTGTTTGATGTCCAATAGTTTTCAGTTCACTTAGTACAGATTTACATTCTTCTGGAGTCGCTCTAAGAGTTTGTGAAGTTTTGGAAATTCTTTTTATATTCTGTTCTTTTACTATATCCCTAAATTTCGAGGGATCTCCCAATGAAAATTTTCTTTTAAATACATTAGTTTGTTCAATTCCGTGATTTAAAGCTACAAGTGCTGAAATTGACTTTTTTAAGGAGTAAGCAGAATATCTTTGCTTATGTACAGAATTAATTTTTTCATAAAAAATCGACTCTATCATATAGCCTTTAATTTTAGTTACGTCACTAACTCCATATTCACTATATACCTTTCGTAATATTGAATATACTTCATCCCTATAAGTATCGAGTGTAGTTTCACTCCAGGAACCTTTGTCCCTACTTTTTAAGGTAATCTTATTTCGATACATTTTTTGAAATACATTATCAACTTTTTTTAAAGATGCTTCTAGTTTCCTACTCAAACTCACCACCCCCATCGGCAATATATACTAAACGTGAATTGTAGTCTTACTAAGGTTCTGGTCCGCCTATTCCCCATTCAGAATCCCTGGGGAATGCGGCGACCCAGAACCTAAGTAAGACTATATTTTGAGTCAACTTGCGTTGGACTCAAAAAACACCAGTTTTCAACAACTGGTTATGTCTCAATTTTCCACAAAAATTTGAAACATAACCGTTGTTCTCCCTGTCCCCATCTTGAGTACATAGTTAAAAGGTGTACTAATCCTTCCTAAGGAAAGCTGATCTATCTTCGTTCCCTCTTGTTGGAGTTGTTCTCTTTATAAATTTGATTAAGAGATACTGTGTTTCTTAATTCTCGATTTTGGATGGGGTCCAAGGTTCGAGAGTGCCAGCTTGGACACCATATACCTTAATTCTAATACGAATTCAATTTTTTTTACTAATCAACTTTATTTAAACGGTTTCTACATTAGCAGAACTCCTTTCATATATTAGGCATTAACTTTCTTTACAAGGCTTTACCTTGACTCCATTTAAAGAGATTTTGTTTTCACTGAAATTATATACCCAAAACTGAAAAGTATAAGAAAAAATTCTTATTTACAAAACAAGTAAAGGAATCGATTTTTTTATTGTGGGAACAAAGGTAATTTTTAGAATTACTTTTTATTTTTTTTCGTTCTTTTTTTTCTTGGCTATTTTCCGAATTTAAATTCACACTGTTGTATAAAAGTTTTTGTTTCCCTTTTTATATTTTTTATATTTTTTTTTTTAGAAACTATAAATATAAAAGCAAAAAAGTTTTATATTTAAGCAATTTACAACATCTATTTTGAACTATATAATCCAAATTATCAGGGGATATTCTTAAAAATATATTAGAACTATCAAAAGTACCTTTGTATATTAATTCATCGTTTGGAAATCTCATTAAATAAGGAGCTGGAAAAGTAATGACACTAATCAAAGAAGAACTTCACTCTTATACTTTAGAGGCTGTATCTGTTAATGAAACAGTTGTCGATAATCGAAAAGTCGTTTTTATGGTTGTAAATACTAAGTCCTTCTTGAAAACAAAACTCCCCAATAATGCTAATACTAGAAAATTTACCGGAAAGAAAAATAAAGCAGTTAATGCAATGATTCAGACATTAAGAAAAGAACCTGAAAATTTTCGTTTAAAGAATTTAGGTATACGTGTTGTAGCCTCCGAAATTATAAGAAACGGCAATTTAGTAACTCTATTATGCACTGAAGAAGAAGGAAATTTTAATGGAGGGCACACCAACGAAGTATTAAGTATATACGGAAACGAAAATGCTTATGTATATGTTACTGTTGATGTTAATTTACCTAGAGAACAACTAGTTGATATTTCTGTAGCTTTAAATATGTCAAAAAGAGTAGAAGAGTATTCAATAGGGGAAAAGATTGGTGCTCACGAATGGATTAAAAAAGTGCTTCCCTCTGAATCAATAGCCTGGCAAGAAGGGGATGAAGGGGATCATCACGTAACAGATGTATTGAAGGTGGCAAATTTATTTAGAGTTGAAAAAAATAAAAAATATAATGATAGTTCACTTCGTCAATCTTTGACAAGAAAGAAAGAGGTTGTTAAAAAAAATAATGAAAATCAACCCCTAACATATACAGGATATCTTTTACCTGATCTTTGGTATTTGTATAAAGAACTTACTGAAAACACAATTATTCAAAGTAATTTACCAAATAGATTTACCTCTGATAATAAGTTATTACAAGGTATCGTTCTTGCTTTTATTTACGGAATTCAATGTATGACAGAAATAAATAAAAATAATATACCGATGTGGAAAAAAGAATATTCAGTAATGACAGCCTTAAATACTTGTGAAAAAGTTTCAAAAAAAATCGGAAAAACTATTAATAAACAACCGTTTAAAAGGATGACTGCAGAAATGATTTATAAAGATTCAATGTTCCAAGAAAAAATCAAACGTGTATTTGCAGAGGAATTATTATAGCTAAATGTTGTCTTATTAGCCTCAATTCCCACAATTCATACAGGTTTAAAGTAATTATAATGTATTATTACTTTATTTATTTAAAGCTTTCTTCACTTCATAAACCAAGTAGTATTTAATATTTATATAATTAGGTTTCATCCCTTTACAAATAAGAAGAGAGGACCAAATCAATGTGATTCGGTCCTCCTTTTTTATAATCAAATTATTTATTGATACTTTTTAAGTAACCACCCAGCCCCACATTCCTATTGCACAGGAATTGCACAGAATTATTTTATTTATTTTTTTCATCTTCAAAACTTAGTAATATTCATATAAATATATTACTCTTTTGATCTATTTTTTTTATTTTATTTTAGACCTGTCTCTGGCAGCCAAAAGGTCAGCGGTTCGATCCCGCTATGCTCCATACCAAAAAAAGATGGGGAAATCCTATATACAGGATTTCCCCATCTTTTTTAGTAATAGCTTTGATCTCAAACTTACTATACCATTAGGTAGCAAATGGTATAAACTCAAACTTGGTTATCACGATTTCCGCTTCCTTTTGATTCAACGGAGCCTTTCCCCCAAACAACCATAAGTTGATATCTACTTTTTCGTTTTTAGTATTGGGGATATCTCCCCCTCTATATGTCTATTCCTTGATTCGATACCATTCTATTGGACTTGGTAGTTTTGAATAGTGTCCATGCAGGGAAAGAAATTTAATGGATGATGGAGTCCATAAAAAACTATGGGTCGAATAGTTTCCACTTAGGGACGTTTGAAATTGAATCATATTTCCCGCCTTTGTATAGGGCTGAACCACGTATTGTGAATTTGGTCCTTTTGGATATCCCCATTTTGCAAATTCAATGTCAATTTCCCGATAATTATTGGCAGCAGCATCCGCAGAAGTACCATCATATGTGAATAATCCCAGCGTTATATTTGGATCCAATAAATCCGGTCGGCCATCCACAAAAAAACGGTACGTTCCATAACCGAGGGTCTTCGTGTTATATACTTCAGCACAGTACCACTTATTGTTTCGTTTTGTTATTTTTAAATGCAATCTTCCTCTACTGTCTACCCATACATTTTCGCTGCTACCTGAAAAAAAATTCGGTCCCGGACCCCATTTGTTAGTAGAAGAATCTTTCACATTCCAAGTATATCCACTCCATTTGATTGTTCTATTATTCAATACTATTCCTCCGATATATTAATATTTTTAATATATCGTATGTACTAGCTTTCACAATGACTGTCAGTTTGTCCATATAATAGAGTAAACTTTGTAATGCGCCTCTACTAGCTATTCATTCATCATTGCCCTACCAAAAAAACCCTTCTTCAATTCCTCATCTTCTACAAACAAATGCACCGCCAAAAATTGTTCTATAATCCCGTTGGAGGAGTCCAATATCGTCTCAAAGGAAGTCTTAATAATACGTGCTTCCATAAAACAAGAACCCTCATGTTCAGTTGAAAATTTCATAATGGTCCCTGCCTCCTTCATCAACAGGAGGGGAGAAATATCATCAAATTTTTGTTTATGAAACACGTACGGTAGTCCTTCTACACAAAAATGTACGTCCATCTGTCTATCCCCTTATACATTTTAATAACCATCTTTTACCCACTATAAATATGTGCAAAACCTCACAAAAATGCTGACTCCCCCTAACGAAATCAGCAAATCATGAAGAAATGTAGAAGTGACTATGAAACGTCACTCAACCGGACACTTCAATGTTATACTTTCATGTACAAAGGGGTTGAAAATAATGGAAAAATATCCAGTATTAGAAACAGAAACATTAACACTAAGGCAACTCACAATGAAAGATGTTGATTTTCTTTATGAGCTATACACGTCTGAGGATGTTCTCCGCTATTTCGGCATGAGTCCGATCGAATCGAAAGAAGTGGCTGTCAGTATGGTGGAAAACTACGAAAAGCACCTTGAAACAGGCGGACCAATGCGCTGGGCGATTGTGGAGAAGACCACTGAAAACATAATCGGTACATGCGGATTCCACGCCATTTCCAAAGCCTATAAACGCTGCGAAATAGGCTATGATTTGAGTCCCGGACATTGGGGTAAGGGCATCATGGTTGAGGCACTCTTCCCGTTACTCAGCTACCTGTTTAAAGATAAAGGAATGAATCGTGTCGGGGCAGTGATCGTCCCTTACAATAAAGCTTCTTCAAGAGTGGTTGAAAAGCTTGGTTTCAAGCAAGAAGGGTTACTCAGAGAGTATATTCTTCAAGATGACCATAGATATGATGCGCATATGTACAGTTTGTTGAAGAAAGAATGGCTTTCTGAGTTTTAGAAGAACCTGAATAGGCAATAATGGTCAGTGCAGATGAAAAGGAGCTGGTAGAATGGTACAGCAGATGTTTCAGGGGTTTTTGCGCTGGCCTTTAGTTGTTAGGATATTTATGATTGCGATTACGCTCATGCTCTCGTTTGGAACGATCATTCATTTCATAGAGCCCGATACCTTCCCTTCCTTATTCGACGGGATCTGGTGGGCGATTATTACGACTTCCACTGTGGGGTATGGGGATTTTGTTCCCTCATCGTTTGAAGGCAGACTGATTGGGATCATTCTTATCTTGGTAGGTGCGGGTTTTCTTTCTACTTATTTTGTCATGCTCGCAGCAGAAACGGTCATGACACAAAATGCTTATTTGGAAGGCAGAGCAACGTTCAAGGGGAAAGATCATGTTGTGATCGTAGGGTGGAATGAGCGGACGCGGGAAGTGATCAACCAATTAACTTCCCTGCAGTCCCGATGCGATATCATTCTGGTCGATGAAACCCTCCAAAAGAATCCATATAATAATAACCACATCCATTTTGTGAGGGGAACCCCATTTAGAGATGCCATTTTGAAAAAAGTAAATCTTCATGAAGCATCAATCGCCATCATCACCGCCGATCAAAATAAAGATGAGATAACGGCGGACATGAATTCTGTCTTGACTCTTCTTGCCATTAAAGGGAATCACCCTGATTTATATACAGTAGTGGAAATCCTTCAGAAGGATCAAGTAGCGAATGCCAAGCGGGCAGGGGCCGATGAAGTGATTCAAACGAATATGCAGACAAGCTATGTGATGATGAACAGTATCATTTCTCAAGGGATGTCCAAGACCATCTTAAAATTATTGAATCATTTAAAAGGAAACAATCTAAAGCTGATACCTGTTTCAGAAGAACACATCAATGAAAGCTTCCATTCTTTAAGTGCAAATCTTTTAAAGGGCAATGTCATCCTTTTAGGCATAAAAAAAGGAGAAATCACGACTGTGAATCCTCCTTTGACGACTATGATTGAAGAAACGGATGAACTTCTTGTGATCTCTAACTAGAGAAAAGAACGTTCTCCAGCTCTTTTACAAGTTCTTTTCCGACTTCAATGTATTCTTCCGGGAAGCTTGCATCAGGATCTTGTGGTTCTGAAAATTGATTGACAGAGCCTGAAAAGGTTCCTGTGGATGCGTAGTCGTCCAAGCCACGCTGGTATTTATGAGAAAGAAGAAACGGTTTCCCGAATTCAACCGTGGCCCCCCTTGAATCCAATTGCCCGTCAACAGACGTAAATGGTACTCTCAAATACTGGTAGCCCACTTCGTCATCAATTTTATAATCGAAATAGCCGTGATCATAATCCCAATTTCCGCCTATTGAATACCCAAGCGGCTTTAATAGCTGTTCAAGCTTATACAGTTGGTAATGCTGTCCTTCAATGCTAGATGAAAGCTCAATCACATCGATCCATCCCCTTTCTTTTAGGGATAGTTTCTCCTAAAGCGAAAGAAAAATGTAAAAAGAGCACTGAGATTTCCCTCAGTGCTCTTTTCCTTATTTAAGACGTTTTTCAAGTTCGGCTTTCTTCTCTTCAAAGCCTGGTTTTCCAAGAAGGGCAAACATATTCACTTTGTATGCTTCCACGCCCGGCTGGTCGAATGGATTCACACCAAGCAGGTATCCACTCATCGCACATGCTTTCTCGAAGAAGTACACCAGGTAACCGAATGTGTAAGCATCCATCGCAGGAATTTCCACGATCAGGTTTGGCACTCCCCCATCTGTATGTGCAAGCAATGTCCCTTCAAACGCTTTGTTGTTTACAAAGTCCACTGTTTCACCGGCTAAGTAATTCAAGCCGTCCAGATCACTGTCAGCTTTCTCGATTTTAAGCTCATGACGAGGCTCTGAAACCTTGATGACTGTTTCAAAAATGTCACGTCGTCCTTCCTGGACATATTGTCCAAGAGAGTGAAGGTCAGTCGAGAAGTTAGCTGAAGAAGGATAAATTCCTTTTTGGTCTTTCCCTTCACTTTCCCCAAACAGCTGCTTCCACCATTCAGCAAAGTACTGTAAACCAGGCTCATAGTTAATGAGCATTTCGATGGTTTTTCCTTTATTGTAAAGTGCGTTACGAACCGCAGCATATTGATAAGCAGGGTTCTCTGTCAGCTCGGATTTACTGAAATCTTCACGGGCCTGTGCAGCACCGTTCATCATCGTCTCGATTTCCACTCCGCTTACAGCAATCGGAAGCAGTCCAACAGCTGTCAGGACAGAGTAACGTCCACCGATATCATCTGGCACGACGAATGTTTCATAACCTTCGTCTGTCGCCAGCGTCTTCAGTGCACCTTTCGATTTATCCGTAGTGGCATAAATACGTTTACGTGCTTCTTCCACTCCGTACTTTTCTTCAAGCATATTGCGGAAGATACGGAAGGCTAGGGCGGGTTCAGTCGTCGTACCGGACTTTGAAATTACATTGATGGAGAAGTCCTTTCCATCAAGAAGATCCATTAAGTCTCTCATGTATGTGGAACTGATGTTTTGTCCAACGAATAACACTTGAGGTGTGGAACGCTTGTCTTTCGGAAGAGCGTTATAAAAGCTGTGGTTCAGCATTTCAATCGCTGCACGTGCTCCCAAGTACGATCCACCAATTCCGATTACTAACAGGACATCGGAATCATTTTTAATTTTCTCAGCTGATTTCTGAATGCGGGAAAATTCTTCTTTGTCGTAATCTACAGGAAGGTCGATCCATCCAAGGAAGTCGTTTCCTGCACCTGTTTGTTCATGTAGTGAATGATGAGCGACCTTCACGGCATCACTTAAGTATGTAAGTTCGTGTTCTCCAAAAAACGATAACGCTTTTGAATAATCAAAACGAATGTGTGTCATAACCATCCTCCGATTAAAATATTTTCTTCTATCTCACTTTATCGAAAGCTGACCCGAGAATCAAGAAAGCTCCCTTTATGTAAGCGTGTGCATAGCAAACTTTTTTCAACAACTATTCTCACCAGCTTATAATTCCCTAATTATGGTTCAGTAACCCCATAAAAAAGAGGGACGGACCTTCAAAAGGTCCGTCCCTTCCCATTTAAGCGAGGGTAATCAAAGGTGTTTCCTTACCTGAATGGATGATCATGATCAGGGACGCTACGTTTGGGCAAAAAAGTATCGATTATGGGGGTGAAAATAGCCAGTTGGAAAGTGAATGCTATAAAAAAGAAAGGATTTATTTGGGGAAGTATGGTAAATCCGTCCCAAACCGAATGGAATCCGGCCGTTTTGTGGAAAAATCCAGCCGAAATGATTCAGAATCCAGCCGTTTCATTACAGAATTCAGCCGAAATCACAAAAAAACCAGCCGTTTTACTATATTTACCAATTTCGACCAAAAAAGAGGGACGGACCTTCGTAAGGTCCGTCCCTCCCAGGATCGATTAAAGAGAGGCTCTCAGAATCGCAAGAACGTCGTCTTTGTTCAGTTTATTGAAGTTACCGAATTCCCCGTTGACCATGGCTTTGTCTGCCATCAGGTCTAGCTGACTGTCGTCGATATCATAGTCTGCCAATCGGGACGGAGCACCGATGCTCGTCCAGAATTCACGAAGCTTTTCGATTCCTTCCAGTGCCACTTCCTCCTCTGACTTTCCGGAAGGGTCGACATTGAATACTCGTTCTGCCAGTTGAGCAAACCGCGCAGGATTCACCTTCAGGTTATGCTTCATCCAGTTCGGAAATAGAATCGCGAGTCCACCTGCATGCGGGATGTCGTATACGGCTGACACGGCATGTTCAATGTTATGGCTTGCCCAGTCACCGTTGTAACCCATTTGCAGCATGCCATTCAGGGCGATTGTCCCGGAGTACAGAATCGTCTCACGAAGCTCGTAGTTTTCAAGATCATTGATTAACTTCGGAGCTGTTTCAATAACCGTAGTCAGAACCGACTCACACATACGGTCTTGAAGTGGTGTGTTTGTTGCGTTATTGAAATACTGTTCAAACACGTGACTCATCATATCCACCATACCGTAGATTGTATGGTCTTTCGGTACTGTGAACGTATTTTCCGGATCCAGTATAGAGAATTGCGGGAATGTCACAGGGCTGCCCCAGCCATATTTCTCATTCGTTTCCCAATTCGTGATAACTGACCCTGCATTCATTTCAGAACCTGTCGCTGCAAGAGTCAAGACTGTTCCGAATGGAAGAGCTTCTTTCGCAAAAGCTTTCTTCGTTACAAGATCCCATGCATCACCATCATATTTTGCACCTGCAGCGATTGCTTTGGTACAGTCGATGACACTTCCTCCACCAACAGCTAAAATAAACTCAATATCATTTTCTTTACTTATTTCTACCCCTCGTCTGACTGTGGAAAGACGTGGATTGGGTTCTACTCCGGAAAGCTCGAATACTTCACTGTCAATCTCTTTCAATACTGACATCACCTGATCGTATAAGCCATTACGCTTTATGCTTCCCCCACCAAATACTACAAGAACTTTTTTACCGTATTGAGGTACCAATTCTTTCAGTTGTTCAACTTGTCCTTTTCCAAAAATCAATTTGGTTGGATTGTAAAAAGTAAAGTCATTCATTTGTTGTTACCTCCTTGTATTCTTTAAGGGTCAAATCATTTCGTTACCCAAAATATTTTCAACACATTTCCTATTATCGAATATATCATCCCCAAAATGCAAAGAACTTGCACATGGAAATTTTGCTACGCTTGATTTGAATAGGAATTGGGGACATGGGAAACGTTATAAATGATTCATTCAATAAGGAGGAATACATCATGAGTGCAATTCAACGCATTGCTTTAGTTCTTACCATCATTGGTGCTGTGAACTGGGGACTTATCGGCTTCTTTCAATTCGATCTTGTTGCAGCAATCTTTGGTGGTCAAGATGCAGCTCTATCCCGTATCATTTACGGCTTAGTCGGTATTGCTGGTCTCATTAACCTTGGACTGTTATTCAAACCGACGGAAGAGCTTGAGAGAGAACCTCATACTGAGCCGACGCGCTAAAAACGGGATCTCCCGTACAATTTAAAAAAGGTGACCCATTCTCTGGGTCGCCTTTCTTATTTCAGTAACTTCTTAATAATCTGCATACCAAACCTTCCACTTGGATAACGGAAGCTTAGGTCAAATTTCGTCGTCTGCTTCAGGATGCTTTTATAATGTGAGAAGGTCGAGAAGCTTGATTCTCCGTGGTAATTTCCAATTCCACTCTCCCCTACTCCTCCGAAAGGAAGATATGGTGTAACGATGTGCATGAGTGTATCATTCACACAACCGCCACCGTAGGAAATCGATCCGTTAATTCGCTCTTCGGTGATCGGATTGCTCGTGAACAAATAAAGAGCCAGGGGTTTTGGTCGCTCAGTCACAAATTCAATGACATCGTCAAGATCCTCATATTCAATGACCGGGAAAATCGGTCCGAATATTTCGTCCTGCATCACCGGTACTGAAAAGTCTCTGGGCTCCATTAAGGTCGGTTCGATTTTTAAACTTGAGGGATCAGTGTTCCCCCCTAAGAGGATTTCACCATCTTCCAAATAGCTTGTTAAACGGTTGAAATGACGTTCGTTGACGACCCGCCCGAACTTATCACTTTTAAGCGGTTCGGTTCCATAAAATTCAATAACCGTTTTCTTAAATTCAGTGATAAATTCATCTTTCTTGCTTTTATGAATAAAAAGGTAATCAGGTGCAATACACGTTTGCCCGGCATTTGTCACTTTACCAAATGCGATACGTTTGGCAGCCAGAGGGATATCCGCCGTTTCATCCACTATACAAGGACTTTTCCCACCAAGTTCAAGAGTGACGGGTATCAATTGTTTTGCCGCTGCTTCCATCACCACTTTTCCAACCGGAACGCTTCCGGTAAAGAAAATATAATCAAATGGTTGTTTTAGGAGATGCTGCGTCGTTTCCACTCCACCTTCAATCACGAAAAGCTGTCTTGGGTCAAAATGAGTATTGATCATTTCCGCTAATAATGCCGATGTAGCAGGAGTTAATTCTGATGGTTTAATGATGGCTGTATTCCCTGCTGCTATCGCTCCAATGACAGGTGCCAGGGCAAGCTGAATCGGATAATTCCAAGGAGCAATGATCAATGTGACCCCATAGGGCTCCGGGACCGTGTAAGCTTTCGAGCCAATATGGGTCTTTGCTGTTTTCACTTTTTTGGGCTCTGCCCATTCGTCGATATGCTTTAGTACGAATCGGATTTCTTCAAGCAGGATGCCTATTTCCGTCGCATACGTTTCCATCTCGGATTTATTTAAATCCAATTTTAACGCATTTATGATTTCTGCTTCATGATTTTTAATGACGGCCGAGAATTTCTCTAACAAGTCTTTTCTATATTGAATTGGCCGGGTAACCCCTGACTTAAAAAATTGCTTATGCTGTTGAAGTGTTGATTCAACCTTTTCAAGAGAAGCTTCCTCTATCATCATTTCAGTTGACACATGAATCCCTCCGAATCATTAATGTTTAATAGTTTAAACATAAGAACGTTTTTATCGTACGACGATTTCTGTTGATTGTCAATTTCAATGATTTTACCCAGAATCGATGCTCTCTAATCATTTCGATACCAAAGAGAAATTTCCTTTCCAAACCTAAAAAGAACGTATCCCCAATAAATTGAGGATACGTTCTTTATTTTATGCGATCGTTACACCCAACCTCTGAATCTTGAGGCTTCAGCCATTTTGCGTGCGCCGACCATGTATGCGGCTAGTCGCATATTCACTCGACGATTCTGAGATGTTTCGTATACATTGTTGAAAGCTTCGACAAGTTTAGCATGAAGCTTCTCGTTTACTTCTTCTTCCGACCAATAATACCCTTGGTTATTCTGAACCCATTCGAAGTATGAAACCGTTACTCCACC
This sequence comes from Rossellomorea aquimaris, assembly GCF_000935355.1. GTDB lineage: Bacteria > Bacillota > Bacilli > Bacillales > Bacillaceae_B > Rossellomorea > Rossellomorea aquimaris_B. The sequence continues at coordinate 45,394 of NZ_JXZC01000002.1, forward strand.
CGCACTTGCAAGTACGTCGGGTACAAGCAGGATTCCTCTTTCAGAAAGAATCCGAGTTGCTTCAAAGGTTGTCGGACCGTTTGCAGCTTCTACCACAATGGATGCTTTAATATCATAGACATTCTCTTCAGTGATTTGGTTTGAAATCGCTGCGGGAACAAGGATGTCACACTCCAGCTCCAATAATTCCTTATTCGAAATCGTGTTTTCAAATAGAGTCGTTACTGTACCGAAGCTATCGCGACGATCCAATAGATAATCAATATCCAAACCTGCCGGATCATGGAGGGCACCATGGGCATCAGAAATGGCGATGACCTTTGCACCCGCATCGTGCATGAACTTCGCCAAGAAACTTCCGGCGTTTCCAAAACCTTGGATCACGACGCGTGCACCTTTGATGTCAATACCACGTTTCTTTGCAGCTTGGTCAATACAGATTGTAACACCTTGAGCTGTAGCCTTTTCACGACCTTGAGATCCGCCAAGAACAATCGGTTTCCCTGTGATGAATCCTGGTGAATCATTTTCACGAAGACGGCTGTATTCATCCATCATCCATGCCATGATCTGAGAGTTTGTGTACACATCAGGTGCCGGAATATCCTTTGTAGGGCCGACAATCTGACTGATGGCACGGACATAACCGCGGCTTAACTTTTCAAGTTCAGTGAAAGACATCGTTCTTGGATCACAGATGATTCCGCCTTTTCCTCCACCGTATGGTAAATCAACAATTCCGCATTTCAAGCTCATCCACATGGATAAAGCCTTTACTTCCTCTTCATCCACTTCAGGATGGAAACGTACCCCGCCCTTGGTAGGCCCGACTGCGTCGTTATGTTGTGCACGGTAGCCAGTGAATACTTTGATACTGCCATCGTCCATTCGGACCGGGATACGAACGGTCAACATACGAATCGGCTCTTTCAGAAGTTCATACATTTCTTCCGTATATCCTAGCTTAGATAAAGCATCATTGATGACATGCTGTGTAGAAGTAAACAGATTAAGGTTTTCTCCCATTGTAAACATTCGCCTCTTTATTATGTGATCTGAAACGTTGTAATTGTAACATATTACCGTATCTTAAACCATTGACTTGGAAAAGAAATAATTTTTATTTTCACGCCTTATTACGCTCAGTTCAAGAAAAAATCTTCTTGGTGAATCTTGAACCACCACGGGCATTATGATAATACTTTTTTGATTCTTTCGATTGCCCAATCCAGGTCTTCTTGTGAGATGACAAGTGGTGGGGCAAAACGAATGACAGTATCATGCGTTTCTTTACAAAGCAGTCCTTCTTCTTTCAGCTGTTCACAGTATTTACGGGCTGGTTCGTTAAGTTCAACTCCAATAAATAAACCACTACCACGAACTTCCTTAATCATAGGATTATCTATCTCGCGAAGTTTACTCATAAAGTATTCTCCCATTTGAAGAGAACGCTCTGCCAGATTCTCATCGATCAGTACATCCAGTGATGCAACGGAAACCGCACATGCCATTGGATTCCCTCCAAAAGTAGAACCATGGGATCCTGGGTTGAAAACACCTAATACTTCTTCATTCGCCACAACACATGAAATTGGGAATACCCCTCCTCCAAGTGCTTTTCCAAGGATGTACATATCAGGGTCAACATCTTCCCACTCGCAAGCAAACATTTTCCCGGAGCGGGCTAGACCTGCCTGAATTTCATCTGCAATGAATAGGACGTTGTTTTCTTTACATAATTCATATGCCGCTTTCATGAAGCCTTTAGGAGGGAATACGATCCCTGCTTCTCCTTGGATAGGTTCGATCAGGAAAGCTGCTGTATTTGGTGTAATGGCGGATTTCAATGCTTCCAAGTCACCGTAAGGAATCAAGTTGATTCCCGGAAGCATCGGACCGAAGCCACGCTTGTATTCTTCTTCTGAAGAAAGGGAAACAGCTGTCATCGTTCTTCCGTGGAAGTTACCGTTACATGCGATGATTTCTGCACTGTTTTCGGCTACACCCTTCACATCATAAGCCCAGCGGCGAGCTGTCTTGATCGCTGTCTCCACTGCTTCAGCACCAGTGTTCATTGGAAGCGCCATGTCCTTACCCGTCATCTTACAAATCTTCTCATACCAAGGAGCCAATTGATCGTTGTGGAATGCACGTGAAGTCAATGTCACACGATCCGCTTGATCTTTTAATGCCTGGATGATCTTTGGATGACGATGTCCCTGGTTTACAGCTGAATAGGCGCTTAGCATATCCATGTACTTATTCCCTTCAGGATCCTTTACCCATACACCCTCTGCTTCTGAAATAACGATTGGTAGGGGATGATAGTTTTTCGCACCATACTTTTCCGTTTGTTCAATAATCGAATGAGTACTTACTGTCATGAAAGTTCCTCCTTGCTTAAAAGCATTTTATTTTTAAAGCCATATGACAAGGCTAGTTAACAGATATGCAAAAAAAATTTGCATTTAGAAAACCCTTACACTTATAATAATGCAAAAGATAGTTGCATTTTTCAAGAGTTTTTTAAAATTTTTTATAATTCCGCTCTTTTTGCCGATTCAATTCCTTAAGAGTCTTAAATACAGCAACGGACGGATGGAATATTTTGCGCAAAATAATGATTTATTGACGATACGTTTTGCAGTAAACCTATTGGAAAAGAAGAGGAGAGAGACAGCATGCTGGAATCCGAAAAACGTTTGTATATGTACGAAAAAGTGGCTGAACATCTCGAATCAGGCGTTCATGTCATCGATTCTACGGGAAGAACCATCATCTACAATCGTAAAATGAGAGAAATAGAAGGGATGGAAATTGAAGACGTCCTTGATAAAAATTTGCTTGATGTTTTCCAATTTCATTCTGAAGAAGAAAGCACCCTTCTTAAAGTTTTGAACACAAAGGAACCAACCCTCAATGTGAAGCAAACTTATTTTAATATAAACGGAATCGAAATCACGACGATGAACGACACCTTCCCGATCTTTCACGATGGTGTCTTGATAGGGGCGATTGAAATTGCCCGTGACATAACGAAGCTTGAAAAGGTTATGAGAGATCATAAACAGAAGCGTCCGAGCAGTTTGATTACCTTTGACAGCATCATCGGTAAGCATCACCGCCTGCAGGACGCCGTGGAAACCGGGAAGCGGGCGACGAGGACGCCTTCCCCTGTGTTGATTTGTGGGGAAATCGGTACCGGGAAGGAGCTTTTTGCACAAAGCATCCACAACGACAGCGCCCGTGCCAATGGGCCTTTCATCACCCAGAATTGCTCATCATTACGTGATGATATGCTTGAAGAAATCCTATTTCACGATGAGGTAAAAGACAGCAATCCGGAAGACCACCGTCCCTCCCTCTTCCAACAAGCACAGGGAGGCACACTGCTACTGGACGAGATCAACTCATTAACCCCTTCCCTTCAAGAGAAACTGCTAAACTTCTTTTCACGAGGGACGGACCTTCCATACGATGTGCGGGTGATGGCGACTGTGAACGAGGATCCCATCGACGCCATCGCAGAAGGACGGTTATTAAAGGACCTCTATTACAGGCTGAGCATTGTTTCAATCTTCATCCCCTCTCTTCGTTCGAGGAAAGAAGATTTACCGGAGATTGTGAATTATTTCATTGATCGGTTCAACCACCATTTCGCCATGAGTATTAAGGGGGTTTCGAATGAAGTAAGTGAAATCTTCCAGCAGTATGACTGGCCTGGCAATGTGAGGGAGCTTGAGCATGTCATTGAGGGAGCCTTTAATCTTGTCGGCTTTGAAGAGGAGATTGGCTTCAACCACCTTCCATTCGGATTCAGGCAGAGGATTCATCATATGGCGACTGGAGAAGAAAGTCAGGATGAATCGGAGTTCCTCTACCAATCCGGAACCGAAATCAAGCCATTGGAAATTTTCATGGAAGAAGCGGAAACCTATTATATTCAAAAAGCGTTGAAATACCATGACTTTAATATCACTAAAACGGCGAAGTCCCTTGGGATGAGCAGGCAGAATCTGCAGTATCGGATACGGAAGTACGGGATTGAGCGGAATGCATTTTGATGTTGGTTCAGGGCCACTTTCTTTTTTGGGGAGTGGCTTTTTTGGTGGGGTGTAGATGTGATGAGGGGGCGGTTGGTGTGTTGCGAAATTTGTCGTATTGCTTAATTCTCCCCAACTATAGAAAAAGAGCACCAGCCCCTTCATCAGCACAACTTCACTGATAAAAAGTCCAGTACTCACCCCTTTTTATTTCACATGCTGCAAATAAGGTGTCAGATCCACCCCGATACTCTTCGCCAATTCCTTTCCAAGCCCTTCATCCGCCCGGAAGAAATTACACACTGCTCGCAGGGCAATTCTTTCGTTGATTCCTGATAATTCACTTGAAATATTTTTCACGACTTGCTTCTTCACTTCTTCGGGGTAGCTTCTGAAAATACGACCGGCCTGACCAAAATCGTCCGTTTTCTGGATTTTCTGCCTTCCCCTTTCTCCTGTCACCGGCTGTTGAACCTCTGTATACCCCGCCACTTCTTTCGGCGTATCATCAAAGCTGTTGGGCTCATAATTTACAGGGCTCATTTGCTGCTTGAATGGCATATGTCCGTCCCTTTGGTTATTCGCCACTTGAGCAAATGGGCAGTTGATCGGGAGCTGCATGTAGTTGGCACCGATCCAGTAACGCTGTGTATCTGAATAGGAAAATAGTCTTCCTTGCAGTAACTTATCTTCGGATGGAAGCATTCCGTTCACCAGCACTCCTGGATTGAAGCCCACTGATTCCGTTTCCGCAAAGATATTTTCTGGGTTTTTATTTAAGATCATCGTACCCACAAAATGAGATGGGATGTCATCCTCCGACCAGTCCTTCGTAGCATCAAGCGGATCGAAATCAAAGGAATCCATATCCATTGGGTCGAGAACCTGAACATACAGATCCCATTCCGGAAAATCTCCTTTTTCAATTGATTCATATAGGTCACGACTTGCATGGTTAAAATCTTCCCCTTGAATCTTAGCCGCATTTTCAACTGTTAGATTCTGGGTGCCTTGTTTAGGCTTCCAACGAAGCTTTACATACACTGTATTGCCAGCTGCATTCACCCATTTATACGCATGAACACTGGATCCGCGCATTTGCCTATAGTTCGCAGGAATCCCTTCATCTGTGTAGAGATGGAGCAGCATATTCGTTGATTCCGGGGTCAGGGACATAAAATCCCAATATCTCTCAGGTTCTTGGATATTCGTTTGGGGATTCGGCTTTAAAGAATGAACCATATCAGGGAATTTCATGGCATCACGGATAAAGAAGACAGGAAGGTTATTCCCCACAAAATCCCAGTTCCCTTCTTCTGTATAAAATTTCACGGCAAATCCACGGGGATCACGCAGTGTCTCCGGTGAATGCTGGCCATGGACGACGGTGGAAAATCGGGCAAATACAGGTGTTTCTTTTCCAGCTTCTTGAAAAAGTGCGGCTTTTGTATATTTTTTCATGCTGTTTTTTGTAATGAAAACACCATGCGCTCCCGCTCCTCTGGCGTGAACGACTCTTTCAGGAACTCGTTCACGATCGAAATGAGCAAGTTTCTCAATTAGTTGATAATCTTCAAGCAGCGCAGGTCCTCTTTCTCCAGCTGTAATTGAGTTCTGGTTATCGCCGATCGGGGCACCTTGATTCGTTGTTAGTTTTCTTTTATCCACTTCCGACACTCCTTTAGATTATAATAATTATTAAGTAATTATAGTTTTATTTTAACTATTTGAGAATGAAAGTCAATTACAAATTATAATTATTTTAAATTAGTAATCATTAAAATTAGTGAGTTGAGCCTCCGATAGTCACTCAATCAATCGTTCTCAAGGTAATAAAAAAATGCTCTTTTCGCCAAGTTTGTTGCTATTGTAGAGAAGAAAGTACTAGTTGATTTCCGCTCCAGGATGCTCGCTTTCCGCGGGGCTGGCGGTGAGCCTCCTCGGCTGCGCCTCCGGGGTCTCACCTGTCCAGCTATTCCCGCAGGAGTCGAGCATCCTTCCGCTCCAATCAACTTTCTGAGCATGAATCCTTAATTGAAAACAATTAAAGCAAGCTTTCTAGCAAACAATCTCATTTAAGCTAAGTAAAGATTGCTTGGCTCAAGTAAAAAGAATTATTTTTTTCTAGTTATTTTGTTTTCTGGTCCACCTTGAAGCTCTGTCACAAAATCCCGTTAGAGATGGTGAGGGGGAACTGCGCAGACTCCTGCGAAAGTACGGGCGTGCCGAACGCTAGCTGCAAGCGGAGCAGTTCCCCTCACCATCCAGCACACCCTAATCGACAGAGCCTTGCAGAACGTATGTCAAGAACAACAATCTTTGCGAAAAGAGCGTAAAAAAAGAGACAACCTATAAAAAAGTTGTCTCTAAAAATTATTATTGCGAGTAGAAGGGTAGAACCATAAAATGTACATTTATGCCTTGATCAGTTTGGAATCCGTGATAAAGCGGACGCCTTCCGTTGATTCCAAAGAGAACACTCCTCCCCTTCCTTCCCTTACATCCAATATGATCCGGAAGTGTTTCCAGTACTCATATTGCTGTTCGTTCATATAAAAAGGACAGTCGGCTACAGTACCTACCAATACATCACTGTCACCGATGATCAGGTCATCTTGACTTAAACACATAGGAGAACTGCCATCACAACATCCTCCAGACTGATGAAAGAGAAGAGCCCCATGCTTGCTCTTTAAGGTTTCAATCAGCTGGAGGGCTTGTTCAGTTGCCTCTAGTCGCTGTTCCATTTTAGAAGAATCCTAACGCTTTAGGACTATAGCTGACTAGTAAATTCTTCGTTTGTTGGTAGTGTGATAGCATCATTTTATGATTCTCACGACCGATACCGGACATTTTGTATCCACCGAATGCCGCATGAGCCGGGTATTGGTGATAACAGTTCGTCCATACGCGTCCTGCTTGAACCTCTCTGCCGAAACGGTAAGCCGTGTTCATGTCACGTGTCCATACACCTGCTCCAAGTCCATAAAGAGTATCATTGGCGATTTCAAGGGCTTCTTCTTTCGTTTTGAACGTTGTAACGGAAACGACTGGCCCAAAGATCTCTTCCTGGAAAATACGCATTTTGTTGTTGCCTTTGAAGACTGTAGGTTTCACATAGAAACCTGCTTCCTGATCTCCATCCAGCGTATTTTGCTCACCACCGATGAGTAATTCCGCTCCTTCTTCTTTCCCAATTTCAATATAAGATAGAATCTTATCCAATTGTTCTTGTGAGGCTTGGGCACCCAGCATTGTATCTGAATCCAACGGGTTCCCCTGTTTGATTTGTTTCACGCGTTCAATCGCACGCTCCATGAACTTATCGTAAATCGATTCCTGGATTAGGGCTCTTGAAGGACATGTACACACTTCTCCTTGATTCAGTGCAAACATGACAAAACCTTCGACTGCTTTATCAAGGAAATCATCATCCTGATCCATTACATCTTCAAAAAAGATATTAGGTGATTTACCACCAAGCTCCAACGTGACAGGGATAATGTTCTGAGAAGCATATTGCATGATCAGTCGGCCAGTTGTCGTTTCACCAGTGAAGGCTACCTTACCGACACGCTTGCTCTGTGCAAGAGGTTTTCCTGCTTCCACTCCAAATCCTTGAACCACATTCAGTACACCTTTAGGCAGCAAATCTTCAATCAGTTCAATCAAAACCATGATCGAGGCAGGTGTCTGCTCAGCAGGTTTCAAGACTACACAATTACCCGCAGCAAGTGCAGGGGCAATCTTCCATACACCCATCAGAATCGGGAAGTTCCAAGGAATGATCTGGGCAACCACCCCGATCGGCTCATGGAAATGATATGAGACCGTATCATTATCGATCTCACCAAGAGATCCTTCCTGTCCTCTGATACACCCGGCGAAATAACGGAAGTGGTCAATCGCCAGTGGTAGGTCAGCAGCTAATGTTTCACGAACCGGCTTACCATTATCCCACGTTTCGGCTACAGCAAGCATTTCTAAGTTTTCTTCCATTCGATCAGCGATTTTATTTAAGATAATGGATCTTTCCGTAGCAGAGGTTTTACCCCATGCGTCTTTCGCTGCATGTGCTGCATCCAATGCCTTTTCTACATCCTCTTTGTTTGAACGGGCAATTTTCGTGAAAACCTTCCCCGTGACAGGTGATACATTTTCAAAGTATTCTCCACTTGCCGGGGGCACATATTCTCCACCAATAAAGTTTTCATACTGGTCTTTAAATTGTACCAATGAACCTTCAGTATTCGGATTATTATAAAGCATCTAAGATCCTCCTGTATTTATGTATTTTTAAATTAAAGCGCTTTCATTTTCATTATATGCCATCAAGGAGGTACGGACAAGTATATTGTAAAAAGATTCTTTATTTTTCGTTAATTTAAGATGATTTATCCCACGGATTGTCAAACTTCGTCATAAAAAAAGATGATCCTCCTTATGGGGATCATCGCTATATTCACTGACTAATTGGCTTACTGTATACTTTCGAGGATAGTATATTTTCATCCGACATGAGATGTCCATGATTCTTCTTTAGGGCATCTTCCAGGTGATCCGGCATTTTCACTGAATCGTACGCACAGACGACAGTCAGGTTATGCTCATGAACCACCCGGTCTGTTTCTGTCTCGAACCAATCGATGATGGAGCACGGATCTTCTAATGTACCCCATTCGACATTTGTCCACGATCGAAAAGAGGCTTTTTTTTCTAAGTAAGGAGTAATTGTCTTCATTAAATTTTCATAAATGGCTGGAGGGTGATAACTTCCACTTGATTGATAAAAGTCAAAATTACTTATAGAGTGGACCTTTTCCAACTCATCACTTGTTAAATGGCTGTTTAGCTGTTTTTGCAGGACATTCATATTCCTCTCGTTCTCAATTAAAATGACGGTTTCCCCCATTTCAATCCCTTCGAGAATATACGTTAGGGCATTTTTTAAATATTTCTCTCTATCCTGATAGGCATAAAGAACATGCGTGCATTCATTGTCTGCCAAAAGATCGCTTATCTTCTCTTTCAAGTCGTGCCACCTCCCCATTTCACTTTCTTTAGTACTTATTCAATACTATATTGGTAAAATCCTCTTTTATATGAGGAATTCATTAGAATGCAAGGAGTTTGTAATAAAACAAAAGAGACTGCACATCAGATGAGCAGTCTCTTTATTATAGTATTATTTTTTGATTAGATCTTCACGTTCTGATTGCTCGATCCACTCTTCAAGTTTGTCTTTAAGAGTGTTAAAGCCAGCTGGTGTTGTTTCTTCGTTTGCTTGCTTTACACTTCCTTGACCTTGACGGCGAGGTTTTTTCGCTGCTGCAGGTTTTGCTTGTGGTGCTGCAGGAGCTTCTTCTGTAGCACGGATAGAAAGGCTGATTTTACCAGCTGCTTCGTCCACTGATAATACTTTAACCTTTACTTCGTCGCCTACTGAAAGGTGCTCGCTTACGTCTTTAACAAAGCCGTGAGTGATTTCAGAGATATGAACTAATCCTTGAGTTTCTTCGTCAAGTGCAACGAATGCACCGTATGGTTGAATGCCTGTAACTTTACCTGTTACAACAGTTCCTGTTTCGAATTTTGTAGTCATGGTAACACTCCTAGTATATATATTATTTTTCGTCTTTACACGCAATTGTAGATTATATCATAGAATCCGTGATTCGGCAAAGGTTTATTCTATCGGACCTCTGCAACCAAATCCATTTCCTTCGATTTCCCACCTATAATTGCTTTCTCACTAGTTATGCTTCCCAATTATTGAAATTATTAAAACAGTGTAAAACTTAGCTCTCTTTATATAGTTCTTCGGTCTCTGAAGACAAAATGACCGGTGTCGAATGAACCCAACGATCTGGCTTAACGAAATTTAAACGTTTCAACTCCTCATATACTTCTTTCAGATGAAGAGACGTTGTGTAATCTGGGTACTCTTTCAGAATATAACGGTAGGTTTTTTCTACATTTGATTTCATTTTATCATTTTCGTCGAAGATGGGTTGATACACATTTCCATCAGTAAAGTATTGATAGAGGGTATCGTACTCATGCTTCACCTCTACCCTGAATCTCGAGTTATCCGGTAATTCCTTTAAAATCTTTTCATAGTCCATCAAGCGATCAGCTGCTTCTTTCCATGTTCCTGTCAATTCACCTGCTTTAATCACTGGGTCAAACCGGGTAATCATATATAATTCATACCCTTCCGGTAAGGCTTTATGATTTGTGATCATCCTGAAGTACTCCACATCCAATGTCGTTTCAAGCCGGTCCGTCTCATTGTTATACGATAGCTTGACAGCATTATTGAATATTCCATCCCGTAACAACCATAGTTTTGGGGGATAGTCGTTTTTCATATGGTTGAACTCCTTCATATTGAGCTCTCCATTCTCAACATGAGTCATCCAATAGTCCCTATACTCATTCAACTCATCCTCGTATAGGGGGAGGATATCCTGTTCCTTATTAATAAAATCATCAACCCATACTTCTGCTTCTTCCTTTGTTAAAGGAGCTTTCAGATTTTTCATCATTACCTCAGGAGTAGCCAGGATTTGATCCAACTCCTCCCTCGCTCTCTGAACCCACTCCACTTTTCTTTCATTTGAAAAGTCCCTCATTGGAATGGACTCGATATATGTGAGGTGCCTCCCTGCATCCCGGGCGATCACTGTCGAATTAAATATGCCTTCTGTAAACCCCAGCCGCTCCATTGCCTGAGTTTTCCTGACATCATATTGGGCCTTCGCATCTTCTATTTCCCTTTGAAGTCCTTGTTCTGACTCACCGGCAAAATCAGTTTGATTCCCATTCTTTCTTCCCGGTTCATCCATCGTAAGCTGCAGGATGAGAACCGCACTGATCAGAAGGACACCAATGAAACTTGCGACGTATGGCCAATGAATAAGTGCTCGTTTCTTTTGGGATTTCCCTTCTTGTTTTATGGCTTGTATGATGTCTGAGGGATTGGTCTGATCTGGAATTTTCTTATACGATTGATTCAATAATTCCATGCGTTTTTCAAGCATCTTGTCATCCATTCAATCTCCCCTCCCTTTTTTCAGCTTCTTCCAGTTCTTTTTTCAAGAGGTTTTTTCCTCTTAAAAGTCTTGTTTTGACAGTAGATAAATTGATTGACAGGATTTCAGCCATTTCTTCATACTTCTTTTCATGAAAATAATAGAGGATGATTGGTAGTTGATATTTACCATCCAGCCTTTGAATGCATTCGTGGAGCATCCGATCCTCTTCCTGCCTCAGGATACGGTCTTGAGGAGTAGTGACGTTTTCTGAAGGTTCGCTCCCGATTTTTTTCACTCGATTGGTATGCTGATTTTCTTTTCGTTTAAAGTCCCTCGACACATTTAAAGTGATTTTATAAAGCCAGGTTGTAAATTTCGCATAAGAGAACCCATCCAGAAATCGGTATACACGAATGAACACTTCCTGTGTGATATCTGGTATATCGGCGATGGAATTCCCCATCTGATAGGCAAACCGTTCAACAATGGGAGAATAATATGTGATTAAAAGGCTATATGCCTGCAAGTCTCCTTTTTTTGCACGCTCGATCAAGTGCTCATTTTCCAATGCTTTTCCCCCTTTTCCTTTGATGCTTTCATTAATGTAACGATTGCGAAGTGGATTTTGTTTCATTTAATTACAAATGGATCCATTCTTTTAAAATTGACCAAAAAAAAAGCCTGACCCGATGAACATCGGATCAAACTATAGATTTTTGATGGTGATGGCTTTTTTCTTTTTCTGCTTTTGAATAAATGGCAGGGCATAAAGCATGAAGGCTGCAATATGGGCGAATGCAAGATTGGCCACAAACAGGCTCCAAAGCGTCACATGTCCCCATCCTCCAAGTTCCGGAACCGCTACGTAATAAATAAACACTGCCCATAAGGCTATAACAAATGGGATATGAAGAACCGCCCATTTACGATGTTCAATCCAAAGAAATAGCGGAGTAGCCGTTGCGATAAATAGATACACAAGAAATACATCCATAGTAAATTCCTCCAATCATATAGTAAACGCTTTCAATTATGGCGAAAAAAAGAATAATTTGTGAACGTTTTGTTACAATTAGTATACTACATCTCGGAGAAATTTCCAGCCCATTCAGCATGTTTTTGACTACTTTTCTAGAAATTAGGTTAAATGTAATGATTTCAAACGTTTTCACACATAATAAATGGAAATGAATGTGTTGAAATTGCTCTCAGACACTACTATTATGTCATTTCCCTCCATATTTCTTATATATTGAAAATTTAAAATTCCGGTGTACAGGGGGTGTAAAACATAGTACGATTGAAAAATCTTATTTTTTTGAAAGGAGGATCTTATGTATGGCCAAAAAAGAACAGTGGACTTCTAAGATTGGCTTTATTCTGGCAGCTGCCGGTTCTGCTATAGGCCTTGGTGCCATTTGGAAATTCCCTTATATGGCAGGTGCAAATGGAGGAGGTGTCTTCTTCCTACTCTTTATCCTTTTTACCGTTTTGATCGGTGCCCCCATACTTTTGGCAGAGTTTGTCATTGGAAGACGGGCCGGTGCAGACGCCGTTACATCTTATAAAAAGTTAGCTCCCCATTCCTATTGGCATTGGATCGGCTATTTAGGAACGGTTGTTTCTTTTATCATATTATCCTTTTACAGTGTTGTGGGCGGATGGATCCTTTCTTACTTGGCCCGAAGTGTGACGGGCTCTTTAATCGGGAAAACTCAAGCTGAGTATGGTACCTTATTCGAAAGCATCATAGCAAATCCTAAGGAAGTGCTGATTGCCCAATTCATCTTTATTGTGATCACAATCCTTGTGGTCCAAGGCGGGATTCAAAAAGGGATTGAACGTGCAAGCCGTTATATGATGCCGGCATTATTTATTTTATTTATTATTTTGGTGATCAGATCCCTTACCTTAGAAGGCGCAATGGAAGGTGTCCGCTTTCTATTATTGCCGGACTGGAGCTATTTGAATGGGGAAACGGTGTTACTTGCGCTAGGACAGGCATTCTTTGCCCTTACTGTCGGACTTTCTGTCATGGTGACGTATGCATCTTATCTATCAAAAGAGGATAGTATGCCACGGTCTGCAATCAGCGTATCCGGGTTAAATATCTTTATTTCACTTCTGGCAGGATTGGTCATCTTCCCTGCCGTTTACGCTCTTGGCTTCCAACCTGATGAAGGACCGGGGATTGCTTTTGTTGTCCTTCCAGCCGTCTTTAATGAAATTGCTTTCGGTGGCATTTTCTTAACAGTGTTCCTGATTCTACTGTTGTTTGCAACGTTGACTTCTGCATTCTCCATTCTTGAAATCGGAGTGGCCGCACTGTCAAAAGGAAATCAGTCGAAACGAAAGCCATTTACTTGGTTAATCGGAATCCTTGTGTTTTTTGCGGGTATTCCAAGTGCTCTTTCATTTGGTGTATTCGATGATTTCCTCATTCAAGGAAAGAACTTCTTTGACTTTGCCGATTATATAACGAGCAATTTCGGATTGCCGATAGGGGCATTACTGATCAGTATATTCGTTTCCTACAGATTAAAACGAGAAGATGTTTGGAGCGAAATCCAATCCGGTTCGTCTATATCCCCGGCCCTGTTCAACAGCTGGATCTTTCTTTTGCGTTACATCGTACCAGTAGCCATTCTGCTTGTTTTCATATCTTAAATGAGAGGTCCGTCCCTAAAGACGGGCCTTTTATTTTTAACATTTTGTTCACGGGAAGGCGGGCTATTTTTTTTCAAATGATGATAAACTATAGATATAAGGAAGTTATTCTATGGGGAGGGACTTTAGCATGTCACATTTTGGTGAGAATTTAAAACGGGTACGCGAAGAGCGCAAATTATCTCAACAGGAGCTTGCTTTAAGGGCCAGATTAGGCACCAAGACGATTGAAAAGTATGAATCCGATCTGCAAATCCCTGATACACAAACGATTCTAAAGCTGTCAACCGTTCTTGATATACCAGCTTCCGAGCTGCTTGAACGGGAAGTAAAGGATCATCACCCGACCGGAGTTGATGCTGAAATGGAGCAGCTGATCAAAGAATTGGGTCCCAAACGTACGAAGTTGATCCTCCGCAAAGCAAAGGAATTCTCTGAAGATGATTTCCTGCGTGTGATGCAAATGTTATATGAACTGAAATATGAAAAGAGCCAGCATTAAAAATTTTTTAATAAGTGATGTATAACCAATTAAAAAAGAGGTCATACTGAAAATAAGCTTTCTAAGTATTCCCCCTTTTGTTTTCATTTGTTGGACGATATTAATCGTCCTATTTTTTTTTGCCCAAATAAAATAGGTGCCAGGCACAAATATGTTCTTTTGTGCCTGGCACCCTTCATTTCTTAACTATGATTCTCAACGAACCTCTTCATCCGTTTCACGGCTTCCTGCAGCTGCTCCATACTTGACGCATAAGAACAGCGGATATATCCTTCTCCACCTTTACCGAATACATTGCCGGGTACAACTGCAACTTTTTCTTCCATAAGGAGCTTTTCTGCAAATTCCTCTGAAGACAACCCTGTTTTCTTAATGGATGGAAAGGCATAGAATGCTCCTCCCGGGGTATGGCATGTTAAGCCCAGTTCATTTAAGGAGTCTACAAAATAGTGACGTCGATGACGATAGCTTCGCTTCATTTCCATCACATCATCCATCCCTTTATCCAGTGCCTCGACAGCAGCATGTTGGGCAGGGGTAGAAGCGCACATCATGGCGTATTGATGAATTTTGAGTAATGAGGAAGCGATCTCTTCAGGTGCACAAATAAACCCCAGCCTCCAGCCCGTCATGGCAAACCCTTTTGAAAACCCATTGATCACAATGGTACGTTTTCTCATGTCCTTTAAAGATGCAATTGATACGTGGTGGTGATCATAGGCCAGCTCAGAGTAGATTTCATCTGAAAGGACCACCAGATCATGCTTCCGAATCACCCCTGCCAATTCTTCCAGGTTCTCCCTTTCAAGGACCGTCCCTGTCGGATTATTGGGCGAACAAAGCAAGACGGCTTTCGTCCGTGGAGTGATGGCTGCTTCAAGTTCTTCGGCTGTGACTTTGAAGTCATTTTCCGGCTTGGTTTCAACCGTTACAGGTACTCCCCCTGCCAATTGAACAAGTGGTACGTAGGAAACGAAGCTTGGCTCCACTACAATCACTTCATCTCCCTGATCAATGATTGCCCGCATACTGATATCAAGGGCTTGAGAGGCACCTACAGTCACAATGATTTCATTTTTCGCGTCATAGTCGACGGAGTATCCTTCTTTCATATACAAGCCAATCTTTTCCCGGAGTTCAAGTAGGCCTGCGTTCGCCGTATAAGAGGTGTAGCCTTGCTCCAAGGACAGAATCGCAGCTTCCCGAACCGTCCAGGAGGTAATGAAATCCGGTTCCCCAACCCCGAGCGATATGACACCTTCCATATTTGCAGCCAAATCGAAGAATTTCCGGATGCCGGAAGGCTTTAAGTTTTTCACTGATTGAGATATGTAAGAGGTCTTTGTTGTCATGGTGACACCACAATTCGTTTATCTTCACCATGATCACCAAAAATGGTTCCATCATGCTTGTATTTCTTTAATTGAAAGTGAGTTGTTGTAGATAATACAGAATCCAGAGTGGATAGCTTCTCAGAAACAAAAGTAGCCACTTCGTGCATGGAACGGCCTTCCACCGTCACAGAAAGGTCATACGCCCCCGACATTAGATAGACGCTTTTCACTTCTTTGTAACGATAAATACGATGAGCCACTTCATCAAATCCTACTCCTCTTTTTGGAGCGACTTTTACATCGATCATCGCCGTTACCCCTTCATGGCCTTCTACCTTGGACCAATCCACAACGGAACTGTACCTGACCAGAACATTGTCTTTTTCAAGCTTCTCAATCGCTTCCTCAATTTCATCAGTTGATACTTGAAGCATTTTCCCTAAACTCTCGGTGGAAATTCTGGCATCCTTCTGTAAAATCCTTACTAAATCGAGCTCCATTTCTCTCAGTTGCATTCTTCTTCCTCCTCATCACCACTAAATGGTTTTATTATATCAGAAGTCACTATTATGAAAAGAGGGATCATCACTTTAAGACTATTTTCCCCATTCCATCTATAATTACAATTGAATATGTTACAACTTTCAAATACAGGTGTTAAATGAGTAATTACGGGTAAAATACCTGTAAGCCAGTAGAGGGGAGTGACGAAGTATGCAAGAACAAGATTTCGCAAAAGTGGTTCAGGTGAATGGTGCCAATGTCTACTTTGAACATCATCAGCATCCTTCTGCCTCGGAAACCTTCGTCCTTCTTCATGGATTTCTATCGTCAACCTTTAGCTTTAGAAGGCTTACACCTCTTCTGAAACAAAATTATAATGTCATATCCATCGATCTTCCTCCCTTTGGGAACAGCGAGAAAAACAATCGATTTATCTACTCTTACGACAACCTGGCCAACACGGTCATCGCCTTGCTGGACCACTTGGATGTTAGGAATATCCATTTAACGGGTCATTCAATGGGTGGTCAAATCGCTTTGAACGTGATGAAAAAAGCACCTTCATTAGTCGAAAAAGGTGTTCTCCTATGCAGTTCCGGCTATCTCAAGAAAATGAAGTGGCCTGTCACGATGCTGAGTCACATTCCCTTTTTCCATCTGTATGTAAAGCTGTGGCTTACTCGATCAGGGGTACGAAATAATCTTGAAAATGTGGTACATGATTCAAAAATGATTGATGATGAAATGATGTTTGGGTATTTGAAACCTTTTCTGGAAGATGATATTTTCAAGGCCTTAACAAGGATGATTCGAGATCGTGAAGGAGATTTATCAGGGAACGACTTGCGTAACATCCAAACACCTTGCCTCCTTGTTTGGGGAGAACATGACAGAGTGGTACCGCTCTCCACCGGACATAAGCTCAAACAGGATATCCCTAACTCAAGGCTGGTGGTTTTAAAGGAAACCGGTCATCTCGTTCCTGAAGAAAAACCTGAGGAAGTATTGGAACACATTCATCAATTTGTATCAGCAAGTACAGCAGAGTTTTCCGACGATACTCAGACACAACCACTATACAAAAAAGGACTTTCCCAAGCGCTCATTTCTGAAACGTAGGGAGAAGTCCCTTTTTCTATTAGACCGTTAAACCGAACACGAACCTTTGTACTCCGGATCACCTCTGAACAAATCATTTTCATCTTTTACGATTACATCTTATGATTATACTGACAAATACATATTGGAAAGGGGAATATCCTGTGAGTAAGTTCGAAGAGATCATCAATCGAAAAGGGTCATCCTCCGTCAAGTGGGATCTGACGAAGACAGTATTTGGAAAAGACGATGTCCTTCCCATGTGGGTGGCAGATATGGATTTCCTTCCTCCACAAGAGGTATTGGACGCCCTGCAGGAACGGTTGAAGCACGGAATCTTTGGTTATACCTTCGTCGGCGATGAAACGGCGGCAAGCATTAAAGGCTGGCTACAAAAGCGTCACGGCTGGGACATCGAGAATACGTGGCTGCAGTACAGCCCAGGAGTCGTGCCGGCCATTTCAACCATTATTCAAGCCCTCACCATACCCGGTGACAAAGTACTCATTCAGTCCCCCGTCTATACACCGTTTTTCAGCCTGGTGGAAGACAATGACCGGGAAATAGTCAATGCTCAATTAGAGTATAAGGACGGCAGCTATTCCATCGACTATCATGCCTTTGAAGAAGCACTGAAAACAGGTGTAAAGCTATTTTTACTATGCAATCCACACAATCCGAGCGGACGTGTATGGAGGAAAGAAGAGCTTACAAAAATG
Source organism: Rossellomorea aquimaris (assembly GCF_000935355.1). Classification (GTDB taxonomy): domain Bacteria; phylum Bacillota; class Bacilli; order Bacillales; family Bacillaceae_B; genus Rossellomorea; species Rossellomorea aquimaris_B. Next base: position 63,298 of record NZ_JXZC01000002.1, read on the forward strand.
GCTGAATTATGCCAGCAGTACAATGTCGTAATTGTCTCGGATGAAATTCATTCAGATCTGGTTTACGACACGCACAAGCATTTCCCATTAGCGTCCCTGAATGACTCGTTCCGGGATATGACGATTACATGCATCGCACCAAGTAAAACCTTTAATCTCGCAGGATTGCAGGCTTCAGCCATGATCACCCCCAATCCGGATCTAAGGGAAAAAATCGCCGCCATTCATAAAAAACAAGGCTTCTTCACTCTCAATACCTTTGGGATTGTTGGAATGGGGGCAGCCTATCGCTTTGGTGAAGAATGGCTGAAGGAAATACTTGCGTACCTGCAGGAAAATGTGAGGGTGACGAAGGAATTCATCCGGAAGCATTTACCAGGGCTTCAAGTGGTGGACGCGGAAGGAACGTACCTGCTCTGGATCGATTGCACAAAGATGGATTTATCAGATGAAGAACTGAAGGAACGTCTATTGAGTAAAGGAAAGCTCGCATTGGAACCCGGAACGAAATACGGGCCTGGCGGGGAAGGTTTTGTACGTATGAACATTGCCTGTCCACGAACGACGCTGATGGATGGGTTGGAAAGATTGCGAAAAGCGTTAAGTTAATAGTAAAAACGGGAAGAGTTGCCGGCAACTCTTCCCGTTTTTTGTTTTTTCAACTTTTCAATTTTGTTGTACCTGGTACAATACAAGTCAGTTGTACCTGGTACAACATATATATTGAACACCCTACGACTTACTCTACTTCTTCTTATCGCTCACAATCTCCCCGCAGGCAATCCGTTTACCGGAATCACCAGAAGGCTGTGTCATGCCATCATCCTTATTTTCATCAATGATCAAAGAAGTACCTTCTTTTGTAAATAGAGATGTCTTTCCTTTTGTCAAGGTGACCCCTCCTGCCATCAGCTTTGCCTTTGTTGTACCGTCATCCTCCACGATGATATTAGGCAGGTCTCCTCCATGGGCCCCTTCAGGATGAAGAAGTCCATGTTTGGTGTCATCCGGATTGAAGTGATTGCCCGCAGAGACAAAGTCCGGACGTTTACATACTCCTTTTTCGTGGATATGAATCCCGTGCTCACCCGGTGGCAAACCTTCAAGATCCAAGTCGACTTCAACTCCGTCTGATTTCTCTTGCAGAATGGCTTTCCCAAGTGAATCCCCGTTCTCATTTTTCATTTCCACTTCGACCTTTTTAGGGTTTTCAATGGCACATCCCCCAAGTAATACGCTCATGATGACCATATATAATAATGATGCTTTTTTCATATCGCTCTTCCTCCAAATCTGCATACTCTTCCTCCATTGTTGACGTTTGAGGGAAAATGTATTCCTTTTTTTGCGCGAAAAGAAGGAACAGGCAGGAGGTGGTATCCGAAGGAAATTGCACAGAATCAGCACAAAAAAAAACACGCCTAGATATTTAAGCGCGTTTCACTCTTATTATTCTGATTCCCTTTTATGCTGCGCCGCTTCCTCTTCCATCTTCTTCGTTTTCAATTCTTCACGTTTTGAAACCTTTATAATTAAACGGAACGTCAATAAGGCAGCTATTAAGAAGATGGCCATTGTAATGCTTGCCGGGATATATTCCGACTTGTCTTCAGGAAAGTATAGAAATAGATTTAATACAAAAGAAGAAAGCATCGTAAGCTCCTTTCAAAAAACAAACTCTTCGTTTATTATATCAACACTGTAAAGGACAAACCAACTTGAAATTGTTCTGTTTTTAACGATTTATTGAACTATCATTCGAACAACCCTCGACAATTTCCGAGGAAATACTTGTATAATCCTGCATTTCTAGCACCTACAGGACCTACATGCTATAAACAAAGAGCGATGGACCTCTAATAGGGTCCATCGCTCTCTCTCATTACTATTTTACAACCTTAATGCTTTCGATGACAATTTCTTCTTTTGGAAGGTCGTTCGCACCAACTTCTACGTTAGCAATTTCATCAACGATTTCCATTCCTTCAACCACTTGACCGAACACGGTATGCTTTTGATCAAGCCAAGGGGTTCCACCATTTTTCATGTAGGCATCAATGATTTCTGATGGGAAACCGGCTGATTTCATTTGCTCTTCAAATTGTGGATCGATGTCATCCTTTTGCACGATGAAGAATTGACTTCCATTCGTATTAGGACCTGCATTGGCCATGGAAAGGGCGCCACGAAGGTTGAATAATTCAGGTGAGAATTCATCTTCAAAGGATTCGCCATAAATACTTTCTCCACCCGTTCCATTTCCATTAGGGTCACCCCCCTGGATCATGAAGTCTTTGATCACTCGATGGAATTTCAGTCCGTCATAATAGCCGTTTTCACTATGAGTGATAAAGTTTTCAACGGTTTTAGGTGCCTGCTCTGGGAATAGTTTTATTTTAATCGTTCCCATTGATGTTTTCATTTCTACTAATTTTTCGTTTTCAGCAACTTCTGTTGTAAGCTGAGGGAATGTCATTGGGTCATCTCCTTTTGTTTCTTCTGTAGTTTTCTTTTCCTCTGTTTGTTGTGTTTCTTCTTTAGTGGCATCTTCCTTCTCTGTTTGTCCACAAGAAGCAAGTACTAAACCTAGTAAACACAGGATCACGATCATCAGACGCTTCATATATGTACCTCCACATGTTACCTTTATAGTAGTTATTTCTCAATTCATTCCGCTTTCATTATAATAGAGTTTGAAGTATTAGAGGAGGTTTTTTTATGAAAAACATACAAATTGGTGATTATGTCACAGCTTTTTATAAAACCGGGAAATATATCGGGGAAGTGACCGGAGAGCGGCCCGGTGCCTATGTAGTGAAGATCCTTTCAGTGTTGAAGCACCCTCGACAAGGGGACCTTCATAATCCTCAGGAGGTTGATGTTCCACTGTTCCACGAACGAAAAGCCCTTGCCCACCGTGAGCAGGCAAACATGCCGGAAAAAATGGTCAAGCCCTTTGATGGCGATATACCAGACTATAATGAATCATTAGTGGCTGCCTACCTAACTCTTAAAAATGAGCTGGAAGCAGACTCTTCCCCTCACGCCCAAAAGAGCCTGGAAACCCTTCAATCCGTTCAGAGAGAATATGAACTGATGTATAGTCTGACATTTTAATCGAAAATGAGGGACGGACCTCGGTAAGGTCCGTCCCTCATTTCGTCATGCAAGCTGATTGTAAAATTTGGAGAGGTCGATTCTGTCCCCTATGGTGGTGGGTTCAGCTTTATCGAGGTATTTTTTGTCTTTTTCGACCAGGTTGTAGATATGGTGGGTGGTGAGAGCATCATCTAATGCTTTATGATGTTTTCCGACTCCTTCTCTCCCGTATTCCTGGACTGCTTTCCATAGTCCCGTTTGGTTTTGATCACCAAAGAAGCGTTTATATTCCATGGACAAGTCGACAAATTGAGCTTGGAAAGGAAATGGAATATCAGACTGGGTACAATTATCCCTCAGTACCTTCATATCCATGTTTCCCCACGTCACTACCTTCTCGACTCCCCTTGCATTTAAACCGTTGAAATAGTCAATCAAGCACTTAAACGATATTCCCGAATCCACTTCCTGCTGATTAATTGATAAGAACCGTTTACAGCGATTGGTTAGTTTGGGAAACGCAGTCGGTTTTACATAAGATGAAAACGTATCGGACACTTTCCCTTTCTCAACCACCACGACACCGGCTTCAATAATTTCAGGAAAAAAACCTTTGGGGACTCTATGTCTTTCCGGCATAGAAAACTCAAAATCTATGAACACAAGCTGATCCGCTTTCGCCACTATACTCCCTCCTCAAAATGTGGATAAGACCCCAATTTATCTAAAAAAAATAGAATTCATAAAGTGGTACACTCGTCACTTTCCCATACTTCTTATTCTTACATTATATCATGCTGGACCTAGAAAATATGACTAATTCCAGGTTTTCAGCGTGAATAAATGTTATTCGGTGGACTGGCGACTGTTTCTTTAATAAAATGAATATTTAGTTATACGAAATAAATATCACATAGAAGGTGTTAACCATTTCAATCAAAAAAAAGAATCTAATGATCATGCTTTTGGCCAATTTCATGGTAGCTGCAAGTGCCACAATGGTCTTGCCGTTTTTATCCCTTTATATTGAAACCTTTGGTACATACAGTCACGAATATGTACAGCGATGGTCAGGGTTTGTTTTCGGGGTTACCTTTTTAACGGCTTTCTTCATTTCCCCTTTATGGGGACGAGTCGGGGACCGTTTCGGGTATAAACCGATCCTCTTGATCACAGGTTACGGAATTGCAGCATCCATTTTCCTGATGGGCCTTATGGAATCGGTATGGGGACTCTTTCTACTTCGAATGGTCATGGGTGCTGTGACAGGCTTCATCCCTACCTCAATGGCCCTTATTTCCTCCCAGACCCCAAAGGAGGAAGCGGGTCGCACATTAGGGACCTTGCAAATGGGAACCGTATCAGGAGGGTTATTCGGTCCGGTCATTGGTGGGATCCTCGCCGATAATGTGGGCTTTTCCTATACGTTTATTTTCACCTCCATTGCCATCGCTGTAGCAGCGACTGTTGTATGGGCAGGCATTAATGAGCAACGGAGCAAAGAGCAGCGTAATCAACGAAACCAGTATTCAAGTAAAGAAGTGCTTCAGCATATTTTCAGTCATAAATTATTAGTGACGGTTATCTTACTGTCATTCCTAATCCAGGTAGCGAATTTTAGCATCCAGCCTCTTCTCGCCCTTTATGTAGACGAACTTACCTCTTCTACGAACCTGGCATTTTTGGCGGGAATTGCTTTCTCTGCTACGGGATTTGGAAATCTACTCGCGACGAGACGATGGGGTCAGCTTGGTGATGATATCGGTTATGAGAAAGTTTTATCGATCCTCCTGATCCTGGCCGCTATTTTCATCGTTCCCCAGGCACTGGCTGTTGAACTGTGGCAGCTCGTCCTGTTCCGTTTCTTGTTCGGAATCGCGATTGGAGGGATGATTCCTTGTGTGACGGCTTACATCCGTCAGGAAGCCCCTGTAAGCATGCAAGGGGAAGTGCTTGGATACAATCAAAGCTTTCGTTTTCTGGGAAACGTGGTTGGACCTGCTTTCGGAGGAATTGTATCAGGATATATTGGTATTTCTTCCGTTTTTTATGTAACAGGTGCTTTATTCTTAGGCGCATTTGGATTATTATGGTGGAGTATACGTCATTCTGAAACAACCAGCCATGTGAGAGATTACTAGAAAAGTAGAGTGAGAAATGAGAGTTTTCGCAGGTTATATAACGGTTATCAGTTTTATGCTCATATTTTTTACCACATTATTTTTTACAACGGATGAATTAAACAAAGTACAAAGCTTTCAAAAGGAACTGGAACTCGCAGTAAGTACAGATACTATAGACCTGAACCGGACGAGCTTGCTCCTCGACCAAAACGGGCGTGTTTTTTCAGAGGTTAACCGTCCCTATCGCTTATATGTTTCGGATGAACAGATTCCTCCCTTTATAAAGGATATTCTTGTCGCGTCAGAAGATCAGCATTTTTATGAACACGTTGGATTTGATGCCGGAGCGATTCTTCGGGCTGTGGTGAAAAATTTAGTGTTTACCCACATTCAACAGGGTGGAAGCACGATTACACAGCAGCTCGCAAGAAATTTATATCTAGGTCAGGAAAAAACCTACAATCGTAAATTGACCGAGTTATTTTATGCCCATGAAATTGAAAAATCATTATCAAAAGATGAAATTTTAGAGCTTTATCTGAATGTCATTTACTTCAGTAACGGCGTTTACGGGATTGAAACAGCGTCACAGTATTACTTTCAGAAGAGTGTAACCGAACTGAACCAAGCAGAGATGGCATTTATTGCATCAATTCCCAATAACCCCGGAAAATATGATCCCATCGATCATTTCGATCAGACGAAAGTTCGTCAGGAGCGCCTCCTGGATATACTGGTGACTACGTCCAAGCTTTCCAAAGATCAGGCGGAAAAACTAAAAAAAGTTCCGATTTCCTTAAACGTCCGCAAGAAGACAGACTTATACCCTGATTACGCTTTTTACGTTGAAAACGAATTAAAAGAACTGATTTCCATGCACGAGGGGTTCAAAGTAGAGTTTGATAACGCAGCATCTCCTGAAGAAAAAGAGAGGATCGGTCAGAAGCTTGAGGAACGTTTTCAGGAAGTGATCTCCTCAGGTGTCCGGATTCAAACTGCTTTAAGCCGTGATCTTCAACAAAGAAGTGTTCATGCCTTAAATGAGAACTTACAGGGAGAGCTGCAGGGTGCCACTATCACCATCGATAACAAGACTAGGACCATTGTGGCATTGTCCGGCGGAAGGGACTATCAGAAATACAATTTTCATCATGCATTCCAAGCCTTCAGGCAACCGGGTTCAGCGATAAAACCACTCCTCGTATATGGGCCGTATATCGAGAAATACCAGGCCTCCATTACAGACAGAGTGAATGCAAACCGGTACTGCATCGGTGACTATTGTCCTATGAATTATGGAGGGGTTCAACCTGGTGATGTGACCTTGAAACAATCGCTGGCACAATCCTATAACAGCCCGGCACTTCGATTGATGGAGAGAGTCGGCATAGATGAAGCCTTCAACTACCTATCCGCTTTTTCTTTTAAAAAGGTCTTAAAAGAGGACAAAACGTTTGCTTCATCTGTTGGAGGATTCACTTATGGAATGACACCCTTAGAATTAACCGATGCCTACACATCCTTTATTGATGGGAATTATCGGGAGAGTCATGCCATTATCCACGTGAAAGACACCAACGGCAAGGTCCTTTATAAATGGAAGAATGATCAAAAGAAGATATGGTCCGCAGATACTACAGCCAAAGTAAGGAATATGTTGACCGAAGCAGCTACTTCGGGAACCGGAAGAGCAGCTTACGTTTCAAAACCTTATGTGGGGATCAAAACCGGAACCACCAATAACTATCATGACTACTGGGTGATGGGATTAACAGACACCTTCACCACTGGGGTATGGGTCGGGCACGACATCCCCCGGAACATGAGTCAAATCGAGCAACAGCGTCCAAGCCATAAGGTTTGGAAAAGGATCATGGAATAACAAAAGAGTCTGCAACATGTGCAGACTCTTTTGTTATTATAATTTCACCTTCGACATCACCGGCAAACTCGCCATCACCCCATTATATAATTTCAAAAAAACAAAGAATATCGTTAAGAATAAGGATGACCACGAGAATATTTGTAAACTGACGACTCCGATTATTCCCATTTTTGAGAGGGACGGACTTATTTTATAAACAAAATAAACAAAGTACACCATGGAGCTTAAAGTAAATATGATCAAAAGTCCCAGGAAGGATTTCAGGCTGAGGACAGACACCAGGCCACCGATAAAATATATCATCGAGCCTGTTCTAACACGGTTATACAATAAGCCATTTGAATCCATGGAGAAAAACAGCATGGATACGCCATTGATCGTCTCCGCTATCAGCTTCAAGGCAGCAAACACCATAAAAAAAGCGACCATTAACAAAATCATGATGGCGAGCTTTAATTGCATATCCGATAAAAACTCCCTCATTCCTGGATAGACACCAATTTTCTTGAAGATGTCCACAAACACTTCCACACCATATACGGAAAAAGTAAGGCTAAATAATAATATAGAAAAAAGAGGCAAATAACTTGTTAAGTATGTATTTTTCACTCAAAACTCTCCCATAACGATTCTTCAACCACTCTCATCATAATCGTTTATGAGTATCTTGAAAAGGGTATACAAACAGAAGGAACAATGACTAAATACCTATCATCCCTTTACTATCATGACAAAAAAGAATGCCCCTTCAGTTCATCTAAAGAAAGGACAGACTCTTATTGTTGCGTTCCGGGATTGGAATGTGGCACGACCCGGATATATTCCCGAGATCGAAATGGTTGTCTTTGACGAATCGGCTCTCTCGTTACTTCTTCTTCCACTTCTTCTGTTTCACCGTATTGAACCGGTCTGATATTCATACTGGTCGGGTCTTCCACTTCAATGATCCCTCTATTAAACCGATCTTGTGATTCAATTAACCACGCAAAGCCAAAAAAAGTAAAGAATATGGTCGTAACCGCTACAGTTTTCTTTTTCATAACTTCACCACCTTATGGATAGGATTCTCCAATTAGACCGAAACTATTCTTAAGCTCTCAGTAATACAGAAAAAATCTAACAATTTTTCAGGTGTATTTTCCGTCTATCTTCATATTTAATACTTCAAGAACAATCTGATACGAACGGAATCCTGAGTAATGCAAGCATTTATTTTTTACGTTATAATGCTCTTTGAGGTTCAGCTTCGGTCGAGGTTTTTGAAAAAGATGCTTATTTAAAATCTGGAAAGACATTAGACCATGCTTTAGAATAAATGAATTTTACATGAGGGGGGTTTTATATGACTTTGTTACATTGGGCTATTGTATCGCCTTTTTTATTTGCCATACTCATTCCATTTCTTTATAAGGCGTTCCGGAATGTACATACCGGCTGGTTCGTATTACTGCTGCCAGTCGCTTTATTTACTTACTTTTTTCAATTCATCTCCATCACCAAAAATGGAGACACCGTCAAGGAAACCTTGGAGTGGATGCCGTCATTCGGAATCGACTTCATCGCCTATGTCGACGGTCTTGGATTACTTTTTTCCCTTCTCATCACAGGGATTGGTTCACTGGTAGTCCTGTACTCGATTTACTACTTAGATAAGAAGAAAGAACAACTACATAACTTTTATGTGTATCTAATGATGTTTATGGGAGCGATGTTGGGAGTTGTTCTTTCCGATAATTTAATCGTTCTTTACATGTTCTGGGAGTTCACTTCCATCTCCTCATTCTTATTGATCGGTTACTGGTACCACCGTGAGCGTTCGAGATACGGTGCACAGAAATCCATGCTCATTACCGTATTTGGCGGACTGAGTATGCTTGGAGGATTCTTACTTCTTTATCTTATGGGCGGGACCTTCAGCATCAGGGAATTAGTCATGCAAGCAGATCAGCTCATGACTGAAGCACTGTTCCTTCCGGCATTATTGCTTGTCCTTTTAGGGGCATTTACGAAGTCCGCTCAATTCCCGTTCCACATTTGGTTACCTGACGCCATGGAGGCCCCGACACCGGTCAGTGCGTACCTGCACTCTGCCACAATGGTTAAAGCCGGTATTTATCTGGTGGCCAGAATGAGCCCGGTATTTGCAGAATCAAGTGTATGGCTGTGGCTTGTGGGCGGATTCGGTATCTTCACCCTATTCTGGGGTTCCTTTAATGCGGTGAAACAAACGGACCTTAAAGGAATACTTGCATTTTCAACCGTCAGTCAACTTGGTCTTATCATGTCTTTATTGGGAGTCGGAGCAGCGGCTCTTCACTATAGTCAATTGGAAGACAATATTTATATGGTTGCAACCCTAGCAGCCGTTTTCCATCTAATTAACCATGCGACCTTTAAAGGAAGCTTGTTCATGGTTGTCGGCATCATTGACCATGAAACAGGCACGAGGGATATTCGTAAGCTTGGTGGATTGATGAACTTTATGCCGATCACTTTCACCATCGCGATCATCGGGGCCTTCTCCATGGCTGGACTTCCTCCATTTAATGGATTCTTAAGTAAAGAGATGTTCTTTACAGGTATGGTAAGGGTCCTTGAAATGGATATTTTCAACTTGGATACACTGGGCATGATTTTCCCCATCCTTGCATGGACAGGCAGTGTGTTCACGTTTATTTACAGCATGATTCTTGTGTTTAAGACCTTTACAGGTAAGCACCAGCCGGAAAAACTTGAAAAGAAACCACATGAAGCTCCACTTGGAATGTTGATTCCACCAATCATTCTGGCTTCACTTGTGATCATTTTTGGTTTCTTCCCAAATATCCTGTCAGAACGAATCATCGCTCCGGCAGTGGCTGCCATTACTCCAAGCCTGATCCAGGAAGGACATGCGGTCGAAACTGATATTTATTTCTGGCATGGCTTTACTCCTGAACTATTTATGACTTTCGGAGTCATTCTATTTGGGATCATGTTATATCTCCTGCTTCCAAAATGGAGAAAAGTATACTCATGGATCCCTGATCGTTTCACATTGAATTCATTTTATGATGGTGGATTGATCGGATCCGAACGCGGAGCTTACAACTTTACAAAAGGCTATATGACAGGATTTATCCGTACGTATCTTGTATATATCTTTTCCTTCTTGATTGCCGTATTATTGTTTAGTTTGTGGTTTAAAGGTGCATTTGCGATCAATACAGATGACCTGGCTCCGATTGGAATCTATGAGGTAGCCATAGCGCTTTTACTTGTTATCAGCTCTGTTACCATCCTGTTTGCAAAATCACGATTGACGTCCATCATTTCGCTGGGTGCTGCCGGATATACGGTTTCTTTATTCTTCGTATTATTCCGTGCACCCGACTTGGCTCTGACACAGCTTGTGATCGAGACCGTGTCTGTTGCTCTTTTCTTACTCTGCTTCTATCACCTGCCTCCATTAAGCAGGCATGAAGAACGAATGAGATTCAAGCTTGGAAATGCCTTGATTGCCATCGGAGTCGGGGCGGTCGTCACCTTATTTGCGATTTCTGCATACAGCACAAAGCTTTCCGAGTCGATTTCAAGCTATTACATCAAGAATGTGTATGAAGAAGCGGGCGGTAAGAATATGGTAAACGTTATACTCGTTGACTTCCGTGGATTTGATACATTATTTGAAATCTGTGTATTGGCGATCGCCTCACTTGGTATTTTCTCCATGATTAAATTGCGTCTGACAAGGGGGAAAGAAGGATGAAAACAAAAACGAATGACGTCATCTTACAAACCGTAACGAACGTTGTCGCATTCATCATTATCCTGTTTTCTCTGAGACTTTTCTTCGCCGGGCACTATACCCCGGGTGGAGGCTTCATTGGAGGATTGATGACTTCGGCTGCGATTGTACTACTGTTGTTGGCGTATGATATCAAAACGGTAGCCAATATCCTGCCGGTGGATTATAAAATCATTACTGCGATCGGTTTACTCCTGGCAGTAGCGACTTCTGCGGGGGCACTTCTGTTCGATGTCCCTTTCCTGACTCATGCGTACGATTATTTCCATCTTCCACTGTTAGGAAAGACATCCCTGCATACAGCCGTTTTATTTGATACAGGAGTGTATCTGGTTGTTATCGGTGTCACGATGACCATTATTCAAACGATTGGGGTGAGCGAATAATGGAAATATTAATGGCCATTGTTGTCGGTATTCTTATTACGATCGCCGTTTACTTAATGTTATCCAAAAGCTTGCTCCGAATCATTATTGGAACAGCATTATTGAGTCACGGCGCACATCTTTTGCTTCTTTCCATTAGCGGTCTAAAAGGAGGAGCTGCACCTCTTCTTGGAGAACACGCAAAATCTTATGTCGATCCGTTGCCACAAGCATTGATTTTAACAGCGATTGTTATTAGCTTTGGAGTGACCGCTTTCTTCCTTGTTCTAGCTTATCGTGCTTATCAAGAGCTTGGAACGGATAATATGGATCAGATGAGAGGAAACGAAGGAAATGACTAACTTATTAATACTACCCATTTTAATCCCGTTATTTACGGCGATTATCTTAATGTTTATCAGCAAATATGTGAAGGTGCAACGAGGGATTTCGGCCGTTTCGACTCTGGCCACCATTGCAGCATCCCTTGTACTCATCAACACCATCTATATTGATGGAATACAAACGATTGACTTAGGAAGCTGGGTGGCTCCTTTTGGGATTACACTCGTTTCTGACATGCTCTCTGCATTACTGGTGACAACGACAAGTATCATCACATTGGTCGTGTTACTCTACTCCTTTAAGTCGATTGGAGCAGACAGAGAAAGATTCTACTACTACCCTGTTGTGCAGTTCCTGCTGGTAGGTGTGAACGGTGCATTTACAACCGGGGATATTTTTAACCTTTTCGTCTTTTTTGAAGTGATGCTGATGAGCTCTTACGTACTATTGGTCCTCGGTGGAACAAAAGCTCAATTGCGTGAAGGGATCAAATACATTCTTGTCAATGTCATCTCTTCTGCTTTATTCGTTATTACCGTGGCCTATTTATATTCTGTAGTCGGTACGCTGAATATGGCAGATATTTCGAGAAAGATTGCAGAAGTCGATCAACCGGGAATTCTTACAGCGATCGCTATCATGTTTCTCTTAGTCTTTGGACTTAAGGGTGCGATCTTCCCGCTTTACTTTTGGTTACCAGGCTCATACTATGCTCCACCGACACCGGTGCTGGCTTTATTCGGAGCCTTGCTGACAAAAGTAGGGATCTATTCGATTTTACGGACGTATACACTATTTTTCTATCATGATACTGGGTTTACCCATGTAATCCTAAGCATGTTAGCCATCCTGACAATCGTTCTTGGCTGTATCGGCGCCATTGCGTATTGGGATGTTAAGAAAATCATTATCTACAACATCATCATTGCGGTTGGGGTGATATTATTCGGGGTATCGACCATGAACCCTGAAGCATTGGAAGGAGCCATTTACTATCTGGTTCATGACATGTTCATTAAAGCCGCTCTCTTCCTCCTTGTCGGGGTGATGATCGCGATAACGGGCACGACTGACCTTAAGAAGATGGGCGGTCTCATCAAGGAGTACCCGTGGCTCGGCTGGACATTCCTGGTCGCTGCATTCTCCTTGGCAGGAATCCCTCCTTTGAGTGGATTCATTGGAAAACTATTAATTCTGAGAGGAAGCTTTGCAGCAGAAGCCTATGTAGGTGCTGGTGTCATTCTGGCATCAAGTCTTTTAGTACTGTATTCTGTTATTAAAATCTTCCTGAACGGTATATGGGGCACTCCGAAAGAATACAAAGGGGTTTCAAAAGGACACGCTCGTTACTTATGGATGACCTCCGCGATACTCGTCGTGTTAGCTGTATGTTACGGCTTTGGTGCCGAAGCGATCCGTCCTCTATTCTCACAAGCAGCGGAAGTACTGGTGAATCCGAATCTCTATATAGACGCAGTGTTAAAGGAGTAATGTAGAATGGCTTTTCAAATTTTATTAAACTTTTTCATGGCCTTTGTCTGGATGTTTCTTTCGGTATCCTTTACTTCTCAGTCATTTATAATTGGCTATTTGCTAGGATTGCTTGTGATTTTTGCATTCAGAAGGTTTTTCAGCTCACGGTTTTATTTATTGCGCGTGACTGCCGTGATCAACTTATTTTTCTTGTTCTTAAAAGAACTTATCCTTGCTAACATATCGGTCCTAAAAACGATTCTGAGACCGAAGCTTGATTTCAAACCTGGAATCTTCGCTTTACCGACAGAATTAAAAACCGATTGGGAGATTACTTTATTGGCTAATCTTATCACCTTAACACCGGGTACACTGGTGATGGATGTATCGTACGATAATAAGATCCTTTATGTCCATGCCATCGATATCCCCGATAAGGATCAAGCCATTGATGAGATTAAAAATTCCTTTGAGAAAGCCATTATGGAGGTGAGTCGCTGATGTTACACACGATTTTTCAAATCACATTACTATGCGTCTCTCTATCCATGCTGGGACTTGTATACAGGGTAGTGAAAGGACCTACAACTCCAGATCGCGTAGTTGCCCTGGATGCAATCGGAATTAACCTTATTGCCATCATTGCCCTGGTGTCCATGATGCTCGATACCTACGCCTTTCTGGAAGTCATTCTCCTTCTTGGGATTCTGGCTTTCTTAGGAACCATTGCCTTTTCAAAGTTCTTAGAGAAAGGGGAGATCATCGAACGTGAGCGAGATCATTAGATTTTTCATCGGGTTCTTTTTAGTAATAGGAGGGTTTCTCAGCCTTGTCACCGCCTTTGGGTTACTGAGACTACCAGATGTATATACGAGGAATCATGCAGCATCTAAAAGTGCGACACTGGGCGTGATGTCGATTCTGCTCGCTACATTCCTTTACTTTTACCTGGAGCATGGGCATTTTAACTCGAGAGTGATTCTGACCATTGTCTTCATCTTCGTAACAGCACCTGTTGCCGGACATCTTATTGCAAGAGCTGCCTATAACTCAGGTGTTAAGCTTTGGGACCAAAGCGTGCAAGATGATTTAAAAGATAAAAAAGAATACGACCGTCAGAACAGTCAATAAAAAGCATATGATGAAACAAAAAGGCTTGACCTCACGAGCATTCCCTCGATTGGTCAAGCCTTTTTATTATTGTTGATATAAGTGATTCTCGACGCTTCCATCCTGCTTGTGCACAATCAACGTACCGGAATGATCCGTCACATAGTTTTTTGCTTTTGTAAGAAGCTTATCCTTCGTCTCTTCTACCATGATTGCCCGCTTTCCGTCTGCTTTCTTTAACTGCCATCCATCATCATGGGGGCTTACATGATACTCCGTTTTATCTGACGTGCTTCCCTCTTCAGACTTATGGGCCTGGTCAGTGGCAATCGCAATGGCTCTTCCTTCTTCATACCCTTCATCGAGAAGAGCATTGGCAATCTCAATGGCTTTGTTTCGAACATCAGCAGGCAGGTTTTTCAGTGAATCAGGATAATCATTTTTGGTCCAGCTCATTAAATCAAGCCTCCTATTTTAAATGGTTAGTTATTGATTTCCCATTTATTCACTTATTAAACGTATGGATATGTAAGGATTTCGATTATCTCTTAGGTACAACCGCCATCGTACATCTTGATACACAAATTAATTGGTCATCTTCATCTGTGATCTTAATCTCCCACACCATAGTCGTTCTTCCTTGATGCATCACCGTTCCTGTTGCTGTGACAAGTCCTTCCCGCTTTGCTTTAATGTGGTTCGCATTGATCTCCAAGCCAAAGCAGATTTCTTTATCAAGATCAATCAATTGCACTGCTCCCACGCTCGCCACTGTTTCTGCAAGTGCCACTGATGCTCCTCCATGAAGGAATCCGAATGGCTGCCTGGTATTTTCATTTACCGGCATCGTCGCAATTACTTTCCCTTTCCCGAGTTCTACAAACTCAATCCCTAATGTACTGATTAATGTATTTTCCATATTCATGTGCATCACCTCATCATAATATTCTTCTATACTATCTGTTCGAGAAAGGCTCGAAAAATCCTTTATTTTCCCTAAAAGGGCTTGCCTGCCCTCCCCTTCATTCTTTTTGTTTCACGAATAATTCCTTCTTCCATTTCATACATTTCCTTAGAGCATTCATAAGAAAGGGGTTATATTATGTATCGATACCATCCTTTTTACCAGCCTGTTCAACGCCCCTACCCGCCTACTTATTCAAGGACACAGCCTGTTTTTTCATATAATCGAAATTATCCCCCCGTTGATAGCAATACGTTTATGTCTTCAGCAGGTAAAACGTTAAGCCTGATGGATGATGCCCAAAAGGTCCTGCGCAGGATTAACAGTTCAAAAGATTTTTCATCGAAGTTCATGAAAGCTGCCCAACAATCCAATCTGCCTGAAGTACATAAGTTACTTCAAACTATCGGCACAAAAGTACAACCCGTAGTCTCATTTAATCCTGACGGTGTGCGTCTAGTCTTCGATGAGAAGCTTGGCCAGGTGGATTGTTGTCACTTGATTGTGATTGTCCGGTGGATGTAGGAAAGTTGTGAGAGAATTGAGACCGCCATTTATTATAACCATAACAAACAATAGCAGTGTCTATTTACGACACTGCTATTCTCATATATTTTTTTCCTGCTCTTAATAATATGGGTAATAACCCGGGTACCCTCCATACCCATACGGTGCATAGTACGGATAATAATACGGTCTTGGAGCTAAGAGTGCCGAACCCAATAACCCGCCGAGTACCCCTCCTACGAATGGTGCGCCGAAGAAACCTCCGCCATAAAATGGCCTTCTTCCCCACGGTCTTCTTTCATACACAACACGGTGATTCATCTGGCTGCCTCCTCCTTCTCTTTTCAAACGTTTATAGCCACTATTTCTTTTTAGGCTTCACTATTTTGTATGCGGAAGAATGAAGTTTGGAGTGGGCGATGACCTATTTTCCCGGTGATGGGGTACACATGCAAAAAAAAGCAGGGAACACATCCCCTGCTTTTTTTACGTTTATAAAATGATTGCTGCAATCCAACCGAATAGGATCAGTGGAATATTGTAATGTAAGAATGTTGGTACACATGTATCCCAGATATGATTATGCTGTCCATCTGCATTTAATCCTGCTGTCGGTCCAAGCGTACTGTCTGATGCCGGAGAACCTGCGTCACCAAGTGCCCCTGCTGTTCCCACAATCGCAATCGTTGCGAGAGGGCTGAATCCAAGCTCCATGGCAAGTGGTACGAAAATGGCTGCAATGATTGGAATCGTAGCAAATGAAGATCCGATTCCCATTGTCACAAGAAGCCCTACAATCAACATGATTAGAGCTGCTAATGCCTGGTTTCCGCCGATTACGTCAGCAGTCGCCTCAACCAATGTTTCGACATCGCCTGTGGCTTTTACCACTTCAGCAAAACCTGATGCAGTAATCATCACAAAGCCGATGAAGGCCATCATTTTCATTCCTTCGTTCAGTAACCCGTCGGCCTCTTTCCATTTAACCGATCCAGATATATAAAGTACAGCAATTCCGGCTAATGCACCAAAGATCATTGATTCCAGTTGAAGCTGAACATATAAAGCGACAACGATAGAAACGAGGGCGAAAATCATCGCTCTCTTATTATAAACGACCTTCTCCTCAGCGATCACTTCTTCTGCTTCATTGTAGTCCCTTGGTTTACGGTAGCTCACAAATACGGCGATGAGTAAACCGATCACCATGCCCCCTACCGGGAGGAGCATCGCTTTGGGGATATCGCCTAATGCGATTTCCATGCCGCTTGTGCCCATGTTTTGAGCAATGATTTCATGGAACTGCAAGCCGAATCCTACTGGTAAAAGAATATAGGGAGCCGTTAAACCAAACGTAATCACGGATGCGATTAAACGTCTGTCTATCCGTAACTCTGTCATCACCTTCAATAAAGGCGGAATCAAAATAGGAATAAAGGCAATGTGAATCGGAATCACATTCTGTGAAAAACAAGCCATAATTAAAATAGATAATACAATAAGTGCTTTGGAAAGGGCTGTTTTTCTGGAATCACCTTTTTTCCCAACTACCTTCAGTACCCAGTCAACAAGCAGATTTGGGATTCCCGTGTAGGAAATCGCCACCGCGAATCCACCCAGTAATGCATAACTTAACGCGATATTTGCCCCGCCGCTGATTCCTTCAGAAAATACGGCTATCGTCTCGTCTAATCCCAATCCCCCGGTCAATCCTCCGACTAACGCACCAGTGATCAGGGCGAATACGACATTCACACGTACCAGGCTCAGTACAAGCATGACAAGAACCGCTATAACAACTGCATTCATAACTAACTTCCTCCTCAAAATTCTCCATACAACGATATATCATTTGCTTTAGTTCGCTAAATTGGTAGAGTAATAAAATCACGATTTCAACTTTAACAAGATAAAGAGAGTTTGTCAACACTTTAGCAGGGTAAAAGATGGGTTGGGAAATTTTTCAGGAGAGCAGTGGGTAGAGGTTGGCGTTGTTGGCGTTGTTGACGTTGTTGGATTTCCATTAAATGTTAATCGTCTGGATTTTGATTGAAAACGGCTGGATTTTCTTCCTTTTCGGCTGGATTCTGAAGTGAAACGGCCGGATTATTGCCCATTTCGGCCGGATTATAAAAGAAAACGGCCGGATTACCCCGCTTATCCTAAACTGGATCCCGGTTTCACATACACTTTCAGCTATCCCCCTACTTCTAATCAGGAATTCTCATAAAAAAAAGCCTTTTTTCAGTGTCATCGTGCTTGAACACTGAAAAAAGACTATCCATTCCATCACATTTATTTCTCTAAAGGCACAAAACGTTCAACCAATAGTGCCAGTGTTCTTGCCATGACACCCGTTCCGCCTTTCGGACCAAGTTCATAGCTTCCTTTCGTCGTAGCCGTACCGGCGATATCAAGGTGCACCCAAGGAAGACCTTCAGCAAATTCTCCGACAAATGCCCCACCCATGATGGCGTGACCCGCTCGTCCCGGAGAGTTGTTCAAGTCGGCAATATCACTTCCACGAACACGTTTCTTGTCGTTTTCCGTATATGGAAGCTGCCAAATGTATTCGCCTGATTCACCTGACGCTTCCAGCACTTGCTCAAAGAACGCTTCATTATTCGTGAGGGCCCCTGTTTTGTCTTCACCCAGAGCAATGATGACTCCCCCTGTTAAAGTTGCAACGTCCACTAAATAATTTGCCCCTTGATGCTTCGCATAGGTCATACCGTCAGCAAGAGCAAGACGGCCCTCAGCGTCTGTATTTAACACTTCAATGGTTTTACCACTCATAGAGGTAATCACATCGTCAGGCTTGAATGCAGAGCCGCTCACCATATTGTCTGTTGAAGGAATGACGGCAACTACATTTTGTTCAGGTTTGATTTCTCCGATGATTTCCATGGCACCAAGAACAGCTGCAGCTCCTCCCATATCGGTTTTCATTCCGACGATTCCATCTTTAGGCTTAATGGAGTAACCGCCTGTATCAAAGGTGATTCCTTTTCCGACTAAACCGATGACATCTTTCCATTCATCTTTACCGCTGTATTTAAGAACAATCATTTTCGGTGGTTCGACGGACCCCTGATTGACTGCGAGCAATGCGCCCATTCCCAGATGCTCCATCTCTTCTTTATCCAAAATCTCAACTTCAAAGTTGTATCGCTCAGCTAATTCAAGGGCGTATTCGGCTAATTTAGTCGAGGTTAATAGATTACCAGGAGTGTTCACCAGCGTACGCGCTGAATTGACTCCGTTACCAAAGGCAGAGCCGATATGTAAAGCCATCTCTACTTCTTTAGAGTCTGAGCCCGTAAAGAACTCGATCGACTCCACCTGTACCTCCGGTTGATTAGATTTCTTTTTATAGCCGTGGAACTCATATGTAGACATCGTAAAGGCTTCCATGAAGGCATGAGCTGCATCTGTTGCTGCCATTTCATCAGAAACAAACGTATCCAGTGCAACTGAAAATGAAGAAACCTTCATATCCTTTAACGTTTTTGATGCTACGCCTAACGATTCTTTTAAAGAATCAAACGTAAGCTCTTTTTGTTTTCCAAGACCTACGAATAATAACCGCTTCGTTTCCAGCTTTCCAAATGTATGTATCTTTGACACTTTCTTTGCTTCCGAAGAAATGTCTCCGTCTTTTACCAGTTGTGTAAGATAGCCTTCAAACGTGCGGTCAAGCTCTTTCAGCTCTCTTTCAAATGTTGGCTGATGATAAATCCCGACGACCAGGCACTCTTGATTTGCGGTCCTTACTTCATTTTGATTAATCGAAAATTTCATTTTAACCGACACCTCCATTCTCTATTATAGCGAAGATGTCCCATTATTTCGACTATCTACCAAACCACTCCATAAAGTTAATTCAGTGGTTAATAGGGTATGATATAATGAGAACATTATTTTTATTCAAACAATTGAAAGGGTGGCATTTAACAGCATGGAAGTATTTTTAAATTTTCCATTATGGGCATCTTTATTTTCAATCTTCTTTGCTCAGTTTGTAAAGGTTCCCATACAGTTTATCGCGACCAGGGAGTTAAATTGGTCATTGATTACCTCAACAGGTGGGATGCCAAGTTCCCATTCAGCGGCCGTAACGGCATTATCTACTGGAGTGGCCCTGGAAGTGGGCGTGGATTCACCGATCTTCGCCGTATCCGCCATGTTTGCCATCATTACGATGTTTGACGCAACGGGGGTCAGGAGGCAGGCAGGAGAACAAGCGATTGTTTTGAATCGGTTGATGATTGATTTCCAGAAGTTCATGTCAGAAGCAAAAGGCTGGCAGAACAAGCCTGAACAAGAAAAGCGCAAGGAGCTGAAAGAATTACTCGGTCACAAACCCATTGAAGTGTTCTTTGGGGGACTTTCGGGGATCATTCTAACGCTTCTGCTTCATTATTTTTTAAATGCTTAGGAGTGTCACGATGAGAATTGTTTCAATCTGCCCCAGTAATACAGAAATAATCGATTATCTTGGATTAACATCGAATCTTGTAGGAGTTGATGATTACTCCGATTATCCTAAAGAGGTCGATTCCCTTCCCAGGCTTGGACCGGACCTCTCTATTAACATGGATAAGGTAGAGGCCTTGAAACCTGATTTGGTGTTCTCTTCATTAAGTGTACCCGGTATGGAAAAAAACATAGAAGAACTGGAAAAGCGGAACATCCCCCACATTACGTTAAATCCTCAGAACTTTTCTGACATTGCCGAAGACCTTTTAACGGTTGGGAAAGCTTGTGGAATAGAAGAACACGGAATTCGGCGTCAGAAAGAATTTTTACAGACCGTAAATCGCTTAAAAGCGATCAGTTCAGGGGTTCAAAATCCACCATCTCTCTACTGGGAATGGTGGCCAAAGCCTGTTTTCACCCCTGGTAAGATCAACTGGTTAACCGAGTTGAGCGAGATGATCGGTGCTCGAAATCTTTTTGATGATGTGGATCTGGCGAGTGTTCAAACGGATTGGGACGACGTACTGAAACGTGATCCAGACTATATCTGTCTTGCATGGGTCGGCGTCCAGCAGAAACGGGTTAACCCTGATATCGTGAGGAAGCGTACTGGATGGAACGAAATGAAGGCTATTCAAAAAGACCGGATTTTCGTTCTGGAGGAAGCCCTCTATTGCAGGCCATCACCCCTTCTTTTAAAAGGTGCTGTCAAGCTTGCAGAAGTTCTTCATCCTGAATTGTATAAAGAGGTCCGATGGTAGAAAAAAGCTCGCAGTTCAACGTGTGAACTGCGAGCTCTTTTCTATTCTTCTTTTGGTGATAATATCTGCTGTCTAAACACTTGCATGGATTTATTTTCATTTAGATCTACTAATTGCTGTTCAGATAACTCACCTGAACCCATCTGGATTACGTATACGTCCAGAGTCTGTTTTCCCCATTCATTATACACATCGTCCACTGTCTCGTAATAGAGGTCCAGTCTATTCCCCTTAATAGCGCTCCCTTTATCGGCTACTACCCCATATCCATAATGGGGGATAAAAAGAATGGTACCAATAGGATAAACGGAAAGATCGGCTGCAATCGTAGAATATAAATCACGTTTCACTTTCACACCAGAATATGTAATTCCATAGAGTGGATGCCCCGGGTTTTTCCCGGTCGATTCAATCCCGGCTGTGTAGCCTGTCGCTACAACCTCATGCTTCGTATACTGTTCCCAATCAACCGACTCTTCCAACGTCCTCGGTTCAACAGGTGTACTTGCAGAGATTTGAGTCTCAAAACCTGCCAGCCTCTTAAGAAATTTAAATGACAAACCTAAACGATTTGTCTGATGCTCTTTATAATTCAAACTGGTTTGATCATGGTCACCCTTGTCCATCAACCAGGCTTTAAAGGTTTGGGCCTCTACTCCCGAAACTGATTGAAAAGTAGTTCCCAGTGCCAGGACAAATAAACTGACCATAACGAATCTCTTCGTCCATGTTTTAAACAAATTCATGTATTCACTCCTCCCACCCTTATTACTTCCCAACCAGGAGGAGATATATGCATAAATTGAGAAAAAAATCGAATAGTTTCAATATTTGGAAATTATTAGGGTGGTAGTTTTGAGAATCCCTTATAAAGGAATTTCACCGCCCATATGCGACCTTGCAGGCGGTGGCAATGATATTACCTACATCAACTAGTATGTACAATTTTTATAAAAAGTCATAATAAAAAAACCGTTCAACTCGAGAAAGATACCTCGGCTAAACGGATTTGATTAAAACATACGATATCCTTTTGCTCTTAAAATCCTCATTACGACTCCTGCCAGAATCGCTCCTGCCAATCCACTTCCTAAAATCACAAGATCGGCTATAGCCAAGTGGCTGATTTTCGTACCTAACTCAGAAAAAGACTCGCCTGAATTTCGGAAATAATCTATAAAACGAACATCGTCTACAATAAAAATGACAACAATTGGATAAATGATGGCCATGATCCACGTCATACGCAATAACATATTTAACAAGAAACCTATCCCAAAAAATAGAACAAAAAATAAAAGCATCGAAATAATCATTACATGTATAGGCATTTTACCGATTACACCTCCATAAACACTAAATAATAGTGTACCTCGAGTGAAATGAAAGCGTCAATATTTTCAAGGAAGATTTGTGGCATATTCACAAAATAAACTTATTTTCCATGCGGACATAAAAAAACAGACCCAATATCAGGATTCATACTTCACAAGTGAAGTATCCACCCACATTAGGCCTGCTTTTATCATCTATCCTTTAGGGCTTATTTCTGTTTCCCGCTGCCTCCGCAGCACGGACACGTTTCAGAACCACCCAATACTAACTGAAAGTATCCTTTTCCTGAACAATAAAGACAGTATTTCGTTTTAGTACTTGCAGTAGCTCTCATCAAATCCCTCTCCCTTTTCTTTAATTTCTTAATTTTCTGATAATATATCATCTATCCAGAATAAAGAAAAGGGACATTAGAGGGGATGTACCTCTAAGAAAGCGAATACATTTATGTTTTTCTTTCATTATCTCTTTTTTTCTTAAAATTTACAGAATTTTATAAAAATAAACGATACCGTGTGTATGCAAATTGGTCCCCAGGATTGATTCCTTCAATCATGTTTAACTCATGTTGAGATTCCATTCGTTTGATCATCTCATGCACCATAACGGATGTCTTCTCATCCTCCAATAATTCTTGAGGCGACTTCCACTGGACATCCCACAATTCAGCTTCTTCTATTTCAATAGAAGAATTTCCCTCATTCTCCAGCAGAAAGATCATCATGTTATCACTAATGTCATGTTGGATGACTCCTGATCTTACACCGATGATTCCTTTGATAGCCGTATGTAATCCTGTCTCTTCCCTCACTTCTCTTATCACCGCTTCATCAACTGTTTCACCAGCGTTGACAAATCCTGCAGGAAGGGACCACATTCCTTTCAAACCACTGTATTTCTTTTTCACCACAAGCCATTTACCGCTTTCATCAATGACCAGTCCAGCAACCGCCAGCCAAACCTTCCCTCTTTTCACTGCAAACACCCCCATCAACATTTTCCCATAATAAAAAGCAGAGCGGAAACCACCCTGCTTTTTCACTTATGATTTAAGACTTAAAAGAACTTGAACTTTCCTTTTTTGAAGACAAGTGATGGTCCACCAACCATGTAAAGAGCGCGGTTGTCGACTACTTTCTTCATGAAGGAAGCTTTTGTCCCAGTGATTTTCTTACCATAAACGACACCGATTGCGTCATCTTCACCAAGTGAACATACTGTTCCTTTGATGTCTGGAGTGAATTCTTCCAAGTGATCTTTCCCGTGTAGTAAAGAAGCAATGTTACGGGCACATACTTCCCCTTGCTGCATCGCAATTTGTGCAGTTGGAGGGTATGGACGCTCTGTCTCTTCATTGATCATCAGTGAACAGTCACCGATGATGAAGATGTTGTCATGTCCTGGTGCGCGAAGATCTTTGTTGATTTTAACGCGAGCACGCATGTTTTCGATTCCAGCTCTTTCGATGATGGAGTTACCACGTACACCGGCAGCCCATACGATCGTACCTGCTTTGATTTCTTCCACTTCGTCTTCACCTTTAGCGATGAGTACGCTGTCTGCTTTTGCTTCTTTAAGTGGAGTTCCGATATGGAATTCAACACCTTTTTTCTCAAGCTTGGCACGTGCGTATTTCACTAACTCTGGATCAAATCCAGGAAGGATCATTGGGGCAGCTTCCACGCATACGATGCGTACTTTCTTGCGGTCGATATCATATTCATGACAAAGTTCAGGAACACGGTTACCTAATTCACCTAAGAATTCGATTCCTGTGAATCCTGCTCCCCCTACAACGATTGTAAGGCGGTCATCCTTTTTCTCTTCTTCGTTTTTATACGTGGCAAACTGTAATTCAATGTGCTCACGGATTTGACGGGCAGAGTTGATGTTTGAAATCATGAATGCATGCTCATGAAGACCCTGGATACCAAATGTCTCTGATTCTGCACCTAATGCAACGACGAGGTAATCGAATTCTACTTCACCGTCACTTGTGATGACTTTCTTTTCTTCTACTTTAATGTCTTCAACAGTAGCTTGTAAGAAGTTTACTTTGCTTGTGTTAACAACATCTTTAATGTTGTAACGAACACGATCATGATGAAGTGTACCTGCAGAAGCTTCGTGTAACCAAGTAGTCTCGTAGTGATAATCATTTTTATTTACTAAAATAATTTCTGCTTCATTTGTACCTAATTGCTTCTGAAGACGAGTTACCGTCATTAATCCACCATAACCTGCACCTAATACAACGATTCTTGGCTTTCTCAACTGAATCACATCCACCTTTTTTGATAAATTTGCTTTGGATACTCTTAGAGTCCTCCACATCTTGCGTTTTTATCCCGTTCAATCTGATGCTATTACCTTTTTCCCTATAGGAAAGAAACTGAAACAAATTAAACGAGACTGTTTTCCTTCATTCATGAGGAAATAGTGTATGAAAAATAAATAAAAACGAATAAATAAGAAAGTATGTGACGTATTTCACGAACTACTACATACATATGCGAAAATTGTCATAAATTCTTAACAATATGCCTACATTACATAATATTCTTTTTGCCAGGTATTTTCAAGATATATATAGGAAATTAAAAACTTAAGAATATTCGAAAAGCGGAAGGGGCTCGCCCTGGGGCGACAAGCATAAGACGAGTGACCCGGAAAGGCGCACTTTGCCTTTTTGGGTCACTTGGCTTATGACCTCGAGCCCCAAGCCCCTGGAGCTGGACAAACCGAAAAGCGGAGGCGGCTCGCTCAGAGGCGACAAGCATAAGGCGAACCAGCCGGAAAGGCGTTCTTTGCCTTTTTGGCTGGTTTGACTTATGACCTCGAGCCTCTAGCCGCCGGAGCTGGACAAACCGAAAAGCGGAAGGGGCTCGCCCTGGGGCGACAAGCATAAGACGAGTACACCGGAAAGCGGATGAAATCCCATCTCCTCCAAAAGTCTGAAACTCCACTCCCCAAAAAGACTGATTATTCCCAATTATAATTTCAAATATTGTGAAGAATCGAGAGCTGTATGATAGAATAAATTAAAGTGAAAGACATCTTAATTGTTGGAGGGATCTAGTTGAAGGAAGATCAAAAAGTGTATGATATTACGATCATAGGCGGCGGTCCTACAGGGTTGTTTACGGCGTTCTATGGCGGCATGAGAAAAGCTTCAGTTAAGATTATTGAAAGTTTACCACAACTCGGGGGCCAGCTGGCTACTCTATATCCTGAGAAATACATATATGATGTTGCAGGTTTTCCTAAAGTGAAAGCCCAGGACCTTGTAAATAATTTAAAAGAACAGATGGCAAAGTTTGAGACGACGATTTGTCTTGAGCAAGCTGTGGAAGGGGTAGAAAAACAGGCTGATGGCATGTTTAAGCTCACGACAGATAAAGAGATTCATTTTTCCAGAACCATCATTATCACAGCAGGGAACGGTGCGTTCCAGCCTCGACGTCTGGAACTCGAGCATGCGTCCGAATTTGAAGGGAAGAATCTTCATTACTTTGTTGATAATTTAGAGCATTTCAGGGGTAAGAAGGTTGTGATTTGCGGTGGTGGCGATTCAGCCGTTGACTGGGCTCTTATGCTAGAGCCGATTGCAGAAAAAGTCTACCTCGTGCACAGAAGGGATAAATTCAGGGCACATGAGCATAGTGTGGAAAACCTGCACAATTCTACTGTGGAACTTAAAACACCTTATGTCCCGTCAGAACTGGTTGTTGATGATAACAAAATCAATCAGCTGATTCTAGAAGAAACAAAGGGTGATGAGAAGGAAATCCTTGATCTCGATGAGTTGATTGTAAACTTTGGATTTGTTTCTTCTCTTGGTCCGATCAAGGATTGGGGACTTGAGATTGAAAAGAATTCCATCGTGGTCAACTCAAGAATGGAAACGAATATTCCCGGTATCTATGCAGCAGGTGACATTAGTACGTACGACGGTAAAGTGAAACTCATTGCAAGCGGATTTGGTGAGGCACCGACAGCCGTTAACAATGCAAAAGCATATATGGATCCTAAAGCAAGAGTCCAGCCGATGCACAGTACATCCATGTTTACAGACTAAAGACGATTATGAGGGAGGTTTTAGGATATGTCATCCTATGCCTCTTTTTCATTTGGAGAAGAACAACCAATTATACAGAAAAAAGATCGCAGCTCTTATGAAAGTAAACTTTCAATTTAAGAAGTAACGTGACCTGGTCTTCGTCAAACACCCTCTCGCATACTAAACTTTTCCATCAACACCCATTGATTTGTTTATTTTAGCAATGAATGGGTAGACCAATAATAGGACAAAAAACATAGATAAAGGATGATGGATGGAATGAATGTATTAGTTATTGGAGCAAATGGTCACACTGGCCGTCATATAGTGAAAGAACTTTCAAATAGCAGTCAGCATTTTGTGAGAGCCATGATTCGAAAAACAGAACAAGCGAAAGATATGGAAGACTTGGGGGCAAGACCGATTGTTGCAGACCTGGAGCAGGACTTTTCGTACGCTCTTGAAAATGTGAATGCCGTTATTTTTGCAGCTGGAAGTGGCGGATCGACCGGTGACGATAAAACACTTGCCATTGACCAGGAGGGTGCAAAAAAAGCAGTGGACTATGCGAAGAAGATGGGAATTGAGCGTTTTGTGATGCTCAGCTCAATGGGTGCCGATAACCCGTCAAGCGGCCCGGATGAATTGCAATTCTACTTAAAAGCAAAAGGTGCAGCAGATGCCCACTTGAAGGAAAGCGGCTTAAACTACACAATTGTCCGACCTGGATCCCTTTCCTTCGATGATGCGACCGGTAAGATTGAAGCGGCTACCAGCATCGAAGATAAAAGCCGTGACATTTCCCGTGCAGACGTCGCAAAGGTGCTCGTCGATTCCTTGACCATCGAAGAAACGAATCACAAAGTATTCGAAATCTTAAGCGGTGACACACCTGTGGAAGAAGCGTTAAAGAATATTCATTAATACTTGAAAAGGGGCGGACCTCCAAAAATGGAGGTCCGCCCCTTTTAATCATTAGCAATTCTCCGGCGTACCCTTATTCGTCGCCGTCACGAATGATGATCCGCATCCGCATGAAGCGATGGCGTTCGGATTGTCGATGGTGAATCCGCCGCCCATCATGGACTGCTTATAATCTATTTTAGTGCCGTTCAAGATAGCAGCATCATTTTTAGCTACCACAAGCTTGATTCCATGCTGCTCTGTTGTTGTATCTCCATCTTGAATCTCATGTTCAAAACCCATTCCATAAGAAAGACCGCTACAGCCTCCCCCTTTAACCGCTACTCTTAACATGGCATCCGTTTCGTCATGTTCCTTCATCATATCTTTAATCTGAAGGGCTGCGGCTTCGGTTAGAATGACAACTTCACTCATTCACTACACCCCCAACCTTTTCATTTCTTACTACTTAGTATACTCCTTTCTATTTTACTACTCAACCAAAGGGGCTTTGGTGAATGAATGGAAGAAAACTTTTTTTTGAGAATCTTTTCATCATGTTTGCTTGCTCCTTTAGAGGAGAAAGCCGAAGTATGAGGCTATCGGTACGCAACCTGCAAATGCAGCGGACCTCCTCAACATAAAGCGCACATCCGCCCCCAGAACCCGAAAGAACTTATGTGCCAAATCAACTAACAAAAAAATAAGCCGGTCATATGACCAGCTTTTCTTTAGAACATTGGGTTGTCTTCAAGAAACTGATAGATATGATCCACCAGTTCTTCAGGTGTGTCCCCTGTCACGACTTCACCATTTACGAGTGCATAAAAGGATTGGGCGCATTTTCCGCAGTAGCCCAGGCATCCGTACTCAATGACATCCAGGTTAGGGTCTCTTTCTAATATCTCAAGCGCTTTTTGCGCACCACTAGCAAGATTGCTTATACAAAATTCTATAATAGGTTTCAATACTATCACCTCACTACTCTTTGTTATGCTACCTTTTTTTATCATTATCGTCAATCATTTGAATTCCATGTAATGGTATAACAGATTGTGAACATTTTCGCTTATTTCTGTTGTGAAAACGCCACTATTTCGATATACTTTTAATGTTAATAGGTTTATTAATGTGATAATTGCCCGAATTATGCTTCATATTGAAAATGCTTACTTTTTCAGGACCCGTATTAACGTGAATGTCCTTTAAATCCTGTCCCATACAACTATAGGGATATAAAACATATACAAACACACTATTTCAACGATAATGAAGAGTGCAAAAAAGGGGAAATTTTTCATGAAACAATTAGTGCTGCTTGGCGGAGGATATGGGAACATGCGCGTTCTTCTTCGCTTATTACCCAACCAATTACCTGAAGATGTGTCGATTACCCTGATTGATCGAAATCCTTACCACTGCCTTAAAACTGAGTACTACGCATTAGCTGCAGGTACGATTTCAGATCAACATGTACGCGTATCATTCCCGGAACATGCCCGTTTATCCTATGTATATGGAGATATCTCCGGAGTCGATATGGAGAACAAACTTGTTCATATGAAAGATCAAGACCCTGTGCCTTACGATGATCTGGTCATTGGACTTGGTTGTGAGGATAAATATCATAATGTACCTGGTGCAGATGAACATACCTACTCGATTCAAACGATTGAAAAGTCCCGTAAAACGTACCAAACCCTATGTAACCTTCCGGCGGGTTCGATCGTTGGAATCGTCGGAGCTGGTTTAAGCGGGATTGAGCTTGCCAGTGAGCTTCGAGAAAGCCGTTCTGATTTGAAAATTAAACTTTTCGATCGCGGTCCACGTATCCTTAATGCCTTCCCTGAACGATTAAGCTCTTATGTTCATGGGTGGTTCGACGAGAATGATGTAGACATCGTCAATGGCTCCAATATTACAAAAGTGGAGCCAAACACCCTTCATAACCATGAAGAACAGATTTTCTGCGATGCCATCGTTTGGACGGCTGGGATACAGCCAAGCAAAGTCGTTCGTGATATGGATGTTGAAAAGGATGCAAGCGGTCGCGTTATTCTAACAAAGTATCATAACCTGCCTCAGGATGAAAATGTTTACGTGGTTGGTGACTGCGCAAGCCTCCCTCAAGCTCCAAGTGCCCAGCTTGCTGAGGGACAAGCAGAACAAATCGTGACAGTCTTACTTAAACGTTGGAAGAATGAGCCGCTGCCGGCAGAACTGCCTAAGATTAAGCTAAAAGGAATTCTTGGTTCACTCGGGAAGAAACATGGTTTTGGTCTGGTAAATGAGCGTTCCATCACAGGCCGTGTCGCTCGATTGTTGAAATCCGGTGTGTTGTGGATGTATAAATATCATAATGGATGATGTAAAAAGAACCGCGATCGGGCGGTTCTTTTTTTAGGTACAGCGTCATTATTTTCAATAAAAAAGACTCTCCCCAAAAGAAGAGCCTTTCTAACCCGATCAATCAAACCGCTTTATACCCATATTTCTCAAGCTCGGAGTAAATCGTTTTTAACCGGGGATTCCCTTCTCCGATAATATTACCTTCTAACAGGACAATCGGATAAAACATATCCTCTTCGATCACTTTTGAAGCAAATTGCTTAACGAATTCATCTTCAGGAGGATTGTGGATGTCCACATATTTAATCACGAAGGGCTGATCCGGATACTTTCGACTAACAGCAGCCTCAAGCCATTCGTACGTTTCTTTCGATGATGGTAAATTCACGCAGCTTGGACACAGTATTTCTGCCCCATACACGTAAAGTTCAACAGGTTTACGCTCCATATGACTCTCCCCTTTGTTTCCCTCTTTAGTTTATTTTACAAAAAAAACAGCAGGGTTGGAACAACAATGTGCCAATTTCTATACTGGAAACTGCATTTAGACTTTTTATTAAAAAGAAATTCCCAATAGTTTGCAGGTTGATAGATTTTTTGTGAATATGTCATTATAATAGAGAGTAAGGAAAGGAGTAGATAATTATGGCTGAAAACGAAATGATTGCACCTGTTCAGGAAGTATTAGATAAATTACGTCCGTTCCTACTTCGCGATGGTGGAGACTGTGAACTAGTGGACGTTGAAGATGGTATCGTAAAATTACGCCTTCTCGGTGCTTGTGGAAGCTGCCCTAGTTCAACCATCACATTAAAAGCAGGAATCGAACGCGCATTAGTGGAAGAAGTTCCTGGTATCGTTGAAGTAGAACAAGTATTCTAATGGACCATTGACGAAACAGCCTAAATCCTTTAATGGATTTAGGCTGTTTCTTTTTCATTATAGAGATGTCCGCGGTTTGTTTCCCTTTAATGAGGCATGAATATTCTCTACACATAACGTCATCATCTCATACCGTGTTTCTTTCGAAGAACTGCCAATATGAGGAAGTGCGACCACTTGATCTAACTTGATAAGAGGATGGTCTGCATCGATCGGCTCCACTTCGAATACATCTAAACCTGCCCCTGCAATGTCTCCCCTCTTTAACGCTTGTTCTAAAGCCTCTTCATTTACGATCGGGCCACGGGCTGCATTGATGAAAATCGCTGTATCTTTCATCAATAAAAATTGTTCCTCTTGAAACATACCTTTTGTGTCTTCATTTAAGGGAGCAAGAACCACGACAAAGTCCGATTGAGTAAGGAGTTCCTCAAATGGTGTATAGTGAACACCAAGATCTCGTTCCACTGCATGCTTTCTGGAACGATTATGATATAGAACATTCATATTGAACCCCTTCGCCCTTCTTGCCACAGCTTCACCTATACTTCCCATTCCCACAATGCCAATGGTTTTGTGATAAATATCTAAACCAGCTAACAAAAGGGGTGACCAGCTTTTCCACTTTCCTTCTTTAATATAACGGTCTGCCTCGACGATTCGTCTTGCCGTTGCCATTAATAGTCCAAAGGTTAAATCAGCCGTTGTCTCGGTTAAAACATCTGGCGTATTGCAAATGGTTACGCCTATTTCTTTTGCAGCTTCAAGATCTATATTGTCATGACCGACAGCCAGATTTGCCACAACTCTTAATGAAGGGGATTTCTGTAATAGCTCCCGATCTATCTTGTCCGATAACATCGTAAGTAAAGCAGAAGCACTCTCTGCTTTATGGAGAAGGATGTCTCTTGGTACCGGAACATCTTCATGCTCCCACATGTCAACTTCGAATTCTTTCTGCAAAGGGGTAATGACTGATTCCGGCAATTTTCTTGTAATATAGATGGATGGCTTCATATGTAGTCCCTGCCTTCACTCTTTTTCTACAGTTTAGCATAAAAGTGAAAGCCTTTCAGATTAGGGATGGTCGTCGATGTTACAGCCATGCAACAAGTGGGATTCCCCATTTTTTTATGGGAACCTCAGACAAATGATAAAAATCAGAAAGGAATGCTTCATATTGGTGTGAAGTCTTCAGATAGCGCTCCAGCTTATCTTCAACTACCTTCTTCTTCTGTTCCGATTGTGAAATATAATATTCCTCTATGCACTCAAAATAGTGAAGGGGAAACAAGAGCCTTGAATACAGCAATCTCCATGAAAATGGCGAGAGTGAGGTAATGGATTCATATTCTCTGATGAATTCCTGAAGCTCAGGATGAAACGTTTGGCTTCTCATGAAATAGCGTTCTCTCATCCACTCTGCTATGTCCCGGGTGCAGTGATCGAACACCCATTGAAACGGAAAATGGATGCACACTTCCGTCCCCCATGTGGATTGAAGAAAACGCTCATGGCAAACCGTTCCCGCATCCTCTGGCTTCGGATCCTCATCAAGCTCCGTATCCACAAGGTACTGGATAGCATTTTCCGCCAGGGCACTGTAATAAGGGTAGCTCTCAACAAATCGACGTTCAAACTCGTCAGCCGGCTGGTCCTGAATAACCTGATAGTAAGCCTTTTCTAACTGGGCAAGCCTCTTTTCCCACAGACTTTTCCATTGTCCCATACGATTTATTTTCTCTACCTTTTCCTCAAAGGTCCGTCCCCTGAAATGGAATTTGCTAAGCTTCCTCCCCAGCTTTTTATCAGGGGGAGATTGGATGCTTTCATTTCGCAGGACCACATAATCTTTATCTTTTTCCACCACGAGGAATCTTCCTTCGGTGCTCTGGACGAAGGTTGAAACATGTCGATCTCCCTGACCTTTTAGGTGTTCTGCCAATTTGTAGAGTTCCACTAAGGTTTCTTGTTCCATATTCGATACGCCCACAATAGTATATACTAATCCCCCGACCATATATCGATCCATCATTCCATCAAAAAACGCCCGCTCTGGATGCACTCCAAAATGATTGACTAATATTTCTTGTGACATGCTGATCTCTCCTATCTAAAGTGACCGTTTTTTTTCACAGGGTGATCCGTGTTAAACAAAAACATTTTCATAATGTCATTTTATTCAAAACCACTTCATTACAAAGAACGCACTCTATATAAAAATAACCTTTAAAGACAATTATGAATATCTAAAACTGGAGATGGGCAAGAATGAGAATAGGAGCTATTATTATGTCTATTTTTCAAATGGGAATCATATGTGTAAAACAAGGCTTCGTCTAATCGAAATAGGGGTTTTATAATCTTTCAAAGAAAAGGTGAATAGGATGAAGGATAAAGAATCAATGGATTTATTAGAGAAAACGGCACGTAAATGGCTGCATGAAAGAGGAGTAGAGATTGAAGATATCGCTCAATTGGTCATGTACCTTCAACAAAAGTACCATCCTGATCTGGAACTAAAGGAATGTGTCTATAACGTTGAACGTGTTTTAACGAAGCGGGAAGTGCAAAATGCGATACTAACGGGTATTCAACTTGATATATTAGCTGAGAAAAAGCTGCTGGAAGAACCACTTCAGGCGATTATCGAAGTAGATGAAGGATTATATGGTGTGGATGAAATTCTAGCCTTTTCGATTGTTAATGTATATGGATCGATTGGATTTACCAACTACGGTTATATCGATAAACAAAAGCCGGGAATCCTGGAGAGGTTGAATGATAAATCATCTGGTATGTGTCATACATTCTTGGACGATATCGTGGGTGCTATTGCAGCAGCCGCTTCAAGTCGACTGGCACATAGGGCTAAATGCGCAGAATAAGCGCTAACCTTAATAAAATACGTATCCAAATCAGACGACAGGGGTCGTCTGATTTTTCAGTGAAAGAAGAAGTGTATTTATCCGGTGATAAAATAAATCATACTGTATTCCCTAAATAATTACATACTAAACATTTTCACTAACTTTTTTATTGCACATCAATGAATAGTTTTATATAATTACAATTATAGTTGTAATTATAAATAATATAGTTGTACCAGGGACTTTTTCTAAAATTACACAGCAAATAAAGGCTGCCACTTAAAAGAGATTAGACACGTTTCATACATACATAGCAATAAAATAAACGACGTGAATTCTCATCCAGCCTTAAGTGAACATGCCCTTTTTGCTGCCTACCAGAAAGCAAAACAGTTAAAACTCAGCAATGATACAATCATTCTGATCGAACAAGAAATAAAAAGAGTAAATTAGTTCATTAAAGAATCGTTTGATTGTAGATTTCTTCGTGCTCTTCACAAGTCGGCATAATGTCTTCCCACTGAACGTCAAGAGCACATACAATGGCATTCAACTTGTTCAGGGACGGATTAGCCTCACCCTTTTCAATCAACGAAATATAATTTACCGTCAATCCACATTTGTGACTTAATTCTTGTATGGTGATTTCTTTAGCTCTTCTATGGTGCCTTATTTTCTTTCCGACAATTCCTGTAACTGTAATACTCATTACCTCACTACCCTTTTAAAAATTCTTTAGAAATGACGACGCAGAATGTTTCGAAAATCAATTAAGAAACAGTGACTTTCATTCTTAAAGTTGATTGCATTCGTAAAGAATAGTTAGAAATTGAAAAGGTATCAATGGCTAATAGTCCCCTACTACCTTTGATGTTTACCCTAGATTAATATCTTTACACTTAATTTTGTAATATTTTTTTAAAAAATTACATTCATACTGTTTTTTAAAAGAAACAGTCTTCCTGGTCCTTCTGAGTACTCAAATATGTGTAATGGAAAAGTTAGTTAGAGGCAAAAAACACATAATACTTTAGGAGTATAATTCTCTTTCCTGCTATCATTATACTTGCTTCAATACCTATAGAGGCATAGATATTAGCAAAAAGGACCAATTGCATAGGTCCTTAAGTATAAATAGTATTTTGATTACTTCTTTTAACACTAGTTCTATTTTACTTATACGAACGAAGGTTGTCTATTAGGAATGTGTTACTAATTTAAGACATTTTTCTATTTGTGTATTCAGAAGGGTTTGTAGGTAGTGGGGGCTGCAAGAACAGCCTCCACTTTATTATTAAATATCCCATTCGTCCAGTGTTTCAATTGTGTAGGTTGGCTGAATATCCTTTGAACTTAAAGCCTCTTTGGTTGTGACCCCCGTGTGGACAAGCAGCGTATCGAGTCCGGCGTTAATTCCAGCCAATATATCGGTATCGTAGTTATCTCCAACCATTAACGTTTCTTCCTTCGGGACTCCTAATACAGATAGTGCTTGCTCCATTATGATCGATTCGGGCTTTCCGATAAAGATCGGTTCTGTTTGTGTGGAAACGGTGACAACTGACGTCAGTGAACCATTCCCTGGAAGCAGCCCTCTTTCAGTCGGTATCGCGATATCTCCGTTGGTTGAAATAAAGGTAGCTCCATTTCTCACACCAAGGCAAGCGAGAGACAGCTTTTCGTAATTAATGTCACGATCAATCCCCACTACTACGAAATCCGGTTTCACATCCTGAAGAGTAATTCCATTCTCCTCCAGTGCTGAACGGATCCCTTCTTCACCGATGACATATGCCGTCCCATTCGGCTTTTCTTTTGCTATATACTGAGCTGTCGCCATTGAAGTGGTAAATACCTGTTCCTTTGTGGCAGGTATATCAAATGACTGCAATTTTTCAGCAACCTGTTCAGGTCTTCTCGAAGAATTGTTGGTGACAAACAGATAAGGCAATCCTTTTTCTTGTAATCGTTTAACAAAATCTCCTGCTTCTTCAATTTTCTCTTTTCCTTTATACATCGTGCCATCTAAATCGATCAAGTATCCTCTATATTCTTTCATAGTTTACCTCCATAAGTTGTTTTAGTATGCCCAAACACCGGTGGGAACTGTTGATTTTCGATACGCTCTTTTCGCAAAGATTGTTGTTTTTAACATGAGTTCTGCAAGGCTCTGTCAATTAGTGTGTGCTGGATGGTGAGGGGAACTGCTCCGCTTTCCGCGGACGTTCGGCCGAGCCTCCTCAGCTTCGCTTCCGGGGTCTCGGCACGCCCGTACTTCCGCAGGAGTCTACGCAGTTCCCCTCACCATCTTTTACAGTTTCTTTGTGACAGAGCTTCAACGTGTGCTAGAAAACAAAATTACTTGAAAAATTCTTTCTTGAGACAAACAATCTCTCCTTACCTTCAATGAGATTGTTTGCTAGAAAGCTTCTTTTTATTGTTTTCGAGTAAGGATTCATGCTGAGAAAGTTGATTGGAGCGGAAGGATGGTCGACTCCTGCGGGAATAGCTGGACAGGTGAGACCCCGGAGGCGCAGCCGAGGAGGCTCACCGCCGGCCCCGCGGAAAGCGAGCATCCTGGAGCGGAAATCAACTAGTACTTTCTTATCTACAATAGCCCCAAACTTTACGAAAAGAGCTTTTCGATAAAATGCAGCTTTAAACAGAACAAAACGCTCCCTGAATTAGAAAGCGCTGTCATATCTTATTAATTTTTAAATGCAGAAACAGGTCCCAGTTCATTTTCAAGATAGCTCCGAACCTGTTGAGGAAACTTCTCTAATGAGAAGAATACTTCGTTTAAAACCTTATGTAATTGATCATGATTGACGGCTGTATACTCTTGAACAAGAACCTTACGCTGGCCTACAAGAAGCTTAAGGTCTCCACTCATCTTGTCATCGATCACCTTTTCATCCAAAAGGATATCAATAATGTCTTCATAGCTTCCCGGATCTCTCATAATGAACCCATCGATCATGCTGTTCCCTACATCAAGTACGGATTCAATGATCGTATGAGCCATTCTTTCCAAGGCCAGTTTTTCTAATATGGAGCTCCATTTCTCATTGGAACGAACGATGTTTAACTGCTCACTCATATAAAGTAACGTCACTTCAATCTTTTCTCTATCTACGAAATACATGATGGCACCCTTTCTTAAACGAAATCATTCAGTCTTTATTTTAACATAATTTCATCTCCTCCATACAGGTACATCCTGCAATTCTCTACTCAGTTTGTTATGATGAAATAAGCAGAAAAAGAGGAGGACATCGTCATGAGTGAACGATTTTATTTATACGATGATACAGAAAATACAAAAACACGCTTTGTGAGTTTTATGGGAGAAAATCAGCGGTACGACTTAGCCATTACCCAAACAGATCGCTATTATGGTAAATCTTTGGTATTAGATCTTCAAGGTAGTCGATTCGCGATCGTTGGCAGAGATGACCTTGATGAACCCGGATATGTAGAAAGTGTATTCAAGTTAACGCATGAAGAAGCCGATGAATTAAGGGACTTCTTAGGAGAAATCATCATGTAGAACGCGCTCCAAGGAATGAAGTCCACCCCACTCTCACATACTATAAGTACGAAAGGTGGGAGATAAAATGAGTAAAGAACCTAGAGACAAAGAAGAAGAAGTATATAGTGACTTCTCTAATGTTGAAACGTATCGCAATTTTATCGTTCCAGAAACACTTCCTGAAGGACCTTACGGATCTCCGCGGGGAAAACATACTCCCGTTGAGAACAAAAGCACTCCATGGGAAGAAGGACAACGATATTACAGTGCCTTCAACTATGAAAATAAATCACTCCATCAGGATATACCACGTCAAGAGCCCGGATCACATCCTGTTCATGCCGATCCCGATGTGAATGAAGAACCCCCATATACTGAAAATAAGTAAAAAAGACAAAAGGAACAAACGAAACGGTTTGTTCCTTTTTCACCATTATTTATTGACTTTTTTCACAAGAAAATAAGCGCAGCCGAAATTACAATATTCATACAAGTAATCCTTATGCGTGCTCACCTTTGTGTCAAAAGAAGCTTTTTGATTGTGATCATCGAAAAATCCCTTTAAACGAAGCTGACCATATCCCCAATCCCCAAGGATATAATCATATTTGCTTAAGATATCGCTATATCTTTCCTTAAATGCTTCCTCGTTGAATCCGTCTCTAAATTCCTCAACGATTTCGTAGCATGTATTCTGCACACAAATCATCTCGTCCACCCACTTTCATTTCCTTATCTTAAATTATAACGGATTGTCCATTAATTACTATGAAAAATTGTAATAAGAGATGGTCACCCTATCAAATAGGGGGTGTTTAAATTGAATAAATTCATTCTTGGTACAACTGTACTAAGTATTGCGCTAATCGGAACTGCCTGTGATGGAATCGACACGGCCAACGAGGAAATGTTTCACGACAATGGGAATACCATAAATGTGAATGACCGTGAGGACCTGTACAACGAAAATAGCTGGACCAAAAAAGGAGCTCACCGCGGTGAGGACTTCGGTTATGTACGTCAACAAAAAAGTCCTACAGGCGGTCAAACCATCTCGACAAAAGATATGTACAGCATCAACCGCGAACAAGTGGCCGACACGATCAGCAAAATGAGTGTCGCTCTCCCTGACGTGAAAGATTGTTCCACTCTCGTCACTGATGAAGAAGTATTGGTTTCATATGTGACGGACAAAAAGGACAAAGATGGCCGCTTTGAAGTAGCCGATCAGGTAAAGAAAACAGCCATGTCTGTTATTCCCCGTTGGTACCACGTCTATGTGACCGATGACAAGAGCCTGATGCGGAATGTAGAAAACCTGGCCAAGATGGATAGCGATAGCCGTAACGCAAACACGGCCATCGATGATACCATCAATCTCATGCTGCAGGATTCTCCTCAGGGAAGAAATGTAGACGCGGGTGAAAATCCAAATGGTGAAATGACATCTGAGAAATACGAAATGCAGGACGACGATGTCCACAAAATTAACAAAGACCGCCAAAAACGAAAAGACAACACAGACAACATGGTCGATTAATAGTAAGGTGGAGGCTGCAGAGAGACGAAGCGTTTTGGCGTAAATGCCCGGTAAAAGCACTCTCTGTCATCCTCTCCTTCTCTGCAAAAAGGACTGACTGTTGGAGATTTTCTCCTTCAGGTCAGTCCTTTTATATATGAAAAGATTATGCTTTTTGAACTTCTTGCTCTCCGGCTGCTTGTCTTGCTTTGGCAGCTGCGTTCACTTGCTCATCTGCATGGTAAGAAGAGCGAACAAGTGGACCTGCTTCACAGTGACTGAAGCCTTTTTCCATCGCTGCTTCACGTAGTTCAGCAAACTCATCCGGGTGATAATACTTCTGAACTTTCAAGTGTTTCTTAGATGGCTGAAGATATTGACCTAATGTCACAATATCAACATGGTTTGCACGCAGGTCATCCATTGTTTCAAGGATTTCTTCCTTTGTTTCCCCAAGACCGACCATGATACTTGATTTTGTTGGGATATCCGGGTTTAATTCTTTAGCTCGGCGCAGGAATTCCAATGTGCGGTCATAAGTAGCACGGGCTCGAACTCTTGGAGTCAAGCGGCGAACGGTTTCGACATTGTAGTTCATAATATCTGGTTTTGCATCCATCAATGTTTTGATGTTATCGAATACTCCACCCATATCGGAAGGTAATACTTCAATGGAAGTGAATGGACTTTTACGACGAATCGCACGAACCGTTTCAGCAAAGACCTGTGATCCACCATCTTTCAGGTCATCACGGGCAACCGCTGTGATTACGACGTGCTTTAGATTCATTAATTGTACGGAATCAGCAACTCGTTCCGGTTCTTTCAGATCCAATTCAGTCGGAAGTCCTGTTTTAACGGCACAGAAACGGCAGGCACGGGTACAAATGTCCCCAAGGATCATGAATGTAGCTGTCCTTCTGGTTCCCCAACATTCATGGATATTAGGACAACGAGCCTCTTCACAAACTGTGTGAAGGTTGTTTTCACGCATCATCTTCTTCAAGCCCATATAATTATCGTTCGTATTCAGCTTAATTTTAAGCCAATCCGGTTTACGAATATGTTCATCTTTCTTGCTCATACCCCTCATCTCCAATCCTAAATAATTCTGACTTAGGCAAAGAGTGAAACGCTTTCTAGATCGTTCATCTTATGTAAAAAAAGCCATCATCAATATACTTCTTTTGTCACTTTATCATACTAAAAATGTGAAAACAAGCATGTGATACCCTATTACCATTTATTGATGATTATGAATCCCGATGAACGATACAAACTAGAAGTAGGCCCCTAAAAATGGAGGGATTATTTTGTACAAAAGATTGGTATTTACCTTTGTAGCTTTTTGCATGTTCATAAGTCCTTGTCAAACCTTTGCAGCAGAAAAGCTGACAGACGAACAGATCCACACAAAGAGAATGGAGTTATTTCAGAAAGGCGAGGCACTTACCCAAATTCCCTGGTACTATCTTGCTGCCGTCGATCAGTACGAGCGGAGTCTTCGTTTTGCCCGTAAAGATCGGGAAAAACCCTCTTCTCTTATATCTATTTATATGGAGCCTGAAAAGTGGGTCGGCCCTCTAAACCCTGATCCGGAAGATGACAATCCCGAAACCATCACTCTATTCAATGGTATGGGCCGGGATGGAGACTTCGATGGAAAAGCAAGTCTGAAGAGCGATGAAGATATATTGGCTTCTTTGACAGAGTATATATTGCAGTACGGAATTGACCGGGATAATTTCAAGCTTGCTCTTTGGGACTATTACAAGCGTGATAAAACGGTCAGTATCATCATGGGAAATGCAAAAATCTATAAGCAATACGGTACAATCCATTTAAACCAAAAAGCCTTCCCCCTTCCCCTCAGGTTCAACTACAGCTACCGAAACACTTGGGGTGATGCCCGCGGCTGGGGAGGAAGACGAATACACGAAGGGACGGACCTCTTTGCTGATTATGGTGTCCCTGTAAGAGCGACATCGTATGGAATCATCGAGATGAAAGGATGGAATCGATATGGAGGCTGGCGGATAGGGATACGTGACATTAATAATACGTATCATTATTTTGCTCACCTTAGCGGCTTCTCTAAAGACCTTCACGTAGGACAAGTGGTTGAACCAGGAATGGTTATAGGCGGTGTTGGGAGCTCAGGATATGGACCTCCTGGAACATCGGGAAAATTCCCTCCTCATCTGCACTATGGGATGTATAAGGATAATGGCTTGACGGAGTGGTCCTTTGATCCATACCCCCACTTAAGAATTTGGGAGCGTCAAGACAGAATTAAAAGCAAAAAACGTTAAAAAAGCAGACAATGGTTATCCCATCGTCTGCTTCATCTTTTTACACCTGTTTTTTTGATTTGGAAACAGCGTTCATGATACTAGCTGCTAATCCACCCCAGATAATGACCATCCCAACAATCATCATTATAATTGCACTACCAGTCATGTCAGCTTACCTCCTTATAGCTCTCAGCTTCTGTTTTTGCATGCCAGCGCTTAAAGGAGAAAGCAACACCGGCAAGGATCGCGAATCCTGCAACAAACCAACCACTGTAAAGAATGAAGGCATCTGAGTAACCTCCGTAGTTTCCAGTTTCAGTTTCAAATTCTTTTAGCAGGTTCATTTTGAATAACCCGAACATCATCCATCCAAGAACGATTGGTGTGATGACACCCAAACATATCTTCCACCATGCACCCAGCTGAATATCAGATATTCCATTTGCGTGGGATTGGAATGCACCTAACTTGCGCAGGAACCAGGCAATCACTACAAC
Source organism: Rossellomorea aquimaris (assembly GCF_000935355.1). GTDB lineage: Bacteria > Bacillota > Bacilli > Bacillales > Bacillaceae_B > Rossellomorea > Rossellomorea aquimaris_B. The sequence continues at coordinate 104,437 of NZ_JXZC01000002.1, forward strand.
TTCAACTAATCCAGCGAATGCTACACCGAACTGGTTAATAAAGTAGTCTGCCGCATCCAGGAAGAGTAATCCGCCTTGAGTGGCAAATAAGATAGAGATGATCGCAGAAAGTCCTCCACCGAATAGAACGGCTTTTGTACGGGAAATTCCGAACTTTTCAGAAACACCCGCTACATACGTCTCTGTAATCGAGATGAGTGATGACAACCCTGCTAATACAAGTGAAGCAAAGAACAAGAATCCGAATAAACCGTTAAGGGCCGGAAATTCATTAATGATTTGCGGGAATACCACAAACGCCAATCCAACTCCCCCGCTTACTACTTCCTGAACGCCTACACCTTGGGATTGAGCCATGAAACCTAAAGCAGCAAATACTCCAATACCTGCTAATAATTCAAACCCCGAGTTACTAAATCCTGTAATGAAAGCGTTATTCGTAATATCCGATTTCTTCGGAAGATAGCTTGAATACGTAATCATGATTGCAAAAGCGATTGATAAACTGAAGAAAATCTGTCCATATGCTGCCACCCATACACTTGGATCAGCAATTTTGCTGAAATCCGGTTTGAAGAAAGCATCAAGGCCATCCAATGCTCCAGGCAAGGTTAGAGCGCGAACAACAATGATTAAGAACAAAATGACTAATGCCGGAATGAAAATCTTATTCGCTACTTCGATACCCTTCTTTACACCCTTGAAAAGGATCCCTAATGTAATTACCCAAACCAATACAAGTGGAATGAATACTCCAGGAACGATACTGCCTGTCTGGCCTGGATCAACGGTAAGCTTTAAATAGTCATTGAATAGGAATGTCTCTGTATCCTTCCCCCAACCCAGATTGAAAGAAAATACACTGTAGGACATCGCCCATGCGATAATGACGGCATAATAGGTGGAAATGACAAATGCGATTAATACCTGCCACCAGCCAAGCCACTCTGATTTTCTATTAAGACGGAAATAAGATAGCGGTGCTGAGCCACGATACTTGTGACCTAATGTAAATTCAAGTACTAATAATGGAATTCCCGCTGTTAGAAGAGCGAATAAATAAGGAATAAAGAATGCTCCTCCACCATTTTCATACGCTACTGCCGGAAAACGCCATATGTTTCCCAAACCGATTGCTGACCCGACAGCAGCCAGAATAAATCCTGCTCGTGTTCCAAACTGGGCACGATTCTCCATCTTGGTCCCCCCCCTAGTTCTTTTCAACTACCATATTAAGGTATTTGAAATTTTTATATTTTCAGATTATTTGTAATCTAAAGTCAGTATAGCTAGTTCCAAGACAATTGTCAAAGCTATTTTTAAGCTTAGTGTAAGTTTTTTTTCAGTTGGGGACAGGTACTATTTCACTATATGAATTTTGTCGAAACATGAAGAATTGACGTTCGGAAAGGTAGAGAGGGCTTTTGGGATACCACCATAGGTTTAAACACCCTCCTGACAACAAGTAAGAATGTATAAAAAAACCAGAAGCCAATGAGCTCCTGGTTCTTCATTTAATTATTGTTCTGAAACAGCAGGTTTTGCTTTTTCACCAAACAGAAAAGCGAATGCCACGATTAAAATAATCACAACTCCTAAACCAAATAACGTGCTGCCTGTGAATCCAAGTACAAGATATCCAATTGAAGCAGCAACCGCTCCGATCAATGCATATGGAAGCTGTGTAAGAACGTGATCGATATGATTGCTTCCTGCCCCTGTAGAGGAAAGGATGGTTGTATCCGAGATTGGAGAACAGTGATCTCCCAATACGGATCCTGCTAATACAGCTGCCATAGCAGGAAGTAAGATACTTACATCTGTCGCTGCAGCAATTTCCCCGGCGATTGGAAGTAAGATTCCGAAAGATCCCCATGAAGTTCCCGTCGAGAATGCCATGATTCCGGCAACTAAGAACAAAATGACTGGAAGTGCCTGCATCGGTAAGCTTGATTGTTCAACCAGACCCGCAAGATACGTACCTGTTTGCAATTGATCGATCAATGTGACGATCGTCCAGGCAAAGATAAGGATGTAAACGGCAGGTAACATGGATTTGATTCCTTCCACTACTGCTACTCCAACTGCTTTACCTTCGATTCCTTTCAAGCTGACTTGACGGATGAAGAAGATCAGCGCAACAAGGAGACCGAATAATCCACCATATAATAAAGATTTCGTTACATCTGTATTTTCAAAAATCGGAAGGATGTCAAATGATCCGACGGCTTGATATCCTGTCCAGAGCATCATTCCAATTGTACCGACAACAAGTGCTACGATCGGCCAGACAAGATCACCAACTGATCCTTTCGAGCTGACAGGCAGATCATTTTTTAATTCTCCTGGAATCTCTTTTTCAGGGTCATAAAGGGCTCCCGTTTCAAGGGCTCTTACTTCATGCTCTTTCATCTTTCCAAAATCCAGGCCTTTAGCAGCAACCATGATTACTAGCAGAACAGCTGCCCAGACGTAGAGGTTCATCGGAATCATTTGAACGAATGCTGAAAATGCTGTGTATTCTGTGATGCTGTGAGCAGCCAAAATGGAACCGATAATCCCGATGATGTAGGCTCCCCAGCTTGAGATTGGAGAAACGACACAAATCGGTGCCGATGTCGAGTCGATGATATAGGCTAGTTTGGCTCGTGAAATTTTGTGACGATCCGTGATGGGTCTCGAAACCTGGCCAACAGCAAGGGCGTTAAAATAGTCATCAATGAAAATTATGATACCTAAAACAGCAGCAAGAAGCTGTGCACCTTTTCTTGTTTTCACACGTTTCATCGCCCATTCACCAAATGCGCGGCTACCGCCGGAAATGTTCACAAATGCTGTGATCACACCTAGAATGAGTAAGAAGAAAATAATATAGACATTCCATGTGTTGAGTGCTCCATCTGCGACAAAGATGCCTTTAAAGGCGTCCCACATAAAGCTGAATGTTTTCGTAATTGAGAAATCTGCTAACAGAAAGGCAGAAGCAACGATTCCTACTCCCAATGAAAGTAGAACCCGTCTCGTAAGAATAACCATAAGAATGGCTAAAAGGGGTGGTAATAGTGAGTAAATCGTGTTTTCCATAGTGTCCTCCTCCTATTTGATAGGGGGGAACCATCGTAGCATGACAGAGGATAATAAAAAAAGGCAACGATAGAGAAACTATCATTACCTTAGTAAGTAATTTAAGTGCTCCATCACGATCTGTAGCTCCCCATTATAGAGATTCCCCTATAATGACAGTGTTATCCTTCTTCAAGATAACCCCAGCAAATACACCTTCGACATGCATATTTACTTCGGCAAAAGTTCCCTTTCATCTGTTCTCCCAGTTGTCATCCTCAAACAGCATACTCTTGAACTCTGCGCCTCTACCCCATCGGACTGATGATGTGGTGTGTTATAAAATTTTCTTTATTAATATAACAAACTATCATTCTTTTGACAACTTTTTTTCCTGACTAATTTGTGGGAATTTCAATGGATGGGCTGGATTCCCCTCCACCATTATTATAAAACTGTGGTACATCCAGGTGAACGGTACCCATGGCAACCAGGATATCCTGCTTGATGGTTTCCGTTTTCGTTGCAAATGGAATGATGATCTGGACATTGACTTCAAGCTCAACAAACACTTTTACAACGGCATTATTGATCCCGAATTGCTCAACGGTCGTTTTAATATCGGAACGGACATCTCCGATCGAATGAAAGCGTATTGGTACCTTTGGACCCAGATTACCGAGTAACACGTTGTTGGTCGCCTGGCCAAGAGGCACCGAGTAAGTGATTCCCTTCGATGTTTTAGATTTCCCTTCATCAATTTCAACTTCGGTTATAAATTCAAGGTTTTCTAGATTTCCTTCCTCTGCTTCTTGCAGGTTTTGCTGTACTAAGTTTGTGATTTCTGCCTGAACCCGGTTGATTGTTTGAGTATTATATTTAAATGAAACAATATCGCCTTCTGTATTCTTCACTTCTTCGGTTATGTCCGAAATATCGAGAACATCGGCAATTTTTTTGTTAATTGCTTTATTGATAACCAGCGTACCGATCCTGCTGGTCTGGGTTTCGGCATAAGCAAGAAGTGTCGGTTTTAAACCTTTATTAATGATCCATAACCCGAATCCAGTAGATATCATAAAGAATAGGATCGTAATGATCATCACATATCGAAAAGGTAGCGGCCCTCCTCTTCGGGGTTTGTATGTTTTGAACTTTGACAAAAAAATCCCCCCTTACAAGCTATTTGTATGCACAGTAAGAGAGGTTTAACGCAAAAAAATTATTTAATTTTCAGGGATTGAGGTTCATAATCCGGATCAAACCCGGTAATTACCTTATCTAATTCCGTACTTAAATCAATGGGATAAGGAGTTTGTAATTCCTGTCCGGCCTCTTCGATGATCCGAATCACCGGTCGATCCGTCACCCCTTTATTTTGTTCTGTCACTATTCCTTTTCGGCCGTCATTCAGCTCCACGACCATCCCATTTGGATAGATGGCAACTGAAGCCCTGAAGGCTTCGATCACGTTTGTATCAAACAGGGTGCCACTGCCTGCGTATAATATCTCCAGAGCTTGATGTGGAAGCATGGCTTTTCGATATACACGATTGGACGTCATGGCGTCAAACACATCCGCCACGGCGATGATTTTTGCGAAAGGATGTATATCCTCGCCTTTGATTCCCCGTGGATAACCGGATCCATCAAGGCGCTCATGATGCTGATAAGCGCAATGAGCAATGATCAAAGACACAGAATGAAGCTGTCTCAGAATCTCAAACCCGTGTTCTGAATGCTTCTTAATTTCAGAGAACTCACCTTCCGTCAGCTTACCCGGCTTCAAAAGAATCTCCTCGGGCACCAGCATCTTACCGATATCATGTAAAATCGCTCCCACCCCTAACTGCTCGAGCTGTTTAGTAGAAAGCTTGAGTTCGAGACCGATGGAGAGCGTATACAATGTAACATTAAATGAATGGTGAAAGATATAGGAATCATAGGTGAAAACATCTGTCAAAATGGTTAGGAGATCATGATTCGCCTTTACTTCAGACAAAACTACATCTATCACCTGCTTCAATTGTATAGCACTATCTTCGATCATGAGCGTGCTAGGGGGCGCATTCGATGCGCTTAATTGATTAAAGGCCATTTCAATGTTGTTTACAGCCTGCTGTCTCACCTTATTTGAAACGGTTCCATTTACATGGATTCCCCTTGAAAGCGAGTCTTCAATATAGACATACTGAATACTAAGCTCCTGCAATCTATAAATCATGCGTTCTGTTATCGGAACGTTATCATGAATTAAAGCTTGACCTCTCATGTTATATACGGTTGTAGCTAGAACCATGCCCGGTTTCAAAGCCCTAGTTGATATAAGCCTCATAGAATTCTCCTATGTAATTCTTTCATTTTTCGACAAAATTTCCTAGTATCTCCATTATAAAGGATAAAAACGTACTTGCAAGGTGTATTTCCTTATATATTGTTAATTATTCATGAAAGAATATTGACGGTGATCCCCGCCAAAACAAAAACCAGCCCCTCAAAAATTACTGGTTTACTTGTGAGGTGCAAACATCAAAAACATAGACCTAATCACGCCGGAAACCACATAATTTCCATTCTATGATTTATAGTGTATTTCACTCAAATTCGGACTGGGCCATAACTTAAAAACCACCATGTAGATACGGACTATTTCAGTGTAAGCTCTTAATACCGCTAATGATTTCCGTGCAAGACTACGCTTTCCGCGGGTAGCCCGTGAGCCTCCTCGGCAAGCCTGCGGGGTCTCACATAAGCTACATTTCCCGCAGGAGTCTTCGTCTTGCACTCCAATCAAACGCTGGGAAGAGCTAAATTGAAATGACATTTGAACAAATTAAAAATCCGAACTAATTTGCCTCATAAAAGACAAATTAATTCGGGTTTACTTGGTCTAAAACACGTTAATCCCAGCCTCTATTTTTAAACGCTTTCTTCCATTAACGCTCCCTTTAATTTAATTGCATTTATTCACAATCTTGTATTTTTACGTTTTGACATCTTTTTTTTAATTCAGAAATAAACTCTCTTTTATTTCTGGGTGAAATTTTGATACTCCCCATAAAAGTTGTATTATTTAAAATTTCAATTGCATCTCTGGATGACAATATTCTATGTCCAATAAAGATTGCAGTTGTAGGTGATACCTTTATAACACTTTCATATGGAATGCGACTCCTAAATGGTCCACCTTTTATAAGTAAATAATCAGGATGAAAAATATACTTAACCGAAAAAGCAGTCCATAAAATAAAACTTATCACAATAAGGAATGATGAACTAAGAATTAGAACCACTGGTAATTGAGTGCCGCCTTCCGTGAATAATGGAAAGAATGATACTAAAGCAATAACGAGTACTACAATCAACATAAAATTGATAAAAAAGGCATCTACTTTTGAATGAAAAACCATAAAGTAATATCACTTCCAATATATATATTATCTTTCACTTGAATACGTTTCGAAAATTTAAAGTTTCATCTTGTTAAATTAAACTACCCATTAATTTAAGATGGGCAATAGCCGGAGATCAATCAGCTGTTCTCCAGCTATTCCCCCCTATAATGGAAGATAGTTCTTATAGTCCTCCGTTCATCATAAAACCCAAAACAAGCATAATAAATCCTCCAACAAGAATTCCTAATATTGATATTGAGATTGTCTTTGGTTTCCCTTTTTTGCTTAACAAGGCAGTCGCCAAAGCTAGTACTATCCCAGTAATTAACACGGTGGTTCCTATATAGCCACTAACTTTTCCCCTCATAAGGAAAAGGAGTATAAAAGTAACCCCTATAATTCCGATAGGTGCCCAACCTAGATGCTTTCTCATTTTATCCTCCTCCCAAGACCATTATTAATCTGTTTTCTAACTCTATATTTATTAGACGAAAACCCGACTATTTAAGTTTCGGATATCAATCAACCTGCCCGTTAATTGAATAGTGGTAATTAAATTATTATTACTAAACTTTAACATTTTTTTCGATAAACTTTTGTTGTTACTCTACAAAATCAAAATGTTAATCTCACTAAATTTACATACCCTACAACAATTACTTCCGCCCTTGTGAACTGGGAGGTTAACCCGCATATGATTTAGCAACCGAAACTCATGTGACACCTTTTATCTCAATAAAAAACGCACTGTGAATTTCATTGTGAAATACAGTACGTTTTGCTTTGATATTTACTTGTTTGCACCTCTGAAGTTACCAAAAGTGCAGCTGATCCTCTGACACTTATATCATTTTTAACAACGCATCCCGGCCGATCATGCCCGGTGTGATGCCACGATTTTCTGCTTCAATGGTGATGGATTCCAGAGGGGCATCAAGAAGCTGGTCGATTGTTTTCACACCGACTGCTCTTCCTGCGATGATTCCTCTGTCTTTCAATTTCTCATTTAGTAATGCTACGTCCAGTGCTCCACACATTATATATCCTATATCACTCGTCACAACGAGGAGATTGGTTTTTGGCAGTTCAACAGAAATCGCTAAAAAGGTATGTCCCTGAATGGTAATCGGAGATACATTCATCATGTTTCATCGCTCCTTTCACTCATATGTATGATGCGGAAAAGGAAACGGTGAAACATTTACTGCTTTAATTTCCATTCCAGGACATCTCGTAAAAACTCAGGCATAAAATATTTTTTTTCGAGTCTTTGAAGGTCAGGAAAGAAGTGTCCAAAAGTGAACATATCAGGCAAGGCAAGCTTGTACACTTTCTCTGAATCGATCGGCTTGTGATCGATTAAGATTTCATGGTCTTCAAATTGAATATTCGTGTATACAAATCGACCCATCACTTTGCCCCTGAATCCTAACCCTTTCACTTGAAGATGAGGCCATTCCTCATTAAATGTTTGTTTAATGATTTCCTTAAGCTCGGCTCCCTTCACCTTAATGAGGCATGGATTGATCGGATGGGGGAGGATCCGATGTAAATCCTGTTTCGTCACCGGTCCCTCATCCAGTCCATGGATAAGCAGGCCAGAATTAAGAAAGGCACAATCAGCCCGGCACCATTCAGCAAGGGCATCACATAACACGTTCGGAAGCGGGGATGGATTGAACCAATCCACGGATAAGGATTTCGTAAGAGATGATACTTCTTTTCTTAACAAATCCTCCCCCGCCTGATACCACTCCAGGCTTTCCTGTTCTTCCTTTTCAACAGAGGGAAGCTCGTGTTGTTCATAGAGCTGAGCTTTTTTCCCTACAATGTTTTTATTGGTTATATCGACCTCAATCATCATATGCCCAACATAATGACCAAATTTTCCTGCTGCCCCAAGCATCGTCCCCTTAATTTCTTTTCCTTGATGAAGGACGTGATGGGTATGAGCCCCGAGGATAACGTCAATCTCAGGAAATTGTTCCGCAATCACCTCGTCATCCCTTATCCCTAAGTGTGAAAGAAGGATTATCATATCCACCTGTGGATGAAGCTCTTGAACTAATTTCTGCAGTTCATCCATTGGAGAAGTAATATTCCAGCCGAGGGTTTTGTAGAACGGTTTGAAATAGGCTGTCAATCCAATGACACCTATCTTCATTTCACTATCCGTTTGAAAAATATGATAAGGCTTCACCCAGCCGGGATGTTGTGCAGACTGATCAAATAGATTGCCTACAATCACGTGAAAATCCGCTTTATCATAGAGGCTGTTTAAATCTTCATAATCCATTGTAATTCCTTCATTGTTCCCAATCGTTACAGCATCAAAGCCAACTTCATTTAGAAATTCGATGTTTCCTTTTCCTAAAGTCGCTTCACTTAATGGATGCCAGCGGTCTACATGGTCTCCGATATCGAATAGATAAACAGGTTCCCCTTCATCTATATGCCATTGTTTTCTCATCTTTAGAAAATCACGGATCCTTGACCAATGCTCAAAATGACTGTGAAGGTCGTTTGTATGATAAATATGAATGGTTTCTCTCACTATTTGCTCACTCCTATTGGAGGTATGTTATCCTGTAATCCCTTGGTAAATCAATCGAATTCCAATTAATATCAAGATAATGCGTAAAATACTCACTAATACTTTTGACTCAAGTTTCGTATTTAAATAGGCTCCGAACTTAGCTCCAATCCATGCCCCTGGAATAAGGGCAAGAGCATACAACCACTTTACATTACCCAGCATGATATGTGTACCAGAGCCGACCAATGCCGATAGAAAAATCATGAACATGGATGTGGCAACGGCTACATGGGGCGGAAAAAGAAAAATTAAGATCATGGCAGGTACCATTAACGATCCGCCGCCAATGCCAAATAAACCAGACGTAAATCCAACGATAAAGGCAATAGCCGCTCCTAATACAGGAGGATACCCATATCGAAAGGTCTTTCCAGCGGGATCCGTAAACTCCCTTTGAAAGGAGGCATCCTTAAATTTCTCAATAGGCTTTAACCTGTTTCGAACCATAAGAATAATGGCGATTAAAATCATGAAAATACCAAAGTATAAATTAAAGCTCTCCATGTTCAATCCCTTGTTTACCCAAGCTCCCAGTATTGAACCCGGCCCACTGCCCGCAAAGAAGATCAAGCCGCTTTTATAATCTACGGTCTTGTGCTTTAGATAAGCCAGGGTTGATGATAACCCTGTAAAAATCATAATGACCAATGATGTACCTACAGCTGTCTGAGGGTTCATTCCTTCTATCAAGCTTGTATATGTACCGAAATAAATGAGGGCAGGAACAATGATCACCCCTCCGCCCAGGCCTACGAGAGATCCCATTGCTCCTGCTAAAAGTCCGATTGATAGAAGAACCATCCATTCCATCTGTCTTTCATCTCCTGTCAGCTAAAATAAATCCAGTTGCTTTGGTGCAAGTCCTCCATATTCAAGGCCTAATAATTCAATGAGCTGTTTCGCGTTATCAGCGGCGTCCCCACCGGAATTATTATTGAAGAGAACATAAAGATCGTTAGAGGTTTCGTGCAAATGATGGATATGCGGAATCCACTCTTCTAATTCAGCACGATTATAGCGATATAAATAACGAACCTCCCGCCAATCTCCTCCATTCGGATTATTCCACCCATACAGATTCCTTCCGTGAAACCGAACTAGAGTCGCATCTTTATGCGTGGCTTCCAAGACCCGCGGTACAGATCCCTCTCCTGCCTGAGGTTCATCGCAAATGCTATGGATCCACCCTTCCTTTCTCATAAACATTAACGTCTTATCCCTGAACTCCGGTCTGAACCAGCTTTGATGACGGAACTCCAAAGCCAGGGGAAATTCCTTTAATTGCTCCCTGCAGTACCGGATATAGTCAACATGCTCCTTTTTACAATCATACCAAGGGGGAAATTGAAGCAGCACCATTGCTAATTTACCTGCATCCACATACGGGGCAAGGGATTCCTTAAAGGCATTGAACATTTCATCCTTTGTTTCAAAAGGGATCTCCCCCCGCTGATGTCCCGTCATTCCCTGATACGCTTTTACAATGAACTTAAAGTCCTTGGGTGTTTCCTTTACCCATTTTTTAGCATTTCGAAGTGGCTGCACAGCGTAGAAGGTTGTGTCCACCTCGACAATGGGAAAATGAGCACCGTATTCTTTTAGTTTGTCTCTCGGGGAAACATTTTCATAAAGGGTATCATGATCTCCCCACCCTGTTACACCTATGTATATCATCCGCATTCACCTGCTTTATTATGAACATGTCCATTTTATCATAAGGGAAATGGAAATTCTTATGTTTGGCTTCATTATTGTTTTATAGCATTTAATCTACCTGGCACTGCCAATCAGCGTGTGCATGATGTTGAGGGGAACCGCTCCGCTTGCAGCTAGCGTACGGCCGAGCCTCCTCAGCTTAGCCGAACGGGGTCTCGGCACGCCCGTTCTTCCGCAGGAGTCTACGCAGTTCCCCTCACCATCAATAGAAGATTTTCGTGGCAGAGCCAAAAGGTGACAAAAACATTCTAAAAAATAAAGTTTTCATTTACAAGAGATATTGATTGGTTGTTCTTTTTTGTCATTTGTAATTTATATGGGACAAACTATCTTCATAAGAGGCTTTTTTGTGTTTGTCTATATCAAGTTAGCTAGTAATAAAGTAGAAGCACAGAGTGGATTGTAGCGGAAGGCACTTGACTCCTGCGGGCAATAGAGGAAAGCAAGTGCCTGGAGCGGAAAGGAACGGACTATGTTTTAATACTTCTACACATCAAAATGCTTTACATATGAAAAAACTCCCCTGATGAAACATCAAGGGAGTTTAAATGATATATTATCCGATTGAACCTTCCATTTCGAACTTGATCAGGCGGTTCATTTCGACTGCGTATTCCATTGGAAGTTCTTTCGTGAATGGCTCGATGAAGCCCATTACGATCATTTCTGTTGCTTCTTCCTCTGAAATACCGCGGCTCATAAGATAGAATAATTGTTCTTCGGATACTTTAGAAACCTTCGCTTCGTGTTCTAACGAGATGTTATCGTTCAGAATTTCATTGTAAGGGATCGTATCGGAAGTTGATTGGTTATCCATGATCAGCGTATCACACTCAATGTTTGAACGTGCGCCTTCCGCTTTACGGCCAAAGTGTACAATTCCACGGTACGTTACTTTACCACCATGCTTGGAGATGGATTTAGAAACGATCGTAGAAGATGTATTAGGTGCCAGGTGAATCATTTTCGCTCCGGCATCCTGATGCTGACCTTTACCTGCGAGTGCAATGGAAAGTGTCATACCACGTGCGCCTTCACCTTTAAGGATGACCGCCGGGTATTTCATCGTTAATTTAGAACCGATGTTTCCATCTACCCATTCCATCGTTGCGTTCGCTTCACATACAGCACGTTTCGTCACGAGGTTGAACACGTTGTTCGCCCAGTTTTGAATCGTCGTATAACGGCAGTAAGCATCTTTCTTGATGATGATTTCAACGACTGCAGAGTGAAGTGAATTCGTTGTGTAAACCGGTGCCGTACAACCTTCAACATAGTGAACGCTTGCGCCTTCATCGACGATGATCAGCGTACGCTCGAATTGACCCATGTTTTCAGAATTGATACGGAAATAGGCTTGAAGTGGTGTATCCACCTTGATCCCTTTAGGAACATAGATGAAAGATCCACCGGACCATACCGCTGAGTTAAGGGCAGCGAACTTGTTATCCGTAGGAGGAATAACCTTCGCCCAGTGCTCGCGGAAAAGTTCTTCATTTTCTTTAAGAGCAGAATCTGTATCTTTGAATACGATGCCCATCTCTTCAAGGTCTTCTTGCATGTTGTGGTATACAACCTCTGACTCATACTGAGCAGAAACCCCAGCAAGATACTTTTGCTCAGCTTCAGGAATACCTAATTTATCAAACGTTTGCTTGATTTCTTCAGGTACTTCATCCCAGCTGCGCTCTGACTTTTCAGAAGGCTTCACATAGTAAGTGATCTCATCAAAGTTCAGTTCCTGCATGTCTCCGCCCCATTGAGGCATAGACATATTATAAAAATGCTCTAGTGACTTCAAACGGAAATCAAGCATCCATTGAGGTTCTTCTTTCATGCGGGAGATTTCTTCTACGATTTCGCGCGTCAAACCACGTTTCGAACGAAAAATCGAGACGTCTTTGTCGCTGAATCCATATTTATAATCCCCAATCTCAGGCGCTTTCTTAGCCATGTTGATTCCTCCATTCTTTGGTAGTGCCGAAGGAGAGCATCATTCCTGCTCTTCCTCTGACACTCCTTTTTCCATCGCTTTCCAAGCCAGTGTCGCACATTTGATACGGGCAGGGAATTTAGCGACTCCTTGTAATGCTTCAATATCTCCTAAATCCACATCGTCGTCATAATCATTACCTTGCATCATATCAGAGAAGATTTTGGAAAGCTTCAATGCTTTCTCAATTTCTTTCCCTTTGACCGCCTGTGTCATCATGGACGCAGAAGCCATGGAGATCGAACAGCCTTCCCCGTCAAACTTTGCATCCTGAACGATACCGTCTTCCACCTTTAACGTCAGGTGAATGCGATCTCCACAAGTAGGGTTATTCATATCGATGGTAAAGCTTCCATCCTCTAGAGAACCTTTATTTCGTGGATTTTTATAATGATCCATGATGACTTGTCGATATAACTGATCTAAATTATTAAAAGACATCGCTGAAAAACTCCTTTGTCTTCAATAGGCCTGCAACAAGTTTATCAATATCTTCTTCTGTATTGTAAAGGTAGAAGCTGGCACGTGCTGTTGCGGATACGTTCAACCACTTCATCAGCGGCTGTGCACAGTGATGACCTGCGCGAACGGCAATCCCTTCAGCGTCAAGTACGGTTGCCACATCATGCGGATGGACATCATCTATGTTGAACGTTACAAGACCTGCACGCTTACCTGGATCTGTTGGGCCGTAGATTTTCATTCCTTCGACTTCATTCATTTTCTCCAATGCATAAGCGGCAAGCTTATGTTCATGCTCTTCAATGTTATGAAGCCCTACTTGCTCAAGGAAATCGATCGCAGCTCCAAGTCCGATGGCACCCGCAATGATCGGTGTGCCACCTTCAAATTTCCACGGGAGCTCTTTCCAAGTGGATTCCTGAAGTCCGACAAAGTCGATCATTTCACCACCGAATTCCACCGGTTCCATTTTATTAAGGTGCTTTTTCTTACCATAAAGAACTCCGATCCCTGTGGGACCTACCATTTTATGGCCTGAAAAGGCAAAGAAATCACAGTCCAGGTCTTGTACATCGATCTTCATATGTGGAGCGGCCTGCGCTCCGTCAACAACCATGACAGCACCATTTTCATGAGCGATCCCGGTGATTTCCTTGATTGGGTTCATCGTACCAAGTACGTTTGAAACCATCATGATCGAAACGATCTTCGTTTGAGGTGTAACAGTCTCTTTTACATCCTCGATCGCAATCGTCCCATCTTCTTGAAGAGGAACATATTTTAACGTCGCCCCGGTTTCTTTGGCTAACTGCTGCCAAGGAATGATATTACTGTGATGCTCCATGTGAGTGATCACAATTTCGTCTCCCTCGGTCAGGTTCGCACGCCCGTAGCTTGTTGCGACTGTATTGATTGCGGTTGTCGTTCCACGGGTGAAGATCACCTCTTGAGTAGAGGACGCGTTAATGAAATTGCGGACCTTTTCACGGGCACCTTCATATCCATCTGTCGCTCTCGTACCAAGAGTATGAACACCACGGTGAACATTTGAGTTATATCCGCGATAATAATCATTCATCGCTTCGATAACGGAAACAGGCTTTTGAGATGTTGCCGCACTGTCAAGATAAACCAGTGGATGTCCATTTACTTCCTGGTCGAGAATCGGAAATTGTTTACGAATCTCTTTTACATCCATTAGTTTACTTTCCTTTCGATAACCTCAACAAGTTGCTTCTTAACTCCTTCGATCGGTAATTGCTTCACTACTGGAGCCAAGAAACCATGAATAACCAGACGTTCCGCTTCATGCTGCGGAATACCACGGCTCATCAGGTAGTAAAGTTGCAATGGATCTACCCGGCCTACAGATGCAGCGTGTCCTGCCGTTACGTCATCTTCATCGATCAGAAGAATCGGGTTTGCATCCCCACGTGCTTTTTCGCTTAGCATTAACACGCGTGACTCCTGCTCTGCATTCGACTTGGATGCACCATGTTCGATTTTACCGATTCCATTGAAGATGGAGGATGCTTCGTCTTTCATAACCCCATGCTTAAGGATGTATCCTTCGGAGTTTTTACCGAAGTGAACAACTTTTGTCGTAAAGTTTTGTTTCTGTTTTCCACGTCCGACGACAACCGTTTTTGTATCACCATATGAGCCATCGCCCATTAGGTTTGTTACGTTTTCAGAAACGGTGTCTCCATCGTTCATCAATCCAAGGGCCCACTCGATGCGAGCATCTCTTTGTGCAACTCCACGACGGTTAACGTAAGTCGTTAATCCGCTTGCTAAATTATCCACTGCACCGTATGCCACTTTCGCATTATTGTTTGCCACAACTTCCGTTACGATGTTGTATACGCCATTTTCTACGTCTGTCGTAGAAATGTAGTTTTCAACATACGTGACAGAGCTATTATCTTCAGCGACAACCAATACGTGGTTAAACATCGCCACTTCAGCATTGTCATGGACGTATACCGCTTGGATCGGTTGGGTTAATTCTACGTTTTTCGGAATGTAAAGGAATGCCCCTCCATTCATTAACGCTGCATGCAGTGCTGTTAGCTTATGCTCATCCGTTTTCACGCCTTCAGTCATGAAGTACTTTTGAACAAGATCACCATGATCCTTCACTGCTGTAAAAATATCCGTAAAAATAACACCGTTATCCTTTAATTCGTTCGAAAGAGAAAGAAAAGCAGGTGTATTATTACGTTGAATATATAGACTTTGGTCTGTGCTTTCCAAATCAACTAATGCTTTAACTTCATCCGGCAGCTCACTCAGTGATGAAAACGTATCACTTTCCACTGTATGCTTCTGGAATTGTGTAAAATTCCAGTTCGTGATTTTCGTTTTATCAGCAACTGGAAGGCTTAGATCCTTTACTTTATCAAAGGCATCTGTTCGAAGGGTTGTTAACCATTCCGGCTCTCCAAGTTGTTTTGAGTAGGAGCTGACATAGTCTTGATCTACTGGTAGTTTCGTTTCTACAGTCATTTTCATCCCCCTAACACTTACGCTTCTTGGCCAACAGTTTCGTCTTTGATTCCTAACTCTTCTTTAATCCAGTCATATCCTTCTGCTTCGAGGCGTTGTGCTAATTCCTCTCCGCCTGATTTTACAATGCGTCCTTGCATCATAACGTGGACATGATCAGGAGTGATGTAGTTAAGAAGGCGCTGGTAGTGAGTGATGATCAAGCAACCGAAATCCTCACCGCGCATTTTATTGATTCCTTTTGATACAACTTTAAGTGCATCGATATCAAGACCAGAGTCAATCTCGTCAAGGATGGCGATCTTAGGTTGTAACATCATTAGTTGAAGGATTTCATTACGCTTCTTCTCTCCACCAGAAAATCCTTCGTTTAAGTAACGCTGTGCCATATCCGGATCCATTTCCAGGTATTCCATTTCCGAATCCATTTTGCGGATGAATTTCATAAGAGAAATTTCTTCGCCTTCTTCACGACGGCTATTGATCGCTGAACGTAAGAAGTCTGCATTCGTTACACCGTTGATTTCACTTGGATACTGCATTGCAAGGAATAGACCTACGCGAGCGCGCTCATCCACTTCCATTTCAAGCACATCTTCACCGTCAAAGTGAATGCTTCCTTTTGTCACTTCATACTTTGGGTGACCCATGATAGCAGAAGATAAAGTAGATTTACCTGTACCATTTGGTCCCATTACTGCGTGGATTTCTCCACCTTTAATTTCAAGGTTAACCCCTTTTAGGATTTCCTTTCCTTCAATCTCAACATGAAGATCTTTAATTGTTAAAGTAGAACCTGCCATGTGTATTTACCTCCGTGACTTTATAATGAATTTAAGAATTAAATTCTTTAATCATTCTCAATTTATTCTCATTACAATCTTATAACAAATAAAAGCTATAATCAACTTTTTCAACTATACAGATAGTGTAAACTTGACAAGATAATCCTTTCCTATTGTTGGCTTAATATAAAAGAAAAATGTAGCATGCTTGTTCATTTTTCCGGATTGATCATATTGAAGAAATTTTGTTGTTATCTAATGATCTCGGAGAACATTCCGCTTCGTCCATCACCCTATGAGATGCATCACAACAAAAAAACCAGTGTATCAATTTACACTGGTTTCCTTTTTTCTTCCTTATTATATATTAGCATGCACTCTTCTATCAAGTGCCGCAATCATTCTTCTGCTTTCCTTGTAGTCCTGCTCTCTTCTTTTCTCTACTTGCATTCTGACATCATGCTTTCGTTTGTACACCTCATAACCAATTCCATGGGCTCCATGCATTGCCTTTTCCATTTCACTTGTGTACGAGATACTCTCAAGAGAGTCGATAATGAATCATTCCTTTCAGGTTTTTAATTACTTTACAACTATACTACCCCCTCGTTCACAAGACAAAACCAGTTTGAGGTCATTTTCTTTTAAAATCATCCTTATCATTCTAACTTTAGGGGGTTACCTTTAAGTTTTCACAAAATTCCGCCATTATACTGCCAATTAATAGCTTTTTTAATATATATTCATTTTATTGAATAAGTATTTAGAATTGGTGATCATAGATTCAATAAAAAAATCAAGGAGGTTTTCTCCCCCCTTGATCCTCACCCGCTTAGCTTATTGCTTTAACTGATTTAAGTCCTGAATCGATTGCTGTACTAGTGTCACTGCCTGACTCATGACCGCTCCGCCTCCGAATGCGGCCGTTACTCCTATTGCTTCCAGGATTTCTTCTTCTGAACACCCTTGATCCAGGCATCCTTTCGTGTGGTAGATGATGCAATATTCATCTTGGGAGTAAAGGCTGATTCCTAACGCGATCAACTGCTTTTCTTTTTTAGAAAGAATCCCTTCTCTAAAGCAATGCTCGGTGAACGTATTATACTGCTCGGCAAGCTCAGGCATTTTTTCAGTG
Organism: Rossellomorea aquimaris; assembly: GCF_000935355.1. Classification (GTDB taxonomy): domain Bacteria; phylum Bacillota; class Bacilli; order Bacillales; family Bacillaceae_B; genus Rossellomorea; species Rossellomorea aquimaris_B. The sequence goes on from NZ_JXZC01000002.1 coordinate 122,090, forward strand.
AAGATTCCAAGTCCCATTTTATAATCATGAAGAGCAGCTTCTGTTGTATTTCTTGGTTCCATCTGCATTTCATTCAGCTCCATTTCTGAAATAGATTCATCGAAAATAGTATGAGCCATAATGGAAATGATTATGTTAAAAAAATACTGTTAGTACATATTCATAGAAGAAACCCGATTCTGATCAGCATCAAAAATCGGGTTCCTTATCTACGTTACATGAAATTATTCAGTCACCGGAACTACTGAACCGTCCCATTCCTCTTTAATAAAGTCTTGGATTTCCTTTGAACGAAGAGCTTCAACAAGCGCCTTTACTTCCTCTTTATTTTCGTCACCTTTATTCACAGCAATCACATTCACGTATGGAGAATTACTGTCTTCAATGGCAATCGAATCTTTCAATGGATTTAAACCGGCATCAATTGCATAGTTGGAATTGATCAGAACGGCATCTCCCTCTTCATTTTCATACAATTGTGGAAGAAGAGCTGCTTCATATTCGTAATCGAATTTCAGTTTCTTTGGATTTTCTTTAATGTCTTCCAGCGTCGCTTTTGTCTTGTCTACTCCATCATTTAATGTAATTAGACCTTTTTCTTCTAATAACGTAAGGATACGTCCGTGGTCTGCTACGGAATTACTCATTAAGATCGTTGCACCTTCAGGCAGGTCTTCAAGGGATTTATACTTTTTAGAATAAACGCCAATCGGCTCAATGTGAATGCCGCCAGCATTTTCGAAATCATATCCGTGTTCCGCTTTTTGGGATTCTAAGTAAGGTACGTGTTGGAAATAGTTTGCGTCAATATCTCCATTATCCAGATCTTTATTTGGCAGGATATAGTCCTGGTACGTTTCAATTTCTAAGTCGATACCTTTCTCCTCTAATAAAGGCTTCACTTGTTCAAGAATTTCAGCGTGAGGAATATTGGAAGCTCCAACTACTAATTCTTTCTCGTCGCTGCCTCCTCCTGATTGTGAATCACTTCCGCATGCTGCCAATCCAAAAATGCTTGTTGCTGCAATAACTCCTGCTACCCATTTTTTCATTTTTATTTCTCTCCTTTTATCGTTTATCCAATTTATTTGTAAAGAAATCACCTAATAGTTGAATCGCAAACACGATGAGTAAGATCATAATGGTTGCGGCGAGGGTCACGTCTTCCCTGCTTCGTTGAAAGCCATCTAAATAGGCAAGGTTTCCTAAACCGCCTGCTCCGATGACCCCGGCCATAGCCGTATATCCAACGAGGGCAATCGCTGTTACTGTAATTCCCGAAACCAAAGCCGGCATGGATTCTGGAATCAGTACTTTCCAGATAATTGTGCTCGTCTTTGCCCCCATCGCTTTCGCGGCCTCGATGACGCCTTTGTTCACTTCTCTTAATGCAATTTCTACCATCCGGGCATAAAATGGAGCTGCTCCGATAATTAGTGCCGGCAGGGCTGCGTTCGCTCCTCGAATCGTGTCCAATAAAAACTTGGTGAATGGAATTAATAGCACAATCAAAATAATGAAAGGAATCGACCTGAATACATTCACGACTGCACTTGTTATCGTGTACGTCAGTTTGTTATCCCATAAATTCTCCTTGGAGGTTAGAAAGAGCAGAATACCAAGAATCATCCCTAGTATAAAGGTAATCACCACGGACATTCCGGTCATGTACAGGGTTTCGAGGGTCGCTTCCCACATCTTCTCCCAATCTACATTTGGAAATAAATTTTCAATCATCCTCTTAACACCTCCACTTGAACCAGTTGCTTTTCTGCAAACGCCAAAGCATCTTTGATGGTCCGTTCATCCCCATCAAGGTGGACAAATAACGTTCCATAGGCACCCTTTTGGGTTTGGGAGATTTGTCCTTGAAGGATGTTCACGTCTAAGTCAAACTTCCTTATCAGAGTGGTGATGAGAGGCTGCTCAGTTGATTCACCTACAAAAGTGAATTTCAACACTTTTCCATTCGGATATTGCGTCAAAAGGTGATCAATGGTTTCACCCGTTTCTTTTGCTTGCGAAACTTCTTTCACGAAACGCTTTGTCACTTGCTCTTGTGGATTTCGGAACACTTCCAATACATCGCCGAGTTCCACGACCTTGCCCTGTTCCATGACTGCGACACGGTGGCAAATCTTCTGAATCACGTGCATTTCATGAGTGATCAGGACAATCGTCAGCCCTAAGCGTTTATTAATATCCACCAATAAATCAAGGATGGAATCGGTTGTTTGTGGATCTAAAGCGGAAGTAGCTTCATCACATAATAGGACATCGGGATTGTTGGCAAGGGATCTGGCAATCCCAACCCGTTGTTTCTGTCCTCCGCTCAGTTGAGACGGATAGGCATCTCCTCTGCCTTCCAACCCTACAAGCTTCAATAATTCATTGGATCTTTGAACTCTCTCTTTCTTTGATACTCCGGCAATTTCTAATGGGAACTGTATATTTTCTAATACTGTCCTGGACCAGAGGAGATTAAAGTGTTGAAAAATCATGCCTATTGACTGTCTTGCTTCCCGAAGCTTTTTACCCTTTACTTGGGAAACGATTTGACCATTCACGTCCACTATTCCTTCTGTGGGAACTTCGAGACCATTGAGCATGCGGATCAGCGTACTCTTACCTGCTCCACTATAGCCAATCACCCCAAAAATTTCTCCTTGGGCAATCTCGATATTGACGCCATCAACGGCTGAGATCGGACCCGATTTGGATTGATAGATTTTTTTTACATCTGAAATGGTAATCATGTTGTATTCCACCTTCTTTCGGAGTAAAACGACCTGTTTAATCAGGATTGTTGGTGTACCTACCCTGGCGTTTTCCGGTTACATTTTTTATTTCAATAAAAAATGCCTTTCCGCGATAAGCAGAAAGGCATAATCATATAGGACTATCCTTTCTCTCATCTGTCAAAGCCATTGCTTTGAGTGAATTGGCACCATTTCAATTTTCATTGACGGTTGCCGGGCTTCATAGGGCACGTCCCTCCACCTCTCTTAATAAGAGTAAAGTATCGATTATTAAATTTTTTAATAAGTTAAAGACTCTGAAAATTTGCTACAAGAGAGATTCTATCATCGGTGATCGAGTGTGTCAATTATTTTTTCTACTCATTCTTTAAACTTCAACCGGCTCTTTTCTCCTTGACCTCGTCAGCCAAAGAACAGACTCAACAAATAGAAGGGGGCGATACCCTCCTCTGATTTTCAACTCTCCGGATTCAATCAGTTGAGACAATCGTTCCTCCCCTGTAAGTAGGGAAACCACTTTTCCCTCCATTCCTTCGATTACGAAATGAGCGTCTTCACTCAAATCATCTAATACAACGCACCCCTTGCTGGAAATAGAAATACCGTACAAATCTTTTCCACAATCAAAGTGAAGAACAAATGGGCTGTCTGGAAATAAGAGTCGTAAGTGATATCTTGAATGACACTGAGCTACTAATTCCTCTAAATATATTCGCATGAATACCCTCCCAGTGAAACTTCTATATTATTACAATTCCACTTTTAGGTATTTATCCCTTTTATACTTTCTCGACATGTTTTGAACGTATCCATCTAATTTGTCGAACAGTAAGAATCTGGATGAATACTAGCCAAAAAATGATGCCATTCGCAACATTTCCCGAGAAATATGTCTTCGTTTGTAGAAAGAAAATCGTTTAGAAAATAGACATATAAAAAAGACCTTCTCCTAAAAGGTCTCTTATCCTCTAACGATCAGTGATCTTGTTTAAGGTTTCATATAAAAATGGAACGGATTGAAAGGCATAGATCCTGTCCCTTTCGACCCCATCCTTAAATAAAAGTAAGCAGGGTACACTTTCGATGGATTGTCCTTCTGCGAATTGGGGCAAATAATTCAAGTTGGCCTTCACAAAATGAAAAGGTTGCGGAAGCTTTTCCACTACGTCAATCATTTTACTTGCTACCTGACAGGTACCACACATCGGGGTATACAGGTAAACGGCTTCAAACGTATTGTCTTCAATCAGATGGGTTAATGCTTCGGTATTACTTACCTCCATCAAAACTAGATCATCCTTTTTCCTAAATATTCTTTATGAACGTCTATATTGGCTCCAATCAGGACAGACGCCAAGTGATACTCCGGAGCTGCTGCCACTTCCTTGTACATACGATCAATGTACAAATGTTCAGCTTCAGGGAACTCACGTTTAAATTGCTTACGTAATTTTTCACCTGCATCATCAGCATCTACGAGGATATAGACATCCCTTTCCAATAATGCATCAATGAGTTCGTCCATTTTCGTAATGCTAATGGTCCCGTTTGTACAAATAATTTCAATCGGTTCTTTAATGATATCTTTCACTTTCCGTTTGTCCGTTGTCCCTTCGACAATGATTACTTTTTCGTCAAGTTCCATCATGATCATCACCTTATCTTTCAGAAATAAGATTACGATAGTATATTCAAATAACAAGAGATGATGTCCACTTTCTACACTTTCTGCTTATATTTTCTCATGTTTATAAAAAAATGCGCAAGTGGTTTGCCTATCTGCTTATACAAATGGTGCCAGATCCATTATAGAATCTGGCACCATGAGCATCTCTAACACCAGCCACCTTCATCACAATCTGTGTATCTTGCTTGATCGCCTTCCGTGGAAGTGTAGCTTTGATAAATTTTATTTTCTTTTGCTTCAAAGTTTGGCTCCATGTTTAACCCATCAAGGGGTAAAGCCATTCTGCCGATTGGCTGATTATCTAAATATAGTTCTACTTCACCATTTTTTAGTTTTCCTGTCACCCTGTTGGTTACATCTAATTTCTTAGGCTTGAGCACCATAAATGTTCATCCTTTCTAATTGAAAAAACGTCTACTCATATGATGCCCAAAATATAAAACAAAACACCTTGAGAAGCCCTCAAGGTGTTTGGAAAGAAATTATCCTTCATTGATCATTTCATCGTATTGTTCAGCAGTCATAAGCTTGTCTACTTCTCCAGCGTCTGAAGGTTCAACAACGATCATCCATGCTTTTTCATAAGGTGATTCGTTCACGAACTCAGGGCTATCAGACAGCTCTTCATTCACTTCTACCACCTTACCTGATACTGGTGCATATAGCTCAGAAACGGTTTTAACCGATTCGACACTACCGAATGGCTCGTCCGCTTTGATTTCATCCCCAACCTCTGGTAACTCAACGAATACGATATCGCCAAGTTCAGATTGTGCAAATGATGTGATTCCTACGCGTACATTTTCCCCTTCAACTTTGACCCACTCATGTTCTTCTGAATAACGAAGTTCTTTCGGTGTACTCATTCTCTATCCCTCCAAATGCTAGTATACAACCTAATATTGACACACTTTTCATTAAAAAAGCAAGAAAACTAAGCGTGAATGATGAAACTTTTTCATTGTCCATGATCTGGTAATCCCAGACCTCTTTTTACTTCCAGGTTTCTTCAAAGGTTTCTTCCTTGAAACCAACTGTCACCTTGCTTCCATCCGTCGTAATCGGACGCTTGATCAGCATCCCGTCCGTGGAAAGGATTTCTAATAGTTCCTCATCAGAAGCTGAGTTTACTTTATCTTTCAAGCCCATTTCCCGATATTTTTTCCCACTTGTGTTAAAAAACTTCTTAAGAGGTAATCCGCTCTTTTCGTAAAGACTTTTAAGCTCGTCTTTTGACGGCGGATTTTCCACAATATGTATTTCATTAATGGCTAAATCTTGATCTTCCAGCCATTTCTTTGCTTTGCGGCAAGTGCCACACTTTGGATAAGAATAAAAAGTCAACGACATCATTCCACTACCTTTCATAATGATCTGGATGAAGCTTGGCCCCATCCAGCATTCTGTATTGCACGAATCTATCTCTACATTCGACAATATTCACTATTATCCTTCTTTTGTGAAACATTACTCACATTGTTTTTCAACCGTCTCAACCAGTTCCTTCAGAAGGACGGTTGCATTATCCAATTCAAGGGAATAGAAGCGCTGTGTCCCCTTTTGCTCTAATGACACCAATTGCTGATCTCTCAGGATCTTTAAATGATGAGAAACAGCAGGGCGCGATAATGTTAGATTTTCAGTTATTTGATTGACCGTAAGAGGTTCTTGTTCGGCAAGAAGTAATATTATGTCCTGACGATAAGGATCACTCAGTGCTTGAAATAATGGAATGCAAGCACGAAATGTATCGATTGCTTTTTGACCCATAGTCTTCTCCCTTCAAACTCATTCACATTCAATTATACCCGTTCTTGTACTTTACGAACAATATTTGTGACCATTTTCCTCGGCATAAAGCGGATGGATTGAGTCAGCATTCTATTTTTGAAACCAGGGATGATGACGGTTTTGTTCTTTGCCATCATTTGTCTATACCCCTCATCCACCACTTCCTCCACACTCATTACCCCTGACTGAAACAGTTTTGAAGATTGAAGTTCAGCTGCATCGCTGAATCCCGTTTTGGTAGCACCGGGGCATAAAGCGCTCACTGTCACTCCGTGTGATGCCCATTCATTCGCCAGGGCTTCTGAGAATGACAACACATACGCTTTTGTTGCATAGTAAACGGCCATCAATGGGCCCGGCTGGAATGCTGCTGTTGATGCTACATTCAGGATTTGCCCACTCTTTCTGCTCACCATTTCTTTTCCAAAATACTTACTCAGCTCTGTAAGGGCAGTGATATTAACTTGAATCATATCCAGTTCTTTTGATAATTCAGTCTGCTCAAATTCGCCAAACAACCCGAATCCTGCATTATTGATAAGGATATCAACATGGATTCCTTGTGCTTCCACTTCCTTGTATAACGCTTCAGATGACCCTGGTTTGGAAAGGTCGGATGAGATTACGTATGATTTCACTCCGTATTTATTTTCAATTTCGTTTGATAGAGTACGAAGCTTCTCCTCACTTCTTGCTACGAGAATCACATCATGTCCTGCACCTGCAAATTTATGAGTAAAGTGCAAACCGATACCACTTGAAGCACCTGTAATTAAAACTGTTTTATTCATCAATGATTACCACCTTATCTTTAATGTTTAAACACTTAAACGTTTAAGTGTTTAAACATATAATAATTAATACAATTTGAAATGTCAAGTTACCAACAAAACAAAGGGACGGACCTCCATTCAGAGGTCCGTCCCTTAAACTATTCTATTACACTGTATATTTTTCTGCGTCGATCAGCTTTTCTGATGCCGCACGTTTGACTGCGATTACGTTGATCGGTGTGTGGCGGGTGAATTTACGAAGTGCTGACAACATCATGCGCAGAGTGTCGCCTGTTTCGGTTGCCACAAGCGTTTCTTTTGCATGCTGTTCGATTTCGTTGAATGCTTCTTGACAGAAGATTTGTGTGTAAAGAAGTTTTTGCTGAGCTTTCTCTACTCCACCTTTTTGGATCGCTTTTTCTGTTCTAAGGACAACGGATTCCATCGCGTATGCGTTCGAAACGATATCAGCAATGTTCACAAGGATTTCCTGTTCTTTTTCAAGAGCTTTACCGAATTTTTGAGCTGCTAAACCAGAAAGCATCAAGCCGATTTTCTTCGCATTCTTCACAAGATATTTTTCTTGGGCAAGTGGCTCATCCCCTACTTCTTCAGGCATAAGCATCATTAATTCCTCTTGAAGGGCCTGTGCTTTTTGAAGTAATGGAAGCTCACCTTTCATTGCTTTACGCAGGTAAGTGCCTGGAACCAGAAGGCGGTTGATTTCATTCGTACCTTCAAAAATACGGTTGATACGGGAGTCACGGTACATTCTCTCAATTTCGTATTCCTGCATGAAGCCGTATCCTCCGTGAAGTTGAACACCTTCATCGACTACATAATCCAGTACTTCTGTTGCGAAGAATTTATTCAGTGAACATTCAATCGCGTATTCTGCAATCGATTTAGCCACTTCTGTTCCGTTCTTCACTTCTTCATCCGTAAGCTTGCTCATGCGATCCTCGAACAATCCTACTGTACGATAAACGGAGCTTTCTGCTGCGTATAATTTAGCCGCCATTGTTGCCAGTTTTTCTTTTGTCAGATTGAAAGCGGAAATTGGTGTTTTGAATTGCTGGCGTTGGTTTGTATATTGTACCGTCACCTCTAATGCACGTTTACTTGCTCCAACGGCACCTACACCTAGTTTATAACGGCCGATGTTTAAGATATTGAAAGCAATGATATGGCCTTTCCCTGCATCCCCAAGAAGGTTTTCTACTGGAATTTCTGCATCTTCCAGAATTAATGTCCGAGTGGATGAGCTCTTGATACCCATTTTCTTCTCTTCAGGACCGGTTGAAACACCAGGGAAATCTTTTTCTACTATGAATGCCGAGAAATGCTCCCCATCGATTTTTGCGTACACAACAAACACATCAGCAAATGCAGAGTTTGTGATCCATTGTTTCTCACCATTTAAAATGTAGTGAGTACCTTCTGCATTCAATTTAGCTGTCGTTTTCGCACCAAGGGCATCTGACCCTGAACCCGGCTCCGTTAATGCGTAGGCTGCCAATTTCTCACCAGTTGCCAGTGGAGGAAGGTATTTTTGCTTTTGCTCTTCATTACCGAACAGCACGATTGGCAGTGAACCGATTCCGACGTGTGCACCGTGAGAGATGGAAAATCCACCTGCGCGGGACATTTTTTCAGCAATCAGTGCCGAGCTTACTTTATCCAAGCCCAATCCGCCGTACTCTTCAGGAACATCCGCACCCAGAAGGCCAAGATCCCCCGCTTCTTTTAACAGGCGAACGGAGTGGTCAAATTCATGGTTTTCCAAATTATCGATTACAGGTACCACTTCATTTAACACATAATCCTCAGTTGTTTTAGCAATCATTTTTTGTTCATCAGAGTATTCCTCCGGTGTGAAAACTTGCTCACAACTTACATCTTCAATTAAAAAACTTCCACCCTTGATCAGCTTTTCTGTTTGATTCGCCATTTCGAATCCCCCTAAAAATTATTATTTTGAAGGAGCAGGGGGCCTCGGCATTCGAGGTCCGTCCCTCCTATTAACCTATTAATTCAAAGACGCCGGCTGCGCCCATTCCGCCGCCGATGCACATGGTGACGATACCGAATTGCTGGTTTCTGCGTTTCATTTCGTGTACGAGGGAAAGGGTCAGCTTCGCACCTGTACATCCCAGTGGATGGCCTAGAGCAATTGCTCCACCGTTCACATTCACTTTTTCTTCGTCCAACCCCAGTTGACGAATGACTTGGATGGATTGAGAAGCGAATGCTTCATTCAGTTCAAATAGTCCGATATCTGAAAGCTCCAAACCTGCCATCTTCAATGCACGTGGAATTGCCTCGACCGGGCCGATCCCCATGATTTCCGGCGGAACTCCCGCTACTGCGAAGCTTCTGAACTTCGCCATAGGCTGAAGACCCAGAGATCCAGCCTTCTCTCTATCCATCACCATGACCGCTGCCGCTCCGTCACTCGTTTGTGAGGAATTTCCTGCTGTTACAGAGCCCTTCACATTGAAGGCAGGACGTAACTTAGCCAGAACTTCCGAGCTTGTTTCAGCACGTACACCTTCATCTTTTGAAAATTGGAATGATTTCTCAACCAGTTTATTATCATTGCTTACTGAACGATGAAGCACATCAACCGGTACGATTTCATCGTCGAATTTCCCTTCAGATATCGCTTTTGCCGCTTTTTGGTGACTTCTTACCGCAAATGCATCTTGATCTTCACGGGATACACCGAACTTTCTTGCCACCTGCTCAGCTGTATGCCCCATACTCATATAGTATTGTGGCGCGTTTTCAGCTAATTTTGCATTCGGGCGTACAACGTGACCCATCATGGGTACGAGGCTCATGGATTCCGCTCCACCTGCAATCGCTGTATCAGAGTGACCCAGCATGATTTTTTCTGCAGCATAGGCTATGGACTGCAATCCGGATGAACAATAACGGTTGATCGTAATTGCCGGTACTGAATCAGGCAGTCCCGCAAGTCCGCCTATATTTCGCGCCATATTTAACCCTTGCTCAGCTTCAGGCATGGCACATCCGATGATCAGGTCATCGATGTTGCCTTCATAATTTCCTGCACGTTTGAGGGTTTCCTTCACTACAAGTGCTCCGAGATCATCTGGTCGAACTTGAGCCAATGATCCTTTTCTTGATTTTCCGACTGGTGTTCTTGCACCAGCAACAATGACTGCTTCGCGCATGATATTCCCCCGCTTTCTAATATGGTATAAACGCTCATTAATTACGTAATGGTTTTCCTTTTACAAGCATGTGCTGCATTCTTTGTTGTGATTTCGGCTGTGCAACAAGACTCAGGAATGCTTCTCTTTCTAAGTCCAACAGATATTGTTCATCTACTTCTGTGCCGTATGGTACTTTTCCGCCTGCGATCACGTAAGCAAGCTTTTTCGCGATCATCAGATCATGCTCTGAAATGAAGCCCGATTGGAGCATGGATTGAGCTCCTAGAAGAAGGGTTGCATATCCTGTTTCACCTACAACGGGTACCTTCTTACGTATCGGAGCTGAGTATCCACCTTCGTATAGGCTTAGTGCAGCCTGTTTTGCATCGTATAACAGATGATCACTGTTTACACTTACTCCATCTGCTTTATTTAAAAAGTTATTGTCCCTTGCTTCATCACCGGATGTGGAAACCTTCGCCATAGCAATCGATTCGAATACTTTATTGGCTACTTTTTGAAGATCGAATTCCACTCCATTCGGAAGGTTCGCTAAGTGCTTCATATAAAGCTCTTTGTTTCCGCCTCCACCCGGTATCAATCCGACTCCGACTTCCACTAATCCCATATACGTTTCCATGGAGGCCTGGATATGAGCTGCTGGTAAGCAGACCTCGCTTCCTCCGCCTAATGTCATACCGAATGGGGCAGCCACCACTGGCTTGGATGAATATTTGATCTTCATCATCGCCTGCTGGAAATGCCTGACGACCATATCGATTTCAAATATGTTGTCATCCTGTGCTTCCATTAGAATCATGGCAAGATTTGCACCTACACAGAAGTTCTTACCCTGGTTTCCGATGACGAGTCCTTTATAATTCTTCTCTACTTCATCAACGGCAAAATTAATCATTTGCGTAATATCCATACCAATGGCGTTATTTGGAGAATGGAATTCAAGAAGCGCGATGCCATCACCAATATCGATTAAGCTTGCTCCGGAGTTCTTTTTAATCAGCTTCCCTGAATTCTTCAGTGCCTTTAAGTCGAGTGCCTTTGGATTCCGTTCTACAAGTTGGTAATCACCATTGTGATAGAAGTAACGCTCACCATTTTCTTCTTTATAGAAAGTCGAATGTCCTTCACTAAGCATGTTTTCCACCCACTCAGGGACGTTCATGCCTTCTTCCTTCATACGTGTTACAGACTTTTCAACCCCGATGGCATCCCATGTTTCAAATGGACCCATCTCCCATCCGAAGCCCCATTTCATTGCTTGGTCAATGCCTACGATATCATCGGCAATTTCGCCATGGAGCTGGGCTGAATAGGTTAAGACGGGCGACACGATATTCCATAGAAGCGTGCCTGCCTGATCTTTCGCATATACGAGTGATTTCATTTTGTTTTTTAAGCCTTTTTCATTTTTCGCCATTTCAAGTGAAGCTGTTTTCAGCTTCTGACGTGGCTGGTAATCCATCGTTTCAGGATTAAGCTCCAGGATCTCTTTCCCTTGCTTCAGGAAGAATCCCTGACCGCTCTTGCTTCCCAGCCAACCATTTTTAAGCATTTTTTGCATGAAGGCCGGTACTTCAAACACTTTCTGCTCTTCACCATCTACTTGGTCGTACACATTCTTCGCTACATGTGCGAAGGTATCGAGTCCAACCACATCAAGTGTACGGAAAGTGGCACTTTTCGGTCTTCCGATCGTTGGTCCCGTGATGGAATCAACTTCTCCCACAGAGTAGCCGCCTTTCAGCATTTCCTGCACCGTGATGAGCAATCCATACGTTCCGATGCGATTAGCGATGAAGTTCGGTGTATCCTTCGCCATCACGACACCCTTACCGAGGACGTCTTCTCCAAATGTTTTCATGAAACTTACGACTTCGGGATCTGTCTTTTTCGTCGGGATCACTTCAAGAAGCTTTAAGTAGCGTGGTGGATTGAAGAAATGAGTACCTAAGAAATTCTTTTGGAAATCATCGCTGCGTCCTTCTGACATAGCCTCGATTGAAATCCCCGATGTATTCGAACTGATGATGCTTCCCGGTTTACGATAGCGTTCCACTTGTTCAAACACTTTCTTCTTGATATCTAAGTTCTCAACGACTACCTCAATGACCCAGTCACAATCCCCGATATTCTGAAGATCATCCTCGAAGTTGCCTGCTGTAATGAGTGAAGCATTTTGCTTTGATGTCAATGGCGCCGGTTTTTGCTTAAAGAGCTTTTTTAAAGCGTTTTCACTAAATTGATTACGAAACACCTTGCTCTCTTCTGTCAGTCCCTTTGCTTTATGTTCGTCGGTTAATTCTCTTGGTACGATATCTAATAACATAGTCGGGATGCCGATATTTGCAAGATGAGCGGCAATTCCTGAACCCATGACTCCCGATCCTAACACTGCGGCTTTCTGAATTCTACGAACCAATGGTATTTCCCCCTTTTACACACTTTGAATGAATACTCATTCATTTTTTACTCAAAAAAAAGACTCGAATGAGTTCCTGTTACATCTAATATAGCTGATTTTCTAATATATCGCAATATTTAAAAGACTAAAAATGATAAATTTTACAAAAATTTCGGTGTTTTTACTATGTCATGTTCTTCCTGGATAATGTAAACTTGTTAACACAATAATATGTTTTTAAGTATCTGGAGGTTCGAATGAAAAACGATACAACATCTATCACGATCCTTGAAACCAGTGATATCCATGGACATATATTCCCTTACTTATATGGAACCAAGGAGAATGCTGCCGTTGGTTTAGGTAAAATTGCCACCTATATTAAAGATGTACAAAAACAAGCCGGGAATGTGCTGGTCATTGATAATGGAGACCTCTATCAAGGCACTCCCCTTACTTATTACTATATGAAACAAGCTCGTCATTTGCCAAACCCTTTTATTTCAATTTTACATGAACTCAAATTTGATGCAGTCGTGATTGGCAACCATGAATTCAATTATGGGCTGGAACCCTTACGTAAAGCGCAACAAGATGCAGAGTTTCCTTTTTTATCCGCAAATATTCTTGATGAAAAAACGAAGAAACCTTATTTTGGTCTCCCATACTTCATCAAAGTACTACCTAACGGGGTAAAAGCAGCTGTGCTGGGTGTAACCACACATTATATCCCAAACTGGGAAAACCCCTCTCACATAGCAGGTTTGTCATTTGAAAATGCCTTAGCTTCAACTCAGAATTGGGTTTCCTGCATTCAAGAAGCAGAAAAACCTGACGTGATGATTGTTTCGTATCATGGGGGTTTCGAAAAGGATATTCGAACAGGTTCACCGACTGAACGGCAAACTGGTGAAAACCAAGGTTATCAAATTTGTAGGGAAGTAAAAGGGATCGATGTTCTCCTGACTGGTCATCAACACCGAAAGCTTGCCGGCACCATCAATGGGGTTTCAATCGTTCAGCCGGGAATGCATGGTGGGAGCATCGGACAAGTTACCATTGAGTTACAACGAAACAAGCAAGGATGGACTGTGTTAAACAAGGAGCCTCAGATCATTTCCATGGAGGGAATCGAGGCTGATGAAAATGTCCTTTCCTTAGCGCGAAATATTGAAAGCAAAACACAATCCTGGCTTGATCAACCGATTGGTACGATTGAAGGAAATATGCTGATAGAAGATACATTCGAGGCCCGTATCAAGGAACATCCATTCATTGAGTTCATTCAGCGTGTCCAAATGGAGGCTGCTGGAGTTTCCATATCAGCAACCGCACTATTTAGTGAATCACAGCGGGGGCTGCCTGATATGGTCACAATGAGGGATATCGTGTCTAACTACATCTATCCAAATACTTTGACCGTTCTTGAATTGACAGGGAGAGACATCCATCTTGCCCTTGAGCGTTCGGCATCTTATTTCGCTGTGAACCAAGTGGGATTGCTTAGTGTAAACCCGAATTTCACCACTCCTAAACCCCAGCATTATAATTATGATATGTGGGAAGGGATTGACTACGTGTTGAATATCAGCCATCCAATAGGAAAACGGGTTACTTCCCTACTTTATAATGGGGAGCCCCTACAGGAAAATAAACATTACCAAGTCGTCATGAACAATTACCGGGCAGGTGGCGGCGGGGAATACACCATGTTCAAAAACAAACCGATGATCAAAGAAATCCAAATCGACATGACGGAGCTGATTGCTGATTACTTCCTCAAACATAAAACCATAAAAGCTGCCTGTAATCACAATTGGAAAGTTGTTGTCGATTATGAGGGACGGACCTCTGTGTAGGTCCGTCCCTTTTCTGCATGATGTTCATCATAATTTCTAGAAGATCCGGGAACCTTAGTAATGGAGGTGTTCGACATGGCTAAGCATAAGAAAAATCCTTCCAAGGCTGGAGTCAGTGCAGCAAGTGTGAAGGGGAACGCTGGTCCTACCGTTGATATGGACGGCGGAGGAAAAAGAAACAGTCAAAACAATCAATTTAAGAAGCAACCATAATATGTAATGAGGAAAAGGCGCCTGATTTTGTTGATCGGGTGCTTTTTGCTGGAGTGGAAATTTATCAACCGTTTTTCGGAATTATCGACCGTTGTTTCATTTTATCAATACCGTATTCAATATATCGACCGATCGACATATTTCGCTAACCACACACCTAATAACCCAAACCTCCCCACCAATCTTTTCCCCACCCATACAAAAATTAACTTTGCCTTGTCCCCATTTATGCAGTAAACTAAGAATATAAATCCGAAGTTGTCAGACCTCCTACTTTATCATCACCATCCAAGGTAGCTCGTCTGTTTTTTAAAGTATAGTAATGAGAACGTTTACAGTAAAGGAGACTATGTGAATGAAGCGCAGACTTTTGTTTTTTACGATTGGACTTTTTATTTTGACGATGGGTGTCGCCCTGATAATTAAATCTGGTCTAGGTGCCTCTGCCTGGGATGCCCTGGCCGTTGGGGAATCCAATATGTTCGGGATAACGGTTGGTACCGCTGTTTTCATAAACGGGATTGTGTTGATTGGTCTAAATGCTCTTATAATGAAGAAGAAGCCTGATGTACTGGCAGCGGGATCCATTCTTGTTATTGGTCTTTTGATTGATTTTTGGTTACTGGTTGTCTTTAATGATTACGCTCCTGAGATGCTGATGAATCAGGTGTTCACCCTTGCTTCAGGGATTTTGACGATGGGACTTGGGATTGCGATTTACTTACAGGCTAAATTCCCGGCAAGCCCCATGGATACACTGATGGTGGCCATCCATACACGTTTCGGGTTAAACCTTCGCAATTCCCGTATTATCAGTGAAGGATTTGCTCTATCACTGGCTTTCCTGTTTAAAGGAGATATTGGAATCGGTACAATCATTGTAACGCTTCTATTAGGATTCGTGGTTCAATACAGCTTTCCAATTTTTGAACAGCTCTTCGAGAAAAAATCAGTGGGCAAAGCAGCCGTTTCTGCTGATTGATCCATAACAAAAAGCAATCTACCATGAGGGAGATTGCTTTTTTATTTGGTGATATATTGTGTATCCTCATGGCTGAGGTAATTCGTGGCAAGCTCCCGCATCTAAGGAAAGAACTGGTGGAATTGTTCCATAGTTTAAGTAGAGCTTAATCCACCTTTAGAATTCAGGAGCTCATTGATACGCTTTCTCTGACTCTTATTTGCAAGCACATAAAGTGTATCGTTTGCTTTGATGATCGTGTCTCCCATTGGAGTGATCAGTTCATTGTTTCTGATAACCGCAGAAATCAATGTCTTCTCAGGGAGATTGATGTCCTTAATCGCCTTGTTTGTAATATAGGCATCGTCGTTTATGAGAATTTCAAGCATTTCATTGTTTGTCTTTCCGATCGAAACGAGTTCTATGCTGTGAGCGATTGGCGGTTTTTCTTCTCCGGCCAGCTTCAGATAGTTGGCTAACGGTGAAATCGTCGTTCCTTGAATCAGGGCTGATAGGAGGACAACGAAAAACACGACGTTGAAGATGACTTCACTGTTTTCAATATTAGCCACCATCGGATACGTTGCCAATACGATTGGGACCGCGCCCTTCAAACCTGCCCACGAGATGAAGAATTTTTCTTTCATCGTGAAGTTCTTGGCAAGTGCAAGACTTAAATAGACTCCAAGCGGCCTCGCTACAACAATCAATAGAATCGACAGCACAATCCCTTGCCATGCAATGCTCGGAAGATGCTGGGGGAAAACCAATAAACCCAGGAGGATGAACATGACGATTTGCATCATCCACGCAAACCCTTCATTAAAACGCACGATGGAATGTCGATAGGTCAATTCCTGATTTCCGACTACGATTGCCATGATATAAACGGCCAATAGACCGCTCGCTTCCAATATGCTCGTAATGGCGTACGTGAAGATAGCCAGCGAAATGGACAGAACCGGGTATAATCCGGATGAATCAAGGTTAATACGGTTAATGATCCATACAGATGCCCATCCAAACGCCAGCCCAAGCACCAACCCCATACCCATTTGCCAAAAAAAGCTTAAAATCAAGGTAGCAGGATTTAATCCTGGAAATTGGATCAATTGTAAAAAAGCTACCGTTAAAAAAATGGCCATCGGGTCGTTACTGCCTGATTCAGCTTCCAGTGTGGAAGAAATTTTCGGTTTGATGTTTTTGTTGCCTAAAACGGAGAAAACCGCTGCAGCGTCCGTTGAACCAACGATCGCCCCAAATAACATCCCTTCCAGCCAACTAACATCCAGAATGAATTTGGCAGCCACCCCAATCGATAGTGTCGTCACAATGACTCCAATGGTTGCGAGTGATAATGAAGGTTTATAGACACTTTTCACGTTGCTCCATTTTGTCTGAAGTCCACCTTCAAACAAAATGATAATCAAGGCAAGTGTTCCGATGAATTGTGTCATTGGAGCATTATCGAAGAAGAAATATGTATTCAAGACCATACCTACGATGATAAATAAAATAAGTGAGGGGACGCCTAATCTGGTGGAGAACTTGGCGGTTATGACACCGACTAAAAGCAAGAGGCCAAGCAGTAATGTCAAATTATCAATGGTGATTTCCATTATATCGCCTCTTATTCATGAAGATTATACTCTTTTATTATATTATATTGTGAATACTGTAACAATTAAAATGCCTCTTCTCTCTTCTATTCAGCAATAATATTCCCATCAGTCGTTTAGCAATACCTTTTCCTCTTATATTGGGATGCTTGCTCCTGTAAACAAAAAAGACTCCGTGAATTTTCACAGAGTCTGATAAATCTCTTTTATTTTTTCATGACACCTTTTAGAACAAAGGCGACGTTGGCCGGTCTTTCAGCCAGTCTTCTCATGAAGTATCCATACCAGTCAGTACCGTACGGAACGTATACGCGCATTTTGTAGCCTTCTTTGACCAGTTCATGCTGGCGTTCCACACGGATACCAAAAAGCATTTGAAACTCGAATTGATCACGTGGAATATTATACTCCTCCACGAGTCTCTTCGTATATTCGATCATCTCATCATCGTGTGTGGCAATGGCTGTATAATTGCCGTTCAACAGATGAGTTTTAATAATTTTTTTGAAATTATCGTCTACATCCTTCTTTTCAGGAAACGCAACTTCAGGTGACTCTTTATAGGCCCCTTTTACTAGACGCAGATTGGGGGAATACGCATTCAGATCATCCATATCCTTTTCTGTTCTATATAAATAGGCTTGTATGACCGTGCCGATATTATCGTACTCGGACTTTAACCGCTTGAAGATATCAATGGTCTTTCCACAGCGGGAATAGTCCTCCATATCGATGGTCACGAATACATTTTGTTTGGTTGCTTCATCAAGAATCAACCTCATATTCTTCATGACAACCTCTTCGGAAATATCCAGCCCCATTGATGTCATCTTTAGGGATAGTTGAGATTTCAGGTTTTCTCTCCCGATTGCACGAACAGCCTCTACACATTCAAGGGCCATTTCGTTTGCTTCTCGCTCATTGTCCACAAACTCTCCTAAATAGTCGATCGTTACAACAAGATTCTGACTATTCAGTTCACGAATGACCTCAACTGCCTGCAGAATCGAAGACCCTGCAACGAATCGGCTGGCTCCAAAACGCAGGCCATATTTCTTAGCGAGCTTCGTCATCGGTTTATTTTTTGAAAGGAATAAAAAGAAATTACGCATTGCTTGCTCCATGTTGCTTACCCCCTGAAAAAACATATATATCATACTATGAAAACGTTTTCTTCATTGCTAAAAAAGAAAAAGTTCATACCATTATATACTTAGCAATATTTTATCACCTTTTATACGTTTTGAATATACTTTCAATATTTTCTTAGTAGAATATTATCGAAATTTGTAAATACGTGAATAATCATGCTGAGCATTAGGAAAAATAACCTTTGCCCTATGATTATAAAACTTTCTTAAGGGGTCGTATACAGGGTAATATTACCTATCGACCATACAAAGAAAGGAAATTAAAGGAATGAAAAGGAGGAAAAGAATATGCAACAACAACCTCAACAAGGAAGTCAGCCACAAGCCTATACAGAACCACCACAAATGCTTACAACGAAGGACTCTTTATATTTAAATGACATGCTTGCATGGAATCTTAATGCCATGAAGAAGTGCCATTTTGCAGCAGCTCACTGTCAGGATACTGAGATTAAAGCTGAGCTGGATAAGTGCGGGCAGATGCATCAGCGTCACTATCAACAACTATTGGCACATTTAAATACGACTAACCAAAACATGATGTAGAAAGGAGTACGATTACATGAATCAACAAAATCAACAAAAAATCCAAAATCCACAGACTCAAGTACCGGCTACACCTCAGATGAATGATCGTGACTTCATCACCGATGTCCTGTCTCAGGAGAAATACATGACTGCTTCTTACTGTACAGCACTTAACGAAGCGAGTCATCAAGCGCTATATCAAGACCTGCTCACGATTTTTAATGAAACTCAAAATGCTCAACGCGAGCTATACAATGAAATGTTCCGCAAAGGCTGGTACAAGCTTGAGACTGCCGACAGCCAAAAGATTCAACAATCCTATCAGCAGCACCAGCAGTACTCTTCTCAATTTCCTTATGGATATGGCGGTCAAGTTCAATAATTGGTGGCAGACTCGGGTCTGCCTCTTTTTATTGTGAATTGCATGCGGGGTGAAGCTGGTATGGGCTGCGAGTTTATGGCTCTCGGGATAAGGTGGGCATTTTTGCCCGAATTGAAAATAAAAGTTGGGATTTGAAAATAATATCGGAAATTTGAAAATAAATGTAGCTAATTTGAAAATAAAATTTGAAAGTCGATAATAAATAGTGCTAAGTCGATAATATAATCCTAAAGTCGATAATAAATAGGCCGAAGTCGATAATATATCCCATAAACCCGGTTAAAATCTCTCTCTGCCTCCCCACTCCAGATAAAATCCAATAAAAAAAGCACCCTCTCAATCAAATAAGGGCACTTTTTACATTAAACTGCTTACTCTTCATTCTTTTTCCCATTCATTTCCGCGCGATGAGCTTCATTCATCTCTTTGATCTCTCCAACGATTCGTTTCATCTCATCTTTTCCATCGGGATATAAAGAATTCCAATGTTTCACGAGGGCAGGCATGTTTTTCGCGATGAATGAATAAAGAGCATAGCGGCTGACCATTTCTTTTTTTTCCGAATCGATCTCACCTACTAATAGCTCAGTGTACTTATCTATCAATGCATCAAATTGTTCCGGAAAGTCTTTCATTATCTTAAACCTCCTTGTGAATATTGAGCTATGTCCTTTTCACTCGACAGGTTTGCGGACATGTTTTACAACGATACTGCTCCCCGTTTTCCAATCTATAGGAAAAGCAGCATGTTTTACGAACACGGACCTTTTCCGTTACACCTTCTACATTTACTTTACCACTATAATAACGGGCCAGTGGATTTCTGTGATAACGACCGAACCATTGGCTGTTTTCGTCCAAAAGCAACTGATGGAATTGTTCATCCCTCTGCTTTTTCATTCCTTCACTTAAAAGGAAGTCATCATTCTCATATATCCAGAAAACATATACAGCGATGTTTTCCCACAATATAAGGTTAGATAGCTTTGTCGTTTTCTTTAACGACTGAATCACTTTATCAAGATGCTCCGCAAAAATCGACTGAATAAATGCCTCTTTTTCCTCATGAGAAGTAAATTGAGTAACGGATGCGTCTTTTATATAAAACTGGGGCATCCACAAACCATTCTTGTCTCCATCTAAAAGAATAAGGTTTTCCGGTTTAAGGTTTAATTTCTTATTCCAATATGTCATCGCCATCAATCCCATAGCCGCTATGAATGCATAGCGTTTCATGAACAGGGAAGCCGCTACTTTGAGATCATCCGTTCTAATTGATGCAGCCCGGTCAGAGAGGTAAGAATTCATCCCTTGCTCATCTAAAAATGAGCTTGCTTCTTCCCCTTTAAAGGCAGGTGACCACTCCTTATGAAAACGATACTTCTCAAGGATCACCCACTGTTCTTGGGTCAGGGCATTCATCCCGTCTCACCCACGGCATTCAGAATGCAACGGCCTTTACCGAATGGGATGCAAAGCGGGGTTCCGAACAAAGGATCTCGGGATACCTGACAATCCATATCAAATACATTCTTCACCAGCTCACAGCTAATCACATCTTCAGGCTTCCCTTGGGCATAAATTTGCTTATCGCGGATGGCGACAATATTATGGGCATAGCGACAGGCCAAGTTAAGATCGTGCAGGACCATAACGATGGTTCGCTGCTCTTTCTCGTTGAGTTCGAATAATAAATCGAGAATTTCAATCTGATGGGTCATATCGAGATAGGTAGTCGGTTCATCCAACAGAATGATGTCTGTGTCTTGGGCTAATGTCAACGCAATCCAGGCACGCTGTCTCTGTCCCCCTGAAAGTTCATCCACTTTACGGTGCTGAAGCTCTTCCATCTTCGTTGCCTTCAGTGCATCCTGGACAATTTCTTCATCCTTATGGGACCATTGCTTGAGCCAGGTTTGGTGAGGGTAACGACCTTGCTTTACCAGCTGCAGGACGGTCAATCCTTCAGGAGCGGTTGGCGATTGAGGAAGAATGGCCATTTTTCGAGCGACTTCTTTCGTTGATAAACGAGAGATTGCTTCCCCATCTAACAGAACCGATCCTTGTTTCGGCTTAAGCAATCTGGCAATTGAACGAAGAAGAGTGGATTTACCGCAGCCGTTTCCACCGATAAAGACTGAAATCTCCCCTTTTGGAATGTCAATATTCAGTTCATCAATAATCGTTCGTTCCCCGTAAGATAGAGTTAAATCCTTCGTTTGTAAAATGTCACTCATTTATGGCCAACTCCTTTAAGAATTTCTTGTTTTAAATAATAGATAGATAAAATAAGGTGCTCCGATCGCTGCTGTAAATACTCCCGCAGGAACTTCCAAGGGCAGAAATAATGTTCGGCCGATCAAATCTGCCACCATCACGAGGATACCACCGATAAAGGCAGCAGTCGGAAGTAACGCACCGAAAGATGATCCAACCATCCTTCTTGCCATATGGGGAGCCATCAGGCCTACAAAGCCTATTCCCCCTGCAAATGCAACGGCTCCACCAACTAAAGCCGTTGACATCAATAGGAGTAAAAAGCGTTGTCGCTGAACGTTCCCTCCAACACTTGTAGCGATTTCTTCCCCAAGTTCCTGGATATTCAATTGACGGGTTATAAAGAAGCTTAACAGAATAAAGACCAGGCTCCACGGAAGCAGGATCCATACGTCCTGCCAATCCGATCCGTTGACGGTACCTGTAATCCAAATGTTTGCCTGACTTGCTCTATAAATGGGTCCAAGGATCATAAGCAAAGTAGTCAATGCTTGTGTCAGAGCTGAAATCCCGATTCCGATCAATACGAGCCTGACAGGGGATACACCTTTTCTCCAAGCCAAAAAATAGACTAAAAAGGCAATGACTGCTGCCCCTATAAATGCGGCAACAGGAAGCCACTTAATGCTGATCATCAAAGTATTATCATCGTTGCTGAAAACGGTCAGAAAAGCGACGACAGCTGCTCCTGCCCCTCCGGTTATCCCGATAATGTCGGGAGATGCCAAAGGGTTTCGGATCATCCCCTGTAAAATCCCCCCTGCCACGGCCAATGCCATCCCGGCCAGCAGGGCAATGATGATTCTTGGAAGTCGAAAAGAAGTAACAACAAGCTGTTCTAAACTTGTTCCGCCTCCAAAGAAGACGCTTACGACCTTCCAGGGTGCTATTTTCAAGTCGCCTATTCCTGTACTCATAATAAGGACCAGTAAAGTGATGACACCTAATATCATAATTTTTTTCATCGCTGATAAATCAACGAGCATAGAAACCCGGTCCTCGAGCCAACGTTTTCCTATAAATCTATTCATCGGTTAAAACCCCTTCCTTGCAACGTACACGAAGAACGGTGCACCAATAATGGCTGTCATAACACCAACCGGCACCTCTTGGGGCATGATGATGTAACGGGCTCCAATATCAGCAGCCAATAGTAAAATCGCTCCAAGTAATCCTGAGTAAGGAATCAACCAGCGATGATCTACACCAATGATTTTTCTGGCAAGATGGGGGATGACAATTCCGATAAAGCCTATCGGACCGGCAACGGCTACTGAGCCTCCAGCTAACAGTACGACAACAAGTAATGCGATAAATTTAATCAAGGCTGTTTTAAGCCCCAACCCTTTGGCAACATCTTCTCCCATGGCAAGTATATTCATTTTTCCTGCCAACATGAGTGCAAGGACCCAGCCTGCCACGATATAAGGAAATACTCCGGATAAAATGTCGAGGCTCCTTCCTTGAACAGATCCTGCAAGCCAGAACAAAACCTGCTCCAATGCTGCTTCATTCAATACAAGCAAACCCTGTGTAAACGAAGAGAACATTGCCGTTATGGCAGCCCCTGCTAACGTCAGCTTCATGGGGGTCAAGCCGTTATTCCCGACTGAGCTGATGACGTACACACCGACAGCCGCTAAACCAGCTCCTAAAAACGCCAGCCACGTAAAGGATTGAAGATTGGTTACACCAAATAACGTAACCGCCACTACCACCATAAAGGCACCGCCCGCATTGATCCCAAAGATACCGGGTGAAGCCAATGGATTTTTTGTTAAAGTTTGCATAAGAACTCCTGCAATGGCGAGGGAGGCCCCCACCGCGGCAGCAATAAGTGCCCGCGGTAATCGGATGGTCTGAAGCACGATATGTTCAGTTGATCCATTAGGGTTGGTAAACGCTTCAAGAGCTATTCTCCACGACGTATCCGTATACCCATATACAACGCTGATTCCTATACACACTATGAGAAAAAGAATGGTTCCTATAAACAGAAGAAATTGCTTTTGAATTTTCATTATGTGTTAACCTCTCTATCCCTTATTGAAATCAATAAGGGAAGGAAAATCTAATTTCACGTTCTTAACTTTCACTACTATTTTAAAGAAGAATGGAACAACCGTCAATGACTTTGAAAATCATTATCATTTAGATATTGACAATGAAAACCTTCTCAACTAATATAAAAGGTGTAAATGATAATCATTATCAATATCAAAATATTTTCAGGAGGAATTATACATATGAAGTTAAGAAATTTAGTATCTTTATTGCTTTTCGCTTCTCTTCTATTTTTAGCTGCTTGCGGTAATAAAGAAGAAAAAGAAGGTTCTACAGGGAACGATGATAAAAAAGAAGAAACCTATACAGTGGAACACGCAATGGGTACGACTGAAATCGAAGGAACACCTAAGAAGGTCGTGATCCTTACGAATGAAGGAACAGAGGCTCTTCTTTCTTTAGGCGTGACACCGGTTGGTGCCGTACAATCCTGGACAGGTGATCCTTGGTACGATCATATTGCAAAAGACATGAAAGATGTTGAAGTAGTCGGAACTGAAAGCGAATTAAACATGGAGGCTATTGCAAAACTTCAACCGGACCTGATTATCGGGAACAAAATGCGTCAAGAAGAACAATACAATCAGCTGAAAGACATCGCTCCAACTGTAATGGCGGAAACACTTCGCGGTAACTGGAAAGAGAACTTTGAATTATACTCCAAAGCAGTAAACAAAGAAGAAAAAGGTCAAGAAGTATTGGCCGAGTATGACCAGCGAATCGAAGATCTAAAAGGGAAGCTTGGGGATAAACTAAACCAGGAAGTTTCCATGGTCCGCTTTTTAGCAGGTGACGTACGTATCTACCATAAAGATTCATTCTCAGGTGTGATCCTGGATCAATTAGGATTTGCCCGTCCTGAAGGGCAGGATGTAGACGACTTTGCTGAAAAAGGTGTGACGAAAGAGCGCATCCCGGCAATGGATGGAGATGTGTTATTCTACTTCACATATGAAACGGGTGATGGGGAAGCGAACAAGCTTGCTGAAGAGTGGCTGAACGATCCCCTATTCCAAAACCTTGAAGTAGCAAAGCAAGATAAAGTGTATGAAGTAAGCGATGCTATTTGGAACACTGCAGGTGGCGTTATGGCAGCAAATGCGATGCTTGATGATATCGAGAAGTTTTTCTTGGAACAGGAATAACGACATGAGACTGGAAAAGGGACTCCCTTTTCCAGTCTTTTTTTAATTCAGCCCCAACCTGGATTGACCCACCTCAAACGGACCCCTTTTTTTTTTCAAGCATACCTTAACGTTTTTTTCCACATACCCCATCCTTTTTCATAATTCTCCTATTTTCGGAAACACTACAGGATAGACCATACATCGAACATGAGGGATTAGTATGTTTCCATTCTTTAAGAACAAGAAAAACACCGATAAGACGAAGAAAAAACAGACATATGAAAACTTTAAGCAGGAAGCTGAGAAATCGGCTGACTATAAACAAGCCTTTTACCAAAACCCTCATACAGGGGTCAAATTCAGTTTGCACTTCATCACTACACTCATCGATGGGAAGATTCTGCAGGAGGACGTCCTCCCCTCTTTGCTTTCAAAAGATTTTCACTCCTTTGATGATCTAAAAACGCTGGTTCCAGTATTGGATATTCAAATCTCAAAAGATGAAGCGGATATCGAACAGAAACTATTTAATGGATATACCTTATTAACGATGGATGCCTCCAACCGGAAATTCGCCTTCATCGCTACGAAAAATGAAATGGGAAGAAAGGTTTCCCAACCAGAAGTGGAATTCAGTGTGGTTGGTCCTAAAGAGGCCTTTGTTGAATCCCTAAGTGACAACCTTAATCTGCTTCGGAAACGTCTTCCGATTAAAGAGCTGATAGTCGAAGAATTTAATGTAGGGAAATTGACTCACACGAGACTCGCCCTTGTTTATCTTGATGGTTTAGTGGATGAAGCCAATGTGAATACGGTTCGTC
The DNA here is from genome assembly GCF_000935355.1 of Rossellomorea aquimaris. GTDB lineage: Bacteria > Bacillota > Bacilli > Bacillales > Bacillaceae_B > Rossellomorea > Rossellomorea aquimaris_B. The sequence continues at coordinate 147,706 of NZ_JXZC01000002.1, forward strand.
AGCGTTTACATGGATTGGACTTTGATCAAATTATGGATAGTTCATTCATTGAACAGCTCATTGCCGATAATAGCTATTCCCCCTTCCCACAGCTATTGGATTCGGAACGCCCCGATCGTGTTGCTTCTGTACTGGTGGAGGGAAAAGTCGCAGTAATGGTGGATGGATCTCCTCATGCCCTTATTGGACCGACAACGCTCGTCGAGTTCTTTAATTCATATGAGGATTATTTCTTGAATTTCTCGATTGCTTCATTCCTCCGCCTCGTACGTGTGTTTGCGGTAGCATTTTCGATTTTGATCACACCGATTTACGTTGCGGCATTGACGTATCATTATGAACTCATTCCAAAAGATTTAATGGCGACTCTTATTACCTCAAGACAGGAAATACCTTTGCCTCCCATATTAGAGGCATTATTTCTTGAATTAACAATCGAATTATTGCGCGAAGCAGGAGCCCGCCTGCCGACGAAGGTCGGTCAAACCATCGGTATCGTGGGGGGGATCGTAATAGGGACCGCATCCGTTGAGGCCGGAATTACGAGTAACGTACTGCTCATATTAGTGGCCCTTGCTGCCCTTGCTTCCTTTACGACTCCCGTTTACCGCATGGGTAATACAATCCGCCTGCTTCGATTTCCATTTTTGTTGTTTGCACAACTTTGGGGGTTATTAGGAATCGTTTTCTGCTTCTGCCTGCTTATGGGACATCTCTTACAATTAACCTCCTTGGGGAGACCGTTCTTGGAACCGCTCTTCCCACCTAGAATGAAGGATTTTAAAGACGCTCTGATCCGCTTTCCCTTTAACAAGCAATCAGATCGTCCGGAGTATTTAAGAACAAAGAAACCTAACCGGTTCCGCGCATCTGAAGGAAAGAGAAAGCTAGATATCGATGAATGAAGGTAGGAGGTGATCAGATGCAACCGATTCCAGATAGAAGAAAAATATCCCCTTTCCTTGTGTTCTTTCTCATTCATTCAATGCAGGTGGGAGCAGGAGTTCTTGGATTTCAACGGGTCATTTCTAAGAATGCCGGATATGACGGATGGATTTCCGTCATACTTGCCGGCCTTTTCACTCACATTATCATATTTTTAATGTATCTTATTTTAGAGAAATCTGATGGTGATCTTGTATCTGCCCATACACTTGCCTTTGGAAAATGGATAGGGAATCTATTTAATTTCATTTTTGTCATCTATTTCAGTTTGCTTGTGATCACCATTATGAGAACATACATCGAGGTACTGCAAGTATGGATGTATCCAAGATTAAGTACCTTTATCTTTTCATTGATATTTCTCATCTTGGTTTACTATATAGTAAAAGGCGGCGTCAGAACGATAACGGGGACGGCCTTTTTCGGAACGGTTCTCCCCAGTTACTTACTTTTAACTTTCGGATTTACATTTCAATACGCAGATTTTCGAAATATCTTGCCCGTATTTGATCATTCAGTGAAAGATTTGCTCATTTCCACTAAAAATATGTCCCTCACATATTTAGGTTATGAGTCCATTTTAATGCTCTATCCATTTGTTAAAAATGCAAAAAAATCTCAGAAATATGCTCACTGGGGATTATTGCTCACAACGACCATCTATACGTTTATAGCACTCATTTCATTTGCATTTTTTAGTCAAAAACAATTGGAGAAAACCGTATGGGCAACCCTCTCCATGTGGAAAATCGTAGAGATGCCTTTTGTTGAACGCTTTGAATACATCGGGATTGCCAACTGGTGCCTCGTTATTCTTCCAAATGTATGTATCTCGATCTGGTGTGCAAGCAGGATCTTGAAACGAATGACACCTATGAAACATAAGCATACATTACTCATCATCTGTCTTATCTGTGTATCAGCACTGTCCTTTTTTACAGATAGAAAAGAAGTGAATTTATTAAATGATATGTCGAACAAGATTGGATTTTATATTAACTATTTCTATATTCCCTCATTATTGGTCTTTGTCATCATCATGAAGAAAGTGAGGCATAAACAGCAGTGAAACCCCTAAAACTAATTGGCTATATCCTCATTTGTTTGGTGTTCATGACAGGTTGCGTTGAAAGGGAAATCCTTGATGATTTATATATCGAAACGGGGAAGGCCTACGACCACGCCGGCGAAAATAAAATAAGAGGTACCGCCCTCTTTCCCATTTATCTAGCGGATAAATCCATCCAAAACGGAACCCTATCTGCAGAGGCTTCATCCACCAGAGAGGTCCTGGAAAAATTAGAGAGGAGAGCTCAACAGCCGCTTGTAAGAGGAAGCTTGGATGTTGTGCTGATCGGGGAGGAACTGGCCCGGAAAGGAATCATAGATATTGGTGATTCCCTGCAAAGAGATGCCAGTGTGGGAGCAAGAGTCTATATTACGGTTACCGAGGGAAATGCAGGTGAACTAATCAAAGGAAATTACGGATTAAGAGGAAATGGTACGTACCTTTCCAATCTGATTCACCATAATATCACCCGCAGAGAATTACCGGAGACCAATCTTCATTTATTTTTATTCGACTACTTTCAAGATGGACAAACACCGTATCTGCCCGTTTTAAAGCAGCTCTCGAATGAAAGTGTGGCGATTACAGGTGTCGCCCTCTTCGATAAAGATAAAATGGTCAAGAAAATCCCTGCTAAGGATATGTTTTTCTTTAAATTATTAGTGGATAAGCTGGCAGAGGGAAGCCATGTGATTAAAATGGGAAAAATGCAAGGGCATGCAGAGAAAATCGTTGAGGCTTCTGTTACGAGCCTGATTTCAAAGCACAAGTTAATAGTGAAACACAAAGCAGATCCAGTGGAAGTGACTATGAAGATCAAGATCAAAGGAATAGTCAGGGAATACACAGGGAAAAAATTGACCCCCGATAAAGTAGTGGAAGTTGAGAAAAAAATGAAAAAGGATATTGAAGAAAATTGTTTAGCCATGCTCAAAGAATTTCAGGAATTAGGCATCGATCCTGTCGGCATCGGGCAAAATCAAAAACACGGGGTTCGCGGATTTGATATTAAAGAGTGGAAAGAAAGCATTTATCCGCGAGTGAAATTCAATGTAGACGCAAAGGTTCAGATTTTAGAAGCAGGTACGGTGGAATAGCATCAATAAAGAAAGGCTCCTTTTGTGAGGAGCCTTTCTACTTTATTTCAGTTGGATAACACGTTTACTTTCCGCGCTCTCTTTACATGCTTCAATCAATTTGATCACGTGAAGAGCATCTTCAGGTTTTACCGGTAGAGGTTTGTTTTCTCTTAATGCCATATAAACCCCTTTATAGTATTGTGTGTAATCTCCCTTTTCAGAAGGAATCACTTCCGAGGTCACTTCCTCACCGGATAGGGTTGTCAATGCACCCCAGTTTTCTTCATCTTCCATTCCCCACTCTTCGCCGAGAGGGTTTCCCCCTGCTTTCAAGTCATCCTCCTGACGATCCATTCCGTGCTTCACATAGCTGCCCTGTAATCCATGAACTTGATAACGAGGTCCTGGATCCAGGACGATCGAACGTGAATACAATTGCACTCTCAGTACGTCATATCCGAGCGTAATATGGAAGTAGTCTTCAGCTTTCTCCGGGTCCCTTTGCGGGAACACATCTGCCTGCACCCATTGTGGTGCTCCAAACAGAGTAAGTGCCTGATCGAGGAGGTGTGATCCCAAATCATATAACACACCCGCCCCCTCGATTTTATTTTCTTTCCAACGGTCTTTAATGGCCGGTCGGAAACGGTCGAAGTGGGCTTCATATGTATAGACTTGTCCTAAAGCATTTTCTTCAAGTAATTTTCGGATGGTTAAAAAGTCGGCATCCCAACGGCGGTTATGGAAGACAGAAAGATGCAAGCCCCTCTCCTTCGCTAAAGCAAGAAGCTCTTCCCCTTCTTCACTATTCGTCACAAATGGCTTCTCTACCACTACATGTTTATCCGCAAGTAAAGCCTGCTTAATCATGGAATAGTGAAGATGGTTTGGGGTTGTAATCACGACTAATTCAATGTCTTGTTGAAGTAAATCAGCAAGGGATGAAACCACAGTCGCACCCTGAATATCCTTCAGCACTTTCTCTTCATCCGAAGAAAGCACCGCTTCGATATGAAACTCCTCCATATGAGAAAGTAACGGGCGGTGAAAGCTTTGTCCGGAAAAACCGTATCCTACTAATCCAACTTTGATCGGTTGCATAATGTCACCTTTTTCTTTCAAAATGTATTCCCATATTATCATGTACAAGTTCAGACGAAAAATGATTCGTTTTACAATTGATTATTTGTTTGTATAAAATAATGTAGAAAGGGAGGTTAACAACATGCAAGCAATCAAAAACAAAGAAACCTTTGAAGATTTAATCACTTCTGCGGAGCCGGTGATCGTAAAATTCCACGCGGACTGGTGCCCTGACTGCCGTCGTATGGATATGTTCATTGATGAGATCATGGAAGAGTTCGATCAATATAAATGGTACGACATCAATAAAGACGAATTTCCTGAAATCGCAGAAAAATATGATGTCATGGGCATCCCAAGCCTGCTTGTCTACAAAAACGGCGAAAAAATCGCTCACCTGCACAGCGCCAACGCCAAAACACCAGAACAGGTAACAGAATTCCTGAGTGCACTATAACCCAGAGGTCCGTCCCCATTATGCATAATGGGGACGGACCTTGTTTTTAAACCCCTTCAGATGAATATCCCTCAAATAATCAATAGATGTTTCCTTTTCCATCTACATAAACTGTTTGAATGATCGTTCTCTGATATTGGTTCCCCCCCTGTGTTTCCCCTTCTATATCGATGGTGATGTTATGGACTCCTTCTTCAAATTCAGCAAGGGGCAGAGAAGATAGATTTTCCGTTGTAATGAGGGTAGTTGTTTTTTTATTTCCGCTGTTCGTTGGAATATGATGAATCGTATAGGTTATCTTCACAGGTTTGTCGTGTATATTCCATGAACCCATTAAAGGTTCTCCATCACTCGCGAACTGATCCCCTTTCTTACTGACTCCTTTTTGAAACAGAATGGTCAGCATGTATTTTTCGCTATGACTATTATGCGCCCTCATCTCCCACTGTCCCAATAGCGGCTTTGAAATGATGATGGAATGATGATAAGCGCCAGGGAAAAAACCAGTCGCATCTTCAGTAACCATGAACTGTTTATACACTTGCCCGTTTGGACTAATGAGCTCATAGCTCGAACCCTGTTGATCGCTGATCCAGTCCACAGAGATTTTCTCTACCCCTTCCTCCACTGAAAACTTCTCCACTCCAACACCCATAAACACCCCGCCTCTATGGAGGACCGATATTTCTTCATCCTTTGCAAGCTCGCTCACAGCAGCATAGGATATCTCTTGCACCTCTTCAGTCAACAGATCCTTCAAATAAGGGAAAATCTCCCCGCCTTCTTTTATTGTTGTATGGGACCAGTCTTGGACCCGCACCTCTTTCCCATAAGGAAGGCGTGAACTTGTTACAAGCACCGCTCCATCACTTTGCCCATATCGGCTTAAGTATAACCCGCCCCAAAACAGTTCAGAATTCACCCCTCCCCATCCTGTACCACCGAACGTATAGAATGGGATGGCTTTTGCACGTTCAAGTTCATCCGTCTCTGAACGGAAAGATTTCATATATCCCGTTTGCAATGAAAACACGGCATTATTTTTACTTTTTAACGCATCGGTCAACCAGCCGGCCCATTTACTATAGGCAAGGTCTGCAAGTTCTGATCCATGATGAGGGGATGAAAGAGTGATGACCCTCTCCACATATGGTCCTGCACCATAATGAACCAATGCGGTTTGAACATCGATCCCTCCTTTACTATGCCCTACAACCACTACCTTCCTCTTAAAATAGCCGTAAATCTCACGAAGCTTTTCTCCTAAAAGCTGCCCATTCTTCCACATGTCTTCGTCTGGATACAAATCAATGAAAGCTGCTTGATGCCCATATTTCCGTGTGAATTCCTGTAGATCATTTTCTCGTATCCACGTGTCTGATGAGGCATGAATTCCATGAATAAATAAAATCGGATAGCCCTCCGACCCTTCCGCCATTTCATCCACAAACCACCTGCCCGGTATTCCCGACGAATTCTTCATCCCATTCATTTTCTCATGCAATGCCTTTACCTCCCTTTAGTTATCCTTCTATCTTCATTATGATTTAGAAGAATCAAAATATCAGTAGTAATGTTAAATATAGGAATAAAGTTACACATCATCGCAAAGGTCGTTCAGAACGAAATCAAGGCAGAACCTCTTACGGTTCATAACCTTTCTGTATAAACCGGTGAGGACATCCCCCCCCAAAAAGAGACTATGTATCTTTGATGAAAGAAAACATTCAAACAATCAGGAAAGCACTAGAATACAAATGATAAAAGCCAGGCGCATTCAAGCGCCTGGCTTTTTCCATCTATCAAACTTCCACCGTAAATGCAGGAATCGGGTCTTTAAATTCAGTCCAATCCTCTGTCATTTCTTTTTCTGTTAGCAAGCAGCTATCTAATGACTGCTCGATTTCTTCCCTATTCATCCCAAGGCCGATAAATACGATTTCGTTCATTCGATCCCCATGAACAGGGTCCCATTTCTCTGCTAATTCCACTTCCTCAGCAAGGATTTCCATTCTTTCATTCTCAGGATAAGCAGCTACCCATTCCCCTGCTCCCTGGATGATGATCGATGGACCTGCCTGGGATAATAAGCCCGTCATGTCGTTACGGGTCGGCAGCCAAAAGAAGCCCTTTGCCCTAACGATATCAACCGGCCACTCCTCCATCCAAGCCATGAAACGTTCTGGGTGGAAAGGCTTGTTGCGGCGATAGACAAAAGAAGAAATTCCATATTCTTCAGTCTCGGGTGTGTGTTCTTCTTGTAATTCTTTTATCCACCCGGCTGCCTGGCTGGCTTTCTCAAAATCGAATAGTTGGGTATTCAGGACTTGATCTAAAGAAATATTAGAATGTGAAGTTTCGATGATTCTCGCTTCCGGGTTCAACTTATGAAGAACTGCTTTTAATTCAACCACGTCCACTTTCTCCACTAAGTCTATTTTATTTAACACAATCACATTCGCAAACTCGATTTGATCAATCAGCAAATCCACTACTTCCCTTGTATCTCCTTCGCCTGTTGCCTGTTTACGGTCCAGCAGAGTTTCACCACTTGCAAAATCGTGCCAGAATCGGTTGGCGTCCACAACCGTCACCATCGTATCCAGTCTCGTTTTACTCGTCAGATCAATGTCCATCTCTTCATCCAGATAAGTGAATGTTTGAGCTACAGGAATCGGTTCCGAAATCCCGGTAGACTCGATCACAATATAATCAATATTCCCCTGGTCGACCAATCGCTGGACTTCGATCATTAAATCTTCTCTTAATGTACAGCAAATACACCCATTTTGAAGCTCGACCAGTTTTTCTTCTGTTCTAGCGAATCCCCCACTCTTAACGAGGGACGCGTCGATATTCACTTCACTCATATCATTCACAATAACCGCTATTCTCTTATCTTCCCGATTATGTAAAATATGATTTAATAATGTCGTCTTGCCTGATCCTAAATAACCGCTTAATACTGTTACTGGTACTTTCATGATAAACATTCATCTCCTTTTAAATTCGAAATCATTACGATTTAAACTGTATGGTTCACTATTCTTTCTGCTGCTTTCCTTGCACCTGAAATATTACGCGAGGGCGGCCCGATTTCTAACTCAGCCAGTGGTCCTGTAACAAATAAATGATTACACCATGACAAGTCCTCTTTCACTACCGGAAAACCACATTTCGCACACGCTAACTTTTCTTCCTGAATGAGTCTTTGCAGCCAGTCCACTTTCATGACCTCTCTTGAAAATCCGGTGGCAAATAGGATCGTCTTTGCCTTTACAATCGACTCTATCTTCGTTAAATGCAGTATAATCTCATTGTCTGATACATCCCATGATTGGATTTCATCTTGGATAAAGGTGAACGTGTTGCTTCGTTTCAGATTTCTCAACTTATTAGCTAATTCACTTGGCATAGACCCTTTATGACGGGCATGATCAATGACCTCTCTTCTGTCTTCATACCGTGAAATCTTTTCAAAGCCACTCATATACTTAGGGCCAAGCCAGCCAGGATCACTATCAAAGTCGTGAACTCTATAAGGGTGCCTGGCTATTTGATATACCAGTCCGGGGAATTGTTTGCTTAGCTTAACCACCAGGTGGGCAGCGGAGATCCCTCCACCTATCACGACGATTGGTGGTTCTATTCTCGGAAGGGATTCAGCAAATAAATGTCCAACTTGTTTTGGGTGTGCCACAACAAGATCACTTCCCCAAGAGGGATAAGCCAATTTATTATTCATTCCCGTTGCAATCACAATGTTACTCCCATAAAAATGGTCCAAACTACTTGTTCTCACTATCCACCCGTTATCACCTTTCTCAACGTGTTCCACCTTTCCCTGAAACCAGGCTTTAGAGATTTTTATTCCTTCCAAGACAGCGTTACTATGTTGATTGAATAGAGGAAGAGCCGGCCGCTTATATGGTCCGTAGAAATTTTCTCCTCCACCCTTCTTAAAGGATTTCAGACTAAATGGATGTGTATCCAAATGGTGGACAAAAGGTGATCGCAAATACGGCATATCAATTAAACCAGTCAGCCTTTTCCACTTAAATAATGGCTCTGGGTAAGGATCAATTACACATATCTTATGAATTGGCACCTCTTTCTTTTTCACAAGATACGTAGCCACGGTGCATCCATGGATACCTCCACCGATTATGATCCATTCATACATATCCTCACCACCTGATTACGTCTATTAAAACGAAATAATTACGATTTATTTATTATGAGAGAATCCTTACTTACATAAAAGTAAGGATTCTTTCGTTTATTCAATTTTAATGAAAAATTCTTCTACATAAGGATTAGCAGGCGGGTCGATTACTTCAAACACCGGATTCTTTATTACAGGCATTTGCTGACCATTAAAATCCACCTTATCAATCACGCCGCTCACGTTAATCCATGTATCTGGTTCCAGTTTACTCAGTTCTGAATCGCGTGCCAATAAACCATAAACAGAGGCATCGGCTACGCAGCATGTAACGGTGAAACGAGAAATGACCAATTCTTCCTCTGCAAATCCTTCATCTTTATAAACAAAACCTGTAAGCTGAATTTCTTTACCGACGAAGTTGTCAAGATTTTCATCCACAATACTTAATGTTTGAATATATTGTTCATCTCTTACGAATATTTTTTCTTTTTTATTTACTATCTCCTTCAACTTGTCGAAATCCTTTTCCACAGGAAATTCGTCATACGGGTCGAGGGTGGGATCGGTTGCAGTCGAACTTTTTTCACCATTCTCATCTTGATTTAACTCTTTTTGTTCACTGGATGGCGGTGTTGAAAATAGACTATTCCCCACTTTCACCCCTCTTTTAGCCGCAACGGAACTATCCAATAAGTTATCCGGCATGAGGAACCCAACCACAATTGGAAATATAAATAGGGCATATACCATGCTGGACTTGATGAACCCTTTTGGCAGTTCATGACCTTCGCAACCACAATGGTGTTCTTTTGCAGATGCTGAAGATGTCCCCCGGATGATTTGAATCGCCCCCAGAAGAATGAAAACACCCAGAGCAAAATACATATAACCATGCATTTTGGGTGCGACAAAGTTTTGCAAATTAAACGTTAAAAATAGTTTCAATACCAAGAGAGCATATCCGATTAAGATGATCCCTCTGATGAATGTATGGAATTGAATGGATTGTTTCACTCCTCTTGCCTCCTTTACACAAATACTTGGAATATAAGCGTGCAAATATATACTACGATTGTCACGATTCCAATAAAGGTCAACACGAATTTTTTATTAAAGTAAGCAAGCATCAATAATGTATTCTTGAAATCTATCATCGGCCCATACACTAAAAATGCCAAAAGGGACGAAGCAGAAAAGATACTGCCGAAAGACGAGGCCACGAATGCATCTGCCTCTGAACATAGAGAAATAATATACGCAAACCCCATCATAACCGCCGGTGCCAGAACCTCATTCGTCCCAATCCCCACTAACAGTTCTCTATCAAGATATGTCTGAAATCCTGCTGCAACAAATGCTCCGATGATAAGAAATTTACCCATGTCAAAAAATTCATCACTGGCATGTACAATCGTCTGCATGAGTTTATTGGAAGAGTGATCGTGATGATGCTCGTGATCATGCTCTTTCTGTATGAGCGGGTTTCTCTTTCCATAAAACCTGTACAATAGTGCCCCGATTATTAAGGCAGCTATTAGAGCAATACCCATCCTGCCCCAGACAACCGTCATATTATTCTGGAACGCATAATAAGTAGATGCGAAGACTATCGGGTTTAATATAGGCGCCGTTACCATTACGACAATCGCAAGATGAGCGGGCATCCCTTTTTTAATCAGCCTCCTGGCCACTGGTACAATGGCACATTCACATACCGGAAGCAATGCCCCTACTACAGCTGCAGGAAACAAAGCCAGGTAAGGAAATCTCTTGGGAATGATTTTTTGTAATAACCTCTCAGACACAAATACTTGAATAAGTGCCGATGCGAAGACACCGATTAAGATAAAAGGAATCGCTTCTAATAGGATACTTAAAAATATGGTAATGACATTCGCCATCGAAGAAGTAAGAAACTCGTCCGGGACATACCCTTTCACCCAATCTCCCGCTAAAAAAAGAACAATGAATAACAAAAATAATAGTATCCCTGTCATCTCTTGACTGAAGCTCCTCAAAGAATTCATTGGTTTACGTTTCCTTTCTTAAGACTGCATTTATTAATCGTAATCATTTCGCTTTACATTATACCTTATTCTTGTCCCAAAAAACTATGCTAAATTTTTTTTAATCTTTCTTTAACATTTCAATTCTGCATAACCTAAAGTTTTTCTTCAAAAACTACATATGAATTGAATAGATTGGAGGGGATTCATATGACGAAAAAGTACAACAAAGGCAGTGAAAATCAAAATTCACCAAAGCGCGGCACGACGGAATTTGCTAATGAAATCACGAGTGGAGACAACAGTAAGGGTAATAAGCACAATAAAGACCAACGTAATAAAACGAAATAAAAAGAACCTGCCTGATGATTCATCAGGCAGGTTTTAATTAGTTATAAGTAAAGGTCTCAACTGGTTCTCTTACTCATCATCACCAGTAATCCTCACCGCGGCCGTACCATTTTGAAGATAAGTGGGCGGTGTCGGATCAACTTCTTTATCATTACTTCCATAAAATCTTTCATTCAATTCCATATTTGCTTCTGTAGTCGATGTTCTTTCATCCTGCTTCTTCATATCATCATCACCCTTTCGCTATTAGCGTATCGGATTCCAAATGAAATATACGCTCATTTTTCTCTAAAAAAAGGACAAACTAACCAATGAAAATAGACTAAAAGGAGGAAATGAAGAATGGATTATAATCGTGTAAAACAGATATTATCTTCTTCAGCTGATATTGAAGTAAAATATAAAGATGCATCTGTCTGGATCGACTCTGTTACTGAAGATGGAAAAACAGCCGTTGTTCATCTTCGCGGACCATTAGAAGAACGTTCCGAAGTAAGTGTTTCAGATTTAGAAGAAGCATAAAGGTAGAAAAGACCATGCAGTCCCCCGAAAGGAAGGAGAAGCATGGTCTCATCTATCTTAAACTTATTTATTGTCTTTGATTTTCCCTTTGTTTTTAAGAAGTTCAAAGATCATTTTTGCTTGATCTGTGTTATCGATCATGCCGGAGAACTTCTCTTTTTGTGGACCAAATGCATAGACAGGAACGTCATCGCCTGTATGTCCATCCGTTGTCCAGCCCGTGCCTGAACGCTTGTCGAAGATTTTCTCGATTGCATTATCGATTTCGGTTTGATCGCCTTTTTCTGCTGCTTCTTTCACAGAAGCGATTTCCTCTTCCGTTAACTCAAGGTCGATATTTTCAGTTAATGTTTCTTCCACTGAAGCACCATTTACAATTTGGTCTGCCATGAAATCAGGAGTGCGTTTTGCTGCTTGAATCGGTGCCGGATCCCAATTGTATTCACCGTCTGCACCAATCGAGATTCCTCCTGTAGAATGGTCGGCTGTAACGACTACCAATGTTTCACCATTTTCTTTCGCAAAATCCCTAACTTCTTCAAGAGCCTTCTCAAAGTCTCTCATTTCACTCATAGCCCCGACAACATCATTATCGTGACCAGCCCAGTCGATTTGACTTCCTTCCACCATCAGGAAGAATCCGTCCTTGTCACCTTTTAAACGGTCTAGTGCAGATGTCGTCATATCCGCTAAGCTTGGCTGTTCTTCGTCACGATCAATCATCTTGTCCATCCCTACTTCAGAGAAAAGACCAAGAATTTGCTTGTTGTCGTCATTTTTAAGTTCCTCAGCTGATTTCACATAGCTGTAGCCATCCTTTTGGAACTCCTCAGCAAGGTTACGGTCATCACGTTCGAAGAAGTCCGTCCCCCCACCTAACATGACGTCTATCTTATGCTCTCCATTAATCATTTCATCATAATAGTCATCTGCAATCGCATTTTCGCTTTTACGCTGCTCTTCATGTGCTCCATAGGATGCTGGAGTTGCATGGGTGATTTCTGATGTTGCCACGATTCCTGTAGACATGCCGTTTTCTTTCGCCTGCTCTAATACTGTTTTAACATCAGTCTTATCATTATCGACTGCGATTGCATTATTATATGTTTTGACTCCACCGCTCATCGCCGTAGCAGCAGCGGCTGAGTCTGTTACGTTTTCTTTCTCATCCTCTGGATAAGTGGATTGTAATCCGACAAGGTAAGGATCGAATGCCGTTTTTTCCATTTCAACTGTTTCTGGATTGTCGTTCATGTAACGAAGAGCCGTTGTGTAAGGCACACCCATGCCATCACCGATCATAAAGATGACGTTTTTGGCTTTGCCGTTCTTGGATTCCTTCGCTTGTGCTTCTGTGTTGTCCTGATTCATTCCTATTACACTTCCAAGAGCTAATGTTGACACAACCGCTAACGGAAGAACCTTCTTCAATGATTTCTTCATATACCCTACCTCCTATAATTTCGACTACATATGTAGAATAAAGGGGAAATGTGAAGAAGCATTTGCAAAAAGAAGACAGGAGTGTAAAGCTTCTGTAAAAAGAAGAAAAACAGGTATAAAGTCACCTGTTTTTCTTTAATGACACTATCCAGTTCATAATCAATAAGATCTCAACTACTCTCTAATCAGGGGAAGCGTACAGCAGCGGAATGAGCCGCCTGACTTGATGATTTCGGATAAATCCAGTTCAATCACGTCAAAACCCTTCGATCTGATTCGTTCATTCATGTCTTGATTTTGAGTGAGACTGATGATTTTCCCGTCTCCGATCACTAATACATTTGGACCCATTTGAAATTGTTCTTCGTCAGATACAGTAATGATATTATAATGCTCCTTGATTGACTCAAGATCCTCTTTAGAAAAGGCCGGGGGATACACAAGTGCCCATTCCTCTGAAATGATTGTAAACACACAATCTAAATGAAGGATCTCTTCTTTTAAAGGCAATTCATGAACGGTGAATTGGGGAAGCTGATTCCGTAATGATTGGATGGCCAATTGATTCGTCCGTCCACTCACGCCAATCCAAATATTTTCCTCATCAACGAGTACATCCCCTCCTTCGATGGAATGTAGCAGCTCACTATAAGGCACATCATTCTCTTCCAGCCAATTCTTCAGCGTCTTCACTTCGCCTCGCCTGACATCCGTATTCATCGATGCAACGAAGAACTGATCATGGATCGTGAACCCGATATCCCTTGTGAAGACTTGTTCATTAAACTCCGGGGATGGTCGCAGATGAATGACCTCTGCACCATTTTTCTCTAGCGTATCAACAAAGTTTTTATGCTGCAGAACCGCTTTATCTATATTGATATTTTCTTTGAGGAAATGCTTTTGAGTCTCATTTATGATTTCATTTATTTGCATATTTTCAGGTGACACAACGACCACTTTCTTTAACTTCCCATACTCATTGGGACAATGGGTTTTAGATTTTGGAACCAACGGGGAATTCAAACTCATCTTTACGCCCTCCATTTATATACTCTTAAAAACTGCTTTTCCCTGTTATTATGCTGATAAAACTTCCTTTTTATAATTTATGCTGAAGAAGCCTAAACAGGGACGACGGGCATCATGGATTTAAGAAAGAAGGGCTTTTGTCCAGCCGAAAAAGGCATGCATCTGCACGCCTCCTTCATCAATGAACCATCCGGTCATGATCCTTCCAGTATTCTTTTCGGATCACGACCTTTTGGATTTTTCCTGAAGCGGTCTTTGGTAATTCCTTCGCAAAAGTAATACTCTTCGGTGCTTTGAAGTGGGCAAGCTTTTCCCTGCTGAACTCGATGAGATCCTTTTCCGTTAAGCTGTGCCCCTCCCTGAGTACAACCACTGCATGAGGCACTTCCCCCCAGCGTTCATGGGGGATGGCAACCACCGCTGCTTCCAGGACACTATCATGCTCATAGAGAGCCCCCTCTACTTCAATAGAAGAAATGTTTTCTCCCCCGCTGATGATGACATCTTTCATCCGGTCGACAATTTCAATGAAGCCATCTTCGTCAACGGTTGCCATATCCCCCGTATGGAGCCAGCCATCTCTAATCGTATGATTGGTGGCCTCGGTGTTTTTAAAGTAACCCTCCATCACCGTATTCGTTCTTGTAACGATCTCTCCAATCGCTTTTCCATTATGGGGCACTTCATTACCGAGCTCATCCACTACCTTCACCTTGCTGCCAATCATACTGTAGCCGGCTTTCGCCTTTAAACGGTACTTCTCTTCCTTTGGTCGGTCCTGCTCGGAAGATCTCAGTATGGAAGTCGTGATAAGAGGTGAGATTTCAGTCATTCCGTACACCTGGATGAACTCCCACTTCAGATCCTCTTCCACCTTACGGACAAATGCTGGTGGAGGAGCCGAACCTGCAATGACAACCCTTACATTTCGTCCGATCGTCCGCTCCCTGTCAGGATAGGTTTCCAGAAGCATATTCAGAACAGTCGGCGCCATATGCATAACCGTCACACCATGCTTCTCTACTTTATCTAATATCATTTCAGGGTCTACTTTTCTTAGCATCACCTGGGTCGCACCGTTAGCCGTATAGTAAAAAGGAGATCCCCATCCATTCACATGGAACATTGGCAGCACATGAAGTAAAGTGTCCCGATCCGAAACCCGTAAATGATGCATGGAGGATAGGGCATGCAGATAATTTGATCGGTGTGTGAGGAGGACTCCCTTCGGATCCCCGGTCGTTCCACTTGTATATAATAATGAAGCGATGTCGGTTTCTTCCAGCTCTACGCGATCGAAGGCTTCATCGCTGAATGAGCCTCGCCACTCGTCATAGCCGGGGTGTCCATCGATAGACTCACCATGAATCACAACTTGCTTTACATTCGGCACCTTTGACAAAATCGGCTGAACCAGTGGATACAGTTCCTCATCCACAAATAATACTTTGCTCTCGCTATGAGTCAGAATAAATTGATAATCCGCAGGTTTTAAGCGCGTATTAAGCGGTGTCATGATCCCTCCGACACCATAGACACCATAGAACCCCTCCAACATCTCAGTGGTATTAGGGGCAAGATACGCAACCTTGTCCCCTTTTTCAACCCCGAATTCCTTAAGTCCTCTAGACAATTGATTGACTCGGGCATTCAGCTGCTTATACGTCAAACGCTTCACATCATCAATGATTGCCACCTTTTCCCCATATTGTTCGACTGCCCGATCCAGAAAATCCGTTAACACTAATGGTACATGCATATGTACAACCCATCCCCTCTGTTAGTAAATGACATTTTATATTCATTATTTTAGCAGATTCGGGATATTAATTGGGAATATTCTGAAATTTTATGCAGAATATTCCCCCACTCCTTTCATCAAAAAAAAGCATGATGACACATTGGTCACCATGCTTTTAAAGTCAGCGGCCTCTTCTATTTGAAGATGCCCTTCCTTGGCTGTTTCTTTTACCACTGGAGTCGTTTCTTCTTGGTTTGCCAGAATCACTTGGCCTTGTTGGTCTGCCTTTTGAAGGGCTGACCGAGTCTCCGCCGCGCCGGGATGATGATTCTTCCCTTCTCGTCCGACGACTGTGTGACGAGTCACCACCGTCACTGTTACGGGACCTGCCTCCACGTGGAGACCTTGCTTTTCGCTCTTTATTCGCCTGGATATTCTTTTCACGTCTATCCTTCGCACTTTCATTTGATCCCTTATGGACATTGGCGGGTTCCTTAGAAGGTGCGACCTCCACGACACGACGAGGCAATGAACGGCCAATGCCTTTTTCAATCATTTCCAGGTCCTGCTTATCTTTTAATGCAACAAACGTGATGGCCAGCCCATCTTTACCGGCACGTCCCGTACGTCCGATTCTGTGAATGTAGCTTTCCACATCTTGAGGGATATCATAATTGAATACATGTGTTACGCCTTCAACATCAAGACCACGCGCTGCCACATCCGTTGCGATAAGAAGTTGAAGCTTCGCATCCCGGAACTTCTTCATCACGTTTTCCCTTTTCGCCTGGGATAAATCACCGTGAAGCTCATCGACTAGAAACCCTCTCGCTTTAAGGTCTCCAAGCAGCTTGCTGACCCTTCTTTTCGTGCGGCAGAAAATGATGCCTAAAAACGGCTGGACATCATGGATCGTTTGACTAAGGGCTTCTAATTTCTGACGATCCGTCGTTTCCACGATTTCCTGCTGGATTTCCTGTACGATTTTTTCTTTTTCGCGGATCTGTACATTATGCGGGTTGTTCATATAGCGCTTGCCGATCTTTCGGATATCTTTTGACATCGTCGCAGAGAATAGCGCGGTTTGACGGGTGAACGGCGTCTCGCGAATGATCGACTCCACTTCATCAAAAAAACCGATATGAAGCATTTGATCTGCTTCATCCAGTACTAAAAACGATACGTTTGAAAAGTCCACGGTCTCCCGACGAACGTGATCAAGTAAACGACCAGGTGTTCCAATCACTATATGAATCGCTTTATTCTTCAGTCGCTTGATCTGCTTCTCAACATCCTGGCCGCCATAAACGGCCAACACATGTATGTCATCTTCCGTAGAAGAAAGAATCTGATTTAATTCAGCCGTCACCTGAATCGCGAGCTCCCTTGTCGGGGTCACAATAAGAGATTGGATCTCATCTCTCGCTGGATCAATTTTGGCAAGCATAGGCAGAAGAAAAGCCATCGTTTTTCCCGTTCCTGTCTGTGCCTGACCGATCACATCTTCTCCATTTAATAACACAGGGATGGTTTCGCTCTGGATCGGTGTTGGTTCTGTTATCGATTGTTCTTTTAACGCATTGACGTACTTAGGTTGAATTCCTAAGGAAGTAAAATCATTCAATGGGGTCACCTCTTTGTACCCATTATACCTTTAACTCTCTTTAGAAAATAGGGCACTATGTTATAATGGGAAAATCGTAAAATGAAATGAGGAATAATCATGCTGGCATTTGAAGATAAATTAACTATAATTGAAGAGTTTCCTGAGCTTACACGGAAGGATGTATCATTGAACCGGGTAAATTTCCACTTTGAAGACAGTCTCTATGATAAAACGACCGTGGTGTACCACCTGCACCCGAACGGAAACGGTTTTGTTTATACGGGCAGCCTTCCCGGTTATGAAGCGAATCAAAAAGGACTCGTCAATATCCGTGATTTTTCGGCGGATGAACTGCGCGTAATCATCCGGGCTTCCATTGATCACTTGGCAACGGAAGAAGAAATCGTGCCTCCGGTAGAACAGTTGTGGAAAGATGCGGATGGGCACTCCCTCACACTGCTGGAAGAAGATGACCGCTGGAATATATATGCCGGTGACAATTTGGAGGACAGCTTTGGCGGATATGATGAAGCTGCGTTGTATTTGCGTGAGGAAGGGTTTCGGAGACGTTGATAAGAAGTTGCATCAAGTTTCTCTTGAAAAAGGACGAATTCTTTATCGATTCGTCCTTTTTTAATGGATTCTGGCGCTGCATCTGTCATGGGGCAGGTTCCCCTTGTAAGAATCGAGGTGAAATGGTGACGAATTCGGACGGTTTCTGTGAGAATCCAGCCGATACTTTGATGAATCCAGCCGGTTTCTCTGAAAGTCCAGCCGATACTTTGATGAATCCAGCCGGTTTCTCTGAAAATCCAGCCGATACTTTTACCAATCCGGCCGATTACTGTGAAAATCCAGCCGAAACCGTGACGAATCCGGCCGATTACTGTGAAAATCCAGCCGATATTGCCGATTATCCGGCCGATTCCGGGAAAAATCCGGCCGAATTACTTTTATTCCCAAATAAAAAACCGATTTGTTTATAGAGACCTTTTCAAAATATCCCTCACAGCGTCATAATCCATCTCCTTATAGGTTCCTACACCGGGCTTAATGAACGTCTTCTCCACAATGGCATCAAACTCGCTATCATCAATATCATAATCCCTAAGCGTACTTGGAGCGCCCAGCGAGTTCCAGAAATCACGAAGAGCTTTAGCACCTTCTCTCGCCACTGTGATATCGTTCTTACCTTCAGGGGAGATACCGAAAACATTGACCGCTAGCCTTTTCACCCGGGAGGGGTCTTCTTCAGCGACATGCTCCAACCAGTTCGGGAAAAGAACCGCAAGTCCGCCGCCGTGTGGAATATCGTAAACTGCGGAGATGGCATGCTCGATTCTGTGCGTTGCCCAATCTCCTCCATCTGTTCCATTCGAAAGGGTTCCATTAAATGCTGTGGTACTGATGTACATCATCGTTTCTCTATGCTTGAATGATTGTAAGTCTTCCAGTAATTGAGGGCCGGTTGCGATTGCCGTTCTTAACAGGGACTCAATGAATCCATCAATCATCGGTGTGTTTTCTGTCCGATGGAAATAGTGTTCAAGGGCATGGGACATACTGTCGACGATTCCATAGATTGTTTGATCCCGTGGCACAGAAAATGTATAGGCAGGATCAAGGATCGAAAACACAGGGAATACAAAGGGAGAACCCCAACCTAATTTATCCTTCGTTTCCCAGTTGGTGATGACTGAAACAGAGTTCATTTCAGAACCTGTTGCTGCCAGGGTCAGAACCGTTCCAAATGGTAGAGCTTCTTTAATAGGAGCTTTTCCTGTAATCAAATCCCAAGCATCACCCTCGTATTTTGCCCCGACAGAGATGGCTTTTGTGCAATCGATCACACTTCCCCCACCAACTGCCAATATGAAATCAATCCCTTCAGTTTTACAAATTTTGACTCCTTTACGTACCGTTGTCAAACGGGGATTCGGCTCAACTCCGCTCAATTCGTATACAGACGCATCGACTTTCTCCAACTCAGCAAGTACATGATCGTAAACGCCATTCCGCTTGATGCTACCTCCCCCATAGACCAGCAGGATGTTTTTTCCTCTATCTAAAATAGTCGATAATTGCTTTACTTCATCTTTTCCAAAGTACAGCTTCGTAGGATTGTATTGCAAAAATGTATTCATGTTTCGCACCTCATCTTAAAGTTTGTGTACTCATAGTAACACTGAGTTCTTTCATATAGATATTGATACTTTCCCATATGACTCATCAAAAATATTGATATTAATGAGTTATGGATGAAATCAATTGCGTTAATGGCGGAGTTAGCCACTTCTTTCTTTGATACACAACCTGCGTATAGACCTTTATTTTTTCATGATGAAACGGAAGTTGGATCACCTTACCGTTATCAATTTCTTTCCTTACCGAGATTTCAGGTATGATGGCAAGTCCTAAATCGTCCGCCACACATTGTTTGATCGCCTCTAGACTGCTAAAGGAAATAACGGATTTAGCCTGAACATTTTCTTCTTTCAGCAACTGTTCCAGCAAGACTCTGTAAGAGCAGCCTTCCTCCGTTAAAATCAAGGTTTCTGATTCAAGTTCCCGCAGGTCCATCACTTGATGTGAACCGAGTCGATGACCAGGCGGTGCAATCATGACAAGCTTTTCCTGACGAATCGGAATGGTCGTGAGTTCAGGGTGCTCCACATAACGGTCCATTAAAATCGAAACATCGAATTTCCCTTCAAGCGTCCCTTCCTTTAAATTAGGACAAAGTCCGGATTCCAATAGAATCTTTAATTCGGGATGCTTTTCTTTTAATTGTTTAATATAAGGCGTTATGAAATAGGCAGCCAATGATTCTACCGTCCCTACACGCAGCGTCCCCCTCAGATTACTTTCCTTCGAGATTCTTTCCTCTGCTTCATCTAAAAGGGATAGGATCTTCTCCACATAGTAATAGAGTTCTTCCCCTGATTGGGTAAGGCGCATCTTACGGCCGACCCGCTCAAATAACTTAATGCGATAATACTCTTCTAGCTTCTTGATCTGGGTGGTCACACTCGATTGAGCATAGCCCAGTTCTTCCCCGGTCTTTGTATAACTTCCCCATTTGGCGACTTCTTTAAAAGTATAAAAGTAATTCAGGTCCATGCTCTTCCTCCATCATTATTTACGATAATTAGTATCAATAATTATAGATAACTCCAATACTTTAAACAATGATATACTCCAATCCAACACCTTTCCCCAACAAAAGGTGGCGCCCAATCCGTATGATACTGTACACTTTAACTATTACTCTGGCTGACTAATAGATAAGAAGGATTTTCTTTCTAATCCGCTTATGGGTCGCTCTTCATCAAATCCCGCCATATAATTTAAGGAAAATATAAACTGTGACCAAAATTCATTTGGAGGAGTGTTAATTAATGAAAGTATTAGCGCTTTTAGGGAGCACACGAAAAAACGGTAATTCTGAATACCTTGCCAAAAAGATCGTTGAAGGAACCGATCATACCATCGTGTCGCTTGCCGACCTGCATATTGAACCGATCGAAGACTTAAGACACTCAGAAGGTGGATTCTCCCCTGTCGATGATGACTACGAACAGCTCGTTCATTTAATGGAAGAGCATGACGTATTACTGTTTGCTACACCCCTTTATTGGTACGGAATGAGTGGTCCCATGAAAAACTTCTTCGACCGCTGGAGCCAGTACCTGCGCGATGAGCGCTTTACCTTAAAAGAAGAACTAGCGAAGAAAAAAGCGTTTGTAGTGATTACCGGTGGAAGCTCTGCAAAGATCAAAGGCCTTCCCCTGGTACAGCAGTTCAATTACATTTTTGAATTCGTCAATATGGAATTTGCTGATTAAGAGTGAAGCCCGGAGAAATCGCAAATGACGTAGCAGCCCTTGAAAAGGCTGAGCGTTGGAATGCACAATTCAAATAATGGATGATCCCTCTACGGGGGTCATTTTTTTTGTTAATTTTTCCTTGATAAGGAAACAGTATAAGCACAACTCTTTATGGGAGGCTCACTATGGATTTTCCAACGATACACACAAACGTCTGGGACGCCGTCATCGCGATTCCTGTCATTATCATCCTCGTGCAACTCATTAAAGTTCTCTTTAAACCTCATGGCTTTTTAGTGCCTAATATTGCCGTCATTCTTGGCTTGCTAATTTCCATTTTCATCAGTCATAAAGGGCACCTTGCTACGGGGATTTTCATGGGGTTCTTTTATGGATACGCTGCGATTGGGAATTATGCTTCTTTGAAGACTTCCGTATTGGCTTTTCGGGGGGAGAAGGAGGATGTTCGATGAGGGGCGTTAAGTCGTATCTTTTATCTTTGGTTGACCCGGTGGTTGAAAGGTTCATTTTCTGTAAAATCTTACGTGTCGCTGAAACGGATTCCAACCTTAAAAATCCCCTCGCTTCCTTGTTCGTAATAGTAGGCTGGATAAGAAAAGCATAATCTCTCAACGAATAAACATGAGCATCTTTTTGTACTGATTTACAGCTGCTGCATATCCAAGTACCACCCATTCTCTCCATTGGTATGGATTCACACTGAACACAATAGACACCACATATAATATCCGTTTGTGAAACGTTAAAATGATGAAGAACATCATACGTTTGAGGCGTATGGCATTTTAGAAGAAGCTTTGAAATTTTGGATGATTCTTTAGAAGTTAATGAAGGGATTGGATAAAAGTGTGTGTAGGTTTCAATTTTGAAGGGGAGCTTGGCACTTCTTACCAGTCTTTGAAACACGTGCTCATCTTCCGGGGAATTTTTAATGAGAGTGTGAGGGTTCGTCAGGACTACAAGGTACTCGATCGATAGTGAAGGACATTTATTCTCAACTAACCACCTTTCAAGCTCCACCTTTTGTCTGTACGCTTGCAGGATTGGATCTGGAAACACTTCTGTTTTACCATTTAAAGTTCGAATCATCTGATTAAAGTTCGTATCGATATAAATATCCCCCGCAATGTTTTTCACTTCTAAAATAAGAATGAAATGTCTGTGCAGGATTAACGTATCGATTTGAAAAAAGGAAGATTTATTTTTCAGACGAAGATCGTGAAGGATAACATACTCTTTATCAGGAAGGTTGTTTAAATAATAGTCTAATGATAACTCTCCACTATACCCAGCCTTGGATTTTCCTAGTTGAGACTCTATTTCTATCCTTCTCACAAAGTATTTTGACAATCGCCTTAAAAGTGCTTCGAGCTTTGGGATGATAATAGGGGTTTGATGTTCTTTTCCGATCAAATAGATCACTCCTTTAGGTGAAGGTTTTTACTGGGTGACTGAGGTGTTGTTGAAAAAAATCCAGCATTTTTTAGGGGATGGTGTTGTTTTTGCAAGGGTTTCAGCAGTTTATGAGGTGCGCCAAAGCTACCACGGGATTGTTCCAGCCCTTTCTGAGATGGGACGGGGCCTGCAAAAGATAATCCGGCCGTTTTCCCGAAAAATCCGGCCGTTTCTGAAGAAAATCCGGCCGAAAAGTGGAGAAATCCAGCCGTTCTTAACAGTAATCCGGCCGAAATCACGAAAAATCCAGCCAATTACCAAATTACAACAAACACCTCGCCATGATTCTACAATTTACACAAAAAAAGATGACCAAAGTCATCCTTGAAGTCTTCCCAATATCGTCATCAACGTCTGATCCAAACTCTCCAACTCTTCCCCATCCATCTCTAATCGCTCGAGCAACCGGGTCGGAACACAAGCAGCTTTTTCTTTCACGGCTTCTCCTTTCTGTGTAAGAGAAATCTGGACGCTTCGTTCATCCTTAACAGATCGATGACGCTCGACGAGTCCGTTTGCTTCCATTCTTTTCAGCATCGGAGTTAACGTTCCCGAGTCTAAGAACAATTTCCGTCCCAATTCTTTTACAGATACCGTTCCATCTTCCCAAAGCACTAACAATGCCAGGTATTGCGGATATGTCACACCGATTTCTTCAAGCAGCCCGCGATATAACTTTGTTATCTCCCTCTCAGCTGTATAGATCTTAAAGCATATTTGATTCTCTAATAATAATGGATTTTTCATACATGCATATTCCTTTCTTGAACAAACTAACCTAAGATTATCATACAAATAAAGATATCAATTATCAAATTTAATTTTACACAACTTAATTGTTGACAACTAAAATAAAAGCCGTTAGTATAAGTTTTGTAATATTAAATTGTACACAACCAAAATGAACGAGGAGTGAAAGAAATGGAAGCATTATACACAGCAAAAGCAACAGCAACAGGGGGACGCGCCGGAAAAGTAACCAGCAGTGACGGAGTATTGGATGTCGGTTTGGCAATGCCTAAATCACTTGGTGGATCCGGGGCAGAAGGAGCAACGAATCCAGAGCAATTGTTCGCAGCTGGATATGCGGCTTGTTTCGATAGCGCTCTTAACTTGGTGGCCCGTCAAGAAAAGAAAAAGATTGAATCGAAAGTTACGGCTGAAGTCTCTATTGGTAAAGATACAGACGGAGGTTTTAAACTTGGCGTTGTTCTTTCTGTGGTTGTCAATGGTGTTGAACTGGATGAAGCGGAGCAATTGGTTGAAAAGGCACATGGAGTTTGCCCATACTCTAAAGCAACGAGTGGCAATATTAATGTTGAACTAAACACTGAATTATACTAAATAGCCGTGGATAGGCAATTAAATGCCTATCCCCTTTTTTTACACTAGTACGAACGTTTGTTCTTGTTTTATTCCAATAGATTGGACTATAATAAGAGGGTATTAAAATTCATGCGAACTGGAGTGGAGAAGTGATGAAGCATCAGGCTACACCTTATTTTAGTTTTAGTGGCGAAGCAAAAGAAGCACTAAACTTTTACAAAGAAGTGTTTGAAGGGGAAGTATTAACAGTTCAGACTTTTGGCGAAGCTGATTACCCAAGTCCACCGGAAATTGCTGATCAAATCATGCATGCTCACTTTAAAAAAGGAGATTTTTCCTTCATGATGTCAGATAGCTTTCCTGGTCATCAGCCAACGGCAGGAAACAATATATCCCTTGTCCTAGAGCTGGAAAGTGAAGAGGAAATCAATAGATACTATAGTCGTTTAACTGAAAAAGGAACAGTAGTTATGGAGCTTCAAGACACGTTCTGGGGTGCTATGTATGCAAAGGTGAAAGATCCTTACGGAATCAATTGGGACTTGAATTACACGAAAAAATAAACCAGTGGCTGCTGCAAACCTGCATATGCAGTAGCCGTTTTTCCACGTTTGCACTGATACATTTCGATCGAATTCCTTTCAGACTGAAACATCCTCTTCAGAATAAATCCTACCTAACTTAATAATTTTACTCATTTAATGCTGATGGAACCCACTAAGAAGCTGAAGTATATTACGGTAGCGAGTAAATTTATGTTTTACTCAATACTGTTAAGGGGAATGGAATATGAACATAATTTAAATGACGATATTTCTTATTGGGGGAACCAAAATGGATCTACATAATGGCCGCTTATTTTGGCCAACTACATTAAAAGATAAAAAGAGAAGCTTCGATACACATTATGATGTAGCCATCATAGGGGGAGGGATGTCCGGGGTATTATGTGCGTACTCACTTACCGAAGCGGGGTTGCGCGTTGCAATCATCGAGAAGCGGAGAATGGCTTCAGGGAGCTCAGCTGCTAATACTGGTTTATTGCAATTTTCCAACGATATCATGCTCCATGATCTGATTGAGCAAATTGGAGAAGAGAAAGCTGTCCGTTTTTATAGACTGTGTCTTGAAGCGATTGAAAGCCTTGAACAGATAGCAATGAAGTTACCAGTCTCTCCCGAATTCATACGGAGGAAGAGCATATACTATGCCAGTACTACCCGGCATGTATCAAAGCTGAAGAAAGAATACAAAGTATTGAAGGAATATGGCTTTCCAGTAGAATATTGGTCCAAGAAAGAAATCAAGCAGCGATTGCCTTTTTCAAAGCCTGGGGCATTGATTACCGATGGAGATGCCGAAGTAAATCCATACCGATTTGTGAACGGCATCATTGACTATTTAAAGACGGGCCAGAAGACCACAATCTTTGAAAATCTTGAAGCCGGGTTGACGGAAGAGGATTCCACCGGGGTCAGCATTCATACTTCTGAAGGCATGATCCATGCATCTCACTTGGTTCATGCAACCGGATATGAAACCCCTCCTATCGATAAGAAAATTGGCACTGATATCAATCGTTCTTATGCCATTGCAACAGAACCCATTGAAGATTTATCCCAATGGCATGAACGGGCTCTCATCTGGGAGACCAAACGCCCTTACTTATATATGCGCACCACAGTGGATAATCGGATCATCGCAGGAGGATTGGATGAGGATCCCCCTGAGGCACCTCAAAGTGAAAAGAAAATAGAAAAACGCGGAAAACAAATTGAAAAAGAAATTCAAAAACTATTCCCTGACCTTCATATCAAAATGGACTATGCGTGGGGAGCGAGCTTCGGAGAGTCATTGGACAACCTCCCTTATATCGGTAGGCATCCTGAAAAAGAACGCACCTATTACTTATTGGGCTACGGTGGGAACGGCACGGTCTATAGTATGCTCGGATCTCACATCCTTCGTGATCTCATCTTAAACCGTCCGAACCAGGACGCAGACATCGTTAAATTGGACAGGTGAAAATGAGGGACGGGCCTTCATAGGTCCGTCCCTCCCATCATAAGATAGTGCTTATCTATTTTTTGGAGATGTCCTTCTGATATCAGTTCTTTTGTGAGGCTGGTGACCGTTTCTCTTGTAGAGCCAATGAAGCTTGCGATGTCCTGGTGGGTAAGGGGGACCGTTATTTTTATGAATCTCCCATGTTTTTCTCCAAATTTTTTCACAAGAAATGACATGAAATAAAGAATTCGTTCTTTAACCGGTGCGTACATGATGCGTTCGAGGAACATGTTTCGTTGTTTCATATGTTGACAGAAGGTGTAGTAGAGCTCTGCAAGGAAAATAGGTTGCGTTACACTTAAGCTATCCAGTTGTTTAAGAGATATGATCCATACGATCGTTTCATCGATGGCTTCTGCATAAACCCCCTCATCGTCTAAGCTTAAATGCGCTATGTTACTGAAGAAATCTCCCTCACCCAGCATGGTGAGAATGATCTTGCGTCCATCTTCACTGTTCTTATATAGCTTTATTTTCCCTGATTGAATCATGTACAGGTTTTTACTAAGTGAAAAAGGTTGAAAGATGACTTCTTTATTTGAGTAGTTTACGAGCTTTCCGGGAAGATCACTGGTGGATGAAGCAGATCGTAATGAGCTTGCTGCATTCAAGATGACTCCCCCTCCTTTTTTTCGAAATGAGAAACGAACTTCCCGTAGCCTTGTTTTTCTAACTCATCTTTCGGGACAAACCGAAGGGCAGCTGAATTCATGCAATATCTTAAACCTGTTGGTTCCGGACCATCATCGAACACATGACCCAGGTGGGAATCGGCGTGTTTACTCCTAACTTCCGTCCGCACCATGAATAGTGTGCGATCTTCGACTTCAACAATGTTCTCCTTAACTAGGGGACGAGTGAAACTGGGCCAGCCGGTTCCGCTTTTATATTTATCTTTTGAGCTGAATAGAGGCTCTCCTGAAACAATATCCACATAAATCCCTTCTTCCTTGTTGTCCCAATATTCATTATCAAATGCTTTCTCGGTCCCGTCTTCCTGAGTCACATTATATTGGATATCTGTAAGTCTATCTTTCAATTCTTCGTCTGTGTAGGAAGGATAAAGGGGCTTTGTATCCAGCTTGATGTTCCGGTCTTCTCCCCAAGCTTCATCAAGGAAGTCATCCCTTCCTGAGTTGTTTCGGTAAAACTTATAGCTTAATTCATTTTTCTTATAATAATCCTGGTGATATTCTTCCGCTTTGTAAAATGTCTTAGCAGGTTGGATTTCTGTGACGATTTCTTCTTCAAAGCGAC
This sequence comes from Rossellomorea aquimaris, assembly GCF_000935355.1. GTDB lineage: Bacteria > Bacillota > Bacilli > Bacillales > Bacillaceae_B > Rossellomorea > Rossellomorea aquimaris_B. The sequence continues at coordinate 175,161 of NZ_JXZC01000002.1, forward strand.
CAGAGTCTGCTAATTCCTGCTTTGATCGTTGTGCTATATCCTTCTGTTCTTCATTATGATAGAAGATACCACTCACGTATTGTGGACCCCGGTCCACGAATTGGCCACCATTATCGGTAGGATCGATTTGTCTCCAGAAAACCTTTAACAACTGCTCATACGTAATCACCTTAGGGTTGTATTCAATTTGAACGGCTTCCACATGTCCCGTTTGTTTCGTGGATACTTCATCGTAAGTTGGATTTTCCTCCTCACCGCCTGTGTATCCGGAAATGACGGAATACACGCCATCCAATTTTTCAAAAGGGGGTTCCATACACCAGAAGCATCCTCCTGCAAAGGTCGCAACCGCATGTTCATCATCTACCATATCTACCTTTACCGGCTCACTTCCCAATGACTTCTGGGTCATGCTTGCATACAATTTAGGCCCGAAAAAAGCCGCCAGACTCAATAAGAGTACCGCGCCGATCCCAATCATCACTTTTTTCATCGTCTCTCCTCCTTACTCATCTCTAAAGGTAATCTGAACCAAAAGGTACTGCCCGACTTACCATCACTCTCGACTCCGATTTCTCCACCATGAAGGTCAACAATCTCTTTGCAGATGGAAAGTCCTAATCCAGACCCTCCACTTGCTTTATTTCGTGACTTCTCCACCCGATAAAAACGCTGAAAGATCGAGGCCTGTTCTTCAAGGGGAATACCCTTCCCTTCGTCTGCAACCGAAAACTTCATCATCCCCCCATCTTTCACTGCCCTGATATCAAGCGTTGTTTGGTTAGGCGAAAAGGATAAGGCATTTTGTATTAAGTTGGTCATCACCCTTTTTATTTGAACAGGCATTAAAGAAACAAGAGGCAGGTGGTCATCGTATTCCACCTTCACTTCAACATGCTTCTCTTGTAACACCCGCTCGAATTGCTGGATGGTTTCAACCAGGAGCTTATCGATAGGTGCAAGCTGTGGATTCCACGCAAGTTTTCTATTCTCCAACTGTGAAAATTCCAGTACCTCTTCAATCAATTGACTCAGTTTTTCTGTTTCTGACAAAATGGTCTCGTAATATCTCCTCCGTGTTTGCGGCTCTTCAATGATGTTATCGTTTAAAGCGGCAACAAAGGAATGAATCGATGATAAAGGTGTTCTGAGATCGTGGGAAACATTGGCGATCAGTTCACTCTTGAACTTCTCTGATTCCCTTAACTCATCGAACATCTCTTCTATTCTAGTGGACATATGGTTGAAGTTAGCAGCGAGCTCTTTAATTTCCTGCGGTCCGGCCTCTGTCACCTTCACATCAAAGTCACCCTTGGCCATCCGCTCTGCCTCTTTGCTCATCTGCTTGACAGACTTCAATAAAGGCGATGTGATCATCAAATTCACGGCAAAGGATAGGATCCCCGCCCCGAGCGTAATAAGGGAAAGCAGGAGGATGATATTGGGTGAGAGAAACATCTGAACATACGATATTGTGAGAAATACCAAGATGACGATGAGTGAAATCGTGTTGGCTAAAATAAGGAGGGTCCTAATTTTCATGACGATCCTGCCCCTCAAACTTATAGCCTATTCCCCACACGGTCTTTATCCATTGAGGCTCAGAAGGATCGACCTCTATTTTTTCTCTTAACCTGCGAATATGAACATTGATCGTATTGGCATCACCCAAATATTCATATCCCCATAATGTTTCGAGCAGCTGGGATTTGGAGAACACCTGTGAAGGATGCCCTGCTAACAGAGTTAATAGATCGAATTCTTTCAAGGTCATGTCAATTTCTTTTCCTGCCACGACTACTTTTCGCTTATCCAGATCGATGTGTAAGTCTTTCCACTTAAGTACTTCCCTCTCTGCTTCCCGTTTTGGAGTGGAATAGGTCCTTCTTAAAACGTTTTTGACGCGAAGCAATAATTCCCGGGGACTGAAAGGTTTGGTGACATAATCATCCGCACCTATCGTCAGCCCATAAATCCGATCCTTCTCTTGCCCCAGAGCTGTCAGCATGATGATGGGGGTATCACTGTCTTCCCTTATCGTTTCAGCTGCCTGCCACCCATCCATTTCAGGCATCATAATATCCAGGATCACGATGTCCGGTTGGAACGTATTGTACAGTTGGATTGCCTCTTTTCCGTTAGAGGCAGTGCTCACTTCATACCCCTCCCTCATGAGGTACCGAGCGCATACATCCACAATATTTTCTTCATCATCTACTAACAGCACTTTGTTTACCATGGTTTACTCTCCTTTACATCGCTTTACCTAACTCAGCACGACCGAAATCCACATTAAATTGTTTACACCAGATGACAATGTCCATTCCTGATGATGCAGAATGATCTCCTGGTATTTCATAATTTTGATTGCCGATGTTCCCCTTTAATTTACCCAGTGAAATTCCTTCTTTGGTTTTCTGACCTTCTTCTACTAAGTAAACGTAAAGATCCGGTCCATTGGTCACTTCAAAATTTTCCAATCGGATATTTTTTTCTGATACACTCACTTTTCCTTTTGCTTCGTGATTTTCATCTGCTCCCTGAAAGGTCCCGACTAACTCATTTATTTTCATTGTATCGTTTGTCATTTCGTCTGGCGAAGATGAATCGGTTTCTTTCATACTATTCTCTCCTTGGTCTTTCATAATGGATCCGGAAGACGATGAAACAGCCGATTCGTTCACGACCTTATCCAAAAACAACGGAGAGATCAGCCACCACCCCACTCCCAAAGCTCCTGCTATAGCTATTCCAATCATCCATCTTTTCATTTGATCATCCCCTCACTATGATTAACGATAGTTTACTAAACAACCCTTACGGATTCTTAACGGAAATCTTAATTAATTCTTAAATGTTATACCGACTTCATTTTGGACAGTCATAAGTTAATCTGAGATAGTAAAGATATCGAATGAAAAGGAGCAAAATGCATGCTACTATTTATATTTTTGCTGATCGCTATACTCTTGTTTACCTTCCTGATTCTCAGATTCTACCCCGCGTTTGGCAAGAAGCCTTCCCTTGAACGCGTTCAATCATCCCCTCAGCATTCAAAAGGCTCATTTAACAATTCAATCCCAACCTCTATGGATACCAGCTTTTTCACGTCTCTTACGATGATCCGGGATCTTATGAAAAGAAATTCCAACCGTAAACCTGATCGCGATATTCCAATGGTCAGATTTCCATCCTTTGACCATCCTCATTCCATTACAAAAATAAGTTGGTTTGGCCATTCAGCTTCAATGGTTGAGATTGGTGGGAAAAGACTCCTTCTTGATCCCATGTTTGGTCGTGCTCCATCCCCGTTTCCTTGGATCGGTGGAAAACGGTATAGCACAGAACTGCCTTTTGAAATAGATAAACTGCCCTCCATCGATGCTGTGATATTTTCCCATGATCATTACGATCATCTCGATTATGGCACCATTCGAAAGCTAAGGGGCAAAGTGAAGCAGTTTTTTGTTCCCATTGGAGTAGGGAGTCACCTGGAGAGATGGGGAGTCCATTCCGGTCACATAAAAGAGCTTGATTGGTGGGATGAGGTTGAATGGGATGGTCTCACTCTGGCTTGTACCCCGGCAAGACATTTTTCAGGGAGAAGCTTACATGATCGTAATGCTACCTTGTGGTGTTCATGGTGTATCATTGGGAACTCTTCCAGAATCTTTTTCAGCGGAGATAGTGGATATGGGCCTCATTTTAAAGAGATCGGCCTTATATATGGCCCATTCGACTTGTGCCTGATGGAATGTGGTCAATACGATCCCAGATGGGCACCGATACATATGAGCCCGGAAGAGACCGTACAAGCACATATGGATGTGAAAGGAAAACGGCTGTTGCCCATACATTGGGGTGCTTTCACGTTATCTTTTCATGAATGGACAGATCCCATTAAACGAGTGACGGAATGCGGGGCAGAACAAGGGGTCCATGTTGTCACCCCGAGAATCGGAGAAACATTTCCAGTAGAAGGTGATTACTATCCCTCTTCTAAATGGTGGGAATGAACCAACCATCGCCTAGTTGTATACAATATCTAAGAACTTCAAAGTAGGCGATTATACTATGGGCAATGAACAAAAAGCCATATTCGGAGCATGGGTTGCGGCAATAGGAACGGTCATTGCCGCTATTGGCAGCACCCCTATCAGGAGCATTCCAGAGGAGACTTTAAACTCGTTCAATCTCGTAGGAAATGAATTACAAGCAACCGGAAATGCTTTAGAGGCAGATGCAATAGATGATTTTACCTTGACGAAAGCAGGGAATGAAATTCAAGCGATTGGAAACGTAACCGTTATAGCCGGTATACTCATTAAGTTTAATGACATTACGAAGCAAGAGCTGAACATTAAAGGAAATCTTCTCCAGGCATTAGGGGGAGGGGCTGCACTTGCCGATTCATTTGATGAAGAACATACGTTGGAGGAGCTTTATTCTATATACGGTAATCTCCTTCAGATTATCGGTAACTCACTCCAGGCCATTGCTGGAATCCTCGAATTAAATGAAAGAGACAGTGGCAATATTAATGTGGTGGGCAGCTGGATACAGGCAATCGGTGCGATCATTTCCGCATTAGTTCAAACGAAAGAGCCATCCTCATAAAGTTGTTTTACATACCTCGATATTCGATATGTAGGGCAACCGGGTTGGCTGCTCTTTATTTTAAAAAGGATTTACAGTTATCCTACTTGTGAAAATCGACATAGGCCTACCTTCTTAAAATCTCTCTTTATAGGTTGATGCCCATACCATTTGGTGTAAGGGCGAATATCCATAACCATAGATAGAGAGGAGGTTAATGCTATGAATGATTTACACTTTACCGGTTATGAAACATTTATAGATTACCATGATATACGCCGCCCCATCGGACGTGTGGGGTTTGGAAGACCTGGGTTCGGCTACGGGGGATTTGGAAGGCGCCCGTTTGGATTTAACCCGTTTTTAGGAGGACTTGCCGGCGGACTTCTGGGTGCGGCCCTTTTAAGTCCTTACGGTTATGGATATGGATACGGATATCCACCACCTTATTATGGTTATCCTCCTTACCCTTATTATTATTAATACATTCATACAAAAAAGGAGCCAGCGCACGTATTCCACGTACACTGGCTCCTTTTATTCATCCATTGATTTTGAAGTACATACTTCAGATTTAACCTGTCTAAAGGATCGTTTCCGCAATGAGCTCATATGATCTTATTTTATCTTCAAACTGATCTACATTGGTAATGATCATAAATTCATCCGTCTGATAGATTTCACTCAGCATTTGAAGTTCCTCCCTCACCTTTTGAGGCGTCCCTATAATGGCCCGCTTTCGGTTTTCTTTCACTTTAACTTTTTCCAACTGTGTCAGCGTTCTTGCTTTTGCTTCTTCCTTGGAGGGAATTCTCGTGTCTCTTCCCTTCTCTACGGCTAATAGCCATAAATCCTGAGTGATGGCAATTTCTTCAGCTTCCTCTTGCGTTGGAGCACAGACGATAAAGATACAAACATTGCTCTCAGGTTGGGATAAAGACAGGGAAGGCTGAAAATGAGAATGATAGTAGTCCAGAGCTCTTTTCCCATTTACAGGATTGATAAAGTGACCATATGTGAAAGCGGTCCCCTGCTCAGCAGCCACGCGTGCCCCCCTGTGGGTGATCCCTAATATCCAAGGAATAGGTGGCGCCGTCACTTTTGGATAAGCCTTGACTGCTTGGTCATTTGAATGGTGCAAATAGTTTTGAAGGGCTTCTACCTGTCCGGGAAACTCATTCATACTCTTCTTTAATCCATCCGTCAGCGCCAGCCTTGTCTCATACGAACCACCAGGCGACCGGCCGATCCCAAGATCGATTCGATTCGGAAAAAGGGTTTCCAATACATTAAAGTCCTCTGCAATTTTGTAAGGGCTATACTGTGGAAGAAGCACCCCTCCGGATCCGACCCGAATCGAATTCGTCTTAGATGCAATATGAGAAATCAACACTTGAGGAGCAGAACCCGCAAGACCATTCGTATTATGATGCTCTGCGACCCAAAAACGGGTATACCCAAGCTCCTCGGTTCGCTGTGCAAGGGTCAACGTATGTTGAAATGCCGTCCGCGCATCCTCCCCCTTGGAAATCACAGACTGATCCAATACACTTAACTTCATTCATGCCACTCCCCTGCCATTCTGACTATCACTTAGTATGTCCCCAACATTATCACACGAATTTCCCATCAAACAAAAAACCTTGCCTGAGGGACGGACCTTGGAACCTAGGAGTGCAGATGACGAACTTCGTATTGCAGCATGGATTTAACGCTATGGAATAAGGGTTTCGGTGATAATGTGCAAGAGGGACGGACCTCATTTTGAGGTCCGTCCCTCTCCCCTTACAAGCTTAAATAGATCCGGTTGCCTGAAGGGTCTTCGGTCAGGAGTCTTCCGTTTTGTTCCTGGATGGTCGCTCCCATGGATTGGAGCTTTCGGATGATGGTTGCCCGCTTTTCTTCTGATGGGAAATGTAAGGTGAACCAGTTAAGACCGACACTGTTTTCAGCTGGCCTCGGAGCCCCTACCCCGTTCCAGGTGTTGAGTCCGATGTGATGATGGTATCCACCTGTTGATATGAATAGTGCCTGACTTCCAAATCGACTGACTACATCGAAGCCAATTCCCCTGCCATAAAATTCTTCAGTTGATTTCAAATCTGAAACATGCAGATGAATATGCCCCATAACGGTGCCGGCAGGAAGCCCATCCCACGATTGTCCATGAGCCTCAGCCAATATTCCCCGTGCGTCGATCGGATCAACGGCCATCTCTACTTGATTGCCATTCCATGTCCAGTCAGATGAGGGACGGTCCCTGTAAATCTCGATTCCATTTCCATCGGGATCTGATAAATACAACGCTTCACTGACCAGATGATCAGAGGATCCAAGTTGAATATTCAGCTTTATAAGATGTTCTAATATTTTTCCGAGATCTGTTCTATTCGGTAACAACAGGGCAAAGTGGTACAATCCTGTCGTCCCTGGCTGCTTAGGAGTAACATTTTCAGGTTGCTCCAGAGATACTAATGGGCGGATGCCATCTGCCGTCAGAGTCGCTCTTTTCTCGGTCTGCTCCAACACTTGAAATCCGATTACTTCTTGGTAAAAGGAGAGCGACCGCTCTAAGTTTTCGACTTTTATATTCACTTCCCCAACAAATATGTGCGGCTCTTTATGAAAGTTCATCTTTATTCCTCCAATTCGAAAACTTCTGGTCTATTGAGAACAATGACTCCTGAGCCACGACAAAATATAATGAGATCGCAAGCAGTGCTAAATCCAATTCATATCCTGCCATCTGCCCATTCCCTAAGAAACCGGCAGCTAATTTCACTTTTACGATTGCTCCTGCCATGACGAACGCAAATAGAACTGCAATAATGCGAGTGCCAAATCCCAGGATCATCGCCAACCCGCCGACCATCTCAATGATTGCGACTGCATATGCTGTAAATCCCGGCAGTCCTAAGCTTTGAAAGAAACCGACCGTATTTTCTATCCCTCCCTGAAACTTAGTCAAACCGTGAATGAAAAAGGTGATTCCTAGAAATACCCTTAAAATAAATGCCCCTAGTAAGTGATTCTGTAACATTTAGTCATCTCCCTTCCTTGTTGTTATTATATTAAAGTCAGTTACTTTATGTAACTTATATTATTTTAATAACCTAATACTGTCAAGTAATTAAATTACTAAAATGTTAGTTATGTGGTATACTAGTTACAAAGAAGGAGGCGTTGACAGAGTGAATCAATCAGAAATTTGTCCAAGATTCGAAAAAGCAATCGGCATCTTAAGTCAGCGATGGACAGCACTCATCATTTATCAATTGCTTTCCGGTCCACAACGTAACTGCACCATCAAAGACGCAATCGGAATCAGCGGCAGACTTCTTTCAGAGAGATTGAAGGATCTTGAAGAAGAAGGAATCGTAAAACGGGACGTCTACCCTGAAACACCAGTGCGTATAGAATATTCATTAACAAAGAAGGGTTATTCTTTAGAACCTTTAATGAAAGATATAGAGAAGTGGTCCCAGGAGTGGATTGAGAAGGAATGAAAACTCGTCAGGTTGGCGGGTTTTTTATTTATGTTTTCGGGGTGGGCTCTCATCGAATAATAGGATGTATTGTTTTCCTTTTTTGATGCCAGTTGTGGGGAGGTTTAAGGATTGGAGGAGTCTTTTCGCAACATGAGGAGAATTGAGTTTCAAAAAATTTCTTAGTTTCACGTTACTTATTTTAGGACCAATCAAAAGTTCATAATCTTTAAGGGCTTGGATATGAGCATTAATATTTTCACTTTTACAATTCATACAAAACCATTTGCCATGTTTCCTTACTAATGGCCGATAATTGCAATCTTCACATATAACCCCCTTTAACAGCTCACCCTCTGTAATGTTAAATCTCTCCAAGACAGATGGATCAGGTTCTTCGTGTTGTCTTTTCAAGCTACGAACGATTTTTTTAATTTCTTTAGGCGTGGCCGTCTCTTTTTGAAGAGAGTTCTCAATATATTTCACCTTGTCCAATAGAGAATCACGGTGGATGACGATTTTTTGAAGTGTCTTGTTATCAGGAGAGGTTTTAATGATAGTCCGATCGTTGCTCATGACTACGCAAGAGAAAATGGGGATGGAGGGCAATCCGTTCTCTTTTAACCATTTCAATAGCTGACTTTCTTGTCGTTTGATTTGGAGAGTAGGGTCCGGTAAGGCTGATTCAATTCCATCTTTTGTTTGTATTAACTGGTTGAAATTAGGGTCAAAAAACGCAGTACCTGCAAGGAATTTGACTTCAATTATGAGAAAGAATTTGCTTGTGATGAGTAAAGTGTCTATTTGAAAGAAGCTATCCTTGTGGGAATTGCGGGGAAGTCGCAGATCGTGGAGAATGTAGTATTTTTTAGGGTCTAAAAAGCTTAAAGTATAATCTAGAGCTTTCTCTCCCCTGAATCCTGCCATTCTTTTACCAAGTTCCTCGGATATCATGTGCAGTTTTGGATGATTGAGGGGTAACCGGCGAAGTAGAGCTTGCAAAATCAGGATGATTCGAGGCATTATTCGTTCTTTTTCGATCATTTTATCACTCCAATCGGGTTTTATAATACATGTATTCTCCTTGAACTGCAGAAAATCCTGCTTCTAGATGGCGTATTCGAATTATATCAGCGAAAATCACGATTTATCAGCGAAATCTCAGTTTTATCAGCGAACACCCTTTTCCCCCATACACCCAACCACCCCCCACACAAAAAAATCATTCCCATTCCCCTCCACCCATAGTATATTTAGAGAAGCGAAATAAATTGACTGCGAGGGACGGACCTATATGTGGAGAAATAAAAATGTGTGGATATTATTGATAGGTGAATTTATTGCAGGCCTTGGATTGTGGCTGGGGATCATTGGTAATCTGGAGTTTATGCAGGAGAAGGTGCCTTCTGATTTCCTGAAGTCGGTGATTCTCGCTTCTGGGCTTCTCGCCGGACTTGCCGTTGGACCTTTGGCCGGCAGGATAACGGATCAGGCGAATAAGAAAACGGTGATGCTGATCTCTGGCTTCACCAGGGCATTAAGTGTTGTTTTTATGTTGATTGCGATTTCCACAGGGTCGGTTCTGTGGATGGTCGTTTTCTTAGTTAGCATCCAAATTTCTGCCGCTTTCTATTTCCCTGCTCTTCAAGCCGCCATTCCCATGGTGGTGAAAGAAAAGGAATTGCTTCAAATGAATGGGGTCCATATGAATGTGGCCACCCTTTCAAGAATACTTGGTACGGCGTTGGCTGGAATTCTATTGGTGGTTATCTCCTTATCGATGTTGTACTTATTATCATTAGTGGCCTATTTAGCCCTATTCGTCATGACCTGGTTCCTGACAATAGAAGAAACGTCAACATCCAAACAGCAAGATAAAAAAACAAAAGGGGCCGGCTTCAATGAAGTATTCCCCGTCATTAAGGGGCTGCCCATTGTATTCATGACCCTTGTGATGACATTGATCCCATTACTGTTTATTGGTGGTTTCAACCTGATGGTTATCAATATCAGTGAGCTGCAAGATAGTTCTGCCATAAAAGGGTGGATCTATACTGCCGAAGGAATCGCCTTTATGACAGGTGCTTTTGCTGTAAAGAAAATGGGTGAAAAGGTGTCACCCTACAAAATCTTGTTCTTTTTCAGTTTCGTCATCGGGATTGCCCAACTGCTTCTTTATTTTGCGACCAGCCCGTTATTATCTGTGCTGGCATTTACTGTTTTTGGTTTTGCAGTAGGATGCTTTTTCCCGACGGCTGCCACAATTTTTCAAACGCGGGTGCCAAAAGAATTTCACGGTCGTTTCTTTTCATTTAGAAACATGCTCGACAGACTGATTTTCCAAGTTGTGCTCCTCTTGACAGGACTGCTATTGGATCTTGTCGGGCTGCAGATCATGACCGTATTATTCGGATGTTTGTCCTTCGTAATGACAGGACTTTTCTACTCAAGATACCGACAGCTTAGAACGACCACTTTATCGGAACAGGCTGTTAATCAATGAGAAGCTCACAAAAGTGAGCTTTTTTTTGTATAAGAATGAGAATTATTATCAATACTATACAAAAAGAAGACAACCACGCCTATGGTTGCCTTCCCTTCCATTACATACCAGGATCGAATGTTTTACAATCTGTTTCTTCGCTATTGTGGGCTTTGTTTCCTTTGTGACTGACAACGAAAATCTGGTCGGCAGAGCACTTTTTGCCTTCACGGTTGTATTTGCAGTTGCTTACTTCACATAGTACGTCTTGTGCCATGTTTTTTACACCTCCCCTATTAGTGATTAGAATTCACTTTTTTTGTCTTCTTCATACTCATTTTCCTATGATCATTTACTTTAACCACTAATTTAAGGCGTTTTTTACATACTATTAACTCTTACAATGTATCTTCCTACTTATAAAAAAATGAAGGTGTGGGGTTTCATCCCCCGCCTTTTTTCTTATGTCTAAAAAACTCATTTTTTCCAAAAACAGGTCTTTCGGCTTTCGAATAATCTGTTTATTTGGTTTATTCTGTAAAAGAATGACGAATAAGGTTTAGGAGGAATTTTATGAAGAGTGCATTTTTGAAAATGGTATTCACCACCTCACTTTCGATTCCGCTTCTGACAAGTGGATTCGCTACCTCTACTGTTGTAAATGCAACAGAGCCATCAAACACACTTCCAGAAATTAAGGTTGAAAACGGAATGACTCAGCCTGTCTTTTCCCATCAAGATGCAATCATTGAAAGAGTCTTTGTAGAAACCTCAACAGATAGTGATCGAGATGGAAAACCGGATCGCGTCCGGGCAGACATCATCCGACCGAAGGAAACAAATAACGGTCTGAAAGTACCAGTTATTTACGAAATGAGCCCCTATCGATCAGGCATCAAGAATGTACCTGTTTATGATGTAGATGTTGAATTGAATACTGTACCACGAAAAGGGAAAGGAGAGACTGGAAGACCTCAAGCAGATCTTCGTGGCTACTATGATGATTATTTTGTACCGAGGGGTTACGCTGTTGTGTTGGCAGAAAGCGTAGGGACAGGGTTGTCTGATGGGTGTCCGACAACGGGAGATCAACATGAAATCCTTGGTACCCGTGCCGTCATTGATTGGTTGAATGGACGGGCAGATGCTTACAATGCTGATGGTGAGAAAGTATCGGCAGACTGGTCCACTGGAAATGTAGGCATGACCGGTGTGTCCTACAACGGGACTCTTCCCAATGCTGTAGCCACTACAGGAGTGGAAGGACTTAAAACCATTGTACCTATAGCAGCGATCAGCTCATGGTATGATTATTATCGCTCTAATGGCGCGGTCATTGCTCCCGGGGGATACCAAGGGGAAGATGCAGACAATTTAGCCGAGGCCGTTCTCACAAGGGATACTCCCGAAGCATGCCGGCCTATCATTGAAGACTTAACCTCCGGGCAGGATCGAACATCTGGAGACTATAACAGCTTCTGGAGTCAACGTGACTACACCAAAGACGCTGACAAAGTTGAAGCCAGTGTATTCATGGTTCATGGTTTAAACGATTGGAACGTAAAAACAAAACATTTCTCCGACTGGTGGAAAGCTTTGGAGAAGAATGATGTTCCACGTAAAATGTGGCTGCACCAAGGTGGACATTCCACTCCTTATTATTTTAGACAAGATGCCTGGTTACCTACACTAAATAAATGGTTTGATTATTGGTTGTATGATATCAATAATGATGTTATGGATGAGCCGATGATCGATATTCAACGTGAAGATCAATCATGGGGCACTGAAGAAAACTGGCCGGTTCCAGGTACAGAAGAAGCTAAACTGTATTTACAACCAGATCAGGATGGAATCGGTGGAAACTTCAGCCTGAAACCTGTCCCGAATAAGAATAAGCAGAGTCAATCCTTTGTGGATAATGCCCTGATAAAAGCGGAAACGTTAGCTGAAAATCCTGACATGCATTCTGACAACAGGCTTTCCTATACTACCTCGCCTTTAACAAAGGCGGTTCGTCTGAGTGGGACCCCTGAAATATCCCTTAGGGCAAGCATCAGCGAGCCAACAGCCAACTTAACCGCACTGCTTGTTAAATATGATTCTGATAACTCGGTCGAGATTGTAACCCGTGGGTGGATGGACCCTCAAAATCTTCGAAAAGACGATCGTTCAATTGCCTTAACACCAGAACGGGAATATACCTTTACATGGGATATGCAGCCCGACGATTATGTGTTTGACGAAGGAGAAAGATTAGGGGTCATCATCCTTTCAAGTGATTACAACTATACTTTACGTCCTGATCCCGGAACGATCATTACCATTGATCCCGAGAGAAGTCATATAACCCTTCCTCTCTTAAATGGAAAAAAAGCATTAGCGTGGGAATAATCATTAAAACAAGAAAAGCAGAGGTGGAAACCCTCTGCTTTTCACTTTCTCTTTCACATCTCCAGAACCTCTGCTCTTTCTTTCCTTGCACATCTTGCTTTCTTCGTAAAAAATTTATAAGCCAGAACCGTCAGTAAAACCACCAAGGCGCAAATAATATACAAAGCAGAAAATCCAAGCTGAAATGAAACGACTCCCAACACAAACGATCCCACCGCAATCCCCAGATCGTAAAAAATAAAGAACGTTGCGGTCGCATGCCCCGTCCTTTTTTTTGGTGCGGCCTGTATGGACATCGTCTGAAAACTTGGAAGAAGTGCCCCATATCCGAGTCCGATGAGTGTTCCAGCAATCAATAATAGAACGACGGAATGTGTGGCACTCAACAAAATCAAACCAATGGCAAAAATAAATAAGGATGGATAGATGACTGCATCCGGTCCTGATCGGTCGAATAAACGTCCTGTAAATGGGCGTGAAAGGAGCATGGCGGTTGCGAAAACAACGAAAAATAAGCTGACTGAGTCAAATAATCCGATGGATTTGGCATAGACGGAAATAAACGACATGATGCCTGAGTATGCAAATGAAGTTAAAAATCCCACAAGTGCGATCGGTATCGCTTTAACTTCCACCAAATCCTTAAAGGTTAAGCTCCTGGGCTCTTTCGATTCGACACCCTCCTCTATGACCTGAATGCCGAAAGAACAAAGGAAACCTATGACTATGACTAACGCAAGCCCCAAGAAAAGGGTCGTATAGGAAACCCATTGAACCAAGGCCAACGAAATGAACGGTCCTGCGACAACAGCTAAGTTCATCGACATTGCGAAGTAACCCAGCCCTTCTCCTTTCCGGTGAGAAGGAATCATATCTGCTGCGATCGCGACTAAAACCGTGGAACTGATACTGAACCAAATCCCATGAAAAAACCGCAGCCCCATTAAAAGGTAAAAATCATTGACCCAAAAGTACAAGTATGAAGAAATGCCAAAAAATAATACGCTGAGGATGAGCGTTTTTCGTTTCCCTAACCGTTCAATGATTTTTCCGGAGAAAGGCCGGACAATGATCGCTGATAGCAAGAAGATGGTGGTAGCGAGTCCTGCCTCCCCTTCCGTTCCTTGGAGTTCATCGATCACATAAAGGGGCAGTACCGTTAACAACGAATAAAATACAAGAAATATAAAAAAGTTGTTTACTAGTGCCATAAAGAATGGTCGTGTCCATATAGTTGATGGAGTTGTATGACTCATAAGATTCTCCTTCACTCAATTAGTTGTTATACTAATTATATCCACAACATGTATATTTGTAAATGTAGTTGTTTTGACAAGTAATTTTAATTTCTTTTATTAAACCTCTCAAAACACCCTGGATTTCATGTATGATTAAAGGAAGAAAATGAATGTAGTAGGTGAAACCAATGACTATTTCCCGTGATGAATCCATCGGCTTGTACACGAGCCATACAGTGAAGAATATCATTCGATTCCTCACCCTGCATCTGAAGGAATTTGATGTTACACCCGAACAGTGGACGGTTCTAAAGCGCTTAGCTGAACAGGATGGAATCAGTCAGAAAGAACTTGCCATGAAATCAGAAAAGGATCAGCCAACCCTGACGAGAATCCTCGACATTTTGGAACGGAAAGAACTGATATACAAACAGAGGAACCTGGAAGATAGAAGATCATTTTTAATTTTCATCTCGCAGAAAGGCATGACTGCCAAGGATGAGCTGTCCCCTTTTATAGAAGGTTTATATGACGAAACGATTCTTAAAGGTATTTCGGAGGAAAAATTAGAAGTATATAAGAGCGTCCTTTCTCAAATGAATGAGAATATTTCAAGAAAATAAATACCACCATCTAAAAGGAGTGTGACCATGAAAAAAATACCGATTGCCCTGCAAATGTATACTCTGCGAAACGAAATGGAAAAAGATTTTACAGGGACACTTCAACAAGTGGCACGGTTGGGATATGAGGGTGTTGAGCTGGCCGGCCATGGCGGGTTATCCGCGAAAGAACTTAAGGGCACACTCGATAGTCTGGATCTCCGTGTCGCTTCAAGTCATATTCCGCTCTCTGAACTGAGAAACGATGTCCAGAAAGTGATTCATGATCAACTGGAGCTTTCCAGCAGCTACATTGTCTGTCCTTATCTTCCACCTGAAGAGAGAACAGAGAAACATTATGTTCAATTGGTTGATGACTTAAATTCCATTGGGGAATTATGCTTTAACGAAGGGATCACCCTTTGCTATCATAATCACGATTTTGAATTAACCACCCTATCCACCGGAAAACCGGCACTGGAAATGATTTTGAATGAAACGAACCCACATTGGGTAAAGGCTGAGTTTGATATTTACTGGCTGACCTTTGCTGGAGAAAGGCCTGTGGAATGGTTGAAACGATATCAGGGACGAACCCCTCTTGTACATTTGAAAGACATGACGTTGGACGGGGAACGGTTTTTTGCTGAACTGGGAACGGGAGGTGTGGACCTCGCTTCTGTTCTCGACTATGGTATACATAGTGGTGTGGACTGGTGGATCGTGGAACAGGACCAGTCCAGGATTTCCCCTATTGAAAGCGTCAGGATGAGTTTAGAATATTTGCGTCAAAACAACCTATAAAGTAAGAAGGAGAGCCTGTCACAACAAGCTCTCCTTTTTTGTCACATTATTTTAATTTGGCCACTATTTTCCCTTTCACATGACGTTCTGAAAGACGGCTCAATGCTTCAGGAACTTCCTCAAGTGAGACGGTCTCTTTCAGCATCGCATCTAATTTCCCTTGTTCTAATAAGGAAAGCATGTCATCCCCGATGACGGCGAAATCTTTCTGAGCGAAAACATCATTTGATTGATGTGCAGCCGCCAAGGCAATCTCATGGTAAGAAACCACTTTAGTGAATGATTTGATTTTAGTGAAATCAGGAGCACCTGCGATGTACACCATATGTCCCATGTAGGCCAATGCGTCCAAGGAATCTGTTGCACTTTGTCTGCTTACCGCGTCGACTACAGCGTCCACTCCACGGCCATTTGTGATTTCCATCACTTTTCCATTCACGTCTTCTTCACGATAATCGATGACGTAATCTGCCCCGAGAGATTTGACATATTCATGATTGTGACGGGAAGCAGTGGATATGACGGTCTTACCTGCGAGTTTTGCAAGCTGCACGCCAAACCCTCCTACTCCTCCGGCACCGCCATGGATCAGAATTGTATTTACCTGATCTAACGGTAATTTACGATGAAGTGCTTGATAAGCTGTGTAACCTGCCGTCGGAAGAGCCGCAGCATCTTCAAATGTCACACTTTCAGGAATGCGTGAAACGGTATGCGCATTGATGACCGCATATTCCGCATAGCCGCCTTTTTTAGTAAAGTCACCATGGTAAACAACTCGATCTCCCTTCTTCCAATCGGTCACTCCCTCACCTGTTTCCACTACCACTCCTGCCACATCAAGACCGAGAATATGTGGATAGGACCACACAGGCATTCCATTCGTAGCTGTCTTATAATCAACCGGATTCAACCCGACTGCATGGACTTCTACAAGAAGTTCCCCTTTCTGTGGTGATGGTGTTTCAAATTCCTCGACCTTCATGTCTTTCCATAAACCTTTATCTTTTAAAAGCAGTGCTTTCATATCTATTCATCTCCCATTAGAGTTTTATGATTAATTTGTCTATATGGTATATAATATATACTATAAAGTTGTTAAACAAGTAGGCACTATTTAGTATCCTAGTTACCGTTTAGAAACCAAGGAGGTACTCAAATGAAACAATTAAACCCAGAATACCAATGCGCCATCGACCTGGTCATCGATGTCATAGGAGGAAAATGGAAGGTACTCATACTGTGGAATTTAAACGAAGGAGTGAAGAGATTTAACGAATTGAAGCGTTCCCTTCCCAATATCACTCAAAAAATGCTTACCCAGCAGCTACGGGAGTTGGAAGAGCACGGCCTGGTCACGCGCACCGTGTATCAGGAAGTTCCGCCGAAAGTCGAATATTCGACGACTGAGATGGGGAAGAAGTTGCAAACCACCCTCTTTGAAATGTGTAAATGGGGCGATGAGTATGCGGAGCAAAAAGGGATCGAGATGAATCGTTGTTGGACGACTTATAATTTCATGGATAAGAATCAGGAGCGTTAAAAAGGACTTGTCGCAAGGGACAAGTCCTTTCATCCTTACTTTTCCAGGATATGCCTAAGCGCCTTTTCCAATGTATCATATTGAAAAACGAATCCTGCTTTTTCCAACCGTTTCGGAATGACCCATCTGCTTTTCAGAACCAGTTCGGTTTCCGTTTTGATAAACAAGGCGCCTGCTTCAAGCATCCATTTCGGTGTCGGGAGCCCTATCTTCTTGTTCATAGCGGTTCTTAAGTGTGACATGAATTCACGATTGGTGACCGGATTTGGAGATGAACAGTTGAACACCCCACTTAACTCCTTCTCCTCATTCAGAAAAAGAATGATCCGGAACACGTCTTCTACATGAATCCAGCTGAATCTCTGATCCCCCGGACCCTGCACCCCTCCGAGACCATATTTGACGAGATTTTTATATGGTGTCATCACACCTCCATCCGGCCCTAAAACGATGGCGATCCTTAGAGCTGCCTGCCTGGTTGCCGGTAAAGAAAAGGAAAAGAATGCTTCCTCCCATTTCTTTGCTACTTCAACTGAAAAGCCCGTACCGATATCCCCATCTTCCTCCGTCATGGGTCGGTCCTCTGCGTGACGATAGATCGTTGCCGTGCTGGAATTGATCCATAAGGAGGGTGGATTCTGGCACTGTATAAGCGCACTCCCTAAGATCTCCGTTGTTTCTGTCCTGGACCTGAAAATTTCCGCTTTATTTTTTTCATTGTAACGGCAGTCTACTGACTTCCCTGCAAGATTGATGAGCATATCTGCACCTTCTAATGACTGAACGATGTCATTAGGGCGATCCCAGGATACATGAGGTGACTGTCTTGAAATGATGGTCACTTTATAACCCTCATCAAGGAATTTTTTCTGAAGATACTGGCCGATAAAACCTGTTCCCCCCGCTATGACGATTTTCTCTTCCACCGTATCAGCTCATTTCTTCTCATAAGTTTGTGAATTAATTCACATTAATCATACCAAATCCTGTAACAAATATGAACCCTATTTTCTCCTGATTCCCATATACAAAAAAGGTGGTGACGGCACACGCTTCACTTCCCTGTTCCGTAGGTTAGATGTTATCGCCCATGAACCGACAGATGTGGTAATGAAACGTAAGGATGGATTGGCAGCACCAGTACCAATCAGTCGGCTGCAAATCTTTACGTGATAGCAGCTCTACTTACAATTCCATTAAAGCGGCATGGGATGCTGTTGGGGTAAATTAATTCCTTTATAGAAAAAGCCTGCGATCAAAAATTGATCGTAGGCTTTTCCTTTTTTAATAAAAGACATAGAAACTAAGGGCTCAACTCTATATTCACTACCCTACAGTATTCAACATCTTTTCCCAGGAAATGATGTCAGTTGACCATGGATGATGTCGTTATCATGAACCTTTTGTCTCTTTAGGGATAACGAATAAATCAGGGTTTCTATCCCGTCATCCCCGCTCAAAAGGCATTGTCATACATCTGATTCCACCACCGCCCTTTTCAAGCTCATTCACATCCACTTCAATCAAATTCTTGCCTTTTAATTTCGGATGATCTTTCAATATCTTTTTACTCGCTTTCGTGCTTACCAAAAGGGTTTCAGGGTCTAGATTTAAGAAGTTGATATCAGCAACCGTATGCTTCACGTCATCCGTCCATAGTACCTCAAAACCTTGACGTTTAATAAATTCCTCCATCATCACATACCGGCCACCCTTTTCTCCGATGATTTGTACCGGAAAAAGTCTCATATAGCTCTTCGCAATGATCAGTTCTGACCCGGCCACATTGCAGTTCATATCCAGATGCATGGTTTCCCCGGTTCTGGGTAAATCGATGATGCCTATCTCAGAAAATCCAGCTTGAAAGATTTTCTGCTTCAACTCCTCTATACTTTCAATACTTGTCCGCATTCCTGTATTGATGAAGACGGCATCCTTATTCAAAACGAATACATCACCGTTTTCCAATGCCTTCAAACCGTTATTGTCTTTAATTGAAAACGTCTTTTCGTCAAACCAGGATTGAAACAGCTCATGGCAATGAACGTATTCAGGTGCTCTCATTGTAATCCCCGCATCTCCTGGAATCACAGTATTCCCGTACACACAGGCTAAATCGCGTACAAATACCCGGTTGATCAACTGATGATTGAGCGCAGCATTCTCACCCGTCAAGAATTCAGAGTAATTAACGACCGTTACCCCAGCGTCTTTCATCGCCCTGATCATTCCTTCGTGGTTTTCTTGGGCTCTCTCCTGGTTAACAGGCTTCTCCCACCCCACATAATCCGCGGTTCTTTGATCGGGTATATCCGATGTAGAAGGCGAACACACCAACACCGTCTTTAATTCTCCATGTTCACTCCAGCAATTCGGATTAATTTTCACGATGATCCAGCCTCCTTTTTTTTCAGTCACCTTTACTGTTTCCCTCCACAAGAAAATCATTCTGTTCCCTTCACATATTTCATGAGTCCTGGCGTCACACTATGAAGGTTAAAGGTCAGGTGAAAAAACATATGAGTAAATGTACAAATCAAACGAATCTATCTTGGTGGCAGCTTTCTTTCATCGGGGTGGGCTGTATCATTGGAACCGGGTACTTTCTGGGATCGGCTATCCCCATTCAAAAGGCTGGCTCCTCGGTTCTCATTGCTTATTTATTGGCTGGTATCGGAACCTGGATGGTGTTCCAAGCCCTTGCAAAGTTGACAGCACATCATCCTGAAAAGGGGTCCTTCCGAACTTATGCAAAGCAGGCATACGGATCATGGGCAGGGTTCAGTAACGGCTGGGTCTATTGGTCCGCAGAAATGCTCATCATGGGGAGTCAACTGACTGCTCTTGCTCTCTTTGCCCAATTTTGGTTTCCTGCCGTTCCCCTGTGGGTCTTCACCGCCGGATTTGCAGGACTTGGATTGTTGATCATTTTGATGGGCGTGCAAAAAGTGGAGCAGATGGAGAATCTGTTTGGCATCATGAAAATTGCAGCCATCGTGATGTTTGTCATCATCGCTTGTGCCGCCATGTTTGGGTGGTCAGGTATCGGAGCTTCGGCTCAACAGCTTCAATCTCCATTAAAAGACGTTCTTCCCCATTACGGAAAAGGGCTTTGGCTCGCCCTGCTTTTTGCCTTTTATGGATTTGGGGGAATTGAGGTGATGGGGTTGATGGCTCAGGAGCTTAAGGATCCCAAGGATGCGCCAAAGTCCGGGAATATCATGCTTCTCATTTTAACAATCCTTTATCTTTTATCCTTCTATCTCGTATTAAAGCTCGTACCTGAAGGCAGGATCGATACGAATGAAAGTCCATTTCTTACTGCACTTAAACAATATGACCTTCCCTGGGTCCCGCATGTTTTCAATGCCATTCTGATTATTGCCGGGTTTTCCACCATGGTTGCTTCTTTGTACGCTGTCACGACGATGCTCGTAGCATTGGCAGAAGAAGGGGACGCTCCGAAAGTTTTCGCCAAAACGGGGAAAATGAAGGTCCCCCTTCCTGCTTTCGGACTTACCACCCTGGTTGTCGCTGTGTCCATTATCATTGCCATGCTCCTGCCGGATAGACTATTCGAATATATCACTACAGCTGCGGGACTCATGCTTTTATACACATGGATATTCATTCTGGCTTCCTTCCACAAGCTGATGAGCAAAACCGGTTGGGAGCGCATCCAAACACTCTTTGCTCTCCTTCTCATTGTATTGGCCATCAGTGGTACACTTCTTGATCATGTGAGTCGCATAGGGTTCTTTGTAAGCATCGGTTTCATCATGCTTATTGGGATAGCGACATTCATCAAAGGAAAAAGAGCTAAAGCCGGAACGCTTTAACTCTTGATTTTCTTTTGGCTATTTAAAAAGGGACACTTGGAAAGTGAAGATTCATCGTCACTTAGATAATACTGTTTCCATTCGTAGTTATCTTCCTGACCATACCATTTCAGGCTTGGATGCGGCTCTGCCTCATCATATTCAATGAGACGCTTCCGAATGACTTTCTTTAATTTCTGACCGAATGCAGTGGAAGAGTTAATTTCATCAAACACCCATCGAGGCTGGAAGGCTACAAGAAAGTAAGGAAAATGACGGCTTTTCCTTACGATGTGAGCCGGTGTTGCACAAAAGGCAAAATACGGTTCACCATTAAAACAAAACTCCCATGTATGATGATGGGGATCCTTCGCTATACCGTCCGGCCAAGGTGTTTCATCTAATTCATGCACCCGATTTAAAAGAGTCCAGAATATACGTTGATACGAATCAATGGACTGGGCATCTTCCCCTATACCTTCTGAATTAAAAAACACGACAAGAGATGCGTAAGTTCCTGTATCCCTTGAGATTTCACCGTATTGTTTGAGCAAGTCCGCCAGCTCTTCGGATGCCTCTTCGTTTCTCGGATCATCTGCAAAGCCGAAACGTAATGTATCTGAATGAAAGCCTTGTTTTCCAGGCACACATGGGTATGGATGATTTTCGTCGCACATCACTGCCGAGAAATGATTATAGGCTGATTGCTGCCAGTTTGTAAGTTCATCCATGTGTTGATCGATCCAACTTTTAGAACGTAACATATAGCCGATCCCTCCTAAAGATTACACATTTATCCTATTAGGAGGGAGCCGGGTGGGTGTCTGTCTAGCCAAACAATAAACGGCAGGCCTGCACACCAAAATAAATACCAAATCCCATCAAGATGAATCCCGAAATGATGGAGATCATTCGAAGGATCCGGGGACTGACCAGCTTTCTCGCCCCCGTTGCAACACCTGCCATCGTCAGGTCCCAAAGTGTGATCCCGAGAAATATCCCCATACTATAGATGAAAATTTGCCCCGCTTCATAAGAGCTCGAGGTCTGGGCCAAAATTGAACCATAGATCCCAAGCCAGAATAAAATACTTAAGGGATTCGAGATCGCCATAAAGAAGCCTGTCCGGAACGCTTTCCTTTTCGTTTCGTATTGATCATGACTTGAGGATGAGGTGAGGGAACCTGACTTTAGGATGCTTTCAATCCCAGTATACGTGAGGACAAAAAAACCAAAGGTCCATAAAAATAATTTTATCAATGGGGTATCGATAAATTGAGCAATCCCAAAATAGATGAGGACCATAAATACTCCGTCCGCTACCATGCCGCCTACGCCCACAAGCCAGGCGTGGAGGAACCCGAAACGAATCCCCTTGTCCAATTGAGCGGCATTGATCGGTCCCATGGGTGCAGACAGAGATAATCCCAAAACGATATAACTGATAAATATACTCATCCTAAGACCACCTTCAAATTGACTTCTTCCTATTGTATTCGGACAGGCCGGTAAGTATTAAACGATTGTGGATGGGAGAATACATAATTGAACTGTAAGTGGTTATTCTAATCAACGATGTTATATAAACAGGAGGGAAAACTCATGCAGAATCAACCGAATACGCCGCTTCAACAGGGAAACCAAATGCCACCCAATATGATGAATAATCAAAGTAAAGACCATGGAGGTCATGAACTATTTGATGCCCACGAAATTATTGCCGGGATCATCAGCATGCTGGATCAATATCAAATGTATGATCAACACATACAGGACCCTGAACTAAAGGATATCCTCAAGAGGCAGTCGACTTTCGTGACGACTATGTATAATACGATTGTGGGAAGCTTTTCGACAGGTCATGACCCGGCTGTCCCAACCCAACAATACAAAATGACTCAATCCCACGCCACTACTTATGGAGTGAAACCAGGACCACCAAAAAAACCGAACCAATCCGTCAATGAGCTCTCAGATAAAGGCTTGTCAGCTTATATGCTAGGACAAACGAAATCTCTGGCCACCCTGCTTGCCATGACGGCTCTTGAGATGACGAACCCCGTATTACGCCGTGTTGTGGCAGACAGCGTACCGAACTTCATCGAAATGAGTTATGAGATCTTCCTCTATCAAAACAAGCATGGCTACTATCAGGTTCCTCAGCTGAATGTTCAGGATATGACTCTCATGCTGCAAAGCTATACGACGGTTCCACAGCAGAACCTTCCTCAATAATCTGGTTTTTACGCCTGCGTCTTTTATGGATGCAGGCTTTTTTAAGTCCCGGCTCGTCTGATGAACCGACTTTTTCACATGTACATAGACTGGAAAGAAAGTGAAATTGGGAGGTGTTTGAGCTGATACACACAGTAAAGACAGGAGAAACACTTAGTCAGATATCAAGGGACTACCGGACTCCATTGGCCGTCATCCTTAACGCTAATCCAGGTATAGACCCCGATAATATATATCCCGGGCAAACGATCACCATACCGGGGATTCCTGACGCTACTGCGAATCCCTACCGTATTCAAGTCTCTGTTAACAACCGCTGGCTGCGTTTATTCAAAGATGGCATACAAATCAAGCAGTACCCCATTGCAGTGGGGAGAGTACTCTTTGAAACCCCAATTGGGGAATTCATCATCATTAATAAAGCACCGAATCCCGGCGGACCCTTTGGAACGATGTGGATGAGCTTATCAAAAGAAAGTTATGGGATCCATGGAACAAATGACCCCAGTTCAATTGGAAATGCCGTGTCCAGAGGGTGTATACGAATGTATAATAAAGATGTTGAGGAGTTGGCGGGCCTCATTCCAATCGGTACACCTGTGTTGATCAGTCCATAGAAGAAGTGTATAGGCATGCCTATACACCCTTCCTTTTGGGATGTGGTGACAGCCGGAAGGCATCACCACTCTTTACTTTATAGTACGGCTCTCCTTGATTCTATATAATCCAGACCAAAGTGCATATGAAGGACCCTGGCCGCCTTTTCTACATCACTTTTTTCCACAAGAGCACTTAACCCTACGGAAGATTCCCATATGGACACCTTTGCGATATGGTAGTCATGAAAAACGTTGGTAACCTTCTCTTTCACCTCACGGGATGAGTCGATGCGTCCAATCACAGATACTTTAGATAGATCTTCTCTTTGTTCTACATGGGAATAAGCCTGGTTATATTGATCGACGATTCTCTTTACTGCTTGAAAATCCTGTTCTTTAACGATGAGGGCAAGGTTTTCCTGAAACTTTATTATTTCTGTCTCGATATGGTGTGAATCCAGATCATAAAGAATCAGTGACTCTCCTCCCTGACAATCATGGATTGTGAGAACACAGATGTCTTCCTGATGGGCTACTCCGACTATTGGGGCATTTCTTTGGGTTTTCCCACTGATCAAGGTTCCACGTCCCTCATTCAAACTGGAACAAACAACAAGCGGCACGTGATGTTCCCTCGCATGTTTAATGGCTCTTGGATGCAGGACACCTGCTCCCATGGTGGCCAAGCGTAGCATCTCCTCATAGGAGAGAGTATCAATTTTCGATGCCCGGGGAACGACTCGTGGATCCGATGTATAAACACCATCCACATCTGTATAGATATCACATCTTACGGCTTTTAACGCCGATGCAAGAGCAGCTGCCGTCGTATCCGAACCGCCCCTCCCTAATGTGGTAACCTCTCCCTCTTTCGTAATCCCTTGAAAGCCGGCTACTACGACGATTCGTCCGTCTGATAACTCCGAGTTGATCCGCTCGGTATCAATCGAGGTAATCTTCGCATTCCCAAATACTCCGTCCGTTTGGATACCCGCCTGCCTCCCTGTCAGGGACACTGCTTCGATTCCCTGATGCTCGAGGGCCATAGTCAAAAGGGAAATCGTCACCTGCTCCCCGGTGCTTAAGAGCATATCCATTTCTCTTTTGCTTGGCTCTGGTGCAAGTTCCCCTGCCAATTTCACGAGGGTATCCGTCGTTTTATTCATAGCTGAAACCACTACGACAACGTCATGCCCCTTTTCTTTTTCCTTCAAGACATGGGAGACGATCCGCTTGATTCGATCTGTAGAACCAACAGAGGTTCCACCAAACTTTTGAACAATGATACTCAAGTGTACCCCTACTTTCTATCAGACCTTTTTTTAAAAAACTGATTCTAGGAAACGGCGACGCCAGTTTTCACTTCATTTTCCAACGGAATTTCTTTTAATATAGAAACGGCTTGTATATGGTCATGTGTCATTAGAAGACTTTGAAGTGTATCTTTGCTGCCTTCAACAAATACATACAAGTTACCACCCAGCTGAATGCGATCTTTTAATATAAACGATGGGATCCAACTTTGATAATCTTCATTTTCGCGGATTCTCAGAACCCATTGGTGGCGGTTCTCTTCATGAACTTCCCCAGTGCTCGCTGTGCTTTGTGCAGAGTCCGTATACTTCCGTTCTATCAATGAAAGAAAATCCTCTACCATTGCGCTTCCGGTAGGTAATTTACCGGCACCGGGACCGAGCAGGGTGACCCTGCCTACAAGACTGCCCTTGAGTGAGACGGCATTTTCCACATCCTCCACGCCGTAAAAAGGATGGGTGTCATGGACAAGGATCGGTTCGACTTCACCCTTGATGTGATTGAATGAATCCCGCTCCAGGGAGCCTACATGCTTAAATCGCAATCGAAAAGATTCCGCTGCTTGAAGCCATTCTGCTGTCAGGTGTGAAATCCCTTTTCGTCTGATATCCTTCCAATCCGGCTGTTTGCCAAAGGCGGTTTGACTTAGAATGAGAAGTTTATAAAAAGCATCATAACCTTCAATATCACTGGTCGGATCAGCTTCAGCATACCCCTTTTCCTGCGATTGCTTTAATGCTGTCTCAAAGGAAATTCCACGTTTTCTCATTTGCGATAAGATGAAATTGGACGTCCCATTCAGAATCCCTTGAATCCGCTCGATCTCATTCACCTTAAGAAGCTGCCTGATACTCCCGATTACGGGGATTCCTCCGGCTGTCGTCGCTTCAAAACCGATGGATATCCCATTATTCCTCGCCTTTTCCAATAGATCCGGACCATATTTAGCAAACATCGCTTTATTGGCGGTAACAATATGAATTCCCTTCTCAATGGCTTGGGTTAAATACGTATGACCCGGTTCTTCACCTACTATTGCTTCGAATATCACATGAAGATCAGGGATATCCAGGATTTCTTGAAAATCCGTTGTTACTTTAATGGACGAATCGATGCTCCGTTTTTTAGCGGGATCCTTAATAAGGATGGCCCTTATCTTTACATCTTTCCCCAGGATTTCCCTCATTCTTTCCTGATGGGTATCAATGGCTTCACACACTCCTTGCCCGACTGTTCCAAACCCCAGAAGTGCCACATTTATCGTTGACATGCTTCAGCCTCCTTTATCACATTTTTTCATTTTCAGACTAGCTTGGTTCATTCCTTTGAAGCTCCACTTAGGAATCACTTGGAATAATGTGGGAAATAAAGAGGGTATACAGAAAAGCCCTCTTCTTTTTAAGAAGAGGGCTTTATGAGCATGCTCCTCCCCTTATCTGCCAGATCCATAGAGAATCTGTAGGAATTGGCACCTTTACAGTCTGATCCTGTAGGTTGCCGGGCTTCATCGGGCCTATCCCTCCGCCGCTCTTGATAAGAGATATATCGTTTGTTTTGGTATTACTTGCTATTTGAGTATGAATTGGATTATATAGGGGATTCATTCCTTCGTCAATACCATTTTTGTTATTTTTAAAAAATTCTTTCTAATGTGACGAGAGAGGGGAATTCCTATTGGTTTACTTAAGATTGAGCTCCTTCTGCGAGCCTATTAATCTAATTTACAGAGAGACGTTTTAACATGATCTGGCAGGGAAAACTAACCCATATCTCTTTATTTGAAAGGAACCGAATCGATTATGCTCAAAAAAATGCTTCCCTTATCCATCAGAAAATATATGCTCATGTCAAAACGGCAACGAATGCGTGAGGTTCGCCTGACCATTTGGTATATGCCATTCTTTTATATTTGTTTCTCCTTACTCCTTGTCGCTCTCACCCTCTACTTAGATCTGTATGCAGACATTTCTCAGTACACATATGGTTTCCTAAGTATGGATGCCGCTGTTACACGCATGCTTGTCAGTACACTCATCGGGGCCATTCTCACACTCAGTGCTTTCACGCTGAATTCGCTCCTTGTAGTACTCACGATGTTCAGTGGTCAATTTTCACCCAGGATGCTCCTTGATTTCATTTCGGACAAACAAACGCAGCACGCCCTTGGAATTTTCAATGGCAGTTTTGTATACGTACTGCTCCTCTTTCTTTTTATCGGAAATTCAAAGGACGAATTGTTTGTTGCTGCCCCGACCATGACGATCGGACTTGCATTCCTTACTGCCGTCACCTTTATCTTTTTCATTAATCATGCATCTACTTGGATGCAGGTACACAATATTACGTACAATATGAAGCAGGTTTCTGAAGTGATGATCAATCAAACGCTGAAACATGACTTAGAAGCCCACCGAACTAAAAATGCCGGGGATATCATGGAGCATCATAAGAAAAATATTGTTCATGTGAAGTCAAGAGAGTCGGGATATATACAGTTGATCGATTTTCATGGAATGATTGAAGCGGCCAAAAGAGATCAACTTGTCATTCAGCTCCACTATAAAGTCGGGGATTATGTTTTGGCAGGGAATGAAGTAATGAGCATATGGGGACCTGAGACCGAAGATATTTCCACTGATGTCCATCTCGATTTTATCGAAATGGGCCAGAAGGAGACTGAAATTCAAGATCTCCAGATGGGGATCCATAAGCTTGCAGAAGTTGCGATTAAGTCCCTTGGGAATGATGACCCTAAAACGGCCTCCAATACGATTGATCAGATGGCTGATCTGATGCTGACAGTTGAAGAACACCTTTCCTTCACTCCCTATTTAATCGATCAGGATGGAAAAATCCGAGTCATTCTCCAGACAGAAGCATTTGAATATTATCTCTATCGTGGATTTGGCTATATCAGGCATTATGCAAAAAACAATCATCTCATCATTACTGATATCGTTCGGGCACTCGCACTTATTGCTGAATCCATTGACCCATCTAAACACAAAGCCATTTGGGAATTTGCCTGCAATACCATTGATCACATCGAGAAAGAAGTGATTTATGAATTGGATAAAACGTTTCTTCTGCAGGAAGTTCATAAGCTGGCACGTCTTACTGAAAATCTTAGGGAATATAAGAAAATCGAAAGTAAATTCTATCCATATGCCAATGAAAATACGTAAAAAGCTTCATCTCTTTTAGAGAGATGAAGCTTTTTATTTGGAATTAAATCCATGTTTCGACGATACTGGAATCTTCCCCTTGTGCTTTCGGTACCAGCGAGAAACGTTCGGGAATTTCACTTCGGATTGCTTCTAATGTAGGTCTCATCAAAATATAATGGGTGGGCTGATTGACATCGAATAGCCTTGCCACAAACATGCCTTGATAATCTATTGGGCTTGAGTAAATACAGATGATGGGCATTTTATAATCACTCAATGTCACCTCATCAAATGATGAAATCAATCGATCCGGGTTTTCCATCTCAACCTCTCCTTTCTCTGTCATTTCTAATCATATAACCGTCAGCTAAATACGCATTCTTTTCCTTTTGCCTCTCTACTACCATCCATTCTATTATGGTTGTAGAGCTTTTGAATGTAATAGTTGCACTGGGCGTATTGCCCTTCTTCCTTTAATAGAGGGATGATGACATTCTCAATATAGTGATAATATGCTTCCTCTCCCTCTTGGATCCTGATCTCAAGCATTGTAAAGAACGTTTCCAAGCAGGAATTTTTCATATCTCTCACAGATGTCTGTCCCTCTTCTATTAAACTAGCATATTTTTCATTATTTGCGGAACCGTCTACCTCCATGGAACTATCAATATAACCAAAGAGGCTGTTTACATACATTTTTTTATCGGATTCGTGTTTCAATAATCCATATGCTATGTGAAATGCGTCTCTTGCTTTTCTATCATCCATTACGTCTCGATAAAGATTCCCTAAATTCAGGTGAAGAACGGCTTTTCTTCTATGATCATGGAGGTTATCACAATGTTGGATCAACTCGTCATATTTCTCCACTAGCGACGCAAGACTCGCTTCTTCGCTTCTGGCTTCCGCTGCCAACTGAATCGTAGCAGCATCTATACACCTTGTAAAATTAAACGTTTCCTTGAAATAGCCCAGAGCCAGCTGACTATAACGCATGGACTTGTCATACTGCCCAAGATCATGATAGCCAACGGACATATGATAATAGGATTCAGGATTGGAATAAATATCCCGATCTATTTTCTCCAGATACTTTATGGCTGTTTGCGGATTTCCCTCTGCAAGCTCATACATGCCTTTTATATGATAGTATAAGTGAAAATCATAATCGAACATATGGAAGGACAGACGTTTATTAGAAAACTGACTTAAATAGAATGCAGCTTCTTTTAGCTCTCCTTTCATAATAAAGTACCTTGCTTTCAGCAGCTTAAAGGTGCCATTAAGGGTTTCAATTTTGATTAACGGATTTTGTTCGATGGTCTCTTTCAATAATTCCATCTTTCCATTTACCTGCTTGATCATGACATCATGCCACAATTCCAAATCTAATCGTAATTTTTTAAACGCCTTTAACTCTTTCTCCACGTTAATGTTCAGCCTTTGATTGAACAATTCGATTTTATCTTTCGTAATCTGTAAGTGTCCGCTTTCAATTTTACTGATATGGCCAGGTGTACAGATCCCATCCCCTACCTGTTTCTGGGTCATTCCCTTAAAGATTCGATAATACTTAATAAATGTCCCAATATGCATGATTTAACCTCCAGGGTGACGTAGTATAGGTTGCTTCATTTCATCCAAATTTTTATTTCAATATAGGTTATACTCCTATTATACTAATAAGTGATCATGAAAAAATTGGGGTTTTCAGTAGGTTTCCCATAGCTTCAATCGAAACTATTTACCTAGTTCTTTTTACCTACACCTCTATTTTTTTGACTATTAAAAGTAAATATTAAAGAAATATCGCCACTACATCTTATATACTTGAAAAATTCCTAATCGTCTGTCTTTTTGGTCGAAACGGGACTAGTCCTTTTGATCTATTCTATTTTCCCGATTTCTTGCACATTTTTTATGCTATTTTCCGAAAGGAATTGTGACCTTTAAAATTAGAAAAAAAGATAACCGGCACCACCTGACTGATTCAAGGTGTGCCGGTTATCTTTTTTACATTTGATCTGAAGGTTGAATAGGAGGATCCAACTGGATTTCCTGGTTTGGATAAATCCTGGAAATAACAGAAGAGCCCATTAACTTCTTAATTTCATTTGCCGGTAATTCTATAGACACCCCATTAAAGGCTGTTTTATACCTGTGGTTGATACGATATTCCACTTCATTATCATCCAGGAAGGCATGAAGTTCTTGCTCGAAAGCCTGATGACTCTGTTCAACGTGTTCCTTGGCTTTGTCCAAGGTCATATCCACGCCTTGAGCTTCTGCTTCCAGAACGGCAATTTTTGCAGGTTTGGTCTTAAATTCTATAATCACTGAAATAGTCTCCCCGCTTGATAGGTCAATCGCTGGATCTACCTTGATAGACGAATTCATTGTTTCCTCCACCCCATTAAGGTCAATTTGATAGGCATTCTCTCCATTATCAGCCTGACATCCACCAAGATAAAGAAGTGAAAACACAAAAATCAGCCTACAGTAGCACTTCTTCATAAACTTTATATCTCCTTTATTTCAAAATAAAAAAAGACAATCTATCAGGATTGTCTCCTATAGGTTGTCTTTTCAAACATTATATGTAAATATACCACTGAGGGAAGAACCTTTTCCCCCCAGTATCAGCGTGCTACTGCTTTTGGAAATAACACTATTTTTCAACCAAGTCGTTTACTAGATTGATTTACTTTTAAAGTAAATCACATCAATCTAACAATTCTCAATCAACCTCTTCGCATAATGTAAGGCTTTTTCCGGGTTTTCTTGATTTAAATAATGCTCATACATAGTCTTTACATACGTGTACAACTGCTGGTGTTTTCCATTTTCCTCGAGCATAGGGATGATTTGTTCTTCAATAAACCGGTAGTACTGCTTTTTTTTACCTTCATGCAATAACCGGAGCATTTCAAAGAATAGGAAACTGCTTTTATCATGAATATTCTTTGAGATTTGGCTGCCTGTATCAATTAATTGCTTGAGGTCTCGCTCTTCTCGATCTCCTTCAATGTGCAAACAGCAATAAACATAACCAATCAGATTATTGAGATAGACAGGAGACATTCTGTTTTTCTCCAATAAGGTCAATGTCTTCTTATAATACATTCCTGCACTTTCATTATCTCCTGCAAACGAGTGTTCATATGCTAAATTGCTTAATAAGGCCGCCTTTTTAGATGTTTCATTTAAAATATCACATTGTGCAATCAAGCGATTATACCGCTCTACCAGTTCCTCGAAATCCCACAATTCGTTTCTTCCTTCATTGATCAACTTTATCGTTTCAGCGTCGATGACCTTTTTAAAATTATTCGTTTTCCTGAAGTAATCAAGTGCAACTTCACTATAGTGGTAGGCCTTTACTTTAAATTGAAGGTTATGATACGCTATCGCGATTTGATAGAAGAACTCGTGATTTAAATATTCTTTTTCATTAATTTGTAGAAGATAGTTGAGCGCATTCTTAAAGTTCCCTTTTAGCATTTCTATGATGCCCAGGAGATGATGAAGCAGGTGATGTTCATAGGAGTTTAATTCTTTACGGTGTTTTTTCATTTTATCCAGCAAGTTTTCCGCCTGGGCTATATTCCCTTGCAGAAGGTAGTACCTTGATTGTAATAAAAAATATTTATTCTTAACGGATTGGATGAGAAATAATGAATTCTTTTCAACTTCGCTCTTCAAGCGTTCAATTTCACTTTCCTGTTGTAAAACCATGCTATCATGCCATTGATCAAGCAAACGCTCATATCTTTGAAGTGACTGCATTTCCTTTTCCAGATCGATTCCGAGTTTCTCGCTTAGCATATGTGTGATTTCAGGAGAATATTGGGTGTTTCCACGCTCAATTTTACTTATATGAGTAACGGAACATATCCCTTTTCCAAGTTCTTCTTGTGTCAGCGCTTTTTTCTCTCTGTAAAATTTTATAAGTAGTCCTAAACTCATCAAATTCACTCCCGAAGATTATACTAATTGCTTCAGAATATCCCTTTTCTATCATCATACCTCTTCATTCTTCATTGAAACAGTATTATTTTTTGCCTATTTGGAATTTTCAAAGTAGGAGTATAGTGTAATCTCGAAGAACTTAGATTTACGCAATTCAAAAAAGGGCAGCCCTTAACGGACTACCCTTTCTTCTGGTTGATTACAATCATCAAGATGTGGAAAAATGAAACCGTTAAGGGTTAATTCCCAACTCTTCTTTAATCGTGTCGATCGTTTTGCCATTCGCTTCTGATTGAGGATCTGGAGTATCCAATACAAAATCATTTTCAGACAAGTAATACTTCTCAAGGAGTGTAAAGTCTTTTTTGTCTGTCGTACCATCGAAGTTAATATCTGTGTTTCGATAGTCCGTTCCCCAATTTTGTTGTAGCAATAGGGCATCGTGAATATCAATGGCATTGTCTTTATTGATATCCCCAGGTTTTGAAACGGCCATATAATACGTAACATATTCCCCAATATCTACACCATTTTCCGTACGTCCCGCTTCAAGTGGTGTATACGTTGTGTAGTGTCCTGGTACATCCGTCACGACTGTGTACTTATGAACCGACGCCGGTAGTTGTTCAAAATTAATGACACCGTTTTTCGGTATGGTAACAGGATAGATGTTACCATCCTTATCCTCCAAGTGTATAGTGGCACCTATTTGTGTGTAATCCCGGCTATAATCAAAGCGACCTGCATCTGTCAGGAGCCCTTCTGCGCCTATAAATCCTGCATTCACCTTTGATACTTTCGGATAGACTGGGTGAGCTCCCATTTTCGTCGGGATCCGTGGTCCGTTATTGATCTTCATCGTACTTACACTGCTGAACAATGGAGAATACGCATTGAAAAACTCCTGCTCATTCGTGTCAGCTACAATCTTGAATAATGCCACGTCCCCTGATACACCTTCACCAGGAATTTTAATCTCAATATCACTTCTGACACTTGTTGTACCGGTTTTTGTTACATTTAATTCTGTTCCCTCTGGTAATCCATCAGCCAATTGGAATTCAACAGAATCCAAGAACTTACTTGAGTTATAGGTATACATTGAAAAGTCATGGGCATTTTCCAAATTTTTAGCGTAGAAAGTATACGTAACCTTGTCACCCATTTGATAAGAATCTTTATCCGCTTTTGCAAAAATAAATTGAAATCCTTTCGGCACATAATAGACAACTTTAGGAATGGCTGTGTTTCCAGCATAATCTGCTCCTAAATATTGAATTTCTCTGATGTACGATGTATTCACATTAATTTCTTTTGAGAATTTCCCATTTTCATCTACTTGGAGCCGGTAGCTTGGACCATTCGGACCGTACCAAATATTATTACTCGCTTGAGTGAGCGGGATATCGGTCTTAGCCGTTTCCTCTATCTCAGCATCCAATAAGGATCCTGATAAAGTAACTGTTTCTTGGCCTTCTTCCAGCTCTACAATTGGGAAGTCACCAGTTGGCATTGCGTTTGTTTGGTCATAAACAACTGTTGGTGCCCCGTTGTCTAAGCTGATGGTTGATGTTTTCGTGAACTGCTTTCCATCTTTCGTCGTCCCGATCATCTTCACATCATAAATGCCATCTTCCACTCTCACTTTTGTATAGCTCAGTGGCTTTTTATCATTTCCTGTTAATGGATAATAATAACCATAGAATCCTTCTTCGATATAATAATCGACATCGATGGCTGCTCCAGCAGAATTCACACCCGTAATCCATCCAAGGTCTTCCTTCGTGTCCCGATCAACCAGTACCCAATCCAATCTTTCCATCGGGGAATTCAGCCTGAAATCAAGATCCGTTTCTTTTCTGCTATAAGGATTGTTCACGCGATTAGTCGAAATACTTTTCGTATAAACATCAAAGTAGCCGATTCCTTCCTCCACGACTTTCGCTCCGAATGGGATACGGTAGCTGTCCTCTGGATCCTTTTGATTTTGAATCACGATGTATCCTTCATATGTTCCTTTTTGAGCTGTTTTCGGGATGGTAAGAATTGCATTGAATTGTTCTTCTTTATTCTTTTTCACTTTCATGGAGCTTGGCACATTGAGCCTCACACCATTTCTCTCAGCATCCAGAGACCCAGAAGCCTTTGCCCCCACATTATATTCTACTGAAATATCATATTTGTTGTTATTATTACTATTATTTGTAATTGATAGATTGGTCGTTTTTGTAATATGTTCATCCCCCATCGGGATAAAACCGTAGCTTAGACCACCGGTTTGTTCCGGAATGATGATTTCTTCCTGGTTTTCAATAAATGGTGTTTCATCCAGAACGGAAATCATCGTGTCCGAATGGATGGCTTGCATTGGATCGACTCTTCCCGCTCCAACTTCAAATACGCTATATTGATTCTTCAGGGGATCTGCGGTATTCATTAACACGGATTTAATTTCGCTTGGCGTATAATCAGGGTGTGCTTGAAGTAATAATGCTGCAATCCCCGCTACTTGAGGTGACGCCATTGATGTGCCTGATAACCGTTGATAGGCATGTGAATAATCCGATGAATCTTCTTTATTCTGCATATAGGATGGAACGGTTGAGAGAATATTGACCCCTGGTGCCGTTACTTCTGGCTTGATATCATACAACGTTCCTGATGGACCTTTTGAACTGAAGGATGCAAGCTCATCACCGCTGATTTCCGCTTCCCCCATTTCTCCCAAAGTGATGGTTGGTGTGCCATCTTTGAGTAGCTCTTTCACTTCTAAGCCATCTTGGTTCGTTAATGAAAAAGTCGGGATGTTGTCATTGCTTTCACCTAAATAATGAGGAATATGCCCTTCATCCGGATTCATATTATAAATGATGACGGCTTTTGCCCCATTTTGTTTCGCGTATTCCATTTTTTCGATGAGTGCAAAGGAGCCGCGAGCCACGAATGCCACTTTTCCTGTGACATCTTTCCCGTTGTAATCAGCAGGTCCACCTTCTCCTACTTCAACCATTTCAAAGCTTTGGCCTTGGAGCTTACTAAACTCATCCGTCCATTTGTTGGTCATTAATTGTAGAACTCCATCCAGCTCCTTACCTTCCACAGAGAACACGCCATCATACGTCGTGACAAAAGATGGTGCAGAACTTGCTCCTACCGTCAAAGCAAGGGCAGCGGCACCTGGAGATCCCAGCGTATAATTCCCTTGATCCCCAGAGTTCCCAGCGGCAACAACGGCTGTCACACCACTTAACACGGCATGATCAACGGCTATGCTCGTTGCATACAAAGGGTTATTCGTTGCTGCTCCAAGGGAGAGGTTGATGACATCCATTCCATCTGCCACAGCACGGTCAATCCCGGCAAGAATATTACTCGTTGATCCAGATCCGTATGGACCTAATACACGGTATACATTTAATTCCGCATCTGGAGCGACACCAATCACTTTGTAATCTGAATCATTTACAGCTTGACCCACAATCGTTCCTGAGACATGTGTACCATGATCTGTGTAGTAACTGTTCCCTTGATTGTTTTCAGGATATCCAGAAGCTTTCCAGTCATCATACGTTGCTTCCATCGGATCATCATCTTTATCTACAAAATCGTATCCGCCTTTATAGGCATCTTTTAAATCAGGATGGTTATAATCGATTCCTGTATCGATCACTCCAACCTTGACTCCTTTACCAGTGAACCCTTCTTTATGTAGCTGATCAATATTCATGAAAGGAATACTGTCCACTTTTGTAGTTGATCCTTCTTCTTCATCTGTTTTTGGTGGAGGAGAAAGCTGGACTTCTTCTTCACTATATACAGCCTTAACGATTTCTGATTCTAACAGGTTTTCAACTTCATTGGCTGGTAGAGTCATCGCTACACCATTAAACGCATCTTTATACGTGTGCTTAATTTCGTAGTTTTCTTTCCCCGATTTCGTCTTTTTCACTAATTTTTCATTCAAGTCTTTTTTAAATTTTGCGTGGGACTCTTCTACCTGTTTCTTTGCCTTCTCAAGAGAAACGTCTTTCCCCTTTAAAGATTGTTTGATTTTTTCTGTCTTTGCAGGAAGCTGTTCAAATTCGACAATGACAGTCACTTCTTCTTCGCTTTTTAAATCAATGTCCCTTGATAATTGCAGACCCCTCATTGATCGATTGGCTTCTAGTTTGTCCAA
Source organism: Rossellomorea aquimaris (assembly GCF_000935355.1). Lineage (GTDB taxonomy): Bacteria > Bacillota > Bacilli > Bacillales > Bacillaceae_B > Rossellomorea > Rossellomorea aquimaris_B. Next base: position 211,584 of record NZ_JXZC01000002.1, read on the forward strand.
TGCCTCACGTTGTTCTGTTGACAAGCCCGCCAAGATTTTCATTGCATCCGACTGTGTTTCTGCATGTACAGCTGGCCCATGACTTAAAGGTGCAACTCCACCCATAAGAAGCCCTGCACTTAATGCAATCTTTGAATATTTGATAGCTTTCATGACTTCAACCCCTTTTTCTTTCTAATTAAATTATATTGTCGAAAGACGTATTCGTCATTGGGGGGAATTTTGTCATTATTGGGAGGCAGGTTATGGTGGTATTTGTGTTTACCTAGGGGAGAAAATCAGAAAAACCAACTATTTTGGAGGCTGAAAAATGACTCATCACACAAATTAGTCCATAAGACCCGAAACTTTCATCCTATTAAAGTTGGGGGAAAATTGATTTAGTTGGCATAAGTAAAGGGATTTAATATAAATAATACCAATATTAACCTTTTTTAATTAAAAAGAGGATTTTATAAATAGTAAACTTTCTAAATTGTTTTTACATCCTGAAGATGCTGTGCAAAAATAAAGCCCCTCCCTCTTAAATAAAAGTTTGTTTCAATATCATTTGAAGCTATGTTTAAGTAAGATGGTCCTTCTAATAAATATAATCATTATCGTATATTTAATAGAGTGTATTTACTAGAGTCGACTTATGAAAGAATAAGCCAGGACTAACCTCTTTAATAGAATAGTCCTGGCTTCATTTCTAGTGTTTCACTGTAATTTTTTTCTTCTCAGATGTCAACGATAATCCCGATTCATCTGTTCCCGTGACGGTCACATAATAGTCACCGTCCGGATATTCAGCAGCAGCATACCATTTCAACCCATAAATCGAATGTTCATTTTCAATATCGGCATACTCGATCATTTCGCCTTCTGCATTTGAAATCTCAATTCGCCAATCCATCCGTTTGTATCCAAAGACTAAGATGGAAGCCGGTTTCGTTTCATTCACATTGGATCGTGAAACATTCCAATAATTGATAAATGGATCTGCATTCAGCAATTCCTCATTTCCAGTATAACCAACACCAACATTTTGGAGAGCATCTATGGCTGAAATCATGACAATTTCAGGCTTTTCGTCGGTAATGTACTCATTTGCATCACTGTATACGCTTTTTCGACTACCACCATTTACCCAGATGAAATTTCCGATATGTTTCGTTCCTTCTTCTGTGACACCCCACGTAATTTTATACTTCCCATCTGTTTGTTCTGTAATCTTGATATTTTTAACTACAGGCGCAACAGAATCCAGTTTAAACGGAATTTTCGTTTGTTGAGGCTCTGCTCCCTCATAATTCAATGTACTCTCATACACATACGTATAGTTCCCGTCAGGAAGTTGGTTCCCGCCGTCATCTTCCCCACTCCAGAACATCCCATCGAACTTATAAGAGTAATTTCCATAGCCCATAATGTTCTTTCTGAATGGGTACGGGCTGCCATCTTCCGTAAATTCACCGAAATTCGTGATGTTGGCAACAGTTTTTCCATTCTCATCCTCTACCTTCAGAGACATTTCTTTCAAATTACGAAACGCCGTGAAGGAAGGATATATACCTGACGCAACCGCATTCTTAGAATATCCAATCTTATTTGGATCAAATGTTCCTGTGGAAGTATCATACCCCATAGGCAACTCCATTACGTCATTCCAAAGAACGGTATATCCTAAGTATGGATCTCCATTCACCGGACTCACATCAATATTATTAAGGGAATCCCAATCGCCGTAATATCCCATGAAAGGCATCGTTAAAGTTGCTAAATCTTTTACAGAGGTTCCTTTAGGAACAAAGCGGACAAACCCTTCAACAAAACGACCTTCGCTTAACCCTTCCGGGAGTGTGACAGAGATCTTCACTTCGCCATCACGACGTGGTTTGTATTGAATTTTCTTGTCTCCCATCTGTTTTCCGTTGATTTTAACGACCGCTCCCTCTATCGGTATTGAATGTAAAGTTAGATATTCTCTTTCTACACCGCCATATGTCTTCTTCTCTGTCTCATCCATTAACAGATCTACTGCGATTTCATATTGGTCATTGGCTTTTTCAAGCTTTTTTGCCAAGGGCTCTACATCCAATGTGAAATCGAACGTTCTGTCCACTTCCTTTAACGCAACGGATGCAGCCTTTTCCAAAGGGGCACCTACATGTTCCACAAGGTAAGGAGATTTAATCGCTTGTTCAATCTTCATCAAACCTGAACCTTGACGTCTTGGTGAGTATAAGGAATTCTCATCGTTGGGATTCGTTAACACCTGGGACGTGTTCATTAATGCATTCTTCGCTTTTAAGACCGTTTCTTCATTTTTTGGTAAACCTAACTCCTCGTAATACTTCTCAAGAAGTAAAGCCGCTCCAGCTGCTACGTGTGGAGTTGCCATGGATGTTCCACTCATGGTTTCATACTCGTTGTTCAATACTGTCGAGCTGATCTTTCCTCCAGGAGCTGTGATTTCTGGTTTAAAGCTTAAATCCGTTGGTGAACCATAAGAAGAGAATGAAGACATCGGTTCTGTTGTCGGGTTTTGTACCCAAACACCTTCATCTGACAGTTGCACTGAAATCTTCTCTCCGCTTTGTAATCGCTCGATTAATTGATCTCCTTCTGTATGTCCAGTCGTAACGGCTGGAATGGTGTATCTTGAGAAATTTAAACTTGCATAAGATGGATATTTATCCGGTGGGATGACGATCAGTCCGACTGCCCCTTTTTTTGCTGAGTCATATTGAAGAGTCGAATAAATAGCATACGATTTTGCAGGTTTTGCAACTACAATTTTCCCTTCTAGATCCAAACCATCCAAATGGCTGCCAAATCCTTCACCGGCGAAAATCAATTCGTAATCTTGACCAGCTTCGAGTTCATCACTAAGCTTTTTGGAACTGGATTGTGTTTGATATCCAAGCTGACTTCCATCATTCAAACTGAAAGCATCGACACTCATCTGATCATTCTCTGATGAAGCAACCTGCAGTGCGGATGGTGTTACACCAGGGTCGCCAACAAGACCGATATCAGGATTTTCGGCCCATGGTAATTGTGATTTTTCCAGCAAGTTTTGTTTTGTACTATAAGAAGCGTTACCTGCCGCAGCTACGACTAATACCCCATGTTCTGTTGCATATTGAATGGCACGTTGTACCGGATCATTCGGGTCTACGCTTCCTGCGTCAGATCCCAGACTTAAATTGATGACATCAGCACCAAACTCCACCGCATGATAGATTCCAGCCACAATATCATCGTCATATGCACCACTTCTACTATCCGAGAATACTTTTTCGGCCAAAAGCTGTACATCCGGTGCCACTCCCATCGCCTTTTTCTGGGATTCTTCGTATGCCCCGACAATTCCTGCTACGTGGGTTCCGTGGGAATTACTTGCAGGAATGACATTGGTGTCTTTATCTGCCCAGTCATAGCCTGTTGGTACTTTGTCTGTATACCAAACATCATCTACTTCCGACTCATCAAGCTTCTCTTGTATGTTATGTTCATTATACTTCGCTTTTTTCTTTCCTTTTTCAGAAAGCGTCATGGCCTCATGGCGATAGTCGATGCCAGAATCCACGATCGCTACGACCATTCCATCGCCGCTGTAATTATATTTCGTCCATACATTCATCGCTTCCACAAGCTCATTGCTCTTTACATCCATATGCTCATAGGTTTTGGCCAGACGAATATCCTTTACGCCCTCTAGCTCTTTGATTTTCTCTGCGTCTTTCATCGTCGTTTCCATACTGAATCCATAAAAACCTGTTGAATACGTATGTATGATTTTAGAAGAAGCATCCCTCTTTTTCATAAACGTATTTTTCACTTGCTCAACCTGTTTTTCAGGTGCCGTTTTCAGTTTCTTATTTACGTCCACCTCTACAATTAGGCGAATATTTTCATTTGGGTTGAATGCTTTAAGGTGCTGTCCATATAAAGAATCATCGGTAGCCTTCTTTTCCATATCCATCAATGGGAGTTTCCCTTTATGGATATGAGCAGGATCCTTTTCTTCCTTAGACTGATAGAATTCAGCACTTGCTGGCGTAATCATACTGCTGCTTAGGAGAACGGACATCAATCCAATGGATAACGTACTTTTCTTCGAAACCATCATATTTTCACCCTTTTTGATAGAATAGTATCTTTCTTTTTACGTAGCTCATAGAAGAAACAGTACTCCCGTGTAAGTATCATAAATATCCCCCTTCACTTCCCCTCCTCCTTCTATCAGTTTGAATACGGAGTACCATACCCTAAGCATTTCTGTTAAGTGATCCGGTTTCCTGTTGGGGGAGTTCCGATTTACAAACAAGGGCATAACGGGTCTTTTCACCCTGAAAATTCAAACATTTTTTGCATTTCTCTTCAAATAGCCCTGACTGTTAGTTAGAAAGAATGAAAATTCTAAAAAAAATTGGGGGAAACCAGGGACATTTTAATAATAAAAGAATAGAAGGATGTCAAAAGAATTCATTATAAGTAAATAGACTCACCATACTGATTGCTCTATATGTTTAAATAGCCACCCATTGGAAATAAGAAAAAGGGAAAGAAATGTTCATGAACATTTCTTTCCCTTTTGTTAGTTAATCCCTACTTGTTATTCAGTTCGTTCTAATCCCATCATATTCAAATAATAGGCTAGATCTTTTTTACCGTTTGTTTCTTTAGGTGATTTCCCTTTAGGCGCATCCGGTCCTTTTGTTAAGAAGTTCTTTTCAATGAATCGAACGTCGGTCTCATTTACTACTCCATCCTGATTCAGGTCATATGTTTGAACCTCAGGGTTTTCTTTACCGTAGTACTCAACGATATCCTGAACATCTTTGATGTCGATCAAACTGTCACTGTTTACATCTCCTGCAAGACCCATTTTGGTTCCTCCGGAAACGAACCTTCCATACTCTTCACCCTTTAATTCAAATCCAGGTATGAATGGAGTATAAGTCTTTATATGTCCTGGTGTTTCCACTACGACATTGTATGTCTCACGTGAAGCCGGAACACCATAAATGGTGTATTTCCCATTTGCAGCAATGCTGCCTTCGTATTTTTCACCATCCGGTGATAGGGCATATACCCTCGCTCCGATATTTTGAACTACACCATTTGGTAAATATAGATTTCCGCTGCCACTTTTCTTCAAAAATGCTTCTGGTTTGATATTCCCTTCTACCCTTGAATGTTTGGACACGAAGTTATAAGAAGATGTGCTGTAATATGGAAGAGTTACAGCCTCACCCTCACCTGCTTTTGAGTAACTTGACTTAGTTACATCAAGTTTATCAGATCCATAAAACCAGTCATCTTGATTGACCTTGAACGTTACGTCCACAACGGGCATATCACCATTTAATCCGGAGTACCCTTCCCCATTCAATGCAGCTCCCAACGTGACAGTCTGGTAATATCCCGTACCGCTTACAATAGGATCTTGCAGGGTTGCTTGAAGTCTGTTTTCTTCGGCATAGGCTTTAAAATCACCGTTCAGCTTTGCCGATTCGAATGAGTACATTTCCCCTTTATATTGAATCGTGTACTCTCCGGAAATAAAATCTTTCACGTTATTCAAGCTCAGCGTCATGGTCACTGTATCGTTTAACCCAACTTCTTTCTTGTTGTAATCAGATGTTACATATTCAGTGCCCTCTTGTAAGAAGATATAATGTTGGTAATTGACATTCATTGCAATATCAGCACCGGCTAAACTTAATCTTAATGGTCCATCTGCAATATCAGAAGGTTCGATTCCAAACTGAGTATCCCCTTCTGAATCCGCTGAAGGGAAACAACAATTGTAGTATGGACGAATGCCTGTTGCTATAAAAAATCTGTTTGATGATTGATCATAATTCATACCTTTTGATTGCAAGACATCCACTGTTTCATCCTGCACATTTCCGTGGAGCCAGAATGCTGTCTTTCCAAACTCTTCCGTGTACATATCTTCACTGATTTCATACACATCAGGAGCTTTATCAAATGTCACTTGGGGTTTTGAATTGTCTACGATAACAGGTGTGTCGATCGTATACGTTTTTCCTTCTTCATCATACCCGATGAACTCCATGTCATAGTCCCCTTCAGGCAAATCAATGTATTGTTCAGATATCGGATTTTGTTCGTCATTCGTAAATGGATAAACGCCTCCAGCAAAAACAGCAGGGATGTAATACCTGAAATCAGCCTTTGCATTCGCTTGATTAAGGGAAGCAATGAATCCAATTGCATCACCTGATTTTCCATCTTTCATTAGAATGTCTATCCTTGTCAGCGGGTTCTTCATTTGAAACATTGCTGAGATGAATGGATGGTAATACTGCCACTTAGGTGTATTATTTGCTAATGCTGGTCGGTCTGTTTCAAGAAAGTCGAACCCTTTTCCAGTGACTCGGATTGCAAACGGAACCTGGTACGTTTCACTCGCATCACTTGCATTCGTCAGGTGAATATATCCTTCATATCGCCCTTCTTCTGCATCTTCCGGAACCGTGATCGTTGGTGAAATCTCTTTCGAGCCGCTTGCGGCAACAGCTACACTCGACGGAACGTCCAAGTGGATGCCGTTCGCAGCTGAATCCTTGATACCTGTACGTTCACCATGGTATTCGACTTCAACCTTGAATGACTTATCTTCCCCGCCATTGTTCTCTATGATCATCCTGCTGTCTGCTTTAATTCCATCGTCATCTTTGTAGTGACTTCCGAAAGAGATGGATGCCGTCTCTTCATCGATCTCGACCTCTTCACCATTTTCATTTAGATTTTTTGTTGTATCCATCACTTTGATGGATACATCGGCATGTACTGCATCATAGGCATCCACACGTCCCGCTCCCTGTTCAAATACGGATACGTCACCATTCAAGTCTTCTGCCGTGTTCATTAAGGCGGCTTTCACATCGAATGGTGAGAGATTTGGATTTTCTTGAAGCATGAGGGCCGCCACTCCCGCAACATGAGGTGTTGCCATGGATGTTCCCTGAAGGCGGGCATAGGCTGCAGAATAGTCTACCCCTTCTTCCGGGCTATTGATATATTCTGGAATGGTTGAGAAGATCGCTACCCCAGGTGCCACAACATCCGGTTTAATATCATAGCTTCCAGCCACAGGTCCCCTTGAGCTGAAGCTGGCCAGGTTATCCCCTTCTGTTTGGACAGACGTTACATCTCCAAACGTAATGGATGCGTTATCGCCTAGCCCTTTCAGACGCTCTCCATCCGCTTTTGTCATACGGAAGGTCGGGATATAGTCTGATCCTTCTCCCAAATAGGCCTGAATCTCACCGTCTATATTATTGTAGATGATGACAGCTTCAGCCCCTGCTTCTTTCGCATGTATCATTTTATCTGCAAAGGTAATTTCTCCACGTTGAATCAAAGCGATTTTTCCTGTTAAATCTTTCCCCTCGAAATCAGCTTCATAACCAAGTCCGGCAAAAACGACTGGTTTGGATTGATTTTGAAGGGATGTCAAATTATCAGAGAAATTCTTCCCTAGTAGTAAAACATTCTCAAATGTCTCACCATTTACACTCATGGATGTAAAGGTAGGGATATCCATGGCAAAATCACTTGCTCCAACCGTAATGCCAAGGGCCGCTGCACCGGGAGCTCCAAGTGTGCCTTCATTTGGACCACTGTTCCCTGCCGCCACAACTGTCACCACTCCCGATAGCATTGCGTTGTTAACTGCTACAGAGGTTGGATATAATGGATTATTCGTTGACGCTCCCAGTGAAAGGTTGATGACATCCATTTCGTCGTCTATGGCTTTGTCAATTCCTGCAAGGATCCCTGCTGTCGCTCCGGATCCATAGGGTCCAAGTACACGATAGCCATAAAGATCTACATTCGGTGCTACCCCTTTCACGGCATAATCAACTACATTTTGTTGGTCCCCAGCGATGGTTCCTGACACATGTGTTCCGTGTTCTGTATAATAAGCTGTCCCTGAATTCGGATTAATTTTCGGTAAACCTGAGTTTTTCCAATCTTCATATGTGGTTTCCATCGGGTCATGATCGTTATCAACGAAATCATATCCACCTTTATATACCTCTTTTAAATCAGGGTGGTTATAATCAATTCCTGTATCCAAAACCCCAACTTTGATGCCTTTCCCTGTTACGTTTTCATCATGAAGCTTGTCCACATTGATTTGCGGGATACTATCCATCATTTTAGATTCAGAAGCTTCCCCTTCCATTTCCGGAAGTTCAAGCTGAACGACTTCATCTTTCCATATCCGTTTCACGACCCCGGAATCCAGTAAACTCTCAATCTCATTCCCCGGGATGGACATCGCGACACCATTGATGGCTGAACGATATTCTTTCGTAATTTTCGCCTCTTGTAATCCAGGGCTTGCACTCTTTTTATTTTTCATAGAATGGAATGTTTGTTTAAATTCACTGTGAGATTTCTCTACCTTTTCAGCCGCTGCTTTAGTAGTCGTACGGAGTCCCTTAGCTGCCTGCTTCATCACTTCCACTTTTGCAGGGGCCTGTTTGAATTCAACGATGACATCAACGAGTCCTTCGCTTTCTGTATTGATATTCGGAGCGATTTCAAAATCCGGTTTCGCTTCGATCTGTTTAAGAGCACTTCTCTGCTCATCCGATAGATTCATCAACGTCTTTTCTACATCTTTTACTTGTGTGAACTTAGACGGATTTGGCGAACCTTCTGCCATCACGTTAAATCGCATCCCTGATGTGCCTAGTAGACTTGTAGCCAGTGCAACCGTCAAGATCTTGGCTGAACGTTTCTTATTCATACTTTTCCCCCTCTTATATTCATCCATTAGCGTAGAGTTGTTTACAATTTGTATTTTAATCTTCTTTAATATGACTGTTAATTGGGAAAATTCTTTACACTTTCCGACATTTATCATAAAGATTCTATTTTTTTTATGGCATTTCTCTATTAAGTCATGAAGAAAGTTGGGAAAGTTTCGCATGAATTAGTCTTTGTACCTATTTTTCATTTCCTTCACCCTTATAAATAGGTAAATACACCCTTTGCTGAAAGGTGAATAATCCCTATTAAATTTCTTATAAAAGTAAAAAAACAAGCAACCAATAGCAGTCGCTTGTTTTTACTTTTTTATTTGAAGAGGTTCAATATGGTTAAAGATTAACTTTTTCAATAGCTCATTCGATAATTGAAGATAGTGATTGGAAGAAATCAGATCCCCCTTCTCTTTAAAATAAACCGCTAGTCGTTCTGAAAATGACGCGGCCTTGTAACGATCATATTGCTTCATCATTGGCAGACCACGATCGATTAAATAGTCGCTAAGCCGTTTATCATCCTCTGTCGCATCTAAATACAACACCATCAACTCCGTATATTTAACGGACTCTTGATCTTTAAAATCTTTTAGGTTCTCCTGCAAAAGATTGATTGCTATTTCCCTCTCGTTCAAGTCCAGCAACACTTGTACCATTTCGATCAATGTGCCGTAATACCCCATTGTATGCTTTTTTTTCAATTTGAGGGACTGGGAGAAATAGTCTAACGACTCTTGAAGCCTTCCTTTTTTTCTATTTAGCAATCCGAAATTATGAAGGGCGGTAATTTTCGTTTCGTTATCCTTTAACATCTCTGCATCGTTTAAGGCCGTATGCAACATGACTTCTGCACGTTCAAAATCGTTAATATAAATCAAGTTAGCCGATAATCCGATTTTCACATGGAGTATCCTCAAAATGTTCCCAGTGTTCTGAAAAATCCTCAATGCCTTGTGTGAGTAATGCAGAGACAATGTAAAATGCTTCAATAACCCATGATTTGCCGCTTTATAATAATAATAATCTGTTACTTTCTCACTATAGAGATCGGCTCTATCCTCTATTTGATCAAAGATGGAAAGCGCCTTTGAGTATTGCTGTTTCTGTCCGTAATAAATTCCCTGAAAGAACTCCCATAAATACTTTTCAAACGATGAAAATTTACTCATATTCTTTTTGAGTCCAAGAGAAGCATGTTCATATTCGGTTGGATTGTTCGTGAATAATTGATATCGAAGCATGTAAAGCTCAAATAAGTAAACCATTTCCGTACATTGGATATAGTCTTTATGTCTTTGTAACTCCTGATACAGTCTTTCGGCATGATCTCGATGAAGTCTCTCAATCGCTTCATAGAATTGGGCTAGCTGGCGTTTCAAGTAAAGTGTCTTTGCCGTTTCCTCTTCGATTGATACACCAAGTCGCTTACAAAGTAATTCTAATGTTTCCAGATTCCCTTCTTTAGAACTGTTCTCAATCTTACTTAAATGAGTGGTTGAACATATCCCCTTGCAAAGCTGCTCTTGTGTTTTATTTTGTTTTTTTCGATGATAGTAGATGATCCTGCCTATAGACATTGCTTCACTTCCCCCCTTGTATATATCTATCATTATACATAGGATAATCGTTTCTTATAAGCTATTAAAGGTAAGTAATTATCCTCATCTAAGTGGATAATATTTATAAATTATAAATGAATATACACTTTTACCTTTTAAAGGAAAAATATAAAAAAGCTGGCTCTCATTCCGTTCTAAAGAGCCAGCTTTTGATCTTTAATTGTTCAATTCATTCGGTATACTTTTAATACCTATTCCCTATCAAAAAGCACGCGCCCAGCAATCCCCGGGTTCGTCATTTCATAAGGGTTCAAGATCAAATCGAGCTCTTCTTCTGTCAGAACATCATATTCCAAACAAAGCTCTCTCACTGATTTCCCTTTTAATATGGCTTCCCTTGCGATTCTGGATACGACCTCATATCCCAGGTGAGGATTAACAGCCGTGATGATCCCCACACTGTTTTCAACATATTCCTTCATACGTGTCTCATTCGCTTCAATTCCCACAAGACAATTGTCCGTAAAGCTTCTGAACGCATTGTTCATGATACTGATGGACTGAAGGAGGTTGAATACGAGTACTGGTTCCATCACATTCAGTTCAAGCTGGCCGGCTTCTGACGCCAACGAGATCGTCTGGTCATTCCCCATGACTTGAAAAGCTACTTGATTGATCAATTCAGGCATGACCGGATTCACTTTACCAGGCATGATGGAAGAACCAGGCTGTCTTGCTGGCAATGAAATTTCACCAAGTCCGGCCCTTGGGCCTGAAGCCATCATACGCAGGTCATTGGCGATCTTGGACATATTGACCATACATACCTTCAGTGCAGCCGAAACTTCTGTGTAGGCGTCGGTATTTTGCGTAGCATCGACAAGGTGCTCAGCCCCCGTTAATGGCAAACCACTGATATCAGCCAGATGTTTCACGACGCTCTTGATATAAACAGGATCCGCGTTTAATCCAGTTCCTACTGCAGTAGCCCCCATATTTACTTCATAGAGGTGCTCCCGTGTTCGTCCGATCCGTTTAATATCACGCTCCACCACCCTGCTATACGCTTCAAACTCCTGGCCAAGGCGAATCGGAACAGCATCTTGAAGATGGGTACGTCCCATCTTAATGACGTGATCGAACTCTTGGGCTTTCTTTTTAAAGGCGTTCAGCATATGCTCCATTGTGCCGAGAAGCTTCTCTAATAATTTCAGTGTGGAAATATGGATGACCGTCGGGAATACGTCATTGGTTGACTGTGACATATTCACATGACTGTTGGGGCTCACCTTCCCATATTCCCCTTTACGGTGGGACATGAGTTCCAAAGCTCGGTTGGCAATGACTTCATTGGCATTCATATTGATAGAAGTTCCTGCCCCTCCCTGAATCGGGTCTACGATGAAGAATTCATGAAACTTTCCTTCCAGGATTTCATCAGCAGCCTGAACGATGGCTTGACCGATTCCGTCATAAAGGCGTGTAGTTTCCATGTTTGCCAATGCTGCCGCTTTCTTTACGACTGCCAAGGCGTCGATCATTTCTTTATGGATTTTGTATCCGGTAACCGGGAAATTCTCCACTGCCCGTAAGGTTTGTATTCCATAGTACACGTCCTCGGGTACTTCTTTTTCTCCAAGAAAATCTTTTTCTATTCTAAATCCACTAGTGACATTTATCATTTTTTCTACTCCCCGTTTTCGATTTGCAGTTTCTCTAATTGATGATTCTATCAATTACTGAGGCAGGAGGCAATATTTAATTAGAAACCCCAAGTTTCACAAAAAAATATAAAGCCAGCGAGGTATCCGCCGGCTTTTCCATTAACCTATTATTTCTGTTTGACCTGTTCCCGTAACGCTTCCAGCTCATCAACAAGCTTCATGACCAGCTCGTCACTTTGCCTTAGCTGTTCATTCAATAATAGAATGGTTTCTTCTTCCCATTGAAACGGATTGCCGTGATCGGGAGTGTAATGTAAGTCGCGGTAGAGGTCCCCTTCTTCTTCTGTTTCACGGAAATAGACAGCCACTTCACAGCCTGGGTCCCCGACAGCAATCCTTTTCCTTAAAACCACTTTGGAATAACCAAATTTACGGGATGCTATCCCTCCGAACACACTTGAGGTCATGTTACAAAGGTGGGGGGCATCCTGAACGGCTTCTCCAAATGGGCAGGCCGTAGCCTTTACGACGACATGATCAGGATATACTTCAGATATGTAGAAATGCCAACCGATTGCATTTTTTAAATCGACAATGACCTCTGCATATCGCTCGACCGTCCAATCCTCACTTTTCTTCCCATATAACCCTTCAATCCATTCCCCTGTACGAAGGCCGATTTGACGAATGTATTCATCCGCCGTTTTACCTACCGTTTTCTGATGTATATAAGCATATTGAGTGATGAGTTTACTTAAGAAAATTGTGCCGGTTAATGATATCTTAGTCTCCACCATATCACTCCTTCATTTTTTTCCAGGGACATCACTTATATCAAGCGCTTACATTATTGACACCGTCAAGACATATGACTAGCCACTTCTTTCAGTATAACACCTGTCAAACACAAGCTGTGTGTCTTTTGACATAAAATTAGATACATGGATGGAAATCCATGTTCTACATAGGTCTAAATTCTCATATATTACCAAAGAAAAGGAGGGAGATTAGATGGGGATTAAACTGATCAGGATTTCTGTCATCTACTTTATGATTGGTGTGTGTATCGGACTGTATATGTCCATGGTCCATGACTACAGTTTGACTCCGGTCCATGTCCACATTAACTTATTAGGCTGGACTGCCCTAACGTTAGCAGGTCTTATTTATCACTTATTCCCGGCAGTATCTTCTACTAAACTGGCTAAAGCTCATTTCTGGCTTCACAATGTCGGCTTGCCCCTTATGATGATTGGATTATTTTTCTTAGTACTTGGAAGTGAAGCCGTCGTCCCCCTTATTGCAGCAGGCGGTTTCCTGACGACAGTCGGCATACTCCTTTTCGGGGTCAATATTTTAAGAGAATTAAAAGCGGAATAGTATAAAAGAGCCCCGTCCTGACGAGTAAGGATTGGGCTCTTTTTTAATTGCCCATTGCCCAATCTATTTTTTGATTATTCTAAAATAATTTATGATTGTATAAAGACGAGTGGTACAATATGTATGAAGTACATTTCAAACATAGGAGTGATTTTGATGTCAGTCAATGTTTACCTTAATTTTAATGGAAATTGTCGCGAAGCCGTTGAATATTATGCAGAGGTATTCGGAACAGAGCCACCGCAGATCATGACATTTGCAGAAGCACCTCCCCATCCGGATTATCCCCTGCCTGAAGAAGCTAAGAAACTGGTGTTACATACAAGACTGACAATCGATGGCAGCAACGTCATGTTTTCCGACGTGTTTCCTGATATGCCTTTTGTTGAAGGGAACAATATCACCCTGGCCCTGGTAAGCAAGGATACAGAAGAGTTGACGACTCGTTTCCATAAATTGAAAGAAGGCGGGAAGGTGGATATGGAGCTTCAGGAGACATTCTGGAGCAAGCTGTATGGTCAGGTGACCGATAAGTTCGGGATTCAGTGGCAGTTTAATTATGAGAGTGAGGAAGAATAAACTCAAAAAATCAGCCTTTTTAGGAAAAGGCTGATTTTTTTTCATATTTAGTAGTTTCTTTATTATAGAGGTCTGTTTAGATTGATAGGATTTACTTCATTTCCTGCTCGTAAAACATTTCCTCTTTCGCCTTTAGTTTAGGACCTTTTTTAGCCTTCGGACCCTTGTAGTCAACTCTGGCACGGTCATAAACGGCAGATCCCACGATTTCAGCTACATCTTGAAGCTTTTCTTTACTGATTTTATCAATGGTGTCTTCCGGTGTATGATACCAAGGTTCTGAAGGGCTATGGATAAATAGGGCAGCAGGGATTCCCACTTCAGCAAAAGGAACATGATCACTGCGTCCCCCCTGACCATATGGTGTCGCCTCACCGTTTAGTTTTTCACTTGATTTCTGGGCAAGCTCCGTCACGAGGTTAGGCTTACCATCGAGAGTGAGCATTACAAGGTCACCTGCATCTTTACTACCCACCATATCAAGGTTGAAGTTAGCTACCGTATGATCAATTTCATCTTCTGATAACGTCTCGACATAGTGTGAGGAACCTAGTAGGCCTACTTCTTCTGCACCGAATGTGATAAAGCGGATTTCCGTATCTGTCTGCTCATTCTTCAGGACACGTGCAAGTTCGAGAGTCATCGCTGTACCTGAGGCATCATCATTCGCCCCCGGAGCTCCGGCTACCGAATCATGATGAGAGCCTACGACAATAATATCGTCAGTCGCTTTCGTTTTATTTTTTGGGTGTTTTGTCGCGATCACATTATGAGACGTTTTTTCGCCTGTTTCCGCTCCTTCGATTGTAATGTTGACTGCATTTCCCAACTCGGAGGAAAGTGCTTCCCCTTCTTCTTTTGATAGGGCAACTGCCGGTACAAAGTCATCATTATGTTCCCCTAATGTACCGCTTAATGGCCCATCTGAATGGTTATAAATGATGACTCCGACCGCTCCTTTTTCAGCTGCATTTAATACCTTTTCACTAAAGCTGATTTCTCCACGTTCAACAAGGGCAATTTTCCCGGTTAAATCCCTTCCTTGAAGGTCTTCCTGCTTTCCAAGACCGGCATCAACAAGTTCCCCCGTTACATTCCCACTGACTGAGTATGTAAATGCTCTGGGTGCATACTCCCCTTGTTGACCTACTACAGACAGCTCAATCGCAGTTGGTGGTGTATAGCCATAAAACGTAAATGGCTGAATATCCACTTCATAACCATACAATTCAAATTGCTCCTTAATATAGTGAACAGCATTTTCTTCAGAATCTGTTCCTGCTACTCTTGGAACCTTTGATAGGTAATCAATGTTTTGATAGATTTTTTCGGCATCAATCTTTTTTAATAGTTTCTTATCGAAGTGGTCTTGAACATGGTGATATCCGACTTCGCTACTTTGAGCAAAAGCGGGCTGTAATCCAAAGGCACCAATGGATAGTGTGGCGGCAAGCGTAAGAGATACAATCGGTTTTTTCAACAATCAAATCCTCCTGGTAGATTAATAGTTTGAATATACAGAATCATACATTATTTCGTAAAACGAAATAAGAGGCAAAACTACCAGTAAAATTTTACTATATTTACTATTTATAGGATTTTTTGTAGAAAATAAAAAAATAGAGACGGTTGAAATGTTTTCAACCGTCTCTATCTCAAATTAATGCATATTGCTCAATACCCAAATCGATCCAATGACAATCACAAGGGCGATGAACGCAGCTGACATCATTTTCCCTACCTGCCATCTGCCTTCACCTTCTGTTACGTGCATGAACATAAACAGCTGGATTGCAGCCTGGATGAATGCGAGCACAAATACTAGAGCAACCATCACATTGTACGCAAGCCCTGCGTAAAGTCCGAACCAAACGGCTAAGAATGTCAATGCAATGGATAAGACAAATCCAATGATCTGTGTCCAAGGAATACGACTATGATTCGCTGTATTGTGTTCCATTATCCCACCATCCCCAGTAAGTACACGCTTGTAAACACGAAGATCCATACAAAGTCCAAGAAATGCCAATACAAGCTGGATACGAATAGTTTTTTAGCGGTATCTGGATTTAAGCCTTGTCTTTTCACCTGGAACATCACAAGCAGTATCCATAGAATACCTAATGATACGTGGAGACCATGCGTTCCGGTCAATAGATAGAAAGAAGACCAGTATGCATTGGTTCCCATGGCGGCTCCCTCATGGATCAGGTGAAGGAATTCCGTGATTTCCATGTAAAGGAAACCTGCGCCAAAGAGCAATGTGATGATCAGCCAGACCATCATCCCTTTGACATTTCTTCTTCTTAATTCATTTATTGATAACCCTGACGTGAAACTACTGATCAATAATAGTAACGTCATGATGATGGTATTCTTCAGATCAAACACTTCAGATGGAAGCGGGCCTCCAACCGTGCCGCTTTCAAGGGCGAAGAATGTCGCGAAAATAGTGGCAAATAGCGCTACTTCCGCACCTAGGAAAACCCAGAATCCGAAAATATTCAGTTTACCGATTTCCGATTGATATTCTAGTGGCGTATTTGGATCTACATTTGTACTATGTGCCATATTCACGCCTCCCTCTTATACGGATTTTCAGTTTTTTCTATTTCTTCCACACTTACATAGTAACCAGCGTCCTGTTTGTGTGAGAACAGTGAGCGGTATGCCATGCATCCGAAGATACCGATGAGGGCAAGTATTGCCATCCACCACAGTTCAAACACCAGGCCGAATCCTCCAACGAAGAATAACCCGGACATGATGAATGGGGTCCCTGCATTGCTCGGCATATGGATCGGTTTGTACTCAACCTTTTCCGGTTTGCCAGATTCTTTTCTTTCTTGTTTCATATAGTAGAAAGCATCCGCACTCTTTACTTCAGGAACATGAGCGAAGTTATAGTGGGGTGGAATCGCAGAGCTGGTCGCCCATTCAAGCGTACGTCCATCCCAAGCGTCCCCTGACAGTTCACGTTTTGCAAAACGATAGCTATAGTAAACGTTATAGACGATGATCATGAATCCTACACCCATTCCGAAAGCCCCGACAGAAGAGATGACATTCAATGCCGTCCAGCCATCTTCTGGTCCGTATGTGTACACACGTCTTGGCATGCCGGCAAACCCTAAGACGAATTGCGGTAAGAAACATACATTGAAACCGATAGAGAAGAACCAGAAAGCCCATTTTCCAATTCGTTCATTCATCTTATGTCCAAACATTTTTGGATACCAGTACACGAGCCCTGCGAAGCAGGCAAACACTACCCCGGCAATCAGTGTGTAGTGGAAATGGGCAACCAGGAAGTAATTGTTGTGATACTGGAAGTCAGCTGCAGCCATACCGAGCATGACCCCTGTCACTCCACCGATCAGGAATGTCGGAATGAACGCAACCGACCACATCATGGCGACGGTAAATTCAATCCGTCCCTTATAAAGGGTACCCAACCAGTTAAATATCTTAATCCCGGTCGGTATGGCAATCGCCATCGTCGAAATCGAGAATACACTGTTAACCGCAGCACTTCCGCCCATTGTAAAGAAGTGGTGAACCCACACAACGAAGCTTAACCCTGAAATGGCTACAAGTGAGATGATCATTGAT
This sequence comes from Rossellomorea aquimaris, assembly GCF_000935355.1. GTDB lineage: Bacteria > Bacillota > Bacilli > Bacillales > Bacillaceae_B > Rossellomorea > Rossellomorea aquimaris_B. The sequence continues at coordinate 229,176 of NZ_JXZC01000002.1, forward strand.
TTATAACCAAACAATGTTTTTCTTGCAAATGTTGCAATGATTTCTGAGAAAATACCGAAAGCAGGCAAAATAACGATGTATACTTCCGGATGTCCCCATAACCAGAATAAATTCGACCAGAGCATCGGATTCCCTCCGGCTGTAAGCGTGAAGAAATGCGTACCGAATAATCGGTCAAATGTCATAAGCGCCAGTGTCACCGTTAAGATCGGGAAAGCAAATACGATGATGAATGCTGTGATCAATGTAGTCCACGTGAACATCGGCATGCGAAGAAGCGTCATGCCCGGTGCACGCATTTTGATTATCGTGACAACAAAGTTTATCCCCGTTAATAACGTACCAATTCCTGAGATCTGCAGTCCAAGGAGGTAATAGTTAATTCCCGGTCCCGGACTCCCTTCAATCGCTAGTGGTGCGTAGTTCGTCCATCCTGCATCCGGTGATCCACCGAATACGAATGACATATTGAATAGGATCGCCCCAAACATGAATGACCAGAAGCTTAAGTTATTCAAGAATGGGAATGCGACGTCCCTTGCACCGATTTGGAGAGGGACTACGACGTTCATTAGTCCAAGTAAAAATGGCATCGCCATGAACAAAATCATGATCGTACCATGAGTCGTAAAGATTTCATTGTAGTGCTGTGATGATAAGAATTCATTATTAGGCACCGTTAATTGCGCCCTCATTAAAAGGGCATCGACTCCTCCGCGGAAGAGCATGATCAATGCAGCAATGATATACATGATCCCGATTTTTTTATGATCAACACTCGTGATCCAGTCATTCCACAGCCATTTCCATTTTTTAAAGTACGTAAGGGTCGCTACGATCCCAATAACGGTGAAAACGATGGAAATGTTGGCTCCAAGAATCAACGGATCATTGAGTATTAAATTATCTTTAATAAAATCAAACATCTAGAGTCCTCCTTTCTTAGTGCTCATGTCCTTCGTTATTTTCATGGTCTTTATGCTCTTCATTTTCATGGTCTTCATGATCCTCCATGTCTCCGTGATCACCGTGATTTCCATGACTTGACTCAGCATCTTTATCCGCACCATGTGAAGAGGCCTCCACACCATATTTCTCACGGATCGCCATGGCATACTCAGAGTTCTTACCATGGTCGACTATGGATAAGTGAGTAGATGAGAAAGTCATCTTGTCGACGGTCTCAGGAAGCATAAGCTTTTCATATGTTTCTTCCGTCAGCTTAGGCTCATTTTCCTGAGCATCTTTTACCCACTCTCTATACTTCTCTTCTTCCAACGCAACAAAATCAAACTTTTGGTGTGTCATTCCTTCACCAGTGAAGTTTGAGTTTCTTCCATCATAAGTACCCGGCTCATCAGCCTGTAAGTATAAATCGTTCACCATTCCAGGCATTCCATAAATCTGTCCGCCGATTTGCGGCACCCAGAAGGAAGCCATGGAATCTGCAGCCGTCACCTTGAACAAAATGGGATGATCTTCCGGTACATTGACATAATTCACTGTCTCAATACCTTCCTCTGGATAACTGAAGATCCATTTCCAATCGGCAGCAGTCGCATGGATCACAATCGGATCTTTATGAGCAGTTGCTTTAGGAGCTTCCTTTAATTCATATAATGCCTTTGTATTTGGGATAGACAAGGCGATAACAATCAGTACAGGAATAAGCGTCCATATAATTTCTAATTTTGTACTCCCGTGCATTTCGGGCTTGTAATCACTATCCTTTTTACTGCTTCGATATTTTAGGAGAATAACAGTAAAGAAGGAAAGAACGACAACCATGATGCCAAGCATATAGTAGATTGACAGCATGATCAGATCTTTCTGCAAGGCCCCAACCGGCCCTTTCGGATCGAGAATGATCATTTCACTTCCCGAGCTGAATATGATGATGAAAAATAATGAAACCAGACTGATCAAGACAATCAAGTATGGCTTGAATTTATTGAACATAGGGAAATCACCCTCCTTTATGTCGGATTTATCACTGTAGACCTATACTATCAAATTCTATTAAAAGGTACCCTTGTTTCACCAAACTTTAAACAGATTTTCGAAATTTCGTCGAAGTTTATTCACAGAACGGTAACAATGTTGGAAAGAATTGCTCGGAAGACAAAAAAATAACTCTCAAAATTATTCAACAATAATTTTGAGAGCGTTTTATGGTTTGATTATTTAGAAAAATAACGTTTTACCCGATTATTCCTACTGCCATTCACCTTCCATTAATTCATTCGTATCCATGAATCTTTCCTGCTAAACATAAATGAATTCCTTTATACCGATAAACTTTCAAGTATCCCCTGCCATCTATTATAAATAGCTGGCTCTTTTTAATGAGCAAGTCCCGGCTGCCTCCTTGAGCTTTGGAGAATAATAGCTGAGCTTTTTAATGAAATAACAGGTTTCTGGAAAATGATGCTCTAAAAAACGGAGAGTGGTTTTATTCAGCAGTTTTTTCTTATTGTATTTCATGACCATCCCAGAGATATACTGACTCATTTCCAATGTCGTTTGACCAACTTCATAGGCGAATTCCCTCTGTCTGGCGAAGCCAGGTTGCTTAAATCTGAGATATCCTTTCAGATGCCGGTTTTGAATGATATATGCTTGATATTGGTTAATATAAGCCTCCGCCTGCCTGCTCGCGTTAATTTCAATGGGATCGAGTACGTTTTGAAATAACACGGCGTGCCCCAGCTGATCTTCAAGCCATAAATCCATCAAATCCACCAAGGGAAGCGGCTCCGGCTCTTCCCCCTTCTTCAGATACTCTAAAATCCGCAAGTATTCCTGGTTTTCTGCAAGCGTGCCATTTAGGTAGGTAGGGGATAAATTAAGATTCACTTTATTATCGATCCTTAACGATTGCAGCATGCCTTCAAAATCAAAATAGCCTTTGGCCACTGGCCAAACTTTATTTGAAAACCGGACCATGGTTTCATCCCGATGGTCTGCTGTACGCGGCACACGGTTCAATTGGTCGATTAGCCCCCCAAATAGTTGTATATATTGCTGTGAAACATCCACATACTCTGCTTCAGCTGCAGATAAGTGGTCCCTGATGAAATAAGCATGGTCCTGTAATACTTCAAGCCAGAATAAGTGCTCCTCCCATGTCGTGATCATTTGATTAGCCACATCTTTACCTCCTTTTTATTATTTATATATTTAATCAGGAGTTAAAAAAGAAGGACTTCATATAGATTAAAGAATGCTCACAAAGATACATAAGTTTTTCATAAAAAAGGAAGAATATTTACCACTATGATGTAAAGGATGTCCTTCTATGAAGAATAGGAAACAAATGATTACGTTAATGACCTTGCTCCCCTGGCTGTCCCTTCCACTTCTGCGCAAAAAAACGTTAAAAAGATTTCTACCCGGCACACTATTTATGTGCGTATATTTAGTAGCAGAGGGCATATTAGCTACCCGGAGGAAATGGTGGTGGTTCCCTTTTTCCATAAAACCGAATGTATTGGCTGAACTGCCATTGATCCTGGGTCCCTTTTTTGTTGGATCATTTTGGATTTTCAAATACACCTACGGGAAGTTCATGTTCTATTTTCTAGTTAATTTGATTGTTGATTCTTTCTTCACCATCTTCATGTTGAATTGGTTCAAGAGAATCGGATATGTCACCCTGATCAGGTTTACAAGGATACAACTGTCCTTACTCTTTTTATTAAAATCGGTATTGATGTATGGATTTCAGTATTTTTATGAAAAAGTTTTTTCAATGAGGAGGAACAAGGAGGAACAAGCGGAAAGTTAATAGGTCACCCTGTGGTCCCCGCAGGAAAAAAACCTCTCATCGTAAGAGAACGATGAGAGGTTTTTTATGCCGTTGCTATTTTCGTATATTTTATTTCCACGCCATTGAAATGAATCTACACTCAGTTCTGTGTTCTTTCATCCATAAATTTTCCAGTAGTTTTCCCCACTGCCATGCTGGTCATGGAGGCCATAATGGCACTTCCGATAATATCAGATGGATAATGATGTCCCAGCCAAATGCGGGAAAAACCTGTCAACACAGATAAAATCCACATGATCGAACCAAGGAAACGATCATAAAGAATAATGGACGTAGAAACGGCACATGCAAGCAAGGTATGCTTACTTGGAAATGAAGAATCCGTTTTTGAGGGAATGAGTATGCCGACCCTCCGTTTGGCAAATGGACGCGGTTTAAAGTAGAATATATTAACCAAAGTGTGAAGAAACAAAGTAATCCCCGAAGATACCACGGCATTCCAAGACACCCTTCTATAATGTTCATTTCGAAACCACATGAGTATCAAAACAAGTATATACACATAACGAATCTTTTTTGATAAAAAGATCATCAGCACATCAACCGGGGCCGAGCGTCCAGAAAGCAGGTTGATTGCCCTGAATAGTTTATAGTCCATAAGTATACCTCCATTTATAGATACCAATAAAATTCCCTTTTAAATCGTGATGTATGTAATAACCCGTATATGAATTCATTTTTATTGATTTAAAACCAATTCATAAAGACAGCAATAGTCAATACTTGTTCACAGCATCATCCGTAAACACGGGATGTAAACCAAGCTGACTCCCTCGATTCCCGCCTGATTTTGTACTAATAAAAGGTTCAAATCATATTCTGATAATAAGAAAATAATAAGAAGGAGGGCAAAGTCAGTTGATAAACCTAAAAGTTGGTTTACAGCCCATCGTAAGTAAGATCAATTTACCCACTGTTTTGAAAACGGCTATACTCCCGGGTGACTCAAAGGAAAGACTATTCATCGCAACCCAGGTTGGGGAAATCTTTTACATAAGAAATGGAGTGATCAGGACCTTTATAGATATACGCTCGCGAATTCTAAAATTGGGTGTTTCCGGGCGTGGATATGATGAACGGGGATTACTGGGGCTGGCGTTTCATCCAGATTTTACTTATAACGGTCTCTTTTATCTTCATTATTCAGCCGCCGGAACAGAGGGATCAGGTGCTCTTTCTGATTCTTTTAAGCCTGACCCGTGTGATTCTGCAACATTAAACCTAAGGTGGAGAAACAGAGAAAAGCAATATGATCATATTGATACGATCGAAGAATGGATGTTACAGTCGAATGGAAAACACAGGAAACGTCGGACATTGCTTAATTTAAGAAGACCATTTTATAATCATAATGGGTTCAATAGTTTAAATTTCTCACCCGAAACAGGTAAACTTGTTTTAACAACCGGAGATGGCGGGTCTGGCTATGATCCATTTAACTTAAGCCAGGACGACCTAGAAATCGCTGGGAAAATAATTGAAATTGATGTAAGTAAGGATACACCCATCATTGACCCGCCCATTGTCACTCGTTTCAATGAACTTCCTACATCTATTCAGGAAACGCTAACTGTAATGGCCAAGGGGGTTCGCAATATACCAGGTATTTCCTTTCAAAGATATAATAATCAATATATTAAATATGCGGGAAATGTCGGACAGAATCTGGTCGAGTCTATTTTCTCATTTGTTCATTATCAACCAATACAGGTTACTCAGCTAGTTCAAGCGTCTTCCATGAACTTTAAATATGACAAAGAAGGTTTTATTAACTTTGGCTGGCGGGGCTGGGAAGGTGATTTTCCTGCTTCGATTATAGGAGCCTGCCCACAAAATCCTGACTTGGATGAGAAAACCATTGCTTTTTACAATGAAGCTGTAACACTTTCAGGGAACCGACTTCATCCATTAACTAGTTATTTTCATAAAGACACCAGACCCGATACGTTTGAAGGAACCGCACTTACAGGAGTCCAGCCTTATATGGGGAAACGAATCCCTGGGTTAACAGGAAGCGTTGTGTTCACCGATCTTGCCCGGAAAGGTTCCACCCCTCAGGTTAGAGGGGCTTTAGCTTACACCACTGTAAGGGGAAATGGTAAACCAAATGAGTTTAGTGTGATACAGACCGATTATGAGTTTGGGTCTCAATCCTCCTATTATGTTAATTTGGGGACGAATCTGAAGCAAACAAGATTATATTTAGGGGTTTATCGCTCTACGAATGTGACTGACCTTAACCAAGGCACTGTTTTTGAAATCATTCCATAATCCTAAATAATCATCCTCTTTAATCTTTTATAAAGGATTAAAGCCATTTCAACCCATAACCAACTATAAAGAAAAGCAAATAAAAATATAATTCCCGTTGTAAGAAATGAAAAGGAACCAGGGGATGCCGGCCCTAATACGGGGAAGCCAAGAATAAATAGCAGACTCATAATTCCTACCATTAAAAGAATGGCACCTGTAGCAACGATACTTATTCTCTCCCCAAAAAAGTGAAAAGCCCCCCCTATACCTATTCCTAATAATCCTGTTGTAAAAGGGTATACAATTAGTTCAGTTGGCTGCAGGATGAATAACAACATCATTGTTAGAAAATAGGACATCATCCCAAATGGAATGGAAAAAATGGAACACAACAGAATAGGTGCAGTGGCAAGCGGACTTATTAAATATCCTATACCTGGTAAAATGCCGCCAGCAGCCTGCAGGATGGCAGCAATACAGGAAAAAATAGACACTAAACTGAACTTCATTGTTTTTTTATGATTTTTGAATATTCGTTGAGATGAACGAACGTCATCAGAAACAGGTTTAAAATCATTCACCTTTCCACCCCACTCAAATTGGTATCAGTTACCCTACATACTATTTACCATTTATTAGAGGCGGAACTATTATGAATGATCTATCTATTTCCCATCTTAGCATCGGTTTGGGGTGGAAAATAAGCTGTTACGTAATAATAAGTTGATTTCCTTTGCAAAAAAAAAGCCAGGCCATATTGGCCCGCTTTATAGTTGACTATTATTTTACCAACCATTTCTTGATTTCCTCTTTATTGTTTTCAAATCCAATAAAATTCTTTACAAGCTTTTTCTTACCGAATAGTCCTCTCTTGTAAAAGGCAAAGGATGGGACCACCCTTGTGCCGGAAACTTCTCTAAGGTCTTTTTCAAACCTTTCCTCTTCGCCTACATTTTTATGAACATAGTCAATGTTATGTCCGCTCAAGTATTCTTTAGCAGCTTGACAATCAGAACAGGTCGGACGGGTATAAAGCTCTAATATAAGGTTGTTACTCATTTGTATCCTCTGCTCCTTTCTTATAGAACTAAACTCCTGATGGTTTGAAGCCTTTCAGGCGAAGGGCGTTCAGCAACACGGATACGGAGCTGAAGCTCATCGCTGCTCCTGCGATCATAGGATTTAGTAAGGGGCCTCCGAACAGATACAGGATTCCCATCGCAATTGGAATACCTAGGATATTATAACCAAACGCCCAGAAAAGGTTCTGTTTGATGTTCTTTATGGTCGCTTTACTTAGTTCGACGGCTGTCGGTACGTCCATGAGGTCACTTCTCATCAGAACGATGTCCGCTGACTCCATCGCCACATCTGTACCGGAGCCGATGGCAATCCCGATATCAGCTTGCGCAAGGGCGGGTGCATCGTTTATTCCGTCTCCGACCATCGCCACTTTCCTGCCCTCTTCCTGAAGCTTCTTGACTTCATTGGCTTTGTCTTCAGGCAGTACTTCACTCAGCACGCGGTCAATTCCGACTTCTCTCGCAATGGCTTCCGCGGTCCGCTTATTGTCTCCCGTGATCATTGCCACTTGGAGACCCATTCTGTGAAGCTTTTCAATCGCTCTAACGCTTGTTTCTTTCACCGTATCGGCCACTGCAATGATGCCTGCGATTTCCTCTTCGATGGCGATGTACATCGGTGTTTTACCCTCGGCAGCGAGCCGGTCCGATACTTCTGCCAATTCACCGACTTCGACTCCATTTTCATCCATCAGCTTGCGGTTTCCGAGCAACAGATCGTCTCCGTCTACCGTCACTTCGATTCCCTGGCCCGTAATGGCATCAAAAAAGTCAGTCTTGCGGAGGGAAAGTCCTCTTTCCTCTGCCTCCCGGACAATCGCTTCTCCAAGAGGATGCTCAGATCCTTTTTCAGCTGAAGCAGCAAGAATGAGGAGTTCTTCTTCTGAAATGGATTCTGACGTGACGATATCCGTCACCACCGGCTTTCCTTCTGTGATGGTGCCGGTTTTATCGAATACGATGGTTTGGATTTTATGTGTCGTTTCAAGGGCTCCGCCGCTTTTAATCAACACGCCATTTTCCGCACCTTTTCCTGTACCGACCATAATCGCCGTTGGTGTCGCGAGTCCCAGCGCACAAGGACAGGCGATGACGAGAATCGAAATCGCGATCGTAAAGGCGAAAAGGCCTGATTCCCCTGCTATATACCAGGCGAGACCGGAAAGAATGGCAAGAACGATGACGATAGGAACAAAATAACCAGAAATGATATCCGCCATTTTGGCGATCGGGGCTTTTGAACCCTGAGCCTCTTCGACCAGCTTGATGATTTGCGATAATGCCGTATCCTTCCCGACTTTGGTTGCCTCGTATCGGATGGTGCCATTTTTATTAATGCTTGCACCGATGACGCTCGAGCCACTCGTTTTCTCAACAGGGATACTCTCCCCTGTCAGCATCGCTTCATCGACAGAGGTCTTTCCTTCAATCACCACTCCATCGACTGGGATTTTTTCACCAGGCTTTACGATGATGATGTCTCCGACTGCCACTTCTTCCACCGAAATCTCGACTTCTTCTCCATCTCTTACGACAGTCGCTGTTTTAGGGGCGAGCCCCATCAGCTTCTTGATGGCTTCAGATGTTTTCCCCTTCGAAAGAGCCTCAAAATATTTCCCCAGTGTAATGAGGGTGAGGATGACGGCTGCCGATTCGAAATAGAGGTTACCCGCATACCCTTCACTGCCTGCTATGATCATGATGGTAGCGAATAAGCTGTAAAAGAAGGCCGCCCCGGTCCCCAATGCAACCAGTGAATCCATGTTGGGATGTCGTTTGACAAGTGTCTTAAACCCTACGCTAAAGAAAGGTCTCCCCATCATCATGACGGGAACGGTGAGAACCAGTTGAAGTAAGGCAAATCCAGACGGGTTCATCATCGGATCGATGGCCTCGGGTAGAGGCATCCCGAACATATGCCCCATGGAAACCAGCAGCAGGGGCACTGTGAAGACGGCTGAAACCCAGAAGCGTTTCCACATCGTCTTGATGTGCTGCTCTTTCTTATCCCTGTCTTCGTCCACTGTATCTTCTGCGTCAGCGTCCTCATGCGCTTCGTACCCGGCATCTGAGACCGCTTCCTTGATATCGGACACGGTGACGACGGAAGGATCATACTCTATGACCATTTTCTCTGTCGCCATATTGACATTCGATTCTTTGACTCCATCAAGCTTTCTTGTGGCCTTTTCCACGGATTGCACACAGGATGCACAGGTCATGCCTGTCACACTGAATGTCTTCTTTTCCATATCGGTGACCGCTTTATAGCCTGCGTCATCCACGGCTTTCTTAATGTCTTCAAGTGAGAGTTCGTTTTCATCATAGGTAATATTCAGTTTCTCCGTTGCAAGGTTTACGCTTGCTTGTTGAACACCAGGTAATTTCTTTGTTGCTTTCTCAACGGCCTGGGAACATGAGGCACAGGTCATCCCTTCGATGCTTACTGTTTTGTCCGTCATTGTGCCAACCACCTTTTATTATTTACTTGGTTGTGTTGCATATCCCGCATCGGAAACGGCTTTACTCAAGCTCTCAGGAGATTGCTTCGATTCATCATACTTCACCTTTGCGGCTCCATTTTCGAGATCCACTTTTGCTTTTTCCACTCCATCCAGACCATTCAGGACCGTTTCTACCTTTTTCACACAATTTCCACATGTCATTCCAGATACGTTCAATAAAGTTTTTTCCATTGTTAAAACACTCCTCGATTTTTTTAATGATGGCATTTCATACCGGGATCTTTCTTGCATGTACACTGTCCGGGTACGCAATTGCATGCGATCTCATCAACAGCATCCTTTTTCTTCGTTTGTAGAACTTGTTGGAGCAAGGCAATGTCATCATGACTCAGCGTTGCTTCTTCAATCAAATCGGCAATCGTTTTGCCGACTGCCCTGCTGCATATATGAGTGAATAATCCTGACTTCAGTGTTTTAAGGCTTTCCTCCTCACTGACACCTGCCCTGTAGATGAACCGGTTGCCGATTTTCTCGGTTGTCAGCATTCCTTTTTTGACCAGACGCCCAATAAAGGTTTTCGTCGTTGCCGGCTTCCACTCTTTCTTTTCCCGCAGAACGGCGCTTATTTCCTTACTGGTCACTTCCTTGAGCGTCCAGACGACTCTCATGACTTCCCATTCAGAATCCGTGATTTCCGGTTTTTCTTCTTCGGGCAATGATATCCCCCCTATTCGTTTACATTTGTAATCGATTTACATTTATAGTTTACAACTGTAATCGTTTTTGGTCAACTGATTTGTTTTGTTTTTTTAAAAATGGGCGGTTATTTGACGACTAGATAACATTTTTATTCTGTACCACTTGTTAAATTCTATAAACGTATTTACCTGTTGACCGTAATAAAAAAGAGATGAACCCAAGGCCATCTCTTTTTTATTATGTAACTGGTGATAATTCGCTTTCTGTGACTCCTCCTGTGGGTGGAGTGAGGTCCACCCTGTAGACGTCCATTTCTTCTGCTGAATGAATCTATAGAGAACATAGGGATAAGTGTGATATTTTCGTGACATATACAAAAACTAAATCCTGTCTTGATTCTGCCCCGTCAAATCAGTCATTATGCACACATTTTTCATATTTTCCCGTTACACTGGTAATGAAAATCATACATTTCTGGCGACCAATTCTTCGACTCCCACATCAGAAATCTGAGGGATAAATAGAAAAGGCCGCATTCCCGATCGAACACCATTTGAAAACCATATGGGGAATCGGGGATCAGTGGAAAATTTAATGAAGAAAGCAGGAGAAACAATGAAACAGATCAAAACATTTTTTCTAGTATCTTTATTAGGCATCATGGTATCTGGCTGCTCTGCATCAGATGAGGAATATTCCTACGTCAAATCGGAAGATACGACCATCGACCACATCCACGGAATCGGATATCCAAATAATAAAGGAGAATTGGTGATTGCTACTCATGATGGGCTAATGAAATACAAAGATTCCACCTGGTACGAAACCAATAGCAATAAACACGATTATATGGGTTTCCAGCCGTATAAAGACGGGTTTTATTCCAGCGGGCACCCGGAAGAAGGGTCAAAACTAAAAAACCCCCTGGGTTTGGTCAAAAGTACAGATGGCGGCAAGTCATTGGACAAGTTGGCATTCTACGGCGAAACCGACTTTCATTATCTCGGTGCAGGTTACCAGTCCAGGGCCATTTATGCGATTAACCAAGAGCCCAATTCGGAGATGGATACAGGGCTTTACCGCTCCATGAATGAGGGGGGAAATTGGGAAAAGGCCGATATGAATGGGTTTGACTCTACTTCAATCGGAAATATTGCGGTTCACCCTTCAAAGAAAGAGATGCTGGCCATCTCCAGTAAGGATGGGGTATTTGTATCACAAGATGGCGGAGACTCCTTTACAAAGGTGGAGAACACTCAAACGACAACCAGCATCTACTTAACTGAAAAGGCAGGGCTTTTCTCCAGTATTGTAGAAGGAAAGATACAATTATATAAGCTGGATCTTGACTCAAACAAAATTCAACCCTCCCCTACTCCAGAACTATCTCAAGACAATCCGATCATGTATATCTCATCTAACCCTGAACGCTCTGATGAGTGGACGGTCGTGACCTATAACAATGATATCTACCAAACGACTAATAATGGGGAGACATGGGATGAAGTTGTGGATGAAGGAAAGGTTACAAAGTAGGATATTTCAAAGGGCGTGGAGACCATTCGAATGGTTTCCACTCCTTTTTATTTATGCGATTCTCTTACACTCTTCTGCATAATTGAAGCATCCATCAGCATATTTCTGGCAGTGAGGAGCGAAAGATGGCTCCATCTTTTTTAGTAGTTATTCACACAGCCTGACATACTTTCCTTCGTCGTTTGAGGATGGCAATGAGATTCTGGATCTTCTTCCGGCTCTACTTTCACCACAATCCACTTGTCACGATGAAATTGTACGGTTAGTACGACGGCTCGAAAAGCAATATCCAGGCCTATGGCTATCCAGACACCAAGCAGCCCCCACTCCAACTGCACACCTAACACATAAACAAGTAACGTTCGGATAGCCCACATACCGATTCCAGTTAAGTACATCGGAAATTTCGTATTATTCGCTCCTTGAAATGCACCTGTTAAAATAAGGACAACCGCTAGAAATGGCTGAAACACTCCTGAGACCTTCAATGCTGTTCCGATGTTCTCAATCACTGCTTTGTCTTCTGTAAATAAACTGCCAGCCGATCCGCCTAAGCTAAATAGTAATATCCCGAAGACCGTCATACTTCCTATCGCTAAATACATACACAATTTTGCATATGTTTTCGCATCATCAAATCTTCCGGCTCCCACCTGTTGACCAACCAGAATCGTTGCTGCTGTGGCAAATCCAAACCCGATCATGTAAGAAAAGACTTCGATATTACCTGCAATCTGATGGGCTGCGAATACATTTGTCCCAAGAGCGACAACAAATCCAAAGTAAACAATTTGACCTGCCCTCATGATCAATCGCTCTCCTGCTGCGGGAGTCCCTAGGATGAACAGTTCTTTTAGATGAACAGAATCTACTTTCCAATACTCTTTTTTGAACGTTAATGAAGTATTTTTTTGAATAAAACCGAATAGGATAAAGGTTCCCAGAACACGGGCAAGGACAGTCGCACTTGCTGCTCCGATTATCCCCATTTCAGGTATAAACCAAAACCCAAAGATTAACACATAATCCAGTACCGCATTCACTATGTTGATGACAATACTCGTTTTCATCGGTGACTTTGTGTCTCCCGCCCCCCTGAGAATGGCACTCAAAACGAACATAAGCGCCATAAATACAGATGGGATCGCAACGATCCTAAAATATGTCACCCCCGCATCCAGTACATTATTATCAATCCCCATTAATTTAAGCAATGGCTCTGCAAAGAAGATGGTAATGATTCCTGTGATTAGACCAATTACTATCGTAACAATGATCGATTGTTGAGCAATATGTCGGGCTTTCTCTATTTTTTGGGCACCTATAAAGTTAGCAATATATACATTAGCAGCTACGCCAAGTGCCATGAATAGTGCAAAATAGATGGCAAGTATAGCGTTTGTTACCCCTACAGCCGAAACTTGTATTAATCCCAACTTAGATACAAAGTACGTATCTACAAAACCTAAAATAGTCTGAAAAAAGTTCTCCACGACTGCGGGCAGTGCGAGTAGAAGAATCAGCTTTACCTTTTTTCCAGTAGTATCTGCTTCATTAACATTTTCCCCTTTAATATGTGTTGTCAGTGTCCGTCCCTCCCAGCATCTTTCTATACGACATCTATATCTTTCCCGAAAAATATGAAGAAATTATGCAAACAAAAAGACGCTCATATTTAATGATGAGCGCCCTCTTGAAGATTCAATATTTTAGTTTGGTTTGTCCCCTATAGACATTCCCATGCCTAAGTCCATCGGGTAACGGTTTTAAACGGAAAGTACAGTCCAGATCATTTAAAACAAAAGGTAACTTTTGAGGAAGAGTTTTTCAAATTAATATTTAAAGATAATTCCTTCTCACTAATAATGAACTAAAAAAACCATGTTTATGCTAATAAGCAAAAACATGGTTACACTTACACTTGTATTACAAAGAGGATACATACAGGGATCCTCTTATGATTTTATAAAATAAAAACCACCAAATATGTATTTGGTGGAGACGGTGGGAATCGAACCCACGTCCAGAAACATCGCCACTTAAGCGTCTACGAGCGTAGTCGATATATTCGCAAGTTCACTGCAGCTTCTGCCTATCGACGGGCGTCCGTGCAGCTAGTCTGATTAGTCTCTTCCTTTGTCCTCAGACGGTGGACTCCGGCGTAGCCTACTAAGAGTGAGTCCCTTACCCTACCACATAGGCGATGGAGGGAGGAACAGCTAAAGCGCTATTACGCAGCTAAAGCTAAGTTATTGTTAGTTTTGCCAGTTATTATTGGCTTTGACGTTTTATCGTGGACGATCCCCACGGCTCGCAACCTAAGCTCGAACTATCCCTGTCGAATCCGTAACGTCCCCATGATAGAAAGGGAAGAACGGGAAAGAATAAGTTCAGCGTGTAAGTCACTTATTCAATTGTTCTTACAGCCACAAGATTACCTCGCGACATCTACTAGTATAACAAATCCTGAGATAATTGCAAATGCCAGATTCCGGAAATCTGTATAGTTACATTCCTTTTTGGCGCTGAGCCAGTTCTCTTTGGATAGAGCGGTTGGCTTCTTTTCGTTTTAAATCTTCACGTTTATCATACTTCTTCTTACCACGGGCAAGGCCGATCAGAAGCTTAGCTACACCATTTTTGATGTATAGCTTTAATGGAACGATACTATATCCTGCTTCCTTCGAATCACCGATTAATTTATTGATTTGCTTTTTATGCAGCAGCAGCTTACGTGTTCTGAGAGGTTCGTGATTAAATCGATTTCCCTGTTCATAAGGACTGATATGCATATTGTGAACGAAAATCTCTCCATTTTGAACACGGGCAAAGGAATCCTTCAAATTCACGCGGCCGCCCCGGATCGCTTTAATTTCGGTCCCTTGCAGTACTAGACCCGCCTCATATGTTTCTTCTACGGCATAGTCATGACGGGCTTTCTTATTTTGGGCAATGAGCTTGCCTTCTCCCTTTGGCATTGGAATCCCCTCTTTTTCTTTCTAGCGTTTACTGTTTATTATCTCATAACTCCAGGAAAAATTGTACCGAAACACTTGGAAAAGAAGAGGAGCAAAGGATATCCCATGCTCCTGAACCTTTATTTCTTCTTTTTACGTTTGCTTCGAGGCGCGTTTTCAAAATGTTTCTTATTCGTCTTTTTCTTCTTGTTGTTTTTCGGTGGACGCGTTGACCACTCTCCGTCTTTTTTACGGTTTGAGGATCGATTCGATTTAGAGCGGTCTGAAGATTTCCCTTTGTCTGTTCTGAATGAGCGGACACGGTCTTCGCGCTCCTTACGATTGTTCTTCATGCCTACGATTTCAAAGTCGATGGAACGCTCATCCTTATTGACGCTCACGACACGAACAGTGATCTCATCTCCAATTCGGAATACGTTTGCCGTTCTTTCACCGATCATGGCGAGATGACGTTCATCAAACCGGTAGTAGTCATCGGTCATATAACTCACATGAACAAGACCTTCAATCGTGTTAGGTAATTCGACAAACAGTCCGAAGTTCGTAACGGAACTGATGATACCGTCGTATTCCTCTCCCACTTTGTCTTCCATGTATTCTGCTTTTTTCAGTTCATCGGTTTCACGCTCTGCATCCACTGCACGACGCTCACGACTTGATGTGTGCTCAGCGATGTGGCCCATTTGAGCGCCCCATTTTTCACGGGTTGCCTGATCAAGTTTTCCTTCGATCAAATAGGTTCTGATCAAACGGTGGACAATCAAGTCAGGATAACGACGGATCGGTGATGTGAAATGAGTGTAGAACTCTGTCGCCAGTCCGAAGTGGCCCAGACTTTCAGGGTCATATTTCGCCTGCTGCATGGAACGAAGCATCATCGTTGATACAACCATTTCCTCAGGTTCACCCTGTACGTCTTCGACAATCTCCTGAAGGGCACGAGGATGGATGGAATTGGCTGTTCCTTTTACGATTAAACCGAAATTGGTAATGAACTCGAAAAAACGCTGAAGCTTATCTTCTTTGGGATCTTCATGGATACGATAGATGAAGGGCACTTCCATCCAGTGGAAATGTTCGGCAACCGTTTCATTTGCCACCAGCATGAACTCTTCGATCAGCTTTTCTGCGACCGAACGTTCACGAAGCACCACATCCGTCGGTTCTCCTTCTTCATTGACAAGCACTTTCGCTTCTTTAAAATCGAAGTCGATGGCTCCACGCTTCATGCGTTTCGTACGAAGAACCTGTGCCAAATCTTCCATTTCCTCGAACATCGGTACCAAAGGCTCGTATTTTTTACGAAGTTCTTCATCTTTATCGACAAGGATTTTGTTTACATCTGAATACGTCATTCGTTCTGTCGTTTTTATGACGCTTTGGAAGATTTCGTGTTTCACGACATCGCCATCAGGTGAAATTTCCATATCACAGGATAAAGTTAATCGATCGACCTTGGGATTAAGTGAGCAGATACCATTCGATAATCGGTGAGGGATCATTGGGATGACCCGGTCTACCAAGTATACAGACGTACCTCTATCAAAAGCTTCCTGATCAATCGGAGAGCTTTCTTTTACATAGTACGTTACGTCCGCAATATGTACCCCAAGCTTATAGTTTCCATTATCAAGCTTTGTTACCGTTACGGCATCATCAAGATCCTTGGCATCAGCACCATCGATGGTGACGATTGTCTGATCCCGCAGGTCTTTTCGGTTGGGAATTTCTGATTCGTCTATTTCACTTGGCACATTATTCGCCTGATCCATGACTTCTTCAGGAAACTCAACGTCAATTCCATGTTTATGGATGATCGAAAGAATATCGACTCCCGGATCATTTTTGTGACCCAGGATTTCAATGACTTCACCCTCTGCACTCTTGCGCCCTTCAGGATAGGAAGTTAATTTTACGACTACTTTATGTCCTTCCGTTGCACCCATTTGAGCAGATTTCGGGATAAAGATATCACTCGCAAACTTCTTATCATCCGGAATGACGAATCCGAAATGTTTACTTTCCGTAAACGTACCAACCATTTGGTCGACACCGCGCTCTACGATTCTCACGACGGTTCCTTCTCTGCGGGAACCTGAAGAAGAAGTAGACACTCTTACTAACACAATATCACCATGCATGGCGTTATTCGTTTCATTAGGAGGGATGAAGATATCGTCCATACCTGATTCTTCCGGTATCACAAACGCAAATCCTTTTGCATGAGCGGATACTTTCCCTCTTACCAGATTCATTTTGTCGGGCAGGCCATAGCGGTTGCTTCTAGTGCGAACGACCAACCCTTTCTCTTCCATTACGACAAGAGCTTTTACGAAATCCTTGAAGTTCGTGGACCCTTCTATTCCGAATGCTTCTTCAAGCTCCTGTACCGTCAATGGCTTGTATGCTTCTTCCTTCATGTAGGAAAGGAGCCTATCCACATGCTCTTTAATATTTTCGTCCATGACAATCCCTCCTGATCATCGAATTCATCAAACCGTCCAGTCCAATTTCTCTAAGAAACCGTAGACGTCTTCATGAAGCTGTTCTTTTTCTTTATCCAATGTAATGACATGACCGGACTCTTCGTACCACTTGATATCTTTCTCATCCGACTCCACGTTGTCATAGATGATATTCGCAGAATCTGTATTGATCATATGGTCATGCCTTGCCTGTACTACAAACGTCGGTGAATAGATCATATCCACGTTTTCACGCACATCTGCAATCAACTCCTGCAGGGCCTTCAATGTATTCATCGGCGTTTTCTTGAACTCTTCTATTTCTTTTTCAATTTGTTCTTCCGGTTTTCCTTCAAATTTCTTAAATTCACGGGCGTATTCCACTACCCCTTTATACATCACGTCTTCACTTTTTATATACATTGGCGCACACATAGGGACAATACCCTTTACAGGTACAGTGTAACCTAATTTAAGAGAAAATACCCCTCCGAGGGAAAGGCCCGCGACGGCAATCTCTTCGTACCCTTTGCTCTTTAAATGTTCGTATCCGTCCATGACGTCCTTCCACCAATCTTCTGGACCCGTGTGGACCAGTTCTTCAGGGGGAACACCATGTCCTTTATAGTGAGGGGCGTGGGAAGAATATCCTTTCTTTTCTAAATAACGTCCAAGCATTCGTACATCGGCGGAATTTCCGGTGAATCCGTGAAGCAATAGTACGGCACGGGGACCTGCTTCAAAAGTGAATGGTTTTGGTAATGCGGTTTTCATGACTATTAACTCCTTTTATCTCATTTTAAACAAACGTTTGATTAGTTGTTAAAAACCTTGGTTTCAAGGTCCTCAGCATGTTAAACGGTTGTTTAAATGATTTCTTTATGTAATCAGATTTTAGTGGTTTTTTTATTAAACAAACGTTTGATTAGTAGCTGGAAAGCTTGATTTCACAGGCTTCGTTCAGTTAAACGATCGTTTAAACCACTCTTCTTCTCTATTTTTAGCAAACATTGGTCAGACAATCCAATATTTCGCTTGAAAACTAAGTTTCTTTTCATGCATAGAGGGATAACTCAGCTATACCACTTGCATGATAAATAAAAAAACCTGACCTTAATGATCAGGTTTTTGTACGTATTAGATAGCTACGATGGCAATGGTTAGTACGAAGAATAGTACCGATAATACGATCGTGATTCTGTGTAGTACTAAGTCGATACCACGAGCTTTTTGTTTTCCGAAAAGTTGTTCTGCACCACCAGAGATGGCCCCTGAAAGTCCAGCACTTTTACCTGACTGAAGTAATACAATGGCAATAAGTGCGATTGATACGATAATAAGTAAAGTGACGAGTATTGTGTGCATGAGTCCCACCTCCTGATACGAACATAACATTACTACTAGTTTACCATAGGGATTATGCAGTGGACAAGGTAATATTGTTTGAATTGTGGAAAGAGTTGGTTAGGGATCAATTTAAAAAGCAGCCCTGTCGTATGACAAGACTGCTTTTAAATCACTTATTAGCGATTAACGTTATAGAATGTTTTCGCTCCAAGATATTGAGCTGTGTGAGCCAATTGATCTTCGATGCGAAGAAGTTGGTTGTATTTCGCTACGCGGTCTGTACGTGATGGAGCACCCGTTTTGATTTGACCAGCGTTTGTTGCTACTGCGATGTCAGCAATTGTGCTGTCTTCTGTTTCACCAGAACGGTGAGAGATGACTGCTGTGTAACCAGCGCGCTTCGCCATTTCGATTGCATCGAATGTTTCAGTCAGTGTACCGATTTGGTTCACTTTGATCAGGATTGAGTTACCGATACCCTGCTCGATACCTTGAGAAAGCTTAGTCGTGTTTGTAACGAATAAGTCATCCCCAACTAGTTGAACTTTCTTACCGATACGCTCAGTCAGAAGTTTGAAACCATCCCAGTCGTTTTCGTCAAGACCGTCTTCGATTGAAACGATTGGATATTTGTTACACATTTCTTCATACCAATCAACCATTTCTGCAGATGAACGAACAACGCCTTCTCCAGAAAGATGGTATTTACCGTCTTCTTTGTTGTAGATTTCAGATGCTGCAACGTCCATAGCAAGAAGAACTTCTTCTCCTGGCTTGTAACCAGCTTTTTCGATTGCTTCAATAATTGTAGAAAGTGCTTCTTCGTTTGACTTAAGGTTTGGAGCGAATCCACCTTCGTCACCTACTGCAGTGTTGTAGCCTTTACCTTTAAGAACTGATTTCAGGCTGTGGAAGATTTCAGTACCCATGCGCAGGCCTTCTTTAAATGTAGAAGCTCCTACAGGCATGATCATGAATTCCTGGATGTCTACGTTGTTGTCAGCGTGCTCTCCACCGTTAACGATGTTCATCATTGGCACTGGAAGCTGCTTCGCGTTGAATCCACCAAGGTATTGATATAATTCCACTCCGAAGAAGTCAGCAGCTGCACGAGCTACAGCCATGGATACACCAAGGATAGCATTCGCACCCAGTTTACCTTTGTTTTCTGTACCGTCAAGAGCGATCATTGCCTGGTCGATTGCTACTTGCTCAGTGATGTCATAACCGATCAGTTCTTCAGCGATTTCGTTGTTTACGTTATCGACTGCTTTTTGTACCCCTTTACCAAGGTAGCGGCCTTTTTCACCGTCACGAAGTTCAACTGCTTCGTATTCACCTGTTGAAGCTCCAGATGGAACTAGTGCGCGTCCGAAAGCACCTGATTGTGTGTAAACTTCTACTTCGATTGTTGGGTTACCGCGTGAATCCAATACTTCACGAGCGTATACGTCTGTAATAAATGGCATATAAAATCTCTCCTTATTTTTTAATTAATGATTTTCCAGTCATTTCAGCTGGTTGATTGACATTTAACAAATCTAGCATGGTTGGAGCAAGGTCTCCCAGTATTCCTCCGTCACGAAGTTCGATTCCTTCTTTCGTAACGATGACAGGGACCGGGTTCGTTGTGTGTGCCGTCATAGGGTTGCCCTCTTCGGTCAGAACTTCATCTGCATTCCCGTGGTCCGCTGTGATGATGGCCGTTCCACCTTTTTCAGTGATGAGGTCAATGATTTTCCCTAGACACTCATCCACTGTTTCCACGGCTTTGATCGTTGGCTCAAGCATTCCTGAGTGTCCAACCATATCCGGGTTTGCGAAGTTCAGGATAATTGCATCCTGACGGTCTTCACGAATTTCTTCAAGTAAAGCATCCGTTACTTCATAGGCACTCATTTCAGGCTTTAAGTCATACGTTGCCACTTTAGGAGAATCGATGAGAATTCGTTTTTCTCCCGGGAATTCATCTTCACGGCCACCGCTCATAAAGAAGGTGACATGAGGATACTTCTCCGTCTCGGCGATACGCAATTGTTTCAGTCCGTTTTGAGAAAGAACTTCCCCTAAAGTATTATCAAGATTTGTCGGTTTGAATGCAACAAATCCATCAACTGTTTCACTGAATCGTGTTAAGCAGACAAAGTGAAGGTTCTTCGGATGCTTTTCTCCACGCTCAAATGAACGGAAGTCTGCATTCGCAAATGTATTTGAGATTTGGATGGCACGGTCCGGACGGAAGTTGTAAAAGATGACAGCATCCTCGTCTTTGATTGTTGCTACCGGCTCTCCGTTTTCTTTTGTCATAACAGATGGAATGACGAATTCATCGTAGATTCCATTTTCGTAAGAATCGTTCACAAGTTCCATCGGATCATGATAGCTTGGGCCTTCACCGTACACCATGGCACGGTAAGATTTTTCTACACGTTCCCAGCGCTTGTCACGGTCCATGGAATAGTAACGACCAGAAATCGTCGCAAATTGACCCACGCCGATTTCTTTCATTTTGGCTTCAGCATCCTGGATGTATCCTTTCGCTGTTTGCGGCCCAACGTCACGTCCATCAAGGAAAGCATGAACATATACATTTTTAATGCCTTCTTTTGCTGCTAAACCAAGAAGAGCATAAAGATGTTCAATGTGACTATGGACCCCTCCATCAGAAAGAAGTCCAAAGATATGAAGATTCGTTCCTTTTGCTTTCGCATGGTTGATCGCATCCAGGAAAGTGGCATTGGTTTCAAATTCACCTTCACGAATCGCTAAATTCACACGTGTTAAGCTTTGGTACACGATACGTCCGGCACCAATATTTAAGTGACCCACTTCGGAGTTCCCCATTTGTCCTTCAGGTAGTCCTACCGCTTCGCCACTTGCAGTTAATTGATTATGAGGGTACTGATTCCACAAACGATCAAAGTTCGGCTTGTTCGCTTGGGCAACAGCGTTTCCTTCTTTTGTATTACGGCAAGCAAAACCATCTAAGATGATTAACGCTACTGGTGACTTACTCATGTGTGCTTGCCCCTTCTAAAAGCTGCAAGAAGCTTTGTGGTTCAAGGCTTGCTCCACCCACAAGGGCTCCATCGATATCCGATTGGGCCATGTATTCTTTGATGTTGCCAGGTTTTACGCTACCGCCGTATTGAATTCTCACTGCGTCTGCTGCTTCTTGAGAAAATTCTCCTGAAACCACTTGACGGATATGAGCACATACTTCGTTCGCATCTTCCGCTGTAGATGATTTACCTGTTCCGATTGCCCAAATTGGTTCATAAGCAATGACAGTATGTTTCACTTGATCTGCCGATAGGCCGGCAAGTGCTTTTTTCACTTGGTTACCAACAAGTTCTTTTGTTTCATTATTTTCACGTTGCTCTAATGTTTCACCTACACAAACGATCGGCGTTAATCCATGTTTGAAAGCAGCAAGTGTCTTCTGATTCACAGACTCGTCTGTTTCATTGAACATTTCACGACGCTCAGAGTGTCCAAGGATGACATATTGTACGCCTAAGTCAGTAAGGGCTACAGGACTCACTTCTCCCGTGAACGCTCCGTTTTCTTCAAAGTGCATGTTTTGAGCACCAATTGCCACTTTTGAATCCTTTGTTAAATGGACCAGGCTTTCTAAAAATAGGGCTGGTGAACAAATGACAGAATCAACCACTTCTTGATCAGGTACAAGTCCTT
Source organism: Rossellomorea aquimaris (assembly GCF_000935355.1). Classification (GTDB taxonomy): domain Bacteria; phylum Bacillota; class Bacilli; order Bacillales; family Bacillaceae_B; genus Rossellomorea; species Rossellomorea aquimaris_B. Next base: position 251,526 of record NZ_JXZC01000002.1, read on the forward strand.
TTACTTCTTCAGTAAAGGATTTAGCTTCTCCAAGCGTTTTGTTCATTTTCCAGTTACCTGCAATAATCGGTTTACGCATTGTACTCATCCTTTCTGTTCTTTTAAATCGTTTCAGCAAAATTGTTGGTCTTTGATGAAGCGATTATTTATCGTTAAGAGCCACTACTCCAGGAAGTTCTTTTCCTTCCATGAATTCGAGTGATGCTCCACCACCTGTAGAAATATGACTCATCTTGTCAGCATAACCGAATTTCTCAACGGCTGCTGCCGAGTCACCGCCACCGATAACAGAATATGTATCTGTTGCATCGGCTAACGCCTCCGCTACGGCTTTCGTTCCGTTTGCAAATGTTTCTAATTCGAATACACCCATCGGTCCGTTCCAGATAACAAGCTTAGAGCTTTTGATCGTATCCTGGAATAACGCTCTAGTCTTAGGTCCGATATCAAGTGCTTCCCAATCAGAAGGAATCGAGTCGATATCCACTTCCTTCGTATTTGCATCATTTGAGAAGTCATCAGCAACGACTACATCAACAGGCATAAGGAATTTAACACCTTTATCTTCTGCTTTTTTCATGAATTGCTTGGCTAAGTCAATTTTATCTTCTTCAAGAAGGGATTTTCCTACCTCATGGCCTTGGGCTTTCACGAATGTGTAAGCAAGTCCTCCACCAATGATCAGGTTGTCCACTTTGTCTAATAGGTTGTCAATGACACCGATTTTGTCTTTTACTTTTGCTCCACCGACGATGGCTGTGAATGGGCGTTCAGGGTTGGACAGGGCCTTTCCTAATACATCCAGCTCTTTCTCCATCAGAAGGCCTGCTACAGCCGGAAGGTGCTTTGCCACTCCTTCAGTTGAAGCATGCGCACGGTGGGCAGCACCGAATGCATCGTTCACATAAAGGTCTGCAAGGGCTGCGAATTCTTTCGCAAGCTCAGGATCATTCTTCGTTTCTCCAGGGTAGAAGCGAACGTTTTCCAGTACAAGAACGTCACCTTCAGACATGTCGCCGATCTTTGATTGAACAGCTTCACCATACGCTTCATCTGCTTTGGCTACGTTTTTCCCAAGAAGTTCGGAAAGTCGTTCAGCCACAGGTGTTAAACGCAGCTCTTCCACCACTTCACCTTTCGGACGGCCTAAGTGACTAGCCAGAATGACCTTCGCTCCGCCATCTACTAAGTACTTGATTGTAGGGAGAGCAGCTTGAATACGGGTTTCATCTGTGATCTTGCCTTCTGACATCGGGACGTTGAAGTCCACACGGCAAAATACGCGTTTCCCTCTTACATCGACATCTTTAATCGACTTTTTGTTCATCGTAAAAGGCCTCCTTTAGTTTTCAGTTTCTACATCTTTTTCAAAAAAATAGAAATAGCAATAAGAAAAGGGAGAGGGGAATCTTCCCCGCTCCCCTTCATCACATCTTCATTATAGATGGTGGGACAAAATTTATCCATCAATCACCATGCTAATGATGTCAATTTACAAAACTTTATGGATTAAAGTCCTTTTGAAGCGATATAACCAGCTAGGTCTACTACACGGTTAGAGTATCCGCTCTCGTTATCGTACCAAGAGATCACTTTTACCATGTTGTCTTCTAGAACCATTGTAGAAAGTGCATCGATTGTAGAAGAAGCCGGGCTACCGTTGTAGTCAGTTGATACTAAAGGCTCTTCGCTGTAAGCAAGGATTCCTTTAAGATCGCCTTCAGCAGCTTCTTTAAGAGCTGCATTCACATCTTCAGCCGTTACGTTCTTATCAAGTTCAGCAACCAAGTCTACTAGAGAAACGTTTGGAGTTGGAACACGAACCGCTCCACCGTTCAGTTTCCCTTTAAGCTCAGGAAGAACTAGAGATACAGCCTTCGCAGCACCAGTAGTTGTTGGAATCATGTTCTCAGCAGCTGCACGTGCACGACGGTAATCTTTATGTGGTAAGTCTAAGATTTGTTGGTCGTTTGTGTAAGAGTGGATTGTTGTCATCATTCCACGCTTGATTCCGAATTTATCGTTAAGAACTTTCGCGAATGGCGCTAAGCAGTTCGTTGTACAAGATGCGTTAGAGATAACATCGTGGCTAGCCGCGTCGTATTTATCTTCGTTAACACCCATAACCACTGTGATATCTTCATCAGATGCAGGAGCAGAGATGATGACTTTCTTCGCACCAGCTTCGATGTGTTTCGCAGCGTCAGCACGCTTTGTGAAACGTCCAGTAGATTCAACAACGATATCTACACCAAGATCTCCCCAACCAAGTTGAGCAGGATCGCGCTCAGCGAGTACCTTTACTTTTTTACCGCCGACTACAAGGTAGTCACCGTCAACAGTTACTTTCTCTTGAAGAGTTCCGTGAACTGTATCATATTGTAAAAGGTGAGCAAGCATGTTTGCATCAGTTAAGTCATTAACTGCCACTACCTCTACGTCGTTATTTTTAAGTGCAGCACGGAATACATTACGTCCGATACGTCCAAATCCGTTAATACCAATTTTTGTTGCCATGAATAATTTCCTCCTTTAGATAGTTAAGGATGATTTTTTTTATATTTCAAAAGGGCTTACCCTTTTAAAAGCTCTCTTGCTGCTCCCTCATCCGTGATGAGCACGGTTTTCGGTGGGGCACTCTTCATATACGCCCGAATCGCTTTCGCTTTCGAGTTGCCGCCAGCGACGGCAATGACGCTTTCGATGTGACTTAAATCTTCTAATTGCAGGCCGATCGTTGGCACCTTATGTACCACTTCACCCGCTTCGTTAAAATAATAACCAAATGCCTCACCGACAGCATGACCATCTGTGATCTTCTCAAAGTCTTCATCAGTGGTCTTTCGTCTTTCAGCCATTGTGATAGCATCTCCAATCCCATGGAGAACCATGTTAGCCGATTTGATCAAATTCAAAACTTCTTTGATCATCGGTTCTTTCAAGAAGGACTTGTATACCTCTTTACTAACCTGATCCGGCACATACAAAACACGATGTCGCGTTCTCGTATGCTCAGCCATCTTGGCACATATGGTGTTAGCCTGGTTTTTAACATCTTCCCCGATTCCACCCCGAGCAGGAACAAACAAGGTTTCTTCAGAGAAATCAGGTGTCAGCCTTTCTGCCACGGCTGCCATCGTCGAACCTCCAGTCACAGCGATGATAGTATTTCCTTTCAGGCGACGTTTCATACTAGAAGCTGATGCACGCCCTAATTCTTCTTTTACCCAAGGAGACTCATCACTATTCCCAGGAACGATTACAATTTCATGAAGATTAAGTAAAGATTTTAATTCCCGCTCCATTACGTTGATTCCAGAAACCTCTCTCATCATGCTTTCCAGGTTCTCCAAAAGCTGAATACCATCCTCCGTCATGATCATGCCAGAGGTCTTGATATCAATGAGATCTTGGTTGTTAAGGAACTCCACTTCGCTTCTCAGTACACGTTCGGTCAGGCCCATGTTCTGAGCAAGACTTCTGCGTCCGACAGGCTGCATGAACCGGATGGAACGAAGAATTTGATGCCTTTTTTGCATAACTTCAAGCAGGTCAGGTAATAATCGCTTTTGTATGTCAATTAAAGATTCCATAGATAAAAGCTCCTTCAAATGAAGTGCGTGGATATGATGGACTATAAAAGTCCCACCTAGACATATTATGTCCCACTACCTCCAAAAAAATTCATCCCTGCTTTCAAAGTTTATTTTATCAGGGTATGAATCGTAATTCAACTAGAAACTATCGGGTTTTTTCATGTAAACGCTTGCTGAGCGTAAAATAATCAATTTGCCCATACTGAAGGATTTCCCCGTCCAGTTCCACGACAGGGATCATGAGTCCGAAACGTTCTGTCAGTTCATCACTTTCCTCGATGTCGATCTCATTTATCGCGAAGCCCAGTTCATCCTGGAGGAGCTTTAAGGTGATTTTTGCGTCTTCGCATAATCCGCATTGGGTGCGTGTGTAGAAAATGACTTGGTTCATGTACTTCCCTCACTTTATACTAGGTTGTGTTGGTGGGTCCGGTCAGTGATTTTGTCCGGTGCCATTGTCCGGTGCCAGGCACCAAACTCACTTTTAGTGCCTGGCACCAACAGAAATCGTTTTATTCATACCTCTTCCTCATCGTCGAAGAAGTGATGCCCATTTGATCACGGTATTTGGCAATTGTCCTTCTAGAAACATCATAGCCTTTATCCAATAGTATATTGACAATTTTCTGGTCGGACAGCGGCTTTTTCTTGTCTTCTTCATCAATCAGCTTTTGGAGCTCATTTTTCACCGTCCGCGCGGAAGCCGCTTCGGAATCCTCGAGACGTACCGATTTAATCGCCGAAGTGAAGAAATACTTCAACTCGAAGATTCCATACGGTGTCTGCATATATTTCCCCTTCACAGCGCGGCTGATGGTGGATTCATGAACATCGATCTCATCGGCCACCTGCTTTAATGTCAAAGGCTGGATGGCCGATGGACCTTTTTGAAAGAAGGCCTTCTGCTTTTCAACGAGCATCTTCCCCACCTTGAGGATCGTTTGCTTTCGCTGTCTTAAACTCTGCAACAACCACTGGAAGTCCTGCTCCTTTTCCTGAAGATAGGACTGGACTTCCTTATCAGGGTGATGCTTCAAGAAATCTGTGTACTCTTCATTATATGAGACGTTGACGGTTGTGCCATCATACAACGACACGGTCACGTTATTCCCATCGATCACATGCACGACCAGTTCAGGAATAATGTATTCAGCGATTTGCTGAGAATATTTTGAGCCGGGTCTCGGATTGCAGTGCTGGATGAAATCAGCCGCCTGCTGGATGTCTTTCAGCTCAACCCCAAGATCCTTCGCGATTGCTTTCCACTTCTTTTCGGCAAAAGCTTGAAAATGGTTGTCTACAATCATGGCAACCAGAGAGGGAACGTCTGCCTTCTTCTGCAGCTGAAGGGAAAGACACTCCTGCAGACTCCTTGCTCCTATCCCTGCCGGTTCCAATTCCTGTAATCTATTAATATAGTGATCAAGTTGAGCCCTTTCCAGACCATGTGTTTGAAGGAAGGATTCTTCGTCCACCCTCAAATATCCATTGTCATCCAAGCTGTATATTAATTCTTCCATTACCTTTCGATCAAAGGAAGTAAGCGATTTCAAATTTAATTGAACAGATAACGCATCCGCAAGAGTCCTCTTAGGCACGGATACATATTCATACCAATCCACCGTATCTTCATGGTTGCCTGAATTTCGTTTATAAGTATAAGGTTCTCGTTGATGGAGGGGGTCTAGCTTAGGCGGTTCTAATTGTATAAGGGGATTCTCTAATTGCTTAGCTTCTAAATAAGCATTCAGTTCCATCGTAGAATATTGGAGGATGGTGATGGCTTGAGAAAGCTGTTGCGTCATTTGAAGTTTCAGTTGTTGATTTTGAAATAGTCCTGCTTTCAAATTCATGATTATTAACCTCCCATTTATCTATTCTACAATAAAATCGGTTGTTCGTTAATGGGAATTCGTTGGTAGTTGGTGGGTTTGTACTATTATATAATTCTTTCCTTCAAAACTTTACGGAGAGAGCGGTAGTTGATTTCCGCTGCAGGTGCTCGCTTTCCGCTCCAATCAACTGTCGTGGTGTAGATGTTCTTACATCATAATAACAACTCTTATTAATATTATTCACAGTTTATTATCAGTAGAATTAATAGAATCCACAAAAAAAGACCTCATGCCTGCTGATAAACTCAACAAACATAAGGTCTCTGGTACGCCCTCGGAGGGAATCGAACCCCCATTTTAAGAACCGGAATCTTACGTGCTATCCGTTGCACCACGAGGGCATGAAATAAATAACCGTCACGAATACATATTATAAGGTAGATATTGCTTGTTTGCAATAGATATTATGGTTTATGTCTTTTTTAGATTATCTATTAATATCTTTTAAATTAGTTAATTCTTAACTCTAACAGGATTTGACTTACTCATTATCTAATTATCTATCCTGTTAAAGAACCACAGAGTGGATTGAAGCGGAAGGCACTTGACTCCTGCGGGAATAGCGGGAAAGTTGAGACCCCACAGGGCAAAGCCCTAGGAGGCTCAACTCACGCCCCGGGGAATCTTGTGCCTGCAGCGGAAAGGAACGGTCTATGATTCACTTTATACTGTTTTAGAAGGTAGATACTTCATTCACAGAAATTGATCTTCTACTAACTTAAATAACAACAATCTTCCCAAAACACCCCCGTTTAAAAAAGGTATGAATGGGTATCATGTAGAAAGGATTTATATACAGGATAATAAAGGAATCGTTTAGTTTGACCTTTATTGACCATGGGTGTATGATAACAGTACAAAGTGAATAAGTAACTCTAACAAATAAAAAGGATTTCTAAGGAGGAACCAGGATGAATTTAATTCCTACAGTAATTGAACAAACAAACCGCGGTGAACGTGCCTATGACATTTATTCACGTTTATTGAAAGACCGTGTCATCATGCTTGGAAGCGGAATCGATGACAATGTGGCGAACTCCATTGTAGCACAGCTACTATTCCTTGAATCTGAAAACCCGGAGAAGGATATCTCGATCTACATAAACTCTCCTGGCGGAAGCATCACGGCAGGTATGGCCATCTATGATACCATCCAATACATCAAGCCTGATGTACAGACGATCTGTATCGGTATGGCGGCTTCAATGGGTGCGTTCCTTCTTGCAGCAGGTGCAAAAGGCAAGCGTTTAGCCCTTCCAAATGCTGAAGTGATGATTCACCAACCACTTGGTGGAGCTCAAGGACAGGCGACAGAAATTGAAATCGCTGCAAAGCGTATTCTTTTCCTTCGTGAGAAACTGAACCAAATCCTGGCTGATCGCACAGGTCAACCACTTGAAGTGATTTCAAAAGATACGGATCGCGATAACTTCATGACAGCGGAAAGAGCGCTTGAATATGGTTTGATCGACCGCATCATCACTCGTAACGAAATGAACAATAAATAAGAATTTTAAAAGCCTTCGCGACTGGTCGCGAAGGCTTTTTTTTGGCGATCAACACTAAATAAAGAAGAGGCTTCCTTTAATGGAAGCCTCCCTCTTTTATTTTTTTTCTGACTTTTTCTCACAAACAGGCACCAAAATTTCACCGTTCATCCCTTTTTTCAATAAAAGGTGCAGGATGGTTTTGGATAGCCTGCTTGGATGGTATGGTTTGACGAGATAGTCATTTGCCCCAAGCGTGAGCCCCTTTTCTTTCTCATCCAAAGCCGAGGATACGATGATCGGGACTTGGGCGAGATGTTCATCCTCTTTCATCTTCTCGAGGACATCCCATCCGGACATGCTTCCTTCAAGCATGATATCCAGAACGACGGCATCCGGTTTCTCTTCCTTCATTTTGGTTAAGGCTTCATTTCCCGAGGGGGTATGCTGTACCTTGAAGCCACTGTCGGAAAGTTCGGTTTTGAGTAAAGATGCCAGATTGATATCATCTTCAATGACGATGATATTCATGCCATCCCCGCCATGTTCATCATCCTTGAAGGTTTCGATCGTTACGATCGGCAAGCGGATGGTGAACACACTCCCTTTTCCTTCTTCGGATGTCACTGTGATCTTCCCTTCATGGGTTTCGATGATTTCCTTTACGATCGTCAGACCCAAACCGGTCCCGCCGATCCTTCTTTGATCAGAATTATCGACACGATAAAACTTGGTGAACAGGTTGGGAATGGCTTTCTGTGGAATTCCAAGACCTTCATCACGGATTTCGATGGTGATGCATTCTTCCCCTTCACGGAAAATGACGGTGATGACCCCTCCGTCAGGGGAGTACTTGATGGCATTGCTGATTAAATTGGTAAATGCCTGGGCAAGCTTATCCCGATCACCCAGTACGATTGTACAGTCTGTCTCCCTGGCAATATTAAAGGAATGATGGGGAGCATTCACCTTTTGGGTATCAATTACCTGCTGCATGATCGGTACGACATCTTCAAATCTCCGCTCGAAGGTCTGTCGCCCCGATTCCATACGCTGGACATCCAGGAAGTCATTGATCAGTGACGTCAGCCTTTTCGCTTCCTGGTAAATCGTCGTTAAGTATTTCTTCGTTCTTTCGGGCTTTAATTCTTTTGTCAGCATCAATTCCGTAAAGCCAAGCACACTTGACAGCGGAGTGCGAAGTTCGTGACTGACGGTGCTGACGAATTCCGATTTCATTTGATCGACTTCGAATTCTTTTGTAATATTCCTGTGAACGAATATGGTGCCGATCTGCTCATCCCCACGATAGAGGGATTCGGAGTATACCTGGAACACCTCTTTACTGTCCGACAGCCGGTAAATAAGAAGATGTTTACCGGTCTTTCCTCCCTTCACAATCGATTCATAATACTCATGCAGTTCCTCTTTGTCTTCGACCTGGGCAATCAGTGCCTGCTTCCAGGTGTGATAGCATGACTGTTGAAGTTCGTCTATTTCACCCTCGATCAAGGCAGACAATTTCGTATTCATCAATAAGTTGTTTCCGTCTTTATCGATGAGCTGTATCCCCTCTTGAATATTATTGAGAATATCCTGCGTTAACTGACGATTGGTCTCACTCTCTTCAAACAGGGTGATCTTCTGCAGGGAAATTGAAATTTGCTTTGCAAGGCTCATGTACTCCACCAATTCATGCTTATTGAAATCATTGCCGAACCGGCTGAATACCATGATGGCTTCCACTTTTCGATCAGCTGAAAGCACGGGTAAAAATAGATCATATGAGTACAGGGTTTCTTCATGGTACCCCTTCTCTGCCGGCGTCATTTCCCTTTTGAGGGAGAAGGGTTCTCTCGAATCGAATAATCGCTGGTGAATCCCGTTATAGATATACGTTAAAAACTGGGCAGCCCCGTTTTTGGAAATACCGAACGAAGCACTGGACTTCTGTTCATCCATAAGGACAATCATCCCACGGGAGGCCCCCATCACATGACTCATGCTTTCGACGATGCTCTGCAGTACCTCTTGCTTGTTCAGGGAGCTTGATATCCCATGAATGAATTCGTTTCTGCGTTCCAGCTGTGCCTCCCTGTTCTTCGTCATATTCAGGAGGTGCTCAAGCTCAGATTGCTGTGATTCCAGCTCATCCTGCTGCGCCTGCAATTCTTCATTCTGGGCAAGGAGATGCTCTTCCTTCTCCTGGATTTTATAGATCATCTTTTCAAAGGCCCGTGACATCTTACCGATTTCATCTTTTCTTTTATTGTTAAACGCCCAATTCTGGTATGCATCGCTCTCTGCAATTTGCTCTGCTGCTGAAGCCACTTGATCGAGAGGCTGACCGATTTGCTTGGCGATCATTCTCATTAACCTCATCAGAACGAGAAGCATCAGAAAGACAAAGACAATGAAAGCTGTCTGACTTAGAGACTCTTTCCGTTTCACCTCATCATAAGCACTTCGTTTACTTTGTTCGATAGAGTCAGCATACCCGTTCAGCTGGGTCTGGAATGTTTCGATCCTGGCTGTGGCACCACTGGCCGAAGCCTCTTTCACAGCCTCTATATCCCCCTTTTCAAAACTGTCAATGATAGGTGGGACCAATTCCTTAAAGTATAGGTTGGAAAACTCCTCCACATCTTTCACGAATAGCTGATCTTCAGGTTCCATTTGTAATTCCTTTAACTTACTCAACGTATCATTCACTTTTTTCTCTTGATTAAAGATACTCTCTTTGAATTCCTTCCTTCCAAAGGCGATGTATCCCCTCGCATCAAAGAAAGCCTTTTGAAAATCTCTATCCAATTGTTCAGCTACGTCTTCTTTTTGATTTAGCCCGTCTCTTTGTACCTGATAGTCATTAGCAATCGTCTGATCATATACATACAAAAATGCCGCACCAATGAAAAAGATGACAATAAAGCCGCTCATCAACCCGATGAACTGATTTCGTAAACTTGTTTGAAAAAACTCATTGATCTTCTTCATTCAAAATATCCTCGATCCGCAGAACAAGCTCTGCCGGACTGTACGGTTTGGCAATGAAATAATCGGCTCCCGATTTCAAAACAAGATCTTTATCCGTCTGCTGGCTCTTTGCAGACACCATCATGATCTTTACCGTGCTTTTACCGGGTGAATTTCTCACCCTTTCGATTACTTCCAGACCAGTCAGCAATGGCATCATATAATCGAGGAGAATGAGATCATAGTCATTTTCCATGATGTGATCGATCGCTTCCTGACCGTCTGCCGCTTCATCCAGCTCATGCCCTTCGTCTTCCAGTGTATCCACCATCAACATCCGAAGGACTTCTTCATCTTCAGCAATCAATATTCTCGCCATGTGTTATTCCCCTTCTTTCTCAAAAGCTTTCTTCATTTCGTAATAGGACTGCTTCAATCTCTCATGGGAGGTCGGGTGGTCCCATGTTTCCCATTTGTATGGATAAAACTCTGCAGGATCGATAAACCCATTTTCATTCCGTTCAGGGTATGAAAATACCTTTTCTCCATCCGTTTCATATAGACCGATTTTGATAGAATCAAGGGTGATGGAGCTTTGGATACCTTTTTCTGACCAGATATCCCCCATTGCTTCTTTCAGGCTTGGGTCCTTTATATTCAGCAGCTGCCAGGGTATACGGATTTCATATTGCCCTTTTGAGGAGTCAACACTGATATCCGTCAAGGAATCATACGCTTCATCCTGAGGATTCGAGGTACCGAACTGGAGAATACCGGTTTCATAGGATTGAAACGGGATGTTTTCTCCTTCAACCTCCAGCGATTTGTTCAGTGTCAGCCGGATTGGGTGGTACTTGCCGTTATCTTTCACTTTGGCATATTTCTCTTCCTCGATCATGTGGAGGACGTGCCCGTAGTGATAGTAATGGGTATCGTAATAGCTGTCTATCCACAATCTGGCTTCTTTGGTTCCCTTAATATGCAGTGCAAAGTCTACACCTTTTGTAGACACACCATTCATATCAGGTAGCGTGGATTGCCCCTGATCCCCAATCGTATCAAAGAGCAGGTAGGTATCTTTCCCTTCTTCTATGCGGTCAGAATCTACACGAACATATACAAATCGCTCGTCACTCGTCACATACATGCTGTGCCCGTCTTTGTCGAAAGCCGGTTGGATTCCATTGAAGGACCAGTCTTCCCCTCGCCCATCCACATGGATCATGCTGCTTTTACTAGCACCAGGGTCGAAGCTCACCATTCCAAACTGCTGCTCATTCGTCTGGGCATTCTGCCAGAAAGGGCGTCTGTCGGGGTTGTCATAATCCATCGTATTCCACGTCCGTTTGAACCATTCATCCTGCCAGGCGAACACCATTCCCCCCGCCATTTTTTCTTCCACAATATCTTCGAATAATTTCCTGTCGATTTCACCCTGCTCTTTTTCTGAATGATGTCCCTGATCCATCCCGTAGACGTTTTTGTGAGTGAGTCCCCTGGACCCCGGTACACCGAATTCCGCTACAACTAACGGCATGGAGTGGGCTTTCTTCAAATCATTCAGATAGCCTGCATAGTTATTCTTCTCTCCCCGGTGATCGATATAGTCGACATACTTCTGCTCATAATTCAGAAAATCCGGATAATACGGATAGATATGATAGGAAGCAAATAGACCTGTTTTCAATTTATCCGTTCCCTTCATGACGTTAGGGTCAACCGACACCATGTCTTCTTTCTCCAATGGTTCACTTGGATGCTCCAACAGATCAGTCGTGACCCAGTTCGTGAAGCTCACCGGTCTTTGCCACTGATACGTATCGGCTTCATACTTGATTCCTTCGTTCATTCGTTGGGTCAGCCAGATCTCGAATGGCTGCGCCTTTTCGGTTCTTATATATTCGCCTTCGAAGTCCTGGAGTCCTTTATGCTTTTCATTTGTTGCAAGGACCACTTCGGGATCCCACTCTACCCCAAAGATCCACCCAAGGACGTACGGGGAAATATCATACGTGTAAGATCCCGACGCGTGACCTTTTCTCTCAGGTATTTCAGCGTTCCCATGAACCAGATCGATGGTCTTTTTGATTTCAGACGCAAATTCATCCGTGTTCTCTTTCGCAAACGCATCTTGGGACTTCAAGAATATCTCTTCATTGACCCATACCCCGTGGAATAAATACAGAGGCTCTTCCGCCATCTGATTATACTCGTAAAAGGCTTCATAAAATTCTGGAGGATGGATGGTATAAATCCGGAGGGAGTTGGCTTTCATCGCTCCGATTTGCTTGAACCACCTCATGTATTCTTCTTTGGAAATGGCTGTTTCACCGGGAAAAGAACCCGGTCTTGCGATCCCCATGTTCACCCCTTTGATGAGGAGATCTTCCCACTTCCCGTCCTTCTTTACCTGAATATAATCAGCGTCTGTCTTTCCTGCCAGCTTCAGACCCTTCTCATTGGTGATTTCGACGGTTTTCTTCTTCTTCGTGTCATCATCCATTTGGATATCGTTCAAGATAGCCGTCATCATAGGAGTATAGGCTTTCCAGTAAAACTGGGATGAATCATCGGGTTTCGATGATCCCGTCCACTTTCTCCAGGATGAAAACCCGACCGTCTGATAAAGGCCTGGCACATCTGCCTGATCCGCATAATCCCCGCTAAAATAGTAAGTGTCGTATTGACGGTTCTGACCGTGGACGACAGCCGGGACTGTCACCGGCAGATTCAAGGCTTTCATGACATCCTTCCCGCTCTTTGACAATGACAGCGTGTAGTCAGCCATGACCTCATCGGGGTTGATCGCTTCGACAATATCGAACCAATAGGAATAAGGGGTGCTGATTTTTTCACCGATCAACTTTTCACCATCAGGAGTAGTGGAAAAAACCACTCCCTTATCCCCGATGTCTTCCTTATCAAGTACCACCAGACGATCATTTTCTTCCACCAGTACATAGCCTGGACCTTTGAAATTATAGGCCTCTTCATACTGTTTCTCATAATTATCCCTCACCCACTGGGGCACTTCACTGTTTTCCAATTCAGGGAAGTACCTTCCGATCCATCCGGACCACTCCAGATTGAAAAGGGAATAGAATTTCTTGCGCGTTGCTTCCTCAGTAGGCTGCGCCATGGAATTGAACTCGGCGATCAATGTTTTTCCATCCTTCACCGCCATGTCCTTCAGTGCGTCCATATCCTTGTCCGTCAAGCCTCCATAAAGCTTGGTGGACCGCTTGCCTGATAGATTCTTATTATGAAACTCTTCTTCATACACCCCATACGTATCGGCTATGTAGACCGCATCATATTGGTCTGTGGAAGAAGGGATGTTCTTTATATTGTAGGTTTGGTCCTTTTTCGGCACAAATCCTATATAGTCTTTCTTCAGGTCGTACCTTTCCCCATTGGATTGAACATATTTCTGTTGATTCAAGAGCCACATTAACCCCTTATGTTCCCTGTATGTCGTATCAGGTACCGTTTTATCGATGATCAACAGGTCCAAATCTTTATCTCCCTTCACCTGCCAAAGCCAAAACGGGGCAGAGATCAAGAGGACAATACCGACGATGAACAAAACAAACCAATAAGATTTCAGCTTTCTCATTTTGAAACTCCTTTTCTTGCCATTTCTCCCCATCCCCTCTTTTTGCGGAGCACGTCTAGTATCCCCTCACATCGCCAGAGAACGGTCAATGGACGGTACCATAGCGTCTCGGTCAATGAATAAGCAAAAAGCCGCCCGATATCGGATGGTTTCGGGAACTTTCTGACAGACCATTCTTCAAGGAGGACAGCTGCCATGGACAATACCGATCCATAGAGGATGGATAACAAGAATAATAGAATGGCAAATTCCAGATATACGCCGCCCAGGAAGATGGAGAAGATCATGATGACGTATCCCATCAATTCAACGACAGGTCCCAGGAATTCTATGATTAAGAAATATGGCATGGACACCATCCCGATCGAACCATACTTCGGGTTAAACAGGAGCTTACGGTGGATCCAGAGGCTTTCAAATAGTCCCCGGTGCCATCTGCTGCGTTGACGCCTCAAGTATTTCAATGACTCAGGTGCTTCCGTCCAGCTGACGGGGTCGGGAACATAGACAATCTTTTTATTCGCCTTTTGCTCCTTCACATACCGGTGAAGCCTGACAACGAGCTCCATGTCCTCCCCTACGGTATGGGAGTATCCGCCGGCATCTACGACCCAGCGCTTCGAGAAGACACCGAATGCACCGGAAACGATCAACAATAGGTTGTGTCTGCTCAAACCGATCCTGCCCATCAGGAATGCCCTTAAATATTCGATCACCTGCATGACGACAAGGGGCGAACGGGACAAACTCACCTTAATAATTTCCCCGCTTTCAATTTCACATCCATTGGCAATCCGGATGCTTCCACCCGACGCGATGACTTCCCCATCTGATTCAACAATCGGTTTCATCACTTTCAGGAAAGCCGTCCTCTCAAGCACTGAATCCCCATCGATGGAACAGAAATAAGGAAAGTTCGATACGTTGATCCCGGCGTTCAAAGCATCAGCCTTCCCTCCGTTCTCCTTGTCGATGACCAGGAGGTTATTATACAGTTTCGACTGATATACTCCCCTCACCGGCTGTGTATCCAACTGCTTACGGATGACCCACTTGATTTTCACCAATTGAAACGCTTCGATGAGTTTCTCCAGCGAATCATCGGTGGAACCGTCGTTGATGATGATGATTTCGTATTCAGGATACTCTATGCTCAGGAGTGACCTCACCGTTGCCATGATCCCCACTGACTCATTGTATGCCGGAACCAATATGGACACAGGCTTCGTTTGGTGCAGATGCATAAGCTCCTCGTACGGTTCCCATTCATCAAGGCCATAGGTTTTCCTTAATTGAAACAGGGAAATCACGAGGAGAATTGTATAAAAAGAGATTACGAGTATCATATAAATGAGCACGAACCATCCAATGATCATCATGATATTTCCCCACTCTATCGTAATATTCACGAAACCGTCCCCCTCTCAAGCCACTGCGCTGCCATATCCCTTGCATATTCATCCTCTGCATGGACAGCTATTCCCCCTAACACGCCTTTACCATTCTTAAGACGGAGAAGGGATTGAGCTGCCCCGGACCTGACATAAAAGGACGGGTCGCTCATAAGTTCCAGTAAATATGGGGTCAGTTCCGGGGAACGGATGTATTCGCATGCTTTAATGGCCATTAACCGTTCCTGCCACGAGTCTGCTCGTAAGTGAACGGAAAGTTCCGGTATATCAAGATAGAATTCCATCCCCACCACTGCCTTCAACGCACGGACCCGGAGCTCAGTGGAGTCCCCTGTCAATAACTGCTGCAGGAAAGCAATATGCTCCATTCTATTCTTCACGCCGATTGAATCGATGAGGGCATATTTCATCACATCAGGAAGCTCGTCAAAGACGTGGACCAATGGCTGGAACTGATCTTTCCCGAATGACTGAAACAGCAGGCTGTACTCAAATTCCGTCAGTTCATGTAAAGGATCTGTCAGTCGTGGAAGCAGATCACGGTCATTGAAGAGCACATCTATTTTCAATAATTGAATTTCTTCCGATTTACTGATGGAACGGGATTCCCGAAGTTCTCTCAACGGCTCTCTCATACTACTCATTCTGAAATCCTGTATCCAATAAAGAGCATTCATCCGGATACTCCATCTTCTGTGCCTCAACTGAGACAGAATGAACGGCTGGAGATGGTCTTCCGCAAACCCCTGTAACCTCTTGAGAATGTCTGGTGAGGAAAGAACCTTTGAAAAGCCGGCCAACAGCTCCACCAATGCCCGGGTTTCCAGGGGGGAACTGTTCAGGAATCTCTCATCCCCGACACCTTCATGTAAATATTGGAAAAGGGCTAATTGATAGTCTTCTTTATACCGCTCGACTTTCGCCCGATTTTTATTCACAATCATTTTCTTTATGATTAAATACAGGCAAAGGCCCGTCAACACAAACAGCAAACTCACCAGCACAATAGAAAAATAATAAATTTCCTTCGAAAACAATTACCTCATCCTTCTCAGCATTTGACCCAAACGGGCCTCAAGCTCTAATAATTTAAAGGGCTTTGTCATATAATCATCCGCTCCAAGCTGAAGGGATCTTGAAATGTCCTTTTCACTCTTCCTTGATGTCAGCATAAGGACCTTATATCGGTCGGAATCACTTTTTGAACGAATGCTTTCCAATACCTCCAAGCCATCCATCTTCGGCATCACCCCGTCTAAAATCACGAGACAGGGGTGTGTGGCATGCCAGTCGGACCCCACAAAGGCAGCTCCATCATTGAATGTCTGGATGTCGTACCGGGTATGCGCCTCCCCAGGCAGTTTCGATACGATGTCCTTCATCACGGTCCGGATGATCGGATCATCATCCACGATGGCAATCTTGATCGTTTTATGAGGGATATTCTCCCGTGATTTCCCATCGATCTTCACGTTGTTCCTGCCGCTTTCCTTTGCTTCATAGAGGGCCTGATCAGCCAGTTTAACCCACATATCAAAGGGCTTCGTCGGATCTGCGATTTCCGCCACACCTGCAGAGAATGTACAGGAGAATTCCTCTTCTGCCCCGAACAAGATTTGATTGAACCCCTTACGTATATCATCGACCAGGGTGAACGCTTCTTTTACTGAAGTATGGGGGAAAATGATGACAAATTCTTCCCCGCCAAAACGAAAGACCGTGTCCCCGATTCTCGTTTCTGACTTCAGGTGTGAAGCGAATTTCTTTAATACTTCGTCCCCCACCAGGTGACCATAGCTGTCGTTCACTCCTTTGAAATGATCCAAGTCCAGAACGGCCACACAATAGGAGTTGCCTCTTCGTGCCCACTCACTTTGCAGTTGGGCATACGCCTGCCCCAAGTATTTACGGTTATACACATGCGTCAATTCATCGATCAGGACCAATTCTTCCATCTGCTTTTTTCGTTCCATCTGCCTTTTCACACGCACAATGAACTCATCCAGATCAAAGGGCTTAGAAATAAAATCGTCGGCCCCCATCTGATAACTTTTGATACGGACGTCCTTACTGTTCTCCGCACTTACCATGATCGTTGGGATGAACTGCTGCTTCAGCTTTTTCTTGAAAAAGTCCAGCACTTCAAATCCATTCGTACCATCCATATGAATATCGATTATGGCACAGTCAGGCTTCACGTCGTAGTAGGACATGACGGCCTTATCAGGGTTGGCGATGGGTACCACATACCATCCTATTTTCTCCAGTTCTTCCTTCATGTACATGAGGAAAGAGGTGTCATCATCAATGAGCAACAAGACAGGTTCTTCCCCGGTCCTTGTTTGCTTTCCTGGAAATACCTCCGTAGACTCTTCTTCATACTGATAACAGAATTGGATGATATCAAACAATTCTTCCTTCACTTCTGAAGTCGTCCACATCCGCTCTTCTTGTTCTTCATATTGCCCCATCAATTCCCGGGCCCGGTTACCGATTTTATGTAATCCTAGCACCGAAGCAGATCCGGCCATAGAATGGATGAACCGGTATACTTCTTCATGGGAGATGGAAACGGAGGCCTCCCACTCTTGTAATTTTTTTCGTACATTATTAAAGAAATGCTTTGTGTATTTTTCCATTCGGCATCGTCTTCCTTTATCGTAAACTTCTGATTCCCGGCATCCTTTTAAACGTATGCCGTACAAACAGGAAAATCATGACTCTTATAAATTTGTAAGAATTTTCATCAAACTTTTTTCATTATACTCCCATATTTACTAGTTTGATAGGGGGTGAGAAAAAATCTTTTCGGTCTTATTGGACATGTTAACCAAGAAGTCCTGAAAGGTATAATGTAACAAAATATTCCATTAACATCCAACCAGGATATTGAAAAATGAAAAAAAGGGTCTAAAGAAGTATGATCACACTGTTTCAAAACAAGCACAATAAAAAAAGCCAATGCCCACTCCCTGGTCATTAGCTTTCCATTGATATGAAGTTGATCTTATGCTTCTTTTTGTACAAATCGCTCCAGGGCAACCAGTGCTTCTTCTTCGTCACTTCCGTCCGCTACTAGCGTAATGGCAGAACCTGTTGAAATGGCTAAACTCATTAAGCCCATGATGCTTTTTGCATTGACTTTCTTTCCATCCTTTTCTAAGAAGATTTCAGATGAGAAGCGGTTCGCCTCCTGAACAAATAATGCCGCCGGGCGTGCCTGAAGACCTGTTTTCAATTTTACTTCCACTTGTTTTTCCACCATAATCATTTCTCTCCCCTTTGCCCAAAATTTACACTTTCTCTCCCGCTCGGAGTTTCTCAGCAAGCTGGTCGATTTTCCTTAAGCGGTGATTGATACCTGATTTACTGATGGTGCCGCCTGACACCATTTCCCCTAGTTCTTTCAATGTAACGTCTTGATAATTCACTCGTAATTCTGCAATTTCTCTTAGTTTATCGGGTAAAACCTGTAATCCTACATGCTTTTCAATAAACTTGATGTTCTCGACCTGCCTTAAAGCAGCACCGATGGTTTTATTTAAATTAGCCGTCTCACAATTCACAAGGCGATTAACGGAATTTCTCATATCCCTGACAATCCTTACGTCCTCAAATCGGAGAAGGGCATTGTGGGCCCCGATGATATTTAAGAATTCCGTGATTTTCTCTGCTTCCTTCAAATACGTAATGAAGCCTTTTTTGCGTTCAAGGGTTTTACTATTCAACCCGAAGGAATTCATCAGCTCGGACAACGCATCGTTGTGTTCAGAATAAAGAGAAAAAATTTCTAAATGATAGGATGAAGTTTCCGGATTGTTAACAGAGCCTCCTGCAAGGAACGCTCCCCTTAAATACGAACGTCTGCAGCACTTCTTCTTAATCAGGTCTTCCGATATATTATGAATAAAGGTGAAACCTTCACCTAGAATTTTCAAATCCTCGAGAATCATCTTTGAATCTTCTTTGATTCGTACAATGTAGACATTGTTTTTCTTTAACCGCATCTTCTTACGCACTAAAAGCTCTACCGGGGTGTCGTATCCCTTTTTGATTAATGTATAGATTCTCCTGGCAATGGCGGCGTTCTCTGTTTGAATATTTACGACGAGCTTTTGATTCGAGAATGACAATGAACCATTCATGCGAATCAATGCGGATAATTCTGCATTCGCGCAGCAATCCTTTACTTCAATGTTCGTTAATTCTTTTTTCGTTTCGGACGCAAACGACATCCCCATCACCTCCTAGCAAACGCTTGCACAACCTTATACAAAGGAAATTTCCGTAGTTTATCTGGTTGATTTTTTTAGATAAGAATAAATGATATCAGCGACCTTCTCAGTGTTATGACGAACAAGATGGTTGTCATAGGAGAGAATCTCTTCTGCAATCACTTCTAAGCCCATGGACTTTAATTTTTCTAGATCAAAGTGAACGGGCCTCGCTTGTTCTTCATTATAACGGGCCTGCACCTCTTTCGGTACCTGCTTTTTATTGACTAAGATATAATCAATGCTTGGCGTTTCCAGGTGATCGTATAAAGCCTTCACATGATCACTTGCTGAATAGTCCAGTGTTTCCCCTGCCTGGGTCATGATGTTGCAGATATACATCTTCTTCGCTTTCGCCCGGCATACCGCTTCACCAATCCCCGGAACAAGGAGATTCGGTAAAATACTAGTATATAGGCTTCCCGGTCCCATCACAATTAAATCGGCTTCCCTAATGGCACGCAAGGTTTCTCCCAACGGCTTGATGCTATCCGGCTTTAAGAAGACCCTTTTGATCTTCTTCCCGGCTTTCGGAATGGCCGATTCTCCAGTGACGATCGTCCCATCCTCCATCTCCGCCTTTAAGATGACACTTTGATTCGCCGAAGGCAAGACCTTCCCCTTCACATTCAATACTCTGCTCATTTCCTGAATCGCATGAACAAAATCACCGGTAATGGAAGCAAGGGCAGCAATGATCAGGTTTCCTAACGCGTGACCGGAAAGTTCATTCGTTGTTTCAAAACGATGCTGAAACATTTGTTCCACCAGTGGCTCCACTTCTGAAAGGGCAGCCAGGACATTCCGTATATCCCCTGGAGGGGGAATATCCAAGCTGTCCCGCAAACGACCTGAGCTGCCACCGTCATCAGCGACAGTGACAATGGCCGATATATCTATAGGGTGTCGTTTTAATCCACGAAGAAGGACGGGCAAGCCCGTACCTCCTCCGATCACGACGACCTTGGGTGTATGTGTCATGTTGTTAGACCCTTTCTCTTCTGAATATCCCGATGAGAAATTTTTGTTTGATAGTCTTTTTCAAAATGATGGCCAAGATATTCTGCTAATGCAACCGATCGATGCTGCCCGCCTGTACAACCAATCGCCACCACAAGCTGACTCTTTCCTTC
Organism: Rossellomorea aquimaris; assembly: GCF_000935355.1. Classification (GTDB taxonomy): domain Bacteria; phylum Bacillota; class Bacilli; order Bacillales; family Bacillaceae_B; genus Rossellomorea; species Rossellomorea aquimaris_B. The sequence continues at coordinate 271,912 of NZ_JXZC01000002.1, forward strand.
CCGCTTGTACTGAGGAAGCATGAACGAGAGTAAATCGGTCACTTTCTCGATGAATTTATTCGTTTCATTCCATTTCAACACGTAGGTGGACACTTCTTCATCCAACCCCGTTTTCGGACGCATGTGATCGATATAATGCGGGTTAGGCAGGAAGCGTACATCAAACACCAAATCGGCATCGATCGGGATACCGTGCTTGAAACCGAAAGACACGACATTCACCGTGAAAATCGTCTTTTTATTCACCGAGAATTCCGTTAGAATCTTCTCCCGAAGCTCTCTTGGCTTCATGGTTGAAGTTGTATAAATCAACTGCGCGCGCCCCTTCAATTCTTCAAGGAGCTCCCTTTCCTGACGGATCCCCTCGAGAGGCAGTCCCGATGGAGCCAGCGGGTGGGATCTGCGCGTTTCCTTGTAGCGTCTCACAAGGGAAGAATCATCTGCATCAAGGTATAGTACCTGCGGTGTGACCCAAGAGGTTTCCGCCAATTCATCCAATGCCTTAAATAAATGATCAAAGAATTCTCTTCCCCTAAGGTCCATAACAAGCGCGACCTTATTCATTTTATTACCGGACTCTTTCATCAGTTCCAAAAATTTTGGCAGAAGAGTCGGCGGCAGATTGTCCACACAGAAGAATCCTAAATCCTCGAAGCTCTGAATGGCAACGGTTTTTCCAGCTCCGGACATCCCTGTTATGATTACTAATTGAACATCGTTTGTAGAACCTGTACTCATACTCTTCCCCCATTTTTTCGTAATGTTCTATTTAAAAAGTTCGTTAACTTGGATCTAATCGATAAGACAATAACTTAAAATCAGGAGTATAGGTAAACGTTCCATAAATCGTATTCTTTCCGTGTAAGAGGTAATCCAGGATATGATAATCCCCTTCAGCCATCGGGAGGTCCTTAATATCCTCGATCGGATGCCATTTAATCTTGCCTTCCTCTGATTCCTGGAGGTTGACGCCATCCGCTTCGGTTGCAAAGAAAGAGAACATCATCCACTCCGATGCAATCTGATCGCCATCTTTAATAATGAACGTAAAGACGCCTTTCAAGTCAGGATTCTTCAAATAGATGCCTGTCTCCTCACGATACTCTCGAATGACGGCATCCCTGATCGATTCACCGGACTCCATCTTTCCACCCGGGGCGACCCACCAGTTCCTTCTTGGCTTTTGGAGAAGGAGCACCTTGTCTCCATCCAGATATAAACAATTTGTGACACGTTGCACTACCTTCACCTCAATCTTGATGAATAGGGATGCAATGAATACATTCATCCCACTTTCAGTCATTCTCATTCCTTATATTATACTATGATTGTAGACAAGCTACAATGTCTTGGCTTGCTGTTTGAAGGTTGTCGATTGAAATCGAAAGATATTGGGACAGGTTTTGACATGGTGAGGAATTGTAAATAATAGGTACAGACCTATCGGAGTCACTATAACAGGAAAAAAAACAAAAAAAAATAGACACAGGCGAGTCCTGTGTCGTCTACGGGATTTATTACTTAAAAGGGGGTCAATTTCTTATTCTCTATATTACCCGAAAATTGTTTCACTAGTGTTACAACAGATTTAAAACGGTATTACGGAATTGTTAATGTTTCAAAGAGGTTTTTGCAAATTCTCTCGAAAGCTAACGAATCGTGTCAAAACAGGGTTAAAAGTCATAATTCTTCATGATTTGATCTGCGATTAATTCATACCCTTTCCCATTTGGATGAAGGGAATCATGGAAATAGTTTTCCTTGGACTTCCCTTTGAATAATGGATTCGTCGATACGTACTTCACATTGTCATGTTTTTCTGCTTCCTTCATCATCGACTTATTCCAATCCTCGACGTACGCTTCGATTTTGTCGCTGTCTTTGTCCGGGTACGGGTTGTATAAGCCCAAAACGATGATATCCGCTTCTTTGCTCGCTGTCCCGACAATGTTCAGGATCTTATCCAGATGGTCGAGATAGTCCTTTTTTGCATCCATGATCTCATCATGGTGTAAAGGGAATAAGTCTCCACCATTGTTCTTGATTAAATCATTCGTTCCAATGTTGATGATATATACATCCGCCTCACTTAAATCCTCGGCCACCTCAGGCTTTACGATTTGACCGAGCAACTGATCCGACTGCTGCCCTGGTACTCCAAGGTTTTGGAAGTTATACGACAACTTTGTATGTTTTTGATTTACTTTCTCTTCTAAACGTCCTATATAACCCGCTTCCTCTTTATCACCATATCCATAGGTGAGGGAATCTCCCAATGCAATCACGCGCTTCTTCGATGATGATTGGGTCTCATCTGCAAAAAAACTGAAATAGGTGATGGGAATAAGGGCAAACAGTGCGATCACAGCTGCGACCTTCAAAATTTTCATGGTTGATCCGACCTTCCAAAATAAACTGGGATGACTTTCATAATAGTGGTTATTCCCTCTTAATGAAGTTGTAATCCTGTTTATTTATGGAAGTTGCCTGATGAACGGTCGGTTCTTCATTTCTTTTAATGATGGCTTCGAGGAGCGTAAACTTTTTGGGTAGAGGAAAGTGTCTTGTAGATGCTATTTGTATGGATTTGAGTCCTCTTTAAGTGGAATGCGTCGATTGGCGGCATATTTCTAAGGGAATTTCCCTTAGTGAGCAGTTGTTCTGTATGCAGAGTAGGGTATTAATAGAGGTTTAGTTGAAAAAATTCAGCCGTTTTCGGTGATAATTGAGCCGGAATTGATAAAAATCCAGCCGTTTTCGGCATTAATCCGGCCGATATCAGGATTAATTCAGCCGTTTTACTTTTTTAACCACAAAAAAGCATCAAATACCCACCCTACACATTTTGCTGATTCACAAAACCCCGTCAAAAACGAGCTTCACTCCGGAGGTCCGTCCCCCTTACTTCTTCTGAACACCAAACCGCGCATTGAGTTGACCCCTTATCATTTTTTGCTTTGCTTCTTTTCTTTCTTTTCTGGTTAATTCATGTTTGATTTCTTTTGTGGTGACCCCTTCTTCTCGCTGGTCGGCGATATCCATTAGTCGTTCTACGTCGGAGAAGGAGTATTTGCGATAGCCCCGATTGGAACGCTGTGGAAAGATCAGATTCTTCTCTTCGTAATAACGGATCTTCCTCTCGGTCAATCCGGTCAATTCACTGACGACACCGATTGATATCACTTTTTTATCCTTATAGGAAGGTTCATTCTCCACGTTCTCCTCATCCTCCTGAGCAGGGAATATCTTGATTATACATGTACCTCTGACTGATTTGGACTATTATGTTAGAAAACCTCACAAAGAATTCTAAATTGGAAGAAAACTTAACGAACTAGAAGATTTCTACATTCATTCCCCTTACACTATGGGTAAGAATCCAAAAGGAGTGAACACGCATGCCATTTTTACGTGAAGCCGTTGAAAAGCAGAGGCAACAATTTATTCGTCGGTTAGTAGAAGCTGGTGTTTACAAGTCATGTGATGAAGGATTGAAGAAGCTGACGTTGTCGGAATTGGTGTATGTATTTAACAAGCATAAGAAGAATTAGTTCATAAAAAAAGCCTTACGAAAGGATTTCTCCTTTCGTAAGGCTTTCTAATTTAACCGTTTTTGACTTTTTCTTTCAGCTCTTCGATATAATGCTGAGCCGTTTGAGCGGCGATACTGCCGTCACCCGTTGCTGTAACGATTTGGCGGAGTTGCTTTTCACGGACATCTCCGGCTGCAAAGATTCCAGGAACCTTTGTTTCCATTTGTTCGTTTGTTTCAATGTAACCTTCGGAGTTGATGATTCCAAGGTTAGCAAATGGCTTTGTCAGTGGAAGCATTCCGATGTAGATGAAGACACCATCCGCTTGGAAATCTGTTTCTTCTCCATTTTCTGTGGAGACAAGGGTCACACTGCCCACTTTTCCATCTTTGTCGTTGATTTCTTTAACCGTGTGGTTCCAGATGAAATCAACTTTCTCGTTATCAAATGCACGCTGTTGCAGGATCTTCTGAGCACGAAGCTCACCGCGGCGGTGAACGATCGTTACTTTGTTAGCAAATCTTGTCAGGTAAACCCCTTCTTCTACAGCGGAGTCTCCTCCACCTACTACAACAAGGTCTTTTCCTTTAAAGAATGCTCCGTCACAAACTGCACAATAAGATACTCCGCGTCCGCCAAGCTCTTTCTCGCCTGGTACACCGATTTTTTTGTATTCAGCACCCGTCGTGATGATGACGGCACGCGCTTTAAATTCTTTTGAACCGGTTTTGACGATTTTGAAGTCTTCTCCGTCAACGATCTCTTTAATATCCCCGTATGCGTATTCCGCACCGAATTTCTTTGCATGATCAAACATTTTATTTGAAAGATCAGGTCCAAGAATATGGTCGAAGCCTGGATAGTTCTCCACTTCTTCCGTATTCGCCATTTGGCCACCCGGCACTCCTCTTTCAAGCATAAGCGTTGAAAGACTTGCGCGAGACGTATAAACAGCTGCAGTCATTCCTGCAGGGCCTGCACCTACAATGATTACATCATAAATTTTTTCTTCAGACATAATGACATTCTCCTTCCGAAACAGTCGTAAGCATATTCTTTATTAAAATACTATGGTTAGAGGTTGTAATGGTGCTGAGCCTTCCACCCATAGTATTAACTTCCTACACCTATCCTATAAAAAATAGGGTCATATCGTCCAAAAATATGCTCACGGAAGGTAACTCTCAACGACTGCAATGTATTTTGTCAACGTACTTGTGGATAAGTTGAATCGATCACATAGCTGCTTCTTCGTGATCTTTTCATTTCGCAGCCTACTCCAGACGAATTCTGTCGCTGCTGCAAAAGCTTTGGCATTCTTGAAGGTTTCCCGTTCTTTTATGCCTCTGTATGCGATCGTGAACCAAGTTAGGAACAATCCGGACTCCACGCTCGTAATCGGACGGTGACCGCCGTAAAGGTGAAGGGCCACTTGATGCATATTCTGTATCTCCTGGTTCACTTTGATCGAGCTGTTTCCGTTGCTGTTCAACACCTGTGCCAAATACACCTTCTCGACAATGGAAAGGTCCTCAACATCACAAAAGTCGGCGTGAGTCAGGATGGCTCTTTGATTATCGGAGATGGACGTAAGAAATAGACCAAATAACTTCTCTTCGGTATATTCACTTTGCAGCTTTTTTAAAATCGATGTGACGTGATTTTCAAAGCCCTCTGCCTGCTTTTGGTCGTTCCAAGGCTCGAGTCCTTCTTTTTCAGGATTGATATCAAGTACCCTTTTCCACGCATTGCGGGCAGTATCCTCATGACCCGTTTCATAAGCAGAATAAGACAACCAATAATAAAAGCTCGCATCGCCCTCGAAGCCAATCTTCTGAAGGGACTTCAACCAATCATACGCCCGCTTCGAATGACCAACAAGCGCAAACGTGGCCCCGAGCTTGTAACGATGCTCATGAAGTAGGGGACGGACCTTCTCAAGACCCCGGATCAATTCATCCAGCTCGTCATGACGCTTTTGGTAGAAATAAAAAACAGCCGTATTGCACAAGGCATGAAGATTCCCGGGATTCTTCTCCAGCACCTCTTCCAACGTAGCAGCTGCTTGATCGACTTCTCCTAAATAGAAGTAGGCAAGTGCCAGATTATTATAAGCTGACCAAAATTCCGGATAATCTTGAATGACCTTCTGTAAGGTATCCACGGCTTTTTGAAAATGTCCTGATTCAAGAAGATCTCTTGCTTTCTCCTGTTGGACGATGAGCTCATCATGCTCATATAAATCGTCCACAATCAGATCGGAATCGAGCTCCAGAAGTTCTAATAAGTCTTCTGCATCCTCGACGAATTCACCATATTCTTCTTTGTCAAGATAAGCTGAAACCTGTTCGTACGCCTCTTTGAATAAGCCTAAATGGGCATAATTGTTGGCCAGAAAATAATGACACTCTGACATTCTTGGATCCAAATCATCCAAGATTTGATGCAATAAATCATTGGAACGCTTGTATTCACCAAGCTCTGTATACACAATCGATAATTGACAGGCAATCATCGGTTCTACTGGTTCTAATTGAAATGCTCTATTTAAATATTTTAATGATTTCTTAAGCTCTCGACGTTGATAAGCCTTCATCCCTTTGTTGTAGTAATACTCGCCAGTCGGGACAAAAGACAACACTTTCGCTTGCTCACTACCTAATTTTGACCCTTTTCTCATCAAAGTCCTCCGAAACGTTCATAGTATAACTACAGTAGTATATCATACAATACCCCTGTACTAAACTACCATATTTTGAAGGACGGACCTTTGCGCATGCGCAAAGGTCCGTCCCTCAGGGAGTTATTTATTATGACGTTCCACAAGTACTCCTAGTACATCATCGAGTGGAAGTTTTTGTTCTCTTAATAGGACGAGGACGTGATAGAACAGGTCGGCGACTTCCCATTTCAGTTCTTCAGTGTCCCTGTTTTTCGCGGCGATGATCACTTCTGACGCCTCTTCGCCTACTTTTTTAAGGATTTTGTCTACACCTTCTTCAAAGAGATATGTCGTGTATGCTCCCTCTGGTCTATCGATTTCACGATTTTCAATGAGTTTTTCCAGAGTAAGGAGGATATTTTCTGTTGATGATGCCTCATCCCCATACACTCCTCCATGAAAGCAGCTCTCTTCACCTTTATGACAGGCAGGACCTTTTTTATCGACGAGGACCAGGATGGCGTCTTTATCACAATCCCACGTGATATTCTTGACCTTTTGGGTGTTACCGCTTGTCTCTCCTTTATGCCACAGCTCCTGGCGTGAACGGGAGTAAAACCACGTTTCCCCTGTCTCAACCGTTTTTTTGAGAGACGTTTCATTCATATAGGCCAGTGTCAATACTTCTTTAGTCAAAGCGTCCTGGATGATGGCAGGTACCAATCCTTTGTCATCATACTTAACGGATGCGATCCAATCGTCATTTGTCATCGTACATGCACCTCCTGCTCTCTTAAGTAGCTCTTTACTTCTTCAACGCTCGTTTCTTTATAGTGAAAAATGGAGGCAGCTAGGGCCGCATCGGCCTTGCCTTCCGTGAATACTTCCTTGAAGTGCCCCGCATTACCTGCGCCGCCTGAAGCAATCACCGGTATCGAAACCGCTTCACTTACTGCCTTCGTCAGGGCCAGATTGAACCCCTGCTTTTCTCCATCGCTATCCATGCTGGTTAACAAGATTTCCCCCGCACCGAGAGATTCCACTTCTTTCGCCCATTCAACGGCATCCAGGTCTTTCAGCTTTCTGCCTCCATGGGTGTAAACTTTCCAACCTTTGCTCTCTTCATCATACTTGGCATCGATGGCCACTACGATACATTGAGATCCGAAGTAATCGGCCCCTTCACGGACAAGCTCTGGACGCAGGACGGCTGCAGTGTTAAGGGATACCTTATCTGCCCCTGCCCGCAGGATGGCTTTCATATCTTCGACTGAGTTAATCCCTCCACCTACTGTAAAAGGAATCGCTAATTCGGCTGCCACATGTTGAACGACCTCGACCATGGTTTTTCTGCCTTCGTGGGAGGCGGATATATCCAGGAATACAAGTTCATCGGCACCCTGCTCGTCGTATACCTTGGCAAGCTCAACGGGGTCGCCTGCATCTCGCAGCTCCACAAATTGAATGCCTTTTACCACCCGGCCATCCTTCACGTCCAAACAAGGGACGATACGTTTCGTTAACATGTTTTCACCTCATTTATAGCTTCACTCACCGTGAACTTTCCTGTATAAAGTGATTTTCCACAAATCGCACCGGAGACGCCTCGGTTTTCGTATTGCTTTAAAGTCTTCAGATCTTCAAGTGAGCTGATGCCTCCAGACGCAATCACTGATTTCCCCGTTTGTTCGGCAAGGTCCACAACCGCTTCAACATTGGGACCAGATAGCATTCCGTCTGTGGCAATATCGGTGAAAATGAACGTTTCAGCGCCGGCTTCAGCCAGTTCTTTTCCTAGATCGACCGCTTTAAGGGCAGACGTTTCCAGCCATCCGTGCGTTGCCACATAGCCATCCTTTGCATCGAGTCCAATGGCAATCTTATCACCATATTCCGACAGCCATTCCTTCACTAATCCTGTGTTGGAAACAGCGATACTGCCAATGATCACACGGTCGACGCCCCGGCTTAAATAGTGCTCGATATCCTCTTTGGAGCGGATGCCTCCCCCGATCTGCACCTTGGCATCCAACCTTTCAGCTACGGCAATCACGAACTCATCATTGATCCGGGAGCCTTCCTTCGCCCCATCAAGATCCACCATATGAATCCACTCGGCCCCTTCCTCAGCGAATTTCTTCGCCATATCAAATGGGGAGTCTCCATAAACCGTTTCCTGATTATAATCACCTTGAACGAGACGGACGCATTTTCCGCCCCGCATATCGATGGCTGGATAAATCGTAAAACTCATGAGACCGCCTCCTTCACTCGTTTTGTAAAGTTTTCTAACAGCTTCATACCAAGCTCTCCGCTTTTTTCAGGGTGAAACTGCATGCCATATATATTTTCCCGGCTCACGACTGCCGGAATTGCGACTCCCGCATAATCAGCACTTGCAGCAATCACGTCTTGAGATCCTTCGTGCACATAATAGGAGTGAACGAAGTACACATAGCCTTCTGATAACCCTTCTAAAAGGGAAGATTTTTTTTGGTACCGCAGAAGATTCCATCCCATGTGGGGGACTTTGAAAGAGTTTCCTTGGCTGTCCTTTTTCGGGATGTGAAGCACTTCACCGGGAAGCAGGGCCAAGCCATTCGTCCTTCCATTCTCCTTGCTTTCCTCGAACAGGAGCTGCATGCCCAAACAAATGCCTAAGAGCGGCTTCCCGCTTTGGGCAAAAGTGAGGATGGTTTCTTTTAAATGTGTGGTTTCGAGAAGGTTCATAGCATCTTTAAATGCTCCCACTCCCGGTAATATCAACCCATCTGCGTTCAGTAATTCCTCTTGTTGATCACTGATGAAATAAGGAACGTTCAACCGTTCAAGTGCTTTACTGACGCTGAACAGATTCCCCATCCCATAGTCTACAATGCCGATCATGAATTATAACATTCCCTTCGTAGACGGAACCCCTTTTACCCGGGGATCGATCGTGGTTGCCTCATCAAGGGCACGACCCAGTGCTTTAAAGATCGCTTCAATGATATGGTGGGTATTGTGACCATAATGAACTATGACATGAAGGTTCATTCTTGCCTCGAGAGCAAGTTTCCAAAGGAATTCATGAACAAGCTCCGTATCAAAGGTCCCGACTTTCTGACTTGGAAGTTCTGCACGGAACTCAAGGTGCGGACGGTTACTCAGGTCAACAACGACTTGAGCAAGGGCTTCATCCATGGGAACCATGGCCGAGCCGTAACGCTTGATCCCTTTTTTGTCTCCCAGTGCTTCCACCAATGCCTGTCCCAAGCAAATCCCGATATCTTCTGTCGTGTGGTGGTCATCCACTTCAATATCTCCATTTGCTTCGATCGTACAATCAAATTGTCCATGTTTTGTGAACAAATCCAGCATATGACTCATGAATGGGACGCCTGTCTCTACTTTAGAGTTCCCCTCTCCATCGATTCCAAAATTCAACCGAATATCCGTCTCATTCGTCTTTCGCACAATCTCTGCACTTCTCACCATGATGTCCTCCTTTTTGGAGGGACGGACCTCTGTGAGGTCCGTCCCCCTAGCTTATTTCTCTTTATCGAATCGAATCTCAACTGCTCTTGCATGGGCTTCCAGTCCCTCTAATCGGGCAAGTTTCGCGATTTTTTGATAATTTTGCTGAAGTGCTGTTTCACTATAAGAAATAACACTTGTCTTTTTCATGAATTCGTCTACATTCAACGGACTTGAAAAACGCGCTGTCCCGTTAGTCGGGAGAACGTGATTCGGTCCCGCAAAATAGTCCCCGACAGGCTCGGAGCTGTAGCGGCCGAGAAAGATCGCTCCTGCATGACGGATTTTGGCCATCGTTTCAATTGGCTTCTCTGTAAGAATCTCCAAATGCTCTGCAGCGAGTTTGTTTACAACATCGATTCCTTCTTCCATATCTCTCGCCACATAGATCGCTCCGTAATCGGTTATGGATCGACGGGCGATCTCTTCACGAGGAAGGGCAGTAAGTTGTTGTTCAACTTGTAAGGAAACGTCCTCAGCAAGTGTCGCCGAATTCGTCACAAGAACGGCAGATGCAAACACGTCATGCTCGGCCTGGGATAGAAGGTCTGCGGCAATTTCATCGGCCCGCTGATGTTCGTCGGCCAGGATCACGATTTCACTCGGACCTGCGATCATATCTATATCCACATCACCGAACACTTCCCTTTTTGCAAGTGCTACGTAGATGTTCCCCGGTCCTGTTATTTTATCCACAGGAGTGATGGATTCAGTCCCATACGCCAGTGCGGCTACGGCTTGAGCCCCACCCACTTTGAAGATGTCTTCCACTCCGGCAATTTTTGCAGCAACCAGGACTCCGGCAGACAGCTTGCCATCCTTACCCGGTGGCGAAACCATCGTGATCCGTTTGACTCCCGCTACTTTAGCCGGCAAGACATTCATTAATACTGACGAAGGATACGCAGCCGTTCCACCTGGCACGTACACGCCGACTGAATCAAGCGGCGTCAGCTTTTGCCCAAGCATCGTCCCATCCTCGTTGGTTGTAAACCATGAGGATCTCTTTTGCTTGGAGTGAAAGTCACGGATATTATCCGCAGCTTCTTCAATGATCGAGACCATCTCAGCATCCATAGAAGCGAACGCTTCCTCAATTTCATCCTGAGACACCTTGTAGTCCTCTAATTGAACCCCATCAAATTTCTCTGTATACTCACGGACAGCCTGATCTCCATTCTTCAGCACAGAAGAAATGATCCCCTGAACCGCTCTACGCTGCTCCTCCGTACCACTATCGATCGAGCGCTTAATCGACGCCCCGCCTATATCCTTAATAATCTTCATACCATTCACCAGCCTTTTACGGGGACGGACCTGCACACGAAGAGCAGATGCCGCGAACCCTATGTAATCTATATTTGGAGGGACGGACCTTGCCGTGAATGGACAAGGTTCCGAACCTCGGAGTCTCTTTATCAGTGTCGCAATCCCTGTATTAACAGGTTCCAGGCAAGGTCCGTCCCTCTTGCCCATTATCCGATGATGCGTGTCAGCCGGGTGACGAGGTCTTCGATTTTTTCGTCTTTCATACGGTAGCTGACGGGATTGACGATGAGGCGTGAGGTGATGTCGACGATGGTCTCGTATTCCACCAGTCCATTTTCCTTCAGGGTCCTTCCCGTTGAGACGATATCGACGATGCGATCAGCGAGCCCGATTAAAGGAGCGAGCTCAATGGAACCGTTGAGTTTAATGATTTCCACTTGCTCTCCCTGCTCCCGGAAATAGGATGAAGCAACATTCGGGTATTTTGTTGCGATTTTCGGTGCCACATCACTCATCTTTGTATCCGGTAACCCCGCTACCGCCAAATAACAACCACTGATCCGTAAGTCCAACAGCTCGTAGACATCCCGTTCTTCCTCGAGCATGACGTCCTTCCCGGCAATCCCTAAATCTGCGACTCCATGCTCCACATATGTCGGAACATCCATCGGCTTCGCCAAAATGAATCGTAAGTCCTCCTGGGGAACTTCGATAATCAGCTTTCTAGAATCATCGAATTCAGGCGGCAGATTGTAATCTGCCTTCCTTAATAGTTCTACTGCTTCTTCAAATATCCTGCCTTTAGGCATGGCAATGGTTAATGAACTCATGATGTCTCACCGCCTTTCCGGTCCTGTCCCACAACGAAGTGAACATTGCTGAAGCCCTTCGTAAACTCATCCACATCTCCTACGCCCTTCCAGTTCTGCAGCACCACTTTAACTTCTTCGCTTCGCAGCTCCCGAGCAAGACCAATAGCCTCTTTCCTGCGCTCATCACTGAACAGCACACATTGCTGAAGAGTGGAAGTTAACTCAACCTGCATCGCTTCAAGCACATAATCGAGACGCAATCCAAAGCCTGTTGCACCGGAGTTCTTCCCGAATTTTTCAAGTAGCTTGTCGTAGCGGCCGCCATTTCCGATTGCAAACCCTACATTTTCTCCGTACACTTCAAATAAAATGCCGGAATAATAACTCATATGGCTCACCAGACTCAAGTCAAACTTCACATATTGCTCCACTTCATAATCTTTTAAAATACTCCAAAGTTCTTTCAGTTGTTCGAGAGCATCAAGCCCTTTTTCCCCCTCTAGAAGGGAATGCGCTTCTCCCAACACATTTTCAGATCCACGCAATTGAAGAAATCGGAATAGTCGCTCTTTATCGATGGACGAAAGCGCCAGCTCATTTACATGTTGACGGTATCCAACATAATTCTTCTCATACAAAAATCTTCTTAACGTATTCGCACGCTCTTCTGTCCCAACGATCTGAGTGAATAGCTCTTGAACGAATCCAATATGTCCGATGGAAATTTTGAAGTTATCCAATCCTGCTTCTTTTAGGACGGATACCATTAACGCAATCACTTCAGCGTCTGCGCTGACCGAGTCATCACCGATGCATTCGATTCCGACCTGCTCAAACTCGGCCGGACGTCCGCCTTCCCGCTGCTGTGCCCTAAACACTGAATTGGAGTATGCCAATCGCAGCGGTGCCTCATCTATTAACAATTTTGACGCGGCGATCCGGGCGATGGGAGCTGTCATATCAGGTCTTAACACGAGGGTATGACCCTGCTGATCCAGGAGTTTGAATAGCTGCTGATCCAAGATGGCAGATGCCTCACCAACCGTTTCATGATATTCAAGGCTTGGGGTTTCAATAAATTTGTAACCCCACAGCTTCATCGTTTGTTCCATTTTCTTTTTCGTCAGATCTTTGATTTCGTATAAATCAGGGAATGTATCTCTCATTCCCAATGGCTTCTCGAACATAAATAACTTAGTCATAAGAACCACCTTTGGCGTATTAATTCATCTATTTTTCCCCGATTCGGGGTTTGCTACTAATTCTCGATTATTCAGAAATCCTTTAGTTCGCTAATGTGCTAATAAAATAAAGTTATTTGTAGTGTAGCGTTTCTTTTTTTATTCGTCAACCGTTTGATTTGCGGATTTTTTTATAAATGAAGGCTCTTTTCGTAAAGTTTTTTGCTATTGTAGATGAGAAAATACTAGTTGATTTCCGCTCCAGGATGCTCGCTTTCCGCGGGGCTGGCGGTGAGCCTCCTCGGCTACGCCTCCGGGGTCTCACCTGTCCAGCTATTCCCGCAGGAGTCGAGCCCCCTTCCGCTCCAATCAACTTTCTGAGCATGAATCCTTAATGTAAAACAAATAAAACAAGTTTTTTAGCAAACAATCTCATTTAAGGTAAGTAGAGATCTTCCTTTTAATAAGAATTATATTTTCAAGTTATATTGTTTTCTGGTACACCTTGAAGCTCTGTCATTAAAATTCTATTAAAGATGTTGAGGGGAACTGCGCAGACTCCGGTGAATTTTGGTCGTGCCGAGACCCCGTTCGGCTAAGCTGAGTAGGCTCAGCCGAACACTAGCAGAAAGTGGAGCAGTTCCCTCATCATCATCCGGCACACACTAATTGACAGAGCCTTACAAAACTTATGATAAAAACAACAATCTTTGCGAAAAGAGCGTAAAACAAAAAAGGCAAAAATAGAACTCAGTCTATCTTTGCCTTTTCCCTTATTCTTCTCTTTTCAATCCGTAGATTGCATCTTCTCTCCACCGTTCGGCCAATTCGTCCTTGGTATAGATGACTCTCATCGGGTTCCCTCCGACGAAGGCCCCTGCCGGAACGTCTTTATGGACGAGGGTTCCCGCTGACACGATGGCTCCGTCACCGATCTTAACGCCTGGCAGAATCGTGGTGTTTGCACCGATCATGACTTCCGATCCGATTTCCACGTCGCCTAATCGGTATTCCTTGATCAAGTATTCATGGGCCAGGATCGTAGTATTATACCCGATCACCGTGTTCTTGCCGACAGATATTTTTTCCGGGAACATGACGTCAAGCATCACCATAAGAGCGAATGAGGTTTGTTCACCGATGTCCATCCGTAAAAACATCTTGTACAGCCAATTTTTCATCCCTAAAAAAGGAGTATACCTCGCCAGTTGAATGACGATGAAATTTTTGACTACCTTCCCAAAAGGAACGGTCCTGTAAATATGCCAGAGAGAGTTTGCTCCTTCCACAGGGTAGCGGGTCGTTCGTCTCATGTAGCCGGAACTCCGACAATCTTTAGTAAATCTTTCATATTATCCAGCATAAAGTCCGGTTCGTAGTGAGCCAGATGCTCTCTTCCCTTTGCACTCCACGCGACACCTGCCGTTAATACACCTGCATTTTTCCCAGCTAAAATATCGTGGTGATTGTCCCCGATCATGATCGCTTCCCCTGGTGAAGATCCCAATGCCACTAAAGCTTTCTCGATTGGTTCAGGATGTGGTTTCGCGTTCTCCACTTCGTCCAGGGTGATGATGACTTCAAAGAAAGGCCGTAGATTCATGAGATCCAATCCTTTTAACACAACATCCCGTACTTTCGTTGAGACAATCGCTAATTTGTACCCATTTTCGTAAAGTGCTTGAACGGTTTCATATACCCCTTCAAATTCAGTCACTAGAGCATCATGATGCTCATGATTATAGGCACGGTAGTGGGCACACATTTCGTCCATCCGGTCGGGATCCAATCCCCCGAATGACTCTTCTAATGGGGGTCCCATAAAAGCATGAACGTCTTTTTCCTCGTACTGCCCTGGATAATAATGATTCAATGTATGCAAAAAGGAAGAAATAATTAAATCGTTGGTGTTGATCAATGTTCCGTCTAAGTCAAACAATATGGTTGTAATCCTGCTCATAATGTCTCTCCTTTTCTTTCTTTGCATCGACTCTATTCCAATAGTACGCAACCGCCATCGTTAACAGGATCGCTGTGACCAGCCTGATGATCAGGAGCGGCAGTACCGGGATGCCAAGTGGGATGAAGATTAACGTATCCTCCACCACTGCGTGGCATGAGACTAAGAAGATGAATGCAATCGTGACATCCTTCTTGCTCACTCCCTCCTCTTTTACCGCCTGGATCATGACGCCTGCTCCGTATGCCAGACCGATGACTAGTCCCGCTACCATCGTGGAAGACGTATTTGCATTCATGCCAAGCGCCCGGGTTGCAGGGGACATCCAGCGTGAAAACACATCCATCCATTTCAGATCTTTCATAATCTGAATAATCATCATAAGTGGAATGACGATAAGAGCTAATTGCAGGACACCGAATCCTGCTTTTTCAAGTCCCAGGAGAATGATTTCTCCCCATCCATCCGGCTCGGCTTGCTCGGGAGGCATCATTCCATACTTGGCGATATCAGATCCACCGTTCCAAACCAGATTGATAACAACCGCCGAAACCAAGGCCAATCCGACCCTTACCGCTACAATCAGCCAAATTTTCACTCCCACTTTGGCAGCCACTGTTGACTCAATGATGAGATTATGAGAGAAAGAGAGCATCACCGCAATGATGAACACTTCTTTTACCGTTAAATCAAGGGACAGGATCCCCCCGATTCCTGCATACAAGTTAAGGAAATTCCCCAATACCAGAGGAATGGCCGCATCACCTGAAAGACCGAGGAGTTTCATAAAAGGAGAGATTTTCTCCATGACCCAGGGAAGGACAGGCGTGTATTGAAGCAAAAACACAATCAGTGTGATTGGAAAGATGACCTTACCTAATGACCAAGTGGTTTTCAAACCTACGAGGCCGCCATTTTTCAAAGATGAGATCCACATTCTCCCTACTCCCCTTTTGTTAAGCGTTTACGCTATCCGTTTTCTCATCGTATGCCTTTTTCGCAAGACCTGCTTTTCTTCTGTAAAAGAACAATGCAAGAGCTCCAATAATAAGAACAATGGATATCACTTGAGCGAAGCGTAAAGGTCCCAGCATCAGACTATCCGTTCTCAAACCCTCGACAAAGAACCGTCCGATGGAATACCAAATCACATACGTAAGGAAAAGTTCTCCTCGACGGAGGCTGCTTGCTTTTCTTCTCAAAACCAGGAGAAGAATCAGGCCTGCGAAACTCCAAAGAGATTCGTATAAGAATGTAGGATGATAATAGGCTCCATTAATGTACATTTGATTGATAATGAAATCAGGCAGCATCAGGTTTTCAAGAAACGTACGGGACACTTCTCCACCGTGAGCCTCCTGGTTAACAAAATTGCCCCAGCGTCCTATTGCCTGACCTAAAATAATACTGGGTGCTGCAATATCAACAAGCTTCCAGAAAGGCAGCCCCTTTACTTTGGCGAAAACAATGGTGGTAAGAACCGAACCGATCAATGCACCATGAATGGCGATTCCACCATTCCACACTTTGATGA
The DNA here is from genome assembly GCF_000935355.1 of Rossellomorea aquimaris. GTDB lineage: Bacteria > Bacillota > Bacilli > Bacillales > Bacillaceae_B > Rossellomorea > Rossellomorea aquimaris_B. Next base: position 288,379 of record NZ_JXZC01000002.1, read on the forward strand.
TGTCCCCGGGGTGATCGGCATAATAATCATTCCATTCAAAGATGACATAATAAGCACGGGCACAAATGATGGCGATTGGAATTGCCCAAACGAGCAAATCGATGAATGTATCGGGATGAAGACCCAATCTTTTGCTCTCACGAATAACTAAATAGAGTCCTAATGCAATTCCCAGGCCGATAATGACACCGTACCAGTGTACTTGGATCGGCCCAAGTGAAATGGCAATGGGATCGATTGGCGTAATGTTTTCGTTCATTTTGTCTCTCCTTTTTTTTCATAAAGATAGAATGTGATCGTTAACACCGTTTACGTTTTATGTAAGGATCAGATATCTTCATTCTCTCCATCTTCAATCACATCAGACAGACGGCTTGTAAATTGCTCTGCTGCATTTACGCCCATCCGTTTCAAACGGAAATTCATGGCGGCCACTTCAATGATAACCGCGAGATTTCGTCCAGGACGAACAGGTACGGTTAGTTTTGTAATATCAGTATCAATGATTCTCATTTTTTCTTCATCCAGACCAAGTCGGTCGTACTGCTTCGCTTTATCCCACAGCTCTAAATTAATACAAAGAGTGATGCGTTTATAACTGCGTACTGCTCCTGCTCCGAATAACGTCATCACATTGATGATGCCTAACCCTCGGATTTCTAACAGATGTTCAATTAATTCAGGAGAACTGCCGATTAGCGTATCCATGTCTTCTTGACGGATTTCTACGCAATCATCCGCTACAAGCCGGTGTCCTCTTTTCACAAGTTCCAGAGCTGTTTCACTTTTACCTACTCCGCTTTTCCCGGTGATCAAAACCCCGACTCCATAGATATCAACCAATACACCGTGGATGGCCGTTGTTGGAGCAAGCTTACTTTCTAAATAATTAGTGAGCCTTGAAGAGAATCGTGTTGTTTTCATTGAAGAACGCATGACAGGAACATCATAACGATTCGATGCCTCCACTAGCTCAGGCGGGATCTCAAGGTCTCTTGAGATGATGATACCAGGCGTGATATCTGTACAAAGAGCTTCCATTCTGCGCTTCCGTTCTGCATCATCCAGCAATTCAAGGAAAGATAACTCGGTTTTCCCCAATAATTGTATACGCTCTGCGGGATAGTAATTGAAATAACCAGCCATCTCTAAACCTGGACGGGAAATATCACTTGTTGTGATCGGTCTATGTAAACCTTCTTCTCCACCGACAAGTTCTAATTTAAACTTATCGACGATATCTTTTGTGCGAACCTTTGCCACAAATAGCTCCTCCTTCACGATACACTCGCTTCACATTGATAAGCGTACTCTAACCTATTTTAGCAATTATAGAGAAAAGCGCAAGGCAGCTTCCTCGTGACAAACGAAAGGATGCCTATTTCCATTTTCGGTTCAGCTCGATGTCTGCTCATTCCTGAAACCTAAAGGTCCGTCCCTCTTTCAAAGGTACCCATAAAACGACTTTTTCCATATATGAGGGTTGAGAGATTCGTTCAGGGGAGGATGATGAGGTTGAAGATTATGTTGGACGCCGGGCATGGGTATGAGACAAGGGGGAAAAGGACACCGGATGGAATGAGAGAGTATGAATTTAACAGGGATGCCGCAGCATATTGCAAAAATGAGTTGGAAAAATATGATGTGGATGTTTACTATTCTCACTCAGATTCAAAAGATATCCCATTACAATTGAGAACGGATCGAGCAAATAACTTAAAGGTGGATGCGTTCGTATCGATTCACGCGAATGCGTTTGGTTCCGGAGGGTGGAACGATGTATCGGGTATTGAAACGTATGCCTACACGACACAACCTTCCAAAAGCACTGCCTTGGCGCGGGAGATTCAATCTCACTTGGTTGCCTCTACTCAGAGACGGGATCGTGGTGTGAAATTTGCCAACTTTCATGTACTAAGGGAAACGGCCATGCCCTCTGTTTTAATTGAATGCGGGTTTATGACAAACCCTGAAGAAGCAGCCCTGTTAAGAACCAGAACCTACCGTCAAATCTGTGGAAAAGCAATCGCCAATGCCCTTGTTGCCTTCTACAAATTGAAGCCAAAAGAGCACAACTCACTTTACAAAGTTCAGTTAGGAGCATTCTCGAAAGAAGAAAATGCCCGCAAACTGGCAAACCGCCTAATAAAAGCAGGATTCACTCCTTACATCCATATTGAAACAAAGTAGGAATACACCAAATGAGGATACATGCTGGTAAAGGAATGCTCTGTCTATAAGGTCCTTTCGCTTTTGTTCATGACGAAAAAAAGCGCCTGTCTCATTGGCCAATGAGACAGGCGCTTTCCCTTATTATTTCTCTTTCATCGAATCAAACACCGTTTTTTGAATCACCAGATTGGCCAGGGACAAAATGATCGACGCCAGAAAAGCCATGCCAAAGCCGGATAACTCAAAGCTGCTTCCCATCAGACCATCCGTCAGGAGTAACGTGATGGCATTGATGACAAAGAGAAACAGTCCAAGGGACAAAATGGTGACCGGCAATGTCAGAATGATCAAAATGGGCTTAACGAGAACATTCAGGACAGACAGGATAAAGCTTGCCCCTATCGCTGCCCCGAACCCCGACACTTCAAACCCGTCAAAAAAACCTGCTAATGCAATAAAGATTACTGCATTGATTAAAATTCCGATTATCCATCTCATTATCTGATGGCTTCCTCCTCATGTGGCAGCACGAAGGCTAATAAAGCGTATACGATGATAAGGGGAAAGAATCCCGTCGGAATGAGCAGGATGATGAAAATCACCCTTAGAATCGTAGCATCAATTCCCACATAACGGGACAATCCTCCAATCACCCCAGAAAGCTTTCTGTTTGACCTTGATCGTGCTAATTGTTTTTTCATCTTTATTCCTTCTTTCTCATCTTATGCGTTGTCCTTATTAACATTCTTCTGTTCATGCTTTTTTATGAGGACAGATCCCGCTTTTGTTTCTGCAAAAAGATGAAGCTTATCTAATGAGTCGGTTTTACGACTGAAACGAATCGACTTTTGGACCACTTCGTTTTTTTCTTCTAGTACATCAATACCCGGCAATTCAAGTTTAAAACTACCGAAGTTTGATTTTGCCTCTCCGGAAATGTTGATCTTTTCAGGAACGAGTAAATCGATATTGCCCGTTACCGTTTTCGCGTGAAGTGTATCCGCTTTTTCCCCCGTTAAGGCACAAACGATGTTTCCATTGAGGGACTGTACATCCGTATAAGAGATATCTCCTTCCACATGCACCTTGCCGTTAATGGATTCGGCTTCAATATGGTCTGCTTTCGCATTCATGATGGAAATCGCACCATTGGAGGTTTCGACCTCGGCCTTCTTCGTCGTCAGATGGTCGATATGAATTTTCCCATTCGCCGCCTTGGCACGAAGATCCTGGACCTCTAATTTTCCGGCTTTCAAACCTCCATTGAATAAACGGACAGAAACCCTCTTATATTGATGCTTTGGAATGTATAGCTTAGAATCTACTTTCATCCACTTTAATTGCGTCGAGTAATAAAGCGTATCCCCGTCGACCGCAAAGGACGTATTTTCCATAAACTGCTTTCTCGCCTCTTCGTGATCTTCCGTACGATATACCTTGGCCTCGCATTCCACACGGACTTCCTCACCGTCCCAAGGAATAAGTTCCACCTTCCCATTGGCCACATCTATATCAATTTTCTCAAAATGAGTATTTGGCTGTTGGTAAACATGAGATAATTCAACCGATTGATTCCATTGAAAGTCAAAGTCAAAATTCTTGATTTTGTTTAACGCCGAATTCATGAAATCCAGAAGCTTCTCTTTCGGATTGCCCGAATGGGTAGAGGTAGAGTGTTCTTGATCACCCTTTTTACCATCTTGAAAGAGAGATACAAAATCATCAAGAAAATCCTTTTCTTTTGCCTTTGAGGTTGAGGTATTCGGCTTTTGATCGAGTGCTTCCAATAATGCCACTGCTTCCTGTGCCGAAATCGTCCCATTTTCCAGCATATCCAAAATGCGTTTACGTTCTTCATTCATACTCTTTCATCCCCTTTATTGATTATAAAAGTACTTTGATTCCCTTATACACATTCCAAATGACAACGACAACACTAAGTAATATAGCTAAACCGATCATGATGACGGTAAAAATCGGCAATCCCGCACCACTCGCGAAAACCCCCATATCCAAAAACAAGCCTGCAATGATTAGGGGAACCGCAACGACCGGTAATAAGTGAGATAAAAAGGCTGCTTTTGCGTCCTTTTTCACATAAGGTTGATCTGATACAAAATAAACAATCAGCGGAAAAAGGAAGCCTGCAAAAAATATACTGAAATAGCATAGGGCTGATAATACCTTATTGGTCTCCATCTTCATCCTCTCCTCTACTACTATTTACGATACGTGAAGGAAAAGGTTTCAATGCATTTGTTTGTAATCCTATTTTCACATAGAGGAAATGTTCTTCCCTCCATCTTGAGGCTGAATTTAGGTAGGTATGGAGGTGTGGTTTTGGTTGGTGGATTAGGTTGGGAATGGTTATTTAGTTAAAAAGAGAGGTGGGACAAAACCAAAAAAATAAGTGTAGGTTATTAAATACCGCTAATGATTTCCGTGCAAGACTACGCTTTCCGCGGGTAGCCCGTGAGCCTCCTCGGCAAGCCTGCGGGGTCTCACATAAGCTACTTTTCCCGCAGGAGTCTTCGTCTTGCACTCCAATCAACCGCTGGTAACTGCTAAAATCATGTACTCTAAAATAAATATAAAACCCGAAAACTCCCCCCACTCGGAGGCAGAATTTTCAGGTTTACCTTAGACTAAAATAATTTTGTCCCAGCCTTCTTCACTAATTCGTCACTTCTTCTTTTTCACGGATTTTCTTTTTCATCCGTTCACGATCGCGCTCGAGCACAGGTTTCAGATACTTTCCTGTGTAGGAGCCTTGTACTTCGGCCACTTTTTCCGGGGTTCCGCTTGCAACAATCGTACCACCTTTGTCTCCACCTTCAGGGCCAAGATCTACAAGGTAATCGGCTGCTTTAATGACATCGAGATTGTGTTCGATGACCAGGACCGTATCCCCGTTTTCTACAAGACGCTGCAGTACAACTAAGAGTCGCGCAATGTCATCCACATGAAGGCCAGTTGTCGGCTCATCTAAAATGTAGAGTGAGCGGCCGGTAGAACGGCGATGTAATTCTGACGCAAGCTTCACGCGCTGGGCTTCCCCACCGGATAATGTGGTCGCTGGCTGACCCAATGTGATATAGCCCAATCCCACATCAAAGATGGTTTGAAGCTTACGCTTGATCTTCGGGATGTTTTCGAAGAATTTCACTGCGTCTTCGACTGTCATTTCAAGTACATCGGAAATATTTTTATCTTTATATTTCACTTCAAGTGTTTCCCGGTTGTATCGTTTCCCGTGGCAAACTTCGCATGGAACGTATACATCTGGAAGGAAGTGCATTTCGATCTTGATGATTCCGTCTCCGCGGCATGCTTCACAACGGCCGCCTTTTACGTTAAAGCTGAAGCGGCCTTTTTTATAGCCGCGCACCTTTGCTTCGTTGGTTGTGGCAAACACATCCCGGATATCATCGAATACCCCGGTATAGGTAGCAGGATTCGATCTTGGGGTACGACCGATGGGTGATTGATCGATGTCAATGACCTTATCAAGGTTCTCAATCCCCTTCACTTCTTTATGCTCACCAGGCTTCGATTTCGCATTATGAAGCTTTTGAGCCAGTGACTTATGGAGGATTTCATTGATCAGCGTACTTTTTCCGGATCCCGACACACCTGTCACCGCTGTGAAAATCCCCAATGGTAGCTTCACTTTGACATTGTTCAAGTTATTTTCCTTCGCTCCCACAATTTCTAAATACCTGCCATCAGGCTTACGTCTTTCCTGTGGAAGAGGTATGAATTTCTTTCCTGACAGGTATTGGCCCGTCAATGAGTGCGGATCTTCCATTACTTCTTGAGGAGTCCCGGCAGAGACCACTTCTCCCCCATGTACTCCTGCTCCCGGTCCTATATCGATAAGATAGTCCGCAGCCATCATCGTATCTTCATCATGTTCCACTACGATCAATGTGTTTCCTATTTCACGCATGTTCTTTAAAGTGTCAATCAGTCGATCATTGTCCCGTTGATGCAACCCAATGGATGGCTCATCCAGAATGTACAGGACTCCCGTCAGACGGGAACCGATTTGAGTGGCTAATCGAATACGCTGGGCTTCTCCTCCTGATAAGGTTCCTGCTGCACGGCTTAGTGTGAGGTATTCAAGCCCTACATTTACAAGAAAACCGAGACGTTCACGGATTTCCCTCAAAATAAGGTTGGCAATCTTCATATCCTTTTCGGATAGCTCGAGTTTATGGAAAAACTGCTCTGCTTCTTCAATAGAAAACGCGGTTACTTCCCCTATATGAAGAGAATCTACTTTGACGGCCAGGCTCTCTTCTTTCAAACGGTGTCCGTTACAGGTTGGACAATCTTGCTGTGCCATGTATTTCTCCATCTGTTCACGGATATAATCAGAACTTGTCTCACGGTATCGTCGCTCCACATTCGGGATGACACCCTCGAAACGAAGATAGTTTTCACGGACTTGACCGAAGTCGTTCTCGTAACGGAAGTAAATCTCATCCTTGCCGGACCCAAAAAGGATCTTATCCATTTGCTGCTTGGGAATATCCTTTACAGGCATATCCATCGGAATTTCATAATGATCACATACGGCCTTTAGAAGAGATGGATAGTATTGGGAGCTTGTCGGTTCCCACGGAGCAATGGCATGCTCGTCGAGACTGCGATCCCAATTGGGAATCACAAGCTCCTTATCGACCTCAAGCTTTGTCCCTAATCCGTCGCAGCTTGTGCAAGCACCGTATGGACTATTGAAGGAAAACATTCTTGGCTCCAGTTCCGTAATGGAAAACCCACAGTATGGACATGCGTGATGCTCACTGAATAAAAGCTCTTCTTCCCCGATTACATCGATGATCACCTGACCATCTGCCAATCTAAGTGCTGTTTCAAGTGAGTCAGAAAGCCTCGCTGCCACACCTTCCTTCACAACGATCCGGTCAATGATCACTTCGATGGAGTGCTTTTTATTTTTTTCCAAGGAGATTTCTTCCCCAAGATCCTGTACTTCACCGTTTATACGAACTCGAACAAACCCTTGTTTTTTGATTTCTTCAAGGGTTTTCACGTGCGTTCCTTTTCGTCCCGACACAACAGGTGCCAGTACTTGAAGCTTTGTTCTTTCCGGATACTCAAGAATTCGGTCGACCATCTGCTCAATTGTTTGGGAGGAAATTTCAATCCCGTGATTTGGACAAATCGGTTTCCCTACTCTTGCAAACAACAGTCTTAAGTAATCGTAAATTTCGGTTACCGTCCCTACTGTCGAGCGGGGATTACGACTGGTCGTCTTCTGATCGATGGAAATTGCCGGGGACAACCCCTCAATGGCATCGACATCCGGCTTATCCATTTGACCTAAGAATTGACGGGCATAGGCAGAAAGGGATTCCACATAACGTCTTTGTCCTTCTGCATAAATGGTGTCAAAGGCTAAGGAAGACTTTCCGGAACCGGAAAGCCCGGTTAATACGACCAGCTTATCCCGTGGAATCTTTATATCTATATTTTTCAGATTATGAGCCCTGGCTCCTTGTACGATTATTTGATCTTGCGCCATATCTCTTTCATCCTTCCGCCTTGAGCTCAAGAATGGTATCACGAAGCTGTGCAGCCCGCTCAAAGTCCAATGCCTTGGCTGCTTCCTTCATTTCCACTTCTAAGCTAGCAATAAGTTTTTGTCGCTCCGGTTTAGACATATTCGAAACTTTTGTCTGTTCTCCTTCGTAAACCCCTGCTTCTTCTGCAGCATGGGTTGCCCTGATGACATCCCGGATTTCTTTTTGTATGGTCGTCGGTGTCACGCCGTGTTTTTCATTGTATTCTTCCTGGATCGTCCGACGACGTTCTGTTTCATCAAGTGCTTTTTGCATAGAGTCGGTAATTTTGTCCGCATACATGATGACTTTACCGTTACTATTACGGGCTGCACGGCCAATCGTTTGAATGAGTGAACGTTCAGAACGCAAGAATCCTTCTTTGTCAGCATCCAATATGGTGACAAGTGACACTTCAGGTATGTCCAATCCTTCTCGAAGTAAGTTGATCCCGACCAAAACATCATATTTCCCCAGACGAAGATCCCTGATAATTTCAATGCGCTCCAATGTTTTGATCTCTGAATGCAAGTATTGAACTTTTATCCCGATCTCCTTCAGGTAGGCGGAGAGATCCTCGGACATCTTTTTCGTTAAGGTGGTCACCAGGACACGCTCGTTTTTCTCGATCCGTTCATTGATCTCACCCAATAGATCATCAATCTGTCCTTCGATCGGCCGCACCTCGATGATTGGATCCAGCAGTCCGGTCGGCCGGATGATCTGCTCGACCATTTCAGGACTGTGTTCCAACTCATATGGCCCTGGAGTTGCCGAAACGTAGAGGAGCTGCTGGGTTTTCTTTTCAAACTCTTCAAAGCGCAGGGGACGATTGTCCATGGCTGAAGGCAGGCGGAAGCCGTGATCCACAAGCACCTTTTTACGGGCCTGGTCCCCGTTGAACATCCCCCTGATTTGAGGTAGTGTCACATGGGACTCATCGACCACAATCAGGAAGTCGTCAGGGAAATAATCCAGAAGGGTATATGGAGTCGACCCGGCTGGTCTCAGTGTCAGGTGACGGGAATAGTTTTCAATCCCCGAACAAAAGCCCATCTCCCTCATCATCTCCAGATCATAGCGGGTACGCTGCTCTAAACGCTGGGCCTCCAGCAGTTTATTTTCTTCTTTCATGACGGCGAGCTGCTCTTCGAGCTCTTTTTCAATGTTCTTAATGGCTACCTGCATTTTTTCTTCACGGGTTACGAAGTGGGAAGCAGGGAAAATCGCGATATGTTCACGATCACCCATGATTTCGCCGGTCAGTGCATCCACTTCACGGATACGGTCAATTTCATCTCCAAAAAACTCAACGCGCATACAGTGTTCATCCCGGGAAGCAGGGAAAATTTCCACTACGTCGCCCCTCACCCGGAAGGTTCCACGTTGGAAGTCTATGTCATTTCGTTCATACTGGATATCCACCAGCTTGCGGAGTAATTGATTTCGTTCGATCTCCATCCCGGTTCTGAGGGAAAGGACGAGCTCCCGATATTCTTCCGGGTTACCTAAACCGTAAATACAGGACACGCTGGCTATGATGATGACATCTTTTCGTTCAAACAAAGCAGATGTGGCAGAGTGCCTGAGTTTATCGATTTCATCATTGATGCTGGCATCCTTCTCGATAAACGTATCCGTTTGAGGAACGTATGCCTCCGGCTGATAATAATCGTAGTAACTAACAAAATATTCAACGGCATTATCAGGAAAAAACTCTTTGAATTCGCTGTAGAGCTGTCCTGCCAACGTTTTATTATGAGCAATGATGAGGGTCGGCTTTTCAACCTGCTTGATAACATTGGAAACAGTGAATGTCTTTCCGGTCCCTGTTGCCCCAAGCAAGGTTTGATGACGTTTCCCTTCATTTATACCTTTAACCAATTTTTCAATTGCCAGGGGCTGATCTCCCTCTGGCTTATATTTAGACTTGAGCTCGAATTGATCTTTCACCGTGAAACCTCCTATAATAAAGGACTGCTACCTTGTATTTACCTACTTATACCCATCTTAAACACTGTCCATTCATCTATACACATTCTACCACATTTCCTACATTATTAACCAATAATAAGCGAACAAAAGTTCGTTTTTCTTGATATTTAAGGCTCGGACCTCATGAAACGTCCTCTTGGTTGTGGATAACATTCGGTGAAGTAGCAAATTAGAGGCTTGAATTGTGATTTCGACATTTTACGGGAGGTGACAAAGAAATTTTCGACACAATCCGAGCATTTCTATACACACCCTGTGTACAACTATGTGTATAAGTCGATATACCTTGTGGAAAATCCCTAAACTTATTCACAATTCGTCAAATTTTTTGTGCACAATGTTGATGAATGCGTATTCAATTTGTGAATAACACGTCCAATACTTCATTTATTCACACTATTCTTTATTTATCCACAATTAAGAAACCAATAACTGAAATGCTCTCTACCACATCATAAAGATTATCCCTCCATCAAATATTCATTTAGGCATATACCTAATAATTAATTGACTATTCTGTCTAATTTCCAATAAGCTTTTTTATAAGTTCTACAAAAAAATACATATTGTTCAGGAGGAATGTATGAAAAAAACTAAATGGCTACAAGTCGCCGGTTCCCTTAGTTTAACGGGATTTCTGCTGAGTTCCACCATTACCCCGATGGCACCATCGATCACCTCTCATGGAGTGGCCCAGGCGGCCGATTCACTCGAGTTGCAAAAAGCGTTCCAACAAGCAGCGCAAGAATTCAATGTCCCGGTTGAAATCCTGCTTTCAGTTGGTTATAACGTATCCCTATGGGAGCATCATGACGGCAAGCCAAGTGCTTCAGGAGGCTACGGATTGATGCATCTTACGGATGTTAACACTGATAGTTTAGAAGATACCCACAGCGATGAACCCGCTCATATGTTTTTATCCGGTAAAGAGGACAGAGACGCTCCGACTTTAGATGAATCAACACTAAAAGTCGAGTCTACATTAGATATCAATGACCCCAAACTTCACACTCTGAATACAGCAGCTGAACTACTCTCTCTTCAACCAGAAACGTTAAAACAAAATAAAAAGCAAAATATCCGGGGTGCTGCAGCACTGTTGGCACAGTATGCCAAAGATACCTCTGGTGAGACATCTTCTGATGTAAATGAATGGTACGGGGCCGTAGCTAAATACAGCGGTTCATCCGACTACTCAGGAGCAAAGGACTTTGCTGACCGTGTATACGAGACAATCAACAACGGGGTGACGAAACATACAGAGGATGGATCTTCCTTAACATTAGCACCTAAACAAACCACACCTAATCAGGAAGCGATCCAATCATTAAACTTAAAAATGGATACAGAAGAAACTGGGGCCGATTGTCCGAATGGCCTTGCATGTCATTACGTTCCGGCAGCTTACAAGAAGATTGACTGGGGCGGCGGGACCTACTATGAAACTTCCTACGGCAATTACGATATAGCAAACCGGCCGCATGACAATCAGGAAATCAAGTACATCGTCCTCCACGACACGGAAATCAGCTATGATTTAACCAAAACCGTATTTCAACGTGAATGGACGCAGGCTTCCGCTCATTATGTGATCCGTTCTTCCGACGGTGATATAACACAGATGGTGGACAATAAGGATGTAGCCTGGCATGCCGGAAACTGGTACTTCAACTCCAAGAGTATCGGGGTCGAACATGAAGGAATCGCCATCGAAGGGGCAGCCTGGTATAACGAGCAGCTCTATCATGCATCCGCGCGTTTAGTGAAGCACCTTTCCAAAAAGTATAATATTCCATTGGACCGAGATCACATCATTGCACATGATGAGGTACCCGGAACGACTGCGACAAGACAACCTGCAATGCATTGGGATCCAGGCCCATTCTGGGATTGGGCTCATTATATGCAGATTCTTGGAGCTCCCCTGGAATCAGGGAAAGGACAGAAAGACATCGTCCAGATCCGTCCGAATTTCGAAACAAACAAGCCAATCCTTCAGACACCAAAGGGAGAACCTGTACCTGAACAATCGGCAAATTTTGTGTATTTGTATACAGCCCCAAGCTTTGATGCTCCGTTGATCAAAGATGCTGCCTTACCGAATGCCCACCCATATGATGCCTCCAATTGGGGCAACAAGGCGGTTACAGGGCAAACCTTTTACAAGGCAGATCAACAAGGTGACTGGACAGCGATTTGGTACGCAGGACAAAAAGCGTGGTTTTATAATCCTAAAGGAACGAATACCACAAAAGGATCAGGCATTGTGATCAAACCTAAAGAAGGAACGACCGGTATCCCTGTCTATGGACTTGCTTATCCGGAAGAAGAAGCTTTTCCTGATGGCATCCCTGTAAGAGGAATGTCCCCTCTTCAGTACACGCTCACCTCTGATCAAATGTATGTAGCAATCGAAAAAGTAAAAGGAAGCTACTATAGTGCGCCTGTTTACACGTACAATCCAGAGACGACACATAAAATCGTCTGGGGGAATGATGAGTTTTATCTTATTCACTTAAACCATCGCCTGGCATTTGTAAGAGCCAGCGATGTCGATGTTGTAGCTGCTCCATAAAAAAACGGGCTGTCTTTTATTAATAAAAGGCAGCCCGTTTTTTTTCAAGAACTTCTATTCATCTGTCATCTGAATCATGCACTTCTTTTCGCTTTTTTCATCATCCGGTCGCTATACCAGAATCCGACGGTCAGTGAAGCCGCGTCTACGACAATCAGCAACCAGGAGTCCGTATAGCCCTTTGAAACCGAAGCTGCAATGAGGGCTACGGTCAAGATCAATCCTACATAGTGATTGTACGTAACCCGTGTGAACAGAACGACAAGCAAACCTGGCAAAAATATACCTAAAATGATTTTGGACACGTTCAACTCTCCTTAAAGATAAGGGAATAACACATATTCTACCGAAGTTTTCCCTATCTGGAAAGGATTTTCCTACTCCTCACCCTGCTGAATTAATTTCTGGGTCCTTTCCTTCAACTCACTATGAGGGATGAATTTTTCAGAAAGCATATCAGGCAGGATGTATTCCAAGAAGTATTGTACGCACTCCAGGTCCTTGTATTTCACAATCGTCGACAGGGCTTCTTGATAAATCTCAATAAATAGAGGCTCCGGATTCCCTTTTTGGATTTCTCCAAAGGATTCATACAGAAGATCGATTTTATCGGCGACAGATAGGACCCTTCCTTCAAGGGTATCGTCTTTCCCCTCTTTAAATCGTTCTCTGTACACGTCTTGAAATTGCGGGGGAAATTCTGTAGTAATGAATTTATTGACCATCTGATCTTCTACCTGGCTGAAGAGCTCACGCAACTCTCCCGAAGCATACTTTACAGGGGTCTTGATATCACCCGTGAAAAGTTCCGCGTAGTCATGGTTCAAAGCTTTTTCATAGAGTGCTTTCCAGTCAATTTCTTTCCCGCTCTGTTCCTCCACCGTTCCTAAAAACTGTGCAATTTTGGTCACCTTAAACGAGTGGCTGGCTACGTTATGCTCATGATACTTAAATCTCCCCGGACAGCGAATGAGGGTTTCTAGATCCGATAAGCTCTTAAAATAATGATGAATTCCCATGTTATTCTCCTCTCATTGATCGACTTTACTTTATGAAAATAGTATCAAGTAGAAGGAGTAAGAGCAAAGATAATCACCCTTCTATTTCTCCTAACAGTATATTATTTAGAGCATCGTGATAACGTGTGGGTATTTGATGTGAGGCTCCTGGTATCACATATATTTTCTTAGGATAGCAATCGTTATACAGTTTAAGCTGAGAATTGATCCAATCCGATTTCTCCCCATAAATCAAAAGTAGCGGGATGGCAAGCTTCTCGACTTTCTCTATCCCATCATAATGAAGTGACTCCTCGTAGAACTGATACCAAATATGGGGGTTCGCCTTATTCATATGACCCCTCAGCTTCTCCCGTTCGAGCTTGTCCTTGAAATGCGCTCTGGAAATAATCCCTGATAGGCGGGCCGGATGGTCACGAACTATTTTCATGCCCATATGGTGCATCCATTTCAACTTGGGATTCGTGACTTTCGGGTAGCCCCCGACTAGAATGAGGGTGGAAACCCGCTCTTTATAGGTACAGGCAAATGATTGTCCCACTATACCTCCTGCAGAATATCCAAGCATCACACAGACAGCAATGTTCAGGTGGTCGAGGATCGCCTTTATGTCATCTACAAACTCAGAGATACTGATACTCTGATCCATAGTAAAGGAGTCCCCGTGACCTGTTAAGTCTGGAATAATCAGGCGGAAATGCCTGGAAAGCACATGCTGCTTTATGAAGGTCATCCTCCCCATTCCCGGGGGATGAATCAAGAGGAGAGGTGTGCCCTTTCCTAAATCATCAAAATAAAGATCTCTATTCTTAAAATGGATCATCGCCATAAAAATAAATCCTCCCTCAACCGCTTTACTACACATTGTTCTCGGGTTAAGGGAGTTCTAGTCACTTTATTTAAATGAGTCGGACGGAAACAACACCGTGTATTTCCTTCATCCTGCTTTTCACTTGATGTTGTTCTTCTTCGACGAGTTTCTGATCCAAATCAATCATGGTATAGGCCCACGTATGTTTACTGCGGTTGATCATATCTGCAATGTTGACCGCGTAACCTGAGAGAACATTGGCGATTTGACTCACCATATTCGGAATGTTCTGGTGCATGACCGTTACTCGCATTTTTCCGCTATAAGGCAGTTCCACATCAGGCAGGTTCACAGCATGCTTAATATTTCCCGTTTCGAGATATGTTTTCAGCTGCTTTGTCGCCATGATGGCACAGTTTTCTTCAGATTCTACGGTAGATGCGCCCAAGTGAGGAACAGGGACGACATTTTTCATGCTCAATACCTTATTATTAGGGAAATCCGTCACATACTTACGGACTATTCCTGCTTCAAGGGCCTTGTCGAGGGCATCTTCTTCCACTAGCTCACCTCTAGAAAAGTTTAAAATCGTCATACCCTTTTTCATCTTCGTGAACCCTTCTTCTCTCACAAAGCTTGCCGTTTTGTCTGTTAATGGAATGTGAAGCGTCACAAAATCACACTCTGCCCATACTTCTTCAATATGATGAGCGCGCTTCACATCCTGGGATAAACGCCACGCTGCGTCGACGGATATAAATGGATCATAGGCGACCACATCCATACCAAGGGCAAGGGCATCATTTGCGACAAGGACGCCAATCGCTCCCAAGCCTACAACACCAAGCTTCTTCCCTTTAATCTCACTTCCTACAAATTCTTTCTTCTTTGCTTCTACCACACTCGGTACGTCTTCCCCTGTTTCTTTTAACGTGTTCGTCCAGCCGACCGCAGAATACAGGTTACGGGAAGAAGCGATCAAATTGGCCAGTACGAGCTCCTTCACCGCGTTTGCATTGGCACCTGGCGTATTGAAGACTACGATTCCTTTTTCCGTACAGAGATCGATCGGGATATTATTGACTCCCGCGCCTGCCCGGGCAATGGCTTTGACTGAAGCCGGAAAAGAGTAATCATGCAGGTTCTTGGATCTTACCAGAATTCCATCGGGATCCCCATCCCCATTCAAATGGTAGTTCAGGTCATCCTCGATCAGTGAAAGTCCGCTTTGGCTGATGGCATTGTACGTATTGATTGTAATCATCCTCATAATCCTCCTTGATCAGACTCAAATTTTTTCATGAAATCGACTAGTGCTTCCACCCCTTCGATAGGCATTGCATTATATAAACTCGCTCGCATCCCACCCACAGAACGATGTCCTTTTAAAAACTCAAACCCTTCTTCTTTGGCTTCTTTTAGAAACCTTCCGTCCAGCTCATCATTACGTGTTGAAAAAGGAATGTTCATTAAGGAACGATTTTTTTCCGGGACAGGGTTATGGAATAAAGATGATTCATCTATACAGTTGTATAAGAGGCCAGCCTTGCTCTCATTTTGAGCCTGCATCCCTTCCACACCGCCATTCTCCTTCACCCACTCCAGTACAAGCTTTAATACATAGCTGGAGAAGGTCGGAGGCGTGTTGAAGAGAGAATCATGTTTTACATACGTTTCATAATTCAGCATCGTAGGACACGTATCCGATGCTTGACCGACAAGGCTGTCATGAATGATCGCCACTGTTACCCCCGAAGGACCCAGATTCTTTTGAGCACCTGCGTAGATCAGTCCAAAAGAGGAAACATCCATTTTCTCAGATAGAATATGGGACGACATATCGGCTACAAGTGGAATGCCCCCTGTTTCAGGCCACTCATGGTAACGCGTTCCTTCAATTGTATTGTTGGATGTAATATGTACATAGCTTGACTGTGGTGAAAAATCTTCTGGTGTATAAGCAGGGATCTCGAACTTTTCTTGAGGTGATACAGTTCGGACATTTCCAACCTTCTCCGCTTCTTTCACAGCTTTTTTCGACCAGCTGCCTGTCACGATATAGTCAGCCTCTTGATGTGAACCGAGAAGATTGAGAGGAATCATGGAAAATTGCAGGGATGCTCCACCTTGCATAAATACGACATGGTAATCATCCGGGATCGAGAGCAGTTCACGCAATAAACTCTGAGCTTCTTCTATTATATTTTGGAAAGGAGCAGATCGATGACTCAATTCCATCACAGACATACCCGTTTCTTGATAGTTCAATAATTCATCTTGAACCTTTTTCAGAACAGGCTCAGGTAACACCGCAGGACCAGCAGAAAAATTATACACACGCTTCAACAACAGCACCGCCTAAAGTTCAGAATTTTTCAACAGTATAATCGCGTCCATTGGTTTAGTCAATATCAAAAACCTGAGATGAAAACGCTTAACATGACCGTTTTTAGGCTCATGCGTGAGTATGGATAGTTTCTTTGTCGTTTTTAAAAAACGCTCTTTTCGTAAAGAGTGTTTTTTTAACATACGATCTGCAAGGCTCTGTCAATTGGTGTGTGCTGGATGGTGAGGGGAACTGCTCCGCTTTCCGCGGACGTTCGGCCGAGCCTCCTCAGCTTCGCTTCCGGGGTCTCGGCACGCCCGTACTTCCGCAGGAGTCTGCGCAGTTCCCCTCACCATCTTTAACAGGATCTTTGTGACAGAGCTTCAAGGCGTTGACCAGAAAACAAAATAACTAGTAAAAATAATTCTTCTTTCTTAACACAATCAATCTTTACTTACCTAAAATGAGATTGTTTGCTAAAAAGCTTGTTTTAATTGTTTTCGATTAAGGATTCATGTTTAGAAAGTTGATTGCAGCGGAAGGATGCTCGACTCCTGCGGGAATAGCTGGACAGGTGAGACCCCGGAGGCGCAGCCGAGGAGGCTCACCGCCAGCCCCGCGGAAAGCGAGCATCCTGGAGCGGAAATCAACTAGTACTTTCTTCTCTACAGTAGCAACAATCTTTGCGAAAAGAGCCTTAAAAAAGAAATAAAAAAAGGCTTTCCCATTTACCCGCGAGAGGCAAGATGAAGAGAGCCGATTGTATGAACATTAACCTGTTAATATATCTTCTTTTGGATAGCGTATCTTTTCTTTGTCCGGTCTTGATAGGGAGAAGGCCAATGTGAGGGGGCCCAGTTTCCCGACAAACATCACAATGATGATGATCCATTTACCTATGGCCGTCAAAGATCCGGTAATCCCCATGGACAACCCCACCGTTCCAAAAGCTGATACCACTTCGAAGAGAATAGCCAGGAAAGAAGCATTCTTTTCAGTCATATCTAGAAAAAACAGAGCGGTAAAGACAAGGAGCACACTGATCATCGACACGGCCAAGGCCTTAAAAATATAGTTTTGATCGATCGTACGACGGAAAATACGAATTTCTCTTTTCTCCTTTAAGAAAGCAAACACACTCAATGAAATTACGACAAAAGTGGTCAGCTTGATTCCTCCACCCGTTGAAGCACTTCCGGCCCCGATGAACATCAAAAGAATTGTGAGGAGCAATGTGGAGCGCTCCATGCTGCCATAATCTAGCGAGTTAAAACCAGCCGTGCGGGGGGTGACAGCTTGAAAATAGGAAGCGAATAGTTTATCCAGGAATGGCAATTGAGCCAGTGTATTCGGGTTATTATACTCCAGGATGAAAATCATCATAAAAGCGAATACATTGATGACCAATGTCCCAACCACCATGATTTTCGTATGGAGGGACAGCCTTCTGATCGTTTTCGATTTCCATAGGTCCACTAAAACAGTGAATCCGATCCCCCCTAAAATAAACAGAAACGAAATCGTGATATTGACGACGGGGCTTCCCACGTAACCCATTAAACTATCGGACCAAAGAGAGAATCCTGCATTATTAAACGCAGAAATAGAATGAAATAAACTGACGTACAGCCCTCTTTTCCATCCGAATTCCGGGACCCATTCAGACGCCAATAAAAGTAAAGCGAAGCCTTCTACAAGGAAGGAAAAGATAAATAAATATTTTACAAGTTTGATGACTCCTCCTACAGACGTCTGATTTAAAGCCTGTTGAAGGAGAAGTCGTTCTTTAAACCCAATTTTCTTTCCAAGCATCATAAAGATCAGGACGGCAAAGGACATGATACCCAGTCCCCCGATTTGGATCAGGCTCATTATGACCACTTCACCAAAAAGGGTAAAGGCAGCTCCCGTATCCACTACCGCAAGCCCAGTCACCGTCATGGCCGAAGTGGTCGTGAACAAGGCATCCAGCCAGGTAATCGATTCCGTGGTGGCAAACGGCAGCTTGAGCAAGCCCATTCCTACTATGATAAAAAATAGAAACGTCACAACGAGAAGCTGAGGAGGGCTTAACCGGATCACCTTATGCTTCATAAGTTATACACCTTCTTTTTCAAATCGGTTGATATCCCTGTTATGTCCAATGACGATGAGTAAATCTTCCATTTTTATGACTTCATCGGCAGAAGGGGATACAATGACTTCCTCCCCACGATGAATGGCAATGATATTACAACCGAATTTCGCCCGGACGTCCAGATCAATTAAGGTTTTGCCCGCGACCTTTTTAGACGCACGCACTTCTACGATACTGTGTTCTTTCGATACTTCGATATAATCAATGATCTTTTCTGACGTAATGTGGTGGGCAATTCTTCGTGCCATGTCACGTTCAGGGTGAATGACTTTATCGGCGCCTATCCGGTCCAATACCTTCTGATGATAAGCGTTTGAAGCTTTCACCCATACCTCTTTAACCCCTAATTCCTTTAAAAGTAAGGTGGTAAGAATACTTGCCTCTATATTATCCCCAAAGGACACGATCACGTGATCAAAATTTCTGAGCCCTAGGGATTTCAAAACGGATTCATCCATCGCATTCGCTTGTACGGCATGCGTGGCAATATCTATATATTGTTGGACAACATCGTGATGAATATCAATGGCTAATACTTCAACATCCAGGTCAGCTAATTCCTGAACCAAATTTCCTCCAAATCTCCCTAATCCAATAACGGCAAACTGCTTTTTCATGATGAAATCCTCCAAAAAAAACCTTTTTAATAGCTTAACCATATAGTACTTCTTCATTACAGCATAGGCTCAGGCAACTCGAACTGAGGCCACAAACATAAGACGATCCTGGCGGAAACCTTTGCCTTTTGGCTGGTTTGTCTTATGGCCTCTTGCCTAAAGCCTACAGAAGCCAAACATCTAAACAACGCAAAAAGACCAACAGGAACTAAGCCTGTGGTCATCCATAATCGATCACAAGTATCATCCTCTCCCATTACGCTTACGAGGTTAGCTGACGGATTCGGGTCATGGAAGTAGCCCTACCTTTCCTAGAAAGGATTCACCCCTTAAATACTCGGGTCCCCCGCTTCAAAAATGAATTAAGCGATAAAGAATATTTATTTGATGATAGATATATTACTCCTCTCCTAATTCGTTGTAAATAGGTTTTATGTAAAAATTTCTTTAAAGAAAAAGGCAATTTTAGATTAATCCATCCAGCATTTACTGTTCGGTAAAAAGGTTTCTTTTTTCCGTTTCCGGGGAATAGCATACATAAGTCTTACGAAAATAGAATCAGAAAGGAAGAAGCGTAAATGGCAGGAGTTTCATCCATTACATCATCAAGCACGAGTTCATCTGTTTCATCAAATGATATAAAACCCTGGATTAAGGGATTTGCTCGGATTGGATATATCTCACGAGGATTAGTTTATATGCTGATCGGTGCTTTAGCCGTTATGGCGGCTCTCGGAATAGGAGGAAGCACTTCGGACTCGAGTGGTGCCTTTTCAGCAGTGGCGAGCAAACCCTTTGGGGAAGTCATTCTGTGGATATTAGGTATTGGTCTGATCGGAATCGTTCTTTGGCGCCTCATTCAAGTGGTGAAGGATCCGGAACATGTGAAAAACGATGGGAAATCCATGTTTAGAAGACTCGCTAATCTGATCAGCGGGATTGCCTATGGTTCCTTGACTTATAATGCTTTCGCCATTGCGATGCATGCCAAAAGCTCCGGTTCGGGTTCTAAACAAACCTTATCCGCCAAGTTATTGTCTCAGCCCTTTGGTCAATGGATTGTCGGGATTGTCGGACTCATCATCATTGGATATGCACTCTATGAAATTCATAAAGCTTATACTGAGAAATACACGAACAAATTCAAACGTCATGAAATGTCCGAAAAAGAATGGGAACTGGGAAGGAAGACAGGAAAGCTCGGGTTATACTCCAGGGGCACCGTCTTTTTATTGATCGGCTATTTCTTTATTCAAACTGCAATCACTGCCGATCCGGATAAAACGCAAGGGTTGGATGGAGCACTTTCTAAGATAGCTCAACAACCTTTTGGACAATGGCTGCTCGGAATCGTAGCGGTCGGATTATTTTTATATGGTGTTTTCCAAATGTTAAAAGGGAAAAACCGTCATATGAGTATTTATTGAATACCAAAGGAGCAGCCAATCGGCCGCTCCTTTGTTCTATTCAGATATCATATACACTTACTGCTTCTCTATTTAAACTCAATCGACCTGATTCATTCCTTAAAACGTCACTGGTTCCATTTGTTCAGTTAATGCTTTCATGTTATACCCTTGATCCGTCAGCTTCTGAAGTAGGGACTCTAAATAAGCGAGTGTCGTATGCTTTTCATGCATAAGAATGATTTTTGACTGATTTTCATATGGAAAAGAAGCTAACTGTTCCAAGACACTGTGAACAAACTCCCCATTATGAGATTTCCAATCTTCACTATCCACATTCCAATCCCATAGTCTTAATCCCTCTCTCTTTACTGCTGTCAAATATTCCGGTTTCATATTGGGTACAGACCCATAAGGAACGCGAATCAGATCGCTGCGAATACCCGTAATGTCCTCTAAAGTAGACTGACCCGTCAGCATCTCCCGTACAACTGATTCACTAGATTGATAGATTTCACATACATCATGAGTGACACCATGCAGCCCTACACCATGACCTTCTGCCACCATGTGCCGTACGGCCTCAGTATGTTCTTTCATATTCGGTTCCAGCATAAAGAATGTCGCTTTCGCTCCATACTGATCAAGTACTTGTAGAATCTCTTCCGTATTTTCATTAGGTCCATCATCGAATGTTATGTAAACCGTCTTTTCATCCCCGGCATTCCCTTGGTCAGTCACATTGGCCGAATGTTCTTCCATTTCCTCTTCCTCATCATGATTGTCATCTTTCACACTTACAGCTTCACTGGAATTAGCTTCATGTTTCTCTTCATGGGAATTGCTCCCATGATCCTCATCCCCTACTACAGGTCCTCCCGATACGCCTTCCTCTTTTTCAGAAGGTTCTCCCTGGACTACTTTTTGTGGAGTGATTGTTTCCTTTGAAACCTTCGCTTCACCGATGTTAAGTAGCCACGAAGTAGAAAGAATGAGTAATAGCACGATCATTCCCGCCAATCCTCCCAACTCAATGGGCTTAATCCATTTTCTTTTTTTCCGTTGTCTCCCCATGTCGATCACCTTTCTGCATTCTTGTTACGTTTAATGATAGGATCATAGATGATGAAAAGGGTTACTTTCCGGTTACAAAGCAAGCGCGACTTTTGTAACTTTTTTGTTACTTTTGTCGATTGAGTTTACACTATACTAGTGAAAGCTATAGGCAGGATGTGATGATCAATTGAAGAAGATTTTGTTCCTTATGGGATGTCTTATAATGTGCACGGGTTGCTCTTTATTCCAATCCAACACTTCATTACTGAAGCCGCCTGAACTTCCGGTTAAACAGCAGGAAGTGAAACAAGCGATTGGAAAATATGTTCCTTCACAGGCGGAATGGGTTTCACCGATTGAAAACAAACAAGCAAATAAAATGATTGAAGCAGATTTAGATCATGATCAAACGAACGAATTGATCGTATTTTATAGACTACCTGATCAAACTTCTCAAATGGAAGCCATTGTTCTAAAAGAAGAAAAAGGTGAATGGAAGGAAAAAATGAAATTGAAGGACCTTGGAAGGGAACTACATAAAGTGGAATTCCTGGACTTTAATCAGGATGGCTACAAAGAAATACTGGTTGGGTTCTCTTTCTCAGAAGACGCTTCAGACAAAGCATTGATCGTGTACGACCTGACTAAAGGTAAACCACAGAAGCTGTTTGAATCCCAATATAGTGCGT
This sequence comes from Rossellomorea aquimaris, assembly GCF_000935355.1. Lineage (GTDB taxonomy): Bacteria > Bacillota > Bacilli > Bacillales > Bacillaceae_B > Rossellomorea > Rossellomorea aquimaris_B. The sequence goes on from NZ_JXZC01000002.1 coordinate 310,767, forward strand.
TTTTTTCAGGGAACTTCACGAAAGATGATCAAGGGGAGATCCTCCTCGCGTCACTGGTACCAAACCAGTCCCATTCTGTACGTCTTTATCAATTCAGCAATCATAAAATGAACGTGTTAGATGAGCTGAAATTAGATCCATATGTATACCCTTACTACCACTCCTTAGCCGGGTCCATTTCCCCTTCAATAAAAGGAGCGATACTGGATGCAGGTGTGGGTGCTCATTCGTCTACGTCATTCATTATTGGTGTAGAGGGTGAGAAGTTGAGGAATGTCCTACCGGAAAACATGAAGGAGGAAGAGCTTTTCAGGGCATATGCCGTGAATAGTGAAGATTCGAACGGAGATGGAATCCTTGAATTCACTCTTCAAAAAGAGGCAAGCGATGATGATCTTGCCTATTCTGAAATGCCTTTCATCAATGAGTATTATCAGCTCACCGATCAAAAACAAGCCGAGCTCATTCATCGATACTACGAAAATGCAGCTTATTTATACAGGTTCGAGATTCCACAAGACTGGCCTTCTGTAAAAGTGGAGGAATCAGAAGACGGACGTTATGTGCAATTTCTTTCCATGAAAGAGGGCAGCGTGCTATATGATGTATACGCGATTGACAAAGGTCAACCACTGCCAAAAGGGTGGAATCCATTATATGAAACCAATCAATTCACATATGTAACAAAATACTCAACGGCAATAGGCAAGCGTCTCTTCCAGCCTATCTGAGGTGAAAATGGAGGTGTAGTTGGATGAAGCACATTTTGATTATTGAAGATGAAGAATCCATCCGTGGCTTTATCGAGATTAACTTAATGCGATACGGATACGCTGTCTTGCAAGCTGGTAGCGCAGAGGAAGGAATCGACCTGGTCAAGAAGGCACAGCCCTCCATCGATATTGTCTTACTCGATGTCATGCTCCCCGGTATGAACGGTTTTGAAGCATGTAAAGAAATCAGGAATTGGAATCCATCCATTGGAATCATCATGTTAACGGCCAAAGTGCAGGAAATGGATAAGGTACACGGGTTGATGAACGGGGCAGATGATTATATTCCGAAACCATTCAGTCCGAATGAACTCATTGCCAGAATTGAAGCGTTACTGAGAAGAATGAATGTTCATCGGGTCAAGGAGGATAGCCAGTCCCCTATCACGCTAAACGAACAGAAGAGACTTCTATTCGTTCAAGGAAAGAAGATTGACCTTTCTCCGATAGAGTATGAATTGCTCAGCATCATTTTCAAGGCAAATGGAGAAGCGGTCTCCCGCAATGATTTGTTGGATGAAATATGGGGACTTCAATACGCAGGTGATCCGAAGATTGTGGATGTGAATATTCGACGAATCCGTCAAAAGATTGAAAAAGACCCTTCCCATCCTCACTATATCCTGACGGTTTGGGGATATGGGTATCGCTGGAATGATGAAAATGGGAATTAAAAGAAGATTACTCATTCAGAACGTCTCTCTTATCACCTTAACCATTCTATTATTTTTGGGCATTCTCGTTTCAGGAATCTATTCGTATTACTACAACGGTACAATAGATATGCTGAAGAATCATGCTGTCAACTCGTCACAGTTTGCGAATAAGTATATGGACGTGCACTCCTTTACTTTGAGGAATGAATTGACCAATATCCAAAATAATTTCTCCATCCCTCAAGCCGAAACACAAATATTGAACGCGAGTGGAGACTTATTATCCTCTTCGACTGGCTTTATTCCAGATAAAAAGCCTGCCTTCAAGGATATTGAGGAGGCATTTCGAAACGGCAGCGGAACTTGGATCGGTGACCATCCTATTACAGGTGAGCATATTTTGGCTGTTTCGGTACCGTTGAATGGAGAGAATAACACCATTGGATTGATCCGGTTTATTACATCCCTGGAATCACTCGATAACAATTTCCGAACGATCTTGCTTTCTTTATTTTTAATTGGACTCGTTATTTTGCTTATCGTTTTTATGGTAAGTACACTTTTTGCTCGTAATTTAACGAATCCAGTGATTGAACTGACCGAAGCATCACAGAAGCTTGCCAAAGGAGAATTGGAAACGAGAATTGTCGGACAGTACAAGGACGAATTCCAAACATTGAGTACGTCCTTTAATGACATGGCGAGAGAACTCCTTAAAACGGAGAAAATGAAGAATGAGTTCATCTCCTCCGTTTCCCACGAACTTCGCACTCCCCTTACGAGTATTAAAGGATGGAGCGAAACATTGCTGACCGGTGATTTACAAAATGTGCAAGAAAACAAAACGGGATTAACCGTCATTTCAAACGAAACGAATCGATTAATTGGAATGGTAGAGGATTTATTGGATTTCTCGCGCTTTTCAAATGGATCATTTACGATTCACCCCACTACCTTTTCTTTCAATCGGACTCTCAATGAAGTCATTCTACAGCTGGACCAAAAACGGAAACAAAAAAATATATCCATTCTGTTGGAAAGCGATGAGACAATGGATCTATTCGCCGATGAAAATCGTATCCGACAAGTGTTGATCAATCTCTTAGATAACGCAATTAAGTACTCGGAGCCGAATTCAACGGTTTTTATTCGTTATATCCAGACGAATTCCCATTTTACCTTTGAAATAGAAGATGAGGGGCATGGAATCGACCCGGAACACCTGCACCAAATTGCCACCTTATTCTATAAGGAGAGGGAGAATTCAGATGGGGTAGGGTTAGGATTAGCGATCTGTAAAAATATCGTTGAATTGCACCATGGAAAATTGTTTGTAAAAAGTGATAAAGGTTCAGGTACAACTGCCGGTTTCACCATTCCCTTACGTTCTTAAAGAGCTTGGATATTGCATCCAGGCTCTTTCTTTATAATGGATTAGGCATGAATTTTGACACTCCTTTCATTCTATTGTATCTTATGACAATGAATCCTCACTAAACCTATCAGGATTATGAAAATAGTATTTTTGTGATATTTGGGGAAATCTACTACTAAATAGAAGGAGTGGCTACAATGAAATCTCTTTGGAGAGGTTATCTAGATACATCCCTGATTGTGAAATTGACCGTCGCTCTCGTATTGGGAATTGCGGTCGGAATGATATTCGGAAAAGATGCATCCGTCCTTTCTCCCCTGGGGGATATATTGATTCGCTTGCTGAAATTTCTTATCATCCCTCTTATCCTGTTTACATTGATGGTCGGCGTGAACCAGACCAATGTGAGCAAACTCGGGCGAATGGGAGGAAAAACGTTCTTATATTATTTATTCTCATCGGCATTAGCGATCGTGGTAGGGATTGCCGTTGCAAGTATCCTCAACCCGGGAACGGGCATGACCCTCGATACGACGGAGAAATTTGAAGTACCCGAGAATCCAGGAGTGACCAGTGTACTCCTGAACATTATTCCTGAGAATATCGTCACGGCATTCACGGATATGAACCTCCTGGGAATCATCTTTACTGCCCTTGTGTTTGGTATTGCGATTTCCTATTTAAGGTCATCATCCGAGCATCATGAACTGGGTGAACAAGTATATAAAGTCGTGAACGGGTTAAACGAAGCGACCCTAGCGATCATGAAAGTGATCCTTCAATATATTCCGATCGGTATCTTCGCCATCATGGCTGAAACGGTAGGGAAACAAGGATTGGATACACTATTGTCTCTAGGAAACATGATCCTGGTTCTTTACATTGCTTTGTTTGTTCAAATTGCCATTTATATCATCGCCTTACTCTTCTTTAAAATCAGCCCAGGCAGGTTCTTTGCCCAAGCAAGGACACCGATGATTACGGCATTTGTGACTCAGAGCAGCTCGGGTACCCTGCCTGTAACTTTAAACGCTGCGAAAAACCTTGGTCTGCCGAAGAGCTTATATGGATTCAGCTTACCCCTTGGGGCCACAATCAATATGGATGGTGCTGCAATCCGGATTGCAGTGTCCGCTGTTTTCGCGGCTAACGTAGTCGGCAATCCATTAAGCTTGACTGACATGCTGGTCGTCGTCCTCGTCGGGACACTGGCCTCGATCGGAACTGCCGGTGTTCCAGGAGCAGGCATCATCATGATTGCCACTGTCTTCGCACAGCTGGGGTTACCGATGGAAACCGTCGCCCTCCTGACAGCGATTGATGCCCTGGTTGGAATGGGTTGTACGGCTCTTAATGTGACAGGGGATTTGGTTGGTACGTCGATTATTGATAAGACGGAGAACAGAGACAATCAGGAAGCAGCTTCCGTATAAAGTTCGAATAAAAAACAAGCTTGAGGTGGCTCAAGCTTGTTTTTATTTAAGGACGGGATTTCCATTCCGTTAAGGCATCCATCAATTTTCCGTGCTCTAATTCTCCCTTAACGGCAAACCTTAACCACCTTCCATCCAATCCCTTGAAATTATGGGTATGGCGGCTCACAATCCCATTCTCCAACAGAAAGCGAAATAACTCGGTTTGCTCGTTAAGCGATGGATCCCTTAAGAGATAAAAGTTTGTCTGACTTGGTGAATAGCGAAATTGGGATTCGTCGAAAAATGCAAATAACTTCTCCCTCTCCTTTTTCACCATGTATTGAGTCTGACGGATAAAATCCTTTTCCTCCAAGAGTGTTTCCCCTACTCTTTGAGCGATCCCGTTTACACTCCAATGAACCTGATAGTTTTCCAATTCTCTCACCACTGTTTCCCCAGCCATAAGAAAACCTAGGCGGATCCCAGGAATACTAAACATTTTCGTCATGCTTCTTAAAACAATGAGATTTGTATATTTCTTTACCAGAGGGGCTACCGTTATCTCTTCCAAAGGAAAATCATAAAATGCTTCATCCACAATCACGCAACACTGCTCATTATTAGCTTCCATAATGATTTCTTCTAACTTGGAAGCAGAATACAATACACCCGTCGGATTGGTAGGATTACATATAAAGACAGCATCCATTTTCGGCAGAGTGACTTTCAATCGATTCAGATCAAGGTCCCAATCATTCTCTTTTAAAATAAAATGATGGATTGTGCAATCATTGATTTGACAAGCCTTCTCGTACTCCGAAAAAGTGGGATGAATGATCATAACATTGGAACGGGACAACCATCTACCAATTAGATGAATCAGTTCTGCGCCGCCATTACCAATGAGTATCGCTTCTGGCTCTATCCCTTCCTTCCGTGCAATGCTTTTTCGTAATGCTACAGAATGCGGATCAGGATACGTAACGATCTCATCTATCAGGTCTTTCCATATCTTTTTTAAACCAGTGGGTGGACCAATAGGATTAATATTTGCACTTAGATCAACGATTTGTTCAGGCATCCTAATATCCATTGCTTTATATGTATTCTGCGGATTAGATCCATGATCTGGTAATACCAAAAATAATTCCTCCTATCCAAAGAACGATGATAAAGATGAAACAAGCCTTCTGCATTCGGACAATGGTTTTCGGGATATGATTTCGTTCTAACTCGAAAGCCTTCCTTCCCATTTTCGCCCGATCTGAGACCACTCCTTTATAGGTATTGAGTCCCCCCAGTTGTATTCCTAGGTTCGCAGCTACAGCCGCCTCTCCCCAGCCGCTGTTTGGACTGGGGTGTTTCTTGGCATCTTCCTGTAGAATTCGAAAACCTTCTCTGTAAGAGAAAGATTCAGGTCGTTTACAGAAATATAGGATTACTCCCGTAATTCTACTTGGAATCCAATTCAGTACGTCATCCAGCTTGGCTGACGCCCACCCAAAATCGATGTACCGCTTGTTCTTGTATCCCACCATGGAATCACACGTATTCACACATCTGTACACGATGGCTAGTGGAGCACCGCCGATCAACGCCCAAAACAATGGAGCCGTTATCCCATCGCTAGTATTTTCCGCAACGGTCTCAACAGTTCCCCTTACGATTTCACTTTCATTTAAGTGTTCTGTATCTCTCCCCACGATATAAGAAAGCTTCTCCCTCGCTGTTTCCATGTCGTTTTTTTCAAGGGGGTGAAATACTTCTAAAGCCGCCAATTTAAGGCTCTTCTGGGAGATGGTCGTCATGATGATGATTGCTTCTATCAAGATCCCTATAATGGTATGAATAGAATAACTTGCCCAAATGATGCAGGAGGTAAGAATAAATGCCGATATTAACAATATCGATACCATCACTATGCCTTTACTTTTTAGAAATCTTCCTCTATTCAATCTACGATCCATACGAGAAATCGCCTTTCCCATCCATTTAACAGGATGAGGCCAGTCTGGTGGATCTCCAATCCATAGGTCCAGCACATAGGCAATGGTTATAGCAAACAAGTGATGAATCATCATGAGACCCCCACCCTTTTCTTATACTTGGATATCGCTTGGATGGTACACTCATAGACTCCCTTACTAATCCTTTTTCCTAAAGGAGTAATCGTACCAGCATATTCCAGAAGCACTCCCTCTTCAGTGCTTGCGATCAATACACTGTCAGTAGAGGTTCCCGTTGCCCCGCTCCCTGTTATGGGATCTTTTACATTATGAGCTTCAAGAGCTTTCACCTTGGCTTCTGTTGCAGTCATAATCCCCTGTACGCTTGCCGCCTCTGTTACTTTCCCATTGATAAACACCCAGATATTAATCGTGCCCGGTGAATGATCAAACGAATGACGGTCACTCCTACTCGCATCAACTGCATTGCCTACTCCTGCGGTAACGACAATGAATACAGAAAATGATCCCTCCTCATAAAATCCCCAGCAGACATCTTCCAATTGAACAGCCGTCATCATCCCAACCGTGTCTTCCACCTTGGCACCCATTTGCTCAAGGAATCTTTTCATTTCTTCATGGTGGTCTTCACTATTATAGTTTTTCGATACATGGCGATTGACGAATGTTGAATACCAACCTGTCCCGGCATTGGTCACTGCAGAGGATATTGTTTTGAGTGGAATCGGTGATTGAAGAATGATTTGGTCCTTGGAGTGACTAAGTAAGTGTTGATTGATGATGAAACGATTTTGAAACTCTTTATTTCTGCTATACATATCATCTGTTCCTCCCAGGAGATAATAATATCCCTATCACTATGTCTAATAAAAAAGCAAACTACTGTCAGTAGTTTGCTTGAAGAAGAATCTATGAAACCTGATGGTGTTCCCACCCTGAAGACTCATCCGCAAAAATGATTCCCAACTCGTGATGATCACCTTCGTACAGGGCTCCTTGCGTAAAACGGTTTTCCCCGTTCGTCCCAAGTACCTCAAGCTTACAATACGCCCCGTTCTTTTGAAGGGCTTCATAAAACGCCCTTTCTGTATTCACTTCGACTCCATTTACTTTCAGGACGATTTCCCCTACTTGAAGCGTCAGTTTCTTTGCAGGAGAACCAGGTAGAATTCCAAGAATCATGACTCCCTTAGACTGTCTTTTAAAGAAGTATGGCTTGGAATCCTCAGTACTCCGGTAGCGATAAGAAATCCATACCCGTCCTACCATCGCCACAACAGCTGCCCCGATTGAAAACATAGGAGCCCAGAATCCCGTTACAGCCAGCGTCAACACGAATGCACCAAGCCAGAAAACCCTGTGACCTGTATGCTTAATCGCAACTTCAGGCAAGGTACTTTTAACAAGCTGCTGAAAACCAAGAAGGAACGGCACACAAAGGAGCGAATACGCCTCTGTCCCCATTGTAAACACCGGCCACCATTCAAATGGAGGGGGCAATGTTCCAACAGGAATCGGTACAAACATCGGCACAAGCCATAATTTCTTCCCTTGATGAGCCCCTACCTTAAGACCTCGGGCACTCTTTAGTAAACGCGGTGACGTATGCTTCCACCCGTTCAATCGAATCAAGCTTCCTTCAATCATGGTCAACACACCAAGAAGCACGACGATGGAACCCAGCAGCCCTACATTCAAGGTTTCTACATATGTATTCACATAGGGGATCTCCCACTCGAAATAATCCACCGCAAACAGTAAGAAATACGAAAACCCTACAGTCATGGTCGCAGACATAAGCTGAAAACGACTCGTTAAAGCAAACAGGAGTGACAACACCCCTATAACCATGATTCCAGCGAAAGGAATGACAACCCCAGCTCCAACTGTTACGACAGAAAACAGCAATCCAAGTACAATCCCATATGAAAATAAAACCCGAGTATCGTGATATCCGTCCAGCAATCTCGTATTAAAGTCCCTTCGCTCTCTTTTGACACGATAATAGCCCGTCATGATAGCGAAAAACACAGACAAATATAAAACAGGATGAAGAAATAACTTTCCAAATCCCTTCACTACCTCCAGCAACCAAATCTCAACCAATGATCCGTCACCACCTTTTTTAAGAAAATTTGCATTATCTACTATTTTATCAAAAGAAACCCCTAAAACCTATTGCAATTTTATTTGATAGTTTTACGATTCGATTTCATTTCCGACAGCATTCCCCATATTTTCCCGGGAAATGATGTCGGATAGACGGGAAAAGCAAGTGATTATGGGTGATTTTCAAAATGAAAATAGAGCCAACCATCATCATGATGGTCGGCCCCAAGTAATTAACGCTGTGCTGTTCTTTCAATATATTCCAAAGCCGCCTGGAGCTGCAGGTCATTCTTCTCATCCTGAACCGCTTCAAAGATTTCTTCCTGCAATCTTTCCGCCGTTACAGTATCAATGATTCCTGTGACATCAATACTCTCCTGACTTTGAAAATCCTTTACGGCCTTTTCCGTTTCCTTACTGAAATACCCATCCACGCGGTCAATGGAGAATCCAAGTCCTTGAAGCATTTCCTGGGCGTTTTGAACCTGTTCATTGTTCATCCCTTCTTGAAGAGGCTTTTCCACTTGAAGCGGGTGGGCATAGAAATAGGACGGCTGTCTGACAGGGATATCCGGTTTGATCCCCTTTTTATGAATCCAGTTTCCATTTGGAGTCAGCCACTTGAACATCGTCAGCTTGATATTACTTCCATCCCCCATCGGAACGGCTTGTTGCACGGTGCCTTTCCCAAAGCTCTTTGTTCCGATGAGCGGATATCCTTCAGCCTCTTTTAAAGCACCAGCCAGGATTTCAGAAGCTGAGGCACTTCCTTCATCTATCAGCACGACTACAGGGTAAGCCTTTCTTGCTTTACTGTTTGAGAAGGATTTCATCACTTCTCCACTTCGCTCTTGAATTTGAACATACGGCTTTTTCTCCGTTACAAATTCTTTAAGGATTTCTTCTACACTTGAAAGAAGACCTCCAGGATTCCCTCTCACATCCAAGACCAATCCTTCTACCTTTTTCTTTTCAAGTTCTCCTAATTGCTTCTTAAAATCAACGGCTGTATTTTCTGAGAAAGTAGTAATCTGGATGTAGCCTGTTTTCTTTCCATTGATTTCTTTCACATCAGAGAGGACCGTCTCAACAGGAATCTCATCGCGTTTCACGGATACTTTGATCGGATCCGTCAGTCCTTCCCGCGTAATTTCCAATTGAACCTCAGTACCCTTCTTCCCTCTGATTTTCAAAGTAGCTTCGTACAGGTCAAGTCCTTCGATGCTATTTCCGTCGACTTTAATGATACGGTCATTCGGTTTCAGTCCTGCTTCTTCCGCAGGAGAATTTTTAAAAGGGGCGACAATGATCAGCTTTCCGTCCATGATCGTGACTTCTGCCCCGATTCCTTCGAATGAAGAATCCAATGCGTCATTGAATTGGGAGGCTGTCTCGGCATTCATGTAAACCGAGTATGGATCATCGAGGGTCTTCAACATTCCTTGAATGGCACCTTCTACAAGCTGCCCCTTGTCCACATCCTGAAAGAATTTGTCACTGATCAGATCATAAGCCACTTCCACTTTGTGAAGCTTATCATTAAGCTCGCCTTTTCCGTCAAACTGAGCAAGCTCGTCCCCATCCTTGCCCGTCCATTCCAAGCCGCCATACATTCCTCCAGCACCGATCAGCATACTGATGATGATTGTGATGATGAGCTTTCTGCCCGTCCACTCCATATATTCCCCTCCAGCTTGTAGTTGGTCTTTGTATAGATAAGAGTGGCGCGACTAAGGACGCCAGCCTTCCTTATCCAACGAAAAAGACACCACACAAAAACGCGCTAAGGCGGTGCGATGTCTTTGCTTATCTAACTATATGCCGGAGGGGGACGAGTTATGATAAGAGAGCTCTTATTTTGAACCTGTAAAAACTCTTTGAACGTGATGGTTTTTGAGATGAGAAGCAATGATTCCTCCCCACTTTTCAAATTCCACCAGGAATCCGTCATGACCAAAGGAGGTGGGGATAAAGTAATGTTCACTCTTTGGCACAAGCTGAGTAAACTCTTTTAAATATTGAGGTGAATAAATTAAATCTCCTTCATAGCTGATGGAAATCAATTCGCACTGGTAGTTCTTCGCTACCTCTTCTGTTCCTCCTCTTCCCCTTCCGATATCATGTGAGTTCATCGCTTTCAGCAAGGTTAGGTAGCTGTTTGGATCAAACCGCTTCCCTAATTTCTTTCCTTGGTAATCGAGATAGCTTTCCACATTGAACAGTCCGTTTTGCTTTTCACGTTGGAAACGATGATCGAACAGCTCCTGCGTCCGGTACGTGACCATACCGACCATTCTGGCAATCTCCAATCCTTTTAAGATAGCGCCTGGTGGATAATGCCCCTTTTGAAATTCGGGGTCCTCTTCAATCGCTGTGATGCCAATGTGATTAAAAGCAAGACCATAATCATTTAAGGCAGGGGTTACGGCAAGGGCGAATACTTTATTGATATAGGCAGGATAGAGGGCTCCCCATTCCAAGGCCTGCATCCCTCCCAGTGAGCCTCCGATGACTGCCTCGATGTGGTCGATTGTAAGTTGTTGGAGTGCTTCATATTGGGCATGGACCATGTCCCTTATCGTAATACCCGGGAAGTCCGGACCGTAACGCTCTCCGGTATAATGATTGGTTGACGCGGGTCCCGTACTTCCTTCACATCCTCCTAAAACATTGAAGGCAATCACATTAAAATGTTCGGTATCAATATATGACCCGGGACCAATCAGCCCATCCCACCATCCCCGGTCTTCACTCGTCCCCTTTACGATATGGGTCCCGGTGAGGGCATGGCAAACCAGGATGGTCGGGCCATCTTTGTTTCCTGTTCGTTCATACGTAAGATCAACATTTGTCAACGTGGTGCCTGACTCTAATGTTAGGGATGGGATGGTAATGGAGCTTACTTCATATGTGGATGGCTTCTCCATTCCTCCACCTCCTTTTTTTGGTGTTGTGGAGGGGGTGATCAGGATTTTATTCCGGATTTCCCCCGCCGTAAAACAGTTGATTTCGGATTCGTTTTTGGATATGGCGCTCAACCGCAAAAATTGAAAATTCGCCGTTAAGTCTCTCGCAAAGAATTCAGATTTTCATTCGAGGGGACAGCTAGCAGCCTGTTCGCTGATAAAATCCTGATTTCGCTGATATATTGCGGATTTCGCTGATAAATGGTCCGATTTCGCTGATATATTCGAAATTCCGCTGATAAAATCAGATTTTCTCTGATAACTCCCTTTCATAAACCCCGAATGCCCTAAAAATAGTATCTAAATCCCCGTTTTCACCCTTTAAAGTGATTTCAATTACGATTTTAGGGCTGAATTCTCCCTTTCAATCATACCCTTGATGTTTCCAACGCCACTTCAATGGCATGATCCAAGTCCTCGATCAGGTCCTTCGCAGACTCTAATCCAACAGAAAGTCTCACCAGATCCTCGGTTACACCTGTCGCACGAATTTCCTGCTCGTTTAATTGCTGATGGGTCGTGGATGCCGGGTGGATAATCAATGATTTGGCATCTCCCACGTTGGCAACGTGAGACCAAAGGGAGATATTATCGACTACTTTCCGTCCAGAATCCCTGCCGCCTTTTATACCAAAGACGACTATGGATCCCGCTCCATTTTTCAAGTATTTTTGAGCAAGTTTATGAGACGGATGCTGAGGTAATCCTGGATAGGATACCCACGCAACACCATTGTGCTGATCTAAATGCTCCGCAATCTTCAAGGCATTCTCGGTGTGACGTTCGATGCGAAGATGCAGCGTTTCCAATCCCTGCAGCAATAGGAATGCGTTTTGTGGACTTAAGCAAGCTCCCAAGTCACGGAGCAGCTGCACCCTTAATTTCGTAATGAAGGCTGCGGGTCCCACATCCTGTGCGTAGCGCAGTCCATTATAGCTCCGGTCCTCTTCCGTGAAGCCCGGGAACTTTTCATGATTCCAATCAAACTTCCCACCGTCAATGACGACTCCCCCTATTGCCGTACCGTGACCGCCAATCCATTTTGTTGCAGAGTGAATGACGATATCCGCTCCCCACTCGATCGGCTTACATACATATGGAGTGGCGAATGTGTTATCGATGATCAACGGAATATGATGGTCATGAGCCACTTTTGCCACTGCTTCAATATCAAGGACGTGAAGACTCGGATTACCGATGGTCTCAGCGAATACCGCTTTTGTTTTAGGAGTGATCGCTTTTCTGAAGTTTTCCGGGTCATCGGGATTTACAAAATGGACCTTGATTCCATATTTCGGTAGAGTCGTAGAAAATAAATTATACGTTCCACCGTAGAGATTGGTAGCCGCTACAATTTCATCACCTGCTCCGGCGATATTTAAGATTGATAGAGAGATCGCGGCCATCCCGGATGAAACACCCAGTGCTCCGATTCCCCCTTCTAGAAGTGCCAGGCGTTTTTCCAATACGTCTACTGTCGGGTTCATGATGCGGGTATAAATGTTCCCCGGTTCTTCAAGGGCAAATAATTTTGCCGCATGATCACTGTTATCGAAGACGTAGGATGTTGTTTGATAAATGGGAACTGCCCTTGAACCTGTGGATGGGTCGGGCTCCTGGCCACCGTGAAGCAGTAGTGTGTCGAAATCGAATGATTTTGTCATAGAGAATTCCTCCTGAAATGGTTTTTAATTTTGGACTTTGCGTTTGGATGTTTTAGACGTTTGCCTGTTGATGTTTGTTGGATTTTTGACTGTTGAATTTTTGTGTTAATTTGACTGTTGAATTTGGAATGATATTTGACTGTTAAAATAATGCGTTTATTTGACTGCTGAATTTCCCACTTATTTTAACTGTTAAATATCGACCCATTTTCTCCTGTTGAATAACGGCTAAAATTCTCCTGTTGAAATCAGAGACTCAAAAATCGAAGAAGTAAGTTTCCTTAAGAAGATAGAAGAGGAAAAAATAAAAACCCTCTTCCTAAGAAGAGGGTCTAATTTAATAGGGTCCTCCTCTTATCTTTCAGGCAGATCGCCTGCAGGAATTAGCACCTTTTCATGCAGCTTGAAAGCGTACATGAAGGTTGCCGGGTTTCATCGGGCCTAGTCCCTCCACCTCTCTGGATAAGAGCATGTAGTTGTCAATGTGAAAATTCTTGCGTTGAGATGAATTATAAGGGGTAACCGACCTCAACGTCAAGGGTATTTTTAGAATTTTTACATTATTTAATTTTTAACCGAAGCTGCAATCGCTTCGGTGAATTGCACGACGATGTCTTCCCCATCCTCAATACCTAACGATATGCGCACGACATGTGTGTTTATGCCCAGTTTTTCCTGAGCTTCTTTCGGTAGGGCGCGATGGGACGTTCCTAACGGATAGGAAACCGTCGTCTCCACCCCGGCCAGGGACGGGATGATTTTGACCCAGCCCAGTGACTTGAAGAATGAGCTGATATCGCATGTGTCGGATAGCTCGATGGTCACGATGGCGCCATTTCCCTTATCGGATAAATCTCTTGGGTAATAGACTTCCTTCACATATTCATTTGCTCGAAGTTCCGCCGCCAGAACTTCGGCATTCCTTGCTTGAGTCCCCATCCGAAGAGCCAATGTTTTTGCTCCGCGGCATGTCAGCCAGGCTTCAAATGGACTCAAGTTCGAACCGATGTTGACGACTTTTTCCCTCGCTTTTTGAACGAGCTCTTCTTTTCCGACGACGACCCCTGCTGTGATATCACTGTGTCCTCCGATATACTTCGTGGCACTGTGGGCGACCAGATCCACTCCTTCTAAGAAAGGCTGGCGCAGGAATGGTGTGGCAAATGTGTTATCGATCATGGTTTTCAGGTTGTGTTTTTCAGCGAATCCGACCATTTTCGGAATATCTTCCACTCGCATGAACGGGTTTGTGACGGTCTCACTGTATAGGAGTTTGGTTTGTGGAGTAATGGCTTTCTCTAATTCTTCCACACTTGTAAAATCAACGAATGAAGTAGAAATACCGAATGATTTCAGCTCTTCTTTCAGCATATGGAACGTACCTCCATATAAATCCTCGGCGGCAATGATGTGATCGCCTGATTTCACAACTGCGAGGATTCCCACAAGGATGGCCGATAATCCAGAAGAAGTTGCGACACCTGCCGGGGCCCCCTCCAGGTCTGCCACCATCTTACCAAGCTCGTCCGTATTTGGATTTCCCGTTCTTGTGTATAGATAAGGGGACTTTCCTTCATAGAAACCTTCCAGCTCCTCTAAAGAGGTAAAAGAAAAAGCAGACGTCTGATAAATGGGAGTCGTCTTACTGCGGATTTCCTCCGTCCCTTTTAACTGGTTGTGTACGACCTTGGTTGTAAATTTCATCTCTCTTTCATCCTTCCTGAATCTTTGTATTTTTAAAAGTGTATCATATTCAGAAGATTGTGAGGAGTAGGACGTATTGGAGGGCATAAAAAAACACCTGCCCAATTGCAACAGGTGCTCTACATTTTATTGAACGTTATCTAAACATCCGATCAAGCGATTTTCAATATCCGATGCCAGGTTTTTCAGTTCATCGTTATCCACCATTTCGATCAGCTTGCTTGGTTTTGCCATACCGATCTTGGTGGTACCACCTTCTGTGTATACCGTCACTTTGCAAGGGAGGAAGTAGCTTACGAGCATGCTTTCTTCCAGCACCTTTTTCGCTTCATGTGGATTACACACCTCTAACACGACTACTTCTTCGTTGAAATCAAGCCCTTTATCCTGTAGCTTCTGGGCAAGATCGAGATTCCATAACACGCCAAAGCTTTCATTTTTCAGGGCCGTTTCTACCGCTTCCACTGCTTCTTTCACACTCATTGAAACTTCCTTTGTGTAATGAAACATGTTCACATCTCCTCCTTTATCTATCTCTAGCCTACATTCTGTTAATACCTCATAGTGTATCAGGTCAAACATCGAAATTCAGAGGTCCGTCCCTCTTCATTATTCCATTCCTTCGACCATCTTACCCATCATTTCTTCGTTCATTGGTCCGACGATTTTGTGTTGGATGATGCCTTTGGTATCGATCATGTAGGTGGTCGGGATGGTGAATGCCCGGTATTCGTCTCCGATTTCTCCCTTTTCATCCATCGGTATGGGGAAGGTGAGTTCGTAGCCGTCGATGAATTCCTGGACAGCTTTTTCCCCATCATCCATGGATGTCAGGTTGACGGCAAGGATTTCTACGTTTTCTTTCTCTGCATTCTCTTCGTAGTAACTCTGCATATGGGGCATTTCAGCTTTACATGGCGGACACCAGGTAGCCCAGAAGTTCAGGATCACCTTCTTACCTTGATAATCTGAAAGCTTGACGGCTTCACCATCTAAGGTGGTTAATTCAAAATCCGGAGCGCGGTCCCCTTTTGCGAGACCCTGCTGTGCATTAGAAAGGTCCATGGATTCATTGGCTAATTGGGCAGCCTCTTCCCTGGCCTTCTTTTCCTGTTGATCCTGAAAAAAGTTCACTAAGAAAATGCCGATAAGAAGTGCAACGATGGCCAAAGCAAAATTTCGTTTATTCAATGTGTTTCCTCCTTACGTTTAAAAGAAAGATGAGATAAGTCATCATGACCAGATAGGTCCAGGTGGTGACGGTAAATTCAAAGCCGCTAATGAAGGCCCTTAGAAATAGCTGGACTAAAGTAAACATGATCAATAACTGGCCTGCCCAGGTATCTCCGCCTTGATCACCGGCTTTTTTACTAAAGAATACAAGGATCAATAGATTGAGCAGTACCTGAATACCAGCTAGTAGATAGTGGTTATAAAGGATATGAAGGACCGCTTCATAGACAAGAACTGTGACCATCCATGAAATTATAATTGTTGTTGGATGATCAACCTTTTTAACAATTATGTAAGTAAGAGCTGCTATCAGTCCTAACCAGTATCCAATGACTCCTCCGTGAAAATAGAGGATGGTAATTGGATGTTCTATCACCGTTTGAAAGTCAATTACAATCACACTCAGCTTCCAGACGAGTAAAAAAGTGAAAATACTATTGGAGTACCAGTCGCTTGCCTTTCTATTCCAAAAGAAGAGGAACAAGAAAGTGATTATGAACGAAGCGATAATGGCTCCCCATGAAGCCGGGAATGTGAAGGAGCCTATGGTGTACCACTGTTGTGTCATAATATTCTCCTTAAGTCGTTCTTTATTTAGGGATTGGAAGTCGTATTTCAAAGGTATGGTAATGACTATCTGTTACGAGGGAAAGGTGTCCTCCATGTGCTTCCACAATTTCTTTTGCAATTGCGAGCCCCAGTCCGGCTCCACCTGTCACCAGTGATCGGGAAGCATCCACTCGATAAAAGCGTTCGAAAATAAGCTCACTTTCTTCAATGGGAATTTTTCTTCCCTTATGTGAAAAACGGGTTATATAATGTTCTTTCTCCATATAGCCTTCTATCCTTACCTTTTTCCCATTGTCATAATCCACAATATTTTGAAGGATATTGCTAAGGACTTGATTAAGTCCATCAGTGCTGCCTTCCAGAGTGAAAGGCTTAAGATTGTAGTCCACTTTTATACCTTTCTCAAGGAATTTGACGTGAAAGATGGTGAGTCGTCTCTTTATCAGTTCGTGGATCAGGATTTTTTCATGGTTGAAGTACTTCATTTCTCCATCTGATGTCCATTGATTGATTCGGACGAGTTGTTCCAGTAATCGTTCGATTCGTGTGGTTTCTTCTTGAAGTGAACAATACATCTCTTGGTCCCCTTCAATGACCCCTTTTTCAAGTCCTTCGAGATAGCCTGATAAATTCGTCAGGGGGGTCCTTAACTCATGAGAAAGATCTCTCAGCAAACGATTTTGCTTTGCTTTTATGATAGCCGTTCTTTCTGAAAGTTCATTGAAGGCATCATTCAGCTCCTTCACCTCATAGATCAGAGGATTCTTTAGCTTTGTCGGATGCTTTCCTTTTTGCAGCTCTTGAGTTGCTGCTGTTAATTTCTTTAGTGGATGAATCAACCATTTTAATAAAATAAAATGAAATCCGCCTGCAAGGATGAATGCAAGAATACTTACTTTCACTAAATACTCATTTAGGAGGGTTTCTAAGTCAGTTCCTGTAATCTCTTGCTGATTTACGAGTGTACAAGCATAGTTTTTCACGGTAAATCCTGCAATGACGATGACTATGGCAATGATAATGGTGTTAAGGAAAGTCAACTGGGTGAAGATCCCCCACACTTTTTTCCTCTTAAGCATCAAACTTATACCCCATCCCTCTAACGGTTTGGATAAATGCTTGATGAGTCAATTCTTGAAGTTTTTGACGAAGGTGGCGAATATGGACATCGATCGTTCGTTCCGAAACCACTTTTTGATTCATGTCATACAGGGAATCAAGAATCTGTTGCCTTGAAATCACTTGACCAACATGCGTCATTAAAAAATGAAGGATTCTGAATTCAAAAGTCGTTAATTCCAGGACTTCCCCTTTATAGGTGACCTCGCCCTTCAAAGGCTTCAACGTCAATCCTTTCCGACTGAGCTTCTGGCAGCGTGTCCCTGTTCTGCGCAGCACTGTGTCCACGCGCGTGACGAGCTCAGATGGACTAAATGGCTTTGTGACATAATCATCCGCTCCAGCTTTCAATCCGTGGATACGCTCTTCTTCACTCGTCTTTGCCGTAACGAAAATAATGCCGATATCACTTTTCTCTTCTTCCCTAATCCACCTGCAAAGCTCTTCCCCTTGAGTTTTAGGAAGCATCAAGTCCAGTATCGCAAAGCATGGGTCATGCTCTTTGAATAGTTGTTTCCCTTCTTCCCCCTCACTTGCTTCAAATACCTCGTACCCTTCTTTTTCAAGGAAAAGCTTTATCAGATTACGGATTTTCATATCGTCTTCAACAATCAGAATCGTTTTATTTTGAACCTTCATACTTTCCTCCTATGTTGAGAAGAGACTAAATACAGATAGATACGAGCTGATTTGCTGCATCTTCCCGCTGAACACGAGAAATCCCAATGCAATCATCAATGCTCCATTGATTTTAGAAAGCTTTGGCAAGATCTTATTCACCATTTTCATTACGGTAAATGTCTTCGTGATCATCAGTGAGATAAGCAGGAACGGTACCGCTAAACCAATCGAGTACACAATCAACAGCACGACTCCTTGAGTCAATGTACTGGTGGCACTTGCCAATAAAAGGATGGAAGAAAGGGTTAGTCCTACACATGGTGACCATCCGCTGGCAAAGGCCATCCCCAGCAGGATAGAACCTAACGCCGTTCCCTTCTTCCTTGTTTCAAACTTTCTCGAATCCTTCATTAAGAAAGAAAAGCTAAGCCAGCCCATCATCTGTAAACCAAACACAATGATGAGAATCCCTGCAATCTGTTCGATATAGATTCTATATTCTGAGAAGATCTCTCCAAGGAAGCTGGCAGAAGCCCCCATTAGAATGAAGATGAGGGAAAACCCTGCAATGAAACCAAATGACCTAAGTAAAACCACCGATCTTTCCACCTGCATTTGTCCTTCTCTTGCCTGACCACCTGTTAAATGACTTACGTAAGCAGGGAGAAGCGGGAACACACAAGGTGAAAAAAAGGATAGTGCCCCGGCGGCTAATGCGAACCAAATAGATACTTCCGTCATACTGATCACTCCTTTACATGAACAGTATGAACAGGAAATGTTAATCTTTGATTAAGATAGCTATCTTTATTTACTATATTCCTACCCTTTTTTCACGACAATATAATAAACCGATGGATGCAAGTGACCCACTGTTGTGTGGAACCCGGATGATTGGAGCTGTCGATCGAGCTCCCCTGAAGAAATCCGATGATCCAGAGGCGGTCCCATTTCTGACTTTACCCTTTCCCAATCCAGGATCAGCCAGATGCCTTCTTCCTTCAGCATATCGTGTAAATCCTGAAATACTTTGATCAGATCGGGAACTTCATGCAAGACAAAAGCGGATACGATTTTATCCAAAGTACCTTTGTTGAAGCTGAGATATTCAAGGGATGATTTCACATAAACGATATTGTCTACATTTTCTTCATTGGCACGGTGTTTCAGATATTCCAGCATTTCCTGCTGCAGATCTACTGCCTGTACCTTTGATTCTACCGTTTTCGCAATGGGAAGGGTCAGGTAGCCATTTCCACAGCCTAAGTCGGCGACGATATCGTCTTTATTGAGTTTGAGAAGTTCGAGAACTTTGTCCACTGGTACGAGCTCCTGACGTCTTGGGTCGAGGAGCTTTGAAGCTTTATGGTGTTCGAATAAATCTCCGGCCATCGGGAATTCCTCCATTCGTTCTTCATACCCTACTATGTATTAGTATCCTGAATCTTTTATATACAAGCAAGTTATTTACTCATAGTTTATCCTATAGGAGAATTATTACAGATTGCATGAATAAATGTGTGTCGAAATTTTGAATAATAAAAGGATTCTCCATGAAGGAGAATCCTTAATTTCTGCTTTTGTAGGATAGGGACTTCCCTTATGATCATAGGAAATTATAGAAGGGAAAACACCGGTTCCCTGATCTTCGATATTCCCATTTCCTACTGAGTATTTCTTTTATAACGAAATGATTACGATTTAAATTATAAAGTTCTACTTCTTATTTAGTATAAGCATGATTCATGGAAAAGAAGAAGTAGCTTGTATTTATTGCTTCTGACCCTTTCATCGATCGAATGGTGTCTGTATAATCAATCCACGTTACATTTCGCAGCTTCTGATCTAACTTGGCATTAATCTCTTGTTCAATTTCCCTCATCCGTTTCATCAGCTCTCCAAAGTTCATGTTAAAATGAGAGGCTGCCTGTTGATGAGGAGTATGTTTCACAAGTAAGGCCATAAATTCCTCAGACGTCTCGGATCGGCTCGCCAATTCATCTTCAAGATCGACCACATATTGATAGATCTCCCTTTTTTCATTTGGCAGGCCCTTAACAATATCCCGAGCAGCAATTTCCATTAAATGTTCGTTCATCGTATTCACCCCGGCATAAGTCTATACCTTAACCTATTCTCTCTAGTGGAACGACATGCACTATTTCATGTTGTATTTTTTCAAGAAGCGTTCTGCACGGCCTCCTCTATCAGAGAACTTCTGTCTTCCTGTATAAAACGGATGCGTATCCGAACTTACTTCTATTTTTAATAAAGGATACGTGCTCCCGTCTTCCCAGTCAATCGTTTCATTGGATGTTTTCGTAGATCCTGTTAAAAAGGAAAAACCGCTGTTCGTGTCCATAAATACCACTTGTTGATACTCTGGATGAATGTCTTTTTTCATTCTTAATTCCCCACCTTAACGTTTAATGTATTACCAGCTTGATTTTTTGACGCCGGGTATTTGCCCTTTATGAGCAAACTCTCTGAAAGCGATACGGGACATCTTAAATTTACGGAGATAGCCTCTTGGTCTCCCTGTAACTTCACAACGACTGTTTAATCGGGTCGGCGAGGAATCCCTCGGCAGCTTCCTTAACGCTTCATAATCACCCTTCTCCTTTAACTCCCTGCGTAAATCTGCGTATTTCTGAACAAGTTCCTGACGTTTCTTCTCTTTCACTACCTTTGATTTCTTTGCCAAAATGGTTCACTCCTCTTTCTAATCGTAATCATTACGTTTTAAGTGCGTATGGTTATTAAACCATACTCTCTTTCTTTTTGCAACGATATTAATTTCCTATAATTTATTGGATTGAACTCTCTTATACTGTTAAAAAATAGATAAAACCGAATGCCATTCATGACCGGCATTCGGTTTTATTCGTCTTATGCTGCCTTTAGCCCTTCTAAAATATGCATAAAGTATGTAACTGTATTTCCACCACGGCGATTGATGATTTCGATGTCCTGTACAACTCTCTTTACTTCTTCTGCACCAAGACTTTCGATAAGCATTTCACTGATCTCTTCAGCTGTATATTCACCTACATAAGTAGACTTCAAAGCAGTACGATTCCTTCTACAGAAACTTCTTAATTGCCTTTTTAATTCAGTCAATTCCAACATCATCATCCTTACTACAGATTCAAATCTTATCAAACAAGTCGTATAAAAAAAGCCCACCAAAAAGGCAGGCTAAATGATACTAATTAAAATTTTCGAAATAGTATTCATTGTAATCCATTGTTTTCGGTAACCCGGCCATCGTTATTCTCATCTGAGAATGGTAGACCCGTGGCTTTGCGTCCTAATCTTTCAATTAGTTTGCCCTTATCAATTTGTAGAAACTACAGTTGTCATTATACTAAATAGTGTAATATTTGAGAAGATTCTTAATGGAAATAGTGAATATTCCCTAGACTTACATTGAACTAAAATATCGGCAAAAAATAGACCCCGCTTCTAAGGAAGTGGGGTCGTAAAATTAGAAGTTAATATATTGACGTGGGTTTACAGCATTAGATTTCGATGCATTCCATGAACCTGCATGAAGTTCAAAGTGTAAATGCTGTCCGAAAGAGTATCCTGTGTTACCCATGTATCCGATTCTGTCTCCCTTGTTAACTGCTTGTCCAGTGCTAACAGACGAAGAAGCCATGTGGGCATAAACCGTTGTGAAGGTTTGTCCGTTGATTGAGTGAGTGATATATACTACGTTACCGTAGCTTGAGCTATAGTGACTCTTGATGACGTATCCATCCGCTGCTGCAGAGATTGGAACACTGCCGCGCGCTGCGATATCTGTACCATAGTGAAAACGCTTTTTACCGTTCAACACGTCCCAGCCGAAGTTTGTAGTAATCGTTCCGGAAGCTGGAGATGTCCAGGCACCGGCACTTACTGGTGCACTTGGAGCTGATGGCGCAGGTGCTGAAGATTCAGAAGAACCACCGCTGCTGCTTGTAGTTGCTTGTTGTTGTTCCGCTGCACGCTTTGCCGCTTCAGCTTCTGCTTGACGCTTGCGTTCGATTTCACGCTGACGTGCAAGTTCCGCTAGACGTGCTTGTTCAGCCTGGATTTCACCTTCAAGCTGATGTTCCATTTTAGAAAGCTCATCAGATTCATTTTGAAGATCTTTTTTCTCTACTTCAAGAGAAGCCTGTTGTGCTTCAAGCTGCTTGAATAACTCAGCTTTTTGAGTTTTTTGACTATCAAGATCCTTTTTAAGAGTCTCAAGACTTGCTTTAGTAGATTCCAGGTCTGCAAGCTTGCCTTCTACTTCTTCTTGTTTCTTTTCTAATTCAGCCTGATCACGTTTTTGTTCGTCCATGATCTTTTTATCGGCACTTACGATTGTATTTACTGCTGTTACACGGTTGATGAAGTCACCGAAGCTGTCCGCGCCAAGTAGTACATCAAGATAATTTGCAGAGCCGCCTTTTTCCTGGATCGCACGTGCACGCTCTTTTAATAGTTCGTTACGTTCTTCAATTTTTTCTTTTAGTACTTTAATTTCTTCTTTAAGTTTATTGATTTCTGCAGTGGTTTCATCAATCTCTTTTGTTTTTTCGGCAATCTTTGCTTCAGTATCTTTTAATTTTGTACTGATCTCAGCAATTTGTGATTGAATTTCTTGCTGTTTATTGATGTTTTGGTTAATCTCTGATTTTTTCTCATTGATCTTTCCGTTGATTTCCTCTTTTTTAGAAGAAATGTCATCTTGCTGTTTCTTTAAATCCTCCACGGAGGAATGAGCGTTAGCGGTTGTTCCCAATGTTGGTAAACTTCCGATTGTTAAGGCTGCTGCAATTGATAATGATATGAAATACTTCTTGTTCAAGCGGCATGCTCCTTTCAGCTTCTATCAACCTATCAAATTTTACACTTTTAAGAACTTACGAACAGACATAAAGCTTCCCCATGCCCCGATCAAGCAACCCATTAATAGAATTAATCCGTTTACTTGATAGATAAAGGGGGTAAAATCCAATATCTGAATAAAATGGTTTTGTAGTTTTGGTTTAATAAAGTCATAAGCATAGTAGTAACCTGTTGTTACAAGAGCGATCGGGATAATAGAACCTAAAATTCCAAGCCATAATCCTTCTAGTATAAATGGCCAGCGCACAAACCAGTTGGTTGCACCCACGAGTTTCATTATCTCGATTTCCCTTCTTCTGGCGACAATCGTAATTTTTATCGTATTGGAGATAAGGAACATGGCTGTAAACAACAGACCGATGATTAACACCAGGCCAACGTTTCGGCTCATCTCAAGTACGTTAAATAATTTTTCGATCTTCGCTTCACCATACAGTGCTTCATTCACATTCTCATACTTGCTGATTTCAGCAGCAATCTTCCCTGTGTCACGAGGATTCTCTGCTTTTACGATAAACACATCGTATAATGGATTATCTTGTTCAAATAATCTGAAATCGTCTCCCAGATCTTTCACAAGATTCTGAAGCTCCTCTTCTTTAGAGGAATACTCTACGGATTCCACTCCACTTATTTGGTTAATCTTCTTTTCGATTTCATCTATTTGAGCTTTTTCAGTACCGACCTCGAGCAGAACGCGCACTTCAACGTCTTTTTCAATATCGGTTGCAACCTTGTTCATGTTTAGCATCAATACCATAAACACACCAACGAGCAGTAAGGTTACGGTAACGGCACTCACTGACGCAAATGTCATCCAGCCATTACGTCCGATGCTTTTGAAACTCTCTCTAAGGTGTCGACCATATGTCCTAGCTTTCATAACCGTAATCACCTCGCTGTTCGTCACGAACAATTCGGCCATTTTCAATGGCAATTACCCGATGCTTGATAGTATTTACGATTTCCCGGTTATGTGTAGCCATGATCACTGTCGTTCCACGGTTACTGATCTCTTCAAAAATGTTCATGATATCCCAAGATGTCTCAGGATCCAGGTTACCTGTAGGCTCATCCGCAATCACAAGCTTCGGCGTATTCACGATGGATCTTGCGATGGATACACGCTGCTGCTCTCCCCCGGACAACTCATCGGGGAGCATTCTTGCTTTGTGCTTTAGCCCTACCAGATCCAGGACTTCCATGACTCTCTTCTTGATTTGCTTTGGATGTTCTTCTATTACTTCAAGGGCAAAGGCAATGTTTTCATAGATTGTCAGCGATGGCAATAGCTTGAAATCCTGAAATACAACCCCAACGTTTCTTCGTAAGTATGGAACTCTACTATTTTTTAATTTTGCGAGATTGATACCATTTACAATGATATCTCCTTTGGAAGGACGTTCTTCGCGGTACATCATTTTAATAAAAGTAGACTTCCCGGCGCCACTTGGACCCACAACATACACAAACTCGCCTTGCTTAATGTGGACGTTAAAGCCATTAGCAGCCATGACACCGTTGCTGTACTGCTTGTAGACGTCTTTCATTTCTATCATTTTAAAATCACCTAATTTGTATTATGTAGTTACCCTCTTGGCTGTTATCGACATATGTACGCGGTATGAGCTCAACGTTTTTACCATAATTAGACACAAAATGGCGAAAAAACTCGAA
This sequence comes from Rossellomorea aquimaris, assembly GCF_000935355.1. GTDB lineage: Bacteria > Bacillota > Bacilli > Bacillales > Bacillaceae_B > Rossellomorea > Rossellomorea aquimaris_B. The sequence goes on from NZ_JXZC01000002.1 coordinate 335,500, forward strand.
TTGCTCTCCCGAAAATTATTATAACATCACTTTATACGATGTTAAGGAAAAAAATTATTACATTTACGTTTCAAAACATATAATAATGTGAATTTTTTACCTATTTTACTGTCGATTGTACCTATTACGAACGAAAAAAGTAGTCTTTTATAACTAGTATCTGGTGCTAATACCAGATTCGGAAGTTTGAGGATCCATTTCATCAAAATGCTAAGCTGGCGCTATTCTGATTTGGTTACTAGGTTATAACGGAGGACGGTTTGAGTACTGGTTACCAGCTATGGTTATTGGGATTAGCTCCTGTAACAAATATTTAAAGAAGAGAAAGGGTAAAACTTGTGAAGCATCAAAAAAAAAGAAGAATCCTCTTACAAGGACTCTTCTTCCTCACTTATTTCTTATTCGCCAACCACTCTGCCACTGCTTCTGCTTCTTCACCTTTAATGAGTCCTGCAGGCATTTGACCTTTACCATTTTGAATGACTTCCAAAATTTGATCTTTGTTTAATTCAGCACCAATTTTATTTAGGGCTGGACCCATTCCGCCTTCAAGGTTACCACCGTGACAGCTGGTGCATTTATTGTTTACGATTTTTTCAGGGTCTACTCCGCCAGAGCTTGTTTCTGTACTCTCTTCGCCGCCACCGCAGGCTGCAAGTACCAATGAAGCGCCAAAAACAATTCCAAGTAGCTTTTTCTTCATTTTTTCTCCCCCTAGGAACACATTTTTATGAGTAACGGGATATACCGAGGTCCGTCCCTCTATTACATAATTATACCAAGGTTAAACGCGTTTGAAACCTTCTCCCAACACTTCAGAAGCGTCCATTGTGACGACGAAGGCAGAGGGGTCAATGGTTTTGACCAGTTGTTTCAGTTTTGTGAATTCTGTTTGATCGACCACGCACATAAGGATCGGGCGCTCATCGTCCGTATAACCACCGTATGCAGATAGTTTTGTCACACCACGATCGATTTTATTCAGGATTCCTTCACGGACTTCTTCCTGTCTGTTTGTAATGATAAGAGCCATTTTTGAACGGCTGATGCCGACTTGGACTAAATCAATCGTTTTACTGGTCACGTATAAGCCGATAAGGGCATATAAACCACGCTCGATGTCAAACACGATGGCTGCCGACAGAACGATCATTCCATCAATAAGCGCCACACACGTGCCAAGGGACAACCCTGTGAATTTGTTTACGATCTGGGCTGCAAGGTCCGTCCCTCCTGTAGATGCCTTACCTCGAAAGACAATTCCCAACCCCAATCCTACACCGATCCCGCCGAATAATGCGCCTAATAAAGGGTCCTCTGTCCATGGCTCCCAACTTTCTGTTAAAAACACCACTAATGGTAAGAAGACCGTACCGATGGCTGTTTTCACGCCAAATTGAAGGCCCAGGAAGATTAACCCTGCAATGAACAACGGAATATTAAATGCCCACTGAACAAAGGCTGGCTTCCAATCGAACAGACCTTTAAGGATGGTCGATATCCCGCTCACCCCTCCTGAAGCCACCTCATTCGGCAATAAGAATACATTAAACGCAATAGCCACAATCGTTGACCCAAACACAACAAACAAATACTCTAACAACTTCTCTTTCCGTGGATTAAATGCCTGCTCACGACGTCTCTCCTTCAAACCCATCCAGTACGACTCCTTTAACCTATGTATTTATAGTATGAGTACAACCTCTTCCTTTATGCAGAGGGACGAACCTCTTATCACGGATCCTGCCTCGTCTTTTGAGATTAGGGTTGTTCACCAATAGTCTTTTCTAATGACCGCAGAGGTAATGAATTGAGATGATAAATAGACATATCAACCCTTCAAACACGCTCTGTATCAACCTTTGAGAGTATAGCATGGGTACTTGGAGGTGTAAATGACACTTCAATACCGTGGTAAAGCACTAATGGATTGGGGTGCAGCGGTGAGGGACGGACCTTGGATAATGGGGGGCGGATAACAGAATATCGGACTTTCACTAAGAAAAATTTAGATTCGACCTTCTGCAAAGGGGATAATGGCAGTCGTTGGTATGTACTTATTCATCTATGTAGAGTATATTCCAAGCCCTCATTTATACATATAATGGAAGAACTTCATCACTCTTTGAGGTCCGTCCCTAAATAAATTTAGAAAAAAGCTGAACCCTCCATTGGATAGGTGGGTTCAGCTTGAGAATGATTATTGAATTTTGGAACGCAGGTAGGCATTGATGAATGGGTCGATGTCGCCGTCCATGACGCCTTGTACGTTACCGGATTCAGTGTTGGTTCTGTGGTCTTTGACCATTGAATATGGGTGGAATACGTATGAGCGGATCTGACTTCCCCATCCGATTTCCTTTTGTTCTCCACGAATTTCCGCAAGCTCTTGCTCTTGTTCTTCGATTCGCTTCTGATAAAGCTTGGCTTTAAGCATTTTCATGGCTGACTCACGGTTCTTGATCTGAGAACGCTCAGATTGGCAGGTTACCACGACATTCGTCGGTAAGTGAGTGATACGGACAGCCGAGTCCGTCGTATTGATGTGCTGTCCACCGGCCCCACTTGCACGATACGTGTCGATTTTCAGGTCTTCCGTACGGATTTCGATTTCGATTTCTTCATTAAACTCAGGCATGACTTCACAAGATACGAAAGAAGTGTGGCGACGGCCTGAAGAATCGAATGGAGAAATACGCACAAGACGGTGTACGCCCTTTTCAGCTTTTAAATATCCATACGCATTGTGACCTTTAATCGCAAGGGTGACACTTTTGATCCCGGCTTCATCACCTGGAAGATAATCAAGTGTTTCAACTTTGAAGCCACGTTTTTCTCCCCAACGTGTGTACATGCGAAGAAGCATGGAGCCCCAATCCTGAGACTCGGTTCCACCTGCACCTGGGTGCAGCTCAAGGATCGCATTATTCTTATCATGTTCTTCACTTAGAAGAAGCTGAAGCTCGTAGTCATTTAGTCGTTTGACTAAATCACCCAGCTCCTCTTCAAGGTCCTTTTGAAGTTCTTCGTCCGGCTCTTCTTTGATCAGTTCAAGGGTCAGCTCAAGGTTTTCATGGGATTCAAGCAATGATTTGTACTCATTTACGAGATCCTTCAAACCGTTTCCTTCATTGATTAATCCTTGTGCTTTCTGCTGATCATCCCAGAAATCGGGTTGAACCATGATTTCGTCAAGTTCTTGGATTCTCGCCTCTTTGTTTTCTAAGTCAAAGAGACCCCCTGAAGTCCGCTAATGTCTTAGCTGATTTTTCTAACTCTGCTCTGATTTCTGATAGTTCCATGTGTGGTCACCTCTATAGTTATTTGGGTTGTTCATTTATTTTGTATAGTTGATACGTGGAATGGAGTGGCATGTTTCTATTAGAGAGTGCTGGTTGATTTCCGCTCCAGGTGTTCGCTTTCCGCGGGGCGTGAGTTGAGCCTCCTCGGGCTTTGCCCTGCGGGGTCTCAACATTCCAGCTCCGGCGGCTAGCCCCTCGAGATCATAAGCTAAATGGTCCAAGAAGGCAAAGAACGCCTTCCCGGCCCATTCAGCTTATGCTTGTCGGGGCTGTGCGAGCCGCCTCCGCTTTTCGTACTTTCCCGCTATTCCCGCAGGAGTCGAGCACCTTCCGCTCCAATCAAGTTTAAAGTCATGCTTTCACATAACTTATTAATAAAACTCTAGTAGAAGAAAACATCCAATCATTAGTAAAATCTTTCCCAGGCATCCATTAAAAACGGAAAAGTACCTGGCACTTATTTTATCAAAATAAGCACCAGGTAGCATCTTTTTATTTATCCAGTTATGCCGTGGCAGTGTTTGTACTTTTTGCCGCTTCCGCATGGGCATGGGTCGTTGCGCCCTACGTCTTCTTGCTTGCGAACTGGTTGTTTCTTAGCCTTACCGCCTTCTTCTTTCGGGTTCACCGCTTGACCTTTGGCTACTTCCTGACGTTCAAGATTGTTGCGGATTTCAGCTTTCATGACGTATTTTGCCACGTCTTCTTCGATTGCGAGCACCATGCTTTCAAACATGGCAAACCCTTCATGCTGGTATTCACGCAGTGGATCGGTTTGACCGTATGCACGCAGGTGGATACCCTGGCGCAATTGATCCATCGCATCGATATGGTCGATCCATTTCGTATCAACCGCACGTAGCAGGATGACTTTTTCAAACTCGCGCATTTGCTCCGGCGTGAGCTGTTCTTCTTTTTCATCGTAACGATGCTTCACGTCTTCATAGATCAGATCCATCATTTCTTCCGGTTCTTTTCCGCGAAGATCATCGACTGTCACATCGTCTTCAGGAAGAAGATTGGCGTTCACATAATCAACGATTCCTTGAAGATTCCAGTTTTCCATGTCTTCTTCTGCTGTATGGGCTGCTACCTGACGCTCGATGGCTGATTTGATCATGCCTTCAACAATGTCACGAAGGTTTTCAGAGTCGATTACTTCATTACGCTGTTTATAGATGATTTCACGTTGTTGACGTAATACATCATCGTATTGCAGAAGCTGTTTACGAGCATCGAAGTTGTTTCCTTCCACTCGTTTCTGGGCCGATTCAACGGCACGGCTGACCATTTTACTTTGGATTGGCTGCGTATCATCCATTCCAAGGCGTTCCATCATGCTCTTCATATTGTCAGAGCCGAATCGACGCATCAGTTCATCTTCCATAGAAAGATAGAACTGGGTCACACCGGGATCTCCCTGACGTCCGGAACGTCCACGAAGCTGATTATCGATACGGCGTGATTCATGACGCTCGGTCCCGATAACGGCAAGACCGCCACGTTCGATGACGCCTTCTCCAAGCTTGATATCCGTACCACGGCCGGCCATGTTTGTCGCGATCGTTACAGCACCAGGCTGACCCGCTTCCAAAATGATTTCCGCTTCACGGCCATGATTTTTCGCATTCAATACATTGTGGCGTACGCCTTTTTTCGTCAATAGTTTAGAGATAAGCTCTGACGTTTCAACGGCAACCGTACCAACCAGAACAGGCTGTCCTTTTTCATGACGCTCTTTGATATCCTCGACTACTGCAAGGAATTTCCCTTCTATAGAAGCATAGATCAGATCGGCACGGTCATCACGGACGATCGGCTTGTTTGTCGGAATCACAATAACGTTCATATTGTAGATATTACGGAACTCTTCCTCTTCCGTTTTCGCCGTACCGGTCATACCGGAAAGCTTTTCGTACATACGGAAGTAGTTCTGGAACGTGATCGTTGCCATCGTCATACTTTCGTTCTGGATTTCAAGGCCTTCTTTTGCCTCGATCGATTGGTGAAGTCCGTCACTGTAACGACGACCTTTCATCAGACGTCCTGTGAAAGAGTCAACGATGACGATTTCGCCTTCCTGAACCACATAGTCCACATCACGGTGCATGCTGACGTGAGCTTTTAATGCTTGATTGATATGATGGTTCAGGGTTACATGTGAAATATCAAAAAGGTTATCAATGTGGAAGGATCTTTCCACTTTGCTGATTCCGTCTTCCGTTAATTGAACACCTTTTGTTTTTTCATCATATGTGTAATCTTCATCTTTTTTCAGCGTACGTACGACGGCATTGGCCTGGATATAAAGCTGAGGCGTGCGCTGTGCGTTACCGGAAATGATCAGAGGTGTACGTGCTTCATCGATTAAAATCGAGTCAACCTCATCGATTACGGCAAAATGAAGCGGACGCTGCACCATTTGATCTTTGTACAGGACCATATTGTCACGAAGGTAGTCGAATCCGAATTCGTTATTCGTACCATATGTGATATCCGCTTTGTATGCTTCACGCTTTTCGTCTTTGGACATAGAGTTTAAGTTCAGACCTACAGAGAGTCCCAGGAAATTATAAAGCTTGCCCATTTCCTCAGCATCACGGCTGGCCAGGTATTCATTGACTGTGATAACGTGAACGCCTTTTCCAGTGATGGCATTCAAGTACACAGGCATAGTCGCTGTCAGCGTTTTACCTTCACCGGTTTTCATCTCGGAGATGTTCCCTCCATGCAGGGAGGCACCACCCATAAGCTGAACGCGGTAAGGGTACTGACCCAACACGCGGCGCGCGGCTTCCCGTACGACAGCAAAGGCTTCAACCAGCATATCCTCCAGGTCTTCACCCTTTTGGTAACGCTCCTTGAAACGCTCCGTTCTTTCACGGATTTCATCATCCGTCAAACGCTCCATATCGGGGCCTAATTCTTCTATTTGATCAGCCAGTTTTTCCAGCCTCTTTATTTCTCTTTTATTCGCATCGAATACTTTGTTTAATAGACCAAGCATGTATAAACGCTCCTTTATCTGTGTTTAAATGAGAGCCGAACGTCACTAATATAACAAATGAAAATGAAATTCAGATGAGATTGTCGAAAACTCATGTAAAAACTCACCATCATCAGCTTCCAATCACTCTACGTTAAAATTCGCTACAAAATCCAAATATCCTCCCACAAAAACACGATATATTCCCTACCAATCTTACCACTATCCTATATGGGTTACAACTCAAGGAGGGACGGACCTCCCAACCTCACCCGTTTCAATGGTTGGATGCTGCACTATCAGCCCGTGTTCGTGGATGGATCAAGTGTTGCGAGTGATGAGGGACGGACCTCACCTACTTCATCAATCCATCAAGGATTGGCGACTTTAAAGCAATTCCATATATAATTGGTGAAAGGTGAGGTCCGTCCCCCTAAAACAAAAAAGCCGCCTATGCAGGCGACTTTTAGGTGTTTTGTATTGGTCAGGCTTTGGTTGCTTTCAGTAGTTCGTAGACGGTGTCCTGGTAGCTTTCCCAGATTTGTTTGCTTCGTCTTGAGATGCTGTTGGCTGAGACATCGAAGTATTCTGCCAGTTCCTTTTGGACGTGGCGGATACTGATTTCGTCGATGTTTTTCGCCATGTCCACCAGTGCTCCGGAGTAAATTTTCGGATTACGGATCGTTGGGCGCTCTGTGTAAAAGTATTTTTCCAATACGGCTACGAGCAGCTCACTTTCTTCTTTGTCTTCCCCTTTTTCAGTCAGGAAGTTTTGAAGGGATGTGATTGCTTCAACGTATTCCGGAGTTCTCCAGATTTCTACTCCTTCGATCGCTTCTTCGGATTTCTGATCCGAATCTTTGGAAGTGTCTCTTTCATCCGTGGCTTTAGTAGATGCTGCTGCTTTACCGCCCTTCTTCTTCTCGGCACTATAAAGAACGAATCCCACATCCGCTATTTCCAAGTACTGCCCTGAAAGGTAATCATGCAGACTTCCAAACTCTCCTTGTTCAAAGCGGATCTTGACCAGTTCCATCGCTGCTTTCTCAATCGCAGGATAAATGAAGTATTGAGCGAATGGAAGATACTTGTCCCCATTCGGCAACAACAGCCCCAAGAAGAAACTATTCTCTTCCAGCTTACCGAATTTTTCCGTTACAATCAGCACATCACCAGAGAGGGCTTCTTCCACACGTAACGTATTGTCATCCAGCTTCTCGACTGAACCTGCCGTCACGCGAACGTTTTTCCACGACTCCAGTACTTCAGCGGTCTGAGGACGAGTCACCGTGCTCAACTGCTTATCAACAAATCGTTCAATCAAACGAACACCGTCGGCATCCTTTTGAGTCGCTCCGTACCAGCTGACAAATGCCATTTCATAAATATCCGGATCCGCTTGCATCAGATCCATCTTCGCCAAGTAATGATGATAGGATTCTTCCATCTCTGTTGACTGCGCCGTAGCAATATAATCATAAAGTTGCGCCTGAAGCACATCCAGCTCCTGACTCACCAACGTATCTATATTCACAACATTTTCTTTTTCACAGCATTTCTTATATTTTTTCCCACTGCCGCATGGGCATGGTTCATTTCTTCCGACTGTACTCATGTTTGTATTTACCTCCAACTTCTTGAGTCCCGTACACAAATGTTCATTATATAACATTTGTGACGTTCCTTAAACTGTTTTAGAACAAGAAAAAAGAACCAATCGCTTTTGGACCGGTTCTTTAATGATCTATCGTCCTTGTTTTTTCATATAATCCAAGACATCTAAATCGATATAATTCTCATCCTGCTCCCGCATTTCAAAGTTCTCGGTGTGGAGATAGTCTTTCAAACTCTGATGAAGGGACTGTCTTTCTTTTGCATAGCCAAGACGGGTAAGTTCCCGCTCAACTTCATCGTGGATTTCACCTTCCAGTAATACGACTCTACCAGGATCTGATTCTTTAAAATAGAGCTGATGCAACAGATAGATTCGCTTCAGTTCCTTAATAGGAGACGCGTGATCATCCACCCTGAGATCGATGTACCGATCATTGAAGCCACCATATCCACCGCTTTCCTTCACCACTAGAAGCGCAGCAGACTGCATACCCCGGGAATCACCTCCCGCTTCCTGACCGGCATCGAGTGCATGGAGTAATCGTTCAGCCAGCGATCCGGTCGTCGACTCAAATGTCTCCGCCATCGCCTTTACGGTATTTTCATCAACTAAAATATTCCCTTGGGCAGCAAAGTGCTTTCCTATTTGTCCTCCAGCCCAATCATAGCAGCCTTCTCCTGTGAAAGTAGCAGGGTTGCCTCCAGCATCAATCAAACCTACTTGACGTAAAGGACGCTCCGGATCATCCTGTGTGATGATATCAAGCGCTTCCTCTGCCGTCTTTCCTTCTTCCATTAATTGAAGTGCGTGGGGTCCGTACGAGGTATTCGCGTATGACTGAGTCGCCACGGCCCCTACACCCGCTTTCGCAAAAGGTACGACGGATCCAACACCGAGGAATTTGGATTGAACCGCAATCCCCCACTCTTTTTCTTCCGGGTCATAGCCTACAATGGAATATGTCATGGTGATGTCCTCCTTAAGTTTTCTATTACCATCTTCCTATCTTTGAGGGTGAAAACATAATGTCTACCTACAAACTTCTACAATAATTGTCAAAAATCCTTTTTATCAAAAAGATCCTGCAGTCATGTAGACCGCAGGATCTCCTCATCAAATAGTTAGTTCGTTTCAATCAAGCCATACTTCCCATCACGACGCTTGTACACAATATTCGTCGCGTTTGTCTCTGCGTCCGTGAAAATGAAGAATGTGTGACCCAGCATGTTCATCTGCAAGATCGCTTCTTCACTGTCCATCGGCTTAAGATTGAACTGCTTCGTTCTTACTACTTCCGTATCGTCCTCTTCCTCCAATTCCACGGCAGCTGCGCCGTTAGGAGAAACATGATTCAGATCTTCCTGAGCCGCGAAGAATTCCTTCGGGCTGCCCTTTTCACGCATTTTACGGTTCACTCTCGTTTTATGTTTGCGAATTTGACGCTCCAATTTATCTACAATCAGATCAATGGCCGCATACATATCTGCGTTGCGTTCCTCTGCACGTAGCACTAATTGCGGCATTGGAATAGTCACTTCAGTTTTCGTATTTTTATCAGGATACACTTTTAAATTAACATGTACATTTGCATCAGGAGTTTCATTAAAGTAACGGTCTAGCTTGCCAATCTTCTTCTCCACGTGTTCGCGAATCGCTGGAGTTACCTCAATGTTCTCGCCTCGAATGTTGTAGTTCAACATGTAAACTCCTCCTTTTAAAAATAAAGCTATGTTTATATATTCTCCATTCCCTTGATTATTCCTTCTTAAACTTTCTAAATTTTTTGTCAATTTTTCGTAAAGTTTGTAATGTGGTGTCGAAAGTGTTGATGGGTGCGGGATTGGAGAATGAAAGAGTGAGGTGATGGTTGCGAGTATGTAGGGTTCACCTTTGGCTCTTTCTATTATTATTTTCTCACTTTTTGAGGAGATTAAACGGTGGGAATTTGGAGGTTTTGTGAATGGTTTGGGGCGGATTTGTGAATGAGGTTGATTGGCATTGGTGTTTTAAATTTAGTACCTGGTACAATTACTTTGGATTGTACCAGGTACAATGACTAACAAATGCACCTCGTACAAAATGAAATAAACAGTTATATCGGCTGGTTCCAATCCTTAATATTAAATTTTGTTTCTACATAAAATTTATATTTCTCGTTTGGATGATCACCAAGATTTGAAAGAATCTTTTGAGTATCGACAATTGATTTATAACCTGCATTTATAAAACTCTTATAGCTGCTCCAATTATAGTCTTCTGGTTGTTTAGAGTACTTGGATTTCACCGGGTTCAAATGAATGTAACTACTTGTATCGATAAGCTGCTTAGAATTATTAATTAGCTTGGCATAATATCGGTCCTGAAACACATGACCAATATAGTTGTATTTCCGGTTAAAATACCTAGCATAAATGGAATGAATGTAATGGATAATCTCTGAAGGAGAGTCATCGAGTGTCCCAATTATGAGATGAACATGATTGGGCATGAGGCAATACGAATGGAGAATGAATGGAGTTTTTTCTTTTGCTCTTTGTACTAATCCTAAATAATGATTAAAATCTTTTCTATCTCGAAAAAGATTATTCTTCCTGTTACCTCGTGCGGTTATGTGATAAATAGCTCCAGGATACCAGACCCTATGATTTCTTGTCATTAAATCTTCCTCTCTTTAATAAAGTTACAACTTTTATTCTTATTCGACATGATTCGAAATTTCCCTTCTCATATGTGTGTGAAAGTTGATATGTACCTGGTACATCTGGACCTTTTTGTACCAGGTACATATCTGACCTCTTGTACCAGGTACAAATTGGATTCATTGTACCTGGTACAAGAGAGAACTAAACATCCACATCCCGCCGACCAAAAAACCACCCCGCCAATCCACCAAATCCAATCAGATACACCACAATCACACCAACAGAAAACAAAAACGTCATCCCTTCAAAAGGAGGTGTGCCGAAGAAATACTGCTGCAGATCCGTGTTTGCAAACAACAAATACTTCCCCCACTCCATTCCCCTCTCGTTCATTACAAGTAAGAATGTCCCTGCAGAGAATGTCAGAAAGATAGTCGATCCAATGGCAAAAGAACCGCTTCTCGTCAGTACAGATAGAGTGAAAGCAAAGGAACAAATCACGACCAACTCAAGAAATCTCAGCACATAAGCCCCCGCTACAATAAAAACGTTCAAGCTGAAGTCAAAGAAGCTGTCGTAGAACCAGAGTATGCCCAGTATGGACGAAAATAAGAAATGTGCGGTTGTCAGAAGTGTTGCTATGACAACGACCGTTAAGTATTTTGAGAGCAATATTCTCACACGGTTGACAGGGCGAATGAGCAGCAGCTTGATGGTACCTGTCGAAAACTCACTGGATACGATGTCGCCTGCTATGATGAGGCAGAAGACTTGGAGGACAATGAGCAGGTTTGAACTGATTCGCATGTATTCCCAGAAGGAGAATTGGATTCCATCGAATAGCATGTAGACGAAAAGGGATGCGATGGAGTTGATGAATACGATGACTCCAATGGAAATCCACATGCGGGGACGGGATAGTTGTTTTATGAGTTCATTGGTTATTAGGTTGATCATATGTCTTCATCCGTTTCGAACTTGATTTGCCAGTTTCTTGGGAGCCACTCTCAAATAGCCTTCGTGAATCAAGGCTTCAATCGCTTGCCTTCCTACTTCCTCGGTGTCTACTAACACCCAGCCATGTCTTCCGATGTACGGGGCTTTCGTGTAACCTGGCTGTTCCAGTAAAATTTCTTGCGTGGTGGGGAGGGTTTTAATAGATAAGGAGAGATTGTTCTCCTCGCCAATGATCACAAATGGCTTGTCCTTCACCCGGAAGGAAGTGTGGCCGAAGCCGTCTATATGTTCATGGACTTCAGGATAGGTTACGCAAAGACTTCTGATTTCATCTACCAGACTATTTTTCATACCGGCTTCCCTCCAGCATTTTTTCTATTATTATAGCATGAGAGTATTTGGAAATAGAAAAAAGCCTCGCATATTGGCCGAGGCTTTATTTCTTTTTATCGTAGAACATTCCGTCGTATTGTAAGGATTCGTATGGATTTGCATATTTCTGAACGGAGGTTCTTTTCCTGGATAACCCGTTCATGTCCCGTTTTATTGAAGACTGCAATTGTGAGAGTTCCTTATCTATTTCTTGACTCCATGTGATCATTTGCTTTCCAAGCACTTGCTCCTCTTCGGTAAAAGGGGGCCTGATCGCTGTGATTAAACTTTGTCTTTTATCTAAAAGAGACTCTATTGTTTCGATCGTGAATTCTCGATTTTCTATGTGTTCCAACGCTTCTTTCAATTGCTTCGTAATGGTGTGACAACGAACGACCGAGCTCACGCCTGTCCCACCTGACCCCCGTGCTGCTTTTGACGGTTCAGCTGAATGACTTCTTTCCACGTGTCGCGGAACTCTGTGATGAGGCCTTCCACTTCTTCTAAAATAGAAGCATCATTCTTGATATTGGCTTCCGTCAGACGGCGATTGATGTAGTCGTATAGGGACATTAAATTTTTCGATACTTCAAGATCCATGTTTAACGTAACCATCAGCTCATTCACGATGGCCTGTGTCTTCTGGATATTTGTATTCTTCAGTTCAATATTCTTATCTTCCATCGCTTTTTTCGCTATATGGATGAATTTAAGGCTTCCGTTATAGAGCATAAGGGTGAGTTCACCTGGTGACGCGGTGTTAACCGAGTTGTTCTGGTATGCTGCATAAGGGTTGTTGATGGCCATAGTGACACTCCTTTAGGTATGATTAGCCGCCAAATTGGTTCATGAGGAACATGGATTGCTGGTTTGAACGCTGGATCGCTTTTTCCATGGCGGTGAATTGGCGCCAATAGCGGTCTTCGACTTGGATCAGACGATTTTCAAAGCGATTCATTTGATTGTCCATATTGTTCAATAGGCGACCAAGGGTAAATGTATTATTTGTACTGGATGCTTTTCCGGCTTTTTTCTCAATGCTGTCCATTGTATTTTTCAACGTTTCACGAAGACGACGGGCTATTCCCTGCTCACCTGGAGTCTCTCCATTTTTCGCAAAAATTTCGTATAGAGCATTCGGATCTTTTGATATTGCTTCTTTCAGCTTGCTCTCATCAATGATCAGCTTTCCACGGTCAAGGTAGTTACTTGATGTTTTGATTCCTATTTGCGCCAGCTGGTCGACTCCTGATGTACCGCCTAAAACTGGTGTGTACATGTCTGTACGCATTTTGTTCAGACCCGATGTTAAGACGGAATCATTCCGAAGCGTCCCACTACGGGACTTTTCTTCCCATAATTCGATTTCTTTTTCTTCCATCGACTCTTTTTGTTCAGCCGTCAATGGTTGGAAATCCCGGTATTTCTTTTCGTTCATTTCACCGTTTACTTTTTCGATGAGTTTGTTGTATTCGTCGACGAACTTGACGATTTTCTCTAGTATTTTATCCGTGTCAGGCTGTGACGCGAAGGTTACATTGGTATTGGATGCGTTTTTCAATGTTAATTCAAAGCCGTTGATCGTGAACGTATTGGACGAACGTTCAGTCGCCATTCCATTATATGTGAATTTGGCATTCTCTCCAATGGATCCTCTATTATTAGCCACGGCAGTAGCATTGTCAGCATCAAGCTTCAGGTGGGTAGTAAACAGATCTCCCTGCAGTTCAATTTCAGCACCGCCGGCATTGGCACCTGTATTCTTACTCATGACAGACATTTGCTTTGTGTGCTGGTCATAGAACATAGTGACGCCGGTCTGCGCATTGATCTTCGCGATTAAACTGTCCAACGTTTCATCTTCAGCATTAAATTTGATTTCGGTAAAATCAGCCGCCATCGTTCCGTCTGCTTTGATTGCCTTTACTTTGATGCTCTGCTCACCCGTCATCCCGAACGATTCACTCAACTTCTTTTTGGGATCAACTGCTCCCCCATCAGACTGGGTAATCGCCGAGCTGTACATAGTAGCGGCAGTAGCTAACTTTTCCACATTCAATGTTCCTGAGAAGTCGGTGGTAGAATTGATATTCTTAACGGACACTTCATTCGGGTTCGACACAGATACCGTTTTCTGAGTGTACGTCCCCTGCTTCATTACTCCGTCAAAAATTAGATTACTAAAATCAAACATCATTTTATTCATGTCACGGTAATCATCCCGCTGCCATTCTAGGAATTGTTTCTTCTGTTCCAGTTTATCCAAAGGAATCCGCTCTGCCTTCATCAGGTCTTTAATGATTTGATCCGTGTCCATGCCACTGGCAAGTCCACCAATTCTCATATCAGCCATATGTATCTCCTTCCGCTAAATCTTCTTATCGACCATCAAACCAACAAATTCCGTCATCGCCGCATGCATATCAAGAATCTTCTTTGCTGGTATTTCTTTCACTATTTCATGCGTACGATCATCCACGATCGTCACATAATATTCCTGTAATTTATCATGAAATTCAAATTTGAGGTGTGTATTCGAAGTGGACATAAACTCATTCATCCCGTGGACGACATCTACCATCTTTTCTTTTGTGACAGGTTCTTTGGTTGAGGTTTCTTCATGGTGTCGTGCCTGTGCTTGAATTTGTTTCACTTCTTCACTGGTTTGGTTCTCTAATCTAGTAAATGATTGTATTCCTGAAACTTTGCCTGTCACTTTATCAATCATCGTTTGATCCTCCTGGGGGTTATATGGGTTATATCGGAATTTGGTGGGGAAAGTTTAGTAGTTAGATATCCTATTCATTTTTTATAAGTAAAAAAGAGACCCTATTACTAGAGCCCCTCTTAGAAAAATTAACGAAGAAGTTGTAAAACCCCTTGTGGTTGTTGGTTCGCTTGCTTTGCGACTATGTCTTTCGATCATAGAATAGACTATATCTTCACCCTTATTTTTTAAGGGGCTGGGCACTTCGAACAGCTTTTGCTGCCCTACGAGATTCATAATCATAGCTTTGCCTTAGACCGTGTTCTCTAGTCGTTGAACCTTCTCCAGAGTTTCCTCACAGGAGCTTGGCTGCTGATTATCCATTGGTGCATCTCTATCATTTTCCGACCATTCCGCCTACTGTTTCCAGTTTCGTTGTGGTTGATAAAGCTTTAGGAAGTTCCAGCAATTCACCCAGTAATACTCCAGCTCGTTACCAAACTGGACGCCCTCTAATCAACTATCTCAGAAGTTGTAAAACTCCTTGAGGCATTTGATTGGATTGAGCTAACATTGCTTGCGCTGCTTGAGAAAGAATAGAATTCTTTGTTTGGTTCATCATTTCTTTCGCCATCGTGCGAACATTTACTTTCATAAATGACCAGACTATATCTTCACCCTTTAGCAGGGGTTGGGCACTTCGGATCCACAATGCTGATGACCACTGTTTCACCTACGGATTTCATCACCATAGCTTGCGCCTTAGATGGTCTATCCTAGTCGTTGAACCTTCTCCACTCTTTCAAGACAGGAGCTTGGCTGCTGATTGCCCAATCTCTTCTTTTGTTAAAGCCATCACGCTTGTCGTTTCCAACTACGTTGTGGCAAGAAGAGCTCTAAGGGGTTTCCAGCAATTCACCCAATTATGATCTCTAGCCGTTACCAGCCAGGACGACTGTGCTTGTCGCTGTTTAGGCAGCTAAAGCATAATCTACGTCACGGATGCGAGATTCCGCTGCAGTTAGGTTTTCAGAAGAAGTATTTAAGTTGTTAATAGTGTGTTCTAATCGGTTTTGTTGAGCACCAAGTGAACTTCTCTGTGCAGAAACTTTTTGAATCGCATTGTTTACAGTCTCAATAGCTGTTGCTGCACCGAACTTACTTGAAACGTCGAGATCTTTTACGCCAAGTGCTGAAGCCTTCATATCTTTAATTGAAATAAAAGAGGTTTGTCCTGCATTTGCTCCAATTTGAGTCATAATTGAACCCGCTAAATCACTACTAGCATCTTCTTGCTTCCCAAATACTAAAGTTACACTTTCTCCGACCTTCATTTTCCCATCAAAGCTATCAGCTGCTAAAGTAGTACCTCCAGTAACTACAGCACCAGCTATAGTAATTGTATCATCTGCGGATACAGAAACATCAGTAGTAACCTTACCATCTGGACCATATACTTTGTAATCCGCTGCATCAAATCCAGTTGTTGCTGCATCCCCAGTTCTAACTATCATGTATGCCCCATCTTTTAATGCTTTTGTAGCATCAGTTGATGCAGTTGTATTTAATCCATCAATTGCAGTTTTTGTAATAGTGACTCCTGAATTGTTATTAACTGCTGCACTACCAGCAATTCGCTCAGTAACACCTTTGGCTGAACCGTCTAATAACTTTTTAGTATTAAACTCAGTTGTGTTACCAATACGATCTACTTCTGAAATTAATTGTTTTACTTCCGCTTGAAGTTCTTTTCTATCTGCATCTGTATTTGTATCATTGGAAGACTGAACAGCTAATTCTCTCATACGTTGAAGAATATCATGGGTTTCGTTTAAAGCACCCTCAGCAGTTTGAATTAAAGAAATTGAATCTTGAGCGTTACGAGACGCTTGTTCTAATCCACGAACTTGACCACGCATTTTTTCTGAGATTGCAAGACCTGCTGCATCATCTCCAGCTTTGTTAATACGAAGTCCAGAAGATAGTTTCTCCATTGATTTAGCTTGTGCTCCAGAAGCACTATTCAACTGACGATAAGTATTCAAAGCCGCAATATTATGATTAATTCTCATACCAATATTTCCTCCTTGAAATCAAGCCCACATCCATGTGAACTATAAAAGTTTAGTAGTCTGCAACGAGTCACAAAGGTCGGCCGCCCTCCTCCTCATTGCTTACACTACTAATATCGGTCGATTTTACTAGTGTTTAATAGTTTGAGAAAAATAATTACTCATTTTTTGGTAATAGATTGAAAAGGTTGTCAATTCCTTTCGAAGCCTCGGTGTTTTCTTCTTGAATTGAAAGGTAGACTTCTTTCCTGTGAATGTCGACGTTCTTCGGGGCATTGATACCCAGTTTGACCTGATCCCCTTTTACAGAAATGACCGTCAGCTCAATATCATCCCCAATCTGAATGCTTTCTCCCGTTTTCCTTGTCAGTACTAGCATCCCCTCACCCCTTCTTTCCTGCTGGCTGAGCAAAGATCAGGTGCTTGATTTGGTAGTCTGTGTTGTTCAGGATGACTTGTTTTCCTTTGCGATTTGCCAGATTGATAATAATCGGAGCCTGGAGATTTGCGGTTGATTCATGAAGGGTTTCCCGTACAGTCAAAATAGAAAGCACCTGCACCTCTTTTTCGGAAGGGTTTTCTAGTAACTCCACACTCGCCTGATCCAATTCAAAGTCATATTCTTTAAAGAATACAAACGGATCCGTGACCACGAATCCAAGTTGGGGTGTCGTCACCGATTGCAGGATATGAAACCATTCATTTTCAGGTAAGGGCAATAATATAAACTGCTTTTCATCTCCAAATCCGGGAATTCCGTGTTCAAATATCAGGACTTCCTCTGAATGGATGTCAATGGCGCCGTGGTATTTTGTATCTATGTTCATCCTTCTCATTCCTTCGTTTTATATTTCTTGTTCGTAGTTGATGCCGACATGCTTCAAGTTCGCGAAGTCGATTTGTAAATCGGCGTATCGTTTCAGGCTGATGTCGACTTTGGCAGGCGTATAGTGGATGGTCGGTTTCTGTGGACGAGTATTATTGATTACTCTTTGAGGTTCGAAGTTCACTCTGACACTTCCCGGATCATACCCGATCTTGACGCTTCCGAGAGATGGAATCCAGCCAATATTAAAGTCGTATATAGGGTTTTCGCTGTTTCGTTTTGCCTGGGCTGCTATCGCGTTTCCTCCATGTTCAATCATCATGAGTTCATCGCCGTCCTGGGCCACCCGGGCAAGCCCCCGTAACCAATCTTCGTACCCTTGTTGGGAGTATTCTTCTATCCTGCGGCGCACGGATTTCAAATCCATGTCTGCCCTTGCCTCTGTTTGATCGATGGTTAATCTGGATGGTCTCCGTTCAATCTCCATTTTCCCGGCTGGCTGTTGGATATCGAGTTCTGCTTTGGGTTGTTCGATATCCATTCGTCCCGGAGTCGTGTGGATCCCGAGTTCCGCGGGAGTTGATTGTAATCGTATTTGTGGGATGTTCATGAGTATTCACCTCCAAAGAAAAAGGGACGAACCCTTAAGGTGACAAAACACCTTAAAGGGTCAGTCCCCTTGCTTTTATCGTAAGAAATCCATCAATGTCGGCTGCATGATTCTTGCCCCTACACTGAGGGCGGCACGGTGGACACTTTCCTGGGTTTTCAGGTCGGTGATAACCCGTTCGATATCGGCGTCTTCGTTATCCGAAAGAATACGGCTGGCGGTCACTTCCTGCTGTGCCAATCGGTCATCGATCATTTCCAGCCTATTGTAGCGGGCGCCCAGGTCTGAACGTTCCGCTGAAAGTGTATTCATCACTTCATCCAAGTTCTCGAGTTCCGTATCAAGACTTGAAACATCTCCCGATTCCAATGCTTTTTGGATTGAGTGTACTGTATTGAATAATTGTTGACTAAAAACTTTTGATGGGTTGACGTTTGCTTTTAGTGATACGCCCTGTGACACTTCAATGGTGTATTCGCCGTTCGTCCCATTGAGTATGTTATCAGCTACCTTCGGGGCGGTCCCGTCTGCAGGTGATCCATCCTTCATTGGAGAATTCCCGACATCCGTTCCATTAAAGATGTATCGTCCTGCCACTTTTGTTTCAGCCACACTGACAAGGTCCTTTTTTATTTGTTCAATTTCAACGGCCACCGCTTTACGGTCTTCTTCACTCAGGGATCCGTTCTTCCCTTGCAGTGTCAATTCCCGCACACGCTGCAGTCCCTGATTGGCATGATCGATTCCGGACTCTGAATTTTCCATCCATAAGTAAAGTTCTGATAGATTCCTCTTATATTGTTCGATTCCCGTCAGATTGGAGCGATAGAACATGCCCTTCATGGCAACAACAGGATCATCGGAAGGCTTGGTAATTTTCTTCCCCGTCGCCAACTGGTCCTGCAGCTGCCCCATCCGTCCATAGGATGAACTGAGATTTCTCATCGAGTTCGCCGTCAACATACTTTGAGTTACACGCATATTCGTTCACCTACCTTCCAACGGTTCCCATGCCGTTGATGATTTTATCGAGCATTTCGTCCTGCAGCGTGATCATTCTGGCAGAGGCGTTGTAGGCATGCTGGAATTTGATCATGTCCGTCATTTCTTCATCAAGGGAAACCCCACTTACGGACATCCTGCGTTCGTCAACAGCTGATCTGAGGACATTCGAGTTGCTCGCGAGTCTTAAAGATTCCTGTGATTCAACCGCCATCCTTCCAATAACTGATTCGAAATGACCCTGAAAAGATGACTCTTTTTCCCCATAAGGTAATTTAGTGGTTGTGATAATATCAGCGAGGGCCAGCACATTTGTTGCATCCCCCAGGGTAGGATTGTCTGCACTGGCTGTGGCTATGTTGTCGAGATTGCTAAGTTCATCAGCTATTTGAATCCGTTGAGCGAATCCCTTTTTATTATCCGGATCCAAGTCTGATGAAGGATCTTTTGAATCCTGAAAGAATTTAGGTGTTTCTACTGTCGATGTCGGATTATTGATTTGTTCAGCTGTTACACCTTGTTGATGCTGTTCATTAAAGGCTTTCGCAAATTCAAACGCCATGCTGTCTAATTCTTGGAGCATGGTGACATAAGATCCTTCTGCCTCACCTTTTTCATTTTCAAATCCATATGTATCGACAAGGGCCCTCAATTTCCCTTCACCTTTTGATAAGAAGTCATTTATAGCGATCGTTTCCCCACCGATTGTGACAGAATCAACCGTATCTTGATCTCCATTAAATGAAAGATTGAGTTCCTTAGCTCCACTCTTATCGACCAGGTCCACCGGATTCTTTCCGTCTTTACCTACTAATGTTATGGTCACGGAACCTTCAGCCATTGGAGAAGACCCTCCACCGTTCGACTGATAACTTGTTTTGATCGTGACCTGTTTTGATAACTCATCGATTAAACGATCCCGTTCATCATACAAATCGTTTGGGAGATAGCCGTGGGGTTCTACTTCGGAAATTTGTTTATTAATGCTATCAATCTGCCTTGTAAGAGAGTTAATTTGCGTTTCACTCACAGTCAATTCATTTTTCAAATCGTTTCTCACGCTTGTTAATGAAGATGATAAATAATTAAACGTTTCTGCAACAGCGATTCCACGCTGACGTACGACAGACCGGGCACCTGAGTTCGTAGGGTTGACTGCTAGATCCTGAAGGGATTGCCAGAACATATCCATCGTTTTCGACAAGCCTGAATCAGATGGTTCATTCATCACTTCCTCCATCTTCTTCATGGCTTCCATTTTCGTATCCCAGTAGCCAAGCTTATTATTTTCCCCTCTATATTGGGTGTCCAGGAAAGAATCACGAACACGCTGGATCGATCCGGCTTCAACGCCTGTTCCGATTTGACCGGGAATTTGCGGACGGTTCATGGAGGGAGCCGGGTAAGGTTCCGTTTGGGCAAAATTGACCCGTTGTCGGGTGTAACCGGGGGTATTTGCGTTGGCGATGTTATGACCTGTCGTATAAAGGGCTCCTTGTTGGGTGTACATTCCCCGTTTAGCCGTTTCAAGGCCCATAAAAGTGGATCGCATGGTGTTGCCTCCGTTTCAAATGATTGGTGTTATGCTTTCGAATCGAACATGGATCTTCCTGCAGGTATCGTCTTTTCACCGTTTGGACGGGAATACGTTAATTTTTCTGATTGAGGCTGCAGCAACGACAGGTTCATATTGACAAATTGAAGAGATTGATAGACAAGCCTTTGATTAAGTTCGTTCCGTGCCTTTAACTCGGCTATCATATCAACAAGCTTTCGCTGCCAGATGCCAAGAATCTCTGCATCTTCAGGTGCACTGTATTCCATACACAAAGAGATTGTTGGGGTTTTCTCCATTCGGACTCCTAGTGAATCAAGATAGTGATTGGACTCCCGTTGTCTTTTGATTTCAAGCGTATTGATGGCTGCCAAATGCTTTTGCTCATCCTTTAGAACTGCGTCTAGCTCGATCATGGCACCTTTTTTAATTACATCCGTCTTTTCAACCGAAAGATCGAACAAACTCTTGTGCAACTTATAAAGTTTTTCCAACGTTGCAATCAATGAAGTTGCCGGCATGTCTGTTCGCTCCTTTAATTTCCGTTATAAAAATTCTTTAATCCTTTAGCAATCGCTTTAGGGTCAATGGTGTAGTTACCGTTCTGTACCTGGTCCTTGAGTGCATCTACTTTAGCCTGGCGTTCCTTGCTGATTTTAGAGACCTCCTGCATCTCTTTGGCAGCAGAAGAGATCTCAATCTTGTCAGAAGCCGTTTTCCCAGTCTTGCTGATTTGATCCATTTTGTTAAGATTGCGCTTATAAGGATTAATGTTTTGATTTCCGATATTGTTAATCTTCATCATTTTTCCCTCGCTTTCATCACGTCCATCGTCTCTACCTAGTATATCGGATAAAAAAACGGTTTGTTTAGTTCAAAAGACTGGTTAGTTCTTCCTGATTTTCTTGCGTGACGTATCTAGTTCTTATTTCTTACTGTGTAATACGTTTTTTGATTCGATTCCTTCACCTTACTCTTCCATTCTTGCTCCGACTCAAACTGCTTCAGCTCACTGACAAGTTCTGAAGAACAATCGTTACAAATCCTCCCCGTCCCAATAATCTTCCCGCATTTATCACACGGATACCCCATGTTCGGAAACTGCCTTGTCTGGATGCGCCCCTTCTTCACCCATTTATAGAGAAGCTCTTCGTCCACACCCGTCACTTCAATCACACGATTCATGGTGGCCGCACGGTTCTCCCGTCTCTTCAGGAATTGGTAGACTGCCTCGTACGTATTCTCTTCTTCTTTATAGCACGTATCGCATACATCCCTGAATTGATTTCTCATAAAAATCGCGTTGCAACGTGGACAGTTAATGATCTCTGACATCGTTCCATTCCTCCCTGATTCACTTCTATTATTCTCTATATCGGCAGATGCGAGCGTTGCTTTAACCTCTTGCAAGAGTCAAAGAGGATACTTCTCTGGCACCCGCTTCTTTCAGCAATTTAGCTGCCTGCCTCAACGTCGTCCCCGTCGTATAAATATCATCAAACAGAAGGACCCTCTTTCCCTTAACATCCCCTACACCCAACTGAAACACCTGCTCCTGCTGAAGCCGCTCCCTCCGAGTCTTCTTTGACTGCTTTTCCGAGTGGATGCGGGTAAGGAGACAAGAGGGACGGACCTCTGCTTCTTCAAGGAGGGCAGTGGATTGATTGAATCCTCTTTCATATAAACGCTCGTTGCTTAGCGGGATCGGAGTCACTAGATCAAACTCACTTTTTTCAATATAGTTTTTGAGAATAGGAGCAAATGGTTTTGCCAATACATAGTCTCCTCGATATTTGTATCGAGCAAGATACTCTTTAAGAAAATCATTATATTGATAGAGTGAATCGTTCTGTCGCAGAACCCCTTTCCACTCATGGTCAGACTCCCACCTATCACAATCCAGGCACTGCTCCCCTTTTATAAAATCATAAGGCAGCTCTTCCATGGACCGGGAACAACCTGAACAACGCTTTCCCTCTATTATTACCAGCTGTTTTTCACACTTATTACAAAGCAACGGAGGTACTCTGTAAAATAAACTTTTCCAGGATAAGACCTCCATTAGTTCTTCCCCACAGTACAAGCAGTT
Source organism: Rossellomorea aquimaris (assembly GCF_000935355.1). Classification (GTDB taxonomy): domain Bacteria; phylum Bacillota; class Bacilli; order Bacillales; family Bacillaceae_B; genus Rossellomorea; species Rossellomorea aquimaris_B. The sequence continues at coordinate 358,235 of NZ_JXZC01000002.1, forward strand.
ACTTACCATCGATCATTCCCCGCTTTCCGGCTTCCTTGTTCATGCCGTCGATATGAAGGAGCGCTTTGATCATCTCACCGGTGCGACCGAAGTGAAAATAGACGATGTCACCCTTTGGAAAGTCCGCACTTCGCCCCACTCTCCCTGCAATCTGAACAAGGGCGCTTTCCGTGAAGATCTTTTCTTCAGCTCCAAGTACGGCCACATCGATATTGGGTATGGTGACTCCCCTTTCTAAAATGGTCGTGGTGAGTAAAATAGGAATCTCTTTCTTTCGCATTTTTATGACTTTTTCTTTTCTTTGGGGATCTTCTGCATGCACAGATTGGATGAGAGGATCGATTTCTTGAAAGAGAGGAAGGGCTTTTTCCATGATTTCAACGGTGGGGAAGAAGATCAGGGCTTGTTTGGACTGCTCTAGTTTTAGGGACGTCCATTTCTTCAGTCCAGTAGGAATTCGGTTTTTCTCTAGGGATTTCTTCCAAAGTCCGCACCATGCAAAGCGTGGCAGGGGAATCGGATGGCGGTGGAAACGGGCTGGGATTTGGATGAAGGATTGCTTCCCTGTCGCACATTGCTTCTGTGTCTTTCGATCAGGTGTGGCTGTGAGATAAATGATTGAGGACTGAGTTTTCCGCGCTTTTTCTACTGCCGACTTCAAAGAATCATCATAGGAATATGGAAAGGCATCCACTTCATCGATGATCATGATGTCAAATGCTTTTTTAAACCGGTAAAGCTGGTGGGTGGTGGTTAGAACGAGCTGGCCATAGGTGTTTCTTTCTTCAGACCCGCCGTAAAGTGTGATGATCGTCGTGTCAGGGAAGACCTTTTGAAGGCGGGGAGACAGTTCAAGAATGACGTCGGTTCTGGGCGCGGCAATGCATACCCGTTTGTTTTGCTGAAGAGCTTCATGGATCCCTTCAAAGAGAACCTCGGTCTTTCCTGCCCCGCATACGGCCCACACAAGCAGGTCCTTGCTCGTATGGACTGCTGAGACCATTCGCTTGGAAGCTTCTTTCTGCGCCTCTGAAAGAGTTCCAAGCCATTGAAAAGTTGGAGGTGATTCAGGAACCGGTTCAGGCCCATGCCATGTCAGAAGCGTTGTGCACTCCGATACCTTTCCCATCATGATGCAATTCCGGCAATAGGTACACGTGTTGTGGCATCTTGAACATGAAAAGGAAGCGAACAAATGAGGCCTTTTGTTTCCACAACGGTGGCAACAGCTCTTTTCCACACCCTTTCGATAGGAAACATATCCATTTAAATAATGCTCATGCAGGACATCAATCGAAATTGGGATTTCGTCTAAAAGCAGGGATCGGCCGCTGAGAAAGGATTGAAGCTCTGAAGAGAAGGTGAAGGATTCATTGAGGGGTTGAGATGGGATGGAAGATATATCTGAAATCCGCTGTAAAATGGTACTCTCTCCTATCAGCAGGGATTCCGGGGTTAAATGGTTACCTGTAAAAGCAAAACGCAAACACATCACTCCTTTTTGGGATAGTGTTGTATTCTACACAAAGCTGTGAAAATCCTGCCTAATAAAAAGGTGCCAGGCACAAAAACGTTGTTTTGTGCCTGGCACCGGGAGTTCGGAAGTGTACCTGGTACATGATGACCTGATTGTACCTGGTACAAAATCTTATCATTGTACGTGGTACAAAAAGCGCAATCTGTACCAGGTACAACCAATTCAAAAACCCCAAAACCTACCGACTCATCTTCCGAGCCCATCCCATCCCCATCGATCCCTCACCTAAATGAGTACCGATAACAGGACCGAAAATACTGACATTGAACTCCACATTCGGATACTTCTCCTGAAGCTCATTCATCCACTCAATCGCATCTTCTTCGCGATTCGCATGGATGATCGAAGCTTGAAACTCTTCTCCTGAAGACACGGCTTCTTCAAGCAGTGACTCCACCCGCTTCAATGCTTTCTTCTTCGTACGGATTTTTTCGAACGGGACGATGACTTTATCCACAAAGTGCAGAAGTGGTTTTACCTGCAAAAGGCTTCCGATGATTGCCTGTGCCTGTGATAATCTGCCTCCGCGTTGTAAGTGAGCCAGGTCATCGACCATGAAGTATGCCTGTACCGATTGCTTCATTTCATCCAGTAACGCAACGATTTCTTCAGCGGTTTTCCCTTCACGGCCAAGCTTGGCCCCTTCAATCGCATAGAAGCCCTGGATCATGCAGCTGATCTCGGAATCATACGCATACACGTCGATTCCCTCGACCATTTCCCCTGCTTGAACGGCACCTTGATACGTTCCGCTGATCCCACTTGATAAGTGAATGGAAATGACGGCATCGTAGTCCCTTGAAAGCTTTTCGAACAGCTCGACGAACTTCCCGACAGGAGGCTGTGAAGTTGTTGGAAGTTTTTCCTGGGTGCTGACCTCTTCGTAAAATTCACTTGCCGTAATATCAACTTCTTCTTGATAGGTTTCTCCTCCCAAAATGACGCTGAGAGGGATCATATGTATGTTCAGTTGATCACGCAATTCTTTCGGGATGTAGGCTGTACTATCCGTTACAATTGCCGTTTTCATAGAATTACCATCCTTATTGTTTATTTTTAAGCCCGTGCTTTGAGCTTGTTTAGTCTACCTTATGTATCCTTTTCATTTTATATGAAAACAAGTTGGTTTGCATCTGTTTATCGGGACTTTCGGGTCCACAAAACGAATCAAACGTTTGTTTAAGACTCAGAACCCTTAAGCTATAAGGGATTCCATGTCCTAATCAAACGTTTGTTTAAAGGTCTTACCTCGTACCGACAGGCATGGTCGAGACCAGTTTTTTCGATTTTCTGGAAGACAGGAACACTCCTGCAAAGATAATCAATAAACCTAAAATGAGATTATGTGTCACAGGCTCCCTCAGCAGGACAAACCCCCAAATCATCGCTGTACCCGGAATCAAGTATGTCACAGTCGATGCAAATTCTGGTCCTCCATTGGTCATGATGTAAAAATAGAGAAGCGTCGCCACTCCAGAACCTAAACAGCCCAACCCGAGAATGCCAAGGATCACTTCACCGGATAGCAGGCTTCCTACCGATATCGGATCGGTCAACATCATTCCCACAAATCCCACCGCTGCACCGATCAACAATTGGAACGTAGAAATCACCACTACACTCGTTCCCGCCAGGTATTTTTTCGTAAACTGTGAAGCAAACGCGTAGCTCATTGTCGCAAGCACCATCGTCCCTACCCCTACAAAATCAGAAGTGAAAATCCCGCTCACCTCGAAATTCATCAGGACGAGGATCCCTATAAACCCAACGACAATTCCAATCCACTGAAATCCAGTCAATAGGACAGAGAAAAATAAAAATCCCGCCAGTGCCGTCCAAATGGGAGTCGTTGCGTTTAAAATGGAGGCCGTGTTACTATTGATCTGTGTTTCACTTAACGCAATCAGAGTCCAGGGCAACGCGGCATTACCAATCCCGACAACAAACAACTTCCACATAGGGAGCGATTTCTTCTCTCCTTTTTTCCTCTGTATAAAAAAGATCGGAAGAAGCACAAGAGCACCGGCTAAACAGCGTAAGAATACCGTCCCCCATACACCTACCGGATCCACCAGCCATTTGATAAAAACGAACGACATCCCCCAAATCAGACTTAAGCCAATCAACGCTATATATAATCTGGCCAAACCGCTTCCTCCTTTCCAACTTGTATAATTTAATAGTTAAATAGACGTTATAACATATTTTGTTAATACTATCCTATCTTACTTTGCCAGCGATGGAAACATTCTTTTTTTGTATTTTCGACCTATGATCAAGCATTCTTTTCCAGTTGGAAGAGGTTCATTCGGAGGGGATTCACATCTGCCAACTGAAACCATTTAACTTTCATGGGTTTTCGTCATATAATGGTTGGGTAGGATTTAACTTAGAGAAGACGAAAATTACTTTATAGGACTGATATAGAATGTACAATAAGGAAAAAGTGTTTGAAGAATTATCAAAGGTGATGCATTCTGACAATATCAAACGTGACGAATTGTTACGAGAGCATCTGTATACGAAGTTAGGCGGAAAAGCAGATTTCTTCTTGACTCCGACCACATATGAAGAAGTTCAAAACATCGTGAAGCTATCAAATGAAGTGGATGTTCCATTTACATTATTAGGGAACGGATCGAATTTGATTGTAAAAGATGGTGGAATCCGTGGGATCGTTCTTCATTTAAAGAACTTCACAGACATCAAAACGACCGATCAACTGATTGTCGCTCAAAGTGGCGCAGCGATCATCGATGTGTCGAGACGTGCGTTAGCTGAAAAATTATCAGGACTTGAATTCGCCTGTGGGATCCCGGGTACCGTTGGTGGTGCTCTATTCATGAACGCCGGGGCTTATGGAGGAGAAATCAAAGATGTTCTGGATTATTGCCATGTCGTCGACCGCGATGGGAACCTGGTAAAACGTACAGCCGCAGAATTGGAGCTTGATTACCGCCACAGCAATATCTCTGAAAAAGGCGATATTGTACTGGAAGCAACCTTCAGCTTGAAACCTGGCGACTACGAAGAAATCAAGGCCGTCATGGATGACCTCACTGACAAGCGTGAATCCAAGCAGCCGCTGGAATATCCATCTTGCGGGAGTGTCTTTAAACGACCACCTGGTTACTTTGCCGGTAAGCTTATCCAGGACAGTGAGCTTCAAGGAACGAACTTCGGTGGCGCTGAAGTCTCCACGAAGCACGCCGGTTTCATCGTGAATAAGGACAATGCGACAGCCTCGGATTATATTTCACTTATTGAACACGTTCAAAAAACAGTGAAAGAAAAATTTGATGTGGAACTTGAACGGGAAGTACGCATCATCGGTGAAGATCTAGAATAAAAAAGTCAGGAATCATTTGATTCCTGACTTTTTTATTGGCCATACAGCATCATCGGCGATAAAAATCCATAATTAACGATTGAAGCGCTTAGAGCAATAGTTGTATCCCCAATGTTTGAAATATGTACTGGATGAACGGAAATAAACCGAAAAAAACAGCCTAAAAGAGTTTTAGACTGATCAGGGTTTATTCGATTTGGTTGTTTACACTATCTTTTTTTGACAATGGGGGCGGGCTTCGTTCTACGGAATTCCCTGAGCTTGATTACTTGGGATTGAGATACTTTCGCATCCAGCTCATATGCTTCACGAGCTTTAAAGTAGAGTAACGACATAGCTAATGCCCTCCTTATAAAATAATTAGTTTCATATTACCCGATAAAATCTAAATAAAACCAATATAGAAGAAAAAAATCAGACGTTTTTCACTTTGCCTTATTACCATGATCATGACACCTTTTGTCAGAAGCTATAATCCCACAGGATCTTCCATTCTCCTTCTTCCAGTGCCACATAACAGATTTGACTGATGGTCAGCTCTCCGAATTGACTGTCAAAAAATAGATCGACCTCTGCTTTTCTTACATTCTTGAACGTCAGGCCTTCCTCGTTAAACGTGAACTTCTCTAATTTCTCTATTTTCCCCACTTCCACCTCAAACTCGTCTACCCCCATATGCCCCATGAATACATGGTTCTTCGTTTGAATGTAAGAGGATTTAGGGAACTTGTTCTGCATTTCCGGATGAAACAATTCCCACGCATTTCCGAAATCACCGGATTGTTCAAATCGATAAAATTCCTTGATGACCTCTTCTGGTGTATCAGGTTCCCGGCTTTCCCCCACCATCATGAATAGGGCCACTACGATCAGAATGGAGGCAATCGCCCCAATGACCAGAGGAATCGGGCTTTTCCTTCTCATAGCTCCACCACTCCCTGTCTATAGTAATCTTTATGAGGGACTTGCTGGATGTATGAAAATAAAAACTCGATTTGCCTAGAGGTTTATGAGAGTGTTTTTTTTGTTATTTCTTCTACTTTGTTAGTCAAATAAGTTAAATGTTCATCATTTTCAAGCATTTCAAAGATTAAGATCGATTTTTTAATATAAAGTAAGGCTTTTTCGTAATTCTCTTCCAATTCGAAATTATATCCAATATGATAATGAAGCTGCCCCAAACCGTACAAATGCTCTTCTTCAATACACCATTTTATTGCTTCTTTACAATACTTTATGGATTCCTTGTAACTTCCCAATCTTGTTAAAACCCTTGCAATATTGTATAGCAGGCGTGTTTTAATTGATTTATCGTTTAGTTGACCGGTAGTATTTATAGCTCCTCTGACTTCCTCATAGTAACCAAGAGCTTCTTGATATTTTTCCATACCAAAATAGAATGCACCAAAAGCAAGAAGAATCTCCATTTCCCTTTCTGACAATGCTTTCTTACTATTCGCTGTAAGAGAAAATGCTTTTTCCAGAAGTGGAAAGGCATCCTCATAATTATGTTCGACTTCAAATTTATAGATTCCCTTATGCCAATAAAGAAGCTGAAGATTAGCCTTTTCTTTAAAGAGTGGGTTATTTTCTTCTGCAATCACCATCTCCATCATTTCACTATATCTGTGCTTGATTCTTAATTTTCGCAACTGACGCTCAACTTCTTTTACGTAATCAAGTCGTGGAGTTGTCCCTATTTCAAAGAAATAGTTAACATCCACTCCGAGTTTTTTTGAAATTTGATAGAGAGAAGTCGCACTTGGATAGATGTCCCCTTTTTCAATTCGACTGATGAGAGCTTGTGTGCAAATCCCTTCTGCTAACTCACCCTGAGTCAATCCTACTACTTTTCTGAGCTCTCTAATCTTCTTTCCAATAACAGAATAATCCACAGTCTCACCACCTGAAAATATTAATATATTTATACTTTAACAGAAAACAATCAATATTTTCAGGTATATCCTCATATTTCACTACTAAAGCCATTAGATCAGAAATCCATGCCTTCCTAATCTATGGTTTAATAAAACTACGACAAATTACAATACCTTTGGACGGCACTTCTCCTTGTGGGAAGTGCTCTTTTTTGAGGGACGGACCTCACACTCCAACGGCTATACACAAACGGTGCCAGGCACAAAAAAGAGGTTCTGTGCCTGGCACCCCATTTCATAATATTAATATATTAATAATTATAAAGATAACAGAGATATTCATCAGAAATGCCGGTATATATTCACCAAAATCCTGCCATAATGACAATGCACACATTCACAATCTATGTTTTAATATACCTAACGACAAATTACAATACCTTTGGACGGCACTTCTCCTTGTGGGAAGTGCTCTTTTTTTTTTTGAGGGACGGACCTCACATTCCAACGGCTAAACACAAATAGTGCCAGGCACAAAAAAGAGGTTCTGTGCCTGGCATCCCATTTCCCAATATTAATATTTTAATAAATATAAAGATAACAGAGATATTCGTAAGAAATGTCTCTGTATATCAACCAAAATCGCACCTCAACGACAATACACGCGTTCACAATCTATGATTTAATATACCTAACGACAAATTACAATACCTTTGGACGGCACTTTCCTTAATGGGAAGTGCCCTTTTTTTAGGGACGGACCTCTTCTAGCTTTCATACATTTCTAAAGGGAGTCCATCTGGATCTTCAAAGAAAGTGAAACGTTTATGAGTATATGGATCTATCCTTATTTCTTCTGTTTCAATCCCTTTTTCAGTTAGAAGACCTACACTCTCCTCGATATCCTCTACTTCAAATGCTAAATGGCGTAACCCTTGGGCTTCTGGATAGCTGGGACGTGCCGGTGCGTCAGGGAATGAAAATAATTCGATGACGTATTCACCATTTAACGCTAAATCAAGTTTATATGAGTCCCTTTCCTTCCTGTATATCTCTTGTTTTATTTCAAAACCCAGTTTGTTGACGTAAAAGTCTTTTGATTGATCATAATCTGAGCAGATAATGGCGATATGGTGGATTTTCTTAAAGTTCATTGTCATGGGTCACAAGCACCTCCTGTTTTCACGAAAAAAAGAAGCAGCCCATAGACTGCTCCTCCCAATTCTTTATTACTTCATCGCATCCGTCAATACAGGTACGATCTGCTTCTTACGTGATACAACACCTTTTAAAAGGGCTGTATTGTTTTGTAGGGTTACATTGAATGCTTTTTCCACTTCCGCTGCTTTACTTCCAAGAGCCAATGCCGTTGAATCATTTTCCAGGATGTCAGTGACAACCAGTAGGAAAAGATCCAGTCCTTTTTCTTTGATCAGTGTTTCCATCGCAGCTTCGACTTCTGCCTGACGTCCGAATACGTCATTCACATCGACAACGTTGATTTGAGCGACTTCAACTTTCGCGTTACCCATTGAAAATTCTTTCGCATCAAGGGTTACAAGCTCCGCCACTGATTTCGTGCTCATGTTCGCACCGGCTTTCAGCATTTCCAATCCGTAAACTTGAGCGTCAACTCCAGCGATTTCAGCCAGTTCGTTCGCTGCTGCTACGTCTTCGTCCGTGCAAGTTGGGGATTTGAATAGTAAAGAGTCTGAAATGATTGCTGAAAGCATTAATCCAGCCATTTGCTTCGTTACTTCTACTCCTTTTTCCTTGTAGATCTTGTTTAAGATCGTTGCCGTACATCCAACCGGCTCTGCACGGTAGTATAAAGGATCTGCCGTTTCGAAGTTGGCGATGCGGTGGTGGTCGATGACTTCAAGAACGCGTACTTCCTCGATGTCTTCCGCGCTTTGCTGACGCTCATTATGGTCAACAAGGATGACCGTATCCGTTTCACCGGCAACCTTTTCAACCAAACGAGGTGCGTCAACGTTAAAGTAATCAAGGGCATATTGTGTTTCACCATTCACGTCACCTAAACGTACAGGCTCAACGTCCATCCCAATCTTTGTCTTCAAATCAGCATATACAAGTGCAGACGTAATCGTATCTGTATCTGGATTTTTGTGTCCGAAAATAAGTGTTTTACTCATCATCATTCTCCTAACTCTATGTAATGGTCATCTTTGATTTCATTTTCTTATATTACCATATTTAAAAGCAAAACCGCATCCGTTGGGGAAGATTTTTTCCAGTGATTATGAAGGCAACATTCCCAAATTCTGTGTTATACTAGGTGGACAAGGAGGTGACAAATAGCATGGATCAGGTATTACAAGCTATAAGAGAGCTGCAGGGGCAAATGACACGTTTTGAAGACAATATGAATGAACGCATGACGAAATTAGAAAAAAGAATGGATAAGCTTGAAGGTAATCAGCAAGACACCCAGGATAATATTACGCTTTTAGTAAAAGAAAATTGGGAACACAAAAAGGAACTTCATAAAGTGAAACGACGAGAGGGTATGGAACAGTAACCTCAAATTTTCCCACTCCCACTCTTCCCTCTTTAATTAGCACTGCCTCAAGTTGCATTCCTATAGTAAAAGTTTCATGCGTCCCATTTTATTCCCCAAACCAAAGGAGGATACCCATGCTGAACCGCAATGATCTCCTGCATCTTCTCATCAATAAAATAAAGACCTCAGATGAATTCAATCACCTCTCTACACAAGATCAGAACAGGCTTGAATCTGCCCTCAACCAGCAATTCCTTGCCCCCGATCTAAACCAAATACTTCAAGAGGAAATGTATGACGAAATAGATGAAGCATTCACGATTTTAGAGAAAAAAACCTTCCAGATAAAAATCTCGATCAAAGGTGCAAAACCACCCATTTGGAGACGAGTGCTCATACCTAATACGTTATCCTTCCATCAGCTTCATGAAGTAATCCAAACCGTGATGGGATGGACAAATACACATCTATACTCATTCCATGGAAGCCCGGGTGTTTTTGAATGCCCTGACGAAGAATATGAATTTCGTTCAGATTCAGCACGTGATTCCAATACATCAATCATTGGAAACTTTTTAGTGAGTGAGAAAGATACGATTTCTTATACCTATGATTTCGGTGACGATTGGGAACATCAGATTCTCTTAGAGAGTATCACATGGAACCAAGGACTGACCTTCCCCGTTTGTATAAAGGGAAAGCGAAATTGCCCCTTAGAAGACAGCGGAGGCATTCATCACTATCAACATGTTTTGAAGGTTCTATCAAATAACGAAAAAATGGACGAGGACGCCCAGTTTTTCAGAGAACGGTTTGGTGATCACGATCCCGAAAAATTCGATCTGGAAGAAACCAATGAATTGTTAAAAATAATGTATCTTGAAGATGAAATGGCAGACGATTACTAATGTCTGCCGTTTCTTTCACTAATCTCCCTCATGATTTCCCTCCCAATTTCATCTTCATACTCCTCATACAAGGGAGCCAGTTTCTTCATCCATTCTTCCTTTTCCGAATTCAGCAGTATATGGATGTCCAAATCTGTATTCCTCTTTAATTCACGCAAATGATCATCATTGATTTCGATGGAATGCCGGCGGATCCAATCAGTCGTTTGCTTCATCGCTTCATCAATTTCAACCCGGTACTCTTCAGGCAAGTCATCCCAAAATTCTTCATTCACTAATACGACATAGCCCAAATAAGAATGATTGCTCACTGTCAGGAACGATTGATGGTCATAAAGCTTCTTCGAGTAAATATTCGAAATGGTATTTTCCTGTCCATCTATAAATCCTACTTCTAAGTTCTCGTATATTTTATTAAAAGGCAGGTGACTTACGGCAGCCCCCATTCTTTGATAGTGTTCTTCTATCACTTCACCGGGCATCGTACGGAAGTGGAGACGGCTGAAATCACCCGGCCTGATCAAGGGTCGCTGACTATTGGTGATTTGCTTAAATCCGTTATACCAAAAGGTTATTCCTTTCACGTTTTCTTGTTTTTCTACCTTTTTCAGTAATATCTCTCCTACGTTTCCTTCAAATGCCCGTTGAACATCATCATAACTAGTAAAAGCAAAGGGTAAGTCGAACACACTATACTCTGGAACATAAGCAGACACTTTAGACGTGGCAGGGATGATCATTTGTACATTATTATTTTTAAGGGCATTCCATTCACTGATGTCTGAATAAAGCGATCCGTTCGGATAAATTTCAACCTTCACTTTCCCCTTGGTATTCTTTTCGACGAGGGCTTTAAAACGCCTGATCGCTTTTCCTTTCGGTGTGTTTTCAGAAACAACATGACTGACTTTTATGACGATGCCATCTTTCAGCTTTTCTTGATCGTCATCATATTCCGAGGTAAAGCCGTTCTGAGATTGAAATCCGACAAAATAGGCTGTAGCGATTCCTGTTAAAATAAACACCCCTATAAAGAAAAATGTTCTCATTATTGGACCTCCCCTCTCTCCGTTCTATTAAAAATGGTACAATAACTTTGAATGAAGAGGAAGGAATATTCAGAATGAATCGAAAACAAATGCCCATTCGTTGGAAGATGACGATATTATCCTTTGGTGTCGTCCTGTTTGCGCTCATCATTGGATTTATTATATTTGTCGGAAAATCGATTGAAATGAAGAAAGAAGAGTTAGGAAACCAGGCACTTATTACAGCCAGGACGGTAGCGAATCTTCCTACCGTTCAGAGTCATCTCGAGGATTCCGGAGGATGGGGGGAAATCCAGCCCATTGTAGAAAATATCAGGACAGTAAATGGCTCTGACTACATCGTCGTCCTCAATATGAACCGGATCCGTTATTCACACCCGTCGGATGAGCAGCTTGGGACCATCTCTGCCGGAAAGGATGAAGGTCCTGCTTTTGCCGAGCATAGTTATGTGACGACAGCCAAGGGGGAAGTCGGTACGGCGGTCAGGGGGTTCGTGCCGATCATGAACGATCAGCACCAGCAAATCGGTGTGGTCATTGTAGGTATCCTGCTCCCCTCTACACTCGATATAATGAAGGATCTCCAAAATGAACTCATCATTATAGGCACCATCACTCTCCTCTTCGGCATCATTGGTTCATGGTTACTGGCAAGACAAATAAAGAAAGACACCTTTCACCTTGAGCCCCATGAAATAGGAAAACTCCTGGTGGAAAGGACCGCTACTTTTCAAGCCATGAATGAAGGGATCATTGCCATTGATAATCAAAAAAGGATCACCGTCTTCAATGAGAAAGCCAAGGACATATTGGTATTAAAAGGAGACCCGACCGGAAAATCCATTCAAGAGGTCCTTCCTTCTTCAAAATTACCGGACGTGTTACACAAGAAGGAACCGGTTTATCATGAAGAAATGAGATTAGGGAACAAGATCGTATTAAGCTCCAGGGTTCCAATTCTGGTAAACGGGGACATCGTCGGGGCCGTTGCCGTGTTTCAGGACCGGACGGAGATGACTCAACTGGCTGAAGAACTGACTGGAGTGAAAGAATTCGTTGAGGCATTGAGGGTCCAAAACCATGAACACCAGAATAAATTACATACCGTTGCCGGCCTGATTCAATTAGAAGCAGGAGAGAAGGCTCTCGATTATATCTTTCAATCCTCTCAAGAAGAGGAACACCTCACTGCCACCCTGACCCGGCAGATCAAGCTTGATAGTTTGACAGGATTACTATTGGGCAAGATCAGGAGAGGAAATGAAATGGGGATAAAAGTAAAGGTCGATCCCGATAGCTACCTGGAATCCCTTCCCCCTCTGCTTGATGAACATGATTTTGTCATTATCTTAGGTAACCTGATTGAAAATAGCTTTTATGCCCTAAAAGATTCCGGAGAAGATTCCAAAGTCATTACTGTCTATCTAAAAGACGACCCGGACACGTTTCATATTGAAATAGAAGATAATGGAGCAGGAATGACGAAAGAACAGCTTCCCCACTTATTTCAAAAAGGATACACGACCAAAGGAAAAGACGGCTCAGGCATCGGACTCTACTTGATTCATAGCATTATAGAGAAAGCAGACGGTCATATTAAAGTGGAGTCAACCCCGGGTGAAGGGACGTTATTCCAACTCACTTTTCCAATGAATGGAGGGAACAATCATGAAGGAGCCGATTAATGTACTGCTTATTGAAGATGATCCAATGGTTCAGGAAGTCAATCGAATGTTCATAGAACGTGTACCCGGCTTTACAGTGTGTGCGATTGCCGGAAATGGACAGGAAGGTGCGGACAAGGTTGCATCCTTTAAGCCCGACCTTGTCCTCCTGGATAACTTTATGCCTAAACAAAATGGTCTTGAAACCTTACAAGCTTTCCGGCAGCAGGATACAGACGTGGATGTGATTGTCATATCAGCGGCACAGGATAAAGAAACCATCAAAACGATGATGAGATTAGGAGTATTCGATTACATCATTAAGCCTTTTAAGTTTGAACGATTGAAACAAGCTCTTGAGAAATACCAATTGTTCAAACACCAAATGGCTGGAGAAGGACCGGTTGGTCAGCAGGAATTAGATCGGCTTCAGCGTGTTCCCTCCTCCATCGAACCACAGGAAAAGAAAGAAGAATTACCAAAAGGATTAAACCAGCAGACGTTACAGCAGATCATTCAATTTATAAAAGACCAAAAAAGCCCCTTATCAGCAGAAGAAACCGCTGAAGGAATCGGCATCGCCCGTGTGACAGCACGAAGATATTTAGACTATTTACAGAAATCAGGTGAGGTTCAAATCATGATTGAGTATGGCGGTATTGGACGCCCGATCAATCGATATCAATGGCAGTAAGAAAGAGGCTGGGACAAAAGTGTTCTAGTCTAAGTAAAACCCGAACTCATTTGCATTATTTTCCGCAAATGAGTTCGGGTTTTTAATATGTTCAATATACTTTTAGATTTTAGCTCTCTCCAGCGGTTGATTGGAGTGCAAGACGAAGACTCCTGCGGGAAGAGTAGCTTATGTGAGACCCCGCAGGCTTGCCGAGGAGGCTCACGGGCTACCCGCGGAAAGCGAAGTCTTGCACGGAAATCATTAGCGGTATGAAGAATCTACACTGTAATTGTTCGTCTTTACGTTGTGGTTCTTTAGTTTTGTCCCGGCCTCTTTTTTGTTCTCCTCAACCGCACTCCCGGACCAAAAAGACCAAAACGTCCTTTAAGTTCTAAATATTCTAATTTTATTTTGTAAGCGTTATCATATTTAATAGGTAACTTAAAGGAGGACGAAGCGATGAAAAAATTAAAATGGATATCGATAATAGCCATCATTTCATTACTACTGGCGGCATGTGGAAGTGATGGCGCAAGCGGCGGCGATTCAGGCAGTGGCGGTGATTCTTCCAGCCAATCCATCGTATTTGGGACAGGTGGGACGTCTGGTGCTTATTATGCGATTGGCGGATCTTTAAAACCGATTTTCGAGGAAAGTGATTCGATTGGGAATGTAACAGTGGAATCAACAGGAGCTTCTGTAGCCAATATTCAGAACATCACCGACGGATTAAATCAAATGGCGATCGTCATGAGCGATGTTGCCTATGATGCCGTAGAAGGAAAAGGCCAATTCGAAGGCAATAAAATAGAGGTGCAGGCTCTTGCAGGCATGTACCAAAACGTTGTCCAGGTTGTCGCTATGTCTGATAGCGGAATTAAGAGTATTGAAGATTTAAAGGGTAAGAAAGTGGGCGTCGGTCAGGTAGGCTCCGGCGTGGAACAGAGTGCGAAGAAAGTATTGGAAGCAGCGGGTTTATCATATGATGACCTTGAAAAAGTCACTCACACCGGGTACGCGGATTCTGTACAGGAAATGAAAAATGGCACACTTGATGCCGCATTCTTCACATCGGGTGTACCGAACAGTAATATCACAGACCTTATGCAGCAGAATGATGTATCGTTTGTTGAAATCAAAGGAGATCTTGCTGATAAGCTAATGGAGAAATACCCATTCTATAAAACATTTACGATCGAGTCAGGAGACGAGGCAAAGTACAACCTGGATTCAAAAGTCGAAACAGTCGGCATCCAAAATATGCTGATTGTATCGAAGGATGTAAGTGAAGACACAGTGTACGACTTAACAAAACGTTATTACGACTACTTAGGAACAGATGCAGTCGCGGTTGCACCGCTTAAAGAAGTCAACCGGGACGAAATGGCGAAGGGCCTCATTGCTCCATTGCACCCGGGAGCAAAGAAGTTTTATGAAGAAAAAGGATTACTGGAATAATCGAGAAAGGGCATCAATCCTGGTGCCCTTTTCATTCTATCTATGAGAAAAAGAATCCTGGGTGCCTCTGCCCTGCTCCTTCTTACCCTTCTCGCCGTTGTCCCGATGAACACGATGGTCTTATCCTATGAGAATAAAAATATAGTAGTGCAGCCTTTTTTCAACCAGAAGGAAGTGTCCATCCGCTGGACACATTCTGTAGAAAAAGAAGATTGGGAGGAATTTTTTCTCATTGAAAATACGACCATCACCTTGACCTCCACCCGTTTCAAAACGTTTGGTGCCGGTGTCCCGGATGTCGCAGGCGAGGACACATTTATCAAAGACGGATGGGTGTATATGACGGATATCCATCAACCTGTTGGAGACTCATTGCGCTTCCAGACAGGTAAAAATACGAATCATCGTATTTCATTTAATGAACGAACTTTAGTACTTGATCCACAGCGGTCCTACCAATTATCGGTGAGGTCCGTCCCTATGTATCAACTGTTTTATATGATTGTTAATGATTAAGCGAGGTGACTCATGATGAGAAAACAAAAGAATACATCCGTGGAAGAGTTGGATCGGGAGGGAAATACGAGAAGCGGGTTTCCCAAAGTAATCGGGCTGTTTATTTTAGTATTAGCAGCCGGGATTGCACTTTTCCATCTATACACGTCTTATGCAGGGGCGTTAGTCGATGTAAAGCAGCGAAGCATCCACTTGTACGGATTGATGGCGATTGGATTTATCCTGTACCCTTTTATCAGTAAAAAGAAAGGCCACCCTGTTCCATTTTATGACTATATCTTAAGCGGGTTGTCCTTGTTCGTTGGTATTTATATGTTATTCAGTGCAGAGCGCATCATTAAAATGGGTGGACAAATCAACGATACCGATTTCATTGTCGGGATACTCGTCATTGTCCTTCTCCTCGAACTTACAAGGCGTGTGACCGGCTGGGGATTGACCCTTCTTGCCCTTGGGTTTTTAATCTATGGTCTTTATGTGAAGCTGGCCATTTATCCGGAATTAAATTCTCAAATCACAATGACCGTGACAAAGAAAATGATATCCCAGCTTGTTTACATTACGGAGGGGATCCTCGGTACAGCGATCGGCGTATCGGCAAGCTACATCATTCTCTTCATCTTGTTCGGAGCATTCCTTAGCCGCTCGGGCATGGGGAAATTATTCAACGACCTGGCACTGGCCGTCGCAGGACACACAAAAGGCGGGCCTGCTAAAGTTGCCGTCATCGCCAGTGGATTTCTCGGTTCCATCAATGGTTCGGCTGTTGCCAATGTCGTGACAACCGGGGCTTTCACCATCCCATTGATGAAAAAAATCGGCTATAAGAAAGAATTTGCAGGGGC
Source organism: Rossellomorea aquimaris (assembly GCF_000935355.1). Classification (GTDB taxonomy): domain Bacteria; phylum Bacillota; class Bacilli; order Bacillales; family Bacillaceae_B; genus Rossellomorea; species Rossellomorea aquimaris_B. Next base: position 374,638 of record NZ_JXZC01000002.1, read on the forward strand.
TGTTGAATCCGCTGCAAGTGTCGGTGGGCAGATCCTTCCCCCAATCATGGGTGCAGCCGCCTTCATTATGGCAGAGAATCTAAATATTCCTTATACGAAAGTGATCTTGGCAGGTATCATGCCTGCACTGCTATTCTACATCGGCATCCTGCTTCAAGTGCATTTTAGAGCTTCCAAACGCGGATTGCATGGTGTACCGAAATCAGAATTGCCATCCGTGAAAGCAGTTCTGGCCGAAAGGGGACATTTAATCATCCCGATGGTGATTCTCCTGTTCTTATTATTCTCAGGAAAAACACCATTCTACGCTGCGTTCTGGTCTATCTTGGCAACAATTATCATTTCCGGTTCGAAGCAGGTCCTTACTTTATCAAGCCTACTGGGAGTATTTTTCATTTTCCAACCACAATTGAATGGCCTCCTTTCAGGAGAAGGCATCCCTCCCCTTAAAAGCGGATGGTGGGAACTCCTGTTGATCGTGGTGATACCTTTAATCATCAATCTCGTTAGAAAAACAAAAAACCTGGAAGCAGAAGAAATCGGTTTAAAGGATTGCGTACAAGCATTGGAAGAAGGAGCGAAAACGACGATTCCGGTTGCGGTCGCCTGTGGTGCTGTTGGAATTGTCGTCGGTGTTGCCTCACTCACTGGAGTTGCACTGGAGCTTGCAAACAGTATTGTCGGTATTGGTGAAATGATCGACAGCCCGCTCCTACAGCTCGTCATTACGTTACTGCTGACAATGGTCACTTCCATCGTGCTGGGAATGGGCTTACCAAGTATCCCAACCTATATCATCACGAGTACCATGGCAGCACCGATCCTTTTACAGCTGCCATTGTTCCGTGAATTGGCCGGGTCGACGGAAACAGCTGTGTTTGTTGCTCACATGTTTGTGTTCTACTTTGGAATCTTCGCAAATATCACCCCGCCTGTCGCACTGGCAGCCTTTGCCGGAGCAGGCATCAGTGGCGGTGATCCGACTAAGACCGGATTCCAGGCGATGAGACTTGCCATTGCAGGATTTATCGTTCCGTTCATGTTTGTGTTCTCCCATGAAATGTTAATGGTGGACGCATCTGTTACGAGTATTCTTGTCCTGACCGTAACATCTGTTATCGGAGTGTTCCTGTTATCCGTTTCCATTGAGGGCTATTTCAAAAAGAAAATCCCTGTCAGTATGCGCTTGATTAGTGCTGTAGCCGCTTTTCTCCTGATTTATCCCGGCTGGGTGACAGACATTATCGGCTTCACCGTCTTCGTCTTTGTCCTGTTTTGGAATTACCAGGGAAAGGGTACACCTATGAATAAAGAGATCAATATTCCAAATTAAATGAGGTGGATGTTAATGGATTTTGGTTTAAAAAATAAAGCAGTGATTGTCACTGCTTCCAGTAAAGGATTAGGAAAGGCAACGGCGCTCGAGCTTGCAAAAGAAGGCGCTCACGTGCTTATTTCAAGCCGAAATGAAGAAGAGCTTCAATCTACTGCAAAAGAGATCATTGAACTGAGCGGGAATGAACAAGTCTATTTCGCAACATGTGACATGACAAAACCGGAAGACATTCAAGCACTCGTTGAAACAGCAGTGAATAAACTTGGAGGTGTCGACATTCTCGTCAACAACACAGGAGGTCCACCTGCAGGGGGCTTCCAGCAATTTGGTGATGAAGACTGGCAGTATGCCTTCGAGCTCAACCTGCTCAGCTATATCCGTACAATCAGAGCGGTTCTCCCCCATATGAAAAGCAGGAATGGAGGGCGGATCGTCAATATCGCTTCTTCCTCCACGAAGCAGGCAATCGATGGTTTGATTTTATCCAACACCTTCAGAACAGGAATCGTCGGATTATCGAAGAGCTTATCAAGGGAACTGGCCAAGGATCACATTCTCATCAACACGGTAGGTCCTGGCAGGATTGCAACAGAACGAGTCGCTCAATTGGATCAAATAAATGCAGACAAACAACATGTTCCGGTTGAAGAATTTAAGAAGAAAAGTGAAAAAGCGATTCCGCTGGGAAGGTACGGCGAGCCTGAAGAATTTGCCCGGGCCGTCACCTTCCTGGTTTCAGACGCCAACACTTATTTAACCGGTCAATCCCTCGTCGTTGATGGCGGATTGGTTACTGCACTATAATAAAGCAAAGCCCCAATGGCTCGTACCATTGGGGCTTTACTCAATCTGTTTATACCGTTACTTTTCCTCCGTTAGGCTCGCAGCCCGTCCGAATGATCATCTCAACGGTTTCATCCGACATATCCAAATGTGAAATCTCCGTACCCTCGATCAACGCCTGAGTATTGCGATCATCAAACGTCAGTGCACCTGCCAGATACACCTTGAACACCTCAATCAAACCATTCAACCTTACCTCGTCATCATCCAGTACATACTCCCCGGTGTTTTCAACCACAGACAGGTTTTCAAATTGAAGGGCCTCTTTTAACATTTTCAAAAGCTCGATGTTTTCCGGTGGGTTCGGATTGGTAATATGATAGATTTTGTCGGCTTGTGCTTTCTCCGGAGCCAGGCTTAGAATATCCGCTACATAATCCACTGGTACAAGATTGGATGTACCGTTTTTCGCTGCAACCAACCTGTAGGTCCGCTCTTCTCCCCGGCGTCTTGCAGTCTTACGCTTGAACACACCAAGAGCACGCATAAACCCATACAGAGTGAACTGAGAATCCGCTTCGCCTGTTTTTGAATCACCTACAATGATAGCCGGCCGGAAAATGGACACATCCATCCGGTTTCTATAGGAATGAACAAGATGTTCCGATTTCACTTTGCTTTCCTCATATGGATTATGGAACTCTCCGTCTGCAGGGTAAAGCTCCTCCACCCCTTTGTCCAGTTTTCCGACCGTGTACGCCGTACTCACATAATAAAACTTCTTCACACCAAGCAGTGAAGCCAATTCAAGGATATGCCTGGTCCCATCGTAATTAGCAGCAAACAATTCATCACGCAGCTCCAAATCAAACTTCACCAGGGCAGCGAGATGATAAACCGCATCTATTTTTCCTGTCAACCATTCAAGGTCATCCCTGCTCAGTCCGGCATGGGGAATGGTAATGTCCCCTTGAAATATATGAATTCTCTTTTGCTCATCCGCTTCAAAGGAATCTCTTAATCTTTCAGCCTTCTCTACATTTCTCACTAAAATATAGACTTCGTTCACTTTATTTTGTAAAAGGTTCTTGATGAGCCTTCCACCAAGGAAACCTGTCGATCCCGTTAAAAATAAATTCAAATTGATCACTCCTGTTGAATTTCAACCACAAGGTCTATTTTGTCTATCATAGCACATATTGAAAGCGGAATCGTTGTGAATCAGAGAGTTGGAACATGATGTCAAAAAGAGGGACGGACCTCCAGAGGTCCGTCCCTACCTAATCCAGAAAAACCGGTGAGCATATGTCTGCTCACCGGTTCAGGATTACCAGCTATCATAAAACCTCTTCGTCACTTCTACCGTATGCGTACTTCCTCCAGCATCTTCTACATCTTCAAGAAGCATGGCGAGCACCATTGTCGGGTCATTCTGATCGTAGGATACAAATAATCCATTTTCCGTCCCGGTTGTCCCCTGTTCTGCCTTGATTTCTGCCGTACCGGTTTTACCGGCGATCGCTTTCCCTTTTACACTTGCTTTTCCCGCAATTCCTTCCGTGACAACTTTTCGGAAATCCGTTTTCAGCAAGTCCGCTTGTTCTTTCGTCAGCAGGTTTTCTTTCCAAACCTCATGCTCTTCATCCTTTAGTACCCTCGGCTTCATCATGTTCCCATCGTTGATGATGCCGCCATAGGCACTGGCTAGATGTACGATGCTCATGAGAACTTCCCCTTGACCAAAGGCTGAATCGGCCAATTGAACCTCCTTGGAGATGGTTCCGTCATTGGAGATTTGCGACTTGTAAATGGGATAGGAAGTGGGAATCTCTTCTCCAAAACCAAAGTCTTTCAAACCGGCGATAAAGGTTTCTGCCCCCATCTCCAACCCGACTCTTGCGAAATAAATATTATCCGAGAATTTCAACGCACTTTCCAAGTCCACCTTACTGTCATTGTCAAAGACACGGACGACCTTATAATTCCCCCAAGAATCATCCTTCTGCCACTTCTTACCCTTTATATCATAGATCTTATTTGGATCTAACTTTCCGGATTTCAATCCAACAGAAGCTGTGATTCCCTTCATTGTTGATCCAGGTGAATACGCAATCGGAAAACGGTTGCGTAATGGCTTTTTCGAATCGTCCGCCAATTTTTTGTATTTTTCAGAGGACATACCCAATACAAAATCATTCGGATCATAGGCGGGTGTACTGACCAATGCCAACGCTTCACCAGTTTGGGGATTCAGGGCTGCCGCTGTCCCCGCTTCATTCTTCATCTGTTCATAAATTTTCTTTTGCATTTCGGCATCGATGGTCAAGGTAATGTTTTTGCCATCTTCCACCGGTTGTTCTGCGACAGTGACTACTTCTTCAGATTCTTGTTTTTTCAAATAAATCCGCTGTCCATCTTTTCCCCGTAACTGATCTTCATATACTTCTTCGGCTCCGCTTAGACCCATCAATGACTGAGCTGTATAGCCTTTATCCTTTAGTTTCTCCAGTTTTTCAGCAGTTAGCTTTCCTATATAACCGGTCAGGTGGGCGGCAGCTTCTCCATATGGGTATTCTCTTGCAGGTACCCGCTTAGAGTACAGACCGCCTAGTTCTATAACTTCCAGAGCCAAAGGACGCTCGGTAAGGGCAATCTTTTTGATCGGTACAAAAAATTCCGGTTTCACCCAGCTTTGATCAAGTTTCCCCTGAATGGATTCCGGTGACATATCGAGCAGGGATGAAAGCTTCTTTAAGTCACTCTCGTTAAATTCTTTCGGTACAACCCCGAGTTCGAACGCTTCTCCATTCATGGCAAGGGGCTGTTGATTCCTGTCAAGTATATCACCACGCTTGGCGGTTATACTCTCAACGCCTACTTTATCTCCCTTTTCCAGTTCAGGCAGGATAAAAGAAGGTTCCCATTCTACAAACCAATTTTCATCTTCACCCTGTTTTTCTTTTGTTAAAGTGATTCCTTTATCATAGGAAACCTCACCAGCCAGCGTGTTGAATGAGATGGTCAAAGGAAATTCTGCTTTCTTTTCTTTATCCCAGTCCACTTCTTTTTCCGGTTTTTTAAAAGATACCTTTACATCTCTCACTTCTAAATCTTCATAGATGTCCTTGTATCTTGTGACGTAATCTTCCTTCTTAAATGTGTCTTTCGTTGTGGTGGTTAGATAACCGGTGAACATGTCCTCGAACTTTTCTTTGTTCCAAAGGTCCACGTATTCCTGCAAGCGATCATCAGGCTTAGGCTTTTCTTGACATCCGGCGACCAACAGAATGGCAACTAAGAGACAAAACAGCATGACTTTTCTATACATATGTACGGACAACCCCTATATTAGACTTTTCATTCTACTTCTAATTCTTTCAAAAATAACAAATTTTTTCAAATTTAATGTATCTATATGCTTGTATCTCTCGGTTATGATGATGACCTGAAAGTTAGACGAAATTTGTCGTATTTTGAATAGTGGCATATATATTAAATTTTTGCAGATAAAATGATAATGTGGCAGATATTTTTTAGAATGGCCCCGTAAAATCTGATATACGTCAGATACCCATATTTCAAAGGCAGGTAGCTTGGCACTCCACCACTAAAAACCCAATTTCCACCACCTTTTCCTAACAATCCTCAGCTTTTCTCACCCATACATAATGCAATTCTTAAAAAATTTGTTATAATAGTACATCGTAAGAGTAATAAGGAACAGAATCCTAAGATTATATCTTGCAAATATATATCGATAGGTGGAAATAAACATGAAAAATTATAGAGTACTACTGTATTACAACTATGTAGACATCAAGAATCCCGAGGAAGTCACTGCTCAGCATAAAGAATTATGCACGGAGCTTGGCCTTATGGGACGCATCCTGATTTCTTCTGAAGGAATCAACGGAACATGTTCCGGAACGATTGAACAGACAGATGCATATATGGAAGCGATGAGAAAGGATCCTCACTTCTACGACACTGTGTTCAAGATCGACGAAGCAGACGGTCATGCCTTCAAGAAATTGAAAGTGAAGCACCGTCCGGAGTTAGTGACACTTCGTCTTGAAGATGATGTGAATCCGAATGAACTTACTGGTAAATACCTTGAACCAAAGGATTTCTTTGAACAAATCCAGCAGGAAGATACGATTCTTCTTGATGCACGTAATGACTATGAATATGAATTAGGGCACTTCAGAGGAGCCGTGAAGCCGGATATCAAAAACTTCCGTGATCTTCCGAATTGGGTCCGTGATAATAAAGATAAACTGGAAGGCAAGAAAATCATCACGTACTGTACAGGTGGTATCCGCTGTGAAAAATTCTCAGGCTGGTTAGTAAAAGAAGGCTTCGAGGATGTAGCACAGCTTCATGGTGGAATTGCAACCTATGGAAAAGACCCTGAAGTAAAAGGTCAGCTATGGGACGGCCAGCTATACGTATTCGATGAGCGCATCGGTGTTCCTGTCAACCAGACAGAGCATGTCGTTGTCGGGAAAGACTTCTACACAGGTGAACCTTGTGAACGCTACGTAAACTGTGCGCACCCGCCTTGTAACCGAAAAATTCTTTGCTCTGAAGAAAATGAGCATAAATATATGAGAAGCTGCTCCGATGAGTGCCGCAAGAGCTCTGAAAACCGCTACATTAAAGAGCATGGTTTGACTGAGGAAGAAGTGGCAGAGCGTTTGGCAGTGATTGAGAACGAGAAGGAAACTGCGACGATCTAATGAATACATGAAAAAGAACCGGCTCATTACAGCCGGTTCTTTTTTGTTATTATCGTTTCTCTCTTTTCTGACTCTCCATATACTTCTTCTCTTCCTTAGTCGACAGCAACCCTGTTGCTCTTCCGATATTCCCATTCCTCATTTTCCAAACAGCATTATGGTCGCCGACTGCATCTGAAAAGTCCCCTTCTTTCCATCTCACTAAAATTTCGTTGTAGGTTTGCTCATGTTTATATTTGTTAACCTCTAATTGTGAAAGCAAATAATCGATTCGTTCATCGGTAATCTCAAAGTATGACCATTTTTCATCTGCTTTTACCTTTTGATGACTCATGGCGTGTATGTATTGCTGAATCAGGTTTTCACTCAGCGGTGTCTTTACATTTTCCCCGAATGGATTTTCTTTACCCGTTTTGGTTTGTGGTGGAGTGGTTTCCACCCCGGCGGTTGAGACGACGTCCGTTAGGTTTGTATCTTCTGTTGTGCCGGTATTGTTTAAACTGCCTACGGCGATATACACCCCGATGGCCGTTAAGAGCAGGACGCTCCCCACTATGATGGTGAATGATTTTTTTCGTAGCATGTTGAAACTCCCCCTGTATGCTAGTTTCTGTAGTACTTTCTTCTAGGTGTTAGGCTAAATGTCCTGCAAGGACTTGTAAACGAATTGAAATACTACCATATTTTTCATTGATACTAAAGAGATAGTCGCTAAGTTGGTTGTATTCTCAAATCAACTTCTATATAATTACTCAATGTTTGTAAATTGATTTCCAGTCTACATAAAGGGAGTTTTGATAGATTTGAAGAATCAGACGTGGTTGTCGGTTCAGTTCTTTGCGATTTTTTTCACTTGGGGAATTTTCATACCTTATTGGACAGCGTGGCTGGTGGAAAGTAAGGACTTTTCCATTTCGGCTGCAAGTACGGTGATTGCGGTCGGGATGATTGCGCGGTCGTTTTCGAGCTTTTTCTTATTTCCGAAATTGAGTCAGACGGTTTCGTTGGGACGATTGTCTCGATGGCTAGTATTGATTTCCGGGGCTGCTTTGCTGTTGTTCCTGCCTATGAGTTCTTTCGGGATGATATTGGGATGTATGGTGTTATTCAGCCTTGTTTATCCGATGCTGCTTCCGATGGTGGAGAGCATGGCGGCTGTGATGATGAAGGAAGATGGCATCGATTATGGACGGAGCCGTTCGTGGGGATCGATCGGGTATACGGTTGCACTGCTTGCGGTTGGATTCTTGACGTCACTCTTTACCGAGGGCGCAGTGATTTATCTGCTGTTCGGTGGAATTGTGGTCATACTGCTGTCATCCCTGGCTAAATTGCCTCGGTCCATGAGTGGGACCCGCGGTCAGGAGAAACTTTCGTATCGAGGATTGTTGAAGTCCCGTAAGTTTGTCTGGGCAATGGTAATCGTCGTACTGATTCAGGGAGCCCATGCTTCTTACTATAATTATGGTGTCCTTTATTTAAAGGAATTAGATGTTAGCGCCGTTTATATAGGTGTTATTTTAAATATTGCCGTGCTGTCTGAAATCCTGTTCTTTGCGTTTTCAGACCGGCTGTTGAAGGGCAAGAGCATTTCCGTCATGTTCATGATCGCAGCAGGGGCCGCTGTGACGCGTTGGACGTTGCTGTTCCTATACCCTAGCGTCCCTGTATTTGTCTTTACCCAACTTTTTCACTCTTTAACCTTCGGATTGACACATTTTGCATTTATGCGGTTAATTTATGAAGAATTGGAGAGCAAGGATATCCCGGCTGCCCAGGGAGTGTATACATCACTGGGTATGGGATTGAGTACCGCGATCCTGACGTTCATCGGTGGATTCCTGTATGATATCTCGCCTGGTTCCGCGTTCCTCGGAATGGCTATTGTGGTGGTTCCTTGTGTGTTGCTTGGTGGATGGATGTATTGGAAGTATGACCGTGTGGCGGATGGTGTTTTTTCATATAAATAGAGTTATTTTTTGGACCGTTCAGGATGTTGATTCTGGGCGGTTTTTTTATGTGAAGATTTTGGTGTAGACTGCCCCTTTCTTAGTTCCTGATTGGTGATGATGGGTTTATGAGAAGGAAGTAATCTATAATGAGAGTTATTAATCTTATGTTGAATTAATTGATCCTCCCTGTCGAATTTCCTCGGAAATAACACAAAAAAAGCGCCCTGCTTAGGCAGGACGCTCCATAACATTAGTTAAATCTCTTATATCCGACAAACTTAGGATTCCAATACGTGTTGCTCAACTTCGAAATCGTCACACCACTGTCTGAGGCGTGGATGAATTCTCCGTTTCCAAGGTAGATTCCCATGTGGCTGATGCCGGCTTTGTATGTATTTTCGAAGAATACGAGATCCCCTGCTTTCGGGCTTGAGACGAAGGAAGATTTGCTATAGTAGCCTTCTGTGTTGGTACGTGAAATTGATTGTCCCGCCTGGTTGAATACGTAGTAGATGAATCCGCTGCAGTCGAAGCCGGATGGTGATGTTCCGCCCCATGCGTATGGAGTTCCTACGTATTTCTTCGCAATGTCGACGACGTTTGAAGTAGGAGCAGGAGTTTGCGTTCCGCCATCAGACGTTCCTTTAATAGAAAGCTTTTGACCGACATAGATGTTATCAGAAGTTAATCCGTTCCATGATTTAATGGAAGAAACGCTTACATCATAGCGGATTGCGATATGTGATAGAGTGTCACCGGATTGGACCGTGTATGTACTGGATCCCGTTGGAGCTGTAGGCGTCGTGCTTGTACTTCCTGAAGAAACGATCAGCGTTTGACCAGGATAGATGACATCGCTCTTCAAGTTGTTCCATGCTCTAAGTTCAGCCAGATACACATCGAATTTGACACCGATTTTTGACAGGTAATCACCTGATTGGACGGTATAGGTTTTAGCAGACGTGCTTGTTGGCGCTGATACTTCAAGGACTTGGTTTACGTAGATCATGTCGGAGCTCAGGTTATTCCAGTTTTTCAGGTTTGAAACGGATGTATCATATTTATAAGCAATCACCGAAAGGGAATCCCCTGATTGTACGCGGTAAGATGCCGCTTCCGATGAATTGACAGCAACGGACGAAAGTAATGCAGCAGTAGTAAAGGCAATAATGGTTTTCTTCAAAAAAATGTCTCCTTTATCGATAATGTCGAATTTTGTTGCTTGTCCATTATGGAGGAAGAAGACTGATATTTTAATAGGCTAAAATTCTTATATGAAGAAAAATAAGGAAGAAACCCCAGTGTAATAAGGTTTAGTAAATTATGGACTATTTTCCGTTATTGGTAAATCAACTGGCTATTACATATGTTTAAATAGATAGGTGAAAGTCCTTAAATCGAAAATGAACCAGCTCATCCCCTACCTTACGCGCTTTAGAAATTTTTGGTTACGCTTCCATTCGTTAAATGACCACTTTATAGGTCTTTACTCTCTATTCTTTCCACTATTATTCACCCTTTCACCTTTCCTATGGACCAGTCAATCCCAGGTGGTCCCTCCCTATTACCCACTCCCCGATTTCATCAAGAAAATTCTGAATGACAAGACGATTTTAATAGATTAAAATAAGTAGAATTTATCTTTCTATAAACAAGGGGCGGGTTGGATTGGCGGAGAAAATTAGGCTGTCAAACTTTGAATCTCTCAGGGTACTGTCGATGGTCATGATCGTCTTATTGCATTTCGGTACCTATGGATTTTCAAAATATATCGCGATATCAGAGTTAAGCACGGTGAATCAATATCTATTCCATTTCATAAAGGTGCTTTGTATCGTCGGGGTCAATGTGTATGTCTTGATCAGCGGGTATTTTTTATGTAAGTCACAATTCAAAATGAGCAAAGCGTTAAGGGTCGTGCGGGAAACGTTCATTTTTTCAGTTCTTATTTTTGCCGGATTGACGGTTTTACAGTTAACGGATGGGTCCTATACGAGCTTCATCAGGTCGGTATTCCCGGTGTATCTATCCACCTACTGGTTCATCACCGTGTATATCGTATTATTCATGCTTTCACCTTATTTAAATATCTTGATCAATCAGTTATCAAAGAAAGATTACGGGAGATTTCTCTTCCTATTATTTATCATCAATTGTGTATGGCAGTTCTTCCATCCCCTGGGGAGCTTCGGGGTGAACGGCGGCTATAGCATCGTGCATTTCATTTTCCTTTATTTGGTGGCGGGCTACTTAAGACACCATGGACAGTTTCTGTCTGGTTTCAGCAAACACTATTATTTAAGCGTTTACATATTATTGGGAGCCGTTACGGCCCTGGTCATACTGCGAGGGTGGGAATTACCATTTAAGCTGTTGTCGTATAACTCCCCTGTCATCGTGATAATGTCACTTGCGCTGTTCCTGTTCTTCTCGAGGCTAACGTTTGTATCAAAGCCGATCAACCTCATATCCGGATATGTGTTGGGGGTTTATTTGATCCATGAGCATCCGTTGATAAGGCAACGATTATGGAATAATGTGATGGAGTGGATGAGCACCGGGAATGAATCTTTATTGATTGTTCAATACCTGCTGTATGCGGTCGTGGTATTCGGAATTTGCCTGGGAATTTCGTATGTGGTTTATTCGATGATCAATTATAAGACACTCTTGAAGAAAAAGGATCCGGTTAAAAAGGTGAAGATGGCCGGTTGATGGCATCCATATTGAAAGAGAGCACGCCGGCTGGCAATCAGCTGGCGTTTTTTTATTGGAATTTCATACGAATTGTCTGAAAGTGGTTTACACTTAGTAAAAACAGGTAAATTTACATATAAGTGTAAACTATTTAGGAGGGGTACTTTGGAAATCTTGATGTATTTGTTTAATATTCTAATCGCTGTTTATTTGTTTGTGGATGCCAAAAAGCATGGGAAAAATCCATGGTTATGGGGGATTCTTGGACTGCTGTTCAGTTTCATCACATTAGGGATCTACTGGATCATAACGGGCAAGAAGCTTTTGGGATGGTTGATCCTCATCGCCTATGTCATCTGGATCATACTAGGGATTATCGGGGTAGTGGCATTCGGTTTGTTCGAAGCTCTGAGTTAAATTTGATGATGTAAATATATCTGCTTTGTATGGCAGATGTCTTTTTTACAACCCGAAAGGAGGCTCCATATGTGGGAAGGACATACGGAGAAGGTCGATAAAGGTTTTGAACTGATTTATTTCAGACTAACTTATAGAAGGAAAATGATTCGGACCCTTTGGATGACCCTGCTTTTCCCTGTTTTGTATTTTCTACTAAGATTTATGGGCCTGGACCTTTTTTATACGTGGATCTTTATGGCGGCCTTCTTGCTTGGTCATGTTGCACAGATCGCTTATAACTATTATATGTGGAATAAGTATGAGAAATAGTGAAATAGATACTTAATTCTTACTGAAAACTCCTGCCTTTGTGGAATTTAATACAATGAGGGAGTTGACGTTAAAGGATATATGGTGGATTGCAGGGAAAGAGTCATTATTGGCTCTTTTTTTGGTCTTCACTTCACTTCATCCTGTGTAATTCGATATTTTCAAATTTCCCGTTCCAACGCACCTTTACAATTACGACCTCTCCCTTATTGGTTCTGTCTCTATTTTTCGATCCACCCTGAATAAAAAAACGTTTTGTTTTTAGTGGCTGATCAAATGTTGATGTAACACTAGCCTGATCGACGGTTGATTGAAAAGAGTAGGACAATAATCCGGTTGTTGCCAACTCTTCGATCGGTCCTTTATACGTTACGATGAGTTCATCCTCAACTTCGTTGAAAGGAGCAGTTTCACCGGTCCCTCGCTCTTTGTACTCTGCTTCCCAATACTCACTCTCACCAGTAAAAGTATATTCGTAATTGGTTGTTTCACTTGATGTGCACCCGGAAAGAAAGATGCAAAATAAAACGCCACTCAACCATTTCTTCAATGCTCCATACTCCTCTTCTTCCATTAGTACTTACATACATCTATTCAATTTTAAGTATCGCAAACCAATAGAGTTATTTCAATTCCCTCCTCAAAATCACATAAATGAAAACGGCTACACTTTTCCATTGACAACTTGTATATACATGAATACAATAAAACTATATCTTGTATATACAACAAGACCCCTATTGAATGAAAGCGTTTCGTATTATCGCAAGTTTTTTACGAAAGCATAGTGAGAAGCGTTTTTCACATACTATTTAGGGGAATTCCATTAATAGAAATGAAAGCGGGTTCAAGACAACTTTCGACATTATTCGAGAGTTGCCATGCACCATCACTAAGGGAGGGAATTTCATGAGCGTGAAACGTGAAGACGTTCTGGAAATCATTGAAGCGATTGGCGGCAAGGATAATATCCGCACGGCCACTCATTGTGTGACTCGTCTTCGGCTGGTACTGAATGATGAGAAGAAAGTGGATAAAGAAAGATTAGAGGCAATTGATCTTGTGAAGGGTTCATTCTCTTCCAACGGTCAGTTCCAGGTTGTCATAGGACAAGGTCTTGTAAATAAAGCGTATCAAATTTTAGCAGAGGAAACGGGGATCGAGCATGCATCCAAGCAGGATGTGAAAGATGCCGCTACTCAAAACTTGAATCCATTACAGCGTGCGATCAAGGTACTGGCGGATATCTTCATCCCGATCCTGCCTGCGATCGTAACGGCCGGTTTGTTGATGGGTCTGAATAATATTTTGACCGGGCCGGGGATTTTCTATGATGAGAAATCGGTCATCGATGTTCATAAGCAATGGGCAGATTTCGCATCGATCATCAACTTGATTGCCAACACGGCCTTTGTATTCTTGCCCGGATTGATCGGTTGGTCAGCGGTCAAGCGTTTTGGCGGAAGTCCATTACTCGGTATTGTTCTAGGTCTTATGCTTGTTCATCCGGACTTACTAAACGCTTGGTCTTATGCAAGTGCAGAAAAGATTCCTACGTGGAACCTTTTCGGATTTGAAGTCGACAAGATCGGGTATCAAGGACAAGTCCTGCCGATTCTATTCGCTTCCTATCTATTAGCGAAAATTGAAATGTTCCTGGATAAGAGAGTTCATGATTCCATCAAGCTATTGGTAGTAGCGCCAGTTGCACTCTTGATTACTGGATTTGCTTCATTCATCTTGATCGGACCGGTTACATTCTTCATCGGTAACTTATTAACAGACGGTGTGGTTTGGGTATTCGACTCTGCTTCCTGGTTAGGTGGATTGCTGTATGGTGGTCTGTATGCGGTTATGGTAATCACAGGTATGCACCATACCTTCCTTGCAGTCGACTTACAGCTCGTCGGAAGCCAAGGAGGAACATTCCTATGGCCGATCCTTGCACTATCGAATATCGCACAAGGCTCAGCTGCCCTTGCGATGATGTTTGTAGCGAAGAAAGAAAACGAGAAGCTTCGTGGTCTGGCAGGTACATCTGCCATCTCGGCTTATTTAGGAATTACGGAACCGGCGATGTTCGGGGTTAACCTGCGCTACCGCTACCCATTCATCAGTGCCTTGATCGGTTCTGCCATCGGTGGTGTACTGTTAGCGATGACAGGTACAAAAGCATTCTCCATCGGTGTCGGTGGATTACCTGGATTCCTATCGATCATTCCTGAATACTGGCTATCATTCTTCATCGGAATGGCCATCTGTATCGTCGTACCATTCGTCCTGACAATGGTATGGTCAAAATTCAGCAAAAACGAAGCAGCCTAATAAATAGAAAAAGAAAACAGTTGTAACAACTTGTATATACAAGTTAAACTAAGGGGGACAAATCAATTCTAACCACTCACCTGCTTCTCAGGTTACGTGTGATGGATGATTGTCTCCCTTTTTTTAGGGACGGACCTCCTGAAATCCTGTAGTGGTACGGGTTGGTCGTTCCCGAGGGTCAGATATCAGAAGAATATGTGTTGGAGGTCCGTCCCTCTTGGCGGATCTTAAAATAGCAAAATCGCAGAAGAGTCATGTTTGACGGCCATGATTCTGTATGAGTGAAATCGATTGAGGTCCGTCCCTCAAAATTTAATCTAGGATGGTGTTTTAGGTATGAAGCAGCCTTGGTGGAAGAAGTCGGTTGTGTATCAGATTTATCCGAAGAGTTTTTATGATACGTCGGGGAATGGCGTTGGTGATATTAAGGGGATTACGGCGAAGTTGGATTATTTGAAGGAGCTTGGGGTTGATGTGGTTTGGCTGACTCCGATTTACAAGAGTCCTCAGCGCGATAACGGTTATGATATTAGCGATTATTTCAATATTCATGAGGAATACGGGACGATGGAGGATTTCGATGAGTTATTGGAACAGGCTCACGAGCGTGGGATCAAGATCATCATGGATATCGTGATCAACCATACTTCCACGGAGAATCAGTGGTTCGTTGAGTCCCGTAAGTCAAAGAATAACGAGTACCGGGATTTCTATATTTGGAAGGATGGCAAGCCTGATGGTTCCGAGCCGACAAACTGGCAGTCCAAGTTCGGTGGCAACGCATGGCAGTATGATGAAGAAACAGGTCAGTACTACCTTCACCTCTTTGACGTGACCCAGGCTGACTTGAACTGGGAGAACGATGAGGTCCGCAGGAAGCTTTATGACATGATGCACTTCTGGCTGAAAAAAGGCGTCGACGGCTTCCGTTTGGACGTAATCAATCTTATTTCCAAGGATCAGGACTTCCCTGATGATGATGGTTCGGTCGCTCCTGGAGACGGCCGCAAGTATTACACGGACGGTCCCAAGGTCCACGACTATATGCAGGAGATGAACAAGGAAGTCTTCTCTCAATACGACATCATGACGGTTGGTGAGATGTCTTCTACAACAATCGATCACTGCATCAAGTATTCACGACCTAATCGGAACGAGCTTAGCATGACGTTCAACTTCCACCATCTGAAAGTGGATTACCCTAATGGGGAGAAATGGTCGGTCGCTGACTTTGACTTCCTTAAGTTGAAGGACATCCTTTCTACCTGGCAACG
This sequence comes from Rossellomorea aquimaris, assembly GCF_000935355.1. Classification (GTDB taxonomy): domain Bacteria; phylum Bacillota; class Bacilli; order Bacillales; family Bacillaceae_B; genus Rossellomorea; species Rossellomorea aquimaris_B. Next base: position 390,473 of record NZ_JXZC01000002.1, read on the forward strand.
TGAAATGAATAAAGGCGGCGGGTGGAATGCCCTGTTCTGGTGCAACCATGACCAGCCTCGTATTGTTTCCCGCTACGGTAATGACGGTGAGTACCATAACGAATCGGCGAAGATGCTCGCGACGACAATCCATATGATGCAGGGTACCCCGTATATCTACCAGGGTGAAGAGTTCGGGATGACAAACCCGAAATTTACAAGCATCGATGAGTACCGCGATGTTGAATCGATCAACATCTTCAATATTTTAAAAGAACAAGGTAAATCCGAAGAAGAAATTTTAGAGATCCTGCGTCACAAGTCCCGTGACAACTCGAGAACGCCTGTGCAGTGGAACGGTGAAGAAAATGCCGGATTCACGAGCGGTACCCCTTGGATCCCAGTGGCTAAAAATTATAGAGAAATCAATGCTGAACAAGCTTTGAAAGAAGAGAACTCTGTCTTCTATCACTATCAGAAACTGAATCGCCTTCGCAAGGAATATGACATTATTGTGGACGGCGACTATCAATTGATTCTGGAAGATCACCGTGATATTTTCGCTTATGTCCGTAATGGCGATGGGGAAAAATTGCTTGTGGTGAACAACTTCTATGGACATGAAACGGAGTTCGTCCTTCCTGATGAGGTTGAGGTTGAAGGATGGTCTAGTGAGGTATTGTTGTCTAACTATGACGATACGGCAAATGCTTATAAGAACATTACGCTCCGTCCTTATGAGTCTGTTGTGTTTCATTTTAATAAGTAAAGGATGAAAGGCATTGCTCCTGCAATGCCTTTTTCTAATGTCCAAGTCAATTTTTTAAAGAAATAGGAGTAAAAAACCATATTATGGGTATATGGTATGCAAAAAGACTCACTCTTTTCGTGTGGAATCTTTCGGGTGAAATTACCCATTTATCCAGACCTCTTCCATTTGATACCATATACTACGTATGTCTTAAACGAATATAAAAAAATGAATATATAAGGGGATGAAAGACGTGTCCTATTTATCCTATTTAACTTCACAACTTCACGAAAAAAAACAACAACTTATCCGACTAAAGAATGCCCATACTTCCGTCAATCAGCTTCAAGGAGAATTTCTCAGGCACCAACCGAGCATCAACCAACCTGAGCTCACCTCTTCCACCTGGCAGGGGGCATTAGCCAGAAAGTTCATTGAAGTCCGCGAAGATGTTTTATTATCCTACAGAGATATTTCTCAAACCCAGATGGACACTGCCATCATGAGCATTGAAGATAAAATTTCCTCCATCCGGTCACAGATTCAATCACTTGAAATTAGTATTGTAAACGAACAAGAGCGTATCGAAAGGGAACTCAGAAGGGAGGAAGGATTGTGAGTCAGGACATTAAGCTGCGTTACGGGGATATCCATGAAGCACTGGCTGATATACAGGCCGCCTCTGAATCATTCGATACATCACTCATCAAAGACATCGCCTCGTCCAACCAATTGGACGTTGTCACGAGACTGAATGAATTAAGCCAACTGTTCGAGGAAGTGGCAAACGTATATAAAACTGTATTAACAGAAAACAATCAATCGGCAAGGAAAGCCATCGAAGACTTTAAAGAAGTGGATCACACGATCTCGGCTTCCATCATGTCTCGCTAGGGGGAGAAACCGGACCATGAAAATGCTCGATAACGCATCGCTACATAGTGGTATTGAAGATTTACTGAACAAATTGGAAGCGCAGAAGAAACAACTCGATGACCTCCAGCGGGCAGTGGGTAACTTCACTGGATTACAAGAGTCATTCAGCGGAAAAGGCGGGGATGCCATCCGTTCGTTTTATCAAGATATGCACGTCCCCTTCCTGACGTTTTATTCTCTTTCCCTTCAAAATTATGAGAGGACACTGTCCAATCTGAAGGGAGCTTCCATTGAATTGGAGTCTGATTCCAATGGGTTGATTCACCAGGGTTTTTTGGACGGGGAGTTAACTGACGGGTTGAACAAATCCGAAACCGTCACTCGTGACCTCGTAGACGAAACAAATCAAACGTTGAACGCCATCACTGATATCGTCCATGTCCCCCACATTCAAGATCAGCGTTTCCTGGGTGATACGAAGAGGGCACATCATGAAATCACCCGGACCCTGGAAGACCTGGCCTCTTTTGACGCTGACCAAACAAAAGCCCTGGATACTGTGGACCATGACATTCAGCTGATGAAACGTTATATTTATGATATACAGGGAATGTTCAAGAACGGGAAGATCAGTGTATCGGAGTACTCGGGGACCGAGCTTGATCAATCGTTTCACAGGCATCCTTTCATGAATACGTTGGAGGAACGATTGAACGAGGAAAGGCTGTTATTATCCAAACTCACCGTATCAAGTGAGTATGATGCCACGAGGCAATTGTTGATGTTGGGGAACCATAGTCCTTCCAGTCAATCTTTCTCATATTCTGAGGATCTCTCTATTTCCAGCGCCGGCACCGCACAGACTGGGTATGGGGTATGTTACCCGGAAAAAGATGAATTTGTCATAGACAAAAAGGTTGAAGATCAATTTAATTCAGATGGTGTGGGAAATGCTGAGCTTTTGTTTAAAAATGATTATGCGGAAGGAAATGTGACTTTCGATTTATCCGGATCCGTCGTTGATACGAAATATATGGATGACGTTCCGGCGTTTCTCGAACAAAAGGTATTATACGGTCAGATGGATACCGATATTCCCTACTCATTTAAATCTGCAGGCGAATCCCTTTTATATGGTCAGAATATCGGCTTTAAAACGGATGCCATGGTCTCAAAAACCACCTTTTCCCACGACTCTTCTCCATTAGCATTGGACTTGGCATTCGGGCAAGCAGATGCCAAGGCAAACATTGAAAATTATACAGCGAGTGCAGGGGTAGGAGTCTCGGCTGCAAAAACGGAATTGAAACTGGAGCCTCTTAATTTCTTCGGTTATGAACCATTGGAAGAATGGTTCGGATTTAATTATGACCCTTATATCGCGGTTGATCTATCATTAGGAAGTATGGGAGTGAGTGGGTCCGTGGGAATGGAAACCGGGGTTTATGCTGCTTACGGGATTGGGATAGGCCTTAAGGGTGGTTTGGAAGAAGATAAAAAATAACTTCACAGGGGGATATTTCATGCCTACAACAAAAGAAAAAACCAGAAAACTATTTCGTTTTCTTCTACTCTTCTATCCGATTTTCGTCGGGTTAATGGGAACAGTGAGCCTGATTGTTCTGGTAACATGGGGAATTCCACAAGATCAATTGCAATCTCAATTACCAGCCATCATGATCATTGCATTGCTCATTTACGGAAGTTGTGCGGTTTCACTCGTTATTCGAGCTATTTTTTTCAAAAAAGAACGTCTTTCTCATGAATAAGACCATAGTGCATGAAACGGGATAAAAGAATGATTACTAGTAAAACAAAATTTAAAAAAGCCATCAGCTTTGCATTACTTTTTTTCGCCACTTTCATCGGAATTAGTGGCACGATTTCATTGTCGATAGTCATTCTCTTGCTATTTCGGGATGACCAATTACAATCCCAGTATCCTGCAATTATCATTTTAGCCTTATTAACTTATGGCAGTTGCGGATTTTCCTTATTCATACGTTCAAAATTTTTCAAGAAAGAAGTGATGTTGGATGATTAATGAGAAAATCATGTTACTTCCAATCGGAACAGTAGTCAAATTAAAAAGTGTAGACAAACCGGTCATGATCTACGGCCGCCACCAAATTCAAAAAAAGTCCGAAAAGGTTTTTGATTACATAGCTGTTCCCTACCCAGAAGGAAACCTGACAGAAGAGTTCAATGTCTTCTTCAATCGAGAGCTGATTGAAGAAATCATTCATCCAGGATTGAAATCACCTGCTGAAGATCTGATGAGAAAAAAAGTGGAATCAGACATTGAACAAAGTAAAAGTATGAGAGGAACCAGCCATGAAAATTAAATTCCTATTGATTCTTACATTTATGGCCTTTACCTTATTGGGCTGCAGCCAGTCAGCGAATGATGAACCTAATAAGCAGGAGGAAGTTAAAGAAGAAATTTTGGATAAGACTAAACTCCTCCCTATTGGCACTGTTGTCAAGCTGACTAAAGTAGATAAATCGGTCATGATCTACGGCTACAACCAGATTCAACTCAGTACCAATAAACAATACGACTACATCGGCGTCCCTTATCCCGAAGGAAATATTTCGCCAGATTATAACGTATTCTTTAACCGGAATATGATTGAAGACGTTCTACATAACGGCTATGTAACGGATGAAGATAAAAAAATCCGTGAAGAAGCCGATCGCGAAGAAAACACATACTAGGAGGTTCATCCATGTTCTCAGATAATCCCTCCCTTAGAAAAATCATCCGGACCTTCCTGCTCGTATTCGCCATTATGGGCTTCATCAGTGGAACACTGCCGCTGGCGACCATCACCCCAGCCCTTCTTTCCGGCAATCCGATGCCTGACCAGTTTCCGGCATTTGCAATTATTGCGGTTGTTAATTATGGGTTCGCTATTATGTTGCTTCTGGTCCGCTCGAAATTCTTTAAGAAGAATCCCGATCAGCACACCAAATAGTAAACTGATTTGATAAATTAGTTAACATTTAGAGGCGGTTGTGGGATAATATATTAAAAAGGAGTTCCTGCCATGAGCATCACGCTAAATGTTCAAACCACCATTCAAGAAATGGAATTAAAACGAGTGCAATTACAATCCTTTGCCCAACAGCATGGATTCACGCATCCCGACACGGTGCTTCTTAGTCAGGAACTTGATGATCTATTTAACGTTTACCACCAATTGAATCAAAAATAAAAAAGGGAAGGCTGCCGACTGGCACAGCCTTCCTTTTTTATTCTGCCGCTTCCTCTTCCCCTTCACTCGCTAAGAAGAAAATCGCCGCAACCTTCCATCCATCTTCTTTCTTATGAAAGACGGTCACTTGCTTACCGGAACGAGTCACTTCCTTCTCACTATTAGGGTCCTTCGTTGTCGCTTCAATTTCTGCATACACATCTGCTTTTTTACCAGCTGCGTAATTGATGATCTTTACGTTTTCAACTGTACGCTTTGAATCAACGGAATCAAAGATTTGTTTGACATAGCGCTCTTCGTCCGCGTATTCGAAATTCACAGGTGTCTTCGAGATGACACTCATGTATGATTCGAAGTCTTCTTCGTTAAATGCATTGATATATTGATCAAAGGCTGCGTTGATCGCCGTTTTCTCTTCTTCCGGGATACCCTCTGCTTCTTTCAGCTCGCTCGCATCTTCAACGATTTGTGTCATCTGATTCAGAGATGCCGCTTCGTCTGTTGCCGGGTCTTCACTTGGCTTTACCTCTTCCGTACTGTTCGTGTTCTCTTCCTTCTTCTCTTCTTCTGCACCACAAGCACCCAATAGTAACGTACTCATGCCAATTCCCAACATGACTTTCTTCCAATGCTGTTTCGACAATGCTCTTCACCCTTTTCTAAAATTTGCGCTATCTCCATTCTATTGAAAATATTCACAACACTCAAGTTCAATCTCATTTCTTCCAATTAATTATGGTAAAATAATAGCAGGTGATATTATGACGAAAAGCAATAAATACAAACAAATCTTCGAGGACCTCTCTGAAAAAATACAGGATGGCACCTATTCAGCAAATTCGATCCTGCCATCTGAAAACGAGCTCTCGGTGATCTATGCCACTTCACGTGAGACAATTCGTAAAGCGCTTACATTACTGGCTCAAAAAGGACTCATTCAAAAGCTCCGGGGAAAAGGCTCCCTTGTACTCGACGTCTCCAGGATGAGCTTTCCGATATCGGGGCTTGTGAGCTTTAAAGAGCTGCAGACTTCAATGGGCCGGGACCAGATCGAGACATTCGTCCATGATTTCGGATTGATTGGTGTCGGTGATCAGCTTGCTTCAGTCCTTGAAACCTCTGCAGACGCTGAAGTCTGGAAAGTCGTTCGCTCCCGTCGAATCGGTGGTGAGAGAATCATTCTGGACAAGTCCTACTTCCTCAAGGAGCAGGTGCCGCTTCTGACAAAGGAAATATGCGAGAACTCCATATATGAGTATTTGGAAGGCGATCTTGAACTTCCGATCGATTTCGCCAAAAAAGAAATCGTTGTCGAAGAATGTACAGATGAGGACCGGCAGTATCTTGATTTGCACGATTATGATCATGTGGTTGTCGTGAAGAATTATGTGCACTTGAAGGATGCTACGCTGTTCGAGTATACAGAATCGCGCCACAGATTGGATATGTTTCGGTTTGTTGATTTTGCACGAAGAAAGCATTAGACGGGTCCACTTCCTGGTTGGGGAGTGGATTTTATATTTGAGTAGCTTGATTATCCCCATCACCATTCTTATCTGTCTAAAACAGCCAAATCCAAAAAAAACGGCCCTTCTCAAAGAAGGGCCGCTCTTTCAACAACAAATTAACAATACGCATATCTCTCTAAACGTTATCGTACTTCCACCCAACCGTTCTTAATCGCAGTGACTACTGCCTGGGTACGGTCATTAACGTTCATCTTTTGTAGTATATTACTTACATGATTTTTGACAGTTTTTTCACTGATATACAGGCCTTCACCGATTCCTCGGTTGCTTTTACCGTCAGCAAGCATCTGCAGGACTTCACATTCGCGGCGCGTTAATAGGTGAAGCGGGCGGCGAACTTCGGATTGTTGGAATCCACCTGAGTTTTGGGCGTTTGCCAGGCGCTTGTATTCTGCTACCAGGTTATGAGTTACCTTCGGATGGACATAAGAACCGCCGTCTGCGACGATCTTCACTGCGTCGACCAGTGCCTCTGAGTCCATCTCTTTCAAGAGATAACCGAGTGCTCCTGTTTTCAGCGCATGGTTTACATAGTTTTCGTCATCGTGGATGGATAGGATGATGACTTTTGTGTCTGGGTATCTGTCCATCAGTTCACGAGTTGCTTCTACGCCGTTTGTTTCAGGCATGTTGATATCCATCAGGACAACATCCGGTTCGTGTGTTTCTACTAGGTTCATGGCTTCTGAACCGTCATCGCCTTCTGCTACTACGTTGAAAGAAGGTTCGAATTCCAGGATTCGTTTTACTCCCTCTCTGAAAAGCTGATGATCATCAATGATAACAATATTTGTTGCCATGTCTTTCGCCTCCCTAAACCTTGGAAAATTTACTTATTAAGCGGAACCTGGATCAGTATCACCGTTCCAGTCCCTACTTTTGAGTCAATCGTGATGTCTCCTTCGAGAAGGTCGACACGTTCTTTCATCCCCATGATGCCAAAGGATCCTGTTTTCTGTTGTTCTTTATCGAATCCTTTGCCGTTGTCTTTGACAACAACTGTTATTTGGTCTTTCTTTACTTCTACTTTAACTTGGATATGTGATGCTTCAGCGTGCTTAAGTGCGTTTTGGACACTTTCTTGTACTAATCGGAATAGAGCGACTTCGAATTTTGAAGGAAGTCTGATATCGAGCCCCATATTCACAAACTGAATGGAGGTCTTCTGGTTATACTCTTCGATTGTACTCAAGTATTTTTTGAGGGTCGGAATCAACCCCAGGTCATCAAGTGCCATCGGTCTGAGGTCGTAAATGATGCGCCGGACCTCGTATAGGGCTGAGCGGACCATCCGTTTGAGGTCGCGGATTTCCCTGATGGCATCGTCTGTCCCTTTTTCACGGTAGACGCGTTCGATCAGATCGGAACGCATTAAGACGTTGGCCATCATTTGTGCAGGTCCGTCGTGAATTTCACGGGATAAGCGTTTCCGCTCGTCCTCTTGTGCTTCAATGATTTGAAGTCCGAAATCCTGACGCTGCTTTGCGTCCTCCAGTGCCTCATTCACTTGCCTTAAGTCACTATTTAAATAATTGAGAACCACGGATATTTGCGAGCAAAGGTTTTCTGCCCGTTCGATCGTGTCCCCGAGTGAGTGTAAACGCCTCTCGAGTTCATCCCGGCGATCTCTCAGCTGCTTTTCTTGCTGTCTATTCATGGATAATCTCATTTGCAGGTCATGAGCTTTCTCGTACGCTTCTCTTACCTGGTCTTCTGAATAGGTTTGAAAATGTTTGCTTACCTCGGAAAGTCTCAGCCGTGCAAACTTGGATTTCTGTTGGAGGTCATCTCCTTCATCAATCACCTTCAAGACCATTTCTTTTACATCCAGTAATTCTTTCATCAAATCTTCATAATCAGTTCGACATTGCTCGCCAATCTGGAAGATTTCATCCTTACTTTCGTCAACCGTATCGACCATCTTTTTCAGGATGCTATCTAACATCTTGGTGTTTATTTTTTTAAGTGACACGGTACACCCCTCTTTTGTTCCACAATAGTAGTCAACCTAGAATAAAGCTTTACGAAAAACTATTCTTGCATAATAATAAGTGGTTTTTCAGCTTGTGTATGTTATGTCCATAGACCTACCATCCCGCTTTAAAATCGTACCTATTATCATTTCAATGCAAAATCACAAAACTCCTTTATTCATCTAGGCATATTCCTATGTAATACCTCTACCAAGGGATCATTCGCTCAAGGTTGGAAGAGAATGAATGGGAATTATCTAGACCATTCGACTTCCCTTTCAGAGCTTTGGAACAACTGAAGTATTACTATCAGCGTCCATTATACCATGTCATATATTGTCGGAGATTAAAGTTTGATTACATTGTATTACCATTATTTCATGTAGAACCAGTATTTTCCGTCTGTATTTGGAAATTGATCTTTATTTATGTGCAATCCGTTCTACTTTTATATATAGTAGATATAGGATGCAAATAGAGATAAAACGCGTATTTCGCCATTATTCATACATAAGGAAATGGAAAGGGGAAACCGTATTGTTACATCACTATAATACCGTCAAGGGTTACGGAGAACATGAAATCAATATAGAACGCTCCAGATTCATCACATACGTCAGTCGTGTGGAATCTGAAGAAGAAGCACAGGAATTCATTGCAGCCATTAAGAAAAAGCACTCGGATGCGAACCATAATTGTTCTGCCTATATGATCGGTGAGAATAATCTGATCCAGAAAGCGAATGACGATGGTGAACCCAGTGGGACTGCCGGAGTGCCGATGCTCGAGGTATTAAAGAAGAGGGATCTTAAAGATACCGTTGTCGTGGTCACCCGCTATTTCGGCGGGATCAAGCTTGGCGCAGGCGGACTGATCCGGGCGTATGGACGTGCGACGTCAGAAGGTTTGAATGCTGCAGGCATCGTCGAAAGAAGCTTGATGCGCATCATGAAGTCCACTATTGACTATACGTGGCTGGGGAAAGTGGAAAACGAAGTGAGGTCCTCCCGTTATCAGTTGAAGGACATCCATTACCTGGAAGCCGTTGAAGTTGAGGTGTATGTCGAGGAAGCCAATAAATCCACGTTCATTGAGTGGATGACGGAGCTCACAAATGGACAGGCTGACATAATAGAAGGCGATGTTGAATACCTTGAAACGCCTGTTGAAACCAACTCGTAAAAATATTTACATTGGAAAAATCTTTTTTCTTACAAAGCCATCATTAAACTCATACTAATTGTATAGAAGTAACACGGAAAAATGACTCTTTAGACGGATAGAGAAATAAGCTTTTTTCGCCTACAATGGTGAAATTAATCGGACATCCTGACGTTTAAATTCATCTGGTTAATGGGTAGTAATAAATTAACTTGTTACTTTTGAAACTTTTCACTAAAATTCGACGTCTAATGAAGAAAGCCTCTGCTTTTTTTGACAAAATAGCCACTACGCATTTTAGTAATTGTTCCCTTAAAAAAAATGTTGCACATCATTAAATATGTGGTATTCTTACAATTGGAGTGCCCATAGAAGAAAAAGAGGTGAACGAATGTACTCTCTAATTGATTTTGTAATTGCTTTTGCTATTTCTTTAGTTGTTTCTGTAGCAGTGACTCCATTCGTAATCAAATTCGCCAAGCGATTTGGCTTTGTCGATAAACCAGACCATCGAAAGGTCCATAAAGGACTCATGCCTCGTGTGGGCGGCTTGTCGATCGTCATAGGTGCATCAGCTGGCCTGTTGTACTTGAATGATCTGATTGCTCCACTTTGGCCGGTCATTCTAGGGGGGGGAATCATCCTGATCGTAGGGATCCTCGATGATCGCTTTACCCTGTCACCTAAAGCTAAACTTGTTGGACAAATCCTGGCAGCTTGTATCGTCGTGTTTGCCGACTTTAAAATTGACTTCATCACTTTGCCGTTCGTGGCAGAGCGTATATATTTAGGGAATTTCAGTTATGTGTTCGGTATTCTTTGGATCGTCGGGATCACCAATGCCATCAACCTGATTGATGGACTGGATGGACTTGCAGGCGGAGTATCCGTCATTGCCATGACTTCCATTATGGCTCTTGCAGCTATGAATGGTCAGTATATGGTGGTTGCCCTTACCGTCATCCTGATCGGTGGGACAATCGGATTCCTATTCTTCAACTTCAATCCTGCGAAGATCTTCATGGGTGATACGGGAGCATTATTCCTTGGCTATTGTATTTCCATCATCTCGCTCCTTGGATTGTTCAAGAGTGTCACGATCTTCAGTTTAGTTGTTCCAATTATCATCCTGGCTATACCGATTTTCGATACATTCTTTGCGATTATCAGACGTATCCTGAATAAGCAAAAGATTTCAGCACCTGATAAATCCCATTTACACCATCGCTTACTGGCAATGGGCTTCTCTCATAAAGAGACGGTCTTGATCATTTATGCGATTGGAGCATTTTTCGGACTATGCGCGATCCTGTTCACACGATCTACACTTTGGGGAGCTATTTTATTCTCCGCTGTCCTGGTGATCATCATTCAGTTGACGGCAGAAGTGGTTGGATTGATCGGTCAGCATAAGCCACTCATCAATACGATGAAGAAATTACGCGAAAGATAAGCACACGCTTTCGTCTATGCGTGGAAAATACTAGATTAGTAGAAAACCTTGGATGATTATCCAAGGTTTTCTTTTTTGTTTGATTTTAGATTGTCCTTTTTTAGCTGGGAATGTAGTTTAAAGCCAGCCTGAAGGCCGATTCTGATGACGGATCTGTAGGTTGTGTTGGCGCCATCGCGGGAGAATTGAACCGGTTTGGGATATAATTGATCCTGATATACGGTAATTGATTATGATTGGTCTTTATTATCATGAATCTGATTAATTGATCCTCCGTGTCGAATTTTCTTGATGAGCGTTCGATACATCAAGGACCGTCCCTCATATTGACCTAAGAAAAGGAGTTGACTCTATTTTGCCCACTATTCGTCAAATTACGTCAATCAACGCTCCTGTGCCCGTTTGTTTTGATTTAGCGCGCAATGTGGATATTCACACTCAAACGACCGCTAAAACCCAAGAGAAGGCCATCGGAGGCGTCACAAGCGGTTTATTGGAGATTGGAGATACCGTCACATGGGAAGCCGTTCATTTTGGCGTTAAACAGCGGCTGACGGCTCAAATTGTCGAAATGGACGCTCCTCACTCATTCACAGACGTGATGGTGAAGGGTGCCTTTAAATCCTTTACACATATCCATGAATTTCGTGAACATAAAAATGGTACGCTAATGAAGGACACATTCTCTTATAAAGCTCCACTGGGATTAATCGGTACACTTGCAAACAAGCTCTTTTTAAAAAGGTACATGCACACATTCATCAAGATGAGAGCAAACGAATTGAAGAAAATCGCAGAACAAAAAAAACACTCCTACCTCATGAGATAGGAGTGCGAGCGTTATTCTTTTTTCTCGAAGTAATTGCTTCTGATGATCAGGTCCGATACCTGCTGAGCTTTCAGTTCGAATTGTTTCTTCTCTTCGGCAAGCTCTCGATCTGATCGAATTGTATTCTCTAGTGGGATGACGGCAAAACTGTCATCGGATGTGAGCATGTTTCTTCCCATTACCACATCTTCATACTTCTTATCGTCAATGCCCATGACATAAGCAAGCGTAGGGAAGATATCGACTTGACCGTAGGCCTTGTCCAGTTCCATCGGTTCCATGCCAGGATTGTAGAGGATGAACGGCACTCTGCCCTCTTCGTCGATCCCTTCAACCTTTGGATTTTCTTTCATCATTTGATCTTTGTAGCTGTTTTCGAAGGCTGCGTGATCTCCGAAGATCGCGATCATCGTGTCATCAAGCATATCATTCGCTTCAAGATCCTCCATCAGCTTGCCGACTGCCATATCCGTGTAGTGGATGGATTGCAGGTAATGGGCGGCTGATGTGTCACTGTACTGGGCTTCAAATTCAAGACCCCTGAATTTCTCCGGGATCACGAAGGGAGTGTGACTTGTCAGTGTAATCAGATAGCCAAAATAAGGCTGCTCCTTTTTACTCAGGAATTCGACCGATTGATGGAAAAATTCTTCATCACTCAAGCCCATCCCGATTTCTTCGCCTTCATGGAACTCCTCAATGGCGTGATATTCATCAATCCCGATATGCGGGTAAGCTTCTCTTCTGTTCCAATACGTTCCCTCGTCCCCGTGGAAGGCATAGGTTGAATACCCTTCCTCTTTCAACAAGCCGGGAAGCGTCGTATAATCATTCGTCGGATAGCGGAAGAATGTACTCCCCTCCATGACCGGCATCAGGGATGTATTCACGACAAACTCCGCATCAGAGCTTCGTCCACCCTTTGTTTGCGGATAGAAGTTGGACGCATAGATACTGTTCTTCAACAGTTTGTTCAGGTTAGGGGTGACTTCTTTTCCATTCACCTTTTTATTCAGCACCCAGTTTTCAAGGGATTCGAATTGCAGGATGATGAGGTTTTTCCCTTCCCCGACTCCTTCGTACTTATTGTTTAAGTACAGCCTTTTTTCCCTATATTCGTCTTTGTTTTTAAACCAGTCTTTCACGAGTTTTTCTTCTTCCTCGTTCAGGTCGATGTAACGATTGTTTTGATAAAACAGGTACATATCCAGCACGCTGTATTGAAGTGGGTTGAACTTCAATATGTAATCATAGCGGTCGTAAATCTTGAAGATCTGAGCATATGGAGTACCGTCCACATAGTGGTTCTTCAATGGTTTCACGGCAAGGATGCTGAAACCTGCAAGGAAAAGGATGATGAAGGTTTTCCATTGCACCTTAGGGATCGAAAAGGATTTCTTTTTCGTCAGGATGAGCAATAGGATGATATCCACTACAAATAGGACATCAAGCCCGTTGATCAGTTCCATGATGCTTGGTCCGAGTCCTGAAAGGTTGGACGTCTGCAGTAGGGCAAAGAACGATAATGGTGTTCCAAAATAGCGGATGTACCATAACTGGGACAATAACAGGAAGGTCGCGACAATATTTAGTCCGATGATGGCCGTTTTTCTGGACCAGGTTTTAAATAAAAATACAAAAGAAAATAACATCAAAATACTGCCCGGAAGCGTCACGAATAAGCTTTTCACTTCGAATAGGCCTTTTCCTAATAACAAATAGAATAATACAACTTTAATGGAAAGACCGACGGCAGAGATGAGGAGGAGCTTGTCCTGCCATATGGACAGCAGTGCCTCTTTTAGCTTGTTTACTAGATTCATAGTCTTAATACCTCGTTTACATAATTGTAATAAAATTTTAACACTTTTCCTTTTACTTATAAAGTCAGGGTATGACATTTTAGTGTAGAAATCGACTTTATAAGAGATGGACACGACAAATAAAGTCGCGAAAAAACCCGATTTGAGGAGACTCAAATCGGGTTTCGTTTCCATTATCTACTAGTTGGTGTCCATGTTGCCTGTCTCTTACCCGAGATCGCTCTCAGTGTGCCGAGGAAGGCTGCATAGTTTACCAGGCAGAAGTAGTATGGGATATACGTTATTTTGTTGCTCGTCACTTTGCCTAATAGTGCGAGGAGATAAAATGCCAATTGTAAGCCGAACATGACTTGATAGAGTGGCTGATCCAGTAAGAATAGATTAATGATAAAGATCGCAATCATATAGTAAGGAACAAGCCATCTTAAGAATTTATGGGACATGTATTTATAGAAGAAATCGAAATTCCTTACAGGATTCAACACATGCTTGTAGCTCATGATCCCTGTGAAGCTTCGCGTTACGATACGGACTTTACGGCCAAATTCTTCGGATGATTTCGGCGACGTCTCTTCCATCGTGATTGCGTTCGGTTCATAGACGAATCTCTTTTGCTGGTTGATGATGATGAGCGGGTTCTGCATATCATCGCCGACGTTCGGATTCATTTCTTTGAATAATTCCTTGCGCAGTGCGTAGATCGAGCCATTTGCTACGATCGTCGTACCGGTTGCCGTCTCGAGCATTTTCAAGAGTTTCTCATATTTCCAGTAAGCACCCTCAGACTCCCCGATCGATGAATTGGTTGGGTTCGTCAGTCTCAGTTCACCACAAACCCCGCCGATTTCTTCATCTTTGAAGTGCTTCACTAGATGATGAACGGCATCCTTATTGTAAAGGGAGTTCGCATCTGAGAATACAAGGACTTCTCCAGTTGCCATTGGGACGGACTTGTTCAGTGCCGCTGTCTTTCCTTTTCTTCCTTTCACGACATTCAGCTTCACGTTCGGGTATTTCGCCACGAACTCATTGACGATGTCGTTCGTTCTGTCGGATGAATCATCTGACACAACGATGATTTCAAGCTTATCCTGTGGATAATCAAGATCCACGGAGTTTTGTACTTTTTCAGCGATGACTTTCTCTTCGTTGTATGCTGCGATAAAGAGCGTTACCTTTGGTTCATAGCCTGTATCGGTGATTTGATCCTTTTTGACAACTCCTGATATGAGCTTCAGCAGGATCGGATAACCGGCATAGATATAAACCGAAAGGAGGATCAGCAGCCAAAAGATTATTTCCAGTATCATATCATGACTTCCTCTCATCTAACCTTATATACCAATTGAAGGTGGACCCTGATGAAGGATCCACCTATCATGTTATGCCTTGACCGTTTTTCTTCCGATTGACGCATAGTAGAATCCGTTCTCTTCCATAAGAGCAGGATCAAAGATATTACGTCCATCAATGATGACTTTGCTATTTACTAGTGTAGCTACTTTTTCTAAATCGAGCTCTCTTACTTCATCCCACTCTGTCAGAATCAGGATGGCATCCGAGTTCTGGATCACTTCATACAGGTCTTGTCCTGTACGAAGGTTTGGAATGAGCGCCTTTGCGTTTTTCTCTGCAATACGATCATATGCCGTGATGTCCGCTCCAAGTTCCTGCAGTTTAGGGATGACATCGACAGAAGGTGCGTCCCTCATGTCATCTGTATTCGGCTTGAACGCAAGACCAAGGACAGCAATTTTCTTATCTGTCAGGTCGCCATCGAAGGCTTCTACCAGCTTGTCTACAACCTTGAAGCGCTGAAGGCCGTTCACCGCTTCAACGTCTTTGACGATCTTGAAGTCGTAGCCCACTTGGTCGGCAATCTTGACAAGGGCACTTGTATCCTTAGGGAAACATGAACCTCCGTAGCCGATTCCAGCGTTCAGGAATTGAGGGCCGATACGCGGGTCATACCCCATTCCCTCTGCCACCTTCGTCACGTCTGCACCAACAAGTTCACACACGTTCGCCACTTCATTGATGAAGCTGATTTTTGTTGCAAGGAACGCATTGGACGCATATTTGATCATTTCAGAAGTTTCAATATTTGTCACTACGATATTTTTGGTAAAAGGAGCATGCAGTTCCTTCAGGATCGCTTCTGCTTTCTCTGATTCCACTCCGATGACCGCTCTTTCCATATTCACTGTATCGTAAATGGCCGATCCTTCACGAAGGAATTCAGGGTTGGATGCGACATCGAATTCTTCATGTCCGACAACCTCTTTGATGACACCCTTGATCATGGCGCCTGTTCCGACTGGAACCGTGCTCTTCGTCACGATCACCTTATAGTCATGAAGGTGCTCTGCAATCGAACGGGCAGCCGCTTCGATGTATTGCAGGTTCGCTTCCCCGTTCTCTTTAGGAGGAGTTCCGACTGCAATGATGACAAGGTCCGCGTCCTTCATCCCTTCAGCATAATCCGTTGTGAAGGATAGGCGGCCTTCGCTGATGTTCTTTTCTACTAATTCGGTCAAGCCCGGCTCGTAAATAGGGATGATCCCATTTTTCAGGTTCTCTACTTTTTGAGCGTCTATATCCAGGCATGTCACGTTATTTCCGGCGTCACTGAAGCAAACGCCTGAAACAAGCCCTACATAACCTGTACCAATTACACAAATGTTCATCTTAATTTCTCCTTGTTCATTCTGAAATGATGTCTTTTAACCAGCTTTTCAATGGACCTTTCAGGTCATCTCGCATTAAAGCAAACTCTACTGTTGCTTGAACAAAGCCGTATTTGTTTCCAATATCGTATCTTTTACCATCAAAAGAATAACCGTAAACATTTTGCTTCGTATTTAATTCTTGAAGAGCGTCTGTCAATTGAATTTCATTCCCTTGACCAGGCTCCAGGTTTCCTAAAATGTCGAGTACATCCGGTGTGAGGACGTAGCGTCCCATGATGGCCATGTTGGAAGGAGCATCTTCCAGTTTCGGCTTTTCCACGAGCCCTTTGACTTTGAATAGCGGGCCGTCATTATTAGGGTCTGCCACGTCGATGACACCATATTTGGATACGTCCTCGTCAGGGACTTCCTGTACGCCGATGATGCTCGCTTCTTTTTCTTCGAATTCATCGATCAGTTGTTTTAGACAAGGTTTCTCGGAGATTACGATGTCGTCTCCTAGAAGGACGGCGAAAGGATCATTTCCGATGAATTTTCTGGCACACCAGATGGCATGTCCGAGTCCTTTTGGCTCTTTTTGACGGATGTAGTGAATGTCCGCCATATGAGAGATTTGTTTGATTTGCTCGAGCTCATCGTATTTCTCTTTCATGGCAAGCATTTCTTCAAGCTCTAAAGACTTGTCAAAATGGTCTTCGATGGCACGTTTTCCACGGCCCGTCACGATCAGGATATCTTCTATCCCTGAATTGACGGCTTCTTCGATAATATATTGGATTGTAGGTTTATCTACAATTGGTAGCATTTCTTTCGGCTGTGCCTTTGTTGCCGGCAGGAATCTCGTACCTAAACCCGCAGCCGGGATAATCGCTTTTTTTACTCTCAAAGAACTCACCTCTTAGTTTTGTGTAAATCAATTGTTCTTATTCTACTGATTCGAAGTCTTTTAAATAGTGTCTGCAGATTTTGGCTCATTTACGCCTGTTGGTGAGAAAACGCCCGAGCAAATTTCTTTGCTCATGCGTTTTCTCACCAACAGGCTACCTTTCAGCTATCCGCTGAAAGGCGAGTGAAACTTTGGTTTCACTCGAATGAGCCAAAATCTATTAAAATTCATGTGTATTATACCATATGTTGTTGATTTCTTAATCTCACGGGTTTATTGTGCTATAATATAGCGAGTAATTTCAGATGTGAGGATGAAGAAAATGATTAGTGTAATCGTACCAACTCTTGGAACGAAGCCAGAGGAATTGAAACGATTGTTTGAAAGTCTTAATAATCAATCATACAAAGACTTCGAAGTCATTATTGTATCACAAGACAATCACAATTATATTACATCCGTTTTAAAAGATGTTAACTTTAAATACAATCATATAGAAATTGATCGTAAAGGGTTGTCACTTGCCCGGAACGTTGGTATTGAGCATGCGAGTGGAAGCATTCTGACGTTTTCGGATGATGACTGCTGGTATAATGACGACTCGTTCCAGCTTGTTGTCGATTATTTCAATGAGAATCTCGAGACCGATGTGGCATGCTTCCAAATCTATGATCCGATTAAAGGCGTTTACTATAAAGAATATGACGAAGAAGAGCAGAAGCAGGTTACAACCGGTAAGCTGTTGAAGAAGTCTTCCATCGAGATCTTTATCCAGACGGCGAATATCGAGTCCTCCCTGATCCGATTCGACGAGAAGTTCGGCTTGGGTGCGATTTATCCTTCCGGGGAAGAGAATGTCTTCTTATTCGATTTAGCGAGAAATCATAAGTCCATCAGCTATTATCCGAAGGTTGTCGTGAATCATGAGAAGCCTGAGATGCAGACCCGATTATATGAGAAATCGTTTATTGGAAAAGGGCCTTTGTTCAAGAGAATGTACAATACCCCTACTGCGGTGGTTCTATTGACTCTCTTCACGTTGAAAAAGTACCGTCATTTAGATGAGCCGTTTAGCTATTATGGTAAAGCATTCAGGGAGATTTTTAGGTATGAGAAGAAATAGTGTTTGTTGGATTTGATTAGATTTGCGGCAGGTGCCTGGTTGTGGTGCCTGCCTTTTTTGTGGCGAATTCCATAAAATTAAAAGGCTCTTTTCGCAAATATTGTTGTTTTAACATGAGTTCTGCAAGGCTCTGTCAATTAGTGTGTGCTGGATGGTGAGGGGAACTGCTCCGCTTTCCGCGGACGATCGGCCGAGCCTCCTCAGATTCGCTTCCGGGGTCTCGGCACGCCCGTACTTCCGCAGGAGTCTGCGCAGTTCCCCTCACCATCTTTAACAGTTTTTTTGTGACAGAGCTTCATCGTGGGCTAGAAAACAAACTAATTTGAAAAATACTTCCTTGAGACAATCAATCTCTCCTTACTTTCAATGAGATTGTTTTCTATAAAGCTTGTTTTAATTGTTTTCGCTTAAGGATTCATGCTCAGAAAGTTGGTTGGAGCGAAAGGATGATCGACTCCTGCGGGAATAGCTGGACAGGTGAGACCCCGGAGGCTCACCGCCAGCCCCGCGGAAAGCGAGCATCCTGCAGCGGAAATCAACTACTACTTTCTTCTCTACAATAGCCACAAACTTTACGAAAAGTGCGAATTAAAAAGGTGCACCCCACTTGCCCGGGTGCACCTCAAGAAATCACTTTTCTTTTAAAATGACTTCCGTAATCATGTCATTTTCTTTCGTTAACTTCAGCTCGTTTTGTTCGAGGTCGAGCTCATTTTCAAGATCGCCATGGATCTTTTCGAATTCCGCTGCCGGGATGTTTACCGGGAACTTGATTTCCACGAGTCGCTTATCTTCGTTTAATCCAACAAAGGAATTGAACTCTTTATAGTAGTAGTAGAATTCAACCTCGCCTTGTCCTTCGAAGATGTAAACAGGATCACCGTATTTACGGAACAGGTTCTTTTCTGAATACCCGATTGGCAATGGCGTTTCTGGTAAGAGACCTGCATCCACGTATTGCAGGAATTCGTCTGATAGTACTTTTCTGTTGTTCTTTTCGTAATCGATCCGGAAGCTCAGCATGCCGGACTCTTCAAGAAGCTCTTCGTCCGTTAGCTCCAGGAACTCTTCTGTCGCCAAGTCTTCATTCAGAGCACCTATCAGCTCGACGATAGGAATTTCTTCTTGAGCCAATAGTATTTTGGTGATTTTACCTTCTTCCACTTCGAACACAACGCTTTGTTCATCGATAATCATATATACATACGATGTTGTCGCATTTTCATCTGCTTTGTATTCAAACATGTCCAGCTCTAAGTTGTTATCAATGACCTTTTGCAGGTTATCTCCTGCATTGATCGTGTCAGAAATTTTGAACTTTCTGTTGGATGTGATCAGGTAGTCTGCTTCTCCACCCGTGAAGTGGACGCGAAGCTTCTGTTCTGGATCATCCAGGGCTTCATCTTTGGATTCGGGATCTTTCATGACCTTAAAGACTTCCTGATACCTTTCGCCTAAGCCGAAATTCAGGAGTGAATATTCGTTTCCGACCGATTTATATTCACTTTTCTGCACCTCTTTTGTTTTCACGCCAACGATGATGCCGAACAAAAGAACCACAAAGATCAGATATGAAAGAAAGATTTTGTAAGAACTCAACTGTATCACTCCATTACATTTTGCTTATCTTTGTGTTTCATTTCACCGATTTTCACTAGCACGGCGATGACTAATAGAACTGCCCAGAATCGTGGTGTGACATAATCCGCTCTGTATAAGGATGTGACCATCAGGTGAAAGTACTCTACCAATGCAATGAAGTAGTACATGTTCTTCATGCCGTTCTTCAATAGGAACACGGCGATGGAAATTAATCCTGTCAATAATAGAAGGAGTCCGATGACACCTTGCTCGAATAGCACATCGATAAACATATTGTTTGCCGAGATGGCCAGGCTCATCTGGGTATGTGGCACAATCTTGGTACCCGCCAGGAATTCATAAGCTCCAGGTCCGTATCCAAATAGTCCCGATACGATGGAATGATCGAACAGCCACTGGAATGGCATGACGTACATATAAATCCGGCTTGATTGTGTCGGATCAAAAAGGTTATCCCTTCTTCCCCAAATCGGAGAGAAGAATTTCGCCAGTAGATCCGGGTTTACGAGATAAAGTCCGGCAATTCCGATGATCCCCACCAATGGAATCATCCAAAGGATCTTTTTCGGGAATTTTGGATGGAACATGAGATAGACCATCAAGAAGCCTATCACGAGTACCAGATTGAAATAGGCGCTCACGGAAAACGTAAAGGCCAGGATGAAAAGCGTCGGGATGAGTACGACGACTGCATACACCCATTTCCGTTTCACAAACAGGAATGCCAGGATGATCAGATCGATCAAGAACGGTCCCATATAGCTTGGTTCATTGGTGAATGACGTGATCCGGAAGTCGAACAGCGTCACTCCCTCAACGCTATGAACGAAGGAACGGGTATCTAAATTAAGGAATGGAATGTTAAACATGAAATAGGCAAGCTGCCAGAAGGCTACTGCCACTAACAATGCTATCGACAACGGATAGACTTTGATGATGCTTTCGTTATCCTTTGGCTCATTCACAAGCAACCGGTAGCCGAAGTACACAAACATGAAAAAGCTGAGATAATAGGCAAGTCGCGTGATCATCGAGCTTTTCAGGTAGTTCATATACTCAACACTATTCAATACCGTAGCAGTATAAAAAGCAGAAAGGATTGCCAGTGCCAATGAGATAAGAAATAGAATCAGGAAGCGTTTCAAGTATTTATCAAACTCTGAGGTTTGCGTCAAACGTTTTCGATTGAGTACGTAATACAGGAATAACAGTGAGCCAACCCCCAATGTCAGCACCGCAGGAACGGGTACGGGGAGAAGCTTGATGTATTTAGCTTGAGTAGAGAACTGGGCGAAGAACAAATATCCGGCCACTAAAATCAGGATGATCTGCTTCATCCTCGGCTCATACTTGTTCATGAGTGTGGAAAAATTCATACTAAACTCCTCATTGTCTTTTTAGTTTATTGAAGGCATTTCATAAGAGCCTTATTGAATATAGTCTATATCTTTCAGTAGAAGAATTCCGTCCTTCTTCTCCCACTCCGTCATATAAACCAATTCATTTTCTTTATTAAAACGATAGAACTTATTAACAGCTTCGGTATGGAAATAACTTTTGCGTTGAGATGTCAGTTTCTCTTTAAGATAGTTGAAGTCCTTTTCTGTCACTGTGTTGTCAGGACTCAGCATATATTTAAAGGCATCCCAATCCGTGTTTTCAATATTATTGCGAATATATTGATCCGCTTCCAGCAGGTTTCTGAATTTCAATGGCTGATCACCGCAGCCACTTAAAAATAAGGTAATTAAAATGAGTAGAACGGCAAACTGTCTTTTCATTGCAAACTCCTTTCCTATGAGGACCGTCGAATTCGTCTTTCTTATGTAAAAAGGGACGCACCCTGTTACGTCTTGATAATCAAACAACAATAAAAAATTATACATGAAAACCAACCATTTGAAAATGCTTTGTTCCCTACACCTCTACGCTTCGTCACCCTTGTCAATACTGAAAAATGACGCAAATTCTCTATGATTCCGTTATGTTAAATATGTGTTACAAACGTGATTTATAGTCATAATATTGGAAGATTGATCTATATGAGGGGAAGTTACTCATTTTCAGCTGCCGATTATCTGGCTGGTAGTGGGGCTGGATGGGCTCCAATCCCATTAAAAAACTGCCATCCCGAAGAATGGCAGCTCCTTGATTCAAATTAATTCGCTAAAGCCTGTTGGATATCTTGACGAACCGATTCCGAGATGGCACCTTTACCGCCTAAGAAGTAGGTATCGGCCAGGACAGTACGCTCATCCAGCCATGCTTTCACATTGTCGGGTAATTGATCCTTACGCGTCAAGATTAATGGTGATTTCATCGCTGCTGCCAATGAAGATGCAGGCAGGGCATCGATGAAGACGTCTCCGCGCGCGAAGAATAATGTCTTTTCTTCAAACTCACTGCTGTATTTCTCTGCAATGGTCAGACTTGTTTGGTAACGGTCATCTCCGTATACCCTTGACACATCTGAAGCAAGACTCATCAGTTGGCGTTCCACTTCAGTAGAAACAGCGGACTGACCGCCAATGATCGTTACTTTATTAATCGTATTCTCTTTCATGTAAGCTTCAACACTTTCATGAAGAGAATCTTTTGTTGTGTAAAGAATCGGGATTTGCATCATGCTTGCATAGGATGCAATCGACAATGCATCCGGGGATTTCTCGTCTTTTGTCACAACAAAGATTTCATGATTGTTGTTAATTTCATCTGCCACTTTCACTGCTGTCTCATAACGCTCTGCCCCACTGATGCGGGTAACATCGGATAAGCCTTTCAATTGATTCTCTACATTACTGCTGATGGCATTCGTACCGCCGAGTAAGTAGACCTTTTCAGGCTGAAGACGCTTAATTTCATCAAGGACTGTATCCGGAAGCGATTTAGATGTTGTTAATAATAATGGAGAATCCAATTTCTTCGCCAGTACACTTCCTGTTAAAGCATCGATGGATAAATCGCCGCGGCCGATGACAACTGCCTTCGATTTATTCTCCCAGCCATACTCTGATACACTTACGCTTGTTTCATAGCGGTCAATCCCTTCAAGCTCATGAGAATAGTCATTCAAGTCCAATTCTCTATTCACGCTTGTTGTCGGGTAGTAGTAGCCAAGGATCGTCCTGAAGTTATTTCCTTCTTTCGACATTTGGTAAGCGCCGTATTGGCTCATCCCGATTCCGTGGCCGAAACCGCCCCCGTTGATTGTGTATAGCTCATCTGTTTCTTTCAATTCTTTTACATAAGGGCTCTTCATGATCGATGTTCCCAGCATAAAACGAATGTTATAAGAGCGATCATTAATCGTTTTCGTTTGCAGCTTGATGGTTTCATCTTCATTTTTCACAAATCCACTATCTTTTTTCTCAAAATAAGTGAACGATACGGTTCCCTTTAATACATCTGTCGAAGTGAAGGAAGAATCCGGGATATCAAAAGAGACATCCTTAATATCGACGATTTTGATTTCACTCTTTTCATCAAGATGATTTTTATTTTTTAACCATGATTTCATGTTGGAAATGATCGTTTGATCTTTTTCCTTCGCGTCCGACCACCATGCTTCTGGTTTCTTAAGATCTAACTCGCTTGCGTCGAATTGAGATTTCGCAAGAGGGACTGCCCAATTTCCATGCGGTGAGATTTTCGCATCATAGATGTCCGGCTTTGTCTCCAGGTAAGGAACTAAATCTGAGCCCCACACATTTTGATTCGAGAATACTCTTCCCCCGTTAGATGAAGAATAAAATGCTTCCGCATAGCTGTCGCCTTTTTTCAGAACTTCTCCTTGTGTTTCATTGACCGCTTTTGTTGTATAGGTGTTCCAATCATAGCCTTTATAGACTTGATCACTTTGTCCATCGTAAATCGTCCAAGGATTTGGATTACTAGGATTATTTGCTTTTTTCAATACAAACGTTCTGGCTGCTACAGCTTGAGCCTTCAAGGCATCCAGTCCGCCATTGCCACCCCAGGAAGCAGGCATTTCTGCCGGGACCACGCCTTTTAAGTAGTCTTCCAGATTGATATGATTTACGGGTCTAACATATTTACTGGATTCAACCGTAAACTCAACTTCTCCTAAGTATTGCTTGTCATAATTCCCTTTTATCGTCATGGAACGGTCCATCGCTTCCGTGATCGTTGGCATGATCGATACGTTGCCATCGAACTTTTTCACTAGTGTAGAACCTTTGTAAAGAGATAGATTCCCTGACTCCACCTTGATTGTGTAGGCAGTTCCGGGCTGGATGAAAATCGATGTCCCTTTCACTTGATAGTCCCCATTTACACTAAATGGAAGTGAACTCTTACTTCCGATATAATTCTGAAGTTTGACAGAAATGGGCTCACCAGCTGCACTTGTATCAATCGGTGCTGCCATCATTCCCGTAACCATCGTGGAAAGAACCAGCATAGATAGTAACTTCTTCTTCAATGTTTTTTCCTCCTTGGGATATGTACTTGAGGAAGGTGTTCCACATGGGAACACCTTCAGGATTTTATAGCTCTTCTACTTTTGTCAAAACGGATTCGATTTTATATCCGTTTTCCCCGGTTTCTTCATATACTTCTTTGATCATGCCGATCCCGGGAGCATAATACATCGTATTGATGGTATTCACGTTTCCGTTTTTTACCGTGCTTCGAACCGCGACGACATGTTCATACGTGTCGTAAGGAACTTTGATCGTTTCATCTTCACTGATGATTTCCCATCGTGTTGTGTCACCTTTTCCTTTATGCTTGATGTCGGCCAGCGGTTTTGCTTCTTTATCCGGAGAGAAGCTGTCCAACATGCTTTCTTTCACGTTCTTCGGATTACTTTCTTCATACACGACTTGAATGGCATCTTGATCCCATTTTAGGATTTGAAGAGTGACCATCTCTCCCACTTTGAATACACGCTGAACATGGGTTTCATTGTGATCGACCACTGTCTCCGTTAAGCTGAAGTCCTTATTTTCAAAGGTTTTGACCATGTTTTTTTCTGGCTTCAGCTGTTGAAGTAACATGTTTACTTCTTCTTTTTCTTTTTCCGTCGTTTCATTGTCTTCTTCAGTTGTTTCTTCTTCGGAGCTTTCGGACGGCTCCTCTGCTTCCACTTCCTCCACTTCTTCCTGAACAGTAGAGTTATCCGACTCTTCATTTACAGAAGTATCTTCATTCGACGTTTCACTTTCGGTTGTTTCAGGTTCTTCCTTCGTTGTTTTCTCACTTGGAGAGGAAGCATTGCATGCGGTGAAGACAGTCATAGACAAGATGAGCAGAGAGACTAGAAAGATATTTTTACGACTGTTTAACACTGGGTGTCCTCCTTAATACAAGACATTCTTCATTTTTTCAATGATGCTGTCATCGACTTTTCCGCCTACTTTGATGACTTCTTTAACGCCACCAACAGGTTGATACTCAAGGATGAAGTCCTCAAGGTGACTATCTAAAGAGCCGCCTACCAATACGATCGGCGCCTTTGTTTTCACAGATAGGGCAGATGCGGTTAAAGCATCAGGGTAATTCGTTCCAGTGGAAACGATGAACTTATCCGATCCCATCACTGATTTGAATTTTGTCAGTACTTTTGCAAGTGTTTTATAACGGTCTGCTCCGGAGAGTCTTTCCACATTGGTTGAATAGCGTTTGATCGATTGTTCAACCGTTGATGAAATGGCACTTCCCCCACCAAGGACCTTCACTTGCTTTCCTTTTATATACGATAAAGCGTTAGAATTGATGCTATCTTGACCAGTCAGCACGATCGCCCATTGATTGGCTGAGGCAATCGGTGCAGCACCAAGGGCATCCGCATAATTCTTGCCTGATGCGACGAATACACCTTTTACATTCGTCAGCTTTTTGTTGATTAGAAGATTCGTATCATAGCGGTCAGCTCCACCGACTCTTGTAACGGTAAGTCCAAGCTTCGCCAGTCGATCTTGAACCGCAGTTGAAACGGCTCCTTTACCACCAATTATGTGTACTTCTTTTGCATTCAGTCTCACAAGCTCTTTTTCTACTTCTGAAGGAAGCTGGTCCTTACTGGTTAATAGAATAGGAGCGTTATCCAATTGAGCTGCAAGAGGCCCTACTGAAAGTGCGTCTGCGAAGTCATATGCTGTTGCGAGTACGACGGCTTTTTTCGCTTTGGAACTTGAGAAACCGTTAGGATAAAGGTCTTTGGAAACCTTGATCGCCGTTTCCATCCGGTCGAGGCCGATCAGGTTTGTATCATTAATGAAACGATTGATTTTAACTCCATCGATACTCGACCAAATGACGCCCTTGGAATCAATATCAACCACTTTTAATGGTGTTGCCTTCCATTTAGCGTAATCGATTGCACTCTTGACATCGTAATACGACCATAAACTTTTTCCTGCTTCTGTTTGAACACTGTACTTTTTGGGTAAATAATTAGACCAAAGGATTTTTTCAGTGTGTTCATCCACTACTCTCGTATTTGTCAGAGTTCCTGCATATTGGATCGCGTCTTCTTTGATCGGGAAGGTTTTAAGCCTGTCATTCCCTTTTTGATAGACACTGTATTCATTCAAATTCTCATACACTTTTTTCTGCTGGTATTTATCGAATACATATGTATTGGATTGAGACTTGGAGTATTGAATGGCTTCCTCTTTCGTCTTATAGACTTTAAGTCTCTTATTCTCTGCGTTATATACTTCATACACTTTGAAGTAGGAAACGATTCCGTTCTTGATACCCTCTGCAGCATTATTTTGAAACGTCCATGTTTTAATCAGGGCTTCCTCTGTCGGATTTGACATATACCCCATCTCCAATAAGAGTGACGGCATCTGCGTGTTACGGATCACATAAAACGCCTGATCATTTCTCATTCCTTTGTCTGTCAGTCCGATGGCATTCACCGTACTCGGGTGAACCGTTTCTGCTAATCTCTTGGATTCACTTCCATACGCTACCTGAATCGGATCGGGTGGATATTCCTCTTCCCAGGCATATTTATTATCATAGTGATACGATTCGAATCCACGTACATACGGGTTTGTAGGGGCCGCATTGTGATGAACCGAAACGAATACTGTCTGGTCATTCTTTCCCTTGGCAAATGCATTGGCAATGTCTGTACGTTCTTGAAGACTCAAATATGTAGTTAAATTATCGTGAGTCATATACACGTTGAACCCTATTGCTTTCAGCTTATCCCGTAATTTTTCAGAGATTGCCAGATTGGCATGCTTTTCATAAAAACCAGTTGAACTCCCAGAATATCCTGTTGTACCTGAATCCCATCCTCCGTGACCTGGGTCAATGACTACATTCTTCTCAGCCGATGCCAGAATCGGTATGACTAGAAACATAGCCATTGTCACAACAAGCATCGCAATCTTTTTCTTCATTTTTTTGCATTCTCCTCCATTTTATTAAAATTTTCCTTTATTCTACCATTAATATCGACAACAGTTGACATACTTTTGACATGTTTTCGTAAACTTTTACATAATTATAAAAAAAGACACTCAATTCTCCATCATTAGGATGCTTGAGTGTCTTTCATATTTGTAGGTTTGAAGAGAAGTGAGTGACCGTAAATCGAGTTGTTTAACTCTTCCCTTTTATTATTTCATTATAAAGATCTATCATTCTCTTAGAATTCTCTTCCCAATCGTAATGATTGATGACATGCTCCCTGCCGTTTCTCCCTAACTTCACTCGTTCTGAAGAATCCTTATATAGATATAGTAGTTTGTCGGCCAGTGCTGCCGGATCCTTAGATGGGATCAGGTAGCCTGTTTCCCCGTCCAGCACGACTTCCGGCAGGCCGCCGACATTGGTTGCCACAACCGGTACACCACAAGCCTGGGCCTCTACAGCCGAAACCCCGAAGCTTTCAATCAAGGAAGAAATGACAAATATATGAAGAGACGAGATGAAATCAGGAACATCCTCATGCGCGATTCTTCCTAAAAACTCTACATTCTCAGCTATGCCGAGGTCTTCTGTCAGTTTCATATATTTCGTCATATAAGGTCCGTCCCCTGCCAGCTGCAGACGAACGTACTGGCGCTCGGATCCCAGTGTGTCCAGAAAGAGTTTAAAGCCCTTCAGGAGATATTCGATTCCGTACTTCGGCTCCATCCCTTTAGCGATCCCGATTCTGAATTGACCTTCGACCTTCTCCATCAGGTCCGGTTTGAATTGTGTCGTATCCACACCAAATGGGGTGATGGCCAATGGCTTGTTTGCATCTATATATTTTTTGGTTTCCTGTTCTAATGCGGGACTGGTGGAACAAATATAATCTGCCTTCTTCAATGCGTATTGAAGGATGATTCGATTCATCATATTCCGCTTTGGGAAATCATAGATGTCCGATCCCCATACCGATAGGATGTAAGGACTGAATCCTGTCAGCGCCCCTATCAGCCCGTAGCTCGAAGCATAATGGGAATGGATCAGATCAGGCTCATACTTCCGAATGATTTTCTTAAGCCTCGAAACCGTAAATAAATAAGAAATCTTGTGATTCAATTTCAGATTTAAATAGACTCTGCTTACATTCTCCCAAGGGATGTGTTCAGTAGAGTCTTTGTGGTTCTCTAAGCTAATATTCATGACCTCGATACCTATCGAATTATAGTAATCAAGCCATTTCTTCGTATGTACATTATTCGCTGGTGCTAATAATAAAACCTTCATAACTCGGGTACCACACTCTCTTTTTTACTACTGACTTGCTGCAACGGCGGTAAACCTACCTGCCCGACAAAAGAAATATATTCAACAATATCGTTTGTGATATAATATACTAATTGATTTGATACTTCTTATCATAATATAAAAAGCGATTAAATTGAATTTATTTGTAAAAACTATATAAATTTTGTTAATAAATTGGATCAACAGAGAGGTATTTTTCATGTTCAAACATACGTTCATTTATTTTCTTTCCAAAGGTGTCCCTGGGATCATCAATTTCGTTGCGATTGCTTTATATACACGTCTGTTATCGCCAAGTGAATACGGTGAATACGCCCTGGTCATTGCGGCGGTCACGTTTGTGAACACCACCCTATTCCACTGGCTCCGATTGGGTCTGCTTCGCTATAATCCAAAATACGAAGGCAACCAGAAAGCCATGTTCATCAGCTCCATTACGGCTACTTTCATATCCATGACGGTCTTAACTGTTTTCCTGGGTACAGGGGCTTTCATTGTCTATACCCCTTTCCATTCGATGGCTCTCTTATGGTTCCTGGGTATTGGATTGCTCACCATGCAAAGTATGTTTGACCTGTTTACTGAATACTTGCGTTCTGAGCTATCGTCCAAACTATTTGGAGTAGTGACCGCATTAAAGGTGGTACTATCCCTTATTGTAGCTGTTGTTCTGATTAAATTCTTTGGCTTCGGGGCAGAAGGAATCATCCTTGGTTTGATTATCGGAATCTTCTTATCCATCGTCTTCTTTATTCCAAAGTACCTGCACTTGATTGACATTAAGTTGATCGATCGCGACATGATCAAGGAAGTCGTGAAGTATTCGATTCCATTCATTGCAGCCCTTTCAATGGAAGCCATCATCCTGAATACGGACCGTTACTTGATCGGATGGTTAATGGACAAGGCATCTGTCGGAATCTATGCCGTTTCCTACGACCTGGCCAAACAAATCCTGTTCCTGCTGATGATGATCATCAATCTGGCTGCTTATCCGCTTGTAGTCAAAGCACTTGAAACAGGCGGGATCAAAGAATGTCAGAAACAATTAAATGAAAACACGTCCCTGCTGTTACTTGTATCGGTCCCTGCGACAACGGGAATGATCCTGCTGAGCGATTCCTTTACGGGAATCTTCCTGGGGGAATCCTATCAAGGGAAAGCAGCGACGATCTTTTCACTGATTGCCCTTGCGATCTTTATCCAAGGCTTTAAAATGTACTATTTCGACCTGGCCTTCCAGCTCGGGAAAAATACGAAGCTTCAGATCTGGCCGGTGTTGGCCGCCGCTGTACTGAATGTGGTTTTGAACTTACTCTTAATACCGGAGTACGGAATATTCGGCTCCGCTTACGCGACCATCATATCCTACGTCGTATCGGTTCTGTTGAGTGCTTTAATCGGGAAGAAGATTTTCCCGCTCACCTTCCCGTTTAAAGAAGTCGGAAAGATCTTTATCGCGACCGGTGTCATGGCGCTTCTTGTCTGGCCGGCACTTGCCATTGATGGCATCTTCGGATTTATCGTGCAGATTGCAGTCGGGATTGCGGCCTATGCGGCTGTAGTATTGGCTCTGAATATTAATGGCATACGTCAGCTTGTGATGCGTCGATTGAAGAAATCTCCTCAGTGATTGGGGGGATTTTTTTGTGGGTTTGATGTTGGGGTGGTGGATTGGATGGTTTGTTTGTACCTGGTACAATTGGTGGCTTCTGTACCTGGTACATTTTGTGGTTGTTGTACCTGGTACACGAAGCCATTCGAAGCTAGAAACCAAGCCAACGGGCAAATCATCTATAGAATAGTTACCGTTTTGCCAGTTTTCTTTCAATCCTGGATTGATTTTAGCTTAAGATTGTCTTTTTCAGCTGGGAATATGCCATTTGATTGGATTGCTCGCCGATCCAGGGGTTGAATACGGGATAAGGAGAGGTTGTCGCGGAGGAATCGATCCTGATCGGAAGGTGATTAATCCCAATTCATGATAATTGATCCTGCTTCAGCTTTTTCAATCCTCGATAAAATTAATCGATCCCTATTTCAATTAATTGATCCTCCCTGTCGAATTTTCTTTACCGTTGCCCGCACCAGGCTCCAAAACATTTCATAACAACAAAAAAACCACGGAGCATCACTTCACTCCATGGGTTGAATCTATCATTTTATTCCTCATAACCACTTGTATCCTCGATTTCAGTCGATTCCTCATAGACACCGGAGTCCTCGGTTTCATCATAACTACCAGTATCCTCAACACCAGTTGAATCCTCGACCACGGCATCGTCACTCACCGCTTCTTCCTCGACATATTCTTCATACGACTTAGGTTCTTCACCATTCAAGAAGTCTTTTAATGCTTCGGTATTCGCCTCCATGTCTACGTCCAGCACGGCACCGACGCCTTCATATCGAGCATTTTCAAACGAATTGTCGATTGGCAATCTCATTGTATCGATCTTATCAACCGGGTTCAGGACGAATTCTTTTGCAAGACTGATGCGGTCCATGGATCCGATATTCGTTTCGATGTAGGGTGAGACTGTCCCCATCAGTTTAGGGATTTTGGATACGCCGTTTAATGACAACATTTCATCTTTCAGGGCATTGATGACTTCCTGCTGGCGCTTGACGCGGCCGAAGTCTCCCTCTGCGTCATGGCGGAAACGGGCATAGCCCAGTAGTTCTTTACCGTTCAACTTTTGCAAGCCGGGTTCCAGTGTCACATTGATGTTGGTGGACATTTCTTTTTCTACATTCATTTCGATTCCATCCGGCGCGAGTGCATCCACGACTTTCTGGAATCCTTTAAAGTCCATTAACGCATAATATTGTACATCTATATCGAAGTTCTCTTTCAGCGTTTGACGAAGAAGTTCAGGTCCCCCAAGGAAATAGGAAGTATTCAATTTATACTTGCCGTATTCCGGAACGTCTACATACATATCCCTCATTAATGAAACCAATCTGGCCTCACCTTTTTCGGGATCGTATTGGGCAATCATGATCGTATCCGTACGGGATTTTTCTTCGCCCCTTGTATCTGATCCGAGAAGTAGTATATTCACTTTTCCGTGTTCATCTTTTTTGCCATTGAATTCAGGGATTTCTTCAGATGCCGCCTGTGTTTTACCGGCATTCATTTTTCCAGTTTGATATTGATAGAGAAAGTACGCAGTGCCGATACTTAATCCCAGGAAAGAAAGTGCAAGAAAAATCCGGAAGAATCTCTTCCTTCTTCTCATCCGCTGTCTATAGTCATTACGAGTCTTCATGTATGTTTTCACCTTTCAAATCGAAGATCAATACGAAGAATAATTTTATCATGAAATAGATTAAAAAAATAGAATCTTACATAAATGTAATCTCTGTTTAATAATCCTACCAAAAAAGACTCTACCGATGATCGATAGAGTCTTAGAATTCTATATTAATAATACAACTTTTTATAAAGTTCTCCAAGCTCGTCTTCCACATTCATGGCACTTGGTCCTCCTAGGAGGACGAACTCTTTATACTGTTTAGCTGCCATAAAGTTGTTCACGCTTGTCGGCAGCTGTTCCGGGTTGGATAAAAGAAGTGGTGCCTTTTTCTTTGCTGCGAGTACTGATCCTGATAAGGCATCTGGATAGTTCTTCCCGCTCGCAAGAAGTGCCTTCTCGTCCGGGTTGGCAAGTGGCAGCTTCTTCGCGATTTCAAGGGAGGTTTCATAACGATCCACTCCGCTTACTCTCTGCTCGCCTTTTACCTTTTTCATGACTGCGTCGCTGATGACGCCCGCTCCACCGACAACGATCGTGCTGTCCACTCCGGTAAGGGCTTCACTCGTATAGGTTGAAACAGCGTCCTTCGCTGTTAGAAGGATTGGATATCCTTTAACAGATGCATATGGGGCCACGGAAAGAGCATCTGGGAAGTTTTTGCCTGACGCGATGATGGCTTTATCAGGATTCGGATTCACTTGCTCTGAAATGCGCTGGGCTGTTTCGTAGCGATCGATTCCACCGATCCGTTTGGCATCCAATCCCATTCCTTCAAGAGCATCCTGGACTCCTTTGCTGACTGCTCCTTCTCCACCTAAAATGATGACCTTGGAAGCTTTCAATCGCTTGATTTCAGCTTTCGTTGCATCAGTCAGTTTGTTTTTTTCCGTTAATAGAAGCGGGGCATCGTTTTTATAAGCAAGAGGGCCACCCGTCAGCGCATCCGGGAAGTTATACCCTTGGGCCAAAACGACCGTATCAGCCTGATTCCAACCCTCCTTGGAAATGTCGACGGCCGTCTTGATCCGATCGGTTCCTGATAGCCGCTCACCGATCTTGTTCAGTTCGCTTGAAGCCACGTATGCCGCTTGTTTATTGTCTTCACGTTCGGCGTTGTACCAGACGAAGTGATTCGGATTCGTGGATTCATCATATTCAAACCCTTTAAGGATCTCAAGGACTTCCGTTTCACCGCTTGGAAGTTTCGCTGACACTTCCTTGGACTCAGAAGTCGGTCGTTCCCTGAAACGTGATCCATCCGCAGAAATCACTAAATCCCCTGGTTGATACGAATGTTTGGTCGTATGGGCAAGACCCTCTACTTTATACTTTTTTTTATTGAATAATAAATAATGGTTTGGCTCTCCTGTATAGGTGAAATCCTCTTTAGCAAAAGAAAGTTCTACTCTATCATTCTTGAAGATGCCTGGGTTTCCACTTGAAAGCTCTGCATATACCCGTTCCTGGTAGCTTCTGAAGTTCCTTTCACCAGACTCGGACTCCATATAAATTGGACTATTTACTTCTACCTGGCCGTTATATGCTAAAAGGGCAAAATACCAGTTCTCGATGATGTCACGCTCATTGTCCCCGACCGTTGGGATGCTGGTGGAACGATCCCAGTTGGATAGACCCTTCTCTCCAAGCTTCCACTTTTCATTCAGGATTTTGATACCTGCTTCAATATTGAAGGCGATGTCACTTTTCAAGCGTTCCTCATCATAGCCGGCTGTATCGGTCACCTGCATGATCCCGATGCCGCCATCATCCGAAATATTCGGTTCTCCATCTGCCGTGAACTGCTTCCAGCCGCTCTCTTCAGCTGCCACTGCCTTCACGATTTCAGCGGGAACATCATACTTCATCGCTGCTTCCGTCAGCAGTTTATTGATTTCATATTTAGACGGGTTTTCATACCCCGCTGCCTTTGAAGTGATTGGACACGCCAGTGTTGCGCTAAGTGCCACAGCCGCTATTCCTGATACAACTTTCTTCATTTTAGAATTCATTGCGTTCCCCTTTTAAATGTTATTTTATTCCACCTTAACATAGTATCTAGTAAACTATAACCCTTCATTTACAAAAAAAAGATAGAGAGGCAATCTCCCTATCTTCCTTATTCCATCATATACTGATCGATTTCCCATGCTTTCTCAATGGATAAAGCACCTGGTCCACCCAGAATGTGATAGTTGTTGCGATTGGTTATCAAATGGATTGATTTCTTCAGGTTCACGTTATCGTTTCTATCTACGAGAACCACCGGGCTTTCTGTTCTTGCAGCCAGCGGGCTTATGCTAAGGGCATCGGGGAATTTAGCTCCTGTGGCAAAATAAAGGGAATCTGAATCTGCCGAAACAAATATCTGATGGACCTTATAATTGGTTTCGTAACGATCCAAGCCATATATACGGAAATCCCCAGGCAGACTATCTACCACTTTATTAGAAAGGATTCCCTGACCACCGATGACATACGTCTTGGAAATTTCATTCTCTTTTATATAGGTACTCACCGACTGTGGAACCTTTTCTTTTTGAACAAAAAGTACAGGATATTGCATGCTGCCACTATAGGAGGCAACCGAGAGAGCATCAGGATAGTTTTGACCTGAGACGACAAATGCCTTGTTGGTTTTGTAGGGAATCACGCTATTGATCGCTACGGCCGTTTCATAACGGTCCACGCCAAATAATCGCTTGGTCTCGATTGATAGATTGTTAATCTCATTTTCTACATCCTGAGAGATGGCATTCCCCCCTCCAATCATCAAAACATGAGAGGGATTCAATCTTTTCAGCTCTTCCTTTACGGACCCACTCAATTGATTGTTCTTGACTAATAGAATCGGGCTATCCAAATGAGATGCCAATGGAGAAGCAGCTAAGCTATCAGGGAATGAATCACCGCTTGCTAAAATAACAAACGATCCAGTCAATTTGGTTCCACCGATCTTCAACTCTTTCTCCTCCAGCAAGGACCATCCACTTTTAAATATTTCTACAGCTGTTTCAACAGAATTCAATCCGTAGAGACGGTTTTTCGTTTGGACATAGTTCAGCGCTTCTTCCGCATTGATCAACCCTGTTCCAAGTCTATCGACTTCTGGTAATGGGGTGGTTGAGTTTTCAAGAACATCCTTCACCTGCATTCCTTTTAGAAAGGGGTACTGCTGTTTGACCATGGAAGAAACCGAGCTTACAATGGCCGTTGACATACTGGTACCATCCAGTGCTTGGTAACCGTCCATCCATGTGCTGAAAATGTTGGTTCCCGGTGCGGATACATCTATTGTCTCCCCGTAATTTGAGAACGTGGATCTTGTCAATGTAGCAGAGTCCACACTGCCTACAGCCAGGACATTGGAGTAGGTTGCCGGGTAAAGGACGGCGTGCTCATTATCGTTACCAGCCGCTCCCACGACCAGGGCACCCTTGTCCACAGCGTAATCAATAGCATCCTCGAGTGCTTGCATATTGCTATAGCTGCCCAGACTCAAATTGATGATATCCGCTCCATTGTCAGCTGCATAACGGATACCTTGAATGACCGTGGACATGTAGGTGGTCTTACCTTCAAACACTTTTACAGGCATGAGCTTCACCTTTTCAGCAGCAGAGGCTATACCCATTTTGTTATTGGTCACAGCTCCCACCAGACCCGCTACATGGGTGCCATGTCCCGACCTATCGACAGGCGGCTCTTCTTCGTTAATGAAGTTCTTTCCTTCTACTAATCTACCGCGTAGCTCAGGATGCTTCAGATCAACACCTGAATCGACGATCGCCACGGTAACTTCTTTAATGGGATTGTATTGTTCCCAAGCATCCAGCACCTTCATGACCTGAAAGTCTTGGGATTGATTATTAAAATATGTATCATTCGGCGGAGCAGCTTGTGTGTAAACGAGCTGATCGACCTCAGCATATTCTATGTTTTTATTATTATTCAATTTTGATAGAGTGCCAGGAACGTCTTTTGAAGGTACTGATATGACCTCTAGTTTTCCTTCACCCTTGTCTGAAGACTGTGTCGACACTTCACCTTCCTGATCCTTGTGAACCACTAATAGTTGAACCTTCTTCCCATCATCCGCTTGCACTACTCCGTTTGGAAGCAGGGTACACCCAAATAAGAAGACAATTGAAGCGATTATTCTCATTTTCATCAAGCCACTCCTCTCTCCGTTGAATGTCATTTACATCATCTGTAAAAAGTATATAAGATGGTGGAAGGCCTGTCCATGAATTCAAGAAATTTTCAGAATGATAGGCTGAAAGACCTTGGTGTCATCTGTTACCATCTTAAAGAAGAGAGTACTAGTTGATTTCCGCTACAGAATGCTCGCTTTCCGCGGGGCTGGCGGTGAGCCTCCTCGGCTGCGCCTCCGGGGTCTCACCTGTCCAGCTATTCCCGCAGGAGTCGAGCATCCTTCCGCTCCAATCAACTTTTTAAGCATGACTCTTTTAAAAGATATAAATAAAACAAAAATCTTTGCCTATAGCTCTTTTTGCAAAGATTGTTGTTTCTTTAATATGACCTGCCTGGGCTCTGTCAATCAAGTTTGTGCTGGTTGGTGAGGGGGAATTTAGTAGAGCTAGCTTTCAACTTAACCATCAAAGTAAGGATAACTGTCTGCGAATACCCTTTGAGTTTAATTGCTACAAACGCTCAGCATATATATCTACAATATGAGCTTTTTTTGTTTGTATATCAGTCAATAGGCAGTCAGCACAGAGTGGATTGTAGCGGAAGGCACTTGACTCCTGCGGGAGATAGAGGAAAGGTCGAGACCCCACAGACGGAACGTCGAGGAGGCTCGACTTCCTCCCCGCGGAAAGCAAGTGCCTGGAGCGGAAAGGAACGGTCTATGTTTTCACATCTAACTAAAACAGACGTGATGTAAATCCACAATGTTTACGAAATTGCAAATGAAAAAAGCCACCCGCTATAAATAGCAGGTGACCCTATTAAACTTACCCTATTAGTTTGATACTTTTTCTTGAAGGTCTTCTCTTGCACCTTCACCTACTGCACCTTTACCACCAAGTACAGTGACAGAAGAGATTTTGTTCTGGTACAGATATTTCGTTAAGAACGCATCTACTTCTTTCGGTAATCCATTTGGATCTGTCAGCAATAACAATCCTGCGTTATCTGTTACTAGTGGAGCTGCAGATAATGCATCCGGGAAGTTCTTACCGCTCGCAACATATAGCTTATCTGTGCTATTCGCGAACTCTCCAAGGATTGCTGCGAGTGTACCGTAACGGTTCACACCAGAAAGGACTTTCACATCGACAGCTACTTTCTTGGCTTCAGCTACTACACTCTCAGGAACAGCAGATTTACCACCAAGCACATAGACTTTCTCGTCTTCAAGGATCGCTTTCGCTTCAGCAGACAGAGCTTTACCGTCTGTTAAAACGATCGGCATGTCGTTGGCACCGGCAATCGCTGCAGCACTCAGGGCATCTGCAAAGTTTTTACCAGTTGCAACGAATACACCATTTCCTTTGAATCCAAGCTCTTGAAGCTTCGAAACGATGGCAAGGTTTGTACCGTAACGGTTTGGCATTCCATCTGTTTCTAAACGTTCGATATCAGAAGAATTGATCGAGATGCTGTTCAATTGTGTAAATACATCGGCAGAAACGACACCTTCTCCACCAAGGATGTACACATTTTCAGCACCAAGACGTTCGATTTCAGCAAGGACTTCCTTAGAAAGCTTCCCATTGCTGCCTACAGGTAAGATTGGGGCATCGATAGCAGATGCTAATGGACCTGCAGATAATGAATCAGGGAAGTTGTATCCAGTTGAAAGGATAACTGTTTTGTATTCATGGTCATCGGCAAAGCCGTCTTTATGAAGCTTCTTGGAAACTTCGATTGCTGTTCCGACACGGTCTTGACCGGAAACTTCAGTGATGATGTCCCCGTCTACCTTGATTGGAAGCAGTGATAATACTTCATCCGTCTTCGCATCTAGTAAATATACAGCACCGATTGAGCTCATAGACTCGGATGGAGTTGTAATGTTTACATCCGTCGTTAATGATTTTCCTACTTTAAGGGTTTGTGAAGCTTTAACATCCACTTTACCTTTCCCTTTTTCACCAGGAGAAAGGACACCGAACTCATTGATTGAAAGATCAAGAGTCGTCGTTGGATCCATAGTTGCATACCCTTCAATGGCGATTTTGTACGTACCATCCGGTAATGAAGTCAGGGAAACTTTTTCGTCGGATGTAGCACCTGCAGAATATGCTACAATATTCTCTTCGGAATCATAGATATATAAATCGACATCATCAGTAGCATGTGATGGATTTGAAGTTTGAACTTCCAAAGATACGTTGTTCTTCACTTTGATTTCTTGATAATAAAATTCATTGTTACCAGGTACTTCTACTTTCTCAGAAGAAAGCTTAGGCGTACTGAACGGTGCACCGACAACCTTCACATCTCTTGCTTCAGATAAGTAGTTTGAGAATGTAACAGATTTAGTCATTTCAGTTTCAGGTGCCACATGACCCAAATCAATTTCACCTGGTTGAGCAACTACATCCTGAACAACAGCCTCTAATTGATATTTATTGACTTCCTTACCTGCTTGTGGTCCGGAAGTTCCATATACATGTACTTCCCATACCCCTGGTTTAGGAGACTTGAAGACATGATCTTCAACGCCTAATCCACCGGAACCGTATCCTGCATATCCTTGGAATTCACTCACTTCAACTCCATCAGGATTGAATACGATCGCGCGTACGCGGCCTTTATAATCATCATTTTCACTGATCGCATTCAGTGAGAAACGGACTTCACTTACGCCAGGTTTTACGTCAAACGTATAACCTTTTGTTTGAGAAGACTGAACTTCACCTTCTTCGCGGAAGCGGAAACGATTTTCCTGGTTAAATTCATGACCAGTAATGATTGTTTGAGCTGATCTAGCTTCTACATAAGGAGTCGATGCATCATCAAATACTAGAGTCTCAGCATTTACGCCTGTCTCTAATTTCGACTCATCGTACTTCACTGTAATCGTTTTACTTTCTCCGGCTTTAAGATCTAATTTTGATACAGATGGACTAATCCAATCGCCAGTCGGGGATACATCAAGGCTCTTGGCTTCATCTGTCTTGTTCTCTACTAATACTTCCACTGTTTCAGGAATTTCTTTATTTCTTACATATAGACCCGGACCGCCGGACACTTTTTCTCCGTGATAGACCGTTACGTCTACGTCTTTAATGTCTGTGATGAAGTTTTTGCGCAGATACTCATAAGCTGCAGGAACATCGATCAGTCCGCCACCTTCTTGGGCGCGGTTGTAGCCATCTAAATGATTGGCTGTTTCAATCAACGCTTCACGTGCGATTTCATAGTTAAATGGAATACGATCTTTCTCAGCAGCAGATTTAAGTAACGCCACCGCTCCAGCTACGTACGGTGAAGACATACTTGTACCCTGCATGACTACATAAGGTCCGTTTTGTACCGGATGAGCGGCATAAGCAGATCCAGGTCCGACGATATCAGGCTTTTGATTCCCTACCTCGTTCGGTCCTACAGAAGAGAAGTACCATAATCCTTGTCCTTCTTTAGGAGTGCCGTCTGCGTTTTTACCATATGGATAAGAATTGTATTCTTTTGCCCACATGTCTGCAGTGATATGTGCACCAACAGAAATGATAGGTGCTACGTCACCAGGTGATCCGACTGTGTCTGCACCAGGACCCGAGTTACCGGCAGATGTAACGAATACGATATCTGTATCTTCACTTAAAACCGTCATTAATTCTCCATAGGATCCTAAACCATCATTCAGATCCGGGGAAGAACCTAAGCTCAAGTTTGCAACATCAACGCCGAATCCACCTTCGGATTCAGGAAGCGCAGCATCGACCATGGCCTTTTGAATACTGAATGTAGGAGCTCCGCCGGCTGCTTTGAACACACGCATACCGACAAGCTCTGCTCCAGGTGCAACCCCTTCACCTGCAACGGCACCGAATGCATTCGCTTTTGCCGGGCCATTTGCAGCAGAGATACCTGAAACGTGAGAACCGTGTCCGTTGAAATCAGTGAATAAGTTGATCTTCTTCAGACCGGCACCGAACCAGTTCAATTCCATATCATTGACACGGAAGTTCGCTCCAAGCATATCATCTTCCACATTCACATCGAATGTGCCTGTTTCATTGTTTGCATACGCTGTTTCATCCGTAAAGTCATTATCCATATCCGTATCGATATAGACTTTATCCCCCACCAATAGCACAGCAAAATTATCTGAATTACCATTCACTCCATCCGCATTTAAATCCTGGTTCGTCCAGTTAGGATTCGTTTTCGGATATGGATTTGATTCAAATGCCGTTTTCCCGAAGAAAAACTTGTCATCAGAAGCGTCAAGTCCTGCTGTATTATATGTAGTTTCTCCTACTGTAATGGAGTCACCTTCAGCATGTCCACCATCAAAAAATACATCGCCCTCTGAAAGGTAGTTGATTCCATCACCGAGATATTTTTTATAACGCTCTTCGATACCGTATGCAAGTTGACGGTTTGAAATCGTGTAGTCTCTTACTGCAACAATTTTTGAATCCCCGTATTTACGCGTTCCTTCTTCAAGGCCTTCTGTAAAGGATTCATGACCTGGATCTGGACCTGAGTCAATGATCCCGATACGTGTACCAGTACCATCAAACTTATCGTGGAAGTCATCCACTCCGGTTGGAGCATGGGTTTCAGCCTGATTCGGTTTCACGACCGCATCCTCATCCACTTTATTTTGATCCTTCACTTCAAGCTCAGGGTCATTCACTTCCCCTAATTGGATTTCAGCATTCTTTCCTACTGTGCGGACACTCTTAAGATCAAGAACTTCCATTACCTTCCGAGTTGGTACATCCGCTAAGTAAACATAGTTCTTATAATTCTGTTTTACTTTTACGCCAAGCTTCTCTAATTGACCAGTCGCATCTACTTTACCGTTACCTACGATGACAAGCTCTTGAACAGCTTGATCACTCATAGACAGTGCCACAACTTCTGAGAAATTCGAAACCTTGAACTTTTTCGTTTCCTGTAAAGCGGCTTCCGCTTTATCAGGATTGAAAGCTGTTACTCCAGCGAACGAGGAAGCTACTAAAGCTGCACTTGCCATGACCGAAAATACCTTTTTCTTAAACGTCAATCCCTTTTCCCCCTTGATAGATTAATAGTAATGGTCCGAAATACTCCGCATCTTCCAAAATAATATAATTATGGAAAAATTCGAACTCTATTTTCCATTTTAATCTCAGTTAGTTCTTTAGTCAACAAAAGGAGATGTTATTTTCAGAAAAAATAATATATTTTTACTATTGTGTTTTCAGTTTTATTAAATTACTTATTTAGATTGTTTTCTTGTTGCTAAGCGAGTGCTGGTTGATTTCCGTTACAGGTGCTCGCTTTCCTCGGGGCGGGCGGTGAGCCTCCTCGGCTTCGCCTGCGGGGTCTCACCTGTCCCGCTTCTCCCGCAGGAGTCGAGCACCTTCCACTCCAATCAACATTAGGGTTTTTTACTTTCTCTAGTTAAATTCAACTATCTATTTGAAAACAAAATTATCTTAAAGAAAATGTTTAAGGACTATTGAATCGGGTAAATAGAAAAAAACTGCCTGCCGATGGCAAACAGTTTTTCTATCATTCTATTAATTTACAACTTTCACTGCGCCTAGATAACGGGGCTTCCAGTATACGTTGCTCATACTTGTGATTTCCACTCCATCATTACCGGCATGGATGAATTGGTTGTTTCCGATATAGATCCCGCCATGTGATGGGCCTGGTTTGTATGTTTCAAACATGACGATATCGCCGACTGCCGGTGTGCTTGAGCGGCTTCCGAAGTTCCAGATGTCAGATGTCGTTCTGGGCAGGTCAATCCCATACTTATCATATACGTAGTTAAGATAACCACTGCAATCAAACCCGCTTGGAGTCGTGCCACCCCACTTGTAAGGTGTTCCAATATATTGTTTTGCCGTCTTGATTAAACCATCTGTATCAAATCCAAATAGACTTTGGGCTTTCTCTGATATAACGGACGTTCCACCGATGATCGTAAACTGATTGATACCCAATTTATCCACTGTCGACTTAACGGAAGTCGGGACACTATTGGATTGAATCAGCATAACTGGCGAGCCTTTCTTGGCTGCAAGAACGGACCCTGTCAAGGCATCAGCATAGCTTTCACCCGTGGCAATGACTGAACTATTTGTAGCAGAATAATATTTCTCGGCGACTTTTGTTGCCGTATCATAACGATCTTTCCCTGAAATACGGGTGGCTCTTGGCAATTGATTCTTGACGCCGTCACTTACCACACCTGTACCTCCTACAAGAATGGAAGAACTATATTTACTTAACGCTTTTTTCGTCTCTTCAGGGACATGATTTTTCTCTGTTAATAGAATCGGCATTGATTTACTTGCAGCAACAGGTGCAATCGCAAGACTATCCGGGAAATCCCTGCCGTATGTAACAATGGCTTGTGAACCGCCCACTAACGCAGCGATTTTTGCCGCTGTTTCATATCTGTTTTCCCCTGCCACCCTTGTGCTTGTAATGCCTAACCCCTTAAGCTGAGTTTCAACTGAAGATGAAATAACGGAACTTCCACCTAATATGTATGCTTTACTTGGATTTAATCGATCCAGCTCTTTTTTCACGCTATAAGGAATACTATCTTTGGTTACTAATAATATCGGTGCGTTATACTTATCCGCTAACGGTGCACCTGCCAACGCATCGGGAAAGTTATTCCCCACTGCAATGACGACGGTACTGGCACTGGTCCATCCTTCTCTTGAAACTTTCACTGCCGTTTCATACCGGTCGACACCGCTTACTCTCTCTATCTGTGTACCTGCAGCTGATGCAGGGTTCTGGAAAAACAATAGGAACATGAAGCTTATTACCGTGACGAAAGTAATAGATACAGGTTTGCGATAATTAGACATTTCTCAATTCCCCTTCTCTATAAATCTACAAAAACTATCTTATCATTAAAATTTTCAAAATAATTTTACATTTATGTAACAATATTCGTCATATTTACCCCTTTTTTGTAATATACTCTCCTTCAAACGACACAAAAAAGGCCCATTCCTGTTGTCGGAACGGGCCTTTTCGTTATTCGTTTTCTTTATTCCAATACTCCAATAGTCCTTCTCTCATAGAGAACTTTGGATCAAATCCTAAAGATTTAAGCTCAGATATATCAGAGTAAGATTCTTTAATATCTCCCGACCGTTCTTCCAGCTGATCGATAGGGAGTTTTGTTTTGGTAATTTCTTCATACATGCCGATCAGTTCGTTCAAGCTTGTCGAGTCTCCTGTACCAACATTAAAGACTTTACCGATTGCTGCCGGATCTTCAGATACAAGAAGATTCGCCTGGACAACGTCTTTTACATAGATGAAGTCCCTTGTTTGTTCGCCATCTCCATATAAGGTGAAGTTGGTTTCTTCCTTGTTGACCAGCTGTTTGAACTTATCTGTTAAGATCGATACCACACCCGAATAGGGTGACGATGGATTTTGTCTGTTTCCAAAGACATTGAAGAAGCGAACGGCCGTCGTCGGGATGTCGTATAATCGGCTGAATGCCAGCACATATTGCTCCGAGGCAAACTTATCGATGGCATATGGCGTCAATGGCCTGATCGTTGATGTTTCTTTCTTGGGAAGCGTCGGCTCATCCCCATACACCGCTGCAGAAGAAGCAAAGACAAAGCGCTCCAATCCTCCTTGTTTGCGTGTTTCTTCCAATAAGTATAAGGTAGCTTCCAAATTGGTTTGATGGGTATGAAGGGGATCTTCTACTGAAGCCGCTACACTGGCAATCGCACCTAAATGAAAGACTTTCTTGAATTGATGCTGTTGAAAGAGCTTTTCAATGGTTTCTTTAGAAGAGATGTCCCCTTCTACAACAGTTAACTTATCGTCCTTCGGAAGGTTATCCATTGAACCCATCGAGAAATTATCTATCACTACCACTTGTTCGTTTTTATTTAATAATTCTTCTACAATATGAGAGCCGATAAAGCCGGCCCCGCCTGTGACAAGGATCTTGCTCATTTATGTTGTTCCCCTTTCAGTATGGAGAGTTATACTTTTAATTTTTCACTGATGTAAGTATAGCAAAAATCACAATCGGATTCTATTCGGTCATTAAAATGTAAAACACCCTTAATTTTACCCTATTCATTCTTTCTAAAAACGTTTCTATTCCTGTCAAAAAAAGGCGAAAAATATTTAATTGAAACTATCTATGCAAACGTTGCAAACGCGATTATACTATTCTAGATGTTATGAAATAGTGGTACGGGATTACCATAGACATCAGCTTAAAAACAGATCAAAACTATCGGGGGAAAGAAAGATGAAAAAGTGGTTCACTGCTTCAGTTGGTTCAGCACTGCTTGCATCAAGTTTATTTGGGGGATCGGTATTGGCGGAAAGTCCTTCTCAAGAAAAGATTGAGCTTTTAGGCTACGATCGCGAGGGCTTCTTCGTTGAGGAAGAGCCGAATAATACGTTTACCAATTCCAATGAAATTGTTCTTGAGGATGCCGCAAAAGGGACATTCACAAAAGATGATGTTGATATGTATAAGATTCAAGTAGACAATGACGATCCATTGGTGATATACGGAGGATCATGGGACGAAAATCCC
The DNA here is from genome assembly GCF_000935355.1 of Rossellomorea aquimaris. Classification (GTDB taxonomy): domain Bacteria; phylum Bacillota; class Bacilli; order Bacillales; family Bacillaceae_B; genus Rossellomorea; species Rossellomorea aquimaris_B. The sequence goes on from NZ_JXZC01000002.1 coordinate 435,068, forward strand.
GGGATTCTATTAGATGTCACTCTTTACGATGAAAACAAGAATGTTATAGAAGCAAATGAAATAAGTTCAGATGTGACAGATGGTTTCATGGCCGATTACACTGTTACACCAGGCACTTATTATATGTCTGTAAAGGATAAAAAGAATCTCGCAACTGGCGAAGAGTATGTAGTGATTCCCTCTCAATTTACATTTGAATCATACGTAGACCGTATTTTCGGTGCAGACCGCTACGAAACCGCCCTTGAAATTGCTTTACAGGGCTGGGGATACGGGACAGATGAAATCATCCTGGCTACAGGAAGCAACTTCCCTGACGCATTGGCCGGTGCACCGCTTGCGTATCATAAAGATGCTCCTATTCTATTAACTACTAAAGGTTCCCTTCACCCATCTGTGGAGGAAGCGATTTATGAATTAGGTGTCAATAAGGTGACGATTCTTGGGGGTCCAGGCGTCATTTCGGATGATGTAGTGAAGGAATTAAAGGCGCTGGATGTATCTGTTACACGCATCAGCGGAAAAGATCGTTATGAAACGGCAGTGGCCATCTCTAAAAAGCTGCCAAACAATGACGCAGCCGTAGTCGTCAGCGGAAAGAATTATCCGGATGCCCTATCGATTGCGTCCATCGCTGCACAATACGGATACCCTATTCTACTATCTGACAAAGAAAGCATCCCGGCAACAACGCTGACACAGGCGAAAACATATGAGATGAACTATGTTATTGGCGGGACCGGAGTCATCAGTAATACAGTCGCTAAGAAGCTGAACAATCCGATGAGGATTGCAGGTAGAGATCGCTATGAAACCAATGCAAATATTATCCGCGATTTTAACGTTCCTACTAACTTCGTCTTCGTTGCGACGGGCACTCATTTCGCCGATGCTTTAACAGGTTCGGTTCTTGCTGCAAACTGGGGAGAGCCGTTGTTACTGACACCTCCAAATGAGTTACACCCTGACATCAGAGACTTGATGATGGATTACACATTCGGTGTGACAATCCTTGGTGGAGAGAAAGCGATCCAACCTAAGGTAGAGGACCAGATTTGGTCGATCATTGAAGAAAACGAATAATACTGAACGCGCTCTTTTGAGGAGCGCGTTTTTTTCATGTTACCCTGAAATAGTGAAAATCATTGTGATAAAATAAGATTATACAAGATTTCACAAAAATAGAGAGAATATCAAAATGGGGGAAAAAGATGAAAAAGTGGTTTATTACTTCGGTTGGTTCCGCCTTATTGGCATCCAGCTTATTTAGTGCGTCTGCATTCGCAGAAAATCCGGCAGCTACGCTACAACAACAAGTGGAGCTTTTAGGTGATGAAGAGGAAGAATTATTATCAGAAGAAGAACCAAATAATACGTTTGAAGCTGCAAATCATATAACAGCAGGTGAACTTGTTAAGCCTACATATGTAAAGGGGACTCTTCCAGTAGAGGATGTCGACCTATATAAAGTAGAGTTAGATTCCGATATCCCATTGTATTTATACGGTTTGTTTTGGCAGGAAACGACCAATATCCCTTTGGAAATCACCTTATATGATGAGAACAAAAATACCGTTGAACCAAACGACTTATTTGTTCAAGAAGAAAATGGATATGTAGCCCTTTACCCTTCTAAGCCTGGTACTTACTTCATTTCTGTTAAGAATAAAAGTGATTTAGGAGTGGATAAAGAATATTTGTTGATGGTCTCACAGTTCTATTTCCATCCTAATGTAGAACGGATCTACGGTGCGGATCGATATGAAACGGCTCTTCAAGTTGCATTAAAGGGTTGGGATTCCGGAAGTGATGAAATGATTTTAGCTACGGGAGCCAATTACCCTGATGCCCTGGCCGGAGCACCACTGGCTTACCATAGGGATGCTCCAATTCTATTAACTTCCAAACATACCCTGCATCCTTCAGCCCAAAAGGGAATTGAAGAATTGGATGTCAAAAAGGTAACCATCCTGGGCGGACCAGGTGTGATATCTGATAACGTAGTAGAAGAGATTAAGGATTTAGGGGTTTCTGTTACCCGTATCAGCGGGAAAGATCGTTATGAAACAGCAGTTGCCATTTCTAAGTCTCTTCCCAACCATGATGCTGCGGTTGTCGTAAGTGGAAAGAATTACCCTGATGCTCTTTCCATTGCTTCCATAGCTGCACAAGAGGGCTATCCGATTCTGTTAACTGAGAAGGACACAATCCCTGCTTCCACCCTTGCTCAAGCAAACACATATAAGCAAAACTACGTCATCGGGGGAACAGGTGTCATCAGTCAGTCAGTCCTGACTAAATTAAACCATCCAACAAGAATTTCAGGTGTGAATCGGTATGAAACGAATGCAAGCATCATTCAGAAGTTTAACGTCCATACTGGTTCTGTTTTCTTTGCAACCGGGACTCAGTTTGCCGATGCATTAACAGGTTCCGCCCTTGCAGCACATACCGGCGCGCCTTTATTATTGACTACCCCGGAAGGATTACATCCAGCCATCAAAGATCTGATGATCGATTACACTTATGATGTGAAGATCCTTGGTGGGACGAAAGCCATTCAACCGAAAGTAGAGAAGGACATTTGGGCAGTCCTGGAAGACAACCAATAATCCGTAGAATACGCGTTCATTTCAGAGCGCGTTTTTTTATTGTGTATATTATATAGAATTTTCTGTATATTAATGGTAAGATAGTAGCATATTTTACACTATACATAAGAAAGAAGGCATACTACCCATGAAGTCTCTTACACAAACAGTCGCTACTATCTTTAAAAAACTAGTCATACACCTTGATAAGGACGAACTTCGAGAAGAGGTAAATAATCAATTACTCCAAACGATGAAAAGCTCATCAACAGAGGATGAATACACAAAAAACTTGGTGAAAGCCATTGTTTTTCATGTTGAATCAACAAAAGCCCTGCATGGAATTCTGCAGCCACTACTGTTAAATGCAAAATATCCTAACCTGGATGGTGTTTCGCAGCTCATGAATCGCGCCCAAGTACGCATTGAAAATGACACGGAGGGACTGATCCCCCTTTATCACGAGCGGATCGAGAGTGAAGAATCCGCTAATGATCTCGTCACCCAGTTGGAAATTTACTTTACGACAACCTTCACCGAACTTCGATTAACGTACCGTTTCGTCGACGCATTCGGTACAGAGAGCAATAAAAAGCTGTTCCAACCTTTATTTGATTTTCCGGCTGAAGAGGTTGGAGAAACCATTCTGAAATACACAAGAACCTATGCCAGCCTTATATTTGAAAAGACTTTAAACCAGAAATAGAAGAAGGTCCGTCCCTCAGAGTAAGGGACGGACCTTCTTTCTTTTATACTTTCAAATACCACTTCTTCCTATGACAAACAAAGGCAACGACTGTCCAGAAAATCAGGTTCAATAAGCCATAAGCCAGCTGCGGATGAGGGGCAAACGTCGCCACCCATTCATTGATAACCCTGGAGAGCGATTTTTCTATACCGTCATCCGTGACTGAAAGATGGATCAGCACAGAACCGAGCATGAATTTACCGAAATAGATCAAGAAGCTGTTGCGTCCATATGCTTCCAGGAACCAAACAACCGGCTTCAGCGCTGTCTCTTTGGCATCTTCTTTTCGTTTATCAAAAATCAAATACAAAATCGATAGCATACCAGCTGAGAATCCAGCGGCCAATAGAGCAAACGCAGGTGTCCATAAACGTTTGTTATACGGGAGGAAATGATCCCAAGCGAGAGAGGCGGCAATCAATAGAACGCCTATCCCCAATAGTTCCCGCCATGCTCCCGTCTCTTTGCGGGTCAAGATCAATCGCCCGAATGCATATCCGAAAAGGACGTTTGATAAGGCGGACAAGCTGGTGACCAGTCCTTCAGGATCATAGCCACGCTCGCCGTGATGGTATAGATGCTTTTCGCCGAACACCGCGCTATCAATTGCGTGTGAAGGATTACATTCCGGCTGAGGCAATCCGCCTTCACAGGATTGACCTGTATAAAGGATGAGGCCCCCATATACCGACGATACCAACAACGCAATCAACATTAACTTCAAAGGAGATTGCACAAACTTGGTGATCGCTACCGTTACAACTCCAAGAAGGGCAAACATCTGTAAAACCCCGGTCAGTCGAATGGTCGAAAAATCCAATGTCCATTCCACAATGATCGTGAAAATGATACCGTACACAATCAATCGGACGGTCCGCTTTAAAATTTTCTCCCATTTCACTCCTCGCTGATAGGCAATCGCCATACTCACACCAAAAATAGTGATGAAGGTTGGTAAAATGATATCAATCAACGTGACCCCATACCAATCCGCATGACGGAAATAGGGATAGTCCACCTTCCCATAAGGAATCGTACTCAAAAACACGGATAATGCTACAATAATCCCCCTTAGCATATCGAGGGAATAGACTCTTTTTTTCTTTTTCACTTGCACCTGTTTCTCTGTTGGTTGAACTTGTTCCATACTCCGTTCCTTTCACTTCACGTTCTTTACTTTCCTACTATGAAAGTATACACCAGCCCCAAAAACTTTGATAGAATCAATTAGTAAAGATTTAACTATTTTTCTCACCTGGAGGTCCACATGCGAGTTGTCTATCTATCTCTCATTTTATTACTATCCGCGTCACTAAGCGCTTGTACCCTTTTTGAAAAAGAACCTGATATCTCTGTCTTTTACGCCCCGCACGCAGACGACGAAACGCTCAGTTTGGGTCCTTCCATTCTGCGGCAAATTGACAAGGGAAATGAAGTAGCCGTGGTGCTGCTGTCACATGGTGAAGCCAGCCAGTCGATCAACAAAGTCAATGAAAACTTACAAGCAAAAAACCTGCCACCCATTTCGAAAGAAGAATTCGGAGACTCACGGGTAAAGGAATTTAAGAAATCTGTTGAAGAATTGGGAGTCGATCCGGAGAACGTTTACGTATACGACCTTCCAGATGGAGATATAAAAGAAGATGAAGTCATGAAGATCATGAAAGAAATGAACGAAAGCTACCCTGAAGCCAGACATCATGCCTTATCCTATCATGACCCTCACCGGGACCATGCCACGTCAGGAGCAGCTTTAAAAAAACTTGTTGAAGACGGGACCATTCAATCAGCTCTTTATTATCTACCGGTTCAAGAATTTGAGAACTTGGAGTACGACGACACTTATCCATTGCCTGATGATCTTAGTGATGAGTATAAGAACAGTTTGGATGCTTATCGAATTTGGAAGCCTGATGAAGGGTTTTATCGTATTGGGTATACTTCGGTGGAGTCTTATTTTGTGGAGGCTAGGAAGTTTAGGGAGAGTCGTTGGCATAGGTAGGGAACATAAATCCTAGTTTTTAACTATCGGGGATTATTTTTCCAACAATCAGAATTCCTCAAGAAAGAATATGAAGGAGATCATGCTCTTTAAGGGAGCCGTTCCTGTAAACAACAATTGTCTAAAAACAACAATAAGTATATAGCCTTCACCATCCAGTACAATTTTAAAATCAATAAGAAGCCATCGAAATCAATCGATGGCTTCTTATTATTTAAGATTTATTTCATCAACTTCTCAACGACAACATCACTTACAGCATTTTCTCCGCCAAGAATTTGGAAATCCTTCGCTTTCATCTCTTCAATGGCATCAGAAGTGACTTCTGGAAGATCATTAGGCTGTACTAAAAGCATAGAAGCATTTTCTTTAGCTGCAAGTACAGAACCTGCCAATGCATCGGCAAAATTCTTTCCAGTCGCTAAGTATACCTTGGTTGATGGATTAAGTTCAGTCGCGATTTCTGCTGCCGTGCCGTAACGGTCTTGACCGAAGTAGCGAGTCGCTTCAGGAAGTGATTTCATGACATCCTTACTTACAACAGCTTCTCCACCGGCTACAATCGTACTGTCAATCCCTTTTAGAGCTTTCTTCGTTTCTGCTGGTAGTTTATCAGAATCCGTCAATAGGATCGGGTATCCATTGCTCGCTGCATAAGAAGCGATGGCAAGGGCATCAGGGAAGTTTTTACCGTTTGCCACTATTGCTTTCTCTGGGGATCCCCCAAGACTCGCAGCGATGTTCACTGCCGTTTCCCAGCGATCATCCCCGCCGATACGATCGACATCAAGTCCCATTCCTTCAAGCTGATACTTCACATAGTTACTTACAGCACCTTTTCCACCAAGAATAATGACATTCTTAGCACCAAGACGCTCGATTTCTGCTTTAGCCGCTCCATTTAATGTACCTTTTTCCGTTAACAGGATCGGTGCATCATGTTTGTATGCAAGAGGAGCACCTGCAAGGGCATCAGGGAAAGAATCTCCGCGGGCAAGGATCACCGTATCCGCCGATTCCCAACCTTCTTTCGAAATTTCAACGGCTGTTTCGTAACGAGTATCACCAGTCAAGCGTGTTACTTCCGGTGCTTCTTCTTGTACGATGCGATCTTCGATAGCCGGTGAAATAGGGCTGTTTTTCTCAAGGTAAGAAGTGAATACCTCAAAATCGACAACGAATAATTCCGTCATGCGGCCTTCTTCTTTCGCTTCCTTGAACATTGTATATCCGTCTCCACCATCAGCAGTGAATGCGTTTGTTGCCACAGAGTACATCATTTCAGGGTCAATCTCTTCAAATCCGTCGGCAGTCATGACTTCTACATGCCACACACGTTCTCCGGCAGGTTTAGTCACATCATACTTATAGTTGATACCGGATACTTGAAGGAATTCACCTGGTGCGTCTTTTCCTTCGACTCTGGCTACACTGTGTTCAAGGGCAGCTACGATTTCTTCGCCGGTCAGGTCAAGTGTCACAAGATTGTTTCCAAATGGCATCGTCGTCAGAACTTCTCCAAGTGTGATATCTCCAGCATCGATTGACGCACGGATCCCTCCACCGTTTTGAAGGCCAATATAGGTTTCCACAAACTCATTTGCCTTCGCAACCATACCGTCTGCAATCAAGTTTCCTAGGTTTGTTTCTTTTCGGCGTACATCTGCACGTTCGCCATCAAGAGCTACTTTTGTGTTCCCAACCACTTCTTTTTTCATTTCATCAAGCGGCTTTTTGAACTCTTCTACCTTCGCAAGAGCCTCAGCATCCTGTTCATAGCTTTCAAGGTCCAGCACTTCTCCATTATGGCTTGTTACTACACCTTCATCGTCGAATGATACATCCAATAATCCAAGCAGGTTCAAATATTCACCAGCTTGAACAATCAATGTCGGCTCTTCCTTCTCAATCACCACAGGCTCTTCAAGAACCGTATGGGAATGCCCACCTACGATGACATCGAGTCCATCCACTTCCTCAGCCAATTCTAAGTCATTCGAGTATCCAAGGTGAGAAAGGGCGATGATTTTGTTGACGCCTTTATCTTTAAGCATCGCGATCGTGGCATTCGATTTTTCAACTGCATCTTCAAAGACAACATTTTCTCCCGGGTTGGAGATGAATTCTGTATCTGGAGTCGTTAATCCGTAGATTCCCACTTTTTCTCCATCTACTTCTTTGATCATGGCTGGATAAACGTTGCCGCCGTCACCCGGTTGTCCGATTTCGTTTTTAAACAGGGGTTCTAAATCCGTGTCGCCTGTAACGGTAACGTTTGATGACACCATCGGGAAGTTCATGTTTTTAATGAAGTCTGCAAGGGTTTTAGAATCTTTATCGAATTCATGATTACCAAGTGTCATGGCATCGTAGCCAAGCTCGTTCATGAAATGTAGGTCAGCTTGTCCAAGATATTGACGGAAATAAAGGGTTCCCGAGAATACGTCACCGGCGTCTACCAGTAAAGAATTCGCTTTTTCAGTGCGCAGTTCGTTTACTGCTGTTACTAAACGGGGATAGCCTTCAACATGAGCATGCGTATCGTTGGTATGCATGATCGTTAAATCAAAATCTTCCCCTTCTGCTGAGGCTGCAGTTGCCGGGGATACTGCAAAAATCGCAGCGGCCAGAGCTGCAGTTGATAATACACCGTATAAAGGTTTTTTAATATTCATTTGGTTAATCCCTTCCCTTTCATATGTAGGTTTTTGTCGAAATTTCATCCACTAAACCCATTATATAGTAACTCCATGACAAAATGTGATAATTTTACTAAATATTAAAACAAATCTGGTTCTTTTTACATATCAGGGCAGGGGAGAAATTCCCCCCGCCTTTTTCTACATTCTATTTCTTTAGCTGGTTTACAACTTCTTCACTAACGGCATTTTCCCCACCAATAACACGAAAGTTAGAAATATCATCCATATCAATTGCTTCCATAATATCTTCTGGTACTTCCTCTTTCTTCACAAGAAGGATTTCAGCACCCTCTTTTGCTGCAAGGACCGAACCTGCCAGAGCATCGGCAAAATTAGTCCCTGTTGCCACAATTGCATTGTTAGTTTGAGGAGTTAAGTGTTTCGCAATTTCGGCTGATGTTTCGTAACGGTCCTGCCCACTATAACGGGTCGCTTCATCAAAGCTTTCAAAAATGTCTGTACTGATCGCATTCTCGCCACCCACGACGATTTTTTCGTCAATGTCTTTTAATACTTTACTAGAGGCTTTTGACAACTTGTCTTGAGCAGATAGTACAATCGGATATCCATTCTGTGCGGCATAAGAAGCAACAGAAAGGGCATCGGCGAATTGGTAGGCATTTGCTACAATCGCCTTTTCAGGATCCCCATCCAATTTGGCAGCGATATTTGCCGCTGTTTCAAATCGATCGTCACCTGTGATACGGTCTGTTTTCAAACCTAATCCTTTAAGCTGATATTGAACATACTTGGATACAGCACCTTCGCCACCAAGGATGATCGCTTTCTTCGCACCTAAACGCTTGATTTCATCTTGTACCTCAGCGTTCAAACTGCCTTGTTGCGTCAATAAGATCGGTGCATCATGTTTGTAAGCAAGCGGAGCACCTGCAAGGGCATCAGGGAATTTATCGCCTCTGGCAATGACCACTGTGTCTGCTGACTCCCAGCCTTTTTTAGAGATCTCAATGGCCGTTTGGTAACGATCATCGCCTGAAATGCGTTCTACCTTATTTTCAAACTGAATCTTAGCGAGGACAGGATCGTGATCACTCGCACGTCCATCTTCTTCACTAAAATCAGAGTTGATGTTGATACTATCGATCATCGTTGTCTTTGCCAGATTATTCGTCACTAGAATATGATCAAGAACCTGAGAGTTCCCTTGATAAATATACGTGTATCGTTCCTCTGCAGGGAGCTTTTCCATCAGATTGGTCAACACGTCCCCTTCGAGCGTATTGATCGGGGCAGAGAATTCGAAGTCGTTCAAGTCACCAAGGACCACAACATTTGCATCTTCGACCTTTTCGTTCACATCATTTACAAAATCATTCAGTACCTCGGCTTGTTTCAGTCGCTGTACCTCACTGCCAAGCACAACCGGATGATCTGCACCGAATAAAGCCCCGTCTCCACCTTTAGAGTTAAAGTGGTTTGCTACGACGATGACCTTTTCACCGTTAAACATGAATTCGGCTGCCAAGGCTTTACGCGAATCATCAAATGCTTCGTTTGTTGGATCGATGCGTCCCGGGTTATGAGTAAGTCCATCTTCATTTACACCCACGGAAGTAAACGCATCCCCGGCCTCTTTATCAGTCAGTTGGACACGCTCCGGATTGTAGATGAAACCTACACGGATGTTTCCACCAGGCTGCCCGCCATCTGTTTTATCAACAGGGGCGATATCGGTGAATTCATAAGTCGGTCCGCCTGCTTCTTCAATGGCCTTGATGATTGTCTCATAGGACGCACTTGCATCTGTCGTACCATCATCTGTTGGTCCATTATTATCCTGAACCTCGACCAGGCCAATGATATCCGGCGTTTTCATATTCGAAACGATTGAATCAGCAATCTTTTCTACTTTGCTTTCTTCAATTCCAGCATAGAAGTTTTCAATATTATAAGAAGCGATCGTTAAATCTTCTACTTCCGGAGTGATCGACGTTACTTCCTGCGTTGTTCCCCCATCAACTACAGTAGGGAAAGTTCCTGTTGGACGAATCTTAAAGTTGCTATAATCATAGCTTACGTTTCCGGTGACGGAACCATCCAGCATATCACCTGTTTTCACATTGATATTCATGCCGTCCACATCGATCAGCATGCGCTCAGGATTATAATCTTCAGGAGAAATCAATACTCCCCCCGCTCTTGTGCGAAGCTGATCTTCGCTTGTATTCACCACTACAGGGAGTTCATCATATTTCACCGGACCTGTAATCGTGGCATCCGGGATCTCAATCAGCATTCCTTCAAGACTTTCATAAAAGTCCAGCCCGTCTGTTTCCGGATCAAATGATTTCATTTCATCATCTTCAATGATTTCTGTCGGCGGTACGCGGTCTACACCCATCACGATGGCTGCAGGTACTGTATTGTCTGATGATTCTACAGTAACGGCTGATGCCGTGATTTGAGTTGTGAGAAGATCTTTGGCATCTGAATATCCATCTTCTCTCCACTCTTTTACTTGTCCGGCCACGTTTACCTTGTCACCGACTTTTACAGAATTGCCTTTCGCATAAACATAGATCCCTTCAGAAGTCGCCAGACTATCGTCCGGTGTCTCTTCCTGCATATAAAAGGCATTGGATCCGGCCTTCGCCGTCACAATTCCTTGAACGTTAGAGACAGTCATGTTTTCGTAAGGAGAGGCATGGGAATCCCCTTGAATATCATGAATGCTTAAACCATCAGCTGATTTAAGGATTTTGTAAGTGAAAGTGGAAACATCGCTTGTGCTGCCATCTTTTACAACAACTGCTTTAATCGTTGCATCGGCAGTAAGTTCGATCGGTGTTGTATATTCTGGACTGGAAGCTGTCGGGTCCGTCCCGTCCATTGTGTAATGAATCGCTCCATCTTCCGTTGCCGTTTGAAGTGTGACCTCCGTTCCTTCCACAACAGATCCCGAAGCCGGATCAGCCGTTACGGAGAAGGCCGTTTCAATGACATCTGACGTGTTACGCGGGACCAGTTTATATTCGTCATAGTTATAGTCCACCACGCCGCGAAGGATTTCGTACGTTTTGCCAATTTCAAGCACCGTACTATCAGTTGGTTTGATGACGAACTCACCGGAGCTGTCTGTCGCCGTGAAGTTACCGTTGCTGTCTTTCGATTCCACGGTCACATCCGTAAATTCAACATACATCCCTTCGTGTTCTTCACCATTTTCAGCTGAGAGATCTGTAGAAATTAGGGAGGCAGGTGAAGGAACCCCCTTGTCTTCTTCTGTAATTTCAACGTTTGAAGCAGTCGCTTGGATTTGCTGCATACCATAATAATCGCCAAGTTTTCCCTCAGCTACTACTTCATCACCCGGCTCGGCAGTAAGTCCGCTGGCACGGACGATGACACCTGCAGTACCATCCTGGATAAACAGGTTTGTTTGTCCGCCTGCTTCAAAGGATGCTGTCGCAATACCCTGTACTTTAACAACCGTGCCTTTAGGGGCTGTGCGTGCTTCAGCGATGGTGGATAGTTCAACAGGGGTTGGTTCAGGAGCCGGTTCATCTGATAGATGCGTACCGAGATTACTGAATACATCCTTGCCTAAATTCGTCCATTCTGCAGATGGATCGAATGCATCGGTTACGTCTGTATCTCCTGTGGTCACGGAATCATTGCGGACGATGGAGACGTCACTTGCGAAGGAGGCTTCTGAACCAACCTGGCCGATCGAATCAATCACCGTGCCGTTTTTCTTTAATGTGATGGGATCATTCCCATTGAAATTGATGATAAAGCTGTCTTGGATATCTGCTTTATCAAGGATGGCCTGAACAGCCTGTTCATGGGCAAGTACTAAAGTATCCCCTGCGTTTAGAGTTCCAGATAAAGAAAAAGACTTATCCGTAGTCACTGCACCATTGCTATGTAATTCTAAGGAGTAATTTGATAAATCAATTGCTTCACCAGTACCGTTATAAAGTTCAATTGCTTTATTGTAACTGGATCCTTCGATATATTCAGAGATAATTAAGTCCTGAAACGCCTCGTCTGCAGCGGATACGTGCTGAGATAGAGGAGGTGCAAACATGCTTAAGGCCATACTTGAGGCAACTGTTACACTTAACAATTGACGCTTCATTGTTTTCCCGTTCATTTTCTTCCCCCTGTTCGTAGTTTAGTAAAGTGGTAGATTCGCCACCATCTACCAGTATACAACAGGATTTGTCATAATAGTGTAAAAATAGGGTAAATTAACTGAAATTTGTTACCGCTTACATTACGATTAAGTAAATTTGAACTATTAAAATTGACAAAGCCCGGTTCTGGAGCGGATGAACAGCTCTTGAACCGGGCTTATGATTATTTAGTAGTAAAATAGTGGTATCACCACTTTTTACAGGTACACTCCTACCCCTGGACCAAAAGGGATACCTAATAAAGCAAACGTCAATAGTAATACGATCCAAACAGATAAGAAAGCAATCGTATAAGGAAGCATGAGTGAAATCAAGGTTCCAAGTCCCGCTTTCTTATCGTATTCCCGCATGAAGGCGAGTATCACGATGATATACGGGTTCATCGGGGTGATGATATTCGTCGATGAATCCGCGATACGATAGGCCGCTTGTACAAACGCCGGGTTATATCCAAGTGTCGCAAACATCGGGATAAAGATCGGTGCTTCCAATGCCCATTGAGCAGATCCACTGAAGATTAATAGATTCAATAATGCTGTCAACAGGACAAAACCGATGATGGCTGCGAGCCCTGTCATATTGATCGATTCCAGGAAGTTCGCTCCGCTGACCGCTACCCATGTCCCAAGATTCGTCCAATCAAAGTAAGCGATGAACTGTGCCGCCGCAAAAATCAGTACGATATAACCTCCCATGTCTTTCATGGCTTCTGTCATATATTTCGGTACGTCCCTGCTTGATTGAATTTTCTTCACGGTCACCCCGTAAGCAACCCCGATCACGATAAAGAAGAATAGCGTAATGGGAATGATACCGGATAAGAAGGTAGACGGAATCAGTCCACCATCTTCATTTCGCATCGGAGAATTAGGCCATGCAATCGAAACGACTAACAGGACGATGAATGCTAATCCTGCGAGGGTTGCATTTCGAAGTCCCTTTCCTTCCAAAGGACTTTCTTCTTCTAATGTTTTGTCTACTTTCCCTTTGTATGTTCCTAAACGCGGTTCCACAATTTTTTCGGTTACGAGAGCTCCCACAACCGTAAGAAGAGCAACAGATGCAATCATGAAGTACCAGTTATCCACCGGTGTCACCGTCACTTCAAATGCTTTGGCAGCTTCTGTTGATATCCCTGCGAGTAGCGCATCGGTTCCGGTAATGATAAAGTTTGCCGTAAATCCTGCTCCTACTCCGGAGAATCCGGCAGCAAGACCCGCCAGAGGATGTCTTCCCACCGTATAGAAAATCATGGCGGCAAGTGGAGGAATGATAACGAAGGCTGCGTCTGACGCCAGGTTCCCCATGATCCCTACCATAATGACAGCGTATGTAATCAATCCTTTTGGAGCGTTTAAAACTGTTTTCTTGATTGCCGTCTCTAGCAGTCCTACCTTTTCCGCAAGACCGATCCCGAGCATCATCGCCAGTACGAGGCCGAGTGGAGCGAAGCCGGTAAAGTTATCGAGCATGGAGGTCAGGATGTATTGAAGTCCCTCCCCAGAAACAAGGCTTTTGATCGCCAATTCTTCCCCATTTTTCGGGTGGATCACCGTCACACCCAGACTTGAAATGAACCAGGAAAACAAGATAATAAAGAAAGATAAGTACACAAACAACATGAATGGGTCAGGGAGTTTATTCCCTACCTTTTCAATCCCACCTAAAATTCGAAGGTATCCCTTCTCCTTTTGAGGTGTATTCGGCTCTAAATTAGGGTTTGTCATGAGGTCACTCCTTCAAGATTTTGTTTTAAGGAATAATTCCTTTTTACTTCCGTTAATAAGTATTTCTATACTATTTGCATAAATCCTCTTTATTTTTTAATATTTATGAGAAAATTTTAAATTTACGGATTACTGATTTAGACAAAAAAAATCCCCTGCTTGAACAGGGGATTTCATGTTCTCATTATTTAAGCTGGAAACGATACAACTTTCTCGGCCTGCCTCTGCCACCGCTTTGTTCTTCGCCGCTGATTTCCACAATTCCGATCCGTTCCATTTCAGTAAGGATTCTGCGTCCGTTCCGTTCGGTGCTTTTTAACCAGCGGGACAGGTCCTGGGACGTGATCTCCTCTTTGTCATAGTGACGGGATAGAGAAAGGATTTTTGAAACGATGGCCGAACTGACCGCAGCCTCTTTAAAGACTTCCTTCCATTCATTCCCCCAGTTGTTGAGAGAATAGGTAATGGACTCCGACGATGGAAGGATTTCGGTTACCGACTTATCTTCATTTACACTTACAACAATGGAGGATTCATGTTTCCTTGCATGCTGAAAAGCAAGACGCACATGGTGTTCGGCTTCTAGGACCGTGACCCCGAAACCGATCCCCACACGGATATCCAGCTCCGTATGGGCCTTCACTTCCAGAGTCAATGTAGAAAAAATCGACTCCTTCTCATGAAGATCGAGCTCCCCTCTCGTTGTATAAACGAAGAATAATCCGTCCCCTAATTGCACCATGGAGCCATTGATCTTCTGGGCAATATCCAGAAGGTTCCGTTTTAAATCCAACTCTTGATGTTTCATTTTATAAGAGAAATGTGACTCGTCCAGTGTCTGGGTGGAATAGATGACTTCGATTCCCACGATGGCAATCTGGGATTTCCGATATTTTCGGGATTGGGCCCTCTCTAACAAAAATTGCAAAATCATTCGAATGGATAAATTCGTCGGCACGACACGGTAACAAGGGATGCCTGCTTCCGTGAGACGTTTTTGGACACTTTGAATACACGTGATTGCCGTCTCGATTTCACCTTTTTTGTAAAGGGAACGGTGATAGTCCACAAGTTCATCGGGACTTCGATATCCTTCATATGGATAGCTTGAAATCATCAGCTGATTAAAGGAGTGAAATTGGACGGCTGTTTCTATTTCCTCCTTTGAAATCGTATCGATACTGATTTTATTCAATAAAGTCCGTTCTTTCATTTGTGCTTCCAGCAAGGCCCCGAAAAAGCTGGAGCCATGAAGGGGAGGAAAGCTTCCTTCCTTTTCCGTGATCCATCCTTTTTCAAGGGCGTAATAGAAAGGGGATTGTCCTGAAAAGAACCATTGATCAACCAAGCCGCGGTTCTTATCAAGAATCCCTTCAATTTCGTCCACCCCATGATAGGGGAAATTTATGAGCTCGATATTGTCAAAATTAGCAGCCACATGATTGATCCGTTGTATCGAATCATCCGGGCCAATGACACCAATTTTTATCATCAACGATTATTCACCTGCTTCTTGCTGCAAAACTTCAGCTAGAATCTCTACTCCTGCATGCAAGTCTTCTAGAGAGCTATATTCCTTCGGGTGATGGCTGATCCCTTTTTCACAAGGAATGAATACTAAAGCGGATGGCCATTTCACTGCCATGTTCATGACATCATGCCCTGCCCCGCTGTCCATTTCAAATGTTTTGTAACCCAGTGATTCCCCCGCCCGCTTGACTCTGGCTGTCAGCTCTTCATCCAATAGAATAGAAGGATTATCTACAAGAGTTTCTATGTTGATTGTAACATTAAATTCATTCTCTAAGCTTCGGCACTTTTCAATTATTTTATCTGCCATGGATCTCTTTAGGGCATCATCGACGGAACGGATATCGATCCCTGCTTCTGCTTGGCCCGGAACGACGTTCATGACGTTCGGTTTTACGTTCATCGTGCTGACGGTTGCCACGAGTGGTTTCTGTGACTGGTTTGAAAGCTTTTCCGCCTCTTGAGAAACAAATGTAATAAGGGGAGCAAGAGCCACAAGGGCGTCCTTTCGTTTCCCCATTGGAGTCGTTCCCGTATGGCCCGCCATCCCTTCCACCTTCACCTTCAATCGGATGGGGCAGGCCACACCCCGGACAATCCCGAATTGAGCGCCGTGATCTTCAATCTGGGTCCCCTGTTCAATATGCAGTTCGATGAAAGAGAGAATTTCGTCCTTGGTGCGTTCAGCTTCTTCAATGGATGACCAGTCTAACCCCGTTGATTCCACTGCGTCTTTAATGCTGACCCCGTGGCGGTCCCTTACGTTTTCTACTGATTTATCAAGAATCCCTGCCACACTTTTGCTTCCCAGTGTAGAAACACCGAATCGGGCTGATTCTTCTGAAGCAAAGCAGACGACTTCAATCGGGTTATGAGGTTTGAAACCACGTTCTTTTAAAGCTTTGACGGCTCCAAGGCTGCAGAGTACGCCCGCTGCCCCATCGTATCCACCTCCATTTTCAACAGTATCGAGATGAGATCCAGTCATGACAACATGATCGGTCTTCCCTCCCCACCTGGCAAAAAGGTTTCCAGCCTGATCCCTGCGTACGGATAACCCCAACGTTTCGGCTACATCCCTAAACACACTCATGGAGGCAGTCTCTTCCTCGGAATATCCTAATCTCGTAAATCCATCGGGCTGTTCCATCGTTTCAACCAGATTTAAAGCTTCTAGAGTTGTACTCAACCATTCTTTCAACTCGTAACCTCCTCTTTTTGTCGGGATAATTTCAAAATAAGACGTGCGAAGGCATCCACCGCCACTTTCAATACTCCCTCTTCAAAATCAAATTGATGATGATGATGTCCGTTTTCCAATGAGGTTCCAAATACCATGAAGGTTGCGCTGCCACCCTGATTTTGGACTTCATTTATCATATAGGTCACATCCTCTGAAGCCTTTAACGGTATATCATCGAGAATTTCAGATATAAATGGACTTTCTTCTCCCACTTCCTTTAACCACTGAATCCATTCAGGGTTACATGCTGCTTCAACCGTCTTGCCAACCACATCAATACCGGTTTCCACATCATAAAGATCTCCCGATGCTTGAAGGATCCGCAGGGCTTCTTTCAGCATGTACTGATTGATGGCAGTCGTTTCCCCCCTTGTTTCCATTTCGAGATGAGCCTCATCGGCTATGATGTTTCGGCCTCCACCCCCTTGAAGCTTCCCGACATTGACCCTGGTCGCCCCTTCAGAGTGTCGCGGGATATTATAGAGGTGAAGGCTTGCAGCGGCAGCAGCCAATAAGGCATTCTTCCCTTTTTCAGGCTCGAGACCCGCGTGTGCAGCCTTTCCTTTATACGTAACGTTTATTTTGGAGGATGCTAGAAATGAATGAGTCGTAGCATACACTCGTCCAAGCCTCGTATCCCGGATTCCGATATGACCGCTTGCAAAGTAATCGACATGCTCAAGCCAGCCTTTTTTCACCATGGCTTTTGCTCCCCGTCCACCTTCTTCAGCAGGCTGGAAGAGGAGAGTGAACCTTCCGCTAAGCTGATCTTTGTAAGCTGACAGGAAATTGGCCACTCCCAGGCCGATGGCAGCGTGACCGTCATGACCGCAGGCATGCATGATTCCTTCATTTTGGGAACGAAAGCCTTCTCTCATTGGCAGATGGTGATCAGGATCATTCGCTTCTTTTATGGGCAGGGCATCGATATCGAATCGGAACGCCATATGAGGACCGGGCTTTCCTGTATCGAATGTGGCAGCCAATCCTGTATGCCCGCCTTTCATTTTGTCGAGCCAGCTCTTTTCCACACCTTCTCCCATGGCTCGTTCTTCTTGAAGGAGTAAATATTCCGGTGTGGGAACCCCCATTCGCTCACTGGACTCCAATGCATCTTTTCCAAGATGAATCGTAAAGCCAAGGTTGATTAGTTCTTTTCCGATCAGATAAGACGTGACATATTCAGTGAATCCAAGTTCGGGATTCTGATGAAAGGTACGTCGGAAGGCAGCGAGTGCCGGCGAGATTTCATGAATAAAATGTTCAACAGTGCTCATTCTTCTTGACTCCTTTTTTCGAATTTTTTCAAGGTATCCAGTGCAAGTTGAGCCATCACTTCGACCCCTTTTCGTAAAGCACTTTCATTTAATTTAAAACGCGGGTCATGGAGGGGATACTGGGTTTCTGTTTCCTTCACAGATGTTCCCAGCCAGTAGAAGGCACCGGGATATTTCTGCAGGAAACGGGAGAAATCCTCTCCTCCAAGCGACGGGGAGACCACTGGAGTAGAATGTTCCCCAAGTACTTTTTGAGCAGCGTTCCGCACTTCATCCGCCCATTGAGGAGTGTTGATCGTAGCTGGGTATCCATCTAAATAGTCTATGGCCATGTTGGCCCCGAAGCTTTTCCCGATTCCTTCAATAATGGAATGGAAACGATCCTTCACCATTTCTTTCACTTCCGGTTTGAAGGTCCTGATGGTCCCCTCTAAGGTCACTTCATCAGCAATGACATTGTAGCGGTAACCTCCTTCTATTTTCCCGATGGTCAGGACGGCAGAATCGATTGGATCCGTATTCCTGCTCACGATCGTTTGAAGCTGGGTGATGAGGTTATTGGCAATAATGATGGCATCATTCGATTGATGGGGCATACTCGCATGTCCGCCGGAACCTTTGACGGTAATCTTGAAGCGGTCTGAAGCTCCCATGATTTCATGAGGCAGCACGCCGACTTCTCCGACAGGCAGATCCGGCCACACATGCTGTCCGAAAATGAGGTCCGGAGTATATTCATCGAATACTCCATCGTCCATCATTTGCTGAGAACCTCCTACAGGGGCATTCTCCTCCGCCGGTTGGAAGACAAGAAGGATCGTTCCTGCCATCTCCTCCTTCAGTTGATTCAATACTTTTCCTGCACCAACAAGCATGGCAGTATGGGCATCGTGACCACAGGCATGCATGGTGTTTTGAATGGTGGATTTATAGGCTAGATCATTTTCCTCCTGGATCGGCAGTGCATCGATATCGGCTCTCAGTGCGACCGTGCCCCCAGGTTTTTCTCCTTTAATGATGCCAAGCACTCCAGTTTTGGCATAGCCCGTTTTAAAAGGGATACCTGCCTCGGACAATTTTTCCTGAATCGTTTTCGATGTTTCGAATTCCTCTCCGCTCACCTCAGGATGTCGGTGAAGGTGTCTGCGTAATTCAATGACTTCATTCTCTACTGATTGGACAAGCTGCTTTAACTTCATGAAAAATCTCCTTTTTCCGTCGATTGATTATTTAAGGAAAAGTTCCTTAATAATACCGTTAATACATATATTCGATAAAAACTTGGAAAATCCTTTGCGATTCGAGAAAAAGAGGGACGGACCTCCGTTTTTTCGCGGAAGCCCGTCCCTATCACATTTTCCTGTTCTGGCTTTGGGTTAGAGGTCCGTCCCTCTTTCCTTTTCCTTACTCACCCATTACACTATAGGGAAATATGAAAGATAAAGGATGGTAGGATGAAAGGTTTTGTTGAAAGGGTCGAGCCTTATTTTTTGAGTGAGGACCCATTTGTGCAGAGGTATGCCATTGAAATGTTGGAGGATACTTATTTACCTGAAGGGGATACGTTTTTGACTGGATTGAAAGCCGTTGATCGGGGACCAGTAACAGAATATTCATCCCCTGTTCTTCCTGGTTTGATGTACTTACCCCTTAATGAAGAAGGGTTGAAAGAAGTAGTAAATCGACTAGATGCCATAGCCGAAAAAGATAACAACCGACTGTTCTACATTCAATTAGTTAAAAACGCCAGCACGGAATTATTAATCACATACAGAAATAGAGTAAGGCAATATGTTGGTGAGGAACAGTTAAAAGAAGTAGAGAAGCTTCCTTCTTTAACGATAGAAGAGCTATATATGGCGTTGGCTGATGTTATGGTCTACTTGGATGAACATGAGTTTAATCAAGCCCTTTATGATCATGGAAAAAGAATGATCAAAGAACTTGTTAAAAAAGGCGGCATCGAAAGCTGGGAAGTGCAGAATGGACTTCAGAACAATATAGATAAAGAGGAATTTTTCGGGTTTGAAGGAATTTATAATGTCTACATGGCAGGTGAAATGAAAGAGGAAAGTGTAGTCCCTCAATTAGCGAATCTCTTCAAAAATGAAGAAGAAGGAGACTTTTTATTTGAGGAGACGGCAAATGCCCTGGTCAGAATAGGGACGGACCTGGTAGTGAGTGAAGTTGAAAAAGTAGCACTCTATGGAAATACCTATTTCTACGCTTTGGATGTACTTGGAAGGATCAAAACCAAAGAAGCTGAAAGAGCATTACTCAGACTGTTTGATCAAGCGGAAGACCTAACCGCCAAAACGATCATTGCAGATAATCTATGCCGCCATTTATCAACAATGGCCATCCCCAAGATAGAAGGTTTAATTGAAACCGGGTATGAAGATGGGCTGCTTTGTTTAGAGGAATCACTATATGTCAATTGCGTCATGAATGGCATCCAACACCCTAAACTTCCAGAATGGAGACACTTTCTGGAGCTAATGGAACTTGAAATGTTGAATGAGCCACCTGCTCTAATAACGCAACCCGTCATAAACGACGAAAAAGTAGGGCGCAATGACCCTTGCCCATGCGGCAGCGGAAAGAAATATAAAAAGTGCTGCCTATAAAATGAGGGACGGACCTCCGCATTCTGCGGAAGCCCGTCCCTTTCACATTCTTATACTAAATTTCCTGATTGGAGGTCCGTCCCTCTAATCCGTCCAACCACTCTATTCCATCCACTCAGGCTTACCAAAGCCTTTGAATTCTTCGTCGATCACTTTTTCGAATCCGTCTGCTTCGACGACTGCTTTGATGTCTTTCGCCAACTGTGAATCAACGTCCTTCGTATTTACAACCACTCGGTTACGATACTGATCAGGCATGTTCTCCAGTTGAAGTGCATCAAGTAAGTCCATCTTGGCAGCCAGGGCGTAGTTCCCTGGAACCGCTGATAAGTCTACACTTTCTACAGCCCGTGGAAGCTGAGCCGCTTCAATCGGTTTAAACTGCAAATTTTTCACGTTTTCAGCAATGTCTTTTTCTGATACCGTCAACGGATCCGTGTCCGGCTTTAACGTGATCAATTTCGCATCTTCTAAAATCTGAAATGCGCGTGCTGCGTTCGTCGGGTCGTTTGGAATGGTAATGGCGCTGCCTTCTTTGATATCTTCAATCGAATCAAACTTCTCCGAGTAGATTCCCATCGGAGCAGTAGGTACGACAATCACTTCGGATAATTCCATGTTATGCTGTTTCGCAAAAGTTTCCATGTAGATTTTATGCTGGAAAAGGTTCGCATCCAGATCTCCCTGGGACAGTGCATTGTTCGGCTGGATGTAATCACTGAACTCCTTCACTTCAACCGTGTATCCTTTTTCTTCAAGACCGGGCTTGATCGCTTTTGTCACCATATCACTGTATGGTCCTGATGTCGCTCCGATGGTCACCTCTTTTTTATCTTCCGAGCTTGTCTCGTCCCCTCCGCAAGCTGCAAGAATACTCATTGTTACCGTTAATGCCACTAATAAGATCCACTTTTTCACTTGTTGTTCCCCCTAGAGTAGTTATCGTTTATCGACTAATCGTGCAAACACATCACCCGTATATTGGATGAGTTGAACCAAACAAATTAAAATGACGACGGTCGTGATCATCACGGTATTGTCATATCGGTAGTAACCGAAGCGAATCGCCAGGTCCCCGACTCCGCCTCCACCGACGATGCCGGCCATGGCTGAATAGGCGACTAAACTGATCGTTGTAATCGTGATCGCCTGGATCACCGCTGGACGAGCTTCCGGTAACAGCACGTCCTTGATGATCATCCAGGGGCTTGCCCCCACTGAAACCGAAGCTTCGATGACACCTTTATCAATCTCCCGGAGCGACGTTTCAACCATTCTCGCAAAAAACGGAATTCCCGCAACAGAGAGTGATACCGATGCTGCCGTCGGTCCGATCGTGGTCCCGGTCAATAATTTGGTCAATGGTAAAAGTGCGACCAATAGAATGATGAACGGAACCGAACGCACCATATTGACGACAAACCCTACGACCTTTTTGATCAAACTATTTTGCAAAAATAAACCTTTGTCTGTTACGAAAAGAAGGATCCCGAGGGGCAACCCCACTAAAATCGCAACTCCCAGTGAAATTCCCACCATATACACCGTTTCAAAAAAGGCTTTATTCAATTCTGGTAAAATCGCAGTCAATGAATCAGGCAGCATTCTCAAGCACCTCCAAGCTCTGCGTCTTCAGCGTGATGAACCGGATCGCGGCTTCGATTTCTTCATGGGACCCGATCAGTTCCATGATGAATATCCCCAGGGGAACTTCCTGAATATATTCGATCTTGCCGTGAAGGATGTTGCCGCTCACTTTGTATTTCTGGAACACTTCTGAAACGACGCTTTCCTCTGCGATCGACCCTTTGAATTGGATTTTGATCAGCTTACCTTTCCTTGATTCCACGAGGTGTGCCGGGAGTTCAAATTGAAGAATCGTTTCGATGAATTGCTTCGTTAAAGGCTGCTTAGGTTCTGCAAACAAGTCGTATACCGGACCTTCCTCCACGATTTTCCCATCCTGCATCACGGCCATCCGGTCGCAGATTTCCTTCACCACTTCCATTTCGTGGGTGATGAGCACGATCGTCAACCCTAGTTCTTTATTAATCTTTTTTAAGAGTTGCAAGATTGATTTGGTCGTATTCGGATCAAGTGCCGACGTCGCTTCGTCGCAAAGCAAAACCGATGGGTTGTTCGCCAGTGCCCTTGCAATCCCGACTCTCTGCTTTTGTCCTCCGCTGAGCTGGGCCGGGTAGGCGTCCGCTTTGTCTGAAAGACCGACCATCTCCAGGAGCTCGACGACTCTGGGCTTGATTTTCGATTTCGGAACACTGGCCGCTTTCAAGGCAAAAGCCAGATTGTCAAACACCGTCTTGGATTTGATCAGGTGAAAATGTTGAAAGATCATGCTCGTTTTCTGGCGGGCTAACCTTAGTTGTTTGGAGGTGAGCTTCGTAAAATCCTGTCCATCAATGATGATTTCACCCGATGTCGGGGTTTCTAGTAGATTCAGGCAGCGAATGAGTGAACTCTTTCCTGCTCCGCTGTATCCGACGATCCCGAAGATTTCGCCCTTTTCAATTTTTACTGAAACGTTATCGACACCGACCACGGTTTGCTTTTTTGTTTTGTAGGTTTTAACTAGATTTCTAATCTCGATCAATGTGCACACCCCTTTTTTGTCCCAATAAAAAATGCCTCTTTCAACTGAAAGAAGCATCGCCTGTTTATCTCGACTTATCTCTCAGAATGAAATCATTCTGCAGGAATTAGCACCGTTCCAATATTGGAGGTTGCCGGACGTCGTAGGGCCTGATCCCTCGGTCACTCTGGATAATTGAAAGTATGTAATTTTCTAATTTTTTAATCTTATAGAGGATAATACTGGGTATGTGAATGGAAGTCAATAGGGAATTTTTCAGTTGTTTTTATGTAAGCGTTATCTATATTGATGCACTGGGATAGGGATTTTTTTAGGGGGAGCGGATATGGGTTTAATCTGGGGGGACGTTCATCCGTTTTTTTACAGTCGATAATATATTCTTAAAGTCGATAATATATCTCTAAAATTAATAATAAAAACTCTAAAGTCGTTAATAATACTTCTCTCCCCCCTATCAATCCATGTATTTCACAACGATTTCAGATAAAATCCTGCCTTATGATCATCTCAAAGACCAAAAACCACACTCATAGCGATAAAAACCGCTTCTTTTCACCTTGAATCTCCAAAACCAATACAAAAGGCACTGCCTTCCAGAGCAGCACCCCGATCATTTGTCATAACAACTCGCACCAACTTGTAATCTTTCAATCAACCAAATTAAAACGTCCACTCCTTAATCCCCGTCAACACATCCAACTCCCTCAACCTCTGCTCACAATAAGACGAATTCTCTCTCAAGTATGTATCAACATAAGCCGGATGACACATAATCTCAAGCGTCTCACCTTCCTCCCTGCTGTCCAATATCCTCTTTAATCCTTCAACCGACACTCCGTCACCATAAAAGTCCATCGAGAAACGGTCGGTTAACACATTCATTCCATCAAATCCATCACAGGGCACATTCCGGACCGGCACCCCAAAGCGCTCCGACAACCTCTTCACCACAGGGATCAAAGGCCGAAAGCTATGAACATGGTGATGACTGTCGATATGGGAAAGGGGCAGACCGAATGATAAAAATTTATCCACCTGAGCCTCCCACTCCATCTCAACCTGATCCACATTGATTTCTTTTTCTTCAAAAATCCTGCTGGTGTATCGGAAAAGGCCTCTTTCATCCTGTAGTGATGCTACCCCGCCCGAAACGGGTCTCCCACATGTCAGCGTTAAATGGATCCCAACCTGTAATTCCGGATAAAGACGTGCTAATTCCACCGCGTGTAAGGTCCCCGGCATATTGACCAGCATCGTTGTCGAGTTGACGATTCCAAACCGGTGACTATCGACGATTCCGTAGTTCACCCCCCGGCATAAACCAAAATCATCTGCGTTGACGATCACATTCCTCATAATCCCCCATCCCCTTTTCTCTAATAGGTTCTTTCAACAAGAAAGCTCGCTTTATCTCCTCTGAAGATCGCTTTGGAAAATTCGATCACCGATCCATCCTCTACATAAGCCGTCGTCTCGATCATAAAGCAAGGCGTCCCCTCTGATACCTCAAGCTTTTCTGCCACTCGTTCATCTGCTAAAAATAATTCAATCGTTTCGACGGTCTTTTTAATTTTTATCTCAAACTGTGTTTCCAGGAGCTTGTAAAGTGATCTTTCACATTCGTCTTTATCAAGCCCGGGCGTCTTGTACCAGGGCAGATAGGCCACCTCATATTGCAGGGGCAGCCCGTCTGAATAACGAATTCTCTCTAACCGATTGACGGGATCTCCGTTCTTCAACTCCAGCGCTTTTTCCACTGTTGATTCTGCCGGGATGACATTCATGCTCAGTACCTTGATCTTAGGTTTCTTACCTTGTAGTCGCAGTTGCTCTGTGTAATTGTCGATCGTCGATGACAGGATCTGACTGACTTTCTGTTCTGCGACAAAGGTTCCCCTTCCTTGCTCCCGATACACGTATCCTTCAAGTGTCAGCTGCTGGAGCGCCGTCCGGATCGTCGTACGGCTGACGTTGAACTTTTCGCAAAACTCCGCCTCTGTCGGCAGTTTAGTATTCGGTGCGTATTCTTTATTTTTAATCATGTGGATGATTTCTTCTTTTACATGCGAATGCAGGGCCTTTGCTTCTTGTGTCTCTTTCATTTTGTTTCTCCCTTCCACTTTCTTCCTATATTTGTTATAACACACCCACGTTCAATTCTCTATTCCTATTCATTTTATCATAAAAATAATTTGTTATTACAATTAAATAAAAAACAGTCATAAATTTTATATTTGTCATTACAATATATAGACGAGCGAAAATTTGTATGATACATTATAAAAAACAGAAATCGCTTTCAAAATGAAGGGAGATCGACAGAATGTCATTAAAGGTGGTCATAATCGGAGGCGGATCAAGCTATACACCAGAAATTATCGAGGGGTTCATCCACCGATACGAATCTTTTCCTATTACGAACATCACGCTTGTAGATATCGAAGCAGGAAAGGAGAAGCTTGAAATCATCGGGCAGCTTGCTCGTCGAATGATCCATAAAGCAGGTGTGCCGATTGAATTGGAATGGACTCTTAACCGGCGCGCTGCCTTGATCGGCGCTGACTTTGTGACAACACAAATCAGGGTGGGCGGCCTCTCAGCCAGGGAAAAAGATGAACGTATTCCGTTGAGTCATGGGGTCATCGGTCAGGAAACCAATGGAGCAGGCGGTATATTCAAGGCCTTGCGTACCATTCCGGTCTTGATGGAAATTTGTCATGACATCCAGCAGATTTGTCCCCATGCATGGCTCATTAATTTCACCAACCCCGCAGGCATTGTAACAGAAGCCCTGCTTAAATACAGCCCTCACAAAAAAGTCATCGGGGTATGCAACATCCCGATCAACATGAAAAACAGTGTGGCTGAGATGATGAATTGTACTGCAAATGAAGTACAAATCGAGTTTGTAGGGATGAATCATTTTGTATTTGGAAAAAGGGTTTGGGTCAACGGTCAGGATGTCACAGATCAGGTTCTGCAAAAACTGATCCATCAAGAAGTGGATTACTCACCGGCCAACATCGTCTCCCTCGGATGGTCGAAGGAATTTTTACAGGCCATCGGGATGCTTCCCAATCCTTATCATCAATACTACTTCCAACGGGACTCTGTGTTGGAAAAGGACCTTCAAGCTTATAGTGAAAACGGTACACGGGCAGAGGTTGTTCGAAAAGTTGAAAAAGAACTTTTCATACAATATATGAAAGAAGAGTTGAACGAAAAACCAAAAGAACTGGAAAATCGAGGAGGTGCCTACTACAGTGATGCTGCCTGCAGCCTCATGACGAGCATTTACAACAACTCAGGGGACATCCAAACCGTCAATACACTGAACAATGGATCCATCCCTGACCTGCCTCACGACGCTGTCATCGAAGTAAACGCTGTCGTTACGAGGGACGGACCTCGGCCAATCGCCATCGGACCGCTTCCTCCCTCCGTCAAAGGGATCATCCAACAGATGAAAGCGTTCGAAGATCTCGTCATCCAGGCAGCAATGTCCGGTGAGTACAATCATGTCTATCAGGCCATGGTGATGAATCCGCTAGTACAGAACGAAGGGGTAGCAAGACAACTAGTCGATGAATTATTGGAAGCTCACAAAGAGTTTTTACCGCAATTCAATTAATCTAGTAAATGGGGGAAAGAGAAATGAGTAAAGTAATGGGGTTTATGGAAAGCAAGTTTATGCCGATTGCAGGACGAATCGGGTCACAACGGCATCTCGTCGCCACCCGTGATGGATTCGTTTCGATCATGCCACTGATCATCGTCGGATCTTTGGCTGTCTTATTAAATAATCTGCCGATCGATGCCTTTCAAAATTTTATGGCCTCTGTGTTCGGCGAAAGCTGGAAATCCGTCGGGGGCAATATGTGGAATGGGTCATTCGCCATCCTCGGACTGCTCGTCGCCGCATCCATCAGTTATCATTTAGCCAAGTCCTATCATATCGATGGGCTATCTGCAGCGTTGGTATCGATCGCTTCACTCATCATCCTCACGCCGGTAACGGAAGACTGGGGGATTTCCTACGCGTGGACAGGAGCACAAGGGATATTCGTCGCAGTGATCACGTCCCTCCTTGTCACAGAATTATTCAAAGTGTTGATTCGTTCCAAGTTTACGATCAGTATGCCGGACGGTGTACCTGAAGGGGTCGTAAAATCATTTAAAGCCCTGATCCCGGCTACGATCATCTTGATTCTTGTTGGTCTTATTCAAGCTCTCTTAACTTCCTTTGCAGAAAAAAGCATCTTTGAAATCGTGTTCACTGTGGTTCAGGAACCACTGCAAGCTGTATCCAACTCACTGCCATCAGCCATAGTTGTAGCCTTCTTAAATCATTTCCTTTGGTTCTTCGGCTTACATGGCACGAACATATTAGGTCCGATCATCGAACCGATCTACCTTCCATTGATTGAGAAAAACCAGCAGCTGTTCGCAGACGGCATGAGTGCCTTCGACGTTCCATACATTGTAACGAAGCCATTCTTCGACGCATATGTGTACATGGGCGGATCCGGTACGACCATTGCCTTGATCATCGCCATCTTCCTTGTAGTGAAAACGAAGCATTACCGCACAGTCGGAAAATTATCTGCAGCGCCTGGGGTTTTCAACATCAATGAGCCGGTCATCTTTGGATTGCCGATCGTGTTAAATCCGCTTATGTTTATCCCGTTTTTACTGGTACCTGTCGTATTGACAGTTACATCTTACCTGGCACTGAGCTTAGGAATTGTACCTAAAACCGTCGCGATCGTTCCTTGGACGACACCACCGATCATCAGTGGATACTTGGTAACAGGGGGATCATGGAGTGGAATCGTGCTTCAACTCGTGAATCTGACGATCGCTACACTTATGTACATCCCATTCCTGTTTGCATCTGAACGTGCCCAATTAAAGAAAACAACCGAAACGAGTGATAAAATCGCATGAATGCAAATCTGACTTTAGAAGAAATCTCTTTTCATATCATTTTACATGCGGGAAACGCCCGGTCCTCAGCCATGGAAGCCTTGCAAGCAGCTAAGAAAAAACAATTCGAAACAGCAGAGGAAAAAATGTCCGAGGCAGCGAAAGAAGTACATCAAGCTCACCACTATCAAACGCAATTACTTCAAAAAGAAGCAAGTGGTGAAAATCAGAATCCTACGATTCTATTGATTCACGCCCAGGATCATCTCATGAACGCCATCACCGTCAAAGAACTGGCACAGGAAATCATCGAAATCCATCAAAACAAGTAAGGAGTGCTTCATATGAATATCATGCTGGTCTGCTCGGCAGGCATGTCAACGAGTATGTTAGTCCAAAAAATGCGGAAAGCTGCTGAAGAAAAAGGTCTTGAAGCCACGATTAATGCTACATCCGAAGCTGATTTAAGCAATCATTTAGATAAACTGGACGTCATCCTGATCGGACCTCAAGTCCGCTATCTATCTTCTAAAATCATTGAAAAGGCAGAGCCTTATCAGATTAAGGTGGATGTCATCGATGGGATGCACTATGGGATGATGAATGGTGCGAAGGTATTGGAGCAGGCTGAGGGGCTGTTGGGGTAATAATCGTTTCATGAAAAAGAGTGACCTGTAACAGGTTACTCTTTTTCATATTGAGGAACATGAAGAAAGTGCCCCCCTTTACAGGAGGACACTTCCAATCGATTACATTACTTCATAGTCCGTCACATTACGCTCTACCACCCGGGCTCCCTCAACGCTCACGAATGCTCCGTTTGAACTTCCGAACACATTGGTCGCGATCAGGTTATCCATCGCTGCTTTCACCGCCACAGTATCGATCGGTTCGACGGGGTCATTGATGGATAGTTTAGCTGGCTTCCCCGTTTCCGTTTGGAATTCCAATTCTAATACTTTTGCCATCCTGTCTCCTCCTCTCTATTAAGATATTGTTCATCCTTACTCGTTAATATCAAAGCTTTGCACCTTCTCGATGTTATACAATCCTTTTGAAGAAAGACTTGCCAGCGATAAAGCCGCACTGTTCATCTCATCCGCTGTTGCCAGTGCATTGATGTAGCTGTACGATTTGTATACAAACTTAGGATTCCCTTTCTCGTCCAAACCATCGTTGTAAGCAAGTCGTATTCTCGTCGATTTCAAATCCGCAGTTGCCATGTGCCTCACCTCCCTTCACCCTTTATATAGGGGATAGAGAAAGGAAGGGACACCCCGTTTGTAAAAAAAGAGGGACGGACCTCCATTCCTAGTACCAGCTCCTAGGAATAGAGGTCCGTCCCTCGTTCTTAATAAAGTTTTCCTTGCCTGTATAGAACCGTGGATAGTTTCATGACGGAGTGGATGTAGCAGTTTTGGCGTAATGGGAATGGGTCGCCGAAGAATAGTGGCAGGACGGTGTCCAGGGTTGCTTTCATTTTGTCGTAGAGGAGGTTGAATACTTCTTCCTCAGTATAGAATTGGGTTTCCCGTCCTTGCAGCCATTCGAAGTAGGAGACGATGACCCCGCCGGCATTCGCGAGGATATCGGGGATGATGATGACTCCCTGATCACTTAAGTACGTATCCGCTTCTGTCGTAATCGGGGCATTGGCTCCTTCCACGATGATCCTTGCTTTCACTTTTTCCACATTGTCCTTGTGAACCTGATCCTCTAATGCCGCTAACATCAGAACATCTACGTCTAAAAACAGAACCTCATCACGGTCACGGATTTCAGCATTCACACCGATTTCCTTCAACTGTTCTTCCCCGGTCGGCAGATCTCCTTTATTCTTCATCGTAAACTCAACCAGTGCCGGGATATCCAGCCCATCCGAGTTGAACAGCGTGACATTCCGGTCACTCACCGCCACCACTTTATTCTGTAAATGGGTGGATTGATGGGCTTCAAGCGCTGCCACCGAGCCGACATTCCCGAACCCCTGCACAGCAATCGTCAACGCACGATCTTCAAAATCAAGAGCCGTTTTCGCAAAGACATTATCCGTCTTCGTCAATAGACTCTTCTGGTCCCTCACAAAATCATGAACAAGATAACGGAATGTAAAGAAAACGCCTTTTCCAGTAGCCTCTCTCCGTCCCAACGATCCGCCGTTCACAACACTCTTCCCCGTAAAGCTCCCTCTATAAGGCATCCCCGGCCGGATGCTCTTATACTCCGCCATCATCCAGTCCATTTCACGTTCCCCCGATCCCATATCAGGGGCAGGGATATCTTTATCGGGCCCGAGGACATCGCTGAAATATTGGACATACTTTCTCGCGATCAGATGAAGCTCCTTCTCGGAATACTCCCGGGGATTCAGGATGATCCCGCCCTTTCCCCCACCGAATGGCACATCGTGAAGGGCATTCTTCAACGTCATCAAAGAAGCCAGATTCACGACTTCTTCCTCATTCACCGTCTCGTGAAAACGGATCCCTCCCTTATACGGCCCCAGGGCATTATTATGCTGAACGCGGAATGCGGGGATACGGACCACCTTTTCGTCTTCAAGGGGAATCCTCAAGTACGACTTATGTACATGATTCGGCGTCGATAGAATCGAAGTCAGAGACGTAAACGCTTTCTTCCTCGTCTCACCTTTTACTTCCGGTAAAAAAGATCCGTCCTCTAATAGTGCATCCAATGACTTTTGAACAATATCTCTCGTTTGGCTGATCAAATCGGGTCCCTCCTATAAATGTAAGAAAATAGTGGTATCTACTATATTGTTACCCTTCCATTACTGGTTAAAAACGACTATTCATAAACTCCCATATCAAATCTCTCCCAACATCAAAAAGACCGCACCCTATCCAAAAGGTGCGGTCTTCAACAGATGGTATTCAATAACTGCTTTTTCTGATTACAAGATCGGATGAAACAAACACTTTATGCGTCACCTTCTGCTTTTGCTCCAATCTTTTCATCATGAAGTCAACAGCCGTTTCCCCCATGATTTCGGTTTGGACTTTGACAGAACTAAGTGGCGGATATACATACTTGGCGACGCTGATATCATTGACGCCGATGATATTCACCCGGTCAGGTACACTGATCCCCTCTTCATGAAGGGCACGCAGGGCACCGATGGCAAGGGAATCATTGCCGCAGAAGAAGGCCGTCGGCAGATTTTCACCGTGTTCCCCGATGGCCTTTTTCATTAAATCGAAGCCGTCGTCAACGGTAAAGGAACCGACATACATGGCGGATTCTGACAGCATCCCTTTTTCACCGAGATACGTCTTGAAGGTAGCCTCCCTGGAATCGGGAATGTATGCTCCCCCATTTTCTTTAAACGTCTCCCGGCCCCCGATATAGCCAATTTCGGAGTGACCTTTTTCAATAAAATAATTCAACACTTTTTTCGTGGCAATGGAGAAATCAGTGAGTACAGAATCAAAATCCTCACCCTCTGGACTGAAGTCGACGAATACGATGTTCTCCGTTATACTGTGGAGCTCCTGTACCTGTTTCGGACTGAACTTCCCGATCGCGACCACACCATCGTATTCTTCTTTCTTCATTTCCTCGAAATCATTTTGAAAGTACTTCACCAGATTCAGCCCGTATTGCTGACAGCGCTGCTCGGCACCAAGGCGGATCGACATATAATACAGATCGTCCAATTCCTCTTTTTCCGTGTACCAGTTAAAAATCGCGATGCTGGATTCCACTGATTTCCGCGGTGATTTCTTTTTCTTATATTCCAATTCCTCGGCAATTTCAAAGATCTTTTGTTTTGTCTTATCCGGTACAGATAAACTTTTGTCGTAATTCAGTACCCTTGAAACCGTCGAGATCGAGACACCCGCCTTTAACGCAATATCTTTAATCGTTGCCATTTTTAAATCTACCCCTGTTCGTTTAATACATGAAAACTATACGTCGTGGAAGCTTTGTATACTTCCCCTTTTTTAACCATGACAGATGGGAAATGAGGGTGGTTCACGGCATCCGGGTACCCTTGCGTTTCAAGGCAAAGTCCGAGATGCTCGCGTCCCTTAACACCGCCTGTCAAGAGATCGCCGGAGAGATGATTCCCCGTATATAGGACGACTGCTTCCTGATCCGTTTCCACCGTCATCACTCTGCCGCTTTCTTCGTGGGAGAGGACGATTGGGTCATTCTTTTTATTTAAAACAAAGGCATGGTCATACCCTTCTTTCGGTCCGGACTTCATTCCTTCCACAATCGTTTGGCCTTCACTGAAATCAAAGCCTGTCCCCTCTGTAGGAATCAACTTTCCTGTCGGCACTTTATCCCCGGAAAGCTCGAGGATCCGATCTGCCTCCATTTCCAATCTGTGAGACAGAATATCTTCTTTGTAAGCACCGCTCAAGTTGAAGTAACTGTGGCTCGTCATGTTGATGGGGGTGTCACCATCCGGTTCTGCCTCATACTGAATGAGAAGTTCATTGCCGTTCGTCAGAGTATAGGTTACATCCACCTTGACGTTTCCTGGATACCCCTCTTCTCCGTCACGACTCAAATAGGATAGGCGGACACTGACTTCTTCCTTTTCAACGGACACTTCCTCGACCGCCCATATCACTCTGTTAAACCCTATTTTACCACCATGCAAGTGGTTGCCGCTATCATTAGGGGTCAGTTCAACTTTTTTTCCCTGGGAGGAGTAGCCTGCCTGCCCGATCCTGCCGGCCACCCTTCCTATCAGAGCACCGTAATAGTGCACGTGCTGAACGTATTGCTCTAACGTATCAAATCCAAGGACGACATTCTCAAGTACCCCATTTTTGTCCGGGGTCAGGATTTTCGTAATGGCCCCTCCGAACGTCATAAACGTCATTTCCATTCCGGCATCATTTTTTAACGTATAGGACTCAACCGTTTTTCCATCAATGTCGCCAAAGGGCTTTTTGATTACATCCATATTCATTCACAATCCTTTTCTCCGTTCATGATCTCCGCTACAACTCGTTTATCACGCAGTCATAAGGCTGTAAAACCACTTCACCATACGCTTCCTCATACCCATTGTGGTTAATGATTATCTGATACGTTTTAGCATCGACTGTTCTCGTAACAACCTCGACACCTGGATTTGTTTCCAGCGTTTCAATGCCTGTGTCGTCTGTAATTTTTCTTGCAAGCACGTCCATGATTTCTTTTTCGATTCCCGCACCGATATAGTACGCTTTCCCCTTGCCGAATTCATTTTCCGTTACACAGGCATACTCATTGTAAAATGCGTCGTCGTAGCGATAAAGGGACTTGGCCGTAATCGGATTCACCAAATCGCGCCAGTATTCTGCTATCGTCGTACGACCCGACTCCGTTGATACGACAGGAACAGCTTGTCCTTCATGAAGCGATTCGGATTCCTCCACCTCAATGCCAAGCAACGGGGACAGTCCCCCAGGAATCATTTGTCCGAACACCAGATTATTATCTTTATCCTTCACTCCGGCACGGTACGACACGATGACCGTCCCTCCATTTTTGGTGAACGCTTCAAGTCTCTCAGTCAATTCGGCATCCATCAGCTGCGGCACCGGTACAAGCACCACCTTGTATTGTGAGAAATCCTGATCGTACTTCAACACATCGATCATCGTGTTTTGTTTATGGAAAGGTTCATACAAACGAAGAACTTCCTCTGTAAAATCAATGCTCGGATTCTGCTGCTGGATCCGCCATGACCATACATTATCGAAATCGTATAGCAGGGCGACATCCGCTTTTACAGGTGAATCAAAGAGGGTCTGATATTCCTTGACTTCACTGAAAAATTGCTTCACTTCATTGAATTTACGCGTCGTCCGGTTATTGGCATCAAGGATTCCAAGACAATACTGTTCCGCTCCGCGATTCATTCCACGCCAGCGGAAGAACAACATATTGGAACATCCGTGTGCAAAGGCGTGCCATGCCCATGCCTTTGCCTGATTCGGTCTCGGTAAATAACCGATTACGTCATGACCCTGGGCTCCCATTAATTCTTCAACGATCCAGAAATTCTGTTTCTTTAATCCTCTTACAAAATCGAGTGTCATGGAAAGATGGGCCGGAGAAATTGGTTCCTTCAATCCTCCCCATACCGGATAATTGTCGTAGGAAACAAAATCGAGATCTCTCGAAAATTCATTATGATCAAACCATTTCCCGAAGAAACCGCCTGGCAGGTTCGTGGTCACGGTTTGGTGAGCGCCTTTCAAGCGTCTTGCAAGCTCCACATGTTTAAGGGCAAAGCCGCTTAAAGAAGCTGAACGAAAACGGGACCAATCCAGCATCATGGCCGGGTTATGAACCGTGATCGTTTGTTTGGGTACGGGAATTTCAGAGAACAAATTATACGTCTGCCCCCAGAAAATCGTTCCCCAGCGCTCATTCAATTCATGAATTGATTCATATTTTTCCTGAAGAAACGCTTGAAAAGCACGTTGGCAGCTAGAGCAGTAACACATATCACTATCTTCATGGCCAAATTCATTGTCGATTTGCCATGACACGATGGCTTCTTCGTCACGGTAATGAGTGATGAGTTTTTCAGCGATTCGCAGGGAGTATCTTTGGTACGTTTCAGAGTTATAGCAATACTGCCTTCTCCCCCCGAACGACTTTTTCACTCCATTGATATCTTCAATGAAAATATCGGGATGTTCGGCAGCAAGCCACGCAGGAAACGTCGCTGTCGGTGTCCCGAACATCACCTTCATATCGTACGCCTTCACCTTTTCAATAACATGATCAAAAAAGGAAAAGTCAAAACGGCCTTCTTCTTTCTCCATCAAGTGCCAGGCGAACTCGCCGATCCTGACCATATTGACACCCATGTCTTTCATCCTTGAAAGATCTTCATCTATTAAATCGATATCCCAATGTTCCGGGTAGTAATCTACGCCTAAATACATATCTATCACCTGTTTTGTTTAGTATAGAGAAAATAAGAAACCGGGTCGTTCATTGGTTTCTTATTTCACTTGGAGATTTATTTCTTTTTGAAATCTATGATGGTACTTATCCAACAGTATCTGATTTGATAGGTCTGATGGTACTTATCCAATAGCATCTGACAATTCTCAGAGAACTGCTCATGAATTAGCAAGAGTGGGGCATATATTGATTTCGCTGGTATAAATGTGATTTCGCTGATAAAATCAAATTTTCGCCGTTATATCCGAGATTTCGCTGATAAAATCAAAATTCCGCTGATATATCTCAGATTTCGCCGTTAAAATCAAATTTTCGCCGATATATCTGAAATACCGGACCGATATGTTCAATTTCCGCCTCAAAAAGTGTTCAAACCGGATCATATATCTCGAAACAGAATCTTAATACCATAGAATGGATGCTTTTTTACAACTTCCACCTCAAAACTTCTCATTTTAGCGCGCAAAAAGTCATTTCAATCCCAAATTCCCACAACTTCAACCCTGTTCATCATGAAAAGCAGCCCTATCCGTTCAATCCAGCGCTAATCCACCACAAGGTTTTTAACAAAAGCCGTCCACAAATCTAACAAACGCCTTCTGTCCATTTTCATCCCTCTTAAATACACCGGCATCTTCAAGCACACGGGAGAATTTCTTCCCTAATTCTTCTCTGACGATGCCACCGACATTGTCATGTGTCACTTCCCCATGATAACGGTCCTTCAGTTCTTCCACCCACGGCTTATGGTAGTCTGCCACCTGATGAGCTTCATCCAGCAGGGACTTTTCCACTTCCAACAGTTCATCTTTCAAGCGGGCCGGCAGAACGGCCAGACCCATCACTTCGATCAAGCCTATGTTTTCTTTCTTGATATGGTGGACATCTTCATGAGGGTGGAATATGCCCATTGGATGTTCATCATTCGTTCGATTGTTCCGTAGAACGAGATCCATTTCATACTTCCCGTCACGCATGCGGGCGATGGGTGTAATCGTATTATGAGGTGTGTCCCCGGTAAAGGCCAGGATCTCCGCTTCAGGGTCACTGTACCCTCTCCATCCTGATAAAATATCCTCCGTTGCATCCAGCAGAGCTTCCATGCTTCCGCTGTTCAAGCGGATCACGGACATCGGCCACTTCACGATCGCCGCTTCCACTTCTGGATGACGGCTCATGGAAAAGGTATATTCTTTTTCCGCTTTCGCCATGGCAAAGTCATACCGTCCACCCTGATAGTGATCGTGAGAAAGGATCGATCCACCGACAATCGGAAGGTCTGCATTCGAGCCGGCAAAATAATGAGGGAACTGATCGACAAAATGAAGCAGCCGTTCGAATCCGCCACGATTGATTTCCATCGGACGATGGGTTTCCGACAATACGATGCAGTGTTCGTTGTAATAGACATAAGGTGAATACTGAAGCATCCAGCCTTCATCTGCAAGGTTCAGGCGGATCACCCGGTGATTGGCCCGGGCAGGATGACCGATTCTCCCCTCATATCCTTCATTCTCGACACATAGTAAACACTGTGGATACTTCTGATCCTTTTTCGGCATGGACTTTTCAAGGGCGATTTGCTTAGGATCTTTTTCCGGCTTGGATAGATTGATCGTAATATCGAGTTCCCCGTATTCAGTATCCACTTTGTAGCTGATGTTTTGACTGATTCGTTTTGTCTGGATGTAATTGCTGTCCTGACTGAGCTGGTAAAAGTAATCGGTTGCCTGTTTGGGATCTTTTTTATAAAGATCGGTGAACGTTTGATTGATGACAGATGGACGTGCCACAAAACAGTCCATCACACTGGCCGAGAACATTTCTTTATGATCAAACAAATCTTCGATGATTCCATTTTCCACTGCATAAACCGTCAATGTTTCGAGCAGGTCGGGAATGGTGATACCGTCAAGTGAATCTGCCTCTTCAGCTTTATACTCTTCCATTTTTAAAAGGGCAAGGATCCGGTTTCGCGCATAGATTTCATCCTCTTTTCCGATCAGTTCAGCCTCTAACGCTTTTTGTATAATCGCATCAATGGTCAAGAAAATGCTCATCCTTGTTCACTCTCCCTTTCTGTCGTTGTATCCATACGGATGGGTTTCGTGCCACTCCCAGGCATCCCCGATCATTCTCGTTATCGAGGTACGGGATGGACTCCAGCCCAGCAGTTCTTTCGCTTTTTCAGAAGAAGCGATCAGTTTGCTCGGGTCACCAGCTCTTCTTTTTCCGATTTTCTCGGGGATCGGATGCCCGGTCACTTCCCTTGCAGCGTGGATCATTTCTTTCACTGAAAACCCCTGGCTGCTTCCCAGGTTGAAAATATTACTTTGTCCGGTGCGCTTCAGGTAATCAAGAGCAAGGATATGGGCTTCGATCAAATCATCGACATGAATGTAATCACGGATACAGGTTCCATCAGGAGTATCGTAGTCATCTCCAAAAATCGTGATGAACTCACGTTGTTCCAGGGCCACCTGTAGGATGATAGGAATCAAATGAGTCTCGGGAGTATGATCCTCACCGATTTCCCCGTGGGCACCAGCCACATTGAAATAACGGAGGGAAACAAATTTGATTCCATAGGCTTCATCGCACCATCTCATCATTTTTTCCATGGCAAGCTTCGTTTCGCCGTACGCGTTTGTCGGTAACGTCGGCATCTTCTCGGTGATCGGCACCTGTTCCGGCTCTCCGTACGTGGCAGCCGTTGATGAAAATACGATATGCTTCACACCGAATTCGTTCATCACCTCAAGGGTCACCTGGGTACCATACACATTGTTATCAAAGTACTTTAATGGATTCTCCATCGACTCGCCGACAAGGGAATTCGCGGCAAAATGGATCACCCCATCTATTTTTTCCTTTTCAAACACAGATCGCAGAAAGTCTTTATCCCTGATGTCTCCATTGTAGAAGACCGCGTCCTCATGAACCGCTCCTCTATGACCTGTTTCCAAATTATCCACAACGATGGTTCTGTATCCGCGCTCCACAAGCTGAAATACCGCATGAGAACCAACATAACCTGCACCACCCAGCACTAACACGTTCATACGATCACCTCTTTGTCTATTTCTGTTGCACCATTACCGATACTTGCTACATAGAAGGTTGCTTCATACCCTATGTCACCCTTATATTTCTCGCCTACTCCGTCAATGAAACTCTCCACATAATCCTTTTCCACAATCGCAATTGCGCAGCCGCCGAAGCCTGCCCCGGTCATCCTCGCCCCGACTACGCCCTCTTGATTCCATGCTGCTTCCACAAGGGCATCAAGCTCTTTTCCCGTCACTTCATAATCGTCACGGAGCGAAACATGGGATTCATTCATCAGCTTCCCGAATTCATGAAGCTGTCCGTTTTGTAAAAATTGAAGAGCTTTAAGCGTACGTCGATTTTCATATACAGCATGCTTGGCTCTTTTTTGTTCGACTTCATTCGGGATCACATGCTTATGAAGCTCGAATCCTTCTTCCGTCAGCTCACCCAACGAACCGATATCCGTCACAGATTTCAGGCTTTCCAGGGCAGATTCACATTCCGTTCTACGTTCATTGTATTTTGAACCGGCGAGCTCCCGGCGTTTATTGGAATTCATGATGATGATATTGTGATGCTCAAGATCGATAGGTGCGTATTGAAAGTGAAGGGTGTTGGTATCCAGTAAAATACCGGCTCCCTCTTTCCCCATTCCTATCGCAAATTGATCCATGATCCCGCTGTTCACACCGATGAATTCGTTTTCCACCTTTTGTCCCGTCTTAACGAGAGCGATCCGGTCCACATCCAGTTCAAACAGTCCCTGGAGCATGACACCTGTCGCCAATTCAATGGAAGCCGATGAAGATAAACCGGCACCGTTTGGAATATTTCCGTAGAAAAGAACTTCCATCCCCATGTTGATACGGTTTGTATCCATTAAATAACGGATCATTCCTTTCGGGTAATTCGCCCACTCATGATCTTGATTATAGTCCAGGCTGTCGAGATCAAATTCTATGACGCCCGTATGGTCAAAGTTCAAGGAATAAAGGCGTACCAGACGGTCTTCACGCTTTCTTGCCACTGCATAGGTGCCGAACGTAATCGCACAAGGAAACACATGCCCTCCGTTATAATCCGTGTGTTCCCCGATTAAGTTGATCCGCCCAGGGGCAAAAAACACACGTTTTGCTTCATTGCCGAAAATCTCCTGAAAACTCCTGAAAAGTTGCTGAACATCCATTCTGATTCCTCCTACCATTTATACCGATCTTTCACTAGCTATCGTTCATGTCGCGAGAGTCCTGTAAAGAATTTCGCGGATATAGTTTAAAATTACAGAAACCGCTTTCAACCCCATGATAAAACAAGGAAGGAAAAAGGTCAATAAAATTTTAGTAAAAGTTTTACTAAGTTTTATTTATGGTTAATTCTTTATCTTTGAATAAGGTGTAAAAAAACACCAGACCTCAATCAATCACAGCCTGATGTTTTTTATAATGTTTTCAATCCACCTCAGATAGAATGAAGATCTCAGAAGTAAAGTCACCCGACTCTTCGATGCCGCCCAGTTGTGTGCCTGAATAGCCGCTATCCAGCTGAATCCCCACATGCATCAGTTCATCTCCGAAATAGGTACCACCCCTACCGTTGATGCGGTATTCCTTATCCGGATCGAGCCCCTTCAGTAAGAGCCGTTCATATCCTTGATTCGGTTTAGAGAGCACTTGATAATATCCTGCAATCGCTTTTTTTCGATCAGAGGACACCGTCATCCAGGAAGTCACGTTTCCATCCCCTTCAAATGGACTGATCAGGCGATGAAAATCACCGTACTGAAGGGTATTGCGGTGCTTTTTATAAAAATCGATCTGGGCTTTCACCTGTTCCTTCTCGTGAGCAGTCATTTTCGTCACATCAAGCTCGTACCCGAAAATACCAAAAAAGGCCGTATTTCCTCTTGTATGCAAGGATGTGACACGTCTCACCTGATGGTTCGGAACCTCCGATACGTGGGCCCCCATGGAACTGAGGGGATAGACTAACGATGTCCCGTATTGGATCTTCAACCGTTCCACTGCATCCGTATCGTCACTGGTCCACCCTTGAGGAGCGTAGTACAGCATACCCGGATCAAACCGTGCACCGCCGCTCGCGCAGGATTCGAATAAGATATGAGGGAATGCGGAAGTCAATCTTTCATACAAATCATAGACACCGAGAATATATCGGTGAGGGACTTCCCGCTGACGTTCTGACGGAAGTACCGCTGAACCGATTTCAGTCATATAGCGGTTCATATCCCATTTCACATACGAAATAGGGGCTTTTTCCAACACATCCGCCATCATGCCATAGAGATGATCCACCACTTCTTTCCTTGAAAAATCGAGTACATACTGATGACGTCCGTGCGAAGGGGCTCTGCCCGGGACATGGATGATCCAGTCCGGATGCTTTTCATAAAGTTCACTGGCCTTCGACACCATCTCAGGCTCGAACCATAACCCGAAATCCATGCCCAATTGCTTGATTTTCTCTGCAAGGGACGGGATGCCTGCCGGAAGCTTATCCTTGTCGACAAACCAGTCCCCCAGTGAAGTGGTATCGTCATTCCGTTTCCCGAACCAGCCGTCATCCAGGACGAATAACTCCACCCCCAATTCTTTGGCCGTGCGGGCGATCGTTACAATCTTCTCTTCATCAAAATCAAAATAGGTGGCTTCCCAGTTGTTGATCAGAACCGGACGTTCTTTATCCCGCCACATGCCGCGGGCAAGCCTGTTTCTGTATAGTTCGTGATATTCCCTGCT
The DNA here is from genome assembly GCF_000935355.1 of Rossellomorea aquimaris. Classification (GTDB taxonomy): domain Bacteria; phylum Bacillota; class Bacilli; order Bacillales; family Bacillaceae_B; genus Rossellomorea; species Rossellomorea aquimaris_B. The sequence continues at coordinate 475,961 of NZ_JXZC01000002.1, forward strand.
GAGACCATTCAATCCGGCATCTGAATATGCCATGACCACTTCCGGGGTCTGGAAGCTCTCGCCACTCTCCAGAAGCCAGCTGAAATCAAACGGGTTGATCCCCATAAAAACCCGGGTGACATCATACTGATCCACTTCAGCCTGGGCCAGGAAGTTCCCGCTGTACACCAGACTGAAACCGTAGACTTCCCCTTGGTGTTCCGTTGTTTGGGGACGTTTAAGGGCCAGGAATGGATTTTGCTGACTGCTGCTCGTTCCGCGCGTACTTGAAATACTTTGGATCCCCGGCTGTAACTTTCTCGAGCTCACATGACGTTCCCTTGACCAGCCACCGGATAACTGAACAAGGTCAAAAGTAGAATCAGGCAAATCAACCGAACAGCTTAATGAACGATCCAGTTGCAGCTTTTGATTCCCGTCATTAACGAATTTCGCCGAACGAACGATCACGTCACGGTCATAGTAACAGGAATACAAAAGAATGATCCTTGCATCGAGAAGCTCGTCCCTCAATGTAATTTCAAGGGTCTCTGCTTCAGAGTCATCTTCTGTATAGGTGGCAGGAAGACCCTCAAGCCCCGGCTTTCCATGGATGATCCGATAGCCTTCATACCGAAAATCCGTGATTCGGCTCCCGTTTTCCTGAAGAATCTGAAAGGCCGGTTCACGGTAATCTGTTGTCCCATAGCTCGGGAATTCCTGACGGAGGAAGTCGAGTGAAAAAGATAAATCCCCTTCGAACACACACGAAGAAGTCGCTCGGTGCTCCTCTTTATACAGGTGGGAAAAATCGTCACGATGACGGACTCTCTTCCCATAATGAAGCTGACCAAGCTGCCCGTTTCGCAGCACATTGAAAATATAACTTATATTTTTCCCTTGCAGGTGAAATACCTTGTTGAGTTCGTTAACGTAAATGAGTGTATTCTTTTTCAATTGAGTGACCTCCCATTTGGTTTAATAACGCTCTTTTCTCAAAGAACGTTGTTTTTATTGATTTCTATAAAGGATACATGCTTAGAAAGTTGATTGGAGCGGAAGGATGCTCGACTCCTGCGGGAATAGCGGGAAAGTTGAGACCCCACAGGGAGGAAGCCCGAGGAGGCTCAACTCACGCCCCGCGGAAAGCGAGAATCCTGCAGCGGAAATCAACTACCACTTTCAACCTTAAGACAGCCACAAACTTTTGGGTAAAATAGCCAATTTACAACAAAACAGCCAGGCAATCACCTGACTGTTTTGTTGTAACTATTGTTCTACGCTCCAATCCCGACAGGAGAGAAGACCATATAGATGATGATCATGGCAATCGTACAAGCAATCCCGATCGGATAGACGATTTTCCATGGTGTCATATCGACCTTATGAGATTCCTGCAGCGTATACTCCGTGTCTCTCGGTTTGAACTTCCCGATAATCAGCATCAGTGCTGAACATAGCACGAAAAGTATTCCTAAAATATGCAGGAAGTGAAGGCCCGTATCCCAGAATAACTGTGTAATCGCATACAACGTAATGAACACAAATAGCGAAATTTTCGCTGCAATCGCCGGTACCCTTTTCGTCATGTAACCGACAATGATGATCGTAAAGATCGGCACATTGTAGAAACCGTTTACAATCTGGAGATACTGGAAGAATCCTTGTGGCGCCTTTTCAATGAGAGGTGCCAGAACCATGGCGAAAACGGCGAGTAATACTCCGAAATACTTCCCGTTTTTGACGAGCTGCTTATCAGAAGCACCCGGTTTCACGTATGGCTTATAAATATTCAGCGTAAATAGTGTGACAGAAGAGTTCAGCGCCGAGTTAAATGACGATAAGATCGCCCCGAACAACACAGCTGCAAAGAATCCTACAAGAGGCGTTGGCAGGATTTCATTCACCAGTCGTGGATAAGCATCCGTCGGCTCAAGATTCTCTCCAAACATGTTATACGCGATGATTCCAGGCAGAATCAAGAAGAATGGTCCGACCAACTTCAATGCTGCTGCAATCAGAACCCCTTTTTGACCTTCTTTCAGATTCTTCGCGGCAAGGGCACGCTGCATAATATGCTGAGCCGTACCCCAGTAGAAAAGGTTCACCAGGAGCATTCCCGTAAACATCGTACTGAACGGAACGGGATCCTCAGGCTTACCGATCGCATTCAGTTTCTCGGGTGTATTTTCCATGATGGTGCCGAACCCTTTAAAGAGGGAACCATCACCCAGAACAACCAGACCGATGACTGGAATCATCAATCCACCAATCAAAAGCCCGACTCCGTTGATCGTATCGGAAACGGCAACCGCTTTCAATCCACCGAAAATGGCATACAGGGAACCGATGATCCCAATCGACCACACCGTGATCCAAAGTGCCGTTGTACGGTCCACTCCCAACATTTCAGGAACGTTGAAGATCCCACTCAGTGCCACTGCCCCTGAATAAAGGATGGGAGGCAATAAGTTAAACACATACCCGAACAAGAAAAGAATCGTAACGATTTGCTTCGTACCAGAGTCAAATCGTTCTTCAAGAAAATCAGGTATCGTCGTGATTCCCCCTTTTAAATAGCGGGGAAGTAGATAAAACGCTACAAGTACCAGAGCAATGGCTGACCCGACTTCCCAGCCCATCACCGACATATTATCGGTGTAACCCTGGGCGTTCAGTCCTATGAGCTGCTCTGTGGATAAATTCGTAAGCATAAGTGATCCCCCGATCACCCAGCCGGTCAAACTGCGGCCTGCAAGAAAATACCCTTCCTGTGTCCCCAGATCCTCGTCCCTTGTTTTCCAATACGAAATCAACGCAACAAGAAGCGTGAAAAATAAGAAGGAAACAATTGTGAATACCATAGTTGAAACTCCTCTCTATCAATCTCTCTTTTTAGCTGTTTTATAAAGCTGAATGAAGACTTTTCTAAATCTTTAAAAACAGTATAACGTGAAAGCGCTATTATAGTAAACATTTTAGTAAATAAAATTATTAAATTTTACTATTATTTTTTACCAGAGAGGAAATACGCTTCTATCCGTGAAAAGGAAAAAGGCTTAAAAAGGCAAACGTACAGGTACTTTTCAAGAAGGTTGGACCCTGGGAGAATGGAGGATCCTTTCCATGTGAAGATCGTATGTACCGGATATCATGATCAAAGGTTTGTACCTGGAACCTGAAAAAGAAATCAAAAAAAGACACCCCATAAACGATAGGATGTCTTTCCTGGCTTTTCACTCAATCAATTGACTAGAGCTGGCAAACGTTTCTCTACCATCCATGATAAACCAACACTTCATTTTTCACCTCGAGTAATTCCCCTGAGTTTCCTTCTTCCACTTTATACGGCTCACCGGTCTGTATAACCGTGTCTACAATGGCAGCGAATTGGTCCCTTGTATATTTCTTGGATCGAAGTGACATCAAATCGATAAAGAGGTCCTTATATTCCACATCAGCTGCAGACACGAGAGAAACGGTGGCTATGATCTTTCTGCCTATAATGACGTGTGACATATCCGAGTTAGGAGTATAGTAGAAACGTCCTCCGTACCTCTTTGCAATTTCATCATAATCCTTACCGAATTTATAGATATCGAAATCACGACTTAGCTTAAACGTACGTCCATTAGAATCAGTCATAGTGAATTCCATCGGGTATAGCTCGTCTTCGGGACTGTCTTGGTTCGTCTCTTCATTTTCTTTCTCATCTGCAGAGGCACTTCTTACCTCGCCGCTGCTTATCTTTTCCTTTTCAAGCTTTGCTTCTTCTTCAAGTCGCGTTTTCTCTTCCTCCTCTTCTTTCACCTGATAGAACGCATCTTTTGCCGACTCTATACCTTCTTTCATTTCAGAAGTCGCCTGATTATCGGGCAAAAAGGTAACCTGCTTCATCACTCTCTCTGCTTCTTGTTCGAAATCCTCTTCGTTTAAAGATTGTTCCTCTGCCATCTCTTTAAGGTTTTCGATTTCTTGTTGAGCTTCCCTGTATTGATTAAACGTTTGATCAATACGATTCACCTGTGTCGAATACTGATTGGTAAAAAACGCTCTGAGTGACGGGCTTTCAAGTTTGTCGAATGTGTTTGATTTTTCCGCTAGTTCGCTTTTTATTGACGCTACCTTTTCGGCCACTTTTTCCTCTAAAGGGCTTTTCTCGAGGAGGCTTCTCACTTCATTAATGTTCTGTTGAAGTTCATTGGCCACTGGGACGGTCTTATTATAATCCTCTATTTCATTCATCATCGGAAGTAATTGTTGACGGAGTTCCCTTTCCATTTCTTCTGCACTTTCCAATTCCTTCTCAGCCTTGCTCAGTGATACTTGAGCCGATTTCAATTCGGAAGGTTCGATCGTTTTCAGCAATCCACCTTCTTCCGTATCCTTCAGGTTCGATTCCATTTCTTCATAAACGGATTGAATGTTCGCCTCCGCATCAGCGAATAGCTGATTGGCTTTCTCTTTCTCTGTTTCAGAAATGATATATACCGTCAGGATAGAAAAAACGAGTAACCCTACAGCTGCAGCGACAAGGTTGCCAAACCCGCCCTCTTTCCAGGCTTTCTTCTTTGAAGACGGAGAAGGTTCATGACGGAGTATGGCTGAATGGATCCGTTCTTTCGCCTCTTCATTTAATTGAAGCGGGGGAAGCTTTTTTGATAGGTTGCTTTCATTATGATTCTTCATTTTCATATCCTCCTGTTATGGATTGAAGCTTTTTACACGCACGATGATAGGTGATTCGAACTTTATTCTCCGTCCAATTAAGAATGGCGGCCGTTTCCTTTACGTCAAAGCCATGTATCCCTTTTAAAACCAGCACATCCCGATAATTGGATTTAAGTTTTTGAATCGTGATGAGAAGTTCGCGGCTCTCTTCATTCAGAAAATAAAGAGATTCAGGTGTTTCCATTGAAGCGGCTTCATGATTTCTTTGGGAAAAAGATGACAAGGACCATTTATTCCGCTTCTTCTTTCTCAGTTCATCAAGGGCAAGATTCCTGGCAATGGAGTATAACCATGTTTTCGGATTCGCTTTCCCCTCAAACGAATCCACGGAATTCAATGCCCGGATGAATACTTCCTGAACAAGATCTTCCACATCAACGGACCCCATCCGATATACCAAGAATGTATATATAGGATCACTGTAGAGCCGAAACCAATCTGCGACCAATCTATTGTTGGACATCCCATTCCCCCGCTTTTTTCTTTTATATATTAGACGATATAGAAGTTGAAATCATTTCACTTTTTAGATTTTATTTCCAATTTTCATAAAAACTCTTCCTGCTGAATAAATGGTTACATCCGGTGCCAGACACTAACCCCCCACTTTGTGCCTGGCACCCGTTTAAGAACCGGCTTGGCCAACCTTCACAAAAATAAGGAAACCTTGACAACCATCCCCAATATACTATAATTGTTATTATTTATATTCCGACTAAACTAATAAGATTTATAAGATAAGGATGATTACATGTTTATACAGATCAACCATCTCAATAAGCAATACCTTGATAAGGCAGGAAAACCCACCGATGTCTTGAAAGATATTAATCTCGAAATTAATAAGGCTGAATTTGTTTCAATCCTTGGACCTTCGGGATGTGGAAAGTCCACTCTCCTCTCTATCGTGGCAGGCCTGACCGGCTCAACTTCGGGAGAAATACTTGTAGAAGGAAATCCGATCAAGAAACCCGGAAAGGACCGGGGGATGGTTTTCCAGCAAGCGGCCTTATTCCCATGGCTTAATGTACGGGACAACGTGACGTTCCCTCTCAAAAAAGAAATGTCCAAGAAAGATGCAAGGAAACAGGCAGCCAAATACTTACATATGGTCCAACTGGGAAACTATCAGGATCATTACCCTCATGAGCTGTCAGGGGGCATGCAGCAACGGGTGGCCATTGCCCGGGCTCTCTCCATGAACCCGGAAATCCTTCTCATGGATGAACCATTCGGCGCACTGGATGAACAGACCCGCTCCCGTCTTCACCATCAACTGGAAACGATCTGGATGGAAACGAAGAAAACGGTCCTGTTCGTCACTCACAGCATCTCGGAATCTATTAAGCTCTCAGACCGTATCATCGTCATGGGTACCAGACCCGGTACGATATTGGCGGATATCAAAGTGGATCTTCCCCGTCCACGGGATGCTCATAAAGAAGAAATGGTAAAGATCGAAGAACATATCATGAGCTATCTAAAGAAGGAAATCGACAAAGTGATAAGCGAGGAATTGGCCTATGAACACAGCTCTTAAACGCATCATCTTTTTTGCCCTCATCATCGGCCTCTGGGAATCGGGATCACGATTCGGACTATGGACAGAAGTTGTCCTTCCTTCTCCCACTTCCGTTTTTCAGGCCCTTTTTACAGGAATTGCAGATCAAACCTTGATCATTGACCTTATTGCAAGTTTCAAACGCCTCTTCATCGGTCTCGGGATCTCCTTAGTCATCGGCACGAGCATCGGTGTTCTACTGGCAAAATCAAAAACAGCCGACGATACACTCGGATCCTTACTCCTGGCTTTCCAAAGTGTACCAAGCATTGTCTGGCTGCCACTTGCGATCATGTGGTTCGGACTAAATGAAAAAGCCGTCATTTTCGTCGTCATCCTTGGCGGGACATTCGTCATGGCCCTCAACATTCGAATGGGTATAAAAAACGTCTCCCCCCTCTTTCTGAAAGCAGCACAAACCATGGGGTCGAGAGGTTTGGACTTATTCATTCGAGTCATCTTCCCGGCATCGATCCCCTATGTAGTCACAGGTGCACGCCTTGCATGGGCATTTGCCTGGAGAGCGTTGATGGCCGGGGAACTGCTGAGTACCGGGCCCGGTCTTGGTTACACTCTCCGATATGCATCTGATTTTGGTGACATGAGCCTCGTCATCGCCGTGATGATCATCATCGGTATCATCGGTGCCATCGTAGATCAGCTGATCTTCCAACGTGTCGAGCAATCGGTGATTAAGCGTTGGGGATTGGAGTCATAGCATTGCCTTAGAAAATACGGCAGGTACTTATCGCCTGCCTCATTAATAAAAAACAGGAGGTAACAAAATGAAAAAAGCATTTCTACTCATAACGATTTTCTTTACATTCCTAGGTGTTTTGGCAGGATGCGGAACAGAAAAGAGTTCCGGTGGTGACGTAAGCGAGAAGGTCGTCATCGGTTACTTCCCCAATATTAACCACGTACCCGCTATGGTAGCGAAAGACAAAGGTTTTTATAAAAAGCAGCTGGGTGACGGTACAAAGATTGAATACAAAACCTTCCCTGATGGCTCATCATTCATGACCGCCTTGAAAACTGGCGAAATTGATGCCGGTCTTGTCGGTCCTGGTCCAGCCATGAACAACTATATGACCGGTGCTGACGTAAAAATCATCGGTGGTGGATCTACTGGTGGAACGGTGGTCCTTGCAAGTAAAGAAAGCGGCGTGAAATCAGTCGCCGATTTCGCAGGCAAATCCTTCATCACCCCAGCGGTCGGGTGTACACACGATGTCCAGGTCGAAACATTCCTTCAAGAATATGGCATTGAATCCCAACGTATCGGCGGGACCATGAAACACGTCACAGGAAACCCGGCTCAATATGCGAACATGCTGAAATCCGGTAAAGTCGACATTGCCGTTGCCCCGGAACCATGGGCAGCCGTGATCCAGCAGGAAACAGGTGCGAATGTAATCATCGATCACGATGAAATTTCATTCGGTGAAACCCTGCCTGCTTCAGTACTTGTAGCGTCTGGAAAGTCCGTGACAGAAAACCCTGACACCATCCAAAAAATCGTCGACGCTCATAAAGAAGCAACTTCTTTCATTGCAGAAAATCCTGAAGAAGCAAAAGAAATCACCATTAAAGACGTAAAAGACGTAACCGGCCAGGAACTGAGCAAAGAAGCCGTCAACCAGGCATGGGAACGCATCGGTTTCACCTACAAAGTGGACTCCGAGGCCGTGCAAGCCTTTGCCGACTCATCCTATGAACTGAAATTCCTAAAAGAAAAACCGGAATTCACAGACCTCATTGACAAACAATTCATAGACTAACCAGATAAGGTCCGTCCCTCTTCAGAATGAGGGACGGACCTCTGTTTCAGAAGGAGGAAGTGAAATGAAAGGAAAGTCTATCATTGCTGCGGCTGCCCTATCCCTTTTCTTGCTTGCTGGCTGCCAGAGTGAAAATGTCGAGGAGTCTTTTCCCATGAAAGTGGAGGTCGGTGACTTGGCCGCTGTGGATCAGAATGGGGAAAGCACGTCCTTAAGTGAGCTCAATAAGGGTAAGATTGTGATTGCCGATTTTATCTTTACAAATTGTGATACCGTCTGTCTTCCGATGACGGCGAATATGGCAAAGCTTCAAAAAAAGATAGCAGATGCGGGGTTGGAGGATGAAATTCAGCTGGTTTCAATTAGTGTGGATCCCGAACATGATACTCCTGAGGTGTTGAAAGAATATAGCAGCCGATATGAAATGAAGGATGAGAATTGGAGCTTTCTGACGGGATACTCCCGTGATGAGATTGAATCCTTCGCCAATGTTTCTTTTAAAACGCCTGCAGCTCAAGTGGAAGGATCGAATCAGTTCGTTCATGGAACGTCGTTTTATTTAGTGAGTGAAAATGGGGTTCTGTTGAAGCAGTATGAAGGGGTGTCCAATCCTCCTTATGAAGAGATGATTGAGGATATAGAGAAGTTGAAGTGACCTTTTCGAGTGGGATCGAAGAGGTTTTTTTTGTGGATTTACGTCTGGACCCAACTCTCCATCCACCGATCACCAAACCAAATTCCACCAAAACCCCATGTCTATCCACTCATTTAACTTTCACCACCACTCCCAAAGCAGGAAAAACCCCTCAGCCTAACAAATACTACTCATAAAGGGATATTTATAAGGAGGGGGTTACCCATGCACATTGGGGAAATCATTCGATTTTATAGGGAAAAAGCGGGTCTCACCCAGTCGCAATTGGGTGAAGGAATATGTACAACGACACATGTCAGTAAGATCGAGAGGGGTAAAACGGCTTATTCAGACGATATCATTTCACTTTTTTCAGAACGACTGGGAATCGACATCCATCATGAGATCAACTCATGTAATCAAGTCGAAAAGCAGCTGCAACTTTGGCATAATAGCATAATCATGAGGAGAATGAACCTTGTGGAACAAATGAAATCCGAACTTGAAAAATCTCCGTTTCTCGAGTCCTCGAAATATGGGGTCTACTATCACTTGCTCATGGCAAGGTACTACATCCTGCATAATAAAGATGACCTCTCTTCCAACATACTGGATTCCATCCGAAGGGGTTCAAGTCCTCTTACAGCTTTTGAGACCAACCTGTTTTATCACGTTCAAGGAATCATCTATATAAGAGACACTACGGAAGAAAATCATCAAAGAGCCGTACAAATCTTTAAAAAAATAAATATGGATGAATACAAAAATGAAGAATGCCATTATCATATATCGATTGCTTATCACTGTTTGGGAAACAAAGTAATGTCCTACTTGCACGCCGGTAAATCCCTCAGTTACTTTAAAAAGACGAATAATTACCCCGGTGCGATCAAGGCTGAGTCCTTAATGCTCCTGCAGCTGAGCAGTGAGATGTATCTGGATTTTGAAGATTTGGTCGAAAGGTATCAGAACCTGATCCAGGATAGTGATTCACTTGGGTACTTAGATCAAAAAGGGACTCTGTTAAATAACTTAGGGTATGAGTATTACAATCGTGAAGAATATGCCCTGGCCAAAAAGTGTTTTAAAGAAGCGTTGGACCTGGCGAAAAAAGGTTCGATGTTTTATTTGCGGAGATTATGTAATTATACGGATGCCTGCATTGAAGGAAATCTCATACATTCCAAACAGATAAAGAAACACATCCAACACGGTCTAAAAGAGAGCAAAAGCGCAAACAATACACTATTCATTACATTATTCGAACTTTTTTCTCTCCGTATATACAACCAAAGCGATGAATACTTCTCACATCTTGAAAACAAAGCACTGCCTTACTTTTTTGAAACGAAGAATGTGTTGTTGATTGAAAGGTTTGGGAAGTTGCTCTATGAACATTATGTACAATCCGAGGAGTATAAAAAGGCGGTTCATTTATCCAGTCAATTGATGACATAGTGGACGAGCATCGCGGTGCCAGGCACGAAACTTGGCAATGGTGCCAGGCACACATGTCATAACAAGTGTACCTGGTACAAAACCGTCGATTTGTACCAGGTACACTTTCAATCCTCACTCCATAAAAACGTTCACCAGCTTCACCCATCCAAAAAATGATATCCAAAGGGTGATACTGAAAATCATTCCCCACAATAATCCGATAAACAAGTTGCCCTCTTCATCTCTCACTTCAAAATTCTCCTGACTGATTAATGTATTTTAATAGTCAGCTTTTACAGAGGAAGGGGTAGATATACTTCATTAGTCTCTCATAAAAAAACCTTCCACAAAAGTGAAAGGTTTGCATATTCAGGATCAGTAATCAACTTCAGTGGAAATATCATCCCACATAATAGATAACGTTTGAGCGGAGCTTCTTACTCCACAGTTTTTCACAAAGTCAGTGTGATTCACATAGATTGGCTGTCCAGACTTAATATCCCCTCTTACAGAACCTTTCACAAATAACTTACCTTCTACTTGAATCCGACCCGCTTCAAGGTTGCCGGCTACACACATTTTTGAGTTTGTACTAATAGTTAAATGTTTGGAAATAGAAACGTCTCCCCCAACATAAGTATAGGAGTTATCTTCTATATCCATATGCCCGTTAAGGCTCATGCTGCCTCCGACATATACCTTGGAACTGTCCAATCTTAGGTGTCCTCCAAAGCTCATCGCACCCTTTACTTCAAGGGTCACTTCCGAAGCATTATTCATATTCTTCCCGAGTGACATTGAGCCATCAGAATGAATATATGTATTGGTCATGTTATTGACATTACCGTCCAGTGTGAGTGCTCCGGTTGTATAGATAACCTTGTCATCCAAGTTATTATGATTTTGATGAAAGGTACCAGAGCCAACAACTAAAATTTCATCACAACTATCATATATAATCGGTGGATTTTTGCATTTAGGGGGAAGGTTTTCCGGTTTGAGAATTTGGTTGAAATCCGGTAGTTCTTTTGATGAGGTTGGTCCGGTCTTAAGCGGGATTGTCATGGTCGTGTGCAAGGTGGTTTCTTTACTTTCCGAACTTCCTAAACTCTCAAATTCAACCACTAGTTCACTTTTATCCGAGGAAAGGTTTGCAGTGGTTTTATCCATTGGAATTCTAAAAAATGCTTCCGTTGAAATTTCCTCTATCACATCTCTATTTTTCAAAGAACCTATCACTTTATTTTCCAGGTCTGCACGATCATTAATCCCACTGATCTCTAAAGAATTCAGAACATTTTTTACCGTCTCTTCATAATACTCCACGCCCATCTCCGCCAACGCAACCGATTGATAGTCCTTCTCCACTTCCTTATTTTGTTTCACACTGCTAAAGGATTGACCCATGAAGGATAATGAAATCACCATAAAAACAACCATCATTAATAGGACGGTCACCAATGCATATCCTTTATCGTTTTTTAGATCATTCATTATGGTTACTTCCCTTCAGTCTATATAAGGTTGTATCGATGACGAACTTATTGTTGGGATGGTGCTTATCTGTGATAGTGACGAGTAAAGGATAATCGCTCTTGCTTGGTTTGATGGGTTCCTCCGGGGCCTTTTCCAGTGAAAAACACAGATCGCTATGATGAAACTCCTCTTCTTCTTCACTGTATTTCACTTTGATGGTACATTCCGGATTTTCCAATTCATAGAATTCAGAAGTCTGATGAATCCTCGTCAACTTCATCGTCAGAATATTGGCTTCCTGCTGAATACTATTTTGCGAGACTGCCTTTTTTGTATAATGGATCCCTTGAAAGAATACATTCCATATAACTGCACCTATAATCGACAAAATGGTTAAAGTAGCAAGGACTTCAACAAGCGTCAGGCCACGTTCGTTATGTATCAATGTAGAAGCCCCCTTAGTCATTTATCATCACGTATCCGTAGGTTTCACTTACTATTTTTTGATCTTCAAGCACTTGGATGAGCAATCGATGAGCTTTTGCTGGAGATGGGGATTCTGTTGCATCTAAATCAGAGTGTTTATTGATTGTTACATTCACCTTGAATCCATCGATTGTGGAAGTGAAATACTGATGGTGCGGGTCTGTCCCTTCATTTTTCACGTAATGTGGTGGCGGTGTTTCAAGGCTGCCCCGTTCTTTCCACAGAGCAAGCTCTCCCCTGGCCACGTTCACAGCCTTCATTTTCTCGCCATTATATGCGTTCATCCTGCCCATCTGTGGAAAGAAATTTACAATCGTCAAGAGAACGATCGATAAGATCACCATCGACAGGAGCACTTCTAGTAACGTCATCCCTTTTTCATTTTGCGTCATGATCTTATCCAACCTCCCCTTAAGATGATTATATTTTCCTATATCGATTATACCATTTCCATTCTACTAATCACTCGATCATTTGCTAAAATCAACCAAAAAATCGATGCCAATCTATCGGTGCCAGGCACCAACATCATGTTTGGTGCCTGGCACCGATAGATGGCACCGATAGACCGGTATTCTTTTAGATAACCAGATTGGATCCTACAGGAATACCGATCGTAAACGTCGTCCATTCGTCGTTTGATTGACAACGAATTTCACCGCCATGCTTCTCGATCAGCTTTTTACAGATATATAGACCGATTCCGGTTCCAAGATCTTTCGTCGTGTAAAAAGGTTCAAAGATGGCTTCGATGGTCTCCTCTTTAATCCGTGGCCCATTGTTGGAGATTTCCAGTTTTGTCTTGCCTGCTTCTTCTTGGCAGCAAACGGTGATCTGACGGTGCCCTTCCACTTCTTGAAGGGCGTCAATCGAGTTCATGATGAGGTTAAGAAAAACCTGTCTAAGCTCATCCCTGTTCCCCAATATCTTTATGGTCGTATCACACTTAAAGTCAATGGATACATCACCATCCAGAAGGCTGGGATACAGGAATTCAATGGTTTCTTCCAGGTGGTCGGAAAGGACGATTTCTTCTCTCGTACTATCAATTAAATCCTTTCTCGACACATGGAGGAATTGAGAGATGCGGTAATTCAATTGCTCAAGCTCATGCTGCATAATATCCAGATAAGGTAAGTCGGGATAACCGTTCTGCAAGAGCTTGGTGAACCCGATGATGGAAGTGAGTGGATTTCTGAATTCATGGACAAAGCTCGAGCTCATCTGGCCCAGGATCGTCAGCCTTTCTTTATGGGTCTGATCAATATACAACTCTTTTTCGTGGAGCTGCTGCTCTTTGATTTCCGTATATTTTCTGACGGCCAAGTAGGAAAAACGGTCGAATAACGCATTGATCTCTTCAAAAATGGGCTGTAATTCCCGGAGCTCGATCCCTGAGTTGCTGACCCATTTTATAATGATGCTTTTTCCTATATTCACGTTGTACACAAACTCACTGATATTGACGTTTGCGTTGACCCGTTCCAGTGCGGTCTTGTGTGCAAGATAAGTGATTTCTTCTTCAGTGAGGGGCTTCTCAATCGCACGTTTCACTAATTCAAACATTTTCACCCCATTTTTCAACACTTCTTCTTTATATAAATCGTTTTCTGAAATAACGATGTCTTTTAGCCAATTATGTAAAAATTCCTCTGAATGGTCTTCCAGGAATTGTATCAGCATGGTTGAAGCACTAGTCATTGAATGGCAGTCCCTTCATTCCGTTTATTGTCAAAATATTCGTTGATATCATCATAACAGAAAAAGAGGGATAGGATGATAGTCATTTGGTATTTTATTAGTTGGGGAATACTTGAAACAGCTGAAAATAAAATAAGACCAATTTCCGCCCCAGGCGTGATCATTGGTCTTTCTATCATGTTGATAACCTAGAGGCCGCTGAGCTCTTCTACAACTTTTTGAGAAACAGCACCTTCTCCCCCAAGTACAGTATAGTACCACGTTCCATTTTCTGAAATATACTTCCGTACAGGGTCGGGAACCTTATTTTTTTCTACCAGGATGATAGGTTCGTAGTATTTGGCAGCGAGTACAGAACCAGTCAGTGCATCGGCGAAGTTTTGACCGGTGGCAACGGTGATGATATCTCCCGGCATTTCAAGCTGTGTGGCGATGTTGACCGATGTTTCGTATCTGTTGGCACCTGAAATCCGTACAGGATTCTTTTTAGCAAGTTGCTTTTGGACTCCCTCCGAAATGGCTGATTTTCCTCCTACGATGATTGTGTCCGTGACATTTTTCAGAGCTTCCTTTGTTTCATCTGCTAATTCATTAGTAGGACTTAACAGGATCGGTATCCCACTTGAGGCAGCAAATGGTGCTATGGATAAAGCATCAGGGAAATTGCCTCCGTAGGCAATGATTGCCTGATCGTAATACCCTAATTCTTTTGCAATATTGGCCGCTGTCTCATATCGTGTTTTCCCGCCGATCCGGCGGACGTCCAAGCCGTTATTCTTTAGGTCCCTTGCAACATCAGCTGATATTGCACCCTCTCCTCCTAAAATCACAACTTCCTTGGCCCCTAATTCTTTTATTCGTTCTTTTACCTTACCATTTAAACGATCCTTAGGATTTAATAGGATCGGCGCATCTTTTTGGAAAGCGAAGGGGGAACCTGCCAAAGCGTCAGGGAATGTGGTAGCCCTTGCTAAAACAACTGTTTCGGCCCCGTCTGGCCATCCTACTTTTGAGATTTCAATCGCAGTTTCGTGCCGGTCGTTTCCATAAATCCGATACACATTATCCACGGTTTCTTCTCCAGTGAATGCGGTCAACCCATATACTCCATCCCCGCCAAACACATTCAGGTCAGTGGCTGCAAGATAATACGACCCAGGAGGTAATGAATAATAAATCTGGAGATTATCGCTTCCATCTTCCAGCCATTCATCAGGATAAACAGGCTCGCCTTCCGGGGTGAAAAGCAAATACCCAAGATCATTGAGAGTCGTCAATGTCGAGCCGTAAATATACGTATCCTGCGTTTCATCAATATTCAAACTATAAAAATCCAAGTCCTCCGCCCACCAAAAGGTGCCGAGTACGATGTCGTCGAGGCGGATGTAGTCAGCCTGGTAAGGATAATCATTGGGTTCCTGTTCATACACTTCACCCATCAACCTCATTTCATCGGATTTCTTTAATCCTTTCATCCTTTCTTTCAGCCTGGTGAAGGTTGAGTCATCAAGTGTCGTAGACGATTGTTTCTTTGAGAGAGAGTCAATTTCTTTCTTAATGGATGGGTGCTCAAACGGTCCTGCGGCAAGCGACGGTGAAACACTAAAACAGAAGATCAATAGAAATACAAATAAACCGGTACTGATTTTCTTCATGGTCCCAGCCCCTTCGAATTAAAAATGTATGTAATGCCCAACATTAAGTTGGTTTACAAACTTATTTTATTTGAAAAAGTTGAATTCTAGACGTGAAAATGTGGTTCTATTATTTTCTTATAATGGTTAAGTGGAAAAGGGAATAGTTAAAATACGAGATTTCTTAGAAAGTGAGGTTAGAAAAAGAAAAGCAGTTGGGAATGTAAGGATGGAAATATCGAAAATTAAAATATCAAACTATGTCTTTAGAAAATACGTTTTCTTGGTTTGCTTAAAAACTTCATAAATACCCGTTTTTCTTCGGTTTTAAAGATTTTTATCCCTACTAATTTTAATGGTGTCCATATTTCTTTCATATAATATCCAGACATTATCATTCCTCCTAACACAGCAATTTGTTAACATATATTTCCTATACTTCTATTATAGATTAAATTTCAGAATAGTCTATAAATTAAGAAAGGCTACTTATCGACAACTTTTTCAGATGAGTGCACTACTATTATAGAGTTTATTAAACCCACGGCTAATCATATTATTATAGTATGGTTTATCCCTCTGCATAATTCTAATTACCCAAAAAACCACCATTTATAACCTTTTACTATTTAAATAATCTCTCCCATTATTCTTTCGCTTTCGACAATAACTAGTCCTTATTTATTACTTCGAAACCCGAAATGAATGAAAGAGAATGGTGTATCGCTCTAATTTACCTATAGATCACTCCTTCTCCCACCAATAAATACCCATTTATTCAGACTATTAAGATAATAATAATGAATCATGTAATTATTTTCCTCCCTCTCTATACTTGTACATAAGCTATTAAAGGAGGAAATAATTTGAAGAAAATACTAATAACACCAATTATCCTTTCTACTTCTCTCTTTTCTGCCGCCCTTCCGTCCGGTGATGCCCTTGCCGTCCAACCCCAGGAACACGCAGTAAATGCAGCCTCTAAAGAATGGAATGACAATGCCAATGTCCCGCTTTTTGTAAAAGAAAAGCAGGCCGTCAAACGTCTTGCCGCCAATTCCAATGATGCTCTTAACTATCTGGATCAGCATAAAAGTAAAATTCGAATGAAGAATCCCAAAGCCAGTTTGAAAGTAAAGGAATCAAAGAAAGATGAGCTGGGGATGACCCACGTCCGCTTCCATCAAACAAAAAATGGACTGCCTGTTGAGGGATCTGAGATCATTGTTCACTATAACCAAAACATTGAAATTACAGCCGTGAATGGTTCTTACAATGAACAGGTGGAAACGAGTGAACTGAATACATCTACACTCGTTACCAGTGAAAAAGCGGTAGAAGTTGCGAAATCCTCTGTTCATGCTCCTGAAAAAACAGAATACACCCCTACATCGGAACTCGTGATCTACCCGTTTGAAGGAAAGAATCATGTCGCCTACAAAGTGAATGTGAATTTTTTAGGAGAAGAGCCTGGAAACTGGTTAGTTTTCGTTGATGCGAAAAGTGGAAAAGTGGTTGATCAATATAATGGGATCATGCATTCAGAAGAGATCAAAACCCAAACAGGAGCCGGGACCGGTGTACTAGGGGAACATCGCCTTTTACATATTTCTCAAGTAAAGGAACCGCATTCAGGCACCGAATTCCAGATGGCGGATTATAGTCATGAGGATTTGGAGGGGATTTTAACATACGATTATCCTTCAAGAGAGGTTTTCTCCAATAAAGATGCTTCATTTAAATCGGATTACGATCGTCCTGCCGTGGACGCCCATTATAACTCAGAGAAGGTGTATGAATATTATCTGAACGAACATGACCGAAATTCACTTGATGATGAAGGAATGGCGATCATTTCGTATGTTCATTTTGGTACAAATTATAACAACGCCTTCTGGAACGGACGACAAATGACGTATGGTGACGGAGATGGAGAATTCATGATTCCATTATCTGCCGGTCTTGACGTGGCCGCCCATGAAATGACTCATGGGGTCATTTCCAACTCGGCAAATCTTCTTTACCGTTTTCAATCAGGGGCGCTGAATGAAGCTTACGCAGATATTTTCGGTGCATTGATCGATGACAAAAACTGGGAGCTCGGCGAAGACATCATGGCACCGGCTGCCAAAGCAGAGGGCAGGGAATCTCTTCGCAGCTTAAGTGACCCAAGCAAGTACCCGGTAGGAGCAAAATATGTAGAATACGGCAATGGTGAAGGCAAATATCCATCGCATATGGATGAATTTTATGATCTTCCCCTTTCCCTCGACAACGGTGGAGTTCATATAAACTCCTCCATCATCAATCATGCCGCCTACCTGACGGCTCAGGATATCGGTCGTGAGAAGCTTGGGAAAATTTATTACCGGGCATTGACGGTTTATTTAACGCCTACGTCTGATTTCAGTGCTGCCCGTCAAGCAATCATTCAATCAGCTGTGGATTTGTATGGTGAAGACAGTCAAGAGGCGGAAGCTGCGGCCGGTGGCTTTGATTCTGTGGGGATTTTGGAATAAAATACGATATTAAAAAAGCATGAAGAATCATTCTTCATGCTTTTTTTATTCTCATAACCATTCAGGTAAAGAATTTTCCTTAAATACATTTTTTTCAAACTCCTCAGGAGGCATTGGGTGACCAATCCCATATCCTTGTACCATATCACAATTACTACTTTTCAAAAAATGGTATTCTTCCCGACTTTCCACTCCTTCTGCGGTTACGTTCAAGTGAAGATGTTTTGCCATGGAAATTGTGCTTTTTACAATGGCTTGATGATCTTGATGAGAAGTTATTCCTCTAATGAAGGAACGATCGATCTTTAACGTATCTAAGGGATATTTTTTTAAGTAACTTAGAGATGAATAGCCCGTTCCAAAGTCATCCATAGATAAACTTACTCCTAAACCCTTTAATTCCTGTAGTTTAGAAATCATTACTTCCTGATCACACATAGCAATGCTTTCTGTTACTTCAAAATCGATGTAAGCTGGTTTAATATTGTATTTCTTGATACTTTCTTCCACTTTTCCAACAAATGATTTGTCCATAAGTTGTCTGATCGAAATATTAACGCTTACTTTCAATTCTTTATATCCCGCCTCTTTCCATTGCTGAATTTGTTTCAAAGCATGATCGATTACCCATTGTCCAATAGGGATAATCAGCCCGGTTTCTTCAGCTATTGAAATGAATTCAACTGGTGATACATTACCTAAGGTTTTACTTTTCCAACGTATGAGCGCTTCCATTCCACATATCGATCCTGTCTTAACGTTTAAGAATGGCTGGTAAACAAGGTGAAATTCTTCCTTATCCAAGGCACTGCGTAATTCTTTCTCAATAACCATTTTCCTATAAAACTGTTGATTCATTTCTTTGGTGAATAATTGAAAGCTGTTCTTTTCTCTATCTTTAACATAGTACATTGCTGTATCAGCATTTTTCATTAACGTTTTTGCATCCTGACCATCTTCGGGATACATGCTGATTCCGATACTCGGGGTAATATAGAATTCTTGACCCTTGATTACAAACTCTTCGCTAAATTGCTCAATAAGAAGCTTGGCTGTTTCAGTTGCTTTTCCTCTTGAAAAATCAGGAAACAGGAAAGTGAATTCATCGCCTCCCTGTCGATAGACTTTTGCATTAGACAGCTGGTTTATCTCAAGAAATTTCTCTAATCGTCTTGAAACTTCTATTAATAGTAAATCTCCAAAATCATGTCCCAACGTATCATTAATATATTTGAACCGGTCTAAATCAATCAACATGATAGCAGCACTGATGTTATGAGTAGTGTGATCCATTAATACCGTTGTTAAATCCTCATTGAACAGCCTTCTGTTCGGTAAGCCTGTTAAAACGTCATGATTTGCTTGATGAATGAGCTCATCTTCATGCCGCTTTCGCTGAGTAATATCTGTTGATACCCCTAACAAAATGGTATCGTCTCCACTTACGATCGGAATTTTCGTCGTCTGCAGCCACATAACATTTCCGTCTTTATTAATAAACTCTTCCTCGGGGATGGAAACACCTTTTAACTCAGAAAGGATCGCTTTATCATTATGAAAAGTATTGTTAGCCATTTCTTTATCAAGTTGCACATCAAAGTCCGTTTTCCCAATCATTTCTTCTTTGGTTAAACCATAAAGCCCTGCGTAGGAGCCATTCACTAGAGAATAACGTCCATCTTTATCTTTTGCATATATGTAATTGGGATTTAAATCAATGACCGTCCTTAGGAAAAGGCGTTGTTCATCAAGCTGTTTGTTCATATCTCTAACAATTGCAACATGCATTCGGTTCGAAAGAATTAAAATTGATATGGCAAACACCATGACTGAAATGGCACTGGGAAGCAATCTGGATTCAGGAAACATATTTAAAATCCCTATTCCATACCCAACAGCTGTCGAGAGAAGAAAATGAAACAAAAATGACCGCAAAGCTGAATGATGTATTCTTGTAGAAATAAAGAATGATAGGATCATACTTAATCCAAATAAAAACACATTGGTATGAAAGACCCATGATAATTCCCCATATATAGGGAAATAGAATTCAAAGGACCCCTTTG
The DNA here is from genome assembly GCF_000935355.1 of Rossellomorea aquimaris. Classification (GTDB taxonomy): domain Bacteria; phylum Bacillota; class Bacilli; order Bacillales; family Bacillaceae_B; genus Rossellomorea; species Rossellomorea aquimaris_B. The sequence goes on from NZ_JXZC01000002.1 coordinate 495,969, forward strand.
GTTTGATTAGAATCAATTTATCAATTCCATGCTTACTCCATCCTACTAAGTAAACAATAAAACTCCAGATATAAAAGAAAAGAACGCTATATTTATTCATCACAAAACGCCATTTACTTCTTTTAAAGTTTGGAAACTCTTCTTGATAAATCGTGTATGCCACATAATACAACGTTGGAGATACTAGAATGGACCCTATCCTAAATAACCTGAAATATAGATCGATGGTTTCCTGGGATAATACTCCATAAGCAAACAATAAAGCTACATCCACCTGCCAGAAAGAAGCTAATAGAAGAAAAAGAAATAAGACTTTAGAAAGTTTACTTTTCTTGAACAATAAAAGAACAGTAATCCCAATACTAAATGGAATAAGGGCAACTAGTAGCGAAAAAATAAAAAACATAAGAAGTAACCCCCCTATTTACTTACGATGACACAAGCGTTATTGCCACTATTTCCATGAGTGGTAATACTTACAGCTCTTACTGGTTGATAGATGGTTTGATACACAATAGGTAAGTCTTCGAATCCCTTCCCTTCTGTCTTTATAGTAGGAGGGATGAACCCATATTCTATTGAAAGTAAAGCAGCAATCATTTGTATGGCACCCATCGCCGCAAAGGAGTGACCCGTCATTCCTTTAATGGAGGTTAGAGGGACTATGTCATCAAATAATTTTTTATGTATGAACCCTTCAATTCGGTCATTGGCTTTAAGTCCTAGAGCTTGACTATTCACATAGCAAGGAACTCTATTACCTAGCGTTTCTTTATAAACCGAAAGCATCTCTTCACCCGTTTCATCGGAATGCAATATAGGCCTGCCTTCATTCCTTGAGCACACTTTTTGAACTCTTCCATAAATTGTATTACCACGCTGTAGCGCTTTCTCTTCAGTCTCTAATATCATAATCCCTGCACCTTCCGAAAGAACAAAACCTTGATGATCTGATGAAAAAGGGACGCCTGTTTCATTAATAGATACATCGGAAGTAATGGCCCTGGTCTTAAGAAACCCATTGATACTCCATTGTCCAAGTGGTGCATCTGTCCCCCCGACTATACAAGCATCAACTTGTCCGGCTTCCAATAAGAGTTTTGCCAATAGAACCGCATCTAAACTTGCCGTGCAACCTGTCGTTATGGTGAACGTTGGACCTCTTGTGCCTATATGTTCCGCCACAGTAGCTGATAATGTATGTGAATCAACAAGGGAAACGCCATGCAATGGATACTTTTTCAAATTCAGTGCTACCGATGAATAGTGTTCTACTTCTAGAATAGCTCCAGCTGAAGTTCCAATAATGACAGCTATTCTATGGGGGTCATATGATAAATCTGCCATTTCGACTGCATCATTCGCAGCAGCTAATGCCATCCTTGTCGACCGGGGATATCTAGTATAATTTCTCTCTCTCAACATCCCAAAATCATCTTCTATCACCCCAGCAATAACGCTGGATTGATTCTTTCCTCTACCTTCAAGAACGGAATGAGTACATATGCCGTTCTCCAGAATTCTCTGAAAATCTTCTTTGCTTACAGCACCTGGAGTCTTAATTCCGTAACCAGTTATCACAATGTTGTCCACTGAAATCATCCTTAAAATTAGTAGAAGACGCCTTACCACACTACGTTATAATGCTTATTATATATGAGTTAACTGGCCATAATCTATCATTTTTCGACAATTCTTTAGGCATATCGTTTCATTTTTTAAGAAAGATGAAACGGTTGAAAATTCAGAATCCCTTAATAGCATGAAGACACTTTCTTCATGCTATTAAAGGATTTTTTTACTTTTCCGAAATAAACTATTCACTCCGCGAAATCAAACCGCTCTTCAAAATCAAAAGGGATCTCGAATTGATCCCGTACCCCCGTCAAATACGCCACATCAAAAAACGTTTTCTGCGGCCTCGGCAGTTTATCCACCCATGGGGAGTAGGTCTTAAACGAGATCGTCCCGTCTGCTTCATCGAATTCCGCAAACCTCATCCAGCCATTGCCCCCGTGATAACTTGATTGGTAGTCGACAAGCACTTGTAAAACGGGATTACCTGCTGCATTTTGTTTCACTCTGTGTGTGGAGCCATGGTGATGGCCATTGACCGTCATGAATACCTGGTTAAAAGGATGGACCAGTTCATCCCAGGCAAGTGTCCCCCTCTCTGTCTCAATGGGAGTGACTCCATCTATGTTGAGGATTTGATGAGAAAGAAGGATGGTCGGTGTTTTGGGATGTGCTCTTAGAACCTTTTTTGCCCAAGGAATGTCCTCCTTCATATGTTCCATGTCGAGGGTTAGGAATAAGTAATGATAGCTTCCCGCTTTAATGATGGAATACGAACTATATCCAGTAGGAGAAGCCCCTTTAAAATACGGTTTGTCCTTAAAACGACCTGACCCATAATATTTAAGATAGGGATCTCCTTTACCGTAGTCATGATTCCCGGCAATCGTCACATACGGTGCCTTTCCCTGGTCGAGGAGACCGACGCTTGTAGACGAGTGGACCCATTCCTCCAACGAATCGCTTTGATCGACCATGTCTCCTAAAAAAGCGGTCATGGCAATATTCAATTTTTCATATTTCTTAGAAATCCATCTCATTTGTTCTTTGAAAATTTCTGGTTTAGAGCGTACCGTTTTTTGAGGATCAGGGACAAAAAGAAAGGAATAGTTTTTCTTTTTCGTTCGTAAGGATTGATAATTGTTGGACCCGTTTTTGACGTGGTCACCCGCCTTTAGTTGGATAAGCCATTCTTCTTGTGGAAGAGGTCGATCGGCGATACGTATTTCCTGTAAATTCCCTGCAAACAAGGCATCTGCTTTGTTGTCTTTTTCTGATGCCCCGATATTCCATCCCTTTCCTTTTGCAACATCCATTCCGAATATTTCAGCGTCAGTGGAGTGCCTGAAGTCGGTCACTCCATTTATATAGATGCTTGAATGTTTCCCATCATTGACGACTGCTACATGATACCAGTCTTCTACACTATCAAGAGCTGGGGACCAATCCGTCTCGCTGCGTTGAAGATTTAATGGATGACTGGCCCACTGGACTTGTTTAAAATCGGATACAGATAAGGTGGAGCGTCCGCCCCCCCTTGACATAATGCCCATTCCACCGTGATCTTTAGGCGAGAACTGTTTCGGCAGTTTGAATAATACCTCGATGGTATATCCGTTTTTAAAGCGATTATGATTCAAAGGGGCATCCTTGTCGGTTTGAAAATATTGACCTCCAGCATCACTTTTTTTGTGATGAAACTGCAGGGTCTCCACCTCATCCTTTTGTTCGTAATCTTCTTCAGACCAGCGGATGGAAGGAATCTTTTGATTGGAGTCTTCCAAGTTGATCAACTGGAGGTGATTCGCGTTCCCACTTACATCCCTCATCACCAGATCCTTCCCGGTGATGGTTCCTGATTGGATATAATCCTTCGAGAAGATCCAATGGGCGGCGATGTCTGTAAAAGGACCTCTCTCTTCCATGTCCCGTCCGGAAATGACAGGAGGGAACAACACCCAAAGCAGAACCATCAAACCAGCCAGTCCCGAAATCAATAGCAGGTGTTTCTTGTCTAATCTCAATGTCGTCCCTCCTTTACAAGCGTTTTCTAGTTAGTATGAACCGTGTCGGATAGAAGATGTATCATACTGAAACAAAAAAAAATCTCCTAATGAATCATCATTAGAAGATTTTTTCGGGCACTTCAATCACTGAGGTCCGTCCCTCTCGTCAACCGGATTTTTTGACCAGGATCCATTAATTCCAATAGATCAAGGTCTTTCTCGCTAATCCTCCCGATCACGTTCACGGCAGGGTTTTTCTCCAGGTCATTTCGGACGATTTGCATTTCTCCTTTATAGCGTCCGTACAGATCGTTGTCCTGGGTGATGGTCCCCCGCGGTCTTTCCACGGTATTTGAAGGGGGAACATCCTGACTCTTCCTTGTATCCAGGAGCCGATACACGTCTCTTCCCGGATCTGGCCTGAGCTGATATTCTCCCTCCATTTCACCGAGGCCGTCATACGAAAGCTCCATAACATTTTCTTGATCATGATCCACTAGCTTACGAAGTAGTTCCTGCGACCATTCGGGATCGCCTATAAATACACCTTGAACACCCAAATGCCTCAATTGTATGGCACTCGTATAAGGGTTTCGATCACGGTGATCCTCCAAAGTTGGGAGACCCTTGTATAACGGTCCTCTTTTTCCCTCGTCCCCCGGGATAAAGGCATAAACCGGAATATCTAAAGCTCCAAACAGTCTTTGCTGCCTCATAAAGTAATCCTGATCCAATCCCGTCTCAGGCTTGGGGTAGAAGTTATGCCAAGCAATCATGTTTCTTGTTTCCAGTCCACTCGAGGTCCACTCTAGAAGCTCCCTCTCCCCAACAGTACTGGCATTGATGGCAATCTGAAAATGGCGTGATAAATCAACCAGCTCCTCTGCCGTAAACCCATCATCCAAACGCAGTGCAGACACACCTAATTCCTTTAACTCTTCCAAATGGCTCAACCCTAAAAAGGAGGGCGTGTTCTTCGATACGTCAGCAAACACTTCAAACCCTTCCCTTTTGAAAATGGATAAAAGGTGACGGACATGCTCGCTGCTATACGCCGACTCTTCAGGAATGTGAAGTGAGGTGAACGCAAGCTTGATACCCAATGAAGAAGCGCGAAGAATGCTCTCTTCGGCTCCTTCGTCGGATAAATAAACGGAGATTCCGATCATTCGAACTCACTCGCCATTTCGTCTTTAAAGCCAACAAGATACGTGATGGCAAAACCTGCTGCATAGGCAATTAACAATCCGATCGTGTAGTAAAGGATCTCTCCTGCATTCACAAGGAAAATCAGCGGCAATCCTGATACCCCGATCGCAAACGTCGCGACATCAAAGTACGCTTGGAATGCTCCGCCGAAACCGGCACCTATACAAGCTGTCAGGAATGGTCGGCCGAGTGGTAACGTCACACCGAAGATAAGCGGTTCACCGATTCCAAGCATCCCTGCCGGAAGAGCTCCGCCAATCGCTCTCTTCAACTTCTTCTTCTTCGTTTTCATAAAAATCGCGAAAGCTGCTCCTACCTGTCCTGCTCCACCCATTGCAAGGATCGGAAGAAGAGGGTCGTCCCCGATTGTGTTGATCAGTTCCAGGTGAACCGGTGTCAGTCCTTGATGCAATCCTGTTACGACTAGCGGCAGGAAGGTGGCACCGAGGACGAATCCAGCGACCAATCCACCCATTTCAATCAATGAAAGAAGTCCGTTCGTAATTAAATCTGAAATGAATCCACCTACCGGCATGAATACCGTGTATGTCAATAATCCTGTGACAAGTAACGCAATGGTCGGTGTCACGATAATGTCCACAGCCTGCGGAATCACTTTGCGTACATTTTTCTCAACGAACGCCATGAAAATCGCTGCAATCAATACTCCGATCAGTCCGCCCCGGCCTGGAAGCAGATTTTCACCAAATAGCGTAACATCACCAATGGCCGGGTTGATAATCAGAATACCCGCCAAACCACCAAGTGCTGCAGATCCACCGAACTCCTTCGCCGCATTCATCCCGACAAGGATACCAAGATAGCCGAATAACCCGCTTCCGATGATGGATAGCATCATCACAAGCTGTGACTCACCATTCAGCCAGCCGGCTTGAACGAAGAACTTCGTAAACCCAGTGATAAGTCCTGACGCAATCAACGCAGGAATCAGAGGGATGAAGATATTTGCCACTCGTCTCAGCAGTAATTTAAACGGTGTGCTGTTCTTCTTTTTCAAATCAGCCTTTTGCTCAGCAGCTCGGGCTTTCAGATCAAGATCACCTGATCCGGATGCAACCAACTTCCCGAATACTTCTGTTACTTTATTGACCTTACCCGGCCCTAAAATGACCTGGTATGTTTCGTCTTCTACAAAGCCCAGTACTCCTTCGATCTTCTTGATGTTGGCTTTTTGCACAAGATCTTCGTTATACACTTTCACTCTCAGTCTGGTCATACAATTTTCATAGCTTGCTATATTGTCAGCACCGCCAAACTGCTCTAAAATGATGCCGGCCAATTCTTGATTCGTCATTGTTCACCTTCCCCTTTCAAGTTTGCTTTGTATTCCTTTTCCCTTCTATTTCTATGAAGGGTCCTGGACAGGTACCCCTGTACAAAAAGCCTATTTTTCAATGGCTAAACGAACATAACCATTGGCATCTTCCAGTCGGCTCTTCGCTTCTTCATATCCACAGCCGAGGGTGATCATCACAATGGATGGTTTCACTTCGTTGTTCGCTTTCTTCAATGTGGATGCCGCCGTTTCTCTATCTGCACCTGTGATACTCTCAATGATTCCGATCGCCCGCTGCTCCAGTTTATAGTTACTGATATTCACATCGACCATCAGATTCCCATAAGCCTTTCCAAGCTTGATCATGGCCGCTGTCGAAATCATGTTGAGGACCATTTTCTGTGCAGTTCCGGCTTTTAATCGAGTGGATCCGGTCAAGGCTTCGGGTCCGGCATCCACTTCAATTGCATGCTTTGCTTCAGCAGAAATTTTCGAGCCAGTATTACAAGACAGGGCAACGGTTGTCGCACCAAGTTCCCTTGCATATCTTAGACCACCGATGACATACGGCGTACGTCCGCTCGCAGCAATCCCTACGACCGTGTCAGCCTCGGTCAGTCCGATTTCTTTCAGATCGGATACACCCAGCTCCTCATCGTCCTCTGCTCCTTCAACCGCTTTGACGAATGCTTTCTCCCCGCCTGCAATCAATCCGACAACGACATCACTGCTCACACTGAAAGTCGGCGGACATTCCACCGCGTCAAGCACGCCCAGCCTGCCACTTGTACCTGCACCGATATAGATCAATCTCCCGCCTTGAGAGATGGATTTCACAACATCATCCACTACTTTTTCGACTTGAGGAATCACTTCTTGAACGACCGAAGCGACCTTCTGATCTTCCTCGTTCATCATGCGGAGAATCTCGCCTGTACTGGCTGTATCGATCCCCAGCGTATTTTGATTCACCTTCTCTGTTGATAATTCAAAAAATTTATCTTCTTTCATAAGTCATTCCTCCCAGAAAATCTGAATGCGTTTTCATTACTTATATTAATATCACTTTTAAAATAATATTTCAATTGTAATTTTAAATATATGAAATTTTATTTTAAAATAGACCAATGTTTTTTGTGGAAAGGGAGGATAAGTTTGGTTGTTTAACAGAAGAAAGTGCTGGTTGATTTCCGCTCCAGGTGCTCGCTTTCCGCGGGGCGTGAGTTGAGCCTCCTCAGGCTTTGCCTTCCGGGGTCTCAACTTTCCCGCTATTCCCGCAGGAGTCGAGCACCTTCCGCTCCAATCAACTATCCCGGCATAAAGTTTTCTAAAAACCAAGATAAATGAATGTGCAAAATACAACCTCCAAAAGAAGGCAGTTATTTTCTTCAAACTAGAAAATCATATTTCCTTATACTATTTTTTATTCTGCTGGAAGAACTTGTTTTCCATGACAAAACAGTTTCTTTATGAGCAAAATCAAACGACAAATAGGAGTTGGAACAAGCTTCCTACTCCTGTTTTTTCTTTATTTCATGTTTATCTTACTCTACACTCAGAGGTCCGTCCCTCAAAAATCGATTTGTGGATCATTTGGAATGTCTGCTCCATCCAGTATGCCGGGATGGAATCCTGGAAGATATAGTTCGCTTTCTGTTCTTCTTAAAGCTCTGCGGGATGGGAAGCTGGCGAAGTGGTTCATGGTGGCAGCGGCCCGTTCCCGTTGTTTGGTGATGACTTTCTCGGAACAGTTGATTTCCAACCGCTCTCCATTCGTAAACTGGATGTATGTTTTTCCTTCAGAAGTGGATGATGACTCGATATGCTGGCAGAATAACCAGATGCAATCATAGTGTGTCGGGGCCATGGTAGGTATACAATAGATGAACTCTTGTGGGCAAATCATGAGAGGTGTTTTTCGTAAATACTTGGTGGCATGGCGAACGGCTTTGATCCTGCCGTCATATGTAGACCGGTATGCCATACAGGATTCGTCTAAAATTTCCATGACGGATTTTTTGCTGAACGTCTTTCTCCCTGAGTAGTCATAAATGATCGACCGATGGATCCCATCATAAGCAGGACAAATCGCTACCGTCCTTCGAGTAACCTGCACTTCTAAACCTTTCAATCTAAACACCTTCCTTTTCCTTTTTAATAAAGCCCCTTTTATCAGAATCTTCTTATATATGAGACTTTATTACTATTATATACTAATACCAGAAGATTTCCATTTATATTTGTATATTTTTTGAGAAAAATCTCATAATTTGAGGAAATGGATTATTTCCTGGGAGATAGTGTCGAAGAAAGTGATCAAAAATGAATACTGTTTTGATTAGTAGCAAAAAACCTCCATTCGATACACGAATGCATCAAATGGAGGCTTATTATGATTTGTTATTGTGCCAAAAGTGATTCAACCACCGAATCAGATACGGCTCCTTCTCCACCAAGAATATAATACATATCGGTGACCGGAGCGAACGTAGAAAGGGTATCCATCGTTGTAAACTGTGCCTCTCTCGGATGAGTCAATACGACGGGATTACCTTCTGCAGCTGCCAGTGCAGAACCAGCCAATGCATCTGGGTAGTTCTTGCCTGTTGCGATGAATGGTGTCGTCATGTTCAATTCACCTGCGAAGTAGTGGATGATGCTGCTATTCGTTTCATAACGGTCACTTCCACTTAAACGCTCATAGTTCATGAACTCCTCAGCTACCATTTCCGGGATGGCAGACTCACCACCGATTACGTAGAACTGCTCAAACATGCTCTCTTCCATATAGCTGCGAACAGATTCCGGTGTTCCGCTTTTCTTTGTTAATAATATCGGCATTTCCAGGGAAGCCGCTATCGGGGCAATGGAAAGGGCGTCCGCGAAGCTTTGGCCCGTTGCCACGACTGCTCGATCAGTGAAACCTAACTCTTCAGCGATCTTTACGGATGTTTCATAGCGATCGGCTCCTGAGATGCGTGAAATCGTCTTAACCCCTAAATCCTTCACTTCTTTCTCGACATTGGCCGAAATGACCGATTTCCCTCCGACGAGAACCACCTTTTTCACTTTCAGGCGTTTCAGTTCGTCCTTCACCGACTGAGGAAGGGTTGTAGTATTGGTTAACAATAACGGTGCATTGTGGTGATAAGCAAGAGGTGTGGCGCTTAGTGCATCCGGGTAATTACCCCCTGTTGCAATGACCGCTACATCCGATTGCTCCCAGCCTTTACTTGAAATCTTCACGGCCGTTTCATAACGATCGGCTCCAAAGATCCTCTCCGTGCCGATATTTGCTTGATCGATACCAGTGACGGCACTTAAGGCATCCAATCTTCCCCAGCCGGATACAGTATCATATCCTGGAAGAACCAGTTCTGCTGGGTACGGATACTCATCTTCATAATAATAGCCGTTACCCGGGTTATCCTCTTCGTCGAAGGTAATATCGACAGCTGTTCTTGTTAACACTCTTTCAACTTGAGCCGGTGTTAACGCGGCATCATGGGAAAGCAGCAAACCAGCAACTGCCGCCACGTGAGGAGTGGCCATGGACGTTCCACTCATATAGCTGACGTTTCCATCCGGAACAAGGCTCGGGATATTCGTTCCCGGTGCAACCAGGTCGATCCCGCTTCCAAAGTTTGAGTAGTCAGATACAAGGTCCATATTATTCGTCGCTCCAACAGAAACCACATACTTTGATGAACCAGGGTAAGAAATTTCTTCCATCCCATCATTACCTGTAGCCGCTACAACGGTCACCCCGTGGTCATGAGCATATTTAAGAGCATACTCAATCACACGGCTATATGATCCGCCAAGACTTAAGTTAATGACCTGGGCTCCGTGATCGACTGCATATTTGATCCCGTAAGCGATTTGTTCTGTATCACCGCTTCCGGATGCATCAAGCACTTTAACAGGAAGGATCTTTGTGTGAGGATTGATTCCTGCCATGGAATAGTGATTATTCGCTTCTGCTGCGATGATTCCGGATACATGGGTCCCATGACCGTGATCATCCATTGCATCTGAATTGCGGCCAACAAAATTATAGCCATCATTAGTCAATACAGTACTGCTCAGATCTGCAAGCGTGTGGTCTACGCCCGTATCCACTACAGCAATGACCGTATCTTCAAGATCTTTTTCTTTCAGAAGCTCCTGAAGCTGTTCGTACTGAATATCGGCATCTGGGGTACCGCCGTTGTCCCCATTATTCTTAAGTGACCACTGATAAGGATATTGAGCATCGGAAGACAGAGCTTTATATTGTTGGATTGGTTCAACAAACTCGACTTCAGGCAGCTTTGCAATCTCTTTTGAAGTAGTTTTTAAGGATGCTGTAGAGACTTTACCAGAAGCGTTTCCATCTACTTCTACTACATACATATTTGAGAAGAAAGAATCCTTCGCCTTTAACGGGGAAATGGATTCAACACCCATTGATTTTGTTTTCCCTTGGATACTGGCTGCATCTTTATTATCTTTTAATTTTACGATTAAACGGGTTTCATCACTGGCAGCCTTAATAGGGGAAAGCCCCGCTTTAGCCAAGATGGAAGAAGCCGTTTTATTCGTCAGATTCGAAATTCCGACACTTTTACCTGTGTTTTCAATATTCTCCTGGATAAATGCAGGAGTCGATTCCAGTGCATGGTTGTACAGAGAATTGATCGCATTCTGGTCTTCTTTCGTGATTTTGTAGGAGCTTGCACTGCCATTCGCTGCTACATCGGCAAACAGGTCCTTTAATTGAACAAGATCACGGTAAACACTGTCTCGCAGCGTTTTGCTGAACACCATTTTCGAACTGATGAATGGAGCCGCTTTGTAGTAAAGAGCCGATAAATCCTGACCTTTTTCCGTTTTTGCCAAGACCGTTTCACGAACGGTACGTAAATCTCTTAAGATACTTTTTCCATTTTCCCTTTCTTTCGTGCTTAACTCCGCTGGACATTCCTCTGCGATGGCTTCATCAGAAGGAGGCAGCGTAACACCATCATAGCTGATCGTGTAAGGAGTCACCATATCTTCAAACTCTTCTTCGAACTCTGGATATTCTTCTTCCATACCATAAGACTCGATCTTGATATAATAAGGGCCTACCCAGGAAATCGGGAAGTCGATGATCGCTGGTTCATCTTGATAGGAATAGCTCATATAACGCTCAAAAGCGCGATTATCGATGGCATTTTCCAGACTGGAATAAACCGTCACATTGATTTCTGATTCTGATTGAAGCTTCACTCGTAAATGAGTATAGTCGGTGATTTCCCTTTCAGAAGGATCGACCTTATACCAATGAACATTTTCAGAGACATCGAATTCCCCGTCGACCGGTGTCCCGATCGTCAACGTTCCTTCCTCATTGGGTACACCAGACTCTTCCGCCCCCGCTTCCATCACGGAAAACTGGCTGAAGATCAACGAAAAGACGAAAGCCAAAGCTACGAAACTACGAATCTTCTTTTTCATTAGAACCTCCACTATGTTATAAAATGAACTACAGAATCTATTAAACCACAGAATGCATAAATTGGAAATATATTATATTTATAGGAAAAATATAGGATACTATTAGTGGTATACCTGATCAAGAAACAAATAAAGAGCCAGCCCCTGTTCACGATGAACAGGGGCTGGCTCTATCAAAAATGGAGGTCCGTCCCTCCTTATAATTGGGTCAGGAACATGGACAGGGCCGGGAAGTAGGTGATGAGTAACAGGTCAAATACCATGACGACGATGAATGGGGTGACGGCCCGGATCAGTTTATCGTAGGAGACATCTGCGATTCCTTTTACGATAAAGAGGTCCAGTCCCACTGGAGGCGTGATCAATCCGATGGAAAGATTCACAACCATGACGACTCCGAAGAATACAGGGTCGATCCCCACTCCCATGGCAATTGGCAGGAGCAGCGGCGTCAAGATCGTAATCGCGGCAGAAGCGTTCAAGAAGCAGCCTGCGATGAAGAAAATGACATTGAACATGAGTAAGATGAGTAACTTATTATCCGAGATGCTTGTCACAAGCTGGGTCAGTTGCTGCGGAATCTGTTCTGCCGTCAATAACCAACCGAATAAGTTGGCCGCTGCGATGATGAATACGACCATCGCTGTCATCTTACCGGCTCTAAGGAATGATTCGGGTATGTCCTTCCAATCCATATCTTTGTACACAAATTTATTAATAATGAACGCATACGCTGCAGCTGCAGCACCCGCTTCGGTCGGGGTGAAGATCCCTCCGCGGATTCCGAAAATGATGATCAGCGGCAGGACGAGTGCAAGTGCCCCTTCGAATAAGGTACGTCTAAACGTAGTGAATTCAAACTTCCCTGCTTCTTCGGAATAGTTATTCTTCCTTGTGATCCAATAATTCAACATCATGATGGAAAGACCGATGATGATTCCCGGGACAATCCCTGCCGTAAATAGATCCCCGATCGATACCCCCGCAGTGACGCCATATACGATCATTGGAATGGAAGGGGGAATAACCACTGCAATCGTCCCTGCACTTGCTACCGTAGCAGCAGCGAAGCCTTTGTCATATCCTTTCTGCTCCATCATGGGAATCATCATTTTCCCGACTGCAGCCGTATCAGCTGCCCCTGAACCTGAAATCCCTGCAAAAAACATACTCGTCAGCGTAGATACCTGTGCCAGGCCAGCACGTATCCAGCCGACCGTCGCAAAGGCAAAGGCCGCAATCCTCCGCCCCATGCTTCCCGACATCATGAACTCTCCTGTCAGCATAAAGAACGGGATGGCGAGTAGCGGAAATGAATCCGTCGATGTGATCAACCTCTGAGGAATGACTTCCAGCGGTACATAATAAATACTTGCCATGAATCCGGCTACGGAAGCCCAGATGAGAGAAATGGCGATCGGGACTCCTATCAGCATTAATAAAAACAGAATACCAAGAGCTACTATGGCAACGGTCATACGATCTCCCCCTTTTCTTTAACTTATATTTGTTTGCTGCTGAACTTCTTCTACCTTCATCGCATCTTGGACGTCGACTTTTCCCTGTCTCACCTCATAGATATTGTTTACGGAGTGGATAAGACAGAAGATGGAGCTGATCAGTACTGTTACATAAATGAACGTCATGTTGATCCCCATCGCCGGGGAGATTTGCAGATTCGTATATTGGAGGATCCTGCCGCCAAAAACGATGAGGAAAAGAAACAGGGCTGAGTTTACCGCTTCCATAAAATAATGAAGATACTTTTTTGGTTTTTCAGATAAGTAATGATGCAGGATTTCTACTTGGGCATGACCTTTTGCTTTATATACAATCCCTATCCCCAAAAATACAATCCATACAAATAAATAACGAATGAGTTCTTCCGCCCATGTCAGGTTGAAGACGGAAAAGTCAACCATAGGCAAAGCTTCATTTAAGAATGTGCTTTGAAGAACAAACCGGGAAAAAACCTGATAAACCGTGGTGACAAACGCAATCATAAAGAACCCTATCATAATCCACCGACTGATCCGATCCACCCTATTACTCAAATGAGAGATGAACTGTTTCAATGTGTAGCCCCCTTTTATTCCCGTAGACTTTCGATCTTTTCAAATAACTCTTTTCCAATGGATGCTTCAAACTCCTTGTAAACAGGTTCGACTGCTTTTCTGAATGACTCTCTGTCAGGGTTTTCCTCGATTTGGATGTCTGTCTTCTTTAAATCCTCGAGAAGTTTCTCTTCGTCTTCAAGGGCTACCTGGCGTTCATATAGGACGGCTTCTTTTGCAGCTTCATCGACCACTTCTTGTAGATTTTCAGGGAGGGTGTCAAAGGTTGTTTTACTCATGATGAATACGGCTGCATCGTAGTTGTGGGCGGTCAGGGATAAGTGTTGTTGGACTTCATTGAATTTATTAAGGTAAATCTGGGCCAGTGGATTTTCTTGGCCGTCAACCACATGCTGCTCTAAAGCCGTATACAATTCACCGAAAGGGATGGGGACGGGAGTGGAATCAAGTGCTTTGATGAAAGAAATATACGGTGGTGATTCTTGGACACGGAGCTTCAAATTCGCTGCATCAGCACTGGTTTTAATCGGTTTCTTATTATTCGTCATATGCCTCCAGCCGTTTTCCATATATCCGAGATTAATGAGTCCCCTATTCTCCAGGTCGGAAGCGATATCGTCCCCGATCTCGCCATCCAGCACTTTGAAAGCATGTTCCCTGCTTTCAAATAGGTATGGAAGATTGAGAAGATTGAACTTCGGCGCAAAGTTGGTGACAGGAGCCACTGAACCGATGTGGAAATGTATGGATCCGATCTGGGCGCCTTCGATTTGATCACGGCCGTTCCCTAACTGACTGCTCGGGAAAATATCGATTTGAATCTTCCCATCTGATTTTTCTTCTACGAGCTCTTTAAATTTTAACGCCCCTTTGTGATAAGGATGCGTTTCCGTCTGTAAATGCCCTAGCCTCAGGACATATTCTGCAGATCGTTCATTTCCTTTTGCCATGTTTGAACATCCACTCACCAGGATCATCATGATGATGGTCAGAAATGCCATGTACTTTTTCATGTAACACCCTCCTACTAACAAAAATGTAAGCCCTTACAATTTTTTCTGTAGATGAATTGATTACATTCTAGATGAAAAATTTCAGTAAAAGTCATGACATGGCCATCATCATGACTTCTTCAACTCCAAGGGGTGACAACGTTTAACCTACTAAAGGAATTCCATGCTATGTATTCTTGTCTCTCCATGCCAAGTCCTTCCCGTTTGAAAGAAATGGGACTTAGGGAACACAGCAGCATTGTCTGCATTTAGGTACAGTCACCCAACCACTACCACTTATTTTATTTTCAATTTTCAAAAAAATCAATACTTTTTCGAGATTTACAGAAAAATAATCATTGAATGAAGACATTATTAATGGTTTAATTAAATTATATTGGTTGGGTCACTGTACCATTCGTCTAAATTTTTTATGAATTAAAGGGGGTTTTGAAGTGAGTCCAATTGGAGCCGCAAAGACGAAAGAATCGTCCATTTCCTTGGAATCCAGAAAGATGCGTAAATCATTACAATTGAAAAAGGGATGGATGAAAGGGGTCATCTTGACATTAGTACTTGCTTTACTTGCGGGGATTGTAGCCGAATATCCCGTTTTCTCCGTCATGGGTGTGATGATCATTTCCATTCTTCTCGGGATGAGCTGGAAAGGATTGATGGAGGTCCCTGCAGACGCAGCGCCTGGAATCACCTTCAGCAGCAAAATTCTACTGAGGGCCGGAATCATTCTGATGGGATTGAGATTAAACTTTGAACAAATCCTTTCTGCAGGTTTCTCGATTGTGATCATCGATGTGGTGGTCATCGTGTTCACCTTGGTTTTCATGATGTATCTCGGAAAGCTTCTGTCCATTGATCGTCACCTCTCTACTTTAATTGCAGTCGGAACGGCCGTATGCGGAGCTGCAGCCATCGTCGCCGTTGCGCCGCTTATAGGGGCAAAAAAGGAACTCACTGCTATTTCAGTGGCCTTCATTGCCATCATGGGGACGATCGTTACGATATTCTATACGTTTCTTTACCCTGTACTCGGTTTCACTCCGTATGAATATGGGGTGTTGACAGGTTCAACCCTGCACGAGCTTGCCCACGTGATCGCAGCCGCTGCCCCGGGTGGCGACGTCAGCAGCGATACAGCCATACTTGTTAAGCTTGGGAGAGTTGCCCTTCTTATTCCTGTTGCCATTATATTAGGGTCCATGTTTTCTAAAAAAAGAGGGAATGCCTCTGTACAAAAGCGGACAATCAAAGACCTGCCCGTTCCTTGGTTCATTTTCGGATTCCTGTTCATGTGCTTAATCAATACTGTCGGAATCCTTCCTGACACATTTACACAAATGCTCATTGCATTGAGTATTTTACTATTATCCATGGCCATGGCGGGTCTTGGCCTTAGCGTCAACTTCGCGGAATTCAAGAAACTAAGTTCTAAGGTGCTCGTAACTGGTGTCGCAGGATCTTTTGCATTGATCCTATTGGGTATTCTCCTTACTAAGTTGTAAGCGCTACTAAATATTTCACTAGAGGTTGAGCCACTCGACATGGTACACTGAATATACAGAATAATACCTGTCATGACATGTATCTATTCATATGAGAATCAGAAAAATGATAAGTCTAAGAAGGTTGAGCAAACCTGATGACAGCTACCATTTCACAGATGGATAGGGGCGATTGTATGCAATTAAATCGAAAAGGCATATCTGAACAAGTGGCAGATAGCATAAAAAAGAAAATACAAGATGGAGAATTCAAAGTCGGAGACAAAATTCCCGGGGAACGGGAAATGGGGATCGAGCTTTCCGTCAGCCGGAATACGGTGAGGGAAGCATATAAGATCCTGGAAGCTTACGGCTATATCACAGCAAAGCACGGAACAGGTGTATTCGTTGCCGCACCTGAACATCAGATTCAAAAAATGACAGAAGCCTTCTTTGTATCTTCTGATCAGATTAATGATTTCTTCTCCGTACGTAAGATTCTCGAAGAATGGACGGTCAAATGGTCCATTGAAAATTCCAACGAAGAGCAATTCCGTGAATTGGAGCACATCCTTGAAGAAGCCAATGAGATCCTCGGCGCCGGCGAAGTGAATCATGAAAGGCTGGCAGAGCTTGACCATAAATTCCATTTAACTTTAGCGAACAATTCTAATAACATTGTTCTCATCCGAATCATGAATTTCCTTATTGACCTTCTATCGGAATCACGTACCAAGTCGATCCAAATTCCCGGCAGAGCCATACAGTCTGTCCAGGAGCATGCCAAGATACTGGAAGCCATGAAACAAAACAATATTAATCTGGCCCAGAAATATATGAAAGAACATATAGAGAGCGTGGAACATTCCATCAAGGAAAATATAGATTCCCTCTAACCTTACATTGAAAGAGCCGGCTTCCTCACCCTGGAAGCCGGCTCTTTTGTGTTAGTTGTTGATAGGTTGTTGAGAAGACAATGGGGAAGGGAATTCAACTCCAAATTGGCTGCCTAATGATTGCAGCTCATCCGATACACTTTGGGATAATTGTACTCCTTCCAGCTGACGTTTATCCCGCTCCCGTTTCCTTCTTTCCCCCGGATAGCGGATTTCATCGTTCCCAGGTGCTTTCGGGACAGCTTTCATCTCTACTAATAAGCTTTTAATAGAGTCAAAGAATACATTTAGGTTCATGAATTTTTCTATGTCCATCAGAATGAAAAAGTGACCCACATTTGCGTTTTCCTTTTCCCCATCCTCATAAATACTCTTCACATGCGGCCCGAATGCCGCCCCCGTCAAGAGGCCCGTAAGGATTTCGACGGCCAGTGCCAGGGCTGATCCCTTTGCTCCTCCTAAAGGCAGGACAGAACCGTTCAAAGCCGCTTTGGGATCATTGGTCGGTTCCCCTTTTTCATCGATCGCCCATCCATCCGGTATCGTCTGTCCTTGTTTCTCCGCTAAAATGATTTTTCCCCTTGCTACAATGCTTGTCGATAAATCGATAATGACAGGTTGATCATCCCCCGTAGGAAAACCAAATGCCATGGGGTTCGTGCCAAAGAAAGCTTCCTTCCCTCCCCACGGAGCTATACCCGGGGGCGAGTTTGTGAAACCGATACAAGCAAGATTCTGTTCACAAGCCAGTTGACAAAAATATGAGGCTGTCCCGAAGTGATTACTATTTTTAATCGCAATGGCTGTTACACCGCTCTGTTTTGCCATTTCGATTCCTTTATTTATCGCCTTATAGCTGATGACATGACCTAGCCCATTATCACCGTTCACTACGAGAACAGAAGGACTTCTTTGCTCCATCTGGATGGATGGATTCAGGTTGATCCTTTGATCGCTGAAGCGCTTAGCATAGATGGGAAGCCTGCTGATACCATGACTATCCACCCCTTCTAAATTAGCCCTTAAAAGGGATTCAGAGACGACTGCAGCATGCTCCTCCATCATCCCCATTTCCTCTAACAGTGTCTTACAAAATTGTCGTAAATCAGATTCAGCATACGTAGTCATTTTCTGCTCCTTCTCATTCATAATGTTTTCCCCGTAAACATGGACTCCCCACACATAAAATGTGCAGGGAGTAAGAAATCAGGCACTGCGATATAATTTCGTCATGACGAATTCTTTATGACCTAATGCTTCTGCACAAGTGAGTCGACCATTCACTGTACGGCAGATCATTTCCATTAACTGATCTCCCGCTTGCTCCAAGGAAATCTGACGAGAGAGGAGCCCTTGCACATCCACATCGATATGTTCACTCATCGTCCCCGCCGTAATCGGGTTCGCCGTAATTTTCACAACCGGCTCGATCGGGTTACCGATGATATTCCCCTGACCTGTAGGGAAAAGGTGCAGAACCGCTCCACCAGCTGCCATCAGGGTGATACATTCTGCCGCTGCAGAGGACGTATCCATGAAATAAAGACCGTTGCCATTGGCCGGTGCTTCAGCAGGATCCAATACGCCGATGACCTCTTTCGTTCCGGTCTTGGCAATGTTCCCTAGTGCCTTCTCTTCAATGGTAGAAAGTCCACCAGCAATATTACCTTGAGTAGGCTGGGATCCCAATAAATCGACTCCCTTTGAATCAATTTCACCTACATAGTCATTGTAAACCGCCATGAATTTCTCGTGTAACTCAGGCGTCGCCATCCGGTCGCGGATGAGATGCTCCCCGCCTGTCAATTCCGATGTTTCCCCGAAGAAAACAGTGGCACCCGCTTCAACCAAACGGTCAACCGCCTGGGCCACAGTAGGGCATGATCCAAGACCTGTCGTCGTATCAGACTCACCGCACTTGATACTGACGGTTAAGTCCTTCAGTTCAACCGGTTCTTTCTGAAGCTCCGAAGCCCACTGGACATACTCCTTCGCTTTCCATGAAGCAGCACGGATCGTTTCTAAATCCCCGTTTCCTTCAATGGAGAAGTACGTTACAGGCTTTCCGGTCTCAGCAATCCCGTCAGCAATTTTCTTCGACCAGTTTTCTTCTATTCCAATGACCACGACAGCCGCTACGTTAGGATTGGATCCCGTTCCGATCATTGTCCTGAAATGCAAATCAAGATCAGGTCCGTACTGTAGTCTTCCATATGCGTGAGGCAAGGCCATTGTACCTTGGACTTGTCTTGCCACTGCTTCGCAAGCAGCGTTTGAAATATCATCTACAGGTAAAATAATGACGTGATTACGAATTCCAACTTTCCCATTTTCTCTGCGATAACCATATAATGTTTGTTCCATCCTTACCACCTCGCCGTTTTAATATTATGAGTGTGGACGTAGTCGCCTACTTCCCATTTTTCTGTTGTAATACCGATTTGAACCCCATATTTCAGCACTGGTTCATCTTTGTTTAAAGTAACCAATGAGATTTTGTGGCCTAAAGGAACATCCCCTTTTGAGGTGACTTCCACTTCTGAATTGTCATCCATGAAGATCCCCACAACATTTTCCCCTGCTGCAATCGGTGATGTGGCAACTCCTACGTGATCACCATTGTGATGGATAAGAAACTTATGAGTGCTCACCGCTTTTGAATCTTGAGCATTTCTTTCCGTAACCGTACCTGCCTGACTATTGTGACTCATTATGGTGCCTCCTTTTAAATTGGTTGAGTGACCCAACCACTTAATCTATCTTTATTAAACCACCTATCAATCTGTTAGTCAATGAGATTATTTAAATTTTCAGAATTTATTTTCGACAAATTACACAGTGCAGAGGGAACGCTCGCCTTTTAGCACTTTCCCGATTTCCTTGGCCACCAGAAAGGACGTACGGACTTGAGATTCTTCAGTCAATCCTGCGATATGAGGAGTGATGGTAACGTTTTCACAAAGAAGCAGGGGATGTGAATCGAGTATCGGTTCCTGCTCCAACACATCGAGGTAAGCTCCTGCAATTTGTTGGTTCTGTAAGGCTGTAGCCAGGGCTTGTTCATCAATGATGCCCCCTCTGGAAGTATTAATGACATAAGAAGAAGGCTTCATCCTATTTAACTCGGATGTTGAAAGGAGATGCTCGGTTGATGGAGTAAGAGGGACATGGAGGGAAATGAAATCGGATTCCATCAACAGTTCCTGAAGGGTTTCTTTTACATGTACACCGGTTTCTGACACCACATGATCATACTCTGTAATAAACGGGTCATACCCGATGATGTTCATGCCAAATGCATTGGCGCGCTTTGCCACACGGTGGGAAATTTCCCCAAGTCCGATCAATCCAAGTGTTTTCTGATAAAGCTCCCCACCAGTGTATTTCTTTCTGTTCCACTGTCCGTTTCGAACATCCGCATCTGCCAAATGAAGGGGTCTTGATGAGTTTAGAATCGCAGCGAGTACATATTCCGCTACAGAAGTTGCGTTTGCATGACGGGCAAACACCACCGGAATATCCTTCTCTTTCGCCCGTTTAACATCAATATTATCCAACCCGACCCCGAGCCTTCCAATCGCCTTAAGGCGGCTACCTGCTTCCATTAATTCTTCGTCGACGATCGTCTGGTTTCTTACAATTACCGCATCATATTGAGGGAGGATTTCAAGTAACCTCTCTCTGTCGGTCCAAAGGGTTTCATCATAGTCGACCTCAAATCCTTGTTCCTTCAGTTCATCAATGCCTTCTTTCCAGATTAACTCTGTGATCAATGCTTTCATTTAAATTCCTCCCTTTTAAAAGTCATCTCTCTTTGGTTCAGTCACCCAACCAATTACTACTTATTATTTAATCATTTCTGGTTTATCCGGTCAATGTTTTTTGAATATTCTTTATGTTGCGTTCTACTATTAGGTTCTACATAGTTGTTAAAACCCCTTCTAGAAGAATAGCCGGCTTACAATTTCTGCCCCTAATATTTAAACAAACGTTTGATTGAGCAAAATCAGCCCTATCACAGTAACAAATGAACCAGTTAAACGAACGTTTAACACATAAAGAAAGCCCTGGACTACTTGAAAATAGTCCAGGACCTTTTTGATTGCTTTAATCCACTCTACTCCACTAACTTCTCAACAACACCACTCTCAACCGCACCTTCTCCACCTAATACCATAAAGTGCTTCAAACCATTTTCCATCACCAAACCTTTTGTCTGCTGAGGTAAGTCATCCTTCTTCACCAGCAATAACGGAACCTCATTGATGGCAGCAAACACAGATCCCGTAAGTGCATCAGCGAAGTCCTGGCCGGTTGCAACTACGGCATGGCTTGTTGGACCTTGGAACTCGTTATAGATGGCGGCAGCTGTATCGTAACGCGTGTCACCAGCCAAACGCTCTCCATTTTTAAACGTTATATCTTCACTGATGACCCCGGCTCCCCCAATTACGTAGGTGTTCTCTACATCTTGAAGGGCAAAGCCTGTCGGTTCAGGAATGGAATCTGTCTTCGTTAACAGGATTGGATATCCATGCTGGGCCGCATATGGAGCAACCGCCAGGGCATCCGGGAAGTCATATCCATAGGCAACCACTGCCGTTTCTGAATGACCCAATTCATTCGCCACATATGCGGCTGTTTCAAAACGGTCGTTTCCTCCGATTCGATCCACGCTTAATCCGAGCTCATCCAATTCCGCCTCAATCTTCTTCGGAACGGCTCCTTCCCCACCGAGAATCACTGCATGCTCCGCTCCGAGACGGTCGATTTCTTCTACAGTCTCCTTGGATAACGTGGCGCCATTCGTTAACAAGATCGGCGCTTCCAACTGATAGGCAAGGGGTGTTCCGACTAATGCATCGGGATACTCGTTTCCTCTTGTTATGATGACGGTATCAACAGACTCCCAGCTTTCTTCCGAGATTTCAGCCGCTGTTCCGTAACGATCCTGTCCATATAAACGGGCCGTTGATTTTCCAACTGTATCGGTGACCGGCTCCATGACTTTCCAGAACTCGTCAGCCATCGCTTCATATCCCGCTTCACTAGGATGTACATTTTGCGGGTTCGGAAGTTTCACCTGGAAGTTATCGGCCATCGCTTCTTCAACCGGGACAAACACGCCTCCCCCCTGCACGCTAGCTGCTTGAATGGCTTGGTTCAATCCATCTAAAGCAGGTTTTAACTGTGCCTGGGTCTCTTGTGGCAAATAAGGGAATGCATTGTAATAACCCATCACATACACCGAAACGTCAGGGTTTAATTGACGGATGATGCCTAAAGAGGTACCGATATTCACACCCACTTCCTGAAGGGCTGCCTGTACTTTTACTGGATCGATTGAAATCCTGCCATCCTTCTGTTCAATCAATTGCAGTAAGTCATTGGCACCAGCGTCCAATGTAATGGTATCAGCCTCCATGATTTCTTTCTGCAAACCCTTTGCAGGATCTTGTATGTCCGCCAATACCTGTTTGGACGTATAACCCGGTACGGCAAAGCTCTTGTTAAAATCTACATGAAAGCCATCTTCCTTAAATTCGTCTGCAAGGAAATCAGGGTAGCCCTTACCCAGCGAGTTGTCATACAGCACACCTGCCGCCAACGAATCTCCTAAAGCAAGATAATCTACATACGTCTGCTCTTCTTTCATTTCAGCAAAAGCCATCGTCGGTGACATCATTAATGCCACTGTCATTGCTCCGGTCAACACTTTCAAAGAATGTTTCAGGTTTTTTTTCAAGGTAGTTCTCCTCTCTAATTTGGTAATCCAATTATAGGTATTGGCCAAGACATTAGGATATTCCTCCTATTTTCAATCGACAAAACCCGCAACTTGATCCTTTAGGAGCAGTTATGTGGGATCCGGCGATCACGCCTGCAAATTATGTAATAAAAATAAATAACAATCCCTATATATTCAAGGTGATTTATAGTGGAAAATAATATAAACAAATAAAAGGAGTGAAGATCGCAATGAAGATGATCCATAGGTTTCTCGCTACTTACTATTACACCCTGATCCAAGATTGCCTTGACGAAAAAATGAAAGAACACCTGCTCCGGAAATTACACTACCATGAGTCAAAATTAAGCATGTAGATCGATCCCGCTGTGCCCGTCCTCTTTCTTATAATGACCATTTTCATTAATAAAGCCTTCAACCCGCGATGGATTGAAGACTTCGATTAGTTATCCCCTTATAAAATACTTCATTAAATAATCGAGCCAGACCTTATTTCCTTTTTCGTTAGGTATATTTTCCTCTGATAAATAGTCCTTAATTTCTTTATTATTGTAATCCGGCCATGCATCCCAATGATTAAGATACACATATTTTTTCTCCCGCGTATACTTCTCTAAATCAGCTTCTTCCTTCGGGTAGTAATAAGCACCCGGAATTGGATTGGCCGGTTGGATGATAAAGGTGACTTCAGGATTCTGTTTCTTGAAATCCCCAAGGATCGTCTCAAGATTTTTAATTCGGTTCGACATTCTTATTTCCCCATTGTCATACAAAAGAAATGGTTCAAGTAAGAGTATATCCGGCTTCATTTCAGCCAGTGGTTTATGTAAATCCTCTTTCACAACCTGTTCTGACGTTTTTCCGGCGATTTCTTTCAACGTCACCTTTATCAAATCATGACCGTACGTGTCGAGAAGCGCCTTTTCTAGTTCTTTGGGCCACGCCCCTTCCTTCCCAGGAGTAGAAGAAGAGCCAAGGATCATTAAATGAACCGGTTCATTACCTTCAATCTTTTTCTTAAACGCTTCTTTTAATTCTGGCGGAAGATAGTTCAGCTTATCTAGTTTTAACAGCCTCTTCTTTTCTTCTTCAGCCGCTGCTTTTTCTTTCTCGTTTTCTTTACGCTCTTCTTCACTCACCGCCTGAACGCCGGCTACTTTTTCTGTATGGACGTTAACCTGGACGGCCTCGACCCTTTGATCCCAATGATACTTTCCACCTGCAAGTGTTGATAATGTAATCACGCCAAGACCGACTAACAAAAACTTCTTCATCCTCATCCCCCATAACGTAAAGTCTATGAGTCATATGATAGAGGAGATAGAGTTCGGAATTTGTATATACGTGTAGATGGCGGTTCGAAAAGTTACGACAAAATAACTGGTTTTATTTGGATAAAACGCATTCGTTAGACGTTTAATAATAAACGCTCTTTTCGCAAAGATTGTTGTTTTTAACATGAGTTCTGCAAGGCTCTGTCAATTAGTGTGTGCTGGATTGTGAGCGGAAATCAACTATTACTTTCTTCTCTACAATAGCCACAAACTTTACGAAAAGAGCCATAAAAAAAGCCTATCTTAAAAAGATAGACTTCCACACACCCTAACGCACCGGCACAAGTTCAAACCTATTATTCTCGTGTTTTACCCGGTACACCCCTTCCGAAATTTCATTTTCAGTATACTGGGATAACCCATCTTGGATATGTACGTCACGATCCAAAACCATCAGAAAATCCGATTTCATCAAAACTTCCTTCAAATACGAGAGCTGATCTTCTGTCTCGGCACCCTTGATGAAAGAATAATTCATCGACAGGTGTTCGTACCTGATCAAATAGCTGAAATAACCTCCGTCATCCGCACTGCCTGGACTATAATACGTAATCATAGGTTCCGTTACCCCTGATGTTTTAATCACAGAAGAATACTCCTTCACATCGCCCCGACGCTCAACATGTGCTTCCGGCCGGGTCACCAATACTTCCAGGTGTCCGATGTACGGGATTAAGAAGCAGGATGCCATCAGGATGCCCGTCACCCTTTTAAAGGATTTCACATAGTCGGACCATACATAAGCAACCCCCGTCATGAGCATACCGCCTGCATATACGGTGATGGTCGACTGGTAGCGATTGAACCCTGCAAGCCTTGACGCTTCATTCTCAGGCATCAGATACACATACATATAATAAAGGGAACACATGTACAGCACGTAAAAGAGATTAAACAATACAAACGAAGCCACCAGTTCATTAGGCGTTTTACGTTTCATTCTGACGATTAGTAAAAGGGCAAGCAGATTGACCACCAATAATGCCATCACATGAGGCGACGACAAAGGATTCAACGCTGCATCCAGCATCATTCCATCAAAGCCTGCTAAAAACTCCTCCGATTTCCGGATATCCTGCAGTTTATCCTCTGTAATCGCAAACTTATTGTCTCCATAACTCTCACTATAGGCTTGTAACGTATAGGTGTGCCAAAGTAGATTCACCCCCAAAGGGAGAACCAACAGCAGAACCAAAGAAGCATAAGGCATGACCTTATCGATTCTCTTTTCAATTCCTTCCCGATGAGAAGTAATGAGTATCCCCAGCAAGGCGATTCCGTTAAAAAGCAGGAAGACCTTCCCACTATCCTTTAATAGAATCAAGACTATCACTATCGGAAGATTCACGAGCAGCAGCCTTTTCCAATCCTTACGATAGTAATAAGCGATTAAAGGGATCGCCAACGCCACCGACCCTAGAATAATATCCACCAGTAAACTGTAAAAGATCTTCGCATTCACTAATAGAAGGGTAAAGGAAATAACCCAAGGCAGGATGACCGTCCATGGCTTTTTCCAGCAACTCCATGTGAATAGAGCTGTGAATCCAGCCATCGTCATGAATCCCTGTGCCATCAAAGCCAAACTTTCATGGAACCCTAAATGATTAAGAAAATAGTAAATAAACACGGCACTCCCAGGCGGATAGTTCTGAAAAGTAACCAAAGTACTGGCATCCGGCAGGCCATCAAGCCTCACAATCTCCTTCACCACCAATCCCCAGTGGCTGAAATCATCATAGTTTAAAAAGAGAGTCCCCCTCATATAGAGCATGACAAACAGAACAGATATGGAAAAGAACACAAGCGAGGGATGCAGCAAAGGCTGAAACGGGATTTTCTTAAGAAAGAATAATATGAGATAAATCAAACATAAAAACAAACCGGAATAATAGATGCTATTCGCCGCGAATGGCATCCGATGAAGCAACCCGGCTCCGAATAGCACCGTCGTGACACTGGAAAATAGAAATAAAGGAATAAATGCAGGATGAACCTTTACCTTATATAGAAAAAACATCCCCCACCCGGCAAGGGAAAGAAATAACAAGAATAGTAATAGTATTGACGTAAGCATGAGTCCTCCTGATACTTGAAAAAACAAGTAGTTGAAAAACCATTATATCATTCTTCCTTGGAACAAAATCGCACATTGAATAAAAAGAACTCCTTTACCATGAACCTGATAAAGGAGTTCTTTCATTATGACTCAATGACTCTTGCTACTTTTCCCCCACATGTCTTGCAGCTTCCCTTAAGGACAATAGTATGATTATCAGAATCCACACTGTAATCAACAATCGTCGTGACACCGCAAGTCCGACAGTATACATTTCCTTCAAATTTCTCTCGGATATGTGCAGGTTTTGTCATCCATCTTTTATGTGCTAATTCATCCTTCACTTTTTTGGCACCTCACTTAAAATGATTTTAACAATCCTTCGAAAACGTTCGTCTGATTGCATTTTCATATTCCGTTTCAGGCACGTGTGACTTCGCATACCTCTTGGTTACATTGATATCCCTATGCCCCGCCAACTTAGATACAATTTCAAGACTGACACCCTGATCGATAAGATGCTGGCAAAATGTATGGCGCAGCTTTTGGGCATTTATATTGAACTTCTTAAGCATATACTGGACCGATCTCTCCGTTAATCGCTCATTCGTTTTGGAGACGAACAGCGCTTCCTTTGGTTGGATAGCATCCATATAGTCAGAAAGTGAATTCACCACTTCTTCCGACAGAGGAATGGTCCTTTGATCCCCATGAGTATCCGAAACGCTTACTTGTTTCGTTTCAAGATCTATATCCTCTATGTTAAGGGCGCAGAGCTCCGATACCCGTATCCCCGTATGAAGCAGCATATACACAATCGCTATATTTCTTTTATTTTCACTTTCTCTTACTTCTGATAAAAGTGCTTCACATTCTTCTTTAGAAAGCGTTTCGATTTCATCCTTTTTGCTTCCTTGTTTGATCTTTATATCAAACGTAATGTCAGGCCGTTTTAAATATTTTGCAAAAGTACGTATCACTCCCAAGATTTTATCCGTCGTGATCGGACTCTTACCCTTTTCTTCTAAAAATAGAATGTAATCCTGAACGTCACGCTGAGTAATGTCCATTAACTCTCTGTGATTCTGTTGAAGCCACTTCTCATATTTTTTAAGCTCCTGATGGTAAGTCGAGATGGTATTTGATGATTTTCCTTCATGTTCAAGCCATGTTAAAAACTGATCAATCGTAGTACTGGATCCTTGCAAGAGTACCACCCTTTCGAATCAAACCTCTATTTACTATTATCGTAGAACTTATAGATGAAGAAGTCAACTTCTCCGAATGTAAGAAGGAAGAATTGATTCGTTTTTCCAAATTAGACTTTTAACCAAACGAAAAAAAGAGTAACTCCTAAGAGCTACTCTTTTCACAT
>NZ_JXZC01000020.1 GCF_000935355.1 Rossellomorea aquimaris
TCGATTATTTGCCTGCTGAATTTAAGCAATTATTCTCCTGTTGAATTAAAGCATTTATTCACCTGTTAAATCTCATCGAATCTTTACCTGTTAAGTTCTAACAATTATTTACCTGTCAAAAATACCGATTTTTCCAACAGTTAAACTTCCCCCACCATTTCAACTGTCAAACCAAAACCATCACAACTACCCTCCTGTTAAAACAGAAAAAAACCGGCTCACATAAGAACCGGTTTTTTCACATTAATTTTCTGCTACCTGTTCCTCCAGCGTTTTTTCATACGCTTGTTGGAACTTTTGTACGTCTCCTGCTCCCATGAAAATCAGCACTGCGTTTTCATGTTTGAGTAAGGCAGTTGTATCTTGTTCATCTATAATTTCGCATCCCTCAATCTTGCTTCCAAGATCGTTGATCGAAAGTTTTCCATGATTTTCCCTTGCGGAACCGAAGATTTCACATAAGTACACTTTGTCTGCGAGACTCAGGGTTTCTGCAAACTCGGAAAGGAAGGTTTGCGTACGTGTAAATGTGTGAGGCTGGAAGACAGCAATGATTTCTTTTTCAGGATATTTCTGTCTTGCAGAGTCCACGGTCGCTTTGATTTCAGTCGGGTGATGAGCATAATCATCAATCAGGATTTGAGTGCCCACTTCTTTTTCAGAAAAGCGGCGTTTCACTCCTTTAAATGAGCTTAATCTCTCTTGAACGATGGCTGTATCCAGCTCTTCATAATGACAGATGGCAATGACGGATAAAGCATTCAAGATATTGTGATCCCCGAAGGTAGGGATTTTAAATGTTGCATAAAATTCATTACGCACAAACACATCGAATGTTGTTCCGCTTCTGTCCCGTGATACGTTTCTCGCCTGGAAATCATTCTCTTCAGCGAAGCCGTAAAACACGACTGGTACTTGAGCCTGGATTTTCTGTAGCTGTTCGTCATCTCCACATGCGATGATTCCCTTTTTCACTTGCATCGCCATCTCCTGGAAGGCAGAGAAAACGTCATCCACATTGGCAAAATAATCGGGATGATCGAAGTCAATGTTCGTCATGATGGCATAGTCAGGGAAATAAGACAGGAAGTGGCGGCGATATTCGCACGCTTCAAAAACAAAGTATTGAGCATCCACTTCCCCTTTCCCAGTGCCATCCCCGATCAGGAAGGATGTTGGCTTTGCGCCACTGATGACATGTGCCAGCAATCCTGTTGTAGACGTTTTTCCGTGTGCACCGGTTACCGCTACACTTGTAAATTTCTGCATGAAGTCTCCAAGAAATTTATGATATCTAGTGAGGGGTAACCCTTGCTCGACAGCTGCCTGAATTTCTTCATGTGTATCAGGAAAGGCATTTCCTGCGATCACATGCATATCCCCTCCAATGTTTTCTTTTTGGAAAGGAAGAATTTTTATATTTGATTCATCCAGTGCCTTCTGAGTAAAGAAATATTTATCTACGTCAGATCCTTGGACCTCGTAGTCCATATCGTGGAGTATTTGGGCTAATGCACTCATGCCCGACCCCTTAATTCCTACGAAATGATATATAGTCATAATAGAACCTCCAACAATCGTCTATCTAAAAGCATTATATGAAATGAATATTATTTTGCTATCGGTCTTAAGCTTTTGATATTGAGTATAGAAAAAAGCGAACTTTCTTCAACTTGAAATATTATATCATTTTTTAAAATCCCTGACCATGCACAAGCTACGAAAGACTGTGTAGAATGAAGTTCGGTGCTTCTTCTTTTAAATACGTTCTCCATAATACCCCAGTTTTTTGATTCATTTGACCATAATGATTTTTCATATCTGATAAAATCCCCTCTGATTTGACGGGGAAAACGGGACCTAAGATCCATTGGTGAGTCACTAACGGGACTTTCCTCATAAAATAGACCCCATTCTCAACAATTCCCTTTTCTTCACAATTTAGGTTTGTTTTAACAGAACTTTTTTCATCCTGAATGAGATTGTGACATGTAAGGGTAGCTTCTTCATCCTTTGTATCGATTTTCCCAATGGTGACGGGTTCCCACGCTGCTGTCAGCATGATGGCACCAAGCAGTTTTACGGATTCCTGCAGTGAATGGGACTGAAGAAATTGCAAAAACAGGGTTTGCCCCTTGATGGTTTTGTAATCAAACAAAAACCATTCTTGAAAGAGCTTATTGGTTTCTTTATCCAAACGAGCCTCATCATGCAAAAGAAAACGTTTAGAGAAAATCATCTTGGCCCGTACTTTTTCTCTAATATTCGTTTCTTTCAAAGCGTACTCGCATGCTGTTCTATAGAGGTCTTTTATATGGTCCTCGGCCATTCGCTGCTTTTTTTGTCTGTATTGCTCTAGATTTAAAAGGCTATCTGGTTCTTGCATCCTCTCACCTATTCGAATTCTACTTTTTCCAGGCGGGGGTTAGGACGGAGTTTTCTGCCTGCTTTGGCTTCAGGGGAACCATCGATCACGACATTATCTCCTGTAAAACCGACATGGATTTTCAGAAGACTGCTTCCCACTCCATACATATCTACCGGAACCTGATTTTCCTCAAACTGGCGAATACGATCTTCGTTAAATCCACCTGACACCACAATCTTGACGTGATGGTACCCCTCTTCATCCAATGCCTGTCTTAATGCATTAATGAGCTGCATGTTTACTCCCCGCGGGTCAAATGTGCCGAGCACATGTTGATTACGGAGGAAGTATTTATCGATCATCATTCGTGATGTATCTACCCTTACCCCTTTTAATTCAGGGCCAAACTCCCGTGCTACCTTTAGTGAGTCTGTGATGGCATCATTATTATAGTCTACAAGAGCGATGAGCTCGTCTTCAGGAAATGTTTCCTGATAAGCTTTAGTGGCTTCTACGATATCCCCATTGAATAATTGGATGAGGGCATGCGGCATCGTCCCCATCCCCTTCTTTCCCCACCATTCGTTCATGGCATGGGTAGCCTGGGCTGTAGATCCACCAATGAAGGCTGCATAACCATCACCTGCTTGTTGAGTAAAGTGATCATCCCGATCACCCATGAAGATGACAGGTTTTTGTTTACCTGAAATAGATGCGGCTTTCATTACATTATAGACACTCGTCGCCACTGATGTTCTTCTTGCCAGGATACCATCTATTATCCCTTCTAAATAGCCAAAATCCTGGTAGCGGCCCTTGATTGTGAGGACCGTTTCAAACGGTGAGATTTGATCCCCGTCTTTTAAAGAGTGAATCTCAAGATTTTGAGGATTATCAGCGAAACTATGTAGAAGTGCAATGACTTCATCCGTTCCACAAATGACGGCATGATTCTTTTGAAAGAATTGCATGGTGACAACGGCATCCGGCTTATACTTTTTGGCAATTTCCTTCGTTTTCAAAAAATAAACCGCTGAAAACCAGCCATCCTTGATTCTTTCATCAAACTTAAATGTATGATTGGTCAATCTGTTGAGTTTTCCTTGAAGTTTCAATTCTATTTCTTTCATCATTAAAGCTCCTTATGGCTTTTCCTACATAAAAATAGGTATTCTGTTTACTGAATCCTAAAAGGACACATATAAACAGAATACCATGTATTAAATGATTCTACTAGTCTATGCCAATGTCTCCAATTCACTTTCAGAAATCAGGACATCCCTTGGTTTACTGCCTCTGGACTCTGAAATGATTCCATTACTCTCCATCATTTCCATCAATCTCGCCGCCCGGTTATAGCCGATTCTGAATCTGCGCTGCAAGCCCGATGCAGAGGCCCCGCCCTGGTCGACGACAAATTCACATGCTTCTAAAAACAATTCATCTTCTTCCTCGGTAACCTGCGCTTTCTTGATTAATTCATCCTGTTGGAAGAGGTAATCCGGTTCTCTTTGCTCTCTTACATGATTGATGATGTCATCGATTTCGTCGTCGGACACGAAGGTTCCCTGCAGGCGGACCGGCTTCGATGAACCATTTTCCAGGAAGAGCATATCTCCTTTACCCAGTAGCCGCTCAGCACCGCTACCATCGATGATCGTTCTCGAATCGACGCTTGATGAAACGGAAAACGCAACCCGTGTCGGTACGTTGGCTTTAATCAAGCCTGTAATGACGTCGACTGAAGGCCGTTGAGTCGCGATGATCAGATGAATCCCGCAGGCACGTGCCTTTTGGGCAATCCGGCATATGGCTTCTTCAACATCTGCCGGCGACATCATCATCAAGTCAGCTAACTCATCAATGACAATGACCAGATATGGAAGCATATCGCTGTATTGTTTATTCCGTTTAGCCAGTTCATTAAAGCGTTTAATATCCCGTACACCGGTATGAGCAAATAATTCGTATCTTCTTTCCATTTCCTCAACTGCCCATTTAAGAGCTGCAGTAGCCGCCTTCACATCTGTTATGACCGGACTGACAAGGTGAGGGATCCGGTTATAGGGAGCAAGCTCCACCATTTTCGGATCGATGAGGAGCATCTTTAATTCATCCGGTGATGCTTTGTACAAAAGACTCACGAGTATCGAATTGATACATACGCTTTTACCCGATCCGGTTGCACCGGCGATGAGTCCGTGTGGCATTTTGCTTAAATCAGTCACGATCGGCTGTCCGGAAATATCCAGTCCAAGAGCAGCGGTCAAAGGAGAAGATGGCTCTTGAAAAGCCGGGCTCGAGATGACTTCACTAATGCAGACCGGCCGGCTCTCCCGGTTAGGCACTTCAATACCAATCGTATGCTTACCTGGAATAGGGGCCTCCATCCGGATATCCCTTGCAGCCAGGCTAAGCTTGATATCATCTGACAGATTGGTAATTTTATTGACCTTCACGCCAGGTTCCGGCTGAACCTCGAATCTCGTGACAGACGGGCCTTGTGTGACATTCACTACTTTTGCCCTCACGTTAAAATTATGAAGGGTCTCGTCCAGTAAAATCCGTTGCGAATCAAGCCATTCTTCGCTCATTTCCTTCGATACAGGAGGCATCAGATAATCCATTTCAGGAAAGACGTAGTCTCTTGTCCGTTTAGAAGAAGAGCTTAATTCGCTATAGCTCTTTACCGCTTCTTCTCCTTGGACAGGGCCGGATTGAGATGGTTTCTCTTCCGGATGCTGAATGGGTGCTGCTTCAGTCGCCATTTCTTGATTTTCTGCCTTTACAGGCTGTTCCATCTTCTCTTCTTCTCCTGCTCTCTGAGTTAAGGTTTGACGCTCACTTCCCTTGCTGGGAGTCGCTTCACTTCGGCCTTTGCGTTTATTCAACTGTCTCTTATCTTGGTTTAGCATCAATACGTTAAAAGGAAGATGAGATCTCTTTCTTGGACGGGGCTCTTCCTCCCTTGGTGCTTGTGGAGGAGGTGTCGATTCCGGCTCTTCCCCTGCCTGGTTCTCCTCTGTCGGAGGCTCATGTTGTACAACGGGTTCCTGAGCTGGTATCTCTTTAACAGCTTGAGCGGGTTCCACCCCTTGTTCTTCCCGTGCAGAATAGACAGGCTGGTGGACTGGCTCTTTTTCTTGCACAGAATCGTTAAGCTCCTGCTTTATTTGTTGCTTTTTGGGTTCTTGCTCTGTTTCAGATATAAGTGGAATACGTTCATTTGAACTCTGTGAAACTTCTTCAGTAGGCTCCACTTTTTGATCTGTTTCCTTCACCGGAGTTGTTCCATCGATCGCTTCATCTTCTACCATTAAAATATCTTCAGTCTGATGTTCTTCAAGATGTTCGTCTTCTACATTCGTCATGACTTCGACTGGTTCATTGTGTAATGGTTTTTCTGAATTTACAACAGGTGCCCCTGTTTCGACGATTGCTGGTGATTCTTTTCCCATCGGGATTGAATCCTCTGCAACAGTTAGGGCTTCATGATCAATTACTACTTCTTTGTTCTCTCCGTCATTATGTAAAAATTTCTTAAGTTCGAATTCAACCTGCTCTTCTTTCTTCACTGGTCTTCCTCTGAAACCATAAATAGGTGACGGAATTTCCGTCGGGGTAAAGGGCCTGCTATTTCCTTTTTCCACTTTAGGCGTTTTCTTCATTTTGACAGTAGCCGTTGGTTTTTCTTCTTTCCACTTTGTAGTTTTAGAAGGATGGTTCCGGCTCTTATTCTTTTGTTCCTTGGCTGGCTCTTCCTTCTCATGCTCTTGGCTTCTACGGTTTCTAATCGTTCGTGGACGCTCTAAATTTTCTCCATCCGATATGAGGGGAAAGCGAAAATTCCCTTTAGGATATTGATACGTCATCCTTGCTTCTACATCACGTGAATGATTGGGCCCTACTATATTTTTACGTTCAGTCTTTTTACGTTCCACATGCTGAACTTCATCATTTTTTTCATCATAATACTCTTCAAATTGTTCATCATTATCTGATAATTTTCCAAACATTTTTTTAATCCAGCTCACAAACATCACTCTTTCTTTCATACTTATTTTTATTTTATCAGTTAAAGAGAAAAATTCGAGTCATTTCGATAGAATAAGAGAATTGTTAAGGGATTGTGTCGAAATAAACATAGGTGTAAAGAGATTGTAATACGTTTTGGAAGGTTATATTTTGGAACTTTGTTGCTGAGCGAGTAGTGGTTGATTTCCGCTCCAATCAACTTATGAATGATCTGTGCATATTCCCAGAACTCGGTAATAAATCTAATTAAAATAACTTACCGTATACAAGTTTCTATTTATCCCAATCGTACAACCTTTAATAAAAACAAAAATACCTGAGCCCACACTCCGGACTCAGGTATACATTTTTAAGCTGTGAATGGTTGACCTACTTGGTAAGTATCTTCAAGTACGAGAATTCCTTTTTCTTGAGGGGCATCCGGAAGCGCGAGCTCCTTGGCAGAACAGATCATGCCTGATGATGCCACTCCGCGAAGCTCTGCATCCTTGATGACCATTCCGCTTGGCATGACAGCGCCAACTTTCGCAACAACGACTTTTTGCCCTTTGTCAACGTTAGGGGCACCGCACACGATTTGCAGGGTTTGATCGCCAACGTCCACTGTACAAATGTTCAGCTTGTCCGCATTCGGATGCTTTTCTTTTTCAGAAACGTAACCTACTACAAATTTTGGCGAAAAATCTGCTTCCAATACCTCATCGAAACCGTTCTTCTTGATGGCTTCATTGATCAATTGGAGCTTCTCATCATTCATTTCGACCGGTCCCACTTCACTTAAATCCATATACTTTGATGCATGGAATAGGTTATAGCCAAGTGTCTTCCCTGTTTTCTCATCAAACAAACGTGCAGCATCTTCTTTTCTTTCATGCTGAACTTCTCCTTCAAACCCTGGATCCATTGTAACGATGAGGGTATCACCAATACCTTCTAAGTTATAAAATACGTTCATTATTTCTTCTCCCTTTCCTTTTTACGATTTTTTGCCAGAATGAAGATCGGCTCCAGTTCTCCCTCTTCATATACAAAGGAAAGTGCTGTAATTGGTACATTTCCTGTTGTAAAGAAGCTCATCGTTAGTTGAGCCAGGACATCATAGCCTGTTTCATTGCGAATATCCCCGATGACCAGCACATCCTGATGAGGTACAGATACGGTCATTTCACCCTGAACATCATTACTGACTTGTTTTAAGAAAGCGTCATTCAAAATTCGACTTGCATCATATCCATCATTATTGTTCAGAAAATAGAAGATGTTTCCTGCTACTTCATCCTTTTTCATTTCTGTCGGCAAGCTTCTTACATTGAATAAGGCGGTTTCCTTCATTTGCTCGTGAGTCCATCCTTCATCCTTTAGCATATTTTCATCTAATAGGCGGTACGTTTTTCCCAGGTCAACAGCATAATAGATTCGTGTTTCAGCTGTATGATCATCTGTTACGAGGGCAACCCCTTCATTGGATTCGGTCGCAAAAGAAGTGGAACGGATCACTGGAAACACTTTTTTCTCTTTGTTCCCAAGATCTGATCCAGTACCCATTACATTCAAAGCTTCTTCCACGTAATACACCACTTCATCGATAATGGACTTATTGTTTTCTTTCCACTTGGATACGATCGGTGGCAGGGCGACGTTAATGCCCTTTTTCGTATCGGTGTTCTCAATCCTCAATGAATCCTTATCTCGATCATATGTAAACGTACGATTCGGTTTCTCTAATCGTTCCTGGAGTATACCTTTTAGCTTTTTTATGTCCAAATCTGATCCTCCTTTGGTGGTACTATTATAATAGAAAGTATCAATACAAAACTTTCATCGTTGAATCATTCACTTATAACATTTTACATGAAAATGCTTAGAATACAAAAGGAACCTGTTTTATTTCAGGCAAAAGAAAAGGGATCCCAAAATAAGGTGATCCCTTTTTCATCCTTTTATGAAGATAGTGTGTTCATGAAGTTCTCGATTTGTTCTTTTGTTTTACGGTCCTTATTGACAAATCTCCCAAGTTCACGGCCGTCTCCGTAAGCCAGAAAGCTCGGGATTCCGAAGATATCCAATTCAATGCACAGATCAATGAATTGATCCCGGTCTACATATAGGAATGTATACTCTGAATATTGGCTCTCGATTTCCGGTAGGACCGGCTCGATGACCCGGCAATCCGGACACCAATCCGCAGAAAACATAAATACATGCTTCCCATTTTCTTTCAACTGGTGAAACTCTTCCACTGATTCAAGCTTACGCATCTTATTTTCCCCCTGTTTCAATCGTCATTTGATTAGGTTTGATCCAACCTAGTTTACGCATATATTCAGATATTAACAGGCTTATGAATGCAGGTCCAACAAAATGCAACAGAAGGACCTTCATCGTTACATCCCAGCTGAATCCCATCGTTTTGAACGTCATGATTTGACCAACAAAGCCACTTGTGCCCATTCCGGCTCCGGCAGCATTGTTTTCCATTAACCAAATCGTGGTTCCTATGGGTGCCAATATCATGCCCGCAACGGTCGGGGGAATAAGGATTCTGGGATTTCGGATAATATTGGGCACTTGCAGCATGGAAGTCCCGATTCCTTGTGCAATCAATCCACCCACCTTATTCTCCCTATAGCTGATGACAGCAAAGCCTACCATTTGAGCAGCACACCCAATCGTGGCAGCACCGGCAGCCACCCCGTTCAACTCAAGCATAAGGGCGATGGCTGCGCTTGAGATTGGGGCCGTCAATGCAAGACCCATGAGGGCGGCAACCAAAATTCCCATGATGATCGGTCTTTGCTCTGTCGCCCAGCTGATCCAGCTTCCGAACATGCTCATAAAATCAGCGATTCCCGGTCCGATAAAATAAGCGGTTGTGAATCCGGCCAGGATGGTGGCGAACGGAGTGACGATGATATCCACTTTCGTCGTTTTGCTGACAAGCTTGCCGATTTCCGTGGATATGACAGCTGCTACATAAGCTCCCGCCGGTCCACCTAAGCTGGCTCCCGCTGCTCCCGTTACCACGGCAGCAAACAGGACAAGGGGTGGAGCCCCGAGACCAAAGGCAATCGCCACTCCAATGGCAGGACCCATCAAGCTGATTGCCAGACCGCCCATCTCAATGAAAAATTCACTTAATCCTGGGGAAATTGGAAACTGTTCCCCAATCGTCTTAATGATTAATCCGATGATCAACGAACTGAACAGCCCTAAAGCCATATAACTTAACGCATCTATGAAATAAACCTTTGCAGATAATGAAATGCCTTTTCGCTTTAAGAATTCTCTCACTATGAGTCCTCTCCTCTGTGTTAATGAATCTACTTTTACTAGTGTAAAGACACTTGTTTGTTTTGTCTATATATATTACTTTAATTGCTCATGGAATTTCCTGTTGTTATTGTGATAGCTTACCCGGTATAAAAAAAACCGATTTTCCACCTAAGTAGAAAATCGGTCTGTATCGTTATGATTCATGTTTAACTGAAGCTGCCATTTTCATCATCATTTCTGCATGATCTGCTAAATCATCCATCCCCGCTTGCGTTGTTACCTTCGTTCCACCCACTCCAACAATCAGTTCGTATTCTTCCGTATCGGGCAGGTCCTTAATGACATAGTATCCTAAGCGATTGTTCTCTTTAAAAGTCCCATGTTTCACGAGATTCTTGTTGTCACTAATGGCCATTTTATATAGAAGTTCACTATCCTTCTGTTCTTGAGGGTTAGTAAAAAGTATAAAAGTATCAGAGCTTTTTGAAATAATGATATTATTGGGAGATTCTTTTTCTATTTTTGCTCCAAATGGGAGATAAAAGCGAATGTTTCCAGCCTCTTCTTTGGCTGACTCTTTTGAGCTCAAGGTGTTCTCCACCACTTTGGCTGTTTGTTCTTTTTCTTTATCGATTGTCGTGTTGCATCCGGCTAAAATAAGCACAAGGATAAAGAAAATGACTGAGTGTATGATTTTCATCCTATACTTATCCTCCCTTTCATGCTTAGGACCTACGCTTATGATACCCTCACAAAGTACCACCTGACAACCCTTCCAACAAGAAAGGCAGCCTTTTTAATGGGAAAACAGGTTATTTTTAACTCACATAGGGTATTTATGATAAAATGACTAAAAACAGGAGGCTGAAAACCATGGAATTCACAGTTTACCTAGCAGGAGAAATACATAGTTCCTGGAGAAACGATCTTAAAGAGAAAGCAGAAAAGCTTCATCTCCCTCTATCTTTCGTGGGACCGATGGAAAATCACGAACGGTCCGATGCGATCGGAGAAGAAATTCTTGGTGAACAACCAAATAAAATACTCCGCGATGAGGCAGCTTCGAGTATTAACAATCTTCGAACAGAGTTACTGATGAAAAAGGCCGATGTAGTGATTGCCTTGTTTGGAGAAAAATACAAACAGTGGAATACCGCAATGGATGCGAGCACCGCCATCACACTTGGAAAGCCCCTTATCCTTATTCGTCCTGAAGGACTGCATCATCCGCTAAAAGAGCTTTCCAATAAGGCAAGTGTTACCGTGACAAACATAGATCAAGCGATAAAGACGTTATCGTATATTTTTGAAACCGAATAAACACATCAAGTAAGCAACAAAAAGCTTGCAGTCCAATGTGGACTGCAAGCTTTTTTTCATCCTGTCACAGTTTCTACACAACAGAAAATTTTTACTATTTAAAAATAACTTAATATTGGAAATCTATAGACATTTTATGTTACTATTAACAATTTATAAACTTTTTTTGACTTTATGAAACTATTAAAATATTATAGTAAAAGAATAAGGGAGGTAGTAACATGTCATCAATGAATAAACAGAAAATTGTGGATAGTTTCCCTCAAAAAGGTTTCTTTGGACATCCCAAGGGATTATTCACTTTATTCTTCACAGAATTTTGGGAGCGCTTTTCCTATTACGGAATGCGTGCCATCCTCGTATTCTACATGTACTATGAGGTTTCAAAAGGTGGACTTGGCCTTGAGCAAAACACAGCTTTAGCAATCATGTCGATTTATGGTTCACTTGTATATATGTCCGGAGTAATCGGAGGCTGGCTGGCAGATAGAATATTCGGAACTTCGAAAGCCGTCTTCTACGGTGGAATATTCATCATGTTTGGTCATATTGCTTTATCATTTCCAGGAAGTTTAGGCATGTTCTTTGTTTCGATGGTGTTGATCGTTATCGGAACAGGATTATTAAAACCTAACGTTTCAACTGTTGTCGGTGAAATGTATAGCGAAAGTGATACTCGACGGGATGCTGCTTTCAGTATTTTCTATATGGGTATCAACCTTGGTGCATTCATTGCTCCACTGATTGTCGGTAAGCTTATGGAAACAAAAGGATTCCATTGGGGATTCGCAGTAGCAGCCATCGGTATGTTCTTAGGTCTTGTTGTCTTTATGGCGACAAAGAAAAAGAATCTTGGCCTTGCTGGTACCTATGTTCCAAATCCACTTGCACCAGCTGAAAAGAAAAAGTATGGTTTAATCGCAGGTTTAGTCGTTGTTGGTCTTGCCATCATTTTAGGTGTTACAATTCCAGCAGGCATATTCACATTAAACGTATTCATCAATTTAGTAGGTATCTTTGGTATCGTCGTACCAACCATTTACTTCATCGTGATGTATTATAGTCCGAAAACAACAGAAACTGAACGTTCAAGAGTCGTCGCTTATATCCCATTATTCATTGCCGCGGTTATGTTCTGGGCGATTCAAGAACAAGGGTCAACCATCCTTGCAGTTTACGCTGATAAGAGAACCGACCTTGAATTCATGGGAATCAGCATATCACCAGCCTGGTTCCAATCGTTAAACCCGTTATTTATCATTCTACTTGCCCCAGTATTTGCATGGATGTGGGTGAAACTGGGTGATCGTCAACCATCGATTCCGAAGAAATTTTCATTCGGACTGCTGTTTGCCGGTTTATCATTCTTAGTGATCCTATTACCTGCATACTTCGGAGGAGAAGATTCACTAGTAAGTCCATTATGGCTCGTACTTAGCTACCTCATCGTTGTACTTGGTGAGCTATGCTTATCACCAGTCGGACTTTCTGCCACCACGAAGCTTGCTCCAGAAGCATTCTCTGCTCAAACAATGAGTCTTTGGTTCTTGGCTTCTGCTGCTGCACAGGCATTGAATGCACAGCTTGTACGTTTCTATACACCTGAAACAGAAACGCTTTACTTTGGTGCAATCGGAGGTATGGCAATCGTATTGAGTATTGCTCTATTCCTGCTTTCACCTAAGATTCAGGCATATATGAAAGGTGTAAAATAATTGACTTTAACCCTCTGAATGCTTTCAGAGGGTTTTTTGTATCGTTTAAAGCTTGTATCGTACTAAAGATTTTGTTGAAATAAAAAAGGAACTCCGCTTCAACACGGAGTCCCATTCTAACTATTAAAAGAAGTCGCAGCCACATTTTCTTCTACGTCTTCTTCTGCGGTTATCTTCAGCACCTAAAACATCGTCGTCTCTTCTTCTGCGACATCTTCTACGGTTGTCATCTACTCCTAAAACATCGTCTCGGCGGTCACATCTTCTTCTGTCACCAAAAAGAAACTTATCCCAGTCACAGCATCTTCTGTCATCGCGACGGTCATCGCGACGTCCTCCGACACGGTCATTACAATAATGGCATCCCATAAATTCTAACCTCCTTAGAAAGAATTTATCAGATAAAATAAAGTCTGATATACTTCATCCTATGAAGGGCTGGTAGAATTGGTATGGGCCAAGTACCATGTAAATAAAAAAGAACATATCTTAGAAATGTTTTTTGTATTGCCACTGACCTATCAACAGCTGAACAACATGAAGGAACATAGCCTCTCTTGTAATAAGGCCATTAGTAAATACCCCCATTGCACCTTCTTTTTTCCTCGTTCCAGACTTTTGGGTATACTCGTCCATCAAGGGTCCCAGCTCTTTCCCAGCCTTTAACTGGCTGCTGATTTCTTTAGGTAAGGAGATCCTGGCACCTCCCCCGATGATTTCGTTTCCGCTGCGATCGACAAGAGCACCCCAGTTACAGACAAACATTCCATATAGTGATTCCGTCACCCCTCCTTCAAGACCAATTCCAATCTCACTATCTGATGCACGTAATACGTTCTTCGCCCGATTGAGTGCACCTTCGATGGTCTCTTGATCCGAAAAAGGCTGCTCACTTACATGAGATTCTGTTTTGAGACATTCGAACATAACGTCCTCGTATTGTTCGTTGAATGCCTTTTGAATGGCTTGAACCTTTGCAGGGTTGGTTGTTCCAATTGCTACTTTTAACAAATTAATACCTCATTTCTATATAAGAGGCACCGTGATGATGCACTCTTTTTCTCTCTATAAAAAGACTGTCTCAAGAAGTACAGAATGAGACAGTCTTTTTGTTATTTTTTTGCTCTTTTCGTAAATTTTGTTGTTATTGTAGATTAGAAAGTACTAGTTGATTTCCGCTCCAGGATGCTCGCTTTCCGCGGGGCTGGCGGTGAGCCTCCTCGGCTGCGCCTCCGGGGTCTCACCTGTCCAGCTATTCCCGCAGGAGTCGAGCATCCTTCCGCTACAATCAACTTTCTCAGCATGGATCCTTAATGGAAATCAATAATAACAAGAATTTAGCAAACAATCTTATTTAAGATTAAAGATTGTTTTTCCTTTTTATAAAAGAGGAATTATTTTTTCTAGTTACATGGTTCTATTTCATATTTTGAAGCTCTGTCACAAAGCCCCGTTAAAGATGGTGAGGGGAACTGCGCAGACTCCTGCGGAAGTACGGGCGTGCCAAGCCCCCGTTCGGCTAAGTGCACTGGACCCATAAAGTTGG
>NZ_JXZC01000021.1 GCF_000935355.1 Rossellomorea aquimaris
TTGAGAAATTCGAATTTTCGGCGAATGTCGTCTTCACAGTATAACCAGATTGCTTGGGGTTATATGGTCAAGTGAAGAAGCGCATACGGTGGATGCCTTGGCAGTCAGAGGCGATGAAAGACGTGGTAGCCTGCGAAAAGCTTCGGGGAGTCGGCAAACAGACTTTGATCCGGAGATGTCTGAATGGGGGAACCCAGCCATCATAAGATGGTTACCTTACACTGAATACATAGGTGTAAGGGGCGAACCAGGGGAACTGAAACATCTAAGTACCCTGAGGAAAAGAAATCAACCGAGATTCCCTTAGTAGTGGCGAGCGAACGGGGACTAGCCCTTAAGTGGCTTTGAGATTAGCGGAACGCTCTGGAAAGTGCGGCCATAGTGGGTGATAGCCCTGTACGCGAAAATCTCTTAGTCATGAAATCGAGTAGGACGGAGCACGAGAAACTTTGTCTGAATATGGGGGGACCATCCTCCAAGGCTAAATACTACTGACTGACCGATAGTGAACTAGTACCGTGAGGGAAAGGCGAAAAGAACCCCGGAGAGGGGAGTGAAATAGATCCTGAAACCGTATGCGTACAAGCAGTGGGAGCCCACTTTGTTGGGTGACTGCGTACCTTTTGTATAATGGGTCAGCGACTTATTTTCAGTGGCGAGCTTAACCGAATAGGGGAGGCGTAGCGAAAGCGAGTCTTAATAGGGCGTCTAGTCGCTGGGAATAGACCCGAAACCGGGCGATCTATCCATGGGCAGGTTGAAGGTTGGGTAACACTAACTGGAGGACCGAACCGACTACCGTTGAAAAGTTAGCGGATGACCTGTGGATCGGAGTGAAAGGCTAATCAAGCTCGGAGATAGCTGGTTCTCCTCGAAAGCTATTTAGGTAGCGCCTCATGTATCACTGTAGGGGGTAGAGCACTGTTTCGGCTAGGGGGTCATCCCGACTTACCAAACCGATGCAAACTCCGAATACCTACAAGTGCCGAGCATGGGAGACACACGGCGGGTGCTAACGTCCGTCGTGAAAAGGGAAACAACCCAGACCGTCAGCTAAGGTCCCAAAGTTATGGTTAAGTGGGAAACGATGTGGGAAGGCTTAGACAGCTAGGAGGTTGGCTTAGAAGCAGCCACCCTTTAAAGAAAGCGTAATAGCTCACTAGTCGAGTCGGCCTGCGCGGAAGATGTAACGGGGCTCAAACCATACACCGAAGCTACGGGTATCACGTAAGTGATGCGGTAGAGGAGCGTTCTGTAAGCCTGTGAAGGTGAGTTGAGAAGCTTGCTGGAGGTATCAGAAGTGCGAATGCTGACATGAGTAACGACAATGGGTGTGAAAAACACCCACGCCGAAAGACCAAGGTTTCCTGCGCAACGTTAATCGACGCAGGGTTAGTCGGTCCCTAAGGCGAGGCTGAAAAGCGTAGTCGATGGAAAACAGGTTAATATTCCTGTACTTCTGGTTATTGCGATGGAGGGACGGAGAAGGCTAGGCCAGCTTGGCGTTGGTTGTCCAAGTTTAAGGTGGTAGGCTGAGATCTTAGGTAAATCCGGGATCTTAAGGCCGAGAGCTGATGACGAGTTGTCTTTTAGATGACGAAGTGGTTGATGCCATGCTTCCAAGAAAAGCTTCTAAGCTTCAGGTAACCAGGAACCGTACCCCAAACCGACACAGGTGGTTGGGTAGAGAATACCAAGGCGCTTGAGAGAACTCGGGTGAAGGAACTAGGCAAAATGGCACCGTAACTTCGGGAGAAGGTGCGCCGGTGAGGGTGAAGGACTTGCTCCGTAAGCCCATGCCGGTCGAAGATACCAGGCCGCTGCGACTGTTTATTAAAAACACAGCACTCTGCAAACACGAAAGTGGACGTATAGGGTGTGACGCCTGCCCGGTGCCGGAAGGTTAATTGATGGGGTTAGCTAACGCGAAGCTCTTGATCGAAGCCCCGGTAAACGGCGGCCGTAACTATAACGGTCCTAAGGTAGCGAAATTCCTTGTCGGGTAAGTTCCGACCCGCACGAAAGGCGTAACGATCTGGGCACTGTCTCAACGAGAGACTCGGTGAAATTATAGTACCTGTGAAGATGCAGGTTACCCGCGACAGGACGGAAAGACCCCGTGGAGCTTTACTGTAGCCTGATATTGAATTTTGGTACAGCTTGTACAGGATA
>NZ_JXZC01000022.1 GCF_000935355.1 Rossellomorea aquimaris
CTTGTGTAGGATAGGTGGGAGGCTTTGAAGCGTGGACGCCAGTTCGCGTGGAGCCAACCTTGAAATACCACCCTGGCAACTTTGAGGTTCTAACTCAGGTCCGTTATCCGGATCGAGGACAGTGTATGGTGGGTAGTTTGACTGGGGCGGTCTCCTCCTAAAGAGTAACGGAGGAGTACGAAGGTGCGCTCAGACCGGTCGGAAATCGGTCGTAGAGTATAAAGGCAAAAGCGCGCTTGACTGCGAGACAGACACGTCGAGCAGGTACGAAAGTAGGTCTTAGTGATCCGGTGGTTCTGTATGGAAGGGCCATCGCTCAACGGATAAAAGGTACTCCGGGGATAACAGGCTGAT
Organism: Rossellomorea aquimaris; assembly: GCF_000935355.1. Classification (GTDB taxonomy): domain Bacteria; phylum Bacillota; class Bacilli; order Bacillales; family Bacillaceae_B; genus Rossellomorea; species Rossellomorea aquimaris_B. The sequence goes on from NZ_JXZC01000022.1 coordinate 355, forward strand.
ACCGCCCAAGAGTTCATATCGACGGCGGTGTTTGGCACCTCGATGTCGGCTCATCACATCCTGGGGCTGAAGCCGGTCCCAAGGGTATGGCTGTTCGCCATTTAAAGTGGTACGCGAGCTGGGTTTAGAACGTCGTGAGACAGTTCGGTCCCTATCTGCCGTGGACGTTTGAGATTTGAGAGGGGCTGCTCCTAGTACGAGAGGACCGGAGTGGACGAACCTCTGGTGTTCCGGTTGTCACGCCAGTGGCATTGCCGGGTAGCTATGTTCGGAATAGATAACCGCTGAAAGCATCTAAGCGGGAAACTAGCCTCAAGATGAGATCTCACTGGGACCTTGAGTCCCCTGAAGGGCCGTCGAAGACTACGACGTTGATAGGTTGGGTGTGTAAGCGCTGTGAGGCGTTGAGCTAACCAATACTAATTGCCCGTGAGGCTTGACCATATAACACCCAAGCAATTTGCTGACCTGAAAAGGCACCAGATTGCGGTGTGTGAAGACGAAACGAACCGAAAGTTCGAAACTCACAAAACACCGAAAGCTATCACATACCCAATTTGCTGAAGCGAGGCCAACCGGCCACGACTCAGTACCCGAATTTCTTGACGACCATAGAGCATTGGAACCACCTGATCCCATCCCGAACTCAGTAGTGAAACGATGCATCGCCGATGGTAGTGTGGGGTTTCCCCATGTGAGAGTAGGTCATCGTCAAGATTAAATTCCGAAACCCCATTTGCGAAAGCA
>NZ_JXZC01000023.1 GCF_000935355.1 Rossellomorea aquimaris
GGGAACTGAAACATCTAAGTACCTGGAGGAAGAGAAAGCAATTGCGATTCCCTGAGTAGCGGCGAGCGAAACGGGATGTAGCCCAAACCAAGAGGCTTGCCTCTTGGGGTTGTAGGACACTCTATACGGAGTTACAAAGGAATGAAGTAGACGAAGAAGTCTGGAAAGGCTCGTCAAAGAAGGTAACAACCCTGTAGTTGAAACTTCATTCCCTCTTGAGTGGATCCTGAGTACGGCGGGACACGTGAAATCCCGTCGGAAGCTGGGAGGACCATCTCCCAAGGCTAAATACTCCCTAGTGACCGATAGTGAACCAGTACCGTGAGGGAAAGGTGAAAAGCACCCCGGAAGGGGAGTGAAATAGAACCTGAAACCGTGTGCCTACAAGTAGTCAGAGCCCGTTAACGGGTGATGGCGTGCCTTTTGTAGAATGAACCGGCGAGTTACGATCCCATGCAAGGTTAAGTCGATGAGACGGAGCCGCAGCGAAAGCGAGTCTGAATAGGGCGAATTGAGTATGTGGTCGTAGACCCGAAACCAGGTGATCTACCCATGTCCAGGATGAAGTTCAGGTAACACTGAATGGAGGTCCGAACCCACGCACGTTGAAAAGTGCGGGGATGAGGTGTGGGTAGCGGAGAAATTCCAATCGAACTTGGAGATAGCTGGTTCTCTCCGAAATAGCTTTAGGGCTAGCCTCATGTGTAAGAGTCTTGGAGGTAGAGCACTGTTTGGACTAGGGGCCCTCATCGGGTTACCGAATTCAGACAAACTCCGAATGCCAAAGACTTATCCATGGGAGTCAGACTGCGAGTGATAAGATCCGTAGTCGAAAGGGAAACAGCCCAGACCACCAGCTAAGGTCCCAAAGTATACGTTAAGTGGAAAAGGATGTGGAGTTGCTTAGACAACCAGGATGTTGGCTTAGAAGCAGCCACCATTTAAAGAGTGCGTAATAGCTCACTGGTCGAGTGACTCTGCGCCGAAAATGTACCGGGGCTAAACGTATCACCGAAGCTGTGGATTGACACCTCTAGGTGTCAGTGGTAGGAGAGCGTTCTAAGGACTGCGAAGCTAGACCGTAAGGACTGGTGGAGTGCTTAGAAGTGAGAATGCCGGTATGAGTAGCGAAAGATGGGTGAGAATCCCATCCACCGAATGCCTAAGGTTTCCTGAGGAAGGCTCGTCCGCTCAGGGTTAGTCGGGACCTAAGTCGAGGCCGATAGGCGTAGACGATGGACAACAGGTTGATATTCCTGTACCACCTCTTTTCCGTTTGAGCAATGGGGGGACGCAGGAGGATAGGGTAAGCGCACTGCTGGATATGTGCGTCTAAGCAGTTAGGCTGATGATGAGGCAAATCCCATCATCGTGAAGGCTGAGCTGTGATAGCGAGCGAATTATAGTAGCGAAGTTCCTGATTCCACACTGCCAAGAAAAGCCTCTAGCGAGGAAAAAGGTGCCCGTACCGCAAACCGACACAGGTAGGCGAGGAGAGAATCCTAAGGTGAGCGAGAGAACTCTCGTTAAGGAACTCGGCAAAATGACCCCGTAACTTCGGGAGAAGGGGTGCTCTGGTAGGGTGCAAGCCCGAGAGAGCCGCAGTGAATAGGCCCAGGCGACTGTTTAGCAAAAACACAGGTCTCTGCGAAGCCGTAAGGCGAAGTATAGGGGCTGACGCCTGCCCGGTGCTGGAAGGTTAAGAGGAGTGCTTAGCGCAAGCGAAGGTGCGAATCGAAGCCCCAGTAAACGGCGGCCGTAACTATAACGGTCCTAAGGTAGCGAAATTCCTTGTCGGGTAAGTTCCGACCCGCACGAAAGGCGTAACGATCTGGGCACTGTCTCAACGAGAGACTCGGTGAAATTATAGTACCTGTGAAGATGCAGGTTACCCGCGACAGGACGGAAAGACCCCGTGGAGCTTTACTGTAGCCTGATATTGAATTTTGGTACAGCTTGTACAGGATAGGTAGGAGCCTTGGAAGCCGGAGCGCCAGCTTCGGTGGAGGCATCGGTGGGATACTACCCTGGCTGTATTGAAATTCTAACCCGCGCCCCTTATCGGGGTGGGAGACAGTGTCAGGTGGGCAGTTTGACTGGGGCGGTCGCCTCCTAAAGAGTAACGGAGGCGCCCAAAGGTTCCCTCAGAATGGTTGGAAATCATTCGCAGAGTGTAAAGGCACAAGGGAGCTTGACTGCGAGACCTACAAGTCGAGCAGGGACGAAAGTCGGGCTTAGTGATCCGGTGGTTCCGCATGGAAGGGCCATCGCTCAACGGATAAAAGCTACCCCGGGGATAACAGGCTTATCTCCCCCAAGAGTCCACATCGACGGGGAGGTTTGGCACCTCGATGTCGGCTCATCGCATCCTGGGGCTGTAGTCGGTCCCAAGGGTTGGGCTGTTCGCCCATTAAAGCGGTACGCGAGCTGGGTTCAGAACGTCGTGAGACAGTTCGGTCCCTATCCGTCGTGGGCGCAGGAAATTTGAGAGGAGCTGTCCTTAGTACGAGAGGACCGGGATGGACGCACCGCTGGTGTACCAGTTGTCTTGCCAAAGGCATCGCTGGGTAGCTATGTGCGGAAGGGATAAGTGCTGAAAGCATCTAAGCATGAAGCCCCCCTCGAGATGAGATTTCCCATCACGTAAGTGAGTAAGATCCCTAGAAGATGACTAGGTAGATAGGTCAGAGATGGAAGCATGGCGACATGTGGAGTTGACTGATACTAATCGATCGAGGACTTAACCA
>NZ_JXZC01000024.1 GCF_000935355.1 Rossellomorea aquimaris
CAATTCATTTGAGTTTTAACCTTGCGGCCGTACTCCCCAGGCGGTCAACTTAATGCGTTAGCTGCGCCACTAAGAGCTCAAGGCTCCCAACGGCTAGTTGACATCGTTTACGGCGTGGACTACCAGGGTATCTAATCCTGTTTGCTCCCCACGCTTTCGCGCCTCAGTGTCAGTTACAGACCAGAAAGTCGCCTTCGCCACTGGTGTTCCTCCAAATATCTACGCATTTCACCGCTACACTTGGAATTCCAC
>NZ_JXZC01000025.1 GCF_000935355.1 Rossellomorea aquimaris
AGGAAATTCCACCACCCTCTACCATACTCTAGTCAGTCAGTTTTGAATGCAGTTCCCAGGTTGAGCCCGGGGATTTCACATCCAACTTAACTAACCACCTACGCGCGCTTTACGCCCAGTAATTCCGATTAACGCTTGCACCCTCTGTATTACCGCGGCTGCTGGCACAGAGTTAGCCGGTGCTTATTCTGTCGGTAACGTCAAAACAATCACGTATTAGGTAACTGCCCTTCCTCCCAACTTAAAGTGCTTTACAATCCGAAGACCTTCTTCACACACGCGGCATGGCTGGATCAGGCTTTCGCCCATTGTCCAATATTCCCCACTGCTGCCTCCCGTAGGAGTCTGGACCGTGTCTCAGTTCCAGTGTGACTGATCATCCTCTCAGACCAGTTACGGATCGTCGCCTTGGTGAGCCATTACCTCACCAACTAGCTAATCCGACCTAGGCTCATCTGATAGCGCAAGGCCCGAAGGTCCCCTGCTTTCTCCCGTAGGACGTATGCGGTATTAGCGTCCGTTTCCGAACGTTATCCCCCACTACCAGGCAGATTCCTAGGCATTACTCACCCGTCCGCCGCTCTCAAGAGAAGCAAGCTTCTCTCTACCGCTCGACTTGCATGTGTTAGGCCTGCCGCCAGCGTTCAATCTGAGCCATGATCAAACTCTTCAGTTCAAACATCTTTGGGTTTTTAAGAAACCCTAAACTTGGCTCAGCAATCGTTGGTTACATCTTTGATTTCTCGCGGAGTAACTTGTGATGCTGATAATCTTGTTGACTATCAGTCTGACTCCACAAGCACCCACACGAATTGCTTGATTCAGTTGTTAAAGAGCGGTTGGTTAAGATCTTTCGTCTCAACCGAGGCGCGCATTCTACAGCAGCCTCATTTGCTGTCAAGTGATTATTTTCAAAAGTTTTCAAAGTTTCCTTTGTAACTTCAACCACTTGCGCTTCCGATCTCTCGTTAGCGGGAGGCGAATTCTACAGCGTTACACGCTGCTGTCAACACCTCTTTTTCTCCGCTTTCGACCGAGAGGATCGAAACGTTAATAGAGCCAAACGACACTGCTCTACCAACTCCTTCTGGGCTTCGATGAACTGAAGCAGGTCGCTGTCGAATCTTGCGTAACTCTTTGTTTACCAAGGAGTTTTCCGTTTCGACTGCG
>NZ_JXZC01000026.1 GCF_000935355.1 Rossellomorea aquimaris
TGAGCTGCCCCCCTATTGTTGGACACCCCAACCAACAATAGGGGGTGCCCGCACCAATGACCAAGTTTACCAGGGAATATAAACTTCACGTTGCCAATCGTTATCTAAATGAACTAGTCAGTTATCGAGAACTAGCGAATCAAGTAGGCGTAGATGATTCCATTCTCCGTTACTGGGTGATGTTAGTTCGTCATCATGGGGATCAAGCATTTGCCTTCCCCTATACAAACTATCCTTCTGCCTTTAAACTGAGGGTAATTCAATTTATTACGGAAAAGAATTACTCCATTCGAGAGGCATCAGCTATTTTTCAAATCCCCGATCCTTGTATGGTTCGTAGGTGGGTGAAAAAGTGGAAAAGAGTTGGAGAAGATGCCTTCGGATCATTAGAAATGAGGCCTTCTACAATGACATCTAATCAAAAGAAAAATAAAATGAAAGACAACTCTTCTAACCAATCGATGGAAGATATGAAAAAAGAACTTGAATACCTTCGTATGGAGAATGCGTATTTAAAAAAGCTAAATGCCTTAGTTCAGGAGGAACCATCACCAACGAAATCAAAGCGAAAGTAGTATTTGAACTAAGGAACGAATTCCCGGTGACTAGAATGATAAAAGTAGCTAAGCTGTCTAAAAGCACTTACTATCACATCATCAAAAAACAAGACCAACCAGATCCTGATCGAAAATGGAAACGACGAATCAATTTCATCTATCACAAACACTTAGGTCGCTATGGGTACCGTCGCATTACGGACGTTCTTCAAGCAAAAGGACATGATGTTAACAGAAAGAAAGTCCTTCGGATTATGAGAGAACTGGGCCTTAAATGCATTGTGCGAATGAAAAAATATAAGTCCTACAAAGGGAAAGTTGGAAAAGTAGCTCCCAACATCCTAAATCGCAATTTTAGAGCCGTTAAACCCAATCAAAAATGGGTGACAGACATTACGGAGTTTAAACTGTTCGGTCAAAAACTCTATCTGTCCCCCATTCTAGACCTATTTAACGGAGAGATCATTACCTATACGCTCCAATCCAGGCCGACATTTGACTTGGTCGAGACGATGTTAGAACAAGGATTAAAACATGTGAATGAAAGCGATAAGCTCTTAATCCATTCAGATCAAGGATGGCATTATCAAATGGCCCAGTACCGAAGGACACTGAAGAAACATAACATTACCCAAAGTATGTCTCGTAAAGGAAACTGTTATGATAACTCCGTCATGGAGAACTTTTTCGGGATAATGAAGTCTGAATTCCTTTACTTACAAGAATTTGATAGTATTGAGCACTTTAGAGACGAATTGAAAAAATACATGTATTACTACAATCATCTGAGAATTAAATCAAGGTTAAAACGAAAAAGTCCGGTAGCTTATCGTGTTAGCCACGCGATAGCTGCGTAATAAATAAGTGTCCAACTTTATGGGTCCAGTGCA
>NZ_JXZC01000027.1 GCF_000935355.1 Rossellomorea aquimaris
AGCTGGACAGCTGTTGGTTAGGCTACAGCGGACCGGGTCCTGTACGCTACAGGGCTCAGTCCGCCAAGCTTCACTTTGATTCGCTTATGGTTGTAGTAATGGATGTACTCATCCAGCCCCGCTTGCAACTGCTCCACGCTTTCAAAGCTTTCCCGATAGTAGAACTCTGACTTCAGCGTGCCGAAGAAACTCTCCATTGTGGCGTTGTCATGGCAGTTTCCTTTGCGTGACATGCTTTGCTCCAGCCCTGCTTTTTCTAGCCTCTCCCGGTACTTTGGATATCGATAGTGCCAGCCTTGATCTGAATGCAGCATTGGCTTGCCGCCCTCAGGTAAGCCTTCAATAGCTTTTTCCAGCATCTCGCCCACCAAGGCATATTGGGGACGTATTGCCGTCTGATAGGCCACGATTTCTCCGTTGTACAAGTCCAAAACTGGGGACAAGTACAGCTTTTTGCCGGCCACTTTGAACTCGGTGACATCCGTCACCCATTTCTGATTCGGTTGCTCAGCCTCGAACTGACGAGCCAAGGTGTTGGGCGACACTTCGCCCATCGGCCCTTTATACGACCTGTATTTCTTAGGCCGCACCGTGCATTTCAGACCCAGCTCCCCCATCAGTCGTCGTACCGTTTTACTGTTGATCAGCGATCTTTCTTTACGTAGTTCTAGCGTCATCCGACGGTAACCAAAGCGGCCCTTATGCTCGTTTTGGATGGTCTGGATAGAAGCTTTGATCGAGGAAAATCGGTCCGCAACGCCCATCGCCTTGAGTTGGTAGTAGTACGTACTTCGCGCAAGGCTCACTAGCTTGAGCAAGTCACGCAAGGGAAAGTGTTGCTTAAGCTCACTGACTAATCGGGCTTTTTCTTCTGTTCTTTCTCCCGCCTCATCACCGCCTCGCCTAACTCCCCAAGCTTTTTTAGATAAGCGTTCTCCATCCGTAGGTATTGGAGCTCATCAAGTAACGTCTTGTGCTCAGGCTCAGGGCTGGTGAGTGGGGCAGCGGTTTTGCGTGGTTTAGCAGGTGGTTTAGGCATAGCGGTGCTCAGTCCTCTTTTCCCTGACTCCAGGGCTTCAATACCGCCACTGTAATACTGCTGTTGCCATCTGCCCACCTGAGTGGAATCCCCCAAGTTGAAAAGCGCCGCTGCGCGGCGCAAGGAAAGGGAGTCATCCCACATGCGCCGTAGAACAGAGAACTTGAACAAGGCACTGTAACGCTGGCCGGTACTGCTCAAGCTGGCCTCACCGTGTAATCGATAAGCCTCGACCCAACGACGAAGCAAGGTGGGGTCCATTTGAAATTGAGCGGCGACCCGGCGAAACCCTCGGCCTCGCTCAAGGAAAGCGGTGATGGCAGATAGCTTGAACTGCGTGGTGTACTTGCTCATGAAAACGCCCCAGAAATTGGATGGGTGTCCAACTTCTGGGGCGCACTTCAG
>NZ_JXZC01000028.1 GCF_000935355.1 Rossellomorea aquimaris
AAAAAATCTATGGTCCCCCCCATTTTTGCAATACTGATTAACGGGCGATGTGGTTGGCTTGCTTAAATCTATCCGGCGTCTGTTTGGGGCTTGCCCCAGCGCCACGATGAGAGTCGCGCCTGACGATCCTTAAAAGCCCGTCGGCTTCTGAAGCCGATTTTTATGTCAGGATCTTCGCCAGGCCGGTAGGCCGTTCACGTCATCCGTTGTTCAGCTATCGCAAAACCTGAAGGGTGAATTGTGGTACTGCAACAACCGCAGGGTCAGGCGTTCAAGGCGTCTGGCCCTGCTTCATATTGCGCATGGTGAGCCGCTATCGCCCAAGCGATACGCGCCAGTTTGTTGGCCAGGGCACAGGCCACCACATTCGAGTGTCGTCGGCGCAGCAGCGCTCGCACCCAGTCGGCCAAAGCCCCCTTCTGATGATCCAGCCTCTGCATGTAAACCCTGGAGCATTGCACCAGCAGTTGCCGCAGGTGCTTGTCACCCCGCTTGCTGATCCCCAACAAATTGGCTTTGCCGCCCGTGCTGTACTGTCGCGGCACCAAGCCCACTGAAGCCGCAAAATCGCGACTGCATCGGTATTGCTTGCCATCGCCCATTTCTACAGCCAGAAGGCTGGCGGTGATCGGACCGACACACGGCATGCTAAGCAAACGGCTCCCCAGATCATCGTCGGCCAGCTGGCAAGCCAGTTGTTTGTCCAGTTCCTTGATCTGTTCATCCAGGTAAACGAAGTGATCGTGCAGGCGTTGCAACAGCACTGTCAGCCGCACAGGCAGCTCATGCTCGGCCAAAACAGCTGCCAAACGCTTCATGATGGCTGAGCCTTTGGGCAGGCTGATGCCAAATTCCAGCAGGAAACCGTGCATCTGATTGGCTGTCTTGGTGCGGTCATGCACCAACGACTCGCGCATGCGATGCAGGACAGACAGGGTTTGCTGAGACTCGGTTTTAGGCGTAACGAAGCGCATGGACGGACGGGAAGCCGCCTCGCAAATGGCCTCTGCGTCGATAAAGTCATTTTTGTTGCCCTTGACGAAAGGGCGGACAAACTGCGGTGAAATCAACTTGGTCGTATGCCCCATCGCCGCAAGCTGACGGGCGATGAAGTGAGAGCCGGCACAGGCTTCCGTTACCACGACGCAGCTCGGCAAGTTGCCGAAGAACCGCATCATCTGCGCTCGCGAGAGCTTTTTGCGAAACACCTCGCGGCCCGATTTGTCTTGGCCCAGAAGGTGGAAATTATGTTTGCCGAGATCGATCCCGATCAGTGCTGACTCGCTCATGATGATGGCCTCCAAAAACAAAACACCCTGCGAAAGCGTAGCCCTCGCAGGGTGTGGGGGTGACCATCTCATTAGCCCG
>NZ_JXZC01000029.1 GCF_000935355.1 Rossellomorea aquimaris
TGACAGACTGACCTGGCTATGAAACCATTTCATTGGGAAGTTTCATTCAAAAATGCTTAGGGCTTTTTAAAAGGATTTTCTTTTTGAATAATTGGTTTGTTGATAATGAAACAAAACTGCCCCGACCAATCGAAACGCTGACTGCGTATTTGGAAAGATTCGTATGACTTTTTCTCTTCTTCGAACCTCCTGGTTTAAGCGTTCCAAACAGTTGGTACTGCGAATATGTGGTCGAATTCCTTCATCGTGCTCCATGTATTGAATGGTGTCTTCGAAGCCCTCATCTAAGATGGCCAACGCTTTTTCATATTTTTTGTACTCGCTAAACTGACTCATTAGTTCTTCTTTAAAGTTTCTCATATCCTCAATTTTGACAGCTTCAAATACCCTTTTAATCATGGTTCTAATTTCTTCGGAATCTTTCTTTGGGAGTTGTTTAAAAATATTTCGTTTGAAATGCACATTACATCTCTGCCAACTGGTTCCAATAAACTCACGTAAGACGGCTTTTTGTAGACCCTTATGGGCATCTGAAATCACAAGCTTAGGAGATTGTAGACCACGGGATTTCAGTTGTTGAAAGAACCTACTCCAACTCTCATAGCTCTCGGCATGATCAACCATTAACCCTAAAATCTCACGATTATTTTTCTCTGAAAGAGCTGTCGCAATGTAAACGGCTTTTGAAACCACACGATGGTGTTCACGAACTTTTATATACATGGCATCTACAAATATATATGGAAAATAAGTGAGGTTCAAAGGTCTCTTATTCCAATCGCTTATGATAGGATCTAGTTTTTTAGTCAGGGAAGAAACGAATGATTTTGAAACTGTCTCTCCACAAAGCTGTTCCACGATATGAGTAACCTTACGGGTAGAAACACCATTAATCACCATCTCGATCATTGATATGACAAAAGCCTGATCACACCGTGAGTACTTTTCAAATAAGGAAGGAGAAAAATCTCCATTACGTGTGCGTGGAACTTTGAGTTTGAGTTTTCCAATACTCATTGTAAATTCTCGTTCGTAGTATCCATTTCGGTAATCCAAACGATCAGTAGATCGTTCATAAGAAGCTGCTTGTAAGTAATCATCTCGCTCCCTTTCCATGTATTCATTCAATACAAGGACGATGGCAGACCGGACCACCGTTTCGATATTAGAATTTATTACTGCTTCTTTTAAAGAATCCAAATCTAGGTTAAACTGTAATTGAGTCATCTTTATTCCTCTTCTCATTGTTTATCGTCGTTGAAAACAGTGTTGACAAGAAGGAATAAAATGACTCTTTCTTTTTACACAATTATATGGACTTAATC
>NZ_JXZC01000003.1 GCF_000935355.1 Rossellomorea aquimaris
AAATCATTAGCGGTATTAAGAGCCTACACTGAAATAGTTCGTATCTACACGACTGTGTTTTACTTTGTCCCAAAATATATTGGACATTTATATGTAAGAAGAGGTAGGGTAAAATGGTGGTAAATAACGTTATAAAAAAGGAAGGTACTATGACTGATATGCAACCCTATCATGCATTGAGTGTTGATTCGATTCCAGTCCCGGCTGCAATAATAGATGTGAAAGACCATTTCTTTATCGAAGAGAATGAAGAATGGAAAGGATTGACCCTTCAAGAAGATAATCTTCTTCAGAGAATGGTAGAAAAAGAGGATTGTTCCATTCGCTTAAATCATTATACCTACAATGTTAAACGTAAACAGATAGATGAACAAAAAGAATTAGTGATGATTGTTCCAGAGGCCTGTGGAGAAAACCATGTTTCCCATGACTATACAAATAATTCCCGTTCGGCCATATACGAGTCTCTCATTTATAACACCCCCACTTGTGTATGTATCCTTGATAAAAGAGGGAAGGTAGTGGAAATGAATCAGTCCTTTCAGGAGCTGTTTCATATTTCCGATACCGTTCTGGGTGAGTCCCTGTGCAATCAAACCCCACTTCAGAATCAATCCTTTATCAATCTGGTGATGAACGGTTTAAAAGGCTTGAATATAACCGGGGAAGAAGTAACCTTCAAGATGAACAATCAAAGGAAGATCACCTGCAATATCACCATCTCTCCAGCAAATTACAAAAGTGACGGAACGGTAGACAGTGTAGGAATCATCCTGCACGACATCACGGAGAAGAAAAACTATGAAAACGAACTGGTCTCATTAAAAGCGGAACTTGAAAACACACTCCGTCTCCAAAAGACGATCACCTATAAGATCAATAAGAGAGACAACGAATTTGTGATCGAAATGGCAGCTGGAGAGCTATTAAAAAAACTAAACCTGACTCCTTCAAAGGTGATTGGTAAAACCATTGAAGAAGTATTTGATTCCCACCACTTAGGAAAAATCCAGCCGAAACTCCAGCACATCTGGGAAACCGGTGAAGAGTTGACCTATGAGGATGAATACAAGGATTTAGAATATATCGCTTCCATCGTTCCAGTTGTACAAGAGGGAAAAGTAGTGGAAATCATCTGCTCCATATCAGATATTTCCCTGATCAAAGATATTCAGAGAAAACTGATTGAAAGCGAGCAAAAGTATAAATCGATTGTGAAATACAGTCCTGATAATATTTATATGGTCGATACAAAAGGGATCATCCAGGAAGTGAACCCCGCTGTGAAAACGCAGTGGAATCATATATCTCCTCATATGATCGGAAGTCACTTCAGTGAATTCATCGCGGAAGGCAGCAGGCAAACAGCCGTCAATCACTTTGAAGTCGCCCTTAAAGGAGAAGCGTCAAGATTTGTCACTACCTTCGAAAATGGAGAAGGTGGCAAAAGCCATGTAGCGGTCACCAATATCCCGATCCGGGTCAAAAACAAGGTGATCGGAATTTATGGATTTGGTCAGGACATCACAGAAAAACTGAAGATGGAAGAAGAACTAAAGGAGGCAAAAGAATTACTCGAAGCGTACTTCGAGCATGCCGGCGACGGAATTGTCCTTTTAGATCCAGAGGGAAGCGTATTAAAGGTCAATCAGCAGTTTGAATCGATGTTCGGTTGGAATAAGGATGAAATTACAGGAAATAAAATCACCTTTATTCACCAAGAGGAACAGGTAGGACAATTCAAACAGAATTTAATGACCATCAAGGCCGGAAAGCGCATAAAGGATTATGAGACGGTGCGTTACCGAAAAGACGGCACGCCGATCGAAATCGCCTTTAACATGAACCCGATCTTAAATGATGAGGGAAATCTGATAGGTATTTCTGCCATCATCCGGGACTTGTCCGAGAAAAAACGAAATGAAGACTTACTGAAGAAATCGGAACAGCTAGCGATGATCGGACAGCTTGCAGCAGGAGTGGCCCATGAAATCAGAAACCCGCTGACGACGCTTAAAGGCTTCCTTCAACTGATGAAAGAAAATGCGAAGGATGACTTTTACTTAGGGGTCATCCAGGGAGAGCTCGATCGAATCGAAATTATCACCAATGAATTTCTGGCCTTGGCGAAACCTAGAGCGGTTCAATTTTCCCTGACGTCCCTGACTACACTCCTCACAAGCTCTGTTGAATTCATTAAGATGGAATGCCTGAAGCAAGGAGTCGATGTAAGGTTCTCTGTGGAAGAAGCGGAAATTTATTGTGACTCCCATCAAATGAAACAGGTCATTTTAAATGTCATGAAAAATGCTTTGGAAGCCATGCCAAGCGGTGGTGTCCTTAGTGCTCAACTTGAAAAAGAAGACGGTTATGCGAAAATCTCCATCCAGGACAACGGAAATGGAATCCCACCTGAGCGCATGAAGCATTTAGGTGAACCGTTCTACAGCACAAAAGAAAAAGGGACCGGTCTCGGACTGATGATCTGCCAAAAAATCATCAAGGAGCATCACGGCTCACTATCCATTCAAAGTAATGTAACGGAGGGAACGACCGTTACGATCTTACTGCCGATTGCAAAAGAAAAATAGAAAGAACTCCACATGGGAGAGGAAACTCTCATTGTGGAGTTTTTTTATTTCCTCAGCTATTGTCGATTTAACCAAGGGAATCATCCGACAAAAACTGTAAATAGTTCAAGGGTTAGAAGCTGCTAGCGCTGTTATTTTCCGGGAAATAGAACATTCTACAAATTTCTTCATTCTCTTTTCGTACCTAAGAACTTGTCTACTCATGGCGATTGGATGGGAGCACATCGCCACGTTTCAACATCCTGGAAAAAGGTTAAAGAGGAAGAAAGAGGTGAGGAGAGATGAAGACGAATGTCTTTATTAGTGGTGGAGGAATTGGCGGATTGACACTGGGCTTGAAATTGGCCCGGTGCAATATAGACGTAACGGTTGTGGAACGGTTACCAGGGCCAAGCTCCGTATACAAGGGAGAGCTCCTCCAGCCAAAAAGCTTGGAAATATTCGATTCATTGGGGGTCATTGACTCCGTATTCGAAAATGGCCACATCATTTCCGATTTGGAACTCATTGAATTGAAAAATGCGAAATCAAAAGCGGAGAACTCCACGATGAGCTACTCGATTCTTCCCAGTCGATACCCCTATTCATTGATGATCCATCATGAAACGTTAAAGGAACTTCTACGAAAAAAAGGGGAGGAATATCCAACATTTCATTATCGATCGAATACAGTTTGTAAGAATATAGATGGCCATACCGTGATCACCGAGGATCGCGAGACGAAAGAGGCTCAAGAGATTCATAGCGACTTTATTATCGGTGCGGAAGGAAGGAGCTCTGTCACACGTGACTATATGGAAGTGAATGTGAAGGAAAAAAAGTACAACCATCATTTCTTGACTGTGACATTTCCGAGGCCAAAGGAAATGGTGAAGGGACGTATCATTTCTACATATCAATCATTCCTGGGTCTATTCCCCTTACCAAACGATGAAGTACGATCCGTCTATCTCATTCCAGCGGGGGAATACAAGACCCTTCGGAAAAAACCGATTTCAGAATTTCATAAACTCTATATCCAAATGTGCCCGGATCTTGATGGGTATGTCAATCAAATAGAAGACTGGAAGAAGATCCAGCTGATGGTTCCACTCAAATATCATGCGGAAACCTATGTGAAAGATCATCTTGCCCTCATAGGCGACGCCGTCCACACGGTTCATCCCATGGCAGGAGAAGGAATGAATATGGCGATCCAGGATGGAAGCATTCTTGGAGAGTTACTGTGTGATATGTATTCGGCCGGTAAATTAGATCCCTCCAATTTGGAGTGGTACCCAAAGGTGCGGAAGAGAAGGGTTGCCCATCAAATGCATCTCAGTCATTTATCGGCCCTCGTTTATTCGTATCCGTACCGCCCGGTCGGCTGGCTTCGAAATAAGAGCCTTCAACGAATGGAGAGGGATTCGATTTCCCATTACAAGCAGATGCTGAACATATCCGGCCTCGGCATGTGGAGAGAAACCCTTTACGACCGGATGGTCCAGGGGGGAGTGCTCCCGATCAGAAATGATTCGCTGACTGAAGAAGAGAAATCTAACACTAAATTTAAGGAAATCCAGGATTATCCTTGGAAAGGAAAGGAGGCACTACGATGATCGGAGAAATGGTGAAAGTATGGCGGGCAAGAACATGGATGAAAAAGAATGTCCCATTTCTGTACAGCTGGCATGCCTATGTAGGGTACGAAATGGATTTGTTTGATCGTTTTACAAATCCTGCCTCGATTCAGGAAGTGGCGCTTGAAAAAAATATCGAAATGGACCTCCTTGAACAGTGGGTAGAGGTCGGCATCACCATTAAGCATTTGAAACGTGTGGAAGATGAGAAAGTGACAACGAAGAACCGCTGGAAGCTGCCGACTTCAAAAAGGGACCCTCATTCCTCAGGTATTTTACTGAAGGAAATGATGGAACTTCACATACCTGCACTGTTATCGTATCCTCAATTATTGCGCAATCAAACGAAGCAGCATTTCAATTCCGATGTCCATGGCTCGACTGTAGCCAAAACGTCGATCCTGTTAGAACGCTTTGCCTTTCCAAAGGTGCAGAAAGCGATTAAAAAATACAATGTGAATTCAATATTGGATCTGGGCTGTGGGGAAGGCGGGTATGTGAAAAGAATAGGAGATCGCTTTCCTGATAAGAGAATGGTAGGGATCGAGATTCATGAAGCTGTCGCAAAAGCTGCAGAAGAGTCGCTTAGTGACTATGAAAATATTGAAATCCTCTGTAAAGACCTGCATGAATATGAGCCCGGACAACAATTTGACATGATCATGGCCAATAACCTCTTTCACTATATCGATCCGTCCGAGCGCCTGCAATTCTTTGAAAAAGCATCGACGTGGCTGGAATCGGAAGGCTTATTCTTTGTCCTGACCCCGATGCAAAAATCAAAGCATGGGCAGCAATTTTCCAGTGCCTTCAACAGCTTTTTCATGACATTTCAGAACCTGTATCCGATACCATCGCAGAAGGAGATGGAGACATTGGCAGGTAAAACAAATTTCAAAGTGGAGTCCGTCGAACCGATCGTAAAAGAAGGCGGGTGGTATGTGATGATATTCAGGAAGAACTGATCCTCGTAGTGGGGATCGGTTTTTTTTGTCTGGGTCTGTAGTGCCGGGCGTGTGGCGGAGAAGGTGTTTGTCGGTTTGTGTCATTTTATGTTGAGTCGATAATAAAGGTGGCAAAGTCGATAATATATTCGAAAAGTCGATAATATAAGTGTCGAAGTCGATAATATATCTGGAAAGTCGATAATATATGGGGCAAAGTCGATAATATAATCCGAAAGTCGATAATATAGAGAGGAAACTCGATAATAAAGATCTCCCCACCCCCTTTGAAGCACCGCATCAAGACATGTTTTTCCCTTTTCCGAACCCAATATTCAATCGCTAATAATAAAAAACACCGTTGAGGGTGCAATTCTTAAGGTAAATCAATCTAAACAGTTCAGCAGCTGAATATCCGGTCTATTTTAACAGTCAAATTCCGATTGAAAATCAACTGTTAAATATTAAATGAAATTCAACAGTCAAATTAATCACCTACCACACATCCGTCACAATTAATTTCACTAAAGAGGGTAATCACCCATCGTTTTAGGGTAAAAATAGAAAAGATGATTACAGATGTGGAGGAGTGTCAATTGAGTAGACAGGATGTATATGATTGTATCGGTATTGGGATCGGGCCGTACAATTTAAGTTTGGCGGCGTTGATGGAGGAGAAGACGGATCTGAAGGTGAAATTTTTCGATCAGACTCCTGAGTTTCAATGGCATCCGGGGATGCTGATCAATTTGACGGATCTGCAGGTTCCGTTCATTGCGGATTTGGTGACGTTTGCGAATCCACAGAGCCGGTACAGCTATTTGAATTATTTACATACCCATAATCGTTTATATAAATTTTTCTTTTTTCAAAAGTTCGAGATGCCGAGGCAGGAGTACAATGATTATGCCCGTTGGGTGGTGAGTCAGCTTAGCTGCTGTCAATTTCATAGTGAAGTGATCGGGGTCACGGATGAGGGCGACCGCTATAAGGTTGTGATCGATAACCGGTTGACCGACGAGCGTGAGATTTATTATGCGAAGCATGTGGTGATGGGTACGGGAAGCAAGCCGTTGATTTTAGACGGAATGGATGGTCTGCCGGATGTGGATGTCCATCATACGAGTAAGTATCTGTTCCATAAAAATACGACAATGGAAGGGTCTGCGATTACAATTGTAGGTTCCGGACAAAGTGCTGCCGAGGTGTTCTTTGATTTATTGAAGGAACAGCAAAATCATTCATATCAGCTTACATGGCTGACCCGTTCTGAAGGGATCTTGCAGCTTGAGTCCTCAAAGCTTGGTCAGGAATTCTTTGCCCCTGACTATGTGGATTATTTTCATGGGCTGACGTATGAGAAGCGTGTGGAGGCCCTAGAAACATTGGATCAGCTGCGGAACGGAATTGATCCCGATACCCTCAACAATATTTACAACATCCTTTATAACCATTCGGTCAGTGCTAACTCGCCGGACATTACGATACAGCCGCTAACAGAAGTGAATAAGATCCGGAAAGAGGAGGATCAGTACGTCCTGAATTGCCGTCAATGGCAGGAAGAGCGTGATTTTTCATATCAGGCGGATAAGGTGATTTTGGCGACGGGTTATAAGCCGAATATCCCCGGATGGTTTTTTGAAGAGTTCGAGGACAAAATCGTCTGGGAAGATGATAAGAAATATAAAGTCTCCCGAAATTATAAGCTGGAATTTAAAGAGAATAGAGACCGGGATCATCATTTCTATACGGTCACGAGCCTGGAGCATTCTCATGGTGCAGGGGCAACGAACTTAGGGCTGGCTGTGGACCGTAATATTCAAATCATCAATGACATCGTGGGTGAAGAAGTGTATGAAGTACAGAGGAACACGATTTTTTCTCAATTCACGATGGATAAATAAGGGAGTCGTGTTTGAACTTATGTACAAAGGGTAAAGTACACCTGTGATAAAAAACAAACGATAACTGGGAGTGTTTCATTTTATGGCTAAAATAGCAACGTTAATTACAGACATGTTTGAAGACGTAGAATTTACAGATCCTGAAAAAGCGTTTAAAGAAGCAGGACATGAAGTTGTGACGATTGAAAAAGAAAGAGGAAAATCAGTCAAAGGGAAGCAGGGCGATGCAACAGTCAAGATTGACGAAAGCATCGATGACGTCAACCCTTCAGACTTCGATGCCTTATTATTACCAGGCGGATTCTCCCCGGATCAGTTGCGTGCAGATGACCGTTTCGTAAAATTCACGAAGCATTTCATGGATGAAAAGAAACCGGTATTCGCGATCTGTCATGGTCCACAATTATTAATCACGGCAAAAACACTGGAAGGACGCAAAGCGACAGGCTTCAAGTCCATTAAAGTAGATATGGAATACGCAGGCGTTACGTACGAGGATAAAGAAGTCGTCGTATGCGGCAATCAGCTTGTGACAAGCAGGACACCGGATGATCTTCCGGCATTCAACCGTGAATCACTGGCGCTTCTTTCTAAATAGGACAAGTAAATGAAAGGGGACATTCCCCAAGGTATTTTGTACCTTAGAGGGAATGTCCCCTTTTTACATATCGGGATTGCCTATTATTTACGGAGGTTACCCATTTCTTCAATGATCGCAGTCATTTCACTAGGGCTGAATCTGTCCTTGCGATCGACCATTACATAAAGGTCGTGAAGGTCTTCATACATTTCCTCATTGAAATCTTCAGGCTTTACGGCACCGGCATTGACAATTTTTAATTTTTCTTTAATGGCAGTGACCATGAACTCAATATTTTCCGTTGTGTTTTGTGATAAATCCATTTGAAATCGTCCTTTCTGACGTGCATTCATTACATTTATCTTTCCATGATTCCTCCACCCTGTCAACATAACTTCAACCCGGAAAGGATTTTTTTCGGAGAATGTTTTACACTATTAAGGAATGGGAAATGAGTAGGTAAGCTAAAACGTAAGGAGAGGCACGTTCATGGTATCTGTGTTGTTTGTATGTTTGGGAAATATTTGCCGGTCCCCTATGGCGGAGGCAATCTTCAGGGCAAAGGTTAAAGAGGCGAATCTTGAAGGCGTGATTGAGGATGACTCTGCAGGCACGGGAGATTGGCATGTCGGGAAGAAACCTCATGAAGGAACTTTAGCTATTCTTAGAGAAAATAATATAAAGAGTGATGGCTTGCTCGCCCGACAATTTCATGGTGAAGATAAGAGGTATGATTACATCGTGGCGATGGACGCTTCCAATGAACGAAACATGAAGAAGATCCTTGAAAGGGAACATCACGGAAAGGTCTTCAGGCTTTTGGACTTAGTGGAAGAAAGCCGGGAGAAAGACGTTCCTGATCCTTACTACACGGGGAATTTTCAAGAGGTGTATGATTTAGTGGAGTCCGGCTGCAGCCAATTATTAGATAAGATTAAAAAGGACAATCATTTGAAGGAGGGTAATACATATGGGAAGCAATAAATTTTTTAAAGGGGTTCTGTTAGGTGCCGCAGCAGGAGGTCTGCTTTCCCTGCTGGATAGAACGACACGCCAGGAAATGGGGACATCTTTAAAGAACAGTGGGAATTATCTTTCAACGTACTCAAAAAATCCTCAAAGACTGGTCGAGTCATCGAAGGAAGTGTATGAAAAATTACGTACGACAGCCGAGCAGGTAAGCAGGGATATTCAATTCATCAGTGAAAAAGTAGATGAAATCAAGGGGATGACCCCACAGGTGAAAGAAATCATCGAGGAGACGAAGGAAACCTTTGAAGACTCTTCGGAAACCTATAAAGAAACGTTTTTAGATAGGGAAACATCCAACGAACTGTCAACTCAGGATGAAGAAAATCAACCGATTGCTTCCTCATTCAAGGGTTACTAACGAAACGAGGTGAGAATATGCCGGATGAGACGGTCAAAGGAGGATGGAAAGGATTTTCTAAAAGTCTTTTCTCAAATATCAGTGCGAATGATGTAACTGGCCTGGCCGCACAAATTGCCTATTACTTTCTTTTATCCCTCTTTCCACTGCTGATTTTTATCGTAACACTCTTGCCATACCTTCCCGTCGAGCAGGGGGACATATTGGGTCTGGTCAGGGATTTTGCACCAGGGGAAACGATGTCCATGATCGAGGAAACGCTGCAGGACGTCATGTCGAACCGGAATTCCGGTTTACTGTCAGTCAGTATCATCGCCACGATCTGGTCGGCTTCCAACGGGATGAATGCCATCGTGAAAAGTTTAAACCGTGCCTATGATGTAGAGGAAACCAGATCATTCATTGCGACCCGCCTCATGTCTATTTTATTGACATTTGCCATGATTCTAGTATTTATCGTAGCTCTTTTACTTCCGGTATTCGGAAAACAGATCGGCCTATTATTATTTTCTCAATTCGGATTTTCAGAGCAATTTTTAACGATATGGAACGGGATTCGCTGGGCGATCAGTCCCATCATTCTCTTCATCATTTTCGTAGGGTTATATTACTTTGCTCCGAGTAAACGGATCAAATGCTTAAGTGCTTTCCCAGGGGCGATCTTTGCGACGCTTGGATGGGTACTGGCTTCCTTGGCATTTTCTTATTACGTAGGAAGCTTCGGGAATTATTCAGCCACATATGGCAGCATCGGAGGGATCATCGTCCTCATGATCTGGTTCTACTTAACGGGAATCATCATCATGATCGGCGGAGAAATCAATGCACTCGTGACGATTAAAGACAAGGATTCATGTTAAAATAGGGGAAATCACCCCCGGACATAGTACAGGTCAAAGTAGGGGAAGATTCTATTAAACATTCGTGTTTAAGGGGGTCTTCTTTTTTTGATGTGAAATAGAAAGCGAGGTGGAGCCTATGTTGATAGCTGCGATGGTGGAGAGGCTTGGTATCATTGTGACGATAGCCTTTGTCATGACGAGGATCAGTTTCTTCCGTCATTTAATCGAGAAGCGGACCCATGTGAAGAAAACCCAGACACTGCTCCTCATCCTGCTGTTTGGTTTCTTCGGGATCGTCGGTACATATACAGGATTGATCGTGAATCCGTTTCAAGAGGAATACACGAAGTGGCAGTGGCATCTTCAACAGAATGAAGCAATCGCCAACTCAAGGGTTATCGGTGTCGTGGTCGCCGGGTTACTGGGTGGTCCATGGATCGGACTTGGAGCAGGATTGGTCGCAGGGGTCCATCGGTATTTTCTTGGAGGCTTCACGGCATTCTCCTGCGGGATCTCGACGGTGTTAGCGGGATTACTGGCGGGATGGATCGGGAAGCGTGAAAAGAAGAACAGGCTTGTTTCCCCTCAAAAAGCGTTCGTGGTTGGTTTAGTGGCAGAAGGTATGCAGATGCTTCTCATACTTCTATTATCCAAGCCATTTGATGATGCCTATTTACTCGTTTCCGACATAGGCTGGCCGATGATCCTTGCAAATGGAGTCGGGACCGGAATTTTTCTGTTGATCATCAAAAGTGTTTTTTATGAGGAAGAGCGGATGGGAGCGGATCAATCCCAGAAAGCCCTGCGATTGGCTGATAGCACGGTGAAATATATGCGAAAGGGATTGAATGCAGACTCTGCACAGGCAACGTGTGAAATCCTGATGAGAGATGTGAACGCGTTGGCGGTTTCCATCACGAACACTTCCCACATCCTGGCTCATGTCGGATTAGCCTCGGATCATCACCAACAAGGACGCCCGATTCAAACCGAAGCGACAAAACGGGTCATCGAAACGGGAGAGCTCATGAAGGTGGGAAGAGAGGATATTCAATGCGACCGGAATGGATGTCCATTGGGAGCGGCGATCATGGCGCCTCTTTTAAAAGGGGATGAAATTGTCGGGACGCTTAAATTCTATTTTCATTCGGAAAAAGAGATCTCGCCGATCCTGATGGAATTAACGAAGGGAATTGCGACCCTGCTTAGCCATCAGCTTGAACTGGCAGAAATCGATACCCATAAAGAGCTTGCGAAAGAGTCGGAAGTAAAGGCGCTGCAGGCACAGATCAATCCACATTTCTTATTCAATACCATCAATGTCATCGTGTCGTTGACGAGGATCAATCCAGATAAGGCGAGGACCCTGCTGATTTCACTCTCCCAATTTGTCCGTCAGAACCTGACAGGAAGCACGAAATCCACCTCGACCCTTAAAGAAGAAGGGCAGCATGTAAAGGCTTATCTTGCCATTGAAGAAGCCCGATTCTTTGACAGGCTCGAAGTGGTGTATGAGATTGACGAAGGTGCCCTGCAGGCGAAAGTCCCTTCGATTACCCTTCAGCCTCTTGTTGAAAATGCGATTAAGCACGGGATGAAGAATGTGGAGGAAGGATTTGTATTGAAGATTTCGATTGCGTTGAATGGTGATGAGGTGATTGTCCGTGTTGAGGATAACGGTGCGGGGATCGATGAAGAGAGAGTGGAGAAGCTTTTACTTGAGCCTGTAGAATCACTCTCCGGTACAGGAATCGGCCTCTATAACGTGAACAAGCGATTGGAAATGATGATGGGGAAAGAAGCTGGTCTATCAATCACTTCATCAACAGGAAACGGGACCACCGTTGAATTTACGGTAAGGAGTGAGAAAGAATGAAAGTCGCCATTATTGATGATGAGCCCTATAGCCGGGAAGAAATGAAGCATCTATTAAGCGGTTATTCATGGGTGGAAGTAGTCGGGGAAGCAAGTTCTGCTGAAAAGGGATTGGAAATCATTTTAACAAAAGAACCCGACGTCTTATTTCTGGATATTGAGATGCCGGGCATGAGCGGGGTCGACTTAGCGGAAGCCCTTCAAAAAATGAAGCACAAACCGGAAATCGTCTTTGCCACTGCATATCCGGACTATGCCCTTAAAGCCTTCCGTGTGGAAGCCGTCGACTATTTATTGAAGCCATTTGAAGAAGACCAGCTCAGGCAAACGATGGAGCGGCTGAAGAATCTTTTGAAAGTGGGAGTGAAAGAGCAGAACGAAAGCCCGTCGATGGGGAAACTAGCGGTTCAGGATGAGGACAAGATTGTCTTCATCAGCCCGAAAGACATTCAATATATCTTCCGTGAAGAGCGGGAAACATTTATTTGTACGGAGAAAAAGAAGTATACGTGCCGCCTGCCGATCAAGGAATTGGAAGCGAAGCTCAGTACCTATCCATTCTTCCGGGTCCATAAAAGCTACCTCGTTCAGCTGACCTATGTGGAAGAGCTCATCCCTTGGGGCAGCGGAGTGTATCAGTTGAAGGTTCATGGAGCGGATGAGGCGATTCCGGTGAGCAGGAATTATGTGAGGGAATTGAGGGAGCGGTTGGAGTTGTAATGGGGGTGGTTTTTTTATTGTACCTGGTACAGATGAGGGGAATTGTACCTGGTACAATTTTGACTTTAAGGGCCAGGCACAAACGGAGCATTCGTTGCCTGGCACTAAACCGACTAATAGTGCCAGGTACCCTTCATTTACACCATGCACATTAATCCCCCCTCAGAACACCTTAACCCCGATTTTCGACATCTTGAACAGAATGTGACGAAAATGTGAATATGATTGCTATAATGAAAGCGTATTCATAAATGAGCGAAAGGGGATCATAAGCATGGTTACATTTCTGGTCTCGATTGTTGTATTAATTATCGGTTATTTCACATATGGAAAATTGATTGAAAAGATTTTTGGAATCAATGAAAGTCGTTCGACTCCTGCTTATGCGAAGGCGGATGGAGTGGATTATGTACCAATGAAAACGGGTAAGAACTCCATGATCCAGCTTTTGAATATCGCAGGTGTCGGGCCCATTTTCGGTCCGATCATGGGAGCACTTTATGGACCGGTCGCATTCCTTTGGATCGTACTTGGTGCGATTTTTGCCGGAGCGGTTCATGATTACTTAACGGGAATGATATCGATCCGTAACGGTGGAGCTCATTTACCGGAGCTTGCAGGACGATTCCTTGGTAAGACGATGAAGCACGTGGTGAACGCATTCTCGATTCTGTTACTCGTGCTGGTGGGTACGGTTTTCGTCACAGCACCTGCTGCATTGATCGCGAACCTGACGCCAGCCTGGATTTCATTAGGTGTCATTATCGCCGCAATCTTTATTTATTATATTGTCGCAACCCTATTACCGATTGATAAAATCATCGGTAAAGTATATCCGCTTTTCGGAGCACTGCTAGTAGTGAGTGCAGTTGGGATCGGTGCCGGATTAGTGATTACCGGGGCGGACATTCCTGAAATCAGCTTAACGAATATGCATCCTGATTCAGTAGCCATTTTCCCATTATTATTCTTAACGATTTCGTGCGGGGCACTTTCAGGGTTCCATGCCACACAGTCACCAATCATTTCAAGAACGACTCAAAATGAAAAGAACGGACGCAAAATTTTCTACGGTATGATGATTTTAGAAGCAATCATTGCGATGATCTGGGCGGCAGCTGCCATGAGCTTATTCCAGCCGGGTGAACTGAATGCCATCCTGAAAGAAGGCGGACCGGCAGCGGTTGTAAGTGAAGTATCGATCCTTATGCTTGGATCAATCGGTGGAACACTTGCCATTCTTGGAGTTATTGTATTACCAATCACTTCTGGTGATACATCATTCAGAAGTGCGCGTATGATCATTGCTGACTATATCAAAGTAGGACAAGTGAAAATCTCAAGCCGCCTTTGGATTGCGATTCCATTGTTCGTGATCTCAGTTGTGCTTACACGAATCGACTTTAACCTGTTATGGAGATACTTCTCCTGGGCGAACCAATCGACAGCAATGATTGCCCTTTGGGTAGGTGCCATGTATCTGGCCCTTCAAAAGAAACCGCACTGGGTCGCAACGATCCCGGCGATCTTTATGACGATGGTGACATTCACGTATATCCTGAGCGCACCGATTGGTTTCGGTTTATCGATGGGTACAGCGTATATGGGTGCAGCAATGGTAACGGTTGCAGCTATCCTGGCTTTTATTTACACATTAAGAAAGCGCTTAAACGATGGGTCCATCATTCAAGTCGACGAAGACGTTCCTCAATCAGCAGCCTGATGTGAAAGGAGTTTTCCGGTAATTACCGGGGAACTCTTTTCTTTTTTTGCACAAAATAAGAGTGGTTCAAAAACCACAAGTTTTCTTGATGACGACTAATTATTAGGAGTGATTCAGAATGACAAAGAAAACGAAAAAAGACGGCGGTACAAAACAAAACAGCAATCACAAACCGAAACAGAAAACATCCGGTTCTGCAAACGGGCAGAATGGATACCACTAGAAATGACGGCCAATCCTTTACGGGTTGGCTTTTTTATTTGGAGCTTGAGATGTTTTCTGGTGGAGGATGTATTATAATAGAGGTAGTTTAAAAAAATTTAGTTGTCTCAAAAGGAGATCCCATCATGTCTAATAATGATCAGCAAATACAGCCAGAAAAGAAAAAAATCAGCTTGCAGGAAGCGATGAAGCAGCAGCTGGCAAAGAAAAAGGAAGCACAAGCCGGTGGCAAACAAGCAACAGGCGGTTTAGCATCGAATCAACGTATGCAAAGTCAACAAACGAAGAAGCCCAGCAATACTCGTCGTAAGATGGGGAGCTAATGGGGGAGAGCGCTCGGGAATTGGGAGTGCTCTTTTTTTTGTGCTGGTGTTGCTATTGGGGTCGGTTTGGCGATAAACGACAGCAGCCACTAGGGAACTCGACGACTCCGCGAACTTATGATTAATATCATTAAACAAAAATGACCATGTAAATATTCCATTTACTTCCTCCAAAAATCATGCTATCATAATAAAAATTTCAATTAAATGCCATGAAGAGAAGAGTAGATATCCGAATTCTTTAACAGAGAGCTCCGGCAGCTGAAAGGGAGCAAGAGGGACGGTATTGAACCAAGACTCTGAGCAGTGCACCGGAACCGGGCAATGGGGATGGTGTGACGGGAGCTCCCGTTATCGGGCTAGGGTATAAGCCGGTTGGCCGTACCCGAAAAGGTTAGTATGGCGACATATTAACGAACTGGGGTGGCACCGCGATAGATAATCTCGCCCCCAAGATCAACGTCTTGGGGGTGGGATTTTTTTGTTTCATAAAACATATCGCGGGGAGGAATAACCAATGAGAAAGTGGAAATATCCTTTGTTGCTGCTGACAGGCATCGGGATTTCGAATGTTGGAGGGTGGATTTATTTAATCGCCCTTAATTTGATTGTTTTAGACGAGTGGGAATCACCTCTAGCCGTGGTGATATTATATGTATTGAAGCCTGTGGCTGCCCTTTTGACGAATGCCTGGGCCGGGAGTTTGATTGACCGGGTCAACAAGCGGAATCTGATGGCGGGGCTTGATTTTTTCAGAGGGGTGTTGATTGCGGTACTGCCTTTTCTTTCGTCGAGTTGGTGGGTGTATGCGGTTGTGTTGATCATCAATATGGGAAGCGCCATGTTTTATCCGGCGTCCATGGCGTACATCACGACCTTCATCCCACGGGGGAACAGACAGCGATTCAATGCTCTCCGGGGGCTTGTCGGATCGGGTGCGTTTCTCATTGGACCGGGAATTGCCGGGCTGATGTTCATGATGGGGACACCGACGTTTGCCCTTTATATGAATGCACTGGCCCTCTTTTTATCTGGCGTGATCACCCTCTTTCTTCCGAAGCTTGAGGATGGGGTCCCCGTTGATACAGGTGATACCAAATGGGAAGTCATCAAAGAGGACTGGCGGGTGGTGTGGGGATTCAGCCGGAGTGCTACGTATGTGATGGTTCTTTACGTCTTGTTCAGCAGCCTGCTCGTGATGACGGCAGCCCTCGATTCCCTTGAGGCCGCATTTTCTAAAGAGGTATTGCAGCTTTCGAACAGTACGTATGGATATCTTGTAAGCATTGCAGGGGGTGGATTTGTACTGGGGTCGATCCTGAACGCGTCACTATCCCATAAGCTTCATCACATGCATCTTCTGGGATTTGGTTCCCTGCTCGTTTCCGGAGGATACCTGATTTATTCTTTCTCAGATGGATTCTTATCAGCGGCAATCGGATTCGCTGTTTTATCCTTTGCCCTGGCCTTTGCGACGACAGGGTTTGAAACCTTTTATCAAGAACATATCCCCGCCAAGATCATGGGGCGGGTAGTCAGTATTTACGGATTGCTGGAAGGGGTATTGGTCGTCCTTTCCACGGTGCTTATTGGAGTGGGAGCCGAACTGGTGTCGATCCGATTTGTTGTGGTTGCGGGATCAATGGTCATGCTTGGGGTCACGATGATTTTATTTATAAGCACAGCCAGGAATTCATGGGGAAAAATAAATGAAAATGGCACAGAGGGGGTCAGTGGATGAAGATGACGGCTGATCAATACGGGGCTTGACCGGGGACGGACCTTCAAGGGAATCCGGGCTTTAGAGTAGAGCCATTCATCAAGCCAGGGGCGTGATGTGGCACCGGTAAGAACAAAAAAATAAAATTAAATTGACACCCCCATCAAATCTCTATATAATCATCTAAAATAACTGAAACATTGAAGAGGATCAGTAAAGGGATCTTGTCTTTTCAGAGAGGGAGCGGTTTGGTGAAAAGCTCCTATGGATGAACCTTTGAACCTGCCTCTAAGTTCTGTATCGAATGAAGATATCAGCGGTCCGATACCGTTATCATGGAATGAGTGTAAAGCTTTGCTTTGAATCAGGGTGGTACCGCCAGAAATGGTCCCTGATGAGAAGCGGGGCTTTTTTTGTTTTAGGTGTTATTGGCGGTTCGCTGATATATTTGGGATTCGGCTGATAAAATAGATTTTTCGCTGATATATTCTGGATATCGCTGATAAAATGGGGATTTCGCTGATAAATCTCGGATATCGCTGATAAAATGGGGATATCGTTGATAAATTCCGGATATCGCTGATAAAACGGGGATTCGGCTGATATATTCCGGATATCGCCGTTAAAATGGATTTTTCGCCGTTATATTCTGGATTTCGCCGTTAAATCTAACATTTCGCCGATAAAATCAAAATTTCGCCGTTAAAAACAATCCAACAATAAAATGAGGTGCTCTCGAATGGCAAAAGAATTTGTAAAAGATGTTACGGGCATGGATGAAGACTTTGCACAGTGGTATACGGATGTTGTTACGAAGGCGGAACTGATCGATTATTCCAGCGTCCGCGGGTCGATGATCATCAGGCCTTACGGCTACGCGCTTTGGGAAAATATCAAAGATGCGCTTGATGCAAAAATAAAAGAAACCGGGCATGAAAATGTGTATATGCCACTGTTCATACCGGAAAGCCTCCTTCAGCGGGAGAAGGATCACATCGAAGGCTTCGCGCCTGAAGTGGCATGGGTGACTCATGGAGGGGAAGAGGAGCTGGCGGAACGGTTATGTGTCCGTCCGACTTCAGAGGTATTGTTCGGGGAGCATTATAAAAACATCATCCATTCCTACCGTGATCTGCCTAAGCTCTACAACCAATGGGCCAATGTTGTTCGCTGGGAAAAGACCACGCGTCCATTTCTGCGGACATTGGAATTCCTATGGCAAGAGGGGCATACATGTCATGAAACGGATCAGGATGCTCATGATGAGACGGTGAAAATGCTTGAGGTGTATGCAGAGCTTTGTGAGGAGCTGCTGGCGATCCCGGTCATCAAGGGTCAGAAAACCGAAAAAGAAAAGTTTGCCGGTGCGAAATATACGTACACGATCGAAAGCTTGATGCATGATGGGAAAGCATTGCAATCAGGTACATCTCACCATTTAGGTGATGGATTTGCAAAGGCATTCGGCATCCAGTTCACCGACCGCGATGGAAAGCTTCAGCATGTGCAGCAAACATCCTGGGGATTCACAACGCGGATCATCGGTGCCATGATCATGGTACACGGGGATGACCGCGGCCTGGTCGTTCCACCAAGGATCGCGCCGACTCAATTGATGATCGTGCCGATTGCCCAGCACAAGGAAGGTGTCCTTGATTTTGCCTATAATCTGAAAAGTCAGCTTGCAGGCGTTGCTCGGGTTGACATCGATGCGAGTGATAAGAAGCCGGGCTGGAAGTTTAATGAATATGAAATGAAGGGCATTCCACTTCGATTGGAAGTCGGTCCAAGGGACATTGAGAACGGTCAGGTGATTTTGGCAAGACGAGATACAGGTGAGAAAATCACGGTAGCCATGGAAGAGCTTGGGGGGAAAGTCGCAGAACTTCTAGAAGACATTCAGCACAATCTTTTAGAAAAAGCGAGAGCTCACCGCGACGAGAAAACCACGGTAGCGAAAACCTTTGAAGAATTCAAAACGACGATGAATGAGAAAGGCGGATTCGTCAAAGCCATGTGGTGTGGAGACCGTGCCTGCGAAGATAAGGTCAAAGAAGAAACGGGTGCTACATCACGATGTATGCCATTTGAACAGGAGCAGGTGTCGGATACGTGTGTGTGCTGTGAAAAAGGTTCAAAACACCTGGTCTATTGGGCGAAAGCGTATTAAGAGACAAAAGAATGGTTCTTCCGTCCTTTTTCTTGCAAAAGCCTTCTTTTTCCCGTGTTTGATTAATAAACATAGGTAAAGGAGGCGTCGATTAGATGGAATTTGAACTCATCCTTGTTTTATTCATGGCAGTCGTGGTAATCAGCCTTTGGGTCGTGCATACCAAGCTCAACCGTATCACGGAGCATGTGCAGCAAATGGATGAAGAATATTTATCCGATGAGCAAATCGAAAAGGAATTAGAGGAAGAATGGAATAATGATAAGTAAAGGCTAAGGCGTTTCTCAGCAGAGGGACGCCTTCCGTTTTTTTGAAAAAAGACTACCATTCTAAATGTCCGGTTGATACTATTAAACGATAAGGGGTGAGAGTAGTGGGGGCTTTTGTCATCATTCTGGTCATCGTGCTATCACTATGGTCTATAACGATAACAATCGAGAAGCAAACAAGCAGACTGGTGGAAAGCCAGCGTGAGCAGATCGAATGGTTAAAAAAGATACAATCAAAATTAGATGAAAAATGACATATATAAACGGAAAGGGTGGGGCAAAGATGAAGTATAAGGACTTAACCATCGAAACACCCCGGTTGGTCATTAGACCCTTCGTGAATCGAGATTATAAAAACTGGCTAAGGGAACATCTGAACAGGCTTCCGTCACAGCATAAATACGACGTCGGATATCAGGATATGAGTGAATGCACGGAGTTCTGGTTCCGTGAGATGCTTCTGAAGCATGATGAGATGATGGATCGGGATCAGGTCTATATTCTGGGTATCTTTCTTAAAGATGGGGGTGCCAATATTGGAACCATCGACTTTTCCACTCTGATGCGGTACAACTTTAACTGGGGAAGGGTCGGTTATACGGTACATAATCGCTACTGGAGTCGTGGATACGGGAAGGAAGCGGTGAAGGCAGCCCTTCAACTGGCCATTGTGAAATTGAATTATCACCGGATCGAGGCTCATATCAATCTGGATAATACGCCTTCGATCAGGCTTGCAGAAAGTGTAGGCATGCAGTATGAGTGCACCCGGAAAGGATTCATTTATGAGTTTGGGAAGTGGACGGATAATCTGGTGTATTATGTGAATGCCGGTGAATCATAAAAAAACGATGAGAGCTTATGTGCCCTCATCGTTTTTTTATTATAATCCTTCGATGGTCAGTTCTTTCACCGGCAGGAACTCTTCGCCTGTATCCATGTACGTCACGTTCACCATGTCATTTTCTTTCAGGTAGATCGCAAGTAAGCTGTTTTCGGAAGAGACGATATAGTTTTTGCCGTTGTCGAGTAAGAATGATACGACCGTGTAGTCGCCTGACTTTTCTTTATAGACACGGATGACTGTACCATTTGTCTGTTTCTCCTCGACCTTTGAAGTTCCGTCCACACTGCCGCCGCCACGTTGAAGGGCGGTTTTGTATTGCTTCAATGCCTGGTTTGGCGTATTGGCATAGGCTGATATTTCAGGGTTGGCTGCCGAGACGATGAAGTAGTTTTGTAAGAAACCATTCGCATCGAGCACCGGTGTCAGCCAGCTTGCTTCTCCGTAAAAGTTATAGAGCACCGGCATTTCCCCGTCCCATTTTTTCTCGATGAATTTCTTCTGGATGATCTGCAGGGCTCCCTGGGAATCCATGTAGGACTCTTCAAGATTTCCGGTATAGAACGTCGCTTCTCCCGTTCTTGAATTCGTCAGAGAGTAGCCGAGCATGGAGTCGACTCCCTCTTTTGGCGACGTGAAATCGGTGAAGTAGTACATGTCACCATTTTCGTCAAAAATAGGGCTCACATTGGCTTCGGTCCCTTCATCTGAAGGAAGCTTGACGTCTGATTTACCGAAGCGGCTGTTCCAGAAGCCTTGAACGTAGTTACCAAAATAACTGTTTTGGAGGCTGACGGTTTCCGGTGAAATCGCTCCGTCAATGAAATCCGGTACGTCATCGATTTTGTATGACTTGGTATCACCGGATTTAGGATCGACCATGACGATTCCTTTTGCTTCAAAACCGTTACGTGCAGAAATGAACTCTCCGTACGTCCGGATATAGAATGGCTTTCCTTCGTCATCGATTTCAAGCTGAACATCACCATTGAAGATCTGCTTCGGATAGTTCAAGCGGATGTGCCGTTCGATTTTTTTATTAAAGAAGGCAGATGGTGTGTAAACCATTTCTTCTTTGATGAATTTAGGGTTTGCTGATGAATCGGTGGCACTTAGCGTGAAGTAACCAGGTGTTTCATCCCCTTTGAACCATTTGAAGAATCCAGAGAATTCAACCGGTGCAATGTAGACGTACTCGCCATTGACCTTTTGAATCTGCAGTCGTCCAAGCTCATAATAACTCGTATTCGGTACCTGACCGAATGCTTTCTTCATTTTGTTACGGGCGAATTGTGGAGGGACGCTTGCCGGCGTTTCCTTTTCATCAAACGCTTCGATCTCCGTTTTCACGTCCATTTTAGCGGATTCATATTTCTCATCGGCATTGAACACAAAGGCGGTCAGGAAGTAGGCCCCAACGAAGAGACTTCCAAGGAACAGTGAACCCTTCACCTTGCGTTCGGTCCCGGTTGCAAGTGTGGCGCCGAATCCTGCGGCTACGATGAGCAAGATCCACATGCTCGTAAAGTTTTGATCAAGATTCGTAATGTAATAGAAGACGAATACAATGATAGTCGTGATAAGGAGGGTGGCTCCAAACAGTGCTGCGAATGATGGATATCCCTCTTTTTTATCCTGCTTTTTCATGATTGCCATCGGTACAACGAGCAAGGCCATGACCAATCCGACAATGACTGAAAATAGTAATATATTTCCCATAGTGTTCCCCTTTCAAGGTTGCTTTTCTATTTATAGTGTATATACGGATGAAGGGACGGGGTGGTTTCATTTGATTTTTGGGGGGAACTTTGAAGGTTCGATCGTCCAGTCACAGCAATATACCCAACCCATCTATCATCCGCTATAATAGATAGAAAGAACCATTCAGGAGGATTTTATGGATATATTTGATATTGCGAGGATTGCGGGGGTATCACGGAAGACGGTGCAGCGGGTGCTGAACGATTCGGAGCAGGTGAAACCCGAAACACGCGACCGCATCCGGAAGATCATGGAGGAGCACCACTATCAGCCAAATGTTTCAGCGAGAAGGCTGGTGAAGAAGAAAACGCACACGATCGGACTTTTTATCATTCAGGATCCTTCGAAGTATCGTATTTATTCGGATGACCTTTTTTACAGTGTGGTGATCGGGGCCATGATCAATGCCTGTTCAGAGCGGGGGTATAATATGCTTGTGAACATGACGGATCTGAACGATGCATCCCCCGTTTTAAAACTGTACCGTGAGAAGAGCATCGATGCGGGTATCATCATCAGCTGGAGCAACGTCCAATCGATTGTTGATCAAATCACTTCAGCGGGCTTCTTTGTCGGGGTCTTCGATCAAAATAATGTGTCGAGACGGACTTCATCGGTTCCGATGCCTGTGTTACTGAACGAAGAGAGTGCGATGGAGGCGACCAATCATTTCATTGGGCTGGGTCATCAGGAAATCGGGATCGTCACGGGTGATGAAGATAATCCGGCGGCAATGGAGCGTCTGAGCGGCTATCAAAAAGCAATGGAAGCGGCAGGCATCCCCCTTAATCAGGAATACATCTATAAAGGCAAGTTCATCGAAGAATCAGGCCGGGATGCCATCAATCATTGGATGGGGCAGGGAAGTCTTCCTACTGCCATCGTTTGTTCGAATGATCGTATTGCATTCGGTGCTCTGAAGGCAATAAATAAGGCCAACCTGAATGTCCCTGATGATGTGTCCCTCATTGGGTTTGATAATCTATTGCTTACGGAATATACATCCCCCGCATTGACGACCATGCACGTACCAAGGGTCGAGATGGCGGTGGCTCTGGTGGAGCGGATGATTCAGCGGATTGAGGTGCGCCCATATGAAAAAATGAGTCCGTTTCAAGCTACACTTGTCAAACGTGATTCATGCAGTCAAAAAAATAAATAGAAAGCAAAGTGCTATATTCCCAAGGGAGTTAGCATTTTTTTTTAGTAGAAAAAGAGATTGTTATTGTAAAAAAATGTTGTCAAAGGGTGATGTTGGTTTTATAGTTATATACAAATGTCCCACGTGAGACATAAACGAAAACAGGAGGCGTTCCAATGTTAAAAAAAGCAGTCACCTCTTTTACCGCTGCATGTCTCATCATGAGTCTAACACCAGGAAACATAGGGAAAGCAACGCAGAAAGAAAAGCCTTTTCACCTCAAAGATTCGACAATAATTGATAAAACGATTGAAGGCGACCTGGTGATCACACCTGATGCCGGAAAAAACATTACCCTAGAAAACGTGACGGTTCACGGGAAGACCATTATCAAAGGGGAAGCGCCTGATACCCTTCAGCTGTCCGATTCGGAGTTACGCAATCTATCGGTTCAAGGACCTGGTCACCCTACCACGATCACCGTCTCTGGAGAATCGATCGTCCAAGAAGCCGTTTTGGATGGAAATGTATTGCTGGAAGAAAGAGAGATTACCTCCGCTGGATTCCAGGACGTAACCGTATCGGCATCCACGGTCAAAACGAAGAGAGCTGATTTGAAAGGCGAGTTCGAAACCATTACAACCTCTGGTAAAAAAGGAGAGTCCCAAGTAGAGCTTGACGGCGTTGCAGAGCGGATGGAATTGAACGCGCTTTCATCCGTCAATCTTGCTACGGATGCGTTAGTAAAGGAACTGACTGTATCGGCGTCCGGTAAAGGATCGGTCATCGATGGAGAGGGTAACGTTGAGAAAGCAACCTTGAACGGCACCATTACCTATAAGGGAGAAGAAACAAGTGATGCCTCTTCGTTTGCTTCTCCGTGGTCCCTCGTATGGAATGATGAATTCAATCAGGCCGAGATCGATCGTGGAAAGTGGACGTTCGATATCGGCAACGGTTTTACCGATGGAAGCGGTGCGTATGTTCCAGGATGGGGGAATAACGAAAAACAATATTACACGGACCGTCCGGAAAACGCGAGGACAGAAGATGGAAAGCTGTTGATCACGGCAAAGAAAGAAGAATATGAAGGTTTTGCCTATACGTCGGCACGCTTAAAAACAAAGGGCCTTTTTTCAAAAGCATTCGGGAAATTCGAAATGAAGGCCTCCCTTCCAGTCGGGAAAGGCTACTGGCCGGCGTTCTGGATGCTCCCGGAAGATGATAAGTATGGCGGATGGGCAGCCTCCGGGGAAATCGATATTTTAGAAGCCCAGGGAAGCAATCCACATGAAGCGATCGGGACGATTCATTACGGTGAAACGTGGCCGAATAATAAGTATACCGGCGCACACTATGCCTTTGAAGATGGCTCGACGATTGCCGACGAACATGTTTATTCAGTTGAATGGGAGCCGGGGGAAATCCGCTGGTATGTGGACGGGAAGCTCCGCCAAACCCAAAACAATTGGTATAGCAAAGGTACAGGCAATGCGGCCAACTTCACGTATCCTGCACCATTCGACCAGCCTTTCCACATGTTGTTGAATGTTGCGATCGGCGGGAATTTCGATGGTGAACCGACAGAGGATACGATGTTCCCTCAGTCCATGGACGTTGACTATGTGAGAGTGTATGATCTGACGGGAAGACCGTATCAAACTCCGGAGCTGCCTGTATTCGAACAGCAGCCATTACCGGAAGAGGCGAAACAACCCCTTGAAGACGGTAATCTCATTTACAACAATGGATTTAATCAGGAATGGGAAGACGTTGAAGGGATTGCAGGAGTACCGAATACAGATCATTGGTATTTCTTGACTGTGGCTGATTTTGGAGGGAAGGCGAATGTGTCCCTTGATCAGGTAGAGGGAAGGAATTTTGCTAAAGTCGATGTTGAAGACGGTGGAAGCCAGCCTTATTCGGTACAGCTGATCCAGGACGTCTCCCTTGGCAAGGGCCGGTACTACCGTGTGTCCTTCGATGCAAAGTCGACCGGATCACGTCCGATCAATGTAAAAGTTGGAGGAGGGGCAGACAGGGGATATAGTGCCTATTCAAACAGCGAATCATTTACACTCAAAGACGGGGTGGAATCCTATGAAATGGTATTCCAGATGACCGAGGAGACGGATCTTGCAGCACGTGTGGAGTTTAATCTCGGCTTGTCCAAGCTCCCTGTTTGGCTCGGAAATGTCCGGGTGGAAGAAATCCCTCCGGTCCAAGTGGATCCGGATGCTTCGAAGCCAGCCCTTCCAAGCGGGAACCTGATTTATAATGGAACGTTTGACCAAGGATTCCCTGATCGTTTGCTTTATTGGAACTTGGTAGATTCCGAGAATGCTGCATCCATGGGAGTGGATCCCGAGGAGCGGGTATTTTCGGCCAAGCCTTTAAATGAAACGGACAATACTGGATTAGTACAAAAAGGCGTTCAGCTTAAAGCTTTAAATGAATATGAATTGACGTTTGACGGGGCGAGCGAAAGTTCACGTGATATCCAGGTCGAGATGAGAAGTAAGGACGGGGACGTCGTCTATGCAACAGAGACGATTTCTCTGACTGCTGATTGGAAAAGTCATGCTATGACGTTCACGATGCCGGATGTAACGGATTTGGAATCGCAGCTGGTCATCCTTGTGGGGGGTAGCACTGATGAGGTGAAGCTTGATAACGTAAAGCTCAAGAAAAAAGCGGGACCATCGGGTGCAAATGTCATACAAAACGGATCGTTTGATACCGATTTAGAATCCTGGGGCAATTACGTCCATTTTGATGCCTCAGCTGGTATTTCTTCTGAAGATGGACAGGCGAAGATATCGATTGGGGAGGAAGGGAACGAAACCTGGAGTGTTCAGCTTTTTCAGGAAGGATTGAAGCTTGAGGGGGGAGTGGAGTACACGCTTTCCTTCGATGCGAGTTCGACGGTGGACCGGACCATGGAGGTTACGGTTGAAAACGCCGCGTATACAC
Organism: Rossellomorea aquimaris; assembly: GCF_000935355.1. Classification (GTDB taxonomy): domain Bacteria; phylum Bacillota; class Bacilli; order Bacillales; family Bacillaceae_B; genus Rossellomorea; species Rossellomorea aquimaris_B. The sequence continues at coordinate 25,612 of NZ_JXZC01000003.1, forward strand.
GATTTTTATCAGAAGTCGTTCATCTTGATGGAGATAAGACCCGTTATGAATATACGTTTACAATGCCGGTAGGTGACTCAACAAGCCTTAAGTTCCTGCTGGGTAAGGCCGAGTCGTCGGTTGATGCCCATGATGTAGTCATTGATAATGTGGAGTTGAAGTAGGAAATAAAGTACAGCGCCTTTGGGTGCTGTACTTTTTTTGGGCTTTGAGTGGGGGGGCGGATGAGGTAGGGACCGATTGACCTTTTGACTGAGCGTTCAGTCGAGTAGTGCAACTTTGCGTTTTTTGTCGAGAGATGTAAAATGGCAGATAAAATGAGATTTTGGCAGGTAAATTCCTAGAATGGCAGATAAATCTCATAGCGCAAATAACCACCCAACCAAAAACTACTCTCAAACCCATCACACACCCATTTCCCACCCAAACTCCCCGAAAAACAACCCCCAACCCCAATCAAAACCACACAAAAAAAGCAGCCAATCCAAGATCAGCTGCCTACCCAATCACCCAACACCACTTCAACCCCGAAGTGATCCGAAACAACAGGCTTATTCACATCATTAAAGATGACCCGGGACGACCGGACATCCACTTTCTCACTGGATAACACAAGATCAATCCTCAAATCGACCTTATTCTCATCCCATCCGGCAATCTTCCCTTCAACGGTGACACCGCTGTCCCGTTCATCGGCTTCATCAAATGTGTCCAGGAGCCCTTTTGAAAGAAGATAATCATACCCTTCCTCACGAACCCATGCATTATTATTGAAGTCGCCCATTAAAAAGAAGGGGGATTCAGGAGTGAGTTGCTCGATCAATGAGTCAACCTGAAACTTGAACGGTTCTTCTTCATCCGTCCACCAGCCGAGGTGGCAGGAGTAGAAGGTGAGGGCCTTTCCTTCATATGAAATCGTGGCCCCTACGATTTTACGGGTTTTCCAGTAGGATTGGTCATGACTTTTTGAGATGAAGAAGCGGTGTTCTTCAACGACCGGGTGCTTCGTTAAGATGGCGACACCTTCTTCATAGACGTCGTACCCTATATGAGCGAAGTCCCATACGAGTGAATAATCCGTCACGCCAAGTTTCTCCAGTTCCCCAAGAAGGACAAGGGCAAAATTGTCTTTTTTAACTAAGCCCTCCACTGGTTCACTTTCGATCAGCTGACTGACTTCCTGGAGGGCGATGACATCGTAGGATTTTTCCGCGATGTCATGTGCCAGGATCGAGATTTTCCCGAGTTGGTTGTCTTCTTGCCATGAGTGACAATTCAACGTGAGTAATTTCATGTATTACGCTCCCAACAGATCTTGAATGTCAGACTTGATGACGTCTGCTTTAGGACCATAGATGGCTTGTACGCCTTTGTCTTTCAGGATCAGTCCCAGTGCTCCGTTTTTCTTCCATTCCTGTTCAGTTCCAACAAGGCTTGTGTCTTTTACAGTTACACGAAGGCGGGTCATACATGCATCGACGTCTACGATGTTGTCTTTTCCACCAAGCATGGCAACGACTTTCGGTGCGATGGAATCTTTACTTACAGTGCCGCCGCCGGTAGTTGCTTCATCTTCAATGTAGTTTCCGTTACGACCCGGTGTCGGGAAGTTGAACTTTTTGATTAAGAAGTTGGCAACCGTGAAGTTAAGACCAAAGAATACGATACAAGCAATCACAAAGTTCACAAGGTCGACCCATAGGCCGGCTTTGATGATCATCGGAACACGAGTCAATAGCTCGATGGATCCAAATGAGTGAACGCGGATGTTGACGATATCCACAATCGCGAAAGCAAGTCCCGTCATGATGGCATACACCACGTATAAAAGTGGGGCAGCGAACATGAACATGAATTCGATTGGCTCTGTAACACCTGTTAAGAATACAGCTAAACCAGCTGATAGGAACATAGATTTGTATTTTTTCTTCTTATCTTTATCCACATTGCGGTACATGGCATAAGCGATACCGATTAAAGCAGCTGTGGATAAAATCATTTGACCTACTTTGAAACGTGCAGGTGTAACGTCATTTAATAATTGTTTGTAGCTTTCTGTATCTCCTGCAGCCAAGAAGTTATTTAAGTCGGCGATCCAAGCTAACCAAAGTGGATCTTGACCGGCAACTGTGGAACCTGCACCTGAACCAGTCAGGATCTTGTACGTTCCGCCGAGTTCCGTGTAGTTGATTGGAACCGTTAGCATATGATGCAAACCGAATGGTAATAATAGACGCTCTAACGCACCGAAAATGAATGGCGCAATGATTGGTGCTGTGTTACGGGATGTTGCGATCCATTGACCGAAGTCATTGAGCAGTCCTTGGATGAATGGCCATACAATAGACATCACGACAGCGATTACAACAGAACCTACAATAACGACGAATGGTACGAAGCGTTTTCCGTTAAAGAAGGAAAGGGCATCCGGCAATTTATCGTAGTTATAATATTTGTTGAAAAGGTTGGCCCCTAAGAAACCTGAGATGATCCCGACGAATACACCCATGTTTAAAGCAGGTGCACCAAGAACCGATGTGAAATAATCAGAAACAATTAATGTTTGTCCAAAAAGGGAAGAGACCGTTGCTTCGGGATCCCCAAGCATATCTCCATTGACTCCGAAGATCGCTCCGGTAATACGGTTGATCAGAACGAAGGCGATCAATGCAGCGAAGGCACCGCCCGCACGTTCTTTCGCCCACGAGCCACCGATGGCTACTGCGAACAGGATGTGAAGATTGGTGATGATTCCCCAACCGATATCCTCCATAACTCTTGCAATCGTTTGCACTAAAGTGATGTCTCCACCCATCATTGCAATCAACTTACCGATGGAAATCATGATTCCTGCAGCTGGCATGACGGCCACGACCACTAGCAATGCTTTCCCGAACTTCTGCCAAAAATCAAACGACAATAAATTCTTCATAAACCCGTTTCCTCCTTTAAGATCAATCTATTTGTCTATATCTTTTACATTGAATGACATGTGTGCGTTTACATTTCATATTAAAAGAAATGCTGATTGGTGCGTCTTGATCATTAGAGTGCTATGTAACATGAAAATAGATGCAACCGTTTGCACTAACTAAACACATTTTATGATATCCCTTTCAAGAAAGCAACAACAAAATATTATTTTAGTAAAATATTATTAGTTGGAGGGACGGACCTTGGTAGGGTAGGGGTTGTTCCAAGGGGTGTGGATAACTATTCTGGTTGTTTAGTAGTGGGAGGATTAAAGGGAATCATTCGGTGTGGATTGTGGATAATGTTCAGGAGGTGGAAATGGTTGATTTGTTTTAGGGTGAAATGAAATAGGGGTGTGGATAAGTGTCAGAAAATCGCTGGACTGACACTAAACAATTTCACAATAAAAGCACCCAATCCCTAAAGATTGGATGCTTATCAACATTATTTCAACAATCGTAACCCATTCAAGATTACCAAAATCGTGCTACCTTCATGGCCGATCACACCATAGGGCAGATCCAGGATTTGCAGGAAGTTCGATGCAATCAACAACATGATCACAGCGATGGAAAAGACTACATTTTGCTGGACGATCCGCTTCATTTTTTTCGAGAGCTTAATGGCTTCAGCAATACGGGTAAGGTCATTTTTCATCAGCACGACATCGGCTGTTTCCAGGGCGACGTCGGTTCCTTCACCCATGGCGATGCCTACGTTGGCCGTTGCAAGTGCCGGCGCGTCGTTGATTCCGTCACCGACCATTCCGACCGTACCGAATTGGCGTTTCAGCTTTTTCAGTTCGTCTACTTTCGTTTCCGGCAGGCATTCGGCAATGAAAGAGGCAACTTTGGCTTCTTCGGCGATGGCACGGGCCGTTTTTTCATTGTCACCCGTCAGCATGATGGTTTGGACGCCTTCATCTTTCAGGAGTTGCAAAGCTTTAATGGTTTCTTTACGCACAACATCTTTCAGTGCGATCAAAGCGACAATTTCATTCTCTCTGGCGACGAAGACCGTTGTTTTTCCTTCCGAAGCGATTCGTTCAAAGGCACCATCCATAAATTGTTCTGCTAACACTTTATCCACAAAGTCTGCTTTCCCGATCTTCCATTCGGCTCCGTCAACAAGCGCTTTGACTCCCCATCCGGATACGTCTTCGAGGGAATCGGGCTGGAAGATTTCCAGTTTTAACTCGTGTGTTGCGTGGCGAACGATGGCTTGAGCGAGTGGATGATTGGACTGATTTTCAATCGAAGCAACGGCCTTCAACACTTCACGCTCATCCACATGATCCGCAACCACTATATCCGTCACAACTGGTTTTCCATTCGTCAACGTACCCGTTTTATCAAAGGCAATCGCTTTGATGTTGCTCAGGTTTTCCAAGTGGGCGCCGCCTTTAAAAAGGATTCCATGACGGGCACCGTTAGAAATCGCCGATAAACTCGCCGGCATGATCGCGGCAACCAGTGCACAAGGAGAAGCGACCACGAGCAGGACCATTGCCCGGTAGAATGTTTCCGTCCAGCTCCACCCGAGGAAGAAGTGGGGAAGGAACATCATCAGGAAGACAACGGCAAGCACGACTTTTACATAGGTTCCTTCAAAGCGTTCGATGAACTGCTGTGAAGGCGATTTCTCGCTTTGGGCGGATTGCACAAGATCAATGATTTTTTGGAATAGGGTTTCGCTGCTCGGCTTGGTCATTTCAACCGTGATGGCCCCGTTGATGTTGACGGTCCCAGCAAAAACTTCATCTTTTTGACCTTTGGTGACTGGGACGGCTTCGCCTGATATGGCTGCTTCGTCAATGGAAGTCGTGCCCTTAACGACAACACCGTCCGTTGGCACGCGTTCACCTGGTTTAATTAAAATATGGTCGCCGATTTCAAGACTTGAAACGTGGACTTTCTTTTCACCAGATCCTGTCACGAGCCATGCTTCTTCAGGCTGAAGCTGCATGAGTGCTGAGATTTCCTTCTGACTTTTGTTCATTGTATACGTTTCAAGTGCGCCGCTGACTGCGAAGATGAAGATGAGGATGGCGCCCTCTGTCCAATAACCGATGATGGCAGATCCCACTGCGGCAAAAATCATCAACATTTCTACATTCAGTTCTTTGTTTTCAATGGTTTCTTCTATTCCTTCTTTGGCTTTGGCGAACCCTCCGATGGCAAAGGCAAGGAGATAGAAGATGATGCTTAAGGTGGAGTCGTCGTTTGACGTCAACCATCCCAATAAAATAAACACACCACTGACCAGTGCTGCGATCAGTTCTGCATGAGGCTTTATTTTTTCAAAGAAGTTTATTTTTTCATTTGGTGTCCCCATGGATAAGGCTTTGGATTGTGAGCTCATAGCGTATTCCTCCTTTTTGTTAAATGAAAATACGAGATTCTCATTGAGAATAATAATCAACGTCATTACCCCTATAAAACGACGAAAGCTGCCACCGGTGAAAGGTGACAGCAAAAATGCACGTGCTCTTAGTTGATTTTATATGAAGTTAGTAATTTATAATTATTATAATCTAATCCTATCACAAGTATATGAGAATGGAAAGAGTTTTGTGCTAATTATTCTGGGTTATTTCTCCACGTCTATTTTGAAGGGAGAAGACGAGTAAGCTCACAAAAATCATTAGCATCATGCATGCGATCAGATAGAAAAAACTTGAGCCTTTGAACCAGTCGATGGTGATTCCGCCAACGAATGGACCGATCATGCTTCCAAAGCTGAAGAAAATCCCGCACATGATGTTTCCGGCAGGAAGTAATTCTTTTGGCAAAAGATCCGTCATATAACTAATACCGAGTGAAAAAGTCGATCCGACGGCCATCCCGGCTAACGTAAAGCAGATGAATAAGCCCAGAGTGGACTCTGCCACGATTCCTGCAGCGGAAAAACAGAGGAAGCCGATCATCATGACGATAAGCAGGACATTTTGTCTTCCGTATTTGTCACTAAGAATCCCGAGTGGGACCTGTGAGATGATACTTCCCACTGCAAATGCAGGCAGGAGGATGGCGACGGCTTCAATGGAAAGGCCGTTTCGCAGGGCGAAAACAGGGAAGTTCCCATTTAATGAAGCTTCCAGGAACCCGTATCCCAATGGAGGCAGCAGGGCGACCCATGCATATTTGAGAACCTTTCCGAAGCGCTGGAACGATCCAAGGAACGAGGCACTGCCGATATTTTGCTGCTCGGGAAATTCGTTTTGTAATTTAAAGACGAACATCCACACCGTCAGGCTTAATAAAGAAGAGATGATGAATGGCAGTGCTTGATGGATGGTGATGAGCTGTGTCATCATCGGTCCCACGGCAAAACCGACTCCAAAAGAAACCCCGTAGATCGATATGTTACGTCCGCGATGTTCTTTCGGTGAAAACGATGTGATCCAAGTCTGGGTGGCGAAGTGCAACATGTGATCGCCGACTCCGATACAAAGACGAAGGAAGAACCAGAACCAGAAGGATTTCCAAACCGGGAATAGCAGGAGTGATGCTGCAACCACGATTCCCCCGATGATGATCATCGGTTTGTATCCGATTTTCTGAAGTGGTCTTTCCATTAAAGGAGAGGCAAGTAAGATTCCTATATATAATGCGGTTGCGTTCAATCCGTTCAGGGAGGAAGAAACGCCGTCCTGTTCGAATATGATGGCGATTAACGGCAGGAGCATCCCTTGTGAGAATCCGGAAATCGCGACGATTCCGACAAGGACCCAAAAACGGAAGGTTAGTGTTTGATTCATTTGTAAAAACTCCCAATCGTTTATGATTACTTCTTAGATGGTACCCCCAATTTGAATGTTTGGCAATACGAAACGAATAGAGTAAAATCAAAACATCTACTAACATAATAAGGAAGGAATGAAGTGAAAATGGAATTTAACATGCAAGAAGGCGGATTTTACACAGATTTAGGGTTTGGGAAGCTGGAGGTTTCGGGTAACGAAGAGTATGGCTTTCGTCCATTCCAATTATTGGTTTCATCCGTAGCCGTATGCAGCGGGGGAGTGCTCCGCAAAGTACTGGAGAAAATGCGCATCGAATTCGAAGACATACATATCAAAGCCGACGTAACCCGTAACGAAGAGGAAGCAAACAGAGTCGAAGCGATCTCCCTTCACTTCACCATCAAAGGGACGGACCTTAATGAAGCAAAAATCGAAAAAGCCATGAAGCTCACCCGAAAAAACTGCTCCATGGTCCAATCCGTTCAGGACAGCATCAAAATCGAAGAGACGTTTGAGTTGGTGCAGTAAGATTTTGAGGGACGGACCTCAAATCAGTTTAATCCCTATTCTATCAATACTTATAACCAGATGAAGGTCCGTCCCTCAACACAGTAAACGATTAAAGGACGGACCTCCAAATCAGCATAAGTCCCATCAAACAAGGTTCTTATCTGATTGAAGGTCCGTCCCTCTTCTGGTACTCTTCAGGTGGCCTCTACAGGCTTAGTTCCTGTGGTTCTTTGCCTGTTTTTTCGTAGTAGAGGATGGTTTTGGGTGTGAGTTTGAGGAGCATGTATTCCGGGTCGTCGGGGCTTGCGATCCAGGATTTGAGTTGGTCGTTCCAGAATTTTTCTTTCAGCTCTTTGGATTCTTCGACGCTGGCCTCTGCTTCGATTTCTACATAGTGCTCATGATCGGAATCGCGGTCATGACCGAGAAGAATATGAACATGAGGGTTTTGTGCGATGTCTTCCGCTTTGTGTGCATGCTCATTGGTTGCGGTGTAAAGAGTAAGGTCTTCATGGTAGAACTTCATAAAGCGTGAATACGGCTTGTTGTCTCGAATCGTGGCAAGGGTGCCCGTTTTATGGTTGGAAAACAGCTCAACGATCTTATCTTTTAAGTTTTGTGCCATGGATGGTACCTCCTAATTGGGTTCTATCTATAATGTGTCTAATCTCACTTGATTTAAACAAATTTTCTTTGAGAAAGAAGGATCTTACACATGAACAAAATATTTGCACTGCTTGTATTTGCAGGAGTGCCGATCTCAGTCATCGGTTCACTGCTTCATTGGCCCAATGTGATTATGTTCGTGATTTACTGTGTGACGATCATTGCCCTTGCTGCCTTCATGGGAAGATCGACGGAGAGCTTGGCTGTGGTATCGGGACCCCGTATTGGGGGATTACTGAACGCGACCTTTGGAAACGCAGTTGAACTCATCATTTCTATTTTTGCGTTAAAAGCTGGTTTGGTCGGCGTCGTGCTGGCGTCCTTGACTGGATCCGTGCTTGGAAATCTACTCCTCGTTGCAGGGTTGTCCTTTTTTGTAGGGGGGATCAAGTTCAAACGTCAGAAGTTCAACGTGTTTGATGCCCGGCACAACTCGGGGCTGCTCATGTTTGCAATCATCGTGGCTTTCGTCATTCCTGAAGTATTCGCCCAGGATATGAACGAAGCGAAGACCATGTCCCTTTCGATTGGTGTGTCCGTTATTTTAATCGCTCTCTATTTATTTGCCTTATTCTTTAAATTAGTGACTCACCGCGGGGTGTATCAGCATGAAGGCGAAGAAGGTGCGCACGCTCATGAAGAGCCGGAGTGGAGTAAAGGGAAAGCATTGCTGATCCTTGCCGCCTCTACAGCAGCCGTCGCCTATGTATCGGAACGCCTCGTCCATACCTTTGAAGAGGTCGGGAACACATTCGGCTGGAGCGAGCTCTTCATCGGGGTCATCATCGTAGCCATCGTCGGAAACGCTGCCGAGCATGCGTCGGCGATCATTATGGCTTATAAAAATAAGATGGATATCGCTGTGGAGATTGCAGTCGGATCGACCTTGCAGATCGCGATGTTTGTAGCGCCGGTACTGGTATTGATTTCACTGTTTTTTGAAACGAGCATGCCGTTGGTATTTACATTACCGGAACTTGTGGCCATGGTATCAGCGGTACTTGTCACGATCGTCATATCCAATGACGGGGAAACGAACTGGTTTGAAGGACTGACACTACTTGCAGCCTATTTCATCATGGGAATCGGATTTTATCTACTATAATAAAAAGCAGCGGAGTTCATGATTGAACTCCGCTGCTTTTTTAGGGAATGTAGGAATGATTGAAAACGGTCAGTATGCCCGACTGTTTTCTTTTCAATCATAGTATAAATTAATATTTGAATTTTGTAAATATTCTTTCAAATAAAGTTTTTGGGATAAGCTATTTCAACTAGGAAAAACTAACGGCAAACCCTAAAGCTTGAAAGGAGTTAATTTTATGAAAATCATGCGCACTGTCCTTATGATCATTCTCGTATTTTTTGTTGCAACAACTGGTATCCATGCTGAAAATAGCCCTAAAAAAGCAGATGACAAAGCACCGAAAACAACGGAGAAAGCTCCGCAAGCAAGTGAAGATACCAGTGTGAAGGTCCCGAATTCGGTTTTAAATATCGCCAAGGAAAATACGTATCCCAATTCTACACAGGATCAACCGTATCTTCAACCGAGCGAATGGTCTCAGGAATTAATTGAAACATCTAATGTCAAAATTGAAAATCCGAACCTGATTCGCATTCTTAACGAATCCACGATGAATAAAGCACCGACGATTGGATTACGTGCAACCATCTATTTAGGTGAATGGCCATTAAATTATGCCTCAACGGAGACTTCTCCAAATTGGGAGTATCAGAAGGTCAACACGAACTATTTCGATAATCGTGGCGGAAAATCCAACTATCAAATTCATTACGTTCAAGAAGCACAAAAAGTTGTGAAGGGCGGGCTCACGGCAAAAGTTCCGCATGCAGAAGATGTGGAGAAAATGATGCTCATCAAAGCCATGGATAAATCCAAACTGCCACTCGCATTCCAAACCATCGTTGGAGCAGGAACGAAGAAGGATCAGGTGTACAATATTTCACCGAAACGACTTGGTTACCTATACGCCTATGCACCGGCGATTAATGAAAAAGGAAAAGTAACCTACGGTGAAGTGTTCCTTGTGATGAAGGGTACAAAACGCTCCATCGTCGTGAAAAACGTAACTTCCCAAGGAGTCGGAGCGTTTATTCCCATCCAGGATCACGTACATTTCGGCTTCATGGCAAGCGAAACACCTAGATAAATGTTTGAAGAAGAGTGAAGTGGGGTAAACCTTAATTTCACTCTTTTATTATTTTCTTTGATATGTTATAATAATTAGAATATTCAGAATTGAAGGAGGGATATCATGGAGTATCTACTTATTTTTGGTGGGATCCTGATTGCGTACACGGCAATGAGAATTTGGTTCGGAGCGAAAAGGGCTAAAGTATATGCCGAAAGCCTCAAAAATCAAAACTATAACTCAATGGACCCAGTACTACAGAAGATTGATCAACCCGTGAAAGAAAATAACCGCGGCCCAATCGGATAAAAGCACACCGGATGAATGTCCGTTGTGCTTTCTTTTTTTTGTTTGGAGAGGGACGGACCTTGGGTTTGGGAATGTGATATTTAGGGACGGACCTTGTGCTGGGGAAGAAGGGCTATTTTAGTGGCATGTTTGAAATGGGTATTTGGTGTAATGATAAGAAATCAGATCCCGGTTTTCATAAAAAAGCCCAAATCCATAATAGATTTGAGCTTTTACACTGTTTTTATCGGGAAATCTTCGCTTCACGCTTCGAAAAGTCAACATCTTCATAGTACATAGACTTCACCAGGACGTTCGGTCCAAGGCAGCGGGCCATAGGGCAGTGACAGTTCAACTCTTTCGCAAGAGGCTGTTCTTTCCACTTTTCAAAAATGGCAGGAAGCGCATCCTTTGTTATATTTCCAAGTGGTGGTGTGTCGCCGAAGTCAGTGACGATGACATCACCGGTGAAAATATTGACGTTTAGGCGGGAACGGCCGTCGGGATCATTACGGACGCTGACATTTTTAGCGGCATAGAGTTCCGTCAGAAAATTCAAGTCTTCTTGTGAAGAGCTGCATGGATAAAATGGCAGTGTTCCAAACAGCATCCACACATTTTCATCACGATAGGACAGAATATTTCTGATTGCTTGCCTGGTTTCTTCCAATGAAAGAGTTTCAAGGCTTGACGCGAAATCCGACGGGTACATTGGGTGAATTTCGTGACGGCCACACTTCATTTCGTCTACTACCTGACGATGGATTTTCTCCAGGTAGGGCAGGGTGTTTTTATTCAACATGGTTTCGGCCGATACGAGCACTCCCCGCTCAGATAGGGCGCGGCTGTTTTCAATCATGCGGTCAAAGAGTTTACGGCGCTGCTCCCTCGTTGGCTTCCGTTCCATATTGGCAAAGCCGACATCGATGAACTCATCAATCGTTCCCCAGTTATGTGAGATGTGCAGGACATCCAGGTAAGGGGCAATCAATAAATACCGGTCCAGATCCAGAGTCAGATTGGAGTTGATTTGGGTATGTACGCCTCTCGCATGTGCATACTTGAGTAAGGGCATTACATAATTTTCAACGGATTTCTTGGACATCATCGGCTCTCCGCCGGTAATACTAAGGGAACGAAGTGTTTTAATATCGTCGAGCTTCTCGAGAATCATTTCAATGGGAAGGGCGCTTGGATCCTTCGGCGAGAGGGTATAACCGACGGCGCAATGTTCACATCTCATGTTACAGAGCGTTGTGGTAGTGAATTCTATATTGGAAAGCGTGATATCACCATGCTGATCCACATCTAAGTAAGCCTCCCAAGGATCATGGTCAATCGACATTTTCTTGGAGAGAAGGTCAGTTTTCATTCGTAAAAGCTCCTTTATGTTTAAGTCACCTATTCATTATTGAGAAACGCCCAGCCCTTGTCAATCCGAAAGTTATTGGTTACCATAGTAAACGTATTGAAAGGAGAGAGAACTCTTGGGTAAAGCTATCAACGATAAAGACTCACAAGTGAGCTATTTAAAACAGCGCCTTAACCTATTCGTCGACGTTCTGGACTCAATCGATCCCGAACAAGCTGACATTGACGATATCGATCGCCTGATCGCCATGATCGATGATATAGAAGTGAAATGCGAGCAATTTAAGAAAAGTGAGTAGGAGTCCTGGATGGGGCTCTTATTTTTTTGAGGGACGGACCTTCCTTGGAAGGTCCGTCCCTCCATCTTATGCAGTCAATAAGACAAGCATGCACAAGCAGGAAATCTCCGCTTAAACGTCAAACTTTAATAAAAACATCCATTGTTAAAGGAGCGACTCATCCCCATGATCATCACACCCATCGAAAAACACCAATGCGAGCAGGCCAAAGACGTGATCCTGTCCGGCTTCCTTGAACGGTTCGGCTTCATCGATCACACCTTGAATCCCGATATTCATGACATATCCGTAGAGTATGACGGCACGCAGCATCATTTTTTTGTAGGAAAAGAGGGCGACGACATCATCTGTACAGGAGCGATTCGAAAAGAATCAGACGAGACGTATCAGATTGTAAGAATGTCAGTCCAATCCTCATACAGGAAACGCGGTCTCGGCCGCATCATGCTTAAATTTCTGGAAGAAAAAGCTTATTCTCTCGGTGCACGCACACTCATTCTCGAAACCAACAAGCACTGGGCGGATGCGATTCGATTTTACCAAAAGAACGGATATATCCATAAGGAAGAAGATGAGGTTTCCTGTTATTTCGAGAAGGAAATTCCATTGTGAAATCCCTTTCAATCTTAATCTTATAGGAGTATAATGATGTATGAAAATTAAGACTGTTTTTGAGATCTTTAGAGGGGGAGAACGATGAATAAAGAGACATTACAGCAAAGTATGTACGATTTGATTGTGGAAACTTCCACGAACCTGCCAAAGGATGTACGACGTGCGATCCGCTCGGCGAAAGCCCGTGAGAACGCTGGAACACGAGCGGCGATGAGTCTGGACACGATTTCAAATAACGTAAAGATGGCGGATGACAATGTATCACCGATTTGTCAGGATACAGGACTTCCGACTTTTAAAATAAAAACACCCGTCGGCGTGAATCAGCTTGAAATCAAAGAAGCGATCTATGCTGCCATGGTACAGGCGACGAAGGACGGGAAGCTTCGTCCAAACTCCGTTGATTCATTGACTGGGGCAAACTCTGGAGACAATCTTGGCTTAGGGACTCCGGTCATCAAGTTTGAGCAGTGGGAAAAGGATTATATCGATGCACGCCTGATCTTAAAGGGCGGCGGTTGTGAAAATAAAAACATTCAGTACAGCCTTCCGTGTGAGCTAGAAGGACTGGGCCGTGCCGGACGTGATCTGGACGGAATCCGTAAATGCGTGATGCATTCTGTTTATCAGGCACAGGGACAAGGCTGCAGCGCCGGATTCATCGGAGTTGGAATCGGTGGGGACCGTTCTTCGGGCTATGATCTGGCAAAAGAACAACTATTCCGTTCCGTTGATGATGTGAATGCGAATGAAGATCTTCGCAAGTTAGAAGAGTATGTAATGGAAAATGCAAATGAGCTTGGAATCGGAACCATGGGATTCGGCGGTGAAACGACGCTTCTTGGGTGTAAGGTTGGAGTGATGAACCGTATTCCTGCAAGCTTCTTCGTATCCGTTGCGTATAACTGCTGGGCATTCCGTCGCTTAGGTGTGAAGCTTGATGTGAATTCAGGTGCGATCGACGAATGGTTCTACCAGGAAGGCGAAAAGATCGACTTGACGCAAGGTTCTGAAGCTGAGCTTGAAACGGCAGCAGCTTCATCCGGTGAACAGCCAAACGTTGTGGTACTTCAAGCTCCGATCACGGAAGAGAAAATCCGTGAGCTGAAAGTGGGAGACGTGGTTCAAATCAACGGCCGCATGTACACTGGACGTGACGCGATACACAAACACTTGAGTGAGAATGATGCGCCAGTGGATCTTGATGGACAAGTCATCTATCACTGTGGTCCGGTCATGCTGAAGGACGATGAAGGGAACTGGCACGTGAAAGCTGCCGGTCCGACGACATCGATTCGTGAGGAGCCTTATCAAGGGGATATCATGAAGAGATTCGGCATCCGCGCCGTCATCGGGAAAGGCGGAATGGGTCCGAAAACACTTGCTGCCCTGAAAGATCATGGCGGTGTTTACCTGAATGCAATCGGTGGAGCGGCGCAGTACTACGCAGATTGTATCAAGGGCGTAGACGGTGTGGATCTGATGCAGTTCGGTATTCCTGAAGCCATGTGGCACCTGAATGTGGAAGGCTTCACGGCCGTTGTGACTATGGATTCCCATGGTAACAGCCTTCATGAAGAAGTGGATAAATCGTCATTGGAAAAATTAGCTCAGTTTAAAGATCCTGTTTTTAAATAAATGAAAAGGGACCACCTCGTTATGATGCGGGGTGGTTTTTCTATTGGGTATTTATGTTAAAATATGAAACCATAAAGACATGGTTTTCGTATTACATACAAACAGGATCTGGAGGGCTACGATGATTTTCAATAAATTAGTGAGCATGTTGTTTCTTTCCTTGATGATGTTCTTAACAGGATGTGCAAGCACTGGTGAAAAGTCGAATATCACTTCAATAGAAGATGTGAACGTTGATACGTTAAAAGAAAACAGCGGAACCTATGTCGGGGATAACTCCAAGGTCAGTGCGATCCTTCAGGAATTGCCCGGTGGAGAAACCATTCAGGAAATCGATCTTTCAGGAGAAATGGTGAAGGTGACCTATGGAAAAGAAGGGAGCCTTTCTCAAAATGACGTGGATGAATTTTGGTTTGATGGTAACCATGCCGATAAGAAGAACTTTTATTACAACGCCATCTACCTGACCCTTCTCGTTCCGAATGCCCAAGAATATCACTTTCAAATAGACGAATCCTTGGTATCCGTCTCAAGGGACAAAATGGTCAAGAACCTCCAAGATGAATTTGAAGAATTCCCAACGGGAGAGGCCATCTGGGACAAAAAAGCCGTATCTGAATTTATCGATGAACATAACGGAAAACTAACAGAAATGGCAACGAAGTATCAGACGTTTTTTGAGTAGAGGGACGGACCTTTAGAGCGGATTTGTTCACAATTTTTGCGCAAAAAAGTAATGGAAGTTATGCGAAAACTGTTAATAGTAAGTTTTGATGATGCCGCAACAAACATTATAAAGTGCCGCACTAAGCCGTATTAACCACCAAGAAGGCGATACCAAGAGAAAATCCATATATTACATCCATTTATGGATACTTTTAGTACACATGAATCCTCCACGTTCTCAAAAACTAAGGGAAACGGATGTGAAAGAAGGGTTCAATATTGCGAAATACACTAAAAGTGTTACTTATAGCTTCAATCTTAGTATTGCTCATTCCAGCACAAGCCTATGCAGTTTCAAATAACCCGATTGGCTGGGGATTCAAGAAGAGCCAGAATGAAGTCCCTGCAGAAGCAGGTGCCCAGCATGATCAACTCCTTGATAAATATGATGCGTTTTACAAGGGATCACCGGATAAAAAAATCCTGTATCTGACCTTTGATAACGGATATGAAAATGGCTACACAGGGCAGATCCTCGATGTGTTGAAAAAGGAAAAAGTACCAGCCACCTTCTTTGTGACGGGTCACTACTTACTTAGCGCTGAAGACCTTGTCAAGCGAATGGTGAAAGAAGGGCATATCGTCGGGAACCATTCCTGGCATCACCCGGACTTTACGGCAAGCTCCGATCAGAAAATCCGGGAAGAGCTTCAAAAAGTAAAAGTGAAAACAAAGGAACTGACCGGACAAAAAGAAATGAAATATTTGCGGCCGCCAAGAGGTGTATTCTCTGAACGCACGCTGCAAATTGCGAAAGAAGAAGGGTACACCCACGTTTTCTGGTCCCTCGCCTTCATCGATTGGAAAACCGATCAGCAAAGAGGCTGGCAATACTCCTATGACAACATCATGGCCCAGGCCCATCCAGGTGCCATCATCCTTCTGCACTCCGTCTCCAAAGACAACGCAGACGCCATGGAAAAAGCGATAAAAGACCTCAAAAAAAGAGGCTACACCTTCAAAAGCCTGGATGAGCATCCAATGATGAAAAAATAGGAGGGACGGACCTTCATTCCTAGTACCTGGTACTAGGAATTGAGGTCCGTCCCTCAGTACTCTGACAAAGGACATGCTCAATTTTCCTTACAAGGCTGCTTTTGATGTATGATGGAAACCCTATCATTAAAGCATTGTGAGTACGAAGTAACATATGCACACCTAATCACAGAAAGAATAGGAAATGAAAACAGCTTCAACCTTCAATATTTCCCCTAATACAGTATTTGATTCCAATTCTAAAGAATGAAGTAATGAGAAATGCCTACGGTCAGTGGGTGAAAAGGAAAAGCTTACCTTGATTTATACAGTTTGTACTAGGTATGGGGAGTATTTTTTTTAGATCATTCTACTGTATTGGTTCAACTCCATAGTGTGCTATCATTTTAATAATGATACATATTCGTCCTCCTTTTAGGAGGGCGTTTTCTTTTTTATTAAAGGGTGAGAATGTACGTGTATGTGAATCCTGGCATACTTTTTTTATAAGTTCCCGATCGTTGTCTGTTGGGAAATCAGACTGCATTTTGGGTAAAGGAGGAGTGTTTTTTTTGGAAATAGCCATCATCGTGTTTTTCTTTTTAAGTGTGACGTTCCCGGTGCTGCATTTATATCATTGTCTACCATTGTTCCGTGATCCCGATGAAAGGTCGAGGCGAAACCCTGCTCTGAAAAAGTGGATGATCGATCATGGGCATGAAGATGAAAAGGGAATGAGCATTTTGATTCCCTGTTATAACGAAACGGGTATTATCGACACCTCCATTGAGAGCATGAAATCAATGCCTTATTCTCAGATGGAGGTTGTGTATATAAATGATGGTTCAACGGATGATACAATGGTTTACTTGAATGAACGGCTCAAGTTGAATTCATGTTCCATTGAACCAATCGGTAAGTTGTCTTATGAAAAAGTCAAAGGGGTTTACCAATCGGAGCTTTATCCTGATTTCTATGTGGTTGATAAGGAGAACGGGGGAAAAGCGGACGCCTTGAATGCCGGTATCGAATACGCGAGCCATGACATCATCATCACATTGGATGCTGATACGATTTTGGCCGATGAAGCATTATCGGCTGTCAATGATGCGTTCGAAGATAAGAATGTCGTTGCGGCAGGCGGTATGGTACACGTTTTGCAGGCAAAGACGAATGAAGAATCGAACCGTTTATCTTTAAAACATACAAATATGCTATTGAGGGTGCAAGTGCTGGATTTCCTTAAAGCCTTTTATATTTCAAAACTATCCCTTGTACGCTTCAGAGCTTTAGCCGTCATATCCGGGGCATTCGGCATTTTCAGGAAGCAAGCGTTACTCGATGTAGAGGGTTATCGCAAGACAATAGGAGAGGATATCGACATCACCCTCCGTATCCATAGACTAATCGCAAAGCATAAAAACTTAAGGATCAAGTTCATTTCCGATGCAGTCGGGTACACCGAACTTCCAGAAACATGGAGGGACTTAACCAAGCAGCGGTTACGCTGGCAAAAAGCCTATATCGACTGCATCATTCATTTCAGTTCCTTCTTTGGAAAAACGTTATTTACGAAAACCGTTTCTTTCTTTTATATATTTGAAGCGTTTCTGATCGGCACACTTGCTTCTTATATCATGACAGGAATCGTGATCTACAATATGATCTACGACCCTCAGAATACGTATGTGGATTATCTGTTTTTTTATTTGTTTTGGATATTCTTATTTGGTTTCATGTATGACGTGGTCGCGATCCGCCAAGGGAAGCGGTACGGTTTCACCTTCTCTATAAAGGATCATTTCCGCCTGTTTTTTGCGATCCTATTTGATATTTTCATCTACCGATTTGTCACGATGTATTTTGTCATGTATGGAAGTATCTCCTATTTCTTCAACAAAAAATGGAACAAGGTGTCCCGGACAGGACGGAATTATCATCAGGAAGGCTCTAAACCCGCGGCATAGTCCCAGGCGCTTTTGGAGCCTTGGTGAGCAGGCTTAAGTGTGGAGGACAGATAATGGGTAAAAAATTTCTGCTATTCAGTTTAACCTCTGTGACAGTATTGATTCTGGGGGTAATCAGCTTTACATTTCAATTTGTCACGTCGATCGGAGCCAGCATGGACGAAGAGGTCGACAGGAAAACCTCCTTTGAGGAACATGTGGAAACAGTCGACTTGAAGGGTGGGGACCCGATCTCGATTCTCTTGATGGGAGTCGATACGAGACCGGGGGAAGAGGGCGGTCGAGCCGATACCATGGTTCTCTTAACGATCAATCCCGATTCCGAATCGATGCATATGGTCAGTATCCCCCGTGATACGTATGCCCATATAGAAGGCGGATTGAACAAAATCAACAGTGCTTATCAAGTAGGAGGGCCGGAGGAGACCATCCATTCTGTTGAGAACCTCCTGGATGTTCCCGTGGATTATTTTTTACAAATAAACATGGAGGGCTTTGAAGGCATCATTGAAGCGTTTGGCGGGGTGAAAGTCAACAATGATTTAGAGTTCACTGACAAACATGTCCACTTCCCGGAAGGTCAGATTCGATTGGATGGTAAAGAGGCATTGATCTATGCCAGAATGAGAAAGAAGGACCCACGGGGAGACTTTGGCCGTCAAATACGCCAGCGCCAAGTCATTGAAGCTCTGATGCAAAAAGGGGAGAATATATCCTCAATCACGAAATTCGGTGAAGTCGTCAAGGTCCTTGAAAAAAACGTCAAAACAAACATGTCCCTGATCGAGATGTGGAATATTCAATCCAATTATAAGGGTGCTAGGGAAAACATCATGGAACACAAAATCGACGGAAAAGACAAAACCATGGAGGGTACGTACTATTACATGCCCGACAAGGAAAAGCTCCATGACATTTCTGATCAGCTTAAAAAGCACATGGAACTTGAAAGTGATCCAAAACTGTCAGAAGAGAATCCAAAAACAAACGGCTCGGATGATAAGTCCGAGCAGGTCAAGAAAGAAAACGAGAAGACCTTGAAGCCAGATGAGGGGTCACACGGAACGCAAAAAGAAATTCCAAGTGATGCCGCCAAGGAAGAGTCGGATAAACATAAAGAAAAGAAAGATTCTGATGGGACGACCATCCAGAATAGCGACGAACCGAACGTCGATAAAGTCATCACGAAAGATTGGCAGGCAGTACCTACCCATCAGCAAAGCCATACAAGAGTCACCTTGGATGAAGGTACCCTTGATTGGGAGGAGATGAAGACCGCCATATCAATAGGCGCTGATTTATCAAAAGAGGATATGATTCTCTGGTGGGTGGAAAGTGATCGTACTGATCGTGCCATTGCTACTGTGACGAATAAAGCACAAACAGAAACGTACCGGGTTTACGTATCATGGCTGGACGGGGCAGGTTATGCACCGACCAAAGTAGAAGTGCTGCATGTCAATGATCAAAAGCAGTGAAGCATTGTACGGAACTTTAGAGCAAGCATTCCAAAAAAAAGGGGGACATGTCCCTCTTTTTTTGGTTAATAGAATGAAAAGAATATAGAGGAGAGGCTTATTGATGGAAAACACAGTCATACTAACAGCAGTCATAATCGTATTGGCAGGTATCATTTTTGGGCTGCTATTATTCATAAAGAAGAAAACGAGGACGTACGAAGAGCGAATGATAGAATTTGAAACGGAAGCCCTTGCCAGTTTAAATAGGGTGGAACATAATCTTACTTTTAAAAGAGAGCAAAAAGGGTGAGATCCTTCTTAGTAAAGTAGGGTCTCAGCCTTTCCTTGTTCAGCCGGGAAGGAAGGTCCGTCCCTCCGAATAATCAATACCAAAGCACACTAACGTCGACATCATTCTTGTTACAGTCAGACAGGTTAAACATATTGTTTGCCATCGTTCCATCTTCGACATGCTCTATCTTCTTGCATGTCATTTCTACGTTTTCACCGTTGCCATATGTATCGCGACGGGAATCGCGTACTGAATGAATCAGTGTTCCATCAAACGCCAGGTCATGCAGGATTGGATCGCCTTCTTCCGTGTAGCTGACAATTCGGACACGATCCTCAACGCCATTTTTCACATTATCGTAAAACTCTTCAAAACGATTGAGATTCTGTACATCGCCGTGTGTATTTACAACATCTGTCTCCACAGGCTCATAATCCGCCACTTCCTTACCCAAACCAACCTCAACCTGATCTCCACGCTCATCACAGCCAGCGACCAGCACAAGGAGCAAACCAGCCATCATCAACCTCTTCACCCAATCATCCCTTTCAGAGATCCATGAGGGACGGACCTCTACTTTTAGAGGTCCGTCCCTCTCTCCTGATGTATTAGACGAACGACAACGTTGAAGTGTTACACTCCCGTTATGCTATAATACACATACAAGTTTTGTGCGGAAGGATGAGGACGATGGTGATAAGGAATGTTAAGATTGAAGGTCCGTATGATTTCGACAGGGTACTGGAGCGGCTGGCGCTGGACCCGTTGAATGCGGTAGATCAGGAAGATCGTAGTGTGAAGGTTCCGTACTATCTCCCGGATGGGAACGGCGAGGTCATCAAGGTTCAGGCGACAGGCACCACGGACAAGCCTGAGTTCAGCATCACCTTTGAAAATGAAGAGGACCTTGAAGTGAAGGAGAACCGGATCTCGGACATTTTTCAGTGGCACACCGGTCTTCATGAGATGCATGAACATTTCCTGCAGACCGACCTGAAGCCGATTTTCGAAGAGCATATCGGCACACCCATCATCCTGGAGTTCGACCCGTTTGCCACAATCGTCAAAAGCATCATCCACCAGCAGCTGAACCTGAAATTCGCTTTCACCCTGACCCATCGCTTTGTCACCAAATATGGCTGGCAAAAAGACGGAGTGTGGTTCTATCCATCACCGGAAAAAGTATCGGGTCTTACGGTGGAAGAACTGCGGGAGCTGCAATTCAGTCAGCGGAAAGCGGAGTATGTGATCGGGATCGGACAAAAGGTCTCTGACGGAGTACTGGACCTGGAAGAATTGGCCCGTCAGTCAGACGAAGAAGTCATCAAGGAACTCACCAAAATCCGCGGCATCGGTCCTTGGACTGCCCAAAGCTTCCTGTTATTCGGGCTTGGCCGACCGAATCTCTTTCCGAAAGCGGATATCGGCATCCAAAACGCCATTAAGCTCCTTTTCGGGATGGATCAGAAACCGACCATGGACGAACTGGACAAATTCAGCTCGGACTGGCATCCTTATCTAAGCTATGCATCCTTGTATTTATGGAGAAGTATCGAATAGAACGGACGTGAACCAATGAAAAAGCAATACGCAAAAAAACAGCACAATGAAGTGAAAATCGAGTTGAAACAACAGTTTCCTCTGACCATAAAAAAAATCGGTATCAATGGTGAAGGAGTCGGCTTCTTTAAACGAAAGATCGTCTTCGTACCGGGTGCTCTGACGGGAGAAGAAGTAGTCGTCGAGGTAACCAAGGTCCACCCGAAATTCACCGAAGCCCGCATCAAAAAGATCCGGAAGAAGTCACCACAGCGCACCAAAGCTCCCTGCCCGGTCTATGAGCAGTGCGGAGGCTGTCAGCTTCAGCACTTGTCATACGAAGGGCAGCTGGACGCGAAACGGGATATCCTGCTTCAATCACTCGAGCGTCATACGAAGCTCAAATTAGAAGACCTGGACATCCGTCCGACAATCGGGATGGACAACCCATGGCACTACCGGAACAAAAGTCAATTCCAAGTGGGAACCCAGAACGGGAAAGCTATCGCAGGTCTCTATAGCATGAATTCCAACAAGCTCATCGACATCGATGAGTGTATCGTACAGCACCCGCTTACGAATAAAGTCACAACCGAAATCAAACGCATCATCAACGACTTCAACATACCTGTATTTGATGACAAAAAGAAAAAGCCGATTCTGAAAACGATCGTCACCCGTGTCGGCTTTGAAACAGGTGAAGTACAAGTCGTACTCGTAACGACGGAGAAGAAAATTCCCCGCAAGGAATTGCTGATTTCGGAAATCCAGAAACGTCTTCCGGAAGTTGTTTCGATTGCCCAAAACATCAATCCAAAGAAAACGGCACTCGTATTCGGAGACGAAACGATCCACCTTTCAGGTAAAGAAAGCATCGAAGAACGCCTGGAAGAGTTCACCTACGAGTTATCCGCCCGTGCTTTCTTCCAGCTCAACCCGATCCAGACGAGCAAGCTGTATAATGAAGCGAAAAAAGCAGCCGGCCTTACAGGTGAAGAAAAAGTGGTCGATGCCTATTGTGGAGTCGGAACAATCGGGTTATGGCTTGCTGACGGAGCAAAAGAAATCCGAGGAATGGATGTCATCAAGGAAGGGATCGATGACGCAAAGAAGAATGCGAAGAAATTCGGAGTCGATCACGCCGAGTACTTTGTCGGGGGTGCGGAAACGCTCATGCCTCATTGGAAAAATGAAGGCTGGCGTCCGGATGTCGTGGTAGTCGATCCTCCTAGAACAGGTTGCGATGACAAACTGCTTGATACACTAAAAGAAGTAAAGCCTAAAACATTCGTGTATGTATCCTGTAACCCTTCCACTCTTGCGAAGGATATTGATTATTTGAAGAAGCACTATCGCGTGGAGTATTTGCAGCCTGTGGATATGTTTCCTCAGACCGCACACGTGGAAGTTGTGGCGAAGCTGGTCCTAAAATAATGAAAACGGAAAAATCCCTGTGAACCCTCACAGGGATTTTTCTTATTGAATACTCGTTGATCAGCCATTGCTATGCTGAGATTGCTTATTCCCAGGTGCAAACCACCCAAATAAAGCAATCCCCACAAGAACACCATAGAAAGTGAGCGTCCAACCAGTACTGTGAGGAAAATCATGATCGAGCAAGCCGATATCCTCATGTGCCAGTGTAATGACCGCTAACTTCACCCCGACCCAGGCGACGATCGCATAGGCGGTCGTTTCTAAAGCAGGGCGCTTTTCCAGCAGCTGCACGAACCAGGTTGCCGCATATTTAATCAAAATCAGCCCGGCGATTCCTCCAAGGACAACCACGATAAATTGTCCACCATCCATCCCGCCGAAATCCCCCAGTGGAGAATCGGGCAGGCCAAGTGCAAGGGCTACGGCAGCGAGGATCGAATCTATTGCAAAGGCAAGGTCAGCCAAAGCGATTTTCCCGACAGTCGGCCAAAAGCCTTTCCCTTTAGCTTCTTCTTCTGTGTCTTCCCGGATATTTTCGTTTTCTTTCCCGAAACGTGCTTTGATGACATGCTTTAAGCCCAGGTAAAGAAGGTAGGCTGCTCCGATCGCCTGGATCTGCCAGACGTTCGCGATAAAAGATATCGCGAAAAGGGCAACGAAGCGGAAGGCGAAGGCCAGAAAGATTCCGTATTTGATGGCCCTTTTCTTTTCATCGTCAGGCAGATGTTTGGCAATGACGGCGAGGACAAGGGCGTTATCTGCTGATAATAAGCCTTCAAGGCCGATCAGGATCAGTAATGTCCATCCGTATTCTAACCAGATTGATTCCAAACGTAAAACTCCTTCCTTAGTGAGTATGCAAACCCGATACGGGGCATTCTTTTTGAAGATAAGTCCACCATTTTTAGCTTCCCACTTATTTTGCATCTGATACTTTAATGACAACAGATTTTTCGATACCCCATTTGAGGGGAATGTCACTTGAAGGTAATGGTAGTCAGGTCGCAGGTATTCTTTAAAGAGTTGAATCAAATACTAGTAACCATCCCCTATTGATTAATCATCTTGGGAATATAAGGAGGTGAGTATCTTGGAGTGGAAAAGTATACTTTTTGAAGCGGAAGACCTTAATTATCTGGAATTATTTCTACGTACCACCATCTTGTATTTTGTCCTGTTTTTAGCAGATAAATCGTTGGGTTTTCGGCAGCCAGGTATTGTCACACCTTATAATTTCCTGGTGGGTGCAGGTATTAGTCACATCGCCGCTTCCCGAATGGTGCAGCCTGCGTCACAGCCTATTGATGCGATTGCGATCATATTTGTTTATATCCTGATCATCTTATTGATTTCTTATAGTTACATAAAGTTATCACCAAACATTGCCTCAAAAAGGCAGATTGTCCTTGTGAAAAAGGGGAAAGTGGATAAAGGGAATTTGAGGAAATCCATGCTTACCCTCGATAATTTGTTATCTATTGTAAGAAAGAAGAATGTCTTTGATCTGCAAAATGTCGATTACGTTATTTCAGAGCCGAACGGAGATTTCAGTGTGGCAAAAAATAGCCATTCTTTACCGGTCACGAAATCCACTATGAATATTCCAATGACCACGAAAGAACTCACTAAAATTTTGATTTATGATGGTAAGGTTGATAGAAAAATAATGAAGGAGAAACACCTGAATATAGACTGGGTATACCTTCAGTTAAAAGAACAGAATGTAACGGATATTGAAGATGTCAATCTTGGTCTTATAACTGAACAGAATGAATTATTCATTCATTAGGGGGGACATCCATTGCCTGATGTATTTGGAGTAATCGAGGAAATTTCATTAGGGGGATATTTAATCAGAACCCTGATTGTCGGTGTTGTTGGGTTCTTTGTGGGTAGATTGGTTTCAAGGCGGGCTATAAGTCAAATGACCACATATGATTTTGCCCTCATTTGGATACTGGGTGCCATTACGGTATCTCCCTTGTTGGATGGAAAGGTATCATTCACATATATGCTGGTTCCGTTGTTGACTTTATTCTTTTGGCATATCGTGTTCAGCCTGATTTCATTGAAAAATAGAAGGTTCGGCTTTTTCTTTAATGGGAAGCCAGCCATCCTGATCGATAATGGAAGGGTTGTCCTGAAGAATCTAAGGAGGCAATTTATCAATGTCGAGCTGCTCCTATCTGAACTCCGGGTGAACGATGTCTTCGATGTAAGTCAGGTCAAATATGCCATCTTAGAGCCTAATGGGTTTATTTCCGTTATGAAATACGATCGGGAATCCCATGTCACACCGAAGGACATGAATCTACCTGTAAGTGCAACCGAGATTCCACTCGTCGTCATAAATGAAGGTCATATCGTGCATGAGAACTTAAATAAGCTTCAAGTAGGCGAAGGATGGCTAATGAGTCAGTTGACGAAAGAAAACATTACAGATATCAATGATGTTTTTTTGGGTACTATGAATAAATCGAAGAAAATGTATGTATTAAAGAATGACGAAAAATAACGATTTGTTTCCCTTTTCAATACAGGTATGGGAACTGGTATTGAGGGAGCTCAAATTCCTTTTGTCATCACGGGCCATTCCGTGGTATAGTTAATTTACTAATTATGACAGGAGTGATGGGTGGACGATGAAGAACTAATCTTATTTTCGCGACGTTTGAAATTCCATATTTCAAATCAACCAAAATAGGATTAGTCTGCCCATTTTTATAAAGTGACCTGAGCTGTGGAAACAGCTTTCTTTGCGCGCATTACAGGTACGGCTAATCCTTCCAGAGAAATGGGGAGGATTTTTTTGTTCTCCCTTTGATGAGAGGGGAAGATCGTATGAGAGAATTAATGAAATTAGTGAATATAAGTTATGAAATCATGGATCAGAATATTTTTGAGGGCGTAAAAGCGAGTGTGCAGGAAGGGGATGTCATCGGGATCATCGGGCAGAATGGTGCGGGTAAATCGACACTGCTGCAATTGATTCACGGGGATTTAGTACCTTCCGAAGGCACAATCCAATGGTTGCAACAGGACTTGATCATCGGCATGGTCGAGCAGGAAACCGAATCCTATTCCCTTGATGGCACGACACCTTACGAATCCAGGTTACTGGAAAAATGGCAGGTTCCGGACCATGATTTTAGGCTTTTGAGCGGCGGTGAAAAGCTGAAAGCGAGGCTTGCAAAAGGTTTTGGGAAAAACGCAGACCTCCTACTAATGGATGAACCTACGAATCACCTGGATCACGGGAGCATGGAGTTCCTGACGAAACAGATCAACGAGTATAAAGGGACGATCATTCTCGTGTCCCATGACCGGTATTTTTTGGATGAATCTGTAACAAAGATATGGTCGATCGAAGGCAGAAAGCTCATGGAGCATAGAGGGAATTATTCAAGCTACATGGAGGCACGGAAACAGAAGCGGCTGACCCAGCAGCGTGAATATGAAAAGCAGCAGAAGATGGTGGAGCGGATCGAAAGCCAGATCAGCGAGCTCAATTCCTGGTCACAAAAAGCGCATGCCCAGTCCACGAAACAGGAAGGATACAAAGAATACTACCGGGTAAAAGCAAAGCGGACGGACAGCCAGGTGAAATCGAAGCAGAAGCGTCTTGAGAAAGAGCTTGAGAGGACAAAGGTGGAAGCGGTTGAGGAAGAACATACTGTACGGTTTTCCCTTCAGACCACCCATAAGACAGGAAAGAGGTTCCTGGAAGTGAAGGATCTGACGAAAGTGTTTGACGGACGAATCCTATTCAGAAACGCCAATTTCACGATCCAGCATGGAGAAAAGGTGTCGATCATCGGACCGAATGGCAGCGGGAAGACGACATTGATAAAGGTGATCATGGGGCAGGAGACCGCAGACGGTGATGTATGGGTTTCACCATCTGCCCAGATCGGCTATCTGACGCAGGAAGTGTTCGACCTTCCTCTTGACGAAACGCCCGAACAGCTTTTCCACAAGGAAACATTCGAGGAAAGAGGGAGAGTCCAGACGCTCATGAAGCACTTGGGATTCCAGACGGCCCACTGGAGGGAGCCGATCAGAAATATGAGTATGGGGGAGCGTGTGAAGTGCAAGTTGATGAAGTATATTTTAGAAGAAAAAGATGTGCTGATCCTGGATGAGCCGACGAATCATCTCGATTTGGCATCGCGTGAACAGCTTGAGGATACCCTCGCGCACTACAGTGGAACATTGATCGTCGTGTCCCATGACCGGTATTTTCTTGAGAAAACGACGAGTACCAATCTTGTGATCGAGAACGGCGGGATTCATAAATGGCTGAATGAAAGTGCTCCAGAACGGGATGAGCACGAGGAATTGAGGCTGAAGCTCGAGACGGAGAGACAGGATGTGTTGGGGAGGCTCAGTTTTATGATGCCGGGTGATAAAGAGTATGCTGAATTAGATAGGAAATTCATAGAGCTTACGAAGGCGATAAATGGGTTGAAGTGATAATTCTTGTGAAAATGAATAGGACCGAGTTTGATGACAGGCTCGGTTTACTAATTGATTGAAATGCGAAGTTGTACAATCCATCATTCAATTTTGTAAAGTGGTTCAATCATTTCAGTCGTCAATTACACCGCAACTCTAAGGCTCTGCATGTTGTTCCTTGTATTGGGGATAAACTAACGTATACCTACAATGAGGAGTGAGATTATGTTCTTGCAAGGGACAATTATTGCAGGAGAATTTGATTCATCTACCAATGAATTCTCTATACAGAAAGTAAAGGATTTCGATACAGAGTCGGTCCTCAAAAAGAATCAGATCGATACGATCTATCACTATTTGAAAAGCCATCAGCACGAAGGAGACGGGCAAATTATTACTTTGAATGATCAAATGCCTGTACGCTTATCCCAGATTGAAATGAATCAATTAATTAGTGATGTAGAGAAGGTGCTTTCCATGTATCACTGAATAGGATGGTTGTGTACAGGGGCAGAAACTACACGAGTTTGAATTGACTCCTAAAGGGGCGATTGCACTTCAACAATACAGGTAAAAGGTGTTAAAGTTATATGTAACAATAGAATTCTGGGAAGTGACGGATATCCTTTATGCAACGATTTTATTTATATGTGCAGGTATAGCTGAAATTGGTGGCGGGTACCTTATATGGCTTTGGTTAAGAGAGGGAAAGCCTGCTTATCTAGGGTTATTAGGAGGGCTCGCTTTAGCTTTATATGGTGTCATTGCCACGTTTCAAACCTTTCCTTCGTTCGGCAGGGTGTATGCAGCTTATGGCGGAGTCTTTATTGTCCTCTCTGTTTTATGGGGATGGGGAATTGATAAAGAAACACCTGATTTATATGATTGGGTTGGTGCCGGTATTTGCTTGATCGGGGTATCGGTCATGCTATTTGCACCCCGGCAATGATGAACAAATCCCATGGGAAAAGGCTCAGAGTTTTATTCTGAGCCTTTTTCCATATTGCGGGGTTCCGATCAATTACCACCCGTATACCATTTGTGCTGATTGGATCCTGCGCGGCATTCCGTGTTATATCCCTCGCTCTTATGGGTGTCGTAGCAATCACCTTTGAGGTAGCCTTGGGAAAAGTATTTGTCTTTGATCATGCCTCCGATTGCTACCGCAGCCATGAAAGAGATGGGAATCAGGACGAATAGCCAAACCATTTTAAAAACCTCCATTTCGACTGATTTAAAAAGAAGATGATTAAATGGGACATGGGACCTGTCCCAACTACCTTCCGCCAGTCCAGCCTTTCAAATGATTGGACTGCCCCTGGCAATAAGCGTTATACCCATCACCCTTGTGCGTATCATAGCAATCACCTTTGAGGTAGCCCTGGGAAAAGTAAGTCTCTTTGATGCTGCCCACGATTAAGACTCCAACCATGAAAGAAAACGGAATCAGGACAAAAAGCCAAACCATTTTGGAAAACCTCCTTTTTAGGTAAAAGCAGGTGAACATCATCCTGTAGGTGTAGCTTCTGCTACCATCTTACCATTAAGTATATGGAAAAATATAGATAATATTTCTGTGTGGAAGTGGCGGGGCTCATTATGGGTTGCCACTCCTTATTTTGTTACGGCAAGCAAGGGTTATTTATGAATGGGTACCAGGTACAAAAAGGTTGAATTGTACCTGGTAAAAAAAGACAGTTTGTACCAGGTACAGATGATCAGATTGGCAGTTGGAAGGGATTGCAGTCAATTGTTTGAGATTTACAGGAATCAACCACCGCACATTCCACAAGCAGATTAATGGTCAAACCATCTTTATATCTACTATGATATCCCTTGAACAACAAGAAGGAGGCAAAACCCATGAACAAAAAGTATGAAGATTTATTTACCCCATATAGATTCAAAAATGGAATTGAGCTTAAAAACCGCATCATCATGGCACCGATGACGAACTTTTCATCAGATGAAAAAGGAAATGTAACGGATGCAGAGGTAGACTATTATGCCCGCCGTTCGAAGGGTGTCAGCATGGTTGTCACGGCTTGTACGTATGTGACACCGAACGGTAAAGGATTCCCTGGTGAATTTGCCGGTGACACGGATGACATGATCCCAAGTCTTGAGCGACTGGCGGGAGCAATCAAAGATCAGGGTGCAAAGGCGATATTGCAGATTTTCCATGGCGGGGTGCAATGTCCTCCTGACCTGGTTCCGGATGGGGACGTCGTCAGTGCGAGTGACGTGATGGGAGACAATCAAGAGAAGAAAGCAAGAGCGTTAACGGAGGCTGAAGTCGAGGAAATCATTGAAGCTTTCGGGGAAACGACCCGCCGTGCCATCGAGGCTGGTTATGACGGCGTCGAGATTCACGGGGCGAACGGTTATTTGATCCATCAGTTCTTTTCTCCCATGACGAATCAGCGTGAGGACCGTTTTGGAGGCAGCTTGGAGAAACGGATGACATTCCCGATGGCAATCGTGGATAAGGTGAAGAGTGTGGTCGATGAGCATGCGAAACATCCATTCATCGTCGGCTACCGTTTTTCACCTGAAGAGCCTGAGGAGAATGGCTTCTCCATGGGGGATACCCTTACCCTGGTGGACGCATTGGCGGATAAAGACCTTGATTATCTGCATGTGTCCCTATTCGATTTCTTCTCGAAGCCAAGAAGAGGCGTAGAGGATGTAGAGAAAACGAGAATGGATCACCTTCTTGAAACAATTGCTGATCGTACTCCACTGATCGGTGTAGGCTCCATTTACTCTGCCGCAGATGCCCGTAAAGCATTTGATACAGGGGTTCCTCTATTGGCACTGGGACGCGGTCTCATCATCGATCCCGATTGGGTACAGAAGCTTGCTGACGGCAGGGAAGATGAAATTGTGACGGAGATCGATAAGGAAAAGCAGAAGGAGTTAGTGGTGCCGGATCCTTTATGGAATGCCATCATCAATACGCCAGGGTGGTTCCCGGGAGTATAAGGCCACGGGTTTAATGAAGGAATCCTAAAGGCAACTGTCTTAAGTGGCAGTTGCCTTTTCTGATGACAAAGAATACATTTTTTCATTTAATGAGTGCTCGCAGAGGTCCCATGCTGCACGAGCCATTCATAACCACACACATCTCAGAATATGATTTCTAAGTGTTCTATTACGAGTGGGACACTAAACCTGTCCCCCTGTCCCGCACATCTGGTATATAATGAATCTATAAACCTTTGGAGGTACATATGAAACAGCAAAATTATGAGAATCACAGTAAGATCGATCCGTTGTATCATTATGGGATTTCACTTTTATCGATTGTGACGTTGATTTTATCCATTACGTTTTTCGTGAAGAATGTGGGGACTGAGCCGCTGCTTAGTTTCATTGTGCTGTTTGCTTCGATTACGTTCCTATTTATAGCCGTGAAGCTGCGATTATATGCACTCCAGCTTCAGGACCGGATCATTCGAAATGAAGAAAATTTCCGTTATTTTCGCTTAACGGGGAATCAGTTAGACCCTAGACTTTCTGTGAAGCAGGTGATCGCACTACGGTTCGCACCTGATGAAGAATTTCCGGGATTAGTGGAACGGGCGCGCTCAGAGGATCTATCAGCCAAAGACATAAAAAAAGCCGTACAGAATTGGCGTGCAGATCATCACCGCGTATAAACATCTAAAGAACGGACCGCTCACTCATGGGCGGTTCCATTTTTGTCAAAGGAGGCTCGTTATGACGAACGAAGTAATGGTAGATGTGAATGGTCTTGTGAAAAAATATGGTTCATTCACTGCGGTGAATGGAGTCCGGTTCCAGGTAGAGAAGGGGGAAATCTTCGGATTGCTCGGTCCGAATGGAGCAGGAAAGACGACGACGATCGAAATGCTCGTGGGACTCCGGAAGCCGGATGAGGGGACGGCAAGCTTAGCCGGCTACGACGTGCGCAAAGACGTGAATAAGGTGAAAGAGGTGATCGGGGTTCAGCTTCAGTCGACCTCGCTGTTTGAACTCCTCAAGGTGGAGGAGATCCTTCATTTGTATGCGAGTTTTTATCCGAGTCATGTGGACATTGACCAGTTGATCGATGAGATGCTCCTGACTGAGAAGCGAAAGGACCGGATCAAGGGACTGTCGGGCGGTCAGAAGCAGCGGCTCGCGATTGCCCTGGCGCTGATTCATGATCCGGAGATTGTGTTTCTGGATGAGCCGACGACGGGACTGGATCCCCAGGCAAGACGGACGCTATGGGACATTGTGCTGCGGTTGAAGGAGCGGGGGAAGACGGTCATTTTGTCCACGCATTATATGGATGAAGCCCATGTGCTCTGTGACCGCATCGGCATCATGGATCAAGGGGAGTTGATTGCCCTCGACACGCCTCCTAATCTTGTGAAAACCCTGCAGTCCACGAGTACGATCGAATTCCATCTAAACAATCCGCCTGAAGAGGAGTGGTTCATGCAAATGGATGGAGTGGAAGAAGCGGCCATCAAGGATTCCTTCGTCCAGTTGTATACAGATGAGCTTCAGCTGGCACTGACCTCCCTGATTTCCGTGTCGACGGAACATCATCTGAAAATCGAGGATCTTCAAACGCGGCAAGCGACATTAGAGGATGTCTTCATTCATATGACAGGAAGGAGGCTGCGGGAATCATGAGAGCTTATTGGCAGTTAACCCTGGCACAATTACGGATCTTTGCCCGGAACAAGCAGGTCCTGTTCTTTACATTACTCTTCCCGGTCATCCTGATGGTGGCCATCGGTTCATTTGCAGGCGGGGGGGATTCACTCTCGTTATCAGTGGGGGTGATTGACGGTGATCAATCCAATTCGTCGAAGGACTTAAAGGACTTATTTTATAAAAATGAGGGAATTGAGACAACGAAATTCGGGAGTGTCAAAACGGGGAAAGAAGCCGTTGAGAACGGAGACATCCAGCTTCTCATCGAAATCCCGGAAGGCTATGAAGATAACCTGAAGGAGGGGGACGAGTCTTTCTCCCTTCCCGTATACTATAACGAGAAAAACCTGACCACATCTGAGCTTGGATTGACGGTCGTGAACGGCATCATCGATCAATACAGCAAGGATCTGGTTGACTATAAGCCGTTGGTGACGGTTGAGAAGGTAGGAATCGAGGCTCTGAACCTCCGATATGTTGATTTCCTCGTACCTGGTATCGTGGCGATGATGATCATGAGCAACAACATGAACGGGGTGGCGGGTCAGATCTCCGCCTGGCGTGAACGGGGAATCCTCCGGAGGATGCAGGGGACGAGACTGAAAGCTTCCACCTTCATCGCGGCCCAGATCACGGCCCGCCTTCTGCTTAACGGTACACAGGCATTGCTCGTCGTCCTGATCGCCGACCTCATCTTTGATATTAATGTGGCCGGTTCGTGGCTCGCCATGATCTTCTTCATCATCCTCGGAACCTTAGCGTTCATGGCACTGGGATTTATCATCGCCGGCATGGCGAAAAACCCGGAAAGTGCCGGGCCGATTGCGGGATTCGTGACGTTCCCGATGCTGTTCCTTGGAGGCGTGTTCTTCCCGATCAACAATATGCCGGACATCATCCAGCCGATCGTGAAGGTGCTGCCGATCGCCCATTTGAGTTCGGCGCTCCGGGAGACGATGAATCTTGGGACCCCGTTTTGGGAATTGGGGATGGAGACGCTGATTTTGGGTGCCTGGCTTGTTGGCGGATTTGCGCTTGCGAGTTATGTGTTTAAGTGGGAGTAGAAAAAGACCTGTCGGGGTCATACAGACCCGGACAGGTCTTTTTTATGCCCTTTTCTCCAAATCCTTCGCGGTCTGACTCGTCTCCACTTCCTTTTCGTCCTTCAGTGTTCCGAATAACGCATCGACGAAGGGAGTGGAGACGCCGTACCAATAATTCTCATTCTTATAATGGTGGAGGATGTGGGTCTTTTTAAGCCATCGGCCGAACCGGGTCTTCGGTTTCAGGGGCCGGTGAGCGACGTAGTGCTTCCATTCATAAACAAAGAACATGAAGAGAATCCCGGTGGTAAAAGCAAGGGTGAAGGAGATAGAGCCGGTCAGGAAATAAAACAGCAGGCATAGGATGAACAGGTTGGGTGCGCTGTACCATATGGGAAGAAAGAGCAGCTTCAAGTCATTCGGCTTTTTATGATGATCATAGTGTAAACGTTTGATCAGATTCAGCAATAAAGGATTCTCAGGTGATTTAATGTGAAAGAGGAAGCGGTGGGTGAGGTATTCACTGAACATATACGTGACGATCCCCACGGCAAAAAATACGAGGCTGTAAACGGAATGCTCCATCGTTACCAAAAAGCCCAGTACCACGAGAAAAATGCCCATCATAGCCAAAATATCAAAATGAAGAAAAAAATCCCGATACAACTTATTTTCTTTCATCCTCCATCGCCCCCATTCATTTTTTGTTTCCACAAACGTAAACTTGTACCCATCATTTCTTTAATGAGGTACTCTGCCTTTTCCATGTCCCCTTTTAAAATGAAGTCCAACAATTTATTGTAATAATCCCGTGTCGCCATGCGATGGTCGGGATCACTGAAATATTTCTCCGCCATCCTGCCACAGAAGTCGTTGAAGCTATTCAGGATTAGGAGATAGACAGGATTGGGCGATAGCTTGGCGACATTTTTCTGCAGCTGCCAGTCGAAATCAGCATAGGACCGGGCATCATCCTGCAACTCTTCCAGTGGGACGAAGAGGGAAAGAACCTTGAGTCTTTGATGGTGGAGGGCATCCCTGAAATAAGTAGGGGTCAAAGAGATCCTCAGTTCGAGCATGTAATGGATGAATTCGTCGGGTACTTCTTCCTGGTGCTCGAGGATATTCACGATCGTCATTAAATTCCCCTGCTTCCAATAATCGTTCACAACTGCGGGCATTCCTTTCCGTCCCGTGATCCAGCCGTCCCGTTCCAACCGCTGCAGTGCTTCACGTATGGTAGGTCTTCCCACTTGAAAGCGGGTGGCCAATTCTCTTTCCGATGGCAGCGGCTCATGAAACTTTATATGCCCTCCTATAATGGATTGGATGAGTTTGCCGGCGATGATATCGGATGAACGTTCTTTCACTGGAATGCGCCTCCTTTTAGTTGGTAGTGCCAATTTTTTTAATTGGTATTACCATTATATGTTTTTTTGAATAGTAGTTGTCAATGTATTCTGAAAATATTTCTGTTATGTAGAAGATCAAGCTTGTCAGGGGAGTAGGTAGAATAAATAAATGACAAGTAAAACATGGGGAGGATACGCACCGGTGAAACTCCTGAGCAGACCCATTCCCATCGGCAACGGAAAACCCGCCTCACCTGCCATTGGTAAGAAAAAGGTGTATCCATCCACGCAATTCATAAGGTATGATAGCGATAGATTGCTAGCGGAGGACCTATATGATTAAAATATTGGCAGATTCAACTTGTGATTTATCAAATGACGTATTGGAATTATACGATATTAGCTTAGCCCCACTGACCATTAACATCGGTGGGAAGATATATAGAGATAGGGTGGACATCGAGCCCGATGAATTCTATGGGGTCATGGAGGACTTAGCGGAATTCCCCACGACGGGCATGCCGAATCCGGCGGAATATGTGGCCATCATGCATCAAGCCGTTAAGGATGGATACAAGGAAATCATCTGCATCTGTATGTCGAGCGGAACGAGTGGATCGTATCAATCAGCAGAAATTGCAAAAGGGTATTTCTATGAGGAAGATCGTAACTCTACGGTGAAAATACATATTGTCGACTCATCCTGCATGAGTCATGGAAGTGGCCTGCTCGTGATGCAGAGTGCGCTAATGAGGGAGAGGGGAGCGACATTCGAAAGTATCGTCGCTTTTAATGAAACATACAAAAAGAAGGTTAAGCATTTCCTATCGGTTAACGACTTGGATCATTTGTTGAAAAGCGGCAGGCTCACCAATGCCAGTGCCTTCATAGGCAAATTGCTCATGCTGAAGCCCATCATGTCCATGAAAAAGGGAAAAGGCGCCATCGTCGGTAAAGAAAGAGGCCTTAAAAAAGTATTGAAACATTACGTGACGGAATTCTCCAATCGGTATGACCGGGAGATGACCGAATTCGTCATCATCGGATATACATCCGATCGTAAAATAGCTGAAAACCTGAAGTCCAAAATCAAATCTGAAACCGATTACTCCGGAGATATCTTCATTATGCAAATGGGGGTCTCGGTGGGAACACATGTAGGACCGGGTGCCATTTCCTTGTATTTCTTGGAAAAGAGAGAAAAGTGACCTCATCTATGATCGGCATAAC
The DNA here is from genome assembly GCF_000935355.1 of Rossellomorea aquimaris. Lineage (GTDB taxonomy): Bacteria > Bacillota > Bacilli > Bacillales > Bacillaceae_B > Rossellomorea > Rossellomorea aquimaris_B. Next base: position 61,023 of record NZ_JXZC01000003.1, read on the forward strand.
TGAATCTTTCTTAATTCATTTTCACTTTCTTCATAGGCCTCTGCCACTCCGATTTGTTCAATGAGAGTCTTGGATACCGTTTTATACGGCATTGATAGGTGAAGTTCCTTTTCAAAAGGATAAGGGTCGAGTGTCACTTGGTTTTCATTCAGCCATGCGGCTGTGATGGGTTGATCATCGGGATGAAACACTTCCGTATGAGTAAATCCGTTCCTGAACCACGGATGCTCCTCTTCTTTCTCCACGCCGGGTTCATTCAAGCACAGATATAGGGACAGGTTATCAGAGAACTGGAGCAGGTGGAAATGCTGCTGCATCAATTCTACATCAAGGTCAGGAAGCGTCTCCTTCAGCCTCATTTGTCTTCTCGCTTCTCCGGCTAAAAAGAGGAGGCAGTCCTTATTTTCAGATTGAGAAAAGAAGGAGCAGAAGTGCAGGCTGCACAGGAGGCTTGCATATGCGTTCACCTTTTCAACTTCGTCCACACCGATTTTATAGAATGCCAGTTTCGGCAGGAGGGGATAGTCAGAAAAGGTGTAGGGAATCTTCTCCCTGTCATTCCAGATGGGAGTGTCGTCCAAACCGATCCAGCTCCGGTCATGCTGATAGGCTGCGTATAAGGCATCATCAAAGAATTGATCTGATTTTAATAGATTCCGGTTAAAGTGCTTGATGGTTTCACCGGATAAAAAAGCGTGGTCGTGCTGTTTGATCATGATAAATGAATCCTCTGTTTCTCGAATAATCATGATGGCGGGCTCCTTTCCATGGGTTTGTCTCTGATTCTAGTATAGCAAAACGATCTCTCTGATTCTCTTGCGTGTATTCCGATAAATGGGATTATTTTTGAAAAAAGAAGGGTTTCTTTCGAAGAAGCAGAATGATTAAAGTGAATGATAGAATCCAGGGAGGTATGATCAATGGGAAGAATGGTACATTTCGAAGTGCATGTGGATGAAATGGAGAGAGCAAAGACGTTTTATGGAGAAGTATTCGGCTGGAAGTTCGAAGACTGGAGTGATTTCGCCGGAATGCCTTACTTTGGTGCGGTGACAGGGGATGAGAATGAGATGGGGATCAATGGTGCATTGATGCAGCGTCAAAGTCCCCGACCAGAGCCGAATCAACCGATGAATGGATATTCATGTACGATGGGCGTGGAGAATTATGATGAAACGGAGAAACTCATTCTTGATCATGGCGGAAAGGTTGCCATGCCGAAGTACGCCCTGCCAGGTATGGCGTGGCAAGGTTACTACATAGATACGGAAGGCAATGTATTCGGAATCCATCAGCCGGATAAGGATGCGAAGTAGTAGAATGGGTGTCTGACCTGAAAGGGTCAGGCGCTTTTTTTTGTGAAGGATGAAGGAACCTGGGGACAGATACATGTGGTAAAATAAGGATGTCTAAGAAAAAGGAGAATGCCCTGTGGAAGTCTACATCATCACTTTCTTTTCAATCATCATCATATATAGAACCGTGCATTCCATGATTAAGCTATTCACGATCGCTTATAAACGACAGGAACTTTCGAGGCGAAAGTATCGATGGATGGTGACGATCTCGATCTTGACAGGTATGACAATAGTATCCATCTTACCTTTTACCTTTCAGGCGTTGTTTACGTAATAAGAAGAAAGGAGGAACCAACCATGCTGAAAAAAATAAGAATGACAATAAGCGTCATCGTTCTGGCTTTATCACTCTATGGATTGATGTCAGATCATAACGACATCCTTCCCTTTACCATGGCAGGCTTGGCGGTCCTCATGGTGATAATGGGAGCGGAAGAACACCAGAAGGATCGGAAATCGTATCGGAGCTATCTGTTTTATGCCGTATCCGCTTTCTTGCTCCTGGTGTCCATCCAAGATATTATCTACTAAATTCTTCATCCTTGAGATGATCGTATGATCATAACAATCGAAAAAAGTGTTATTTATATCGACGATAAAACGAAACAGCTGCCTCTGCCATTTCCAGGATTTTCTGATGAAGGTCATCCGGTTCGACTACCCTTACCTGGTCAGCAAACCCGAGGAGATATCCTTTCGCTTCTTCTTCTGTATCAAACGAGAGGGTAACGGGTATCCAGTCTTTTTTGGTTCTATCGCCGATTTCAAGTACTCGTGCAAAACGGCCGGTGAAAGTCAGCCTTGACAGGGTGGAGGGATTGACTTCCACCTTCACTTCATATGAAGGCAATTTTTTTATAAAGGCTTGGGTTGAAGAATTCCAGTATTGAGCCAGGTTAAAGTCGTTTGGTCGTGTAAAGGTTTCCTTTAAAGAAACCGCAGATTGAATCCGGGAAGCCCTGTAATTCCGGGTGTCTCCATTTTCTTTGGTGGCGATCAAGTACCAGAGGTCGCCCTTCGCCACCAGACCAAGTGGTGACACAGTGCGATCGTCCATATTTCCGTCAGCCCGTTGATAGGTGATCCTCAGTTTGTTTACTGTCCATATGGCCTCTTTGATCACTTCGAATGAGGCTATTCTTTCTTTTTGCTTCCGCCATGAGCTTGTGTCAATATGGATCCGGTTCCATACGCCTTTCGCGTTTTCACGGTAGGTGGATGGGAGGGAGGCGATGAGTTTATTTCTGGCTTCCTCGGACGTTCGGCTCAATCCGAGATCGTCGAGGAGGTGGGCTGACGGTGACACGAACAACGCCCGGATCTCAGATTCCTTCAACCCGGTGAGATCCGTCTGGTAGTCTTCGAGCAATGACCACCCTCCGTTTTTTCCTCGCTCTGCGACAACGGGGATGCCCGTTCCGCTTAGTGCATCCATATCCCTGTAAATCGTCCGTTCGGAAACTTCCAATCTCTCTGACAGTTCTTTGGCGGTCATTTGACCGTGGGTTTGTAATAATAAAAGGATGGATACAAGTCTGTCGCCTCTCATCTGCTTCACCTTTTTCCTGAATTTATTAAGTTTATTTAATTAAATATGACAGTGGATGTCAAGAATAGGATCGTATACTAAACGTATCTTACAGATGAAAGGAATGGGTTGGATGAAATCACTGACTGGAAAAGTTGCACTCGTAACGGGTGGAAGCAGGGGAGCGGGACGCGCGATTGCGATTGAATTGGGAAAAGCCGGGGCAACGGTCTATGTCACGGGACGAAGCACCAGAGGGAAATCCACGCAAAATTTTCCCGGAACGATTGACGACACGGCTTCTCAAATAGAAGAGGCTGGCGGGAAGGGGATTGCGGTTCGTTGTGATCATACGATTGATGCAGAAACAGAAGCGGTCATCAGGCAGATTCGTGAAGAACAAGGTAAATTGGATATTCTGATCAATAATGTGTGGGGAGCCCATGACATCGGGGTGAATCCGGGATCGTTCTGGGAGCTGCCGCTCACGAATTGGGATACGATGTTCACGGCCGGTGTCCGGGCTCAGCTGGCGACGAATCACTTTGCCATTCCGTTACTACGTGAGAACAAAGAAGCCCTTATCATTCACACGACCTTCTGGGATGATGGCAAGTACACGGGGCAGTTCTATTATGATCTTGCGAAGAATGCACTCGTCCGTATGGCGTATGGGCTTTCAGAAGAATTAAAAGGAGATCATATCGCGGTCCTTGCGGTTTCGCCGGGGTTCATGAGGACAGAGCTTGTGCTCGAACATATGGGAGTGGACGAGGAGAACTGGCAGGAAGCAGAAGACTTGAAGAAATCCGAAACGCCTTACTATGTGGGTCGGGCCGTCACAGCGCTCGCGAAGGATCCTAAGGTGATGGAAAAGTCGGGACAGGTGTTCAGAGCGGGTGACTTAGCGAAGGAATATGAGTTTACCGATGTGGATGGGCGTTATATTCCGCCGTTCACGATGTAGGATGCATGTCCCCCTTTAAAAGGGGGGCTTTTTCTATTTGTGGATACAGTCTTAACCCATAACTAAGTCGAATAGACTATTCATGATAACCACTTTTAGAAGGAATAGGGGTGGCATGATGTTTTCAGTTACAGAAATGCGTACGTTCGAGTTGTTTTCTGTCCCGCATATCACTGTGCTTTTGATGTTTGTGGCTATATCTGTTTTTCTGCTCTATGGCAGGCGACTCCTCAAGCCTTATCAGCCAATCATCAAGTGGACGTTATTCGGAATCCTGGTCCTTAGCGAGGTGTCATGGCATATTTGGCTCGTGGCTACGGGACAGTGGGAGGTGGGGGACCTGCCTCTGCAGCTTTGTTCCGTCAGTACCTTTATCGGGATTTATTTATTCCTGAAGCCCAATCGGAAGGTATTTTATCTGTTGTTCTTTATCGGGTTCCTGCCTCCCATTTTAAGCATGGTCACACCTGAAATGTTTTATCAATTTCCTCATTACCGCTTTCTTAAATATTTCCTCCATCATGCAGCGATTGCATGGTCCGTCCTTTATTTCATCGTGTATGAGGGATACCGGGTACCAAGAAAAGCTGTATGGACCGGATTCGTCATGGTCAACCTTCTCGCCCTGCCGATTTTCTTCCTGAATATTCTTCTCGACACGAATTTCTTTTACTTAGCCAATCCAACGGAATCCAAAACGATCCTGTCCTTTTTCGGCTCCAGCTACATGTACTATATCAATCTTGAAATCGCTGCACTTATCGTTTTTTACATCACCTATCTCCCAATGGGAATGCTGATGAAACGGGAGAGGGAAAAGGGTGAAGTTCAATCTGATGGATTTACTTAATTCCAGTTTTATCATTCCGTAATAACCAGGGACTTAACCAGCTTACTGTTTAATCAAATACAAAAGACCCGTCCTCACGAATGACGGGTCTTTTCAGCTTTCTCATATTTCACCTGTTCCACCTGCATAATAACCCCATAGACCCATATCCAGCCAATCAGCCCGACTTACGAATCATTGACGGGTTCTTCGCTTCTGTTATAGTTTAGACTGGCTGAAAGTCGGAATGGAATAAGGAAAGGGGGGAGTGTAGATGAGGAGTGTCCGGGGTCGTTTGTTCGGGATGTTGCTGCTGTTCATCATTTTGCCGTATTTTCTGTCGGTGTTCATTATTTATAACAATACGAAGACGAGTGTCGAGGAGCACGAGATCGAGACGAGCCGGGAAGAGATGAGGGAAAGCGGTGCGGTACTGGAACGGTATTTCGATGATATGACTTCGCTTCCCTATGCCCTTTATAACGACCCTGATGTTTTAAGAGTATTCGAACAGGGACTGAAGGGGGAACAGGAGGATTCCTTTGAGAGAAGCATGAAGGTTTTCTCCGTCACCCGTCCTGACATCCGTCAACTGCGCTTTTATTTCAACAGGGATCAAGAGGCAATGTCGGTATACCGCTCAAAGTTCAGTGCCCCGAAAGTGCAAGGGGATGTCCTTCTGGATCCCCTTTTTAAAAAGTTGTATCAGTCAGAGCAGAATTATCTTATTGAAGCTCCCCATGTGATCGAGAATGCCGGAAACGCCGCAATCATCCCGGAATCGGATAAGACGAAGGTGCTTACCATCCATCACAAGGTGAGGAATATCCTGACGGGTAAGTTTCTTGGATTCCTGTCCATGGATATTGAAGTGAATTCGTACGGGTCGATCATCCAGCATCTGTCCGATGGGGGAGATGCACGGGTGGCCCTCCTGGATGAAAAGGATACCATCATCTATTCAAGTCGAAAGGGGGATTCCATCAAAGGGAAGCCATCACCTGACGAGCTCATTCTCGAAGAGCAGCTTGAGGGAAACCTTGAAGGCTGGAAGCTGGTGAAGATCATTTCGAAGGATTCCCTGTTCAAGGACGTAAATGAAGCTGCGTATTCGAATATACTATTGGGGATCGGTGTAGTTGGCCTCGGGATCATCATGGTCATGGTGATTTCCCATATCATCACGAAACCCATCATTCACCTTAGTGAAAAGGTAAGGAGCATAGAAGGTGGCAATTTGGATATCGACTTCACCACCTACCGGAAGGATGAGCTGGGACATTTGGAAGAACATATGGATGATATGATGCATCGGATCAATGAGCATATCGATCGTGAGTATAAATTGGAAATCGAAAGCCGTAAGAATCAGTTCCATGCCTTGAAATCCCAGGTGAATCCTCATTTCCTCTTCAATGCCCTTCAAACGATCGGCGCTGTCGCCCTCAGGTCCAATGCGAAGGATGTGTACAGGCTCATCACCTCCCTGTCGAAGATGATGAGGTATTCCCTTCATGCGGATCAGTGGGTCACGGTCAAGGATGAGCTCACCTATATCGAGTCATACCTCTCCCTTCAGAAGGAACGCTTCGGGGAAGGGGTCCGGGCGGATATCATAGTGGATGAGGAAGTGCTTCCTGCATCCATTCCCAGCATGGTCCTCCAACCCCTTGTGGAGAATTATTTCAAGCACAGCTATGAAGAAGGATATGAGAATGCTTCCTTGTCCATCCACGGGAAACGAGAGGGGAATTCCATTACCTTCATTGTACAAAACACCGGTGCATCCATGACCGAAGAAGAGTTGGAACGGATTCAGGCATTCCTTCACAAGGAAGATCGCCGTTCAAATTCAGGGATTGGTCTGAAGAATATATATGATCGACTGAAGTTGAATTTCAATGATGAAGCATCGTTTGACATAGACAGAATGGAAGGGAAGGGCTTCAGGGTCACCATGACCCTTCCGTTCCTGGAAAATCGCTAGAGAGGGGGAAAACCGAATGAAAGCACTGATTGTCGATGATGAACGGAATGTCCGCAATGTCCTCCGCCAGCTCGGGGAATGGGAGAGGCTCGGCATCACGGAGATCTTTGAGGCGGCGAATGGACTCGAAGCACTCGGGATCATTAAGAAAGAGGAACCCGAGATCATCTTCACAGATATCAAAATGCCGAAGATGACAGGGATGGAGCTCATTGAAGAAATCAATCATCAGCTTTCCTTCAAGGGAAAGATCATCCTCGTCACCGGGTATGACGATTATACCTTCATGCGGAAGGCGATCCAGTTGAACAGCTTCGATTATCTGCTTAAGCCTATTGAGGAGGAGGCGTTCCAGCTTGTCCTTGAAAAAGTGGTGAAGGCTGTGACGGAGGAAGCGGAAGAGGGAATCGAGCAGGGAGAAATCCTGGAAGAAGCCATGAGACTGCGCAGCAATCAAATCATGACCGCCATCTGCTCTGGAGAGACGGTCTCTGTGGACACCCTCGTGCCCCTTCTACCCGATGAAGGGGAAATGGACATGACGCTTCTTTCCTTCTATGGGAAACAGCGTCCGGACATACATATAGAAGCCTTGGATGAAGAACTTCGAATCCGGAAAATCGGCAGGGCATTCACCTTTCTTCACGGGGACAACCTTTGCATTGTGGTCACCTTGAAGGATCAGTGGCTCTATGTGGAAGAGTGGATGAGTGAAAACCTGACCGTTCCCGTCCGTCTCGTCCAGGACAAGCTCGGTTCCCTGGGAAGTATCCGGGACGTGTTCGAAGGATTATCCCATGAGCTTGAACAGAATCAGTACCGGACCATCCGCCGTCCCGATGAAATGGAGGCTGCAAGGCGCATCCAGGAAATCGTTTCCTATGTAGAGACCTATTATATGGAGGACATTTCCCTTGAAAAGTTGTCCAAAATGTTTTTCCTCACAAGAGAACATATCTCAAGGACATTCAAGAAAGAAACAGGCATGACCCTGTCGAAGTTCGTGACAAAGCTCCGGATCGAACAGGCGAAATCATGGCTTATGGAGACGGAGGAGTCGATCTATTCGATTTCCACCATGCTAGGCTATCAGGATGAGAAATATTTCTCGAAGCTTTTTAAAAAAGTGACCGGACTGACGCCATTTGAATACCGGTCAAGTGGGGGTTCTGAATGAAACAGAAACTACTGAAAGCCTTCTTCATCGGCTTCATCTCTGTCACGCTCACAGCTTGCGGCGAGACCAATGAAGTGAAAAAGGAACCGGAACCTGAAGAAGAAAAGGTCACCCTCACGATCCGCAATCCCAAGGTGGAAATCGCCAGCGAGTTCGAACAGATGGTATCCGCTTATGAGGAAGAAAACCCGGGAGTCACCATCAAGGTGGAAACCGTAGGGGGAGCGGCGGATGATTATTCCGATATCACGGCGAAGCTTGCAGCGGGTGAAGGACCGGATATCTTTACCAACCTCGGAAGGGAAGCCGCGAAGGAATGGAGACGGTTTTTAGAAGATATGTCAGATGAGCCTTGGGTCAACAGGGCATCAGAGAATGTGCTCAGCGGGATCACCTTGGGCAATAAGGTATACGGGATGCCGATGAATATAGAAGGCTTCGGTATTGTATACAACCGGGAACTCTTTCAAAAGGCGGGCATCACATCCCCCCCTTCCACTTACCTGGAGCTAGAGGAAGCAGCTGCGAAACTCGACCGGAAGGGGATCATGCCATTTGCCAACGGCTATTACGAAGATTGGAAGCTCGGCCACCATATGGCGAGTGTCGCCTTTGCCCAAGCAGATAAGGGGTTCACTCAAGGATTGGATAACGGTTCCGCAAGCTTCAGGGACAATCCTTCATTTCAGGATCTATTATCCCTCATCGATCTGACGGTCCGTTATGGAAATGGACGCCCCGCAAGAACCGATTATTATTCGGAGCTCAAACTGTTCACAGAGGGGAAGGCCGCCATGATTCTCCAGGGGAACTGGATCCAGCCGTTGCTCGAAGGAAAGAATATTCCTGTCGGCATGTTCCCCGTGCCTCTCAATGATCGTAAAGAAGGCAGGATCCTTGCAGGCGTCCCGGGATATTGGGTCATTAATTCCCAATCTTCCCCTGAGGCAAAACGTGAAGCGAAGAAGTTCCTGAACTGGATGGTGTCATCAGAGAAAGGACAGGTATACATGACGGAGAAGTTTCACTTCATCCCCGCCTTCAAGGACATCCCCGTTAACGACATCGGCCCGCTCGGGGAGGAAACCCTGGAGCTGATCAAGGAGACGGACACCTTCAACTGGTCCTCATTCTCCCCTTGTATTAAAAAGGAGATGGGAGAAATCATGCAGGATTATATCAATGAAGCAAGCTCGAGACAGGATACATTAGAGCAGTTCGACCAGGCTTGGAAAGAAGGGGCATGCCTGTTATCCTCTTCTTGATAATAGAAAACCGACTCGTCTACATGGACGGGTCGGTTTCATTTTCAGCGCATTTTCACTCCGGGACAAAAGGACTTCCGGAATATTCCCTGGATAGTCGTATTTCAATGACTATTATCCTCCACCTATGTAAGCCCATATTCCCCCTTATCAATTTAAGACGAAAATGACATCAATCCGTGCCATATCCAGTTCGAGGCACCCCTCCTATACTGATAGATGTAAGGCGAGCTTAGAGCGCCGGAACTTATAATATACGAGGAGGAGTACAATGATGGACTATCGTCAATTTGCAAGCAAAGCAACCGTTGTATCATTAAGTGCAGCCATTCTTTTCGGAGGCAGCTTCACATCGGCTTCTGCCAACGGGGCTTCTGAAAAAGGATACAAAGAAACGTACGGCACATCACAGATCACCCGCCAGGATATGAAGAACATGGTCGAGCAGCAGGAAGACACTACATTCAAGGTTCCTTCCTTCGACGCTTCTACCATTAAAAATGTAAAATCGGCAACAAAGATCGATGAAAACGGAAATGAAATCAAAATGGATGTATGGGATACATGGCCGCTTCAAAACGCAGACGGCACCGTGGCTGAGTACAACGGCTATCACATCGTATTCGGACTTGCCGGCGACCCGAAAAACGCCAATGATACCTTCATCTATATGTTCTATAAGAAAGTCGGCGATGACTCCATCGATGCATGGAAGAATGCAGGCCGTGTCTTCGACGATCAAGATAAATACAAAGCGGACGACGAAACATTAAAGGGTCAGGTAGAAGAATGGTCGGGATCAGCCCTCTTCACAGAAGAAGGTGACATCCGCTTATTCTATACGAACCGCGGAGACTTCAACGAAAGCAAGGGACTATTCGGACGTCAATCACTGACGACGGCTCAAGTGAATATCTCTGAACAAGCAAAGAATGAATTGAACATCGATGGTGTCGAGGATCACAAATCCATCTACAGCGGCGGCGACGGGGATACATATGAAACAGTCGGACAAGCTTTTGAAGACCGCAATTTCATGAACAACCATACGCTTCGTGACCCTCACTACATTGAAGAAAACGGCAAAAAATACTTAGTATTCGAAGCTAACACAGGTACAGAGTACGGCTATTCTGGTGAAGATTCCCTCTACAACCGTGCATATTACGGGAACGGAATGAACTTCTTCCAAGAGGAATTCCAAGCCTTACAGGAAAGTCCGAAGAAAGATCTGGCAGAACTTGCGAACGGTGCCATTGGAATTATCGAAATCAACGATGACTACACAATCAAGAATGAAATGAAACCGTTGATTGTATCGAACACGGTGACAGACGAAATCGAACGTCCGAACATCTTCCAAAAAGACGGCAAGTTCTACCTGTTCACAAGTACACGCGGATCGAAGATGACCATCGATGGCACGGACGATGAAGACATCTACATGCTTGGTTATGTGGCAGACTCATTGACAGGAGAGTTCAAACCGATGAACGGAACGGGAATCGTCCTTCATCAGGACCTGGATCCGAACGATATCACTTGGACGTACGCACACTATGTGATCCCGCAGAAAGAATCCGACAAATTCGTCGTAACCAGCTACATGACGAACCGTGGCTACTTCGAGGATCACAAATCAACGTTCGCTCCATCTTTCCTGCTTGATATCAACAACAAGAAATCATCTGTTGTGAAGGACGGCATTCTGGAGCAAGGTCAAATCACATACGGCGAATAACAAACTTCAAAAAGAGGAAATGTCATTGATGGCATTTTCTTTTTTTATTAGGTGGTGGAAATAATGAATCCAGTAATAAGAAAGAAGGGAACTGTTTTGCTGATTGTTCTCCTCGTCCTGATCATCGGAGTGGCTGCATGGTGGACGAAATCTCATGACAAAAATGAGCACCCGGGGGATGAAAAAGATGTTTCCTTCCGGTCATCCTACCATTTCACCACCCCTGACAAGTGGAAAAACGACCCGCAAAAGCCGGTCTACTATAAAGGGAAATACCATTACTATTATCTTTACAACAAGGACTACCCGGACGGCAACGGGACGGAGTGGCGCCATGCCGTATCCGAGGATCTCATCCACTGGGAAGATCAGGGGGTGGCGATCCCGAAATACACCAATGAAAACGGCGATCCATGGTCCGGCTCCGTCGTCATCGATCGGGAGAATACAGCCGGATTCGGAAAAAATGCCTTCATTGCGATCGTGACACAGCCAACCGGTGAGACCGGCGAGCAGGAGCAATACATGTGGGTGAGTACCGACGAAGGAAAGACCTTCAAGAATTACAGTGAAGATCCTGTTTTAGAAAACCCGGGCACGAAGGATTTCCGTGATCCCAAAGTCGTGTGGGATGACAAACGGGACAAGTGGGTCATGCTCATGGCGGAAGGTTCGAAGGTCGGTTTCTATGAATCTGCGAATCTGAAGGACTGGGAGTTTACAGGGGACTTCCACACTTCGGACTTAGGCGTGCTGGAATGTCCGGATCTCTTTAAAATGAGGGCGCCCGATGGCACGATGAAGTGGGTGCTCGGAGTGAGTGCCAATGGAGAAGCGATCGGGGAGCCGAATACGTATGCTTATTGGACCGGGGAATTCAATGGAAACACGTTTGAAGTAGACCAGTCGGATCCACAGTGGCTGGATCATGGATTTGACTGGTATGGTGGGGTGACGTTTGAAGACGGAAAGGCTGAGGATAAGGATGAAAAGCGTTATGCGTTTGCCTGGATGAATAAGTGGTCGTATGCGGATAACACTCCGACAATGGAGCATGACGGGTTTAATGGGACGGATTCGATTGTGAGGGAAATCAGGTTGGATGGTGATGCTGAGGGTGGGTATTATCTTGCCTCCGAGCCTGTTGTTGATGGGTTGGTGGAATCCACGGAGACGTTTGAGGATATTATGGTTGAGGATGGAATGAAGAAGCTGGACTTTGAAGGGGAGACTTATCGGCTTGAGGCGGATATTTCGTGGAATGAGGCCGATCAAATCGGCATCAGATTACGTGAATCCGAAGATCGGTTCCGACATATCGATGTTGGAATCTCCCTGGAAGGTGACCACTCTTACGTGAACCGGCGATTTACCGATCAACCGGACCGAGAAGGGACATTCCTGGAAAGCAAGGCACCGTTCGATTCCGATCCTAAACAGGTTCACCTCACTATCTTGGTTGATAAGACGAGTGTGGAGGTCTTTATTGATGGTGGTCGGACCGTTCATTCGAATTTGGTCTTTCCGCGAGCTGAGGATCAGGGTATTTCATTATTTTCGGAAGGGGGACAAGTAACGTTTGAGCAGGTGAAGGTGGAGAAGATAGGCTCCTCACAATAATTATCATCATTTTAAACTTCTTATATATCAGTAGGTGGCTCGATCTCTTGCCTGACTAAAAATGAAATTCCTATATTAACAGTATCCTTGATGATCACGCATCCATCCCCGAAAAAAGCAGGTTTTCTCCTTCTGATACAGAATTGGTTATAGAGAATGATTATTTTAAGGAGGTTATGAAAATGGCTGTAACGACAGGAATATTGGAATGGACGTTGCTGTCCGAATGTCCGATCCCAGATGATGTGAATGATCTATTGATCAGGGGGGAAGAAGCGGTGGCTGCGTATAAGACACTTCGAGATAGCGCCATCTTCACGAATAAGAGATTAATTGTTAGAGATGCACAAGGGTTGACTGGGAAGAAGGTGGAGATCTATTCTCTCCCGTATTCTTCAATTAATATGTGGTCCACGGAGAATGCTGGCAGCTTCCTCGATGTGAATGCGGAAGTGGAACTTTGGACCAGAGCTGGCCACATCAAAGTGAAGTTAAAGAAAGGGATCGATGTGCGCAAGTTTGATAAGCTGATTGCGGAGGCACTCTTGTCGGTGTAGCCTCACCTAATCCCAGGTTAAGACACATTAAGGTTTACGACCCGTCTATTTACGATGGGTCGTTTGTTTTTTTGATCGGCTGGACATAGGGAAGCCATGCAGTACCCTGTTTGGGTGTGAACCAATGCATAAAGCAGGGTATTATCTTAAGAGACAAATGAAACTAATAAAAATGTCCATTTGTATAGAAGATAAGAAGATGGGGGTGTTAACATGTACGAATATAAATATGTACAAACAACCTTGGGAGGGTTCTTCACGGACCCGCAGCACAGGGAAATCATCGATGAACATGCAGCAGAAGGATGGAGATTAGTGCAGGTGCTTCCGTACAAATACAATGGGCATGGAAAACCAACGGATTATGAAATTATATTTGAGAAAGTTGTAGCAGGCGGTTGATCTTTCTTTGTGAAAAAATTGAGATGACTCCGGGAGCCAGTAGGGCCATTCCAAAGTTTGTCTATTTCCAACAAAGCTTTTACAATAAAAAGTAACAAAAGAGTTGAGCAGCTCATGGCTCATTTTGGAGGTGGAAGGAAAATGAATGAGACGGAGAAACATTATTCAGAGGAAAAGTTTTGGGATAAGCTCAAGAGGTACGGTTTAAAGGCCGGACATTCGGTGGTTTATACAGCTTTGCTTCTCTACTTTGTCCTGCAAAAGCCGGATGTTCCAAAGAAGTCGAAGATGATCATCATCGGGGCATTGGGATATTTCATTCTTCCAACGGATTTCATTCCCGACATGGCGGTGGGAGTGGGATTTACCGATGACTTTGGTGCGTTGGGTCTTGCGTTGCTGCAGGTGGCCATGTATATCGATGATGACGTGAAAGCCCAGGTCAAGGGCAAGTTGAGAAATTGGTTCGGGGATGATGTGGATACGTCGGAGGTTGATGGGAAATTGTAAGGGTCAGAGAAAAGCCACCCGCTGAATTCAGGGGGTGGCTTTTCGCTTGAGTTGGTCAACTTCAAGATAGTAACACACTACCACAGAGTGCATGGGAATACAATCATGATTTATTGAATAATGAGGTCAATCCGCTTATAAATAGACGAGTTCTTGTTTTCACAATACGGGGTCTTCTACTTATCGTCGAATAAATCCTCGTCCCCCTGTGGTTCTTTGATTCCATGCTTTTCTTCGAGGTATCGCCCGATGATCGAGTTGTTAATGCCTTCTCGCATCGCCCGCTCAATAATGATATATAAGATAAATAGAAAAATAATAAGAAGAGTAACGATGATAAAGATTAAGAAAAGTTCCATGACGTTCACCTCCTACAAATGATCAGGGGTCGCTCAAACAATCCACCCATTCAACACCATCCCCATATTAATCACCATGTGAAAAACGATTGAAGGATAGATACTTTCCGTCTTTAACACCACGATGGCATAGAATAGACCGCCAAAAGAGAAGAGAAGACTGATGAGTACAGGGATTCCGATGGATATATGTAATAGTCCGAATCCAATGCTGGTGACGACTACAGCATAAAGGGTGGAGACGTTTCGTTTCAGAGATGACACCATCATTCCCCTCCAAATGAGCTCTTCTAATAGAGCGTTTAGGATGGCAAACCCTATAGCGAATAGGATTAGGGATTTCACATCACTGATGACCGGATACCAGATCAATGGGATGAAAATGGTACTGGATCCCAATAGCCCGATCAGTAAAAATAATGGCGTTGAAATGGTATGAGAGGGCATGGAAAGGCGTCTTCTCCAATTCGGGAGTTGAGTGAAGAAAACGATTTTTTCCTTTGACACCAAGTGAGAAATCACTAATCCGATCAGGATGAGGAACAGAAAGATTCTGTTCAACAGGATTTTCATTTCTTTAGAAACATCCCTCTCGTTGATCCAGCCTGTTGCAAGTTGAAACACCAGCAACCCGAGCAGGAAGAACAGGAAAAGGGAAATGACTGATCGGTTCTTTTTAGTAGAGAGATAGAGAACGAGAAGGCTCAGTAGTGGAAGCAGCCCCCATTCGTATGCTCTATATGAAAGAAGGATGATACCGGCGAAAAACAGGGTGGCCGGGATAATGAGAAAATACATTTGCAGTGAACGGATCATGGGATCCCCCTTGGTTGTTCTTTACTAGTAGTTTAGCATAATTTTCCTATTTTAGATGCGTTTTTTCAGTGTGGACGAAAAGACCGTTGTTTATGGTAAAATAAGGATAGTTGACATAAGAGGGGGAATAAATTTGTATAAACACATCATATGGGACTTCGATGGCACTCTTTTTGATACATATCCCGTGATGGCGGGCACCTTCAAGGAAACACTTGTGAGCCATGGAATCGAAGAGCCTGTAGAGGAAATCATGAAACACATGAAGGTATCAATGACAACTGCTCTGAATCACTATGAAAAAAAGTATGGTGTCGGGAAAGAATTTGTCGCAGCCTACGATTCCCGCAGAAAAGAAGTGGAGTTTGATTTATCCAAGCCCTTTGAAGGAATCGTCGAACTTTGCAAGTATGTTCATGAAACGGACAGAAGGAATTATCTTTACACCCACAGGGGCGGGTCTTCAATCAAAATGCTGGAGAATTACGGGCTGGCGGGCTATTTCACTGATTTCATCACTTCAGATCACGGGTTTGAGAGAAAACCGAGTCCGGATGCCATTCAGCATTTGATTCATACCCATCGTATCGATCATTCTGATGCCATCATGATCGGGGACAGGGATTTGGATTTGTTATCAGGGAAGAATGCCGGGATCAGTTCCTGCCTTTTTACAGATGAGAAGGTCGAGAACCCTCATGCTGACTATGTCGTGACCAGTGTGGAGGAGTTGTATAAAATCATTTAAGGATATGGACCATCGGGGGGACGGACCTCGATGGTCTTTTTGTTTCTTTATAAATGAGGGCTGGTGGAAAAGCGATACCGGGGTAACTGATGTAAGGAGCGAGGTGAAATGACGGAGTTGTTGGTAGTGATTGGTAAAAAACGCAATAAATGAAAAAATGACGCAATCATGGCAGAAAACGACGCAATAAATAAAAAAATGACGCAATCACGTCCCGAAAAGACGCAATAAATCAAAAAACGACGCAATCCCCATTGATGCAGTCCATCAGAACATCAGTTACCCTTCGAAAGGTCACTTCAGTAACCATTGAATCTACTCCATCCTTACTTTTCTCCCAACGGTGCCTATTTTCAGGGGAAATCCTCTCCATTTAGATGCATTCCGAACGAATCTTTAACCCCTATTTCTCTCAAAGGTGCTCCCATGTGTTTTGAAAGCCGCCATTACGGATACATTATATGAGCACATACCAAACAGATGATTTGTCATCAACCATCCAAACATGTGATGATGAATCCATAGCAAAATTATCGGAATAAGGAGATGAGAGTATGAACGTAGCAGTTGTTGGAGCAAATGGACAGATCGGGAAGCAAGTGATCGGCTTACTGAAGGACGGTGGCGAGCATACCCCGCGGGCAATCGTGAGAAAAGAAGAACAAGTACAGTCGTTTGAACAGGACGGCGTGCAAGCTTCCCTTGTTGACTTGGAAGGCACGGTTAATCAAATCGCAAACGGATTGAAGGGGGCCGATGCCGTTGTTTTCACGGCCGGATCCGGTGGGAGCACAGGTTCAGACAAGACTCTCCTCATCGATCTTGACGGAGCGGTGAAAACGATGGAAGCTGCTAAGCAGGCGGGGATCGACCGGTTCGTGATCGTGAGTGCCCTGCAGGCTCATCATCGTGAGAACTGGAACGAATCCTTGAAGCCGTATTATGTGGCGAAGCACTTCGCGGATCGTGCGCTGGAACAAAGCGGACTGACCTATACGATCATCCGTCCGGGTGGACTTCTTAACGAAGCGGGCACAGGGAACGTATCCGCTGCGGAAAATCTGGAAAGAGGCTCCATTCCCCGTGAAGATGTAGCGAGAACCATCGTGGCATCGTTAACGGAAGAGAGTACCTTTAATAAAGGATTCGATCTCATTTCCGGGGATAAAGGGATAGAAGAAGCGGTTAAAAACATATAATCAAGTGAAGAAGGAATGATCATCTTTGAGATGGTCATTCTTTATTTTTGAATCGGGTAGACCAGTCTTGTGAAATGATAGACGGGTAAGAAAATGGAGCGATACGGTCAACCTTATTGAACGGAGGCAGCCGAGGCTCGAGGAAGCACACGATTCCCTTAATTTATAATTAATGACATGAAAAGAGGCATTTTTCATAAAATATTCTGAGGTGAGAAAAATGCCAAGAGTCAAATACACAGATGCAGACGTTGCCTTGATGGCAAGGATGATGAGGGCCGAAGCGGAAGGTGAAGGAAAACAAGGAATGCTGTATGTCGGAAATGTCATCGTGAATCGGGCGAGAGCGGATTGTTTGGACTTTAAACAGGTAAGAACCATCCGGCAAGTCATCTTTCAAGTGCAAGGAGGGAATTATTCCTTTGAAGCCGTTCAAAAAGGGAATCTCTTCTATAACAGAGCGAGATCGGTTGAGAAAAAGTTAGCCAAGAAGAATCTGGACTACTGGGCGCAGCATCCGGCGAAATATGCTCTTTGGTATTTCAATCCTTATGCGCCGTGTCCTCCTACATGGTACAATCAGCCTTTTGCAGGGCAATTTAAACAGCATTGTTATTACGAACCGGCAGCCGGAACTTGTGCCAGTGTTTATTGATAGCTGAGGATATGCATACATTTTATTATCGGTATATAAAACGGGGACTCTTGGCTCTCAGGTGTTCTCCTTTTTATATAACTTGTTCAAAATCCATATACAAGACAAGCGACTCGTCGATGACGGGTCGTTTTCCTTTTTATAAAGTGACGATTCTTGTAGGATGAGTAACATAAAGTTAGAACTGTATATACAACTAAGGACGTTAATGTCAGTATGCAAAACAGGAAATTAGATGAAAATAAATGAAGCGAAATTTTCTATCGTTAGTGTTGCTCTTTTATCACTAAGAGCAGCCTGTTGATAACAAAAAGAGAAAGGTGATGATTGTATGAAAGCGGTGCAAGTAACAGGATACGGGGATGTAGATAAGTTAAAAGTAGTCGACATCCCCATACCAGAACCTAAAGAAAATGAAGTACTTGTAAAGGTAAAGGCCTGTGCCATCAATAATACGGAGATCTGGATGAGAGAAGGTGCATACGGTACCGGTTCAAAATCAGGATGGCGTCCGGAAGGAGTACAGTTCCCGCGTATACCAGGGTCGGATATAACAGGGGAAATAGTGAAGGTTGGAGATTTGGTAGAGGGATCCATGGTGGGGAAAGACGTTGTTTTATTCCCGTTTACGTCCAGTGGTGAAGAGGGCTCTGAACATATTTCTGAGGATATGTCCTTCATAGGCTCAGAATACGACGGGGGTTATGCGGAATATGTGGTATGGCCTGCTGATCTCTGTTTTGATATGCCCCTCTCCGATTACTCGAATAGCGCCGTTTTTTCAGTAAGCGGGTTAACGGCATGGCATATGGTCAAGCTGATTCAGGTTCAACCAGGAGAGACCGTTATGGTGACGGGGGCAAATGGAGGGGTCGGATCGTTAAATGTGCAAATAGCCTCTAAGGTCTTTGGTGCCAAGGTGATTGCAATCATTGGTGACCTGGATAGTGAGGAGAGAATGAAGGAATTAGGCGCCACACATGTATTATCATATAAGTCCGATAATCTTGCCGAAGAAATCTTGGAAGTGAACGGAGGACCTATCGACTCTGTATTAGATGTGGTAGGAGATGCGTTGTTCTCTGTATCTCTTCAGGTTCTGAAAAAAGGAGGCAAGTTCTGCATTTCAGGGTCTGCAGGCGGCCAAAAGACAGAGCTTGATTTCAGAACACTGTATTTAAAGCATATTACCATGTATGGATCGGTGTTGGGGACGAGGGAAGAGTTTAAAGAAATGCTCCAGGCCATTTCTGAAGGGAAAATAGAGCCGGTCATCGATAAAGCCTTTCCTTTGGAACAAGCGAAAGAGGCTCAAGTATATTTTAAGAATAAGGGGAAATTAGGGAAGATAGTATTATTGCCTGAAGAATGAGTGCATTTGATTTATACGAGTAGAACCAAATAAATGGTTTGTCATCATTCATCCAACATATTGGAGAAGGAATGATCATCACTGTGGTGGTCATTCTTTTTTTGTATAGTGACTTCTTGTAGAAACCCATAAACGAATAAACGTGATGCATTCCTCTAAGAATGGGCAAACTATCCCCAACTATTTTAAGGAGGTCATCGAATGAAGATGACAGGAACCATGTTAACCCTTGTTTTTTCCTCGTTTTTTTTATTGGCAGGCTGTAATGATAAGGAAGAAGTCAAGAACCCACCAGAAACCGCACCTGTAGAAAACACGAATAATGAGAACACCCAACAAGGAGCTCTTCCTTTTACACATTTCGATTTAGATGTTGATTATAAAGATAATAAATCGATTGATGTGGACTATGAAAATGAAAAAGACGGAGCGGAAGCGAAATACCAGGATGACCTCAATGGTCAAAACCTGCTATCAGATGAAGCAATGGACAAGCTCACCCCTATCTTTGAAGGGTTCAACTTCAATCAGAATTCAGAAGGCGAAAAGGTCATCAAGCAGGTAAAAGATGCCTTTTCAGTTGAAGAAGGCTATCAGGAACTTGAGCTTGAAATAACATACCCTGATGGGGTTGAAAAAGAGTACAGAGAATAAGAATACGGCTTTAAGCAGTATCCGACATACTGCTTATTCATCACTTTTTGAATGTATAACCAATTATGAGGAATAATAGTGGCGACAAGCAATTAGGAGGCAAGTGGATGACAAATGTTCTTGAAGCTGTTTCAGCCATAATAAAAAACTTTATTGATGAAGCACCCAAACCCCCTTTACATGTCGGTGAAGTGATGGATCTTTGGACAGCATTCACCGCATTTCATGAAGCTCAAGCCCTTTACCAGGTAGGACTGAACACGACGGCTGATCAGGATATGGTGCATGTGTTACAAAATGCGTTGGAAGGTAGTAAGGCAGACACAAAAAAGATAGAGGAATTCCTTTTAAAAGAAGGAGTTCCGTTGCCGTTGGTCAATCCTACAAAACCATCGTCGAATTCTGATGCGGTGCCGGAAGGGGTTAAACTGAAGGATGATGAAATTGCCAATCTCATATCGGCCAAAGTCGCCACATCCATCACATTTTGCGCACAGGCTATGTCCAAGACCGTGCGGACCGACGTCGGATTGATGTTCTTTTCCATTCAGATCAACTTAATGAAATTCGCTGCACCTTTAAAAAATATCATGATTTCAAGAGGATGGCTAAGAATTCCCCCTAAATATAATCCTCCTGGGTTACCTGAGAAAAGGTAAGTTATTAGGAAACTGATAAAACGGTTCCTCTTTATGGATGGGAGATCGACCATCACATGAGCGGTAAGGGGTTTCCCCTTCGAGATAAGGGTCTTTGAAGATAGCTCTCATAGTTGATGAAGAGACTTGACATGTTTTATGGTGAAGCAGGTAGCAATAATAATGCTTTATAGGAAAAGGGAACTCCGGAATTAGGGAGTTCCCTTTTTTGCTTTATCCGTTCGACACTCTTTTGAAGTCACGGGAATCCAATGTGTAGGTAGTGTCCTGAATGGGCGTTCCTCTCTTTATTTTCTGGGTTCTTCTCTTTTTGCTATACCCTATAGGCCGAGTAAGTCCCTTTTCAATTCCGGCTGCCATGCTGTTGACGGCGAGGATGGAGATCGTGAAGCAGGCTAGCGGACCGATGGCAAGCCACCACTGATAGTTGATTTGCTTGATATACATGCCAAGGAGCCCGGACCATTCGTTGGCAATGGGCATGGGTGGATCACAAAAGATATCGTAGCAAACCGAGGTTCCTCCGAAGTAAATCTGGAAGATTCCAAGATGAGCAATGATGAGCAGGACCTGAACGACGATCCTCGGAAAAATGATGAAGAGTCTTGGTTGCAGGTGAGGGATCACATGTTTCTTGAAAATATGAGAAGGGGATGCCCCCAGTGTGATCGAACTCTCGATGAATTCCTTCTTCAGGATTTCCCTGGTTTCATCCGCAATCAACAAAGCGGTCGTTGGGGTGAGAATAACGGCCAGCATGATGATTTCATAGATAACTCTTCCGGTAAGGGAGTAGGCGAAACCTTCAGGCGGCTCCCATAGAACCGGATGAAGGATGTTATAAGCAATGATGGATAAAGGCACAAAGTAAAAAGAAGACGAAATTCCTTTTACCATGGCCTTCGATCCTTGTTTCTTCCAAAAGGCAAGAAGGGTTCCCGATAGGAAAGCCAGTGAAAATCCAAGGAGAGATGTCAAAAAAGTGGCTCCAAACGTATACTTGGCCCCTTGAAGAAGCTGTTCAAGCATGTGGTTGCCATACTTATCTGTACCAAATGGATAGTCTTTGGCTGGTTCTAAAGGGGCCCCGGCAATCATATTTCCTTCACTGTCTTTCAGCCACTCAGTCTGTGGGATGGCTGAATCGAAATGTGTCGCGTGAATAATGCTGGCAAGTGTAATAAGAAAGATCGTTAAAAATCCTAAAATGAATAGGGGCTGTCTGATGACCCTCGACATTATAAGTCCACCTCATTACCTGTAATGGAATTGGCTGTTCGTTGCACCAGCTTCAAAAATAAATAAAGCGGGATGAACAGCAGGATCGATGTAACGGCGAAAAGGGTGGGGGTATTATAAGAGAACAAAAAAGTGGTTACTCCCAGCATGTTGAATAAGTATTCTAAGATCAAAAGGTTGGACAACATAAGCGCCATGACATTTTTACCGTGGTAAGCAAGACTGATGATGGTGTTCCGGAACACATGGATGATCAGGATGCGGAAGTAAGACAAACCTTTACTTCTGGCAAGCTCTACATATTGCTTATCAAATTCCTCCTTCATTAATACGGTCAGGGTCTTGATGAAGTACATGGTAGGAAGGAGTGATAAACAAAGGATCGGCAGCAGATAAGCCCTGTCTTCCCCCAGTGCAACAAAGTCGAAAAGAAAAACCCCGGTCTTCTTGAACAGCCATACGACGAGCAGCTGACTTCCCACAATGACGAAAATGTCTGGGAGTGAGCTGAAAACAAAGGAAATGGAATCAATCACTAGCTGAAAGGGTTTGCCGATCAGGAAGTAGAAGAACAGGACCACAATGGCTATCGTCAAAGAAAGGAACAGTGCTGAAAAAAAGACAATAAGGGAATATTCATAGGCATTCCAAAAGAAGGGGAATAGCTCTCTTTTTACCCCTGAAATCGGGTTGACGTATACTAAGTTTGCAATGGAAAAGAACCCCGAAAGAATCTGCCATACTTCATTGATGATGGAAGGAAGGAGGCTGATGGCAAAGATCCCGGTTATGATCATCACGATTTGAAAGGCGGATGCTCCTGCTTTTTTCATACTAAATCTCCTTTATTCATTTATGTATCGACCTTTTCAGCTATTTCGATCAGCTGTTGTTTCGTCATTTTATCAAGAGAATAGGTGAGCACTTCATACATGATCTTCTCTCCGTCATATTCTTTGATCCATAGGATGGACTGATAAGGAAATTCGCCAATCTCCTGCTTCAGGTAAAAGGCTTCATGACTCAACAGTTTTACTTTGGTAATCAACAGCTCGCCGTCATCCAAAGGCATATTTTCGTATAATTCCACCTTGGAGGAGCTCCGTACAAATACTTCGGTCTCTTCATTTCGATATTCGGTCACGGTCACGATTTGATCGTCCTTTTCCTCTACCTCCACTATTTTGGCGAGGATGTCTTTGTCGCTGTGACGGGCCTTGGCATAAAGCTCTGATTCTGCACGTTTGAACTGGCTTGGTTCTGCATCGACGGTCAATTTGCCGCTTTCAAACCGGAATCCGAAAGGCAGGGTTTCACTTGGCATATAGGAATGCTGAATGGATTCACGGTACGTTTCGTAATCTGAAAATCTTCTTGGTTGCCTGTAGACCGTGAAATTTTTCTCGGGATAGTCACTTACTTGATAGTAAATGAGGGCTTCCCCGGGCTTCACTTTTTCCTTGAACGAATCTGCTGCTCCGGCATCCCACTCTTGGATGTCTGAATCAGGCTGAGTCAATTCCATGACCACTTCCCCATTTGAATCAAACAGCTGAAACCCTTGTGAAGCAAGTACTCCAAAAGTGGAAACGGTGACGAGTCCACCACCGATCAGCGCGGCCTTAATGCCTTTTCTTAAAGGTAACAAAAAAAAATGCCTGTTCTTCCTGCTTTCTGTTTCGATCATGTCATACGTATCTTCTATTCTCTTTTTGACAGAAGAGGGGAGTGGTTCATCTTGAAACAATTCTTTCATCTTGGAGTCAAACTGTTCTCCTTTCATTTCCAGGCACTCCTTTTCAAAGGGGATTCTTCTTCTTCAAGCATCGTCATCAACTGCTGTCTCGCTGTGGATAACCGTGACTTTACGGTTCCTTCAGGTATATTCACAATGTCCGCTATTTCCTTTATGGAGAGGTCTTCAAAGTAATAAAGAGTGGTCACTGTTCGCAATGAATCTTTCAATGATGATACAGCTTCCTGCACCGAAAGCTTTAAATCGAATTCCGCCTTATCCCGTGCGTGACATTCCCTGACAGGGATGACCATTTTTCGTTTATTCAGCAGAGCATAGCATTCATGGATCAATATCCGGATCAACCATGTCTTGAAATAGTTCTCTTCCTTTAAATCCGGCATTTTCTTGAAACAAATCAAGATCGTTTCCTGGATGGCATCGGCGCAATCTTCATCTTTTTTCAAAATTCCCTTTGCCACACGGTACATCGACTGTTCATAGTGTTTCATCAATTGTATAAATGATGGATGATGTCCTTTTTTCGCTTTCCTGATCAGTTTGCTATCCGCCAAAAACCCCACACCTCCTTCGTACTTCCTGTCCGTTTATCATTAGATATGAAAATGTCGTCTTTGGTTCAAAAAAAATTTACACTATTTTGATTGTATAAAAATGGTACCATAATAGAGGGTGGGCTTTCTTGTTTTCGGAAAGGGTCCAAGTAATTTGAGCAGTGTGCAGCAGTTAGGTGGAAGGAGAAGATGTATGAGGGAAATCACGTTATCCAATGGAAAAACTGTAAACGTGGAGTGTTTGAGTTGTGCATTAACAAGCGGTTTAGTGGTACAGGATGGAGGCGTCGTGATGGAAACGGAATACTTCCACGCCCACCAGGATGTGGCTTACCCCATCAGAGGGCTGGTCATATTAGCTTCAAAAAGGCATATCACGTGCTTCGATGAATTATCAGAAGCTGAGAAACTGGATTACATACATGTGTTAACCAGAATAAGAAAAGCTCAAAGGGAAATTCTCGGAATCGAGTATGTGTATTATTTCTACAACGAAGACACCACTCATCATTTCCACACCTGGATGGTTCCGAGATATGACTGGATGTATAAGTTCGGGCGTTCCGTTGAGTCGGTCAGGCCGGTATTGTTGCATGCAAGAAATAAGATGAATGATGAGGAAAACTTGAAAGAAGTAGTGGAAGCGATACATTCTTTAGCCCGGGAACTAAATCAATAAATATTTTTTGGTTTGATTGATTAATTCGTTGTTTCATATATGAAAAATTTCTTCGATCGAGGAAGAGATGGGAAATTAATCTAATAATATTTGGGGGTTTCGGATAGAGTGAACAATTTCTTTGAGTGGAGGGGTAAATTCAATTGTCAATTAAATAATTCAGATTAAAGGGGGCATTAATGAATCCCCCTTTAACCAATTGAAATACCTTAACCTACCCAGTTACAACGAATTTTCCCATGTTAGTTAGTCGTTCGTTTCGCATATAGATAAATGGGATCTACCAAACTGAACTCATACGTTTCACCGTTAACAATTCCAACGACTTTTTCACTGTCATATAGATCCAGCATGAACTGAGCCATTTCCTTTGCAGTGTGGAATTGAGGGACGGTGCCTTTGTATTCAAATTCATTTACATCAAGTGAACGCTGGGCAAATTCTGTTTCAGTGGCTGCCGGTGCCAATACCTTCGCTTTCATCGCTGCACCTTTTGATGCAAGCTCCTGGGCAAGTCCTTCGGTAAAGGCACTTACATAGAATTTTGTTCCGCAATAGGTAACGGCATCTTCGACAATCGTATATCCTCCACCGGAAGAAACATTGATAAGTTGAGTTCCTGCCACCTTCTCATAGTCACGTACATAGAGGGTTGAAAGTACGGTTAATGCTTCAATATTCAGTCTCAGCATGCTTTGGATCTTCGAAAGGTCCTGGTCAGCAACCGAATCAAAGTTACCAAACCCTGCATTGTTGATAAAGGTTTCAATATCATAAGGCTTTAAACGGTCGTAAAATGAAAAAACATCCTCACTCACGGATAAATCGGCTGTCATCGTTACAACCTCTACATCAGGATGCAGGGATTCGATTTCTTTTTTTAGCTCATATAACTTATCTTCACGTCTGGCTACGGCAATAATATTCTTTCCTCTGCCTGCAAATGCCAAGGCTGCCTCATACCCGATTCCGGAGCTTGCTCCTGTAATGACTGTGTAGCTCATATTTCATTCCTCCTGTCATGTTATGGTACGATTCTATCCTAAAGGTTAGAGTGAACTCTAAGTCAAGCATTTATGTATAGGAGGGCCAATTATGTATAGTATTAGTGAAGCGGCCAAGGCGTTAGGGGTAAATCCTCATACCTTGCGCTACTATGAAAAAGAAGGAATCATCACTCCCGATCGATCCACTATAGGAGTCCGCAGCTACAAGGAATTCCATATCAAGTGGTTGAGATTCATCATTAAATTAAGGGAAACCAAGATGTCCATTTCCGATATAAAAAAATATACACAACTTTTTATAGAAGGAAACCAAACAGCTGAAGATAGACTCGCTTTATTAGTAAAACATCAGGAGAATATACAAGAACAGATCGAAACATTGATTTCGACGAATGAGATGTTAACTGAGAAGATTTCTTCGTATAGGGAAATGGTGAAAGACATGAAAATGTAGGGGGACATGGATCATCATATGAAGGAAAGGAATCGAAAAAAGAATTCATTTGACTGAATGAAATAAAGCAGGTGGGTGAGTGAAATCTGAAACTATTTATCAGAATTTTCGTAAATGTATGTATGGATAGGAGTGAAACATATGGAATTAAAAGTATCAAAGAAAGACGAAAACTTAAATATCAAATGGCAATTAAGCAATATCACTATTCCTTTATCTGATATTAAGGAAGTGCGAGATGATGATACATATAGCGGTGAAGGGAAAACAGCAATGAGAATAGGTTATCCATATGGACACACGGATAGAGTTGTGATCCGAACAAGTTCAGAAACGTATATTCTGTTCACAAGTAATGGTGGTTTGAAAGAGAAGATTTTGTCATGCATTGAGGCATAAAGAGCACAGTCCTGAACAATACGCGGACATCGAGTTAAGCAAGCACTTATAAAAAGGGGGAAATACATATGAACAAAACCATCACCATTCTTCACACCAATGACCTTCATGGAAACTATGATCTGGTCATACGCCAGGCTGCGTACATAAAGAAACGTGTCAGGGAGCTTAAAGCGCAAGGGGAGAGTTACTTATTGCTGGATGGCGGGGATCACATGGATATGAGTATCAATGAGTGCCTGGCGACGAATGGCCTTATGCACTTGGAGATGCTTGCGGATGTCGGGTATCATGCGATGTCGGTGGGGAATAATGAGCTGCTGCGATCGACACCGGCGTTGATACGAAAGCATAGCCGGGAGTCGGGTGTCCCGTGGTTGTTATCGAATCTTGTAGAGGGTGATGGGACTCCCATCGGCGGGATGAAGGAAACGCTCCTCGTGACAGTGGATAACGGTGTGAAGGTTGGACTATTTGGAGCGACCGATCAATTCGGGGATCTATATGAAAATAAGCACGGATTCAGGAATCTGGAAACCCTTACGGCCATTAAAAAATCCGTGTCTGATTTGAAAGCGCAGGGGGCGGATGTCATCGTCTTTCTATCCCATCTGGGGTATGGTGCCGATGTGGAAATGGCGAAAGAAATCAGTGGCATGGTCGATGTGATCGTAGGAGCTCATTCTCATACGGTACTTCAAAGTCCCGTTGTGGAATCCGGCGTCGTGATTGTTCAAGCAGGGTCTCACGGGCAATTTGTCGGGGAGTTGCAATTGGATGTTCATACAGAGAAGGGTCTTTATACGATTGAATCATTCGAAGGGAAATTAGTGGAAATCACACTCGAATCCGAAATCGATGCCAGCATGGAAGCCATTTTAGAAAAGGGTCGCGAGGAAACGAATGAATTTCTGTCTGAGGTATTGTTTACGACGAGGGAAGACCTTAGTCATGCTGATGTCATTCAATTAATGGCAGTGGCCGTCCGGAACTACTGGCAGTCTGAGGTTGGCATTATGTATGGCGGAGCCGCAGTGGACCAAGGCTTGGAAGCCGGCGATGTGACGAAAGGCGATGTGTACAACAGATGCAAAAGCATGCATTCTCCTGTGTTGATGGAGCTTAAAGGTGAACAAATTGTGAGATTGATAGAAGATAGTTTTAATGGGGAGATTACCTCCAAACAGGTATACGGAAATGGATTCAGGCCGCACGGGATCCCGATCGGGGCTTTAGCGTTCTCTGGAGTTACGTGGAGTCACCATGACGGCATACTTTCAGATGTTAAAGTGAATGGAGAAAGCCTGGTGAAAGAGAAGGTTTACAAGGTAGGGACTGGGTCTCCGTTATTGTATGAAGAGGTATGTGGATATGCGGCGGTGAAGGGGAATAAATTGATCGAAGTTGAAAAGTCACAAATGATTAAAGATGTTTTTATGGGTTACTTAAGATTGAACCGTTCGGGAAATGTGACCCTATCCAAATAAAGTTATTTAGTGGAAAGACTCGTTTATGTCTTTGATAGAATCTTATCTGTACTGTAGTAGATTACTTGGTGGATTGTGAGAAGGTGTGAAATAAACTAAAAGGGGTTATGTATGTTTTATAGAAGGAAGTTCTATACCGTAAAAAAAGAATTTGTCGATATTTTCAATGACCTTTTCAACACCCTTAACCTGCCTAACCAATTAATGCATGGTTCTCGTCTGATCGGACGCTGGATGAAGGATAACGAGGATGGAACGGTTGAAATCTTCGCTATTTGGGAGTATGACAGTTATGAAGATTACGTTGAAATCGAAAACGCCATTCGAAGTGATGAGGCACACGTCAATCGTATTAAAAATTGGTATGAAAAGAATGGTGGAAGGGACTATGTGTATAAGGAATTCATTTTAGAAATGCGAAATGAAGCTATGGAGTCCACGGTTGACAGAAGCAGGATACAACGGGGGGATAAATCATGAAAAAGTCCAGTGGTAAAGTAGTAGGGTTTGAAATCAGCAGTCAAAATCCAGAGAAAGCAGCAGCCTTTTATTCAAATGTCTTTGGGTGGGAAGTGGCTGAACCAAGGTGGGATTTCAGGGGAGTTTCAACCGGGAATCAAGAAAACGGAGGGATAGACGGTGGCATTGGCAAGGGTCCAAGCGACCATCCCCACGGGACACGGATTCAAATCGAGGTAGATTCCATCGAAATGGCGATGGATAAAGCAAAAGAAAACGGTGCGATGGTGGTCCGGGACATCATGGAATTTGACGACTTTTACCTTGCTTATCTTGTGGATCCAACTGGAATCGGGTTCGGGTTGATTCAAAATAAATAGAAACCTGCAGGGAGGATGGTTTCATGTCGTTAAAAGTAGGGGATATCATTACATTTGAACGGACTTTTACCGTAAGGGATGTTGAATTATTTACAGAGATGAAGGCTCTCACTATATAATCCCGGATGAAGTTCTTTTCTACGCTTATGTAGATCAGCTGGAGTATGAGGTCGTCTTGGAATCAAGAGATATGAAACTTTTCCTATTTCCTCATTCAAAAACATGCCGGGGATAGGCTGGTGATTTGTACGGGTTGAAAAACAGGAATGCTCAAAGCGGGCATTCCTGTTTTTTATCAAACCTTCAGGTGCAGAATATGTTGAGGTCCTTTTGGTCCCTCATAGACCTCGTTTTCGTCGGTAAAACCTGTCTTGAGGTAGAGGCCGATGGCTGCTTTGTTCCGTTTGTTCACACCAAGGACCACTTCTTTTGTATCGGGGAGGTTTTCCCTGATGAAGCTTGGCAACAGATGGAGTCCCTTCTGGGCAAAGCCCTGCCCCTGCCGCTTGGCATCGATAGAGAACGAGGTTAGTAGTCTTGCCTTGGGATTAGATGAATATTTACGAAGCTTTTCCCCTTTTTCCAATGCGAAGTAGCCGACGGGTTCGTCGTCATGCAGGATGACTATGTGCCTGGTGTCCTTTGAGATAGAAGGATTCCGGATTTTATCGAGAGGCATGCTGGTGAATTGGAGCTGATCTCCCGGCAGGTGGAAGTCGCTAAGCTTACGTTTATATGTTTCGTTGTATTCAACTAATGAGACAGGCGGCATGATGTGATCCTCCGATTCAGTGGTATGAACAAATTATAGTCTATTTGGAATTTTGGGACAAATAGAAGTTGGAAAAATGTTCAAAATAGCTTAAAATAAGAACGTATGTTTTGTCGGAACTAGATAGGGGGAGCTTATGATGACTCAAACAAAATATCAAACAGTATGGAATCTGGACAGCATCTTCAAAGGTGGAAGCACATCACCTGATTTACATGACCATATGATGCGGACGGAAGCCAAGATCATGGAGTTCGAAGAAATGGTGAAAGAGTGGACGGCTCCACTAGAGTCTGATCAATTAGTCGTTTTTCTTGACCGGCTTAGAGAAATAAAGATGTCCATATCTCAAGCCAGATCCTACGCCATCTGTCTGCTTTCAGAAAATCCGAAAGACCAAGATGCACAATTCTATCGAGGGGAAACCACGGTTCTTCAATCAAAATATGATTCTATTACGAGTGACCTGAAGAGAAAATTAGCCCATACGGAGGAATCGGTATGGAAGACGCTGCTTGATTCAGAGGATCTCAAGGAGTATCGATTCATCCTCTCTGAATGGCGGGAAGAAGCGGACCGTGAGCCTTCGCAGGAAGTATCGGACCTCATGGCAGACGGGTACCATGCCTGGGGACAGTTCTATCAATCGTTCATGGGCAGCATCAAGGTACGGGTGAATGGTCAGGATTACTCCGTTGGCCAGGCTATCAATCTGCGTTCGCATCATGATGCTTCGGTGCGAGAAAAATCTCATGAGGCACTGGTGGAAAAGTGGACGGAGCATGAAGGGCAATTCGCTCAAATCCTGAATCATCTTGCCGGATTCAGGTTGAACTTATATAAGAGCGTGGGGATCGAGGACGTACTACATGTTCCTCTCGTTCAAAACCGGATGAAGGAAGAAACGCTGAATAGCATGTTTTCAGTCGTGGAGAGATATAAAGAACCATTTGCCGACTATCTGAACGTGAAAGCCCGGATGAATGGAGATACAAAAATGAAGTCCTACCACTTTTGGTCCCCGATGCATCACCATCACCAAGGAATCGAGTACGGGGAAGCGGCCGCGTTGATACAGGAGCAATTTCGTGAATTTGGAACTGAAATGGGACAATTTGCGGAGAAAGCATTCCGGGAAGGCTGGGTCGAGGCAGAAAATCGTCCTGGAAAGTCGGCGGTTCCCATTTGTGCAGGGTTTCCGTTAACAGGGGAGTCGAGGGTCTTCCTCACGTTTCCCGGCACTTTCAAAGGGGTGTTGACCCTTGTGCATGAACTCGGGCATGCCTTTCATAACCATGCGATGAAATCGGTGAATGGGATGAACAAAGCCTATCCCATGAGCTTGGCCGAAACAGCGTCAACCTTCGCAGAGATGATCATCCTGGAGGCGGCCATGGAAAAAGCGGAGTCCGACGAGGAGAAGCTGTTCCTCCTGGATGAGAAATTGAAGCGCAGCGTCATGAACTTCATGAACCTACACGCCAGATTCATATTTGAAAAGGACTTTCACGAAGAACGGAAAAAGGGATTTGTGCCCGCAGCACGCTTGAACGAACTGATGGGGGCTGCCTTGGAAGAAGGCTATGCCGGCTCCCTTGATGAGATTCCTGTTCACTCCTGGGTATGGACACCCCACTTTTATAAAACAGAATCTCCTTTCTATAACTTTCCTTATACCTTTGGTTACTTACTTGCACTGAATCTCTTCGCCAGGGCCAAGGAAACGGGGAAAGGGTTCGAGGAGCATTATATGGACCTCTTGCGGGATTCAGGCAGCATGTCGACAGAAGACCTCGTCATGAAGCATTTGGGGGAAGACATTACCGAAGAAGCCTTTTGGGAAAAAGGAATGAGGTTATGTATAAAGGATAGCGAGGAATTTGTAAGATTGGCCACTTCCCGATGAGAAAGATTCAGTTGCTGATAGCCCTTCCTTCAATTCTATTATTATGTGTTTCTCTGTTATTCGATCTCGATTACTTACTCTATCTTTCCCTGGCCGGATTCTTACTGGCAATGGTCATCAAGCAATTAAGGATGCGGAATCGGATGTATGAACTGGGGCATCCAGACCGAAATCTTGATCGGCATGAGGATGGGGACGAGTGTGATGCCAGCGGGGATGATTGAGAATAGCTTATAAATGAGGAGAGAAATCATGGACAAGGTCTTACATAACATAGTCAATCAATTAAACAAGCAGGATGGCAGAATGGTCATCGGCATTTCAGGCCACGGTGCTTCCGGTAAAACGACGTTTGCCAAAAAGCTTTTGACGCTTCTGGACGGAAAAGGGGTCAATTATATCAACACCGATCCCTATATTGTCAATTCCGACGTCAGAAAGCACACTTCCATCCAATATGAATACAACAACGAAATCCATCAATCCAAAATGACCGCCTGCCATCCTGCGGCTCACCATCTATTCGCCCTCGATCGCGATATCAGGATGGTGAAGGAGGGAATGGATTTCTATACCATTGACGTCCCTTATGAAAGAAGCCGGCTCATCTCATCCCGAAACAACCTGACGATTGTAGAAGGGATGACGGTTGCATTCAGCAATCCCGTTCTATACGACCTTAAGATTTACTTTTACACAGATGGTGAGACTGAGCTTATGAGAAGGGGAATCCGCGATGTGTCTGAAAGAGGCATGGATGTGGAGTATTTACGAAAGACCCATGACGAGCGGAGAATTCAATACGAAGTGTTTATGCACCCAAAGTACGAGTATTTTGATGTAGTGGTAAGGAATTCGGATGAGGGTTTTTGGGTGGAAAAGGATATGGAGTGGTCGTAAGTGTATACAGGAAGCTTATCCGAAAGTGGGCAGGTTTTTTTAAGTAAAATAGTGATTGAGTATATTGGTTTATTTTGACATAATTGGTATCAGCAGACGTGGTAAAGGAGAATTGAAACGACGTACCATTAAGGAGGGGGAATTAGTGAATAGACCTTTAGGTGTATCCATCATTGGTTATTTTTATATTTTTGGTAGCATCGTATTATTGTTTACCGCCATTTTTTATCAGGCTGATGCTGACACCATAAGCATGTCAGAACGGTTTGGAGTATCGGTCATACCTGAAAGAATCATGAGGATAGTGGTGGCGCTCTTTTCCCTGGTGATGGTCTATGGGTACATGAGATTGAAAAAGTGGGGCTTTTGGATATTCATCATGTACTCGGTTGTTTTTGGGTTAGTCAGTTTCATATTATTAACGAATCAACCTCAACAGCCCTTTATAGGGAATTTTGTTTTTTCTGTCATTATGTTGTCTTATACCGTTTATGTGAAAAAGGCATTTTTAAAATCTACTCCCAAACCTATTTTAAATTAGGTCTGAGGATAACTCTATGGAGGAGTGTTTTTTATGACGCAAAACACACAAGCTATCTATTCACCGCCAAAACATATTATTTCAGCAGCGACCATTGTCATCAATGACCAGCAGAAAATCCTATTAATAAAAGGACCCAGACGCGGCTGGGAAATGCCGGGCGGACAGGTGGAAGAAGGAGAGTCGTTGAAAGAGGCTGCGATCAGGGAGACGAAAGAAGAGACCGGTATGGATGTCGAGGTGTTGGCATTTTGCGGGGTCTTTCAAAATGTGAAGAGATCCATCTGCAACACCCTGTTTCTCGCAAAGCCCGTGGGAGGGGAACCGACGACTTCAGAGGAGAGTTTGGAGGTAGGGTTCTTTCCAATCGGGGAGGCGCTGGAGATGGTGACACACTCAAATTTCAGAGAGCGGATCGAGCTTTGTCTGGATGAGGATGAGCATCCGTTTTATGTTGAATTTTAGGGGGATTTAGTTGTTAGTAGTATCGATCATTTTAAGTATGATTTTAGGATATGCCTTACTCATGATGGGGAAACTTGAATCTTGTGGTTGGACAAAGCCATTTTATTCCGGTATAGGAAGCTTATCCTGAAAAAGGGGAGCTTCCCTTTTATGTTCATTAGTGTTTTAGACTGAAAATTGAAACTTTTTATCATTCAATCCGTAGAAGATAGGTGTATAAAGGGGGATTGGGATGAAGAAATTTATAACACGAACATCATTGGTGACGGCTGCCATATTGGCTATTGGTATTTGGATCGGGAGTCTTCTCTTCTCTTTTTCTTACGGAGAATGGAGCTTTTTCATCGGACTGGGATTAACGGTCGGACTTTTCTTTTTTAATAGTAGTGGCGGTACGTTATCAAAAGGAGCGACTTTGGAGGCCAGTGAGGCAGGGTGGAAGATCCAAAAGGACAATGAATTAAAAGCCAATGTAGGTTCAGTGTTTTATGGAGCTGTCTTATATACGCTTATCAGTTTTGTGATTATGATGGTTACTTATTTTTAAAATGATGCGCTAAGGTATAAGGAGAGATAGTATGGTCCGTTTTTACGGAAGTCCCGATTTGGAAACCGATCGACTCATCCTGCGGAAATTGGAACTCGACGATATCCAAAGCGTCTTTGACCACTGGATTTCGGATGAGCGGATCTCGGATAATCGAGTCAGTGCGGCACATAAGACCGTTGACGAAACAAAAGAGCGGGTGAAGAAGATTGTGAGGGGGTATGAATCGAAAGCGTTTTGTCACTGGGGAATTGAACTCAAAGAAGAGGGTGAACTCATCGGAGAGATCGATTTGTATGATTTTGACCACTCTACAGGAAATTGCGAGGTCAGTTATTCCCTTGGATTCAATTGGTGGAACAAAGGATATGGGACCGAAGCCTTGAAAGCGGTCGTGGAATTTGCCTTTGTACATATGAATGTTCATAAAATATCCGCAGCCCATAATACGGATAATCCGGCTTCAGGCAGGATCATGGAAAAAGCCGGGATGGAGCAGGAAGGGATCATCCGGCATATGATCCGTAATGCGAAAGGGCAGTATAAGGACTGTGCGGTTTATGGGATTCTTGGGGAGGATTACCTCAGAAATCGTGCTCAACCTAATATATTAAAAGGAATACAAGATGGCACTGGATAGTGTTGCAATTGAAGGGGCTTATGATACCGGAATAAGCCTCATTTTTTTTTGAGAAATTCCAGTTGTACATCCTGATAGAAAGTTTGTAATATTGAGTGTTGGCATAATGGATTAAAGCAAAGGAGAAACAAAAAAATGAAAGAAATCATATTCGTAACCACAAACAAAGGTAAAATCGCGTCAGCACAGAAGGAATTAACAAATATAAAGGTATTACCAATCGAGGCTGAATTGAATGAACCGAGAAGTGATGATATCAGAGAAATTGCGAAGCAGAAAGTTTTACAAGCTTACTCAATCGTGAAGCGTCCATGTATTGCATTGGATTCCGGCTTTTTTATTAAGGCGCTGAACGGTTTCCCGAGAGCGTATGTCAATCACATGCTAGATACGATCGGCATAGAGGGGATTTTGAAGTTGTTAAGGGATGAGGAGAACAGGGAGTGTGAATTTAGATCCTGCCTCGCTTACTATGATGGAGAGGAAATGAGATTCTTTGAGAGTAAATCTCCAGGATTCATCTCACAGGAGATAAGAGGTTCCGAGAATGATAGTAAGTGGTCAGATCTTTGGTATCTATTTATCCCGAAGCATTTCCATAAAACACTGGCTGAATTTGATGAGGTAGATTTTTTGGAGTATAACAGGGTGAAAGAAGATTCGGGGATGAAAAAGTTTGGGGAATGGTATGTTCGCAAGGATTTGATTTCACGATAAAAGGGAATTGGAGGCTTGTAAGGAAACGTTTAAATAAAATGGTGTCCAAATCGATTTGGGTAATCGCCAATCGTAAGATGTTTGATTAAATTCTCATAATTAAGTAAAATCATACTATATTATTTTATCATAACGGCTGGAGGGATGAAAATGGGACAGAGAAGCTAAGATACAATTCAGCTAAGCAATGCTGCATAACATTAGATTCAATGGTTCGATCCGGGTTACTGGAAGCTGAACGGTCTACTTCTCATCATGGGTTCTATGCAATCCCTTCTAGAGATCAGTAGTTTACAACTTCATGCTTTCATCAATCCAACCATTCACTCTGTGGATGAAATATATCATGATGGAGGTGTAAGCCTTATCCGAGGATAAGGCTGCTAATTGACAACGTCTATAAATCTAATTTTAATCGTTTTATTGATTGCTTTAACCGCTTTTTTCGTAGCGACGGAATTCGCGATTGTAAAAGTACGGGGTTCGAGGATTGATCAGCTCATAGCAGAGAACCGGAAAGGGGCGATGGCCGCCAAGAAGGTCGTCACTCATCTGGATGAGTACCTATCTGCCTGCCAGCTTGGAATCACGATTACGGCCCTTGGACTAGGGTGGCTTGGTGAGCCGACTGTGGAGAAGCTTTTGCATCCACTTTTTGCTTATTTCGAGTTGAATGAAGCGATCACGCATGTCCTTTCCTTTGGTATTGCCTTTGCCCTTGTGACATTCCTTCACGTTGTAGTCGGGGAGCTTGCACCAAAAACGGTGGCAATCCAGAAAGCAGAAGCCGTCACGCTATTATTCTCAGGACCGATCATCTGGTTCTACCGGATCATGTATCCTTTTATCTGGTTCTTAAATGGGTCTGCACGAGTGCTTGTAGGAATCTTCGGGCTGAAGTCTGCTTCTGAGCATGAAGAAGTCCATACTGAGGAAGAGCTTCGGATCCTGCTTTCGGAGAGTTTTAAAAGCGGGGAAATCAATAAGAACGAACTAAAGTATGTGAACAACATCTTTGAATTCGATGAGCGGATTGCGAAGGAAATCATGGTCCCACGAAAAGAAATCGTCTCCCTTTCCATAGACGATACGCTCGAGGACGTGATCGATACCATTCGAAAAGAGAATTTCACGCGTTATCCTGTCGTGAACGGAGATAAAGATAACGTCAAAGGATTCGTCAATATGAAGGAACTCTTGACTGAGGCGATGGTCAACGAACTGGATAAGAACTTTTCACTCCGACCTTTTATTAATCCGATCATTACTGTCATCGAGACGATCCCAATTCATGACCTGCTTGTGAAAATGCAGAAAGAGCGGGTCCATATTGCCGTTCTGATTGATGAATATGGGGGTACATCCGGCATCGTGACGGTCGAGGACATCCTTGAAGAAATCGTCGGTGAAATCCGGGATGAATTTGATGAGGATGAAGTAGCGGAGATCCGAAAGCTCAAGGATGGTCATTACCTTCTTGATTCAAAGGTTCTCATCAATGATGTCAACTCTCTTTTGAACATATCCATCGACATTGGAGAACTGGACATCGACACCATTGGCGGCTGGTTCATGACACAGAACCTCGATGCCAAAGTGGGCAGCTTCATTGAGGAAGAAGGTCATCGCTTTAAAGTGATTGAAAAAGACGGAATCCAGCTACGCTATATAGAAGTGACAAAGATATAGATGAAAAGAAGCAACCGGTTCAAGAAAGCTGGTTGCTTCTTTATTTGTTATAAAGAGGGAACATCCTGGTTTGAGAGGATTGCTTCATATAAGAAGGAGGCCCATTGTTGGGAAAGAGATGGGGCAGCTTAAGAGAATCTGACTAAATGGGCTGATAGAATTGTAAGTCTTACCCGAGACAAAGAAAGAGGACTTATTGATAAGTCTTCTTTTATGTAGATCTCGCAACGTCCCTTCTCCCCAACCAAATCGAAATCCCAATTGAAATCACGGAAAGAGTGACGATCATCCATACCACACCGGCCCAGCTGAAGTGGTGATAGAAGCTGCCGCTGACGGTACCGCCGACACTCGATCCTGCATAATAGGCAGACAAGTAGAGTGCTGAAGCCTGTGCTTTATCATGGACGGCCAATCGTCCGACCCAGCTGCTGGCGATGGAGTGGCCGGCAAAGAATCCGTAAGTAAAGACAGCGATCCCGATGATTTTTACCCACAGATTCGGATGCAGGGTCAAAAGCACCCCGGATAACATGATGACGAGGGACAAGGGCAGGATTCTTTCTTTACCATACTGATCGGAGAGCATTCCCATCCACGTCGAGCTAAAGGTACCGACGATGTAGACGATGAAGATAAAGCCGACGACGGTCTGGCTTAGCGAGTAAGGTGGTGCGATCAGCTCGAATCCGATGTAGTTGTAGAGGGATACGAATCCGCCCATCAATAGAAATCCGATGGTGAAGAGATACGTGAGCCCAGGAACTTTAAACTGGCTGAACAGGGATCCGGCCAATGATTTCAACTGAAACGTCTGCGGTTTGAAATGGGCAGACGGCGGGAGGAACACGAGGAAGATGACCGTTGAGAGCATGCTGATGATCCCGACTCCCATCAATGCGACATGCCAGTTGAACTGGTCGGTAAGGACGCCGCTGATGATCCGGCCGGACATTCCCCCGATGGAATTTCCGCTTATGTATAATCCCATGGCCATTCCGAGACTCTTCGCTTCGATTTCCTCACCCAAGTAAGCCATGGCGACAGCAGGAAGTCCGGCGAGCGTGATTCCCAGCAGGATCCGGCCAATGATGAGCATATGGAAGCTTGATGCAAACCCTGTGCAAACGGCAAGAATGGATGATGTGAGTAAAGAAAAGGTCATGACGGATTTTCTTCCATATACGTCAGATAAGGAACCTGCAATTAATAGACTGATAGCGAGGGCAATCGTTGTAGAAGACTGGCTGAGACTGGAGGTGGCTGGTGAGACAGCAAACTCCTTTGCGATTTCTGGAAGCAGGGGCTGCGTTCCCCACAAGATGGCAAAGGTGCTGAATCCCCCTGCAAACAGGGCCAGGTTTGCATGATTGAATTCGCGTGTTCCCCGCTTGATGTAATCCATGTAGCAAGACTCCTTTATTATTTGGAAAATTTCTACTTTTATCATACACCTTTTTAAGAAGCACTTCTATCAGAGAGCCTTCATGCCTCAGGGCCTTGTAAGACAAAAACCATCCTGCTCCCAATTCGGTGTAAATTAAATTACAAAAATGTTAAAAGAACCCACTTTTTGTTTAAACTTCAACTCACGAGGTATATAACCAATGTACAAACGTACAACACCATTTTACTAAACTTAAGGAGGATTTTATTCATGTCTAACAGTAACAACAGCAACAACAACAGCAACAGCAACAACAACAATGGGAACAAAATGAGTTACGAGGAAGCCGGTCGTAAAGGCGGCGAACAAACAGCGAAGAACCACGACAAAGAATTCTACCAAGAGATCGGTGAAAAAGGTGGAGAAGCAACTGCAGAAAATCACGATAAGAAATTCTACCAGGAAATCGGAGCGAAAGGCGGAAGCCAGTCAGGAAGCTCGAATAGCTCGAATAATTCCAACAGCTCCAACAGCTCAAACAACTCAAACAATTAATTCCAATAGCCGGATCGTTTCGTAAACCAAAGAAGACCTGTCAAACAATCATGGCAGGTCTTTTTATCTGTTTCCTGTTCCATAGGCAAGTGTAAGTTTCGATATATGTAGTGACCCTGGATATATGTCGAATGGGAAACGGTTTCCCTTATTTCTTGCGTCCCACAGTGAATAACGCTATGGTTAGGGAAAAGGAGTGA
The DNA here is from genome assembly GCF_000935355.1 of Rossellomorea aquimaris. Lineage (GTDB taxonomy): Bacteria > Bacillota > Bacilli > Bacillales > Bacillaceae_B > Rossellomorea > Rossellomorea aquimaris_B. The sequence goes on from NZ_JXZC01000003.1 coordinate 100,159, forward strand.
GCATTGTGAGCGAGGATATGTCAGACATAGATTATCTCAAGGTTATGGAATATTCACTAGATCCACTTATCATACATACGGATTACAGAATCATGTATGTGAATGGGGCTGCGGAAGAATTTTTTCGAACGGATAAAGATGGCGTCGTTGGTCAAAGTCCCTTGGATATTTTCAAGGAATCCTCCAAGGACGCAATCAGGAAAAGAATTCAATCTGCGTACGGAAAGCCCGCCGACGTCATTGAGGAGACGGTTTATCGAACGGACGGATCGACCGTGGAAGTCGAATTGTACTGTCACCCCCTGATGATAGGGGATACTCAGGCGATTCAAACATATGTACATGACATCATGGAGAAGAAAGAAAGGGAAAAACAGCAAACGGAAATGGTGGCTGAAATCAACGAATTATCTGCTGTACTGGTTCCTTTGCTGGATGATATTGCCGTCCTACCGATTGTCGGGAAGATCGATGAAGAGAAAGCCCGCTTGCTACTCGAAATCATTCCGGCCAAAGTGAGGGAACAGAACGTGAATCATGTAATCATCGACTTCTCCGGTGTTTATACATTAAATCATTACGTCACGGATGCTTTATTTAAGATTACAAGTGTGCTAGCCTTACTGGGCGTTCGTTCAATCATCACGGGACTACGGCCGGAAATGGCCATGAGTACCATAAACAAGAACATCGACCTATCATCGATTCCTACGCTTGCTACAGTGAAAGATGCCCTGGCTTATATGCATGTAAATGTTCAGTCATAAGAAAATGCCCGCAGCGGTCTAAATCGCTGCGGGCGTTACTGCGTGATTTAGTTGGTTTGGTCAGCAAGCTTGACCAGAACATGAGCCATATGCTCCCGCTCTTCTTTATTGGCCACGTTCCACATCTCATTCAACACTTTCTGCTCCCGGTTGCGCGGCTCCTCGTGCTCCGCTAAATAGTCTGCAACGCGTTTAGCACCCTTAGACAAGGCTTCCTCACTAAGACCTAGCTTTTCTCCCTTTTGAACCTGATTTCCCAGGTAGTTCTTGAACGAGTCGAATTGCTGCAGGATATCCTCTTTTTTGTCTTCGTTCATTTGTGCGGCTGCTTGTTTTGGATCGTGTGCGATAATGAATTCCTCCTTTTGTTGTTGTTAGTAGTGTGTTTCCCGTACAGTATGGAAATAAACAGGGGAGAACACATCGGGATACGTTTTGGTGTTATTTGAAGGGGGATACAGCTGTATCCATCCAGAAAAACTTTCCTATATTCCTTCCAACAAATCACAAATTATGTTAAATTTATAATGTGAAATAATTCACAATCTCAATTGGAGGCTGACAGGATGAATAAATTAAAACCGGCCATTTATACGAGTTTGATTCTTTCCACTTTTTTGATGATCGTCAGCATACTGGACGGGGGCATTATGCTCTTTCCATTTGTCTTGATGTATTCCCTTGCCGGTAACCTGGCTTACGGGATTCCCGTATCACTGCTATCCGATTGGTTAACGAAAAGACTATTGAAGGGACGTATGGTGGTAGCTGGTTTCATCCATGCTTTCTTTGGAGCCATTACGTATTTTGTGATCGACGGGTTTGCATGGTTTGCGGTGATTTGTGCCATAATATTCTTCTTTGTGGATGAATGGTTGAAAAGAAAGAACACACCGGGGCCTGACCGGGAGAACAAGCGATTCTACCTTACATTAGCAAGTGTTGTCTTTGTGGTGGCGATTGTGATGCTGGCAGTGAATTGGATTTCTGGTAAAGATCAAGGAGAAATGATAAAAAACCGCTACCTGATCCCTGAGGGTTATGAAGGTACGATTGTTGTCTTCTATAGCATGCAGGACCAACCTGCCATTAAAAAAGAGGGAGCGTTTTCCGTCATTCCTGTAAAGATTGAGAGTTTGCCCACGTTGATGAGGACGGATATTGAAAAGTACGGTATCTATCAAACTTCTACTAAAGAAATGGGATTCAACATCAATCAAAATCAATATTTCTATGTTGATGACGATGGGAACAGAACCTCCATCGAGGATTATTGTATCCATCATAGTATGGGTGGAGGCATGACCAGCTCCGATGGCAGGGACATATCATATGAAGCATTCCAGGTGACAGGTTCTGACTGCGGGGAGGACTTCTTTTTAGATGGAAATGACCGCTATTCTGCCCAGGGGCGGGAGATTGTGAAGTATTGGTCGAGTTTGTGGGAGGATGATTAGGAGCTTACCTTTGGGGGGAGCTTCTTTTTTTATGGGAATTGGGGATGGACAGCCAGAGGATGTCGTCATTGGGTTAAATGAAACCGAAGTGATTTGACCCAATAAAAACCAATTACTATTTAAATATTTACATTATTCAGTAAATAAAGCGCTTTCATAGTTGGCACAGAACTTGCAATTGATAAAGTGATTTCAAAAAAAGGAGGACAAGTGTGTGAAAAGACTGATTGCTTTATTGGTTGTCGCAGCTTTATGGGGAGGTACCATCACTACAGCGGGTGCTGCAAAAAGTAACTATACGTATTATTCCTATGGAAGTGAAGGGGATGTTACGACTGCCACTACATACGGGGTGAACCTGATGGGTGGCTCGACAGACGTGGATGAAGCGATGAGGTGGATGGCGGAGAAAGCGAATGGGGGAGACTTCGTCGTACTCAGGACATCAGGAAGTGATGGGTATAATCAGTACCTGTATGACTTAGCGGCTGACAATCAGTCACCACTGAATTCGGTTGAAACGATTCTGTTGAAGAATCGGAATGCCGCATATGAAAGTTTCGTACTGGATAAGGTGAAGAACGCCGAAGCCGTTTTCTTTGCGGGGGGAGATCAATTCCTTTACGTGGATTATATTGAGGGGACCCCTCTTGAAGATGCATTGAACGCCCAGATTCAGAAAGGGATCCCGATTGGAGGAACCTCGGCTGGACTGGCCATCCAGGGAGAATTTGTCTATGATGCTGCGAATGGGACCGTGTATTCGGATGAAGCATTGGGTGATCCGTACAACCGGTATATGACGTTTTCAAGGAATTTTCTTGAGAACCGCTATCTTGATAACACCATCACGGATAGTCATTTCGAGCAGCGGGACCGGATGGGTCGATTCGTCGGGTTCTTATCCCGGAATCTATTGGATGGATGGACAACAGAAGCAAAGGGGATAGCTGTGAATGAGCAAACCTCTCTATTGATCGAAGCCGATGGATCTGCCAGGGTGGTCGTACAGGCGGGAGGTACCGATCAATCGGTTTATCTTGCCAAGGCTTCGTCACAGCCTACCAATGTATCACCTCTTTCCATCAGCAATATTGATGTCATTAAACTGGAGAATGGGGATACCATCGATATGACGAATTGGGCGAATCATACTGGTTTTTCTTATCAGTTGGATGCGGTGAATGGGGTCCTGAGTTCGTCGAGCGGTAATATTTACGGGAATTAGTTTGTGGGTTGTGAACACAAACGACTAATATAAGAAGTAGCAACCCGATTAGCACGGTGCTAATATCCATTGTTGATGTGCTAATGGCTATCTTAATCTAACTGCGGTGATGGTGAAGGATTGATCCGGCTTGCATGATGAATAGTAGGAGCTTACCTTTTAGGTTGAGCTCCTTTTTTATGTGAATTGGTGATTGAGTTCATCACCCTACTTTGAAATAATTGGTAGTAACATACTTTAGGAGGTTCCTATGAACGATAAAACATTTAAGCCGTTTCTCGATACATTTTTAGAAGCGTGGAAGAATTCATCTATCAGAGAGTTGGAGACATTCATTTCGACTGATTACCAAGCCAGGGAAATCAGGGACGGAGAAGTCGTTGATTTCGGCTATGAGGAATCCATCGAGGGCTGGAAGCAGGGGTTCGATTTTGTGAAAAAGCAGCGGGCAGATTGGGAAATCCATGAGGTGTCGATCATCCCTTTGAAGGAGGATGAAGTGATGGCGATTCTATCCGCAACGATCGTGATGAATGGGAAAGCCTTGGAGACGTGTCACTTGTTCTTTGATACCTTTAAGAAAATGGAGGATGACAATTGGAAGATGGTGAGGAGTTATATTGAGGCGGGGGTTGTGCGAGGGACGGACCTCAAGACTTAGCGCTAAGAGTTCGTTTTCCTGGAGGATCGAGGTCCGTTTGAGGCAATTCGCCGATATATATAGGATTTCGCCGATAAAATGAAAATTTCGCCGTTAAAATCTGATTTTCGCCGTTATATTTGGAATTTCGCCGTTAAAATCCGAATTTCGCCGATAAATGGGTGTGAGGGCTTTTGATGCAGGGGAAGGACGTGGGGATTTCTGCAGATAGGCGTATTTAGGATCGGTTTTTTCGTGTGAGCTGCTATTTTTGTGGGAAATCGATAGAAATTCGAAACAATGACGGTAAAAAGAGTACAAATGTTGAATCGTATCCATTTTAAATGAAGACTTCAGGCTCATCTACATGCAGGTGGGCTTTTTTTGACATAGTGTGAAACGTTTAGGTCTGTTCATTGGTCTAACGGGTAGAAAGCGGGTGAGAGCAGTTGATTGAGAAGAAGGTAAAAAAAATTTGTAAACGGATGTTTGAGTTCCTTGTTGAGGTTTGGAATAATGAATAGTAAGAAAACTCATAAAATAAGGGGAAGATAGAGGAGGTCCAAATGAAAACAGTCATAGCATTCAGCGGTGGAAAGGACTCCACCCTGGCATTATATAAAATACAACAAAATCCGGAATACGAGGTGGATTCACTCCTCGTGACGCTGACGGAAGGATTCGACCGGGTGTCGATTCACGGGGTTCGGTATGAGATGTTGAAGCAGCAGTCTGATGCGCTCGGGATACCGCTCCGGGAAGTTTGGATCCCTCAGGATTACCCGAATGAGGTGTATCAGGAACGGATGGAGCGGGAGGTATCTGATATGTTGGGTGATGGTGTCACTCATATGGTTTTTGGGGATATTCACCTGGAGGATGTGAGGGCATATCGTGAGGAAATGCTTTCAGGGACGGGGATCACCCCGGTCTTTCCTCTTTGGGGTCGGCCAGTGGGGGAGTTGAGTCATGAATTTATCGAGCTTGGATTCAAAACTGTGCTTACATGCATCGATCTGGAACAACTGGATCGATCGTTTGCAGGGAGAGTATACGATCAAGACTTCATAAGAGATTTTCCTGAGCATTGCGATGTGTGCGGTGAAAATGGAGAGTTTCATACGTTTGTATTCGATGGTCCAAACTTCGGGTTTCCAATCGAGTATGAGTTGGGGGAGGAAAGGGTGACGCCGGATATTCAAACGGGGCGTGATCGATTCTTATTTGTAGATGTTTTACCGGTGAGACCCAAATAACCCTTTATGCAGGAGAAAGACCATTTAAGAGGATAAAAGAAGCCGGCCGGTAAGAATTGGCCGGTTTTTTTAGATTTTACTTCAGATTGTTCGTTCCGACAATTTCAACGTTGACCTTTGGGGTAAACTTGACTTCTTGGTAGTCTTCCTTCCACGTCTCGGGATTCCAGGAATCATGGTAGGTGACCGATAATTCCTTCCCGACTCCCAGCGCGTCACTATTGGCTTCAAGCAATAGATCGGTGAGTTCCCGGGCTCGTTTAGTGAGTTCTTTTGAAGCGATATTATTTAGGGCTTTAATATCTTTTGGAGTGGTCTCCTCATAATAACTTAGAACCCGTGCTTTCAAGTCCGTATTGATTGTACAGGTGACTTTTCCTTTCTCTTTTTTGACGTCCATTTTTGACGAGGCTTTATGGATTGCCAGGGTAAGGGGCTGGCTGAATTCATTTGATTGTGTAATTAATTTCCCCCGTTTTTTCAGCTGATTCATCATCATGATCAACAGGGAGGTTTGGCTTGTGGTGAGGGTGTGACCGGTAAACTTATCGTCGTTGAATAGAGCGGATCCGTCCAGTTTAAGCTTATCTTCGGTATCTTTTTTTATATAGGGAAGGATCATGTCCTTCTCTTTGGCTGTGTGGTGATTCCAGACTGTAAAGGTCGTTTCATCAGGGATATAGGCTTCTTCCACCCCACCTATCAGCAGATCATTCACCTCGAACACAATCGGACTGTCTTGTTTGTTTAAAGTGAGGATGTCATTTCCTTTCCCTTCACTAATGACGATGGATGAAGCGATATATCCTTTGACAGACCTGAAGATCGGTTCTAAAAGGGGAGCGATGCCTTTAGACTTTGCAAGGTCCTCCCCTACAATGATGATGAAAGCCTTTTCCACATCCATCTGACCGGATACTTTATTCTGGAGATCGATCTCAAGCTCAGAGACCGTTTCCTCTTCGGCTTCATAGAATTCATCCATTACCTCGAACTTTCCCCCGCCGGAACTTCGGATATTAATGGCCCGGGCTGTTCCGAGGATCTTATCCGGATCATCCGCTGTGTCAAAACTGATTCCGTTGACCAGTCGGCTGTCTTTTAACTGTCTTTGATCCCAGCACCCGGTCAAAAGGAGCAACGAACAGAATAGGAATGGTAATTTTCTCAACGGGATTCCTCTTTTCTCTGTTTGTGTAAAAATCGTGAACATAGTAATAGCATGAACGGAATGGCGATTAAGACCAGATAGCTCATATATTCGATCCAAATGGTATAGAGCTGCTTGGACTCAGGATCTTTCGGCGCCACTATAAAAAGGAGGAATACGGCAAGGCTATTCATAAGCACCCGTTTCGTTTGGTTATCAGTAAATAGTCGCAGGCTTTTACTCGCCAAATAAATAAATATGATGATCGAAGCGACCAATGGAACGATCCAGATGGATATAAACAGAAGATCGAGCCGGTCGATCATTTGAAAATGTAAGGGCCGCAGAAAGTAGATGACAGGATAGTTGATCTTTTCTAAAAAGGCTTCACTGAAAATCAGTATGCATATTAGTACAAAGTAAGCCGTCAGCCCTGTGACAAAGACGTTCGCCCACGTAATGACCTTGAGGAAATCGGTTCCTTTTTTCTCTGCTAATGGGTATAAAAAGAGAATCACTTCAAATCCCAACAACGTTAGCATAGAATCACGGCTGCCTAAGGTAATGTTCTTTAGGCCACTGCTTCCGATTGGGAGGATATGATGCAAATCCATCGGAAGAAGAAAGGAAAAAATAGAAATCCCGAATAAGAAAAGAAATAGAATGGAAATCAGACCAAAAAATCTGGCGATGATCCGGATATCACTGATGGCTGCATATGTACAAGTCAGAATCATTAATAATCCTATGACCCAATAGGGGGTGTTCATGAGAAGATGTTCTTCAATGATGGATGTGAATTGCAGCAAAACGAACGTAGCCGCCCAGATGAAATACATGTAAATAATCAGGTTCACAGATGTTCCTACTTGTTTTCCCAGCACAAATTGTGTGATTTCAGGATAGGTCAAACGTGGGAATCTTTTTAATAACAGCCAGAACATGATGAGGACAAGCTGGATCATCACTCCGGCGATAATGACTGAAATCCAGGCGTCACCTTTGCTGGTGGCTTGCAACGTATTGGGAAGGGATAGAATCCCGAAGCCGATTTGGGTCTGGGTCATCAAAAAAAAGATTTGCCGGTTCGTCAGGAAATTCGTCTTGGCCATAAGAAAGTCCATACCCCTTTCTGAAGGTGAGTCACGTTTGTTTCATAGGATGATTTCTTTTCTTCATTTTAATAAAGGTATCCTTCAATTGATGGAAGTAAAATGGAGCGATTGATTCCAAATAAGGCTTACCGAACGATTCCAACCGGCATAAATGTATCAATAATACGGCAAGGGCAAGGACGATTCCTAAAAAGCCAAAGAAATTAGCCGCAAGCATGATGGGAAACGCCATGATCCTTGCACCCGTCCCCATTTGGTTGACAGGTGCAACAAACGATGCAATCGCCGTCAGGGCGACAACGACGATCATCGTGTTGGATATAAAACCAGCCTCTACAATCGCCGTCCCGATGACCAAACCGCCGACGATCCCAACCGTCTGAGCAATGGGGGAAGGGAGCCTGATCGCCGCCTCTTTCAAAAGCTCCAATACTATCTGCATGACGATCGCTTCAAACAATGGAGGGAGCGGCACGTATTCGATCTGGACACGGATGGCGTACAGAATCCCAAGAGGCAGAATCTCTGAGTGGAAAGACACGATGGCAATATAGACGGCTGGTAAGCAGATCGCCACTAAAAAGCTGAAGATCCGGATGAGACGGAAAAAAGATCCAATGATCCATCTGCTGTTATAGTCATCCGGTGATTGATAAAAGCTGAAAAAGGTGATCGGTGAAACAAGCACATGAGGATTTCCATCCACGATCACAAGTGATTTTCCTTCCAGTAAATAAGACGCCGCCCGGTCGGGTCTTTCTGTTGCCAGTAATTGGGGAAAGACAGAATAACTATTATCTTCAATCAATTCTTCCAGCTCCCCTGCAGATTGGAGCTCCTCGACCTTTACTGCCTCGATCCTCTCGATAAGAATGTCTAACGGACCATGATCCACCAATTCCTCCAAATAGACGACCGATACGTTGGTCTGTGTTTTTGATCCCAGAGTATAATTCTTTATTTGTAGAGATGGATTTTTCACGCGTCGCCTGATCAAGAAGAGGTTTTTATTCATATTTTCCGTGAAGCCATCATGAGATCCCTTGATGATGTGTTCATTTTCAGGTTCCTGAATGGACTTATCATCGCCGGCCGCTACGGGCATCAGAAGAACGGAAGCTACACCTTCCGTTAACAGGGCGCAGTTACCCTCAAGGAGGCCGGTCACTGCCACTTCAAGATCAGTCGATCTACTATATTCGGCGTTCTTGATTACGGTTTCAGGGGTGGCATTTCCATTGGTTTCAAGAAGGGGTTCAATAATGTTTCGTTCGATCAATTTTTTATCCACCAAGGAATCGATGTAGAGTAGCTTACTTGGCTTGTCCAGAAAAATGAGATCCCTTATCTTCAAATCTTCCGTATGATACAAGGCGGAGTGAATATCCTTAATATTCTGTTCGATTGTGTCGACGATCTTTTTAGAAGGACTCATTCGTGATTCACCTGCCGTCTTTTGATGGTTGCTATTATTTTGCCTGAAAAGGAGCTTTTTATGTTTGTAAGTCATAATGCTGCAATGGATGTATCTCCACTATATGTCACGAAATATACACATAGGGGTATATTGATTTTTGAGGAAAGAGTCATATAATAAAAGTGTAAGGAGTATCTATTTTATACTTTGTGAAATACTTAACAAGCAGAATGTCCGGGAAGAGGGGAAGTTACATGAAGAAGAAAATCGTGATTGTGGGCGGGGTTGCCGGGGGAGCCACTGCTGCTGCAAGGCTGCGTCGTTTAAGTGAGGAAGATGAGATTGTATTGGTCGAGAAGGGGGAATATATATCATTCGCCAACTGCGGGCTCCCGTATTATATTGGCGAGGTGATTACGAATAGAGAGGCATTGTTGGTTCAAACCGTTGAGGGTATGTCAAAGAAGTTCAATCTTGATATCCGCAACCTGAGCGAGGTGGTGGAGATTCATCGTGACCGAAAATCCGTATCGATCAAGAAAGTGGAAACGGGAGAGGTGTATGAAGAAAGCTATGATAAGCTGATTCTTTCACCAGGTGCACGTCCGATCGTCCCACCATTAGAGGGTTTGCTTGAAGCGAATAATGTATTTACTCTACGAAATGTCCCAGATACAGACCGAATCAAGGCATGGGTGGATGAAACGAAACCACAAGAAGCAGTGATCATAGGCGGCGGTTTCATCGGTCTTGAAATGGCTGAGAACCTGCATCATCGCGGTGTACATGTAACGGTTGTGGAACTCGGGAATCAGGTGATGGCGCCGATTGATTATGAAATGGCAACGATCGTCCACCGGGAACTGCAGAATGCTGGAGTGGATTTATATCTGAATGATGGAGTGAAAGCATTCAAAGATGAAGGCAGAACCATTGTCCTTCAGAGCGGAAATGAATTAACGAGTGACTTGACCATCCTATCCATCGGGGTCAGACCCGAAAATGAACTGGCTGTCAAAGCGGGATTGACCCTCGGTGACCGGGGAGGCATCGTGGTCAATCCACATCTTCAAACCGATGATCCCGACATTTACGCAATCGGTGACGCCATCGAAGTAAGAGACTATGTCCAGGGGACCCCGGCGATGATCCCACTTGCATGGCCTGCCAATCGTCAGGGACGTCTGGCGGCAGATTATATAAATGGAAAAAAGGCAGAATATAATGGCAGTCTTGGTACATCCGTTGCAAAGGTATTCGACTTGACCATCGCAGCTACCGGGAACAATGAAAAGATGTTGAAGCGGCTCGGCATAGGGTATGAAGCGGTGCATATCCATCCCAATTCCAATGCATCTTACTATCCAGGAGGAAGCCAGCTTTCTCTGAAGCTCTTATTTCATCCTGAAACAGGTGAGGTATTTGGAGCACAGGCGGTAGGGTATATAGGGGTCGAGAAACGGATCGATGTCATTGCGACGGCGATCAAAGGGAAGCTGAAGGTCTGGGACTTATCTGATCTTGAGCTTGCATATGCCCCTCCATATTCCTCTGCAAAGGACCCTGTCAACATGGCAGGTTATGTGGCTGGAAACGTTGTTGATGGTGAATTGAGTCTTGTGCATCATTATGAGATTGATGACATCATCAAAAAAGGCGGGTACCTGCTCGACGTGAGGGAGCCGGAAGAAAGGGAGTTCGGATTCATCATGGGTTCAGTCAATATCCCTTTAGGAGAGCTAAGAGAACGGTTGAACGAACTCCCTGAACATCAGCACATCTATGTCAACTGTCAGGTAGGATTAAGGGGATACCTCGCAACCAAAATCCTAACCAACCATGGCTTCGAAGCGAGTAACTTAAGTGGGGGCTATAAAACGTATATGTTAGGAAAGTAAGAATTGAGGGGACGGACCTCTGTTTCTTTGAAACAGAGGTCCGTCCCTCCCTCGTTAACAGACAATTACAAAGAGGATATGTTAATATTTAGTAGATTAGTAACCCGAGTAGGGCTTGGTTGAGAAAAGAATGCCGGGGAAAACAGAAGAGGTCCGTCCCTCAAAAAGAGGGACGGACCTCTGAATCATCTTAATTTCGGATTAGGTAGTCGAATGCGCCAAGTGCGGCGGTGGCTCCTGATCCCATGGAGATGATGATTTGGTTGTAGGCACTGTCTGTACAGTCTCCTGCGGCGAATACGCCAGGAACGTTGGTGGCACCGTGTTTGTCCACGATGATTTCACCGAATTTCGTACGTTCTACAAGGTCGCCGAGCCAGTCTGTGTTTGGCACAAGACCGATTTGGACGAATACACCTTGCAGTTCGACGTGCTTCTCTTCAAGAGTTTCACGGTCTTTATAAGTGATACCATTCACTTTATCTGTACCCGTGATCTCCTGTGTTTGAGCGTTCGTGATCACCGTTACGTTCGGCAGGCTGTAAAGGCGTTTCTGCAGCACGTCATCAGCTTTTAGTTCTGAGTTGAACTCAAGGACCGTAACGTGCTTGACGATTCCTGCAAGGTCGATGGCTGCTTCGATACCGGAGTTTCCTCCGCCGATGACAGCGACATCTTTCCCTTCGAATAGAGGTCCGTCACAGTGAGGGCAGTACGCCACTCCTTTGTTCTTGAACTTCTCTTCGCCTGGAACGCCGATGTTGCGCCAGCGTGCACCTGTCGAGATGATCAGACTCTTACTCTTCAGCACAGCACCGTTTTCAAGCTCAAGCTCGACAAGATCTTTCTTCTCGAGGCGTTTTGCGCGTTGAAGGTTCATGACATCGATGCCATAGTCCTTCACATGCTCTTCAAGGCTCGCCACAAGTTTTGGACCTTCCGTCTGCTTTACGCTGATGAAGTTTTCGATGCTCATCGTATCAAGGACCTGACCGCCGAAGCGCTCAGCGACGATTCCCGTGCGGATTCCTTTACGTGCAGCGTAAATCGCCGCACTGGATCCCGCAGGTCCGCCACCTACGACTAGGACGTCGTACGATTCTTTATCCGATAACTCATCGGCACTTGGACCTTCCACGATCTTAGAAAGAATTTCTTCCAGGGTCGTGCGTCCACCGTTGAAGAATTCCGCATTCAGGTAGACAGCAGGCACGGCCATGACGTTCTTGCGTTCCACTTCTTCCTTGAAGGCAGCTCCGTCGATCATCGTGTGCGTGATGTTCGGGTTCAGCACACTCATGATGTTCAGTGCCTGTACGACGTCAGGACAGTTGTGACAGCTTAGGCTGACATACGTCTCGAAGTGGTGTTCGCCTTTGACGCTCTTGATCTGGTCAATGACGCTTTGATCCACTTTAGGCGCTCTGCCGCTCACTTGAAGAAGGGCAAGGACCAATGAGGTAAATTCATGTCCAAGAGGGATCCCGGCAAAAGTGATACCGGTCTCCTCACCAGGACGATTCACGCTGAAGCTTGGTGTTCTGGTCAGTTCTGCTTTTTCCACTGAGATGCGGGATGACATGGAAGAGAGCTCTTCAACAAGAGAGAGCATTTCCTTCGACGTGTCATCGTCGCCTGCACTGACTTTCAGGACGATGTCGCCTTCCATCATCTGCAGGTACTGTTCTAATTGTGCTTTAATATCTGCTTCGAGCATGTTCAGCACTCCTTATAATTTACCAACTAAGTCAAGGCTTGGCTTAAGTGTTTCAGAACCTTCCTGCCATTTAGCCGGGCAAACTTCGCCTGGGTTGTTGCGCACATATTGTGCCGCCTTGATTTTGCTTACTAAGATATCTGCGTCACGGCCGATTCCGCCAGCGTTGATTTCAACTGCTTGGATCACGCCATCTGGATCGATGATGAATGTTCCGCGGTCAGCAAGACCATCTTCTTCATTTAATACATCGAATCCGCGAGTGATGCGTTGTGACGGGTCACCGATCATTGCGTATTTGATTTTACCGATTTTTTCAGAGCTGTCGTGCCAGCCTTTATGTGTGAAATGAGTGTCCGTAGAAACTGAATACACTTCTACGCCAAGCTCTTTAAGAGTTTCATAGTTATTTTGAAGGTCTTCCAGTTCTGTCGGGCATACAAATGTGAAGTCTGCAGGGTAGAAGCAGAAAATGCTCCATTGACCTTTTAGGCTTTCGTCTGTAACAGTGATGAACTCACCATCTTTGAATGCTTCTGCTTTAAATGGTACGACTTGTGAACCGATTAATGACATAGTGTAAATTCCTCCTAGTGGTTTGTGTGATTGAGAATCATTAATAGATTATAATAATTCTAATTCGATATTCATTATTATATATTTATGTTTCTTTGTCAAGGGAAAAGATTGAGGTTCTGTTAGAGAGGAAGGTGGGGTTGAAGAAACGATCTTTTGTACTGGTTTCGATGATTTGTACCTTGCGTTCTATCATCTTTCCCATCTATATATTCCCAATAAAATGAAACTTTATCTGACCTCATACGTATGTAAGAAAAACCCAAATGAAACAAGGGAAATGGTGGAGTCATAGTAAGGGAGAGTCGACAAATGGATTATTTTCAAAGGGTCAAAGAAATCCAACTCCTTCAATGGGATCTCTTGATTGATTATTGGTATTTACATATTGGGATGATGATTGTGGGTTTAGGGATCATCCTATTTTGGGTTATGAAGAATTAAGGGGGGAATGACGATGGAGATATACGATTGGTCAAGATTGGTTTTTAGTACGTTTATCATTAGTTTACTTGTTATTTCGATTGTTTTATTGGTTCAGAGAAATTGGAACAGCATGGTGAATGGGTTTACCATTACTCTTTTTTCATGTATTTCTATTATTATTTCTGGAATCAATTTCATTATCATTGGGTACATAGCGGATGAATTAAATATGGCAGGAGACATTGCTTCTTTTTATATGTTTCTTGTGGTTTTAGGGCTGAGCATACTAAATTTGTTTATTTATTTTAAAAAGAAGAAGGATTCGGTTGAATAGAGGGTTTCAGGATGTCAGGTACTGCGGCCCAAAGGGATCCATGGTACCTGTCCCTTTGGTGCCTTAATGAACAATAAACCACAAAAGCTGAAGATCATAAGGCGATCTTCAGCTTCTTTTCATAAGGATACCTAATTCCTAGGTGCCCCTGGAGGATAATAGTACGGCGGGACCTTTAGCCAGCCTCTTTTGCGCATCGCGGTTTTCAGTTCGAATCCGAACACCATTTTTTCTGCCTGGAATCGTGCCCACATGAGACCGATATCATTGCGGATGCTTTGGCTAGTGTTGGTGGCACACATTACAATGTTCGTTGCAATTTTAATGGAGATAAAGTTTGCGATTTCTTCATCTGTCATTTTGGCCCCCAGGGGAATACTGTTTGGATCAGATTTAGGCCTTGGTTCTGACGTTTGCGAAAGGGGGATGCCTTCATCGACCATGAATTTTTGAAGTATTTTCAATTGGTGTTCCCCAAGGTCCTTTGATTTGTTGATTAGCTGGATCAATTCGTTGTCTGTCGTTGTATTTAATGCAGCTTCAAGGACGGGTACTTCTTCTGCAAGGGCAGTGTAATAGAGCCAACATCCCATTGCTTCACCGATATGTGGAGGTGTCTTTGGTTCTGTATCAAAAGTGGTTCTCAGGTAATCAAAAGCGGTTTCAAAGATATTCTGCATTCATTGTCATCCTTTTTTTAGTACCATTGTTGCCAATCTTCATCCTTTTAATCTGTTGGTCTGGATCTGAGTAAATGAAACAAAACCCGTCTTGGTGCATAAAAGGTAGCCGGTGCCTGTCCCCGAATAAAAGGAAGGGGGCTTATCTTGAAATGGATAAGCCTCTTTTCTTATCAAGACCGTTTTCTCGTCTTCCAAAACACCACCAAACCTAATAAAAACGGAAGAATGAATTGGATCGGAATATGAAGATAGTAGGGTACGAGCTTCAATCCCACGTATAGATGCTCGGCGATGTCACCGCTTCGATGGAGTGAGAACAGGTAGACTGATCCCATTAAGACGAGGACATGCCAATTCTTGTGCTTTATGTCGAATAATTGGGTGAGAACAACCCGTGCTGCGTAGATGAATACAGATACTTTTATAAAACCTCCTCCTAATAATAATAGGTAGGTGAAGATTTCCATATGCTCAATGACGTCTAAATAAGTGACCAGCTCCATTGCTTTCACAAAAGGGAAATAGTAGGTGTTGGCAAATGGAGCGTGAAGGATCCCGATCACGAGCTCCATGGTGATCATGATGATGAATCCGGCCGTGACAATCGGGATCCATACGACTTTGTGAATCTTTTCTCTATTGGCAATGAAAGGGAGCAGTACAAGAAATACCACGAGTTCTCCATACGGGAATGTCAGTCCTGTCGGGAAAATCATACTCTTGATCGGCTTCCATCCGTGGGAGAAGAGAGGCAGGAGGTACCTTGCCTGGAATTCTTCCGAGAAGAAACCGAGTAGCCATAATCCAACGAGTATGACAAAGGAAAAGAAGGTCATGATGACAGCGCTTCTGGCAATCGATTCAATCCCGAGCATCACACAATAACCGACAACAAGGAGAAACGGGATGGTGGCAATCCAGTTTGGGGCATCGGGATAAAGGATCTGTGTTGTGAAAAAGGCAAAGTCATTCGTTACCCTTGCTGCGATGTATAGAAAGTAAAAGCTGAAGATGATAGCCATGATCTTGGCCAAAAAGGAACCGAACCCCATCTCCAAAAGGGGAACAAATTCCTTCCATGAACTCTTCTTCACGATAAGGAGATAGAAGTAGAATAAGATGATGCCAAATACCATTTCTATTGAAACGGCCAATATGCTGTCTTCCATGGCGGCAAAGTTCAGACCGACCACGATGGTGCTCCCAGTCAGAAAGAGAAGCATCATGGAACATAATTCAAGCGTGGACATGGAAACCTTATTCATGTCTTCCACCCTCCTCTGTCTTATTGTTTAATGTGTCCGAACCGGACGAATTGGACATCGACATGTGTGTCCACGTTCACTTTCGATAGAAAATCCTTCTCATTGCGCTTCTCTTTCCAAACCTTAGGCTTCTGACGGTAGAGGGCATCCTTCAGCCCAAGCACGTCTGTACCGTCTTCCTGAGACTTATTGATGACGGCATGCATGTCGGCTTTGATTTTTTTCTCTATCTGAGATTCCAGTGATTTTTTAAAAGAGAGGTTTGTAAAATCCTTTCCGCACCCTATTTGCTCAAGGTTCCCTTTGATCTTCACCTTTAAGTGGAATGAAAGTGGATCCTTGGCTGTTTTTAGGGATGAGGAAGTAGTGATGGTTTCAATCGTGATTTCATTATCTGAATCTGCACATGGTGCCGAGATGTTGACGACCTGGTCCATTCCTTTCATAAGAGCCAATGTATTGCTTTCTTCATTCGTTAAGTAGGAATGAAGCTTCTCTCCTTTAAACGTCGCAAACCCTTCAAGGGAAATATGGGAGGCAGGGGAGAAACGTTCAATATTCCCCTTCGTCATCCCTTGCTCGATGTCGCCATGGATCTCTACATAAGGAATGATGATATCCGACGTATGGTCTGATAAATAACTTAGGATGCGCTCCGATGACGTGTTCACGAGATTTCCCCAGACGGCTTTTGAATTTCTCAGCATCGTATTGGTATACAGGGCGGTCAGTTTCTCCTGGGGTGTGAACAAGGTTAAAAAAGATTCGGGACTATCATCTTTGACGATGATGGTGTTAATGCTTGCCGGAACACGGGGATTGCGGACAAGGAAGTCCAATGTTTCATTCAAGCCCTCTCCTTTCACAAGCTTTTCGCCCAGGGTGACAACTTGCAGAGTATCAAGAATCGGTTCCTTCAAGCTTTCTTTTTTAATTTTTTCGATGGCTTCGGGTATGGTTTTGCCGTTCTGGGTGTAGGTGAAACCGCCTGTCGGATCCACCGAATTCTTCTGGTTGGCAGAAGGGTTAAAGATTTGCAAGGTAACGGCATATTGTCCATCTATTTGATCAATTCCAAGACCAGACACCAATTCAACTTCATTTAATTGGTTGGATTTGATATACCCGACGACAATCGTTCCCAATAAGATAAACAAAATCGAGATGAGACGCAGTTTGGATAGATTCACGAGTCATTCTCCTTTTTCGGCTGACCTTCCATATCTTCTTCTTTATGAAAACCAGGGATGTTATGGTTGATTTCAGGCATCGGCTTCCGGATGAAGACATCCTTATCCATGTCCTGACGTGAAAAGGGAGAAATCGGCGCAAAGTATGGAACCGAGAACGATCTCAGGTAGCAGAGATGGACCAAGAGTAGTAACGTGAATAAGGCGATCCCGTATAATCCAAGCAGGGCTCCGATCAAGATCAAACTGATTTTAATGATCCGGACAGAATAGTTTAAAGAAGCGATCGGGATGATACTTGAAAAGATGAACGATATACTGATGATGACCAGGGTGACAGGCTGAACAAGCTGTGCTTCCACTGATGCCTGACCGAAAACGATGGCACCAAACAGCGAGATGGTGATGACGAGGTTCTGTGGAAGACGGCTTGATCCTTCATAAATGGCGTCTGTCAAACTTAATACAAGTAGGGTCTCAAAAACGGTGGGAAACGGTACAGCTTGCTGCTGTGCAGTGAAACCCACCAATAAATTCACCGGTAAGAGACCTTTGTGGAAGGTCGTGAAGGCCACATATAAGCCGGGTATGTATAGAGATAACCAGAAGAAAATAAACCGCAATGGACGCACATATTTCGTCGCTTCGCTGCTCAAATAATAATCATCCGGCGACTGGAAGAACTGAATGAGCACAGCCGGCGCAATCAGAACGAACGGGGTTCCGTCCACCACGATGCACACCCTACCCTCGAGGATTTCCGCCGCCGCTACATCCGGCCTGTCAGAGTTCAAGATCAACGGGAAAAGCGATTTCGAATCTTTTGTCAGGTACTCGGTAATATAATTGGAACCGATGACAGAATCATAGGGCATTTCGTCCAGCTTGTTCTGAATGCTGGATAAAATGTCGGCATCGACCAAGTGCTCCAAGTACACAAGCGTGACAGACGTATTGGTGATCTTCCCGTAGGTTTGGGTCTGAACCTTCAGTGTCGGATTTTTAATGTATTTCCGAATCAGGGCCACATTTCCGCTGCGACTTTCGGTAAAGCCAATGTCCGGTCCCTGAACGGTCCGTTGTCCCTTCGGATTGGAAAGAGACCTTTCCTCCCATTTGGAGGTGTCTGCGGTGAGGACGTCAGCCTGTCCGTCGAAGAGGATGATGGTGGCCCCGTTCACCAGCTTATCGATGACTTTCCCTGTCTCTGTGACAATCTTCAAATCACTGACTTGAAGGACCTCTTGCACCAAAAAAGGAAAGAAACGGTCCTTTTCCTCAGGCACAGGTTTCTGGAGCATAGGCTCGATGATATGTTCCTGGATGGACATGGTATCCACGATGTTTTCTATGTATAGGAGGCAGGCAGACAGTTGGCCGTCACCAGGTAGCTTAATATACCGGGTTTTAACATCGGAGCTGTCTCCGAAGGATGCGAGAAGCTCAGAGACTCTGTTTTCTAAAGTATTCATTACGCTCACCCTTTTGGTAGTGTCAATAGGATAGTATGCGCGTAAAGGGGAGAGGTCATTCTTAAGGTGAACGAAATATGGGGTGGGGAGGGATTTCGACCGATAAAACCAAAATTTCGTCCATAAATGATTTCGACGCCAATAAATCCACATGAAAACGCATACCCAATCCCCCATTCGTGCACCCTTAGGACATATGTCCTTTCACAAATATCCGTCCTCCTATTTAATAGAACAAAGAATAGGAGGATGAACGATGAAAGGTGCTATATTTGCTCTGTTTGGTGGACTTTGTATCACCATGCAGGGGATTTTCAATGCCAGGATGAGTGACGCGATCGGCGGGTGGCATACGACTTCGATGGTTCACCTTGTGGCCTTTACGATTGCGATGACGATATATATGAAAGTAAGGGATGGAAAAGGAAAGAGCTTCAGGCAGGTGCCGTTCCTGTATCTGATCGGGGGATCGTTTGGTGTGATCGTCGTGTTCTCGGAACTGACGGCGATTCACATGATCGGCCCGGCAGCGGCGATTGCCATCCTGCTTGTGGCACAGATCGGGACAGCCTTCCTCATTGAATCACAGGGATGGTTCGGGGAGAAGAAAATCCCGGTTACGCCGAGGCAGGTTGTGGGGCTCTCGATGATGCTTGCAGGCGTCGTCCTTTTCCAATTGTAGAAAAAGGAGATGTACGATGAGAGAAATACAAGGGGGTTCTCCCAACCATTATATACATCAATTCGAGCTTGAGGAGTTATTCCCGGCGGATTTCAGAAAGCATATCAAGGTGTATGACTTTGAAAAAGGGGACAATCTTTTTTCCACGGGGGAAGAACTCGACGAACTGTACTTCCTCATGGAGGGGAAAATCAAGATCTTCACCCATACACCGGAAGGAAAACTGTTAATCAACCGGTTCAAGCGTCCCCTTGCCCTGATCGGGGATGTGGAATATTCGAAGGGTACGGCGGTCCTCAATTCGGTGGAAGCCGTGACGGACGGGGTGTTCCTATCGGTTCCGTTCACGGATCTCGCAAGGCTTGAGAAGGAGCATCCGGCGATCATGCGGTTCCTCTTTGATACAGTGGCGCACAAGTTTTACACGGAGTCCCATATCACGAGCATGCACATGCTGTATCCTGTCGAAGTACGCCTGGCAAGCTACTTGCTGTCCATTTCAGAAGCGGGTGAGGGGACCATGTTCCATCAGGAAATGCATACGTCCAACCTCATGGAGCTCGCTGAATGGATTGGAACGAGCTACCGCCATCTGAACCGGGTACTGAAGAAGATGGCGACGGATGATCTCATCGAACGGGTCAACGGATCCATCACCATCAAAGATCTTGATAAACTCAGCATCCTTGCGAAAGGAAACATCTATGAATAAGGAGGGTCTCATATGATCGGAATCGGACTCGCCATCATGGCAGGAATCCTGATCAGTTTACAAAATGTATTCAATGCACGCGTCAGTGAAAAAACAGGCCCATGGGCCACGACGAGCCTCGTCCTTGGCCTCGGTCTTGTCTGTTCACTGCCGGTTTTTTATACAATGGAAGACAAAAGCCTGCTGGACTTCAGCGGGGTCAATCCCGTCTTTCTGTTCAGCGGGGTATTCGGAGTCGGCATCGTGTTCTTCCTGATGAGGGGAGTCACGTTGATCGGACCGGCGTATGCGATCTCCATCGCGCTTATTTCTCAAATCACCATTGCATTCATTGTCAACACAGGTGGCTGGTTCGGTTTTGAACCTTCTGCCCTTTCCTGGGAGAAGATTCTTGGGATCGGATTGTTGATCGGCGGGGTGTTGGTTTATAAGTTGGAGAAGCGGACGGAAGAGAAAGCGGATGACATACGAGAGAGTGTGGGAGCGTGAAGGTTTACGCTTCAGAAAAGAGGTGACTCCTTAGACAAGGGAGTCACCTCTTTTTTATTTCTCAAAACAGGTTTAGAACCTATTCTAAGCCTGTTTTTTATAAAAGCTTTTTTATTCAGCACTGGTCAAATCGTTCATTTCTTGACATTCAGGATGTGATGGATCGATTCTTGGCACATCTTTTGATAATAATCGTGCAGGGTTTCATCATCCCTCATCAGCCATTGAATCAGGCTGCCGTCAATCATGGCACGGATACTTTTGGCTGCTTGTTGGATCTCCTCTACATGAAAGACATCTTCTTCGATTCCCTGTTGGATAATAGATTCGCCGATGGACCAGCAGTTTTCATAAAACCTCTGGTTGATTTCTTTGTAGCGGTCATCGTTCTTGATTTGAGATAGGAAGTCCAGGTACACCCGGTAGAATGTTTTATTTTCAGCGGGACTGATGAATACCTGATTGAGATAGGCATCCAGCTTCTCAAGGGCTGTATCTTTTTCCTGGATGGATTCAGCTTCTTTTTCATAGATTCTGGTTGTGAGCCATTCGAAAAGATTGGCGAATACATCCGCTTTATTTTTGAAATAGTAGTTGGTTACGCCTTTACTCACATCGGCGTAATCGGCGATATCCTGCAAGGTCACGGATTCATATCCTTTTTCCGTTGCGGCTTGAAAGGCGGCTTTTAGTATTTGTTTGCGTCGTTGCTCAGCTTTTTTAGCCATCGTAACATCGAACCTCCATTTGAATCTTGTCCTTATTATACTAAAGAAGAATGATTTTATAAACTGACCAGACAAAATAAATTGACCGGTCAGTATAAAATATACTATGATGAACGTAATCAAATCGAAAGGGGAATGATTCAAATGTCGAAATCATTTAAAGCTCTTGTTGTGAATAAAACCGAGGAAGACTTCTCAGTGAACGTTGAATCACTGTCAATGGATGACCTGCCGGAAGGAGATGTGACCATACGGGTCCATTATTCCAGTGTGAACTATAAAGACGGGTTAGCGAGCATTCCGAAGGGGAATATCGTGAAATCATATCCGTTTGTACCAGGGATTGACCTGGCCGGGGTTGTCACGTCATCAGGAGATCCCCGTTATAAAGAGGGTGACAAGGTGATTGTGACCAGCTATGAATTAGGTGTTTCCCATTACGGTGGTTACAGTGAATATGCAAGGGTCCCTGCAGATTGGGTGGTCCCATTGCCGGAACAGTTGACCATGAAGGAAGCCATGGCCTTCGGAACGGCAGGATTTACTGCAGCCCTTTCAATCCATCAATTAGAGAAGAACGGATTGACTCCTGAAGACGGTCCCGTTTTAGTGACCGGGGCGACAGGAGGCGTCGGAAGTATGGCGGTTTCCATACTTGCGAAACGGAATTATGACGTCATCGCCAGTACGGGGAAAGAATCCGAACATGAGTACCTAAGGAAATTGGGGGCGAAAGAAATCATTTCCCGTGAAGACGTCACGCCCGAGAAGATCCGTCCGATGGGAAAACAACGCTGGGCCGGGGCCGTCGATCCTGTAGGCGGTAAAACATTGGCAGCCGTATTGAGCCATACACAGTACGGAGGATCCGTCGCCGTCAGCGGATTGACCGGGGGAGGGGACGTTCCGACAACGGTATTCCCGTTCATATTGAGAGGCGTGAACTTATTGGGGATCGATTCGGTTTATTGCCCAAAAGACTTGAGAGTCACGTTATGGGATCGCATGGCCACAGACTTGAAGCCTGATGGATTAAATGACATTCAGAATGAAGTTTCATTCAATGAGCTTCCTCAGACCTTATCCGATATTCTTGCAGGGAAGGCAAGAGGGAGAACGGTTGTAAATATTTTAGAATAAGAAGTAATATGAATGATCTAGTGTTTCGATTTATTATGTAAGGGGCGGACCTCGCTGATACCGCGACATGTGTAAAGAAATTTTTAAAACGCCTCCTCCCTACAGGGAAGAGGCGTTTTCGTTTCGATTATGACAACCACGTTCCAATTTCTTCACCCATTTTGACGGGGCCAGTTTTACCGTTAAAGCTGAACGTAACTTTTGGAACGCAAAGCACCACTGTCGAGCCAAATGAGAAGTACCCATACGGATCTCCCCGATGAACGACATTTGCCTCATTCGTCCGTACGATCGAATTCACATTCAGAGCACCAACCATGACATGGGCAAGAGGGGATCCTGCCACATCGAAACGGGAGACGAGGCGGTAATTCCGGGTGAGGGGACGGAGACCATGCTTAAGTCCCAGTTCGTTCACGGGAGCGGCATCTTTTCCAAGCGTGTAGACTTCCTCCACTGTCGCATCGATCGGAACGTGGACCCGGTGGTAATCGGTCGGACTTAGGTAAAAGATGAGAACCTGACCGCCGGCATATGGTGCTGCTTTCTCTGATGATCCCAACAGTTCTTCCACCGTGTAATTCTGCCCCTTGACCATGAATGTGCTCTCCGAGGTCAAGTGGTCGACAACGGATAAATATCCGTCGCACGGACTGACGAATGCATTTGCTGCGTCAGGGATCGGACGCGCGCCAGGTTTCAATTCCCTTGTGAAAATGTCATGAAGGGTGCCGTAATCACGGAGCCCCCGGGTTGCTTCCTCCATGTTCAGCTTATACATTTTGGCAAAAGAGCCGATGAACGGTTTGCTCACCTTTGATTGAGCAAACCTCCGTAATCCTTTTGCGATGATGGGATGGCCATTTAATTCGAATACTTTTCTATAAAATTTAGTTCTAATCATTTATTTTCACTTCCTTAGGGTCTGGTATTAGCATTTGTATCAGAGAAATCCTATCGTTTTCTTCCGTCGGTCTGTTCGATTTGAATTTACTCAGAAGCTCGTTCATGCCTTCATTCAACTCTTTGAGCTCGTCGGGTGTCAGGTAAAGATCCAACTGATGATATCCGAACGAATCCACGGAGGGATCCTGATTATCCAGGAGATAGCTTCTGGCCTGTCCTGTAACGGAAGAAAGGAAGGTCATGAATAATTTTAAATGTTCTTCACCTGTCAGCTGCCCCAGCTCTTCCACGGACATATATGGGCTGTCTTCCTGTATGGCATAGGTTTTTTCCACTGCACCCCGAATCTTCCGCTCGTGGATGACATAGATGATCTCACTTTTCGTCAAACGATTTAAATGGCGGTAAAGTGTGGCCTGTGGGACATCCGCCATCCATTCCTTCAGCTCATGTACAGTGGCTGCCCCCTTAGATAGATGCTGTATAATCCGCATCCGGATGGGGTGAAGGATCAAGTCTGTATTTAGATTGGTCATTAGGTTCAATCCTTTTTATTATTGTTATTGATATTGATAATAATAGAATGAGGGTTGATTGTCAAATGAAGAATGGTAAAAATGGGGGTGGGGAATATACCCAAGGTGATAACCTCACTAATAAAAGTCCCACCCAAAACGTGTGAATCGTCTCGGGGGAGACCAGGTTATGATATGGGCTACCGAAAATCATGATGCATGAATGTCATGATTGGCCAATGTGATTTTCTTTGAGCCACTGCAGGATTTTCTCTGAAATGACCTCACTATTTTTGTCCAGCATCATAAGGTGGGAGTTGCCATCAATGCCTTCTTCCGTCAGTCGAATAAGCTCTGCCTTCCCCTTGTAGCCGCTGATTAAATCGACCGTTTCCTGCACTGCTTCCATTCTGGATACTTGATTGCGGGATTCAAGGTAGTCCCCGTATACGCCGAGATAAGGGATGTCAGCGAAAACTTCCTTCACTTCTTCCGGGTCCGTCGGAGATCCCACAGGCTCAATGGCGATGATGCCTTCGACCAGGTCCGGACGCTGTCTGGCCACTTCGTATCCAATTTCTCCCCCCATGGAATGAACAAGCAGGATGGATGGTCCGGTTCTTTCTAATAAGGCAATCATATTCCCGACTTCCTGCTGGTCGGCACGGGATCCTCCACCGGCTTTTACTCCTGTCGCTTCACCGGCAGATGTGTCTTTGATCTGCATCGGGATCGATTCATAGAATTCATGGAAATAGTCTGCCGGAAATTGTCCATCTGGATATGGGGTGGCAGGTGCAGAGCCGAGACCCCATCGTGGCCAGATGCTTTCTGAATCCCAGCGAGATAAGGATGCCAAAGCTTCTTCCTCCGTTAATCCAGCACTCGATAGATCATGTGTGTCGACGGTATAAACAGGATGGCCTGCGTCTGCGAAGGAATAGGCCCACCCGTTTTCACCATCCGGGGTGCTTTCATAGATGTTGGCTCCGAGGCCCAATCCAGGGATCATGACAACGGGGGCTTTCTTAGAATTCTTCGGGATGAAGGAGTGAATGTAGGATTGCTTGTCAACTTGATTTCCTGCGAAGAAATCGTTCATTTCCGCAAGCTGCAAAGATCCAGAGCTCATAGTCTCAGATGCTTGAGCTTCTTTTACCCTTTCTGTGACGGGATGAATGGCTGTCAGAAGTAGGACACCGGTCGCAAGTACTCCAATGGTTTTTTTCATTTTTATCTCCTCCAACTACTATTTGCTGCGCCGTTTTTTCGGCGAGTCATCATTATAGAGGAATAATATGGCTAAAGTATGAATGAAATTTTAACAAAAAATGAAGTCTCCTGCAGGGCCAAATAGTAAAGATGCGGGGGTATCTGCTATACTTAAATGGATTTTGTAAGAAGGGAAGCGATGATGGATGGCAACGATGAAGGATGTGGCCAAGAAGGCAGGAGTGGCGGTCGGTACTGTATCAAGATTTGTAAATAATAAAGGCGGTATCAAGGAATCGACGAGGAAGAAGGTTGAAAAGGCCATCGCTGAACTGAATTTTCAGCCAAATGAAGCGGCAAGGAATTTCAAGACTCAGCAGTCCAAGACGATTGCATTGATCATCCCTACTATCTGGCATCCCTTTTATTCAGAGTTTGCTTACCATGTGGAGAGGGAGTTTTCACAAAAGGGATATAAGACACTCCTTTGCAATTCACAAAATGATGCGGAACGTGAGATCAACTATATAACGATGCTGGAGAAAAATAAGATTGATGGGATTGTGGCGATCACGTATAGCAAGGTGATCGATCAATATATTTCCAGTACCTTGCCCCTTGTCAGTATCGACCGGCACTTTACGGAAGATGTAGTCACAATTTCCAGTGACAACTATGCAGGGGGACAGCTGGCAGCGCAAGTGCTTGTTGATAGAGGGTGTCAGCACTGCGCTTATATGGGAAGTGTTTCAGAGATAGAGAATGAATCCATGCTGAGGAGTAAAGGGTTTCAAGAATATTTAGAGAAACAGCGTACAAAGACTACTTTTTTAATATTGAATGAACCGGTAGAAGACCTGGAAAGAGAGATTCGACAATTTCTTGACGTTCATCCTTACATAGACGGGGTTTTTGCTATGAATGATAAATGGGCAGCTATTGTGATGAATGTACTGAAAGAAATGGGGCGTCAGGTGCCCGAAGATGTCCAAGTGATCGGATACGATGGGGCCAGAATGAGCAAGGATGCTCTCCTCACGCATTCTACGATCCGGCAGCCGATTGAAGAGATGGCCAAAAGGTCTGTGACAGAGCTTCTAAATATCATTGCCGGAAGTAAAGTCAATTCCAAAGTGGTTCTGCCTGTAAACTATTTTGAAGGTAATTCTACAAAAAAGCCTTGACTAAGAGATAAAACCATTTTAAAATAAGCATCAGAAAACGTTTTCATTTAAAATGCTTGTGAGAAGCATTTTAATTTTAGAACATTTTTGAAACGTTTCAAAAATGTTTGTTTACATGAATATATTTTTTATTATAAATTTGAAACGTTTCAAATTTAGATATTCGTTCATTTGGATGAGAAACATAGTAAAAAGGGGGAGAAAAAATGGCCAGGGATGTTAAAAAAGTAGCTGGAGAAGTGCTGAACGCATTAGGTGGAAAAGAGAATATTCAAAGCATGGCCCATTGTGCAACAAGACTGAGAGTAGTTCTAAAAGAGGATGATCACCTGCAGAAGGAGACAATCGAGAACATAGAAGGAGTGAATGGGTACTTTTATCAAAACGGGCAGCATCAAGTCATTCTCGGAACGGGGTTTGTCAATAAGGTATATGATGAGCTGACGAAGCAGGGGATTGAAGAAGGTGATTATAAAGAGGCAGCAAACAAGAAGCTCTCTCCACTTCAACAGGTGGTCCGCTCACTGGCGGATATTTTCATCCCGATTATTCCCGTATTGATTGCGACGGGTCTATTGATGGGGCTCAGAGGATTATTGATCAACGGTTTCGGGATGGAATTAACGGATGAATGGGTCATTTTATCTCAAGTCCTCACGGATACGGCATTTGTGTTTATTCCGGTATTGGTGACATGGTCAGCCATGAAGAAGTTTGGGGGGACACCGGTCATCGGGATTGTTCTCGGGTTGATGCTGGTTGCGCCGCAATTACCAGACAAGTGGGCCGTTTCCTTTGGGGATGTTGAACCATTAGTCCTTTCATTTTTTGGTTTGGACTTGACGATTACTGGGATGCAGAGTTCCATTCTGCCTGCTGTGTTCATCGGTTGGTTAGCTGCAAGGTTGGAGCGATTCTTTCGTAAATGGGTCCCTGAAATGCTCGATCTAATCGTGACTCCATTTTTGACATTACTTACTTCATTAATTCTCGGTCTTGTGTTAGTGGGTCCTTTTATCTTAACCGTCGAGAATATATTAACGGACATCATCATGTATTTCTTCGAGCTGCCCCTGGGATTGGGAGGTTTGATTTACGGGGGAGCAATACAATTCCTTGCCATTACAGGCATGCACCACACGATTGTACCTGTCACGGTTAAAATGGTTGCTGAAACAGGCTATGACATTATTAACCCGATTGGTACTGCAGCCATTGCGGGTCAAGCAGGAGCAGGTTTAGCGGTGGTTCTGTCCATTAAAGATCGCATCAAGCGCTCAACCATGCTGGGTTCTGTTTTTCCTGCATTCTTTGGCATCACGGAACCCGTCATGTTTGCTATTAATCTACCGAAGGGCTCACCATTCTTGTATGGATGTTTAGGTGGGGCAGTCGGTGGAGGACTCGCATCGATTTTAGGAATTGCAGCAGCCGGGACGGGATCTTCCATGATACCTGGGATGCTGCTTTATATCGGGGATGGACTGTTCCTCTATATCCTTGTCATGCTCGTGGCCTTATCGACCTCTTTCATTGTAACGAAATTCGCTTATCGAGAGAAAAAAGCAGAAACGAAATAAATAAAACGAAGGATGGGGGGAGGAATAAGACCCTTCCTTTCTTATTTTCATACTAAAGGAGTCAGTACAATCATGTTGGATTTTTCAAATAGAAGAAACAGATTCGTTAGGATGGATGAGGTATCGGATACCTTTCTGACAGAGCTTGACGCAATGGCTAAAGGAGATGCTTTTTATCCCAGGTATCATATCGCCCCTCACCACGGATTGCTCAATGATCCCAATGGATTATATCAGCATCAAGGAGAGCACCATTTCTTTTATCAATGGTTCCCTCTGGGTCCTGTCCATGGATTGAAGCATTGGTATCACGTGTCTACGAAGGATTTCGTTCATTATACGGATCATGGGGTCGCTCTCTATCCGGATCAGGACTATGATTCCCATGGCTGCTACTCTGGAAGCAGCTTTCAGCTCGATGATCAAGTCTACCTGTACTACACAGGGAATCGAATGGTGCAGGACGGGGTGTTCGAACAAACGCAATGCTACGCCACGGTGGAGAAAAATGGGGGAATCGTGAAAAAGGGCGTGATCGTCAATCGGGATCCCAAGAAGCATACCCACCATTTCCGCGACCCTATTCTTTTCAGCAGGGGCAGTGATCATTATATGCTGGTTGGTGCTGAAACCATTGAGGGAGATGGAACGATAGCAGTGTATCATGGGAAATCCCTCGAAGAATTCTCCTATGCTGGGGATGTAGAACTCGGATTGGGGATGCCCTTCGGTTATATGTGGGAGTGCCCGAATTATTATGAGACAGAAGACAAGGGCGTACTCATCTTTTCCCCGCAGGGTGTAACATCGGAAACTAAATATGATTTGAAAAATGTGTTCTCAGTCGTGTATATCGTTGGAGATCCACTGGATGTAACAGACATGACATTCCATCATAATGGGTTCATCGAGATGGATAAAGGGTTCGACTTTTATGCTCCTCAAACGTATTTAGATGATCAAGGGAGAAGGATCCTCCTGGGATGGTTGGGCAATTCGAAAAGCGAGTATCCAACCGACCGGAACGGATGGGCACATATGCTGACCATCCCGCGGGTCTTAACGATCCATGGCAATAAAGTTCGACAGGAGCCTGTCGAGGAGTTAAGAAGATTGAGGAGGTCTTCCCGAGAAGTGAAGGGATCAATGGAGTTAAACAGCTCGTCATTTGAACTGGAAGGGGACCTCGAAGACAGCTTTCAAATCATCATTTCGAATGATGAGGGTGATACATTGATGTTTTCTTCAGATGGTCAGGAGTACTGTCTTGATCGTTCCAATACAACGCATGTATATGCTGAAAAGTATGGAACGAAACGATATGCCCTCCGTCAAACCGGTCTATCCCAAAAAATCAGGATGTACGTAGACGCATCCAGTATCGAGATTTTCTGTGATGAGGGGGAAACGGTCTTTACCAGCAGGTTCTTTATCGACCAGATTACCAGCCTATCCGTTAGCGGGGTCATGGGGACACTTTACGACTTATCATCTATCAGTCTCGTTAAAAAGGGTGAAGCCAATGAGGACGGTGCTATGTATGAATAAGAAAGAAGGTGTCATATGTTTAGGAGAGTCACTGGTTGATTTCATTCCCATGGACAAGGAGAATACCATTTATCAAAAGTGCCCCGGTGGAGCTCCTGCCAATGTGGCGGTTGGAGTTTCGAGATTGGGTGGCAAATCCTCCTTCTTAGGGAAGGTCGGTGATGACCTCCTTGGAAGATTTTTACGGGACGTACTGAATGATTATCATGTTGAAACATCGTCGATGATTTTGACAAAAGAAGCGAGAACCGGTGCTGTATTCGTCACTCTTTCCGAGACTGGGGAGAGGAGTTTTGAATTCTATATTCAACCAAGTGCAGATCAATTGCTGAAAGACACCGAGGTTAATGAAGAGCCCTTTATGGAACATGCCATTCTCCATCTCGGCTCCATTTCCACGATTCACGAAACGGCCAGGAAGGCAACGATGAAAGCCGTACATTTGGCTAAAGACAATGGAATGCTCGTGTCCTATGACCCGAATCTACGGATGAACTTATGGGAAAGTGAGCAACAAGCACGTGACATCATTCATTCCATGCTGAATCATACGAATATACTGAAGATTTCCGAGGAAGAATTAGCATTTCTGACTGGCCGGGAAGAGGTCCTGGCTGGTATTGAAGCCCTAATGCAATATGAGATTGATCTTATCTTCGTCACCCTGGGATCTGATGGCAGCTATGTATTCCGGGGTAATGAATATGTAAAGGTCCCGGCGATGAGAATCGAGGTTGTTGATACAACGGGGGCGGGGGATGCGTATATGTCCGGAGTATTATATCAGTTGAATCAATGGGATAAGGACCTTGAAGCTCTTACCAAAGAGGATTTAGAGAGGATCGCCAGGTTTGCGAGTGTTTCGGGGGCGCTAGCAATCTCTACTAAAGGAGCGATGACGGCCCTGCCTGAGATCGGGGATATCGAGAGGTCTTTGAGTGAGGGGCATTAGAGCCTTTTTAAGGTATATGAAATGTATAGTTTAGAAGAGTTGTGTTTAAGCAGCTCGTTTGAAGCACGTTGAGTACCCACAACGGTTTATTGTTGTAAGGATATAGCGCTTGTTGAATGGATTACGAAACTTATGACCCTAAAAAAATTAATAAATGCTCCTTTCTCGAAAAATCTTTACAACTGTCACATCAAAAAGCACGCCTCACCCTTAAATGGAGAGGCGTGCTTTTTATATCTCTAGTTTCTTAAATCAAACCGATCCGCATCCATCACCTTCACCCAAGCGGCAACAAAGTCACGGACAAATTTCTCTTGATTATCATCCTGTGCATACACTTCTGCAACAGCACGAAGGACGGAGTTGGAACCGAACACGAGGTCAAAGCGTGAAGCTGTACGAACCACTTCACCCGTCTTGCGGTCGCGGCCTTCATATTGGTTGAATCCTGCCGGTTTCCATTCGATGCCCATATCCAGCAGGTTCACGAAGAAGTCGTTCGTCAATGCACCGACGCGTTCCGTGAAGATGCCGTGTTTCGAATCACCGTGGTTGGCGCCGAGGGCACGCATACCGCCTATAAGAACGGTCATCTCAGGGGCAGTCAGTCCTAACAGCTGTGATTTATCCACAAGCATTTCTTCCGGGCTGACGGCATATTCCTGTTTCTGATAGTTGCGGAATCCGTCTGACACCGGCTCGAGTACACCGAAGTTTTCAGCGTCGGTCTGCTCGGCGGTTGCATCCCCGCGGCCAGGTGAGAATGGAACGGTTACGTCAAAGCCTGCATCCTTGGCGGCTTTTTCTATGGCTGCGTTTCCACCTAACACAATCAGATCCGCAAGGCTGACTTTTTTATCAAGCTTGCTTTGAAGATCCTCGTACACTCCAAGAACTTTCTCAAGCTGCTGTGGTTCATTCGCTTCCCAATCTTTCTGAGGAGCAAGACGGATGCGTGCACCGTTCGCGCCACCGCGCATATCGGAACCGCGGTATGTGCTTGCGGATGCCCAAGCGGTTTTCACGAGCTCGCTCACGGTTAAGCCAGTCTCAAGGATCTTTTCTTTTAACGAAGCCACTTCGCTATCCGATAAATCATAATCCACCGCCGGAACTGGATCCTGCCAGATCAGGTCTTCTTGTGGAACTTCTGGACCCCAGTATCTCGCTTTCGGACCCATGTCACGGTGAAGGAGCTTGAACCAGGCACGGGAGAAGGCATCGGCGAACTCGTCCGGATTCTCATGGAAATGACGGGAAATCTTTTCATAGTCCGGGTCCATGCGGAGTGCCATGTCGGCCGTCGTCATCATCGTCTTCACTTTGATGGACGGGTCCTCGGCATCAGGTGCCATATGTTCTTCCGTCATGCCGACAGGTGCCCATTGGGATGCGCCTGCAGCACTCTTCGTTTTCTCCCACTCATAGCCGAACAGGAGGTCGAAGTAGCCGTTGTCCCATTTCGTTGGATTCGTCGTCCAGGCACCATCGACACCGCTCGAAATCGTGTCGCGGCCTTTTCCGCTTCCGTGTGAACTGATCCAGCCGAATCCTTGATTTTCAATGTCCGCGGCTTCCGGATCGTCACCTACAAGAGAAGCGTCGCCGGCTCCGTGGGCTTTCCCGAATGTGTGACCACCTGCAACAAGGGCCACCGTTTCATAGTCGTTCATCCCCATGCGTCCGAATGTATCGCGGATATCACGGGCACTTCCCAGTGGATCCGGCTCTCCGTTCGGTCCTTCAGGATTGACGTAGATGAGACCCATCTGAACGGCAGCGAGTGGATTTTCAAGCTCACGATCGCCGGAATAACGATTGTCGGCCAGCCACTCCTTCTCATTCCCCCAATACACATCTTCCTCAGGATGCCAGATATCTTCGCGTCCTGCACCGAATCCGAATGTCTTCAAGCCCATGGATTCAAGGGCGACGTTCCCTGTCAGGACAAGTAAGTCCGCCCATGAAATCTTGTTCCCATACTTTTGTTTGATCGGCCATAACAGGCGGCGGGCTTTATCAAGGTTGACGTTATCCGGCCAGCTGTTCAGCGGCGCAAAGCGTTGTGCACCTGACGAACCGCCTCCGCGACCGTCCGTTTCGCGGTATGTACCTGCTGCGTGCCAAGACATCCGGATGAAGAATGGACCATAGTGTCCGTAGTCCGCAGGCCACCAGTCCTGGCTGTCCGTCATCAGATTGTGAAGATCCTGCTTCAGGGCGTCATAATCAAGCTTCGAGAATTCTTCTTTATAGTTGAAGTCTTCTCCCATTGGGTTCGACTTCGTGTCATGCTGGCGAAGGATGTTCAAATTCAACATGTTCGGCCACCAGTCTTTGTTCGTCGTACCACCAGGAGCAGTCGTTGTTGTGATGGCGCTATCTTTGTGATGGGTGAAAGGACATTCTCCCGATGCTGCTGAGTGATCCTTTTGATCAGGGCGATTTTGGTTTTCCATTACGATTCACCTTCCTGTTTTCAAAGATTAGAGTGAAGAAATTATCACCAAAAATAGTGTGATAATTATAATAATTCTTAATTATCATTATAATAGATTGGAATTTTTATTGAAAGCGTGAAGCTTCTAAGAATGGTGAATTTTAACATCCAACTGTCCCAACTCTCTAA
This sequence comes from Rossellomorea aquimaris, assembly GCF_000935355.1. GTDB lineage: Bacteria > Bacillota > Bacilli > Bacillales > Bacillaceae_B > Rossellomorea > Rossellomorea aquimaris_B. Next base: position 133,027 of record NZ_JXZC01000003.1, read on the forward strand.
TAACCAATAAAAGAAGGAAATAAGACAAAGTTGTCAAATCTATTGAGAAGCAAGATTTAATAGGAGGTCATTCGTTTTGAGTATCCCTTTTGAAGTAAAAAGAAGCTTTCATGTTTCAAAAGAAGAAGCATATACGGGTCTATTGGACCTTGATTCTGCTGAACACTGGATGAAAGGATTAGTAAGAATAGAGAGGATGGATGAAGGACCACTCCGTGAAGGCAGTGAGTGGAAGGAAACGAGAAAGATGTTCGGCAAAGAGGCCTCGGAACTTTTTGAGGTAGTGGAGCTTAGAGCACCTGATAAAATTGTTCTGCGATGCGACGGTACGAAGGGTACGACAGGCAAAGGAGAATTTGTATTCACCTATTTGCTTGCTTCAACAGGTGATCAAACGGAAGTGACGTTGCTTGGTGAAATCAAGGGGCTGACCGGCCTGTCAAAATGGTTCGGTAAATTGATGGCGGGTACATTCAAAAAGGCTTGCGCGAAGGATCTTGATTCCTTGAAGGATTATTTGGAGAAGTATAAAGTGGCAAGCTCCTGAAGCTTGGAATGTCCCAGTAAATCGACAGGTAGAAGTCCGTTCCCAAAGCTTACGAATCCCTGGCAGGCTACCAAAAAAACAATTGCGCGGGCAAGGGTCCTTTGCTATGATTATCTTACTTATACATGAAATGGAGGTTTTCCTGTTGACAGCATCAATCAGATTGCGTTTCCCGCTTTTCACTCGTTAATTGAATACGTTTGAAGGCTCTGCCTATGTCCAGAGCAATGGGATTGATCTGTCTATTTTTAAGAAAACCTGTATTTGTCGGTATTTTTAAAGAGGGGAGGAGTCTCCTCTTTTTTGTGTCTTAAAAATAACAAGTAGGCAAGGCTTATTTTTATAGTAATTATAATAGAAATGAGTTGGTGGGAAATGAATAAAGTAAATCAAAAGGAAGATTGGTTAAGGAATATCATTCTTTTTCTAAGCAGTCAGACGATCTCGTTATTCGGGTCGTCCCTGGTACAATACGCGATCATGTGGCATATCACGTTAGAGACGGAGTCCGGGTTGATGATGACGTTGTTCATCATTTGCGGATTTATCCCGACCTTCCTCCTGTCTCCGGTTGCGGGTGTCTGGGCGGATCGCTATAATCGGAAACTGCTGATTGTGTTATCGGATGGACTGATCGCGACTTCGACGCTGGTTCTCGCGATTCTTTTCTTAATGGGATACGATTCGATCTGGCTGCTGTTTGTCATGGCAGCGGTCCGTGCACTTGGAACCGGGATTCAGACTCCTGCTGTCGGTGCGATCTTGCCGCAGATCGTCCCGAAGGAAAAGCTGACGAAGGTGAACGGGGCAAATGGAAGCATTCAAGCTGTCATTATGTTTGTGTCCCCAATGGTCAGTGCGGCTTTACTTGGGATGGCATCAATTGAAATCATCTTCTTCATCGATGTCATTACAGCAGCGATTGCAATTATCACACTGCTGGCCTTCTTAAAAATCTCGGTGCATGAGAAGGCAGCAGAGAAACAAACAACAAGCTACTTCAGTGACTTCAAGCAAGGCTTGCAATATGTCAACAGCCATGGATTCCTGAAGAAGTTCTTCCTGTTCTTCTCCATTTTCTTTGTTCTGATGGCACCTGCGGCCTTTCTGACTCCGCTGCAGGTCACTCGGAGCTTCGGGGACGATATTTGGAGACTGACAGCCATCGAAATTGCCTTTTCCATCGGGATGATGGCAGGTGGAGCCATCATTGCTTCCTGGGGCGGGTTTAAAAATAAGATTGCCACGATGACATTCTCAAGTCTGATTATGGGATTCTGTACCTTTGCTCTTGGTATCGTTCCGGTCTTTTGGTTCTATCTCGTCTTCATGGCATTATTCGGAATCGCCATGCCGATTTTCAATACACCGACAATGGTGCTGCTGCAGGAGAAAATCGAAGAGAATTACTTGGGAAGAGTCTTTGGGGTCATGGGGATGATCTCCACTTCGATGATGCCGATTGGCATGCTGATATTCGGACCATTAGCCGATATCATCGCCATTGAATGGCTCCTCATCGGAACAGGCGTATTGACCATCCTGCTTTCTGTCATGCTGGGCCGCGACCAAGTGTTGATCGAAGCGGGGAAGCCTGCACCTGCCCTGGAGTAAATATTGTCTTAAAGAGCTGTCTTGTGGCAGCTCTTTTTTGTGCCTTGAAATAAAGGAACAGCACAATTTAGGGAGAATACTTATACTAAACAGAAGCATTCGATTTAGTTGTATTGCAAGATAAAAGAAAAGAAAGGGGATAGGGACATGACCAATAACTTAACACCAGAAAGTGAACTGCCTAAAATCAGTAAGCCCGCGAACCGTGGGCTTCATCAAGCCGGATTTTACCGCCTCGAGCAGTTTACCAGCGTGTCGGAATCCGATATCCTGAAGATTCATGGAGTAGGACCGAAAGCAGTGCGTATTCTGAATGAAAATCTGAAAGAAAAAGGGCTGTCTTTTGCAAAAAAACTCTAGGTTCCATGGGGACCGGTACCTTGGCCCCGAAAAAAAGGTGGCCTGTCCCTACGGCTCTTAAGGAGGTATGATGTACCATGCAAATAACCATTCAACCGCCTGTCAGCCTTGAACAGCTCTCCCGGTTTATTGAAAAGAAGAACAATCAATCACAGCATCATATAGGGTACTGCGGGGAGAAGGCAAGTGAGATTCTTGACTCATTAGAGACGGATTTTTCCGATTTGGGCGCATCCAAGTCCTTCCTTGTTGCATACCGGGATGAGCAAATGATTGGCGCACTGGGGTTTGATATCGACTTGGAAGATCAAAGTGCGGAAGCTTGGGGACCTTTCGTGGATGAAGAGGAAGATTGGATCAACATAGCCAGTGAACTTATGAAAAGGCTGCTTTCTTCACTTGAAAAACGATTAGAGAGAATCTATTTTTTTATTAATGAAGAAAATGAACAAGCCAAGGAGTTCCTTTATGATATAAAAGCCGTAGAGAAGGGTGAACATCTCATTCTTAAAGTAAAGCGAGAGCATCATAATTTATTCGATTCTTGTGAAGTTGAACCTTTTTCCCTTCATTTCAAGGAGTCCTTTTCAGAGCTTCATCATTCCGCCTTTCCGGGCGCATATTACAGTGCTGACGACATTCTAGGTTTACTTTCCGATCAACACAATCAACTTCTCATTATGAAGGATGGAAGTCAGCAAATAAAAGGCTATTCCTATATCGAGGCGAATCCAGAGCACGGAGAAGGAGATATTGAATTTATTGCGGTTTCCCCTTTGTACCGGAAACAGGGGATTGGGACACAACTAGTCAAAGCTTCTATCCAAAAGCTTTACCATCACGATGAAATTGCCGACATCACCCTTTGTGTCAGCAAGAAGAATCACCAGGCCATAAACCTGTATAGGGCTGCCGGTTTCGACGTTGTTCATGGGGTGGTCAGCTATGAGTGGATGGCGAAGAGTTAGAGAAGAGAGGTGAGTCAAGAAAGAGTGACTCACCTCTCTTTTTCATTGACTATCTATTGAATGGAGTGCGCATAGCTATCGTTTATTTTCTTCACAGGTCCCACTTCTTTTTTCTAAAACTTCCCAAGTCAACCCTCAAATACATTTATTAACAATTCCGCCACAATAAAATGTCCATTTTACAAATAAAGTAAAACATCCTATACATAATGCAAAGGATACCTTACATTTAAGGTAATAAATCCATAAAAGGAGAAAAATGGTAGATGCTAAATAATTCTGTTCGTGAATTGCGTGCCAGGTTCCGGTTTACCCAGCAGGATCTGGCTGACCGAATCGGCGTCACCAGACAGACGATCGGATTGATCGAAAAAGGGGATTATGCACCATCCATCACGCTGGCTCTGAAGATTGCACACGCATTTAATGTTCCGGTTGAAGAGATATTTCGCTTGGAAGAGGAGAGAGGTTCATGTTAAAGAAGATATTTCAGTCACCATTGTTCAATGCCGTTCTCATCATTGGCCTTGGGATCATCATGTTGGGAGATCATTATGCGGACCATATCCCGGATTGGCTCGTGGTGGATTCCATGGTGCTCGGGATTCCGATCCTCATCATGATGGCGATCATTCCAATATATAACAGACGGCATCCGGGAAATCGGATCAAACCGAGCGTGATCCCGATGGAGCTGCGGGAAGAAGATGAGGGGATGCAGTGGCTGACGTTCAAGGCGACGAGGAAAGTGTATATCTTCTTTGCCTTCGCGATTCCGATCGGCATTGCGCTTACCGCTTATTTACACCACATTCCTTATTTTCCTATCATTTTACTAATCGGAATGGGTGTCGTTCAATACCTCATTTATTGGTTCCAGATGAAGCGATTCAGCTAAAGGGGGAAACAGATGGATACTCAGTTGATCATCTCAATCATCATACTCATCACCCTGGCGGAAGTCGGTGCCGTCATCCTGTTTGTGAAATACAGAAGGGGGGACATGGACATCAACCCGTTCATGACCATCCTGAAAAAAGAGTGGATCATTCTTTTCTATGCCTTTTTCAGATGGAAGAGGAAGAATGGCAATGACAAAGGAATCCAGAGCTATTATTATCACAAAGGATCGAATTATTTCTGGCTGTTCATCGCGCTCCTTCATGAGCAGGTGATCGAAGGGATTGTCTTTCACATCTATTTAAAAGAAATCGATCCACTCAGGGCCAATATCCTGGTAGTGCTCCATGTGTACAGCATCCTCTACATGCTGGGAGATTATAACCTAGTCAGAAACTCGCCAATCCGGATAAAAGGAAACAAAGTCGTCATGAACGTCGGGGTGAGAAGATCATTGACCTTTCATATCAGGGATGTCGCAGTCATTCAACCGGCAAGGACGCAGTATAGCAAGGGCGGTGGCATCATCCATGAAAAAAATGCCTACCATGTCAGCATGCTTCCAAGGGTGTTCACCCGGGTATTCGGCATGATGGATGAATTGAAGTATGAAATCATCTTCAAGGAGCCCATTTATGCACGAGGCTATTTTGGCCAGAAAAAAGAAGTGAAGAAAGCTCTGCTATCGATGGACGATCCGGAGCCATTCATCATGGATCTTCAGGAAAAAGTGGAGTGCTATGATGAAAGTGAAGAAACGGAAGAACACCGGTTGGTCGCTGCCGCTCATGAAGGGAAAAGACCGAGTCTCATCAACTGGAAGGTCTATATCACGCTTCTCATCTTGAATATAGTGGGAGCTTTGGCCATCGCCCCTTATGCCATCGCACGTGAGAACCTTCATGAAGTCATGGGACTGAGCAAGCTGTCCTTCACCCTGTTCTACGTCATCCAAGTGCTATTGGAAGCCGGAATCCTGTTATTCATCGCTTTATGGCTCGCAAAGAAGGTGAAGCTCAAGGCCCCGATCATCGAAGCCTTTTTCAACAAGAACCAATCGCTTCATTCTTTTAGAAAGCCCGTCATTAAATCCGCCCTCTACGGTGTACTCGCAGGTGTGGCCATCAGCATCTTCAGCCTGATTGTATCGAAGCCGCTCGGAGTGGATAATTCCTCACTAAATGAACCCGCATGGTGGCTCGGGACATTGGGGTCATTCGGTGCAGCCGTGAATGAAGAGTCGATTTTCCGTCTCTTCCTGGTCACGGGGCTGATTTGGCTTCAGATGAAGGTATTCAAAGGAACGGCGACCAAAGCGAAGAAATGGACGGCCATCTTCATGGCCTCCCTCGTCTTCGGGATCATGCATTATGGCGTGGCGGCCTCGAATTTTGAGATGACACTGGCCCTATTCCTCAGCATGCTGGTCATTAATGGGATAGGTGGCCTCGTGTTCGGCGCACTCTTCGTCTTCATGGGACTTGAATTTGCCATGATCGCTCATTTTACAGCGGATATCGTGCTGCATGTGGTGGGGCCGCGGGTGGTGGAGTGAGCCATGGGGACAGGTCCCTTGGCCCCATTTTGATGCCAGCCCCGGTGCGTTAGTGTATAACGCACCGGGGCTGGCACTTTTTTTATAAAAATCAAGTGTTACTTAAAACAGTTAGTGGTAAAAGTACAATGATCGTATACCCTGATGCGTTTTTCCTCAATTAAAACAACATGCAAAAATTCTGCATAAATAGTGGGTAACAATAAAATATAGCAGATCTTTATCACAGAAAAGGAGATGATTACTTGTTAGAATTGATTGGCGAATCTGCGAAGACCTCACTGGGTTATTTCTGGAAATCCGGTTGGGCATTCGTACTCGGATACTTGATCAGTTCCATGATCCAGGCCTTTGTGCAGAAGGATAAAATGGTGAAGTATATGGGGAATCCAAGCTTGAAGTCTGTTGGGTTATCCACACTCTTCGGGGCGATCAGTTCCTCCTGTTCCTTTGCGGCACTGGCAGCAGGAAGGAATCTTTTCAAAAAAGGGGCTCATTTTATTCCTACCCTGGCCTTTTTATTTGCTTCTACCAATCTTGTGATTGAATTAGGCATTCTAATTTATATTTTTCTAGGCTGGCAGTTCGTGGTTGCTGAAATGATCGGGGGTATCGTCCTGATCTTCATTACTTGGATTCTTGTGAAAATCACTTATCCTAAGAAGCTGGTGGAGGAAGCGAAGGATCATGTGGAGGACGAAGAGGAAGGCGAAGAGCAATTCAATTGGAAGGACAAAATCAAAACCAAAGAGGGCTGGTATCAGGTAGGACATGAGTTTGTGATGAATTGGCAAATGGTGTGGAAGGAGATTACCATCGGGTTTACCATTGCGGGAATCATGGCCACATTCATATCTGAAGATACGTGGAAAATGTTCTTCCTTGCCGGTCAACCGGACTCATTTTGGAAGGTGCTGGAGAATGCATTGATCGGTCCGATTGTTGCCATGCTTACCTTCATCGGATCCATGGGGAACATTCCCATTGCCACAATCCTTGCTTCGAGCGGAGTGGCCTTTGCCGGGATCATGGCCTTCATTTATTCTGATCTAGTCGTACCACCGATTGTGGCGGTTCACAAAAAGTATTATGGATTGAAAACGGCATTATACATTGCAGGGATCTTCTATCTATCCATCATCCTGACAGCGATGGGAATGCATTATGCGTTTACGGCTATCGGGTTGATCCCGGAGAAGGCAAAACAAGTGATGAATGAATCACCCTTTCAAATCGATTATACCTTTTGGTTAAACATCGTATTTGCCATCGTTGCAATGCTATCCATCTATCTCAATAGACTGTTTATGAAGTCCGGTCATCACCATTCCATGATGAATATGGAAGGCGACTCGAAAGTGAAGACGATCGTTACGTATGTATGTATTGTTTATCTAGTGGTTGGAATGGTTGTGCATTTTGTATGATCCTTCAGTTAGGTTGCCCGTGACTTGCGGGCAGCCTTTTTGTGTGCCGGGCATGTGCCGACAAGGGATTCATTCCCCCACGTCGAACTTAACGTAAGAGATCATTTCTTTAACGTGTGCAAGATGTAGAAATGGAAGGTGAAACAGCCTGTCGTCTCATTTTCAAAGAAATCCATTGAGGAGGGAAGCGCATGAACTTTGAATTAAATGAAGCAATCGAGGTCTTGGAGAGAACTCCGAAGACCCTTGAATGTTTCCTTTCCGGTTTGTCAAAAGGATGGTTGGAGTGTGATGAAGGGGAGGGGACCTGGAATGCCACTGGAGTTGTGGAGCATTTAATCGAAGGGGAGAAACATAATTGGATACCAAGGTTGAAGATGATCTTTCAAGAGGGGGAAGGGGCGGTGTTCCCTGTTTTTGATCGTTTCTCCCATTTAGAAGAGGGTACTTCTAAAAGTCTTGAAGAGAAGATCCAGGAATTTGCTTCTCTCAGGGCTACGAATGTGGAAGAGTTAAAGGAGTTAGTGGCCCATCACCGATACTCCCTTGATGCGACGGGTATGCATCCTGCATTCGGCAAGGTCAGTGCCCGGGAACTCATCTCCACTTGGGTGGTGCATGATCTGACCCATTTTTCTCAAATTGTAAGGGTGTTTTCCAATCGTTATATGGAGGATGTGGGTCCCTGGAAAGAATACTTAGGGGTATTGAATTCTTAAATATGAGAATTCGTCAAAACATGGAGGGAATAGCATGAACAAAAAAATATCATTGATTCGGTCATCCCATTTAGCTGAAGTTGATTATGCATACGCTGCAAGAGTGCCTGCGGACATGGATCTCCTGTTTTTAGCCGGAGCTTGTCCTCTTAACAAGGAAGGGGAAGTTCCTCACGCCAATGATTACGATCTTCAAGCCAAACTGTGTGTCGAGAATATGAGGCTAGTACTGAAAGAGAGTGGGGCATCCTTGGAGGACGTCGTCTATACCCGGGTCCTTGTGGCTTCTCAAAATCAGTCCGATTTAGTGACGGCTTGGGATGCGATAAGAGAAGAGTTTGGGGATCATGACGTCCCAAGTACGTTATCAGGAGTGACTGTACTGGGATACACAAATCAATTGGTGGAAATCGAAGCCATTGCGGCAGTTGAAAAACGAGCAAATGGGGAAGAGCGGGAAGTCGATTGAAATGCTCTATCAGGGAGCAGATCCAGCCAGGGACAGAGCCCCGTTACACGAAAATGGTAGTGTAACGGGGGCTGTCCCTTTTTGGGATTATACAAGGGTGGTTGTCATTCACAGGTACGTTCGTTATGAAACGCCTTTATTTCAGCCAGTTTTTTTGGAAGATACAAGAAACCAAATCATGGCTGGAATAAGGACAAGTGAAACCACTCCTCCCCCTATCGAAAGGGCCGGGTAACTGGAGAAAGCCACGATGACTCCTGACAGCACTCCACCGGCAGCACCGGATAAGGCGACGAAGACGTCGACCGTTCCCTGGGTTTTGGCCCGGGTGAAAGGGTCTGTCGAATCGACAAGAATGGCTGTGCCGCTGATCAATCCAAAGTTCCAGCCAAGTCCGAGAAGGGCGAGTGCAAGTGCAAGGAACAGGATGGAATCAGTCGGTGCCATCGCTGCAAGGATGCCGGCAGCAAGAAGCGTCAGGGCAGATGCAACAACCATGGGCATGCGCCCGACCTTATCAACAAGTACCCCGGTCACAAGTGAGGGAAGGTACATCGCACCGATGTGAATGCCGATGATCAGACCGATGGCCGTCAACCCATGTCCATGATGCCCCATGTGGACAGGAGTCATGGTCATGACCGCGACCATGACGATTTGTGTCAGGATCATCACGGTCGCACCCAGGTAAATGCCCCGTTTGTTCCTTTCGGAAGAAGTGATTACTTCAGTGGCAATGCCGTCATCCCTTGTTTTCTGTGGTGTCGAAAGAGCTCTCGCCACGAAATAGGGATCCGGGCGCATCAAGATAAAGATGACGATCCCGGCCAGGGTGTAGGCAGCAGATGCCAGAATGAACGGTCCGCCTAGTGGTGGAATGCTGATTGATTCGGCAAAACGGCCCATCACATCAACCAGATTAGGACCGGCGACTGCACCGAATGTAGTCGAGACCATGGCGAAACTGACCGCAGTGGCCCGTTGTGAAGGCTTCGCCAAGTCTGTCCCTGCATAGCGCGTCTGCAAGTTAGTCGCAGTACCCGCACCATAGATCAGGAGAGATAAGAACAGAAGGGCAATCGAATCGGATACAGCGGCAGCGACAGCACCCATTGCACCGATTCCCCCGATCAAGAAACCGACAGAAAGGCCGATCCGTCTTCCATAACGCTGGGACAGCCGTCCAACAAAGAGGGCAGCCCCGGCCGAACCCAGGGTGAAGAGGGCAACCGGTACGCCTGAGAAGCTGTCCGTCCCCAGCATGTCCTGAGCGAGAAGCGCCCCTACCGTTATGCCGGCAGCGAGCCCTGCGCCCCCAAAGATTTGAGCGATCATGATAATGATCAATGTTCGTTTATATAGAACCTGTTGGTGTTCGGAAGAGTCCTTACACCTTGTAATGGCTTCTTCATCAGGTGAAAAGCTAGCATTCGTCTTCATCCGTTATCCATCCTATTCAGGGAGTTTAGTAAAAGTCGTTCTAATGAATACTTGGTTCGTCTATCCATCTCTTATTCTTCTAAAATCATATCCTTCATTATATACCTAATTGGGTATATAGGGAAGAGAGCGTAATCCGGCTTTGAACCGTGGTGAAGGGTCAGCGGTCCTAAACTTGGATAAGGTCCGTCCCTCACCGCGGTAAAGTTTTACCGTATTGAGGGACGGACCTTTGGCGGGTAGTTAACGTTTGTTGATGACAATGGATAGTTTGTAGTTTACATATTGCGTCAGTTGGGTGATGAAGTCATCCAGTTCATCGTGTGAGGGGAATTTGCATTCTAGGAGGTAGCAGCCTTCCCCGCTGATTTTATAGTTATGGATGACATATTCGGGAAACTCCTCAAGACAAGTGAGGTAAGGCTCATGATGAAGGCTTTTCGTATAAATATTGATATAGGCATGAACCGGGAATCCAGTCTTTCGGTCATTCACTTTGATGGTGTACCCTTCGATGATTCCTTCTTCTTCCAGTTTCAATACTCTGGTTGATGCTGCCTGTCCTGTCAAATGAACTTTGGCTCCCAGCTCTTTCATGGTGATCCGTCCGTTTTTGGACAGTTCTTCCAGAATCCTTTTATCCGTGGCATCCAACATCCCGACCCATCCTTTCACTATTCAAGTGGAATCCGATAAACACTTGATTTCTTCTATGTATCGATCTTTCTCCCTATTTTATACTATAGGTGAAGTCATTAGAAGGAGGAAAACGATGATGAATATACGACTGATACGAAATGCGACCCTGGTGGTAGAGTTCGCCGGAAAGAGATTTCTGATCGATCCTTTCTTCGCTGATAAAGAATCCATGCCCGCATTTCCGAATACACCAAATCAAGACCGTGCCAATCCGCTTGTAGGTCTTCCTATTGCGGTTGGAGAAGTGATGGATGTTGACGCGGTCATTGTGACGCACTTACATCCCGATCATTTCGATGAAGCGGCCATACATGCTCTGCCTAAGGAATTAAAGGTGTTTGCACAGAACGAGAAGGATGCAGGAACCATCCGTGAGAAAGGCTTTCTGGATGTGGAAGCGTTGGGAGAGCCGACCTTGTTTACGGAGATCGAACTTGTTAAAACAAGTGGCCAACATGGCAGGGGCGAAATCACTCAACTGACAGGAGAAGTGTCAGGGGTTGTTATGAAGCACTCTGATGAACAAAGCTTATACATCGCAGGTGATACGGTCTGGTGTGCTGACGTAGAAGCAGCGATCGCTACCCATCGACCCGAAGTGATAGTTGTCAATGCAGGAGCAGCCCAATTTCTGGAGGGGGGACCGATCACGATGACAAATGAAGATATCCTTCGTACACATCAGGCCGCTCCCGAAGCCAAAGTCATTGCGGTGCATATGGAGTCCTTGAATCATTGTTTGTTGACAAGAGATGAACTCTCGGAATTCCTTGAAGAAAATAATCTAAGTGGAATTATTTTAGTGCCGGAAGACGGGGAATCGTTGGAGTTTTAATCGAAATGGTGAGAAATAGGGGGATTGGTGAAGGAGTCAAAGGTTCCCTGGCCCTTGGAGCCATGGAACCTGTCCCTCTGGTCCCTTTAAGAAGCAAAGATTGCCCATTTGTTTTGTTCGGCAACCTTGATCATGTCTTCTTTTGGATTGACCACAATCGGATGGGTGGCATAGTTCAATAAGGGGATATCGCTTTCGCTATCCGCATATGCCCAGATTTCTGATGCATGATGATCCTCTAAGTGTTGATTGGAATCGATCCATTCAAGCAACTTCTCCACTTTTGTGCTGCCGTTGATGATCTTGCCCAGCTCTCCTGTACAGATTCCGTCTTCATCCCATACTAGTTCGGTACTTAAAATATGGACGTCGAGCTGTAACTCTTCAGTGAATATTTTTAGAAAAGGCTGAAGGGCTCCCGACAACAAAACGACGGTATCGCCATTTCGGTGGTGCTCGCGAATTTTTTCCACAAGGTCTTCATGAACATCTTTCTTTCCGCACTCTACAAGCTCCTGGAAAAATCCTTTCAATTCTTCATCTGTCCTGCCTTTGAAGGCTTTGGCAAATGCCTTGAAAAAGTCATGGCGGAACCGATTTTTGCCCTTGACCGCACCAACGGCAGCGGCCTTCGCCAATCCTTGTCCGACAACGGCCCACTGCTTCATGGTGAATCTTCTCTTACCGATTTCCATCATGATCGTAAAGGAATTTCCTTGATAAAGAGTCCCATCGAAATCAACGGTGACGATTGCCAAATGAACCACCTCTTTTTTTCGTAAGTATAGGATAGATCCAAGTTAATGTAACTATTAACCAGTTGCTTAAGGGATATTCTCGCATATAAAAAGTCTACTTATCTCTTATTCTAGGTTCTTTGCCCGAACACCTCCTAAGCATTTATCCTATGGGGAGAAAAAGCATAGAATCCATCACTCTTTAATTGTTATTAGAGATTGATTGAAGGACACGTCAGAAGCGAGTGAGGCCGGTTGGAGGATACAGGAAGGGAATGGATGGAAAGCAAATGGTGTCATGCTAACACCTTTATAAGCTTGGTTGAAGTAGTTTTTATAAATAAAGGGACAAGGCGAAGACCTTGTCCCTTTTGCTATGGATTGCTTTGGTGTAACACCATAAGGATTTTATGTCTTCGGAAACGTAAAGCCTTCCCCGAACACATCCCGCACATCGTGAACGACGACAAAGGCTTTCTCATCAATCTGCTGGATCGTCTTCTTTAAGAGGAAGAGTTCCTGTTTATTGATCACGACATACAGGATATCCTTCGATTCCTTTGAATAATGTCCTGTTGCATTGATGATGGTCACCCCGCGGTCCATTTCTTCGCTCACTTTCTCAGCAATGGAGACGGTGTGCTCTGAAATGATAGTGACGGCCTTTCTTGTATCGAAGCCATCAATCAGGTAATCAAGGATCTTCGTGCTGATGTAGATGGATATCCCCGTGTACATCGTATTCTCGATTCCGATGACAAACGACGAACCGAGGACGACAAGGATATCGAACACAAACATCGTGGTGCTGACCCCCCAGCCGAAATGCTGATTGAGCATGCGGGCAATGATGGTGGATCCCCCTGTCGTACCTCCTGACCTCAGCACAAGGCCGAGTCCGATCCCGATAAACACACCGGCAAAGACCGTTCCGAGCATGATGTCAACGGGATTGCCCATGCCCTCTGTCAAATGAATGAAGAGGGAGGTAAAGAAGATCGCGAGCATGGTGTAACATGTCACGCGTTTATTTAATACTTTATAACCGATCGCTAAGAGGACCCCGTTCATGACGAAGTTGGTGATACCCGGTGACCATCCCAACACATAATAGAGAGTCATGGATATACCGGTCACGCCGCCTTCCCCAAGTTCATTCGGGATGGCAAACCAGTTCACCCCGAGGGCGAAGAACAAGGAACCAATAATGATCAGTGTGATTTCTTTGGTTGTTGCATTCATATCATCACTCCGTTCCAATTTCATACTAGGATACTATATCATAAGGGGAAATCTTATGGAAAAAAATCTTGAAACTAAGTAAGATTTATAGTGATTAGCAGAAACATCAACACTCTCATTAACGTTTGGAAAGGTGGATCATGATGTATATTCCTAAAGACTTTAAAATCACGGATGAGTCGGTGGCGTTCGGGGTCATAAAAGAACACAGTTTTGCCACTCTATTTTCTTCACACGATGGAATGCCGGTCGCTACACATTTACCGCTCCTATTAGACGAAAAGAATACGTGTTTATATGGCCACTTTGCCCGTCCCAATCCTCAGTGGAAAGAGATCGAAAATCAAATCGTTCTGGCTGTTTTCCACGGTCCTCATTGTTATATCTCCCCGTCCTGGTATGAGACGGGTAAAGCAGTGCCGACATGGAATTACGTATCCGTTCATGTGTATGGAGAAGTCGAGCTTCTGGAGGGGGAAAAAGAGTTGATGGAATCCTTTCACCAAATGGTCATGAACTATGAAGCTCCTGACAGTCCATACAGATTACAGGATGCAGGTGAAAAGTATCTTGCTGGCCTGAGCAAGGGAGTTCAAGGTTTCAAAATAAAAATCAATAAAATAGAAGGAAAAGCGAAGCTAAGTCAAAACCATTCATCGGAGCGGCAAGAGCTGGTGATCAATCAACTAGAACAGATTCCATATACAGATGAGCAACAGATTGCTTCGTTGATGAGGGCCAATCTGAAAAAGTGATGGTGTAGGGGATCCACCGGGACAGGTACCGTGGTTCCTTTTTAATCCGGTGTGCCAAGGGACCTGTCCCCATGGCTCCCGAGAAAAAAACAACCGGCCCCGGCCGGTTGTTCATCACTTCTTAACTCTTCTGCGCATTCATCGCTTCCATTTCTTCCTTACTAGGTCCGTAGACGCCAGGAACCTTCAAGTCAGCTTGTCTCATGAGGACCGTCAATTGACCGCGATGGTGGGCCTGGTGCTGAATGAGCAGGCGGAACACGGCCTGAATCGGCATCTCCATGCCGAAAAGATTCACCATTTCGTTCATCTTCTCATCGGACACCTGTTCAGAAACGGCTTCTATCAGACGATCGCTGACCAACTTATACGTTTCACTGATTTCCGAGGCAGTTGCCGGTGCACTTTTCCGAAGATCCGGCACCTCGAATGTAATCCCGACTTGAGCAGGGAAGTAGTATGTAGCTCCCGTGATATGCCAGGCGACGCTTCCAATGCTGTATAAGTCAGGTGCCACTTCCTGCTTCAGTGATTCGTCCGTCAGTGCATCCATCACTTTTTGAGTGACTGCGGCTTCTTGTTTCCATTCTTGTAAGAAATCATTGACTGATGTGAACATAAATATTCCCTCCTTAAAAATAAATAAGCACTTTCTGTTTTATTGTATCATGGGGAGTTGGCACGAAGCTTCTTTGAAGATTGAATCAATGGAGAAAGATAGAGCCCACAGGGAGCCCTATCACACCCACTTACTTTAACTTCAGCTCAATCTCATACTCCTTCATCTCAGCTTCAAAATCATCCTCTGCTCCCTGATGCCCACTGAACTCCATCTTGATCCATTCAATGTCCTCTGCGTGGCCCCTTTCCAGGTACCAGATGATATTCCCTTCCTTGATGACCCCTTTATCGATCTCACCGCCGATGCTGTCTGAAACCCACATATCCGGCATATCAATTTGTTCCCCGGTGCTTGTGACAAGCACGGCCTGGTCCGGATAGAACGTGAACTTGCCATCGGTGGTGTTTTCTATTTTAAATTTCACTCCCACTGCTGACGTCTTTGCGTTTTCATCTTCCACCGTAGGGGCTTTATCGGTCACGACGGCTTTCTGGATTTCCAGCTTCAATCCGTTGTAATCATCCGCCCATGTAGCCTCATTGTAATACGTCCAAATATCTTCTTCTTGTGCTTTTTCCTCAGGTTTTTCTTCCTTGCTTGAATCACTTGCGGTCTTTGCCTCGGCTTTTTCTGTATCGTTCTGATCGAGTTCCTCGACAGCTGCATCCCCTCCGCAGCCTGCCAGCATGAGAGCCAGTGCACCAGTGAATAATAAATAAACCAACTTTTTCATAAAGCATTCCTCCTTGTGAAGTGGAAATGTGAAATATTTCCTTATGCATTTAGTGTAAAGGGTGACCTTCTTGAATTTTTGATAAGGGGAAGGTTCTATTTTAAAATTTAAGCTGAATGTATGTGTAGCATGTAAAGATTGGTATAATGGCGTAATATACTTTTTTAACGAAGGGGAAATGGATATGCGTCAAGAAACGGCCGTGGAAAAAGTGCTGGAGAGTTTAAAAAAGGATCCCAGTGTCCGGAGTGTCTTCCTAAAGGGGTCGATGGGACGGAAGGAACACGATGAACAATCGGATATCGACCTGTATTGTTTGGTGGAGGAAGGGAAAGAGGAGGAATTCCTGACCAGGCGCCTTGATCACTTGAGGGCATATCAGGATCTCCTTTTCCATGATGATATCTTCATCATTGCGCCGCAGATCATCGCCATCTATGAAGACTGGTTGCACATCGATCTTTTCACGGTGACAGAAAAGACGTTACAGGAGAAAGATTTCTTTACCGTGTTATATGATCCTGACCATCTCATGGGAAAATATGAATCTACTCAAAACCTCCTCCTCTCAAAAGAGCAGTTCAGGGATCACGTCCTTGACGCAGCCTGGTTCCTGTTTCAACATCAGAAAGCAGCCGCGAGAGGGAATCATACGTGGGCAGTGGAAATGCTGCGGCATTGTATGAGGAGCGTGACAATCATCCTGCTGGCAAGATATGCGAAGGAGCGGGCGGTTCTTGGATTGAAGACGATTCATAGGGATTTGCCACAGGAGTTACAGGATAGAGTAGTGGGGATTTATGAGGAGATGACGCCGTCCCGGCATGAGAAGGCTGCAAGGGAGATTGCGAGTCTTTTAGGGAGTGAGTTTGAGTGGATTCGGGAAGAGCTTGGGGAGGATGAAGGTCGGGTTGGTTCGTTCATGGGGTTGATGATTGGGAAGGTAAATGGCTGAGGTGGTTGTCCTGTTGTGGAATGATGATATAGGGTCATTTCGAGGATCTCTTTCTAAAAACCAGGCTATGTAAAAGGGACATTTGTTCACGGGATGAATGGGACAAGGGACATGTTCCTCTGTACCTGGTCATAAAGTCACGTTTAGAAAGGTGACAGGTTTTACTTATTGTCAATAGTGGTAAAAAAGAACGATGAATATTTTCCTTTTTTTGTCATGGGCTCATTTCGAAATAGAATGAGGAAGAAAAGGGTGGTACGATATCAGTAGCTATTGGGATTCAACAGGTATTTTAGCGGATCAATATGTAAGGGAGATGCCGATATGGGACTCTACAATGACTTGAATTACATTCAGAGTGTGATCCATTCCCGATCGAGCGATATTCAGGAAAAGATTTCGCGATTGAGGAATGCAAAGAACGCCATTCTGAGTGAACAAAGTCAACTACTAAATGAAATAAAGCAAATCGGGCAGCCGGAATTACATAATAATTGGATGGGTCCGAGGTCGGAAGATTATCATGCGGAACGGGATTCTGCCCTTCAGGCGATGAGGCAAATCGGACATGAAAACTATGACGAATACGTCAGTTCCATAGAATCAAAGATTCATTCCTTGGAAGCGCAGCAAGGGGTTATTAGCTTCTATGGCAATTTGGCCAATGATGCAGAATATTTACTTTCCAAAGGTGAAGATTTTTATGAGCAGGTCTCCCATAAACTCAGTGACTTGAAAGGGAGGTTATTTTAGATGAATGTGAGCTCGGGATCTGGCGGCGGATCAACGCAGCAAATAAAGCTCAATCACAGGGAGGTCATGGCGAAACTGAATGAAGCGCTCAACTCACTGGAACGGCTTCAGCTAAAGGCGCCCGCACAGGAGCAGTTGGGACGGAACAAGCTGAATTATACGGATGCATGGATTCAGCGCGAACAGAACATTCAACTGTTATTGAAGGAATATATCGCCACAGTGGAAAAGAATATTGAAGATACAAAAGCAAATGTAGAAGCTTTAAAACAACAGGATGAAGCCATAACAAGATCCTGATAGAAAGGCAGACGCGACCATTGAAAGTATATGAAGCCCCCACTTTACTCGACGCAATGTCATCACGTCGACATGAATACGAGACATTAAAAGATCAACTTCTTACACTGAAAAGTTCTTTTCAAGCCATTGTGGAACTTGACGATGAATTCCAGGGAAAGGGTGCCGATGCCATTAAAGGCTTCTACGGCGCTCAAATCGATGTCGTTGAGGTTTGGATTCAACTTGCTGAAAGCAACATCGCTTTTTTCAACGGTATTCAGGGTGACGCAGAAGGGCGAAACCTTGGCAGGGAAACAGTGGAACTCCCATTCCTGGAGGAAGATCTTCATCAAAGCGAGCGACGTTCAGGTGAAATGATCGCTGCACAGCAGCAGGAACTCCAAAGAATCCTCAATCGCATAAGCGACATCCATCTACTGAATGTCTTTTCAAGGGAACGATTCGATACCCATATGGAAGAGGCGAGGAGGCAGCGAGAGGATACACTTGACTCCGTCAATCGATTTGATGAAGAATTAAAAAGGGAATATCAACATTTAGAAGTCAGCGAACAAATACTCGCAGGGCTAATGCGGCAGTTAATGGAATCGTCCAGTCAAGGGAGTCACATCTCACCGCTCTATTTTAACGCGACAGCCTATTACTCCAGTGATGCCTATCAGCTGACAGACGACATCACAGCCCAGACTGACTCTTACTTGAAATTCAAGGAAGCACAGGAACAGGCAAGAGAGCCCAAACCGATCCCGGAAGAGGAAGTCAACGAAAACCCCATCACCGAATCCCTCAACAGTTTCAAAGAAATTGGCCAGGATCTCTGGGCCGGGATGGAGAAGAGAAATGAAGACAAATTTGACTCCGTCTATGATTTTGGAAACTATATTACGGCTGGGGCACCGGATTTAGTCAAGGGCTTTGCGAGTGGTCTGAATGAACGTGCTGAAGTAGCAACCGACTCAGGCTCTGACTTTATCAACTATCTGACAATGGGTGGAATGGATCTTTTCAATGGAGCAGTAAACCCAGATGATTCTTACTCAAAGGAACATTGGTTGAACAGCTTCGGACTGGCAGCACTCCTTGTCGGCGGTGCCAAACCAGGGCTCAACGTGAAAGGCGGCACGAACATATCAACTCCTGCACCTAAGACCGTTCCGAAAGTTTCATTGAATCATAGATGGGATCAGCTCCGATTAGGAATTAATGATCTTTATAACCGGCCTATGATGGTTGCTGATAATGGGATGTTGATTGGTGGAGAGCCTGGGTGGAGTCGGTTTTCTGTGGAGAGGACGGTTAAGGAGAGAGAGATAGGTACTGGTGATAGGGTTGGTACTAGGGATAAGGGTAGTAAGATAACTGAAGTAACAGGAGAAAATTTTGGAAAGCATATAATTAAAGGAAAGAATGGAAGGAAAGAACTTGCTTCGAATGTACGCTATATAACTGAGGAAAATTATAAGTATACAACTGATGAACTTGGTAGAATAGTAGATGTAAACGCAGAAGAATTAATAATTGGAAAAGGAAAAAGAAATACAGCAATGCAAGTGGCAGTAGGTCGAGAAGATAGGTTGTTTGATGATGATGGTGGCCATTTAATAGGAACTCAGTTTCGTGGTTCGGGAGATATTGATAATTTACTTGCTCAAAATAAATACATTAATCGCTCTGGTGGGGAGTGGTACAAGATGGAGACTGAGTGGGCAAACGCTCTGAAAGAGATTCCACCGAAAAAAGTATCTGTAAAAATTAAGCCAGTTTTCATTGGGACTTCATTAAGACCAGATTCATATAAAGTGATCTATCAAATAGAAGGTAAAGGTATATTTAAGAAAACTATTGAAAATAGGGCAGGAGGCTGAGTATGGAAAAGGAAATGAATAGGCTATATAGAGAGATAGCTGAAACGGTTAATGAAATGATTCCTGAAGGTTGGAATAAATTTTATTTTTATGCCCAAATATCAGAAAATGGAGGAGGAACATACTTTTTTTATAATACACTTGAAAATAAACAATATAAATATAGTTTAGAAATTCCCTTAGAATATCAAATTGATGAAGAGGAATTTGAGAGTAAAGAAGATCTTTTATATAAATTGAGTAAGGAACTTAGAAACGTTTTTAAGGCTAATGAACAAGAACTTTGGTACTCTTTTACAATGTCTTTAGAGAGTAGTGGGAAATTTAAGTTGCATTATGATTATACAAATTGGTTTGATACAGACTATAGTTTTAGTGACCAGATGATTATTTGGAAAAATAAATATTTAGGTGAGATACCAACTGATGAAAATTATAAAGGATTAATTGATAAGTATCATAATGAATTTCCAAATAATCCGATTTAATAAATTAAAGCACGGGGACAGTTCTCGTACTTTTTTACACTTAGAGGAAGCATCAGAACCGTCCCCGTGCTTCTCGAGATTTGGCATCAAAGTAGGAGGATAATAATGAGAAATCAGAGTCAATAATTATCCATACAAATTGAAGTGGTTTTAAAGCTATTAATAGAAAATTATAATGAAACTCAACTAAAAGGAGTGCTAGAGTTAATATATAAAAGGTATTACTTGAAAATGGTGAAAACGACAGAAAGAAATTTCATATCTCAGGTGGAGTAAGAGCATATCTTGATAGTTATAGTGACTATAGTAATCCATTGCTTAAGGAAATGCATAAAGCAGAAAAGCTAGTTGAAGAATTATTTAGTTAAAGATTTTTCACCAAACTACTTACTTATCTAAGGGTAATACTAAACCTTGATTTTCTTTTTACCTTTCAAGGTATTTTTTCGTTTAAAAGAAGGGGAAAGTAGATATGCCTAAGTGGAAATACTTGTTAATAGAAATTAAAAAAATTGAAGAAAAGTATGGAAGTTCACTTAGGAATCCAGCATCCGATTCAGAAATCATAAAAATGAATCATATCGTTCAGCAGAAGTTAGGAAACATCATAATACCCGAGCCATATATTGAATTTTTGAAGAAAGTAAATGGGTTAGACTTTAATGGATTAGTAATGTACGGTGTTGATGAAGATCTACTTGAAAAGGAAATAGACGAAGAAATTCATGGTTTTATTGAGACAAACGAACTCTGGTATGAAAATGATTGGCAAAAGCAATATATATTTTTGGGAGATTCTGATACAGCATGTTATGACACAAAAGAGAAGGTATATGTTGAACTAGATAAGCCCTCAGGAACTTTAATTCAATCATTTAAAAGTTTTGATGCCATGTTAAGTAATGCACTTGAAACAATTATTTAGTAACGAAATTCTTTGTATGAAATTTTTTGGTGAAGCACGTCTGGTGCTTCTTTTTACACTGATAGGAAGCATCAGAACCGTTCCCGTGTTATAAGGGGTGAGTATGTGAAGGTACTCGAGGATTTTTTCTCAGAAATACAAACAGACATGGTGGCAATTTGTTTAGAGTATGTCGATAATAAAGCAGATGAAATCTTTATTTATTGTTCATATGAACCCGAAATGTATGTTTTTGATTTTTTCTATAGAATTAATGGAAAGACTGTTCATAAACATCACCTGAATGAGGCTGCAAAAGAATCAAACAGTCGCCTAAATCAAGTTTATGATGTTTCTAGAGAAAGACAGAAGGCTGCACTAAGAATTGGCAATCAAAACTTAAAGTTTATTCATAAAAAATGTGAAGAGTTCAATAAAGAAATGCCTACAGAAATGAAATTATATTACAATGTAAAACAAAATAGTTTAAAAGGAAAATATAGATATGATTTAGTTTATTCAAATGATGACGAACTATTGCCTGATGATATTTTTGATATATGGTTCGAAGAAATGAAGTAAAATAATTTGTAAAAAAACCTTGATTGGCTATACGTCTTTCAAGGTTATTTTCTTTTGGGAGACATGATTATTTTGAACGGGTTAATGAGGGGGAAAGTGGGGACAATCCTGACTCTACTTCAAAGAAAACGCTCAGTAAATCACTGGGACATCTCTTGCTTTTTTATATTGGAAGCATCAGAGACGCCCCCTGCTTCTTTCTACGTTTATAGGAAGAAAAAAACCGTCCCCGTAATCCCTGGAAACTACGAAAATACGTAGAAGATTATTAAGTAACGAAGGGAAGATTTCCTTGAATACAAAACAGTTACTACATATTTGCAAAGAATTAGGTATTAAGCTAATTGTAGATAATGCATCAATAATAGAACAAACAGGATATTATGAAAATTATAATCAAATAGAGGCTAGTAATAAAGAATGGTATTATTCTGAGATGAACTTTGAAAATAGGCCATCCCCTGAAAGAGAAAAAATGAAAAAATTCCATTATAAAGAGGAAGCTATTAAATATTTCTTTTTAAAGACATTGAAGAAATTCTATTATAAAGAAATTCTTTTTCCGAATAATCCTATTAGAAATATGAGTACCTTTGAAGAAGCGAAAAAGTTCTTTGATTCTTTAGGAATTAGGGAGCAATGTTATAGTTTCAAGAAAATGAGACCTCAATCAATTTTTGCCGAGGTGCTAGATAGTAAGGTGGTAGTAAGTTATATTGATCAAAAAGACAAGCTTAGATTTTCTACGATGCCCTTAACTTTCGAAAGGGGTATTTTTGCAGTGTACAAACTGACATATTCTCTTCACCTAGTTAAAGTAGTTGAGAAGACATATATAGAAAATGGAGTGTTAGAAAAAGAATTTGACGATGATGATATAGAGATTTTTATTAAGTAAAGGGAATTGAAGGAGTGGTTGATGGCACGTGAAGCACATGGACGGATTTTGTGCTTCTTTTTACATTAAGATGAATTACCAGAACCGTCCCCGTGATTACCCTGATAAATATTGAACCAATGGAGGTAGAAAGTATGGAAAAAATACATCGTGGAGATGGCTTTGCCATTATAGAAAAAGATGGGGAATATCAAATATCTTGGGCGCAGGGACCATATAATGAGCCAGTTTTTTATTCTATTTCTAAACGAAATATGACAAAGCACTTAAATCAGATCAAGACGCTCATGAAGTAATGATTTACGCAGAAACGGGTCAATGGCCTTCAGGTGTGGAGGAATAAGGACGGGGACGGTTCTCGTGTTTCTTTTTACATTAATAGGAGGCATCAGGACCGACCTCATGCTTCCAAAAGATTAGGTTTGCTTAAGGAAATTAAATAGGAGGACAAACTATGAATATTAAAGAGGCAATAAGAATTATACATGATGAGAAATTACAAGATTATAATATGAATGTACTAAGGAATAATAGAGTAAATGAAGTTGTGTTAAGGCATGAAAATGATAAATGGATTGTTTATGTAACAGATGAAAGGGCGAGTAAGATTACAAATTCACAAGAAACCTATGCAGATGAGGAAGAAGCATTAGATGATTTTATTGATAGATTAAGGGCTGATAAAATATTAAGGGAGTTATAAAGTTTTTATGCTTCAACATGAAAGCCTAGAAAATACATGAACTTGTATAATATTATCTGTGAGAATTTCGACTTGTGGTGGAGGTTAAATGGGGACGGTTCTGACTCTACTCTCTCTACATAAAGAATAGACACTCCGCTTTGTAATATTAAGGGAGGAATAATACTTTGACTAGAATAGAGTATGAAAGCTTTATAGCAATGCAAAACATAGATGTAAATAAATTAAATCTAGTAATTGGAGAAAAGAAGGTAATTCCTTTTGTTACAGGGTGTTTTGAAGAAGATGGTGTATGGAAAATTTATATGGTAGGGGAACGTCAAGAATTTGATATTGTTAAAGAAGGAACAGAAGAGGAAATATTTAATGTTATGTGTAGCATCACTAAAAGCAGAGTTAAACGCAGTAAGCATTAATTTCTTACCATAAAATAAAATGAAAGGATTACAGTTCACAGATTATCACGCTCCCTTTTTATTTAGTGTGTAGATTCCAACTGCAAGATTAAGGAAACCCATAATAATAACAAGTGAATATGGAATGCCAATAGATGTAGATTGGTTTATTAGATAGGTTATTCCTAAGGCTAGTACAAATGACAGAGGGAATGATATCCAAAAACGTTTAACATTAAAAGAAATAAGACCAATGGAAATTACTAGTATAAGAAATAATAGAGAAAAATAAACCCACTCGGTAAGAGGAAGCGATGGTAACACCAATAAACAAATTGTAACTGCAACAAGCATTAAATAAATTAATTTCAAGTAAATCCTCCTCGAAAGTTAATATCTATCATTACCCTTTATTCCATATTTGGAACCATATGAAACTAAGAATGCACGGGGGCGGTTGTCGTGCTTTTTTTCATTAAAAGGAAGCAAAAGAAACGTCCCCATGCTTCAGAATCAAAAAACGTCCAGAGCAAAAAACCTCTAGACGTCTTTGTGTGATAAATATCAGCTGCCTGTCTGTTGCTTGTCCTTCTCCACAGCTTTCAGTCGTTGACCTTCGTCTGCAGAGCTACTCTTCTCTTGATCGTTTCCATTCATTAGATCACTGGTAGCACTTTTGAATTCTTTTAATGTGCTTCCGAAAGCACGTCCGATTTCTGGGAGTTTGGAAGGTCCGAAGATGATCAACGCGATGACCAGTACAAGGATTAATCCTGGGATTCCGATATTGGTTAGCATAATTTCCGCCTCCTGTTGGGTTTATAGAATGGGCATGCCGTGTCGTGCGAATGCAGCTGCTTCTAGGTCTGACATTCCCTGGACTTCGGCAAAGGCCGATAATGTGTCTGAAATTTTCGGTGCGTACGCGGCCGGCGGTGCAGCATGGCCCATGAGTCTTTTGCGGGATGCGTTTTTTCTGGCGAATGGTCCCCAGATCGCGAAGGTCATCCCGGGTGATTGAATATTGATGAAGAAGGTTCGGCCGTCTGTCGAGAACGTTGGTCCTGCAAGTTCTGAATTGTTCACTTTATTTTCTGCGAACACATACGTTTCGCCTTCTGGTGTCATTCCGATGATACGATCGACACCGTCCCCGTCTTCCGCGATCCACAGGTCTCCCCATGGAGTGATGCAGATATTATCAGGCATTTCCAGATCATTTTGCGCAGTAGATTCATAGAAGAGCTCCAGTGTGTTGGTGGCCGGGATATAACGGTACACACGGCCCAGATCTTTATCCCCGGCGGATGTATCGTCAAACCAGAACACGCCGCCTTCAAAATAAGCCCCCTCGAGACGGCTGAAGGCAATGCAGCCTTGTCTGCCTGCATCAAGGGTCGGTTTTTCCGGATTGACATCTTTCCATACAACCCCGAATTTCTGACCGGAATGGAATTGGCTGGTTTCGTCCTTGCTCATCTCTTCGATGGCTGCCGCCTGGAGCTTGCCGCCTTTTTGCAGGGCACCGACTCTTTGACTGCGGTCGTTCGGAAGGAAGCGATACAAGTAACTCGGCCCGGCGTCTTCGGTTAAATAGACGATCCCTGTTGCCGGGTCAATGGCCGTGGCTTCATGGGAAAAGGCACCCATGTCGCGGATCGGGGTTTTCGAAATATTGTTTTCTGGGTTGTTTGGATCCACTTCGAACACATAGCCATGACCTTCTTCGAGCGTTTCTTCACATGTGAGCCATGTGCCCCACGGAGTCGCTCCGCCTGCACAGTTACGGATCGTACCGGAAGAAGAGACGTATTCCTTCATGACTTGGCGGTTAGGACCGACGACCAAGGAGGTTGTCCCGCCGGATTCTTCACGGCGGTATGGATTTTTCCCGATCACGGGGTATTTGCTGTTTCCGCTCAACTCATGGTTCCTCACGAGGATGGTGGAATTATGGGGACCACTATAGGCGGCCATCCCATCGAACTTGGCAGGGACGGGTCTGCCATCGGATAGTGAATTTCCTTCCTCAGAAATGATCCGGTATTGGAAACCGCGGGGAAGGTCCATCACGCCGCCGGGGTCCTTGACAAGGGGACCATAGCCGCCGGTCGTTTTTCTGTTTTGGGATGTGCCGGCAAATGCTTTGTTTCCACCGAAAGACATCAATCCAGTGCTGCCGAGGGCAAGGGCAGCTGTACTGATCCCGCTCGCTTTCAGAAAGTCTCTTCTGTTCATATCGTGTTTATTCACGTCTCTTCACTCCTTAGAACTAAATTTTCTTGGCCTGCATGTGACTCCGTCGATTGGGAAGCGCGTTTCTTATACGCGATCGTTGAACATGTAATGCTGATTTCATATAAAAGGAGAAGCGGCAGGATGACGAGTACGTCCGACAGGAAATCCGGCGGCGTAATCAGAACGGAAATGACAATCAGCAAAAAATAGGCGATCCTTCTTGATTTCTTTAATTTGGCCGGGTCCAAAATGCCAAGTACCGTGAGAAAGACGATCACTAATGGCATTTCAAATAACAAGCCAAAAGGTAGAGTAAGGTGCAGCATAAATCGGAAGTACTTTTCCGCCGTGAACATCGTTTCAAATTGGCCTGCTGACAGGGTGGTCAAAAAATTCAGGACGATCGGAAAGAGTAAAAAGTAACCGAACCCAATGCCGGACATGAACAAAAAGAACAGGGCGGGTATAAAGCGTAAGGTGACTTTTCGTTCTGTCGGGCTCAGACCCGGTGAGACAAACCGCCAGATTTGGTAGGCAGCAACAGGAATGGTGGCAGCCAGTGAAAAGACGGCTGCGATCATCACGTACACCCAAAGAATCTCACTCGGTCCGAGAATCGCAAGCTTCATGTCTAAATCCCTGATCAGCCACCCGTAGATCGGTTTCATAAAGGCCATCCCCACGATCAGGAAACCAATGAAAGCGAGTACGGTTTTAATGGCCCGGCTCCTGAGCTCTTCCAAATGTCCGATCAGCTGCTGGTTGCGATCTTTCATGGCCTCAGCCTCCTTGGTGCTAATTCATTTGCATGTGTTTACCTTTTTGGGCCTGCTTTTTATGGGCCCGGTTGTGAGCTTCATGACGATCCTCTTCTACCTCAGAAGACGTCTGTTTCCCTTGGGGAACGGCTGCTGTCGAAACTTCCTTCAGTCCTTCTGAATCTTTTTCATACACGAATGAAGCTCTGGTAGAAATATCTGCCCCGGGACTCGAGACGAATGGAACCACACGATAATCGGTTCTCCACTCGGTCGGCGTGACATGACAGCGGACATACCCGCGATAATCGTTGAAGAATTTAATATGGTCGTTCTGGGCCAGAATACGGTCCGTGTCCGCGCGCTTATCCGCCCCGTCTCCACCTGATGTGATCGACGTACCGACGAACTCAGCTCCAAGCATGGGGGAAGACGGATCATCAAAGTCTGCCAGGATATTCGAAGCCCAGTTCGCGTGTACATCACCTGTCAGGACGATCAAGTTATCCATGTTCTCTTTACGGGCAAAATCCGTGATGCGCTCCCTCGCAGGTGTGTAGCCATCCCAGCTGTCCATGCTGTAACGAGGTTGATCAGGGCTTGGGCCATAATTTCGTTTGGCAAAGAAGATTTGCTGGGCAAGTACATTCCAGGAAGCAGCCGATTTGCCAAGGTGATCAAGGGCCCATCGTTCCTGCTCGCCACCCAGCAAGGTGCGTGAAGGATCCAGGGATTCTTCCGTCTGTGGAGAGCTTTTATCTCCATTCGCCTGATCAGAACGATACTGACGGGAATCGAGCACCATGAAATTCGCCAGGTTTCCGTATGAGAACTGACGGTAAAGCTGCATGTCCACTCCATGTGGCATCGATGATCGTCTTAATGGCATGTGTTCATAGTAGGCTTGATAGGCAGCCACACGTCGGTTCACGAACTCTTCCACAGACTGGCCTTTCTCCGGGATCATGTCAGCATAGTTGTTCTCCACTTCATGGTCGTCCCATGTGACAACCCAAGGGAAAGCAGCATGGGCAGCTTGCAGGTCTGTATCTGTCCGGTATTGAGCATGACGGTTCCGATAATCCTCCAACGAACGGATTTCAGGACCTTTATGGTGTCGGACATTTCCTGTACTTGCTACATACTCATCGGGACCGTATTCATAAATGTAGTCTCCAAGATGGAACACGAGATCAAGGTCTTCTTTCGCCATATGCTTATAGGCCGTGTAATAACCGTGCTCATATTGCTGACAGGAAGCAAAGGCAAACGTGAGGCTTGAGACGTCTGCATTCAGGGCAGGAAGAGTTTTCGTTTTTCCGATCGGACTGAAATCCTTCCCGACTTTGAACCGGTAATAGTACACCGTACCGGCTTCCAGGTTCCCAACTTCTGCATGAACGGAGTGAGCGAGGGACGGACTGGCCATTTCCGTACCGCGCTGAACAACCCGGCGGAAATGTTCATCTTTCGCGATTTCCCACTTCACAGGAATCTTGCGGTCAGGCATCCCGCCGCCATTGAGCGGGTCGGTGGCTAAACGTGTCCATAACACGACACTATCCGGCAGCGGATCGCCAGAAGCCACCCCAAGTAAAAACGGATAGTCTTCTAACCCGGCTTCTTCTGCAGAGACAGAGAAACCGCCCATGGATTGAGCAATCGCGACTCCTAACGAAATGCCGGCGACTTTCCCCGCACCTTGAAGGAAGCTGCGGCGGTCGACCCCTTTATGTAAGGTCTCTTCATTAAGCTTTTGAATCCAACTTTCCATCGATCTATCATTTGTCATGCGGATGTCTCCCTTCATGAATCTATTCAATCGAACAGTTCATAGTATAGGGGGCACGTTTTAACTTACTGTAAATGAATGTAAACAGAGGATAGAATAGGAGGGTAATCATGCCCGGGACAAAAGGATGTTTATTGATTGAATATTTCAACAAATAGGGAAGATTCAGCAGATTTCACCAATTTTCCATAGGAGGTCAGTCCCGTTTTTCTTAACATGGATGAAAAGAAAACTACATAATAAAATGAATAGAGGGAGAAGGAGATATACGGTCACTGAAATAAGGAGCAGAAATTCCTCCACATGTCTACAAAGGAAAAAATAAACAAATTACCCACTTGACCAACTACTTGTCCAGTTGCTATATTTATCTCAAGATCACTATTTTGGTGAAAAAAATGAATAAGACTCCAAAGGGGAGTAGCTTTCAAGTATGTCGTCATTTCGTGATGGGATTCCCGTCTCCGGCCTGCTTGGCAACCGCGATGTTGCTTGCGAGACCTTTGCCTACAAGGTAAAGGACCCCCTCTGTATAGATGCAGATGATAGACCTTTACCAATCGGTAGAGGTCTTTTTCTATTGGAAAAGGAGTGGTGTCAGGGGGATGCTGCAGCAAGTCGTTGAGTCGCTACAATGGGCCTGAATGTAAAAAATGGGAAAGAGGGATGAACATTGGAATGGTCTTTGTTATTGGAGTATGGTTGGGTCTTAATGATATTAATCGCGTTGGAAGGAATCCTGGCTGCTGATAATGCTTTGGTCATTGCGACGATGGTCCGGCACCTGCCGGAGGATAAGCGAAAGAAAGCATTGTTCTACGGCTTGGCGGGAGCGTTTGTATTCCGGTTTGGTTCCTTGTTCCTGATTTCGTATCTCGTCGACATCTGGCAGGTGCAAGCCATCGGGGCCGTGTATCTGCTTGGGATCGCGATCTACCATTTACTCAAGAAGCATGTGATCAAGAAACAGATTGAAAAAGTGAAGGATAACGAAGAGACAAAGGGATCCGGTTTCTGGTGGACCGTCGTCAAAGTGGAATTGGCGGATATCGCATTCGCGGTGGATGCCATCCTGGCAGCGGTGGCCCTGGCGGTGACGCTTCCCGAGACCAACCTTCCGGCCATCGGGGGACTTGACGGGGGGCATTTCATTGTCATCTTACTAGGGGGAATCATCGGCCTCGTCATCATGAGATTTGCCGCCTCTGCGTTTGTAAACCTGCTGGAGAAACGTCCAGGACTCGAGTCCGCTGCCTTCGTTGTCGTCGGCTGGGTCGGCGTGAAGCTTGCGGTTTACGCATTAGCCCATCCGTCCTTGGGGATCATCTCATATGAGTTTGCTAAGGGATCCGTTTGGAAAGGGATCTTCTGGACAGTACTGATCGGCATTGGAATTGTGGGTTGGGTCAAGTCGAAGCCGAAGGAGGATTCAAGCCAGGGTTCTCTGGCTAAATAAGTGTTAGAAGCACGGGGACGGTTGAGAAAAGTCTATCCGGATGGAGTCCCTTCCGATCATCCTGCTTATGCACGGAAGCATGACCGGGATAAGGATGACTGGGCGTGTGAGAGATAAAGAAAGAATATGAGCCATTCCTTTTGTGAGGGAATGGCTTTTTTTATTTGCAAAAATAGTGGAGAATGACTGGAACTTACCCCCATCTCAATCGTATATAAAGGAGAGAAGTAAAATGGGGGGCATTACGATGAAACAGCTTTACATCAAACAAAAAGTATTCAGTCTCAGCGAAAAATTCACCGTAAAGGACCAAGACGAGAAGGACGCCTATTATGTCGAAGGAAGCTTCATGAAGGTCCCGAAGACATTCTCCATCATGAACCAGGACCAGGATAAGGTGGCCCTGATCACGAAGAAGGTGTTGAGCTTTCTTCCGACGTTCTTCGTTGAGGTGAATGGCCAAGAGGTCGTGACGATCAAGAAGGAGTTGTCCTTTCTGAAAGCTAAGTATTCCATAGATGCGGCAGGCATTGAAGTAGAGGGAAACTGGATGGATATGGACTTTCATGTGTTACACGAGGGCAGAGTCGTAGGTGAAGTCGGTAAGGAATGGTTCAGTTGGGGAGACAGCTACAAGGTGCAGGTTTTGGAGGAAGAAATGGAGACTATTATTCTTGCACTTGTGATTGCGATTGATTGTGTGAAGGCTGATCAGGCGAATACGGCGACATTTTAAAGAAGCACGGGAATCGTCCCCGTGCTTCTATTTGTTACTTTCAAAGGTTAAACATCTTTTTAAATGTCTCCATCGTTTCTTCCTGCTCTCTTCTTGAACTTACAGGAGCTGTATCTTTGATGAATTTATTCATCAGGGCATTGTAACGGTTAAGCATCGTGCTTTGCTGCAGGGCCATATGAATATGAATATTGCGGACATTTTCAGCTTTCATCCTTAACCCGGAGTTGAAATTTTTGTTCGCCATGGATTCGGCACTAGTGGCCAGTTCTTTTAGAATATTCTCCTCGCTCATGCCGATATCGTTTTGTTGACAGCTAAATTGAACAGGTTCCCATTTATGGAGGTCTTCAATACTGATCGTTTCATTTTGAACAGGATCCATAAGAGCAATCATGACTTTCACATGGTTCTCCATGATCATGTACTGTTCTGTCGCTGCCCGCTTGATTTCTGAGTCTTGAATGGTACATATATACGAGGCTAACTTATCCAATTCAGCTTTATGAACAGGCAGGTGTTCAGCCATCAAACTCAAATCAATCATTTTAAGAATCATACTGGTCATTCCTCCTCCCCTTCATATGTATTCATATGGGGTGGGATAGTGACCTAAGAAAGAGGTGGCTGTTCATTACGGGAACTCAGGAGTATTTTATAGATAACTAGGAGGACCATCTCTCAAAAATTAGAGGCTGGCAGAAGAACTGGGAAGTACGGGGACGGTTCCCGTGCTTCTTTTTACATTGAGTGGAAGCATCAGAATCGTCCCTGTGTTACCGGTAGCGAGTGCATCCGAAGGGAATCTCAATTTTAGAGTTAGTCCAATCCTAGGATTATAAAGTTTTTGAATAAGTATATTGACAGTACATGAAAATATTGTCATAATACAAAGTAATTTGATAGACATACTCTTATTAAGAGCAGGTGGAGGGAATTAGCCCTATGAAACCCGGCAACCATTCGTACTGAATAGCCAGTAGGAAACGGTGCTAAATCTAACAGCGAACGCTGAGAGATGAGAGGAAATCGGATCTTTTCGGAAGCCTTCTTTCTCATGTATGAGTTCAGAAGGCTTTTTGTTATCTGCCTCTTGTAGAGATTCTGTCAAAAAATCTGGAGGAGGAATTATATTGAAAAGAAAATTTTTGTTAAGTACAGCGCTAGTCACGGGGTTAACAGTTTCATCCCTATTACCAGCTGCCTATGCACACGATGAACTAGGGGACATTAACATTGAAAAAGGAGAGCGTAACCCAGATGAGATTAGCTCTGTTCCTGTGACAGAAGGAAGTAAGAACGTAAGGTATTTACACGAAACGGCAGCTGTCCCTTTGAAAGAAATTAGAGAAGGTGTAAAGAACAGCACGGCTGACGTGTATGCACATAAAGGATTTGCTTACACAGGAACACATACTGCTGGAGGTGGAAACGGCGGAGTTCGTGTGTTTGACTTGAAAGACCCATCCAACCCTAAAGAGGTTGCTGTTTTCGCAGATCAGGATATTCCTGGAACCTGGCAGGAAAAGGTAATTGTTAAAACGGTAAATACGAAATCTTTTAAAGGAGATTTAGCTGTTGTTTCTGTTCAGCAACTAAATGTAAACAACCCGGATTCTAAGGGTGGATTTCTTTTATACGACGTAACCAACCCATATGAACCTAAGAAGCTAGGATTCTATGAAGTAACCAAGAAAACAAGAGGAACACATGAATTATACTTAACAACACAAGGAAATCGCGTGTTGGTCCTCGCTGCAAATCCATACGCAGACTACAATTCTCATGGAAAAGAGAAGGACTTCCAGCTTGTTGATGTGACAAATCCAGCTGAGCCGAAGAAACTTTACGAGTTTGATCCACGTTCACTGCCAGAAGTAAGTGAAGACTTTGACGGATACAACTGGAACGCGCCAGACGGCAAGAAGCGACCTGTCTTCAACCATAGCACTTTTGCAGATGAAACAGGAAAAACAGCTTTCCTTTCTTTCTGGGACCTTGGAACCATCATTTTAGATATCTCCAATCCTGAAAACGTGAAGTATGCGGGAAGAACAACTTTCGCATCTGACCAACAAGGTTCAGCACACTCGGCTGCACTAGCAAAAGGCGGCACGGTACTTGTTGAAACAAGAGAGGTATATGCGCCAATCAAATCAGGTTACGAACAATCATATGGTTACACAAGAATCTTTGACATTAAGGATGTAACAAATCCAACACTATTGAGTGAATTTAAAACAGATCTGACAGAAGATATTCCAGAAGATCCGACTAAGCAAGTAACGTTTGGAAAAACAGTCCACGATCCGAAAGTACAAGGAAATACATTGTACCTTTCTCATTACGCAGGCGGAGTGAGAGCCGTGGACATTGCAAACCCAAGTCAACCCGTTCAGATTGGCAAATATGTTCCTGCGAATGCAAACATTTGGGGAGTTTTCGTAGACCAGAATTATGTTCTCGCATCTGATATGGGAACAGGGTTAAAAGTTTTACAGAAAAATAATAAGTAAAGTTGGAGGGTTGTTCGAAAAGTAGAAATACTTTTCGGGCAGCCTTTTTGTATATTTATGGCTTACAGCTACTTCGACAAAATTTCCGCACAATCATCTCGATCTGCCCCGGTGAAAGATCAGTGATGGTTCTCCTGCTTCTAATCATATTAAGAGGAAGCATCAGAACCGTCCCCATGCTTGCCCCTATTCTTCCCGGCTTAAGCACCCTTTGATGGTGAGTATATGTATATTTTTTTGAATATTCAGTACATAGTATAAGGAATGTGTTAGACTACTATTGTTAACGCTTTCATTTTTAGCTGTATTTCTTGTTTTTAGTAGCAGTGAGGATAAGGGTTCTTACATAAAGGGGAAGCAAGACAGGCGGCAGTCACTGCATGAAGGATGATGTTCCATTGTATGAAGAATTCCAGATTGACAGTACGGAGAGGGATCCGGACGGTTCCATGAGACAGTATCAAAGAATATGAGTGGAGGCTAGGATAGGATGAGAAAGGTTGTAATGACGGCTGTGATGTCTTTGTGTATGTTCACGACTCTATCAATGGGAACAAGCCATGCAAATGCTGAAACCACAGGGAGTTTCTTAGTGGAGGAAGGAGTGCCCCCTCTTGGAGCGAACGACCCCTCGTGCCGACCGGATGATGCCCGACCTGTTCCGGTGGTGCTTGTTCCCGGGACTTTTGAATCCATGGCCCAAAACTGGGTGGAGCTTGCCCCGATCCTAAAGAAAAAGGGGTATTGCGTCTATTCTTTAAACTATGGGGTGACAACGGCGGGCTACAGTACCGGGCCGATAGAGGAATCAGCCATGGAATTGAAGATCTTCATTGATCAGGTGCTTGCCCACACGGGTGCCGAGAAAGTGTCCATCGTCGGTCACAGCCAGGGAGGGATGATGCCCCGGTATTATCTGAAGTTCCTGGGCGGTGCTGATAAAGTAGATGACCTGATCGGCCTGGCACCTTCCCATCACGGCACAGAGGGACTCGCAGGATTGGGATACGCAACAGGGGTGGGGGCTGAGATTCTAAAGGAATGCACCGCCTGCCGTCAGCAGCTTGTTGGTTCAGCATTCCTCGAAAACTTGAATGCAGGGGACGAGACTCCAGGAAAGGTTTCTTACACCAACGTAGCCACTAAGATAGATGAAGTCATCGTTCCATACACTTCGTCTTTCCTGACAGAATCGAAGGACGTGTCGAACATCACCTTACAGGATTATTATCCCTTTGATCTTGCGGGGCACACGGTGCTGGCCCATGACCTGAATGCATTTCAGTTCGTGTATGATGCCCTGGGCTACAGTGGACCTGCGGATCCGGAAAGAGCGGTGGGGGGCTGGTGGTAGGGAGAGGAACCACGGGGACCCCGGGGATAGGTACCGTGGTTCTTTTTTTGAGGGTGAGCCACCAAACCCTTCCCTAAGGTAGGTTGGATTGCACATCATACGTACCATCGGATATGAACCTTGACGATTCTTCCATCGCCTTGACCACGCAAAAAGTCAGGACGGCGAGGCACTAGGACGGTTCTCGTGCTTCTTTTTACATTGAGTGAAAGCATCAGAGAACCGTCCCAGTGATACCTAGGATTCTATGGCAACGGGTGCAGCCTCAGGGGTTGATAATCTCGATTCTCTTATCCTTATGAACATCTTCCGTACCCGCTTCCAATGCGGTCTTATAGTAACTGCATTTATGGTCGATGACTTCCATTGTTTGCTGAAGTTCTTTGATCTTTGCTTCTACGGTGGCTTTTCTTTCCAAGAACATATCATATCGATTTTGCAGGGTGGCATCGCCTTCTGCACACCAGTCGATGAAATGTTTGATCTCCTTGATCGGCATCCCGGTGGATTTGAGGCATTCGATAATGTGTAAAGCGGCAATATCCGATTCTTTAAATAAACGTGTGCCAGCTTCTGACCGTTCGACAAAAGGCATGAGGCCTTCCTTGTCGTAGTATCTCAGGGTATAGATTGAGAGATTCAACTTCTTTGCCACTTCGCCAATTGAATAGGTCTTCATCTTCGCTCTCCCTTTCTATTAATCTAGACGTCGAGTTAACTCTATGTTTGTGGAAAAATCGTAGCACGGTTTTCCTTCGCTGTCAAAGCAGATTCGCTAATGGTTATCTCTTGACCTAGAGTGAACTCTAGGGATTACCATGAATGTAACAAGAGTTCATCAGGTTTGTTCACCTGTCTCTTGAAAGCTACTATTACAGGAGGTTTTTATTCATGGTAATTGCTAAAGCACGAGCTGTTGACGGTCCTGACAAATCTTTCAGAGAGGCGGAAATCGAGAGACGCGATCTGGATCAGCATGATGTTCTGATTGAAATTAAATATGCGGGAATCTGTCACTCTGATATCCATACGGCACACGGAGACTGGGGAGAAGTGAAGTATCCGCTCGTACCTGGACACGAAATTGCGGGAATCGTCACAGAAGTCGGTTCCGGGGTTACGAAGTACAAAGCCGGCGACCGGGTAGGGGTAGGCTGCATGGTTGATTCCTGTGGTGAATGTAAGAACTGCCATGACGGAGAGGAGCAGTACTGCCTCAAAGGAAACGTACCGACCTACGCAGGTGTGGACAAATATGGCGAGCCGACACAAGGCGGTTATTCCACCCATATCGTGGTAACAGAAGATTTCGTCCTCCGCATCCCTGACAACATCGAGCTTGACGCTGCGGCACCTCTGTTATGTGCCGGGATTACGACGTATTCTCCATTGAACCATTGGAATGCAGGCCCAGGGAAGAAAGTAGCCGTTGTCGGTATGGGTGGACTCGGTCATATGGCGGTCAAGATCGCACATGCCATGGGAGCTGAGGTATCGGTTCTTTCACGTACGTTGAACAAAAAAGAAGATGGTCTTGAATTCGGGGCAGAAGCTTATTATGCCACCACTGAACCGGAAACGTTCGAGAAACTTGCCGGCACATTCGATCTGATCATCAACACGGTCAGTGCCAAGATTGATATCAGTGCGTATCTCTCCCTCTTGACGCTTGATGGCGCTATGGTCAACGTCGGCGCACCGGCAGAGCCACTGGAAGTCAATGTGTTCTCCCTGATTGGTCACCGCCGTTCCTTTGCCGGTTCCATGATCGGAGGCATCCACGAGACCCAGGAAATGCTCGATTTCTGCGGGGAACATGGAATCGTTCCTAAGATCGAAGTGATTTCGGCTGATTACATTGATGAAGCGTACGAACGGGTATTGAATTCTGATGTGAAGTATCGTTTCGTCATTGATACGAGCACGATCTGATTACAGACAAGGCAGGTGACAAGATTATGGATATGGAGAAGTTCCTCGAGTTTTGCAGGGAAGGCAACCCAATTTCAGGTGAAGATAAAGAACTTCATGGCCTGCTGACTCAATGCAGCTACGAAGCACAAAGGATCACGATGGAATTGAATACTTCTTATCATTCCAAGGAAGAAATCGTCGAGATCTTCAGCGAACTGACCGGTACCGAAGTGGATTCGTCGTTCATGTGCTTCCCGCCATTCTATACGGACTTTGGAAAGAACATCCACATCGGGAAGAACGCGTTCTTCAACACAGGGTGTTCCTTCCAAGACAGAGGGGGCATTCACATCGGAGACGGTTCACTGATCGGTATGAATGTAACGATTGCGACACTGAATCACGGATTACCTCTGGAGACTCGAAATACCACATTCGTCTCCCCGGTCACGATCGGGAAGAACGTATGGATCGGCTCCAATGCCACCATCCTGCCTGGCGTCACCATCGGGGACAACTCCGTCATTGCGGCAGGAGCTGTCGTGACGAAGGACGTTCCGGAAAATGTGGTGGTTGCAGGGGTTCCGGCGAAAATGGTGAAAGGGATTGATGAGTGAAGGAAAGAAGCAAGGGGTCCCCTTGCTTCTTTTTTTATGAGTTGGCAGTAGTAATCCTCTATACTATTAAGTCTTTTGAATGAAAATGATTGGGTTAATCCGGCATGGAGTTTATGTTGATTTGTGTCGTTTTTTGCACATATAAGGGATGGTGCCTATACCCAAGGTACCTGCAATAACCCAATTGCTTTATGACAGAATAACGGAAATAATTTAATATGAACGGTTAGTAAAAATATAGTTTGATAGGGGAGAGAAAACACGGAATGAAAAAAAAGCTGCAAAAAGCGACCATCATTGCGTTAGGGGCAGGGCTCATTTCTGGAAGTCTGCCAGTATCGTATTCTGGTCTGCCTTCAGAAGCACAGGCTGCTTCTAAGATACCGGATGTTTTAATCCAAGACTCGGTGAAGGGAGAGGCTCAACCAGGTTCTTCACCCACTGAGCAGGCACTTCAAGAATTGTCTCCAGAACAAAGGGAAGCCCTTGTGAAGCTGCAATCGATCAATCAAACAGGTTTGCATCTGGCACCGGAGATAGATCAGGATAGTACGGAAGAAATTTCTGTTATCGTAGAATTTAAACAGAGTCCGCCCAAAGTGGCAGTCATAAAAGCCAAAGCAGAAGGAAAAGACTTGTCTGAAGCACAAGCCAAAGCTCAAGTCGAGAAAGAACATGATGCATTTAATAAAGACCTGGATAAGATATTGGATGGAAAAGGGAAGGGCAAAAACGCTGGATACATAGTAAAACGATCGTATAAAAAAGCCTTTAACGGTGTTTCTATGAAACTCCCGGCCAATCAAGCGAAAGAATTATTGCAATCCAATGCCGTTAAAGCTGTGTACAGTGATGCTGAAGTTCAAGTAGAACCACTTGTTCAAGCAGCAGATATCAATGCGGAACACACCGGGATCGGCATGTCAGATGAACGTTCCTACCTACAAGTGGACAAGCTCCATGAAGAAGGATTCACAGGGAAAGGCACGAAAGTGGGAGTGCTTGATACAGGTATCGACTATAACCATCCTGATTTGAAAGCGGCTTATAAAGGTGGATATGACTTTGTCGATAATGATGAAGATCCAATGGAAACCACCTATGAGGACTGGAAGGATTCAGGAAGGCCGGAAGTTTCGGGTGGCAGAGTCTATTATACAAGTCATGGTACCCATGTGTCAGGGACGGTTGCCGGTCAAGGGACGAATCAGAGTAAATTCGCCACAAAAGGGATTGCACCCGATGCTGAATTGCATGCTTACCGTGTGTTGGGCCCATATGGATCTGGAACGTTTGAAAATGTGATGGCAGGGATTGAACAAGGGATTGAGGACGGCATGGATGTAATGAACCTGTCACTCAGCGGTGCCTTGAATGATCCGATGAACCCTGTGAGCATGGCTGTAAACCATGCCGTATTAAGCGGGGTAACAATGGTGCTTTCTGCCGGGAATTCAGGGAATGCCATGTATACGCTGGGTACTCCGAGTGCAGCTGCACTGGCGCTCACGGTAGGGGCAAACGATGTACCTGTGACGCTCTCTACGTCTACAGGATCATTGGATGCATTGTCTGTAGACTTGCGTCTCATGGCAATAGGATACGGGGATGATCTTGACCAGCTAGAGAAAGAGACCCTTCCAATTGTTTATGCTGGTATGGGAGCGGAAGCTGATTTCACAGGAAAGGATCTGGAAGGCAAGATTGCCCTTATAAGCAGGGGACAAAGCATTCCACTAGTGAATAAGATCCTGGCTGCAAAGGAACATGGTGCAGCTGCCGTGCTCCTATTCAATGATAATCCGGAAGAAGGGCATATCCCTGCGTATTTTGCAGAAGGACGGGAGTATATTCCAACTTTCTCATTAAACAATGCAGAAGGACTGGCTTTGAAAGAAAAGCTTGAATCTGGTCAGAACAACTTTACATTTGGAGAAATGAAAGAAGAGAAAACAAAAGGCGGCACGCTGGCAGAATTCAGTTCCCGCGGACCATCCCGTACAAATTATGATATAAAACCTGAAGTGACGGCTCCCGGGGTCTCTATGATGTCCACCGTTCCGTCTGATGTAGTGAACGGGGATAAAGGGGACGATTATCAATACGCGTATCAACGATTTTCCGGTACCTCCATGTCGGCTCCGGTAGTAGCGGGGATATCGGCACTGTTAATTGGATCCAATCCTGATCTGAGTCCGTCCGATATTAAAACGATCCTGATGAACACAGCAGATCCATTAAGCAAGCCTTACAGCGTATTTGAGCAGGGGGCAGGGCATGTGGATCCGTATGAAGCCATTCATTCAACAATGGAAATCACAGTAACAGATGAAACTCAACTGATTGAAAACGGGGAAACCGAGACGATCGATGAAGAAACAGGAGGTCTTAGTTTCGGTCGAGTCGTTTACACAGGGGATCACATGTTGGATAAACGTTCTGTAAAGCTTACCAACAATGGGAAAAAGGATAAAACATTTGATGTGAAGGTACAATTCCAAACAGGATTGCGTGAATCTAAAGACGCAGAAAAAAATGGAGTAAACGTCACAACCACCGATACCATCACTGTAAAAGGGAACAAAAGTAAAAAAACGTCTGTTTTTCTCTCTATTCCAAAGACAGCAGAAAAGGGGACATACGAAGGTTATGTGACCTATACAAACATAGAAGATCCATCTGAAACGTACCAAATCCCTTTTGGTGTAACATATGAAGAAAATAAATTTGAGAAGTTCGACATTGTATCCGGCCAAACGATGGCGTCAGTGGGGTATTCAGATGTCAATCCCTTTATGAAGAATTATCTTATGATGAATTATCAGGTGAAAGGTCATATCAAACGAGTGGATTTCTTATACGTAGATCCGGAAACGGATGATATAGTCGGTCATGGTGGGTTTGTCAGTGGATTAAATGTAAAGCCAAATAACGGTAATTTAGTATTGAATACCGGTTTTTATTTACCATTCATTGGAGATCAGAAAGAGCCGTTTTCAACGGATCCTGAATACTTGCAATCTCAATTCTCGAATGTGGTGGCTCAGTTCGTTAAACCAGGTAATTATACACTAAGGGCCGTTGCAACAGACGATCAGGGGAACACATTTACCAAAGATCAATATGTGTTTGTAGATAATTCTGCCCCTGAATTCTCTATCACCTCCCTGCCACATGGTGTCTATGAATATGAAGAAGGACAGACATCCGTTCGGGTAGAGGGAAGCATCCAGGAAGAAAATATCGACCACATGAAGAAGTATGGGTTCGATGTTAACCAGGCTTCCAACGAGGTTGTATTATACTACAATAAAGAGGTTCCAAAGTTCAACCAATATATCAATATTCCTAAATATGCGCCAAATGCAGAAGTTCCCTTGAATCCGGATGGAACATTTGCAGCTAACCTGCCGCTTGATGATTCCCTTCCGATTCTTCCGGTTCGATTCTTCGGTGTCGGAATATCGAGTGCGGTGAATTATCCAAACGCACATGCCACCTACTTCGTCAAAAAAGGAACACCATACGTAGATGCGACACCGGACAAGATCAACCCGATGATGGGAGAAACTGTCACCTATACGATCAAAATGAATCATACGTCAGGAATCAAAGATCAAACCATTGCTTTTGATTATTTGAGCGACCATTTTGAGATAGAAAGTGTAACCGTCCATCCGGAATTGGAGAAAAAGGCAAGCGTCCGAATGAATCATGAGGATGCTGCAGGTGGAAATGGAACGAGAAAGCAGACCATTCATTTGACCATTAATGATCCTGAGGGTCTAACCGGCACCACCCCGGCTGTGAATGTAAAAGTGAAAGTCAAAGATGAAAAATACTATGAGGGTGTTTTACAATTACAAAATATAACGTCTACCTATACGAATGGGGAAGGCACTGAAGTCTCTCTTCCTAGTGTAGCTGTGGAATCTTATGTTGACCCGTCCTTTTCACAAGTGAAAGTTCCTATTTTCGCAGAAGGGATTCCGTTTGGAAATGATTTTACCAAAGCAGGAATTGACGGATATGCTACAGATGATTCCAACAATCAGTACGACGGAACGATTGTCATGGAGAATAACGGGATTGCTGAATATCCAAGACTTTATGTTAAATTGCCGATTACAGACAAAGAATTCACCTACACCATCCATGTACCGGGGCACTTTAAATATAGCAACCCATTCACGGTCTTTAAGCAAATCGGGGATAAGATTCGAGGCGAATTTGACACCGAGGGCTTTCCTCAGATGATAGCAGGAGATGTCAACGGTGACCAGGTCATTGATATCATGGACGCCATCTATGTGCAAACATACTGGGGAACGGATCACCGTGATGCGGATATCAACTTTGACGGTATTGTTGATATGAATGATTTCAAATTCATCGAAACGAACTATGGCAAACAAAATCCTACCGATCCACGTGCACCGAAAGCAAAAACAAAATACAAAAATAAAACGCTGGAAACAGTGAAGAAAGAATTAGGAAGCTAATATATTTGATTGAAGCAAGGGGGCAATCCTCTTGCTTCATTTTTTTAGAGCCGGGGGGACCAGACCCTGTAGCTTCGATCTTATAGTCTTCCATCAAAAGTCTTAGACAAACATCACACGAATTCCGGAGCCGTTGTTGTGTCATGGATAGTATGATGAAGAAAAAGGAGGTATCATCATGATTAAAGGGTTATATGAGGCACATCTACCTGTAAGTGATATGGGGAAATCAATCGATTTCTATCAAAAGCTTGGTTTGGAACTGGCGTATGACAACGAGAGGGTTTCCTTTGTCTGGATTGAGAAAGGGAAAAGCTGGCTTGGGTTGTGGGAGGCAGAGGAGGTAAATCTCCCGTATCATGCTTCCATCCGGCATATTGCCTTTCATGTCGAAGTGGAGGATATCATAAAGGCGAAGGAATGGCTAAAAGAAAGAGGAGTCGAGGTGAGGGAAGCGTTCGGGTTTTCACCAGAACGGCAGCCGATCGTCCTTCCAAACAATCCACAGGCCCATGCTTGTCTGTATTTCGTTGATCCCGACGGAAATTCACTTGAATTCATCGCTCCATTGCGATTGGATCATGAAGAAGCGTTTGAGATGATGACGCTTGAGGAGTGGGGGAATAGGAAGGAGTGAAGCAAGGGGACGGTTCCCGTGCTTCTTTTTTATTCTGAGGCAGCAGAACTCAAGAATTCGATACGGATTGTTGAGTGGAACCAAATGCTAGAATAAGTATGTTGACATTATATTAAAATATTCTCATATTAATCGGCAAATATGTTCTTGCGAGTGCAAACATTTGGGGAGTTTTCGTAGACCAGAATTATGTTGTCGCATCTGATATGGGAACAGGGTTAAAAGTTTTACAGAAAAATAATAAGTTAAGTTGGAGGGTTGTTCGTAAAGTCGAAATACTTTTCGGGCAGCCTTTTTTGTATGTTTATGGGCTTTCACCTAATCCGACACAATTTCCGCACAATCATCTCGGTCTTCCCCAGTGAAAGTGCAGGGATGGTTCTACTTCTACTCATTGTATTAAGAAGAAGCATAAGAACTGTCCCCATGATTCAATAGAGTAAAACGTTGCTAAAACGCAACGTTTTTTTAATGAATAAAAGACACATTGGTCTTTTTCCTATTTTTCGACCTTATTCCCTGCTGCATAATGGCACTCACGCAACACATGTTGCGCTATTGCAACATATTAGGATCTAATTTATAGTTTAAATATTGTAAAACATTAGAATAATCAGTATTTTATAGTATTTTTAATGTTGGCACATTTCTTGCAATTGAAATAAATGAGTGGATTACTCAGAGGGAGCGAGCACATTGTTAGTGAAAGATGCAATGACTAGTACTTCTATAAAGTATTTTGAAAACGATTACATTGAAGCTGTTGCAAATCGTTTACTAGAATCTCGAGTGAAGGGCGGGTTGGTTTATAACATTAAGGATGAGCTGGTGGGGTGTTTCACAGAGATTGATCTTTTAAGAGGCTTGCTAAAAAACAAATGCACACTATCTGACATTCATATAACGAACTTTCATTTTTTAAAGGAAACAGATGAATTAAAACATATAACAGAAATGGAGCATGGTATTTGGCCGGTGCTCAATAAGAACGGACAGATTTCTGGATTCTTGACTAAAGATCAGTATTTGACTTCCTATGCAAAGTTCTCTCAACTGGAAGTCAGCCGTTGGGATGCAATTTTCAAGTCTGCCCATAATGGTATCCTCTCCATTGATCTTGAAGGGAAAATCACATCGATCAACCCTCCTGCTGAAAAAATGGCTATGACGTCAAAAGAAAAAGCAATCGGCAAATTTTTGACGGATGTCGTAACACCGAGTGGCTTGCTGAATGTCATCCGAACTGGTAAAGGACACACGGAAAAATATCGTGTGGGAAGAAGAATGTATTTAACGCACCGAACACCACTCTATGATGGTGAAACCCTTACTGGGGCAGTAGGCGTCTTTCAGGATATTTCAGAAATAGAATTTGTTTCGAATGAACTTGAATCCGTTAAACAGCTTTTAAGGGAACAGGAAAGTGTACTGGAAAACTCAACCGATGGAATCTGTATTACAGATGGAGAAGGAATCATTATTAAAAGTAATCAAAGCTTTTGTTCTCTTTTTAATCTCGATTCCGAGACACATGAGACACCAGACTTTATTAAAGAGATCGTCAACAAAGTGGTAGCAAAGGGCAAACGACATAATGTCATGGAACCAAGCATTGGCAACGATAATTCTTTGATCATTACCGCGAACCCCATTAAAAATAGTAGCAATCATATGATCGAGAGAATTGTCATTTATGTGAAAGATATGTCCGAGTTTGATGCATTGAGGAATGAGCTTGAGAAAGCAAAGTCATTATTAGAGACCTTACACTTATCTGAGAAAACAGGTACCTTCATAGCTGAATCTTCAGAAATGAAGAGGTTGATTGAAACCGTGGAACAGGTGGCTAAAGTAGATGTCACAGTGTTATTAACAGGTGAATCTGGAGTAGGAAAAGAGGAAATAGCAAAATTAATTCAACAGGCCAGCCCAAGGACGGACCAGCCATTCG
Organism: Rossellomorea aquimaris; assembly: GCF_000935355.1. Lineage (GTDB taxonomy): Bacteria > Bacillota > Bacilli > Bacillales > Bacillaceae_B > Rossellomorea > Rossellomorea aquimaris_B. The sequence goes on from NZ_JXZC01000003.1 coordinate 176,966, forward strand.
TTAAAGTAAACTGTGGAGCAATACCAGAAACCCTTATGGAATCAGAGCTGTTTGGGTATGAGGGAGGAGCATTTACGGGTGCCTTAAAAAAAGGGAAAGCCGGATTGTTTGAACAAGCAAACAATGGAACGATTTTTCTCGATGAGATTGGAGAGATCCCTACCCATCTTCAAGTGAAACTATTACGGGTCCTTCAGGAAATGGAGATAACCCGGGTAGGTTCAGCAGCTCCCAAGAAGATAGATGTCCGTGTCATTGCTGCTACCAATGAAGACCTGCAAGAACTGGTCCAAGAAGGAAACTTTCGTGAAGACTTATTCTATCGATTGAATGTCATACCGATTTCCATTCCACCTTTAAGAAAGAGAATGGAGGATATACCGCTCCTGGTCGATACGTATTCAAGAATGTTTGCTTCCAAATATGATAAGCATCTCAGATTTACAACGAAAGCCATACAAGTTCTTAGCAGCTACAGATGGCCGGGTAATGTGAGGGAGCTAGTCAATATTCTCGAAAGATTATATGTAACAGCTACAAACTATGAAGTTAGTGAAAACGATGTACGTTCACTGTTTACTAAAACGGATGAACAAAAAACAGTTACTGATAAAGCTATTGTGGTGAATGAAATTTTACCACTGAAGGAAGCGATAGAAGAGCTGGAAAGAGAGCTTATTTATAAGGCGTCGCTCACAGAAAAGTCTTACCGCGGCATAGCCCGGGCTCTTAAGGTGAATCCTTCTACCATTGTAAGGAAGGTTAAAAAATTAGAAGGGGGATCATTAAAATTATGAGTACACTACTACCCATCGTTTCCCCTAAAAGCATTGCAATCATAGGTGCTTCTGAGAGATTTCATCAGAATGCCGGACGTGTGATGGTCAATCTCCAAAAATCAAAATTCGCTGGGGATATCTATCTTGTTAATCCCAATTATGATTCGATTTCAGGGATGACTTGTTATCCAAATGTACTGGAGATTAAGGATGAGATCGATTTGGCATGTATAATCATCCCTTTTATACATACCCCAAAAATTTTAAAAGAATGCGTAGAAAAGCAAGTGAAAAATGTGATCATCCTAAGCTCAGGATTTTCCGAAAGCGGTCCGGATGGAATCATCAGGGAAGAAGAACTTAAAGCAATTGTAAAGGGAACAGATACAAGGGTTTACGGACCGAACTCACCTGGTTTCTATCACTTTATTGGAAATTGGGGAATCTCATTTTCACCTCGATTCGAACCGAAAAATTTTCATAAAGGCTCTGTTGGTTTGATCAGTCATGGCGGAAGCATCGGAAGGGCCGTACTTGATGCGAATGAGAAAGGTCTTGGGTTTTCCTACTGGCTTTCTCCTGGGAATGAGATGGATATCAACATGAATGACTGCTTTGAGTTTTTGATACATGATCCTGATACAGAAACGATTCTATTGGTTATTGAATCGATTTCAGAAGAAGAGCGGTTTTTCCGTCTCCTTCATCAAGCTTATCTTCAGCGTAAGCCTGTTGTCTTACTTCCAATTGGTCACTCGAAGATTTCGAGGATTGCCGTTAAGCATCATCTAGGCAGGAATAATGATTACGCCATTCCATGGGATATGGTCAATCATCCAGGGTTAATAAAGGCAGAGAGTATTGATGAAGTGGTGGCGATCTCCTGGCTTTTCGACTCCTACAAGAAGGCAAAGGGAGGGCGGTCCGTCATTTTCTCATGGGCTGGTGCTACTTCCATTTACTTGGCGGACTTATGCGATAAATATGGGATTGACCTTCCGCCTCTATCTGAGTACTTGCAAAAACAAATGATCCATATTACGGGAATAGAGAAGGCCTTTATGAATCCTTTAGATGTAACCACGATTGTTTATGACGATCTTTCCAAACTGACATCCTGCTTGGAGGTACTTCATGAATCAGGGGACTATGACAATATCATCGTTCCATTTCCGTTCCAAGTAGACTATCAAAATGAAATATTATCAGGGCATATTCAACAGTTGATGAAAGAAAGTAATTGTATTTTTCTCCCTATTTTTATGTCTCAGGGATATAACGATGAGTTGGCCATAGACATTTTGAAGGAGACCAAGAAGCCATATTTCTTTCATGAAAGCACAGCAATAAAATCATTTGCTACTTATGTGAATTACTCGGTATCTCAAAAACAAGGGGAGGAACATGATGAAGAAACGATTAAGTCTGGATGATGCACTTCTACACATTCATAGTGGTGACACATTGTTGGTCGGAGGTTTTGGGCTTTCCGGGACACCGCTGACCCTGATTGATGAACTGGTGAATTCAGATAAAGACAATCTAACGATTATCAGCAATAACCTGGGAGAGGAAGGGCGAGGCCTCGGAAAACTTTTAATTGCCGGAAAGCTAAAAAAAGCAAAGGGATCATACTTCACCACCAACCGGGACGCAGTCAAAGCCTGGTCAAAGGGTGAATTGGAAATTGAACTCATTCCCCAGGGGACATTAGCAGAAGCGATTCGCTGTGGCGGGGCTGGAATCGGTGGTTTCTATACGAAAACAGGTGTGGGGACGAAACTGGCTGAAGGAAAAGAAGAAAAAGAGATTGATGGTGAACCCTACATTTTCGAAAAAGCTATTAAAGGGGATGTAGCCATCATCAAGGCACTGAAGGCTGATACACTGGGGAATTTAATTTATGACAAGACAGCAAGAAATTTCAATCCAGTGATGGCAACGGCTGCGAAGATTGTAATAGCCGAGGTGGATGAAATTGTGGAAGCGGGTTCATTTGCTCCCGAAGAAGTCGTCACACCACATTTATACGTGGACTATATCGTTCAAAACCGCTACGTGAAGGAAGGGGGAAGATACGTTGAGTCAGTATGAAAGAATCACAATTGCTAAGAGGGTTGCCCAAGAATTGAACGAAGATGAAATTGTTAATTTAGGAGTCGGCATTCCCACTCTCATTCCGGATTATCTAGGTGACAAAAAGGTTTACCTTCAATCTGAAAATGGACTTCTCGGGATGGGACCGACACCTCCTGATACAAACATTGATATGGACTTGATCAGCGCAAGTAAAAAGCCGGTTTCCATGGATATCGGCAGCTCCTTATTTGACAGTTCAGATTCGTTCTTGATGATACGAGGAGGTCATATCGACACAGCAGTCCTTGGCGCTTTACAGGTGGACCAAACCGGGGAAGTTGCCAACTGGGCAGTACCAGGCGAAACCATTCTCGGAGTAGGAGGCGCCATGGACTTGGTTGCAGGTGCGAAACGTATGATCATTGCTTCCATGCATTTGTCTAAAGGGGGAAGTTCAAAAATTGTAAAAAAGCTCTCTTTTCCTAGCAGTGGGGTGAGAAAAGCAGACATGATTGTAACGGAACATGCTGTATTCAAGTTCATTGAGGAAAAAATGTATCTAGTTGAAATCCTCTCCGAAATTTCTGTAGAGGAGTTGCGAGAGATTACGGATGCGCAATTTTATTTATTAGAAAAGACAGAAGTTCAAACAAATTAAGGGGGATATAATGATGAGAAAATTTTTAATCGTAGTGGCAGCCTTTTTGTTAGTGGTATTAGCGGCGTGTTCATCTGAAGAAGCCGGAAGCACAAAAAAAGAAAATGCAGAGGGTGCTCCTAAAGACATGGCGTTCGGTTCAGCAACGGTCGGTGGCTTCTGGTATACATTGTCTGGTGCAATGGGGGAAAAAATGAGTGAAGTATACCCAGACTCATCTGTAACAGTAGTAGAGGGTGGCTCTGTTTCTAACCTTCTAGGTCTAAGTCAAGGTACTTTCGCTCTTGGATTCAGTAATGGTCAGACGGTTCCAGAGGCATTAAAGGGAGAGAACGCTTTTAAAGAAAAAGTAGATAATGTCAGCACGGTAGCAACTCTGTATCCGAATGTATTTCATATAGTCGTCCGCGCTGATTCTGATATTAAATCCGTAAAGGATTTAAAAGGGAAGAAAGTGAGCCCGGGGATTAAGGGATATAGTGGTGAACTTGCCTTTCAAGATATCTTAAAGCTTAATGATATGTCTTACGATGATCTTGGTGGAATTGAGTATATTGGTACCGCTGACGGTGCGGATCTTCTCCGTGACGGTCATATCGATGCCATTGTGGGAATGGTAGCAGCACCGGTATCCACGTTCCAAGAACTTGATACTACATTAGGAATTCGCTTAATTCCTTTGGATGATGAAACGATTAAAGGGCTGCATGAGAAGAATGAAGGTTATTTAGAATATACCGTTGAAGGCGGTACGTATTCCAATGTGAAGGAAGATGTGAACACGGTTGCCGGCTATACCGTTCTATTAGTTAATGATGACTTAATGGATGAAGAGACGGTGTATAAGCTTACAAAAATGATGGTAGAAGAAAAAGATACGTGGACAACGTTATCACCAATTATGAAAGACTTTAATGCAGAGTATTCAGTGAAAAACAATGTAGGTAAACTTCATCCAGGAGCAGAGAAATATTATAAGGAAGTCGGTGCTCTTGAGTAAGCGATGTATGTCATTATTTCCATGAAAAGAAGGTGAAAGTATGACTAAACAGGATTCGTCAACAGAAATAGAAGCATCGGAGATTGTAAATCAATATGATGAAGACGGAAACCTTAACAGCAAGCTGCGCTCTTTAAAGGGTGCAGCTGCCAAGATAATTTCCATTGTGGCTGTCCTTATGTCTTTGTTTCATTTATACACGGCGTTCTTTGGCGTATTTGAGTCGATTCTACAGCGGTCTGCCCATCTTTCGTTTGCCCTGATCCTTACATTTGCGATTTATAAACCATCCAAAAAAGCAGTGAAAAATGAGAGCATTCCCTGGTATGACTGGCTGTTTATGATTTTATCGATTGCTTGTTATTCCTATTTTGTGATGAATGCTCAGGTAATTTCTTCACGGATGAGTTATATCGAACCGCTCACCATGCTTGAGATTACTATCGGGATCGTATCAGGCTTATTGTTAATCGAAGCGACCCGCCGTGTGATTGGTAATACGCTCGTCCTCATTATTTTCATTTGTTTAGTGTATGGGATTTGGGGACATTTGATCACGGGTGAACTTTCACATCGTGAATTTACCGCCATGTGGATTATTGATCATCTTTTCTATACAGTGACAGGGATTTTTAGTGTCCCTCTTGGTGTATCAGCAACATTTATCTTCCTGTTTATCTTGTTTGGGAAGTTTTTGGAGGTCTCGGGAGCCGGCCAGTTCTTCATTGATCTTTCTGTTGCAGGTATGGGGAAATATCGTGGCGGCCCAGCCAAAACGGCCATCGTGGCCAGTTCCATCTTGGGAACCATTTCAGGAAGTGCTGTAGCCAACACGGTGACAACAGGTGCCTTTACGATTCCCTTAATGAAGAAAACAGGATATAGAAGCCATTTTGCAGCTGCGGTGGAAGCGGTTTCTTCTACTGGAGGGCAGATCATGCCTCCGATCATGGGAGCATCTGCTTTCATTATTGCTTCCTATCTAGGAGTGCCTTATATGGATATAGCGGTTGCTGCTATAATCCCCGCGGTCCTCTTTTACTGCTGTTTATATTTCCAGGTCGACTTAAGGGCAAAGCGTCTTGGACTGAATGGTTTAAAGAAAGATGAATTACCAAAGGTTTCAAGCGTTTTAAAGCATGGCTTCATGTTCTTTATCCCCCTTGTCGTCATAGTCTTCATGCTGGCATCGGGAGCATCTCCTATGAGGGCAGGTTTATTTTCAATAGGTGTGACGATTTTGGTGGCTGCTTTTAAAAGTTCTACAAGACTATCATTCTCGAAAATGTATAAAGCTCTCGATTTAGGGGCAAGGGCTGCCATTGAAACGGCCATTGCTTGCGCAGCGTCAGGTTTCATTATTGGGATCATAGGGCTGACTGGAATTGGACTGAAATTCAGTGGAATGATCATTGATATCTCTGGTGGAATTTTGATTGTTACTCTCATTTTCACAATGATCACGAGCATCATCCTCGGTATGGGACTTCCAACGGTTGCGGCATACATCGTTCAAGTGCCTTTAACCATTCCCGCGTTGATTGAACTTGGTGTATCACCACTTGCGGCCCATATGTTCGTATTTTACTTTGCCGCTTTATCTGCGATTACACCACCGGTGGCATTGGCTGCATTTGCTGCAGCAGGACTTTCGGGATCGGATCCGATGAAAACAGGAATGACAGCTGTAAGACTGGGGCTTGCCGCCTTCATCGTTCCGTATATGTTTGTTTATGGAGAGACATTGCTCCTGGTAGGGGATGCTCCTCATATCATTCTATCAGTGGTCACATCCATTATTGGAATCATAGGGGTTGCTTGTGCGGCAGAAGGTTGGCTTTTAAGGAATGCTCTTTGGTATGAGAGGATCATCCTGTTTATTGGGGCAATCCTCATGATCAATCCGGGGATTGTAACGGATATCATTGGATTCGCCATTCTGGCACTCGTATTCTTCTATCAAAAATTCAATCCGAAAAGCACGACTGTAGAACATACAATATCCAGCTAAGGGGGCTTTTAGGTGCAAACTATTACAGTGGTAGGCTCGGGAGTCATGGGAAAAGGAATTGCGTATACCTGTGCGGTTTCGGGTTTTAATGTTTACTTGAATGATATAAACGAAGAAATCCTGGAGAAAGCAAAGAACGATATCTTCAGCCTTTTGGAAGGCAGCCTACATAAAGGCTTTATCTCAGAAGATCAATATGGGAAAGCGAAGGATCGTCTACTATTTGAAACAGATTTGGAATCTGCGGCAAGAGATGCAGACCTCGTCATTGAGGCAGTGCTTGAAAAAATGGAATTAAAGATTGATATTTTCAAAAGGTTGGATCAGATCTGTTCCGAAGAGGCCATTCTAGCCACGAATACGTCAACCATGAGTCCGACAGAGATCGGGGCTCAGACGTCACGCCCTGATAAAGTGGTGGCGATGCATTTCTTTAATCCGGTTCATAAAATGAAGCTGATCGAAGTCATCCGGGGCTTGGAAACGTCAGATGAAACCGTAAGGCTAGTGAAGGAAGTCGGTGAGAGACTCAAGAAGGAAACGGTCGAGGTAAATGAATTACCTGGGTTTGTGACTTCCAGGATGAATTGCCTGATTGGAAATGAGGCTATGAATATGCTGATGGAAGGAGTGGCTTCTGCTGAAGATATTGATAAAGCATTGAAGCTGGGACTCAATCATCCGATGGGGCCACTTGAGTTAGCTGATTTAGTAGGGTTGGATACGCGGCTAAGAAATATGGAGTACTTGCATCAGACACTGGGTGAAAAATATCGACCTAGTCCTATCTTACTTAAGTACGTAAAAGCGGGCCGTTTTGGGAAAAAGAGCGGAAGTGGTTTCTATCACTATTCTTAAGGGAGATGAGAGCGTGCATCAATATGAGAATTTGCTTGTTCAAATCGAACAGGGGGCGATGTGGCTGACGATCAACCGCCCAGAATCCCGGAATGCCCTGAACCTCGAAACCCTTCAAGAGATGGAGGATGCTTTCGGATGGGCAGAGGCGAACGATGAAGTAAAGGTCGTCGTTGTGAAAGGGGCAGGGGAAAAGTCCTTCGCTGCAGGAGCGGATATTAAACAGCTTCAGCAAAAGAACATGCTGGATGCCCTGATACCAGGGATGCAGGGGTTATATAAGAATATACAGCAATGTAGCAAAGTGACGATTGCAGCAGTCGAGGGCTATGCGCTGGGTGGAGGATGCGAGCTTGCATTGGCATGTGATATCCGGGTTGCGACAAAAAGGGCAAAGTTCGGTTTGCCGGAACTGAACCTTGGCATTATTCCAGGAGCAGGCGGAACACAGAACCTTTCCAGGATCATTGGGAAGGGACGGGCACTTGATATGATTCTCACCGGTAAGATTATTGATGGGGAGGAAGCAGAAAGAATCGGCCTTGTTTCCTATCTTGCTCCTGAGGGTGAATTGGATAAGCAAATAGAAGAGGTGACAGCTCAGATTTATAAGAAAGGTCCGGTGGCTATCAAACTGGCAAAGTTAGTCGTTCATAAAGGCTATGATATCGATCTTGAGACAGCGATGCTGATGGAGAAGCTTTCACAAGCGGTAGCATTTGGGACAGAGGATAAACAGGAAGGCACTTCAGCCTTTTTGGAAAAACGAGCAGCGGAATTTACTAATCAATAAGGGAGAGGTACAGATGGACTTTAATTTTTCAGAAGATATAAAATTTTTAAGAGATAATGTACGGAAGTTTGTGAAAGAAGCAGCAGAACCTTTGGCAATGGAAATTGAAGAGAAGGATATGATCCCGGAGAAACTGGTTGAAATGTCGAAGGAAATGGGACTCTTCGGATTGAGTATCCCGGAAGAATACGGTGGACTGGGACTCGACATGGTGGGGAAGTGCGCCATATATGAGGAGCTTGGTAAAACTCATAATGGTTATACAACTCTGATCGGTGCTCACACGGGGATTGGGTCAGTAGGAATTGTCGAGTTAGGGACAGAAGCACAAAAGCAGAAATACTTGCCTAAAATGGCTACTGGAGAATGGATTGGTGCATTTGCCTTAACCGAACCAAGTGCAGGCTCCAATGCAGCAGCATTGAAAACCACTGCGGTCAGAAAAGGTGATAAATACATCCTGAACGGTTCCAAGCATTATATTACCAACGCTGTCGATGGGCATGTATTTACCGTAATGGCGGTAACGGATCGTGCCAAAGGAGCGAAGGGGATCACTTCCTTTATCGTAGAAAAGGATTTCCCAGGCTTCGTATTAGGAAAGGTAGAACAGAAAATGGGGCTAAAGGGGTCTCATTCAGCTGAGCTTTTCTTTGAAAATATGGAGGTTCCTGCAGAAAACGTCCTTGGAACAGAAGGACAGGGCTATATCAATGCGTTGAAAATCCTGGCGAATGGTCGAGCCGGTCTAGCGGCAAGAAACCTTGGATCATGTGAGAAGCTTCTTGAACATTGCCTGCAGTATACCCAGGAACGGGAACAGTTCGGCAAACCGATCATCGAAGTACAGGCCGTTCAGCATATGCTTGCAGAAATAAGTATGCAGATCGAGGTTCTTAGATCAATGACATACCGTGTTGCCTGGATGACCGATCAAAAGATGAGGGTAGTGAAAGAAGCAGCCATAGCGAAACTATTTGCTTCGGAAGTATATAACAAGGTGGCGGATTTAGCGGTGCAAATCCACGGTGGAATCGGATATATGAGCGATTATCCAATAGAGCGTTACTATCGTGATGCCCGCATTACTAAAATTTATGAAGGAACGTCTGAAATTCAGCGCAACATCATTGCGAATGAACTGAAACGCGAATCCTCATACGTGGGGGTGTAAGGAATGAATCAACCATACATCGTTGAATCAGTCCGGACGGCGATTGGAAGAATGGGAGGAACGATAAAAGGTGTTCCTGTAGACCATCTTGCCGAGAAAGTCATTAGGGAAGTATTGAATCGAAGTCAGGCTGAAGTGGAAGTAGATGAAGTCATTCTAGGTCAGGCAAAGCAAAGTGCAGACACCTCAAACCTTGCCCGTCTTGCTGCATTACGGGCAGAGCTCCCGATTGAGGTTACCGGGTATACCGTCCATAGACAATGCGGATCGGGACTTCAAGCGATTAATAATGCGGATATGCAAATCCGGCTTGGTTATTCCGATGTTGTGGTAGCCGGGGGAGCTGAAAGCATGAGTACAGCCCCCTATTATATTCGAAATGCCCGTTATGGTTTCCAAGTCGGTAATTCGCAAGTGTTGGATCCAAATACGGAAAGTCAACCTTGCTCTCAGCCAATAGAAAAGTACGGCAACCTGACGATGGGTCTGACAGCGGAAAACCTTGCTGACAAGTATACTATCAGCAGATCCGAGCAGGATGAGTTTGCCCTCAGAAGCCAGGAACTTGCTCAGTCTGCCATCGAGTCCGGACGGTTTGAAAAGGAAATTGTTCCAGTGGAATATAAGGAAAAAAGAAACACTCTTCAATTCAGTACAGATGAACATCCCCGGATCACGACCATAGAAAAGCTCTCCAAGCTAAAGGCCGTCTTTAAAGATAACGGCACTGTGACTGCGGGTAATGCGAGTGGAAGGAATGATGGTGCGTCCGCTGTCCTCATGATGAATGAAGATAAAGTCAATGAGTATGGAATAAAGCCAAAAGCCAAAATCATTGCCCAGTCCGTGAGCGGAGTATCACCTGAAATCATGGGGATTGGGCCAGTGACGTCAACATCTAAAGCTTTAAAGCAATGCGGACTATCCATCAATGATATGGGTCTGATCGAGCTGAACGAAGCGTTTGCTGCCCAGGCGTTGTCAGTGATCCGTGAATCAGGGATGGATATCAACAAAGTGAATGTCAATGGAGGGGCCATTGCGCTGGGTCATCCAATCGGAGCGACTGGAGCAATCCTGATGACGAAACTTCTTCACGAAATGGAACGCAGGGGTGAAAAATACGGTCTAGTCACGCTTTGTATTGGCGGTGGTCAGGGAATCTCGACTATTATTGAGAATCTTCAAGTCTAAAAGGTTAATGCCAAAAGGGAGTGGTGTAATGAATAAGCCTCATGTCGTTCAGGTTCTGCCCATGTACCATCACGACGGGGAGGAGCTCTTGAACAAATACGCGGAAGTTAAGAAGTTTACTAATTTCCACGAAGCGGAAATATCTAATTACCTTCAACATCATCATGTCGATGGAATCATCCTCCGGGCACCTGCCAGGATTACACCTGCGATTTTGGACAGTTGCCAGCAAGTAAAGGCCATTTCCGGGGCGGGTGTGGGACTTGATAATATCGATGTACGATATGCAACGACCAAGAGGATTCCCGTCTTACATGCACCAAAGCTGAATAGTACGGCAACCGCTGAACATGCGGTGAGCCTGCTATTGGCGGTCATGAAAAAAACAGCTTTCTTTGACAGGGAAACGAGAGCAGGAAACTTTCAGTCGAGGGATGGAGAATATACTCATGAACTGGAAGGGAAACATTTAGGCATTGTTGGATTCGGCAGCATAGCTCAAAAAGTTGCTAAGATATTAGTACATGGTTTCGGGATGAAAGCGATGGCGTATGTAAGAAAAATAGACGAAGTGAACCAGAAGGCTGCTGATCAAATTGGAGTGGAATTAACTACCTCCTTGGAGAAAATATTCTCCGAAAGTGATGCAGTGAGTTTACATATCCCTCTTACGAAAGAAACAGATAAACTAGTTGATCATCGATTGCTGACGCTAATGAAAGAAACAGCCGTCCTCATTAACACAGCCCGTGGCGGTGTGGTGAATGAGGCGGATTTAATAGATGTTCTGAATCAGAATCAGATTCTTGGTGCAGGAATTGACGTATTTTCAAATGAACCGCCACCGGAGGATCATCCGTTCTTTCAATTGAAACAAGTGACGATGAGTCCACATATCGGGGGAATCAGCCTTGAAGCAGCCCGTCAGACCTCGATCCTGATTGCAGAGAATCTAATCCGTGTGATCAATGGGGAAAAGCTTTCAGTAATTGCCAATCAAGCCGAACTTTCAGAAGCCGGAAAGGGTGCATTCTCATGACATCAGAGCATTTGCAGAAAGTAAGATCAGATTTTGAAAATAGCCCATTCTGGAATTTTATCGGATTAGAGCTAAAAGAATTGAAAGAAGGTTATGTTCTCCTGTCTCTTCCTATCCAGAAAGAGTTTATTAATGTGAGAAATTCAGTTCATGGAGGCATATATGCGTCTGTACTTGATACAGCCATGGGCATGACGGGTCGAACATTAGGATTCGATGAAGTGGCGACACTCCACTTAGATATTCAATATCTAAAGTCAGTCATGGAAGGGACGGTTTATTCAGAAGCATCGATTATTCATCAAAACCGGAATACGGTCTTCATTGAAGGAAGGCTTAAAAATGAAGACGGTGAACTCCTGGGCCACTGTACTGGAACATTTAAGCTCTCAAAGGGTGAAAGAACATGATGAATACAGCTATAACAAAGATGTTTAACATTCGGTACCCCATCATCCAAGGCGGGCTTCAGGGACTTGGAACCTCTCCTCTCGTTTCGGCAGTATCAGAAGCGGGAGGGCTTGGTCTCATAACAGCAGGTAGCTATTTTTCCAAGGAAGAGATATTGGAAGATATCGACGCTGCAAGAAGACTCACCTCTAAGCCATTTGGAGTCAATATTGCCATTGGGATTCGTAAGCCGATGGATGAATTCGTTGAGGCCGCCATAGAAGCCCGAGTTCCAGTCGTCTTTACTTCAGGAAACAACCCTGAGAAATATATGGCCAGTCTGAAAGGAAACGGGATCAAGGTGGTTCATGTCGTCCCATCCGTCAGGTTTGCCAAAAAGGCGGAAGCAATCGGCTGTGATGCAGTGGTGGTGGTTGGATATGAGTGTGGTGGCCACCCAGGAAGAGAAGACGTCACCAGCCTAACGTTAATACAGAAGGCTGTGGAGGAACTGTCAATACCAGTCATTGCAGCAGGAGGATTCTCAACAGGGAAATCCGCTCTTGCTGCTTTTGCTTTAGGGGCAGAAGGCATCCAGATGGGTACAAGGTTTCTAGCTTCAAAGGAAGTGGTACTCCATGAATCAATTAAAAGGAGATTAATCGATTTACAGGAAACCGATACCATCCTTGTGAAAAAATCGATTGGAAAAGCCATGAGAGTGATGAAAACGGAACGGGCGATGGAGCTTGTCGAAAAGGAGAGAGCAGGAGCCACCCTTGAAGAGATCTTTCCTTATATTAGCGGTGAATCCTATCAGGAATTACTCGCTACAGGAAATGACCATTCAGGCATCATTTCATTGGGGCAGACAATCGGATTAATCAACGAAATTAGAAGTGCTAAGGAAATCATACAGAACATCGTGGCAGAATATGAGCAGCAGCTTGAAAGATTATACCAGAATCATAGAGGGGAGTGAGGACATGCCACACTTAGAGAATCAGGTAGCCATCGTGACTGGGGCAAGCAGGGGAATCGGAAGAGAGATTTCCAAACAGCTTGCCTTAGAGGGGGCCACTGTTTATTTAGTAGACATCCATGAACAGGCTTTATCAGAGACATATCATCAGTTCATGGAAGAGAGTCTATCGGTTAAGGCCATAACAGCAGACGTCACCAAGGAAGCGGAAGTGGAAAAGCTATTCGCCCAGGTGGAAGGGAATCATGGGAAGATAGATATCGTCATTAATAATGCCGGAATCATTCGTGACAATCTATTGTATAAGATGAGTTCCAATGACTGGGACGGTGTAATGAATGTTCATTTAAAAGGCACGTTCCTCTGCAGTAAATATGCCCAGAAATCAATGGTGAAAAATCAGTATGGACGAATCATTAATCTATCTTCCGTTTCAGCACTCGGGAGCAGAGGTCAGGCGAATTACGCTGCAGCGAAGGCTGGGATACAGGGTTTTACCAAGACGTTAGCCATTGAACTTGGGAAATATCATATCACGGTGAACGCGATCGCTCCCGGCTTTATCATGACAGACATGACCAAAGCAGTGGCAGAACGGCTGGAGATCCCTTTCGAGGAACTGATAGAAGCCAAAGTCAAACAAATCCCTGTCAACAGAGCTGGTACACCGCAAGACATCGCGCAGGCGGCAAGCTTTTTTGCGAGCCCGGATTCTTCCTTTATAAGCGGTCAGGTGTTATATGTTGCCGGGGGACCAAAAGCATAGGAGGTCGAGGATGATGAAAAGGATGAAGATTGCCCTTATCCCAGGGGATGGGATAGGACCTGAAGTCGTAGCGGAAGGTGTAAAGGTACTAAAAATGATTGAGGAAGTCGATCCACAGCTTTCTTTCAGCTTTACCGAGTTCCCTTGGGGATGTGAGTATTATGTGGAAACCGGAAAGATGATGGCAGACGACGGGATCGATCAATTGAAGGAATTCGATGCCATCTACTTGGGAGCGGTAGGCTATCCCGGAGTTCCCGACCACATCTCCCTTTGGGAATTACTCTTGGAAATACGCAAGAAGTTTGATCAGTATGTAAACCTCAGGCCGATTAAACTCTTGCACCCTGATTTAACTCCCCTTAAGAATAAAAGTGAAAATGAAATAGACTTCCTGGTGATCCGTGAGAACAGCGAAGGGGAATATGCCGGAGCGGGTGACTGGCTCTTTAAAGGAAAGCCGGAGGAAGTGGTCCTGCAGACGGGCGTTTTTTCCCGGAAAGGGACTGAACGGATTATCCGCTATGCTTATGAAGAAGCACGAAAACAGAAGAAGACGCTGACAAGCATCAGTAAAGCGAATGCCCTTAATTATTCCATGGTCTTCTGGGATGAAGTGTTTAACGAAGTAGGCAAGGAATATCCTGATGTCCAAACTTATTCTTACCTAGTAGACGCAGCAAGCCTTTACTTCGTTCTTCAGCCGGAAAGGTTCGAAATTGTGGTGACATCCAATCTTTTCGGGGATATCCTGACGGACTTAGGAGCTGCCATTACAGGTGGTCTTGGTTTGGCGGCAGGTGCCAATATCAACCCTGAACGAACGTATCCTTCCATGTTCGAACCCATCCACGGTTCTGCTCCTGATATTGCCGGAAAGGGTCTTGCCAATCCCTTAGCTGCCATATGGTCTGTCAGTCAGATGATGGATCATTTTGGTGATGAAGAATGGGGGAATGCGATATTGTCGACCATTCAGGAGATTCTTTCCCGGAAGGATGCTCTCACCCCTGATCTCGGCGGAAGGGCAACGACTGAACAACTCGGGAATGAATTCAGGGATCTACTAAAGCAACATGCGCCCCTTCCGGATAAAGTACAAAGGGGATAAGGGAATCATTCCTGTACAATATAGATTGTTAGAGACTTAAAGAGAGAAGGGACAACATGTTACGTTTTTCTCTCATCATGAGTATGTGTTTACTTTATATTGTTGAAGCTTTTATGCCGAACGTTTTTATTGGTTTGGTTTTTAACATAGTGGCCGTTGCCGTATTTTTGCTTTTCCTTCCTTTATTACAATGGAAAGGTAGGATATTTACACTGAGCCTGTTTGCTGCAGGGGGAATCATTCACTATACAGTTGGAGATACAGGCTTTGATCTAGTCCAGGGAATCACTCAGAATATGCCCCTGTTATCGATTCTCATTTTGGCTCCTCTTCTGTCCGTGCCACTGAGAAGAGAAGGAATCATTGATTCTGTTATCCTTTATTTGAATGAGTTGAAAAACAACCCGCGAAAAACGTTTTATGGCATAAGCACGTTTATGTTGACCCTGGCACCCATCTTAAATATGGGTGCCTTAAGGATTGTTCATGGTTTTGTGGAAAGTATACATCTACCGTCCAAGTTACTATCAAGATCCTATTATGTAGGATTTACCCCGGCAGTCATATGGTCACCCTTTTTTGCTTCTGTAGGGATTGTACTATTTTATTTAGATATTACCTATCTCTCATATGTCGCCGTAGGAGTGATGTTTGCGGCTATTCAAATGACGGTAGGCTTTGTTCTTTTTCGGCCTAAGATCGTAGATGAAACTGCTGCCGCCAAGGAAAGAAACGAAATGATTTCACATGGTAAAGGGCCAAAGAAGGATATGTATCTCCTCTTTGGCTTTGTACTTGGACTGGTTGTGCTGTTGATTTTCATGGAGCAGGTATTCCAGAAGTCCATGCTTCTCCTGGTCAGCATCATTTGTTTTCTGGTTCCTGTAGCCTGGATGATCTTGCGGAAAAGGAAATCAATCGTTAAAGAAGAAATCATTCTCTATAAGAACAAGCTCCACTCGCAGAAAATGGAGACTTGCCTCTTCTTAAGTGCAGGGCTATTCGGGAATGCTGTATCCCATACACGTGTCAAGGAGTTATTGGAGAAGTCCATACAGTGGTCGGCCACACATTCTGTTGGCGTTTTGTTCCTCTTTATCATCCTATTGGTGACCTTTATGGCGTTTCTCGGAGTGCATCAGATTATCGTAACACCGTTGATATTAACCTCGCTTGACTTTACAGCGATGCCTAATGTAGCGGTCGCCAGTGTAGCGTTTATGTGCATTTTCACTTGGATGCTATCATCCGCGATTTCTCCGTTGAATGCTATGAATATAATCATCAGTCAGTGTGTTCAGAGGAATGGTGTAACCGTTGCATTTAAGTGGAATGGGGTGTATTTTCTTTCGATAACGGGGTTGGCGTTTGTGTATGTTTTTGTTTTGAATTGGTTGTGAGGGAGGTCCGTTCCCAGGGTGGGGGACGGACCTTTACATTTGTTAAAAATCAGTTGAAGTGCAAGTTTATTTCAAAATAACAGATTTTATATTACGGTTTTTGGGAAGGATCCCATTTCTTTTTACAATTAGAGGAAGCATTAGAACCTTTATTAATTGAAATCCATTGTTGAATTCTCATCTTTTCTTCTTTAACAATGTAGGGGCCGTCTTTCGAATAACATCCAAAGGTCCATCATATATTTTCTTTTTCACACGAAAATCTCTATTCTTTGCCTCCATAATTCTGCGAAGTTTATCTTGTTTTCGCTCTGCTTTAGTTAACTTCATTTTTTTCAGTAGAGGGCTATCTGGTGTGATTTTAGGTGGGTTATACTCTTGATACTTCACTTTTGCTGGGTCCGTGTTTAGGATCTCCGCTGCTTCCGCAAGCACCAATTCATAATCGTATTCAGGTCTGACTTTTGCAGATAGAATTTCTTTATACAACACCACTCTGGATTTAATACCCTTAGTCTCATTATCGAAGTGCACAATGCAAGCTCCTTTAGCATACCAATGAGAGTAAGTTCCGTTTCCATATACTTCATGCTTTATTTTATCGCCTTTTACAAAATTCATTATTCATCGCTCCCAGACAAATTATTTAATTGTTACTACAGAATAGTTAAATTTACATACATTTTTATACTTGAAAACCAAATATGATAGACAATAAGAGGTAGGTGGTACCGAAGGCTCCGATTAGGTAAAAGAGAAATGTCAGCAGCTTCTTCAATTCTTCTTTAATCATTGAACCAGCCAATCTTAATACCGAAGTATTGGCGTTTTCTTACGGGTTGAATGCCATGACCGAATGCTTTTTGAACCTGCTTTTTCTGATAGGTAGTTAAATTTGTCTTCTTGAACGTCAAATCTTTTCTAGAGTCATCTAAAATCCGGTCAAGGAGTGCTTTCTTCCTTCGTTCAAATTCCGATTGATTAATAGAGTTACCCATTTTGACAACACCTTCCTTAATGTAATGGACTAAGACCAGTCCGTTTTCTTTAATCTCGTAAAACACTTCATCAGATATGAAGTCTACGGTGGAACTACGGGTTATACCGACTACCCTCTTCAGCTGAGCTGAGCGCTTATTGAAATCCCCATTCTGTACGAAATAACGGTGCACACTTTCAAGGACGCTTTTGACGGCCTCCATCCTCCAGATTAAAACCGATTCCTGGTACTTTCTAGTCCGTTACCACCATTGTCATCTCCCATTAAGTCAGGAAGCAAATCTGCCACTTTTTCTGCTGATAAATGAATCGATGTATTTGGAAAAATGGTGAAGGGCTTATCGTCACCGGATGGCTTTGCACAAACACCTATTGTTGTATAATCGTCGATCGCTATTATAAACTGAGGTGAATTGATGCCATCTCCGTTATTTGATGCTCCGATGAAGTACCCTTATTCATTCATCATTCCGAAGAGGGTATTGATATGTTTCTCCATTATTAAATTTTTTTCTAGCATTTTAGTAATCTCCTTTTCTATTAATTTTATCGACAAACGGCTTCATCAATTGTGGAGCAGCTTTGCTGAGTTTCTTCCAATAGATATCCTTTGAATGACGAGGTACATATTTCAGCACCCAATCCACATCACCATATTTGACCGTTACAGCAACATCATTCTTAACGTAAAGCATCTTGTAGCAAACCCTTTTGAAATTACGGATGAAAAACTTTAAAGTAGCTTTGATCATTGTTACCTCTCCTCGTAAATAAATTATTTATTAGTTATTACCTTGATATTATTATTATCACTACTTAGTATTGAATTCTTTCCACATTTCTAAAAAAAAACTTATTAATATGTTAAAAGTCATATAAAGAGAATGGTATATTGATGATTACCTTCGAAGCGATAAGGGGATCGTTTTGTAGCGCTACTACAGGTAACTGCTAATCGGCGCCAATAAAAAATGCCCGCCGTATCTGGCTGGTGCCGGCTTGACTGGATACGTTCCTTCAACTATGAAAATGGTGATATCTTATTTTTGTATGTTTCAGGTAGTGTCAAAAAGGTCAGGTATAAGGTGGAAGTGATAGAAGGATTGGTTCAGATTGATACGGTCTATGATCGGTCGCTTTGGGTAGACCAAGAAAAGTATGTTCAATCCATTGGTGGGGATAAGACACGTGTCCGATTGTTAGATGTTGTTGATACGGATGGTTTATCACTCTATCAATTAAGGGATCATGGTTTGAAAGGGAATATCCAGGGGAAACTTACCGGTGAGCTCCGTGACTACATCATGTCTTTCTTTCAGAAGGATTTGTCAGCTGAGGTTTATCCTGAGGAAGTACCAGAAAGGTGGGAAGGGGAGCGTAGAATGATTACTGTTAATTCATATGAGCGCAATCCACTTGCACGCAAGCAATGTATTGATCTTTATGGTGCAGAATGCCAGGTATGTAAGATGAACTTTGAAGATACATATGGGGAAGTGGGGGAAGAGTTCATTCACGTACACCATATTAAACCCCTACATGAAATTCAGAAGGCCTATCACGTGAACCCGAAAGAAGATCTTATTCCTGTATGTCCGAATTGTCATGCGATGCTTCATTGGAAAGAGAATGGAGTGTATTTAACGGTAGAGGAATTGAAAGAGCGTCTTAAAATGAAATTAAGCACTCTATAAAAAAATATGAAAGCCGCAGCTTACTCCCGACGTAAGCTGCGGCTTTCTCTCTTAGCTAACTTTATAACTTCCTTCACATCCGAGCCTCTATAAACAGAAGTCCTCCTATTATGATCTGTAAAATATATCTCCCCATAATCATGCTCACGGGAAAAACCAACGATCATAAAATTATATGTATGCTTCCCTTTTAAAAGGGTCAATTCTTGTTTATTAATGGTAATCCCCCCAATTAACTACCAAGTCATTCTTTTGGCTTTTTGTCTTTTTGTCTTTTCTTATATTATCTATTTCCTGAAAAATCCGGTCAATACTAATTCCTGTATTATTATGTA
The DNA here is from genome assembly GCF_000935355.1 of Rossellomorea aquimaris. Lineage (GTDB taxonomy): Bacteria > Bacillota > Bacilli > Bacillales > Bacillaceae_B > Rossellomorea > Rossellomorea aquimaris_B. Next base: position 196,228 of record NZ_JXZC01000003.1, read on the forward strand.
TTCTGCTTAGTGTTAATGAGGTTGGAATTCTTTCTCCTCTCTCAATCCTTCCGTAGCCATCTTCAGACATTTTAGTGATCCAGGCAAACTCAGCCTGGGTCATATCCATTTCAACTCTTCTTCTCTTCAGTAGCTTTCCCAGTAATTCCGCAAAAGGTTTATTTTCTTCTTTTACCAAAGGATTCCCCCCTTATTAGAACCATTATCAAATTGGGGAAAATCCTGTACCACGAACACTAAGTGGGATTATTACAAATCATGTAAAAAAATTAATTTATTTTTGTCACTGGTTATTTCAAAGGAATTATTACATTCAGGTGACTAATAGGGATTGAGAATTGGTAAGAAAGCAACTGATATATCCATCTTTGCTCTATGGACTCCATATAAATGTTAAAATATAGATAATATAATCTATAGGAGGTCACCAGCATGCCGACCTACAACAAGTTAGTCCGGGATAAAATTCCACAAATGATTAAAAGTAATGGTAAGGAGTTTTCAACAGAGATCCTCAACGATAAAGACTACATAAAGTACTTAAAAGAAAAAGCTTATGAAGAACTTGATGAATACTGTGCGGCTGAAACGGATGAAGAAGCTGTGGAAGAGCTTGCTGATCTCTTGGAGGTTGTCAGGGCTTTGTCAAAGCAACAAGGATCTACTATTGAAGAAATTGAAGCAGTACGGAAAGATAAGGCTGAAAAGCGTGGGGGATTTAAGGATAAGATATTCCTGATTGAGGTAAAGGATTGATTCAATGTAGGTTCCAACTTACCTATTATATAGGAAGAAATAAATCTATGAGTGGTGGAAAACGATGAACTGCTTTGAGTTAAAGGAAAGAATTAATAACCTGTCCACATGGAAAAAAGGGGATCAGAGAGCTCCCCATAAACCATTGTTAATCTTGTTTGCTTTGGGGCAGCTTCAAGCTGATAAACCCAGATTCATAAGTTATGAGATTACAAGAGAGAAGTTAACAGAGCTACTGAGGGAATTCGGACCGCTTAGGAAATCCTACCACCCTGAAGAACCTTTTGTACGGTTGAGGAGAGATGGGATATGGCTTCTTGATAAAGAAGCAAATCCTAAGAGTCCGAGTAATCGGCAACTACTGGCGGATGAAGTTGCCGGAGGTTTCACCCCGGATGTATATCATCTTCTAAAAGAGGACCCCAGGCTCGTCCAGGAGATTGCCCATATCATATTAGATAGTCATTTTCCAGAATCGACCCACCAAGATATTTTGGATGCTGTCGGACTGGATTTCACCGTTTATACGAAAAAGAAGAGGGATCCTAAATTCAGGGAGAAAATTTTAAGGGCTTACGGATACAGTTGTGCTGTTTGCGGTTTTAATGTAAGACTTGCCCATACACTCGTAGGGGTCGAAGCAGCCCATATTAAATGGCACCAGGCTGGTGGTCCGGATACTGAAGAAAATGGAATAGCTTTGTGTTCTTTGCACCATAAGCTATTTGATAGGGGAGTGTTTACTTTTACCACTGAGAGAAGGATGGTAGTTTCTCAGGATGCACATGGGAGTAATGGGTTTGAAGAGTGGTTGATGAGGTTTAATGGTGAGGCGGTACGTGAGCCAATTCAGTCAAATTATCAGCCTGATCGTTCGTTTATAGATTGGCATATCAGGGAAGTGTTTAAAGGCCCACAATATGGTTGTTAATTTCTGCAATACTGAAAATATGAACTAAATAATAGGAATATACTGTGGACGAAAGGCTAACGAATATGATCGTATATGAAGCTACTAAACAAGAGATGCAAATAGGGACTTGCAGATGTGTATTATTATGATTAACATTACTTTAATAATTTCAAATATGATACTTACATTAATGTCTAATAGTACTTTTCCATTAGTGGTTAAGTAAAAAAGAAGAGGCGTATTCAATGAAAAAAGAGTTAGAAATAGTAATTAAAGAAATCAAACAAGAGATGGATATTCGGCTTAAAAGACCAGATGACTCTAATCCAGATTCTTATATGGGATGGTGTAAGGAAGCTTCGGAAATAGCATTGGAAATTTTACATAAGGAAAAATATAAAGAGTACCAGTTAGGGAAATGTTTCATTGATGATGTTGATCATTGGGTTGTATTTAATAAAATCAAATATGATAGCAGCACCCCTTACTATTCTGGGGTTATTGATATGACTGCCATTCAATTTCATAATGACCCTAACGTCAAGGATTATCAAACAGAATTTAAGAAGTACACCTTTGGTAAGATACCTGATGAACACAGCAAAAAACATTATATGGTAAAAAGTGAAGATGTTCCTCTAAATTAAGGAATATGAAATGGTTATGGTCACTGGAAAGAATGCCTTACTATATATGTGGGCATTTTTTTCATTTTTATATACTATAGTAGCTTTTCTTTATTGAAAGAAGTTGTTAAAGGAGGTATTGTAGATTGGATCCAATAATAAAATTTAAAACTTATGGAGTTTATGAGTATTTTGTCTGGGAACAATTAGAAATCAGCAAAATAGGCGGGTATGGCGTTTATATATTTTTTGATATAGAGGGAGATCCAATATATGTTGGAAGGGCAACAAATATTGGAGGTAGAGTTTGCAATCATATACAAGCAAAGACAAAAGAATTAGCACGAAACAAAAAAGGAATGATAGTTAAGGAACATTATAAATTCCTACATTCTGTTAAACTTATAAAGCTTTCAACTACAGATTTTATCTGGTTTGAAGCTTTTACCATAGCAAAGTTGAAGCCGGTTTTTAATAAGGATTTGCGGTCAGATATACCTGATGATAAAACAAAGCAAAATCAGGACTACCATAAAGCTGTAGATCATTATTATCGGGAAAATGAGATGAGGAAAAGAGATAACTGGTATTCTGAATGGCCCTACTATCAAAGAAAGCTAATGGAATTCTATAAGAGTAAGCGTCTGGTACGTTATGGGATTGGTATAGAAGATATTGTATTAATGGAAGTTTTTAAAACAGAAATTGTGAATCAAAATATTGAATATGGAAAAGCAGATTTAAAAGAATTCAATAGACCGAAGAAACCAGAAGATAATAGAAACCATAAAGAAGAAATCATCAATTATATTATCTCAAGCTCAAGTGGTTGGACAAAAGATATGGTATTAAAAAAAGCAAAAACTATTGGAATGAAAGACAGAGTGAAATTGAAAACTTTGATACAACTAAAATTATAAGTTTGTATTAATCAGTTAATCCTGAATAGACAATTAATAGTAACATTGGATTACTCCAGAATAAAGATTTGTAGAATTACTGTATTTATAAAAAAATATATATAATTTTTTATAAAAGTATGGACAAGCAAATGTACGTTCGGTATAATTTGTGTCATATGAAGGACAAACTGACCTAAAGGAGACACAAAATGAAAATACAAGAAATTAAGGAAAAGAGAGAACGGCTTGGCCTTACTCAAAAAGAATTTTCTGATGCTTTAGGGCTAGGTAAAAATGGAGATAGAACATTGAGAAGATGGGAGAACGGTGAATCTGTTCCCTCTCCACTTGAATATAAAACTATTATGGATTTTCCTGAACAACCACCTTTTACTGAACCAGAAGATCCCCGTTTTACAATGATTGACCTTTTTGCGGGTATAGGTGGCATTAGATTAGCATTTCAAAAGCATGGAGGACTCTCTGTCTTTGCTTCAGAGTGGGACAAGTTTGCTGTTAAGACATATAAGATGAACTTTGGAGAGGAACCTGTAGGAGATATTACACAGGTACCAATAGGTCAGATACCGGAGCACAATATTCTTCTTGGGGGATTTCCTTGTCAGCCCTTTTCCCAAGCAGGTCTAAGAAAAGGGTTTGAGGATACACGGGGGACGCTCTTCTTTGATATAGCTCGTATTTTAAAAGAACGAAAACCTCAGGCGTTCTTGTTGGAAAATGTAAAACAATTAAGAGGACATAACAAAGGTAAAACACTAGAAACTATACTTCGTGTTTTAAGAGAAGATTTGAACTATACTGTTGATTTTGAAGTATTAAGAGCTGCTGATTTTGGAGTTCCTCAAAATAGAGAGCGAGTATATATAGTCGGTTTTTATAATCCTTTAGGTGGTAAGTCTATACCATTTTCATTTCCTGACCCTACCCATAAACCTACTAGAGTAGGTGATATACTTGAAAATAAAGTAGATGAAAAATATACTATTTCAGATAGATTATACCAAGGACATCTTAGAAGAAAAGAAGAACATAAGAAGAAGGGGAATGGTTTTGGTTTTTCCTTATTTAATGCTGAAAGTAAGTATACTAATACTATTAGCGCTCGATATTATAAAGATGGAAGTGAAATATTGATTGATCAAGGACCGGAAAAAAACCCGAGAAAATTAACACCTAGAGAGTGTGCTCGTTTACAAGGTTTCCCTAAGGACTTTGTAATACCGGTTTCTGATACTCAAGCATATCGTCAATTTGGAAATTCTGTTTCAGTACCTGTTGTTGAAGCAATAGCTAAGAATATGATAGAAGCAATCGAGAATAGTGTGGGATTCCAATATGCTAATGCATTGGAAAAAGAAAAAACAAAATAATAAAGGTTAAAGGGGAATCAGGGAGAATGATTCCTCCCTTTACCTTTTCGATTTTTCAAAAAAGAAACTAAACAATTTCATTTATGGTACTTCCCATGTCGCTTTTTATTTCATGCTCCCAAATTTTTATGATATTCCAATTGATTTTTTCATAATATTGAGTAACCTCTTGGTCTCTTTTTTATTTCGGTTAAGTTTTTCTATCACAAAATTCTTGATTGCTCTTAGGAATGGTCTTCAGTGACAAATTCAATCAGTTCTATATCGTCATCAGTGAGATTATATTTATTTTGGACGAGCTACTATCTAATTTAGGGTTATAAACACTTCTCATTTCCGTATACCATAATGCCTAGAGAATATCTTTTGCAACAGATGAATGTCAGAAATAATGTTGGTAGCTCTGGGTACAAGATTTCTATTCCTCATTGGTGTGCTTCGGGGCGGTTCATCATTAAAAATCTCATCTGCATACTCCTCAATCTTTTCCCTATAGTATTCGATTTCTCCTTTCTTATCGCTCATTTCTCTCTCTCCTTTAATTTCTGCTGTAAGGTCTCTTACCTTCTATCTATTCAATCCAGTATATTTTTATGTTTTTCACCTCGAATATTAAATTCAAGAAAGAATTGGGTTTTCTCTTCAGTAGAAGTATCCAATCTGTATGTAGTAGCGTCGACATCAGGCCAGAAAAAAAGGTAGGATTCACTAGAGCTTAGTTGAAGTGAAATGAGTGGAAAGGGCAAATTAAAGTCTAATATCAATATTTTAATTGAACTTAAAAAGGCTTCATTCCTTAGTTTAGGAGTGTAAAGAGAAGAATGAAAATCATTTGGCTTAGAAGCCAAGCTTTCTAAACTTGAAACTGAAGATTTGTCACGTAGGGTTATCACTTTGTGATAGCCTACCACGCAAGAAGAAATCTCACTTGAACTAGAGCAAGTTCTCCAAATGTTTGATGACTGGAAGATACGTTAAATAAGAGAGCCCTTAAAGTTGAATGAGGGCTCTGTAATTGTTTTTGATATCTTTTTGATTTGGAAGAGAAGTATTTTACGAGTTAGAACTATTCACTTAAACTGTAAATCCGGCTAGAGGTTTATTGAATAGACATCCCAGGATAGGAAAAACTATTCTATATCGATCAAGAGAATTATGTTTTTAGGGACACTGTTACTCAAAACTTGTCTAGTTTATCTTTAAATAGTGAAATGTAGCTCTCATATATTTTCTTTTCACTTGAAAGAGGAGTTGCGTTCTTTCTAAAATTATAGATTTTGATCTTTTCCTCATAATATGATTTTCCCAAGTGTGTTGGATTTTTGCGAGCCCAATAGCGCCTTATATCATCTAGTTCATAAAGAAATTCAGTCATTCCGTAAACTTTTGAATTAGTTTTATGTTTAGCCTCTTTTTCTTTATCAGGTACCACTAAGTGCACATTATTACCGTAGATTGTATCAATTTTAGGACCTGAAATATCTTCATCTAATGTTAGTAAATACATTGATTGAGCACCTGTACGATTTAACTCTTCAGGCACTTCCTGCCAGCGCTCCCTTAAGGTTGTTTTCATTGAAATTAAAGCACACTTATGCTTCTCTTGATTATATTCAACTACTCCAGGAACAGCAATATCAACTAGCTTTCCTAGTCCGACAGACTCAAACCTTTCGTTACCTAGCATTCCTTGATCATCAAATTGAAAATTCGCATGGGCTAGTAGCTTGTAAATTATATATTCAAATTCATTTCCAGCTCGAGAACGTCTTGATTGAGTATTGCTTAAATGTAAAGCATATAAATATTCGTCAAACTGCTTTATAAAGTCGCTAACAAACTTTGTTACTTTTTCTTCTGTTGTATATTTAGAATCAGTGACTATTGAAGAAAGCCTATCTGTATTACTATGGGCAACTAACTTCTCAGATGTATTCGCAGTGAATTTTTTTTCTAAATCTAAAAATTCTTTCCACACAGTTGCCCTCATTGTATAAATATATTCTGATGCATTCTCAAAAAAGTACTCTTGAGAAAATTCACCAAAATTATTATCCAAGAAAGCTTTATTTGTCATTTCTAAAGAAGTTGGCATAAATCTCCTGCGCTCACTTCGTACGAAATCATTTCTAAACCTATCAATATCCATTCTAATTCTCCTATTCTTCTATTTTATCCCAGTATAACCAAGGATACCCCTTAATTCTAGGGTTAGAATGGTTATTCATAATTAGAGCGTAATGTTAACATATAAAAAGGGGAGCGCTCCCTTCAAAAATATTGTTAAAAAAATCCATGAAGCAATATACAGATTTGCATTTTTACTTCAAGGATTTTTAATTTATTTATATTAACTTTTTAAGATTTAGAACATGCTTTGTAAGTAGAGCATCCCAAGAAATAGCTATATTTCCCATTAATAACTACTTGTTCATGCCCGCATTGGGGACACTTTTTAAGGGGGATCCATAAGGAGTTCAAACAATTGGCAACAGGGAAGTTTGTTAACATGAATTTATTTGCTGAAATGGATTTAAAATTTACAGTATGATCTCCAGCAATACTAGTTTCCTCCGGTGCTATAGAATCTGAACCAATTAGTTCTTCTTTATTTAAAATCACTTTCTCCCAGTAAAAGCTTGACTTTAGACTTTGTGAGGTTATTACTTCGAATATTCCAATGTTCTTTTTGCAGCTTGGGTTTTTAGCGATATAATGGTGGATAAAAATATCTTTCTTGAGTAACCAGTGAAATAGATTTGCTGGCCCCGTATTAATACCATAAGCCCCTTTACTATCTGGGTATTTGAATTTAATTTCAAATGCAGCTAAACCGTCAGAAAAGGCCATAAAGCTATCTATGTTAATTATAGAGCCGGAAAAATGTACTGTTAAAAAATAATTTGCAAAATATCTTTGGAGGGCAATTTCTTTTATAATATTATATTTCCGAAAATATGTAATGGCTCTATCCTGTAAGAAGGAGTCTCTAGTTTCATCTTTAGCTTTATGAACACTATTCTTTTTAATCAACTGATTTTTTGATAGAAAAACATATTCGTGTATATAGTTATGGAAATTTAATGGTTGCTGTAGGACTAGTTCATTTAACTCTAAAAAATAAAGGTTGTTCTTAGAGAGTAAAACATGATAAACGACTACTTGTTTTGACATTAATGTCTTATAAATATCAATATCATTAGCAGATGGAAAGATACTTGTAACGTGAAAAAGAATATAGTCTGAATCACCCTTTGGGTCATTAACTTTAGTTGCCCACCACCCAGTACTTATCCAAGGATTCCACTTTTGAGTATTAATTACATCTTTCATGAAAAAATCTTCGACCACTAAACCTTCTAAAAGCTTATGTTTATCACGCTTCAAAAAGTTTATTAATTGATTTTCATTATTAAAATCAAGCATCATAGTAAATTCCCCCTCAGCATAAAAAAAGAACCTCATTCTAACTACAATATAAGATAAACTTTAACAAGAGTAGATATTGTCTTATTTTAAGGGATACGTATCAAGTATACGACTTGAAATTTTTCCATTCTGGATAATTCTTTGATAAGCTTTAAGTCAAATTCATCCTCAATAATATGATCTATAATAATAATATCGAATTTATTAGGGGCAGAATTTAGAAAATTATCTAAATTACTTCTATCGTTGAAGTTGTCAAAAAACACATTAATAATTTTATATTGATTTTTCAAGTCAGCAATATATTTATCAGCGCTTTCTAATAACTCCTCTATACTCTCTTTTTTATTTTGTCTTAAATAAATAACTGCATGTTTCAATTATTTCCAACACCACACTATATTTAGAATACAAGGCCATTAGCTTTGTTAAATTATAGCCAATTTAACCATTTTATTAAAGGATATTTAAATCTTAGCTCAAATCTACTAGGCAATAAAACCAAACCTACTGAAAGTAATAAAAAAAAGGGTTATAATGGAAATGAGTAAAATTATACGATTTGGAGGAGAATTTTTGTGCTAAGAAATTTAAATGAATTAGCTATTTCATCAAGGCGAAATTACCAAAATAATTTTATAAATGAAGACTTTAGACTAAATAGAGATTTCAAAGAAAGATTTTCTCAAATCTTGGAGGGAAGAAATACAACAATTCAATTCTTTGATTATTCTGCTGAAATTACCTCCAGCTCTAACAATAAAATTTTCTGTCCAAATCAGTGGTTCTATATTGCTACATTTGTTGTAGAATTTGCATCTGAACTTATTAATTATAGGAACGTTTTAGATAGTATTGCTAATTCAGAGGTAGATGGAATGAGCCGTACACAGTTTTATGAAAAAGTAAAAAACCTGAAAGATAAAGATATAGAGGATTTTGCTCCAGAAATAAAGGAAGCGATAGAGCATTATTATCCTGATGATCAGAACAGTGTTAATTACTTATGTCGATTTTTAACTGATTATGAGTGGTGGTTTGGCAGTAAAACTGTCAATAGACATGATTATTATGTTTCACCTACCCTTAACTTACTTGGACTAGTTAATGTGAGTCAAACTTATGTTGCGGATATAGTATACTTTTTAGCCTCTGACAGACATCTAATGCAATATGCTCTCGATTTACGTGAAGAAGTTCAAGAGCTTATTGATCAAAAAGATTTCCGAACAGATTCTCCTGCCGAGAATTTAATTGTATATGGTGCACCCGGAACAGGTAAGAGTAAATACTTAGAAGATAATTTTTCTGATTTAACGAGGGTAGTTTTTCACTCGGAATATTCTTATTACGATTTTATAGGAAGTTATAAACCTACACCATTATATAAGCAAGTAGAAACCAGTTTGCGTAGAATAAGCGGTGAGGAATTTGAAGTTGGGGAGCCTATTATAGACTACCAATTTAGACCTGGTCCATTTATAAATGTATTGATCAATGCAGTTCGCAGATCAGATATTAAATTTACCTTACTTATAGAGGAGTTAAATAGGGCAAACGCACCAGCTGTATTTGGAGATATATTTCAGTTACTTGATAGGAAGACTGATGGGAGCAGTCACTACAAAATTAATCCAAGCGAAGAACTTAAGAACTACTTAATGTCTATAGAAGATGTTAGGCGTAAATTCATAGATGGAATATTTATACCTAAAAATATGAACATTGTTGCTACGATGAATAGTGCAGATCAGGGTGTTTTTGTACTTGATTCAGCATTTAAGAGACGCTGGAAGTTTAAGTACATGTCTATTAAGGAGAAAGGATTCACACATGAAAACAGCTTAATAACATATGCAAGAGAAGATTTTAAATGGAGGCATATTCTTAGCTCAATCAATAGAAAACTCAAAAATTTGGGTATAAATGAAGACCGATTAATCGGCCCATATTTTATTAGTCCAAGTGAGATAGGAGATAGTACCAGTTTCTCATCCAAATTACTGATTTACTTGTGGGATGATGTTTTAAGGTTGAAAAGAGATAATTTTTTTGATTCTGAAATTAGAACATATTCAGATTTGGTATCGGGATATGCTTCAGGAATTGATGTAATGAATATTAAAGATGATATATACGAGTTAGTAGCTGAAGAAGAAGGCGAGCGAGAGTTGGAACAACAAGAGCAGGCAGGAGAAGAGCAAGAGGATGAATAGAAGGATTAAGCTTACATATGGTGGGATGAATGAGTGAACCAAAGACCAAACTATACCACGGTTATAGAATATGTTGATTATCCAAGAAATGAATACCCAACTGAGCTAATAACTCAGTTGGTGAATAAAGGAATATGCAAGATCAGTAAGAATAAAATTAAATTTATTGCAACGGGCGTTTTAATTTATAGAAATAAATTTATAATTATATTTCCGAAAGCATACAATATTCCTACATATGAAGGAAATATATTAGAACATATACAAGTGCTATTTCAGGTTCTATTAAAATATAGTGCAATGGCCAATTTAAGTCCTGAGGAGATGGACTTGTTAGGTAGAAAGGACGGACAACAAGATGAAAACCTATATACTGCATACCGCCTTCTCCAAGATTTCACTGATAATGGTTTTCTAATGAAGGAAATCAAAGAAAAATCTTTATCTTTATCAGGAAAAACAGATTGGCCAGCGACAATAAATAAAATGCAACCAATTTTCTCAGGTCGGTCTGTTATTTATACTGAATCAATTTCACGAAAATCCACTATTGATCGTCAAAACAGACTATATTTATTACATAAATATTGTATTTATAAAAGTGTGGAAAGGTACGGTTGGTTATTTGGATTAACCGTTGAAAATATTAACTTAGAGGAAGTTGAGTTAGATTTTGATATACCGTATGGTGTAAACTTCTTAACATCTGAAATAAATAGCACTTTCGTGGAAAGAGAATTGAACGTCATAAAAATGATGATCGATTTCTTAGCAGGAATAGAAATAGAAAGTGATAATAGTGATAAGAACCTTGAAACATTAATTACACCATATTTTCAGAATGTATGGGAGTATATCTGTAGCTATAACTTCAAGAATCAATACAATAACCTTAAAAGCATAATTCCAAAATTAAATTGGGAAATCGAAAGTAATGCTCCTGTTCAAAATCAAAGGCCGGATATTATGGTAATGAAAGAAAAGCAACTCTATATACTGGATGCGAAATATTATAATATTGAAAGCAATTTACCAGGTTGGCCAGATGTAGTAAAACAGTTATTTTACGCTTTTACCATATTCAAGAATATAAAATCAGAGAATTTTAAATTAACAAATAAGCGTTTAGAAAGTAAACTGAAAAATCTAGAAGGTGTAGAGAACATATTCCTTTTCCCGTCAGGAGATATTGATCCGGTAAAATATATTGGCAGAGTAAATATTGAGAATAATAGTGACTTCGATGATATTAAGGCTTATAAAGTGAATACTTTCTTATCAATGAAATGTTTTATTGAAAAGGAAAAGTTCAATTTTATTAACAGGTTATCATAAGCGATTAATGATTTGTTATCAAAAGACAAAATGTGATGCAAACTAACCAAGTCTGTTCTACAAAGGCAATTTACATTCCGATGTGGAAAAGTGATTGTAAAGGTTAAGCAAACAATTTACAGGATATTAGAACTGAAGGGGCTCGGAGGAGAATCTCTGGATATTTATTGGTTAATTCCTATATAAACTGGAAATTAATTGGATAATAGTAGAGGATAATGACCAAGCGGAAATTCATTATTCCCCCAAAAAAAGAGCTATATGAGGTTTATTTACAGTTAACCTCTTTAGCTCTTTTTTTATATTGTTGGTAGTAAAATCATTTTTAATCTTATCGCGACTGTTTTTTGTTTGTATATTAGTCCTAAGAAAAAGCTAGTAAGAATTTTATCCTCAAAAATCATTAATTAGCATTAATTTTATTATTAGAATATTCGACAAATAAGTAGCGAAGAGTGGATTAATTAATTAATAGTCCACTCTATTTTTAACAATTATTTCTTTTCAAAGTATACAAATCTGTATTTAACTCATGAACAAAAGGAGAGTACTCTTTCTGAGCCACAAGTAATAGTGTTTTCTTGGCCCGTGTCATGGCAACATAAAGTTTTTTTCTTTCACGGGACATAAAATCTTGTTCATCCTCTCCCGGTGAAGGGGCTCTGTATGGCAATTTTCCTTTTTTTAGATCAGTAATTATAACATGATCAAATTCCAGCCCTTTGGACGATTGATAGGTAATTAATTTGACACCAGGGGAAATAATATCAGCGTTCTCTTCTTTAACAAGATAAACAGGAAATCCTTTTGTATCTAAAATTTCCTTGAGACGTTCCAGTTTTTTATGTGAATGAGCGATGATACCTATAGTACTAGCAGGATAAGAACTTCTAACGGTTTTGACATGTTCAATAATAGTTTCTTCTTCATTTTCCCGGTCTGGACATAATGCCAGTTCTGGTAGTTTTCCATCAATGTTTGGTTCTTCAGCACGGTAATAGTCCTCGTCTTTTACATACTGCTTGTCTTGTTGTTGAAAGTCATTAGCTAACCTTATGATTTCGCGTGTAGATCTAAATGTTTGCTTTAATAATTGACTTCGATTGCCTACAACTTTAATTCCTGCGTCTTTCCAGGTGAAAGAACGTCTGAATATTTGTTGACCTTTATCTGCACCAATAGTTAAACTTTGTTTAGTTGTTGAACTGATGGCTTTTAGTTGCATAGAATGTAAATCCTGTGCTTCATCTACTAATATATGATCGGGTTTAAGGTGTTCGGGGATTTGATCTGTCTTTTCAACCAGTAATCTGGCTAAATCATCTCCGTCAATTCCCTGATGGTTAGGGTGGTTAGATAGTAACTCATTATATTTCTCTAAAATATCATAAACTGTTTCCCGGTGTGCTTTCGTAACGCGAATATCTGTTCCGCGGCCTGCACGTAATATTTCGAGGTATTCTTTTCTGCTACTGATTCCAGCGCCTTTAATCCATTCAATTTCATCGCAAAGAAACTGGACTAAAGACTTATCACTTTTAGAATTTACTTTCATTTTAGGGAAATTAACAGTTTCATACCTTTTATTCACAATATTTTTTGCAAATCGGATTGCGCTTTCTCTTTTATCACCCACTATTAAACGAGTGTGTGGGTAATCGGTGTGCTCAAGCATTTCCTGGCCCCATTGATGAAAGGTCTTGGCATCAATGGGTGTAGAGATGGTCTTTGCGCAAAGTTGACGGACATAGTTAGTAAGTGTACGGCTGTATGTCAGTACAAGTAAAGAATCGCTTGGCAGTGTTTCTTTCAGATACGCTGCTCTGGCAAGCAGTATGGTTGATTTCCCGCTCCCGGGAATTCCTTGAATAAGTAAATCTCCTTCAGGTTTAAACGTTACACATGTTTTTTGTTTCTTAGTTAATTCAATGGCTTGTGACATGAGGCTCCTCCTTAAAAGAAATCCATTAACTTTCTTAATTCTTCCTGACGTTTTTTTTCTTCCTCTTCTTGTTGTTTTGTTGTTTGGTCGATTATATCTTTATCATCCTTGTTAAATCCTTCATTCTTTTCTTCGGCTGATGACGAGTGAAAGTGAACATGTGTAGTATCAGAATCAATACATTTATCCAGAAATCCTTCGAATTCTATTCCCTTCTTGCCAAGTACATACAGCTGATTTTGTGCCCGGGTCAGCCCGACATATAATAATCGCTTTTCCTCCTCAATATCCGGACGGCTGCTATGTGGGAACTCGCGATCACCTAAGTATAGAATAAATACAATGGGATACTCCAATCCTTTAGCATCATGTACTGATTTAATTGAGATGGCATCAGTTTCTGTATCTTCTGGTGTATCCTCTTCTATCTCAACAATATGTTCTGTGAGATCATCTGTATCCACGCCACCTTGGTTCATAACTTCAATAATGAATTTGATAAGTTCCTCTGATGCATTTTTCACTTTTATTTTTTCAATAACTTCTTCTAACGGCTCATCCTCATATATATCCCGTACATTTAATACTTGCTCGATAAGAGATTCAGTTTTCTCTTTGTTTTGTTTCTGTGTATTATAACGAATAGAATATTTATCAAATTGTTCAAATACTGCATCCGCCTGAGGGGAGTGCTCTGAATTCTTTCTGTAAAGAATACAAATATCTGAAAGAGAAACGCTTGAATCCTCAACAAGCTCGATTATTTTTTTGGCAATGAACTCTGCTGCCAGTTGAATGGAATGAGTTTCAACAACCAGTGGCTTCATTCCATTTCTATTGTTTGCGGGAAGAATGGTTTCGTCTTCAATAAAGTCATTTGCAACTTGGATAATTTTATTGGTGGATCTGTAATTATGAGTAAGATGTATAACTTCAGAACTTGCCGGAGCATTTCTTTTGCAGTAATCAGAGAAACGGTCCATATTTTTACTATTTGATCCGTTAAATGTGTAGATAGTCTGGTTCTTATCCCCAACTACTGTAACGGTTTGACTTTTGTCTATTAATCTTAGAAGAAGTTCTTCTTGAGCTAAAGATGTATCTTGGTACTCATCAACAAAGATATGCCTGAAACTCATTGATATATCATTATAAGTTCTTTGTTTTAGAGATAGAATACGAGTAGCTTCGTTAATGAGACCTTGAAAGTCTGTTGTATTTTTTATTTTTTCGATTTTATTTATTCTTCTCCAGAACGTTGCCAGATCACGTCCACTAATTAAAATTCTTCCATGTGTGTATGTGTTCACAGGATAATGAGCATCTTGAGAGATATCACTCCAATTATTTATGGGACGGGGTTCAAGGGTTCCCTGTCTAATTAAGTTATAAGCTTGTGACATCGATTTATTTACAAGATTACGATCCGTATACTTACTGCATAAGCCTCTGGTTAGTGAGGGATCCAAGTCAATGAAGTTTTCAGTATGAATTGTTCCGAATCCTTGCCGGAAGCGTGATTCATTATAATGAATACCATACTTAATAATTCGAAAAGCTAAGCTGTGAAAAGTTAGGATAGTCGGTTTTCCGCCGTATCCTATTATGCTTGTAAACTCTTCCATTTTATTTAATAAATGTGATTTGGCTGAACGTGAAAAAGAGATACCCAGTATATTTTCGGTTAGTATACCTAATTCAATCTGTGTATAGAGAATCTTGGCAGCGAGTGTTGTTGTTTTGCCTGTCCCCGGTCCTGCAATAATTTGTGTGTATCTTGATGAGGTCGTGACGACCTCCCTCTGTTGAGGGTTTAATAATCTAAGCAGTTTATCCATATCAAACGCCTTCCTCGGTGGTTTTGTGTTTAGTCACTGTCCTTCCAATATATTACCAGAAAAACAGCCAATTGTTTAAGAGAATTTGGTAAAATAGTAATAGCGTGGTCTAATTGAATCTGGGAGGATGTAAAATGGCAAAAGCTGATAGAAGAGTCAGGGACAAACTATTGGAGCGTTTACGATATGAATTAATTGGTTGTGAAGACGAGAAGGAAACGATAAATAATAAACCTTTGCAAAAATACCTGGCTGGTATTCTTTGGCCGATGCAATCAAGTGTTGCAGCTGAAGAGAATGAAACAGATTCTATGAATGGAAGAGAGACTTCTAAAGAAGCATTGGAATCCATTGCCCCTCTTGCCAAAGCGATGAATCCTTCGGCAATCGGTTTATCTTTTTTAGTGGATAAACAAAAACCGGTCATTAATGTAGACATTGAATTTGGGATGTATGAAGAAACAGGAGAGAAAAACTGGACCCGGATTCCCTATTTGCTAAAAGGTTTTCAAATAGATCTAACGGAAGGTCTCGGAATAAAACAAAAAGAGAGAGTTCCTCGTATAGAGTCTATTGAAGAAAAAGACACAAAGGAATCAATTAACATTGAATGGATCGTAAGACCCTATCAAAATTCATATGCTGTGAGTTTATTCCTGGTTAATCGATACATTCAGGAAACGGATCAACACGAAATTGATCATTTGTGTGTGTTTCAACCAAAGATCCGTGTGGCCGCTCCAAGTGGTTTTATGGTGAGAAATGCCTTCTCAAATAATGATAAAGGATTCCAGGACGAAGATACGAGGTCAAACGAACTTCTTTATCGTAATGAAGGGGTTTATGGTGTCGGCCATAATATTGCTGTCTGTTGGAATGAAGTGAACCATGAGACATCCAGAGCAAGTGTATTGGAGACAGAGGTTATTCCCGCACATGAGATCCCTATGGTTTTACCTCCTAAGTGGGATAAAGGCGGCACCTTGGATATGGACGTATTGGCTTCAAAGAAGACAGCAAGGGAAGTCGAAGATGCACTTATGCCTTTATTAACGGAATACGGGAATTGGATTCAAGAAAGATGGAAAGAAATCGATGATATAGAAGAAGAGTATAAAGAAACAGCGACATTGCATATAAAAAAATGCGAAACATCATTAGAACGGATGCATGCTGGTCTAAAAAAGCTTAGTGAAGATAAAAGCGCGTTGGAAGCTTTCTTGTTTGCAAATAAAGTAATGGCGGATCAACGAGCTCATACCGAGGCTATTGAAAGCGGAGAACCTCTTCAAACTATTAAGTCGGAATGGCGGCCGTTCCAGATTGCCTTTTTCCTGCAAAATTTAGAGGGTGTTGTAGATCCATTCTCCAAAGACCGGGGTATTGCTGATTTACTTTGGTTCCCAACTGGAGGAGGTAAAACGGAAGCCTACCTAGGGTTAGCGGCATTTACGTTAGGATATAGAAGATTAATGAATGTCCAGGGATACAGAACGGATGCCGGTGTTTCTGTAATCATGAGATATACCCTTAGATTACTAACCGTTCAACAGTTTCAACGTGCAACCGCAATGATTTGTGCTTGTGAGGAAATAAGGAAGAGCGATCCTGGGAAATGGGGAAGCACAAGATTTAGAATTGGATTATGGGTTGGGGATAATAGTGTTCCGAACAAATTTGAAGATGCCAAGAAAGTTATAAGTGCTAAAGAGGATGCGATTAAAAGAAAAATAGAGTTCTTTAAACCAAAAGGGATAAATGGAACACCAATTCAATTAGTTTCCTGTCCATGGTGCGGAGAGAAGCTTGTGGATGATAAAAAAAACCCTTCTATTTTTTACACTACATATAAAGTGAAAGATAAAAAGAAGAGATTACTTATTTGCTGTCCAAATAAAGAGTGTGGATTTCATAAAACAAATTCAGGTGGAGAAGGACTGCCCGTACTGGTAACGGATGAAGAAATATATCGGCTACTTCCGGATATGGTTATAGGTACAGTCGATAAGTTTGCCCGTATGCCATGGGAACCCCAGATACAGAATCTTTTTGGCAGGGTAAAGGGAGAGGTAGCCGGTTGGGGGTTCATGTCTAATGGGAATTCCCAAAATGAACTTGCAAACATAAAAAATGTATCAGGTACTACCAGTTTAACGAACACTGATCAAGTCCATCCTCCAAATTTGATCATACAAGATGAGCTTCACCTGATTTCCGGTCCGCTTGGAACAATGGTGGGACTTTATGAGACAGCTGTGGATCACTTATCATCAGTGTCCATCAATGGGAATGAATACGGACCTAAGATCATTGCATCAACGGCTACAATAAAAAATGCCCATAAACAGATAAGTGGACTATATACAAGGGACACTCAAATTTTCCCGAGTCCTGGTTTGACCCATAAAGATTCATTCTTTGCTAAACAAAGGAGCATTGAAGAAGAACCAGGTCGGATGTATGTCGGCCTGTTTGCTCCAGGCAGAAGTATGAAAACATCTCAATTAAGAATATTTGCTAACTTGTTATCAAGTGTGACGGCAATGGAGCGTTCATCTGAATTTAATCTTGGAAATCTTGATCCTTATCAAACTTTAGTAGGTTACTATAATAGTATCAGGGAGCTTGGCGGTGCTGTGAGATTAATAGAAGATGACGTTCCCGCAAGAATGAATACATTGGAGAAACAGTATACAGATGAAAATCGATTCAAATTTGTTCAAAGGGAGTTGGATCGGGATGTTCCTGAGTTAACCAGCCGTATCGACTCAGGGAAGATACCGACATTATTGGATCGTCTAATGCAGCCCTTCAACGATGAAAGAAAATTAACTCCTGTTGATGTGCTGCTTGCCAGTAATATGATATCTGTGGGTGTAGATGTTCCCAGGTTGGGGTTGATGGTTGTAAATGGGCAGCCTAAAACAACTGCAGAATATATCCAGTCCACGAGTAGGGTAGGCCGAAGACACCCAGGTCTGATCATTACAGCTTATAACTGGGCGAGGCCAAGAGATATCTCACACTATGAAGAGTTCTACGCCTACCACGCAGCGCTTTATAGATATGTAGAACCTATAAGTGTCACCCCTTTTGCATCAAGAGCACGGGATAGAGGATTAGCGGCGGTGTTAGTATCCATGTTGCGATTGGGTGAAAGTGCACTCTCTCAAAATTCAGCAGCTAATAATGTTGATAAAGTAAATGAATTGGCAAAGGATACGATTAAAGTGTTCCTAGAAAGAGCACGCAAGATGGGTGTATCACCGAAAGAAATTGAAGAACATCTTGAGCATCTGATAGAAAGTTGGGAAGAAGACTCCAATAAAAGTAAATTGATTTATTCCTCTTTTAGAAAAAAAGAAAATGAGTCTAATCTTCTCTATCCATTAGGACAAGATTCTTCAAGAGGCACCTATAATACACCAAACTCTATGAGAGATGTTGAGCCTGTTGCCGGTATCTACATTGGAAAGGACTGATTTTATTGAGTAAAAAGATTGGTGAACTCAGACCAAGTCAATTCATCACGACGTTTGGTCCAGGTTCTATAGTGGACTTACCGGACTATTCCGTTATAATGGGCGGAATTGATAAATGGGATTCATTTGATGTTTCAAAATCGAAGACAATTGAAGAGAATCGACTGAAAAAGAAGTTGGGTATCCAGCAGATAAAAGCAATACCAATCAGCGACAGTAAGGAATTTGGAACTATCCCCGCTTATCGTTTTCCTGAATATCATGTCTGTCCAAAATGCAGAAAGATTGGAAAGTACTGTGGAAGAGAATTTGTGGAAGAAGAAGGAGTCCTTTATTGTAAGAATCCTGATGCTGAAGGAGAACCTTGTAATAAAATCAAAACACATCCTGTCCGTTTTATTGTAACGTGTAAAAAAGGTCATATAAATGATTTCCCATGGGGAATGTATGTGCACAAAAAAGGTAAGTACGATCCGAAGTCCTGTAAGTTATATTTGCTGGATGAAGGAGAAACAGGGTCTCTAAAAGATCTTGTTGTATATTGTAAGACTTGTAATCAAAAGAGGTCTGTGAGTGAAGCATTTACCAATAATAAGATATTAGGGAAATGCAGTGGGAGAAGGCCCTGGTTAAGAGATTTTGAAAAAGATTGTGAGAATGATAAAGAACTATTATTAAGAGGGGCATCAAACATATATTTTTCTTCAATTGAAAGTTCTATAGTAATTCCGAAAGCGCTGCAACAAGAAGGAATTGAAGGCTTTATTAAGGATAATATAGACTTTTCCGATGAGGAACTTATTAGTGATAGACGAGTGTTTGATTCTGTTATGAAGAGAGACCCAGATATTATGAGGCTTGGGCTAGATAAAGTATGGGATATTGTACAGAAACTGAGGACCAAAAGTGAAGGAGAAGATGTCGATCTCCGAACTCCTGAATACCATGCATTACTGACAGAACATCATAACTATGAAGAAATTGATTTTGAAACAGAGCCGGAGGTCGTACCAGACAGGTTCAAGGAGTATATTTCAGATCTTGTAAGGGTCAAGAGACTTAAGGAAGTAATGGTATTGAAGGGCTTTACAAGGATTCATCCATTACCGGATTTAACGGCCAGACTTTCCGGTGAAACAAATAATTCTAGTGATGATAATCAATCTGGTAACGACCAAGTAGAGCTGGCGCCATTAAGTTCAAGCCCCCAACCCTTTTTACCAGGTGTCGAGACATATGGAGAAGGCATCTTTTTGACAATAAATCAAGAGAAGTTAAAAGATTGGGAAGAGAACCATAAAGACTATGGCGCTGGTATGGCTACAGCTCATAAGAAAATTTATCTTGAAAGAAAAGTTCCTGAAAATGAAATCCCTGCTTTTCCAGGATTGAGATACGTATTGCTTCACACACTTTCACATGCGTTAATCAGGGAGTTAACGATGCATTCCGGTTATTCATCATCAGCACTAAAAGAAAGGATATATTCCGACCCGGAAAAGGAGATGGCTGGTATACTAATATATACGGCTACTGTTGATTCCGAAGGGAGTCTCGGGGGATTGGTTGAGTTAGGTACTAAAGACAAATTCGAGTCGATATTAGCCCGTACTTTATCAGCTGCCCATTATTGTTCAGGCGATCCCCAATGTGCTGAAAAAGATGTTGATATCTTAAAAGACGTCAATGGTGCTGCTTGTCATAGCTGTATGCTGTCTGCAGAGACTTCTTGCGAGAAATCGAACCGTTATCTTGATCGATCTTTATTAGTGAAGACGGTAGCTAATCAGAAACGGGAGTTCTTCGATATTGAATAAGTTAAACGAAAAAATTGTACGATTTATCTCAGTTTGTTTTGCATCATCTAATGAACATTTGCTGCAGAGACTTTTTGAACAAATTGATAATGGGACAATCACCAATGAATTTATTACTTGGCAATCTAATTTAAAGTTTCCTTTCGAACTTGAGTTTTTAGCCTACGATATGCTTAATGAAGCTGCTGAAAATAGTGTTCAATTAATAGAATTAAAAAAATATCTTGATCTCGCCTATATGATGGCAAAACAACATAAAGAGCATGAGCCAAGTATTTCCCCTGTTTGGACAGGTCCTAATCTTGAAAGTGGTCTAATAAAACTAAACACTTATGATACAGTTAAGTATTTAATAGAGTCTGCTGAACAAGAAGTCTTTATTGTGGGGTATAGTTTTTCATTCAGGGAAGAGTCGGTCAAGGAACTATTGAAGAGTGTGGAACGGGCTGTAGAGAGAAACTGCCGGGTAAATATTATCGTTAATGACGTGGAAAATAACTTCAAAGAGATAATGAAACACTGGGAAATTGATAACTATCAGTTAAATGTCTATCATTGGATTGGCACGGATTCGAGTGATTATACAAGTTTACATGCCAAACTAATAATAGTAGACCAACGTAAGTTGTTATTGACATCTGCCAATTTTTCTTATCATGGTTTCCGTAAAAACATTGAAACAGGTGTGATTATAGAGAATCATGAAATTTCGAGGGATATTTGGAAACAGTACCATTCTTTAATGAAAGAAAATCAGATGAAACGAGCTTATTGATAAAACTATTATTTGAAATGACTCCGGTAAAGATCCGGGGTCATTTCTATTTTGAATTATACTCTCTGTAAAAAGTTCATGATTCTCTTACCCGCCTATCTTTGATAAAATAAGAAAGATGGATTAATGAATAAAAAGGAAGTATTAGTATGAGAAAACTTAAAGTGCTTGATCTACATCAGCATCAATAGTCTCTGATAAAATTAGCAGGTTCTCATTTCGTTCAAAATATTTTTCAGCTAATTTCCTTAAATCTTTAGCAAATTCATCTAGACAATACGTATAATTACTTAGTCAGTAAAGTAAGGAAACACAGAGATATTAAGAAAGCTATTGGCAAATTACCTGTGCGCCTGCCCTTTACAGCTTCAAGTTTAAGTATGGCTTCTCCGATCACTTTTCCCAGTAAAGGTGGAACCGCATTTCCAATTTGCCTATATTGTGCATTTCTTCCCCCAAAGAATGCATAATCCTTTGGAAATGACTGTAATAATTGAGCTTCATAGGGGGTGAATGTAAAGTGCTTGATCTATTTGCCGGTGGCGGTGGTTTTTCTACCGGGTTCTTGCAAGCTAAAGAGGAATATTTAAGATTTGAAATTCATCGGGCACTTGAAATCAACGACAGTGCTTGTGATACGCTGCGCAATCACATAGGAAAAGATCGCGTTATACAAGGAGATATAACAGAGGAAACTGTAAAATCTGAAGTAATAAATTCGTGTAAAGATGTAGACGTTATTATCGGGGGGCCCCCCTGCCAAACATTTTCTTTAGCAGGACCGGCACGTTCCGGATCAAAAGAAATGCGTGAAAAGCTAAAGGATGATCCCAGAAATACTTTATATAAACATTTTTTTGAATTGGTTTCTATAATAAAACCTTCATATGCTGTATTTGAAAATGTAGAAGGAATGCAGCATTTAGGAATTAACGATAAAGATTCTTCTAAAAAGCTGATATCCCATCAATCCAGGGAGCATAACTTCAGGGATGTGATCATCTTTATTTTAACAAAAGAAGGCAGTAATTCTTCAAGATTTATAAATCCTCTATCTGGTGATTACCATAATTTTCTTAATGAACTGTATCCATATGCCAGAAATAAGCATAAGGATACTTATGATGCAAAAGAGGAAAAAATAATGGTTAATAGTTAATGTTTAAAAAGGACAGTGTAATGCTGTTCTTTTTATTTTTTTATGAATTCTCTTCTCTAATTATAGGTTTGGCAGATTAATGGTAAAATAGTCTATATTAAAATTATTTTTTAGGGGATGTAATCTTGAGCGGCTTTTTAACAGAAAATGAAATTGAACAAACAGTGGAAAGTTTAATTAATGTATATAAAATCGATAGAAATCTATTAATTAAATTTATTGGTACTGATAAGTATATAAAATTGAATAGAATGTTGATGGACTTAGAAGTAGGCGTCATGGATGATTATCAATTGGCCAGGATGATAGTAGTTGAAAAAGGATTATTTTTGTTCGCAGGAAGTAACGATGTCGTTAGGGATCTAAGAGCATTATTATTGAAACAACTTGAGGGTGAACAATTAGTTAGATTATATGAGAGAAATCCGATTAGCAATCGGAAAATACAATCCCCTTCATATATGCCTAAAGCTTTAGCAGGTAAAAGGTGGGTTATGGGGGGCCGATGGGCGAGAGATTTTGTTCAGACATTGGGTTTCCCTTTAGCTTTTTCCGGTATATCTATCCCAAAAGATCACAGTACAGACCCAGTACAGGATATTGAACCAAGGAAGTCAGTACCTCCACTCGTAGAATATCAGCAGGGATTAAAAGAAAAAATGCTTTCTGTATTAAATAAAGAGCAGGAAAAAACAAGATGTGTGGTCACCTTACCTACCGGTGGAGGTAAAACGAGAGTAGCAGTTGAGAGTTTCATTGATTGGATGCAGCCCCGCTTTAATGAGGGACAATATTTGTTATGGATTGCACAGGGAGAAGAGCTATGTGAGCAGGCAATTTCCTGCATTACAGAGATGTGGCAGGAAAGAGAATTTCCTGAATCTTTGAGGGTTTACAGGTATTTTGGAGGTAAGGCAGTTAAATATGAAAGTTTAATAGGCGGTGCAGTCATATCAAGTATTCAACAGCTGTATTCAAGGATACAAAGTGATGATGAAGCATTAAACGAGATTCTCGCTAACTGTGGTGCAATGATAATTGATGAGGCACATCATGCTACCACAAAGAGTTATGAGGTTCTATTTAACAAGTGTAAAGAACTGGCAGGTGAAAGCCTTTTTCCTATTTGTGGTTTAACTGCAACACCTGGACGCAGTAATGAAGAAACAATGACCCTGGTAAACCAGTTTGAAGCCTATTTAATTCATCCATCCTTACCGGATATGAGAAGATATGAACTGAATCCCCTACTATATTTTAGAGAAGAAGGATATTTGGCAGAACCGATTTTTTTGCTTCATGAAAATGGAGAAGAGATAGAGGTATCCGAATATATAGAGGATGAACATGATGACTTGAGTAAGGAATTTCTAAATGATCTGGCAAACAATGAAAGAAGAAACTTCCAAATTATTGAATATATGAAGTCGATTCCACTGGACTCCTCTTCTCTTGTTTATGCATGTACAGTAGAGCACGCTGAATTTTTGGCAATGATGATGAATTCTATAGGTAGAAAATCAGCAGCTATATCTGCCGATACACCAAAACCTATAAGAAGAATGCATATAGCTGCTTTTAAGCAAGGTGATATTGACTTCCTTTTCAACTATGGAGTATTAACAACAGGATTCGATGCACCAAAGACAGACCATATCCTCATCTGCAGACCTACATCCAGTATTATTCTATATGAACAAATGGTAGGAAGAGGCCTGAGAGGGGAAAAGTTCGGGGGAACTGAATACTGTAAGATAGTGGACTTCTCAAAAAATATTAAGCGACATGGTGAACCATTAGCATATGCGAGATTTATTAATGATTGGCAGATAAGAGATGTGCGTGATATTAGTATGAAAATGCACTGAAAAATAATTAGTCCAATTAATTGAAAAGGGATGGGAGACAAACATGGCTTCTAAGAAAGATTTAAAGGTATGGGCTGTAGAGGCCTTGAAACTAAACAGAGGACGTTTAAGTTTAATAGATATATGTAAGTATGTTTGGGATAAACACGAACAAGATCTTAAGGATTCAGGAGATCTCTTTTACACGTGGCAGTACGATATCAGATGGGCTGCCACTTATTTGAGAAAAGAGGGCATCTTAAAACCGGCAGAAGAGAGTCCAAAGGGTGTTTGGGAATTGATTCAAAAATAATATTACATCAAATTAACTTCGATTTGAGTTATTATTCCTTTTTTAAGGGAAAATAAGATAAAAAGGAGTTCTTAAATTGGTCGATGTAATGACTAAAGAACAGCGAAGAAATAATATGAAGGCAATAAAATCGGTTTCTAAATTGGAAGACGTTGTGTCCAGGAAGCTATGGAAAAAAGGATTTCGCTTTAGAAGAAACGCTAAAAATCTTTTTGGTAAACCTGATATTTCCATAAAGAAATATAAAGTAGTCATATTTATAGACTCCTGCTTTTGGCACCAGTGTCCTATTCACGGCAACTTACCGAAAACTAATTCTTCTTTTTGGAAAAAGAAACTAGAACGAAATGTCGAACGTGACAAGGAAGTCAATAGCTACTATAAAGACAAGGGTTGGAAGATAAACAGGGTTTGGGAGCATGAAATTAAAGATGATTTAGGCAAAGTAGTAGAGGAACTTGTCTCCTTTATTACAAGTGCAAAAGTGAAGTAGTTCTATTCTACTGATCTTTTGTTAACTTAAAACTCAGATGCATGAGAGTGTCTGAGTTTTTTTATTGTTGGAAATTAATATTGATAACTTTTCCAGTAGGGTTGACCTACCTTAATTACATCAATTTACATATTCACCCTGATCTTTTAAAATGTAAATAGGTAGAAAATACAGGTTTTGATTGAGAAAAGGAGTAACTCATGAATACAAATCAACGAGAGCCATTATGGAAATTCTCACCTATTCCTAACATAGAAGAATCAAACTTTAACAAAATACTAGAGCGTTTCTATAACATGCGTGTAACCGGTCTCACCCGGGAAAATACCCAAAATTCAATGGATGGCCGGTTAATTGGATCTGAGGGACCGGTTACTTTAACCATAAAGACTGGAAGTATTAAAAAGGAAGACATTCCTGGGATCAATGATGTGATTGATCGCATCAAGTCTTTACAAGGAAGAAACAGTTATACAAAAGAAACAATTCAACATATGCTAAATAAAATCAACCAGGATGAGGTAAGATACATATCGTTTGAAGACTCCAATACAAGGGGGCTGACTGGTGCTAAAAATGGTCAAAGTAACTCTGCACGTGATACTTGGGGGATTTATGCCTATAACAAGGGCGTTCACTTTGAAGAAGCTGATTCTGAAATGGAAACGTCTCGTGGGGGGTCTCATGGAGTTGGAAAGATAGCCTCCAATGCAGCCTCAGACTTACACCTTATGTATTTCGCTAACTGTGATGAACATGGTGATAAGCACCTTGGTGGAACAGTTCAATTAATTGAGCATTTCTACGAGGGGAAATATTATCGTTCGACTGGTTATTTTACAGATATTAACGAAGATCAGTCTAAATTCTATCCTTATGAAAATAACTTTCACCCAGCTTTTGCAAAGGACAACAGGGGGCTAAAGATCATTATTCCGTTTCTGAGGGAAGAATATGATGATGAGAATGAAATCATAAAGAGCATTTGTGACAGTTTCTTTGTATCTATCTTAGAGGGGAAACTTGAGGTTATTGTCAATGAAGAGAAAATTACCCGTGAATCGATCATACATTATGTGAAAGATACTAAGTATTATGAACAGGACATAACCGAGGCTAAGAAAACGTTTACGCCTTTATATGTAGAAACTTATATGAACGAAACACCAAAAGAGCTAACTGTTTCAGACAGTGTCAGAGATTATCATTTTAATTTGTATTTCCGATATGATGAAAGAATTCCAAAAGGCCGTGTTGCCATTGTGAGAACGATTGGAATGAAGATAGAAGATTTTAAAGTGACTTCTAATGCAAACAAACCGTATAACGCTGTTTTGATAGGTGGTTCAGATGAAGACGCTTATATTAAATCCCTTGAAAATGAATCCCATACAGAATTATCCTGGGAGCATATAAAGGATTCTAAGCTGCAAAGGCGCGCAAAACGATTTATCAATAATCTATCCCGTGAAATGGCGAAAGTCATTGAAGAAGCAATAAAAGAAAATAATCCTACAGATGGTGTGATGAACACTGAGGATATTCTTTACGTGGTAGAGACCCAATTCAAGAATGATCTATCCAGCAGTCTTGGGACTGTGATGATTAACAAAGGTAAGTCGGTTGTAAAAGCATCTGCAGATGTTCCGAAAAAAGCGAAAAAGAAAAAAGCAGAAGGAAATGATGGCAAGGAAAAGCCAGAAAATAAACGGGATCCCCTGAAGCGGAAAAAAAGAGAAGAAAAGGGTACGGCATCAGTTGAGCAGTTAAAGACAAAGTATAGTGCAAATCCGGAAATGGTAGAACGGATTATTTTAGATAATAAAGAGTTAATTAAATTTGATTTTACCGGGAGTGATTTGATTACCAACGAAGAAACATGTGACATCTCTCTATCCATTATTGATGGAATGGGCGTTGAGTATGCGGATGAGTTTAATATTCCTGGTAATTACAGTTCTATTGCAGACCTGAATTCCGGAAAAGAATACGAGATTGATAATAATGTTATAAAGGACGTTCGAATCCACCAAGGTGTCTCAGAAATTCAATTAGGACTGAAAGATAACTTCAATAAGTCACTAAAATTTGTTTATTACATCGAGGTGTAACATGATTTATAAAAAAGAAGCCAATTTTCCTTATCCAGTCCTGACTAATACGTCAAATAGCTATACTTCCAGTCAGTTTATTTTAGATGTAGAACTACATGAAAATGTTCATCACTACCAGTTTGACTTTAACTATGAAATGGACTCAGAATTCATTAGTAATCTGTTAAAAAACGGTCGGGCTCAGATCATATTGATTATCCAGTCTAAGGACAACAAGTTTTATAAGTTGGAATCAAACCAAAGGTCTATAAGAATACTAAAATCCCGCATCTCCATAAGCAACCGTACTTCTATTCAGATGCACATTCAATCGACTGAGGATATATCCTTTAAATATAATGATGACCTAAGTATGTTTTACGATAAGTTTAAAGATGAGCTGGTAGTACCTGGACATTCCATTCTGGGCTATTCTAATGTCGTTATGTTCGAAGGAAGTACTACAAAGCCATTAGAACTATTTGAAAAGAAACTGAATCCAGATCTTAAGTCAGCCATAAAGATAGAACTTAGCCACGAAACCATAATCATTCAGTATCAAAATGAAGAGTTTCAGTTCAATAACTTGCCAAAGAGTAATACATTAAATAATCCTTATGTCTATACGGGAATGCATATGGCTCTGCAACGATTCATAGTGAATAATGGAGAGGATAATGAGTACGTGGATTTACTTGAGATCGATCCGCCAACTAATCCTTTGGAGCTGAAACTGTATCATCTTATGAGAAAGAAAATGGTAGAAGAGTTAAGTATTGATACGATTGATGAAGTGATTTACATCATATCAGACCGGATGATTGAGAAATATACATCTGTTGTAAAGGGGTTAATTTCAAGTGGAAATTAGACTACTGGAAAAAGGCTATAAACAAAATGAGCAGTTCTACAAGGACTTCTTAGAGGATCAAATTCAGTTGAATGAAGACTATTTCTCCGGTGAAGTAATACATTTGGATAAGGCACCGGACTTTCCAATTTATATAGCTCAAGGCAACGAAGTTGAACGTAAGGAATTGTTTTTACAAGCGTTCCGTGTGCTTACCGACTATTATCTGGATACGGATAGGGATGTCCATTTAAATGAACTATTTTGGCATTCACTACTTGTAACTAAAAGAGACTACCTACTGGAAAATTACCCTAAAATTTATGAAGGTATCAATCATTTTAATAATATCGTACTAAAGAAATTCGACTGGGAGAACTATATTTATAAGTGTGTTCTGGGTGCTCAGTATGTAAATGATTTAGTCACAGATCCTGAGGAAAGGGAACGTTATTATTCATTGTTGATCGACAATTTAGATATTTATAATTATATTATTAAATATGAGATTTTTCGTAATGACCGTTTTTTAATAAATATATTGGATATCATTGATGAATTAGAACTGTCCAAGATCCTCAAATCAAAAATAAAAGATCGCGATGACTTAGGAAAAGACGAACGGGTAGGCAGGCGGGTCATCTTTGAATTTAATAAGAGTTACCCGGTTATTATGTCACCTATGTTAGAGAAAGAAGAGTTGAAGCCTATCTTTCTCAAGTATTTGAGTTATTATTACGATTCAACTGAGGTATTTGAAGAGGTGTAGATTCTACTCTCTGAATAAATTAATTATCAGGTTTTTGCGGCCGGAATATTATTCATGTTCCGGTTTTGTTATTAAAGGAGAAAAATTATCTTTCAGGGGAGCAGGCCATATCACAAAATATTATTGAAGATTATATAAGTTCTAATTTTCTGACATTTAATGCTTGAAATATAGTATTATAGTAGCGAAAGGAAATTTCTACAATAATACTTCAGGGGTGTAATGAAAGTGGATCAAAAGCATTTTCATCAAGAACAGAAAAATTTAGATACTACGATTAAAAGTATGGAGGACCATACTTTTTACATATGGGAATTGCTTGACCGAAAGAAACAGCAGTTTAAAGATCAGACAAGTTTTATAGGGGATAGTGTATCCTACAAGCTTGGAAAAAGTGATAAGGATAAGCTGGAGAAGGCGATCAATCAGCCGTATTTTGGAAGAATTGATATAGTTGAAGATGGAGTTAAAGAAACATTTTACATAGGGAAGCATGGTGTAAGGGACAAACATGAGCAAATTGTCGTGCTCGACTGGCGCATGCCGATGGCTTCAACCTATTACAATTTCATGCCCGGTAGACCGCAACAAAAATATACAGTGATAGATAAAGACGGGCGGAAACATGTCAGTACCATAGAGGTGCAGCAGAAAAGGGATTTTACAATTAAAAATCGAAGAATCCTGAAAATCCTGCAACAGGTTGCAGAGAGCAAAAGTGATTTGAATATAACTATGACTGACAAGGGTGAGCAACTGACTGTAACTGATGATTTTTTGAGAGAAATATTAGAGTCTAGTGAATCTACCGGCTATCTAAAAGAGATCATTGCCACAATACAAAAAGAACAGGATATAGCAATTAGACAAACCATCGACGCAAATGTGGTGATTCAAGGGGTTGCCGGTTCCGGGAAATCATCCATTGCCCTGCATCGTCTATCGTATCTTTTATTCAATAATAAAAACTTGAAGCCGGAAGAACTGCTTATTCTGGGCCCTTCCAACTTATTTATCAGTTCTACCCAGGGAATGCTTCCTGACCTGGATTTAGATGGAATCCGTCAATCCACCTTTCAGGGGTTGGTCTTTCAACATTTAAAACCTTTCCTTCCAAGTAAGGTGAATCTTGATTATCATTCTTATTTTGATCAAGTACTTTTCACACCTGGATATACAAAGGAAAAGGACATTAATGAATTTAAAGGGTCTGCTGCATTTATGAAGATTTTGGATTCATATGTGAATGAATTCCAACATGGATATGAAAACCGATTTAAGCCGATAAAAATCTTTGACGAGCATCTGTCGACATCTAAAATAGTTGAAATATACGATGGCTATACTTATTTACCTTTTATAAAACGGGTAGAGAAATTTGTACAACATATCGAGAATCACTTTAAAAGAATGTTGGATATTAAAACTCAGGAAATTGAAGATCAGCATAGTATGATTAGTGATACTTTCTTGGAGAACGGTGGGCTGAATGAAGTTGGATTAAAGGCTTTGAAGAAACAAATCTGGTCCATCCGAGACTATAAGATAAAAAAACTGATACAGGAGTACAAGCTAGAGATTGCTGCCTGGAAGCAGACAATGGCTCTTCCGAATCCGTTCTCAATCTATCAACAGGTTCTTTCTTATGAAGTGCTGGATAATTTCAGAGGGGATATTGGGAAAGATATTCCTCAACTCTTTAAGGGTTATAAAGTAGATGAGGTTACTTACTTTGATTTAGCGCCTCTCTATTATATCTATCTTATGATGTTCGACCCGCCTGAAAAATTTGCACACATAGTCATTGATGAAGCACAGGATCTAAGCTTTATTCATTTTGCCGTTTTGAAGAAAATCACCAAAACTGTAACGATTCTCGGTGATAAGGAACAATCCATCTTTCTTGGGTACGGCCAATACAATTGGAATGACTTAATGAGAAGTCTGTTCAACGATAAGAAATATATGCTGTTGTCACTGGACACCAGTTATAGATCTACCAAACAAATTATAGATGTAGCAAACACGGTGTTGGGTAATCACTACGAAAAGAATAAGTTCTTCCCAATCACGCCACTTAACCGCTCTGGTCCTGAGGTAACGTTAGAAAGGGTTCTTTCGGGAATAGACCTGCTTGAAGGGATTGTTTCAACGATAACAAACTGGAAGAAGAAATATAAGAGAATTGCAGTGATTCATAAGGATGAAAGAAAAGCATTGCAACTGTCCAAGTATTTAAGCAACCAATTCGGACAGGAAGCGATTTATGTCAACCCGAATACGGAAGTCAAACAGGGATATGTATCGGTTCTGGCATCTTACTATAGTAAGGGAATGGAATTTGATGCTGTCCTGGTCGTCAATGCGAATGAAGATAGTTTTCCAAATGACGAACTTCATGCACGGCTTCTATATGTCTTACTAACACGGGCTCAACAGGAGGCTAAGGTCTTCTATCAGGATACACCATCCAGTCTTTTGGACGGTCTTGTACATGAAAGGCCTCTTGTGACATCGGAATTTGATGATATTCTATAGGGATCGCAAAAGGTAGC
Source organism: Rossellomorea aquimaris (assembly GCF_000935355.1). Classification (GTDB taxonomy): domain Bacteria; phylum Bacillota; class Bacilli; order Bacillales; family Bacillaceae_B; genus Rossellomorea; species Rossellomorea aquimaris_B. Next base: position 227,729 of record NZ_JXZC01000003.1, read on the forward strand.
CTTGAATTTTGTACTTATATATCTGAAAGAAAGCTTATCTTAATTTACCTTGCACGGCTGTGCTTGGAATAGGCTTGATTGGTGAAATTAATTATTATAAAGGAGAAAAGATTAATGGCAGTTTTTGAACCGAAAGGAATTGTTTCAAAGGAAACAGAAAAAAGTATATTTAAAGACGGTGCAAGTTTCAGAGTATGGATGGATAAAAAAAGTAAGGCCATCAGGTTAAAGTTTTACGATTTGGACTCGGTTTATTATATTTCTAAAGGTAGTAAGCTCTACAATGACTTGGCTGAAGATTTCTTTGATATAGAAAGACCAAAAGAAACTGAGGTGAAGATTGAGAATGAATGAATGAATAAAGTTAATTATGTAGCTAAGATAGCACTCTGAATGATTAGTTTATTCAATTATTTAGGGTGTTTTTATGGATAAGGGAGAACAGAGGAACAGTCAAGGTATGTTTATGCATTAAAACAATGTTTCAGGTGTGTGGTTATCCGACCATTTTACTCCCCTGTAGCAAAACTTCAACCTTTTATCAAAGGATAAAGTGGAAGAGAGTTGTCCATTGTGAATCTCTATCTCTAATTTTTTGAATTTTCCACCTAATATAGCTACTATATTGATAGAGAGAAAAACTGTAAAAAGGAGGAAACGTTTTGGAGCAGACGTTAATTAAAGCCGATGATTATGTAACGTTGTGGGGAATCATTGTCGTGTGGGCTTCAGTGAGCATTATATTAGAACAGCGCTACAATTGGGCGGCAAAGATTTCTGGTGCAATTATTGCCCTGATCGGGGCTATCATTCTATCAAATACGAGAGTCATTCCAACAGCCTCACCTGTTTATGATGCTGTCTGGACATTTATCATTCCGCTTGCCATTCCGCTGCTGCTTTTTCATGTGAACTTTAAAAAGATCTGGCAGGAAAGCGGACGTTTGTTGATTCTTTTCTTGATCAGCTCCGTCGGTACGGTTGCAGGGGTGATCATCAGTTTCTTTTTGTTAAAGGATCATATACCAGTCCTTGATAAAATTGGTGCGATGCTCAGTGCATCTTATGTTGGCGGCGGGGTAAACTTTGCAGCCATGGCAGCGAAGTTCGAAGCGCCTGGTGAAATGGTTTCTTCCGCAGTGGTCGCAGACAATTTAATGATGGCGATTTATTTCATTGTTCTGATGATGATTCCGGCCATGAGCTTTTTCAAAAGACGCTTTAACGCACCTCATGTGGAAAAAGTGGAAAGTGGAAGAATGAGAGAAGAGGGAAAGACACTTGCGGAAAGCTTTTGGGAGCGAAAGGATATCTCCCTTAAGGATATTGCACTGTCTGTTGGGACTGCCTTCCTGCTTGTGATGGTGTCATTTAAAATCGCCGAATTCCTGGACGGATTGATTCCTTCCGGTGAAGAGACGTCTTTCTTAATCAATTTGTTGAATGGATTGTTTGGAGACAAGTACTTAATGTTGACGACATTGACATTCTTGGCACTTGCCCTGTTTCCGAAGTACTTTGAATCGATTAATGGAAGCCAGGAAATCGGTACGTTCCTCATTTACTTGTTCTTTGTGGTTATTGGTATTCCGGCATCGATCCCCCTCATCGTTCAAAATGCTCCGTTGCTGCTATTATTCGTGTTCATTATTGTTGTAGTGAACCTGGCCGTTTCTTTGACTGCAGGAAAGCTATTAAAGTATGACCTTGAAGAGATCCTACTAGCCAGTAATGCCAATGTCGGAGGGCCGACAACGGCTGCGGCGATGGCCATTGCGAAAGGCTGGAAGGATTTGATTGGACCGATTCTTGTGGTGGGGACGTTGGGTTACATCATCGGGAATTATATTGGAACTACACTCGGAATATGGTTTTCCGGTTTAATGTAAATGGCTCTGCCCGCAGTTCTTTGCGGGCTTTTGTCAATCTTATGACCGCAAAAAATCGGTTTTGTTCCCCTTAAGTTAACAGAACAGATCAAGCAAAATCTTGAAGGGAGATACACAATCAATTTCTCCTGTGGGACAAAGTTATGCAAACAAAGACTATTGAAGTAAGCGGACGGGTATAGGAAACCAAGAGCCGCGTGTCTCTCGTTTTACCTATACAGAGATTAAATTCTTGAAGAGGATGGAACGGTCGTGTATCCGGGGTTGGATGGATAGTATGGAGTGGGTACGATGGCCACTTCACCTTATACTTATTATGAACCACATAATGAGTTCAATATCTATTAGAAAATGAGTTAAGAACCATCCTCGGTTCATCTATAAAGAAGGGGTATCCTACTTTTTCGTGGAATACTAGATAGTAGAAGGCCTAACGAACCTTATCTATTAATATCAAAATCCCTACATACTTCCTGAAATGTCGGCCGTTCATACTTTTGTCCGGAAAGAAAGACGGATACCCCTCATTCCCGGAGCAACACGCCTTAAAAAATGTCAGCTACTATACTACTAAGGGAGGTAATGTTCATGTTCCGTGTCATGATGGCAAAGTTACTGCGCCTCTTTTCTGATCAATCCACCAAAACACCTATGATCCCCCGGCAGGATGTACGAATGAAAAAAGATGTGTTAGTTGAAACCACTGTCGGGCCCACTTACGTTTCCTTCTATTATCCTTCGGCAGCAAAACAGAAAAAACTCCCTCTCTATATTAACTTCCATGGCGGGGCGTTCATCATGAATGATAAGGAGATGGATGATCCCTATTGCCGTTACCTGGCGAATCAGGCTGAATGTGTTGTTCTGAATGTCGAATATGGCAAAGCACCCGAGTATCCTTTTCCGAAAGCCATTGAACAGGGCTATGACATCATTCGATGGGTGAAGGGAAGAGCGGAGGAGCTGGGCATTGAGGCGGAAAAGGTCATGGTTGGCGGACAAAGCTCAGGCGGAAATATTGCTGCAGCCCTTTGCCTCTACCTTGAAGAAAAGGGGGACGAGCAGCCCCTGCTTCAAGTGCTCTCGTGCCCTATGCTGGATTTTGTTACCCCTCATGCTGAGAAGCCGGAACCAGACAAGTGGCGTTCCCGTTTTCCTAAAGCAGCCCATTTTATCCATATGTGTTACGTCCCAGGGAAGGGACAAGCGGGGCATCTTCTCGCTTCCCCAGTCCGAGCCGAGGTTAGCGGCCGATTAGCCGCAGCCCTGATTCTAATAGCTGAGTCCGATGCATTCAGGCCGGAAGCCGAATGCTATGCGGAGAAATTAAAAGCAGCAGGGGTGAACGTTCAAGAGGCGATATTCAGGGGCTGTGCCCATGCGTTTACCCATCTGGGACCGAAAGAAAGAGCAGAAGAGGCCTGGCAATTGATCGCAGGCAAAATCAGGGCTGTTTCTGAAGCCCCTCCATATTGAATCTTGTCCCAAACACATTCAACGTTTTTTCTTATAGGCAGTGAGGGTATAAAACAAGTGTGGAGGATACAGACTTGATGTATTGGAAAAAACACTGGCACAGGGCCAGGCAGATGTTGAATGTGTTATAGAGAACCATACATACTCCAAACAAGATTTCCGAACAGGAGGAACGGTAACCATTGAAAAATAAAACGGTACTTATCATTGGAGGCGGACTCGGCGGGGTGTCGGCTGCCATAACACTCGCACAGGCGGGATACGATGTCTCTTTATATGAAAAAAACGATCACATTGGAGGAAAGTTGAACCGGCTCGAGCAAGACGGCTTTGGCTTTGATCTTGGCCCGTCCATTTTGACGATGCCCCAGATCTTTGAGAAATTGTTTGCGGCCAGTGGGAAATCGATGAAGGATTATGTCCAGATTGAAAGGCTGGATCATCAATGGCGTTCCTTCTTCCCCGATGGAAATGTCATAGACTTGTATGAAGATATGAAAGACATGCGGGTGAAGAATGCCTCTCTCAGTGAAAAGGACATTCGTGAATATCAACGTCTGCTGGAGCATTCGAAGACTCATTACGATATGACGGATAAAACCTTATTTAAAGGTGCGGATACGGCCAGAGGAATCGTCAAGCAGGCGGGACTGTTCAGTGTCTTGAAGAACATTGACCTGATGTCCACGGTGCATAAATCCCTCGATAAGCGGATCAGTCATGAGCAGTTTCGCGATATGCTCTCTTATTTTATCAAGTATGTGGGTTCGTCCCCTTACGATGCGCCGGCCGTGATGAATATGATGATCTACATGCAGCATGAGCAGGGAGCATGGTACGTTCCCGGCGGTTTGCACAAGCTCGCCGATGCTCTTGTGAAGCTGGCGGAAGAAGTGGGGGTGACCTTTCACCTCGGAAGGCAGATCGTCAAACTAGACAAGAAGGATGGCGACATCACCGGAGCCGTTTTGGAAGACGGGACACGGGTGACGGCCAATCATTATGTGTCCAATATGGAAGTCATACCGGTGTACGAACGATTACTGGAGGAAGACAGCGATTATATTCATAAATTAAAAAAGAAATTCGAACCGGCGAGTTCCGGTCTCGTCATGCACCTCGGTGTGAAGAAGAGTTATCCGCAGCTCCGTCATCACAATTTCTTTTTCGCCGAAAATATGAAGGAGCAAATGGAATCGATCTTCCACCGCCATGAACTGCCAGAGGACCCTGTCATTTATCTCGTCAATGTCAATAAGACCGATCCGACACAGGCCCCTCCAGGACATGAAAACATCAAAGTGCTTCCTCACATTCCGTTTATCCGGGATGAGAATCCGTATACTCAAGCCGACTATGAACAATTCGTAGAACGGGTCCTGATCAAGCTGGAGAAGATGGGCCTCGATGGCTTGCGTGAGAACATTGTCACGAGGGACATGTGGACACCGGAAGATATCAGGCGTACGTATGGATCCGACCGCGGGGCGATTTATGGGACGGTGTCAGACAGTAAGAAGAATAAAGGGTTGAAGCATCCGAAACAGAGTGAACGGTACGACAACCTCTATTTTGTTGGGGGGACGGTGAACCCCGGAGGTGGAATGCCGATGGTTACCTTAAGCGGCCAGCTTGTCGGAGAGAAAATTATGGAGAGGGATTCTGGATAAAAAAGGGGTGATGTCATGATCGTCTCACTGCCTGACCATTGGATCATCCTCATTGATGTGATTGCCTGGACGTTCTTTCATCTCGCCATTTCGGCCGTTTGTTTGAAACTGCCGTTGACGTGGTTCCTGAAAGACCATTACTGGTTCCGGACGTTCCCTTTTGAGCAATCCGGGGCATTGTGGCAGCGTTTATTCCGGGTGAAAGCGTGGAAGGGATTGATTCTGGATGGCACGATTTTTTTCAAAAAGGGATACAGTAAAAAGGGGCTGCATGGAACGAAGTCGAGGGACTTGATCGTATTTGCGGCGGAAACAAAACGTGCGGAATTGACCCATTGGCTATCCATTCTCCCTGCTCCGTTGTTCTTCATATGGAATCCGGTATGGGCAGGATGGGGGATGGTCCTGTATGCCCTTGTCTTTAACCTTCCGATTATTGTGGTTCAGCGGTACAATCGGGGGCGGATATCGGCGATTACGTCAGGTGTTGGAAAGAAAAAACTACATAAAGGTTGAATGGGGATTGCCGCAATTCTAGAGGAAGGAGGTAGATGGCATGACAGCTTCAGAAGTGATCAATCTCATCCTGGGTGTCCTGGGGGTAATCATTGGCATGATTGTGTTTTGGTCATTGCCGGTTCCGAGATTCACCTCCAAACATACGGCGGGGTTGCCGTTTGTGTCCATCATTATCCCTGCCCGGAATGAAGAAGGTAGGATTTCCCCTTTATTGAAGTCATTGCAGGAGCAGCGATTCAAGGCATTTGAGGTTCTGTTGGTGGATGATGATTCATCGGATCGAACCGTTGATGTCGCAGAAAGCTACGGTGTGACGGTCCTGCACAATAACGGGGCAGGGAAATCATCTGCCTGCTGGCGGGGTGCCAAGGAGGCAAAAGGGGACTGGTTATTGTTCCTGGATGCCGATACCCGGTTCATGAATGTGGATGGATTACGGAATCTTTTGCATGTCTACGAGAGGAAAGGAGCGAGGGGAATCCTCGCCTTGCAGCCCTATCACATCGTGGAGCGTGTGTATGAACATCTCTCTATCGTTTTTAACATCATCGTCGTGGTGGGGATGAATCTATTCACCCTCTGGGGATCCCGTTTTAAAGCCGCCGGCTCGTTCGGACCTTGTATTCTATGTAATCGAGACGATTATTTTTTATCCGGCGGGCATGAAAAGATTGAGGGGGCCATCATGGATGATCTGGCACTGGGAGAGGCCTTTCTTGATCAGAACCTTCCCGTTCGCTGCCTGGGCGGCAGGGGGATCATTTCGTTTCGCATGTATCCGGAAGGGGTGGGAAGCCTGATCGAAGGCTGGTGCAAAAGTTTTGCCGTTGGTTCCAAGTCCACTCATCCCGTCGTCATGTTGATGGTCATCCTCTGGATTACGGGAAGTTTAACGAGCGCGTCTTCATTGATTTCTTCGATGATAGAGGGAAGCACTTCCGCTATGATCATCTATGGAGTATTGTATATCCTCTACGGCGTTCAAACAGCATGGTTTGCCCGAAGAGTCGGGGATTTCAGGTGGGGGTATTTCCCTTTTTATCCTTTGTTCTTTTTATTCTTTGTGGTGATTTTCCTTTATTCTTTTGTTCGGGTGAATGTGTTTCATTCGGTGAAGTGGAAGGGGCGGAAGATTAAGGTGTGAAGGGGAGAGTGGGGACGTTTCCCTCTCTATTTTTTTGCATGAGAGGGAATTCTCCAATAAAAAAGCGCCACTATCCACAACTTGTTTCACCAGAAAAGTAGACTAAGAACCGTCCCCTGTTTGTCTCGTCCCTATTCAATTCAGTCTTAATGATTTCTTGAACTCATTATAGGCCTGCAGAGAGTAATCATCCCCGAATTCCAGGATGATTTTTTCTATGTTTTCTTGTTCCTGAACCAAGGTTGGATGCACTTCCGTTGTATTGGCTATTTCATAGACGGTATGAAGAAAGTCTACCATTTCTCCTATTAAGAAGGCGTTTCGTAACTTTTTAAACTCTTGAATGACGACCGGGATGTATTGAAATGCCTCCTCTGAAGTCATATTTGCGGTAATTTCTTCAAAGGATTGGCTGAAGTACCATTCGTCATGATCGAGCTTCTCCTGCCAGTTTATAAATATTTCATGTAATGGTTTCATGGAATTCACCCTTTACTTAAACTTAAAATCATCAAATTTCTTCGTTTTTTTATTATAATTAAAATGGATGGAAATGGTAGACTTACCTTTGACTTTGAACGTCCTTTGCATCTTTACCCATCCATCTTTACCCGGCCAACGTTTGTCTGTCATTTTAGACGCGGGTATGACTTCTTTTGCGCCGGATAATGGATTAGATAATACGCTTTTCATAGCAATTTGTTCTTCCAGGTTATTAGCAACGGTTCTGCCTGTTGATCCCTTCTTTAGAGATTTTTTTGCAATTTCTTTGCTTAAATCCTTTACAGCATCTTTAATGACTTTTTGTCCGTATTTTTTAACAATCCAGCTAATGCCGAATCGTGCAAGCAACCCAACCAAGATAGGGATTGCCGGTAATACAGAAGCTCGTATCTCAGTACTATCATATTCCGAAATTTCACCAGTCATTTGATTAATAAAAGTAGCTCGGAAAACTTCTTCACTATATTCTGTAATGATAACTTCATAATTGAATTTTTCAAGTGAATCTTCTTCGGTTGGGATTGTTCCACTGACTACAATGGTTTCAGTTTCAAAATCCATGTTCACATTTACTGTAGAATCGATTTCTTCAGAAATAAGGTTTGTTTGAAGGGCTACACTATCGTCCTTTTCCTGAACTTCTACCTCTAATTCTTCCGTATTCTCGATATTAAGATTAAATTCATTTGCTATTTGTTTTATTTCCTGATTCGAAAGGTTAGTAAAGTCCTCTGTTTCTTCTATTCCATGGGCGGAGGCTCGTTCTACATGAGGCAATAGTGAGACAAACAGTGTAAATACAATTAGATTTATTACGATTTTTGAAAGTTTATTGAGCATGTGTTTCTCCTAATGTTAATTTAGTATGATTAAACCTTCGCCATAATCAGGGTCAAAATCCTTTTCTCCCAAATCACATATATAAGGCTTAAGTAGTTTTCTAATCTCGTTTTTACTATTTTCATTGTCAGATAATATTAATGCCAAAATCCCAGTAAAGTAGGCAGCAGCAAATGAGGTCCCACTAAATGTGTCGTATGAACCATCACTTGTTGTAGAGTATATGTCCACTCCTGGAGCGGCGTAATCAATTTTCCCTTTCGCTGACATATTCGATCTTTGGAAATTCTTATTTACTGCAGAAATAGATAGCACATTTTCATACTTTGCAGGATAATCAACACTCAACCCCATTGTATTTCCTGAAGCAGCAACTACGATGATTCCTGCATCAATTGCTTTGTTAATGGCATTGGATAATTCGGGTATATCGTTCTGTAATCCAAAGCTCATATTCATTAGATCAACTTCTTCGTTTATTGCCCATTCAATTCCTCTTATTACTGCTTTGGTGTTACTCTTATTCATAGAGTCAAGTACCTTAACATCATAGATTTCTGCATCTGGCGCAACTCCCACAGTGCCAATCTCGTTATCATTTGCTGCAATAATTCCTCCAATCGCTGTACCATGTCCGCTTTCGTCACTAATGGCTTTCCCTGGGCTCAATGCATTGTATGAGTTAACAACTTTACCGGATAAATCTTCATGAGAACCATTAATGCCACTGTCTAACACGGCAATTTTAATGTTCTGTCCTCGATTCTCACTTTCTTGAAGATGAAGTTTTTTTATACCCCAAGGTGTTACTTGCTTCTCTTCAGAGAAAACAGATACTTGTTTATGAGTGGTGAAAAAACATATTGAAAATATGATTAGTGCTAGAATCAATAAAAAGATGAAAGATGAAAAAACTATGGTTCTATATCTGATCGTACATTTCCCCTTAGAATATCAGTGTTGTGTATGAAATTTCCTTCCCTCCTTTAACGTGTATCACTTATTAGGTCCATACTTCGCCATTAACACATTAAGTGTACATAACTTACTTAAAGCCAAACTTAAAGCAGCCTTAAATTAACCATAAATTTCAATAATTCCACGATTTTCATTGTGAAGTGAGTCGTGAATAATAGAAAACCTAATCATAATTTTTATATAAACGCGTCCCCACGCGTTTTTTTCTTTTGTCCAAAACAATAATCCAGTAAATTTTCAAAAATATGTTGTAAAGCGCTTTCAATTATCATATAATTTCAATAAATCGATTTAGTAAACCGGTTTAGTAAAACGGTTTAGCAAATGAAAGTTGGAGAGTATGGAATGAAAAAAGTAACGATTGCTGATGTTGCTCAGCATGCGAATGTATCGAAGAGTACCGTTTCCCAATATTTGAATAATCGCTTTGATTATATGAGGGAAGAAACGAAGAACCGAATAGAAGAATCCATCAAAGAGCTTGGGTATCGACCGAATATTGTCGCGAGAAGCCTCAAGCAGAAGTCGACGACGACGATCGGAGTGATTGTGGCGAATATTCTCCACACGTTCTCGACCCAGGTGATCCGTGCGATCGAAGACACCTGCCAGGAAGCAGAATTTCACACGATTGTCTGTAATGCAGATGATGATCCAGAGAAGGAACGGAAGTATATTGAAATGCTACGTGCCAAACAGGTGGATGGCATCATTCTGCTGCCAACAGGGGATAATGCAACCTTATACAATGAGATGCTGAAGGAGGGCTATCCGATCGTGTTCGTTGACCGGACGGTGCCTGATGTAAACATACCGGCTATGCTTCTAGACAATGAGAAAGCATCCGGGCTTGGCGTTCAGCACTTCATCGACAGAGGCTACACGAAGATCGGCATCATCACGAATGTAATCCGGAATGTCACGCCGAGGATGGAGAGGATCAACGGTTATAAGAACACGATGAGAGCCAATGGACTGGACATCCGGGATGACTATATTAAGAGTTTGGAAGTAAACCGGATCAAAGAAGGGGTTCACGAGCTCCTATCCTTGAACAATCCTCCGGAAGCGATCCTTGCGGGAAATGATTTAACGCTCATTGAAATCTTGAAATATGTAAAAGAGAACCATGTGAAGATTCCTGAGGATTTGGCGATTATCGGAATCGATGATGTTTCCTTTGCCGGTTTTTATGAGCCGGGATTGACGATCGTGGCACAGCCCACCTTTGAAATCGGCAAGAAAGCGGCGGAATTTTTATTAAATAAAATCCAGAAAAAAGAGGATCAGGAAGAGGGTCTTGTCTTCCGATTCGATCCTAAGTTAATCATACGAGAATCTTGTTAGACAGAAAGGGTGTTACCCATGAATGATGTAGTAACAATTGGCGATGCGATGATTACTCTTGATCCTTCATCGACGGGCCCGATGAGGTTTGTCTCTTCTTTTGAACGGAAGATCGGGGGAGCCGAGCTGAACTTTGCGATTGGCTGTGCCAGGCTAGGGTTAAAGACCGGCTGGGTCAGCCGACTGGGGAATGACGAGTTCGGAAGACATATCTTCAACACCGTACGCGGTGAAGGGGTGGATGTGTCCGAAGTGGAGCTTGCGGATGGTTATCCGACTTCTCTGAACTTCAAGGAAATCATGGGGGACGGTAGCGTGCGGACCTTCTATTACAGAGACCGTTCTCCCACAACGGTGTTGACGAAGGAAACCTTGAATGAAGAGTTTTTGAAAAACACAAGGATCCTCCATATTACAGGAGTATTCCCTGCGGTGGATAAAACAAAAAATATTGAGCTGATTCGCCACGCGATCATTGAAGCGAAGAAGCATGGAGTAATGATTTCATGCGATCCGAATATTCGATTGAAACTGTGGAGTGAGGATGAAGCAAGGGATGTGTTGAGAAGTTTCCTCCCGCATGTAGACATCCTTCTGACGGGAATCGAAGAAGCAGAGCTGTTGTTCGGAACATCCGACACCAATGAAATCATTGAGCATTGTAAGAAATTCGAGATCACACATCTTGCTATCAAGAAAGGCGAGGAAGGCTCGGTTGGATATGTGAACGGTGAGTATGTGGAAGCCCCGGCCGTAAAGGCGAAGAAAGTGGTGGATACAGTAGGTGCCGGTGATGGATTCGATGCAGGGTTCATTTACGGGATCCTTCAGAACTGGCCACTAGAGAAAGCGCTTTACTTCGCGAACATCATCGGCTCGATGGTCGTTAGTGTGACCGGTGATAATGAAGGCCTGCCTTATTTAGAAGATGTGCTTGTCCATTTGGGAGAAAAAGAACGAGTGGAAAGGTAGGGGGATGACATGAATATACAAGTTGCGCTTGACCGCCTGACCAGGGAAGAATGCTTTCAGATTTTGGAGAAGACGGGTCCTTATGTGGACTGGATCGAAGTAGGAACGGGTGTTATTAAGGAATATGGAATGCCAATCATCCGGGAAATCCGCGAGAGGTATCCCGATCAAATCATCGTCGCGGACATGAAAACATGCGATGCCGGTATACACGAGGCTATCCAGGCTTTTGATGCCGGGGCGGATATTACGACTGTCATGGCGTTCTCTGCAGACAAGACGATCAAGGATACTCTCGAGGTGGCAGAGAAGCATGGCAAGAGAGTCATGATTGATTTACTAGGAGTATCGGAGAATAAGAGAGTCCAAGAAATACAGGAGCTTGGTGTTTCCCTTGTCAGCCTGCATATTGGGAAGGACATGCAGGAAACGGGGGCAGGCACTGACAATCTGTTTCATCTGATCCAGGGAATCAGCGGACTCGAGACGGCTGTTGCCGGGGGCATCACCCTAGAGACACTGCCATCCATTGTTGAAAAGAGGCCTGATACGGTCATTATTGGCAGCGCTATCACGAAAGCGACCGACCCGGCAGAGGCTGCAAGGGCGATGAAAGGACTGATCAGGAAATGAAATCTATCATCACGACGGTAGCCGAAGAAATCTCAGAAGTTTTATCAAAAGTGAATGAAGAAGAGGCAATACATCTATCCCAGCAATTGAAAACAGCCAATCGGATTTTCGTCTATGGTGAAGGACGTTCCGGTTTGATGGGGAAAGCATTTGCGATGCGTCTGATGCACGGTGGCTTTCAGGTCTACGTCATCGGGGAAACGATCACACCGAGCATGGACGAAGGGGATTTACTTATCGCGATTTCGGGATCAGGCTCAACAGGGGCGATTGTCCAATTTGCCTCAAAGGCGAAAGAAGTTGGGGCGAGTGTGTTCCTCGTGACAACGAATAGGGAATCCAAGCTTGCGGCGATCAGTGACGGGATCTTGGGTATACCTGCAGCAACGAAGTACCGGAGAACGGAGGAACCGGAAACGATTCAGCCACTTGGGAATCAGTTCGATCAGTCCGTCCATCTAGTGTTAGACGCGGTCATCATAGGTACCTTGGAGCAGGGAGAAACGAACGAAGCCATGGCCAAACGGCATGCGAATATAGAATGAAGGGTGAGGTTAGACAGTGAACCCAGTAGAGTTTATCAAAGAAGAAGTCCTTGTGGCCGTCATCCGGGAAGCTACTCCACAAACGATTCTGCCGATTGCAGAAGCTTTGTATGAGGGTGGAGTGAAAGTACTTGAAATCACGGCTGAGACACCGAAGTTTACAAGATTGATTGAAATCGTAAGAGAGGAAATGGGCGGTCGTGTCCTGACCGGAGCAGGGACCGTCCTCGATCCGGAAACAGCAAGGGACGCTATCATGGCGGGAAGTGAGTTCATCGTTTCACCTTCTTTCAACCCGGAGACGGTGAAGATGACGAAGCGCTACGGGATCCCGAGTATACCGGGAGCCCTGACGCCGACGGAAATCCTGACGGCATTTGAGCTCGGGGCAGACATGATCAAGGTCTTTCCGGCAAACACATTTGGACCAGGCTATGTGAAAAGCATTCACGGTCCTTTCCCGTCTATCCCGTTAATGGTGACCGGGGGGATCAATATGGATAATCTCGCAGAGTATCTAGAGGCAGGGGCCCTGGCAGTGGGTCTCGGAGGAAATCTGGTCAATCCGAAGCAGTTGCAACATGCGGAAGATTATCAGCGCTTGACACAGAAAGCGCGTGAATACACGCAAATCGTTCAGAAGGTAAAGGCAGTTCAAACCATTTAATCATAACAAGGGGGAACTAAGGATGAAGAAATTTTTCTCAATATCATTTGTATTATTGTTGGCTCTTTCCGGTATTCTGGCTGGATGTGGAAGTGACGAAGCATCAGGGGGAGAAGCAGGTAAGAAAATCAAGATCGTAGCGGCACATAACCAGACATCACCGGACAATCCATATCAAACAGGACTTTTGAAGTTCAAGGAAGTCGCTGAAAGCAAGTCAGACGGTGATATCGAAGTGGAAGTGCACGCAGGGACCATTGGAACGGAAGAATCTGAACTGGTTGAAAAGCTGAAGCTTGGCGGCGCGGATGTGGTCCTTGTTTCACCTGGTTTCATGACTCAGACGGGAATCAAGGAAATCGACCTTCTGGCACTGCCATACCTTTTTGACAGTTACGATCATTGGGAAAAAACGGTTGACGGAGAAGTTGGGGAAGAAATGGCGAAATTGATCAACGATAAATCAAATAATGATTTCAAATTGATCGGGTACTGGTCTGCCGGCGTAAGACATTATTACGGGAAAAAGCCACTTGAAAAGATGGAAGACCTCAAGGGAATGACGTTCAGAACGCAGACTTCAGGTGTAGTTGCGGACTATTGGAAGAAAGTCGGAGCGATCCCGACATCAATTGCATGGGGAGAACTGTATCAGGCCCTTCAGCAAAATGTCGTCGATTCAGCTGAAAACTCGTATCCGTACTTCATCCAGCAAAACCATCACAAAACGAAAAACGGGAAATATATCACCGAAACAGCGCATGATTACACCACTCGTTTCCTATTGGTAAACGGTAAGAAGTTCGATTCGTATTCAAAGGAACAACAGGATACCATCATCGAAGCAGCCAAGGCATCTGTTGAAGCAGAAAGAGAAGCCGTGTATGCCCAGGAAGATGAGTACAAACAGAAAGCGATCGATGAAGGGGCGGAAGTAAACGAAATCGACCGCGAAGCATTTATCAAACTGGCAGAGCCTCTTCAAGAAAAAGCAGCAAAGGAAATGGGAGCGGAAGATCTTCTTGAAAAGGTCAAAAAACTTAAGTAAAAACGTTCGTTAAAGGGGAGAGATGATCTGTTCTTCCCTTTAATTTTGAAAGGGGGAAGACGATCATGATGATTAAGGCGCTTGAAAAAATCCAGATGACCATCGGTGCTATTTTCTTAGTGATCTTTTTTGCAGCCATCATGGTTCAAATCGTTACCAGACATTTGGGTATATCTGTCATATGGACAGAGGAAGTGGCCAACTACTCGTTCATTTGGTCTGTGTTTATGGGGGCTTCCGTTATGGTGAGCAAACGGGAACATTTCAGCTTCGACTTCCTTATAGGGAAGTTGGAAGGAAAATCGAAAGTATCCTTGATGATCGTGATTGATGCAGTCATCTTATTATTCTCATTTGCCTTGTTCTACTATGGAATTGAAGCAGTACAGAACTTCTGGAACTACAACTGGACGTCCATTCCTGACTTGAAGATGGGTTACGTCTGGATTTCCATCCCAATCATGGGGGCGACCATGATGATTTACTCTGGGAGTCAATTAATCAACAATATCAAAGCGCTTAAAGGAAAGGGGGCACAGGCATGATAGGTATAGGATTGGTTGGATTATTTCTCATCCTGATGTTCATCGGTGTACCGATTGCCTTTGTCATCGGTATCATTGCCCTCCTTGGTATTTTCACGGTTCCTTATATTCCTGAGGTGACGGTCCCAATGAAGATGCTGAATGGAATCGACTCGTTCGTCCTGCTTGCCGTGCCGCTATTCATCCTGGCAGCCAACTTGATGAACCACGGAAAGATTTCACAAAAGCTGATTGATCTTTCATTGACGATGGTCGGTCACATCAGAGGGGGCCTTGCCCACGCGAACATCTTGGTTTCGATGATATTTGCAGGGGTGTCGGGAGCCGCACAGGCTGATACGGCGGGGGTCGGGAAAATCCTGATTCCAAACATGAAGAAGCAGGGATATGACACGGAAACGGCAGTTGGCGTGACGGCAGCGTCTTCTACGATTGGTGTCATCATCCCCCCTAGTATTCCGATGATCATCTTTGCGGGATTGACGAATGCTTCTGTGGGTGCTCTATTCCTCGGGGGAATCGTTCCCGGCGTCCTGATCGGGCTCGGCATGATGCTCTTCATTTATATCATGGCTTTGAAAAGGGGATATCCGAGATCGAAAAGGGCAACATTCAGCCAATTCTTTAAGCTGGTGTACGAAACGGTACCAGCTCTGGTCACGCCAATCATCATTATCGGTGGGATCATCTCAGGGTTCTTCACCCCGACTGAAGCAGCCGCCGTTGCTTGCTTGTACACATTTTTGATTTGTATGTTTTTCTATAAAACATTGAAACTATCGGATCTTCCAAAGATTATCAAAGATACACTGGCCCTGAGCTCCCTTTCACTCTTCGCCCTTGCAGCTGCAAGCGCACTGGGTGAACTAATGAGCTATTATCAATTAT
This sequence comes from Rossellomorea aquimaris, assembly GCF_000935355.1. Taxonomy (GTDB): domain Bacteria; phylum Bacillota; class Bacilli; order Bacillales; family Bacillaceae_B; genus Rossellomorea; species Rossellomorea aquimaris_B. Next base: position 243,394 of record NZ_JXZC01000003.1, read on the forward strand.
CGGTCAAGGCACAGGAGTTTTTCGTGAACAACGTCGGGGCAGAGTGGGTATTCATCCTGATCATCATCGTATTCTTCCTGTTCGTCGGTACGTTCATGGATGCGATCCCAGCCATGATTTTATTCGTCCCGGTCATCTTGCCGACAGCCAATCTGTTCGGAATGGAGCCTGTGCACCTGGGCCTGATCGTGGTTATGACTCTTGCAATCGGACTCGTCACACCTCCTTACGGGTTATGTCTCTTGCTGGCTGCTAAAATAGGCAAACTTAGCATCGAGAAGTCTTTCTCTGCCGTCATGCCGTATATATTGATTGTCCTCGTTGTCCTGTTGTTCGTGGCATTTTTACCGGAAGTAGCATTCTATCTTCCTAAATTAATAAACCCAAGCCTATTCTGACGATCCGGCTTGAGGCTCTGAGTATAGTTGAAAAGGGGAGTGGACAGTAATGGTGAAAAGAGAAGTATTAAGCAGCGAAGGATCCATGATGCTCGTAAAGGTGGAGCTGGCGGAAGGATTCGTCGGTGATATCGATCAGCATCCCGAAGAACAATTAAGCTTTATTGAGAGAGGGCAAGTGGAGTTTGAAGTCGATGGAAAAAAAAGAATCCTGAATAAAGGGGATACGCAGTACATTCCATCGAGCATCCAGCACCGTGTGAAAGTCCTCGAGGAGTGCGTGATTTTGGATATGTTTTCGCCGATTCGGAAGGATTTACTACAGGGATAAAAAAGGGCTTCACCCCATAAATTTGGGTGTGAAGCTCTTTTTATTTGTGAGAAAGATTCAAACTGCTTTTCGTCTTTAGTGTCGAGGTACCAGTCCCATTGGTTTCTCATAGCCAATGTTTTTCCTCCTGATATTTTGATTTGTTCTATAGATAGCACACTCAATTAGGAAATATAGGGTATGGGAACGATAAGTTGCGACAATATTTTGGGAATTTAAACCTAATATTAGTACTATATGGATAGTGAGGAAAACTGTAAAAAGGAGGAAACATTAAGCAAAAAGTTATCAAGACTCCATGGCCATGTCACCAGAAGCGATACGAGACCAATTAGTTTCTGAATACGGCGAACAGTTCACTCAAGAGGAAGCGGATTACGCTATTCAACATTTAACTGAATAAAATCTTAAACATAAGTTAGTGTTTGACCGTTAACATAGTAAAACGTTACCGTTCAAAGGGAGACACTATTTTTTTACAAAAAGAGAAACATAAACTTATAAAAGGAAAAAGACGTCGTAGAACATTCAGGACGCTCTTTTTCCTTTTTCTTCATACTGTACTTCGGAGGTTTTCTCTAAGTAATCCCTAAGATAAGCTGCATTTTACTGACAACTCCAAAACCGAACCCGGTAGTATGAATAGGGGCTTTTTATTTTGGACATAGCAGTCACGGCCATATACACATTAAAAAAAGCGAGCTCCATGCTTGCTTTTTTATGTTTCATATTCTTTTTAGAATGATTCAATCCTGCTGTCTATCCACTACCTTACCCAAACATCCCTTTAATTGACTTAATGACTTTCAGTGCTTCTTTATTCTTTTTATCTATTTTGGTTTCGCCTTTGAGATGCGTGACTTTTTTGGGGGTTGGTTTCTTATTGGGGTTCTTGTCCATGTTTTTTTCCCTCCTGTCAGGGTTTCATTACTATCCATCTTATTCAGGAGGGGGAAGAAGTATACAACCAAATAAAAAAGCAGGATGCATGATTGTGCTTCCTGCGCGTCTTGTGACTTCTATTGATTGTTGATAAATTGCAGCACCTTTTTATTCAACTGCTGGACATTCCGATACATTTTGCTCGTTGATTTCTCAGATAGATGGGTCACTCTGGAAGCAGTGGCTGACACTTTCACCCGCCGGCCGTTTACCGTGATCACTTTGCCTTTTCTTGATTCTTTTTCTTTAAATTGCCCGATCATGTAAAACCCTCCCTTTATGAAGTGGTCTTTCTATCATTATACCACGGTTCGTTTTAAAGCGAATAGAAGAGATAGATTAAATTGGTGATGTGGATCGCATCTACCTCTAACACATCACCCATTTCCTTTTTTAAGACGATAATGAACTGGTCTGTATTCATAAATACCGGTACAAGCATGCTTTCGTCATCAACAAGGGACACGACAGCTGATTGTGCCAGGCTTTCTACATCTTCTTCTTCACTGTTTAAATCAAAATTATTAATGGTCTTGATTTGTTCTACTGTCATCCTGATTCCTTCTGTTAAGCGGTAGGCTTCGACAAGCACTTGGATCTCATCAGCAGCCAATCCTCCTATCACGGCCGGATCTACATCCTCTGCTGAAAACTCTATATCCCGGACCCGGTGAATCTGCACGTTGAATCCGAACTTCTCGGCATACATAACCAGATAGTTTTTCAACTCTTGTTCCGTGTAACTTCTTGAGGAAGAGAGAAGCTCATTGTTTTTCTGGATCATTTCAGAGACTGCTTCAACCCGGTAGACCATGGCTTTATGGATCTTGTCATTGGTCTTGATGATATCTTCCACATAATCGGTGTATTGAAACTCGGCACTCCAAATTTTCATAATGCTCGGAGTAAGAAGAATGGCTAAATCCATAAAAATCACGATTGCAGTCAAGGTCAAGATAAACTCCCAATTAGACAATTGGAGTTCATCCATCAACAAGCCGATGGATATCGCTCCTATAAACAATGTATACAGGGTTTTCCGCAGTGTCCGCAGAGACAAATGATATTTTAATGGTTGAAAAATGAAAAAAACCAAATTCGCCACCGAAAAGACCAACAAAACCGCGATGTAAATTTTAAACGCCATATCTACCCTCCATTGCTTATATCGTTTCCTGACTAACACTCTATTATTCTAATTTTCATTAAACTTTCTATCTATTTTATCTTACCGGAAAATAGGTTGATGTTTCCATTTATTTTCCTTGGGTAGTTTGAATCAGCTACAGTCGATGCACCAGAAAAGCAGGTAACGCGGTTTTTTTTCTGAAAAAAGACCGGAGTACATGTCCCTGTGGGTTCTCAAGACGGCGAATGAAGTGGAAGTGAAGATCGCGAATCACTAAATTAAAATCATTGATAAAGAAGGGAGCCACTATTTATTCAAGAGGCTTCCTTTAATATTGACTCACCCTTATGCATTTCAACATTCATTAATGGTAAGGAGCAGTATCAATGTATACACTATTTTAAATGTACGAAAATCACTTCTCTCTACAAAAATATCCGGTGCCCTAATGGGTCACCGGATATCATCCTATCGGAATAGATTGTGAATTGTACTCGTCCCAAGAAGATGAAATCAATGCATCATCATTTCATCAGCGATTTCCTTGCCGCTAAAGTCAGAAGGGTAATAGGTTGGCCAGTTCACGACTTCCTCAAGCAGCGCTTCCCGGTCATCTCCCCAATACAAGTGATAATGGTGTGAATCGGTAGGGTCAATGCTGTGATCACTAAATTGGATATAGTTTGGCATCTTTCCTTCCGTCTCGTTCGCAAGCTTGAAGATATAGCGCACTCCACGGTTTCCCTTCTCATAAGTTAGAATTTCATACCCGTCATAGGTATAGTGTCCAGACGATTTTTTCCCATTTTCAAAGAAGGTGAACGTATCCCCATCAATCTTGATGCGCTCGACGCCTGTTTTGTATCCGATTGTATAGTACTCTTTATACTCTTCCGCCGTCTTATCGCCGTCTTCTGCTTTGTGAGCAAATACTTCATCGAGGGTCCCATCCAGTAAATAAGGGTAAACGGATTGCCAGTCACCTTCCCAGTCAGATAGCTCTCGATCTTTCACTTGCTCATCTTCAAAGTACCCATCATAAATTTTCTGGGCTTCTTCATCTACTCCATGATCATGGTCATGCTCTTCCGGTTCTATAGCAGGTGCACCTTCCAATGCTGTCTTCAGCTGTGTCAGGTTACGTCTCATCAGTGTAAAATAGTCTTCATCCTTTTCAATATCTTCATCCGTCAGTACAGACAGGTTATGAAGTCTGAGTGTTTCTGCACCTATTTCATCCCTTACCACTCCAGCGATTTTCGTTGTGATGTTCTGCTCGAAAAAGACATGCTTTAATCCATATTCTTTAGCTGTCTCAACAATGGTCTGGAGTTCTTTCTGAGATGGTTCATGTGTCGGGCTCAGTCCCGAAACAGCAATCTGGTGTACACCATACGCTTCTTCCCAATAGCCATAGGCGGCATGAGAGACGATAAAGTGATTGCCTGATGTTGCTTCCAGTTCAGTGGCGAACTCCTGATCAAGAGCTTCAAGGTCAGCCTTGAGGGCTTCAAAGTTTTCATTGAATAGTGCCTCTTCTTCAGGCTTCAATTCTACTAATACATTCTTAATGTTCTCTGCCATTTCAATGGAGCGGATCGGGTCCAGCCATACGTGAGGATCAAGGTCTCCGTGGTCATGATCTTCTTCATGATCGTGGTCATCGGCTCCTTCATTCATCTCAATCCCTTCAGATGCTTCAACTACTTTCACATCTTCAGCCTCTACAGCCTCAGTAATTTTGTCCGCATACGCCTCCATCCCCGCGCCATTCATAATAAATGCATCTGCTTCGGCAATGGCTAATACATCTTTAGAAGTGGGTTCATATGTATGTGAGTCCGATCCGGGAGGTAAAAGGGATTCAACATCGGCTTCTTCACCAGCAATCCTTTCTGCAAAAAACTGCAGGGGATATACCGTAGTGAAAAGTTTCACCGGTTCCGTTGAAGACGCTTCCTGTCCCTCACTATTAGTCTCATTATCTTCTCCGCATGCAGCAAGGGAGAGGACCATTACTATACTAAATAAAGCCATCCATTTTTTCTTCATATGTATCCTCCTTATGAGTTCATAGAATAATATATCGTAACAATTACGATTTGTAAATAGGAATTGTTACGATTTGTGGTTTGATGGGTGCCCAGTTGCGACAGGTACCTTGGCAACCGCAGTGATCTTATAAAAGAAGAGGGAATAGCAAAATAAACTAGAAAAGTAGAAGATACTCCTTGTTGGGAAAGTAAAATGACTGTATAGGTCCTGGTTTTTTTATCCTATAAATTTACTTGAAATGGAGTTTCTGGAATGGACGAACCTGGGCCAATACTAGAGTATATCAGGCGAATCAGCCTGAATTACGTGGCTGATTATCCATCCATTTTCGGTTTTCTTATCTTTGAAATAAGGTCTATATACCTACATGGATTTCCCAATAGGTTACAGGCGTGACCAATGCTATATTCAAAGTGTTAGAAAATTAAGACAAAGGGGATGGATAAGTAAATGAAGCGAAAGAACAAAATGTTAGTGTATGCATTGGGTACAGGTCTGTTGCTCGGTTCGGGGAATATCCCTGCCATTAATGTCCTTGCAGAAAAACCAACTTCCATTGAATCCGTACTTGCCAACATGTCTCCACAGCAGCTGGAAAACTATAAGCAGCTCCAGTCGGTGGAAAAACAAGGTCTTTATTTAGATCGAACGGTTAACCTTAAAAGTGACAGCCCGGTGAAGGTCATCGTACAGCTTGACCACCACCCTGAAAAAGTCGCTCAGTTGAAAGCGAAACTGGAAGGTAAAACACTTGACGCTCGTGAAGCAAAGGCGCGTGTAGAAAAGGATCAAAAAGACTTCAAAAACGAGTTGGCCAACATGTTCGGGGATAAAAGTAAGAATGGTTATAAGGTAGACCAAACGTATAAAAACGCCATGAACGGTGTTTCCCTGGAACTTCCTGCTAATAGAATTGAAGATTTAATGAAACTAGATGTGGTAAGAGCGGTCTACAGCAACGTCGAAGTTCAAATTGATCCACCGGTTCCATCAGAGGCTCAGTCTAACAAATCAGCAGAAGAGTATATGATGGAAAGCCTTCCTTACTTAGGAGTCGATAAGCTACATAATGAAGGGTTTACCGGCAAAGGAATCAAAGTGGGGGTTCTTGATACAGGTATCGATTATCACCATCCTGATTTGGATGAAGTCTATAAAGGCGGTTATGACTTCGTGGACAACGATAATGATCCGATGGAAGCAACGTATCAGGATTGGAAAGAGTCCGGTTTACCGGAATTCTCGAATGGCAATTCCTATTATACTGAACATGGGACGCATGTTGCCGGTACGGTTGCCGGTGAAGGCGATAATGAAAGTGAATACAGTATAAAAGGGGTAGCTCCTGAAGCAGATCTTTATGGCTACCGTGTCCTCGGACCTTATGGAAGAGGGTCGAGTGAAGGGGTCATTGCAGGGATTGATCGCGCTGTTGCCGACGGAATGGATGTCATCAACCTTTCTCTTGGTGCAGGTGTCAATGATCCCCTGTATCCGACCTCTGTAGCGGTGAACAACGCTGTTCTCAGCGGTGTGACGGCTGTCGTTTCTGCTGGTAATAGCGGAAGTGGATCCTTTACATTAGGCTCGCCTGGAACCGCTGCACTTGCCTTAACAGTAGGCGCAAGTGATGTTCCGATCGATATCGCGACATTCACTGGTCAATATGGAGCAGAAAGCGTCAATCTTCAGCTAATGGCCAGAAACTATAGTGATCATCTCGCAGATTTAGAAGGTAGTAGTATGCAGCTTGTAGATGTTGGTCTTGCTACTAGTAACAATGATTTTATCGGTAAGCAAGTAGAAGGGAATATCGCATTAATCAGCCGTGGTGACATTTCATTTGTTGATAAGATTAAAGCAGCAGCTGCGCGTGGGGCTGAAGCCGTCATAATTTATAACAATAACGGTGAAGAAGGACACATCCCTCATTTCCTTGGAGAGGGAGTCGATTATATTCCTACATTCTCCTTGACCAAGGCTGAAGGAGAAGCGTTGAAGGCAAGCATCCAGGAAGGTGCAACCTTTACCTTTAGCGATATGCAGGCCATCACCACAGAGGGTGACCGCCTTGCCGATTTCAGTTCAAGGGGCCCATCCAGAATGAATTATGATATCAAGCCTGAAATTGTTGCCCCTGGGGTGGGCGTGCTATCAACGGTTCCTTCCTATATCAACGATAAAGAAAACGGAACGTATGATTACGCCTATGCGAGGTTATCGGGAACCTCAATGGCATCCCCGCATGTAGCTGGGATGGCGGCACTATTATTACAATCCAATAAAGAACTGGAACCAGCTGATGTGAAATCCATATTCATGAACACCGCGGATCCTATGAACGGCGATTACAGTGTCTATGAAGTCGGCGCCGGCAGGGTGGACCCTTATGAAGCCATTCATTCAGATATGAATTTTCAGGTCATTGATGAGACAACCACCCTCATGAATGGAGAAGAAATGAACATTGATGAGAAGACCGGTGGGATGAGCTTCGGATTTCAGTATATTGAGAAGTCACTGAGAGATCAGCGTACGATTATGATTGAGAACTCCGGTGAAGAAACGAAAACATTTAATGGCAGTGTGAAGTTTACCAATCAGTCCCATGACGCTTCCAAAAACGGAATCCATCTATCTTTTGATGAAAAGGTTAAGGTCAAGGCCGGGAAGAAAACAAAAACGAACGTATTCTTAACTGTCCCTAAAACAGCGGAAGAGGGTTACTATGAAGGGTATATCCGTTATGTGAATGAGGAAAATCCATCTGAAGAATATCAAATCCCATTTGGTATCCGAATTTCCGAAGAAGGATTTGAATCAGTCAGAGCTTTCAACTTCTCGACTAAAGAGAATAATCAATTCGGAGCTATATTCAATTATACCCCAATGGATTTCACATTGAAGTCACCTATGGAACAGATCAGCGTCGTGTTGGTCGACGGGAAGACGAATAACGAAATGGGACTGGTCGGAGTCATGGATTCTTCAGGTATCAATGAGGGACAGAGGATCATCATTAACTCTGCCTTTGCAGGTTACTATTACCCGTATGAAGATAACCGTATTTCAGTCAACCCTGCATTGGCACCGGAAGGTCACTACAAGTTAAGATTAGTGGGGGTCAACAGTGAAGGAAAAACCTTCACGAAAGAAACGGATACGTTCATTGATAATACAGCCCCGGAGTTTTCAAGTACATTGCCGACCGGCGTGTATGAGTATAAGGATGGACAAGAGACGGTTCCATTCTCCATGTCCCTCTTTGATAAGACCATTGAAGATATGAAGAAAGCAGGACTGGAAGCATCCCAATCCAATAATTACATTGTCTATCATTATGGATCACCATATCCATCGGGGGCATTATTTACGGATGCTGAAGGGAACCTTTCGGATGAAATCTTAATGAACCCGATCCTCAGCAGGTATCCTGTTGGGTTCTTCGCACACGATTCCGCCGGAAACTTCGCGCAGGGTGGACCCATTGTCAATAGCTTTGTAAAAGAAGGTACACAGTACGCCACGGCTTCCATGGATAAAAAAGAAATCATGGCTGGCGATAAGCTGACGTTGACACTGTCGTCCCATAATGTGAAACAACTGAAAGAAGGATCCTTCTCAGTAGATTACGACAGCAATCAACTCGAGTTGACGGACGTGAAGATCCACCCGGATTTCCTTGAGTATGGTGATGCTGAGATTACGTATGAGGATAAGGAAAAAACCAGTTCGAAAAGACATCTTGATGTTCATCTGAATGTGGAGAATCCGGAAGTGGAAGTAAATGGAGACATTCCAATGGCAGAAGTTACGTTTGAAGCGAAGGATGCTAAATTTTACAGAATGAACTATGTAACGGCGCCGACCTTCTCAAGCAAGTATACAGACGTAAACGGTCAAACGACTAATTTGAAGGGTTATTTTGAAGGGCAATATCCGGAACTGCTGCGCAGTTATTCAGAGATAAGAGGGGACATTAAGGCCCAAGGATTCTTTGGTATCGACGGAGTATATGACAATAGTATAGATTATTCAAATGCTCCCGTTTCCATCAAGGTGACCGATTGGGAAGGCAACGTACATGACGGGGAAATGGTCCGTAACAATGACTTCATAGCGAAGCTTCCAGTGACCGATAAGCCTTTCCAGATTGAAGTGAGTATCCCTGGACATTTTCCGGTCAAATCCACTTTCAATATCTTTGAACAACGGGAAGATAAGGTTGTCGGCACATGGCATGGCTTGCCTCTGCGCACGCAGGATGCCGGGGACATCAACCAGGACAGTGTGATTGATATCATGGATGCGATCGAGATGAAAAACAGCTGGGGAACGGATGATCAACATTCGGACCTGAATTTCGACGGAATCGTTGATGCGAAGGACTTCGAGTTAGTCGAATACAATTTCCTTGAAGCCGATCCTGGAGTGGATTCTGCACCGAAACCAATGGAGAAATACAAAGGAAAGACCTTGGAAGATATCAAAAATGAATTAGGTATTGAATAAATAATCGAGACAAAGGCACGCGCTGCCTTTGTCTGGAGTAGAGTGGGGACGGTTCCCACTCTACTTTTCTCTATTTTACAAGGAATAAATCATATCATCGAAACTTAACGACATGTTTCGATGCACCATAAGAAAGCAGGGTAAGAACCTTCCCTAATTAACCCTAAAGTTTTACTTGAGAGGATGACTCAGGTTTGAAATAATTGGAATATATAAATGTATCATTATAATGACGACAAATAAAAGAAGTTTAATGGATGTGGAAAGGGTGTGACGTAATGAAAAAGCTGATATTGGTTTTAGTATCTGTAGGGATGGTGGTGGTCATGTTTATGTTGAGTAATTATAGATTCACGCCTGAAAGTGCAGCCCTGAGCAACCCTGCCCTGACAGATGACTTTGAATATGTGGATCAACATGGATTGGGAGAGGCCGAGGTTCTATTATTCAAAAGTGATGAGAAAGAGGAGTACATGACAGTATTAGCCGAAAAGTCGGGCTTGCTTTATAGAAGTAATAGTTCTACATATACACCCTATACCTCGGACCCCCTTCAACTCGTTGGCGGCATGAGTCTTGCCACGGAAGAAAATGCTCTTACTTATTTGAGTGTCATTTCAAATGATGATAAGGTCGCTTATATTGAAGCAGGGGTAGAGCCCCATGTCGAGCGAAGAGGAGTGAGTGTAGGTGAGCGTGTTTCTTTGTTGTTTCCGTTTAGTGAGAACATAAACAAACTAAATGCCACGGCGTTTGACCAAAATGGAAAAAAGCTCTATTACCTTGGTTATCCAAAGGGTACCAATATGTTCAGACAAGAGGATTTCAGATGGCATAAGTATGAGTGAGATACAAAAGTAGAGTGGCGGCAGTTCCCACTCTACTTTTCTCTTTTTTACAAACATACCATCCTGCACCTTGGAAAGTAGGGTAAGAACCGTCCCCAATTAACCGCTTGACCCCAATTTGATGGGGTTCCCCATCATTTCTCTAAAAGTAACATAACCTCGTTTAAATCCTGTTCCGTCTTCAAATAATAGGCCTCATTTTTCTCAAGTCGAAACAAGAATTTAGCTTCTAGTAAGTATTCCTTCGCTTGTTCATAATCCCCACCCATTTTATGTATTTTCCCAAGCATATGTTTGGTTTTTCCAAGAATAAAACTCAGCTGTTTGCTTTCCAGTAATCCAATGATTTGATATGCGAGAGTCGTAGCTTCATTTAAATGACCATTTTTGACGTGACAATAAGCTAAATTATAGGCAACTCTCGGGGCTAGCGTATGATCTTCTAATTGAGGTAGGTCTTCAATGGCTGTATAAGCTTTATTAAAGTAATCGAATGCCATGGAGACACCATCTTTACTTAATGTCACCAGTCCTAGAGAATTGCAGACGCCGATGTCGAATTCTGTTCTTAAGTTCATATCAAGAATGCTTTTCAATTGTTCTTCGGCTTTTATTATATTCTTATCTCGAACATGCAGAAGAATGGCTTTGTTCCAGGTGATGAATTTCTTGTTAGTAAGATATTCTACATGATCAGAGTTTTGTTCTATTAGATTTTCAAATTGTTCAATCGTCAAGGAAAGGGCTTCGTAATCTTGATAATAGGTATGTTCTCTGCAAAGGTTTTTATATTTTTCTATTTCTTTAAAATCACTGAATGGCAGTTCACTCATTAATAATTTTAAAGGTACTTTAAGTTTTTTTGCTAATTTCAAATAATAGATCCAGTCTTGGATTTTGAGATCCTTTTTCAATTCTAAATAAAGTAGACTCATCACAAATGCCTTCTGCTAAATCTTTTCGTGTCATGCCCGCTTTCTTACGATAATATTCAATATTCTTATCAATGATTTTCATTTTCCCCTCCAAAAATTGATAAATAATCCATTGAATTTACAAATTATTGCACAAATGCATATTTTCATTTTATCCTACTAACTTCATAATGAAATTAATCAAAAAATAATCCATTAGTTATAGGGATACTATACCACACCAGGGGGATATATATGAGAAAAATATTGTTATCAAGCCTTTTATCCATTGTATTACTGCTAAATACCAGCACATTTATTCAGGACAAAGGAACTATTTCGGCTGGAAGTGAATTATCATTAGGTGTTATATCACCACAATATAATGATGAAATTATCGAAGGAAATCATTAATGTTCACTCAATCTATAAAAATATTAGTAGATATTAGTCCAGATAGGGTAAAAAGTTATCGATTGGGGGAAGAGTTTTGAAAGTAGCATTAATAAATATGCCATTCGGTTCTTTGTACAGACCTTCTATAGGTTTAAGCCTTCTTAAAGCGGGTCTTACTAAAAACAATGTCGAATGTGACGTGCATTATTTGAATTTAAAGTTTGCTGATCAAGTTTCCCCTGAATTGTACGACTTAATTGCTGAAGGGACTACATTTTCCAGTAATGCTTTAGCTGGAGAAATGATCTTTTCTCAATCGCTATTTGGTAAAGATACTCTACATTCTTATATGGTAGAAGCGAAAGAACAGTTGGGAAATACAGATGAGGATTTTGATGTTATTCGTGATTTACGGACATACGTTGAGAGCTTTCTTGATTCCTGTTTAAAGGACATAGATTGGGATCAATATTCTGTCATTGGTTTTACCAGCGTTTTTGAACAAAACGTAGCCTCAATAAGTCTTGCAAAAAGGCTTAAAGAAAAATTCCCTAATAAGTTTATTATTTTTGGCGGGGCAAATTGTGAGGAAACGATGGGTAAGGAGTTGCTTCGACAATTTTCATTCATAGATGCGATCTGTTCAGGTGAAGGGGATAATTCATTTGTGAAATTTATCTCAGAGTGGAAGGTCAATGGTGAAATTCCAAATGTAAATGGAATATTTTTAAATGAATCCTTAAGGTTCAAGATCAATTCGCAACCGATCCATATATCTGCAGTAAAGCTTGATGAAACCCCATACCCCGATTATTCTGATTTTTTTGAACAGTTCATGAATTGTCGCTACAAGGAAAAAATCAGCGAAACCAGGTTCTTATTTGAATCTTCAAGGGGATGTTGGTGGGGACAAAAACATCATTGTGTATTTTGCGGGTTAAATGGTACAAATTTAAATTTCCGAAGCAAGTCTGCAGAAAGAGCATTAGAGGAACTGATTGATTTGAGTAATGAATATAAAGAATACACTTCTAAAGCTGCTGCAGTAGATAACATCATTGATATGGGATATTTTAAAAGTCTTTTACCTGCTTTAAGGGATGAAGGACTAGATTTAGATATGTTTTATGAAACGAAAGCGAATCTGAAGAAAAACCAAGTGCAACTTTTTAGGGACGCCAAATTCAGAACCATACAACCAGGTATTGAAAGTCTTCAGACATCCGTTTTAAAACTCATGAATAAAGGTGTCACCATGCTGCAAAATGTCCAATTATTAAAGTGGTCAAAGGAATATGGTGTATTTCCGGTATGGAACATTCTTTTCGGGTTTCCAAATGAAGATCCAGAAGAATACAAAGAATTGCCGGGGTTAATCAATAAAATTACACACCTTACTCCTCCAGGGAGCGTCGCTCAGATCAGGTTGGATCGATTTAGTCCGTATTTTAACAATTATAAAGAAAACGGACTTACAAATGTTAGAGCTATGTGGCCGTACAAATATATTTATAGTGCGTTTGAACAGTCAGAACTTAATAGAATCGCTTACCATTTTGATTACGATTACCAGGAAGCACGCAATCCAAAGGCATATACACAGCAGATGCGTAAATCGGTTTCAAAATGGGCCAGAATGCACGCGGAATTCGATTTGTTCTATATCGATAATCATTCTGAATTAATTATTTTTGATATGAGAAAAGAAAACGATATAAGCACTTTTGTATTGAAAGATGAAAAAAGACAGCTCTACTTATCATTAGATTCGGTGAAGAGCTTGTCGATTGCATATAAAGAATTACAAAACTCCGGGTTCGATATCACTATGGAAAAGGCTCAATCAATAGTGACCGAGTTTACAAATGATGGGCTAGTTCTAGAAGAAGATAATAGATTCATCAGTTTAGCACTAAATGGAGAGAATTATAGTCCGAAAAAGACCTCCCTTTTACGCATACAGGAGTGGAATAACAGAGAAATTATCTAGATCATTCCTGAAGGGAGGTGAATGGAAGATGACAAACAGAAAAGTGATCTTGACTCCAGAAATCTTTAAAGTGAATGAAAATGGTGAAGTCTTAATTAGCGATGCCCAATTAGTTGAACAAATCGAAAAAGCGACTGATGAGATGTCTGCTAGTGAACAAGGAATTAAAATTTCCTTAAGCATGGATAATTGATTCCAGATCATTCTTGAAAGGAGGTGAAAGGAAGATGACAAATAGAAAAGTGAGCTTAACTCCAGAAGTATTTAAAGTGAATGATAACGGAGAAGTGGTCATCAGTGATGCTCAATTAGTTGAACAAATTGAAAAAGCAACTGATGAGATGGCAGCTGGTGAACAAGGAATCAGAATTTCAGTATCAGCTAGTTTCTAGGAATTATATTTATTGTCGTACGGGGATGTCTTTCAGGAGCTCCCCGCACATCTTAATCAGGCATCATGAAGGAGGGATAACGTGTACTATGAATCTATATCTAAAGCGATGCTTGAAAACTGCATGAAAGTCATTGTCAGGAGAACAAAACAATCTCGTAACCTATCTGTTGGTATGTATGTAAACCATGGTTCAAAAGATGAGGATATAACAAATAATGGGATTTCGCATTTCATAGAACATATGGCTTTTAGTCACGAAAATATGAATGACACAGCTAAAAAAATGGTTGGGAATCTTCTGGATAGCGGCGCATTATATGAAGCATATACAGGGAAAGAAATGACCAGGTGCTGCATTACCTCACAAAAAAGTTATAAATCAGACATCATTAAAACACTGTCAGAGATCGTAAAGCTGCAGGATGTAGCAAAAGAAAGAATAGATCATGAAAGAGCAATCATATTACAGGAAGCAGAGACCTATTTTGCTTCTTCAAAAGTGAAAACAGAACTGGCAGAAAGGGCGTTATGGGGCGACAGATCTTTAGGGTTATTTGTTATCGGCAATCAAGATAACATTTCTCGTTTTTCAAAAAATGAAATAGAAAGTCGATTTCAGCAATTCTATTCTCCCAGTAATACATTGATTGTTATTCAGGGTGATGTAGATCCAGATGAAACGTTTAATGAAATCGCTAATCAATTTGATTTTTGGAAAAGTGAAACGGTAAGCAATCAATCTCCCTTACTTGAAGTTTCACCAAGTGTTATGGGGATAGGGAACTCGAATAGAGTGAATTTAACAGCTACTTTCGTTGGCCCGTCATTTCGTTCAAGAAAGAGATATGCAATGGCTTTATTGTCAGATATTTTAGGTGAAGGATTAAAGTCAAGGCTTTTTGTTGAACTTAGGGAGAAAAGAGAGCTTGTGTACTCCGTTTATTCATATGCTTTAAGCTATGGACTTGGTGGATACATGGCAATAGATCTTAATTGTAGAAAAGAATCATTAGAAGAAAGTTTTAAAGTAATAATGGATATCATTAATGACATTCAACATAATGGTGTAACCAGCGAAGAACTGGAAAGAGCAAGGGCTTCTCGAATTACTTCTACATTGCAAATACCGAATGATGCAATACGTCATCTCAACACTACCGGGCGATATGCAATGTACAATAAAGATTTTTTTGTAGATACTGAAGTATTTGAATTCATGAATGTAACGGACGAAGACATTCGTGAGGTTTCTAAAGAGATGTGTGATCAGTCAAATATGGCCTTGTCTGCAGTGGGTACAGATTCTGAGTCACTTTTAACTCTACTTTAAAATGAGGTGATTGTATGTCTAATCATACTGAATATATAACCAATGCGGATACTGATTTCCTCGATACTATATTAAACGATGGTGGAATGGAAGTATTAAGTATTCTTTCTGTCTCTTCTTTAACTGCAACAGAAGTTTCAAGACAAGTAAATGTCCCACTTGCAAAGGTGAACTATATTATAAAAATTTTGGAAAAGAATAAACTTGTATTTGTGAACAGTACTAAATCGAAAGAAGATATTGTTGAATCAGCTTATAAAGCGGATGTAAATTCGTTTGCTGTCAGGTTGAGTAATCGCAATTCTAATGAAGTAGAAAAAATAAAGTTAATCACTTATATGATAGAAGAAGTTAGGGCTGGAATGTTAAATGCTGTTTCTGGAAATCTTCCAGCAGACTTTTCTCTCGTCAAAGCAAGGATTCCAAAAGAAAGAGTTAAGGAATATATTCACTTGTTACGTCAAATAGGAGATGAGATTGATACAAACCAAGAAAGTGACGATGATCCTTATACATTTGCTGTATCATTATTTCCAAATTTCACTACGAATAGGATGAAAAACTAATGTTATCATTTCTGCAGCCTTCCAGTATGGAAAATGATCAAATCTATATGCTTGGTTTAAGACCCTTTTCTCAGAGAGTCCATAAAATTATGGAAATCATTCAAGAGTTAGACAAGATTCCGACACACACCCTTATGTTATTAAAGGAATCTTTGGCTTCACAGGAATTTCTTAAAGCTATATACAGCCCTGGTTCGAATTATTTTACATACTTTCTTACTACTTACTCCTCAGGTGGAATCATATATCAAGATAAATCTCCCCAAATTATTGAGAAATTGTTAACCGACAGCAACTTAGAAAAATTCATTAACTACTTTATAGTAGCTTGTGCCAAACAGGGAATTACCTTGCAGTATAAAGTAGATTTTTCACCTGATGGATCACTTGAAATTCAGGGGTTTCCTTACAAAATCAGATTGAAAGACTTTAGCAATATAGAAGCGTGTTCCATCATCACTTCTAAAAATGAAATAGCTTTTTTAGTTGAAGATAAAATCATCGGTACAATTATTACGATGGATGATTTCAATTCGGATTTTCAGGTAACCGGGACACAAATCAGCTGTATCCGGAAACCGTTTGACAATAAGAATATGTTTCATTTCGAACTTTCGGAAGATATTATCAGCCAGTGTCTTTCTGAAAACATTAATCTCCTGAATGTCAGAAATAGTGAGTTAGTAGATAACAAGTTAAAAAGTATTTCTTTTACCCCGAATGACTTATTATTTTATGAATCCTGTTTGAATACAATCAAGGATGTATGGCCAGATTATTATTTGGAAATTAAGGGCCATATAAAACTTATTGGAATCATGGATACTGACGCTTTTGGTGGTTTTACAACAGATATTTTACCTGATGCCATCTTCATCTCACATCACCCATATGATTTTATGTGGGTAACTGAGAATCTGGTACATGAATGTGCACATTCTCGTTTAAACCAACTATTCCTAATCGATCCAGTTGTATTGAATGATCATGAAGAAAGATTCAAGTCACCCTGGCGGGAAGACCCAAGGCCAATGAAGGGGGTATTTCATGGGGCCTATGCATTTGCTAGAGTGGCATTATGGTTGGAAAGACTTTATGGCGTCTACAAAGATAAAAAAATCTTAAATAGACTAGAATTTGTTGAGGGACAGTTGAAAGAAGCAATTGAAGTAATAAACACCCATGGAAAACTTAGTCCCCTAGGGGAACATGTTTTTAAAGAAATTTCCTCTGTAACAAAACCGGAAGTTGTGGTGTCATAATAACCTTTTGTCTTATTATATAAAAAAATGAATGGAAATTATCTATAAGTAGGAGGCGAAATATGACAGGAGCAGCAGTAGAAACTCAATTAAATCCAGAGAGCAAAGAAAATCAGGATAGCTTTAAAAATCTCCTTGCTATTAAAGATTATCGTTTTCTCATTGCCGGACAATTTGTATCAGCATTGGGAGATGGAGTATATGCTCTATCATTGATCTGGGCTATGAAAGTATTAACCGGTTCCTCCTTACTTATATCCTTTGTACTGGCAGCGGAAGTGATTCCCACGATATTATTTGGGATATTCTCAGGAGTACTTGTCGATAGAGGAAATCAAAAAATCTACATGCTTGTAGCAGATCTATGCCGGGGAATTGCTGTAACTGTGGTGGTCGTTCTTTTCTGGTTCGATATGCTAAGTCCGTGGATGCTGATAGCTGCCGCCGCACTCACCTCATCGTTTGATTCTTTTTTCATTCCAGCTAAGTCTGTAGCAATCAGAACGATTGTCCCAGATCATTTGATAACGAGAGCTCAAAGTCTTTCATCAACGATCCAAACAGTCGTAGGTTTAGGTGCCCCTGCAATAGCGGGGATTTTATTAGTATACAGTTTACCGACAGCATTCTTATTTAATGCATTGACCTTTTTTGTATCCTTTTTCTTCATCTTACTTATTAAGGAAAAAGGGTTATCGAAAAGGCCTACAGATAAATTAAATATGAAAAAGTTTTCACTTGATTTAAAGACAGGATTAAAAACCATCATATCAGTCCCGATTTTAAGAGGGATGATCATTTATTTAGTTTTAATAAACTTTATGTTGGCGCCGGTTGCTGTTTTGTTTCCTTTATTCGTTAAAGAAGCTTCAGAGTTGGCAATGATTGAAATAGCTTTCTTTATTGGGATATTATTTGGGTCCATATCAATCAATCTATTTAACAGGTTCCGAAAAATTGTTCCAATGATTGTCGGTTTAGTCATGATGTTAGGTTCATTTGGAATTTTAGCATTTACTGATAATTTTAAACTAGTACTGGTTGTCATCCTCATTGCTGGTCTAGGAAGCCCCCTTGTAAGTATTGCTTTGCAGTCACTCTTTTTGATCAAGGTTCCACGAGAATTACTGGGCAGGTCTCAAAGTACGATGAGGGTGTTGCTTGAATCTAGTAAACCGATTTCACTGTTACTCACAGGTTCGTTGCTCGTACACTTTAGTATCAATAATTTATTTTTGGGAATCTCAGTATTTGGAGGAATTATTGTTCTATTGATGATGTTGAATCCCGTTATTAGGAAGAGTTCATAATGGAAGATGCTTAGTATAAAGGTGATGTCTGTCCCATTTTTAGTTATGCTAAAAGGGATGGACATTTTTTTGATAAGGAATGTAGGATAAAGACCCAAGGGGACAGGTCAATTGCTTGATTGATCTATAGAACCTGTCACCTCTGTTTTTTATAGAGGAGTTGGGTTAGAAGCATAGGGACGGTTCTGGTAGATTCCATCAAGAATTAAAAGGAAGCATATGAACCGTCCTCGAGCTTCTATTATTTTTTCAAGAAGAAAGAGCCGAAACACCTAAAAACCAAAGGAATTTAAATTTTAACAATATTCAAAATTAACTATTTACATTTATCTGAAAATTAGATAGTATTCAATGTATACAAAAGCTAATTGTTTTATGAAATTTTGAATGCGCATTCAAAAACATGTTTCTTGAAATAAAGTGGGAGGTAACCATGAGTAATTATCAAGAAGAAAAAAGAGTTGTAAGACGTTACTTCGATGAGCTCGAGAAATCTACACCAGAAAACGTACAAAGTGTCTTAAAGGAATTTACAGGTGAACATTATAGTTGGCAAGGAGTGTATCCCTTCCGTGAACAGGAGGGAGTTCAGGCAGTAGCGGAAACCTTTTGGGTCCCTTTATTGAAGTCCATAAAGAAAATGCAGCGACGTCAGGACATATTCATGGCTGGAACAAACGAAATAAGTGGCGAAACATGGGTCATGAGCATGGGGCATTTCATGGGCCTCTTTGATCAAGACTGGATGGGGATTCGACGTACAGGGAAAATGATTAACCTAAGATATGCAGAGTTCCATTGTGTAGAGGATGGTAAAATCACCAAAACGGGGTTATTCGTTGATCTGATCGGATTCATGATCCAGGCAGGAGTGAACCCGCTGCCTCCTTCAACAGGTACATACTTTGTTTATCCAGGTCCAAGAAATCACGATGGTCTGCAATTTGCAGATGCCCCAGAGGAAGAGGGAATCAAAACCCTGAATCTTGTCAATCAAATGGTCAATGACTTATCAGAATTGAATAAGAGCGGAGTCATGGGGTGTCCTCCAGAGGTCTTGGAGCGAACATGGTCGGAGGATATGATTTGGTACGGTCCTGGTGGGATCGGGGCAAGTTATACCATTCCGAGATATCAACAGCAGCACCAGCTTCCTTTTAGAAATGGTCTTAAGGATAAGGAATTCAATGGTCATGTGTGCCGGTTTGCTGAAGGACAGTTCGCGTGCTTCTTTGGATGGCCGAACCTTTCGAATACACCAATAGGCGGATTTCTGGGGCTGCCAGGCGGGAATGTTCGAGCGGACATGCAAGTGGTGGATGTGTATTACCGTCAAGGGGATAAGCTTTCTGAGAACTGGGTTTTAATTGATATCCCTTATTGGCTGAAGCAGCAGGGATTGGATATTTTTGAGCGAACCCAAGGGATTATGAATCCGTCACTTTAAGGATCAGCGTCATGGTTTCGTACATGATCACTTCTCCAACAAAATGGAGATAAGAAATAATGAATGCGTTTACAAATTAAATACTTTAAACTCTGCCTATATCGATTCTATACATCGTCGTCTCAAGCATAAGCCTCTTTATAAAGGCAGTGGGTAGATCATATTGCTTGTTTATGAATCCGCATTCAATAAATATGGATATGGGGGTCTTAGTTCAATATGGGTTGGATTGATATGACGATTGTTGCCGTATATATGATTGCTCTGATCATTATGGGTTATAAGCTGGGGAAGGGAAATCACACACAGGATGACTATTTTGTAGGTGGGAGATCTGTTGCAACATTCCCGATTGCTCTTTCCATAGCAGCCACCACGGTCAGCGCAAATGGATTCATCGGCGGCCCAGGGTGGGCGTATGGTTCAGGGTTAATCGCTTTTATGTTGAATTTTAGTATACCGATCGTATTGATTTTAACATTATCGATATTCCTACCGTTTTTCTACAATCTGAGGGTGACCTCGATCTATGAATATATCGAAATGCGTTTAGGGGGGAAAAGCAGACTTTTAGTTGTCTTTGGATTCATTGTTTCAAATGTGATTCAAGTAGGTTCGTTCTTATTTATTCCTTCACTGGTCATCCAAACCTTTACAGGATGGTCACTGACGATTGTCGTTCCTATGGTGGTAGCCGTGGCGATCGTGTATACATTACTAGGTGGGATTAAGGCGGTTATCTGGACGGATGCGATTCAAATGTTCGTTCTGTGGGGAGGAGTCATCGCCGCATTTGTCATTATTTTAAGCAATTTAGATATTGGCTTCTTTGAGGCGATGAAGGTTGTGAAGGAGGAGGGGAAACTTGATGCACTTGATTTCTCGCTTGATGCTAAATTAGAGAATGGTGTCTGGGTTGGCCTGATTGGCGGTCTCTTTATGTGGCTTAAATACTATGCCACGGATCAGACACAGACTCAAAGGATGTTTGCAGCAAAGTCGATCAATGAAGTGAAAAAATCGATCTGTATCAGCGGATTTGTGATGAATATCATGTATTTTGTGTTCATGTTCATAGGAGTATTGCTCTTCGTTTTCTTTGACGGCAGGGAATTCGATAATTCCAACAACATTATGATTACTTTCATTGCAAATAACATCCCTGTAGGAGTCTTGGGGCTGATCATGGCAGGGATCTTTGCGGCTGCCATGTCCAGTATTGACTCCGTCTTAAACTCAGTGACGACCGTCTTCATTAAAGACATTTATGAAAAGTTCATCACGAAAGGAAAGCCGGCTTCTCTCAAGGTTTCAATGGTCTTTACCCTTGTGTTTGGGGTATTGCTGATCGGATTTACCTTGATGGCATTCAGCGGTACAACCGCTTCGATCTTAAAGACAGTGGGGAGCTACCTCTCATACTTCTCAGGATCGATACTGGCTATGTTTCTTCTGGCGATGTTCACGAAGAAAGCAAATGATAATGGAGTCGCCATCGGGTTTGTATTGGGAATCGTCATCACGACGTATATTGGAAACCTTGGCCTGGTGAACTGGCTCTGGAATTATCCTATCGGATGCGTGATCACCCTTATCATCGGTTACATTTTCAGTTTACTATTTCAAAAGAATAGAAGAATTGAATTGGAAGAATTCACGTTTAATGGTCAAAGAGCCAGGTTGATAAAAGAAGGAACTGTAACGGATGAAAACGGTCATTCCATCGTTCCAGGGGGCATGGACAAATACTCGTATGCACTCATCGGATTGTTTATCGCTCAGATTGTCATCTTGGGGCTTATCCAGTTATAGGGAATGAGGCTTTGTCATTATCTGAATTTTTAATTATAATAGAATGTGAATCCGGATTCATAGTTGGAGATAGTTGAACTCACCATAAAGGCATCCGGATTTAATAAATGAAGGTAACATTTGAAAGGGTTTTGAAAAATGAACGGCAGAATCAGTGCATATGATGTGGCGAAAAAGGCAAGTGTTTCACAATCTACAGTTTCCAGGGTCCTGAACAATTATCCTCATATCAAGGAATCTACAAGAAGGAAAGTCCTTGAAGCGATAAAGGAATTAGGATTTACAAGAGATGAGATTGCAAGAAGCCTTGCCAGTAATAAAACGAGAACCATCGGGTTAATCGTCGGGGATATCACGAATCCCTTTTTTGCAGAATCAGCGAAAGTGATTACAGGAAAAGCACAGGAGATGCAGTATGATGTGATCCTCTGCAATACCAATCATAACGAAGAGAATCTGGATAAATATATTCAAACCCTTAAGGGAAAGCGAGTCGATGGGATCATCATCGCGTCTGCCGATAAGGACAATCAAAGGATTAAAGAATTGTATGATCAAGGATTTCCTGTCATTCTTTTCAACAGTATCCTGGAGCACGAGAAGGCGAATTATATAGCCGTCAACAATTACAAAGGGGCAAGACTTGCGGTGGAACATCTTTATCAGCTAAACCACCGTCGCATCGGATATATTGCAGGTCCTTCGAAGTATGTAACCACGCACTTGAGGAACTTAGGATACAAAGAAGCACTTGCGGACTTGGGCATTGTAGGGAATGATCGGTTTGTCTATGATAAAGAGTTCTCTTACGATGAAGTCTATCAATTCACGAGAACGTTATTAAAACAGAGCGACCGGCCAACGAGCTTTTTCTCTGCTTCCGATCAAATGGCCCTTGCCGTGTTAGATGCGGCAGCAAGTGAAAACATCAAGGTACCGGAAGAACTATCAGTCGTCGGATTTGATGATATTGATTTGGCTAAGAATCAATATATTGGACTTACCACCATCACCCAACCGAAAGAAAAAATGGCAACCCTTGCCTTGGAAAAACTGATCTCCCTCATTGAAGAGGGCGAAGGGAAAGATGAAGGGTTCCAGATCATATTAGAACCCGATTTAATTCAACGAAAAACAACGGGAGTATGCAGGTACGAGAAGGAGGATAAGAAGTGACGCACTTTGCTGAACTCAAAGGTAAAAGGGTCTTGGTTACGGGAGGAAGTAAAGGCATTGGGAAGGATATCGCGCTCTCCTTCGCCAAACTGGGGGCAACAGTGGTGATTTCAGGGAGGGATGAAAAATCCCTGTCAGCTGCTGTCCTTGAGCTGAATCGTTACTCCCCCGATTGTTCTTATGTGAAGGCTGACATCCGGCATGTTGCTGACATTCATAGGATGGTGGATGAGGCAGCCGCTCATATGGGGGGACTGGATGTACTGGTCAATAACGCAGGAGTGAATATTCCTAAACAAGCCATGGAAGTGACGGAGGAAGATTGGGACTCAGTCCTTGATACAAATCTTAAAGGAAGCTTCTTCTCCTCCCAGCGTGCAGCGAAGTACTTTCTTCCACAAAAAAGTGGGAAGATCATCAACATCGTGTCACAGATGGCATTCGTTGGCTATATCAAGCGGGCAGCCTATTGTTCCAGTAAGGGAGGGGCCGTGCAAATGACCAAAGCTCTTGCTGTTGAGTGGGCACCCTACAATATAAAGGTTAACGCAGTGGCCCCGACATTCATTGAAACGGAACTCACCTCCAGCATGTTTGAAGACCATGACTTTTATCAAGATGTTCTAAACAGAATTCCATTAGGGAAACTCGCACAGCCTTCCGATGTGACAGGAGCGGTCCTATTCCTAGCGTCAGACATGGCAAACTTTGTAACAGGTGAAACCATCAAGGTTGATGGAGGTTGGACCGCAATTTAAAGAGTAACTCTTATTGCATTTTGAATGCGCATTCAAATAAAGGAGGAATAAAGATGCCGAAAGTGGATGAACGAAAAGAGGAAAAAGTAGAAGTGGATCGTCCTCTTTATCAAGCACCTCAACATGACAACGTATTCTATGGCGACTCAAACGAAGTGAACCGGGTCGGCTATTCGGATTACAATGAATTCTCAAAGAATACGAAACGTAAACAGCGAATGAATGGATTTGACGAGGAGTATCTCGATTTTGTGGATTATATCATCAAGATCACCCATCGCATCTGGGAAGAGAAAGGGATCGGGATTATTTATCAAACCTATCATAATGATGTCACCATGCACACGGGAACAGCCCATATACAAGGTGTAAATGAGGTGGTGTCAGGGACCTTACAGGCTTTGCACGCCTTTCCGGATCGAAGGCTTGTTGGTGAAAATGTCATATGGTCAGGTAATGATGAGGAAGGATTTTTATCTTCTCACCGTATCGCATCGAGTGCTACCAACCTGGGGGATTCCTCATTCGGGCCCGCTACAGGTAAGAAAGTTTTCTTCCGGACCACGGTTGACTGCTTTGTCCATTCAAACCGGATCGTGGAAGAGTGGCTGGTACGAGACAACCTGTATCTAGTCAAGCAGTTAGGATTCGATCCCATCGAAGTGGCCAAGAAACTGGCACAGAATTCGGCAAACAAGACCCCGGCATTGCAATCCCACTTCGGTTCAAGCGGGGCAATGGAAGGGCAGCTGATGCCTGCCGTATATTCTTCGAAGTCAGAAGGTTTTGAAATTGGTGATTTTATTTTAGCCATGTACAACAAAGTGTGGGAATGGCGATTATTCAATCATGTGAAGGACTTCTACGCGAATCATGCGGTGGTCCATTATATTTGCAATAAAGATTTGATTGGGACCAGCCAGATCCAAGGAATGCTCGTCAGTTTGTTTGCCTCTTTCCCAAGTGCGAAATGTATGGTCGAGAGAGTGACCTGTAACGAGGGAGCCCAAAAGGGTGAATGGGATGTTGCCGTAAGGTGGAGATTGCAAGGGATTCATGAGGGGATTGGATATTTCGGTCAGCCAAGTGGAAAAACAGTAGAGGTATTGGGTATTTCTCACCTGAAAATCAGGAATGAGAAAATTGTAGAAGAATGGATGACATTTGATGGCTTGGATGTACTGAGGCAGATTTATCTGGGTACAAAGATTAATGCTGACAATACAGAAGCCGGAAAATATGAATAAATCATCTTTCTTTATGTAGTTTTGAATGCGCATTCAAGAAAGGGAGGCAATACCATGTCAGTACAAACGTCAATTCAGAAAGATCCTACAAGTATAAGTCATCCGGATTTTCATATGCCCGGGAATGTCCGTTTTGGAGTCGACACATTTTATTCATTGCCGGATGAGATCAAGAAATTAGATGTCAGTAGAGTCGTGATTATTAGTGATAAAGGTCTTGAACGGGTCGGAGTCGTTGAACGTGTACTGGAAGTAGTGGAATCGGCAGGAATTGAGAGTAACGTGTTTACAGATATTGAAGGAGAGCCGACCTTTACTTTGGTACAAAAGTCAGTAGAGTTTGTGAAGAAATCAGGAAGTGAACTCGTCATCGGAATCGGAGGCGGAAGCGCTCTGGATGTGGCGAAAGCGACGGCTGCCCTGGTTGATAAAGATGACGTGAGTCCTTATTTAAGTGGAGTCAAAACCATTGAATCCAGGCAGGTCAAGTGCATTCTGCTTCCAACGACGTCAGGAACCGGATCGGAAGTGACGATGAATGCCATATTCGGGGATGAAGAAGAGGAAGTAAAACGGGGGATCGTCAGCAGGCATCTTCTGCCGGATCTCGCCATCATCGATCCCGCCCTGACACGCTCCTGTCCACCGCGGGTCACCGCTGCTTCAGGAGTGGATGCTTTCACACATGCCATTGAATCGTATGTTGCCGTGAAAGCCACCCCCTTAACGAAGATTTATGCTGAAAAGGCCATGAAGTTATTCAGTTCGAACATTACGAAGGCGGTTCATCATGGTAAGGACATGGAGGGTCGCATCGGAATGAGTTGGGTAAGCCTGTTGGCCGGAGTTTCGTTAGCCAATGCAGGAGTGGGGGCCGTCCATGCTTTAGCCTACCCCCTCGGTGGAAAATATCACATCGAACATGGGGTTGCCAATGCTCTCCTTATGCCGTTTGTTTTCGAAGAGACCGGGAAAACGTGCACTCAGGAAATGGTAGAGGTTGCAGGCTATCTTGAATTAGGGGATTACTCAAAAAATCCACACCAAGCGCTTAAGGCAGTAGTGGGGTATTTATATGAATTACTGATGAATCTTGACCTCCCGACATCGTTAGCGGAGCTTGGGATCTTGGAGGAAGACTTGCCTCTTCTTGCCGGGCAAGCCTCACAGATTGAGCGCCTGTTATCCAACACACCGTACCAATTGACGGAAAAGAAAATCTTAGACATTTATAAAAAGGCATTCACGGGATACGAGAAAGGACGTGAGGAAGGTTGCTGAAAAATCAACTCAAGAAGAAACTCTACATCGATGGCAGGTGGCAGGAAGCAAAGGATTACTATGAGTTAACATCCCCATTCAGCGGAGACGTCATTGCCAGCGTCCCCCTGGCAGATGAGCGTGAAGTGGAAGACGCCTTAGAAAGCGCACAATCAGCTTCTGAGAAAATGAAGCAGTTGACTTCCTTGGAGCGGTCAGAAATCCTTGAGCGGGTTTGGCGACTTTTTGAAGAGAGATCTGAGGAGGCAGCAGAAATCCTTGCCATGGAATGTGCGAAGCCGATAAAGGCAGCTCGTGCTGAAATCGCGCGAACGATTGAAACGTATAAATTTGCAAGCGAAGAGGCGAAAAGGATCCATGGAGAAACCATCCCCATGGATGCCGCCAAGAGTGGAAAGGGACGGTTTGCCTTTACGATCCGTGAGCCTTTAGGCGTCATTGCAGCGATCACGCCCTTTAACTTCCCATTCAACCTTGTTGCCCATAAGCTGGGTCCCGCTTTTGCTGCCGGGAATTCAGTGGTCCTGAAGCCGGCAAATCAGACGCCTTTAAGTGCACTCCTTACAGCGGAAATCTTTGAGCAGGCAGGTTTGCCGGAAGGGGCGTTAAACGTCGTCACTGGGAGAGGCAGCGTCATTGGAGATCAGCTCGTGAAAGATTCGAGAGTGAAAATGGTCACTTTTACGGGGAGTGTGGAGGTTGGACTTGGCATTAAAGAAAAAGCAGGTCTGAAAAAAGTAACACTTGAACTGGGTTCGAACTCTGCAGTCATCGTAGATGGAGCAGAGGATATGGCTGCCGTCGCAGCCAGATGTGTGGAAGGGGCTTATTCCTTTGCAGGTCAAGTATGCATTTCGGTGCAGAGGATATACGTGCAGGAACAACTCTATGAATCTTTTGTTGAACAATTCGTTGAAAAAACGAACCAGCTTGTGATCGGTGATCCCCTGTCAGAAGGCACAGACCTATCTGCCTTGATCAACAAAGGCGAGGCAGAGAGAATTGAAGATTGGCTCAAGGAGGCAACAGAAGCAGGTGCGCACATCTTATATGGAGGAAAGCGGGAGGATGCCATCATACATCCAACTGTGATCACAGGGGGATCATCCACTTTATCCCTGAACTGTAAGGAGGCATTCGCACCCATTGTCACGATCACACCATACGGTTCGTTGGATCAAGCGATTGAACTCGTGAACGATTCGGAATACGGATTGCAGGCGGGTATCTATACTACCTCTGTTCACAAAGCTTTCGATGCCCTGCACCGCCTTCAAGTCGGAGGAGTCATGATTAATGATATCCCTACTTACAGAGTCGATCAGATGCCTTATGGGGGAGTGAAGAACAGCGGTACCGGACGTGAAGGAATCAAATATTCCGTGGAAGAGATGACAGAATTGAAATTAGTGACGTTTAAATTATAGGAATAGTAAATAAATAACATTTTGAATGATAGAAAGGGAGATTACTATGCCGACAGAACAACCGAAAGTGAAACGATATGTATCCAATGAAAAGATGGAAGAAAACTGGATCGTCCGATTTGATGATCTAAAATCAAAAGCGATCCCCCTCATGTTTATTGATAGTATCATACCTGGTCATCAACGCTTGAATTACGCCCTGATCGGGGATACCGCCAGTGAAAATGATGCCTATTCCCCTGAAATAACAGAACCACACGGGTTTCAAATTGGTATGGTGAAAGCACCTCCCGGGAATGGACCGGCTTACCATACTCATGACTACATCGAGGCGTTTCTCCCTCTTTCCGGAAAATGGCGCTTCTATTGGGGAAATAGTGAAGATGAGATCGAGGGTGAAACCATCATCGAAGAATGGGATTTAATTTCCCTGCCTCCAGGGTTATGGAGAGGATTTGAGAATATCAGTGATGAAGATGCTTGGATCTTTGCCGTACTTGAACAGCACGAAGTATTCAACGGGAAAGACCCATACTGGGCTCCACAGGTCGTAAGGAAAGCTGCGGAACATGGCTTCCATGCAGATACATCAGGAAAAATGATCAAACCTGAGAATTTTTCCGCACTTGAGAAACAAATGGCGGAGAAGCTGCGAGCGGGAGAAAAATAGAAGATGAAGAAAGAAGCGTTAGTATTATTACCGGGTACGCTATGTGATGAGCGACTTTGGGAGCATCAGTTGGAGCATTTGACTGATGTTTCCGATCCTTTCGTCTGTATGCTGACAGAAGAAGATACCATAGAGGGAATGGCCGAATTCGTCTTGAAGCATGCCCCTGAACGCTTTGCTCTAGCTGGGCTTTCACTTGGTGGGATTGTGGCCATGGAAGTCATTCGCCAAGCACCGGAAAGAGTGACCAGACTTGCCCTATTGGACTCGAATCCACATGGCCCCAAGCCAGAGCAGTTGAAGAGCTGGAAGGACCTTATTTCAAAGGTGGAAACCGGGCAGTTTCAAAGAATAGTAGAGGAAAAGTTGTTACCGAATCTCATTCATCCCAGCAGGCAGGAAGATGACCAGTTAGTATCAATCATAAAGGATATGGCGGAGAGAATCGGGCCAGAAGGATATGTGCAGCAATTAAAGGCCGTTTCTACGCGTTCTGACCTTCGGGAAGTGTTAAGGGAAATCAACATTCCCACGCTCCTTTTAGTAGGAAGGGATGATCAGGTTTGCCCCTTGTCCTTACATGAAGAAATGCAGGAATCTATTTCAGAGTCACGGTTAGTTGTCGTAAATCACTGTGGCCATTTAAGCAGTTTGGAGCAACCGGAAGAAGTGACGGCTGCTTTACGCAACTGGCTGATGGAGTGAATGGATGGAAAGTAGGGAGGTAATGTCATTGATCAATCCTGTAAAGGACAAACTCAGAAGGGGGGATAGAGTACTGGGAAGTTTCATAGGATTCTATTCTCCTAACTTCATTGAAATGATCGGGTATGCCGGATTTGATTTCGTGGTCATAGATGATGAGCATGGGGCATTCAGTCCTTCTGAATTAGAAAACATGATTCGGACAGCCGAATCAGTGGATTTGGTCCCCATTGTGAGAGTCTCATATGATCCGTCCAGTATCCAGAAGGCATTGGATAGAGGGGCCAAAGGAGTACAAGTACCGATGGTCAATTCAAAGGAAGATGCCATTAATGCTGTGAAAAGGGCGAAATTCCCCCCTTTAGGAACCAGGGGTGTCGCTTATTCACACAGGGCGGCGCGCTATGGAAATGAAGGCGGTAAGGCATTTTTAGATAGCTCCGATGATAACATCTTAGTCATTCCACATATAGAAACCCTTGAAGCGGTGGAGAATATTGAGGAGATTATGGGTGTTGAAGGTATCGATGTTATTTTCATCGGTACAACGGACCTATCGGTTGATATGGGGTTTAAAGAAGAAGGTGCCAAGCATCCAGAAGTACAAAGAGTCCTTGGAACATTGTATGAGAAAGCTTCAGAAGAAAACGTTGTACTTGGAACTGTGGCAGCTGATAGCACCAGAGCGCGACAAGCTTTTGAAAAAGGTGCAAATTATGTGGGGGTTGTAGCGAATTCCGTGATTCTTAAGGCACTGCAGGGAGTAGTAGGAGATACTGAAGAGCAGAAAATTAAATGATTCAATAGCGGTATTAGAAAGTGAAAAAAGGAACCTTCAAAAAAACCTCGTAAAATGAATGGGAAAGAAATCAAGTTAACTTACTATTTAGGGAATAAAGGGACGGTTCTCGTGCTGACGAAGCATGAGAACCGTCCCTGTGGTTTTTTTTGGACCTGCCTCCCAACCAGTAGGGGAGACAGGAACCAAACCTCGTCCTTCGAGCAAAGGAACCTGTCTCCCCGACTTACACAAATTTTTTCAAAGCTATATGGAGACTAGATGTCACAGTAATGTTCGAAGAATCGATTCCGAGATGGGTCATGGTCTGGGCAATCTCGGGTCTTATTCCAGATAGGATGGTTTCGACTCCGATCAGGGATAAGGCATCCACTACCTTGAAGATACGGTCTGCTACCATCGTATCAATGATCGGAACGCCGGATAGGTCAATCACCACGTATTCTAAGGACAATTCGCTCCCTCTTGACAGAGCTTTATCCATCAGTTCTTGGGCTCTTTCGGTGTCAATGTCACCTATTAAGGGGATTATGCCAACTTGATTGGTTATTTTAATCACCGGGATTGATAATTCTAACGCTGTAGCTTCTGCAGCGTTGATCTGTGTAAAAAATCTTCTTGTATACGACAAGCTCAGCCAATGTACAGCCCTGTCCACCACTGCGTCAAAATCTGAGATCAGGTTATAGAATTGATCGAATGTCAAGTTGAAAGCGGAAGCTTCCTCCTTAATGATTTGTCCGATTAAATTTCGGTAGTCTCTTACCTCGTCCAGAGCAACCTCCAATGGAAGATTGAAATTAACGAGAGTATCGACTGCTTCTGATCCCCACACCTGTAATTGCTCAAAGGCCATATCCAAGTCACTTTCGATCGATTTTGCGTAAATGTCAATGATATTCTCACGCCAACTATGAAGCTTCGATTCTATGTTGCTGTATTGGGTGGATCTCAGATTGTCTTTTTGAACGATGAGCTCTTGCTTTTGACTCAATACTTTGTCACAAATAGCTTTCGTGTATGTTCGTTTACCTTGATCGTTCATGTACTCACAGTCTCTCCTTTTACTGTAGTTTCCAATTATATTTTAACATAACTAAAAGGGAGGGGTGGAGCATGAACGATTGAGTTGAGCCAAGTGAGCTGAGAGGACAGGTCCCTTGGCTCAGGAGTAAACAATGATATGGGGAAGAATTGCGTGATTGGGGGGGAAAGGGAAGGATTAACGGCCATTTTTGTTGAATTCTCTTATTGAATCAACCGGGTAGGTTAAGGAAAAAGAAAGGTCTATTAAGGGGTTGGTATATTATAAAAATCAAAGGTTTTCAGTCTTAGAGATATGTAAAACGGTGACAATACCACACAATGATAAGGAGTTGGAATTATGAAGTTTCTACTCACATCTGCAGGCGTCAATAACAAAAGCATACACGACGCGTTGGTTGACATGCTTGACAAGCCGATCGAAGAATCCACAGCCCTGTGCATACCCACTGCGATGTACGGACACCCCTGGGTCGGACCAGGCGTCAAAGCATGGGAGTTCATCTCGGGCAATTCCGAGAATCCAATGGTCGACCTGGGATGGAAATCCGTCGGCGTGCTGGAGCTAACGGCGCTGCCAAGTATCGATGAAGAACGATGGATGCCGCTGGTCAGGGAGACGGACGTCTTGCTGGTCTCAGGCGGGGACGCCCTCTTCCTGAGCCATTGGATGCAGCAATCCGGGTTTGCTGACCTCTTGCCGTCGCTGCAGGCAGTCTATGTGGGAATGAGTGCCGGGAGCATGGTGATGGCACCTAACATTGGTGATTTCTTCGTTGGCTGGACTCCTCCAGGTGGTGGCGATGATACGCTGGGTATGGTCGATCTTTCAATCTTTCCTCACTTGGATCACGAAATGCTGCCGCATAATACCATGGCTGCCGCAGAGAAATGGGCCGCTGACATGCAGGGGCCGGCTTATGCGATTGACGATCAAACGGCCATCAAGGTGATGGACGGAGCGGTCGAAGTAATCTCTGAAGGGAATTGGAAATTGTTTTCGAAGTGATAAGGGTAGAGTGGGGAGGGTCCTCACTCTACTCGAACCGTCTTTAAGACATAAAAACCCCCCCCCTAAAGACAAACAGATTTTTGTTTATAAGTGAGCATACCTCTGTCTGCGTGGCTTTTAATATGTGGTAAAATATGGTTTTTTAGTGGGGGAAGATTGAGAGAGTTATAGAAAGGGGTCTGTGACCCGGGTATGGTGTTTGGCCCTGTAAGAAGTGTGACGGGGATCGGACATCATTTTTTTATGAAAGCAAAAGAGCCGCCCCATGTTTACGAGTCAATATCATACAAGAGAGCCTTGGGGGAATGTGTTACACTGTTCTTCAGAAATAACAGGGAGGTTGTTCGCATGGGAAAAGGCGAAAGAATGGTACGGTTCGATCGGGATTTACAGATAGAATCGTATCGTTTTGAGGGCATTATGCAAACATTTCCGAACCACTTCCATGAATATTATGTGATTGGTTTTATTGAAAGTGGCCAAAGACGAATGTCTTGTAAGAATAAAGAGTATGATATCGGTCCGGGAGATTTGATCTTTTTTAATCCTCTGGACAATCACTCCTGTGAACCGATTGATCATCAACCTATGGACTACCGCTGTTTGAATATCAATACTGATATCATGCGAAGAGTGACAGAAGAGATTACAGGAGAGGATTATCTTCCTTCCTTTGCTTCTCCTGTTGCCTATAGCAGTGGTCATGCTCCATTACTGAAGAAGCTTCATCAGATGATCATGGATGAGATTTCAGATTTCGAAAAGGAAGAGACCTTTTATTTCCTATTTCAACAGCTCATCCAAGAATATGCCTCGGAAACCAGGGAGGCAGAATGTAGAGTGGTGAAGCAGGAAATTGAGGATGTATGTGATTTCCTGAAAGTTCATTATGCAGAGCCTGTAACCTTAGATGATCTGGCAAGGATAGCGAATATGAACAAATATTCATTATTGCGCTCCTTTACCCGATTCAAGGGCATCACCCCGTATCGTTATTTGCAGACGATCCGTGTCGGTGAGGCGAAAAAGCTGTTGGAACAAAATGTGAAACCGCTGGATGCTGCCATAGAGACAGGATTTGTGGATCAAAGTCATTTCAGTCGTTTCTTTATGGAGTTTATTGGTCTCACGCCGGGACAGTACAGGGAGATCTTTATCAAAGGTGAATCTGCAGTAAATAAAAACATGTAAGGATGTGAACCGGGTTTATGCTAAATGAGGAAATCCGCTTTTCAAAAGCCCTGAAATCGATTGCCAGAGATCAGGAACTGAAAAGCTATTTACAACATTCAAAGGAACTTTACCCCATTTTCATGAAAGGTGCCAAGCGGTTTGTGGCAGGTGAAACGCGCAAGGAAGGAATGGAACGCGTGATTTCCTTATCCAATGAAGGGTATGAGGTGTCATTGGAATATGTGGGAGAAAATACATCAACAGAGGAGGAATGTATCCTCGCAAAAAATGAATTCCTTAAATTAATAAAAGATCTCGGAGGAGCCGAACTTCGGGCTACTGTCTCATTTGATCTTTCCCATATCGGCATGATGATATCTGATGAGCTGGCACTGAATCATCTGAAAGAATTGGCCAAAGAGGCACAGGGGCAAGGTATTCAACTGATGATCAGTATGGAGGAATCCCAGAAGACCGAACGGATCCTTTCAATTTATAAAAAGGCTTCTACGGAATATCCAAATGTCGGTATCACATTACAAGTGCATTTGAAACGTTCAGATCGCGATCTGGAGGAACTATTGAAATATCCCGGCAGAATCCGTTTAGTCAAGGGGGCTTATCAGGAGCCAAAGGATCTTTACATTCCAAGATCTTCAGAGCTGGATGAGCGCTATATCGAATTTGTCACCACATGTGTCCACCATCAGCATCCTCTGTCCGTTGCGACTCATGATGAAACGATCGTAATGAAGTTAAAAGAAAATGGATTGCTTGATCGACCTACTGTAGAAGTAGAGATGCTGGATGGGGTGCGTCCGGACTTAAAAGCGTTCCTAAAAGATTCTCATATCCAGACAAAAGTCTATGTCACATACGGGAGCGAATGGTACTTATATCTCGTTCACCGGATCGCTGAACATCCAGCCAATATCTATCCTTTCATCTCAGATATTATTGAGTGGAAGCATGGGGACGGTTCTCCTGCTCTTACTTGATTAAATAAGAAGCACGGGACCGTCCCCGTGCTTCTATGAAACTAATCATTTTCATTAATCTTACCATCGTTCCCCTTGTCACTGCCCGTCGCATTATTCACTACTTGAGAAACCAAGTTCAACCCCTGATCCATAGCGTTCATTGCATCTGCTTTTTGGCCAATGTCTTTTGATTTTTCTTGTTCTTTCATTATGGTCACCTCCTAGTAGATCGATTCACCTATTTATTCAGTATGTTCACAGTTCAATTTGGATATTCAAGAATCGGAGAGCCAGGGGCCAGGTGGAGCCACGAGACCTTTGACCCCGGCTATCATCATAAAGAAAATTCGACACGGGGGATCGATTATTGTAAAAGAGGATTAATAAATCAAAAAGAGGATTTAAAAAGTTTAAACAGGATTAATCTTTTTGAATCAGGATTGATTTTGACCCGATATGGATCAATTCCACAGCAGAAAGGATTCGATAAATGGATTTCACTCAGATTCCGGTACTCATTATCACTCAGGGACCGAATCTAGTTAAACTAACGTCCTTTTCCGTCGAAAAACAGATAACAAGAGGACCGATGGACTTCAATTCGAACCTCAGGCCGGATGATCGATGCGAACCCTCCAAGGTTCACTTTGATTTGAGCTTGAAAATAAGTGAAGAGATATCGAATATACGCCTTTTCCCGATTGGGATCGGGCGTTTTTTTGTGCGCCTAAAAACTTAAGGTTGCGTTAAGCTTCCGTTAAGTTTCTTGTAAATGTTTCCCATTATAATACATAAAGAAGAATTCTTCATATGAATGTGAGTCGATCGATTGATACGGCAGATTCAACATGATGTATCTGCCTTGACTAATAGAAAGGTTACGTCAAAAAAAAATGAAACGTAAAGAGACTTATCGTGTAATAGGCATCATTGCATTGTTATTTGGTATAGCGCTGCTGCACTTGATTTATGAGAAGCAGCCAATCAAGGTCGCTGTACTCGATAGTGGAATCAATAAAGACCATCCGGCATTGAAAGGAAAGGTCCATCAATCATTTAATGCCATAGAGCCCAACCAACCGATTGAAGATCATTATGGTCACGGGACTGCCATTGCAGGCCTCATTGCTGCCGAGGATACGGGAGGCAAAATGAGCGGGCTGGCTAAGAATGTGTCCATCTATGATGTGAAGGTTCTAGATAAGAAAGGCAACGGGAAGGTAGCCGATTTGGTCAAAGGAATCAACTGGTGCATCAAAGAGAAGGTCGACATCATCAATATCAGCTCCGGTTTTCAAGTGGATGATCGTCAGCTTAAGAAAGCCATTGATGAGGCGCTGTCTTCCGGGATTATCATCATAGCGGCAGCAGGAAATACACTGGGGCAGGAGGCTGACTACCCGGCACGCTATGAAGGGGTATGGTCCGTCACATCCGTAAACTCCAATAGGGTCCGATCTTCTATGGCAGCAAGGGGAAAGGTTGATTTTGCCGCAGCTGGAACAAAGGTTCTTTCGACCAGTAAAGATGGGGATTTCGCATCCTTCAGCGGTACTTCCTTCGCTGCTGCCCAGCTATCTGGATATACAGCCCGCATACTGGATTCTGAACACTCCCGTCATCGTGACATCAAGAACATTTACAAGATGCTGCAAAAAGAAGCAATTGATTTAGGAAAAGCAGGACCTGATCAAGACTATGGACATGGACTTGTAAGAATAAAATAAAGAGGTGCGCTCATTGAAAAAACTACTAGTAAAAATTTTAATCATCACATTGTTGTTCTCCATCCTCCCTCAAGGCAGTTTGGCCGCAACAGAGGAAACGGTTCAACCACAGGGAATCGATTTAGAACAGGCTGAAAGGTCACTTAGTGAGGAACATGATATTAACCTCTCAGAACAAGTGAAAGTAGAGCTTAAAGAAGATAGTGCTGAAAAACTTATCTTGGATATGAAAGTAGATGAAGAAGACCTTAAAGTGGATACCGAATTGACCATGGATCTTGAGAGCCAGGATGCCGTGCTTACAGGCAGCATCGTGGATGAGTCAGGGAATGAATACTATGAATCCTATCATGTGGTCTTTCACGAAGTGGACGATGAGATCCTGATCGCCACTCTGATTGATACCGAAACAGGCGAAGAGTACGAGATCAACTCTACTACTCTACAAGCTTCGGTTATACCGATTATCGTCGGTGTTGTATTACGTCTCGGTATCAAGTATGCTATTAAAAAGTTTGGGAAAACAGCCGTAAAGAATGCCCTGAAACAAAGCTTGAAGAAAAAATGGAGTGCAGACGATTTAAAATCACTTCCAAAAGCAGATCAAAATGATATCAAAAAAATGTACGGCACGGCGTCCGATGCCTGGGATTTCTTCAATGCCCAAGTTTCCAGTCATAGGGAAGTTTCACCTGGAGTATTTGTCGGAAAAGACAAGAACGGGGTTACCTTTACATACAGGAAATCTTCTAAATCAGGGCCGCCTACCATTGATGTAAACGGCATAAAAGGAGTTAGAAAAATAAAGTTTCTTTAGGGAAAGAGGGATAAAAAGTGGAAAGATTTCAAAAAGCAGACGACATCTCCCGGTTAAAGGAAGCCTTCCATAGAGTATTTACGAAATCGGATCCATTTGGCAATCCATTTCAAAAAACCCTCAACGAAAGGGTGCTGATCTTCCCGACCAACGGATATTATCTTCAGGAAAATCAGTTCCATGCTCTGATGAAAACCATGGAACAGGTTGGACAGGGGACCTTTTACGTGTCGGAGTCGGAAGGGGATTCTTTTACTCTTTCACAGGACTTTTTCTCTGAGTTGGCACCGCACCACTGGGGCTCCGAGAATACCATTGCCTACGAAGACTATCAGTCCATTCCTCTTGTGGTCGAGAATTCCCTCTATTCGCCACATGGAGAATGGGGCTTGCAAGTCTCTCATGAAGATCACGCAATCCTTGCAGGGACTTCAACATTCATTGATGCCTTTAAAGAAGCATATCCTGAATGGGAAGAGGATAAAGAGAAATTTCTTCAACATTGGCGTGAAGTAAATAAGGAATTTTCTGCGGATAGTACGTGGATTCATGATTTCTTAAAACAATTTTAAGCAAAAGGTCTACAATATCGACTTCCAAATATAGTGAGTAGAGTGGGGACGGTTCCCACTCTACTTTTCTTCTTTTGCAAGGGGAAAAACTCCCCTAATAAAAAGCCCCGCTACGTCTCAGTTCACTAGAAAAATAGGATAAGAACCGTTCCCGGTTAGTCCATGTATCCTCTACCTATAAACTTTTCAATATTGAGCTTATCAATGAAATCTGACAAGTAAGTGATATCGTAGAGAAGGGACTTATGAAACAGAAATGTAGAAACACATTCCCTAGACAAGGATGATGATGATGAAACATAAAGAAAAACTATACTTCCGCGGATACTTTCTCGTATTCCCACTCATATTCATTACGAGCTTTTTGTTATGGGGGTTTATGATAAAAGGAAGAGATCTATGGACCGTGTTAACAGATGCGTTATCAATCATAGGAATCTATTATATCCTTACGAGTATTATCTTTAGCTTTGTTATGAGGAAAGAAGTGAAGTTCGAAAATGAATGAAATGGAAATGCCCCCGAACGTTGAAACTTTCAGCGGACGGGGGCATTTCTTTTTTAGTTAAATTTATGATCTATCATACTGGGTTTACATCATTAATCAATCACAATATTTGAATTGATTTTTAATAGTTCCTTAATAAATCTCTCTTTATCTTTTGGGGAAATGGTAACAAATTTTGATTTTGAGTGTGTAAGACCTATCCGATCGACTGAAAGAGCGGGACCTACAAAGGGGCTTTTTAAATAATGTAATCTTTGAATGTCATGAATATTCACTTTGAATTTCATGGGTCCATATATGATGATGATTTTTTCATTGATTATTTTATATCCTGTTCTAAACCACACAAACAAAGAAATCAATCCAGGAATAATCAGTGTAATGATTAGAAGGATTGAAAAATCTTCGGACCTTGCTGGCAATACAATCAAAATAAAGGCTGCTAAAAAATGAATACTACTCATCCAGATATCTCTTTTCGAAGGGAAATACATTTGACCACTCCACATTGTCATTTAGAGGTAAAAATTTTGCTATCAAAACCTCCTTTATTTTACCATAAAATACCTTTTCTAAATGCTCTTTCTTCATATTCTTATACCCGACCCACAGCACGGGAAAGCTGGGGGTCAGACACCGTTTTACGTTACTCCCTCCTGTTGAAAATCAGAAGCTCATCAAGAACCTCAAAACCAAAGCAGGGAATAAGGAATCTTTGAAGAATAGTAATAGCGGATACTGGTTTCTTACAGGCTGTTGATCCCATTCATGCTATAGCTTCTTTTCCAGATATCATGTCGGCTATTGATTTGACATGCGTCAAGTCTTCTCTATTGCAATGAGGGATCATTGGGTATTTTTCATCATAGGGTATATTTTGATTGCAGTGTCCTACGTTTTTACCGTAAAAACGAAATACCGTTTTATGATGTGATTCGAATCAAAATACTCTTATGTCGGGAGGAAATGAAATGACCAGCAATACGTTGACTTCAAGGGTGGAAAATGATCGGGTACTTGTACTTGAGCGAGAATTTGATGCGCCCCGTGAGCTAGTGTTTACAATGTTTAAAGACTCTGAACATCTCAAACAGTGGTGGGGACCAAGGGGCTGGGAGCTTCCCGTATGTAACGTGGATTTCCGGCCGGGAGGTGTGTGGCACTACTGCATGAAGTGCGCTGATAAAGGTCAAGGAGAATACTTCGGTATGGAATCTTGGGGAAAAGGGGTTTACAAGGAGATCATCGAACCGGAGAAGATCATCTATGTCGATTCCTTCTCAGATCCGGAAGGCAATACGAATGAAGACATGCCGTCGACGACTAATACATTGGAATTCATCGATTTGGGTGGCAGGACGAAGCTGGTCAACCGTGCTGAATATGCTTCGGAAGAGGCACTCAAGACCGTTACTGACATGGGTATGATAGAAGGCATCACCGAAACGTGGAACCGCCTGGAGGAAGGCCTTCAGCAGATGAAATAATGAAGAAAGCGGGTAGAAGTGCCGTCCAAATAGGGAGACCAGTTCCATACCTCCACTGTGATTTCTTGATCTTTATCACTTACATTCGCTAAGTTCACTACTGCAGATACTGTTCCAGGCTCTTTTCGTAACACACCGGTTGATAATGTTTTTTTCCCATTTTTCATCCTCCTTCCATTAGAAAATAGACCTTCATTTAATAGTATGGGAAATAGTAGAATGTAATGGATCCTTTGACTAGAAATAGGATAAATCCGCATATGCATGTCATGTGGATCAGGGGAGGAAGACTATTGGATTTGCCGCTGGGAGTTTTCTGGACAGAAACAATTCTGTATGTGTTGTTGAAGTGAGTCAATCCGGTGAGCATTGATGGTTGCCCCTCATTCTATGTGGGGAAAGGAAACTGGGGTATGAACCTCCGTTTGCAATGATGATGGATAGGATGAGTGCTTGGTTAAACTTGGGAGGGTGAACGGTGGGAGTTAACTTGGTAGAGTGGGGATGGCTCCCACTCTACCATTTATTATTTTGTAACGAAAACGGGACGAAAAGGAAGATGTAACACATAAACTCACCAAGTAGAATGGGAACCGTTCCCATGTAAACTCAGCTCTTAGTAATCTTTACACTTTACTTTTATTAAAATAGTTAGCTATTTGTTCAGTAGAGTAGAAAAGTATTAACCCTACAGATAAGATAATGAACGAACTACTTATTAACGGTCTATTATTTACCATTTCAAAGAGTGCATTTATAAAAAGGGTTACTCCCCAAAATATAAATGTACTCTTAAATGCCGTATTAACACTATTCTTATTAGTTTTTTTATCGTTCTTAAAAAACATAATTATTTCCTCTCATTGTCAACGATTATATTTTAGGGTTATTGAGGTTTGACACTCAGCGAATCGAGGGGAGTCACTGTTTTTCAGACGGATCTCCTACTTCAGCAAGGTTCGCCCCTCGTTCACTTATTCAAAAACTTTTTAGCAACTACATGCTCAGGGTCCAATGACAGCATCCTTCTCGCCGTATCATACGCTTCCTCTTCACTGACAACTTTATCGGGGATATAATGCAAGAATAACAGATTGGATAAGTACCTGATATCTTGTCGGTCTGTTAATTCCACACACCTCCTTGCGTGATAAAGGGCAGCGTAATAAGCACCGTTCAGGTAACTTAGCGGAATAGCCATTATTCTAAACGCCATTTCATGTAACTCAACGTTTTCCTCTTCAACTAGTAAACTCATTATGAATGCGTAATTCGTTATACTTGAATTCTTGAAGGTCATTTCCATCAGTTCTCCATCAAGTTCTGGATAGGAAAGTTCATTCGTCATTTCTTTTGCCTCTTTAAAGTGTCCTTTTATGATGAACTCATTTAGTTTGTTTGTCATGTTCATTACCCACCAAATACTACTTTTTTTAATATTGCCTGAGCCATGGGGACAGTTACAATGGCACTTGGGGCCGGGGTACCTATCCCCATGGTTCCCATTCATTGTACACAACTTCCTTAACCCCAACCTTAAAGCAACCTTAAATTAACCATAAATCTCAAAGACCACCGTCATTTTCATGATAAAATAGGATGAAAATTCGATTTTACAAGACTGGGAGTAAAGGTATGGCAGAGTTGATTTATATAGCGGAAGATGACATGGAAATTAACCAGTTGATCGCCCTTCATTTGCGGAATGAGGGGTATCAAGTGGAGCAGAGTTATGATGGAGACGAAGTGATCCGTAAATGCAGGGAGAAGCGGCCGAGCCTTCTCATCCTGGACTTGATGATGCCGAAAGTGGACGGGTTTCAGGTGATCAAAGAGGTTCGGAAGTGCTGTAAGGTGCCGATCATGCTGCTGACAGCGAGGGCGGATGATGCGGACAAAGTACTGGGATTCGGTCTGGGGGCAGATGACTATGTCGTGAAGCCTTTCAGTATGATTGAGCTGGTCTCGAGGGTGAATGCCCAGATTCGGCGGTATACGGATTATAGTGTGGTGAAGGAAGACGGGGTCATTCAAAACGGCGCCCTGGAATATCACCCCATCAATCAAACGGTGACCAAGGATGGGGAGCGGCTCCTATTGACCCCGAAGGAAACGAAGCTGTTGTCCATTTTCATGAAGAATGTAAACCGGTTGTATACGAAGGCTCAGTTATATGAGCTAGTATGGAAGACGGACTACATCGGTGACAGCAATACGATCATGGTTCATATCAGCCGGATCAGAGAACAAATCGAAGCAGACCCTAAATCCCCGACCTATATCACGACAGTAAAGGGGCTCGGCTATCGGATGGAGAATCATGAAGACTAATCCGATTCTCCTTAAGAAGTCCATTTCCATCACCAGACAATTTTTTATCAACTATGCTTTATTGTTCATCATCATACTGGGAGTGGGGACGTTCACTTTGGTGGCAAACTTTGTGTATGTCGAGACCGTGTATGAGGACCTGGATCAGGATTTCCTTCAAGGGACGTATGAAGATGCGAAGAAATGGGGGATGAAAGAAGCATTCAAGAAAAATGAGCTGCCTGATCATGCCTACATAGAGATTGTGAGTACCGACTATAAGGTGGTCCAACAGTTCAACAGTCCACACAAGATCGGGTATAACTATGGATACAAAGAATTTTTGAAGGAAACAGATACATATGATACGGATTTATATATACCTGAAAAGGGCGAAGAGTATCTATTACTCTACTTTCCCGCAGAGGACTATTTCCAATTGGATGATGTGTTCTTCTTCACCATCCTCTTTTTCATGGTGTGCTTGATCGTCATCCTGTATTGGTACGTGAAGAGGACGTCCGTCCAGCTCATTCAGCCGATCCAGAAGCTTCTGAAGGGGATCGATTCGATTTCATCAGGAAACTATGGAGAGAAAATCGAGTTCGAGGCGAATCAGGAACTGAACCAGTTGAAACATACCATTAACCAAATGG
The DNA here is from genome assembly GCF_000935355.1 of Rossellomorea aquimaris. GTDB lineage: Bacteria > Bacillota > Bacilli > Bacillales > Bacillaceae_B > Rossellomorea > Rossellomorea aquimaris_B. Next base: position 285,379 of record NZ_JXZC01000003.1, read on the forward strand.
CAGAGAAGATCGGCACCGAAATCGCATTGAAGGAAAGATCCGAGAACTTGAGGAAGCAGCTGATCCTGGATATTTCCCACGATCTGAAAACCCCATTGACCAATATACAGGGTTACGCCGAAACGTTGACCAGCCTGACGAATCTGAGTCGTGGGGATCAGAAGAAATATACCGATATCATCGTGTCCAACAGCAAGCGGGCAAACCGCCTCATCCACGACCTGTTCGACCTGTCCCATATGGAAATCGACAGGGATTCGGTTTCCCTTAAGGAAAAGGATATGGCCGAATGGCTCCGTACCATGCTGACTTCTTTTGTAGAAGAGTTTGAAGAAAAAGGGATGGAGTATCACCTGGATATTACCGAGGAACCCTTGATGGTGACGTTCGATGCTTCAAAGCTTGAAAGGGCGATTACAAACATTCTCCATAATGGGATGGCGTACAGTGATGGGTATCTGTCCATTTCACTCAAGCGCCAAGGGAACCAGGCCGTAATGATCATCGAAGACAAAGGGATAGGGATCCCCGCCGACTACCATGAAAAGATATTTGAACCGTTTGTGCGGATGGATGAATCCCGGAATGGTGAGACCGGGGGAACAGGTCTCGGACTCTCGATTGCGAAGAAAATGATTGAGCAAAATGGTGGGAGAATTGAGTTGGATGGGGGATATGATGGGGGCTGCCGGTTTAGGGTGATGTTCGATTCAGTCTAAGAAGTCGAGCCAGTTCCTGTTTCTATCAAGTTATTTCCTGACGGGGGCACGAGAACCGTCCCCTCGATCTCCCTTGACAAGTATTGAAAATTTTATTATCTTAATAAAAAATCTAATACGATTCTCACATTCGTATAACTCCAATAATATGGTTTGGAGGTCTCTACCAGGAACCAATAAATCCTGATTACGAAGAAGATACATTTAGTTGTATTTTCTTCGTAATCAGGATTTTTTTATTGGAAAATTGAGGAGGTACAACAATGAAACATTCTATAATGCCTAAAATTGAACTGCACTGCCATTTGGATGGGAGTGTAAGACCCGAGACGATCATTGATATCGCAAAGAGGGAGGGCATCCCTATTCCTTCCTTTGATATTGAAGAGATGAAAGAGGAGCTCATCGCCCCATTAGACTGCAAATCACTGGATGAATACTTAGAGAAATTCTCGATTCCTAATGCGGTCATGCAGTCAAAAGAAAACTTAAAGAGAATCACTTTTGAGCTTTATGAAGATGCAGCGGAGGAAAACGTGAAATATATGGAGGTTCGATTCGCCCCTTTGCTTCACACACAGAAGGGATTATCTGTAGAAGAAATCATTGGAAGTGTAATCGAGGGAATGAAAGAAGCGGAAGAACACTTTGATATTAAAGGGAATATCATTTTGTCCTGTATGAGAACGATGTCTGCAGAACGTGCCTTTGAGGTCGTTGAACAGGGGAAGATCTTCCTTGGAAAAGGAGTTGTCGCAATTGATTTATGTGCTTCCGAAGAAGAAGGGTTCTGCGGGAAATTCATTGAACCCATCGCACTTGCCCGGGAATATGGCTACAGAGTCACCATCCACGCCGGTGAAACGGGAATCGGAAGAAATGTCCTCGAGGCGGTTGAATGGCTGGGGGCAGAAAGAATCGGACATGGTGTTTATATGACAGACTGTCCGGAAGCTTATCAGGTTGTAAAGGAAAAACAGATCGTGCTTGAAATCTGTCCAACGAGTAATGTTCAAACGAAAGCCGTAAACCAATTCCGTGATCACCCCCTATACGATTTTCACAGGGACGGGATCAAAATCACCATCAATACAGATAACAGAACGGTATCCGATACCACGATGACGAAGGAATGTGACCTAGTCTGGAATGAATTTTCGATGAGTGAAGAGGATTATAGAGAGATCTATATGAACAGTGTGGAGGCTGCTTTTGCGAGTGATGAGGTGAAGGAAGGTTTGAAGAAGTATTTGTGAGCCATGGGGACAGGTTCCTTGGCACCATTTGTATGAGAACCACGGCACCTGTCCCCGTGGTTCGCGTAAGTTAAAGAAGGATCAAAGAACACCCCAACGTTCTTTGATCCTTCTTCTTTTTTAAAGGCTATGTTAAAGGTTATTGTTGATAATCGCTGATTGGTGAGCCTATTATTAACCAGTGAAAGCAACAACTATTATAAAGTGCTTTTCGGCTTCTTAATTGATACTTTTTTTAATATGTTCCTTCCAGCCAACAACGCAACATATAAAGAAATTGTAACAAGTAATAGTACATAAAGGTCTCGTCCAGCAAGGTAAGTGGCAGAGTGAAGACCTTTTATAAGTAAGTGAGCAAACAGGTACGAGATAGGCAATAGAATCATTTTTTCTAGTCCATTTCTTCTTTTTTCGTTCTTACGGAATATAACCAATCCAATTCCACAAATAAGTAAAAATCCTATAGCAAACAACACATAGTAGCTTAAAACAAGCCGAGGTAACGTCATGACAGAACCATCCGTTATTGGCTCTCCATAAATTAAAGTATTTTCAGTTCCATCGGTATTGTAATAGTAGATCGAAGCGACCGTTTCCCCATTCGGGTTTAAGACCGTATTTTCCAGGTTGTTTTTGTTTATTTTCTGTTGCCAAATCGTTTCCCATGTAGTTATATCATAGACATAACCTGAATTGTCTGCTGCTGGATATTGATTTACATTATATCCAGAGACTTCTTCACTAAAATTCAAAAGTATGGTTCCGTCTTCCTTTTCAATAATTGAAACTGCATTTTCATCATACGAGATGTATGCTGGGGTTGTCAGATAAGCGATTGTAACCACTGCAAAAACCAATGTTACCATGACTGAAAGAATAATCGTTTGCAGCTTTTTCTTTCGCAATGTATTTTGTATGTTTCTTAAGGGAGCTATATCGGTATCTACTGGGGGTTCTTCAAAAGTCCTCATTTCTTCAAGTCGTTTTTTACAGTTCTCACAAGAAGCTATATGCTCTTCAACTAGATCTCTAGTATCTTGACTTGCCATATCCTCGACATATAACGGCAGTATATCCCTGATCATATTACAGCTGATTTTCATCGATAATCCTCCGATCGCGCTTTGATTTTTTCTCTAGCGCGGTGATAAGTAACACAAGCCCAGTTTTCACTTTTTCCAAACAATTTGCCAATTTGCTTAAATGACAGTTCTCCAAATGCACGGAGAGTAAAGACCTTTTTGTATGGCTCTTTCAAATTCTGGATAACTTCATGTACCTTCATAGACGCTTCTGAAACGGCTATTTCTTGTTCTACATTGTCTCCACTAGCTGATTCTGGAACCGACTCAAGATCCACTAAGCTTTTATTCTTACGCAAATAAGAGTAATAACTGTTTTTGGCAATTTGGCATAACCAAACACGGATATCACTATTCCCTCTGAAACTGTCTAGCGATGTTAATGCCTTCATAAAAGTTTCCGAAGTGATATCTTCAGAAATATGCTTATCGCCAGATAAACTATACACATATAAAAATACATCTTTAAAGTATGTATTATAAATATCCTCAAGCTGTGTCACCATCTCACCTCCTTACATATAAGACGCGATAAACTCGAATATCTTACAAAAATATAAAAAAAAAACCGAACAAAGTACGCCTTCATTCTTTTTCCGTATTTTAGAAAAATTGTTCCTGGGATACAAATATCAACAGAGTTATTTAACATAGCTTTTTTTTAAAAAAAACGTTCTATTACGCACTTCTATAGTGTATGATACATAGTATAAACCATATAGTGTACGACACACAGTATAATTCAATCAAAGAGGTGAACCTATGGATAAGTCACTGCTGACATCTCTGACGACGGAGCTGCGGAGGGGGACATTGACCCTGGCTGTATTAAGTCAATTGCGGACACCCCAGTATGGATATTCACTTGTCCAATTACTGGAGAAAAGCGGAATCTCGATGGAGCAGAGTACACTCTATCCGCTGCTGCGCCGTTTGGAGAAGCAAGAACTGGTCACTAGCAGCTGGGACCGGTCGGAAAGCAGGCCGAGGAGATATTACGTGCTGAGCGAATACGGCACTGAGATCCTGGGACAATTACAGGCCGAATGGGAAAAGATGTCTGGTGAATTGGCCATTTTATTAAAAGGGGATGAGGAAGGATGAAGCTTGTTGAACTATATATTCAAGAAGTAATGAGAAGGCTGCCGGAGAAGAATCGGGAAGATATTGCCCTTGAATTGACATCCACGATTGAAGACATGCTGCCGGAGGATTATACAGAGGATGATGTGAGGGAGGTACTGACGTCACTCGGGAATCCTGCGGTGCTGGCCTCGAATTATCAAGACAGGCCGATGCACCTGATCGGGCCAAGATATTATGATTTGTATATGACGCTATTGAAGATCATTCTTCCGATTTCTGCAGCCATCACGTTCATCGTGTTAGCTGCTACATCTGTTCTGAACTACTCAGGGGAATCAAGCCCCGTTGAGATCATCCTCTCCATCGCAGGAAATGCCGTGGTCGAGGTCATCGGAACAGGAATGCAGGTATTCTTTTGGCTGACGCTCATCTTTGCCATCATCGAGCGGACCGTTTCCTCGGACAGTCAGCTTCCAATCACCATGAAAGGAAAAGAATGGACGCCTGATGACCTGAAAGATATCCCGTATGTCCCGAAAGAAAAACGGATTTCCAAGCTGGAAATTTTCGGTGGCCTGATTTGGACGGTGATTTGGTCAACCTGTTACTTTAAAGCGTCGAGTATCGTTGGCTTGTATGAAAAAGGTGACAACGAAAGAGCGTTCACTCCCTTCTTTAATCAGGAAGTGCTCATCGGGTATTGGCCGTTGGTCGTGCTCCTGATCGGTTTGGAACTTCACCTGCTGCTTCGAAAATGGAAAGAGGGGATCTGGACCAGGAAGCTTGCGATCTTAAACGCCGTCTATCAGTTCATACCTGTTGCAGCCTTTATGTTCATTTTCCGGAACATGGAGGTGCTGAACCCGGAATTCACAGATCGGATACAGGAACTGTTCAACGGCTCCTTCAATTTTCAGTGGTTGTACTTGACCGTAGCGGTTGGATTATTGGTCGCTTCGGTGATTAACAGCTATGAGGGGGTTAAGAAGGCTCTAAAAATGAATGGGGCGGATAGGGTTCTGTGAATGGAGTAAGGTTCTGATCAGGAGATCGGAGCCTTTTTTTCTTGGCTAGAGGTAAATGAGTTTGCTTTTGAAAAGAAGATAGTGAATTAGCAATCGAGTATAAAAGTGCAAAGGCATTGTTCTCAATAGTTGGGATGTGTTAGAAATTATAATAAACAAAACTAATAGGTAATTTATGTTAAAATATCTTTAGAAACGGGGCGCAATCCATTAACAGGATAGTGAAGAAGAGGAATAACGAATGATAAAATACAATGATTACATTCGTTGACGTAAATACCGATACCAGAAGAAATGGAGGGAGAGAGATTTTATGGAAGTGATCTTGGTCATTTTACCTTTAATTCTAATAGGTTTTATTTATTTTATTCCAAGCTACATAGCTAGTAAAAGAAATAAGCATAACAAAATTCTCATTTATGTTATTAATTTCTTTTTGGGATGGAGTTTGTTTGGTTGGTTTGCCGCTTTATTTTTGGCACTTAAAAAAGATCATCGCGACCGATTGTCAATTAATAAAGGGCTTAGTAAATAAGACGTGAGCGATGGCTCCTTTGACCCAACAAAAAAACAGTACATAAGAGGTGTCCAATCATGAATTGGGAATTAAAGAGCTTTAATGAACTATCCACACACGAGTTATACGGGATTTTACAGGTGAGGACCCAGGTCTTTGTGGTGGAACAGCAATGTCCCTACATGGAAGTCGATGGGAAGGATCTGCACGCGTACCATCTTTATAAAGAAGAAAACGGGGAAGTTGTGGCCTATGCAAGACTTTTACCGCCAGGAGTGTCATATAAAGAACCGTCGATTGGGAGAGTTCTTGTGAAGGAGGATTATCGTGGTAAAGGACTGGCAAGCGAATTGGTAAAAAGGGGATTGGATTTCATCCATGATGAGTTAGGGGAAAGAACCGTGAAGATTCAGGCTCAGGAATACTTGCGGGAGTTCTATGGGTCATATGGATTCAGGGAGATAACGGAAACCTATCTGGATGATGGGATCCCTCATATCGATATGATTTTGCAAAAGTAACGGCCCCATTTCGTAAGGCTATAGGTGAGGGGAAGGCTTTTTTCTTTGAATGGACATTATTTCGGTTAAATTTTATAGGACGTTGGGGATTCTTCTTAATAGTAACAAAAGAGGAGTGGACGTATGAAGGTAGATGGGAAAAAGTTCAAAGACAGGGCTATGGCCGCAATGAATAAGTTTAAACACAATATGACGGGGACGTACTATTCTATCGCTGATATACCCACTGCTTCCGTGCAGGAGCTGGCGGATTTCATTCAGATACATCCTGAAACGAATCAAATCGAGAAGCATCTTCTCGGCAACACCTATACCTTTTTCAGACTTCATTTGAACAACTACCGGTTCTACTTAGAAACCACCCATGGCCGTATTTTGCAACTGGATGGTTCTTTAAATGAAAAGGAATTGGTTTCCTATCGATCCTACCGGGATTCTGAAGATATAGATTTGCCGGTTAGATTGAGTTAAAAACGTTTTCTAGAAATGACAATCCCTTCAATATGGTTTTCATTTCAGAGGTTCCGTGGGTGTGACCCTTTTGGATTGGGGACAGGTCCCTTGGCTCGAAATTCTCTTGAATTGGGTCATGAGAAGAGTTGACATGTTATCGGTGGAAGTAATGGTAAAATCGTAATAACTAATTCTTATGGAAGCACTGGGACGGATCTCGTGCTTCCATCCTCATATCTGGAATGGTCGTGTTAAAATATAGGGGATCTATGTTATCAATTGGCAAGTTGATAGAATAGGAGATACTACTAAAAAGGGTCGAAAAATACTAGCGTTGAGCGATAACCCGGAACCGCATATAAGGGGGCAATATGAAACACTTTAATGAAGAAGGTAACCAAATAACACAATACATAAATGAATTACTTAATGATCATAAGGGAGTCGGAGTAAGCGTTACCATTGTAAAAGACGCAGAAACAATCTATTCTAAAGGTTTTGGAAACGCCAGGATCCGACACGGAGAACGCCCGATTGACGGTGATACGAAGATGAGCATCCAAAGTATATCCAAGAACTTTATGGCCCTGTCCATTATGCAGCTGGTAGAGAAGAACCTGATAGCATTGGACGATGCGGTTGTTACCTATTTGCCATACTTCCGAACGAAGAATAAAGAACAAAGTGACGCGATCACGATCAGGCATGTGTTGTCCCACACGGCAGGTTTTCCCTCAGAAGTGGGAATCGCCAATATGATTGCTCCGAATGTAAGGGAAATATTCTCCGATACACCGACGGAATTTCAGGAAGCATTAGATCATTATCAGCTGACAGAAGAAGAGATTACTAGTATAAAGACGCGCGAAGATATCACGAAATGGTTCAAAAAAGTAGAATTGGAATACACGCCAGGAGAGGGATGGAATTATTGCACGGATGCGTATGTGATCCTTGCCGATCTGTATGAAAAAGTGACAGGCTGCAAATGGGAAGTATCCCTTACCGGTGACATCCTCACACCCCTCTGTATGAAACGGACAACGAGTGATCCCCATGAGGTGCAAGAGGATCCGAACAGTGCCAGGTATTATATAGGCGAGGAGAAAAAAGAAACGCCTTTTCCCATCAATCCGATCTCAGCGCCAATCGGGTATTTGTATTCAACAGCCAACGATTTAGCCAACTACGTATCCTTCCATTTAAATAAAAAAACGCCTGTTTTACGTTCAGAATTAGTAGATGAAATGCAAAAGCCGGTCCATCTTGTAAGCGAAGAATGGCGGGCGCCTGGATGTGATGTCAGGAGCTATGGTCTCGCCTGGTTCACGGATACTTATCGGGGATACAAAATCGTCGAACACGGGGGTGGGCAGTTAGGCGTAAGATCCCTGATCACCATGGTGCCAGAACTCAATCTGGGTGTGGTGGTGTTACTGAATTTTGATGGGACCATCCATCATGATATTTGTGATAAGATCATGGATGTTTTTATTGATTCATAAGATGATTGGGTCATGCACTCAACAGGGTAAAGGATTAACAGTAGAAGGGGGATCCACCCATGCACTATGAAAAAGTCCGATGGGGAATCATCGGTTGCGGAGATGTGACAGAAAAGAAAAGCGGCCCTGCTTTTCAAAAGGTTGAACATTCTGAGCTTGTTGCGGTCATGAGAAGGACGGGGGAACTGGCAAGGGATTATGCGGAAAGACATCAGGTTCCGAAGTGGTACGATGATGCGGATGCTTTGATAAACGATTCTGAGGTGGATGCGGTTTACATCGCCACGCCGCCTGGCTCTCATATGGAATACACGCTGAAGGCGGCGGCTGCGGGGAAACCTGTATATGTGGAGAAGCCGATGGCACGTACCTTTGATGAATGCAATGAGATGGTGGCCGCTTGTAAGAGTGCCGGTGTTCCTTTGTATGTAGCTTATTATCGCCGTGCACAGGAGCGCTTTTTGAAGATAAAAGAACTGCTGGATCAAGGGGCGATCGGGGACGTTCGTTTTGTCTCATCGACTCAGTATCAAAAAGCGGGGGACGACGTGAAGGATCCGGAACGTCTTCCTTGGCGTGTCCAGTCTGATGTTGCCGGTGGGGGATTATTCTTTGATCTCGCCAGTCATACCCTCGATATTCTTGATTTTCTGCTCGGACCCATACAAGAAGCAAAAGGCTTTGCCTCGAATCAGGCGGGCTATTATGAGGCGGAAGATATTGTGACCGGTACCTATCGATTTGCATCTGGCGTTCAAGGGATCGGAAAGTGGTGTTTCACGGCTTTTGAACATGTGGACATGAATGAGATTGTCGGAAGTAAAGGAAAGATCAGCTTTTCCACTTTCGGGGATGATCCCGTGATCTTGACGACAAATGAAGGAAAAGAGCAATGGAGTTTTGAACGACCCCTCCATGTTCATCAGCCCCTGGTTGAAACGATCGTGAAAGAGCTGACCGAGGGTGGCGATTGGTGTCCGAGTACTGGAGATTCTGGTGCACGAACGAATTGGGTGATGGATGCGATTGTTGGGAAGTAGATGCCAGGGGGACAGGTCCCTTGGCCCCCTCCCCGTCGCTCGAGTGCTTTATGAATGTCAATTGGAAGAGGGGGAGATTCTTCATGAACATCGTATCAACAGAAGAGATGCCGAAAGAGACAATAGTCGATTTCTTCAATCGGTATTGGGGCAGTCCGAAGATGGTGATTTCCAGCGGAATCTATGATTGTTCTACTTTAGACGGCTTTGTCGTTCTAAATGAAGACCGTGAAATCATTGGTTTGATTACGTATATTTTCAGGGACGGAGAATGCGAGATTATTTCACTTGATAGTCTGGAAGAACGGAAGGGGATCGGCACCGCCCTTATGAAAAAAGTAGAAAAGGTGGCTGCCGAAAATCATTGCAAACGGATCACGCTGATCACGACCAATGATAATTTACTGGCACTGAAATTTTACCAAAAGAGGGGCTATATGATTTCACATATCCACCGGTTTGCCGTTGAGAAGGCAAGAAAAGTAAAACCTGAGATCCCCTTGATCGGGAATGACGGGATTCCGATCAGGGATGAGATAAGATTGGAGTGTGACCTGACGGATGGAACATAATCATTGGCCAAAATGGGCTGTGGAAACGATCGAAATCGTGCCTCCAAACCCCTATTGGATCGAAAGGGGAAATGCTGAAGTGAAGGAACTTCAGCATGTGTTAGTCCCCTTTGGAGTAAAGGAAGTAGAGCACGTGGGAAGCACCTCGATCCGTGACCTTCCTGCCAAACCGATCATTGACTTGATGGCCAAGGTCCCATCCTTTGGTCGTCTTGAAGAGATTGCCGAAAAGCTTGGGGAGGATCAATGGCACTATGTACCGCCTAAGCTCGATAACCGGCCGTGGAGAAGGTTTTTCATCAAAGTGGAAAAAGAAAAGCGTGTCGCCCATCTACACCTTATGCTGGAGGGGGAACCAAGATGGGAACAACAGCGGTCATTCCGGGATCGGTTGAACGGAAATCCCTCTTTGAAGGAAGAATATGCAGAGCTCAAAAAGCATTTGGCGGACCAATTTCCTGAAGACCGGGAAGCCTATTCGGAAGCGAAAGCAGCATTTATTCAAAGAGTGTTGGATATGGAGAGGTGAGGTTTGAGAAAGGATGTGTAGAAAGCTTATAAAGCAATCCTTTTTGATCTAAAAGATACCTTGCTTGATAGGGATCGTGCGGTAGATCAACGGTTTTTGATTATTTGGTAGTTCACTTTCAATACAAAATAATGGGTGGGAGCCCCATGCACGATCAATGTGCTTGGGGGCTCGCACCCATTTTAAATAAGAGCTCTTACTTCGTCACAGAAAAGCCTTCCTCATCTTTCACTCCATCTGCATACTCATCAAGCAGAGCGCGTACTTCGTCGGTGGTGACGGTTTCCATCAGACGATTTCTCAGCTCGCTTGCTCCACGGAACCCGCGGACGTAAATCTTGAAGAAGCGGCGAAGAGGTTTGAACGGCCGTGGCTCGAGTTCATCGTTATATTTATCATGAAGATCCAGCTGCAGCCTTAGGAGGTCAAGCAGTTCTTCACTTGTATGTTCTTTCTTCTCTTTCTCGAAGGCGAACGGATTATGGAAGATTCCTCTACCGATCATGATGCCGTCCACGCCGTATTTCTCGGCGAGCTCAAGTCCCTTCTGGCGGTCGGGGATATCACCGTTGATCGTCAGTAAGGTATGAGGCGCAATTTCGTCACGGAGTTTCATGATCTCCGGGATCAGCTCCCAGTGAGCATCGACGTCACTCATTTCCTTTTTCGTACGGAGATGGATGGACAGATTGACAATGTCCTGCTCCAACAGGTGCTTCAGCCAGTCATGCCATTCCTCCACCTTGGTATAACCGAGGCGGGTCTTCACGCTGACGGGAAGTCCTCCCGCTTTGGCAGCCTGGATGAGCTCCGCTGCGACATCCGGTCGGCGGATCAGGCCGGAGCCTTTTCCGTTGGCTGCAACATTGTGCACAGGGCAGCCCATATTGATATCGATTCCTCGAAAGCCCATTTCAGCCATCCCGATACTCATTTGACGGAAGTATTCGGGCTTGTCCCCCCAGATATGGGCGACGATCGGCTGTTCATCTTCCGTGAACGTCAAACGCCCGCGTACACTGTCTTTGCCTTTCGGATGACAGTAGCTTTCTGTATTTGTAAACTCTGTAAAAAACACGTCAGGTCTTGCCGCTTCACTCACGACATGACGAAATACCACATCGGTCACGGCTTCCATCGGTGCCAGAACAAAAAACGGCTTAGGCAACTCGTGCCAGAAATTATCTTTCATACTCTATTTAAACCCTTTCCTTTAGGGAATCATGTTCCCGAAATTAAAAAGTAGAATGCTTCAGATTGATCCAGTCCCGGTCAGGACGGATTCCAACCAGTATATACTTTAATGGTATTAGGTGAAAAGTGCAAGGGGACGGGTCGTTTTCTCTTGAGGAACATTCACTTTAGTAGTCGAGGATAAGAGACAATGAAGGGAACCTGATGATGCTGTCATTAAACCGGGGAACCCTATCAGAAATAGGGGTTCCGCTAGTCAGCTGCCGGGCGCCAGGAATGTATTCATATCTGAAAGATGAAAATATACCCAAAAATAACAAACAGATTCTGTAAAAAATTGCTATAATGATTCTTATAGTGCAGTGCAGGCACTCACATATCGAATGACAGTAAAGGGGAGCGACCTATGTCTGAGTTTAATGAAAATCCGTTAATGAAGAGCGATGAAAAGAAACCGAAGATCAAGGTGGAGAGAAAAGAAGGGGAACCGACTGCCGCCTTCAAAGGGGCGAGCTGGGCCGCTTTCGTAGTGGGTGCTTCCGCTTATCTGATCGGCCTGTTCAATGCCTCCATGGAGCTGAATGAGAAGGGGTATTATTTTGCGGTATTGATATTCGGTTTGTATGCAGCTGTTTCCCTGCAAAAAGCGGTAAGGGACAAAGAAGAAGATATCCCTGTTTCCGGCATCTATTATGGACTCAGCTGGTTTGCGGTCATCGTGGCCATTTCCTTGATGGCGATCGGACTTTATAATGCAGGGAGTATCATCTTAAGCGAAAAAGGGTTTTATGGTATGTCATTTGTCCTTTGTCTATTTTCGGCCATTACCATCCAGAAAAACATCCGGGATACGCAGTGGGCAAGAGAGAGGGATTAATTCCTAATAAAAAAGAAGTATCCAAGAACCATCCAATGTTCTTGATACTTCTTTTTTTGTGTTTAAGCCGAAGCCCCATGCTTCCGGTCCAATCGATGACTCATGAAAGTCAACAGGCTCGCACAAAGTGCAACGACTCCGCCGACTAGTGTCACATTCAACAATGGCCCTCCATGGTAGACAAGGCCCCCGAGTGCCGAGCCCATGGCGATGCCGACGTTACTTGCAACGGGCATCAAGGAAGCGGCGAGTCCCGTCGCTTTCGGCTGATACACACCCGCAAGGTCAATCAGGTAAAGCTGGGTCGAGGTGGTGAGCATGATGGCCATCAAGGACATCAACCCAATGTTGATCAATCCGATGACGAAATGGCCGGTCGTCACGTACAATCCGAACAGGACAATCGCCTGGATAAGAAAAACGAATCGGAGGCGTCCGATGGCATTGTGACTGGCAATCTTCCCGGCCAGGATGTTGCTGAAGATGGAGATGAACCCGTAGGCGAACAGGATCAAGCTGATGGAACTGCCTGGTGCACCCATCATGTGCAGGATCGGGACAAGATACGTAAAGACCGCATAGGTTGCGCCGAATCCAAGAGCCGGGATGAAGAAAGCCATCAGGATCCGAGGGTGGGTCAATAAAGAAAATTGATCACGCATGGAACTGCGGTATTGACTGAGCTTACTCGGCAAATTCATGAAAGAGGCCAAAAAGGCAACCGCACCAAGAATCGTGGTTAACAGGAACGTGGCATGCCAGTCGTACCACTCCGCGATGACGGTACCGATGGGAACCCCGATCACATTTGCCAGAGTGAACCCGCCAAAGACGAAGGAAATGGCCACTCCCCGTTTTGTCACGGGAATTGCTTCGCTCGCGATCGTCATGGCAAGGGAAATTGAAACACCTGTGACGATGGCCGTCAGCATCCGGAGGACAAGAAGCATGACGTAGCTGGACGAAATCACACACAAGGCATTCAGAAGGATAAACGCCCCTATCAAAGACAACATCCATTTGCGCTTAGGAAAATGGCTTGTTGCGGACATCACGATCGGGGTGGCGATGGCAAAGGTAATCGCAAACGCCGACACCAGCGTACCTGCCTTTGCGTTCGTTATATGAAGGCTCGAGGAAATCTCCGTTAAGATTCCGACGATGACAAATTCGCTTGTCCCGAGAACAAAAGTTAGTAAACTAAGTGTGAAGATAAGAAACCAATGCTGTTTGGATAATACAGTCTCTTGCATAAGTACCTCTTTTCTAGGATGAATATATATAAGTATTTGTTTGGTTGAACAATTTAATTATCATACCATAAAACATTTATCCCCTGCTTACAAAGAGGGGCCTATCCACTTTTCTTACCTGCGTTTTCCTCATATTGGTATCATGTTCTCCTTTGGAAATTCAAATACTTGGTTAATCAATTTGACGAGAATACTTTGCCGGCTAATCGGAAGCAGCATTAATCGAATACTTTTAAGCCTATAGGGAAAAATAATTAGACATAAACCTTTTCCCTCTTCATCTGAAGAGGGTTTTTCGTGATAGAAAGGCAGGGGAAATTCATGGATCTAGATTGGATTTGGAAAGCCGTACTCATTGTACTGGCGGGAACTTTGTTATTAAGGGTTGCCGGGAGGAAGTCGATTTCCCAGATGACATTGGCACAGACGGTCATCATGATCGGAATCGGATCATTACTCATTCAACCCGTTGCCGGAAAGAATATCTGGATGACGATTGGTGTCGGCCTTATTCTTGTTTTAACGTTGATGGTCATGGAATATCTGCAGGTGAAATTCGATCGTGTCGAACAGTTCATCACAGGGAAATCCAAGATTCTTATGGAAAATGGCGTCATCAATGAAAAGAACTTTAAAAAGTTACGTATGACAGTGGATCAACTTGAAATGAAATTACGTCAGCAGGGAGTCAGTAAACTTTCGGATGTGAAATGGGCGACGCTTGAACCGAATGGACAAGTTGGAGTGGAATTGATGGACGGGGCAAAGCCGGTGACGATGAAAGATTTTGAAAAACTACAGGCAGAAGTACAACGGCTGATTAATATGCTCAATGTCCCGCCATCCACGACGAGGCCGGTCAGTCCAGAGGTGGGAGGGGAAGATCTATTTCAGGAAATCAAACAGAAATCTTCCGTCAATCCTCCTCCGAAACATCTTCAGTAGAAACCTGCGAAAGGAAGGTGTCCATGAAAAACGTCACCTATCAAGGAAAAAATTTCGTAGCCGTCAAGAAAGTAGAGGACCCGCCTTGCTCCTGAATATGTAAATGATACCGTGCCGATGCCTCCAATGATAAATAATTTCGTTCTATTAAAGCATCAAAAAAAGATTCTCAGGTTGACTGGAAATGTCAGAACAACCTGGGAATCTTTTTGATTCAGTGATTACTCACAATGTTCATTTTTGTTCTTGTGAAGCGGTGGTGGGATCAGCCATCCCTTTTCTTTGTTTAACTTAAGCACTTTAGCACCCATTTGGGCTTTTTGCATATGGAATTGGCCGAACATCATGGCTACATCTTCACGGATACTCTGTCCCATGACTGTGCTGCATGCGACTAAACCTGAAGCGATATTAGCGGATAATCCTGCTGCTATGGCAGGATCCGGCATGCGGGCACCTGTCGGAATATCATCCAGGCAGGCATGTGGAGGCTCTGGAGGAGTTGGAGGTAATCCAATCCCATTTTCTTTCAGAAGCTTTTCCACTTGCTTGATCTCTTCTTGCCCAGCCTCGACGCTGTCCTTCAGTAATTTCTTCAGATCATCATCACCGGCATGGTTCAGCTGCATCTGATATCCTCCAACAGTTGCTTTGGCCGTCAACAGATAATTCCACGTTCCAAATACTTCACCATAGTGCAACGGTTCTTCTTGTGGATTTCCACTCAAAATGCCCATAATCATCCTCCTGATTGTCATGATGTGCCGCCTTTCAAAGTGAATGTGTTAGCACAAAAAGTATTTTTACACTAAGTACATTGGAATATGTAAATGGTTTACATTTTTTTATGGGAATCTAAGGTAGGGAAAAGCACTGGGACGGTTCTTATGCTTCCAAAGCAAGAGATCCGTCCCAGTAGTTTGTTAGCATTATTGATAGTTGACGATCGCAGGGCTCGGGTCCATTTTCAATACATCTTCCGGCTCCAGGACCGGCACGTCTTTATCATAAAAGATCTTGAATGCACCATATTGTTTCGGTTCATCACGTATGTATTTCCCGTACAGAGCCTGCTTGTCCGCAGAGGCTCCCCATCCGTCAAAGTTTATGGCGACTTCGACGTTATCGGTCGGTTGGATCGCATCTTTATTCGTCAGTACATCACCGGTGAACTGGTGAACGAGGACGATTTTATCAGGGAGGTCATTCTTTTCCGTAAGCTCCGACACATATTCGACGGCTTTCTGTATTTCCTTGCCGTCCACTTGCCCGAGATCCTCTCCAGGTTTCTCCCCTTCAGCTACGTGGAATTCCGTATCGATTGCCAGATGAACTTGCGGGTGCTTAAGCCACTTTTCGACCATTTTTACCTGTTCCATGACTGTGTCCTTTCCGAGCTGAATATCGAGCAGCACCAGGGCGTCATGCTTTTCAGCAAGTTCCACATATGTTTCGATATTTTCCTCAGATGTCATTCGCACATAATCTCCATCAGGACCCGGCTCACTCTGTGCCATAGTTGTAATCAACTCGATCGTCGGCACCGCCGGCCGGTCGGGATCAGCGTCAGAATAGGCCTGTGTCTGTTCCTTCAGCTTTTTCATGTACTCCTCCGGCTCCATCTCGCCAAGAATCCCCATATTTTCAGAATCCGGCGTCCCGTAATAGGCGACCAACCGGTGATCCTTTAAGGGTCCGTGGGATGGATCTTTCACTCCTTTGGCAAGTGTCTCACCTAGAGGAACCGTACGCTCGGAATTTCCGCCCAGCGCAGCCTGCATTTCAGGGATTTCCTGTTGTTCCTTTTCTGATAAGCTTTTCTTCAGAGAGACAGCATCTTCAGACGGTTCCAACGGTTTGAAGGGCTGTTTCGTCTCTTGTTTTTCTTCGTTTTCCACTTTTTTCGTGTTCGATTCGCTCTGGTCGGAAGACGGCGATTCCTTCTGACTCTCTTCTGTCATCGAGGGATCAGCGCACGCTCCTAGCAAAAGTACTCCAGCTGCAAATAGCAGCACTAATTTCTTCATATCCTCACACTCCTTTTTATATAGAAGAATATGGAGGACTTTAACACATTTTCCTGTAGATGAAACCTATGTAAAGGAATTGATAGAAATTTTTAATTCAAACGTTAATGCTTATAAGTGAAGAACTTGGAAACGGGTTTATTGAAAATATTCTGATATTAAACAAGGGAAAATTTGGTACAATCAAAGTAGAGCGAGCCAAAGGGACAGATCCCAAGGCTCCTTTTCGCACTGGACAGCTTTAAAATGAGAGATGAAGGAGGACTATAAGTGATCAATTATGATGGCCGCATGTTCGTATCCACTGAAAATACGACAAATGGTGAAGTTTCATCAAAAACAGTTTTTGAATATAAGCAAGAAGGAAATATTCTTTCAGCAACCTATAGTGGTGGAGAAATTATGAAGGGAACCCTGATTGGCATCGTGAATGAAGATGGCTCTTTAACGTTTAGATACAACCATGTAAACGTTCATAGTGAGATAAGGGGAGGTCAATGTACTTCTGTTCCTGAATTTCTATCCGATGGAAGGATAAGACTTCATGAAAGCTGGAAGTGGATGGATCGTGACCAAAGTGAAGGTGAATCAATTGTTGAGGAAGTGATGTGAATAGTAGCTGTTGACTGCACCATTAATGCAGCATCTTTCTCAAAGCATGGGTCGGGGTGAAGGGAATGGGGACATATGTGTAAAGCTTGGATGAAAGGGCTTTATTTCTATAGAACTATTTAGCGTATTCCAAAAATCAGGAGGGTGTCACTATGTTCAACAAATTTAATTTTGAATCGATCTATCGTGAACGAGATGCTCGCACCCCCCTGGTGGTCATGATGTGTGGTGTGGCCGGCTCCGGGAAAACGACATTCTCTCAGCAATTAGAGAAGCATGGTTTCGTACGCCTTTCCATTGATGAAGAAATATGGGCGACTCATGGTCGTTACGGGATCGATTTCCCTATGGAAAAGATGGAGGAATATAAGAAAGAGGCAGAATGTAAATTGCGAAATGAATTAGTAAAGTTCATTCAAGATAAAAAACAGGTGGTCATCGATTTCAGTTTTTGGGACCGTGCAAGGAGGGACCAATACAAACAATTAATTGAAAAGTCCGGTGGTAAATGGAAACTGATTTACTTGAAAGTTTCCCCTGATGATTTGCGTAGACGTCTTAAAATAAGGAACAAACGCTTTGATGCTAATGCTTTCCCGATTACGGAAGAACTGTTGACTTCCTACTTGAATGGTTTCGAAATTCCTAATGGTGAAGGCGAAATGGTCATTGAGAATTGATTTCCTCTCATGTCGCCTTCATCATTTAATCCGTCATATACTCATTCACTAACTCATAACATCTATCCTTGGTCGACTCATATAAAGAGATGTACCACGCAACATTCTCAAACGTCCCGCCTTCATACTTCAGTCTCTCTTTCTCCGCTTTCTGTTCTTTTTGTTCGATCCATCTTAATTGTTCAGCTTTTAACTCCTTCATTACCTCTGGAGACAGTTCTTTTTCCAGCAGGGCGTAGATCTCATTCAATGCACCATCATACTTTTCGTAGGATACTCCATAATAGTTTTTCATCGCATTCGTGACACCTTTATCTGAATCCTTCTTATCTGGCATGGCCTCAAGTTCTTTTTGGATGTTGTCGAGTTTGTTCAGGTAATCTTTTCTTCCCGGTACTTTTGTTTTGGGAGTACCACCCTCCTCCTGACTACTGTCTACCTTCGCGCTGCTATCTTCCATAGAGGATTCTTCAGATTGACTCTCTCTGTCGTTATCGGATGTAACTGTGTTTTCCGTAGATGAATCATTCGATTGAGAGGAATCATCTGTACTTGCTGGAATCGTATCAGGCTCAAGATTAGAAGCATCCTCTTCAGTTGAATGGCTACAAGCTGACATAGAGACGAATAAAAAAGTTAATGCCCCAATAATAATTTTCCGCTTTTTCATATTTACAGCTCCAATTCTTAAATGATAGTACTGGATTATTTTAACATATAAGGGAATGTCCTTCTAGCAAGGTTCGTGGGTGCAGGTCCCATGGGCGAATTCTTAAAGAAGCATTTTCAGTTCAGAATAAGCTCATTTATGGGTCTTATAAGAATTAAACCAAGGAATTTTTTTAAAACTTCTTACCCTGTACATAGATTGTTAATAGTTTCGTAATATTTTCCCTCTAAGATGAAATCAACAGCAAAGATCAACCGAGAAAAAATCAATCGAGGAGGATATAAAATGCTAGAACACAACAATCAAAATGAAGAAATGAATCATATAGAATCAGACACTACGGAAGCCGTGAAGAAAGAAGAAATGCAACGAAGCCCGAAGCCGAAGAAGCCTTTTAAAGGACGGGGGTTTCTAAACACTGTAGGTGCCGGCATCATCGGTTCGGTCCTGACGCTGACGGTATTGCCTCAAACCGATTATTATCAGAATCTGGCCCAGCCGGGCATCGAACAATCGACAGGTGACAACGGGCAGGTGGAGAGTTCGGGTGATTCGGGAATCAATCCTACAGCGGTTTCAACGGGTAGCGGCGATATAGCCAATATTGTGGAAGATGCCTCTGAATCGATTGTCGGGATCGTAAATTATCAGCAGCAGAATGGCATGGGTGGTTCACAAGAGGCTCAAGCAGGCACAGGTTCAGGCGTTCTCTTCAAAAAAGAGGGGGACAGTGCGTACATCATCACCAACAATCATGTCATTGAAGATGCTTCCAAGATTGAGGTGTCTCTCTATGATGGTGAAAAGACCGAAGCGGAGCTGATCGGAGCGGATCCCCTGACAGACCTTGCCGTATTAAAGATCGATGGGAAATATGCGGACAATCTGTTGGAAGTAGGGGATTCCAGTGCATTGCGTGCCGGTGAACAGGTGATCGCGATCGGAAACCCACTGGGACTCGATTTATCAAGGACGGTTACACAAGGAATTGTCAGTGCCGTCGATCGTACCATTCCCGTGCAGACATCTAAAGGTGAATCCGAATTGAATGTCATCCAGACGGACGCGGCCATCAATCCCGGAAATAGCGGAGGGGCACTGTTGAATTCAAAGGGTGAGTTGATCGGTATCAATAGCGCAAAGATTTCGAACTCTGGTGTTGAAGGACTTGGATTTGCCATTCCAAGTAAGGATTTTCTGCCGATCGTGAGTGAAATCATGGAAAAGGGGAAAGTGGAGCGCCCGTATATCGGAATCGGCATGACGAACCTGACCGATGTTCCACGTAACTACTTGGGGGATTTGCCTAATGAAGTGGAGAAGGGTGTTGTTGTAGCCAATATCGATGGCACATCAGCGGCAGCCGAAGCCGGGATCAAAGAGGGCGATGTCATTACGGAGTTGAATGGAAAAGCAGTAGCGGATGTGGCCGATTTAAGAAGACAGCTATACGCTGACCTGAAAGTGGGAGATGAGATTGATTTGACCATTTTCAGGGGTGGAGAAGAAATGACGATCAGTTTGACTTTGACTAGTAATGCGATGGTTAACTGATCGATTTGATGTGTGGTGCCAGGCACGGAACGGGTGAATGGTGCCAGGCACCAATCGGGTGGAATGTACCAGGTACAAACCGACGTAACTGTACCAGGTACAATTCGTTCAAATTGTACCAGGCACCAGAAAAACAACCGAATTACAAATAATTGAAGATAAAGGAGTACGGGTGAGTGGATAAAAAGAAGCGTTCGATTACATTATGGAGTGTCATAGGAGGCATTGTCGTCGTCGGCACGTTGCTTGTGATGTTTGGATTTTCGAAGGATGAAGTGGTGGCGAAGGTGGGGGACAAGTCGATCAGTAAAGAGGACTTGTATACGACGCTTGTGGACCAGTATGGGGATGCGGCCCTGGATACAATGATTGCCGAGAAGATTGTGGAGCTTGAGAGTGATGAGCAAGAGATTACAGTCAAGGACAGTGAAATCGATGAGGAGCTGGAGTCCATCAAAGCTTCCTATGGGGGCGAAGAGGCGTTCAATGAGGCACTGGCCTCGAGTGGAACGAGTCTTGATAGTGTCAAAGAGAATATCCAATCGTTTTTGCTAACGGAAAAATTGCTGAAGGACAGAGTCTCGATTTCGGATGATCAAATAAAAGAATACTTTGAAACGAACAAAGACTCGTTTGCTCAAAATGAGCAGGTAGAGGCAAGCCATATTCTTGTAGAAGATGAAAAAACGGCCCAGGAAGTGAAGACAAAGCTTGATGACGGAGGGGATTTCGCTGAGCTTGCGAAAGAATATTCCACTGATACGTCCAATGCAGAATCAGGAGGGGAGCTAGGTTTTTTCGCAAAAGGTGAGATGGTGACGGAATTTGATGATAAGGCATTTGCCATGAAGAAGGGTGAAATCAGTGAGCCGGTTAAGACGGAGTTTGGCTATCATATCATCAAGGTGACGGACAAGAAAGAAGCGAAGGAAGCGGTTCTTGACGATCATAAAGAGGAAATAAAGGATATTCTGTTTGATCAGGCACTGCAAACGGAGTATGGGACTTGGTTAGAGGAACAGAAAGAGGATTATAAGATCGAAAATTTATTGAAAGATTCATAAACCGGCCATGGTTTGTTCATGGTTTGGTCATAATTACTGGAAATACTGTTAGTGCAGCTGCAACCTATAAAAGGAGGAAATCAAATGAACAATAAGAAAACACTCACGTTGGCAGGTGTATTAGCAATCGGGATCGCGGGAGCTCTTCCCGCCTTTGCCGCTGAGGAGGATGGCGCAAAGACGAACGGCTCGGCAGTTGTTAGCGAAAAGACGGATCGGGCATTTGGTGGACACCGTGGCAGCGGGCACGGGAAGTTCCATCTGAATGAGGAACAGTTGAAGGGAAAAGCCGAAGAACTCGGAATCGACAGCACCGATAAGGATACACGGGAACTCGCCAAAGAGATCATGGATGCTGAACTCAAAAAAAGAGCGAAAGAATTGGGTATTGAAACAGAAGGCAAAGATCATCGTTCCGTCATGGATGAAATCCGCCAGGCGGAACTGAACAAAAAAGCGAAAGAGCTGGGGATTAAAACAGAAGGAAAAGACCAGGAAGAGCTCTTCCAAGCGGTGAGGGAAGCATTGCTTAAACAGAAAGCCAAAGAACTTGGGGTGGAAACCGAGGGCAAGGAACTGGATGAGCTTGCCCATGAAGTAAGGGAAGCAGCACTACTGAAGCAGGCGAAGGATCTAGGGATTGAGACAGAAGGAAAAGAGCATCATGAATTGAAACATGAAGTCTTTGAAGCTTCCATTCTGAAAGCCGCCAAAGAACTGGGCGTTGAAACAGAAGGCAAAACGTCCAAAGAACTGATGGAAGAGATCATGACCGATCATGCCGATGAAGCGAAGAAACTGGATTTCTTCCCATTCAATAAGAAAGAGGGCTTCTTTTTCCTCAAGGGCGGCAAGGGCCATGGAAAAGGTCCTCATGGATTTGCACCTGAGGCAGAACAGAGCGAGGCACCTGCAGCCGGATCTGAGGGTGATACATTATAAAGGATGGAAATCCCCGCCAAGTGAGCGGGGTTTTTTCGTGATGAGGAAATCATTAGAACCGAGGGCTAAAAACGACTATAATCAAGATAGAAAGAAGTCGGGGGGAGTCATGGGGACAGGTACCTTGGCACATTCTTTGATAGGGGGCCACGGTACCTGTCCCCATGGTTCTAGGGAAGGGAGCGATATTTATGAACGTGTTGGTGGTTGAAGACAATAAGAGTGTCACGTCGATGCTTGAGATGTTTTTTATAAAAGAAGGGATTCAAGGGGAGTTTGTCCATGACGGGGCTGAGGGGTACCGGCGTTATAAGGAAGGGAATTGGGATCTTGTCATTCTGGACTGGATGCTGCCGGGGATGGATGGTGTGACCATTTGCAGGAAAATCAGGGAGGAAGGGTCACAGATCCCTGTCATCATGCTGACGGCGAAGGATAGTGAATCGGATCAGGTGCTCGGGCTCGAACTCGGCGCCGACGATTATGTGACCAAGCCCTTCTCCCCCCTTGCCCTGATGGCCAGGATACGGGCGGTCACGCGGCGATATCAAGGGGAGAAAAACAGTGGGTCAAATGTACACGATGTCACAACGTCCGACTTCCAAATCAGCAAGGAAACCCGGGAAGTTCTCCTGAAAGGCGTCCCCCTTACCAATCTGACGCCCAAGGAATTTGAATTGCTTTATTACCTTTCACGTCATCCTCGTCAAGTGTTCTCGAGGGAACAGCTTCTCGAACGGGTGTGGGGGTATGATTTCTACGGGGATGAACGGACGGTCGATGTCCATATCAAGAGGCTCCGCAACAAAATCGGCAGCAAGGAAAAGCCTTATCTTCATACGGTTTGGGGAGTAGGGTATAAATTCGACGAGACGGCGGTCGGGGATGAAAATTAGATATCTCTATCAACTGCTTCTAAGTCACACAAGCGTACTCATCATCGCCTTCATGATCCTCGGTCTCCTTTTTTCCCAGTATGTCGAAAATCTTGTTTACGAAAATAAGGTCACGGAGCTCCGGACGTATGGGGAGAAAATTTTGTCAGACCTTGAAAGACCAGGTCCGAGAAGACCCCTGTATCTGGAGGAATACAGCAACTTGCTTCACGCCCGGAACATCGATGTGATCACGTTCAACCGACAAGGGGAGGTATCCTTCTCCAGGGGAGGGGTGTACCCGCGGATCGAGCTCTCACAAGAAGAGTGGCAAAAAATCGAACGCGGTGAAACCGTCCCTCTGAAGAAAGATTTCGGACGGTTTGATCAGGCTGTATCCCTCGTCATCATGCCAAGGGTCATCAATGACCAGCTTGCCGGCGGACTGATCCTGATTTCCCCGATCAGCGGGACGAGGGAAATGCTGAGTGAAATCAATAAATATCTCCTGTATATCGTGCTCCTGTCACTGGCCATTTCACTTTTGATCAGCTTGTTCTTATCCAAGCTCCATGTAAAAAGGATTCAGCGGATCAGGGATGCCACTTCACGTGTATCATCCGGTCATTACGATGTCCACGTCCCAAGCTCCAACTTCGATGAAATCGGAGATCTGGCCGAAGACTTTAATGAAATGGTGACGAAACTACGGGCATCCAAAGAGGAAATCGACAGCCTGGAGAACCGTAGAAGGCAGTTCATGGCGGATGTTTCACACGAGTTGAGAACACCTCTGACAACGATCCGGGGTGTCATCGAGGGAATCAGGAACGACATGATCCCCGAAGAACAGAAAGAGAAAAGCTTCGGTCTCGTAAGTGAGGAAACGAGGCGCCTGATCAGACTGGTGAACGAAAACCTGGATTATGAAAAAATACGCTCCAATCAGGTTGCGATCACGAAAGTAACCTTACCATTACTGGATGTATTGGAAGTCATCAAGGAACAGCTCGACTTGCAGGCTGAAGAAAAGGGGAACACCATCAATATTTTTGCAGATTCAAATGCCTTGGTGCACGCCGACTATGATAGGCTAATTCAAATATTGATAAACATCACGAAAAACAGCATCCAATTCACCTCTGGAGGAAGGATCACGATAGGCGGCTCCTCTTTCGGTACAGAAACCGTCATCGAAATCGAGGACACCGGAATCGGCATGGACCCCGAAGAAATCCGTTCGATTTGGCGCAGATTTTATAAAGCAGATCTGTCTCGGACGAATAATCCATACGGGGAATTCGGTATCGGACTCTCCATCGTGAAGCAATTGGTGCTCATGCATGAAGGGACGATTGATGTCTTCAGTGAGAAAGGCAAGGGGACGAAGTTTGTGATTCGGTTGCCGCTATGAGGGGGCACAGTGGTCAGGGAGGTAGGTACGTAGCTTGGTCGGTTCTTTTGGAACCGCGGTACCTGTCCCCCTGGTCCCAAAAAATTTTTTAGTAGATAACAAATCGATCAATTTTCGTTATAATAGGTGAAGAGTGAATTTTTCTACTATTAAAAATACGGAAAGTAGGGAAGAAATGCCGATGTATCATTCTGAGTTACTGACGGGTTTACTACTTAACCTCCTTGTCATTTTAATCATTATTTTACTTATCAGCTTTCAGTATCTTTCCCGAAATAAAGTACATAAGCTTCACATTAAACCACTGCCGATCTATATAGTCAGCTCGCTTCTCCTGTTGCTTAGTCTCGCTTTGAGTGTTCGATTGGAAGATGGATTTGTCTATGATTTGCGGTTCGTCCCTTTTTTACTTGGGGGGATTTACGGTGGAAACCGGGTCTTACTTTGGCTTGCGGTCACGATGATTGCGATCCGTGCGCCGATGCTGGGACCGGGACTGTGGGTGACTGTTGTTATGGCGATTGTCTTCTCGCTATTGATCATTTATATGCGTCCGAGATTGGAGTACAAAGCATGGAAGACGAGGGTTTACTGGTATACGCTCTTTGCGTTCACTTACTCGGTTCTTTCATTGTGGATCCCAGCCCAGATCTTTGGTTTCGATTATTCCAGCTCGTTCCTTGTCTATTCTGCCGTCCTTAGCGGGTCGACGTTTTTTGTCTTTTACCTGTGTGAAATCATCAGAACGATTTATACTCTTCAGTTGGAAGCGATAAAATATGAGAAGATGCAGGTGGTCAGTCACCTGGCTGCGAGCATGAGTCATGAGGTGCGGAATCCGTTGACGACGGTGAAGGGCTTTCTTCAGCTGATTAATGAAGACCCTTCCAACGTAAGCACCAATAGCGAACTGTCCAAGGTGGCCGTCAGTGAAATCGACCGTGCCACAGAGGTGATCAATCAATACTTGAACTTTGCCAGGCCCCACCCGGAGCTTGAAGTGGAAGTGGGAATCCGGGAAGAAATAAACCGGACAAAGGAGATCATCATGCCTCTGGCAATCAAAAGAGGGATCGTCCTGAAGGCGAACATCCTGCATCACCATTCCATTGTAGGTGATCCCAACAAGCTTCAGCAGGTCCTCATCAACGTGATGAAAAACGGGCTTGAAGCCATGGGTACGGGCGGTACGCTGCGAATCTTCAGCTACCACGAAGGAAACAAGGTGTTCATTGTCATTAACGATACTGGAGTCGGGATGACCAAGGAGCAATTAATGCGCCTCGGGGAACCTTACTTTTCCATGAAAGGAAAGAACGGGACAGGCCTCGGAATGATGACTGCCTTCCAACTCACAGAAGGCATGAAAGGCACCATCAAAGTCCTAAGCAAACCCGGCAAGGGAACCTCCGTCATCCTCTCCTTCCCGATCTATGAAGGAGAGCGAAACCCAAGCAGCCTTACACAAACAACAAAGGTCCGTCCCTCACTGCGTTAATGCTTTAGTAGAGTGAGGGACGGACCTTTTATTAGATGGGAGTCCAGGATAGGTGTACCGGTAGACTTCGGAAAAAGATTCTCCAAAAAAGGAATTTAAAGTAATTAAGAGAATTATTATGTAGATAAGGTCTAAGAAGGAGGTCCATGGGGTGAACGCTAAAAAGATTAAAAAACACTTCAGATTTGTAGGCATGAAAGGAAAGGGAGCTTTTGCGGATTTCGGTGAGGAGATCCCGAGGGCTGCCCGACAATTTCTGGTACGTTCAGGTGAAGTGGGACAGAGCTCCGGTACGGAAATGGCCATTTATGAACCAAAAAGGGATGCGGCTCATCTTGAAGGCACTTATTATGTAGGCATGATGGTGAACCGGATTCCGAAAGAAGTGCCGACGGGGATGGACACTATGGAAGTAAAGCAAGACTATGCTACCGTCAGTGGACCTATCAGCCAAATTGGCAGCTTGCACGACATGTTAGTGAAATGGACAGTCGACAATGGCTATAAAAGAAATCCGGGCGCATTTATTGTTGAGACGTATCATCCATTGGAAAATGGAGAGGAGAACGTTGAGATTTTCTTGCCGATTCATTCATGAAATCAACAAAAATAATAGGCGATGTGCTCTGTAACTCAGTTCTAATGACTGAGTTTTTTTGTGACTGGCCGGGTCAGTGGGGACAGGTCCCTTGTCCCAGCATGTCTACTCCCTTCGGATGTAAGACCATCCCCACGATGTTCACCGGGCAAATGGATGTTACTTCTATGTATTTTATATAAACAAAACGGCTATTCCAATAAACAGGAAAATCATGAGGATCGATAATAGGATTACTCTTCTATTCATGGTAGCAGCCTCCTAAGGTGATGAAATCATACTCATCATACCATAGATTCTTTGGGTCTTGATTGGGGTTTACTGAGAACGCATCGAAAGACGGAGGAGGGGCGGTGTCATTTGACGGGTCCGGCTAGCAAGGATCCCACAGGTTAAAACGCTGAAAGGGAGGTACCATCTTGGAGGATATAAAAAGCTACAGCACATTCAGGAAAATAGAACCGATCAATAAGGGTTGGTCGAGGGACAAAAAATACTATATTGAAAACGATACGGGGGAGAAGCTGCTGCTCCGTACGGCTGATCATTCAGCATACGAGATGAAGAAAAGCGAGTTTGAGATGATGAAGCGGCTCTCTGTTAAGGGCCTTCCCATGTCGCAGCCGATCGAGCTTGGCATGTGCGATAACGGCCATTCTGTCTATTCGCTTTTTACCTGGTGCGAGGGAGAGGACGCTCAAGTTATGCTGCCGAAACTCACGGATACCGAGCAATATGAACTAGGGCTTAAATCGGGGCGTATCCTGAGGGAGATCCACTCGATTCCCTCACCTAATGACCGAGAGGATTGGGAAACGATATTCAACCGTAAAGTGGATGGCAAGATCAAGCAGTACAAAGACTGCCCCATTAAGATAGAGGGGGGCGACCTCATTATTGCCTATATAGAGGCGAATAGGCATCTCCTTAAAGGGAGGCCGCAATCGTTTCATCACGGTGACTATCATGTGGGGAATATGGTCATCTCGCCAGATAGGGAACTCTCCATCATCGATTTCAACCGTCATGACTTCGGTGACCCGTGGGAAGAATTCAACCGCATTGTGTGGAGCGCTTCTGTCAGTCCTCATTTTGCCACCGGCCAGCTTGATGGTTATTTTAATGGAAGGCCGCCGGAGGAGTTCTTCAAGCTCATGGCTTTTTACATAAGCAGCAATATGCTGTCGTCCGTTCCCTGGGCCATGGCTTTCGGTGAGGATGAGGTGAATGTCATGAAGGAACAGGCGAGGGAAGTGATGAGCTGGTTTGACGGGATGAATCATCCAGTGCCGACCTGGTATTTGGAGGACTTCTCTATTCAGTACATCAATCGGATTCCATACAAATTAAAGTCTCCTTTCGACCTCTCGTTCATCGAAAAATACGGGGAGGTTTTCAAAGTCTACGATGATCAGGATTCAGGCAATATCTGCTTCGGAGTGAAGGACGGAGATGAGAGGTATTTCATCAAATTTGCCGGTGCACCGACAGAGAGGAATGCAGGCAAACCGGAAGAGGCCGTCACGAACCTTAAATCCGCCGTTCAGGTTTATCAAGATTTGACACATCCTCATTTGATCAGGTTGATCCGAACGGAGGAGGTCGGCGGAGGGTTCGCCGCCATCTTTGAATGGACGGATGGAGCGTGCATGGGGAAAATGTATCCACTATCCAGGGAGAGGTTCTTGCAGATGCCGGACACTACCAGGTTCGAGGTATTCGCCGACATCCTGGACTTTCATATCCACGTGATCAAGCAGGGCTATGTAGCCATCGACTTTTATGACGGCAGCATCCTGTATGATTTTGACAAGGAGGAGACCTTGATCTGTGATATCGATCTCTATTCCAAAAGACCCTACATCAATACGATGGGAAGGATGTGGGGTTCGTCTCGCTTTATGTCGCCGGAAGAATTCACACGTGGTGAAGAGATTGATGAAGTGACGAATGTGTATGTCATGGGGGCTACCGCCTTTGCTTTGTTTGGCGGGGAAAAAGACCGGTCGATGGAGAAGTGGCGGTTGAGCAAGGAGTTATATGAAGTGGCGTTGAAAGCGGTCAGTGATGAGAGGGAGAAGCGCCAGCAGTCGCTTACGGAGTTTAAGTATGATTGGAATCGGACGAGGATTGCTAGGCGTTAGGATAGTAAATACGAAAGAAACCAACAGGGGGACGCTTGTGGGGCAGCCCCATTCCTTCATCGCCCAGTAATCGTCACATTTAACAAAAATCCCCTAACCAACTACCCGGACCTTCCTGTTATAGTTATAGTACAATGAAGGTTGAAATAGAGTAGAGAATGAATGTCTATTAATATAGCGATGGTAGGGGAAATTACTCATGACACTAAAAAAGGTGAAAAGCATCCTGTTCATGCTTCTTGGATCGGTATCCCTGGGGCTCGGGATTGCCGGTACTGTGTTACCCGTTCTGCCGGGCGGCCCGTTTTACCTATTCGCGGCTTACTGCTTTGCGAAAAGCTCCAAGCGGATCGATCGTTGGTTCAAGGGCACAGCCATATATGATAAATATGTTCTAGCTTTCCTTCAAAAGAAGGGGATGACGCGGAAAGAGAAGATCAGGATCAACGTGACGGCCGATTTCTTTATTCTGCTTTCAGTCGTGTTCGTGGATATCCTGTTCGTCCGAATCATCTTAATCGGACTCGCTTTGTATAAGCATTATTATTTTATCAAGAAAATCGAGACGATCTATCCGGAGTCGTATCAGGTGGAGAAGAGCCAGTAATCAACGGGATTACTGGCTTGCAATGAGCCGAGGAGTTACTAAAGACAATGCTGAAAAGATATCAATTAAAAAGCGATTTCAGAGGGTTCATAAAGGGGTCCGAATTTTATTTGATTGCTGAATCTGAGTATATTGGCATCAAGGAATTTGTTTTACGAACGAAAGATTTATCCATCAGAATGATTATATCTGAAAGGGAAATGGAGAAATATTTTTTTCCTTTGAAATGATACTGCCTAAAAGATTCGTCGATGAGACGAGTCTTTTTTAATGGCAAGATAAAGAACGAACGAAGGTGAAAAGGAGCCAAGGGACCTGTCCCTTTGGCCCCTAATTCACCCTTTCACCAAACCATCCAAAAACCCGCGAATCTCCTTATAAGCTTTCATCTCATTCCTCTTCTTCGAAAATCCATGTCCCTCATCCTCAAAAAGAAGATACCTCACATCAATCCCCTTTTCCTTCAGGTGGTTTACGATACGCTCTGATTCCTCCGTTTTCACTCTGGGATCGTTCTGTCCATGAATGATGAACATAGGTGCATTCATATGATGTATATACGTAATCGGCGAATCCCTTACAAGTTTGTCGTAATCTTTCTCGGGGTTTCCCACCAACTGATTCATAAGGGGCTTCCAGCTAGCCGGAACGTTCTGTAAGAAGGTGAGAAGATTGGATATGCCGAAGATGTCGACGATGCCACAGAAATACTCCGGGTGTCTTCCGGCAAGGAGGAGGCTCATGTATCCGCCGTAGCTTCCACCCAAGGAAAAGATCCGGCCTTTTTCCGCGATTCCTTCCTGCAGCAGCCAATCCATTCCTGCTACACAATCGAGCCTCGGTCCGTCCCCCCAGTTCTGTTCCACCATCTTTTCAAAGGTGGCACCGTAGCCCTTGCTGCCCCTGAAGTTCGGGGCGAAGAGAGTGTATCCGCTTTGGACAAGGTATTGAAATAATGGTCTGTACTTCATGCGCACTGCCTGCTGGGGACCCCCGTGAGGCAATAAGATGGTATAGCCGTTCGGATTTTGAGGTCTGAAGAGCAATGCTTCGATAGTGAGTCCATCGTAGCTTTCATAGTGGACGATGTCCGGCTTGATCAAACTTCCTTCCTGTATGCCAAGCACTTTGGTATTGGTCACCCGGGTCCATTCACCGTCTGAATCCCTTTTGAAAATCGTATCGGTCCTGTCGGCTGACTGGCCTAAAACAAAAAGCATTCCATTCCTTGTGACCATCATTTTTTTAATGATATCACAGGGCGTGTCGATGGGTACCAGTTCCCCACTCGTAACATCATACTCATATAGCCGATCTCCCACACCTTTTTCTGTGGAAACGACCAAGGAGTTCGCACTGAACTGGATGGAGGTGACTTCCTCCTTTTCCAAGGTGAAGACAGGCTGAAATTCGTAGGTTGAGAGATTAAAAGAAGCGAGATATGAAAATTCCTTTTCGTAGTTGGTCGTAAAATACACGGTATCGTCAGCAATCAGAACATCACGGATGATATGGGTGATACCGGGATCCGGGACAAGTGGGATTCTTCCTTCAGTAGATTGATAGAATGCTGCTACATGGGTGTTGGAGTAGGTTTCCGTAAACACATAGGTCCCATCGGGAGAAACGGCTGCAACCACGATTGGAGCGTTTTCCCCTTTTTGGATCAGGGTGGTTTGGTTGGTTCGTACATCCGTTTTATAGATATTCAATAATGGGTTTTCGTGATTGGTAGAGTAGACGATTTCATGGTTCGTAGTAAAGCAGGCATGATAACAGGTCGAACTTGATTCTCCTTCAATGAGAGGCAGGGGGGATCCTCCTGACATGGGCAAATAATGCAGCTGATAATTTTCATCACCATCCTTCTCAAAGGTAGCGACTATGTAATCTGGGCCGATATGGATGAGGCTGCTGTTCTGGTTAATGGTCGTCAGTGGATAGGGGAATGTTTGGGGCAAATCCATGGCCCACAGGTTATATTCCCCGTTCAGGTTGGTGCTGAAAACTAGTTTCTCCCCGTTTTCATTTACATTAAACGTGTTGATTTCAATGGTTTGAAAGTATTGTTCAACTTCAGGTGATGGCATACGGATAGGACATTCCTCCAGATGGATAAGGTGTAGGTATATTATTCCATTTATAAGTGAGGGATTCAATCATTAATAGGTGTTGCCCAACACCAAAACATTTGAAATAATTGACATTAAGGGAACATAAGAAGTAAGGAGGGGAGGAAACCCAATGATGTATTTTTTTATTTTCGTCGGAATTCTGGTCCTTTACTTTGCTATCAGGATTTGGATCGGTTCCAGGAAGATGGGGTTTTACGGAGATAGCATCAAGAATACGTCCCGAAATCCAAGGGATGAAGCATACGAAAAGTCCGCCCGGCATTCCCAGCAGGCCATGAATCAGAATCACCATTCGGGTGGCGGACCGAATGTTTGACGGGAATGGGAAGTTTCATTTAAGAAGACTTATGATGGCTGTTGTAACCTCTATGGTTATCCTTTCATTATTAGGCTGCCAGAATGATGGAACGGCAGGCATTGATAGTGAGAAAGCTGAAGCCATTGCCATGGAACAATTTGAAAAAGATGTAAAGGAACATAATGAAACACGCTTTGAAAAAATAAGTATGGATGACACGGAACTCCTTTCGAAAGAAACCCATTTCAGCAGTGATTCAAAGGCTTGGGAAATCACGTTTAACTTTAAGGATGGGCTTACGAGAGAAGACTCAGCGACCAACTCGATTGCTCATTATCGTGTTGGTTCAGGTGGAGAAATCATTGAAAAGTCAACTTCATTCAATGAATGAACGCAAGAACCACTTCTTTCATGAGTGGTTTTTGCGTTCATTTTTTATTTGGGACCTGACCAACCATGTTAGCAATAAAGAAAATTCGACATCTAGGATGTATTAATAGATAAGGGGATTAATAATCCATATTCAGGATCGATAAGTCCGGAACAGGATCAATCATCCAAACCGGATTAATTACTGGTCTTGTCCTTGAAAGGGAGGGGAGATTTCAAACTATTATTGAGATGGACTCTTCATATAAGGCTAGAAAGAAGGAATTTTTTCTTCAAAGGGAGTATATATGCCATAGAAATAAGAATAAATCGCTTAAATAGGATGTGAAACATGTTGAAAAAATGGATGCTCCCTATCCTGATCGTACTAATATCAGCCATCTACCTATTCGTCATTCCGCCAGAACCTTTGACATTGAAAATCGTCTTTAAGCTGATCCCGATGGTGCTCATCATTCTCTACGCATTACGTCAGCTGCCTGCCAGACCAGCACCGGCCATGCGCCTCATCGTCATCGGTCTGTTTTTCTGCATGTTGGGTGACGGGTTTATTGCCTTGTCATTTATAGCGGGTCTCGGAGCCTTCCTTGTTGGACACATCTTCTACTTGATGGGCTTCATCAAAATGTCCCGTATCAACAAGTCACGCCTCACCGCTATACTGCCGATTGGGATGTATTCCTTCATCATCGGCCGACAACTGATTGCCGCGCTCCAAACAGATGGAAATGATGGTCTAGTGATCCCGGTCGTGGCCTACATGCTGGTCATTTCCCTGATGGCCCTATCCGCGATCCTGACCGGTAACCCTTGGGCTGCTGCCGGAAGCATCCTGTTTGTCATCTCGGACTCTATCCTGTCATGGAATATGTTCGTGTCAGCCATTCCTTATTCGGATGTCTTGATCATGACAACCTACTACTCGGCACAGTTTCTGATCGCCACCAGCCTCGGAAGCATAGGGAAAACAGTCAGGCATGAAGAGGGAAAAAGGATCTCCATGTAAACAACGCGTGCGCCTGGCGAGAAGTTCCGCCAGGCGTGTTTTTTTGACAAATTGTGAAATTATCCAAACTTTTTCTCTATACGAAACGTCTTATTTAGTGAAGATACATACAAAGCAGGTGAGCATTTGATATCCGGAAATATCTCCAAATCGGAAAAGGATAGACTACTAGAAAAAGCCATGACCGAATACGGAAATGATGTTTATTACATTGTCTATTCCTATGTGAAGGAACATGGCCTGGCTGAAGACCTGACACAAGAGATCTTCATCAAGTTTTATCAAAAGATGGATACCTTTCGCGAGGATTCCACCCTTAAAACATGGATCATCAGCGTGGCTGTCAATCACTGTAAGGATTATTTAAGGCGCTGGGATACACGTATGATCAGCATATCCAATAAAATCAATGACATGGTGAAAGGAAAGATGGGGGCTCCGGAACAAACCGTGATCGAGAAGGAAAAGAATTCCGAGCTGATCCAAAGCGTGTTGTCCCTGCCCATAAAATATCGGGAGGTCATCTTTCTTTACTATTTTGAAGAAATGAAGCTATCCGAGATCGGGGCCTGTATGGATCTGAACACAAATACCGTCAAGACCCGATTGACAAGAGGAAAAGCATTGCTCGGTTCAGCGAT
The DNA here is from genome assembly GCF_000935355.1 of Rossellomorea aquimaris. Classification (GTDB taxonomy): domain Bacteria; phylum Bacillota; class Bacilli; order Bacillales; family Bacillaceae_B; genus Rossellomorea; species Rossellomorea aquimaris_B. The sequence continues at coordinate 319,108 of NZ_JXZC01000003.1, forward strand.
TAAACGGAACGAGGTGTATAACAATGGATGAACTTAAACATTTGCGGGGTCTGATGAAAGAAAAGACCTTCAAAGAGCGTGGTTTCACCAATAAGATGAGGGAAAACATTTTGAATGAGATCCATTCGAAACGGTCAAGATCGTTCACTTTCAATAAAAAACCTACCCTGGCTCCTTTCATGTCCTTTTTATTCGTTGCCGTATGTCTCTCTTTATTCGTTTATTTCGGTGGAACCCAATTGGGACTCATTGACGGAAATAACGCCAGTGCCCCTTTTTATCAATACGAGGCCGAAGATCGTCCTAAATCCCTTAGCAGAGAATTCAAGTTTCTGACCAAGGCCCCATTTGAAGTAGCGGAGGTCACGACCAAGACAAGTGAGGATTCTTCAGGGAAAATAGAATGGGTGACTTTGACGGGAGAGGAAAGGCAAACGATCAGACTATCGTTTCAATCCATTGATCCGAGTGAAGAACTGACCTTGTCCCAGGACGCAGTGGAAGTCGGCGGGGCCAAAGGAAGCTATTACGAGTCAGAAGGCACGGCAAAGGTCAACCGGTTGATATGGATTGAAGGGGGGACCATTAAATATGAAATGGAATACCTGCCCGGGGGATCTGACGTCACCTTGTCCAAAAAGGATATGATTAAGATGGCGGAGTCGTTTCGTTAAAGGCTCTCGAATTTTATATAAGTAGGTCCTGCCACTAGAAGGCAGACAGACCTTTGGAGGTATATCTCATGTACTATTTTATCGCTTATATTGTCTTCTTCCTGGCCTTGTACTTTATTGTTGAAAAGATTGTCAGGAGATGGTGGAACATCCCGTATAACAGAAAATCCCACTTAGAAGGGGCTGGACTGATTCACACTTGGGTTATGAGAATCAGTTGGACAATTTTTTTTATATGTATTGTGTTTTTTCAAGCAGAACTGGTTGGGGCGCTGATTATTTTCTTCATTTGGGGATTCGAGGCCATTATACAATGGAGAATGAATAGAGACGAAAGAGAGTATATTATTACACTTCTGGGTCTTGTATTCTTCATCCTATTTTTAACGGTTGGTTATACATTGGATTTCTTAGTGTAGAAATATTCGATTCACTTGAAGAAAAGGATGACGGATCCAGAATCCATCATCCTTTTTGATTACTAGTATGTTCCATACAAAACCTTAATGATGTATCCATATTGATTATAGGTCACTTCCTTCCACTGCTTCCCGCCGTTTGCACTTCGATACATGACGATGGAATAACTCCCTGAATATTTCCGATAATACTCCGTCCAGGTGACTCCCCCTTGTCCGCCGCCATCTTCTATGACCATTGTACCGGCATTCTCTGCGGCGAATGTCTTCGGAACTTCTACGGCTGCACCGGCAGAAAGAATCAACGAAGACGCCACCACATATTTTACTGAACGTTGAATGATATCCACCACTATCGCCACCTCCTTTTGTTAAAAAATGTAATTATGTAGTCAATCATACTATGGATATCCTTATTGGGTATAGGTCATATTCTTTATTGTTTGTAGATAAATACCTCAGAATAGGAACATATCTCTAGAATTCTTGGTAGGATATAAATATTTTAATATTCATTGCAAAATGTAATTGGTTATGGGGAATGGAGACTTTGAAGATGAAAATCACAAAATATACATAAAATTCCTATTTTAGGAGAACATACAACAATCTATTCAAATAATGGGGGACGTAGTGTGTCTAGTAGGAATTCAACTATATTATCTTTCTGTACTCTGGTGCTTCCCTGGTTCACAGCACCATTCTTAGGGAAGAACGTATTCAGGCGTTTTACATCCGTAGCTATTGTGACGAATGTCATTTGGAGTATCCTCAGTGTATTTGCCAATAAAAAAAGGTGGTGGAAAGCGGATCCTTTTATCTTGAAAAATGTCCCGATCGATATTCCGTTTGTGGCGGGGATGTACTTTATTACGATCCTATGGGTGTTTAAGCTGACTTTCGGAAACTTTATAAGGTATTTCGCGTTAAATGCCGTAATCGATTTCCTGCTCGCCTTTCCTGTTGTGAAGTTTTACGATCAAGTGGGGGCTTTTAAGCTAAGAAAGATGAGCTCCACCCTCTTTTACATGATTGTGCTGTCTTTGGCTATTATCATTTATGTGTATCAATGCACCATGGAAAGAGTGATGAATTGGATGAAGGGAAAACGGGTACACCCTGTCATGGGTGAAGTGTCAGACTAGATGAAATCATTTTCAATACTAAAAAAGGAGGGTGGATCCTTAGTCCACCCTCCTTTTTGCATCCAGTCCATATAGATGGACCTTATTCCAATATTTATTGTTACATAAATGTAATAATTGTAATATTTATCGTTAAAATATCAATCGGTTTATCTTCCAAATCAACGTATATAGGCTCTGTGTGACGTTCTGTTAAATATGCTTACTCTCCTATTAGAAGTATTTTTTAACCTGAAAATGAGTTTTTTATTATGGTTAAGGTTGATTTAAGCCGTTGGGTACAGGTGCGTTTCTTCCTGTGAAATAATCTATTTGTAAAATAGTAGAAACAAAGGAAGATACTTTCTTTTATATAATGGAAGTATCACATTTTGACAGGGGAGTTTACGATGACTGAAACGGTTAGAAATTATGGGGATTTAATGAAAGTCCTGGATTCACTACTGCGGAATCCGGCCATATTTTGGGATGGATTCTATGCAAATCGAGAGAAGGAAATCCCCATTTTTGTCAATTTACCAGATGAAAATTTAGTGAGCTACCTCCGGGAAGGAATCATACCTCCGGGAAAGGTGTTGGATCTCGGATGTGGAGCCGGAAGGAATGCCATCTTCTTAGCTGAAAATGGGTTTGAGGTCGATGCTGTGGACCTATCGATCACTTCACTGGAATGGGCGAAAGAGCGTGCAGATGAAAGGGGGCTCTCGATCAATTTCATACATGAAAATATATTTGAATTGAACGTAAAGAAAGAAGAATACGACTTTATCTATGACTCCGGGTGCTTTCATCACCTGGCCCCTCACAGAAGGATTACCTATCTCGAACTACTACAAAGGGGTTTGAAAGAAAGAGGACATTTTGGGATCACTTGTTTTCTTGTAGGCGGCAGTCTAGGCGGGGCTGACCTAACCGACGTAGAAGTGTACAAAAAAGGTACGTTAATGGGTGGATTGGGATACACAGAAGAATCCCTGGCCCAAATCTTCAGCGAGTTGGGGCCGGTGGAACTCAGAAGAATGAATGAAGGCAGTGAGGCAAAGGGGACATTTGGTTCCAATGAACTTCTGGCGGGTTTGTTTGTTAAATGAGAATTTCGTGAAGGTTGATACCCTAAATCGATCATACATAGTGAAGAAATTTATGAAAATCTCGGATTTGAACAAATGATGGATATGTCGAAGCCACTGTCTTAAATGTGACTGGAAGGGCATCTTGCTCTTTTGCACTATATGTTTCTTCAATAAACGAAGCTTATCCAAAGGGGTAAGCTTTTTTTGAGGAAATTTATCTTGAGTATGATTCACAGATTTGAAATAATTGGAATTAAGCTGAACAGGTTTCTCATTGTCGAAGTAGAAACCTTGGGAAGGATTGTCAAAAAGGAATGGTGATAACTGGTGGGGAAAATAAAAGAAATACCTGAAAAGGTGGCCTTTACAATAGGGCTATCTTTACTATTAGTCAGTCCACTAATGTTTCTAGTATTATCTATAGGCAGCTTAACCATGATACTACAAGCAATTGTCATCGGGATTGCCACCTTATTTATACTAAGTGCTGCTGATCAGCGACATCCGCGACTGAGAAAGGATAAGTGAAGGATTGCTTAATATGAAGGGGAAAGTTTTATACGAAAGATGTGTCATATGAAATAATCATTAATAGAGTGGACAACCAATAAAGTTCCTGTAAGGGTGAAAAGAGTGAAAGAAATAATCCGAGAAACCGATTTTTTTAGCTTATGTATCTTAAGTGACGGAGTTTATGCAGCTATCGCTAAGCAGGGCCAAGGTGCCTGGAGTAATGCCGGTATCGTTGACTTGGGTGAAGAATTGCTGATTTTCGATTCATTTTCCACTCCTTCCGCCGGTTATGAGCTGCGGAAGCAAGCGGAAGAGATGACTGGGAAAAAAGTGAAGTACCTGATTAACAGTCATTATCATGGGGATCATGTATTCGGTAATCAAGCATTTGCCGAAACAATGATCATTTCCACTTCCCTCACAAGGAATTGGTTTGAAAAGAAAAATAAAATAGTAGATTTGAAGACAGAAATAAAAGAAACGGAAGACTATTTGAATAAGCTGGAAATGCAAATCAAGTTAACTGCAGACAGAATCTTGAAAGCCAGTCTCACAAATCAATATAAAGAAATGTCAGCCATTCTAAAAGACCTGCCTGCTATGAAGCTGGTCCTCCCAACCGTTCTTTTTAAAGAGAAATTGGTGATACAAGGTGCTCATCGAAAGGTTGAATTGCACTGTCTGGGAGGAGGCCATACCCCAAGCGACACATTTCTGTACTTGCCAGAGGAGAAGGTCGGGTTTATGGGTGATCTGGTCACCGTTGATTTACATGTACCCATTTATGATCCTGAAGAATTTAGTACCATTCTAGAAAAGGTGAAGCTATTGGATATGGAGACTGTCGTACCTGGTCACGGATATCCAGGTGGGAATGAATTACTTTGTACCATGGAAAAATATTTGGCCTTTTTGATTGGAAAAACGAAAGAAGCAGTGAAGAATAACGTGCCTTTGGAAGTCTATGTTTCTAACTTGGAAATACCTGATGCGTATACTGTGTGGAGAGGAGTTAACGGAATTAGAGGTAACTTATCTAAAGTCTATGCGTATTATTCAGAGTAGAATCTGCTGGAATGATCTTTATAGAACCGCCACTGGACATCAGTAAATAGAAAGGGAGTATTCAAATGAGTGACATTAAACTTCTTATTACTTTTAAAGGTGACCTCTACAATTATTCAATAGAACAGCTAAGGTATATCTCGGAAGAAGGGGTATGGTCGATCGGACAAATGTATGACCACTTAATTATTGTTGCCCATGAGTATCTTGATCGTATGGAAGAATGTGCTGCATTGAATGAGGAACAGCCCTTTGGGAAAACCCGGTTTGGTGAGCAATTATTCGAGGACGGAGGGTTTCCACCTATCAAAATAAGGTTACCAGATGAACTGAATTCTCCACCAAATAATTCAGACAGCAAGGAAGAACTCATCAGCAGGATGGAACAATTGATTCAACGAATGACGCATTGGGAAACGAAAGTGGATGATATACACCCAACTAAAAAGAGTGAACATGGAGGATTCGGCTGGCTGAATGCAAAGGAATGGTATGATTTGGTCGGAATGCATTTTCAACATCATTTACGTCAAAAAGAAGAGTTGGAACGTTACTTGGTTTAGAGGAAATCACATAGCGCTTGGACGCATCTCGTGCTTCTTTTGCATTCAATTACTGGAAAAAATAAGTGAAAGGAGTGAGAACCAGTGAATTTAGGAACCCCTATTGCAATAGGAAATACAGCAAAGGTATATCTTTGTGAAAACAAGGTGTTCAAGGTTTTTAATGATTCATTACCAGATATGGAATCTACTAATGAAGCTTATAAGCAAAAGTATGCTTATTCGTGTGGACTCTCTGTGCCGGAAATATTTGATGTAACCACAATAGATGGTAAACAGGTCATCATAATGGAACATATAAAAGGGAAAACGATGGGGGATCTTCTAACGGACAACATGGAAAAAGCGGAATATTATCTGAACATGTCTATTGATGTACAAATGGACATTCATAAGATGAAAGCTAAATCCATTGAACCTATGCCTGAAAAATTACGTCGACAAATAGAATCTGCACCAGGACTGGATAATATACGCAAGTCTACTTTACTAAAAAAATTAGATTCGATCACCTCCGACGAAAAACTCTGTCATGGGGATTTTCATTTATTCAACTTAATTATGTCAGAGCATAACGTCACCATTATCGACTGGGTTGATTCAAGTGCAGGGGATATACGTGCTGACATCTATCGTACTTATCTTCTATATTCACAGGTTTCGGTTGAATTGGCTGATAGGTATATGCGTCTTTATTGTGAGAAAAGCGGTCTGTCTAAAGACGAAATTTTTCAATGGGCGCCCATTATCGCCGCGGCAAGACTGTCTGAGTGTGTTTCATCAGAAAAACCAGAGCGTCTTTTGGAGATTGTACATCAGCACTGTCCCATTTAATAGGGAAGAGCCACTTCATCAATTGTACTGTAATCAGAAGTAATTCAGTAACAAAGGGCGAATTGAAAATGGGGAGTAATAACATATGAAAAGATCCAAAATATTGATTTGTATATGTCTGACAATTCTAATGTTTGCAGGGGCGGGGTATGGGTTTATCCAATTCAAGCTCTCATCTGCAAAAAAAGCAATAGAAAGCTATTTGATAAATCAAAAGGATATGACAAAAGAGAGCATTGAAGAGATTGATGCCTTTATTGCAAACTTGCCTGGCGATAAAAACTGGTTAGTATACGTGAAAATTAAAGGAGATAAAAAGAAATACCATTATTATTATAATCGTTCATCAGACAGAGTCATTCTTGAATCTTACATATTAAATGGACGGGAATATGTTGAATAAGGAGCCTCGATTAGAATAAAGGATACAGAAGCGTTTATTAATAAATAGGTCAATGATGGTTTTGGGCTTATCCGCAATAAGGTAAGCTTCTTTTTTATGGAATTTAGATATTGAGTTTACATCACTAATTTGAAATAATTGGTATAAAGTTAATGGCAGGTTAATGTTGATAATCGAAAAAGGCATATCTTACAAGGGGAAGAGTTATGAAACATAAAACATCAGAAGGATTATTCAGAATTGATTGCGAAAATATTTATCTTCAAGAGTTCTCTATTGAAGATGCAGAAGATATATACAGAATATCAAACCAGCCGGAAATTGCTCATTTTCTACCAGATTGGAAATCTACTAAAGAACAAAGGGTAGAATGGGTTACCAACTACGAAGTACCGGAAAATAAATCCTTTCTTGATTGCGCACCCGACGTAGAAGATCTTCCTTTAAAACTAGGGGTATTCAGTAAGAAGACGGATGAAATGATTGGTTGGTGCTGTACGGGTATGAAGAATGAGCTTCCCGCACCGAATAGAGAGATTATGTATGCCATTTCAAGTGAATATCATGGGAATGGCTACGCGACTATAGCAACTATGGGGTTGATTAAATATCTATTTACCCATACAAATGTAGAAATTGTTAATGCAGTAGCTTTGATTAACAACGTTTCATCCAATAAAGTGATCGAGAAATGTGATTTTGTCTACCAGGGTCAACAGATGATCGAAAATGAACGGTATCATCATTATAGATTGAGTAAGTCAGAGTGGAAGAGAAACATGAAGTAAAGTGAGACAATCTTCCGTCAACATATATATGTGTATGAAATTTAAGGTGGTGCAAGAACAATGAGTGATCAATGGTTAGAATGGGCCAAAAGGATTCAGGCGTTATCTCAATCCGGACTGGCCTTTTCAAAGGATGTTTACGATATTGAGAGATATGAAGAATTACGGTCGATCAGTGCGGAGATCATGCAGGAATACACAGACTTAGAGATGAGAAAAGTAAGGGAATTATTTACGAATGAATCAGGTTATCAGACACCGAAAGTAGATGTGCGCGGTGTCGTATTCAAGGGTAACAAAATCCTGATGGTCCGAGAGAAAGTAGATGATAAATGGTCTTTGCCAGGTGGGTTTTGTGATGTGGGCCTGTCACCAAGTGAAAACATCGTCAAAGAAATAAGAGAAGAATCAGGTTTTGATGTAACTCCTATAAAATTACTCGCAATACTCGATATGAACAAGCATCCCCATCCCCCGCAGCCTTACCATTACTATAAACTATTCATTCAATGTGAGGTGACAGGTGGAAGGGCAGAAAGTGGAATCGAAACAAAAGGAATCCATTTTTTTGAAAAAGATCATTTGCCTGAGCTATCAGTCGGAAGGAATACAGAAACTCAGATCAACCTGCTGTTTGAATTCTTGAGGAATCCGCATAAAGAAACGGTTTATGATTAATGGTCATGTCGTTTAAGGGATGTATGAAAGAATTTGGAGGCCAAGGATGAATAGTATCCTTTTGCTATCCTCCATATTGGAATTGGATTAGCATTCATATACTTTTACAACAGATTACCAAAAGCATTGACCACATTCGTGATTGTATTTTTTACGATGTGCATTTTGTATTGGGTTCAGGTGGTTTTAGATTTTTATTTTAATAGAGTTTACATGTTGTAAATAATATGTCGCCGATGATTATAAAAGGTTCAAGAAGCAGATACAAAATTTCAGGTAGGATTTAAGCAGCAGTGTTTCCTTTGTTAATCCAAATGTGCGCGTGATTCTTTTCCTGATTGACGGAAAAAATATAATACTTTAAGGGGTGTGAACGATGGAATATACCATTCGCAAAATGGAGAAACAGGATATAAATCAAGTTCAGAAAGTCGCAAGAAAAAGCTGGAATACGACATACGAAGGCATCATTCCACTTGAAATACAAGAAAGTTTCTTAAACTCTGCTTATAGTGATGAAATGATGCGAAAGCGCTTAGAGGTTTCTTCGCTGTACGTTGCTGAAAAGGACGGAAAGATTGTGGGATTCGCTAATTTCTCTCCTGTAAAAGAAGAGGGGGAAGTGGAACTGGGGGCCATTTACTTAGATCCGGAACATCAAGGTGGAGGAATTGGGACTGCCCTGCTCCAGGAAGGGATAAAGGACTTAAGTGGTGTAAGGTCAATCTACATAAGTGTTGAGAAAGAGAATAAGACAGGAACCCATTTTTATCGTGCAAGAGGGTTCAGAGTTGTTTCTGAGTTCGATGATGATCTTGAAGGTCATATAACGAAGATGTTTAGAATGGTATTGAATGTATAAGGTTGACTATTTAGTTATAGGGCAACCCCTGAATTGGGGGAATTTAAATGAAGAGTGAAAAAGAAGAAATGCTGACAGGCGGGAATGTCTCGAACGTATACCGTTCGGGAGACACAGTCAGACGGGATGTAAAGCCGGACAGTCCCAACATTCACAAGTTATTAAAGCATTTGGAGAGTAAAGGGTTTGGTTATGCACCGAAGCTTTTAGGCATCGATGAAAAAGGTAGAGAGATAGTATCATTCATTGAAGGGGAAGCCGGCAATTATCCTTTTAAAGAACACATGTGGTCAAATGATGTATTGATAGGAATAGCGGGGATGCTTCGTCAGTACCATGATGCGGTTAGTGATTTTCCTTTAAGTGATGAATGGCAGCCCATGGACAATACTCCACTGAACATGGAGGTGATTTGTCACAATGACTTTGCCATCTACAATATTATCTTTCATCACAAAAAACCAGTAGGAATCATAGATTTTGATGTTGCCGGCCCCGGCCCGAGACTTTGGGACATCGCCTATACTCTTTACACCTGCATCCCTTTAAGCCGGCATTATCATACCGAAGCGGGTGAAGCCGTTCACTATCATCCTACACATGATGCGGACCGTATCAAATAAAAAGTGAGACTGTTTTTTGAATCCTACGGTATGCCGGGAATGGAAGAAGGGTATTTGGAGATGGTATTGCTGCGCTTGGAAGGGTTGTGTAAATACATGAAGAGAAAAGCCGGCGAAGGTGACCCTGCTTTTCAAAAGATGATTGATGAAGGTCATTATGAACATTATCAAAACGATCTAACATTTATTCGTGAACATGGGAAAGAGTGGATTTGAGAGCAAGTTCAGCAATCGGCGCGATCATATTATATCGCGCTTTTTTGCTGGATGAATTCATTACTAATTGGTATGTAGTTTAAGCAGGATTTGACCGAGGTTGCACCGAATATATAGGTAAAAAGTGGAATATGGGTGAAATGAATGAGTAAGATCATTGAGTATTACAATCAATTTGATGAGTGGGGAAGACTTGAACGTGAGCCAGTTGAATTTCAGGTGAATTGGCACTATATAAGGAAATATATGCCCAAAACGGGATATGTGCTCGATAATGGTGCCGGGCCGGGGAAATATTCGATGGAACTTGCCAAAGCCGGTTATAAGGTAACACTGACCGATTTGACCCCAAGATTAGTTGACATTGCTAAAGTTAAAGCGGAAGAACTTGAGTTAAACGAACGATTTGAAGGGTTCCATGCAGCAGACGCCAGAGACCTTTATATGCTTGAGGATGAACAGTTCGACTCCTCATTCATGCTCGGTCCCATGTATCATTTGCAGGAAGAACATGACCGTATAAAGGCAGTGCAAGAATTAAAGAGAGTGACTAAAAAGGACGGGCTGGTCTTTGTTGCCTTTATGCCCAGAATCAGACACATCCTTAACTCGCTCCTGGCTCCTGAAAATTGGAAGCCGAACAATGATGTCGATACCATTTTGCAATTTTCCCAATCGGGCTCCTTCAATCACGCAGATGAAGGACGTTTTACAGGTGCGTATTACTTTAATATAGAAGACATCAATCCTTTTATGGAAGAAAACGGATTTGAAACCATCGAGCTGATCGGATCCAATGCAGGTGCGGTCTTGAATAATGGCAATTGGGATTACTGGAGAGAAAAAGGGGAAGAGGAAGTAAGGAAAATAATTGACTTGGTTATAGAGAAGGCAACAGATCCTTATATTCTTGGTATTTCATCTCATTTGCTTTATATTGGCAGGAAAAAGTAAACCTGAATTTTATCAGGATATACAAGGTATTGAACTTATACGAATGCGGGAGGATGTTATATGAATGAAAAATTAGTAAGGGTCGGAACAACGTATATCCCGGTCACAAATGTAGAACTTTCAGCTGAATGGTATGTCAATAAATTGGGTGCAGAGTTAAGCTATAAAGATGAAGATAAAGCGATCGTGAATCTTGCCAACCAAAGCATCTTTCTTGTTAAATCAAAAGCAGATCAAAATGCTAATTTCATAGATGTTCATGGTGAGGAACGTTTTTCGATGACATTCGAAGTGAATGGTTTGAATGCTTTAGAAACCATTCATGGGGACTTTACCAAAAGTGGGATGCGGGTTGGGGAAATTGAAAACAGAGGTCACTCAGGAAGGAATTTTGTTTTCTATGATGTAGATGGTAATAAATTCGATGTGTGGAGTGAACTTAGTCCGGTATTCAGAGAGAAATATTTGAGTTCCCATAACAGTTAAAGGGAAAATTGGATGAGGGCCATACATATCATATGTGTGGTTTTTTATTATCAACGGGTTCTGATTTAGCTATGTCGAAGCGTGGGACCAATAAGAACCACGGATCCATGGAGAGAGTAAAAGAAGCGCCGGGCCCCTTCGACAAAGAGGAGAAGGTAGTGGAAAGGAGATATGTATGACTCTTAAGTTTGAAACGATGACTCAGGAACAAGCGGAAGATATTGCCTTTAACTGGTACTATGATGGCGAATATTCTTTTTATGATATGGAAGCCGATCAAGAAGATTTAGATGAATTTTTAGACTCTGACACTAGAGGTGACTCTGTGTTTGCCGTTTTGAAAGAGGATGAACTTATTGGATTTTTAAGTGTTGATCAAGTGGGTCCGGAAATGTGTGATATTGGATTAGGGATGAGACCGGATTTGACTGGTAAAGGAAAAGGATTAGAGTTTCTGAATGCTGGTATTAATTTCGTTCGGTTAACATTCAGTCCAGTTAAGATTACCTTATCAGTCGCTATTTTTAATCAAAGAGCTATAAAAGCCTATAGAAAGATAGGATTTAAGGATATTGACACTTTTATGCAAGATACGAATGGAAGCACTTATGAATTTGTGAAAATGGGGTTTGAGTGCTAACTTGAAGAACCTTTGTAGGTGGTAGTAGGTCGGAAGCGCCGGAACGGTCCTATTAAAGATCTCGTCAGACAAGGGGGTGTACCATTAATGGATTTATTCGAAAGAATGAATATGGGGACGGAAAAGCAACAAAATGCATACGCGGCCATCATGGAACTGGATATCTTGAATGATTTAAGTACCTATACTCCTGTCCTATGCGGAACACTGCCCATTGGCATAGACATCTCAAGTTCAGACCTTGACATCATTATGGAAGTACATGAATTAGAACCATTTGAAGAATTGATTCGAACGATATACAACAAAAAAGACGGCTTTACAATCAAAAGAAAAATGATCAATGGGAAAGAGGTCGTGAAGGCGAATTTCGCTTATAGTGGTTTTGAGTTTGAGCTGTTTGGCCAGGCACAGCCGGTACATAAGCAACGTGCGTATCTCCATATGATGATCGAACATGAACTGTTGCAAAAATATCCTGCCCTCAAAGAAAAAGTGATCCATCTCAAAGAACAAGGCTACAAGACAGAGCCGGCTTTTTGTAAGGTATTTGGCATCATGGGAGATCCTTATGAAGGTCTGATCCGTTTTGGGATTGAAGAAGGGATGATCACAGAGTAGTCAAATGAAATCTCTTAAAAGGTGGAACTGCGATGAAGTCTAATCGATGGTATAAGAAGCCACGGTACCTGTCCCCGTGGCTTCCGGGATTATTCTATAATGTTTTTTTCAATGACAAGTGATAGGCTTTCAGCTATTTGCTGATAAGTAGCATCATTAGGGTGGAAGTTGTCACTTGAAAGATCGCGTTTGGCATCCGTTACCAAATTGAAGGTATCCACCACTTGAACGTCGTATGTTAAGCCTAATGTGCGGGCGGCTTCATTCCATTTTTGGATGACAGAATCAAAGGAATCCCCGTCCGACAATTCCTTAAAGGGATTATATAGTCCCATATAGAGGATGACGGCATCCTTATTAATGTCACGAATGGTTTCAAACGTTTTTTCCAAGTTGGGAATTTCGGTTTCCAGAATGCCAAGGGCGGCAGCTTCCGAATAATTATTTAAAATCTCACCAGAATTAAAGAGATTGTTTCCCCCGATCGTGATGGAAATGATTTTGGCGTCCTTAAGAGATCTCTTGACATCCTTTTGTTCTAACTGGGCCAGTAAATCTTCAATCCTTGCACCTCGTATACCTAAGTTTTGGTACCGCTCCACGGTATTCGTTTCTTTAAGTGGATTTCCGACCAGCGGGACAAAACCTTCTCCCTTTGATGACCCTACCCCCCTTGTTAAAGAATCGCCAAGTGCAATATATGTTTCTCCAGGAGTGACAGGGGCTTCTTCTGCTTCTGCTACTATCTTCTCTTGGGGAGGGTTGGTGACATCCCAATAGGCTCTTGTAAATCCATATCCAAATAGGACGGTCAGTGCAAGGGAAAGGGTGATAAATAATTGCCACATCCATTTTTTCATCTCTTAATCTCTCCTTCTATTATGATTGTACCAACTTTTACTCCTGCTGAGTATTTATAAGAGCAATTGAGAAAAAAGTTCGCTAGAATAGATGTAGGGTGATGATATGAGCATAAAGCCAACCGTTCAATTGAAAAATGTAACGAAAGTAATAGGGAAAAAGAAGATCATTGATAATATATCATTTGACATATATCCAGGAGAAGTATTTGGATTCCTTGGTCCCAACGGTGCTGGAAAAACGACTACGATTCGGATGCTCGTCGGTCTGATCAAGCCAACATCGGGAGTCATTAAGATCTGTGATTTTGATGTGAGGAAGCAATTTGTACAGGCGATGCAGTGCCTTGGTTCGATCGTAGAAAATCCAGAGTTATATAAGTATCTGAGCGGTCGGGAAAATCTGCAACTATTTGCACGGATGCTGCCCAAGGTGGATAGTGAACGAATACAAGAAGTAATCGATCTCGTTGATTTGACTGCACGGATCGATGACCAAGTACAGACGTATTCACTGGGAATGCGTCAGAGGCTCGGGATTGCACAAGCATTGTTAGGCCGTCCGGATGTGCTTATATTGGATGAACCTACGAATGGATTGGATCCAATGGGCATAAAGGACCTTCGTACATTTATAAGGAAACTGGTCGACGAAACGGGTCTTTCCGTTCTTGTATCCAGTCATATATTAAGTGAAATCGAGTTGCTTGCCAATCGAGTGGCGATTATGAGCCATGGGAGAATCGTGAAGGTAGGTACGGTAAGTGATTTAGTGGATGCATTGTCATCAGGTGTGGACTGGAGAGTCAATGATGCTTTTCGGGCGCTTGATATCTTTAAAGCATCTCCCTATGTCCAAGCTGCAGAACTGTACGATGATCATACGGTCCATACTCTTATGGATGAAAGCAAAACGTCGATCCTGAATGAAGCTTTACTAAAGGCGGGAATCGAGGTATGGACAATCGAAAGGAAGGTCCAGACATTGGAGGACTTATTTATTAGTTTGACAGGGGGCGATCATATTGTCTAACCCAAATATGATTGGTCTGATTCATAATGAAGTAATGAAAATCGCTTCCAAAAAACGCTTTGCGGTTGTCATCGCCATTTTGATCATTCTAGTCTCCATGTTTACATATGCACAATACCGGGAGATACAAGATAAGTTGGAAAAGCAGGGTACCCTGGACTGGCGAGTGGAGCTGCAGCAGGAGATAGTCGATCGGCAAAACCGGCTTGCATCCAGTGGGATCCAGGATGAGGTCAGACAATTCCTTGAATTTGATTTGAAGCAAAAGCAATATTACTTGGACAAAGACATCAACCCGAATTATCCTGGAGCGCCTACATTCATCCGCATTTTTTTCTCACAGGGACTCACCCTGGTCCTGCCTTTACTCATCATTATTATTATGGCTGATGTTGTGAGTGGGGAATACAATGATGGGACCATCAAGACATTACTGTCACGGCCGGTAAAACGATGGAAGATCCTGATGGCCAAATGGCTGACGGTTTTGCTGTATACATCGATGCTGATGGCAGCTACGGTGATTGTCTGCTATGGGATTTCAGGGATTGTCCTTGGATATGATGGCTGGACGGCACCCATTCTGACGGGCTTTCAAGCTTCTCCATCTGGTGAGTTTTCGACGACAAATATCCATACCCTTCCGATGTGGGAATACTTGCTGATGTCAGCAGGTCTCGCATGGGTCGTGACAGCGACTGTTGGAACCATAAGCCTGATGATTTCAGTACTTGTGAAAAATACAGCAACCGGTATCGGGGCAATGATGGCTGTGTTGATTGCAGGCACCCTATTATCTTCTATCGGTTCAAGCTGGACGAGCTCAAAGTATTTGGTGAACTTGAATTTTGATCTGATCAATTACTTAGAGGGTCAAGCTCCTCCAATCGAAGGGATGTCACTGCCTTTTTCATTAACAGTACTTGGAGTATGGACTGTCGCTTGCCTTGCCATTGCGTTTTGGAATTTTACTCAGAAGGATATTTATTAATAATTAGCAAGGCACCTTTTCATTATCTAATTTCATTATGAGGGCAAAGAATGAAATTCAATTCTATGATTGATGTAGACTATGAACTTACATACGAATATGTTGGGAGAAGCTGTAAAATATTGAGATATTTACGTAGAAATGAGACTATATTTATATCAAACTATTTGCAGTGAGAGAGGTATAAATATGGGCTTGAGACAAGAGGTAATTGAGACTGATGTAATGGCTTCAGAATCAATAGGTCATTCATTAGGGATTTTTGTATTTATTTGCTTGTTTGCTATTTTAGCGGTTCCTTTGATAATGTTTGAAACAAATGATGTGGAAAGGTATGAAGAAGTAGCAAAGAATGTTTCTATCGTTGTGATAGAACGTTTAATTAGCGAAGGGTACGCCAAGGATGAAGAGAATTCAGAATGGACTTCACAAGATGTAAAATTAACCCTTAACCAGGATGGGAAAGGAAAAGGTCAAATCAAAACTGCCAATGGGAATTATACGTTTCAATTCCACTATAAAGATAAAGATAATATTAAACTTATGGAAACGAAACTGCTGGAAGACTAATGAGGATTACTGTTTTCTTCATGGATTGACCGTTTAGTCTGCCGGAAATTGTATCGGACTTTTCCTTTTTTAAGAGGTCCATCCTTATGCACATAATTAAAAGAGGACTCCACAAAATCGTGGGGTCTTTTTATATTTTCCTGAAAAGGCTATCCGGAGGACGATAAAAAACCCATTCACGACCTAACAAAAGTTTAGGGTGTGTATGGGGCACTCGCGTGAATTTAAGAAATCTTTATTTGGCGATGCAGCAGTTGGGATCTTACACGGCTTGGAATCTCAAAACTGTAACTGCGCTTCCTGTTTAGGGAATATTATGGAAATGGATTGTGGAATACTGATTTTTTTGAAATAATTGGAATTACCAACTGAAAGAAAAACATGTGGAGAAACCAAACCTGAAAACGGGTAAGCTATTATTCATTGCCGGGTTACTCCTCAATCTATTTATCTACCCATATCGTATTCGTTGGAACGTTACTAGGCGCAGATGACGGTATGATGCTCGGGGTCGGAAGATATTTCATAGGGACCAATCAGGCGAATCGAACTAGAGGAGAATAGACTATGGAAAAAGGAAAGCTAATAACCAAAGATCATATTATTAAAGATTTGAAGCGGATGGGTGTCACAAAGGGAATGAGCCTCATCGTCCACTCATCATTAAAATCAATCGGCAAAGTCATTGGCGGACCGGTTTCCGTGATTCTGGCACTGGAAGAGGCAGTCGGTCCCGATGGAAACATCGTGATGCCGACCCAAACCGAGCATCTTTGTGACCCGACTGAATTTGGAAGTGGATATACCGATGAAGAGCTGAAACTCATCCGTGACAATATGCCGACCTTTCGTCCTGATCTGACGCCGACCTCATACATGGGATTCATCCCCGAGACGTTTAGAAAGCAGGATGGGGTGAAACGGAGTCCGCATCCCCACACGTCGTTCGCTGCGTGGGGAAGGGATACTGCGTATGTGACACAGGACCATGGACTGGATGATTCCCTGAACGAGGACTCTCCTTTAGGGAAATTGTATGAGCTCGGGAGCTATATCCTACTTCTGGGTGCACCGACGGATTCCAACACTTCTTTACACCTTGCTGAATACAGGCAAAACAACACCTTTGTGAAAGGGAAAGTATGGGATGTCAAAGTGAAAAGAGGGGACAAGGAAGTCTGGACGACGTATCGTGATATCAACAATGAATCCGATGATTTTGACCGGTTATTTAACGATTTTCACAGTGAAACGGACTATGTGAAAATGAGTATGGTAGGAGATGCACAGAGCTATTTAATGCCGATGAGACAGATGGTGGATTATGCTGTCGGCTGGATGGACAAAAACAGGAAATGACCTGGAGGGATTGAATGGTTGCATTCAACTTACTGATCGGGGCAGCGGCCGCTTTTGTTTTACAGGCTTTACAAAAATCCGGAAAAATCCATTCTTTTTTTATGTGAAGCTTTTTTCGTTCTCATCCTTTTATCTGCCGCATGCTGGTTGATCGGTTTAGCGATTGGTGGATGGAGTGGCATGAGCCTTAGCAAAATGGGACTGGCTGCGCTGTTTATATCCATATCAGGTTTGATGACTTCATTCCTTTTAAATATGGTTATGGGGAATGAAGAGTCAAGCCAGGGGGCAGAAGGACAGGTTTCTTGGCATGATTTATAAAAAGCCAAGGTACCTGTCCCCGTGGCTTCCTGTACTCATCATTCCGATATTCAACTTTTCCCAGAACCTAAACCTATCATTCTTCTAATGAAAGCTACTCGCATTACATTAATAGATATTTACGCTAGTTAAAGGATTTAATTTCATCAATCAATCTTTCCATTTTACTACTGGGACCACTGTCCGATAAAGACTTCCGAAAGTCAACATAAAGTGATCCTTCAGCCAATAAGCTCTCCACCAATTTATTTTTGGGAAGACAAACTGTGATCATTTCATAAACGGTATTCCAACCTGCATCCCAATGATTCCAAGTGAATAATATAGAGTCGTTTTTATCTTCTTTTATTAATTTCATTTCCCAATCCAATGTCCGCCTCGAGAAGCCGCTAATACCATGGCCATATTTCAAGCAGTGTTTCAGAGATTCAAGAAGGGAAAGCCATAATTCATCAACATCATCCCATTCATTAAAGGTAGAAAGAGGTTTTTGATAGATGGAGATCTCAACAGCACCATAGATTGAAATTCCATCTGATTTCTTTAATTGATTATTTCCATACTCTTTTGACAAAGGTGCGTCAAGTTGTGAAAAATCACGATAGATGGCACCACTTAAGGTCATCTCTTTGCAGTCTTTTTTTGAAATGTATGTCTGAATTGTTATCATTCAAAAATCACCTTTTATAAAGTATTTAGATTTCTCGATTATATTTAAGGGTATCAATTAGTCAGTATTGTCATTTTTAACTCGTGTTTTTTCAGAAGGCTCTTTTCGCAAAGTTTGTGGTTATCTTAAGGAAGAGAGTAGTAGTTGATTTCCGCTCCAGGATGCTCGCTTTCCGCGGGGCTGGCGGTGAGCCTCCTCGGCTGCGCCTCCGGGGTCTCACCTGTCCAGCTATTCCCGCAGGAGTCGAGCATCCTTCCGCTCCAATCAACTTTCTGAGCATAAGTCCTTGTTAGAATTAGTGAAAAATAAGACTTTTAGCAAACAATCTTTTTTTAGGTGAGTAGAATTAATGTCCTATTGAAGAAGAATTCTTTCTTCTAATTAGTTCGTTTTTACACCTTTAGCTCTGTCACTAAAAAACGTTTAAAGATGGTGATGGGAACTACGTAGACTCCGGAGAATTTCGGGCGTGCCTAGACCCTGTTCCTCTAACCTGAGAAGGCTCAGGCGAACGCTAGTTGCAAGCGGAGCAGTTCCCATCACCATCAAGCACATACTGATTGACAGCGCTCAAGCAGAACTTAAGTTTAAAAAGCAACAATCTTTAAGAAAAGAGCCTTTCAGAAAACCTAACTCTGGGTTCTTAAGGGGAGTTTTTTGTGATATTTTTACTCTGGAAGATTGCCGTACCGAGCAAGGAGGTTATTAGGCCTAGTTCAAAGAAATTTGTGATGGCTCCGCTATCGATCGGTAAACTTACAGCACTTCCGATGATCATGGCAAGGGAACCGGCAAAAAACCACTTCCATTTTTGTTTAATCCAGATGATGATTGAAGCCACAAGTAATACAAGTGAAACTACCAATACCATTAGGGGCGGGCCGATTGAAGGTTCGTCAGAGCTATAGCTTAGGACACCGTTTTCCATATTTGCCACTAAGTGAAGTCCTGATACCTCAGTAAAAAGTTCAAATAATACCAATGAAAAAGTCAATGCATAGGCAGAAAATGTACTTAAAGGTTTCTTAGCCCACAATACTCCTCCTTGTTTCAATGTTTTCCAAGAAAATAACACGAGAAGAGGTGTGAAGCATGCATGTATCCAAAAACGTGCGAGGTTTAATCGTTCTAATCGTAACCCTTCCCCTATGAACTGACCTATTGCTATGATTCCGTTGTCATAAATAAGGCCGACAACAACGGGCAATAAAAAAACTAAACTTTTTATTTTGTAAGTTCTAAGACTGATCACTCCAATAACCAAAATCACGACGTAAGCAATTGAGAAGAAGCTAAAAAGAAATGTATCGATTTTGATTCCCTCCATTCTCGTATTCTTTTAAATAAATACGATTGTTACTTATGAATAAATCAATTTCCAAAGGTAAAGAGCTGACTCACACCACCGTTTAATGTCAGGCTATCTCTGAGCGAGATGAATACTTACGTTTCTTTTGTGATAGCCCTTACTTTATACTTAGTATGAGCATCACAAACGTAATCGTTTCAGTCGGGTTGAACATGATCCAATCTTGTGATCATGTATAAAAGGCTTTTTCTACATTTGTTTTTTTACCTAAATTTATTACAATGGATTCAGTCAGTATATCTTCATTAATTATATATACTCGAAGGTTAATTAATCAAATGATTAATAATGGATTTTTTTTGAACATCAAGGAGGTACCCATGAATAGCGAGTTACCTAAAAAACCTGGAAGACCAAAAATAAAGATCGAGAACAATCTAACGAGGGAGAAAATCTTAAAGACATCTGCACATCTATTTTTAACATATGGATATGAGGGTGTTTCCATGGAGCAGGTGGCTGAGGCATGCAGTGTGACCAAAGCTAGCGTTTACTATTATTTTAAAAACAAAGCAAACCTATTCTCAGTGGCTGTGTCAAGTATGTTCCAACGAATCACAATACAAACAGAGAAACTATTACATAGTTCTAATGGCTTGAAGCACAAATTATATGAAGTCACACTGGATCATCTAATGAGACCCCACATTGATTTTGAAACGTTATTAAAAGAAGCTGCTTTCTCACTGACAGAGAATCATATTCAGGAAATTCGAGGTGCCGAGAGGGAAGTTCATAGGGCGCTGGAAGGTATATTCAAGCAAGCCATGGAAAAAGGGGAGATAGTGGTGACAAATCCATTACTGCTTGCGCATGCATTTTCTACAGTGGCAATGATTCGTAATAAAACAGATTTAATAGAGGAACTAGGTGGTCCCCAAAAAACAGCACAAGCTTTGGTTGACCTTTTTTGGGAAGGTATTGGTCCAAAGTAATTAGAATATGTAAGACTGTGGACGGGTAATCAGTGTCTAACTGCCATCATACACAATCTGGTTGAGGCTGAAGCAGGCGATATTCCAGCATTCGATACAACGATAGAATAGCAAAGGATCAAACAAAATAAGTAGCCACCCTCAACAAACATAGAGGGTGGCTACATTCATGCTATGCTACTTCTGTTTCTTCCTCCTCCCCAGTCCCCTTTGACTTAAAGCTGATGAAGAAGAGGACGGCAAGAAGGACAATGATTGAAGCAAAAACAATCATATTCGATTCAATCAAGGTGACAAGGTTTCCAAGCACGATGCCGACCAATCCAAAGTCTGCATCTCCAAACGTTGTTCCCTGGAATCCTAAGTTTCCTAAAACCGGCAACAAGAGGGCCGGCAGGAAGCTGATCATGACACCGTTCGCCATCGACCCGATGACAGCACCCCTGCGTCCGCCGGTTGCATTGCCGAACACTCCGGCAGCTGCACCTGTGAAGAAGTGAGGGACAAGTCCCGGTACGATTACTTTTAATCCTAATAAAGGTAAAAATAACATGCTGACAAGACCAGCAATAAAGCTGAATAAGAAACCGATGATGACGGCATTCCCTGCGAATGGGAAGATGGCCGGGCAATCAAGGGCGGGTTTCGCATTCGGGACGATTTTATCCGCAATCCCTTTGAAGGCCGGGACGATTTCACCAAGGAGCATGCGTACCCCGGCTAAAATGATATACACACCAACGGCGAATGTGATCCCTTGCATAAAGGCAAAGACCAGGAAGTTTTGTCCGCCGCTCAATTCTCCTTCAACGAAAGCTGGACCTGCTGCACCTGCCACGATAAAGAACAGGATGACCATCGTCAATGATACGGAGACGGATGTGTCACGGAGAAAGCCGAGTGACTTTGGAACTTTGATTTCTTCTGTCGATTTAGAACCTTTTCCAACTGCTTTACCGACCGCAGCCGAAACCAAATATCCGATCGATCCGAAGTGGCCGACGGCAAAGTCATCAGACCCGGTGACTTTACGGGTGAAAGGCTGAAGCATCGCAGGCGACAGGACCATCAGTGCACCGAGGATGATCGAACCGAGAATGATCAATGGTACCCCGGTGAATCCTCCTGTGGTCAAGATGACAGCGATCAAGCAAGCCATGAACATGGTATGATGTCCGGTTAAGAAGATATATTTAAAAGGACTGAATCGTGCGATCAGAATATTGACAACCATACCGAACAGCATGATCATCGCTGTCTCCGTACCAAAGCTTTCCTGTGCAAGGGCGACGACGGCTTCATTGTTCGGGATCACCCCGTCGACTTCGAAAGCATGATTGAACATGCTGCTGAATTGCCCGAGGGACTGGACGAGTACATTCGCACCCGCCCCGAGGATGACGAAGCCCATGACCGTTTTAAGGGTTCCGGACACGACATCCCCTGAATTCTTGCGTTGAATCAGGAGCCCGATTAAGGCGAATAAACCGACAAGGATCGCGGGTGTACCGAGTATATCCTTCATTATGATATCAACCATTTGTATCGCTCCTTCCGTTTTAGTGGACTAGATATTTTGTTCCAGTGCTGCGCGGAGTTCGTTCTTATCCATCAGGTTCTTCAATTTCACGACATTCTTGCGGCCGTCTTCAAGGCTTTCGACGATATCCTCAGAACCCAGGAAAAGATCCGCCTGTTCTGTCTTGGCTGTTGTCAGGTCCGTGTGGGACACCTCAGCTTCTTTTCCCATATCTTTAAGTGCTGCTTTCACGTTCATCTCTACGATCATGCTGCTTCCTAATCCATTTCCACATACGACTAATACTTTTTTCATTTTAATTTCCTCCTCTGATTTATACTTCTACTGTTTGATTGATTAATTCAATAATGGTTTGACGATCACTTGCTGAGATTAACTTTTCCACGTTGTCTTCATTGGATAAGAGTTCTGTCAGCTGTGCGAGTGCCTTTAAGTGGGTTTGATTATCGATTGCCGCAAGCACGATGATGAGCTGCGCGCGATGCTTTTCTTTTTCGGAAAAGTAAACGGGTTCCTTGAGTCGAAGGAAGCTCATCCCCAGTTGTTCGACGCCTGTCTCCGGACGTGCATGGGGGATCGCGATATTTGGTGCAATGACAATGTAAGGACCCAGTTCCTTTACGTTCGTGATCATGGCCTCAACATAATCCGGGCGAATCGACTCCTGGTCGACGAGTGGCTGGCTTGCCACCTTGATGGCTTCCTCCCAACTCGAGACACGGTCTTTGAGCTGAATCGTTTGTTCTGTCAATAATTCATTGAGCATAGGCTTTCTGATCTCCTTTATTCGGGGAGTATTTTGGTCTAAAATGTGGACCAATTCTTTTTTCAGTGCATCTTCTTGATGGATCGTCGCATGGCGTTTGATGACATCCATCAGGTGATCGGTCATATTCTTTTCCTCAGGCTGCGAATCGAAAAGCTCATTCATACGCTGGATGACCCGTTCCTTTTCGAGATTCGTCAAGATGGCTGGGACATGGACAACGGGAATATCCTTCTCCTTGATATAATTGGTGGAAAAGATGACGTCTGCTTTGTACTCTTTCGTTCGATATTCCCTCATGGAGATTGTGGTGATGACATTCAGCCCGGCAATCAAGTTCTCTAATTGGGTACGGAGCATATTCGAAGTCCCGATCCCATTCTCACAAACAATGACGGCATGGAACTTTGTCTCGACCTTTTTTTTCTCTTTCGTCAACCATCCACCAAAATGCAGGGTAATATAAGCGACTTCCGCGTCGGGTATGGTCTTCCCGACATACATTTCCAAATGCCTCATCACGCGTTTAGTCAAATGGAAGATGTCCGGGTAGGTCTTTTGAATGCTATCCGCCAGATCATTCGCGATCGATAGCCCGTACTTCAGGCGATAATACGTCGGTTTAATATGGGAAATCAGATTTTCTTCCAGTCCATTTTTATCGTCGAACACCACACAGGAGTAAATTTGAAAATCATCAATCATCTGTTGAACGACTTCCTTCAGACCGGATAATTCCCGTTCGGTATAGCGCTTGAAGTTATCCTGCTGAACTTTTGATCCCAACAGATTCATCGTAATGAAGCAAACCTCATCATCGGGAAAAGAGACTTCCTTTACGTTTCCAAGTTTATTCGTAATATGCAGGGCTGCCTTGTATGCTTCTGTTTGCTTGAGGACCTGCTTTTCTGCTTCTGGAACAAGAATATACTCCTGCAGCTCGATTCTCTTCATGATCATCAAGATCTGCAGGGACAGAATCTCGACCATTTCATCTGTCAGCGTCAATCCCAATTCCTTCTCGGCTTCGTAAAGAACCTCTCTCACCAGGCGCCTTTGATCCGTTTCATGTGACCACGTGGCGGCTTCCGGCTGGATCATCTTATGGACCTCGTTCCGGACGTTCTGCCAATCCGGCTGCGAGAAGATGGTTGCCAGGATATTCGAAAGCACCGTTCTTTTCGCATCCTCAGGACCACTCAAACGGTATCCTGAACCTTTCTTGTAATACAACCGCAAACCGGCTTCCCTGAACTCTTGCTTGATCTCTTTAATCTCCTTGGCAATCGTCCCGCGGCTCATGCTTGTCAGTTCCATGAACCGTTGCATCGAGGCATCTTCTTCTTCTAATACTATTTTGGCTTTAATCAGGACTTCTCGTTCCTCTTTCGATAACTGATACTGCCAATCTTCGAAACCTTGATCCTTCGAAACCATTAACTTCGATTTCGATCCAGGAGGCAAAAACAATCCCTTGCCATGTTTACTTTCAATGGGTTCTAATCCTTGAGATCGTAACCAACTATTAATCTGATCCAGGTCGTAATAAATGGTCCGTTGAGACAAATTCATCCTGGCCACCAGATCCTTGGTCGGAATCGGGGCCGTCGAATGCTGAATGATGGATAATAAGTGTGCACGCCTTTTATCCAGTACCATGGGGATCCCCCTCTATTATCATTTTTGCATAATTGTATTGTTAGTTTATTAGATGATCATCTTATGAGTTTAGTATAAGGGCTATTCGCTTGTTGTGAAAGGGTTTTCAATGTGTAGAGTTTGTATGGGGTGATTTTGCAAAAATGAACAGATGGGTGAAGAGGGCATCAGAGAGGGAAGCTGGGATTGTCAATCGTATAGGAGTTTGAAATAATTGGAATTAAGAGAATGCCAAAAAGAGAAATAAGAAAGGGGAAAGTTTATGAGCGATCAAGAAACCTGTCCATTCTGCAATCCAGATGAGGACAAAGACCAAAACATCGTATTTGAAAACGAATCCTGTTATTTCCTGCAGCATAACAAGCATCAGGATGTATTAGAAGGGTCCGGCGTCATTGTTCCGAAAAACCATCATGCAAATGCATTTGAATTAACGGAAAAAGAATGGAACGATACATACGAACTATTACAAAAGGCAAAGGAATACGTAGACCAAGAGTTTTCCCCAGATGGATATACACTTGGTTGGAATGTAGGAGAAGTGTCCAATCAGTTTATTTTCCATTGTCACCTGCACGTCATACCGAGATATAACGACGAACCCTTGGCTGGAAAAGGAGTCCGTTATTGGCTGAAGCAACCTGAGAATAAAAGGGGAGGGCTGAAAATGAATAAGTAAGTAGACGACAAGAATTTTTAGGCTAATGTGACCGCGAACCGTGTTCCTGATGGGGACTGACTAATGTTAGTGATGAAAAAGGACGATTCTCCTGCTTGTTGGAAAAGCAGGAGAATCGTCCTTTCATGGTTTATTTGCTGTCAGCCATAAAGAAGCTCTAGTGGAAACCCTCTGATTGCCGTTACCAATTCTTTTTAAAGGATTCCTTCACATCACCAACCTTTTCTTGCATCTTTCCTTTATCCTTGTCGCGTTCGCCTTCCGCAATTTTAGAATCGTCGTTAATAAGTTTACCTAAACCTTTCTTCAAATCTCCCTTTGTCTGCTTTCTCTTTCCTTTTACCTGATCTTCATTTACTCGCATTTTCACTACCTCATTTCTATAATTTTTTTTCTTATTATTCAATATCCAAATGAGATTTGAAATAAACTAAACGGTAGTTAAAAAGTAATAGCAATTTATGCTAATTGAGTAACAAGAAAGAAATATTTGGCTCCGCCGGTAGTTTATCCAGAATAGGGTATGCTTCTTTTTTAAGAAATTAATGATTGAGTTTAATGGGATGTTTTGGAATAATTGGTAGTAAGTTGATGGGCGGTCTAGTTAAAGAGAAGCATATTATAGATTCTTAAAGTGTTGAATGTTCAAAGGAGAGGAAGAATGAAAGGACTAATCATAAAATCACCTTGGATCGAATTGATATTGGAAGGGAGAAAGGACGATTGGTGAACTCGAAGTGCCATTGAGCAGGTTTAGAATGGATACATAAGGGAAGGGTGGGAGAATGACAACAATCGGATTGATTCGGCATGGAATAACTCATTGGAACTCCTTAGGCAAGGCACAGGGAGTAAGTGATATTCCTTTAAATGAGATTGGCAGAAAACAAGCATCTGATATTGGAGATAGACTGGGCCAGGAAGAAAAGTGGGATATGGTTATTTCGAGTGACTTATCAAGGGCGATTGAAACCGCAAAGATTATTGGAAGTAAAATAAATTTACCCATCAGTCATGTGGATGAAAGGATTCGAGAAATTAACTGTGGCGAAATTGAAGGAACGACAGAGGAAGAGAGAGTGAAGATATGGGGGAGTAAGTGGCGTGATTTAGAGCTTGGAATGGAAAAATTTGAAGACGTATCTAACAGAGGAATCGATTTTTTGAAGGATACAGTTCATTCATATAAAGGAAAACGAATATTGGTCATAAGTCACGGCGCCTTTATCGGGTTAACATTGCAACAATTACTCCCTCAGAAATTCCAGACGACTTATATCCATAATACGTCTATTACTATTTTAAATCATGCAGAAGAAAGGTGGGAGTGTAGTTTATATAACTGTACGAAACACTTAAACTGATCTTTGATGATTAATAATGAGAGAAATGTGGATTGTCGGGACGATTCTTGTTTAGGAAGATTAGGAGGTATGTATGATGAACTTATTTCTTTCTGGAGGAGGAGATAAGGAACAGTCAGAAATGATCGATAAGGAATTTGTTAAAGTACTGGATCTTACTAAGCCGATGCTGTATATCCCAATTGCGATGCAGGGGGAAATTCCTTATGAAAATTGTTACAAATGGATACATAGTGTGTTTAATCCTCTAGGCATAAATGAAATAGAAATGTGGACTGATTTGGAGGCCAAGTCTTTAGAGGATTTAAGTACTTTCTCCTCCATCTACATCGGCGGGGGAAATACGTTCAATCTGCTAAACGACTTACGGGAGACAGGTTTTGATAAGATTCTAAAAGAGTATGTAGACAACAATGGAATTGTATATGGCGGGAGTGCCGGGGCCATTGTTTTGGGGAGGGATATTTTAACATCCTCGCATATGGACCCGAATCATACGGATTTAAAGACCTTTGAAGGCTTGAGTTGCTTTGGTGGCTATTCAATATGGTGTCACTATGAAAATAGCAGCGATGATTCAATTAAAGAATATGTGAAGAAATATGGGTATTCTGTCATCGCGCTCCCGGAAGAAACGGGTGTTTTTTTTCATGACGGAATAGTGAGAGTCGCAGGCTCATCTCCTGCTACTATTTTTAGGGAAGGCGATATAAAAGTCGTCAATCCCGATGAGATCGTTAAATAGATCAACAGAAATACAATGAAGAGAGGCATTCCTGAATGAGCAAAAATCCACATGAAATGAAAATTGTGATCGGAGCAGGAGAATACGTCAACAATCCCGGCTGGATCCACACACAGGAAGAGGAAGTAGACTTATTGGACGAACGTACTTGGGAAAACAGGTTCGATGAATGTTCAATCGATGCTATTTTGGCTGAACACGTCTGGGAACACCTTACGTACGAAGAAGGAATAGAGGCGGCTGAAATATGCAGGAAATACCTGAAGCCTTCCGGGTATATTCGATGCGCTGTTCCGGACGGCTATTTCCCCGATGAAACGTATCAAAGCATTGTCCAGGTTGGAGGCCCTGGTCCAATAGATCACCCGGCTGCGAGTCATAAGATCGTTTACAATTATCAAACGTTGACGGACATGTTTGAATGTGCCGGGTTTACAGTGACCTTACTGGAGCATTTTGATGAAGAAGGAAACTTTCATCAAAACCATTGGGACGAAGCTGACGGGGTAATTTTTCGCTCCAAGAAGTTCGACCCTAGAAACCAGGGGGACAAACTTGCTTTTCCTTCCTTGATTGTTGATGCTTTTAAAACAGTCGTGAATCACGGAGAAAAACGATGAACACATTCATATATATGGTCAGGCACGGAGATTCACCTAAGGAAGGCAATGAAAGAACAAGAGGTTTAACTCAAAAAGGTTTACTGGATGCCGAACGGATATCGGCCATTTTGAAAGAGGAAGAAATCGATGCTGTGATATCAAGTCCCTACCTGCGCTCCATGTTAACTGTTGAAAAGGCTGGTCACCAAATAGGACAGGAAGTGACAGTGGTTGAAGATTTAAAAGAGAGAATCTTTTCTGCCCGAGACGACCGGATTTCTGATCAGGAATTAGTTCCACTGTTGGAGAAGTCCTTTTCAGAACCGGACTTCGCTTTAAAGGGTGGAGAGTCAAATGCCGAATGTCAAGAAAGAGCCATAAACGCACTAAAAGAATTATTAAATGCCTATAGAGGAAAGAAAGTGGTGGTAGGTACCCACGGAGCGATTATGACGTTGATGATGGGATACTACGATAGCCGATTTGGTTTGGAATTCTTACATCGTACATCTAAACCTGATATGTATAGAATGGAATTCAAAGGTCAGGAATTCGTGGGTGTTCAAAGACTATGGGAGTGATTAACCGGAAATCCATTTCACCGAACTATTAAAATGAACAACCAAGGGGGACAATTGTCATGTTAAAAGTTAGACCGTTAGATGAGAGAGATTATGAATTAATCAGGGAAGCGGAAAAGGTCATCGAAAAGAATTATCGATACGGGCGACATCACATTGGTTCCGCTGTCAGGTCGGTATCCGGACAGGTTTATTCAGCTGTGCACGTAGAAGCGAACGTTGGAAGGATCACGGTATGCGGGGAAGCGATGGCCATCGGGAAGTCGATTTCTGAAGGAGACCACGAATTTGAAACGATTGTGGCAGTGGCTCATCCCCATCCACACGAAGATATAGAGAAATGTTGGGTCGTCGCCCCGTGTGGAATGTGCCGGGAGTTAATAAGTGATTATGGAGAAAATACTGATGTCATCATTTCTTACAATGGAGAACTGGTTAAGTGCCGTGTGTTGGAACTGTTGCCGGAAAAGTATAGTAGTGATGTTGAAGAAAATAAGGAATGACTAGGTAGGGAGATGTCTATCTTTCAAGTAAAGGAAACGCTGTTAACCAGATATCAAAAAGATTTCAAGGAAAATCGGCGCTTCATTGTGGGGATCGATGGATTAGGAGGAGCAGGTAAGTCCACGATTGCAAATGAGCTTCGACATGCATTAGAGCTGGAGGGTTTTGAGGCTCACATCTTTCACCTTGATGATCACATTGTTGAGACCCATAAACGATATGGGACCGGGAATGAAGAATGGTATGAATATTATTTCCTCCAATGGGATATTGGAATGATCGAAAGAGAGTTGTTTGAAAAGCTGCATGCTAGCAGCTCTATTACTCTGCCATTCTATCATCCTCCAACCGATACCATCAGAATGAAACCAATCCATCCGGCGCCGTCTGCTGTCATTCTGATCGAAGGTGTTTTCTTACAAAGGAAAGAGTGGCGCCGATATGTTGATTTTATGATCTATATGGATTGTTCACATGAAGTAAGAGCTGAAAGAGTTTTGAATCGTGACCTATATCTTGGTGATGATCAAGCAAGGCTTGATAAGTATAAAAGAAGATACTGGTTAGCCGAAGATCACTACATTGAGCATGTAAATCCGAAAGAGAGCGCTGATTATATACACAGAAGTTAATAATCGTTTTGATCGTTTGTCCCATCCGGGACTAATGAATAAGACAGTGAATGTAAAAGGGGGATGAAAGAAAATGGCGACTTGGATGGTACATTTCAGAATTGCAGAGAATTTGCTGAATAGGGGCTTACTGGTATCTGAAAAAGAGTTTGTAGTAGGTAATATCGGACCTGATTGTGGATTGCCTGATGAAGTCACGGGAGAATTTTTTCCTGACAAAAGAGTAACCCATTTTAAACTGGATGGGGGAATCAATCCAGACCTGTTTCTGGATCAGTACATAATGAAAGATAGAATCGATTTTGCCAGCCCACGCTTCTCATTTTATTTAGGGTATTATCTTCACCTCGTAACCGATGTGGAATGGAGCCATCTACATCGGCAAAAAAAGAAAGAGCCCAATTATCAAGACATACTCGGAACACCTGAATACACCAGAAAGATAAAAAGCGATTGGTATGGTTCTGATTTTGTGTATGTAAATGAGAATAAGGATACGATTTTTCAACATGTATTTCAACATATTAAGAGTTTCCCGGATTATCTGGACATTTTTCCTGAAGGACAGATTTCAAAACAGATTAAACGGATTACTGATTTTTATTTAGGCGATTCCTATGCTTTCGCTTTGGATCCTACATATAGATTTGACTACTTAACCCCCGATGAAATTTCTCACTTTGTTGACAAGACGACCGAGAAGTTAGTAGCCCATCTACAAGCAATTTTTGATGAGGAGACTTTATGGGATAAGCGACAATTATCAGTGAGTGAAGGATGAGAGTGTTTGCAATAATTGCAATCGAGGTGGGGAACTAAAGCTATACCTGTGTAAGGGGGACGTACATATGAGATTTCTCTGGGCGAGCTTGAACCTTTTACTGCCTGTGCTGGTATTATTTTTGGCGTTTGCCACCTGGATAGGATACATTGCTGAAAATATCCGGGTGTCTTATCACTATAAGTGGGGAGCCCTCCTTCTTTTCTTAGTCGGTTACGGCTTACAGTTTTATAAGAAAACAATCGGCTTAGTCATCGTAGGTTTGAGCCTAGTCATTTGGTTTTTATTGTAGTGGGGATTTTATTGAAAAAGTAGATTAAGAGGTGTTTAGTTGAACGTTTTTGCGACTAGTTCAGAGACTGAAAGATTGATTATACGACCATTGAAGGTTGCTGATTATCATAACTGGCTTGCGGAATTCGAAAGCAGATCTGCTTCCTCCAGCAGGCACGATGAAGGAAAGATCGATATGAGCGAATGCACGGAAGAATGGTTCGATCAATTGGTGAAGAAACACCAAGAACTGGCCAGTAACGATATTGCTCACGTTTTCGGGATTTTCAGAAAAGCAGATCATAAGCACCTGGGAATGGTGGACTTTTCAACATTATCAAGGAATGATTTTCAATGGGGCAGGATAGGTTACACCATACATAATCAGCATTGGAAGAAAGGGTACGGCAAAGAGGCAGTGAAAGCTGCATTGAATATGGCTTTTAATGATCTGAATTTCCACCGTATCGAAGCTCATATCAACCTTGATAACATACCCTCCATCAAGCTGGCTGAAAGTACCGGAATGAAGTTTGAGTGTATGAGGAAAGGGTTTATCTATGAGTTTGGTGAGTGGACGGATCATCTGATCTATTATCTTAATTCAAAATAATGGATGTGGAGCGCGGTGGTGTACCGCTTCGGATCGAAGAGAACCGGCACCGCGCTTCTTAGAGGGGAAAAATCGAACAATATCATTTTGCAGGCTTATGTTGAAGCAATGTTATTTTAAGAGCATTTTAGTGTTTTTTATGCCCTGTATTTCGAACAGAAAAAAGGCTGTCCCGGGACAGCCTGACTTTATTCCGAAAAAGCTTCCGAATAATGAACGACACCTTCTATATGTTCAAGAGAACGTTCCGTTAATTCAATGGCCATAAATACTTCATCCGGTACTTCAAACGGAGGCTTGATATTCCATAATGCCGCTCGCTTAAAGCCAAACTTCGGATAATAGTCTTTATGCCCTAACACAATCACGGAATGATAACCGATTTCCTTAGCCTTTTCAAGGGCTGCATGAATTAATTGGCTACCGATTCCTTTATTTTGATAGTGGGGAGCTACAGACACGGGAGCAAGTGCCAAGGAGTCTGCAACTTTATCGTGGTCTACGATCGTGATTTTAGATAAAAGGATGTGACCGACCAGTTCATTGCGATGATTGATGGCAACCAATGAAAGCTCGGGAATAAAGGCATCTGATTTTCTGATGTTTCTTACAAGCAGATGCTCTTTTTTATTGCTATATTCCTCATGTAAAAATGCTTGCTTCGTCATTTCTTCTGTCTTGCCATATTCTTCAGGGCGTTCTTGTCTGATGAAGATATCCATTCATAGTCTCCTATTCTATCATTCGATTTATCGGGTTGAGTATTGCTATAAATGGTAAACTCGATTTGTACCTGGTACCAACAGCCAAAATTGTACCAGGCACAAACCATCATATTTGTACCTGGTACAATGAACCTCAAATGTACCAGGTACAAATTATATATACTATTTTGCTATGTCCTTATTTTATTAAGTGGGGAAATCCGGGTCAAGGATTGCTTGTCCGGGACTGGAAAGAATTATATAATAAAAAAGGATCTTAAACATAAAGGAGGGAAAATTCATGCATTCGTTCACTTTAGACATCAAAGCTGAGAAAAAATATCTTGTCTTCATGATGTCTATTTTTGGAATTTCAGCCATCCGAGGGACAAGTCTGTCCTTTTTCAGCTAAAATTTCAATCATGTGAACGTACGTATGATTTCCTGAAAATAGCGAAAGCCACAGGGAATGATTCCCTGTGGCTTTTTTGATCTAGCTGCGGTGGCTAGAGGCTCGAGGTCATAAGCTAAACATGCCAAAAAGGCAAAAAACGCCTTTCCGGCATGTCCATCTTATGCTTGTCGCCTCTGGGCAAGCCGCCTCCGCTTTTCTAGTAACTTTGTGTTTAAGAGAGGACGAAATAAAATGATGAAAACAAAAAACAATATATATCTGCTGTATTTTTATCTCTTTTTTGCCCAGTTGTTCTTTGACCGGGCGTTGTGGGTCATCTACCTTGGGGATAAGGGGATGACCTTCGGCGAGATCGGCATATTGGAGGCGTTCCTCCATTTGGCCATTGTCCTGTTTGAGGTTCCGACCGGGATGATCGCTGATTTGTATGGGAGAAAGGTCAGCCTGGTGATCGGGAATGTGTTCAGCCTTCTTTATGGGTTGTTCATGCTGATGAGCGGCTCGTTTTCGATGTTTACCCTGGCCTTTTTATCCATGGGGCTCATGGTCACCTTCCATTCGGGTGCCGAGCAGGCATTTGCTTATGATACGTTGAAAGATGAGAAACGTGAAAAGGATTATACACGGGTGATTGGAAGTATGACGGCGATTTCCCTCTTATCATTAAGCCTTGCCAAATTCCTCGGGGGATTCATGGCCGAGATCAGCTGGGAATGGGTATATGGTGCTACCATTCTGACCCATATCCTGGCCTTGATTCCACTGTTTTTCATGAAGGAGCCGGTACGTGAAAAGACGGAGGATATTGGCGGGCGCTGGTATAACCAGTGGGTTCATCAATTTAAATTAGGTGTTGCGGTTTGGAGAAATAATACGGTGATTCACCAGCCGGTTGTGCTGTTTGTCTTAGCGAGTGCCGTCATGGTGATCATGGTGTTTTACGGACAGGAATACTTCATTCAATTAGGCTACTCCCCTGTGGTCGTCGGAGCTGTGTTTACGATCGAAGGACTCTTGGGCGTCGTGATGGCGAAGGTCGCTTACAGGGTGGAGGCACGATTTAAGTTTTTCAATATTTTATATTATGGCTTAGGTCTTTTTCTCTTCTTTTTCATCCTGTTTATCTTTGCCACAGACTGGGCGATCCTGTTATCATTTCTGATTCTTGCGCAGCTCCTGAGTCTGTTCGAACCAATCTTTAGCTCATTTGTGCAAGGCTTTCTAAAGAGCAACATCAGATCTACTTTTCTTTCGTTGATCGGGTTAATGGAAAGCTTCGTCATCATGATCAGCTTCCCGTTATTCGGATTCGCCATCGAACGTACAGGATTTACCGACGGATTTGCCGGCCTGCTGCTACTCTTTTTCGTGATTGCAGGTGGGTATCTGGTTGTTGAAAGGCTTAAAATAGAAAGAAAGAGTTAAGATAGGGAGCTTCTCATTTAGTTGAGGAGCTCCTTATTTTGTTGCAGGATAGATGATTTTTATTTCTGACCGGCAACTTCTTCTATCCCAAAAAAAATAGCATACTATGTTATAGTGTATGGGATATATGTAACAGAAAGAGGGATTTATTATCAGCAGTGTAAACGAAAAAACAGAGCCATTATTATCATTGAAGGGTGCATTGACGTTGGATGATTATAAGTTATTCAATGCTCTCCACACCAAGAGGACGCTCCGGATCATTTCTTTGTTATACTTTGTTCTCATCTTCTTAGTTTTTGCCTGGACGACTTCTTCAGGTTTGGAGAACGCCTTGGACGTTGTCATTGTAACCGTCTTTAACTTGATCTTTTCATCAGTAGCCACTTTGCTTTTGTTTCTTTTGGCAAAGGTCGTTCTAAGATGGAGAGGAATCAAGGAGTTTAAAAGTGATCAATTAATGAAGAGGGACTATACATACCACTTTGACGAAAACGGCATCACCCAGATCAGAGGGAGATCCACCAGTTATTTTGAATGGACGGATATCCTTAAAGTTCAGGGCCAAAAACGGATATTTTTGATTTACCTTTCCAAAAACAAAGCGATTCCTCTTCCTGAACGTTTCTTCAAGTCTCAAATGGACATGGACTCATTTAAGAAAGTCGTTACTGAAAACATGGATTCAAAGAACATTCACTTTAAATAAACATCTTCTCCATATGAAAGAAACGTGGGGCCGGCCCCCGGCATTTAATTGTGGGCCGAGTGGATTATCTACCGTGGAATCCAAAGCTTAGAGAAATCAAAATGCCCGAACGAATGGAATTTCACATCCTTGATCATGGGGTGGAAGGTCCTTGTCTTAATCGGATGATGCTGAAAGAGTAATAGATTATTCTCACGGATATGTGATTCGATTTCCGCCATGATCCGCTCCCTGTTTTCCGCCTCTTCCTGCTTGAAGATCTCGAGTTTCCCGTCGATCCATTCCAGGGATTCGAGGGGGAACATCCTTCTAAATAGAAGGGTGTCGTTGTAAAAGGCAGCAAGGAACGACAGGTGGGGATCCAGGGAAGAAACCTCGCCCATGAAGATCAGGTCTGCTTCCCGGTCCATTTCCCGAAGATAGAAATCAGGAAAAGTAAACGGATGCAGCACGAAGTTGATTCCATATTCTTCACCCTGCCTTTTATACCAATCGGCAACCTCGAAAGCTTTCTGGTAGTACATATAATAAAGTGTGATCGGCTCTCCGTTATATCCCGCTTCTTCCAAAAGGGGGAGGATGGCTTCCGGGTCCCTGGCTTGAGGCGAGGACCGTGTATTCACGAAGCTGCTTGCTTCCACCCAATGCTCCCATCCGAGGGCCTCAGCCATCCTGTTGATATCCATCAGATGATACAGTGCCTTTCGGATGGAAGGGTGCTGGATCACGGTTCGTCTTCTCATGTTGCACATGAGGAACCGGAAGCCTGTTTCAAGTTCATGCTTACTCAACACTTCTTCTGTCGGTGGATTTTGTACAGTGAAATCCACAATGGTGGCGGCATCCTGACTCACTCTGTAAAAATGGAGTTCATCCAGGAGGGGCCGTTCAAGAAAGTAGCGGTCAAATGCTTCGAGCACCACTTTGTTTTCTGAACGCTCTTTTAATAAAAAGGGACCGGTGCCAATCCATTCCTCTTCATTGAAAGACTGACTGGAAGGAAGAATGCAAAAGTTGGGCGATGCGATGTATCTGAGGAAAAATGGATTTTCTTTTTTCAATGTGATGACGACTTTATAAGGACCAGGGCATTCCACTGTTTCAATATCCTCTGCAAGCCATTGATGGGAGGATTCATCACTGTTTTTGATCCGTTCCACGGTATAGGCGACATCTTTGCTTGTCAGTGTTTCCTGATGATGGAAATAAACTCCTTTCCTCAAGTGGAAGATCCACTTCCTTTCATCAACAGACTCGAAATGGTGTGCGATATGGGGGAGGATCCGGTCTTCTCCTGCATCATATTTGACGAGGTTATCTCCCAGGTATTCAATTAAATGGGCTTCAAATGAGATGGATACCTTCAGGGGATCAAGGGTGGTGAAGTCCCTTGAAATAAACGCGTGAAGCACATCCTTGGATTCCGTTCCCTGCTTGAGCCCGAACATATCCCGGATATCCGTAGAAACCTTTGCAATCCATGACTTCGGAATCGGAAGTCTGAGGAGCTGGGCTGCCTGATCGAGCTTACCGTTTTCCATACAGTCTTTCATGAAATCTTCTACTTCTTGCTGGAAAGGGTGTCTGAACGTTACCTTCGAGGGATTTCCTCTCCCTGCACCAGGAAGGTACGTGAGCCTGCCAGACTCCTCGAATTGGTGCAGGATCCTTTTCACATTCTTCAGCGAACAAAACCATCGTTCTTCAAGCTCCTTTAATTTAAAGAAGCATTCGCCATTTACTTCTCGTTCGAGAAAATGAGCTCTCATGGCAAAATAGCGATCATTCATATCCATTCTCCTCCTAAAAGGGGACATTATTTCCTTTATTGTACCCTTTTTACCCCTTTTCTTCTAGCACATAATGGAAGCATAGAGGAGATGATACGATGTTTTCAGCATTACACCCAAATATCAAAGTCAGGATTTATACTTCATTTTTAAGCCGGGTAGTGGGCTCAGCTGTTTTCCCATTCATGGCCATCTACTTCACGAAGGAAATCAATGCATCCGTTGCAGGGATCCTTCTTCTGATTCAAGTCGCGGTTCAGTTTACCGCCGGACTTTACGGGGGGTTCCTCGCTGACATCATCGGCAGGAAGCGGCTGATGGTAGCAGGTGAAGTCATGAAGGTCGGTGCATTTGCCGGACTGCTTGCAGTCAATTCACCAATCTATACATCCCCGTGGATCACCTTTATCATGTTGCTCGTGATCGGCATTTCATCCGGGATGGTCAACCCTGCATCCGAAGCCATGCTGATCGATGTCAGCACAAAGGAAACAAGGGCATTCATGTACTCCGTCAATTATTGGGCCGTGAACTTCTCCATCATGATCGGTCTGATGATCGGGGGATGGTTCTTTGAACATCACTTCTTTGAATTGATTGCGGTTCTACTCCTTATGGGCATCGTGACGCTATGGATGACGGCAGCGTTAATCGTAGATACCTATCAAGTCAATCAAATAAAAGAAGAAAGAACTTACGGGATCAAGCCCCTTTTGAAAAGCTACAGCATGGTCATGAAAGACTGGACGTTCATGGCGTTTACCTTCGGAGGAATTGCGATTCTATCAATCGAATTTCAACGGAATAACTTCATTTCTGTGAGGCTGGAGGAAGAAATACTCCCTCAAACCATACAGCTGTTCAACCTGTATTCATTCGATATGGACGGGATCCGATTATTGAGCCTGCTGACCGTCGTCAATACATTGATGATCGTTCTATTCACGGCAGTCGTTGGAAAATGGATTACTGGCAAGAAAGAGGAACCCATCATGTACACGGGATTCATCCTCTTCGGACTGGGTTATTTCTTCATGGCTTTCAGCAACCATACGCTCACCCTATTCCTCTCCGTGATCGTCCTGACCATTGGCGAACTGCTCTATGTACCGACACGACAATCACTCCTGGCCGATATCGTGGATGACAGCAAGCGGGGAGCCTATATGGCCATGAACGGATTGGTCTTTCAAATCGGGAAGATGATCGGTGCTGCAGGCTTGATTGTCGGGAACATCGTTGGTGGAATGGCGATGGGAGCCGGGTTCTTAGGGCTCGTCGTCCTTGGGATCTTCTTTTCAAAAGTCGCTTTAAAGAGTGCTGGAAAGGAAGCTTCTGTCATCAAGACAAGTGCTGCGGTGGGCAAATAATGTGAACGTGGTTGATCTATTTAAATAAAGGGGGCAAATCTTTGAAACTCATATTATTATTCGGACCCCAAGCCGTTGGAAAGATGACGGTGGGGCAGGAATTAGAGAAAAAGACGGACTTAAAACTATTTCATAACCATATGACCATCGAACTGCTCCAACCGTTCTTTGGATTCAGTGAAGAAATGTGGAGCATATGTCATATGATGAGAGAAGAAATCTTTAAAGCCTATTCAAAAGGTGACGAGTACGGGATGATTTACACGTTCATGTGGGCATTCAACGAAAAAGGGGACTGGGAATGGGTCGAGAAGGTCACAGGTATTTTCGAAGCGAATGGTGCAGACGTGTATTTCGTAGAATTGGAGTCTGACTTGGACGTACGATTAGAAAGGAACAAAACACCGAACCGTCTGCAGCATAAACCAACCAAGCGAAATATAGAAGACTCTGAGAAAAGATTGCTTGAATCATTAGACAGCCTCCGGTTGAATTCTTATAAAGGAGAAATCGATCGAGAGAAATATTTGAAGATCAATAATACAAATTTGAGTGCAGAAGAAGTCGCTGAGATGGTGATCAGGGAGTTTCAATTGGAGCAGGGGGACACTGCCTGGGAATAATGATAATTCGACACGGAGGATCGATTATTTCCAATCGGGATCAATCAATCGAAACCAAGATAAAAAATAGGAAACAGGATCAATTATCCCGAATCCGGATAGAAAGTTGATCAAACGGGATGTATTATCGGAACAGGTCGATTTTCTATGACGTTTCACTAGCGGTTATGTCTCACTGTCCGGGAATTGGGACCTTTATTCCAAAAGAAAGGAGAAATCAAGAATGATAGAGTTGAAATACTTTTTGGAACAGGACTTCAATCAGCTGATCGATTGGGTGGAATCACCGGAGTTTTTGCTGCAATGGGGAGGTCCGGCATTTCATTTTCCATTGGATAAACCCCAGCTGGAGAAGTATCTAGAGAACGCCAATCAAGAGGGGACAGAAACCCTGATATATAAAGTAGTGGATCATGAGAAGGTCATTGGTCATATCTCCCTCGGGAAAATCGATCGTCGCAATCGATCGGCTAGAATTGGGAAAGTACTGGTTGGTGACAAAAGCACAAGAGGCAACGGAGTAGGACAGCAGATGATGAAAGAAATCCTCCGCATCGCCTTCGATCAACTTCACTTACACAGGGTAAGCCTGGGTGTATTCGACTTTAATGCTCCTGCCATTAACTGCTACGAAAAGGCGGGGTTCACGAAAGAGGGATTATTGAGAGATGCCAGGAAAAATGGGGACGAATACTGGAGTCTGTGGGAGATGAGCATACTGGAGGAGGAGTGGAGGATGAGATCGACATAGAGTATGATGGCCGGCCCCCTGCACGTAAGAGTAATGTGCAGGGGGCGGCCATCATTTATTTAAAGAAAATTCGACACGGAGAATCAATTACTGGCCCGGGTGGGTCTACCATGACCTTTCAAGCGCAGAAATATTTTCAAATAAGCACTATTGACCACAAACACACCAGCCTCCAACCAATTGTAAAAAATCGTAAGAAAAAAGGTCGAATTTTGTTAACACAATCTTCATTAAGCCTTATTTTAAACGACATATTCACTCAATATCCCTTTCCTAAACTGAAGTAGAAATACATATTCAGGATAGGAGATGAAGAAATTGAACAAAAAATTACTAATTGGTACAGGGGTTGCTTTTTCATTGTTATTCAGCCCTTTTAGTCAGGCGTTTGCCGAAGAACCGACAGCAGGGGAAAGAAAGCAAGTGGACAATGTAGCTCACCGCGGGGCGGCAGGGTATGCACCTGAAAATACGATTGCCGGTTTTGATGTGGCAGTTGATATGAAGTCGGATTATATCGAAATCGATGTGCAGAGAAGTAAAGATGGTGAATTGGTCGTCATTCATGACACAACGGTGGACCGTACTACAGATGGAACGGGAAAAGTAGGAGATTTAACACTTGAACAGCTTAAAGGTCTTGATGCTGGTAGTTGGAAGGGAGAATCATTTGCGGGAGAACCCATTCCGACATTTGAAGAGATTCTTGATCGTTACCACGGTAAGGTTGGAATCTTAATCGAATTAAAGGCCCCTGAACTTTACCCTGGTATTGAAGAACAAGTGGCAGAAGCATTAAAAGAACGGAATCTCGACAAACCTCAAAATGAAAAAATCATTCTTCAATCTTTTAATTTTGACTCGATGAAAAAAATGGATGGGCTGCTTCCACATGTTCCAGTCGGTGTGTTAACGTCCAACCGTGCACTTACTACACCGGAAGCGTTAGAAGAAATCTCAACCTATGCAGAATGGTTCAACCCAAGTTACGGAATCGTGACAGAAGAAGTAGTGGATAGAGTCCACGCCCAAGGGATGCAAATTGGATCATGGACGGTGCGCAGCCAGGAAGCGGCAGACTTTCTATTCGACATGAACGTGGATGCGATCATTACGGATTATCCGGATTATGTAGATCCTAGAAACTAATATTCTAATAAAAAGGGAGTAGCTTCTGCTGCTTCTTTTTTTCGGGTCTGACCCTCTGCACTTGGGGTCAGATCCTCTTTTTTTGTGGTATAATTATCCAAAAAGAAGGTGGTCATCATGTATCTTGGAGATTTACTCTTTCAGTTTGTCTTCTTTTCATTACTGCTACTCGGAGCTGTATCCTTTACCCTTTTCATCAGAAGAATCAACATCGATAGACGTAAAGAAGTTCATGCTTCTGATGATATCAATAAGAAGTTAGATAGAATCATTGAATTGCTGGAAAAGCAGAAGGGTGGCTGAACAGCCTAAAAGATGTATAGAGAGGAGACATAAGATGCAGTTATTTCACTATCACTGGTGGACGGACAGAGCGGAAGAGATGGAAAGTTTTTATCGGCAGTCAGGATTCGAAACCACGTTAAGAGTCGGTCGGTACAATGGGGAAATGCACACATTCAATCCTCCTTTGAACTGGGAAGATTTTAGAGATAAAGACATTCGTTTTAGAATAATTGAAATGGTCAAAGGTCAAACCAATCTAACATTTGGACACGGGAAAAGGGATATGTTCGACCATATTGGCTTCCTGGTTACGGATACTGAGTATTCAGAGATCATAAATAGGGCGGGAGAACTGCAGTGGAAGGTAGATGAAGGCGAACGAAGAACGTTCATCTCCACTCCCTGGAAGTTTCGGATCGAACTACAAAAAAGGCGGGAAGTGGTGAGTGAAGAAAAACACCCATCTATACAAGCTGTGGAGATTCACATGAATTTCCGCGAAGACCCTGCCTTAGTCAGCGGGCTTTTAGGTTTTGAACTGACAGAACAAACGAATGGAAAAGTGACAATGGGGAACGAAGAATGCACCCTTATTTTTTGCAGCAGTGAGAAAAAGGAGACGCGTCTGCATTCCGTTACGTTCCTTGCCGATCATAATTTCACTATGGCCGACACTGTTCATACGAAATTAATCGGCAGAACACAATGATGGAGTGGGAATCAATGAGACGGCACCGTGGCTAAGGGGATTACCAGTATGTTCTTTTATTAGAATAACCTAAATATAGATGACCTATCTTATCGCTTGATCAGAAAGGGGGAATTTCATGTTTTTGTTTATCGCAGTGGCGCTATTCTTCCTGAATGTGGCGTTTCTTATCTTAAAGCTGGTGGCTCCATACTCTGAAATGATGAACTCATTTAAAACAGTCAATGGATTCTGGAAGGCTCAAGCCGCTTGCTTGGCTTTTGTCCTGCTCTTCGTATTCCTGCATTTTTCAGGGGAAGAGAGGGCCAAATGGCATACCAGCCCGGACTTTGTTTCAGAAGGCAATTTGTATTTGGGTGATGAGAAGGGGAGCATCGAGTACAATTCATTTGTGGTGGAGGAAGAAAATGTTGAAACGAATCTGATACTGCCTGAGAAAGCCGTAGGTGCCGATAAAGTACGCCTTCTATTCACTCATGATGGAGATGGAAAAAAAGCACCCCTAACGCTGCCACATTCCCGGGAGAAGGAACAACCAGTGACGCTGTGGTTTCCAGACAGTGGGCAATGGAGAATCGCTATTGAAATAGGTGGTTCCATATCTTCTTCAATTGTCTTGCCGGTCAAAGAGAAATAAGTAGATTAACAGGGATAGGTCCCTTGGCTTTATTGCCAAAAAGAGCCAAGGAACCTGTCCCTGTGGTCTCCTCTGGATAAAGGAAATGGGATCATTTGGAACCTTTTTCTCCGTAAATCCGTACATGTAAGAAAGACGATTTATTCCCATGAAGGAGGAGTCGAGATGGATTACGGATTACTCATTATTGGATTCGCTCTGTTACTGATTTCGTATCTCGTCGGTGTGAAGAAACAAACGTGGCTGCTGGCCGGCTTTAATGAAAAGATGATTAAAGATAAGTCGTTGTTAGGCACGATAACGGGACTACTATTCTTTCTTCCCTTGGGGTTGCTTGGAATCGGTAACAGTCTGTTCGATTATGCCCATGAGGGGATCATTTTCATCATAGTCATGTTGACGTTACTTACCGTTGTGTATGTTTTGATTAATAGAAAGCTCCTCAAATGAAGGGTGTGTGAAGATGAAAGGAAAGCATATTACGATTAATGGGAAATCGATTTATGTTTGTGTGAAAGGGGAAGGGGATCCAATCATTTTTCTCCACGGCGGTCCAGGCGGGAGCCTTGACTACTTTCTGCCCAACATGGATCCTCTAGCTGAAGACTATCAGATGATTCTCTATGATCAAACAGGATGCGGTAAGTCAGGGGGCGATACCTATTCTATAGAAGAGGAAATCCACACTCTTGAAGGAATAAGAAAGGCCCTTAACCTGGAAAAAGTGACCCTGTTCGGCGAATCGTGGGGGAGTATCCTGGCTTTGTCTTATGCAGCAAAGTATCCATCCCATATCCATAAAATCATCCTGACAGCCGCCATCGGTTTATCCTCGAAAGACTATGTAACGTTTAAAAAAGTCTTCCTTCAAAAGTTGGGTCCCTATAAAAAAATGCTGCTCGGTTATTTCTCTTTATCATCCATTTTCGGAGTGGATGTCTCCCGGAGGCTCGACAATCTGATCGACCCTTACTATGTATATTCAGTCGAGACATTGAAAAACAAAAAAGAGATCCCCTTCAACAAAGAGGCCCTTCATAACATAGGCAGAGATATTGAACAAAATTACAACCTATTCCCACTTCTGTCTCAAATCGAATCGTTACCTATTTTGATCGCTCAGGGAGCATTTGATATTCTTCCCCCAGCCTATATACAGGAAAATGTCCTTCCATATTTGAAAAGCGCAGAACTTGTGGAAGTCAAAGAAAGCGGGCATTGGACCATCTTGGAACAACCTGAAGAGATGCTGGCATTGACCCGATCGTTTATGAGTGGAGGAAAGGTGGAGAGCCGATGGATATAATCTTTCGGGTAGTGTTGTGAACAATATACATAATCATTCTTGATTAATAATAGGGGATGATTAATGGGGCTTATCGGAGACTTGGTAAGCTTCTTTTTTATGGAAAGAATGCGACAGAGGGAACGAGGAGATTTTTACTTACTTATATTGAAAGCTTTAAAAACTAAGCAAGAATGAGATCAATGCAGGCTTTATTAGAGCTTTCTTGTAATGAGGGGATTGCTTTATATTTTGTCTCAAATGAATAGTTGTCTATCGATAACCATAAAAATATTATTAAAAATAAATAAATATTTATTGATAATCAATAAATGGAGTGGTAGATTAAAATCAATAATAAATAAGCGAGGTGCTTTTTATGAAACGGGAAACACTCTTCTTAAAGATTGCTGTTTTTCTTATCGGGGCTCCCATAGTTGCTTTGTGCGTTTTGGGGTTACCCTGGTTAGCCATGGATGTAGCAGAAAGTGATTCGAAGCTTGCGTATGTGGTATATGGCATTCTGGTCGTTATGTATATATCCGCTATACCGTTTTTCATCGCATTGTTTCAAGCCTTTAAACTTTTAAGCTTTATCGACAAGAACAATGCGTTCTCGGAATTATCCGTAAAAGCCTTAAAGACGATAAAGAAATGTGCCATTGCCATCAGTCTTTTCTACGTGGCAGCGATGCCGCTCTTTTACATTCTGGCGGAGGTTGATGACGCCCCTGGTATCATATTGATCGGGATGATCTTTATTTTCGGCGCAGCGGTGATTGCGGTCTTTGCGGCTGTCCTTCAGAAGCTGTTGAAAAATGCCATCGATATCAAATCTGAAAATGATTT
Source organism: Rossellomorea aquimaris (assembly GCF_000935355.1). Taxonomy (GTDB): domain Bacteria; phylum Bacillota; class Bacilli; order Bacillales; family Bacillaceae_B; genus Rossellomorea; species Rossellomorea aquimaris_B. The sequence goes on from NZ_JXZC01000003.1 coordinate 363,213, forward strand.
AACGGTCTGAGGTGAAAATATGACGATAATTATCAATATTGATGTGATGCTGGCTAAAAGGAAAATGAGTGTAACAGAGCTTTCGGAAAAGGTCGGAATCACGATGGCAAACCTTTCGATCTTGAAAAATGGAAAGGCAAAGGCGGTGCGGTTCTCAACGTTAGAGGCGATTTGTAAGGCTTTGGAATGTCAGCCGGGAGATATTTTGGAATACCAAAGAGATGAAGACAATCAAGAGCAATAAGTCATTTGAAAAAAGGCAGGAGGCACGCATGATGAGAGCACTGAAACAGCTCGTTCGATTTGGTTGGGAGCAGGCCTTGTCATGTCTTTTTCCCGTCGTTATTTTTTCCTCACTGGCACTTACACAGATCCTACCGCTTCCTTTTCTGCCAAGGTATGACTGGCTTCTCTTCATCTGCCTGCTCATGCAGTGGGGGATGGTGAGATCGGGACTTGAAACAAGGGATGAACTGAAAGTAATCACCTTGTTCCACCTGATTGGTCTGGCACTTGAATTGTTCAAAGTCCATATGGGCTCCTGGTCGTATCCCGGGGAAGGATATTCAAAAGTGTTCGGAGTGCCATTATACAGCGGATTCATGTACGCAAGTGTGGCGAGTTATCTTTGCCAGGCGTGGAGGAGGCTGGGGGTTGAACTGATTCAGTGGCCGCCGTTCTCGGTCGTTGTCCCCCTGGCAGCTGCGATTTATTTGAACTTTTTCACCCATCATTATTGGGTCGATATCCGCTGGTGGTTATCAGGGCTTGTCATGTTCGTCTTTTGGAAATCATGGGTCACATACGAGGTGGGTGGAATCCGTTACCGCATGCCCCTCGCCCTTTCATTTGTACTCATTGGATTTTTCATATGGATCGCTGAAAACATCGCCACCTTCTTTGGCGCCTGGGAATACCCGAACCAGACCGATGCCTGGAGTATCGTTCATCTGGGAAAGGTAAGCTCATGGCTCTTACTGGTGATTGTGAGCTTTTTGATTGTGGCGACGTTGAAGCAGGTGAAAGGAAAGAGTTCTGTCAGTGCAGGAACCGGTTACTATTTAAAATAGCAACAAAGTTGATCAGTAGTTCACGGGCTACTGATCATTTTTATTTGAGTTCCCACAGGGACAGGCACCTTGGTTTCGCATTTTCCTAAGGGGAAAAGAGCCGGGGAACGTGCCCCATTCTGGTTTCAACCTGAAAAGGAAGGAGCAGATAGAAGAAACCTAAAGATCCCCACACTTCTTCTCCATCCATTCACCACAACCAAACGCACCTATTAAAGGATAATCCCAACCCCTCCTCGAATAGAAATAGATAGAATGGAGGGGATGCCCATGAATGGCAAGATCGAGGTTGAGAATTTGACCAAAGCGTTTAAAAAAGGAAACGTCCAGGCGGTAAAAGGCATCACATTCCAAGTCGATGAGGGCGAGTTTTTCGCCTTCTTAGGACCCAACGGAGCGGGGAAATCGACGACGGTACAGATTCTGACGACGCTCATCAATGCTTCATCTGGAAGAGTGGAAGTGGCAGGTTACGATGTAATCCGGGAGCCGGAGCATGTTCGCCGCCATATTGGAGTCGCCCTTCAGGAAACGGGGGTCGATCCGGATCTGACAGGGCGTGAGATGGTGGAACTTCAGGCGTACATATTCGGATTCGGGAAGGAAGAAGGGAAAAGGAGGGCTCAGGAACTGCTTGAGATCGTTGATTTGTCAGAAGCATCCGAGCGGAGGATCGGAGGTTATTCAGGGGGCATGAGGAGAAGGCTGGATCTGGCCCTTACCCTCGTCAACGAACCGAATATCCTTTTCCTGGACGAACCGACGACGGGACTCGACCCGTCGAGCCGGGCAGCGATCTGGAAGGAGCTTCGCAGGCTGAATAAGGAAAAGGGAACGACGATTTTTCTCACAACGCAATATTTGGAAGAAGCGGATTCCCTGGCGGATCGGATCGGAATCATCAATAAAGGCGAAATCGTGGCCATGGGGTCTCCGAAGGAATTGAAGGCACAGATCGGTCAGGACCTGATCACCCTTACGCTGAAAGACCGTGAAGCGATCGATCACAGTGTGGATTTGATCCGCACACAAATGGAAGGTGTCGATGTCCTGGCTCAACAAGAAAAGATCCTCGTATATGTAGAGGAAGGGACAAGGCAGCTGCTTGAGGTCGTCCGCATCCTGGACACTGAAAACATCGGGATCATCGATATTCAATTGTCTTCCCCTACCTTGGATGATATTTTCTTGAAACTGACAACTGAGACGAAGAAAGGGGTGAAGAGCAGTGGGGAATAATGTACTCAAGGATACGTGGCTGATGACCATCCGCAATATCAAAACCACCATCCGAAACCCGTTTTCCTTCATTCCTAACTTAATCATTTCTGCTTTCTTCCTGCTTGTGTATGAAGGTGGACTGAGCGGGATTTCCGAGCTGCCGACTTTTGAAGGGGCCGACTACCTCGCCTTCATCCTTCCCGTTTCGATTGTTTCTGCTGCCATCGGTGGAGCCGGAGGAGCAGGGCAGAGCATTGTGAAGGATATTGAGACCGGATTTTTCTCAAGATTGCTTCTCACACCGGCATCGCGCCTGGCCATCGTCTTAGGGCCGATTATTGCCGGGATGCTCCAACTGCTCGTTCAGACGCTACTTATCATCGGGATGGCCTTTTTACTGGGGCTGAACGTCAAGACCGGGTTTGCCGGTATTCTGTTCGTTCTGTTGATCGCAATCGGCTGGGGCCTTGCTTTTGCAGGATATTCTGTGGGGATTGCCTTGCGGACGAGAAATGCCCAGGCAGCTCAGGCGGGGACGTTCATCTTTTTCCCGCTTATCTTCTTAAGCACGACGTTCGTTCCCTATGAATTGATCGAAGCACAGTGGTTAAAGATCGCAGCCACGATCAATCCTACCACCTATGTGTTTGAAAGCATGCGTACGGCCCTTATTGACGGTTGGGTGTTCTGGGATTTGATGCAGGGTGTAATTGCCATTGTCATCGTCTGCGCCATTACGATCACATTTGCTGCCTTTTCCGCCAAAGGGGCAGTTTCGAGAAAATAGTCTGATGTAGAATCCTTCTAGATGTGGAAGGATTCGTTTTTTTTTTTTTTGTTAAAAATACAGTTGACAATCTTAACTGTAAATAATATTATTACAGTGTACACGAAAAACAACGAGTATATTTTTTATATAGAAACTGTTACTTTTTTTATTACAATTAAGAAGGAGTGTGTAAACAAATGGTCAATCTATTTCTGACACCAAGCTGTACGTCCTGCCGCAAAGCAAGGGCATGGTTTGAGGAGCATTCTATCGAATATGTCGAACGCAACATGTTGACGGAACCGTTGACACCTGACGAGATCAAAGCCATTCTTCGCCTGACGGAAAATGGAACAGAGGACATCATCTCAACTCAATCAAAGGCGTACAAGGAATTAAAGGTAGACATTGATTCATTGCCGCTCCAGGATTTATATACATTAATCAGGGAGAATCCGCAAATGCTGAAGAGACCCATCATGCTAGATGAGAAGAGATTGCAGGTTGGTTATAACGATGAAGAAATCCGTAGCTTTCTGCCAAGGAAAGTGCGTACATTCTCATACAATGAACTGCAAAGGCTTGCCAATTAAACGAAAAACCGTATTCTTGACAGTCTAAACTGTAAAAGTTACCATTACAGTAACATCCGTGAAGGAGGCAGGCCATGAATAGTGACTTTACCTTAGCCATCCACAGTTTAACGTACCTGGCACTGCAGACGGACCGCATGTCCACAAGCGACGCCATCTCAGAAAGTGCCGGCGTCCATCCAGTCCGGATCCGCAAAGTCCTTAGTCTGTTGAAGAAGAAGGGATTCATCGCGTCCAAAGAAGGAACGGGTGGCGGATTCATCTTTGCCAGGGAACTGAGCGATATCCATTTATGGGATATTTATAAAATCACATCAGAAGGCGCACTACAGCCAAAATGCACGGCTTCCAACGAAAAGTGTCTTGTAGGGGCGAACATGAAAAACGTCCTTTTTCAGATTTTTCTTGGGGCAGAAGAACAACTGGGTGATTACTTAAAGGATTACACCATCAAAGATATCATCGAGATGATCAATCAAGAGAAAGCATAGAAGGCTTTCTTTTTACATTAAATGTAACAAATAATATTACAGTTAAGAAGGTGAAGAGGTATGTCAAACCAGCATTCTATATTAAAAATTGGAGATTGGGTCAAAGGGAAATTGCTGACTGGTGAATTGGTCATCGGCTATATAGAGAACCTTGATACCCAAGGGGGAGCCGTAAAAGCGAAAATCGTGACCAGCGACAATAAGACCATTGAAGGAAAAAGCATTCCCCTGTTAAACAGACAGGTAAATAAAATCCCTGATGCAAATGTCAAAAATAAGGAGCAGATACAGTTCCTCATTGACCTTGCCTTGGAAACAGGAGATGAAGAGTGGTTCCTGGAGCTCACTGCTAAATTGAACTCCATGCGGGAACTTGCCGAAGGTGTGAAATGAATAATGTGAAGTAAAGCTGAAGAGAGGGATTCTTCAGCTTTTTTTCGGTGTATGGGGGTGTCACTTCGGTTGTCGATCTACCTCTATAATGCCCCCTTTTTTTCTTTGGAGATTTTCACTGCAAATCCAGCAAGGAAGGCTAAACAGGTATACACCAAAACCCATACCAGGAACGAATCATTGAATACCGTAAACGTGGCAACAAGCGTCGCTAGGAAGACAACCAGTGGTGAGACGAAGATGTTTTTAAAGAGGAAATAACCAACCATACCGACGATTATAGAAATGACCGGAAATCCAACTAAAATCATGAGCACAATATCCAAAGAGAACCACCATCCTTTTAGTGTAATTTTACACAAAAAGGATATATTTATCAATTGGTTATTTTGAAGCAATGTATGTATCGAAGACATTACTAACCAAAGTGAAAACAAGTTGACTTCAACAAACATACGATATATAATTATCTCATATTCAAGATATTTTAAATAAGGATTTATTTTTTTAGGTATATATCTCGAATTCAAGATAATAGTGAAGGATACGAATCCACACTTTCGATAACATTACCTATAATAGGAGAGTGAATAGAATGAACAAACAAACAATGGGGATCCATCATATCACGGCCATCGTCGGGCATCCGCAGGAAAACGTGGATTTTTATTCCGGTGTCCTTGGACTGCGAATGGTTAAGCAAACCGTCAATTTCGACGATCCGGGTACCTATCATCTATATTTCGGGAATGAAGGCGGTAAGCCAGGTACGATCATCACATTCTTCCCATGGGCTGGAGCTTATCAAGGGAAGATCGGGGACGGGCAGGTGGGAGTGACATCCTATGTCGTTCCAAAAGGCGCAATGGGCTTCTGGGAAAAGCGACTTGAAACGTTCAAGGTTCCGTTTACAAAAATGGAACGATTCGGTGAAGAGTATTTAGAATTCGATGATCCACACGGACTTCACCTGGAAATCGTGGAACGGGAAGAGGGAGATGCCAATACATGGGCGCACGGAGGAGTGACGCCTGAAGTTGCCATCAAAGGTTTCGGTGGTGCGACTCTCTTATCGGCTCAACCGGATCATACGGCGGATCTGCTGGAAAACGTCATGGGGCTCGAACTCGTCGGGGAAGAAGGAGATTTCAAACGCTTCCGCTCACCTGCTGACATCGGGAACATCATAGACCTGAAATTAACTCCGATCGGCCGCGGTCAGGCAGGCGTCGGCACCGTTCATCACATTGCCTGGCGTGCAGTCGATGACAAAGACCAGCTGGAATGGCAGAAGGTCGTGGCCGACAATGGATACCGCGTCACACCGGTACAGGACCGCCAATATTTTAAAGCCATCTATTTCCGGGAGCACGGTGAAATCCTGTTTGAAATCGCAACGGATCCCCCTGGATTTGCACATGATGAATCACCTGACACAATGGGGGAAAGCTTGATGCTTCCGGAGAGATACGAGGCTCATCGGGAGCAGATTGAACGTAAGTTGATTCCGATTGAGGTCAGGGATCTGGATTGATTTGAATGAAAAGGACGGTTTGCTTGCCTATAAGCAAACCGTCCTTTTGTATAATAAATCCTACCGTTCGGAATGACTCCTAACTATTTTAATTCTCTAAAGACCAGACGTTCGAGTCGCGGAAAGTTCGTTCACTTAATTCCGAGTGTCCTCTGCTTATTTCATTTTGGATAAAATATTCCCTTTATTTGATGATTTATGCTTTAGGTGTCAAAACAAAGCACAAAATGACAGGTGTAAAGTTATCAGAACGATTAAGATAAGACCGTAATCCTGTTAAAAGGAACGACATTAAAAAGGGGGAAATGAATATGCCTAGCTTCAATGTAAGTATAGTTCAGGCAAGAGGAAGCTCTTTTCAGATTGGCTTAAAAACGGGTGAAAATGTCTGTAATACTCCCATCTTGAAAATCTTTGAATCGGTCACCAAGGAGGAGATTGATCTTTATAGCATGAAGTCGATCTATTCCACATTTGCCCCGCATTTGCTTGAAGAATTAGAGGGGCTGGCACAAGGATTAGGGATTTCGCCGGACAGGGCAGCAGCTTTGTTTAGTGGATATGATGTCCCAAAGACTGAGGAAATGGGGTGTTCCACACTTCTTACTAACGAATATTATGTGAGGAATTATGATTTTTCTCCCGCTCTATATGATGGGATATTCAGTTTGATACAAGCAGATGAAACCTTTGCTACAGCCGGGTACAATCTTCAAGTTCTGGGGAGGCACGATGGAGTGAACGAGAAAGGGCTTGTTGCAGGATTGCACTTTGTCAGTCATGATGGGTACGGGAAAGGAGTTTCTCCCTGGACCGCTATTCGGATGGTACTGGATCGTTACTCTAACGTTGATGAGGCCGTCGCCATGCTGAAGGAAATCCCTCACTCTGCCTGTTATAACTTTTCCCTTGGTGATCGAAAAGGAAATATGGCAGAAGTCGAAGCGAGCTCTGAGAAAGTGATTGTCAGGTATGGAGACTCAGCCCTATCATGCGTGAATCATTTTCAGGATGACCGGCTTAAAAGTAAAAATCGGGACTCCATTGAAGGTTCGGTCCAGCGTAATGAACATCTTCTTCGGTTAGTGGATAAAAGCCTTACCCATCATGACATGTTCCGCCATTTTAAAAGTGTAGAGTCACCTATCTTTTTCACTGATTATGAAAGCTTATTCGGAACCCTCCATACTTTTTCGTACTCCTATCAACATTCAAGGATCCTCACGACCATTGCCCGGAGCAGTCAGATACTGGATATAAACTTAAAGGATTGGGTAAAGGGAGAAGACATCAGGGAAGAGTGTTTAAGTGGATTTATTGTTGAAGGATAGATAAGAGGGGGCAGTAATAAACTGTGATACTCCATTTTCTTTCAGGTTACTCGAAAAAAACAATGCCCCTGCCAGGTCAGCAAGAGCATTGTCCTCATTATTCATAGAAATCCATCGGCTTATTTATATCCTGAAAATCTTTTATACGGTTACATCCTTTTCCTCGTGATCTTTTCGAATTTGATTTAACTCCTCCGTCAACCGCAGGAATTCTTCTTTGTTTCGATCACGTAATGATTGGTCGATTTTCTGTTCGAGTTGCTCTTTCCGGAATGTTAGCAGCGCCTTGTCCAAAATCATTTCTGCAAAAAGAGAGTCTATGCCTAGTACCTCGGACTGTGGTGAATTTAGCAAATACTTCTTCATGAAAAATCAACTCCTTGACCTTTTTTTTATTATACTAACCATTATCTCAATATTCAAACATTTTAAACAAAAAAGTTAAATTTGTTTTGAAAATGTAAAAACACTGACATTCTTTTTCCGTTTCTTTTACCATGATAGATAGAACGTAAAAGGGGGATTTCATTTTGAATAAGCCAGAAATCATATTGAATGTCTTTTCATCTATTGATGGAAAGATCACCACTGCTCCGAACCGAAATGTAATGGAATGGACAGCGGCAGGGATAGACGGGGAGGCGAATGACGTCACGCATCGGCTGTATGATGAATTGGATTGTGATGGGTTGGTATCAGGAAGTGAGAGTCTGATTGTGTGGGGAAACGATTGGGTTGAACTGGAGAAATCGATTTATGAGCCCGGAAAATCAAAGGCATATATTGTGTTTGATGGAAAGGGACGCATTGACTGGTCTCAGACTGAAGGCTTATTGGTCGTCACAAGGGAGGATGTTTCGGGTGATTATATCGAACAATTAGAAAGTAAGCGAATTTCCTACCTGCAAGCGGGTAGAGGTGATTACATCGATCTGCCTCTCGCGTTACATAAACTCTATGATTCAGGCTTCAGGCGATTGGGGCTTAGTGGAGGCGGTGGGATCAACGGAGCGTTTTTAAGACAGGGTTTGATTGATGAAGTGAGCCTGGTGATTGCCCCTTTAGCGATAGGTGGAACGGCCACACCTTCCATTTTCGATTCCCCGGATTTAACCGATTTGGGAGGTGCGGCCCGATTGGAATTGAAAACGATGAAGGCTGTCGGTGAGGGTTCTGTCTGGCTTCATTATAAGGTGAAATAGTAGATTGATTCAGTCTTGCCCTCATTTTAGTGAGGGCGAGATTCTTTTGGAAGGAGGCCCACTGTTACAGGATGCTCAAGGGCTAGATCCTTTTTCCTAATTGTGCTGATTATCAGAAATACAATTGACAGAGATAGAAAAAAACAATAGGATAATAAAGGTAAATCGAAATCATTACGTTTAAACTCTTTATTTTTGGTCGGTAAATCGTAATGATTACGTATTGTTCAAGTGAAAGTCCGATCACACTTGAAATCTTTTCAACAAAAGAAACAGAGGGATCGAAATGATGCAGGAGATCGATTTTATTAAATTCAACCCGACGGAGAATATGACAGTACTTGTAAAGACCAAACACCTCAAGGAAGAATATCATCGGATTGCGTCAAAGCTTATGGCATATGACAGTTTATATGCTGAACAGGTAGGGTTCATTGAAGAGTCAAAGAATTCTGCTGCGGATTCCAGCCTGCAGATGGCAGGGGGAGAATTCTGTGGGAATGCCTGCATGTCGTTGGCTGCCTTCATTGCTTCGGGAAAGGCGCTGCCCCTCGGTTGTTGGACAACCATTCTGATGGAAGTCTCGGGCACCGACGAGTTGGTCCGGTGTGATGTGAAGAATGAGATGGGCCTGTACCGATGCAGCATGACAATGCCTATACCCGCAAGGATCAAGATGCAAATGTGGGTGGTGGATGGAGAGGAACTTCCCATTACGATGATCTATTATCAGGAGGCGGTTCACGCTGTATTGGAAGCGGGACAGTTGGACTCTTCATTACGCCGATCGGCAGAAACTCTGGCACGATTGATCAACTCCTCCTATGAGGCCAATCTGGTTGGTGTTTTACTCTATGATCCTGAAACACACGAACTTGCCCCCCTCATCCATGTACCGGATGTGAACAGCATGATGTGGGAACGGGGATGCGGATCGGGGACCGGATCATTGGGTGCTTATCTCGCATGGAAGCAAAGGCGCTGCATCTCGCTGCAGGTTAAACAGCCTGGAGGGGAAATGCATGTAACCGCAGATTGGGATGCAGGGTCCATTAACTCGGTCAGGATTGAAGGCACTGTAGGTATTGTGGCCGAAGGGAAAGCATTTATACACATGATAGAGGAGGTTATATGATGAAGGCGAGTAAGACCTTTGAAGCGGATCTGAAGATCTATTTGGAACGATTTGATGATGCCATTCAAGAGAGTAGCCTTATGGAAGAGGAGGCTGTGGCGTTAGAGGAATTAATCAACGAGTATTCACAATTCATTCTTAATGAAGAGTACATAAAGAGGTGGGATCAGGTAGCGGATCCGCACCTGGTAGATCAGTTAAGAAATCTATCCGCCCTATCCGTGGCCAAGATGGAGAAGCACCGGGCCCGGAAGCTGTTGAGGGGTGAAGAAGAGATAGCAGACTACTTTCGAAACATTGAATCAAGCATTGAAGAGGAGTTCGGGCAGTTTCAGGTGACAGGGGAATCAACTGTACTCCTTGTCGGCTCTGGTTCTTTTCCGATGACACCGCTCCTTATTGCGGGACGCACTGGCGCAAAGGTGATCGGAATCGACATTGACGAAGAGGCGGTCACCCTGGGAAGGCAGGTTGTGAATCGGTTAGGCAGGGATTTAAATATTGCACTGGAACTTTCGTTTGTGGAACAGCTCAGAGATCTCAAGGAAGTGACCCATATCATCTTCAGTTCGACGGTTGAAGTGAAGTATGACATCATGGATCAGTTATATGAGTTGACCAATGAAGAGGTCGTTGTGTCGATGAGGTACGGGGATGGACTGAAATCCCTCTTCAACTTTCCTTCCCGTGAAGTAGATAAGGAGAAGTGGAGAATAGCAGAAAACAGTCTGCGTCCCCAGCAAATATTTGATATCTTACTTTATGAAAAAATTCGCCCCGCTTCAAGTCAGGAGGGGAAACGATGAAAAAGGATAAACGGGTGTTGGTCATAGGCACGGGACCCGCTACGGTGCAGCTTTGTATGATCGTAAAGAATCACCTGGGATGCGAGGTGGGGCTCGCAGGGAGGAATTCCGTCCGGTCGGAATCATTTTTCCAATCATTAGAGATGAATGGAAATCAGATTCGGGTGTCTGTTCAAAATCAGAAGAATGAGAGATTACAAGGTGAATGCCTGATTGATCATGTGTACCGCGGTCTCGACACGATAAGGGGAGAGTGGGATATCGTCGTATTGGCCGTCACTACAGACGCGTATCTGGACGTGCTCCACACTATTCCGAGAGAAGTATTCAAAGGCGTGCGGTCGATCGTATTGGTTTCACCGACTTTCGGATCCAATAGTCTTGTGAAGCATGATCTGGCTGACGTTCAACCAGAGGCGGAAATCATCAGCTTCTCTACTTATTTAGGAGATACGAGGTGGATGGAGATGCACCCTTCTCACCATATCATTACGACGGCGGTGAAGAAGAAGCTCTATATCGGATCGACCCATCGTCAATCGAAGACGATTCAAAACCTGATTTCGTTAGGGCAGGAGCTCGGGATAGAGTTAGTGCAGACTGAATCCCCATTAGAAGCAGAAACACGTAATATTTCCCTCTATGTACATCCACCGCTCTTTATGAATGATGTGACACTGCGGGAGATATTCGACGAGGGACCTTCCATGAAATATGTGTATAAGCTGTATCCCGAAGGACCGATCACCCAGCATCTGGTCCGGGATATGCTCGCCCAATGGCAGGAAATGATGGAAATCCTTAAAAGAGTGAATATCAAGCCACTCAACTTACTTCGATTCATGACGGACGATACCTATCCAGTAAGATTGGAAAGCTTATCAAGGAGTGACATCGAAGGGTTTGAACAGCTGGATAGAATCCACCAGGAGTATTTGCTTTACGTACGCTATACCTCACTTTTGATCGATCCCTTTTCTACTCCTGACGAGGCAGGAAGGTATTTCGATTTCTCGGCCGTTCCAATCAGGAAGATGTACAGGAACGCAGGGGGCGAGCTGGATATCCCGAGAATGCCTAAGGAAGATTATTACCGGATCAAGATCATCCAGGGAATTGCACGATTCCTGGAAGTACCTAGCCCCACCATTGACAAGCTGATCGGGATCTATGAAAACAAGCTGACCGAAGTCGCGGGAGTCCATCATGATCAAAAGCTTTCCGAAGCCTTTTCCATTCGAAGTTTCGAAGAGGATCTAAAGAGGATCACTAGTGAGATGGGAAAAGAGTTGGTTACAGAATTTAAATCGTAATGATTTTGTTTTATAAAAAGAATATAAAAGGAGAGAAACATGGGATGAAGAAGAGATGGACAACAAGCGTAATGATTCTTTTGATGATGATCCTCACTGCCTGCGGAGCGAAAACAGAAGGTGAACAGGACACAGATAAAAATGAACTGGTATATGCGACGGCCAAGGATATCAATGATATGAACCCACATTTATACACAGGGTCTATGGCTGCCCAGGGGAAAGTGTATGAATCATTGGTTGAAAATACAGAGGATGGCATCAAGCCGCTCCTTGCTGAATCCTGGGAGATTTCAGATGACGGCAAGGTGTATACATTCCATCTCAGGCAAGGTGTCACCTTCCATGATGGGGAGCCGTTCAATGCCGAGGCCGTGAAGAAGAACATTGAAGCGGTACAGGAGAATGCGGAGAAGCATGCGTGGATCAAGCTTTCCACTAAAATCGAGGAGGTTCGGGTCGTTGACGAGCATACGGTGGAACTGGCCCTGTCTGAACCCTACTATCCTGCCTTGACAGAGCTTTCGATGACAAGGCCATATGTGTTCCTTTCACCCAATGACTTCATGGGTGGGGAAACGAAGGATGGTGTGAATGGTTATCACGGCACCGGTCCCTATATGCTTGGGGAACATAAGGTAGACGAGTTCGCACGGTTCGAAGCAAACGAAGACTACTGGGGAGGAACCCCTTCTATTAACGAAATTACAGCGAAGGTGCTTCCTGCAGGGGAGACGACATTCATGGCTTTACAAAAAGGGGAGGTCAACTTTGCCTTCACAGATGATCGCGGTACTGACAGCCTGAATGTGGAAGCGATGAACGAGCTGGTCGAAACAGGAGATCACCAGGTGGAAAGAAGTGAGGCGATGAATACGAAGATGATTGTCGCCAATAGCAGCAAAACGGATAGTCCCGTTACCGAGACAGCGGTTCGGGAAGCGATCTGGTATGCCATTGACAGGAAAACGATTTCAGAAGATATTTTGGACGGGACGGAAACAGAAGCCCATACCTTATTTTCATCCAATGTCCTTTATGCAGATATAGATCTTGAGAAGAGGGAATTTGATGTCAATAAAGCTGAAAAGTTATTAGAAGAAAGTGGATGGAAATCCGGTAATGATGGGGTTCGTGAAAAGGATGGACGTCCTTTGGCCATGAAGCTCTATTATGACGTCAATTCCCCTTCTCAAAAAACAGAGGCTGAATTCATTCAAAGCTCATTGAAACAAATCGGTGCGAGCCTTGAAATTGTAGGGGAGGAATCCACATCCATCGCAAATAGACGATCAACTGGTGAATATGAATTATTATTTAATCAAACATGGGGTCTCGCGTACGATCCGGTCAGTACAATCGCGGCATTCACTTCCGATGCTTCGTACCTTCATACAACGAAAGGCATCAAGCAGGCGGATGAGCTTTATAGGAAAATAAATGAAGTGATGGTGACGACGGACGAAGGAAAGAGGAAAGCCCTCTATAAGGAGATTTTGACGATCGTTCATGACGAAGCCGTATTTATTCCAATATCGAATGGCCGGATGACGGTTGTGGCTCCTAAAGATTTAAAGGGACTGACATTCAAACAAACACAGTTTGAGCTGCCATTCGAAAAGATGAGACTCCAATAATGAAAAGGGAAGTCGTTACCTTGGATTTCCGAGAGGAGGATTGTCTTGATACGATACATCATTAGAAGACTAGTGGTATCGATTCCTGTCCTATTGATGATTTCATTTATAACGTACGTGTTGATGAGCCTGTCCCCCATGGATCCGGCTGAGGTGGTCCTGAAGTCCCAGGGGGTACCGGTCATTACGGATGAATTGGTGGAAGAGACGAGGAAGGAGCTCGGATTTGACCGGCCTTTCCTCCTTCAGTACGGGGATTGGTTGATGGATTGTCTCCGGTTGGACTTTGGAGCATCCTTTGTGACGGGACAGCCTGTATGGTCGCTCCTTGGACCAGCTTTAATCAACACAGTGAAGTTGACGCTCCTTTCCTCGGTTGCGGTCATAATTCTCTCGGTTTTTCTTGGAGTGATCTGTGCATTGCAGCAGGACAAAGCGGTGGATCAGTTTGTCAGGGGCGTCTCGTTCTTCTTAACGGCCATGCCTTCCTACTTACTGGCATCTTTGTTGATCTGGTATTTTTCTGTGAAGCTCGATTTATTTCCGACGAATGGCATGGACTCCTATACAAGTTACATCCTCCCCGTACTGGTCATTACCATCAGCTATGCGGGGATATACTTCCGGGTCGTTCGAAGCTCGATGCTCAGTCAATTAAGTGAGGATTATGTACTTTATGCCAGGGCATGCGGCTTGAAGGAATGGAGAGTCACTGTCCGTATCATACGCAACTCCCTGCAGGTGGCCATTTCGGTCTTTTGTATGGCGATACCGATTATATTGGGGAGTACGGTTGTCGTGGAAAGTGTGTTTGCCTGGCCGGGAGTAGGAAGTTTGAGTATCAGATCCATTGTCAGCAGGGACTTTCCAGTCGTTCAGGCGTATGTACTGATCGTGGCGGTGGCATTCGTGGCCTTCAATGCCATCTCAGATATCTTGAATGCCGCAGTGAATCCAAGAGTAAGGAATGATCATTAAATGAGACAATTAACGAATTTACGTCATGATAAGCTGGCGATGGTATCGTTGATCGTCATTCTCTTGACCTTCCTTGGCGGTCTGTTTGCGCCATTCATAGCTCCACATGATCCAGCGGAAGTCGATATGAGCTTACGTTATGCACCCCCTTCATGGGATTATCTGTTAGGGAATGATCATTTGGGACGCTGCATCTTCTCGAGGATCCTTTTCGGCATCCGGCCGAGTGTCTTGTGGGTCTTGCTCGCACTGGCCATTTCCGTGGTCATCGGGGCAATCGTCGGTTTCCTGGCGGGATATTTTGGGGGAAGAATGGATGCGGTTCTGATGAGAGTCTGTGATATCATGCTGTCGTTTCCCGGATATGTCATGGCCCTTGCCATTATCGGTGTACTTGGGGTCGGGCTTGAAAATATACTGATTGCCTTCATTGTCACAAAGTGGGCATGGTTTGCCCGTGTCATCCGGACATCGGTCAGACAATTTGCCGAATCTGATTATGTCAGGTATGCAAGGGTCATCGGGGTGGGGCACGGAAGAATCATGCTCAAGCATATCCTGCCCGTGACGTTCGCCGATATCGCGGTCATTTCCAGCAGTTCAATTTCCTCGATGATTCTGCAGATTTCAGGCTTCTCCTTTCTCGGATTGGGGGTCCAGGCGCCAACTGCGGAGTGGGGGATGATGCTTAGTGAAGCCCGCTCGGTGATGTTTACAAGGCCGGAGCTATTATTGGCACCCGGTTTCGCCATCATCATCATTGTGATGGCGTTCAATTTTCTCTCCGATTCCCTGCAGGTTGCTTTGGATCCAAGGAGCCGGGGCACAAGGGTTCACAGGAGGAACAGCCTGTCACTTATCAATACGGAATCAAGAAAAGAGGTGGCTGAAACTAAATGAATATTCTCGAGGTAAACGGACTGTCCATCGTCGATGAAAAGACGGACCATTGGCTTGTGAAGGATAGCTCCTTCCACGTGAAGAAGGGGGGGACACTCGCTATCGTCGGGGAAAGCGGAAGTGGCAAATCCCTGACATGCCGTTCGCTGATGAGATTGAACCAGCCATGGCTGAAAGAAACAGGTACCGTCCTTTTTAAAGGGGAAGATCTCCTTACCCTTTCGAAAAAAGGGATGAGGCAGAAACGGGGCAAACAGATGTACATGATCATGCAGAATGGGATGACCGCATTTGATCCAACACGGGTCATAGGCGTTCATCTACGTCAGGCGACAGCGGAACATTTCAACTGGTCTAAGGTGGAGACGGAACGAAAGCTGAAAATCGCCATTGAAAGCGTCATGATCAAGAATCCTGAAGAAGTGCTCAATAAATATCCTTATCAATTATCGGGAGGTATGCTCCAAAGAATCATGATTGCCCTTGCCCTCATCCTCGAACCTGATCTCATCTTAGCTGATGAGCCGACGACAGCACTTGATACCATCACCCAGTATGAAGTGGTGAATCAGCTGATCCGGTTACGGGAAAGGACGGGGTCCTCCATGATCTTCGTCTCCCATGACCTGGGAGTGGTCCGTCACATAGCCGATGATTTATTGGTGATGCAGGACGGCAGGATTATTGAACGGGGAAAGGCTCAGTCGGTTTTCACAGAGCCGGAAAAGGAGTATACGAAATACCTGGTATCCACCCGCAAATCGTTGAGTCACCATTTTAACAGTCTGATGGGGAGTCCTTAATATGCTGAATGTGAATCATGTAAATAAATCATATCAACGTGGTGGCCTCTTTACAAAAGAGAGGAAGCAAGTGCTGACCGATGTCAGCTTTGAAGTGAAGCGGGGAGAATGTCTGGGTATCATCGGGGAAAGCGGAAGTGGTAAATCGACTCTGGGCCGGCTCTTGACCGGGATAGAAAAACCGGACCGGGGAACCGTTAGCCTTGACGGTGTCGATGTAGCAGACACGAACCGGCGAAAAGGGAAGATCAGCGCGGTGTTCCAGGATTACAAATCCTCCATCAATCCATTTTTTACGGTAGAGCAGGCCATCCTTGAACCACTCGAGCTGCAGAAAGTATCAGAAGATCAGAAGGCTTATAAGGTAGACGGACTGCTGAGTGAAGTAGAATTGCCACTTACATACAAGCATAAATATCCCCATGAATTGTCCGGTGGAGAGATTCAAAGGGTGTGTATCGCAAGAGCGATCTCCACCGAGCCCGACTGCATCCTCTTTGATGAAGCCATCAGTTCCCTGGATGTGTCGGTTCAATTACAGGTATTGAATCTTCTCCGGAAATTGAAAGAAACCTACTGCATGACCTATGTGTTCATCACCCATGATATTCAGGCTGCCGCCTATATCTGCGACCGCATCCTCATCTTTCGCAACGGACAGGTGGAAGAATTGGTTGAAACGGAAAGCTTAAAGGACGTTCAGTCCGATTATGCGAAACAGCTGTTGCGGGCACTAATCACGTTTTAGTCCCGGAAATCATCAAGATGAGAGGAGGCGATAGACAGTGAATGGAGCATTATCGTGGCCATTTTTACGACTTTATCTGGTAGTCCTTTTTTATTTCAGTTCCAACGCCATCCTGAACGTGCTCATCCCCCTGCAAGGAAAAGAGTGGGGAGCAAGCAACACGACGATCGGACTGGTGATGGGGGCTTATCTATTTACGACGATGTTCTTCCGGCCCTGGGCTGGTCAGATCATTCAAAAGCACGGACCGACCCGGATCCTGCGTATCATCCTGATCCTGAATGGGCTTGCCCTTGCTCTATATGCCATTTCAGGCCTTGGAGGCTATTTAGTGGCCAGGATGCTGCAGGGGGTGGCGACGGCCTTCTTTTCTATGGCCATGCAAATAGGGATCATCGATGCACTCCCTGAGAAAGACCGGTCGCAAGGTATCTCGCTTTATTCTTTGTTTTCCTATATCCCGGGAATCCTTGGTCCGCTACTAGCCATCGGAATCTGGCAGGAAGGAATGGATTCATTCGGTTACGTCATGATTGGGCTTGCCGTAGTGACGGGCTTATTTGGGTATAGCGCCAAGTTGGAAACGAAAGAAGATGAACCGGTAATAGATGGGAAAGGGGGAAAGATGCTTGCCTCCTTTACCCAACTGGTGAAAAATCCTTTCCTGTTCCGGTGCAGCGTACTGATGCTTGGTTCTTCCATCATATTCGGGGCCATCACCACCTTCATCCCTCTATATGCATTACAGATGGAGAGTGGAAGTGCCGGAATATTCCTTATGCTGCAGGCTGCAACCGTTGTGTTTGCACGTTTCACCTTGAGAAAGCATATTCCATCTGACGGCAAATGGCATGCCCCCTTTGTCATGGGGACCATGCTTCTTCTCGCCCTGTCAGCCCTATGCATCAGCTTCTCCCAGGCGTTGGGGAGCGTCCCTTTCTATGTGGGGGCTGTCGGGATCGGAATGTCTCAGGCGCTGATTTATCCAACACTTACAACGTATCTATCATTTGTTCTTCCGAAAGTGGATCGGAATGTCCTCCTGGGGCTCTTCATTGCGACGGCCGACTTGGGAGTTTCCCTTGGAGGAGTAATGATGGGACCACTCGCCGACCTCTCGTCTTATTCGTTCATGTATGGGATGTGTGCGATCCTGGGTGTAGTGATGATCCTTTTTTCTTACAAAAGGAGAACGGAACCTAAATGGGCCAGTGGGAGAGAATCATGTTAATCTTTGATCCCTTGTTTACTACAGAGGATGTGATAAAAACGATCAGGATCTCATACTTCTGATCGTTTTTTTGTTATGATTTTCTTCATCCATTTACGTTTCAAAATACATCATCAATAATCTCCTCAAACGTATCACTCACACGTCTTCTGTTAACCAGGATCTCCTGATTGTCGAGGGTCACGCTTCCCCTGTGTTCATCCAGGTTGAACTTTTCTTTCAAGACAGCCATCGATCCTTTGCTGTGTTTGTCGATTTCGAAGTAGATAGTGGTCTCATGGTCCCCTTGAAGGATATATACTTCAAGTTCGTCTAGCTTCCGGCTGTATTTCCCAAAGGTTGGTGTGAATTCGTATTGCTGCACGAATGGACGGTTCGTTTTCACCCAAACCGGGGTGTTCTGACTTTCCATCTGCTTGAATTTAAATCCGATGACCTTGATGGCATTGATAATATTTTCATGAACGGTTGAAGGGTCTACAGATACATAATCCCTGTCCTTGGGATCGACGGCATTCTTGATATCGATGCCCGTATCGATCCAGACCGGCGGAACATTCTTCTGAGTTTCAGGGTGAACCATGGTAATTGGGGTATCAAGAGGTACCTTGAATGAGAACGGAATGATCTTCTTTTCTCCCTTTGAAATGGTAAAGGGCTCATTTAGTCGGTGGGCTTCCACGACGGCAGGTGACAGGCGGTCGCCCCCTTCATGGCCGTACAGCGTCATCAGCTTCAGGTGGATTGACTCGATTCGTTGCTCCGTGCTTCCACCTTTTACCTCCACGACTCCCTCGAGCATCTCCCCCTGATGAATATAGGCATTCTTCACCTTGGTATCAACCGTCGCCGAACCGATGCCTAAACTGGCAATCACTTTATTGAACATGGACATGTGAATTCATCCCCCTTCTTGTTATTCCCCATGGTAGCATAGATTTCCAGGTTGAGAGGTTAGGGAAATGAAATAAAAAAGTGTTCATGCTTGATGAACACTTCAATCTCTATGATTGTCACGCCGCCAGAATGGCGTAACGCCAATCCTATAAGGTGAATGTGATCCCTCACATTCTTCTTTTAGCCTAAAGTATGAAACGGGTTTCATAGCAAGGGGAATTTGAAATTAAAAATAAGCATTGCCTGTTGAGTCTCCAGTGAGCCTAAAGAAAATTCGACACAGAGGATCAATTAATTGAAATAGGATTAATAATTCAAATTTCGGATCAAAAAATTCTAAACCGGATTGATAATCCGAAATCAAGATTGAAAGTGATTCAAACCGGATTGATTATGTCGCGGGGGACAATTGACTGAAGAAATGCTTAGTTTTGGCAACCTTTCCTCCTAAAGTCGTAGAAAATTTCTAACCATTCGATGGAAGTGAATTAATGGAAAATGGAATAGAATAATAGCAGTTAAAGAAACGGTGAAGATAAAAGGAGGAGCAATACTATGAACAAATATGTATGTACAACATGTGGTATCCAATATCCCATTAGTCAGGAGGTCCCTGATCGATGCCACATTTGTGAGGAAGAAAGGCAGTATGTTAATCCCAATGGTCAAAGCTGGACTACCCTGGATGAAATGATCAGGAGCGGACTCTATCAAAATACCATTCTGGAGGAAGAAGCAGGATTGTACAGTATCACTACCACGCCCAAATTCGGCATCGGACAGACAGCCTATCTGATAAAGACTGGAGGACTCAATATCTTATGGGACTGTGTCACGTATCTCGATCAGGAGACGATTCAGACCATAGAGGAGTTGGGAGGCATCGATGCAATCGCCGTTTCCCACCCGCATTATTACTCAACCCAGTTGGAGTGGGCTGAACGGTTCGATGCGCACCTGTATCTCCATCGGGATGATCAAAGCTTTGTCATGGAACCGGGAGAGCGGATCCGGTTTTGGGATGGGGAAGAGTTGACTCTAAACGATGAGGTTTCATTGTACCGTCTCGGAGGGCACTTTAAAGGAGGAGCAGTCCTTCACTGGAGCCTGAGCGGGATTCTCCTGACAGGCGATATTATTCAGGTGGTGGCGGATACGGACTGGGTCAGCTTCATGTACAGTTATCCGAATCTGATTCCGCTTCCGGCAGGAAAAGTGAAGGAAATGGCTGAAAAAGTAAAGCATCTATCTTTCAGTAAACTGTATAATGCCTTTCACCGGGTGGTGGGAAAGGATGCCGATCAAGTGGTTCAACGATCTGCAGAGCGATACATTATGGCTTTGGAAGGTAAGCTGTTCTCTACATAATGATTGGGAAGGGTACAGTCACCGCCTCCAAATAAGATAAAAAGAGGGACGGACCTCCATCCAGAGGTCCGTCCCTATCTTATTCTCCTTCATTCAAATACTCTTCATTCTTCCAATCCGTGACAAACATACAGCCTGGAGCATGGGTGATCATGTAGGGGATCTTTGCATGGAGAGCGACTGCTTGAGGTGTCACACCGCAAGCCCAGAACATAGGGGTTTCGCCATCCTTGATCCCGACAAAGTCACCATAATCGGGCTGGGTTATATCTTCGATGCCTATTTCACCAGGTTCGCCGATATGAACAGGAGCCCCATGCATCTTAGGAAATAACGATGTAATGTCCGTTGCTTTCTGTACGAGGTGATCGGGAATCGGTCTCATGGAAACCACCGTCGGACCCTGGAATACTCCCGCTTCTTCCGTCTGGATGTTTGTCGTATACATCGCGACGTTCTTATTTTCCTCAATATGACGCAAAGGAATCTCACCCTTGATCAGCTGACTTTCAAATGTAAAGCTGCAACCGATGAGAAAGGTGACGAAATCCTCTCTCCAGACATCTTCAATCTGCGTTTTCTTTTCGACCAAATGACCATCTTCATACACATGATACATTGGGATATCCTTTCGAATATCTGAACCCTCCGCGTATCTGGATTCGAATTGACCCGCTTCCAATACTTCGACGATGGGGCAAGCCTTTGAATTTCGGGTGGTAAACAGTAAAAAATCGAAAGCATATTCTTTAGGAAGAACCACCAGATTGGTTTGGACATAATCCTGGCAATACCCGGACGTATGGGTTTGGTGTTTTCCGTTCCTGATGTTGGATCTTAGCTCAGATGGTAGCATGGTTTCAAACTTCCTTTCTCTTGTTCGAAGGTTAGGGAATAGTAAGAATATTATATATTTTAACATAGTATTGGGGGAGGGGGGCAGGTACTGGCGACAGACAAGGAGTTAGTGCTCTTAACCATAGTGCCCCTATATTGACAGGCTACTTGTTCTCTCTTCTTCTATTAAGCAAATACATCCCGAAAAATCCCATAAATGTTCCGAAACTATACAATAGAATAAAGGACAGTTCCTGCTTTCCTATAAAAAATAACCCCAGGAAAACAAGGATTCCAACAAGGAATGAAAAATACCAACGATTCATGATCGTCACCTCTTTTTTATTTTTAGAAATACTAATTTTTCCAAATGCACTTATAGAACTATACCCGATTAATGAGTTGCTAACCTGGATTACAGAATTAGGGCAGATGCACATCTCCACCCACATCGCATATGATATCGTGGTAAAAACCTGAAAGGAATGAGTAGAGTGTATAATGTTCCGATGCCTTATCCATATCATACCTATGTGAATACAACGTTTCATAACAACGATTCCATGACACGAAACGGACAGGAGAACCACCAGCAGCTAGTGGATGTCCTCTTAAATGGAATCAAAGGAAAAGCTTCATCTGCGGAGTTTTATAGCCGGTTAGCGAGTGTAGCACCGAACCAAGATCACCAGCACAACCTCCTTCAAATGATGGAAGATGAACAACGACATTGGTGGCAACTCACCAACCTCTATGCATCGCTTACAGGAAGCCAGCCTTCTTACCAGGTCGAGAGTGTCCCATTTTATTCCTACCGGGAGGGACTGCAGAGAGGATACGAAACAACATTAGCGGACTATGAACAGTTTCGGATTGCCTGCTTGCAAGCGCAGCATTCACCTGCGTATGAAGTTCTCCTGAACACTTGTAAAGATGAATGGGAGCATGCGAAGCGATTGAGTCATCTGGGGGCAGATGCGGACCAGCGAGTCACATTGAAGGATTATGGTCCTGCGCCGTTTGTGGTGAACATCGACGAGGCCACGGTCCAGAATGATACGTTCCGCACGGCCTTATGGACGGGAAAACATTTTCAGGTCACTTTGATGAGCATCAATCCGGGCGAAGATATCGGTCTGGAAAATCATCCTTATCTTGATCAGTTCCTGCGCCTTGAACAAGGGCAGGGGATCGTCCGAATGGGAGATCGGCAGGATAATCTATATTTTGAGAGGGAAGTGGAAGAGGACTTTGCCATCGTCATTCCAGCTGGCACGTGGCATAATCTGATCAATACGGGTGATACGCCGATCAAGCTGTACTCGATATATGCTCCGCCACAGCATCCATTCGGGACGGTTCATGAGACGAAGGCGGATGCGGAGGCTGCTGAAGCAGCAGAGCAGGGGCGTTATTACTCAGGGTACTGATGGAATTCCAGGGGCGGTTCTGAGCCGTTCCTTTTTCATGAAAAAACCTGAGCCCTTGTTAATGGGCTCAGGTTTTTACTTAAAATGTTTTGATAATATAGAAGCATCAGAATCAAACGCTACTGAATCTTTTTCAAAGGATTCCAATTTAATAGCGAGTACTCGGATCACTAACACTACCATAAGCAGGAGGGATCTCATCATATAAATCCGCATTCACATTCTCCACCGTACCATCAGCAATCGAGTTCAAAATATCATAAATCGGTGCTTTAACGGTTTCCTTCAGCATCCCATTCTGTTTTTGGCCAAGTGTTTGGGTTTGTCCCTTCACTTCAATCAGCATAGTGGCGGTTCCATTTAGTTGTATGGCTCCAAGGCCGGATCCAGGATAGTTCACTTGTGGATACTGCTGGATCGCTCCGAACGAGGAGAAGCCTCTTTGCAAGGATTGATAGCCTAAAACGGTGATTTGTTTACTAAGCTTTTCAACGTCATCCTTCACTTCATAGGTTTTTCCTGTGAATGGATCTGTGTAGGGTTTGGTTGTAAATAGACCAAGGACGGAAATGGAAACAGAGCGGTTATCGTCTTCAGAAAGAACGTTGAATCCTCTATGATGCACGTCGATGGCGACATCTGGGTTAAATTCTTTCGCTACATTTGTCACCGCCTTGGCTTCTGGAGAAACCACAAACCCTGTTGAAAAAGGATTATTCGTAGACTCGCTGTTCAACACATCCGCAAGCTTTTCTTTATCCACCTCATTGATATCAAAATCATAATCGGGATTAAAGTCACGATTTAAATCATAACCGGGGATGCCATAATTGATTCTTTCACCATTGGCTTGTCCTCTTTCCGATCCATCGGGATAATAATACCAAGGGGAAGCCGTGTCAGACGACATTCCCAATTCTTCCGGGTTCCACGCTTGATGGTTGTAGCGTACCGGGTACCACTTATCCTCGTATTGAGTCATCGTTCCATCAGGGTTGACCCGTGGCATGATCCACACTGACACCTTCTCCAGCATGTCGTTGATTTCTTTACCGCCAGAGTTGAATTTCTGCATGATTTCCATGGCTGCTTCCGTGCCAAGAACTTCATTTCCATGAATCTGAGTGTAGAGTAAAACCCGCTTTTTATTTGGATCATTATCTCCATACTTCGCGACATAGAGAGGAGTACCGTTATTGGAATAGCCTGCGATGTCCAGCTGCATTTTCCCTTGTGAGGAATGTTCTAATTTCTTGAGTGTCTTTTCTAATTCTTCGTTCGTCATTAAACTGGATAGTGACACATTTTGTTCTTTTTCTACATAAGGGCCATTTGGATTGGATTGCGGATTTGCATATGTACCTTGTGAAGTGATCAATGCAAGTCCCAGGGAAGTAGTGAGAATAGCTAGTTTCTTCTTCATGATCTTCCTCCTGAGTAAATATTTAGCGTTACGAAATAAACGCTTGTCTCCATACTACGCATCCAATTTCGGGAAATTTGTTGAAATTTGAAGGCTGGCATTAAAATGAGGCTTATTCACTAAGGTTCTCAACATCCAGGGGTTCCTTGGTCCTGCTGGAGGGACATGGGGACAGGTTCGTTGTCCCGGGTTGTATCTTGCCAACAAGAAATTGGGACACGGGACCTGTCCCTTTGTCCCAGCAAACAAAAACGCATTGAGCTCAAGTTGAGCTCAATGCGTTTTTGTTTGGTTAGATCGTTTCCCCATCGGGATAATCACAATACTCAATGATCGTGCCTTCCGTATCAGCAGGGTTCAAATAGATCAATCTTCTGCCATGCTTGTTGATGCGAAGGCTATCCTCCAATGTGCGGATCCCCTTTTGTTTCAGTTCCTCGAGAGCGGCATCAAGGTCATCCACGCGATAAGCGATATGATGGACTCCCTTCCCTTTTTGCTTGATGAACCTGGCGATCGGTGACGTATCATTATTCGTCGGCGCAAGTAACTCTGTTCTGGCGCCGTCCACCTCCATGATGGCAATCTCACTTTCAACACCCTTGGCATCACTTCGGTAGCGGTCGATCAGTTTCGCCCCGAGGACATTCTCATAAAAGTGGATGGTATCATCCATGTTTCTGACAGCTACTCCGATATGGTCGATTGTCTTTTTCATGCTCATTCTCCTAAAGTCTGAATCAGTGTAGGTGTTATCTTACCATATCTATTTGATGACGTGAAAGTATCAGTCGTCCTTGTGCATGTCCGTCTCTATTAATAACGGTTAAAACGAGGCACGCTTAAAAAATGACCTTGTTTACCCTCAGTTTTTGCAAAAAACATGCAGACGAAAATAAACTCCAAACTTATTAAAAAAGTTTATCTAAACCGTTTATCGCAGAAAGAACGGGATATAGGTAAAGTGTAGTAATTACACAATCTTAAAGGAGGAGTTCACATTGTCACACGAAAAATACCAATCGGCAATCAACGCACTACATGAATGTATGGTGGCTTGTAATCATTGTTACGATTCTTGTCTAAAGGAAGAAGATCTCAATATGATGAAAGAATGTATCCGGTACGATCGGGAATGTGCGGATATGTGCGCATACTTAGAACAATCTTTAGTAAGAGGGACACCATTTGCTTCTGAACTTGCAGGGGTGTGTGCTGCGATTTGTGAAGCGTGTGGGGAAGAATGTAAAAAGCATGATCATGATCACTGTCAGGCATGTGCCGATGCATGCTTCAAATGTGCAGAAGAGTGTAAAAAAATCGCCTAAAGGAATTAGCATAAGAAAAGATCAAAGGATTAGAGCCTTTGATCTTTTTTACTGTCTCTATATTTTCCACTGATAGCCGATTCCCCATATCGTCTTAAGGTGATGTTCAATGGGGAAGCCTGCTTTCTTCAGCTTTTCCCGTAAATTTCTGATATGGGAATCCACGGTTCGGATATCGGTCGTGGAATGTATATCCCATACCATGAGAAGGAGCTGTTCACGGGTGTATACCCGTTCTGTGTTCTTCATCAAAGAGTGCAGGATTTTATATTCTTTTAACGTCAGAGAACTGATTTCATTTTCGTATTTTAACGTGTAGGAGTCTCCATCTAACGTAAAAGCTCCTCTGGTCAAACGTTGATCTGCTACTTGGTCATACTGTTTGATCCTTCTGAACTGAGCATTCACACGTGCGACCAGTTCGCCTTCGTCAAAGGGCTTCGTGATATAGTCATCAGCCCCGGCGTTTAAGCCTTTTATGATGTCACCCTTATCCCCCCTGGCCGTTAACATGATGATGGGGACATTTGAGAACTCCCTGATTCTTTCACAGGTCTGAAAGCCACTGAGCTCAGGCATCATGATATCTAATAAGACCAGATCTACGGAATCTTTCTTAATCGCCTGAATTGCGTCATAGCCGTTATTTTTCTTTTTGCATACATACCCGTGAGGCTTCAGATAAAGCTCCAGCAGGTTCAGCATCCTTCTTTCATCATCGATTAATAAAATGGTATTCACCAGACTGACCTCCAAGCTTCACAGAATAATGTTGATCGATGTTCCTTTATTTCGTTCACTTTGTATGGAAATTTGACCGCCATGTGCTTCCACCAGTTCCTTCACAATGGATAGCCCGAGACCGGATCCACCAAATTCCCTGGAACGTGATTTCTCCACCCGGTACATCCTGTTGAATACTTGTGGTAGTTCATCCGGTGGGATGCCCGTTCCCTGGTCGTCAATCATGAGGCTCATATTCCCTGAATCGGTCCGCTCAACCGTTACCTCAGTGGTTGAATGAGAAGGCGAATGTTTTAGGGCGTTATCCAACAGGTTCATGACGATTTGCTCGAGACGAATGGGGTCGGCATGGAACGTGAAATCTTCCTTTACATTTAAAATGAGGTTGATCCCCTTTCTTTTAAAAACAGGAGTTATCTTGTTGATGACTCTTTGAAAAAAAGGACCCGAATCGATGACTTCAGTTTGAATGGAGAAATTGTTTTCATCAATTTTTGCCAGCTCAAATAAATTTTCGATCAACGTCAGGATCGTTTTGGATTCTTCCTGGATAATGTTCAGATATTCTTTTCGTTCAGATTCCAGGATGTCCTCTCGAAGAGCCACGTTGGCATACCCTTGTACATAGGTCAGCGGGGTCCTGAGCTCGTGTGAAATATTGGCTAAGAACTCAGTTCGTTCCTGTTGAATGGTTTCTAAATCTGTCGCCAGTCTCTGAATGGAATTGGATAGATCCCCAAGTTCATCCTGACCCAGTTCCGGAAGTTTCACCTCGAAGTTCCCTTTGCTCAATTTTTCCGTCGCCTGCTTCATTTTTAACAGGGGTCGTGTCAGGATTTTCGATAGGAGAAAATGGATCCCCGTTAAGATGATGAGACTCAGTATTCCTGCAAGAAGGAAATGACTGTTCAATTGGCTGATCAGATTCCGTAATGGTGCGGCGCTCTTAAACATATAGACATATCCTTCGTTCCGTTCACTTTCGAAGGATGTGACGGTAGCTAAATAATTCATATCCTTCCAATTTGATTCGATGACCCTTCCTTCACGCGTCAACGTTTCAGGCGTGACTTGGATCAGTTCACGCATTCCATCTGTTAATTCACTGGAGCCAATGATGACGTTATGGCTTTGATCCGTGATCACGACTTCCGTTTCCGTTTTCGATTCCATAAGGGCAATGTGATGGAGTGTCGTTTCTGAATAACGGTCCTCTAACACATCACGATGACTGTTTCCCCGGGATAGAATCGATTCAAACTCCTCATCGATCCGTGTATCGATGATATTGTCATGTAGATAGAGCATCAACAACCCTTCCATCACGAGTACCGCGATCGTAAAGTAAAGAGCTAACTTGGTTGAAATTTTCTTCATGGTATAACCTCATTTTGTCATTTCCTTTATTCTATCGAAAAAATATGAAAAAACTATGCATAATGCCTGAAAGCCGGATGGCAAATGTCATAAATTCTTCATGGTTCTTGTCAGTTTCTCCATATAAATTGCAATTTTACAGGATAAACTTTAGTGGAAAGATAAAAGGAGGATGACCATGACTACAAATAGTAAAAAATCGATCCTGTTACTCTTTACAGCACTGTTTCTCCTATTGGGGGCCTGCTCCAATAATGAAGAGGATATGGGACATGAAGACGGAAATGGCCAGGAAATGAAGGAAGAAATGGACGGGATGGACCATAGTGACATGGATCACTCAAGTTCAGGGGAAGTACCTGAAGGCTTAAAGGAAGCGGCGAATCCCACCTATGCAGCAGGAAGTAAAGCCATCATCCAAGATGACCATATGGGAGGGATGAAGGGAGCCGAAGCCACAATCACAGGTGCTTACGAGACCCTCGTCTATACCGTTTCCTATACACCTACCACTGGTGGAGAAAAAGTGGAAGATCATAAATGGGTTATTCATGAAGAAATTGCCGATCATGGTGAGGAACGTTATTCATCTGGGGATGAAGTCGTCCTGAACGCCGATCACATGAAAGGGATGGAAGGCGCAACCGCGACAATTGATTCCGTTGAAGAGACGACGGTGTATATGGTGGATTTCACACCAGTAACAGGTGGGGAAGAGGTAAAGAATCATAAATGGGTGACAGAGAGCGAGTTGTCACCGGCTGAATAAAGGTTGTTTAGTAAACCTTAATGCATGAGCTTATTCTAAAAAAGGATAGGCTCTTTTTTGTGCAACAAAGAATTGAAGGAATCTTAAATATTTGAAATAATTAGGAGAGAAGGGGGAATACCCATGAGCCTTACAAAACGGGTGTTGATCCTATTAGGGTCAGTGGATGCACTACTGATCATCATGTCTCTGATGGATTACTACATACTTTTCTTGAAGCCCACGGGATTTGTGTTTCCGATGCTATTGAATATCATTGTACTGGCTGTCATCGGGTTTCGTTCAAGATTTCATAAGGGGTGGACCATCGCCTTCTTAACCGTGAGCATACCGGCCCTGCTCATACACAGTGTCATGGTCTGGCTAATGGAGAACCAATATGCGACCATCGAGTCTCCGGAAAATAAGTCTGTGACCATAGAATACCGTTCCTTCACCCTGGGTGAAACCACGTATCTTTATGAATTTTACAAGACATCGTTCGGTTTTATCGGTAAGCACCTTGATGATCAAACGATAAAATTGATCATTCAAGGCAAGGATCATCCAACGGGTTTGGGTGCTGAAGATGCTTTAGGCTTGGGTACGGCTGAATGGATCACTGATGATACCGTTCGGTTCTCTACATGGCAAGGGATAAAAGAGCTATCATTGAATTCCTCGAGATCTTCCGGAAGGACAGAAGACATCACGTCTGATATTGAATCGTTCATGACGAAGCTTGAGAGTAAGGAGAGCGGTGACACCATCAACGTAAATGGAAATCGATTAGTGGCGCATTATGATGAAGCAACGGATCAGCCCTGGATCGAAATAACGGCTGACAATGATGAGGGAGCCATTCCCAGACAGCAATGCACCCGTATCGTGCGGGATGAAGAGAGGGGCTATTATTTGCTGGAGGAATGCACACATAGATGGGAATATCCTCTGTATCCATTAAATGATAGTTAAAACGAAGAAGTCGGCTTTACTAGTCTTACTTTTAACCATTGTTGCGCTGGGTGTTTTAATATGGGGAGGTAGGATATATTTCACTTGAAGCAGCTGAAGAAGGGAGGCTCCATCGTTCTTTGTTAGTGGAATGCCGGACGATGAAGCCTATCATTTAATAAAATTAGATCCCGAAAAATCCCTCAATGGATTTCGTCACTTCAAACGGTCCCGAGTCTCTATTGGATGGAATCGACAGCTTCAAGTCAAGCTGAGGATAATAAGAGGCACGAAAACTGACTCCGGGATCATACCCCATCACATGGAACTTGTAGATTTCATCATTCCTTAGATTCATCCAGATTCCATAGCCATAGTGGACCTCTCCATTCACATGGACATGAGGGGTCAGCAGCTTCCCCGTCGTTTCTTCATTTACTAGTTTATAAGCAAATAAAGCTTCCCAAAGGTTCATCATATCCGAGGCAGTGATGAACGCCCCGCCGTCAGCCCCGCCTTTTACAGGGATGGAGTAGAGATTGGTTCTCCAAGTATCCTCTTCTTCTATATACCCCACTGCTGTATTGGAAGGAAGGCAGTCCAATGAAAAATATCCTGAACTTCCCATGCCCGCTTTCTGGAAAACCTCAGATTCTATGTAATCTGTAAAAGGCTTCCCTGTTTGCTGTTCGATGATCAATCCCAATAGGATGAATCCCGCATTGTTGTAATGAAATCGATCGCCTGGTGTGAATTTCATCTGACTTGTTTGAAAGAATGGAAGAAAGTCCTTAAGGGATCTCATATGGTAGACCGGGCGTTCTTTCCACAGCTCTTCAAAGTCAGACATCACTTCTTCATCGAAATAATCCGGGATGCCTGACGTGTGCGTCAATAGATGATGGATGGTCACGCCGTCATCAAAATGAGGAAAGTCGATATCCAAACAATCTTTTAAACGGGTGTCGAAGGAGAGTATCCCCTTTTCAACTAGTTGGCCTATCCCTATGCTAGTAAATAACTTACTCCCAGAGGCAATCCCGAATCGTGTACCCGTAGTGTTGGGAAGGCGATCCGATCGATTCGCATAGTCATGGGCGCTTTCCGATAATACTTCTGTTCCTTGTTTGACATGGACGACACCTGAGAAGTCGAGTTCTTTGCAACTTTCATGTATCAGGTTATACAGATTGATATGTTTGCTCATTGAATATTCCCCCAATATAGTCTATGACTCTAGTTATCTATTTGAATATTTTAACATAAATTTCCTTAGTGGGACATCGGGGACAGGCACCTTGTCCCACTAATCAAGCGACCCTTTATAGAGCTTAGGAAATAACCAATCTGCCTGAACATTTCTGTTATACTACATACAATGACAATTTTCCCCTATCAAGAATGAATTGGAGGAACCAATCATGGACAGCATCATCTTCGACCTGGACGGTACACTCTGGGATCCCATCGAATCCGTTCTAGAAGCATGGAACAACGTTATCAACGATCATAACCAGTTAAAAGATGGTATAACAAGGAAGCATCTTGAGGGAACCATGGGGCTTCAAATGAAAGAAATCGGGAAGATATTGTTCCCTGAATTGAATGAAGAGGAGCGGGAGCAACTTTTGAAAGATCTTTCCCGCCATGAAATTCCACACTTAAGCAAGAACGGAGGCAATTTATACAATCATGTTGAAGAGGTGCTTGTAGAATTGTCTAGAGAGTATAAGCTGTTTATCGTAAGCAACTGCCAGGACGGATACATAGAGGCCTTTTATGACTATCACGGACTGGATAAACATTTCAAAGATTATGAAAACCCTGGCAGGACCGGACTTTCAAAAGGTGAAAATATCAAATTGATCATCGAGCGAAACTATTTAAAGGATCCAGTATACGTTGGAGATACAGAAGGGGACCAAAAGGCTGCAAAGGAAGCGGGGATTCCATTTGTCTATGCCCGCTATGGATTTGGGGAAGTGGAAGAATATACGCAAGCCATTGATTCGTTTGATGAGTTGCTGAAACTGTATTGATAAAAAAGAGACGCCGATTGGTCCATGGGCGTCTCCTTTTTATATGTTAACTTTTAAGCGTAAACAAATCCGTTGAAGCAGTGCTGGTTGTTTTTTCCTTGACTTCTTTAACTTTCTTCACTTTCACCATAAAATAGTCACTCTCGATGAACACTTTCCGAAGCGTCGAGCTTATGCTATTTACGCACAGAATGATGAGGGAGAAAAAGGTCAGTGGAACAAGGACCAGGAGGGGATTAGAGAAAATAAGCTGGATATTCATACTGATGGTGGCGGACCATTCATTCGTTTCCGAGAAATACACTGGGTTACTTGGGTCGAGGTCCGTGAAGGCAAACTCAGCTATCTTCAAACCGCCGAGGGCCATGAGCATGATTCCAAGCTGGATTAGTAAGGATAGGGCTTGTGCCACCTGCTCGGAAAACAATACGATGGAATGCCTCATAAATTGCGGGATAAGATGTCTCCTCATGATACTGAATCGACCGGCTCCCATAGTCCTGGATACGTCGATAAATTCCTGATTCATGTAAAGTTTCATCTCTTCCCCCAGGTAGGTACCGAGGGAAGGAGTTGTGATGATGGCAATCACACATAATTGAATGACAAAGTACTCTCCCGAAGGCAGGAACCCAGGCTCAAACGAGCTTTCTAAGGGAATCAGCATGGCAAATACGACGATGGCAAGAGGGACATATTGAAAGGACTCTCCCAAGCCTTTAACGTACCTCCCGACGATTGACGGTACAAATGTGTAAACGATGGCAAACATGAACCCGAATACAATTCGCAGAAAAGCAATGAACAAGGCAGCAAAAATCGTATACTTCGCACCGGCCAATAATAATAGAAAGAAATTCCTGCCGAGACGGTCGCTGCCTAAAGGGGCCATCTCACTTGGTGAAAAAGGAGGGGCGGCAATGAGTATTCCGTCTTCATCCTTTAAATAATTTACGACTGCATCATAATCCGGAAACCATACAGGAATCAGGAAGCTAGTGATGATCATCGTCACTATGACGAATACAGGAACCGATAACCCTTTTACAAGTTTCCTAGACATGATACTCTCCTCCCTTTAACCATTTCTTCAGGATAAATGCCCCCGTTTGAAAAACGATGAAGAAAGGCACGAAAATCAGAAGCATCCCAAGAAAAAAGGCAGCGGCTGAACTAGTGGATGCCCTGAATAACACCATCATGAAGCCATTCATATTAAACAGGATTTCAATGACAAGTAAATTGGATAGCATCAGGAGAAAGATCGGCTTTAAGTGAAGGAAGAAATGGATCCATACATTACGGAACAGGTGAAACCACACCGTATATGATTTCCTGAATCCTTTCGCCAGGGAAAACTCTACATAGGGTTTGCTCTCTTCTTCTTTCAACTGAAACAAAAACTGCTTTACAAGGAACACAACCGGTAGGATGGAAAGGCAGACGATCGGCAGAAAATAGGTACGTTCATCATGGATGGCATAGATATTGAAGAAAAGAATATCCGTCCTTTTATATAACCAGATGGTGATGATCTGGAATGATACGACGATGAAAACATCCGGTAGTGCATCAAGTACATTCAAGAGTTTCATAGAAAATCGATAACCACTCCGTGAAGATAACATAATGATGTAGCTTACCAATACGGAAAAGCATAGGGCAAAGAAAAACGAACTGATCAGGATTATAAACGAATATCCATATGTATCCAGAGCTGCGTTGATCAGGGAATATGGTCGATTCTGTTCTCCCAAGTAAACCGTGATGGCAGACGGGTCCATCAGATCGAAAATGGCATCATACAATTGATGGATATAGTAACCGACCGTGACGACCAGCTGCGTATCATAAGCTAGAAGCGACCCGACACCGCTCAGTAAAAATAATCCCGCAACCACAATAAAAAAATGAAAGGACGAATCCACAACCCTTTTCATTAAATCCCTCCACAATATTTTACAAATTCATACAATTTTTTCATGTCTCATGTTACAATATGTAAATGAATTTGTAAACAAAATTCTGACTACTAACCTGAAGGCAGGTGTCCGATATGAACGTGAAAAAAAGAATCCTTTACCTGTTCATTCTCCTTGCCCTTACCATATTAACAGCCTGTCGACTGGACTTTTCAGAGGATAAAAGCAGCGTGCAGCAGATGGTTAAAAATGATGGTAGCGTTGGAAAGGCAGAAAAAAAAGGTACTGAAAACAAGTCCGCTTCTGACGAAAAAGAAGAACCAGCCTATACGTTCAATGCAACCGTCACATTGGATTCTACCAGTATGCTAGTAGAGGGAGATTCAACCCTTCCACCGGATGTGACTCTCTATGTCAGACTGAGAGCATATCCCGAAGATGCCTCAGTTACAGACATCAAAGACTATCAAGCAGAACCTTATACGAAAGTCATTTCTGAAGATTATATGAGCATCCGGGAAGATGGAACATTCAAATCAAGTGGATTGGAGAGACCGGATTATCCACAAAGTTATCTGTTGGAATTGATTTTTGCACCAACGAGATTTGAAGAATCGATGCAACAGAAGCTTGTGACAGAAAGTGAAAGTGTTGAGGACCTGCCTGGGATGATTCCGATTGACATGCCCACTCAAAATGAATTCTTGGATGATGTCGTGCCCAGGTATATCAAACACGTCAACATCATGCTATCTGACGAGGGGGATGGTGATGATGTCACATTGGAGCTAGTGCCTGTTGAATCGTAGATGCCTCTTTTTATCAAGAGGTGGTGATTTTTGGAGGTAGATGGACGTTTACCAAACGTTCCTTCAGTGATTGACTTTTCCCGGAATATGACAGATAGTTAGAATGTCATAGAATTACAGAAATAGATTTTTCTAGTGGGAGCAATTTTAATGAAAGAATTTAATGGTCCATTACATAAGAAATACTATTATATCATTGTTTTGTTCATCATCATCCTGATGTTAGCGGGCTTGCTGGTGGATAACCCTGTGAATTCACGATTCGCGGTGCATGGAGTGATGATCGCAATCATCTCTATCTGTCTATTGGTCTATCCGTGGTATGAGAATGCGTGGATGAGGTACATGACGGTCATCTCATCAACCGGTTATTTTTACATCCTGTTTTACTTATATCCTGAAACGTGGGCAGAGTTTGTTTTACTCTGTTTTATTCCTGCCCTATCCATTCTCTTTTTTGACAAAAGGCTTTTTTATTTTTCTCTTGTGATCAATCTTGCCTTCATTCTGTTTACATTCGGTTATATCGGGTTCGTGGATAAGGGTCAAGATTACCCATACATATACACAGATTTAGTAGGGAATGTAGTGAACTTCTTGGCAAGTCAGGTCCTACTGTATTTCATCTTCCATTTAACGAATCTGAGAATCCAGAAGCAACGTGTGTATTATGAACAGATTCAGCATGCTGAGCGGATGAGGACAACGGGGCAGTTGGCGGCAGCTGTCGCCCATGAAATCAGGAATCCTTTGACCGTCGTAAATGGATTTCTTCAATTTTATATGGAAGATTCCGCGTTCAGCCAAAGCCAAAAGCAGAATTTCTCCCTTATGATCAATGAACTCGATACGGCGGAGCATGTCATTTCCCAATTCCTGTCCGTTTCAAAGCCCGAAAAAGGGGGGAAGGTGGACAACGTCGATGTTGAACAGGTTCTGCAAGATGTAACGGAACTCCTCAACATGTACGGTCTGTTGAATGATAATTCCATTGATCTCAACGTAGAAAACGATTGTCATGTGGCCGCCAATTCCATTGAGTTAAAACAACTTTTCATCAATCTAATTAAAAATGCCATCGAAGCCTCCCCACATAGTGGATCCGTTAAGGTAAAAGCTTTCAAAGTAAAAGGCCATGTCTGGATTCAAATTATAGACAAGGGACGTGGAATGAGTAAGGAAGAAGTCAAGAACCTGGGGACTCCATTCTACTCCTTGAAGAGTAAAGGAACCGGTCTGGGTCTTATGATTTGTTTCAACATTGTGGAGAAATACAACGGAAACATACAGTTTGACAGCGGTCCGGGAGATGGAACAACGGTCACATTAAAATTCCCCCTTGTTCCTAACTAAAAGAAGGTCCGTCCCTCAACGCATTAAAGCATTGAGGGACGGACCTTCCTCTTTAGTTTGTCATCATGGGGCCCTTCATCCGGTTTCTCTTTGCTAATTGTGTTAAGGGGAAGAGGATTGCTGAAGCGGTCCATTGATCGAAAGATGCCGAAGAAGCTTATCTGTATCAGGTAAGCTTCTTTTTCATTGAGGCTATACTATTAAACATGTCCTTATAATGGTAAGCTAATATTTTAGTGATAGGAAAATCTCAGGAGGTTGACATATGAACCTAAATAATAACGATCTATTGATTCGATTACGATATGCATTGGATCTTAAAAATACAGAAATGGTTGAGATCTTCAAACTTGGTGGCATTGAACTGTCAAAGGAAGAAGTGCTGAAGGTTCTCACGAAAACACAGTACAGTGATGATTTCGAGGACGATATCCTTGAGGATGAAGACCATATCCCATGTGATGATGAAATGTTCGAGTCATTCTTGAACGGCTTCATTACATTTAAAAGAGGGCCAAAACCGGGACAGACGGAACGACCTGAATTGACGTATGAACATGTGAATAATCTTCTATTAAAAAAGGTGAAAATCGCCCTCTCGTTAACAAGTGAGGATATGATCGAGATCTTGGATCTGGCTGGAGTGACGATTACAAAAGGCGAACTGGGAGCGATTATGCGAAGAGAAGGCCACAACAATTACAGAGTGTGCGGTGACCGGTATGCACGGAATTTCTTAAAAGGATTGGCCATCCGATACAGGGGATAAAAGATGAACCATACTTATTCTGGTGAGACCATACAGTTTGAGATCAAATATAAGAACAGGACCTCCATCGGCATCTATCTGGATACCTGTGGACATATCGAGGTCCACGCACCTAAAGGGACCCCGGATGAATCGGTGATCCGGCTGCTTGAGGATAAATGGGGTGTGATCCTGGAGAAATCGAATGAGATGAGGGATCGTCTGAATGGGCCGCAAGAGAAGGCCTATGACCATGGGGAGCCCTTTTTGTATCTGGGAAAGAACTTTCCCATACACGTTCAACACGATCCGTCGGTCACTCAGGATCATGTCACATTTGACGGGAAAACACTGCTTATCCAAGTGAAAGAGCTTGAGGATGAACGAATCCAGCAGGCGTTAAAACGTTTTTACTACAAACAGTGCAAAGCATTGGTAGAGAAAAGCATTGCGGTCCAACAACGTCACTTTAAAACCAAGCCCCGTTCCATCCGCATCACAGACAGTCAAACAACCTGGGGAACCTGTGATGGGAGGAGGCAGCTTACCTTCAACTGGAAGCTAGCCATGGCTCCCCTGGACGTCATCGACTACGTCGTGGTCCATGAGATGTGCCACATGGTCCACCTCAATCACGACCGGTCCTTCTGGCGGCTCGTCGGGAAAATCGTGCCCGACTATAAAGAGAAAGAACAATGGCTGGCACTGTCCAGTTGGAAGATGACGGTGTAGTGGTGGTACAGGCACCTTGTCCCATTTAAATAGTTGAATAGAAAGAAGTGAAGGGTATGATTAAATATACGTGTCTTCATCACGTCAGTCTTACGGTGACAGATTTGGAAAAAGCAAAAGATTTCTATGGAAAAACTTTGTGTTTAAACGAAATACCGCGTCCGGATTTTGATTTTCCAGGCGCCTGGTATGAAATAGAGGGACAGCAGCTCCACTTAATCGTCGATCCTTCGTCGCAGACCATACGTCAGGATAAGCGCCTATCCAGCAGGGAAGGTCATTTCGCCCTTAGAGTGGAGAACTACTATGATACTCTCCAATGGTTAAAAGAAAACAAAGTGGAAACCCTCGAAAAACCACAATCAAAAAGTGGGTTCGCCCAAATATTCTGCGCCGATCCAGACGGTAATCTGATTGAACTTAATGTGGAACAAAAAGATCTATAATTTCCTATGAAACCAACAGGAGTGATGGACTCAAAAAAGAGTCATGCTCCTGTTGGTTTTGTTTTTAGGGGATGCCGTATGTTATCTATATCAGTGGAAAGAATAAGGGTGTAACGTATTTTATCGATAATACTTATTAATTGATAATAATTATAAATAAGGATATAATACATTTATAACACAGACAAAAGGAGAGAGCATACATGAATCAACAATTAGTCGTGGCACTTAACAAACAACTTGCAAATTGGAATGTCCTTTATACAAAACTACACAATTATCATTGGTATGTAACGGGTCCGGAATTCTTCACCCTGCATGAGAAGTTTGAAGAATACTACAACGAAGCAGGAAATTATATTGATGAAGTGGCAGAAAGGATACTGACGATCAAAGGGAAGCCAATCGCTACATTAAAAGAATATCTTGAAACGGCTACCATTGAAGAATCTAATGGAAAAGAGTCGGCCGTTGAGATGGTGGACGCGTTAGTAAACGATTTTAAACAAATCGTGAATGATTCTAAGAAGATCATTGAAGCTGCAGAGGAATCTCAGGATCAGCCTACAGCAGACTTATTCATCGGGATTAAAACTTCACTCGAACAGCATATTTGGATGCTGAATGCATTCAATACACGATAAGACGAGAAAGCATTGACCTGTAAGGGGCAATGCTTTTTTTAACATCATGGACATTCATTCGCCCATTCGCTCCTTTTCCTATAAAATGAAAAGATCACGGTTGAAATGAAAGGATGATGAAAATGAATGATTCACTCACGAATAAAGAAAGAGCAATCTCATTTCTGGAACTTGTGGCATCAGGAAACGTCCGGGAAGCATACGAGCGTCACGTTGGACCTGACTTTCGCCACCATAATCCGTATTTTCCAGGGGATGCAGATTCGCTTAAGTCTGCCATGGAAGAGAATGCAGCCGGGAACCCGGACAAGATACTAGAAGTCAAACGTGCCATCCAGGAAGGTGAAACAGTAGCGGTTCACTCGCATGTGAGACAGAATCCAGAAGACCTGGGAGGGGCAGTCGTCCATATTTTCCGCTTCCAGGATGACGGGATCGTTGAGTTGTGGGATGTTGGTCAAGCCATCCCGGACGATTCACCTAATGAGAATGGGGTTTTTTAACTTCTACATAAAAAAATAAGTCGATTCCTTTGGGAGTCGACTTTTCTATGTTCACCAATTGGCCAGGAGAAATTTCGAGCTGCTTCATATTTATTGCCAACCTTGCGCACTATATAAATAAAACAAATAGGGTGGTGAAAGAATGTCGAAACAAAAGAATAAAGACCTTAAGAATAATAAAGCAATGCCAAAGTCAGATGTGGAATTTGCACAGGATGGTCTTGAAAAGGTGGCTATTAAGGCGCAGGAAAGAAAGAATAAATAGATAGAAATAAAAAATGAGAAGTTAGGCAACTTCTCATTTTTTGGTCTTATGGTATCGTTTAGATGAAAAAGGTTATTGAATGCTAATATCATTGATTTCCAAATAACCGGCGGGACTGATAGAAAAATCTTTTACGTTGTTCCGAATCGCAGCCATGTTTTCAATCACCCGAACCGGAATATAGACCGCGTCTTCCATTTCCAGCTCCTGAGATTTTGCGTATAGCTCCAATCGCTTCTCTGGATCCATTTCAGAACGTGCCTGTTCGATCAATTGATCGACCTCTTCATTATTGTAGAAAAATGTATTTCCGGCAGGCCCATGGGAATTACTGTGGAAGAGATTGTATTGATTATAGTCTGCATCACCTGTAGCATTTCTCCAACTAATGATGAACATTTCTGAATTTCCACTTGTGGCTTGCTCTACAAAGGTGCCATACTCCTGAATCTGGATTTCCAAATCGATTCCTATTCCTTTGAGCTGGGATTGCATGACTTCAGCCAGGCTGATCCTTTCCTTACTGTCCATTGTAAGCAATGTGGTTTTGAAGCCATCAGGGTACCCAGCCTCGGCCAGTAACCTCTTGGCTTCATTTACATTATACTCATATGCCTTCATATCCGGGTGATAGCCAAAGACTTTAGATCCTAATAAGGAGTTTGCCTTTTTTCCAATATTATTAAATACACCTTTCATGATGGAATCCATTTCAACCGCATGGGATATGGCTTTCCGGACACGGACATCATTGAAGGGTTCCTTTTGTACATTGAATCCTACATACTCGGTACCAAAGCCTTCACTTCGGTATACTTCAACATTATTGGAGGCCTTCACAGAATCCATCATCGTCACAGAAAGAGGTTCAGCAATATGGGCTTCACCTGTTTCAAGCATGGAGATTCTCGTTGTCTCTTCTGGTACTACTTTGAAAACCACTTCGTTTATAGTTGGTTGCTCTCCCCAATACTTTTTGTTTCTATTAAACACAATCTCTTTTCCTGTTTCCCAGGACTTGAACGCAAATGGACCTGTGCCGACCGGTTCTTGGATAATGTCTTTCCCGTATTTTTCAATGGTATTAGGACTGATGATTCCGCCTTCATGACTCGCCAGGATGGATAATAAGGGTGAAAAAGGTTCAGATAAAAGAAATTGAACGGTATGATCATCTACTACTTTTACTTCCTTGACCATTTTAAATACAACCGCACGAGGTGAAGCCACTTTTGGGTCTGTTAAACGATCGAACGTTTTCTTCACAGCCTCGGCATTAAAGGGTGTCCCATCATGAAACGAGACATCATCTCTTAGCTTGAATTCCCACGTTGTATCATCCAACTGCTCCCATTCCTTTGCAAGTAATGGCTTAATTTTGGCATTTTTGTCTCTGCCGACAAGCCCCTCATAAATTTTACCGTGCGTTACACTTGCCGCATTGATGGTGGACATAAAATGATGATCAAGATTCTCCACATCGGATAAACGGGCAATGACCAACTTATTTTCTTTCTTGGAAGCCTGTCCATCAACCTGGTCACCTGAATTTGCCCCCATATTGGTGGAGCAGCCGCTAATTACTAACATCAGCACCATCATTCCAATCATGACAACCCTGCTCCTGAAACTACTTACCTTCATCTTCATCTATTTATCCTCCCCTCCGTATTTATTTAATTATAAGAATTTTCAGATATATAAAATTAAGATATCTTTACCGTTTTTTTTGATTTGTTGACCTTTTGTTTTTGGGAGAATGTTTTGGTAAGGGAGGATACAGAAGTTCCGAAAGAAACACTGATTGATTTTGCTGAGTCCTTCAAGTGGAAGATTGCTGCAATGTTGTTCGAACGAGCTCCAGAAAAGGCGAAAAGCTGAAGATCAATCATTTGATCTCCAGCCTTGATTCAATTATCATGCAGGTTATGTTCTGACGCGATCCAGTTCCAAAGGCAAAAAAGCATACTCTCCGTCTTTCATAATCTCACCTTTTAAAACGGGAACAGGTTGTTTGAAAAGCGGTCCATCCACTACTGTGGTATGGAATTCTCCACCTTCTCCGCAAGGATCGATTCCTCGGGCTTCAAGTTCCTTTATGTATTCAAGAGTTAACGTTCGTCCTAAATCTTCAAGGCGCATACCGAGGGATAAATTAACCGTTACAACGATGGATACAAATCCCAGATTGACGAACTCTTCGACAGCTTCACGGTGATTCATTTCCCATAAAGGCATCCCAAGCTTTAAGCCAGCGTTCTTCGCCACTTTCTCATGCCAGCAGCCATGTGCAGGCATATCCAGGTCTCCCGTCACTAACACTTCTGCCCCTTGTTCCTTTGCTTTTTCTAAAAGGGTCATGAAGGCTCCTTCATAATCTGTCCAACTGGCAGCTGCTGTGAATACGGGCAACCCGATTGAATCTGCTTGTGCACGGATAAGCTCCGGTGGCATCCCGTGGGATCTGGAACGCTTTCCTTCTTCCTCCAGCATCACGATCAGGCCGATCGCATCTCCATCCTTCGATGCTTTGTATAGAGCCAACACACTATCTTTTCCTCCGCTAAAGGACGTGATGAATGAATGCCCGCGAGCACCATATTTCCATTCCTTTGATTCTGTCATTCTTATCTTTCCTCCTTAATCGTTTTTCATATTTTCTAACTTGTTTCATCGTTTCTTTCATTCTATCACGATGGGGCTTTATAGATAACATCATACAAACCTAGATGTCTAAGTCCATAAAGACAAAAGAGCCGCCTATTTGACGACTCTCTTACAGAACCGATATGAATTTGCTCTCATTTTCTATGGATCCGAATCTCATTAATCACCAGTGATATCACCACTAACCCACTCGACACGACAAAGCTGACCCAGGTCGATTGAATTGAATTGTAGCTTAGGAGAGACAGCAACCCGGTTCCTAAACCAATCAACGAACAAAAAGGTAGAAGCAACGGGATCGTTCTTTTATAAAAGATGACCGCCAACATCGTCGGAATGATGGCTGCATACACCTGGGCGAAAAAGAAGATAAGCTCCATCAGGCTCGGTGACAAGATCGAGCTGATGAGAAAGAGTGAAAGGGAAAGCACACCGGAGACTAAATAGGTCTTTTTCAATTGCTGGTCTTCACTCCAATCGAACGTGTCGTTCAGCATATTGCGGATGACCATGATCGAAGTGGCATGGAGCTCGGCCCCCACGGTGGAGGCGATGGCACTGAAGCAGCAGCCGATAAATAATAGAAGCAGGAACAATGAGTCGATTTTCTCCACCAGCTGACTCAATATGGAGTAAATGTTTTCAAAGCCCTGCCCATAAACCGCAATCAGTACAATCGCGGTGAAGGCAAGGGGAATGGTCGCCCATATGATCCCCGCCATCATAAAGGATGTTCGGACCTTGGATTTTTCAATGATATAGATCCGCTGCCAGCTCGCCCGATCGATCAATACTTGTCCGAATCCAATCAGAAATGCGGTAAGAATGAACAAGGTGATTTCATTATGTTTCAGAAATAATAAGTAGGGATGATAAAGAAGCAATCCATCATAAACGGGAAAAATACCTTTTTGGATAAAAAAATAAACGGGAATCAGGATGATGGCTGCAAAAATAAACGAGATATGAATTCCTTCAAAGCGATGGATTTGCTTCATGCCTCCTATGGACAACAGGAAGCAGTATAAAAAGAATACGAGTAACCCTACATAGATAGGTGTTTTTAATAGAAAATGAAATAACACGCCTGCCCCCAGTGCTTGTATAAGAAGGGAGTCCAGGCTTGTCAGGAGCAATACCCACATGACGAACCAGTATGACTTGCCACGTAGTCTTTCTTTCAATACATCCCCCAGAGTCATGGAGTGTGGGAATCGTTCCCTGATATAGGGGGTGATCCACCCGAATAGAAAGAGAGCGGTGGCTCCCATCATGGCGTAGCCAATTCCACCAAGCAGTCCATATTTCACGAGGGTTTCAGGAGAAGACAAAATCGTATTGCCGGTCACCCATCTTGCCAGGAGTGAAACGACTCCATACGCCACTCCAAACGTAATGGTCCCTTGTATATACTCACGATACGTTCGTGGCTTCATTGATTTATACCTTCTCTCTTATCCGATATTCCCTTGGAGTGTATCCTGTTTGCTTCTTGAATAATGAACTGAAATAGTGCTGGCTGCTGAATCCGCACGCTTCTGAAATCGAAGAGATGGACTTTTCGGTATCCTGCCGCAGTAATCGTTGTGCGGCCTGGACCCTGAAATCATTCAGGTACTCAGAGAAGCTGATCCCCATCTCTTCATGAAATTTTCTGCTCAGGTACGTACCGTTGATATGGATCTGGCTCGCCAATGAAGAAAGGGAAAGCTTATCGCTGTATTGTTCATGGATGATCGTCAACGCTTCCTGCACGATATGGGATTGGATGGATGCGTATTTATAGTGGTCGAGCACTTGGAATAATTCTTCTTCAATAATCGGTTTTGTCAAATAATCCTTTGCTCCGAGTCGCAGGGATGCCTGTGCATAATCGAATGATTGGTACGCCGTGACCATAATGATGTCGATATGGTCATATTTCTTCATTTCCATTCCGAGTTCGATCCCTGATTTACCAGGCAGTTGAATGTCGAGGA
The DNA here is from genome assembly GCF_000935355.1 of Rossellomorea aquimaris. GTDB lineage: Bacteria > Bacillota > Bacilli > Bacillales > Bacillaceae_B > Rossellomorea > Rossellomorea aquimaris_B. Next base: position 406,581 of record NZ_JXZC01000003.1, read on the forward strand.
GCGTAAGACGGATCGGGTGTTCCGTCAGGACCTTTAACGCCTGTGATGCATCCGCGGCTGTATGAATCGTCCAGTAAGGGTATTTTTCGTGAATCATGTAGTTGAGCTGCTCCAGTTCCAGGGGCTCATCGTCAACGAGCAAAATATGCATGACGCTTCCTCCTTCATCAAGTAATGGTGTCTTCTCTGGTCATATAAGGCCAGAAGATCTGGACACTCGTTCCTCCGGCTTCTTCATTCAGCTGAATGAGGATTTCTTCCTTAGGAAAGAGCATCTGTAATCGCTTCTGGATATTGTGTAATCCAATTCCCCGGTCTTCCTTTTGAATATCAGGGTTGTCCAAAGCAGATGACGAGCTGCTGTTCCATACTTCTACATACACTTTGTTCCTTTGCTCATTCAGGATGATGATCAGCTTTCCTTGCCCGGGATGCTTTTCAAGGCCATGTTTAAAGGCGTTTTCGACAAGGGTCTGCAGGAGGTAAGGAGGGACTAGGGAAGACTTGCAGCTCTCTCCCACGCTCCATACTACATCGAGCCGATCTCTGAACCTCAACCTTTGAATGTCGAGATAATATCGGGTGTATTGGATCTCCTCATCCATGGTGATCAATGGATCAGTCTGTTTGTATTTAAACTTAAAGTATTTGGAAAGCACCTCGATGGCAGAAATCAATTCTTCCTTGCGATTCAGACGTGCCAAGCTCAGGATGACATTAAGTGTATTGAAAAAGAAGTGGGGCTGGATCTGTTGGTTCAGTTGGTTGTATTTTGCTTCCTGTAGTTCCTGTTTCAGGAGCAGTTCGTTCTTTTCTTTCTCCAGTTGATCGAATCGTTTTTCAAACAGAAAGAGAAATAATAAGCTAAAAGCCCCAATGATTGGGGCTAATACGGACAGCATGATATAAAATGAAAAGGATTCTTGTGTAATCATGTGAAGAACTCCTAAAGGGATGAGTCATACTTTCTATTTTATAAGAAAACTAAGATTCTGAAAATATGTTTAGACATAATGGCACCTCGTGAAATGTTCCCCATGACCGGTCATAGGAGGCAGTTCTGCTTTACACAAATCCGTTGCCAGAGGGCAGCGGGTGTGAAACTTACACCCTGCAGGCGGATTCAATGGGGAAGGGACATCCCCTTTTAAAAGGATTCTTTCTCTTTTCTTTGAAAAATCAGGTACTGGTATGGCCGAAAGCAAGGCTTTGGTATAAGGATGGGTAGGGTGGTCGAATAAATCATGCTTTGTCCCTATTTCGACAACCTTCCCCAGATACATGACGATCACCCGATCGGATATATGACGTACAACACTTAAATCATGGGAAATGAAGAGGTACGTCAATTTCAATTCTTTCTGAAGTTTCTTTAACAGGTTCAAGATTTGTGCCTGAATGGATACATCCAGTGCCGATACGGCTTCATCACAGATGATCACTTTCGGATTGACCGCCAATGCCCGTGCGATTCCGATCCTTTGTCGCTGACCGCCGCTGAATTCGTGGGGGAGACGGTCAAGCGATGTAATCGGGAGACCCACATAGTCCAATAATTCCTTCATACGATCTTCATGCTTTGAAGGGGGCAGTACTTTTTGTATGGTCATGGCTTCTTTGAGGATCTTTCTGACCGTTTGTCTAGGATTCAGAGAGGCAAAGGGATCCTGGAAAATGACCTGGATATCTCCCCTCATGTTTCTTAATTCCTTTTTGGATAGACTGTTCAATTCGATTCCCTTGTATTGAATGCTGCCTTCGGTCGGTTTATCCAATTGCAGGATGGCACGGCCGGTTGTCGATTTGCCGCAGCCGGACTCACCTACGATACTGAGGGTTTCACCTTCATACAGGGTGAAGGTAATATCATCCACGGCTTTTACAACTTGTTTCGGCTCGAACAATGACTCCCTTTTGATAGGGAAGTACTGTTTCAGGCCCTTCACCTCTAAAATAGGTTTTTTTTCGGTCATCACAGCGGTCATGTCATCTGCACCTCTTTCTCGGCGTTATATAGAAAACATCTGATTTGACTGCCATCCTTTAAGGAATTGAGCTGTGGCTCTTCCTCGTGACATCGTGCAGTCGCCAATGCGCAGCGGGGCGAAAACCGGCACCCTTTTGGCATGTCATAGGGGGAAGGGACACTTCCCGGCATCGTTTCCAGCTCTGCCTGGTCTTCGTGCAATTTCGGTAATGAAGAGAGCAGCCCATTTGTGTAGGGATGCTTCGGATTGGAGAATAACTGTTCCGTCGAACTATATTCCACCACTTGTCCGGCATACATGACCGCCACCTTGTCACATAGCTCGGCTACCACTCCCAAGTCGTGTGTGATGAAGATGATGCCCATATTCAGCTTTTTCTGAAGGTCCTTCATCAGCTCAAGGATTTGTGCCTGGATCGTCACATCAAGTGCCGTAGTCGGTTCATCGGCAATCAGGACTTCCGGGTTGCAGGCAAGGGCCATGGCAATCATGACGCGCTGCCTCATTCCGCCGCTCAGCTGGAAAGGCTCCTGTTTCGCCCTTTGTTCAGGAGAAGGGATGCCAACTAATTCGAGCATTTCCACCGCCTTCTTCCGTGCGTCTCTTTTCCCGAGCTTTTGGTGGACGCGTATGGCTTCTGCAATTTGCTCCCCGACCGGTATGACAGGATTCAACGACGTCATCGGCTCTTGAAAGATCATGGAAATTTGGTTCCCCCGCACCTTTCTAAGCTCAGAATCGGACATTTTAAGGATGTCCTTTCCTTTCAATTCAATGGTCCCGTCCACTATTTTTCCTGGAGGGGAGGGGACAAGGCGAAGAATGGAAAGGGAGGTCATACTTTTTCCGCAGCCCGATTCTCCGACAATCCCGAGCGTCTCGCCTTCGTGAAGGACAAAGTCGATGCCATCAACGGCTTTCGTCACTCCTTTTTTTGAAGTGAAATGGGTTTTTAAGTTCTTTACTTCCAAGACCACATTTTTACTCATTGCAACCACTCCTAGTTAAGTTCAATTCGTTTATTAAAGAATCGGTATAAAACATCTACGAATAAATTGACGATCACAAAGACCAGGGATGCGACCAGTACTCCGCCCTGAACCATAGGTAGGTCACGTGTACGGATCGAGTCGACGATCATACGGCCGAGCCCATTAATGGCAAAGACGGATTCGATTAGTACCGTCCCTCCGAGAAGTGCCCCAAACTGAAGGCCAACCACCGTAATGACCGGAATCAATGCATTGCGCAGGGCATGCTTATAAATAATGACAAAGCTTTTCAAACCCTTTGCCTGAGCAGTACGGATATAATCCTGCCTTACGACCTCCAGCATGCTGGAACGGGTCATCCTGGCTACGATGGCAGCTCCTCCGACTCCCAGCGTAAAGGCCGGTAAAATGATGTGCAGCATGCTGTCCCATCCTGCAACAGGTAAAAGCTGAAGTTTTACAGAGAATAAATAGATGGATAGAAGACCCAGAAAGAAGCTTGGAAGGGAAATCCCTAATAAAGCGACGATCATCACGGAAATATCGGTGGCAGAGTATGGTCTGACAGCAGATATGATTCCAGCGGTCATTCCAAGGACAATCGTAATGAGAATACTGTAGAAGGCCAGTTCAATCGTGATCGGTAAGCGGGTCATGATTTCCTGGATGACCGGCTGCTGGCTCTTCAGAGATTGTCCAAGGTCACCCTGGAACACATTCATGATGTATTCTCCATATTGAACATACAGTGGGCGGTTCAAGCCGAGTTCTGTCCGTAGTTGGTCGATCGCTTCTTTCGATGCCCCTTCCCCAGCAAGTATGATAGCCGGGTCTCCGGGAACCATCTGCATGATGAGAAAGACAACCAGGGTCACACCGAATATGACGGGGATGATTTCTATTAATCTTCTGAAAATGTACAGTATCATTTCCTATTCCTCCTTTTTATGATTTCAGTCTCGGATCAAGTGCGTCCCGAAGGCCGTCCCCGAACAGGTTAAAGCCAAGTACTAGAATGGAAATCGCCAGCCCCGGGAAGAGGGCGATATAGGGAGCCGTAAATAAAAAGTCCCTTCCACTGGACAGCATCGTACCCCATTCAGGTGAAGGGGGCTGTGCCCCTAATCCAAGGAAGGATAATCCTGCTGCTGAAAGGATGGCGGTGGCGAGTCGCAAGGATCCTTGAATGATGATGGGAGATAAAATGTTCGGCAGGATGTGCCTGAAGATGATGATGAAATCATTGGCTCCAAGCGAACGAATCGCATCGATATATTCAAGCTTCTTCGTTTCAAGCGTCGATCCCCGGACAACCCTTGCAAATAGAGGGATGGAAAACACCCCGACGGCAATCATGACATTCACGAGGCTCGGTCCGAGGGCAGAGATGATGGCAAGAGCCAATAGGATCCCAGGGAAAGCAAGCATGACATCGAGGATTCTGCTGATGAAGGTATCGATCCAACCTCCGTAAAACCCTGAAATCAACCCCATGATGATGCCGAAGAATGCACCGAAGCCGACTGCGGCAAAGCCGACCCCCATGGAAAGACGGGAGCCGTAGAGGATTCTTGCAAGGATATCCCGTCCTTTATCATCCGTCCCCATCCAATGTTCTGTACTCGGGGGCTGGAGTTTATTGTCCAGTTGAATGTCATAAGGGTCATAGACAGCGAGTAAAGGAGCAAACAGGGCGATGAAAATATAGAAGATAATGATCCCTCCTCCAACTACAGCTGCCTTGTTTTTCGAAAAGGTGTCCCAGAAGGGTTTGATCCTTTTTTCAAAAACGCTCGGTTTTGAATCAAGTATGGGTGATTGAAGTTCTTGAACTTTGAGTTCTGTCGACATGACATTTCCTCCTCATTGAAATGATTTGTGTAATTCAAAGATAGAGGAAGAGGGGTGGAAAGGGAAGGTGATAAGTTTGAATTGTCAAAATAATTAAAAAGTTGGTAAAGATATTGAAAATCATTCACTGTTTTCTTTTTTATAATGCAGATAGGCACCAACAATACGGAAAAGGGAGAGTGGAGGAATTGAAAGAAAAGAAGAAGCATTTCAGGGGGATCGCAGGATTATTGATCGTGATGGTCATGCTCATCACCCAGGCGTGTTCGACAAGTAATGTAGAAAGTGAAACCGCAAGTAAACAAGGCGGTGAATCAGAAGGCGGGGTACTGAAGGTCGTCCGATTATCCGATGCAACCAATTTGGACCCCCACTTCATCACAGATATTCCGTCCGCCAATGTACTTTATCAAAAGGTGTACGAAAGCCTTGTGACGTTTGATAAAGAAATGAACATTGTTCCGTCACTGGCGAAAAGCTGGGAGCAGCCGGACGATATGACATGGGAATTCACATTAAATGAGGGAATCACGTTCCATGACGGTTCTGAATTGAACGCTGAGGCTGTCAAAGTAACGTTCGACCGCTTACTGGATCCCAACACCGGTTCCCCTCAAAAGGATAAACTCGGGATGATCAAAGAGATCAATGTACTGGATGAATATAAAGTGCAGTTCAAGCTGGATGCTCCTTATGCACCTCTCTTATCGATCCTTGCAAGTAACGAAGGAAGCATCATGAGCCCGAAAGCCGTGAAGGAAAATCCTGATAGTCTTGCTAAGCACCCGATCGGAACCGGGCCATTTGCCTTCAAGTCATGGAAATCAGGTCAGTCCATCACCCTTGAAAAAAATGATGAGTATTGGGGAGAGCAGCCGAATATCGATGGAATCGAGTTTCAGGTTGTACCAGAGGACGCTACCCGCTTAGCGATGATTGAAACGGGTGAAGCTCATATCAGTGATCAAGTGCCCGTGACTGAAATCGAGCGCATCGAAAGCTCCGACACATTGAATCTGTACCGAACAGAAGGGCTGGCGGTGGAATATGTCGGATTCAATACACAAAAAGAGCCCTTCGATAATGTAAAGGTGAGGCAGGCCATTTCCATGGCGATTGAAAGAGAAGCGATCATAAAAGGTGTCTATAACGGAGTGGGTACATTAGCGAATGCTGCCATGAGCCCACAAGTATTCGGTCATAGTGAAAACGTGAAACCATATGAGTATGACCCGAATTCTGCCAAGGAGCTTTTGAAAGAAGCAGGATTCGAAAAAGGTCTGGAGCTGACACTGATAACAAGTGACCGTAAAGAACGGATCAATATGGCAGAAGTTATTCAGTCCCAATTGAAGGGAATCGGGATCAAAGTGAATATTCAAGTGCTTGAATATGGTGCGTATATTGAAGCTGTAGACACAGGAGAACAAGATATGTTCATCGGAGGTTGGGGGAATGCAACAGGTGATGGAGACTACAACCAGTACAACTTGTTCCACTCTGCTTCCCATGGTTCACCAGGAAACCATTTCTATTACACAAATGAAAAAGTCGATGATCTCATCGAGCAGGCAAGAAAAGAAGTGGACCCTGAAGTCAGAAAGACATTATATGAAGAAGCGATGACCATTGAAATGGAAGAAGCGGTATACATTCCAATCCGAAACTACGAGCATTTAGCAGTGTACAACAATGAAGTGAAGGATTTCTGGTTGAGTGCCGCCAACTACTTAATGGTGAATGACGCAACAATCGAATAGACCATGGAACGGTGGATGAGCACCATCTGTAACCTTGTAAACACTAAATCTTGGAGGCTGATTGGATGAAAACAGTATGGATGAAGAATGTGAGAATGGAAACGGGATTTGAGAAAGAGAATGGAGTCGTGACAGGAACCGTTACGGAATGTGCCCATGTCAAAATAGAAGATGGAAAGATTACGGCCATCACGAAAGACGAATCAGAGATTGAAGTTGGAGCAGCTGTATTGGATGCAAGAGGAAAATTGATCCTGCCTTCCTTCCGTGAGATGCATATTCATATCGATAAAACCTACTATAGCGGTCCGTGGAAGGCATGCCGGCCAATCACTAAAGGTATTTTCACGAGAATAGAAGAAGAGCAGGAACTGCTGCCAAAGCAACTGCCATACGCCCAGGATAGGGCGGAAAAGATGATCGAGTTGCTGCTTCAACATGGCCACACTCACATCCGGACCCATTGCAACATCGAACCGACTTCCGGTTTAAAGCACCTGGAAGTCACCGTTAAAGCATTAGAGAAATATAAACATCACCTCACTTATGACATTGTAGCGTTTCCTCAGCATGGGCTCCTGCGCAGCAATTCAGTGGGACTGATGAGGGAAGCCATGAAAAATGGTGCCACCCTTGTCGGGGGAGTCGATCCGGCGACGGTGGACCGTCAGATCGATCAATCACTCTATACAACGTTTGATATTGCCACTGAGAATAATGCTGGTGTCGATATTCACCTTCATGACCCGGACACGCTTGGGGCTTTCACCTTTGAACGTCTTGCAGATTTTACAAGAGAGGCGAACTTGAAGGGGCGTGTGACGATCAGTCATGCCATTGCACTTGGTGATCTTGAGGGGCAATCTCTTACAGACATGATGTCCATCCTGAAAGATCAAGAGATTGACATTACTACGACGATCCCGATTAACCGTCCGACCATTCCGGTTTCGACTCTGGATCAGTACGGTTTACAGGTATCCGTCGGGCATGACAGCTTAACCGATCATTGGTCCCCTTTTGGAACCGGGGATACGATCGAGAAGCTGAATATACTTGCTGAACGATTCAGACTGATCGATGAGTATTCCATCAACCGTACATGGAAATATGCTTCGGGTGGGATCACGCCATTGGATGACGCAGGAAAACAGGTATGGCCTCAAGTGGGGCACGCAGCAGACTTCCTCCTGGTGGAAGCGAGCTGTTCAGCTGAAGCAGTGGCAAGGAGAGCCAAAATCGATTCTGTTTATAAGAACGGGGAAAAGGTGACGCTGCCTCAATCTGAATCTGTACTGATCAATAAATAATAGAATGGAGACGGTTCGATGATCTGGCTGAAAAATGTAAAGCTTGAAGTAGGGAACATTGAAAATGAAGGAATGACCGAAACGAAAACAGAGCAATTTCATCTCGGGGTCAAAAAAGGGAAAATCGTCCAACAGCTGCCTCATACACAATCCATACCCGAGAATGCTGATGTAGTCTATGATGTGAAAGGTCTCCTGGCCATTCCCACCTTTAAAGAAATGCATAACCATTTGGATAAAACCTATCTATCCCTTGGATGGAAAGCGACGAAGCCCGTTAAAAATCTGAAAGAAAGACTGCAGTTTGAAGCAGAGGAGTTGACAGAACTCGCACCAACGACCAAACAAAGAGCGAAACGTATGATCGAGGAAATCCTTTCAAATGGTTCAACGCATATCCGCACTCACGTAAACATTGATCCATACATTGGATTGAAGAACCTTGAAGGTGTCATCGAGGCATTGGACGAGTATAAACATGCAGTCACCGCAGATATCATTGCCTTCCCGCAGCATGGATTATTAAGAGATTCCGTGCCGACATTGATGAGAGAAGCGATGCGAAATGGAGCCACCATGGTAGGAGGCCTCGATCCTGCAGGAATCGATCGCTCGATTGAAAAGTCACTCTATGAAACCATGAATATCGCAACGGAGTTCAACGCGGATGTAGACATCCATTTACACGATAGCGGGCATGTAGGAACATACACGATTGATAAGTGGATGGATATGGTGGAAGAGACGAACTGGCAAAACCGCACAGCCATCAGCCACGCCTTCTGTATCGGAGAGGTACCGGAAGTGAAGCAAATGGAACTGGCGGAGAGATTAAGAGAAAATGGAGTGGCGATCATGTCGACCATTCCTCTGACAAAGTCCCTTCCACCAATCCAGCTTTTGGATGACCATGGTGTGAAGGTCCATCTTGGGTGTGATGGATTCTATGACTCCTGGAGTCCACTGGGTCACGGGGACGTGTTAGAGAAAGTGTATAAATACGGTCAGGTGACAAGAAGAAGCGATGAGGCATCCTTAAGGGACAGTCTGAAGTGGATAACGGGAGGAACAACGGCACTGACGAAAAAAGGTGAATACAAGTGGCCGAAAGTGGAAGATGATGCAAGCTTTATATTTGTGGACGCCGCTTCATCAGCTGAAGTCGTTGCCCGAAGACCGAAACGACTGGCCGTGATGAACAAAGGGAAAGTGGTATATGGGTCTCTCTGGAGTACCCATGAGCTGGTGAAATGATAGAAAAGATAAATGGAAAGCCTGTGTATCTCTACATGGGCCTCCTTTTTTGTGTGGTCTGCTGGGGAAGTAATTTTATTTTCGGTGCGATATTAGTGCAATATTTCAAGCCGATGGAAATCGCTTTTCTACGGCTTATTTTTATTACTCTGTTCTTGTATATGTTATTCTTCAAGTCAATTAGACGATTTCGTTCATTGAAATCCATGATCGTCCCACTGGTGTTCATCGGTTTCATTGGCGTGACCTTGAATCACTGGAGCTTCTATGCCAGCTTGACCACGGCATCACCCGTAACGGCTGCCTTGATCCTGGCTACGGCTCCCATCTGTACATCCCTCATCAATTCGTTTGTATTTAAGGAACGTAAAAGTACATTCTTCTGGATTTGGAGCCTACTCAGCTTTTTCGGCGTGCTTTTGGTCATCATGAAGAAAGGGACCCTCGTGATCGGTATGGGAGAAGGATATATCTTTCTCACGATGCTTACATTTTCCGTGTTCATGGTCCTTGTGGAACGATATGCAAAGCAGCTTTCTTCTATTCTATTGACCTTTTATTCTACCATGGTGGGGTTGATCTTGATGACTGTGTTTTTGCCGTTCTCCGACGTTTCTTTTCTAAGGTCCGTCCCCTTCAGCATTTGGATGCTGCTTTTCTTTACAGCGATCATCATGCATGGGATATGTCCGCTTATTTGGAACCATTGCATATCAGAAGTCGGCTCTACGAATACATCCCTGCTCCTGAATATAGAACCGTTTGTGGCAATGGTGGTCGGGTATATTGTGTTGAAGGAATCGGTAAGTGGAATGCAACTGATCGGTGCAAGTATTATTGTATTAAGTGTCACCATGGCTCTTCATTCCAATCGAATGGGACAGGGGGACAGGCACCTTGTCCCGACAAACTCAAAAACACTATGATAATTCCTCCGGGACGAGGGGGAGGTCGCCTCGTCCTCCAAATTTCTACAACTATTTCCCCGGAAATTGATAAAAAATCATAGAATTCTACAAAGAGTGTCAGGCTGATTCCTCCATATTCCTCTCCTCCGATAAATAGTCAACATTTAACTACTAAAGGCGCAAAAACTTCTGTAGAATGATACGTAAATTGAGAGGGGGATGAATGATGGAACATACATATGGCTTGAAACCAGCTTTACTTTCCGATTTGAAATCAATGAAAGAGACTTTTTGGTCAAACTCTTCATTAATATCCGGCAATCCTAATACCAACACTGTAGATGGAAGGGATATTTATGAAGCCGAAGAGAGACTTCTACGGTTTGCCCCATACATAAAACATGTATTTCCCGAAACAGAAGGGAAGAATGGTATCATTGAATCCCCTATCCAAGGGCTCCCGGATATGCAGTTGGCACTACAGGAGTTTTATCACACCACTATACCTGGAAGGCTACTTTTGAAATGTGACAATGAGCTGCCCATTGCCGGTTCCATTAAAGCCAGAGGGGGAATCTACGAAGTACTGAAACTGGCAGAAACACTCTTGCTTGATCACGGCCTGATCCAACTGGCGGATGACTACTCAGTATTAGCCAATCCCCCGTTTAAGGAGTTCTTTTCACAGTACTCCATTGCCGTAGGCTCGACAGGAAACCTGGCCTTAAGTATCGGGACCATCGGTGCAGCCCTGGGTTTCAATGTGACGGTCCATATGTCGCGTGAAGCGAAAGAGTGGAAAAAGGAGCTTCTCAGGGAAAAAGGAGTAACGGTGATCGAGCATCAGAACGATTTCTCCTATGCCGTTGAAGAAGGGCGAATGCAATGCATGAAGGATTCGAATTGTTTTTTCATAGATGATGAAAATTCAAAGGATCTTTTCATGGGCTATGCAGTAGCTGCACTGAGGTTAAAGAAGCAGTTTGAGGAAGAGGGGATAAAGGTTGACCGGGATCATCCATTGGTCGTGTATTTGCCATGCGGTGTTGGTGGAGGTCCTGGAGGGGTGACGTACGGGCTGAAGCATGTATTTGGTGATCATGTTCATTGTTACTTTGCCGAACCGACCAATTCTCCCTGCATGCTCCTTGGTCTTTCAACCGGAAAGCATGAAAACATTTCTGTACAGGATATAGGATTAAGTAATCGGACAGAAGCCGATGGACTGGCAGTCGGGCGCCCTTCGGCATTAGCTGGAAGGATGGTGCAGGAACTGGTGAACGGCGTGTATACTGTGAAAGATGAGAACCTATTTAAAATGCTGGCTCTTTTACAGAAATCAGAATCCATTTCCTTAGAGCCTTCCGCGCTTGCGGGGATGTTGGGGCCAACCTTACCCCAAATACGTAAGCACCTTGAATCCCTCTCACTGACTAGTCATCAATTAAATCAATCGACTCATCTAGTGTGGGCGACAGGCGGGAACCTTGTGCCTGCATCAATCATGGAAAAATATACTGCTAAGGGAAAGGGTCTCCTATAATGCAGAGGGACGGACCTTGTGATTCACATGAATCATGAGGTCCGTCCCTCTATTTTTCTCACAAAAAAAGACTGCCAAACGAAAATCAATCGTCCGACAGTCTTTCAATTTATATTGATTAGTGTAGATATTTGTGGTAAATTAGAACAGAAACACTTAAATCGAGTAAATTAAAACATATTACCTCAATAATAATTATATAACATAATTTACTCTTTCGTCAACCCTCAATTTTTTACGAAAAGGAGTGCTTGGATGAATCTTGAAATTCGGCAGGAGCAGAAACGTGTGGACCGTGTCATTGAGACGATTGTGGAGCAAATCGGACGTCTGGAGGATGAAACCGGACGTCGCCAGGAGGAAGTGGTGGAGATCCGCAAACACTTCTGGGATGAGGTCAAGGTGAATACGGATACGTTCGATGATTTTCTGGAAACCGTCCTCAGTTTAAGGCAGCAGGCACAGGTGTTGACCGTCAGTCAAAGCACTTACAGACAGGCTGTAAAAAAGTTATCTGCTCTACAGCGCATGAAGGGTAAGCCTTATTTCGGACGCATTGATTTTACCGAAGAAGGAGAATCGGCCCCTGAAAAGGTCTATATCGGCATTGCCACCCTCACGGATCAAAGTGGGGAAGATTTCCTGATCTATGACTGGCGCGCTCCGATTTCGAGCGTTTACTATGATTATCCGCCAGGTCCCTCAGAATACACCACACCGGGTGGCATAATCAAAGGAACGCTGGAGAAAAAATGGCAGTATCTGATCCGGGACGGTGTCATCGATTCCATGTTCGATACCAGCCTGACGATTGGGGATGAAATTTTGCAGGAGGTGCTGGGGAAGCGGACCGATACCCATATGCACAGCATTGTGGCAACCATCCAGCAGAAGCAGAATCAAATCATCAGGCACGATCACGCTCGGCTGCTCATTGTTCAAGGTGCGGCGGGCAGCGGGAAAACGTCGGCAGCCCTTCAGAGGATTGCGTATTTACTTTATAAATATCGGGGCAGTCTTAAGGCGGATCAAATCATTCTGTTCTCCCCGAACGCCATGTTCAACAGCTACGTATCGAACGTACTGCCCGAGCTAGGGGAAGAGAATATGGAGCAGGTGACCTTTCAGGAATATTTGGACCATCGTTTGAGTGAGGAGTTCGAATTGGAGGTTCCATACAGTCAATTGGAGTATGTCCTGACTGAAACGGATGCCCCATCATACCGGACCAGGACGGCAAGCATCTCCTTCAAGGCATCGACGGATTTCTTTGACATCATTAAATTATATAGAGCGTCATTGGAGGAATCCGGGATGCGATTCAAAGGGATTAAGTTTCGGGGAAAGCCGATGGTCACAGCAAGCCAAATCACGGAACGATTTTATACCAGTGATGCGTCACTGCGTTTTCATAACAGGCTGGAAAAATTGAATGAGTGGATCCATCAACAGATCGATGAAGCAGAGAAGATTGAACGGAGTAAGCCTTGGGTAGAAGAAGAAATTGAACTGATGAGCAATGAGGATTATCACAAAGCGCATAAACACCTGCAGAAGAAAAATCCCTCGAATGATTATGAGATCGAATATGAGGCGCTGGCCCGATTGACTGTTCGCAGGAGATTCAAGGGACTGCGTAAAGCGATCGAGAGATTCCGTTATGTGGACGTAAAGGGAATGTATCTACAGCTTTTTGCTGATCCTGCGAACATCTCCACATTATGGGACGGGGAGATCCCTGAAGTATGGGAAGATATTTGCCGTTCGACCGTGAACATGCTCGAGGAAGGAAAATTGTCCTACGAGGATGCGACTCCTTTTTTATTGTTAAAAGAGCTGATTCTCGGCTTTCAGACGAATACATCGATAAAGCATGTACTCATCGACGAAGCCCAGGACTACTCACCGTTTCAATTCGAATTCATCAAGCGGCTGTTTCCTTCAGCCAAAATGACCGTGCTCGGCGACTTTAATCAGGCCATCTTTGCCCATGCCCGAAAGCACGTGGATTTCAGCACGCTGACGGGACTCTACGGAAGGGATAAAACCGAGGTGATCAACCTGACTCAGAGCTACCGATCCACTAAACCGATCATCGAGTTCACCCGACGGCTTGTGCCTGGGGGCGACGAGATATCCCCATTTGACCGGGATGGGGATAAACCGGTGCTCACCCAGGTCGCTGATCACAATGAACTTCACAGGCAGATTGAAGCAAAAATAGAGGAGTGGAAGGGCCAGGATTATCATTCCATAGCCATCATATGTAAATCTGCGAGAGAAAGTGAAGCCGCATACGCCTCCTTAAGCGGTGTGAAAGGCATCAAGCTCATGAAAAGCGCCTCCCTTGAATATGAGCAAGGTGTAGTCGTCATCCCTGCCTACCTGGCAAAAGGAATCGAATTTGACGCCGTCATACTCTATGATGCATCTGCTCGATCATATGGAGACGAAAGCCTCAGACGCTTATTCTACACGGCCTGCACAAGAGCCATGCATGAGCTGCAGCTATTCAGCGTAGGCGAACCGAGTCCATTGTTGGAACATATAGAAGAGGACCTCTATAGTAGAGAGTAGCCTGAAACTATGAGGGACGGACCTTGAACATCAGATAGGATGTTCAAGGTCCGTCCCTCTTTCTCTCATTAACGATAAGGATCTTCACTTAATCTTCAATAAAATGGATAATCTGCTTTTGAAAACAAATACTACCTTTTGAGTAAACACCTGTTTACATAAAAAAATATCAGGAGGTATAAGGATGAAAAACAAAACATTTGCTTTGATTATGGCAGTATTCATGGTATTCCTGTCCCTTTCAAATGGAGTATCAGCAGCAGAGGGCCAGGCTCCGGCAAGCAAGGATATCGTTGACACGGCTGTGGAAGCGGGGCAATTCAAAACGCTTGCAGCAGCTTTAGAGAAAGCCGGCCTGGTGGAGACATTGAAAGGCGAGGGGCCGTATACGGTATTTGCCCCTACTGATGCTGCATTTGAAAAGCTGCTGAAGAAATTAGGCATTACAGCAGAAGAATTACTAGCAAGAGAAGATCTGAAAGACATCCTCTTGTACCATGTCGTTAGTGGGAAAGTGATGTCTACAGACCTAAAAGATGGGATGAAAGCTGAAACGCTTGCCAAGAAAACCGTGGATATCTCACTGGATCCAGTACGCGTCAACAATGCCAATGTAGTAAAGGCGGACATCCAGGCTTCCAATGGAGTGATTCACGTAATCGATGAAGTTTTACTCCCAGAGTAAAATACTGCATAAAACGGGTTGGCCAAAAAGTCGCATGTAGACCTGGGGGCCAACCCCCTTTTTAATGAATTCCCCATGCCCCATCTCCAGAGTATGGAATTCTTTTCTCATGAACAATGAAGAGGGACGGACCTTATCATTACCTAACAATCCTTAAAAACAAAGGATTTCTAGGGAGATGAGGTCCGTCCCTCCCCAATTGTACGAGTTATACAGAAATTAAATTAGTGATTGAGTTATTTGAAGTGTTTTGAAATAATTGGTAATAAGGGGTGGTGGATTCATTTAGTGCCGTTTTGTACGAAGAGGAGGACTGTAAATGAAACAAAATTTAAGGTTGGCCTGGATTGCTTCATGGTTTGCCCTTGTGGGACAGCTGGTGTTTTTCATCGGAGTGTCGCTTTTCACAGGAGAGTGGCGTTATGTGATGTGGAGTTTTATCGTAAGTATGATGGCGGGGGTTCCGAGTATGATTCTTACTTGGCAAGAACAGAAAAAAGCAGAAACTCAGAAGGTATAAATTTGCTTGAGCACGAAGTTCGTGGCATGAAAGAGAACTGATTATTTCAATAAAAACGTTATCTGTAAAAGAGGACATTTCACTTATGTTTAAGGGGATGTATAGGGAAATTGGGCTCGAAAAAACGGCTACAGACACATATTAAAAATGAACCGTATAAAAAAGGGTCGCCATAAAGTCAGCATTTACTGATTTTAGGACGCCCTTTTTATTTGCCGATCATTCCAGTTTTGAAGGACTTCCTCAACAACTGGGAGATTTCGTTTCGCCGTACCACTGTGAACTTAAAAATCTTTATCCTTTTCTGACTTTCTTCTAAAGAAAAGGATCGTGGCGACAATAAGGATCAGAATAATGGTCATTGGTATAACTACAAATAGCGCAGTACTTGTATCACCCATTATCAGAATCCCCCCTCTCGAGTGTTTAATCATAACTGGTCTATTCCCTTTTATTATATTGGTAAAACTTTATGGAACACATTACGTTCAAATAGAGGGACGGACCTTCACCCGAATACAAAGGTTTAGTTTATCACGAATGAATCGCAGGAAATTTAATCTTCACTGTGAATTCTTCCTCTCGATATACAAAGTCCAGGTAGCCTTGATGATCATCGACTGTATCCTGGATGACCTTGGTTCCGAGGCCTTCGTGTTCTTCACTTTTTGTCGTATGTCCATAGCTCTGATAAAGCTTATCCAGAATGTGGATCGGAATGGATAGGCTCGGATTTTGACAGATGAGCACGTAAAGGCCGCTTCGTTTGTAGAATTGAAGGGTGACGCTGGCAGGTTTGCCGTAGTGATTCTGCCACCCAATGGAAGCTTCGATGCTATTGGATAACAGGTTTCCAAGTAGTGCGACCAACTTTTTATCTGGAATGGGCAGGGTGGATAGAGGCATATCTACATCGTAAATCATGGACAACCCCGCAGCCTTTCCACGATTGTACATTTGATGAAGGATTCCTGCTACGCTTCCCCGTTCCCCCTTTATGGAGAGATTAGTTTCCTCATAACCATCCACTAAATCATCCATGTAGGCTGAAGCCTCTTCATGGTGTCGATTTTCAAGCATGTAATGGATGGAGGAAATATGCTTGAGGAAATCGTGGCGTTCACTGCGTACGATTCGAAAGGTTTCCGTGAGTTGAGCCCGTTCTACTTCGAATTGTCTGTTCTCCTGGATTAGCTCTGTCATTTGCCTGGACACGTTTAGTCGCACCCATTCCATCCCGATGAACATTACCAGAAATACTCCGTAAAACCATGAGGTCTTCATGATAAAGTATGGGGTCAGCAGTGGTAACTGCATCAGGATGAGGGCTGTGTTCCAATGGAGACCTGTCTCAAGGAAAGTGATCCCGATTTTTTTATATAAAAGATACACAATCAGTGAGACTACTAGAAACGTTATATAAAAAGGAACCTCCCAAGGCATATTCAAAAAGAGTGCTTGTAGATGCACGAATCCCAGACAGGGGAGGATGACCCAGTAGATGTTCGAATATTTCACAGCGTTTCCACCTTCTAAAAGTAATATTTTTGCAGGAAATCCACCTTTTCCTTTGTGATCATGGCTTGCTTGTCAAGTCCTTCGAATGTGATCACATATGAATTTTTTGCATAGAGAGAGAAGTTCTTGACGTAGTGAATGTTGATGATGAAGGAACGATGGGATCGGATGAAGTCCCGTTCCCGTAATTCACCCTCAAGTTCATTCAAGGTGAGATAGGTCTTTATTTCTTCTTCCTTGGTGTAGATCGTAGTCGCTCGCCCGGACCGTTCAATAAAGACAATGTCCTTCTTCTGCACAATATGGATATCATTCTTTTGCTTTAAATAGAGTCTGCCTGTCAATTCAGCGGACCTTGATTTTTCCATCAGGCGTTCGATGGATTTCATCAAGCGGTCATTGGTATAGGGCTTCATGATGTAGTCATGTACATTCAATTCAAAGGCATGGACGGCATAGCCACTGTTTCCCGTTACGAATATGACGGAAATATTCAGGGCATGGGAATGAATGATATCCGCCAGCTCATACCCTGACAAATGAGGCATCTCGATATCGGCTATCAACAAATCAATAGTTTCTTTCTTGATCTGATCATAGGCTTCTTCTGCTGAAGTGGTGGAGAAGATAATCTCCACATTCTGTATGCGGGAAATGATGCCATTTAATTTCTCTAAATCTATCATCCGATCGTCTACTAGACCGATTTTCATCTCTTCTCGCCTCGCACCTTCTGAAGTTCCCTTTATTTTACCATTTTCAAAGAAGAATTTGGCATTTTCACGACATGAAATGGACTTTTCACGACATAAGTGGAGATTGTTTCCTGCTTTGTTTGTATGATGGACCTAAGATAAATAAATGGATGAGGTGAGAGAAAGTGATACACATACACGAAGTAACGAAACAGTTCAAGGATAAGAAGAAGTATGTCACAGCGCTAAAGCATGTCTCTTTTTCAGTGAAAAAGGGTGAGGTCGTTGGTTTGCTAGGGGAAAATGGGGCTGGAAAGACAACCCTGCTCCGAACAATCGCGACTCTTCTGACGCCTACTGAGGGCACTGTGCAAGTCGCAGGATATGATACGGTCAAAAATCCAAATGAAATCAAGACGAAAATCGGTGTCCTATTCGGAGGGGAAACAGGACTCTATGACCGATTGACCGCCCGTGAAAACCTTCAATACTTTGCTTTGTTATATGGATTGAGTAAGCACGAAACGAAGGTGCGAATCGATGATCTGGCGAGGATGTTCGGGATGAGGGATTATCTTGACCGGAAAGTATCAGGTTTCTCGAAAGGTATGCGTCAAAAGGTTGCCATCGCGAGAACGTTGATCCACAATCCTGACATCATCCTGTTCGATGAACCAACCACAGGGTTGGACATTACGTCTTCCAACGTATTTCGCCAGCTCGTCCATCAGCTGAAGCGCGAAGGGAAAACGATTGTCTTCTCCAGTCACATCATGGAGGAAGTGTCCTTACTATGCGACAAGGTAGCGATGATGCATAAAGGGGAATTGGTGTATCACGGCGACATCGAGCACCTCTATCAAACAGAAAAGAGCCGGGATCTGAACTATATCTTTATGAGCAAGCTGGTGAGAGGGGATGAACATTATGCTTCTTAATATCTATTTGAAAGAATTGAAGGACAGCTTTCGCGATAGAAGAACCCTGTTGCTGACGGTCCTATTGCCCATCTTCATGATGAGCGGGCTTGTACTCTTCTATGAAAATATGGTTTCGGGTGATGAAGGGGAATCGTACACCCTTGCAGTCGATTCATCTATTAACAAAGAAGTGACAGATCTATTTTCAGGGTATGAAACGATTGATATTGTAAAAACTGCTGACCCTCAAAAGTCCGTTGAAGAGGGGGATGCCCTTGCCGCCGTGATTGTAAGTCCTGGTTTCATGCGTAACATTGAACAAGGAAAAGAAGCTGGTGTGACTATCATCGGCGACTCCTTAAGCCAGAAATCCAGCAACCTTATGAATTTAGTCACAACTGCACTGACCGCCTATGAGAAACAAGTGACAGCAGATAGACTCGAAGCTCAAGGGACGGACCTTTCCATTATTAAGCCATTCAACATCACTCAACAGGAGATATCAGACGATGACACAAGCATGTTCCTACTCGCCTTTCTTGTTCCATTGATACTGGCCATTTCTATAGGGGTGGGAACGGGGCCATCTGCAGCCGATTTGTTTGCCGGTGAAAAAGAGAAGAAGACGATGGAGGCCTTACTTATGACTCCGGTCAAACGCTCCACACTTCTGATGGCAAAGTGGCTGACCATTGCAACCGTGGGTGTGGTCACGGGAATCGTAACGCTGATCGTGCTGGCGATTGAAATCAGTCTCTTTACAGAAAATCTTAAAGCTGCTGTATCCTTTGGAGATGATGTGTATTTGATCATCATCCTTTCCTTGCTTCTCACCATCGTGTATGCGGTGTTCGTTGCATCACTTCAAATGATCACCAGCATTATAGGGAAAACCGTTAAAGAAGCACAAAGCTACAGCGCACCGATCATGATGCTCGTTGCCTTTCCTGGTATGATCATCACGAATGTTGGGCTGAATGAACTATCTTTCCAGCACTTTGCCATACCAGTCCTGAACTTGTTCAGCCAATTTAAAGAACTGTTCATGGGTGTGATCGATTATCAGCATCTCTTCCTGACGTTCGGAAGCAACCTTCTTTTAATGCTAGTTATATTTGTGGTTGGAAGAGTCCTATTCCTGAAGGATAAATGGGTGATGAATTAATAGTAGGGATGAGAATCTCGCCGGATCATGGTGATTGCTTTTATTAAACAATAAGCTGGGAGTTTCTACAAAGCTGAAAAAACACTCACCGATTTGGTCGAAGAGAAGATGATCAGTTGAATTTCTGAGGGAAGAACCACGACAAAAGCGGAATTTCTAATCATAGAAGTTCCGTTTTTCTTAGGGTGCCTTATGTTACTATTAAGATATTATTTAGGCGAGGCAGGAGGGAGTCTCACATGAAGTTTTATATTGGCTCAAGCTTCAAAAATATAGATCAAGTACGCGACGTCAGTGATCGCTTGAAAAGAAAAGGATATACCCATACATATGATTGGACTCAAAATAACAGGGCCTCAACGGTTGAAGAGTTAAAACAAATCGGTGAAAAAGAAAAGCAGGCCATCATCGAATCCGATGTGATCCTCGTGTTATTGCCTGGGGGGAAAGGGAGTCATGTTGAACTGGGAATCGCTCTTGGGCTGAATAAAAGAGTGATCTTATTTTCACCTAACAATGAAGTGCATGACTTTGCACAGACAACGACTTTTTATCATCTGTCTGAGGTTGAAGTATGTACGGGGAACGTTGATGAGCTGTTAGAATATGTTTCTACAACGGAAGGGTGAGTATATTGGAACTTAGCGAATTCATCTCGGCCATTCCATCTCAGGAGAGACCCATTTTAGGAATAGACGGCCTAAGCCGATCCGGAAAAACAACGTTTGTGAAACAAGTCAGGGAATGCCTGGAACAAGAAGGTATTGCCTATCATATCTTCCACATCGATGACCACATCGTCGAACGCAAACGGCGGTATCATACTGGATTTGAAGAGTGGTATGAATATTTCCATTTACAATGGGACGTTCAGTGGTTAAGAGAAAACTTCTTTGAAAAACTGGCGCATGATAAACAATTCGACCTGCCATTATACGATCCTCATACGGATACCCACGATACGAAATCGGTTATGCTTCCTGAGGCAGGACTCATTATAGTTGAGGGTGTTTTTCTCCAGAGGAAGGAATGGAAAGAATACTATGACCACATCATTTTTTTGGATTGCCCCCGGGAAAAGAGATTTATGCGTGAATCAGAAATCACTAAACAGAATCGGGAAAAGTTTGAAAAGAGATATTGGAAGGCGGAAGACTATTATATGGAAACCTTTCGTCCGTTGGAAAGTGCTGATTTTGTTTTAAAGACTTGAAGATTAGTTGTATAGTATAGTAAACAACCTATTTGGAGGCATAAGGATTGAAATCATCATTCATGACCTACACAACATTATTCCTGGCCGTTTTTGCTCTATCCACTTCAGCCATCTTCGTTAAATTGGCAGATGCTCCAGCAACGATTACGGCATTCTACCGGATGCTATTTGCGGCACTCCTTCTGCTGCCATTTCTAGTGGCAAGCAAATCAAACAGGAAAGAATTATCTACCCTTACCAAGAAACAATGGGGGCTTGGGTTATTGTCAGGAGTCTTTCTGGCGACGCATTATGTCTTATGGTTCGAATCCTTACATTATACCTCTGTGGCAAGTTCGACGGTGATCGTCACATTGCAGCCGCTCTTTGCCATGGTGGGAGGCTATTTCCTGTTTAAAGAGCGATACCGGTTGGGAGCCCTGATCGGCTGTCTGGTCGCGATCATTGGAAGCTTCGTGATTGCATGGCAGGATTTTCAAATCAGTGGAGAAGCATTATACGGCGACATCCTAGCCTTCATTGCAGCGGGAGTCATCACAGCCTATTTCTTTGTCGGCCAGCATATCCGTAAAAAGCTGTCCCTCGTTCCTTATACCATCATCGGGTATGCCAGCAGTTCAATTTTCTTATGGATCTTTGCGTTGACACAGGACGTTTCTTTCGTGGATTATCCTTCAGAAACATGGTGGTATTTCCTTCTACTAGCATTAGTTTCAACGATCTTTGGTCAAACCGTGTTTAATTGGCTGTTAAAATGGCTGAGTACAACCGTGATCTCCATGGGCATCCTCGGGGAAACGATTGGGACCTGCTTACTCGCTTATTTCATTTTGGGAGAAGTGATTTCCCTGCAACAAGGGATCGGAATCGCTTTGATCCTGATCGGCCTTGCCTTGTTTTTGTTGCTTCAGCGACAAAACGTTAAGATTGCAGATGATAAACGGAATCAATTGAATTGATTGGAGAAAGCTGGGAGTCATGATGATGATTCACAGCTTTTTTTTTATATCGATTTTAAAGTCTGTTCCGGGAGAATTAACAGGACTTACTATGAGCAGGCGGTTAAGTCGAGATGTGAAGTTTAGCATGGATTTAACTAGTTTTTATATAAGGTGGATTCTTTTAAGTAGTTGAAACCAATGTTCATTCATATTGTAATGGAAGGGGTGATGTACGATGTGGTGATTTGTAATCCTGATTACAGGTACGTTATTATTCGCGTTGCTCATCGATATCAGGCGAAAGAAAAGAGGGAACGACCGGCATGTACAGGGAATACATCCTTCTACCAAACCAGGTGAAGACCAGAATTACACGATGGGCGGTGGTCGTGACTCGGGGAGCGGTACGGGGCAGTGATAAAGGGACGGAGGGACAGGTTCATTGTCCCATCTGGCAACGCAAACCGGGACCTGTCCCTCCGTCCCTTGTCCATTGAAAAAAATACCATTATACTACTAAATGAGAGATGTAGACGAAAGGGGACTTCAATCAGACATGTGGACAATCTTGTAATGATGAACGAGATAAATAGACAATGATCCTATCAATCTGACGGGAGGAGTGTGTCTGTTTGACCATCATATACAAGGAGCGACTGGTGTGATTGAATTCCCAACGCCATGAGTGGATACCTTTGTATCCGCTTTTTTGTACAGGAATATAAACATCTCTTAGTAACATCTTTTAGCTTCCTTAAAAATCGGAGGAATATGACATGACCAATCTAATAGGAAAAGTGGCCATCGTGACAGGGGCAAGTCGTTCAAAAGGAATAGGGGCAGCGATTTGCCGAACACTTGCGAGGGCGGGGGCTGATATCTTTTTTACCCATTGGACTTCGTTTGATGAGACGAGTGGGAATGGAGTGGAGAATGAGTTTCCGGACACCTTATGTGAAGAATTAAAAGAAATGGGCTCAAGTGCCTTTCATATGGAAGTTGACCTGAGTGATGAAGCATCACCGAGTCGGATCATGGATCGTGTGGAAGAAACTATGGGAACACCTTGCATACTTGTAAACAATGCGACGTTCGAATCACCGACCAATTATCAAACGTTGAAAAGAGACATTCTGGATAAGCATTACCAAGTGAATAACAGCGGGACGCTCATGCTGACAATGGAATTTGCGAGGCGATATGAAAAAGCCTTTCCTGAAAGAAAAGACGGACGGATCATCAATATGGTATCTAAGGGTCCTGACCCAAATAATTTGGCCTATATCGCATCAAAGGGTATGCTGATTGCCATCACGGAGCCATTATCCGTCGGCCTCGCTCCGATTGGCATCACGGTTAATTCGATTGATCCGGGGCCGACCGATTCTGGGTGGATCAGTGAAGAGTTAAAGGAGCACTTACTCCCGATGTTTCCAATGGGACGTATTGGTGAACCAGAGGATGCTGCAAAGTTAATCCGATTTTTAGCCAGTGACGATTCCGGATGGATTACAGGACAGCTGATAAAATCAGAGGGCGGATTTTTGGGTAAGTAGATAAGAGGGACGGACCTCCAGCTTGGCGGAGGTCCGTCCCTCTTGTGATATATGTAAAAAGGAAAGTATATCAACTCCCAACCTACCATTCTATCTGGAGAAAAGATGGATGGATTACTGGGTAAGCGGCAGTATACGTCCTATGAACAGGGGATAGCAGAAACCATTGCATTTATGGGAGAGTAATAGGAGACGGTGCTATAGTCCGCCTATTTACAAAAATATGAAAAAATGAGATAATAAAGAAAATTCCGGAGGAGGGAAAGTAAGTTTATGGAACCAACTAATTGCTAATTAATTTATTTTTAAATTAATACGGATTTTGTAATGAGCGTGAAAGTACCTACGGAGATAGGTTTATTTGTTATGCTCTTTATGGAATTAGGGCAATTAGAAGGTAACTTACTTTACTGATATCGGGATGATTATTGATCATGGAGCGTCCAGACTTGTCTGGATCATAGTTGGCAGTGGAATGCTTTTTTAGGCATGCGCCTGCTGTTTAGGCTCTTTATGAAAATAATGATACATTGTTGATACAGGACTGTAAGAAGAGACCCTCTTCTTACGGTCTTTTTTATTTCACAAATGAATAGGGGTAAAGGTCTTCTTGACCCGTCCATAAATAGCGTAACTTCAATTATGGATGAAAGAAGGAACGCATATGTTGGAGCTTAAATTAAATGGCATCAAAAAATATATGGAAGCGACCCTGGTCGTGGAGGATGTATCGCTGGAAGTGTATGAAGGGGATAAGGTTGGAATCGTCGGGGCAAATGGAAGCGGTAAGAGCACAATCTTGAAACTGGTTGCAGGCATTGAGCCGATGAATTACTATCCTGGTTACCCCCAGACATCGAGCTATGGATATGACGAAGGCCTTATTCATATGTCGAGGGGAGCGACCACTGCCTATCTAGAACAATCGCCCGCCTATCCGAAAGGGCTTAAAGTCATCGATGTATTGAATATGGCCTTTGAGGAGATCGACGCAATAGAGCACGAAATGCGTGAATTGGAAGAAGAGATGCAGGTCTTGCAGGGGAGGGATCTAGAGAAAGCACTGAATAAATATAGCGATCTGACTCAATTATTTGAAGTGAAGGGTGGATATGAACGGGACGAGAAAGTAAGCAAGGTGTGCACGGGGCTAAAGCTCTCGGAGAGTTTTTTAGGAAGGGACTTTGATTTATTGAGCGGTGGGGAAAAGACGACCGTCGTCCTTGGGAAGCTATTGATTCATCAACCCGATATCCTTCTATTGGATGAGCCGACCAATCATCTTGATATGGAATCCATCGAATGGCTGGAGGGCTATTTGAAGAGCTATAAAGGAATGGTCATCATCGTGTCCCATGATCGCTACTTTCTGGATAACGTGGTGACTAAGATCGTGGAAATAGAGGATATGAGGTCGACTTCTTACAAGGGCAATTATTCTTCCTTCATTCATCAAAAGGAAGAAAATATGCGCATTCAATACGAGCATTTCAGGGAACAGCAAAAGAAGATCCACCGCATGGAAAAGACCGTGTTGAGTCTGCGTGACTGGGCGATGAAGGCTGATAATACCAAGTTCTTCAAAAGGGCTGCAAGTGTTCAAAAGAAGCTGGATAAAATGGATCGCATCGATAAGCCCCTATTTGAACGAAGGAATATGAGACTTGATGTGAGAGCTGCAGAGAGATCCGGGAATGAAACCATCAAGGCTGTGGGGCTTTCTAAACGATATGGTGATAAAATGATTTTTAACAACACAGATGTCATGATTCATTTTGGTGAACGAGTAGGCATGCTGGGTCCGAATGGAAGCGGGAAAACTACTTTCTTAAAGATGCTTGTTGGGGAAGTGCGGCCGGATGAAGGAGTGTTAGAGTTTGGTGCAAATGTAAAGGCGGCCTATTTACCACAAAACATTGCTTTTCAAAATGAGGAAGTCACGGTGCTGGATTGCTTCAGAGAAGATATTTCCATACTTGAAGGAAAAGCCCGGGAATACCTGGCGAAGTTTATGTTTTACAAAGGCAGTGTCTTTAAAAAAGTGAAGCATCTTTCTGGCGGGGAGAGAATCAGGCTGAAGCTTGCCATGCTGTTATTTCAGGATATCAATTTACTGATACTTGATGAGCCGACGAATCATCTCGATATCGATTCAATCGAAACACTTGAGGAAGCCCTTGAAGACTTCGGAGGTACGATTTTCTTCATTTCCCACGATCGCTACTTTATCAACCGGATGGCTGAAAGGATCATTGCTGTAGAGAATCATTCCTTGAGGAGCTACCATGGGAATTACGATGAGTATAAACGTGAAAAAGAGAAGCAAAGCCAGGCAGATAGGAACGGAGCTGTCAGTGAAAGGATCAAGAAATCAATAGGGGAATCCAAGGTGATAAACCAGGAAGCAGTCCTTGCGAAAGTAGTGAAAAGAATCGAGAGTCTCGAAAAAGAAATTAAGGAGATCGACCTGGCAATGGCCGAGGGAATGGTCGATTATGATGCTCTTAATCAGCTGTATGGTCAGAAGCTTGACTACGTCAAAGAGCTGGATTCCGCGATGGAGCTATGGTTGCGTTATAGTGAGGGATAATCTGGAGGGACGGACCTTTTGCATGCAAAAGGTCCGTCCCTCTCCCTCATTAAGTGATATAATGAGTGTCTGAAAAAATACTTGTAAAGGCGTAGATGAAAATGAAATACATATGGAAGCAATATATGAAAGTACCATTTGTTTTGAAGATGTCTGTCGGTTTTCTACTTGGAATCATGGCTGGCCTGGTCTTCAAAGCAGATGCTGAGATCCTGAAGCCATTTGGAACCGTGCTCATTCATCTTCTTAGTTTGATTGCGATTCCGGTTATATTCCTTACGGTGGTGCAGGCTGTGAACAAGATGAGTGTCACACAGCTCGGCAGGATGGGCTGGAAGCTGATTCTCTATTATACGGCCACGACGGCTGCGGCGGTGTTCATTGGGCTTGGGTTGGCCTTTTGGTTCAATCCAGGGATGAATTTAACGTTGCCTGACGCTCAAGTGGAAGAGCCGAACACACCACATTTCTCGGATGTTTTACTTCAAATCATCCCTGATAATCTGTTTCAGGCTTTCGCAGGTGGAGACACGCTCGCGATCATGTTCCTTTCGGTGATTATGGGGATGGCGATTTCATGGATGAAGTTTTCTCCGGATAGTAAAACGAAGGAATACGGGAACCTTCTTGATAAGGTATTTGCCGCATTCAATGAAATGTTCTACATCCTTTTAAAAGGGGTCCTTGCTTACGCGCCAATCGGTGTGTTCGCCATAAGCGCAGCCACTTTTGGGCAGCAGGGATGGGAAACGATGCAATCCCTTGCCAAGTTCGTAGGTGTCTTTTATGCAGGAATCATCTTGCTTTGGGTAGTGGTCTATGCAGGTTTCTTGAAGTGGTCGGGTCGACCGGTGCTCCATTTCTTTAAACAAACGAAAGAAGCTTATAGTACTGCCTTTTTCACCTCCAGCAGCATTGCGTCCCTGCCGGTTGCCATTCAATCGGCCAAGAAAGCTGGAATCTCTGAAAAGACGGCGAATTTTGCCCTTCCCCTCGGTGCCATCTTCAATTCAGATGGTGGAGCCTTAAGAATGGGAGTATCCATTGTATTTGCGGCAAACGTGACAAACTTACAGCTTTCGGTCACGGACCTCCTGATGATCGTTCTGGTAGGAACCCTTCTTTCGATTGGAACCTCGGGAGTCCCGGCAGCCGGACTCGTCACCTTATCTGCTGTCCTGACAATGTTCGGCTTACCACTTGAGATTGTCGCACTCATTGCTGGTGTCGACGCCATCATAGGTATGGGGGGAACGGCTTCCAACGTGACCGGTGATATCGTCGGGGCTGCGGTTGTCGATGACCCGGGAGAAAGGAAAGAGGAATCTATAACTATATAAAACCTGCAAGAGAATAGGGACGGACCTCCAGCTTTCTGTGGAAAGCGAGAGGTCCGTCCCTATCTGCTTATGAAGAACTTCCGATTAGCTTTACCAATTCCCTGACAATAGATCCCGCCTCGCCATCTTCAGGATAAACAGAATAAAAAGGACGGTGGATGACATAAGGATCAATCGGGACGAGCATCCCTTGAAGCACTTCTTCTTTTACTATAGAGCTTGAAAGGAATGCGATACCGAGGCCCCTTACTGCGAGTTGCTTGATTAAGTAATGACTGCTTGCTTCAAGGATCTCTGTCGGCACGATTCGTTCGGATCTCAGGAAATCGTCGGCATATTCCCTCGTTCCTGATCCGATTTCACGGAGGATAAGAGGAGAGGATTGCAGATTCATGCGGCTACTGGCGAAAAAACGCAGTTCATCATGACTGATCACTTCAAGTTGAAAGGGGGCAAGTCCCCGGGTTCCCTCCACAAGGGCAAGGTCGAGTTCTTTCTGATTCAGCGCCTCCACGATTGTTTCGTGATTGTGGATCATCAGCTGAAGGCGGACGTGTGGGTAGAGGACCTTGATTTTCTTGACAAAGTCGGGAAGGAGTACATCACTGACGGTGTGAGTGGCTCCGATCCTTAATAGGATTTCCTCAGACTTTTGAGTAACCTGTTCCATCGTCCGCCACAACTCCAACATCTTCTTTCCTTGTTCAAACACTTGAGTTCCTGCAGGTGTTAACTGAAAAGCCTGATTGGTTGAGGATCTGTGGATGAGCTCAACTCCTAATGATTGTTCCAATTTTTTGATGTGGACGCTGACTGTCGGTTGGGACAGGTTCAGGAATTCACTTGTTTTCGTAAAATGCTGAAGCTGGGTAAGAGTGACAAACGTTCGAATCCAATCCAGTTGCATAGGGACCCTCCATTACAAAACGTAATCGCCTTCATTATTATTATTCATTTCTATTATAGCTTATCGAAAGATATAATGATAAACGAAGGAAGTGAACAACAAAATGGAATGGTTTTTATTTATGTCAGCTGGTGCATTCATCGGCATCCTTTCCGGTTTTTTTGGGATTGGAGGCGGGATTGTTCTTACACCAACTCTACTTGTACTTGGCTATGAACCGGGCCAGGCGATTATTCTTTCCTTAATGCTGACACTGGGATCGACAGTGACAGGCACAATATCTCACATTCGGTTAAAAAATGTAAATGGGAAATTAGCGGGGCTCCTCGGGGTATTCGGAATGATCGGATCAGTCATCACCGTGCCATTCGTGAAGTGGCTCGATGCGATGAATGGAGCTTCTACCGTGATCTCCATCGTATATATAGGTATTCTCAGCTGGTTTTCATACCAGTTTTTAAGCAAACGACAAAAGGAAGCGGAAGCAAAAGGAACAATTGTGGCTCCCTTGATAGGCCTGTTCACTGGTGTCATTTCATCCCTTATGGGAGTCAGCGGTGGATTTGTCATGACCCCGCTCCTATCGAAATGGCTGAAGCTTGATGTTACTAAAGCGATCGGAACCAGCATATCGGCCGCGTCCATCATCGTGTTATCCGGGATCGGCTCGTACTTGTATGCAGGGGAAGCCCTCGATTACCGACATGGAATCATGCTGATCATCGGTGCCTTGATCGGTACCCCGATCGGCTCCATCCAGCTGAAACGATTTTCAAGTGTTACCGTCAAAAAGATGCTGGCTGTTTTGTATATGGTGGTTGCGGTCAGCGTCATTTTCAATATGTTATCCATCTCTGCTGTTTCACTTGGACTGATCATGACATCAGTGCTGGTGTTTTTGGGGATAATAATTTATTCGCAGCAGCAATCAAAGAGAGCAGAGAATTATTGATTTGTTGATTGAAAGCTGAAAGTAGTAAAGCACGTTAGTAGGTCTGACGATGAGATGGGCAACACGAAAAAGAGGTCATTCGCATAGCGAGTGGCCTCTTTTTTTGTCGGGTTCGATAACGTATTTTACAATTGTTGGTATTTCGCCGGATTTTTTTCGGAAACGGCCGGTTTATCACAGGAAACGGCTGAATTAATCGTAATTTCGGCCGGATTTTCCTGAAAAACGGCTGGATTATTGCTCATATCGGCCGGATAATCTTCTCCATTGAACGATTTCAGAGATAGACAGGCACCTAGTTACCAAGAACACGGCGAAAACCCCTGAGTCAATCGCTTCATTTTCAAAAACCTGGCAGGATTAAGTGAAAATGTTCTAGAAACTACTCTAAATAGGGAGTGGATGTAGAAAGGGGGAGAGTGTAGGTATTCTATGAATAAATTTTTCTGAAATTTCTTTCTTTTAGTCATTCTGTACGGATAATAAGATCTTTTATAGACAAAGTGTCTAATGAAAAACAAGCTTTTTCAAAATAAACTAACTATAAGTCTATAAAAATATGTAAGCAAAGGATGATTCTATGTCAATCAATCGAGAAAGATTAAAGCGTCATCTAGAGGAGTTAGCTGAAATCGGGAAAATCGGGGAGACAGGCGTTTGCCGCTTGGCCCATTCCAAGGAGGATCGCCATGCGGTGGAAGTGGTGAAAGGCTGGATGGAAGAAGCGGGTTTGACGACAAGGATTGACGGCTT
This sequence comes from Rossellomorea aquimaris, assembly GCF_000935355.1. Taxonomy (GTDB): domain Bacteria; phylum Bacillota; class Bacilli; order Bacillales; family Bacillaceae_B; genus Rossellomorea; species Rossellomorea aquimaris_B. The sequence continues at coordinate 436,522 of NZ_JXZC01000003.1, forward strand.
TGGAAATTTGATTGGAAGGATAGAAGGTGCCGACAGGGATAAGCCGATCCTTATGCTCGGATCACATATTGATTCCCAGCCATATGGTGGGAGATTCGACGGGACAGTCGGGTCACTTGGCGCGATCGAAGTGGTACACACAATGAAAGACAATGGACTCGAACCAAACCGTACCATTGAAGTGATTTGTTTTTCCGACGAGGAGGGCTGCCGGTTTAACAAGGGAGTATTTGGCGTCCGGGCTATTGCCGGGATGCTGGAGGAAGGCGAACTGGACCGTAAAGACAAGGAGGGCGTGACGAGAAGAGAGGCGTTGAAGGAATTCGGGGTAGAGCCGGATATAACCGCAAGTCCTGTTTATCAAAAAGGGGATATAGCAGCGTTTCTGGAGTTACATATAGAGCAGGGTCCAGTCCTCGAGGAGAAGGGAAAACCAGTCGGAATTGTATCCGGCATCTCCGGACCGATCTGGCTGACCGTCACACTCGAAGGATTCGCGGGTCATGCCGGATCGGTGCCGATGACGATGAGGCAGGATGCACTTGTCGGTGCTTCGGAGATCAACAGGAAATTCGATGATCTCGTTAAAAAGGAAGGAACCGAAACAACAGTAGGAACGGTAGGCAGCATGCAGGTGTTCCCGAACTCAAGGAATATCATTGCCGAAAAGGTAGAGTTCACCGTTGACCTTCGTGATATAGACGTTGAAGCCCGAACAAAACTTGAGGAAAAGCTCTATCAAATCATCGAAGAGACGGCAATCGGTTACAACCTTAAATATGAGATCAAAGAAGATACCCGGAGCGAGCCAAGATATTGTGCAGATTGGATAAAGAATATTATGAGGGAGGAAGATCAAAAGCTTGGGCTTGATTCACCAACCTTAATGAGCGGCCCTTTCCATGATGCCTTGTTCATGTCCTATATCAGTGATTACGGAATGATCTTCGTCCGCTGTGAAAAAGGCATCAGCCACAATCCACTCGAGTTTGCCGAGATGGATGACATTGAAAAAGGAGTTCAGCTCCTATACGCGACAGCATTGCGGATCTGTCAGGGACATGGGGACAGGCACCTTGTCCCAAAAGACGGCTCAGCAGCTGTTAATGAAAAGTAAAAGAAGGCTGGGACGAGGGACCTGTCCCTTTGTCCCATTTGGGAGGTGATCGTTTGAGAGCGACAATGCTCTTTATAAACGGAGAAGTGGTTACCGTAAATTCTGAATTTTCCGTGAAAGAAGCGGTTGCCATTCAGGATAATAAAATACTCGCAGTCGGCACGAATGAAGAAGTTTTACGATATGCAGGTGAAGGAACGAAGATTGTGAACTTGGAGGGAAGAAGTCTCCTGCCCGGCTTTATTGACGCCCATGCCCACCTCGAACTTTACGGAACCAATAAGCTCGGGGTGAACGGTAAGGAGGCTGGGAGTATCAAAGACCTCCTCGGGATGTTGAAGGAGAAAGCACGATTGACTCCAAAGGGGGAATGGATACGGGGCTGGGGTTATAACCAAAACACCCTTAAAGAGGGAAGGCACATAACTCGGTGGGATCTAGATCAGGTTTCCACCGACCACCCGATCATTGTGGTTCGGACATGCGGGCACATATCCTGCGTGAATACGAAAGCGCTGGAGCTTGCAGGTATTCATTCTGAAACAAAAGACCCGAATGGAGGGAAATACGGTCGTGAAGACGGCGAATTAACCGGACTGCTGTTAGAAGCCGCGCATATGAACATGTTTCTATTAGCCAATTATTCTGAAGAAGAAGTGCAGCAGGGGTTGTCCCTCGCTTCCCAGGATTATTTGGAAAAAGGAATTACGAGTGTCCATGATGCAGGGGGATATGGGCCTGAACATATTCGGTTCCTTCAAAAAGCAGTAAGGTCAAAGAGAGTAAAGCAGAGGGTCTACGCACTTTACGGCTCGCTGCATGATTCGGTAGAAATGGTGGAGAAAGGCCTGGAAAGCGGAATAGGGACAGGCCTTGGGGATGAGTGGATGAAAATCGGGCCTGCCAAAGTGTTTATCGATGGAAGCAGCAGTGGTCCGACAGCCAAGACGAGGGAGGCATACACAAGCAATCCGAATGACTCCGGCATTTTATATATGAACCAGCAAGAATTAAATGAGTCCCTCGGAAAAGCCCATAAAGCGGGGTGGCAAATCACCGCCCACGCCATCGGTGACGAAGCGGTGGAAATGATGGTCAAAGCTGTCCGGACAGCTCTTGAACGTCACCCCCGTGGAAATCATCGTCACCGCATTGAACATTCCGGCATGACCCCATCGGATCTCATTCATCAAATAAAAGAGTTGGATATTGTTCCGATACCAAATCCAGCCTTCATTTATGAATTCGGCGACGGCTACGTGAAAGATTATGGAGAACGGGTCGGCATCATGTTCCCCTTAAAGAGCTTTTCAGAAGCACAGATTCCTTTCGCCATCGGCTCTGACAGTCCGATCACCATAGTGGATCCGCTACACGGGATATATTCAGCTGTCACCCGCAGGAGTAAATCCGGTGATGTGATAGCGGACCGACAACGAATCACCATAGAGGAAGCGATTAAGGCCTATACATGGAACGGTGCATATGCGAGCTTTGAAGAAACGATTAAAGGCAGCATTGAAGCCGGGAAGCTCGCCGACCTGGTTGTGTTGAATGAATCGATTCTACACTGTGAACCTGAAAGATTACGAGAGTTAAAAGTAGAGTTAACGATCCTTGATGGGAAAGTGGAATATGCAGCAAAAAAGGAGGGTGTCTTATGAGTAAAAGTATGTTTACGAAGATTTATTGCATGTCTCTGATTTTACCGTTTCTTCTACTGATTTTCCCCTTGTTTTCAATTGGAAACAGGGCTACTCCGATTATCATGGGGATGCCGTTTTCGGTATTCTGGGTGATTTTATGGATCATCATTACCTTTTTGATCGTTCTTGTACTCTATCGAATCGATCCCGACAAAGATGAAGAGGAGGTCAATTAATGGCAGATTGGCAGATTGCTATGATCATGATGATCGGCTACCTTGTGATTGCACTGGTAGTTGGTGTGATGGCAGGAAGAGGTCATGACAAAAATTCTTTATATGAGTTTACCGTTGCAGGCGGAGGCCTCGGCTTGGTTGTGATGTGGTTCCTGATGGGGGGCGCTGTGTTTAGTGCCTTTTCATTTCTTGGCGCTCCCGGGTGGGCATATTCCAAAGGAGCACCTGCACTTTATATTTTAACTTATACCGCTTTTGCGATTCTCCCATGGTATATCATCGGTCCTAAAATCGGGAAGATCGGCCGTAAATTCAATATTTACACGGTTTCGGGCTTTATGAAAAAACGATACGGAGGTAAGACGCTGCCGATCTTAATCGGTGTCATTGCGTTACTCGCTTCTATTCAATACCTTGCTACACAGATGAAAGGGATGGCCTATATCTTCAATATCATGACAGAAGGACGTATTCCTCTTTGGCTAGGAGCCCTGCTAGCGTACGGAATCGTGGTCGTCTATGTTGCAACTGGCGGGTTGCGGGCAGCGGCATGGTCTGACGTGTTCCAGGGGATCTTGATGATCGTCATCTCGTGGGTAGTCGGCCTTGCGATTGTGAACAAACTCCATGACAGCGTGGGTGGGATGTTTACAAACCTCGTTCAGGACAACCCTGCCTTTTTTGAAATCGGTAATGAAGGGTCTACCATGTCAGGGACAGCTTATACGACCACGATCCTTGTATCTCTCATAGGGTTCTTAATGTGGCCCCACCTATTTTCAAAGTCATACGCCTCCAATGCACGAACGATTAAGAAAACCGTATTGGTGTATCCGATCTTTGCCCTGTTCCTTATTCCACTACTATTTGTTGGCTTTTCCGCAGTGAATGTAGTCAATCCAGCTGACATTGGAGCGCCGGATGAAATCCTTCCTTACTTGATCACCACCGTCCTTAGCCTTCCCGGTTGGGTATACGGACTTGTAGGTGCAGGGGCACTAGCGGCAGCCATGTCTACGGCAGATGCCATCACCCACAGTGCTTCGCTGGAATTTACGGACGGGGTCATTAAGAATGTAAAACCGGACCTTTCTGATAAAACCACATTGCTCCTGATGAGGATTGGAGTGTTTGTTGTCGGAGGGCTTGCTTACTTTATCACTGTGTTCGGTGGTCAGGGGCTCATCGCCCTATTGCTCGGAGCCTATGGGTCCATCGTTCAATTCGCCCCTGGCGTATACGGGGCACTCTATTCGAAAAAAGTGACGGGCCCTGCTGTCACCACAGGACTCGTCGTCGGTACATTCGTAAACTACTATTACCAGCTGGTCGCAGAAACCACACCTTTAGAAATCCATGCAGGTATCCTTGGATTGATCTGCAACATCGTCATCGTCATCACTGTCAGTGCTTTCACCCAGCAAAAAAGTGTCAAAATTGCTGAAGAATATCGGAATATCGGATCCTAATGGGACATGGGGACAGGCACCCCGTCCCATTAGGAACCAAGCGCAGGGACGGACCTCATTGAGGTCCGTCCCTGTTTTTATTCCATACATAAATTTCCACGTTTTTCACAAAATAAGCAGGTATTCTATCCGGTAGAGGGGTGTATAAGGTTGATTTTAGTATGGGGACTCATTCTTTTTTTAGTCATTGCCATGATGTTCGTGCCAAAGAGGTTAACGGTTAGGGAAAATCTCATCATGTTTCCGTTCGTGGGATATTTTGCTGCGGTAGCTCACGTTCTGGTGGGGCTGATGTTGGATTATGTAGATTTTGGACCAACTAAAAGTGTGGAATTTTCCGATTTTGCACTGGTGGTCTTTGCTCCCTCGTTTATTGCGCTTTTATACTTGAATATGTTAAAACCGGATAAGTCTGTGTTTTATGTACTTATCTGGACATTTTTCTCTTTTTTTATAGAACTTTTGCTGAGTTATGACGGGTATATGAAACATTTAGAGTGGAAAATCTGGTACTCGATCCCCGTTTATTTAGTGGCATTCTTTACGCTGCATTGGTTTTTTCAACGTGTTGTCCGAAACGGTTCAAAAGCTGGTGAACATTGAGGTCATGATAAGTAGTTTACAATGAAGAGAAAAGATGGGGCTGTTTTTCTTATAGTACTCACTCTTCTCTATTTTTTTATCCAGTACTAACAATGCGATTTCCGACCAACTTTGTCATTAGAGCACATCCCTTTTTTTTCAGAGGGATCGTGTTCTTTTTTATGAAAATATGCAACCTTTTAAGGTCAAATCAATCATTCTTTTAGAAAAATTTAGAAATCGAAATGGTCCTTGTACACCATTTGTTTAACTTTTTCTTTCCTTTCGTTCAAGGACATAGTACATTACTCTTATAAGCATATGAATAAGTCATTTAGGGTATAGACCACTAAGATAGTCTTATACATTCCTGCCCGTCAGGATCATGGCTTATGAACTGATCACAATATCTTGTCTTATAGAAAGTAGGTCGAATATGCAGGTAGAGGAAAAATTTTATGAATTTATGAAAGATCGTACGTGGCAACTGACGGAGAATTGGTATGAATCACTTGATAAAAGTGATGCCTCAGGCGTTTATGCTTCAACGGATTCACAGGTCATCCTAACGTTGAAGCGCCAGAATCACGAGTTTCACGAACGTTTTTGTCTTCTTTTTAAAGATATAGGGAAGGATGCACTAAATAATTTTGCTGAATGGATCGAAGAAATTGCAAAAGATGAAGAGCATTTAAAAACCCCGACTCACTATATACTGAGGGAGTTCTTCAGAACCCAGGATCAATATTTGGAGATTTTGAAGGAATTTGACCGCCAGTATGGCAGTGATTATCCATCGGAGAGTATTGATTCATTCAGAGAGTTGATCATTAAAACCTTTGGTCTCGTCATCTCCAAGTTTGCAGAAGAAAATTACGAGTATGCCCAAAGGCGTTTGAAGGCACAGCAGGAAATGATCAGGGAATTGAGTTCACCTGTCATCTTAATTGATAAAAATACAGGGGTGCTGCCTCTTGTCGGTGATATTGATACAGGAAGGGCAAGGTATATCCTCGAGAATACACTGGCCGAATGCCTGAATAAAAATGTTGAGCACTTGTTTATTGATTTATCAGGTGTCATCATGGTGGATACGATGGTTGCTCATCAATTGTTCCAGATAATGGAGAGTTTGAATTTGATTGGTGTGAAGAGTTCGATTTCAGGGATTCGCCCGGAAATTGCCCAAACCGCTGTTCAACTTGGTATATCATTTGAAAATATTTCTGTTACTTCGACTCTTGAACGAGCATTGAAAGAGCAACGGTAGAAAAGAGCAAATTATTGAGCGGTTACACTGTAATCGCTCATTTCTTTTTGTTTTATAATAACAATTTGTTTAAAACCACTCTATATAGGGAATTACCACCATTATAGAGTGAGTTTGGTATAAAATGCCCTTGGGAAATTCACGCAAAAGGAGGGGCAGCAATATGCAATTCGTCAAAATGATTCGATTCGCCCAAAATGGATTTACCTGTGGTACACCTCAGTCCGACTCTAACTACATTCAGAAAGAGCCCATTTTTATCAATCGGGAGATCGACAGTCTGTTCCATAAAGGTCAATCGATTTACATGTCGGAAATGATCCGACCGCGAAGTACTGATCGGCAATGGTCAGGATGTTTCTGCTATTTAGAAGAGTTCACACAGGTGGCTTCTGAAAATCGCCATATAGGCTTTCTCCCCAGGGAAAGCGTGATATGGGTGAGAAATAAGAGCCATCTAGGAGGTGGGGTTCCGTACTTTATCCTCTCAGGTGAATCATGGTTGAATAGAGTGACGGAAGATGACGACACGTGGGTGAAAATGAGGGTAGAGGATGCTCTGGAACGAACGCACCTTTGGAAGAAAGAGCATGGTTCGGCCCCTGGTTGGATTACAGAATGCTTCTTGATGGAGGAACAGGTGAAACGTCTTGTCTATCCTTCTGCTAAAGAAAGGACCATGGAATTTTGGTTAAGTAGAAATTAAACATACTGATAGTGATGAATGTCCCGCCTTTTTGTTATAATACATAGTAGTTGATCTTACAATCTAATGATGGTTGAAGTGTTACATTTTTCGTTCACTTTCTATGTAAAAGGGGAATTCACTTGAAATTTGAAGACATTAATCCAGAACTAGTGAAATTATGCCGGACATCCGATCCATTTCATATGGCAGAATCGGTGATCGGAGACAGATTAAGAGGATTGGATACCCTGTCGTTAAAGTCTATCGAGCGTAAAAAGGCCCTTCCTGGAGACGTGGTCAACCTGTTGATCATCTATTTCTTCTCTGAGGTCAAAGGCACGGTCTACCACAGGAACGCACTTTCTAAGTTATACAATCATTGGGTCTCTAACGAAGTGTTTACTTTCTCTAAGGCCAAAAAGATGATCGAGCTGGACATGCATGAGCAGCTTGGTGAAATCGACCGTTTATAGATATGCAAAAGGTCTGGACCATAGGGATCCAGACCTTTTCTATTATGATCGACTGGGGTTGATGCTGTATCCCAGGCTCTTCAATGCATGGATTAACGTAGAGTGAATATGCAAAGATCCGAGGGGGATGCCGAGTTGAACGGCGGTTTGTGCGATGGCTGGCCTGATTCCCGTGATGACGGGATCGACCCCCACCAATGTCAGGGTGTTCATAAGTTCAAAAATTTTCTGGGCGACCATGGTGTCGATGACAGGCACGGCTGAAAGGTCCACCACTAAATGCTTGATTTCCTTTTCCACGCACTTCTCTAGTGCATGCTCCATGATATACTTTGCCCTCGTTGTATCAATATCCCCAACTAGTGGGAGTATCGCGATTGTTTCGGATAACGGAATAATGGGTGAGCTCAATTCATTAATGAGCCCCATTTGGTCCTTGAGTCTGCTTTCATAATGAGTCTTGTAGGACATAACAAAGGTTTTTATGACTTCATCAAAGATGGAATGATAGTTTTCGATCATGGCATAGCGGTCTTCCAGCAGAAGATCTTCATTTTCCATCAGCCAAGTTTTCATAAATTGAAAATAAACTTTCCTGAAACGGTGAAATTGTTCAAGCACCTTATCAATACTCGTCCCGTCATTCACACGCTCTTTGGCAATGAGATTGGACCACTCAAGAAGCTCGTTGGAGAGTTTCTTTTCTTTATCGACCAACGCCTCGGTTATATAGAGTATAAAGCTTCCTGATTCCTCCCTAAGCTTTTCTTCAATTGCCTTTGGCGCATTCACATTAAAGATGGAAAATTTATCGACTTCCCTTAGCTCCAACCATTCACCGATGATTTCACCCTGCTGAAAGCGAAAGTAATCCATCAACTTGTCTTTTATTTTCATCTACATCCTCCAGCCTCTTCATAAACTAATAAATGACTCTTCAGTAAAAAAATTATATTAAAAATGGAATAAGTTAGTCAATTGTATTTATGGTATTTTCCAGAATTTTAAGAAAAAATGAGGGACGGACCTCATACTGCTTTCATATTCCTACTTACAATTTCCTACACCATTCAAATGAAAAATGAAATACATAAAAGCCTTTGGAACTCAATTCTCAGAAGGTCTGATCGAAGAGTAAAAGCAGATATATAAGAAGAACAGCTTTTATAGACTAGCTGGAGAAATAAAATATTTATGAAAGAGTAAGGGCAGACCAACTTGTCCGTGATTCGGTCTACCGTTTTTTTTGCCCGAAATACGCACCCTAAATATGGTAAAATGAAATTAATTGTTTTATTTTTGTAATATTTCGTATTTAGAGGGGGATACACATATGGTCACACCGCAAACAGCTCCCTTTTTGCCCAGCGGGATGAGGGAAAAGGACTTGGAATCGGTCATGAATTGGTTTGTGCAGCATAAACAGTCTTTATATGCCCTGGGACGGATGTATGTAAGGGAGCAAGAGGATCTGGAAGAGATATTTTATCGTTCGATCATGATCATACATAATGAATTACACCAATTTAAAAAAGGGGCTTCATTCGACCTACGGGCAGTTTCTTATTTTATACAAAAAGGTCGGGTGCTTTCTAAAGATAAGAATTTCCAAGCTATAGAGAGTCAGAACCCGGATCAAATGCTCTTTCAAGCTTTAAACCAATTGGAGGATCAGGAGAAAGAGGCAATTGCTTTAACGTATTTCAATGAATGCACTTTTGAAGAGGTTGGTCATATTCTTGATATTTCAGTAGAGAAGGTTAAATCCTGTGTTTTCTCTGGCGTGCGGAAGCTTAGGGAAGGGTTGGTCCAAGGTTCTTACGGGGGCTGTCCGGAATTTCATAGGCATTATCTTGATTACCTGGGAAGGACGATGGATCGGCCGGAAAAGGTAGAGCTTGAGATGCATATTTACCATTGTCAGGGCTGTCAGGAGGATTTGGGCACTTTTCAGGAAGTGGTGCTTGCCTTGACAGGAATGGCAGATTCCGTGGAAATCCCTGCTGGATTCATGGAGAAGGTCAAGAGTAAGGTGGAGGAAAGAGAAGTACATAGGCAGCGGAAGAAAAAGAAGCGGAAGTCAATCGGGATTGCCTTCGCAGGTGTTTTCGCAATGCTCATTTCTATAGGATTCGTGACAGGTGGATTCTCCAATCTCTACTATGCATGGACGGAAGAGGATGAACAATTGCGTGCCATTCTCCAGCATGACCTTGGGGAACGTCTGAATCTTGAAGCGGAAAGCAATGGGGTGAAAATCACCATCAAGAGTGTCGTCGCAGATGATGTACAGACCCTTGTCTTTTATGAAATAGAGGATACCAAGGAAGAAAATCGATATATGATGAATGCTCATGAAGGCGTCCATATCGAGAATGAATATGACGTCATGATGCGTGATGTGCAAAACATGTTTTACTCTCCTCCTGTCGATCAGGATGAAATACAAAATGAAGAGAAAAATGTGTATAGGGGCACCTTGAGTCTCCTGCCGGTTTCGGTGGATAAAGGAACCATTAAATTGAATGTGGCAAGGCTCATGCAAATCGTTCAGGACCCTAAAAAGGAAGGGGGGTACCGTGGGGAAGTGAGATTTGCCGAAGGGGATTGGAGCTTTGACATTCCGTTTACAAAGCAATCATCCCGGGTCCATGAGTTGAATAAAGAAATCGACATAGAAGGAATTCCGGTCCGTCTGGATAAGCTGACGATCGCTCCGACCACGACCCTCCTGCAGTACAGCTTTCAGAATCAAGGCAGGGACAGACGGATTGATGTCATGACCTTTCATGCTCTTGAAACGGATAAGAAGAAGGTGGAGGCAGATCTCTTTGGAAACAATATGTTTGTGGAATCCTTCGATCAGGACGGATGGAATTCGTTTGCATCCAGCTTCAATACCCTGTATTTTGAAAATCCGAAAGAGGTGAACATTCAATTTGGTTCCATCCATTTATCCGTAGACGAGGGAAAAACGATCGACCTCGATGCTGCCAAGGATATGCCGCAGACCTTTGAATATCTCGGAAACACCGTTTCCATTGATGAAATCAGGGCCGGAAATCCGGCAAAGGTGATTCTGACGCACGATGTATCGAAGGACCGTGCCTATGAAAGGGTGAACTATGGCTTTTCCAGCGATCATTTGAGGATGGACAACATCTCGATGGGAGTCAGTGATTCAGATGGTGTATTAATGGATAAAAATGGTACGGTGCAAGAGGTTGATATCTATGAGTATGATTCATTAGATCAACCCCGCTACTTTGAAACCGTCCAAACAATCGAATTTTATAACGATTCTTCTCAGGAAGATATAACACCGACCAAGCTTGAAATCGAGGGCTACAGTACAACGAAGTATGTAGACGACCGGGTGAATGTGAAGCTGGATTAGAAATATAGAAGAGGGACGGACCTCCTGCTCTAAAAGCAGGAGGTCCGTCCCTCTTATGTAAGAATAACCTCCCCTACAAGAGAAACAATAGGTTTGTCGTTACAAGGGTGACAAAGTTAGTTTTCATCGTTGTTGAAACCGTCGCCATCTAGAGCCTATGATGAATATAAGAGAAATTATTATTCAATCATGAAAGGATGAGAGAAGTGGCTCAATCAAATATGAAAGTCGCGGTACAAAAGTTTGGTAACTTCCTCAGTTCAATGGTTCTGCCTAATATTGGCGCATTTATCGCTTGGGGTTTAATTACAGCGTTGTTCATACCAACTGGGTTCTTTCCAAATGAAAGCCTTGCCAAACTTGTAGGGCCAATGGTTACGTACCTGTTACCGCTCTTGATCGGGTATACAGGAGGTAAGCTCGTACATGACCAGCGAGGTGGGGTCGTGGGTGCAATCGCGACAATGGGTGTCATTGTCGGTGCACCGGATACACCGATGTTCTTAGGTGCCATGGTCATGGGGCCTCTAGGGGCTTACGTGATCAAAAAGTTCGATGGGGCAATCGAAGGGAAAATCAGAGCGGGGTTTGAAATGCTGGTGAATAACTTCTCAGCGGGTATCCTTGGAGGAATCCTTGCGATCCTTGCATTCCTTGGTGTCGGACCAGCCGTGGATGCATTTACGAATCTACTTGTCGCAGGTGTTGACTGGCTCGTAGCAGCAGGACTGCTTCCTTTAACAAGTATCCTGATTGAACCTGCAAAGATCCTATTCTTAAATAATGCCATCAATCATGGTGTACTATCACCAATCGGATTGGAGCAAGTTCAACAGGGTGGAAAATCAATTCTTTTCCTATTAGAAGCAAACCCGGGACCAGGTCTTGGAATTCTGCTGGCGTTCATGTTCTTTGGAAAAGGAACAGCGAAGCAATCCGCTCCAGGAGCAGGAATCATTCACTTTTTCGGTGGGATTCATGAGATTTACTTCCCGTACGTATTAATGAAACCGATGCTGTTCGTTTCCGTCATCCTCGGTGGAATGAGCGGAGTATTCACCCTTGTTTTATTAGGTGGAGGTCTGGTATCACCGGCATCACCTGGAAGTATCCTCGCGATTACCGCGGTTACCCCTCCAGAAGGAATGGCGTATCTGGCGAACTTCGCAGCCGTCCTTGTGGCAGCAGTTGTATCCTTCATCGTGTCTGCCATCGTGTTGAAATCAAGTAAAACGACTGATGAAGACATCGAAGGTGCAACAAAGAAAATGCAGGAAATGAAAGGCAAGAAGAGTTCTGTAGCAGGCCAAGTGAGCCAAGGAACAATGCCTGAAGAAGTAAACAAGATCGTCTTTGCCTGTGATGCAGGCATGGGCTCTAGTGCCATGGGGGCTTCACTCCTCCGCAAGAAAGTGAAGGCGGCAAGTCTGGATGTCAGCGTGACGAACACGTCCATCAGTAACCTTCCATCTGACGCTCAAGTCGTCATCACACAGGAAGAACTGACGCCGCGTGCGAAAAATAAGCTTCCGAATGCGTATCACATTTCTGTGGATAATTTCTTATCCAGTCCGGAATATGACAAGCTGATCGCAAGTCTTCAGGACGGGATCACGGATGAGCAGGCAGAGTTTGTGGAGGATGCAGAGGAAGAAGCGGTAAACGCTGAGCCGAATGCAGATCGCGATGATGACCTACTGCTTGAAAAGAACATCTTCATGAATCAGTCTTTTGCCACAAAAGAAGAGGCGATCCGGTTCGCAGGAGAAGCTCTCGTCAAAGCAGGATATGTAGAAGAAAGCTATGTAGATGCTATGATTGACAGAGAAGGAATCACATCTACCTATATGGGTAATAATGTAGCCATTCCACACGGTACGGAAGATGCGAAGAAAGCTGTCATCAAATCCGGCTTCACCGTCGTTCAGGTGCCTAACGGCGTGGACTTCAACGGTGAGAAGGCGAAGATGATCTTCGGTATCGCCGGCAAGGACGGCACACATTTGGAAATCCTATCTGGCATCGCAGTTGTCTGCTCCGAGCAGGAGAACGTCGACAGAATGGTTCAGGCCAAGTCAGCCAAAGAACTGAAAGACATCATTAACAGCAACTAAAAATGTTATTCAGAAAGGTGGGATCCCTGCCTTTCTGTTCTCATTTGTATTGATAAAAGCTAATTCAGGGAAAGAGGGGAAAGCATGTTTATTACATCAAGGGAAAAATCCATAATTGAATTGATCGTAAAAACATCGGGAAAACATACCGTGTACTCTCTTTCTGCCTTCCTGAATGTGAGCGGGAGAACCGTTCAGCGCAACTTGAAATCCATCGAAAACATTTTAAAACAGTATCATTTAGAGCTGAAGCGGACGGCCAATGAAGGACTGTTCATCGACGGGAAGAATGAACACATCTATCGCTTGATCCAGAATCTTGCAGAAGTGAATCCGACCGATGAAACACCAGAAGAGCGAAAGCTTAATTTACTGATCATCCTTCTCCAAGAAGGACCTTCTTTTAAAAAACAGGTACTTGCACAGCAGTTGGGGATCAGCATAACGACCCTCACTTCGTATCTAGATGAGCTCGTCGATTGGCTGCAAAAATACGGTATCACCCTTACAAGGAAACGAGGGGTGGGGGTAGAGCTTACTGCAGATGAAGCCGAAAAACGTCATGCCTTGGCAAGCTTCTTCCTCGTCTATTTTTATGAAGACATCATCGAGACCTTGTACGGAATGCAAAAGGGGAATAACCTCAATGAACCGGTGCTGGGGTATTTCAAGCCGGACTATTTACTCGCTGTCGACGGGGTGGTGAATCACCATCTGGCCGAGGAACAGATTACCTTGACGGACAGTGATTATATCGGCCTCGTTGTCTATATTTGCCTGACGATCCAGCGAACCGAAATGGGCTTTGGATTACAAAAATATGAGCCATCTGAGGATCCTGATTCCACTGAATATCTTCTGATGGACACGATATGCAGGGAACTGAAAGAAACACTTTCAATTCCGTTGACCAACCAGGACGTTCAATTTTTAACGGTCATATTAAAAGGGTCCAAAGTGCAGGATCCCGATGTTGTTTATTATGACAGCATCCTTCTTGGTCATCTCATCAAGAACGTCATAAAGGATGTATCGGCGGATCTCCACGTGGAACTGTCTGATGACTTTTCCCTTTTTCAGGGCCTGCTTGCCCATATGGGACCGTCCATCTTCCGCCTGCAGCATGAGCTGGATCTTTTCAACCCATTGACGGATGAAATCAAGAAGAAGTATCCCGTATTATTTTTAGCGGTAAAAAAGAGTCTTGAAACAGAATTCAAGGATATATCCTTTCCCGATGATGAGGTGGCATTCATCGTTCTCCATTTCGGCTCGGCCATGTTGATGAATGAAGAGAAGGTGAACATCCAAGCAGTGGTCGTATGTCCGACGGGGATCGGGACCTCCAAGATGCTCGCCAGCCGCATTCAGCGGGAACTGACGATGATCAATAAGGTGGAAATCCTGTCGATCAAGGATTTTCAGACGGCAAATCTTGATGACTACGATATCGTTATTTCCACGGTCAGGCTTCCCTTTACGGAAGTGGAGTATATCCTGGTAAGCCCGTTATTGAGCGAAAAGGACATCGGATTCATCCAAAGCTATCTGCAGAATAACGTAGAAAAGCTGACAAGAAAGAAATACTTGAAGGAAGCGCCGCGATCGGGTGAGAAAACCGAAGTCAGGATGCTCCTCAAGGAAATCAAGGATGTACACTCCAGCATGGAAGCCATACTCACCAATTTCCGCGTGTACCGGAAGCAGTCTGCGGGAAGTCATCTAAGGATCCTGAATGAAATGGTGGAACAAGCGGAACGGGACGAACTTCTTCAGCAGCCCCATGTGGTCATGCACCAGCTGATGGAAAGGGAGAGAAAAGGAGGACTCGGGATTCCGAAAACAAATATGGGTCTCTTCCATTGCCGGGATCATAACGTGAAGAAGTTGATCTTCCAGGTGGCCCATCTGGATGAACCTTGCAGCATCAAGGGGATGGATGGTGTGGAAATGGAGTTGAAAAGCCTCCTACTCATGCTTGCACCGGAAGAGTTGAGCAGGCGGGAACAGGAAATCCTCAGCCTGATCAGTACAAGCTTAATCGAAGATCAAATAAGCATGATGATTTATTCGTCCACGAACGAAGCGATCATCTTGAAAAAATTAGAAGATATCTTTCTGGACTACTTACAAACTAATTTGATAAAGGAATGATGATGTTGAAACAAACCATACATTTTGGAGCAGGAAACATAGGCAGAGGGTTTATCGGGGCATTGTTTTCCCAATCAGATTATCACGTGACCTTTGTGGACATCGCCGAGCAGGTGATCAACAAGCTGAATGAAGAAGGACGCTACCAGGTGAAGCTTGCAACGGAAACGAAGGAAAAGGAAACGATCGAGAATGTTTCCGGTCTGAACAACCTTCATCAAGAAGGGGAAGTCATCGACACGATCGGCAGGTCAACCTACCTGACGACGGCGATCGGACCGAATATCCTTCCAAGAATCGCACCTCTGATCGCTAAAGGAATTGCCAAGCGTTTGGCGTCTTCAGATGAGCCGTTATATGTGATTGCATGTGAAAATCAGATCGGTGCCACTGATATTTTAAAGAATCATATTATAGAAAATCTTGATAAAAAAACGATTGCGATGCTTGAAGGGAAAGTCTACTTCTTCAATTCAGCCGTCGACCGCATTGTACCGATGCAAGATCAGAGTTCACTAGATGTACTCGTTGAACCTTATTACGAATGGGTGGTTGAAACAAAAGAAACGATCCCGCCTGTTGAAGGGATGACGATTGTAGAGGACCTTGCTCCATTCATCGAGCGTAAGTTATTCACAGTTAATACAGGTCATGCAGTCATTGCGTACCTTGGTTACCTGCAAGGCAAGTCAACGATCGATCAGACATTGGCCGATGAAGCCATTGCCGAGCAGGTCAAGGAGACATTGAAAGAAACAGGTGCTTATCTAGTAAAACAATACGGGCTTGATGAAAAAGAGCATCTTGCTTATATTGATAAGAACATCGAACGCTTCAAAAATGCTTACCTGAACGATGATGTCAGTCGTGTGGGACGGGCGCCGATCCGCAAGCTGGGACCAGATGACCGCTTGATCCGACCGACGACCGAGGCTCAAAAAGCGGGACTTTCTTATTCCTATCTTGCCAAAGCGATTGCTGCAGCCCTATTGTTTGACAATCCTGAGGATGAACAAGCGATGGAAATACAAGGTATGATCAAAGGTCACGGTCCGGCTCATGTGTTGAAAGAAGTGAGCGGACTGGATGAAGATAGTGAGATTACGAAGGAAGTATTGGTGCAGTATGAAGGGTTGAAGAAATAAAATGTGATCGGCTGCCGAACTTGATTCGGCAGTCTTTTTTTATGAGTTTGAAGCAAAAAAGGGGAGACTCGACGCATAAAATTTTAAAACGACGCATAAATTCGAAATTGGACGCATAAATGGGAATAATCGACGAATAAATCTCAAAAACGACGCATAAAACCAATCCGTGTCTTTTCTGTGAAGCTCCCGCGCCCACGCCAATCCTCCAATCAACCTCAATCCCATCATCTCCCTTATTTTTTATCAAAAAAAAAGATAGATTTCCCCTCATACCGGGTGTAAAATATATGAAAATACACATGCAGGAGGAAACAGCCAAATACAATCTACAGTTATGCCTATTGTTGCGATCGTTTTTCCAGATTGGAAGAATACAAGAATGCTTCCACTAACATAAAAATTCAGAATGTTAAAAATATGATAAGAGGTTGATGAAAGTTGGCAATGGATACTACTGAAATAGCTGTAAAGGAACAAACGATTTTTCACCATACGGGGAATAAGATCAAGACGGAAGACAGGGAAATTCACATCATCGCAAAAATGGAAGAACCACTGATCGTCGTTTTGGGAAATGTGTTAAGTCATGAAGAGTGTGATGAACTCATCCAGCTGTCAAAGGACCGGGTCGAGCGCTCGAAAATCGGGAACACCCGGACAGTGGACGGACTGAGAACAAGCAGCTCTGTGTTTCTGGAAGAGAGTCACGATGTCGTGACGCGTGTCGAAAAACGAGTCTCTCAAATTATGAATATACCCGTCGAGCACGGGGAAGGTCTTCAAATCCTTAACTATAAACCTGGTCAGGAGTACAAGGCCCACTTCGATTTCTTCTCGGCGTCATCGCGGCCGGTGAAGAATCCGAGAATCAGCACCCTTGTCATGTACCTGAATGACGTGGAAGAAGGCGGGGAAACGTACTTCACGAAATTGAATTTCTCTGTTTCTCCGCAAAAGGGGATGGCCGTCTACTTCGAATATTTCTATGATAATCAGGAGCTGAACGACTTGACGCTTCATGGCGGGGCACCGGTTGTCATCGGGGATAAATGGGCTGCAACTCAGTGGATGAGAAGAAAGGTTTTTAAATAAAACGGAAGGAGGGGCACCCCAGGGTGCTCCTCCTTTTTAGCTTGCTGATTTCACCGGCTTAATCGTACCGGCATTCATTTTTTTTACGTTCACGGTGTGGATGATCATGCCTGCGATGATCAGGAGGATGCCGATCAGGGCGAATCCTGACGGAAAGGGAACGGACAGGATTGCTGCTTCTCCCATGATGACGAACAGGATCTGGGTGGACTGGGTCGCTTCCACTGCGGCAAGCTTCCCGGGATGATGCCTCGCCAAATTTGTCGCAAGGAAAAAGAGGGAGGTCGCAATCACCCCTGAGCAAATGGCGACGATAAAGGATTGCGTCACTTGACCCGTGCTGGGTGCCCCCACCTTAACAAACGCATAGCACGAAAGGATCAGCCAGAAGGGAGTGCTCGCCATCGTCATCCCCAGCACCCGTTGAAAGGTATCAAGCTTCCCGCCGCATACCTCCATCATTTTCCGGTTCCCGAGAGGATACGCAAAAGCTGCAAGGATCACCGGTAAGATTCCAACGGCCATTGCAGAAAAGGACAAACCACTGGCATTTTCCTGTTGAATGAACAGGACCCCAGCTAAAATGATCGATGAGATGGCGAGAGCTCTTTTTTGAATGGAGTGCCTGCGTCTGACCGGCCCCGAAGTATAAAACAAGGGAGCGAGCAAGATGCCAGCGACGATGGTAAATTGCCACGTACCCGCGACGAGCCAGCCCGGTCCATACGCTGCCGCATAAGTGAGAGGGCCGTAAAAGAGTACAAACCCGACAAAACTCCATACCAGCCATTCAAATGGTTTCTTCTTCAATTCAATCCAGACTTGATTTACATTCTTCCTTAAACCTACAATAAGGAAAAGGAAAGGAAGCATGAACAGGAAGCGAAGGGACGAACTCCACATCCAGCTTCCACCAGCAAGTTCCATGGACCGGTTCAGAATGAAGGTGACGGCAAAGAACATAGATGAAATGGTACCCAGGGTCAGTTCCTTGATGATGAACACTCCTTTCTGATACATATACTATAGTTTATTTTATATATATTATAATATACTTCAAAACATTGATTAAAGAAAGAGGTAGAAATATGAGCAATGACGGTTTGACGTGGCAGGACCCGGAAAAATTGGCCCGGCACGTCGGAATGACACTGAGACATATACGACATGAACGAGGCCTTAACCTGCAGGAGCTTGCGGCCATGACCGATGTGAGTACATTGACATTGGGTAAGATCGAAAGGGGAGAGGCGAATCCATCTTTGACGATCATCTGGAAAATCGCGAACGGACTTGAGATCCCGATTTCTGCCCTTCTCGTGGAAAAACAGGAAGTTCAGATTTCCAGGAAAAACGAAGGAAGCAAAGTGATCAGTGCCAATGAGTCCTTGACCCTGGAACCGATGTTTACTTCCTCTGGCTATAGCTCATTGGAAACCCACAGGGCCTTCCTGAAACCGGAAAGTGAATACCGTGCCGATGCCCACCAGGCGGGGGTGATTGAATTTGTCACCGTCATGGAAGGAAGAGTGCGTGTGAAGGTTCAGGATGACGAATTCGAGCTAGGTCAGTATGATTCGATCAAGTTCCATGCAGATAAAGGCCACAGCTATATCAATATGGGATCAACTGAAGCGGTCCTGCATTTTGTGATGATTTATACGGGACGGGCAGATTGAAGCTTATCGATGGGGATAAGCTTCTTTTTTAAGTGAAAAGCCTTACGATGGAAGATAAAAAAGGTTTTTTCAATCTTTCTTTGGCTTTTGGCTCATTTTCATTCAATCTTGGGGGCGTATGATCCCATCCATGCTACTTAATTGCGTCGAAGTCGTCCATGATTGCGTCATTTTCGAGGTGAATTGCGTCGATTTCAAATTTATTGCGTCGTTTTTCATAGTTAAGGCGTCTTTTTGAAATAAATGGTAAACAACCTCAGTCTACATTGCACGACACCCCATAAAAAAATTCCTTGAAACTTTTCCCAACCCACCCGACTCTAATGAATGACAGGAGGTTAATCAATGGATGTAAAAATTGTGAAAAAAGCAATTAAAGGGAATGAACAGGCATTTGAAAGGCTGATCCACTCAGAAAGTGAAAAGCTGTACCGGACGGCATTCCTATATGTGAGAAATAAAGAAGATGCGCTGGACGTTGTGCAGGAGACGGTTTGCAAGGCATTCACCTCGATATCCCGGTTGAAGAACCCGGAGTATTTCAGTACGTGGCTGATTAAAATCCTGATCCATACGTCATACAGCTATCTGAAAAAACAAAACAGACTCGTCCTGACGGGGGATGATTTTCTCGACAATGCCCTCATTACAGAAGACAAGGATGTGGAGGGACGGATCGATTTGATCACGGCCATGGCATCCTTGAATCCACACTATCAAACAGTCATTATATTATTTTACTTTCAGGGACAGTCGATCAAGACGATCGCAGAGACGATGGATACGCCTGAAGGGACGGTCAAGACGTATCTTCACCGTGCAAAGTTAGAATTAAGAAAGCTGTTGGAAGGAGTGAATCAGTATGGACAGAAAATGGTTTGAGCATGAAATGAACAGCATCGAGGTGCCAAAAGAAGAGGTTTTTAAGGCGATTTCATCAGGAATCCAAAAAGGTAGAAAACAAAAGGTCCGGAAAAAAACGGTCAAGGTAAGTGCCGCCTTTACCACCGCTGCTGCCTCCATGGTTCTCATATCGGGCTTCCTATTCCCACCTGTGAACAACGCACTTGCCAAACTGCCTGTACTAGGTGGGATTTATGAGAAAGTCGGGACCAAGGTCGGGAAGGAACTCTATTCAAGCGATAAAGTGACGGAAATTAATCAGGCCGCCACTTCCAACGGCGTCGATGTAACAATCACCAGCACATATTATGACGGGAACATCATCGGGGTCACCTTCAAGGCGAAGGGTGATGACCTTTCCATCGAACATATGGACGAAGGGAATCGTCCGGTGGGCGGCTACAGCTATCATCTCTTCGACGCTAAAGATCAGAATCAATGGGGATCCGGAAGCTCGGGTCTTAAAAAGGATGGGGATGAGTTCATTGGCTCGATCGAATTCTACCGGGACGGGAAAGAACCGCCGGAAAACTTCACCCTTCCGTTAACTTTCACCCACATGGCAGATGTAAGCGGGATCTGGACTTTTGATGTACAGGTCAAGAGGATTCCGTCTGAAACAATCCAAACAGATGCAAGGACAGAATCGCAGGATGGGGAAATTGAGCTGCTAGTGACATCCATTACTAAAGGAAAAGCTACGACTACACTGGAGTATACATATTCGGTGGAGTCTCGGAAGGATACGTTAAATCTGATTGTGTTTGATGACTTAGGGAACCGTCTGTCGAAGTCTAGTGCAGAGACACTGGATATCAAAGAAATTGACGGTGATTATCAAAAGACTGTCAGGGAGCTGTTCACTAGTAAACTCAGTGATGATGCACAGTCGCTGAAAGTCCAAGCTGATATGAAGCGGGTAGATGAAGACGGCATTACTTCATTAAAGGATTCACCTCCATTCGAGGTGAAGAGCCCTCGTTTTGGTTATCAGATCACGATACAAGATATCCAAAACGCAAAAGGGAAGGTGACCGTGGACTTCACCATCGATCACATCAAAGAAAAACAATTCCGAAATGACATTTTAGCCAATTTTGCACAATTCGTTCAGGTGATCCCTACAAAAAATATTAAGCGAAATGCATTGGAAGAACTTGATTATAATGAGATGTTGAATCATATGGTCAGAAGTGCTACAACGAAAACAGTGGATAAGGATACCCTCCGTTTTCAATCCACTTTTGCATTGCCGCAGGATACAAACCTTGAGGACTACTCACTGATCGTCCCATTTGAGACTTTAAGCATGAATGATAGGCCGGTTAAAATGAAACCATTTACTATCAACCTGAAATAAAATGGTTTAAGAAATCCCTGAGCCCCATTCCAGGGATTTGTACTATCGCCTACCCAAAATTCAATTGACAACCAATTTAAGAGAATGGTATAGTAATGCAAACAAAATAATACGTCACTCTCTGATAATAGAGGCGCGAGTATGATGAGTACCATCTTTGAGAATAATGGATTCCGTGATAAGTTGGGAAAGGCAGATCGCCGAAGCAGAAAATAGCCAATTCTATTTTTTGTTGGGCCAGCATTGAATAAATGTTGGACTGTCACAATGAAAAAGTTGTGGAGAACTATTGAAGAGATGTTAATACATAGTCTTCATTATGTTTCCAAAACTTTTGATGATAAACCGTATGAGCATCGCTTCATACGGTTTTTTTGTGTGTTTTTTTGGAGAGAGTCAAAAGGAGTTTAGGATATGAGTACAGTTGATGTGAATGTTCAAGGAGATTTAACAATCGGTGGGATGGGGACAGGTGATTTGGTCGAAAGATATGGCACGCCGTTGATGGTATATGATGAAGGGATGATCCGCGGGAACGCGAAATTATTCCGGGATGCGTTCAATGAAAGTGGATTGAAATATCAGTTGGCTTACGCGAGTAAAGCGTTTCTTTGCAAAGAGATGGTGAGGCTTGCAGAGCAGGAAAACCTCTCTCTGGACGTCGTGTCCGGCGGGGAATTGTATACGGCATTGGAAGCAGGATTTCCTGCAGACCGCATTCATTTCCATGGGAACAACAAGTCGGAAGAAGAGCTCCTCATGGCTCTTGAGGCCGAAATCGGCTGCTTTGTCGTCGATAGTTTCCTGGAGCTTGAACTGCTGCATGACCTGGCCAAGGAGCGTGAGCAAGAGGTTCAGATTCTGATCAGGGTCACGCCGGGTGTGGAAGCACACACACATGAGTACATCACGACGGGTCAGGAGGATTCGAAATTCGGATTCAGCATTTCCAACGGACAAGCGAATACGGCGATTCAGTTAGCTCTCCGCAAGCCATACTTCTCCTTACTCGGTCTGCATTCTCATATTGGATCCCAGATTTTCGAACGGGAAGGGTTTGATCAGGCGATTCAAGTACTGGCTGATTTCCTGCAACGGATCCGGATCGAATTTAATGTGACGATGCCGGTACTGAATATCGGCGGAGGATTCGGTGTCCGGTACACGGAAGAAGACCGGCCTCTCCCGATACCAACGTATGTGAAGGGGATTACCGATAGTGTGAAGACCTATTTTGCCAAGAATGAATATCCCCTCCCTGAAGTATGGGTGGAGCCGGGCCGAAGCATGGTGGCGGAAGCCGGGACGACCTTATACAAAGTGGGATCGAAGAAAATCATTCCCGATGTGCGCACGTACGTCGCGATCGACGGAGGGATGACTGACAATATCCGCCCGGCCCTCTATCAGGCGAAATACCATGCGGTGCTTGCCAATCGTCCCCATGAGGAATGCACGGAGCTTGTGAGCATTGCCGGGAAATGTTGCGAATCCGGTGACATGCTGATCTGGGACCTGATGCTGCCGCCGACGAATTACGGTGATATTCTGGCTGTGTTCAGTACGGGAGCGTACGGGTATTCCATGGCAAGTAATTATAACCGGATTCCAAGACCGGCTGTTGTGTTTGTGAAGGATGGGGAATCACGGGTCGTGATCGAACGTGAATCGTATGCAGATTTAGTTCGGAATGACCGGTAAAGAATGATCCACCTTACAATCATAATGAAGAGGAGAAACCAACATGAAAAACATATTTAAAACGTACGGATTAGCCATCACACTACTCGCATCCATTATCTTGGGATCCATCATCGGACTGACCATGGGAGAGAAAGCGGAAATGTTGAAATCCCTGGGGGATATCTTCCTGAATCTCCTCTTTACGATCGTGGTGCCCCTGGTTTTCTTTTCAATCTCATCGGCGATTGCCAATCTGGAATCGAAAGGTCAATTTAAGAAAATCATGAGGAGCATGCTGGTTATTTTCCTGATCACCACAATCATCTCGTCTGTGATGATGATTGTGGGAGTGAAGGTGTTTTCCCCGACAGAAGGCATTACCATCAGTCTGGATCAGTCAGTTGAAACAGAAGACATCCAATTGGGGGACCAAATCGTCCAAACCTTTACGGTGGACAATTTCATTGAATTATTTACACGGGAGCATATGCTGCCCCTTATCCTCTTTTCAGTGGCACTCGGATTTGCCACCAATCGACTGGGGGAAAAAGCGGAGCCATTGAAAAAAATCCTACAGGCCGGGGCCGATGTGAGCATGAAGCTGGTATCATATATCATGTATTATGCCCCAATCGGACTGGCGGCCTATTTTGCTACATTAGTAGGAACGTTCGGGGCAAGTTTACTATCTTCATATTTACGTTCTTTTCTTTTGTATTTGGTGATAGCGGTGATTTATTTTGTAGTGGTGTTCTCCTTCTATGCCTTTGTGGCAGGAGGAAAGACAGGGGTGAGAGGCTTTTGGAAGCATAACCTCTTACCTGCGGCAACGGCAATCGGAACACAAAGCTCGGTGGCAACGATTCCTGCCAATCTGGATGCAACGAGAAAGATGGGGGTATCCAGTGCCGTACGAGAAACGGTCATTCCTATCGGAGCGTCCATTCATAAGGACGGCTCGGCTATGGGGGCCATCTTGAAAATCGTCTTTGCGTTTGGCGTTCTGGGCATTCCGTTTGAAGGGTTGGATACGTACCTTATAGCGGTATTGGTCGCGGTTATCACCGCAATCGTCATGGGGGGGATCCCTGGAGGAGGACTGATTGGTGAAATGTTCATCATCGCAGCCTACGGACTGACGCCTGAAGTGCTTCCGTTATTGGCAGTGATCTCAACCATTATCGATATTCCGGCTACGTTACTGAATGCAACAGGAGACAACGCAGTAGCCGTGCTGGTCGAACGATTTACGAAGAAAAAAACCATTATAGGCAAGAAAGACATTGAATCGGTGGCATAAATGGGAGAGATGCATTGTCACATAGGTTAAGAGTGGAATCCTTAGGGTTCCACTTTTTTATATGGGATATATTGGATTATTATGGTAATCTTTAAGAAGCATGTACTTTTCGGAGGATCAATCTATGTATCTCAAATCTATCGGTTCCATGGTTCTAAAATTTGTCTTCGTACTGATTGGCATCATCCTTTTGACAGGTCTCGTCGGTCTGTTTAATGAGGGAGTGAACCTCAGCTTCAAACATTATCTTATGAACCTTGTGAATATTTCAAGCTCACTGCTTCATTCCAATGAGATGACCATCACGAATGAAGTGAATAACTCGTATCCGATGTTCCCTGCTTTCTGGGAACCGTATTTTTACTCCGTTTTGATTTTTATTTCTGCCTTTCTCTTGTCTGTTGTCCTGGGCATCCTTCTTGCATACCTCACACATTTATTGCCCGCCGCCTGGTCGAAGTTTATGATCCGGGCCACCAATCTGCTTGAATCCACACCCGATATCTTTATCTTGATCGTCATTCAATACACCGTCATTTTTGTCCTGAAAAAGACGGGGGTTTTATTGTTTCCCATCGTCGGATCACAGGAAAAGGTGTACCTGATCCCGGTCCTGACATTGTCCATCTTACCGACGATCATGTTGTTCAGGATTACCTATCTGCTGGTGAATGATGAATATGGCAAGCCGTATGTTGACCTGATCAAGAGCAGGGGAATGTCCAAGCATTTCATTTTCTTTACCCATATTCTCAGGAACATCACGTTCAGCCTGTTGAATCACTCTAAGTCCATCATTCTTTTTCTCCTGTCATCTCTCATCGTTTTTGAGAGATTGTTCAATATTTACGGGATCACTCATTTCATCCTGTCGTTTTCCCAAATGGATGTGATTTGTTTCAGTCTGATTATGTTCTATCTGCCGGTATTCCTTCTCCTCATCTTGATCCGGCTGCTCATTGTTAAAAAAACCGGACAGAAGGTGGTCATATGATGCTGAAGAAATTAATGAAAGATCCGGCTTTTTTTATAGGGTTTCTTTTCCTGTTCGGTATGTTTGCAGTAAGTGTGATTTATTACGCGGGATGGGGAAATGAAGTGCCGAAGCTCGACCTTTTGAAAAATGAAGGGGGGGACTTTCTAAAGCCTCCATACTCCCCTTTAGAGTATCCACCGCTTGGTACGGATAATTTTAACCGGAATGTCCTTCTTCTCATTATTGTTGGGGCGAAATATACGATAGGCGCTGCCCTTGTCATCATGTTATGCAGGGTGCTGCCTTCCGTTGTCCTTGGACTGGTGGTTCATTTTTATTTTAAGCCGTTCAGAAAAATCATCGATAACATCGTGGATGCTGCCAATTATTTTCCTCCCACTTTACTATCGTTCTTATTATTGAATTGGATGCTGCTCGAGGGGCCATTATACAATCCTGATCATTTCCCTTATGACTTTTCGGATAAAACGATTTTTTACCTGGTCATTCTCATCGTCATCTCGATTCCGAGTCTGACCCTGTTGTTTTCAAACGAATTTGACAAGATCATGAAAGAAGAATTCATCGACAGCTCTAAAGTGTTGGGGGCTACAAAGCGCCATTATATTCTGAATCATATTAGGCCTTTCATTCTGCCCCAAATCCTTCTTGTATCGATCCGGGAATTCATGATTATTATGCTGTTGATTGCCCATCTTGGGGTATTGAAGATTTTTATTGGTGGCGCGGTGCTTGATGAGGACATTTTTCAAAACGCGGTACTTGTGTCACTTTCTTACGAATGGTCGGGTCTTCTTGGTGGGTGGTGGCAATATCTATGGACCACTTATCCATGGATTTCCTTTATTCCGGTAGTGTTCTTTACGTTGACGATCCTGTCTGCAAAGCTGATGCTGATCGGGGCAACCCGGGTATTGGAAACGGTGGGACATGATAAACGGGAGGCTCATGACGAAATAGTTCATACATTTGAAGGAAAAGAACCATTTGATTTCGTGCATAGGGTTTGATGGTAGGGTGGAGAAGCTGCTCCGGAGTATCCGGGGCGGTTTTTTTGGATGAAGATATAACGTTTGGTTATACCTTCATTCCCTTTTGGTCATATGCAGGAACGACATCGCCCTTTACACTTTACTTATGGAAACCTTCCTTCAAAACGTCAAGGGTACGTTGGTCCAGGGTGAATAAATACATCTCCCTCTTCAAGGGGGTGCCTTTCAAGGGAATGAATGCGACTCCTTTGTAATCCACTTTCTCGACCATGATGGACGGAAGGTAAGATACTCCCCGGTTCTGTGCGACATAACCGATGAGTGCATGGTAGGGAAGCTCTTTAATAGCAGGAGGAGTGACTTCATGCTGCGCCATCAATGACCTTATTTTCTTACTGAGAGGGGTCGTCGCGTCAGGCAGTAATTGTGTATAAGGGAAACAGTCCTGTATCTCAATGGTTTCACGTATGGCAAGCGGATGGGTGACGGGTACGGCTGCATAGAATTCATCCGTGAATAAATGGGTGCTGAAGCATCCTTTATGTTCAGGGTGGTCCTGAATGATGGCCGCATCAATATCGCCTTTTTCTAATAAGGGAAGAAGGTCAATTGTGTCATCCCGTATCATGGTCAAATGAATTTGAAAGGGATCGATCCCTTCAATATAGTCCGGAAAGAAATAAGAAGCCAGAAAAGGGTCACTTCCCATGCGAACGACATTAGTGGTGGTGTATTTCTCCATAATCAGGTGCAGCTGACCAAGAATCGGGTCAAGCTCCTCTTGAAGTTCTTTGCCCTTATTGGTCAGGGTCATTCCACTGGCTGAACGGATGAAGAGGGGAAAGCCCAGCATGTCTTCAAGCTTCTTCATTTGTTTGCTTAAGGCGGGCTGGGACACGAATAGGGCATGGGCAGCCTTTGATAGGCTTTTCTCCCTGGCTACCGCCATGAAATATTCTAATCGTTGAAGGTTCATCGTAATCACATCCAATTCAAGGAGGGTTATTTCTGTTGAAATATTATATTTTGTTAAGTGCAGCGATTATTCTCGAGGTAATCGGAGCCTCATTTATGAAGCTTTCCGATGGGTTTAGTGAGCCCGTTCCTACGATCATTGTATTATGTTCCTATAGTGTAGCACTTGGGAGCTATATATGGCTAACGAAGGAGCATGAGATCGGGATTGTCAATGCACTATGGGCAGGAGGAGGGACGGTATTAGTATCGGTCATGGGACTAATCCTCTTTCAAGAATCTCTTTCAGCCCTTAAACTATTCGGTCTCTTATGCATCATGGCAGGAGTCATTGGGCTGAACCTGCCTGCACAAAAGAAGGAGTTGAAAGCATAAATGGGAAGTGTATTTCTCCTCATCAGTCTGTTCTTTGCAGTGGCGGGTAATACATCCGTTAAATTGTCGAAAGGTTTTCAGAAAAGGATGGCAAGTATCGCCTCATTCCTTCTTTACGGGGGCTGTTTATATTTCTTGACTTTGAGTGTTCGATACATGGATATAAGCATTGCCTATGCGATTTGGTCAGGTGTGACCATCGCTTCAACCACATTGATCGGGGTTCTGTTTTTTCAAGAAGAGATAAGTAAAGGGAAAATAGGATCGATTGCATTGATTATCGTTGGGGTTATCATAGTAAAACTGTGACAGTCATCATAGGTTAAATGGGATCCTATGTCCCGTGCGATTCGAACTATTTGGGAAAGGAATAAAAATTGATAAAAGAAATGCATCTGAGTGTACAGAAATAATGGCTGCCTATCGATCTGATTACTTTTCACTCTGAAAGGGTTAATGTGATCGATTATGCCGGTTTTCTTTAATTTGTCCATGAGAAGATAATATTCTTTTCGTGGATATTTTTTTATGAAATTTGACAGGGGCTCGAAAGGGATTATCAATGTTTACGTGGTTGATCATTTACTGTATACATCCGAACTGTGTCCAATGGTACATGTTTATTTCACGTCTCCTCTTTTCCTCCACCTTTACAGGGACTCCTTTCCTATCATATAACCCCCATTGAGAAGGGGAAGTGCAGAGCCTTACAATTCAAGTAACCACATAATCTTTTAAACTTCCAGAGAGTACCCCTTCATCAATAGAACGACTCAGAATGCCTTTTACAGGAGGTGTTGATCGAGCAGTCTGTGCTGCTACATACCATCTTCCATTGATCATCCTATCAACTTAATAGAAAAGGAGAATGTTCATGAAAAAGCTTAATGTGAAGCCCCTTCTCGTCGGTTCCATCGCGGCGACGATGATTTCAGGATCCATGCTTCAAGCGGGTGCGGAAGGTGTACCTGCCAATGGAGTCAAGGAGGATCCGTCATCAGTTGACGTGAAAGCCTCAATCCAGGGAGAGCGTACCGTCACCCTGATCACAGGTGATGTTGTAAAGGTATCTACGCTCAACAATGGAAAACAGATCATCAATGTCGAGCCGGCAGATAAAAACGGTGATGGAGTCAGGGTGATGACGATAAAGGATGAAACCTTCGTCTTCCCGAATTCTGCGATGCCTTATATGGCAGCCGGTAAGCTGGATGAAGATCTTTTTAACATTACGAAATTAATCGAATATGGCTATGATGACAAAAATACAGATTCGGTACCCGTCATCGTGGAGTATAAGGAAACGAAAGCGAAATCGATTCATGCAGAACCAAAAGGTTCGAAGAAAGTACGGGATCTTGAAAGTATCCACGGAGCTGCCCTTTCCGCAGAGAAAAAGCAGGCGGAAGCTTTCTGGAATGATGTGACGATTCAAAGTGGGGATACGAATCAGGTGTCTCAATTCGAGCACGGTGTTGACAAAATCTGGCTGGATGGCCGTGTTGAAGCTGCCCTCGATCAAAGTGTGCCTCAAATCGGTGCAGATGAAGCATGGGAGCAAGGGTATACGGGGGAAGGCGTCAAAGTGGCGGTCCTGGATACCGGGATTGACTCCGGTCACCCTGATATCGAAGGTCAAATTGATGAAGCCGTCAGTTTTGTCCCTGGTGAAGAAGTGACGGATATTCATGGTCACGGTACCCATGTGGCCTCGACAGTACTTGGGACTGGAGCAGGTGACGGCAAGCATAAAGGTGTTGCTCCCGATGCCCGATTACTAGTTGGAAAGGTATTGAGTGATCAAGGATACGGGCAGGATTCCTGGATTATCGACGGAATGGAATGGGCCTCAGAAAATGCCAAAATCGTCAATATGAGTCTTGGAAGCGATATGCCAAGTGATGGGACAGACCCAATGGCAGAAGCAGTAAATCGATTGACAGATGAGAATGGAACCTTATTCGTCATTGCTGCGGGTAACAGAGGCGGGGAAGGTACAATCGGTTCACCAGGTGCAGCAGATTCAGCCTTGACGGTTGGAGCAGTGGATAAAGAGGATGAACTGGCGTATTTCTCTTCCAAAGGTCCGCGCTATGGGGATATGGGACTTAAACCGGATCTTTCAGCTCCAGGTGTGGGAATCGTGGCGGCTCGTTCTCAATACTCCAGTGGGACCGGAGATTACAAAAGTTTAAATGGTACATCAATGGCGACACCTCATGTGGCGGGTGCAGCTGCCATTTTAGCCGAAAAGCATCCTGAATGGGATGGCACTACATTAAAACAAGTTCTGATGAATACGACAAAGAAGCTTGATGGTTACCAGCCATACCATGTCGGAACAGGACGGGTGGACGTAGCTGCTGCCCTGGATTCACAGGTTAGAGCAACAGGATCGGTCTCATTCGGATTCTTTAAATGGCCTCATGATCAAGTTGCTCCTGTTGAAGAAGTTGTCACTTACTTCAACGATAGTGATCAAGATATCACTTTAGAACTGGACAGTAATTTTACAATTGCTGAGGGTGAAGAAGCACCTGAGGGTATGCTGAGAGTTTCTGAAAGCACGGTAACAATTCCTGCAGGAGGTACTGTGGATGTAAATGTTACCTTGGATTCAACTCTTGGTGAAACCGGATCGCGCTATCAAGGTTTCCTTACAGCCAAAAAGGACGGAACAGAACTCGTACGCACGACCATGGCCATGGTCAAGGAAGAAGAGCGTTACCCGCTGACCTTGAACGCAACTGACCGTGACGGATCAAAAGGACAGGCATATGTTGTATTATTCAGTGAAAAAATGGAGCCTGAAGTAGTGGGTGTCGATGGGACACTTGAGCTTCGCCTGCCGCCAGGAACGTATTCCGCCATGTCACTCATGGATGTCGATACAGAAACGGATCATGCAGGTGTAGCATTGGTGGGGAATCCGGAAGTGAAGCTGGACGGACCAAAAACCGTTGAGCTAGATGCACGAAAAGCGAAAGAAATCAAGGTGGAGGTACCGAAGAAAGCAGAAGCCAACTATAAACGACTGGAATACCATCAAACCATCGGTGACATGCCGATGACGAGCCTTTATTTAATGCCGGTTTGGATCGATAAACTATACGCCGTTCCGACCAAGGAAGTGAAAAGTGGATACTTCGAGCAGCTGACTCGCTGGCGACTGACCAAGCCACTATTGACGATCAATTTTAACGGAAGAGAATTGGATGATATCCCATTGGCAGGAAGCACGTTATTGGATGGGAAATACAATCTGACTACCGTGTATGCCGGAAAAGGAAGTACTGCAGACTTTGATCGATTGAAGGCAAAAGGGAAGGCTGTCGTAGTGGATCGAAACGCTGAAGTGAGCGTGTCCCAGCAAGCTACCAATGCTGCAGCTGCAGGAGCGAAGCTTGTCATCATCGTGAACAATGAAGATAAAGAATTCAGCCAGTACGCTGGGACTCCGGAGTATACGGACAATCCCCTGGCCGTTGCTGCCATCAGTAAGAGTGAAGGTGACAAGCTTGTCAAGGCGGTACGTTCAGGTAATGTGAAGTTGAAGGTGGAAGGAACCGTCGATTCTCCATACGTATATGATTTGATGGATGTCCATGAAGGATCCATTCCTAAAGACTTGACCTATGCACCAAAAGGGAAGGATTTAGCGAAAATCGATACCCGCTACAATTCACATATCGAAACCGATGGAGGAGAATTCCGGTTTGACCTTCGTCCACATACAATGGGAGCGGTAGGTTTCCTGCAAAAGGTTTCACTCCCTAGTGCCCGTACAGAATATGTTTCCGCAACAGAAGACACAGGCTGGTATCACCAGGCCAACGTACTGGATGAGGGATGGCAGATCCGTCAACCGCTGAAGTTCTATGATGGAGGGGAAAAAATGACAGAGAACTGGTTCTCACCTGTAGTCCGTCCAAGTCTCGGAGATGGTTACTGGCCACCGAGAAGACAGGGGGATTCCCTCCAAATCAATGTCCCTGCATGGGCTGATGCCGGAAAAGGGAACACAGGCGGGACAGAATGGGATGTATCTTTCCAAAACCAGACCTCTCAGTTATATAAAGGGGATACGTTACTGAAAGAAGGAAAGGGACAGTCGTTGAATGTATGGGACATCCTACCACAAGAACGTACCCAATACCGATTCATCACAGACGCCAAACGTGATGAAAATCGCTGGAATACATCCACACGCACACATACGGAATGGACCTTCTGGACGGAAAAAACAGAAAACTGGATGGAAGACCTCCCGTTCCTGATACTTGATTACCAAGTGGATACAGATGTCAATGGTGAAGCCCTCGCCAATCGTCCGACCACCCTTGAGCTATCTGTAGGTAAGGTCGAAGGTGCTGCAGGCTACGGAAATGTAGATGGTGCAACCCTGGAGGTATCGTTCAACGAAGGGAAGACCTGGAAGAAAGTAAAGCTTAACCAAGAGGGGGATACGTTCAACGCAATGATTCAAAACCCTAAAAACGCAACCTCTGTTTCATTGAAGGCAAGTGCTTGGGATGATGAAGGAAATAAGATCACTCAAGAAATCATCAAGGCGTATGGATTAAGGTAGTTTTAGTAAAGAAGATGCCTATTTTTTAGGGGCATCTTCTTTTGCTTTAGTAAGGCGGAATCATCTTTTGGATGGAAAAATAAAATAGGGACTTCCTGAAATAAAGGAAGTCCCCATATTGTTTATTGTAATGTACATTATGGTTTCAATCAGCTGAAAATCAGTTCACTGTCGGGAAACCAAATCCTGAGGCATAGTCATCACCAGCTGCAGCACCGGAACCGCCCAGGATATCATTGCTCTTAGCGCGATTTTGGATTTCGGCACGAAGCTGGGCTGCAGATAGGTTAGGGTTTGCGGCCCAAATTTTTGCTGCTAACCCTGAGACATGCGGGGTAGCCATGGACGTTCCACTGATTGTATGGTAAGTTCCATCATACCATGTAGATTCGATTGCTCGACCTGGGGCAGAAACCTCGACATCACGCACCCCGATGACATAGTCTCCATCCGTATTTGGGTTTCCTCTTGAAGAGAAGTCAGCTACACGATACGTTCCATTTTGCTGAACATCTTCAAGTGCGGCTACTGCTACAGCATTTACCAGTGCTCCAGGATAACCTATGGTGTTTGCACTTGGACCTGAGTTACCTGCTGCCGCTACGACTAATACACCTTTATTATAAGCGTAATTAACTGCATCCGTTATAAGTGGACTTTCGGAACTTGAGCCTAGTGACATGGAAATCACTGTTTTTACATTTAACCGATCTGCTTCGTCTGCGGCATAACGAATCGCTGCTGCGATGTCATCCGAGTAGCCCGAACCACGATCGTTCAGCACTTTATATGCCCAAAGCTTTGCATCCGGTGCTACACCGTAAATCCCATCACCGGCTCCGCCATCTGCAAGCACCGTTCCGGCTACGTGTGTACCATGTCCGTTTTTATCTTCACAAAAGTTTGTAACAAGATTGGATTTTCTCTGTGAGAAGTCATTACATTGTTCAACGTTATTCGTGAGGTCAGAGTGATTGGTATTCGCCCCGGTATCAAGTACGGCAACTTTAATTCCGCTGCCTCCGGATGTTGCAGTAATAGTAGGATCCTCATAGATAGCTTCCATTCCCCATGGTGTTTGATCGCTCGGTGCAGCTACTGCTGTTCCACCCGGCTTGGCAGCCAGCGAAACCTCCTCGACAAGCTTGACTGACAAGTTTTTATTCTTTTGGAGTGCATTGAACTGTGCTTGAGTCACATCAGTAGAGAAACCACTTTGGTCGAAACTCCAGCGAACACCGTAATTCTGCTTTGCATGGTCTACTGCCTTATTATTTGTTGAAGAAATGAGAACACGAACCTTTTCAGAGTTTTCAACCGCATCCACAGGACTTGTGTAAGCAGGTGCAATTAATAAAGTACTTAAGACAACGCTCCCTAGAATCTTTCCTACTTTCATTTCCAACATCCTCTCCTCTTTTTTTGTGTCGATACTTACACCACTAAACGAATTTCAAAGAACGCGTTCCTCCCCGCTAGAACGTTTTGACAAGAATCATAGTGATAGGCGACTAAACCAATATGTAATGAATCTTGCAGATTAATAGTAACAAAATTCCGTTATTAACTGAATAAGTCGAATTTTCTGTAAAAGTAAAATATTAGGATTCTGTAAAAATGAGTGCTCATTTAATGCGTTGTTTATGAAAATTTTCATTTTGGACAGGTAGAATCAGCGTTTCTTTGTAGGGATAAAGTCATGTGTTTTTTCAACCCATTTTTGAAACTTTTATAAGAATGGTTGTTTAGAAGTAAAATCGACAAATTCTTGGTGTGTTTTTAGCTCCTTGATTATGGGGGAAGGAGGAGGGGTAACATCATCAACAAAAGGTGATGGGACTTATACACACTAGATTCACGGAATACCTGACTGAAAACTTATCAAGTTCAA
This sequence comes from Rossellomorea aquimaris, assembly GCF_000935355.1. Taxonomy (GTDB): domain Bacteria; phylum Bacillota; class Bacilli; order Bacillales; family Bacillaceae_B; genus Rossellomorea; species Rossellomorea aquimaris_B. The sequence continues at coordinate 470,651 of NZ_JXZC01000003.1, forward strand.
TTAAAAAGTGCCTGACACCCAGAGATGGTGTCAGGCACTTTTTAATTGATTTTCTTCAAAATTAATGCAGCCTTCACATACTTCTTCGTGGAAGCCTGATAAAAAGCCGACTGTACAGTCAGCACCGAAACGATCAACACATTCAGGACAATGTTGAGGTTCTCTTCTTTAACCCCTTCAAATGAAGGTAAAAGCCCCTTACATTCTTCCTTGATAAATTGATCAATCAACTCATTGACTGAACCGGTAGCGGAACTTTTCATTGTTGGCAGCGTATGATGATGGATTTTATCAAAGACGGATGAGTAGGCAGCGTATAAATCGGTGGGATTTACAATGTCGTCTGTACGGTCTTCTATGTTGTTGAACACAAGGGTTAAAATTTTTCGAATGGATTCAAAGTCCAGCGTGGCTTTCAGATCTTCGACGATGAATAGCATGGCAGCTTGTTCAATGGTATATTTTTTTCCTAATTGTGGAGATCCAATCAGCTCTTTCACGTCACGCTTCACCCAGTTTTGGACGGTGCTTTGAGGGAAGTTGGTGAATTCGATTTGATTTCCGAGAGAGACGATTTCTTTTAGAGAGAAGCCGATTTCGCGTTTGGTCGGATTGATGATCTTTTGGAGGATGGGAGGCATATCGGTTGTGATGATGGCCTCTCCTGGTTTTTCATTAGTATGTATAGTGTTCCACGCATCTTGTAATACCATGAGCGGGGTACGGTTCGTTGTGCCGTTCAAGGATAATAGCAAGTCGGCCATATTTTTCCGTGTCAGTTTAAACGTTTTCATCATGAACACCCCATCTCTTTCCAATTATCTTCTTTAATACTACTGGTTCCCCTGGGTCTCGTCAATTCACCTTGTGAGAGATGATTATCCTTGTATTTTACCTGAAAAAAATATATAATAATTTCAGATACAGGTTCAAATGAACTTGAAATGAGAGTGAGGAGACAAGATGGGAAAGCGAATATTTTATTTCCTTTTAACGAACGTTCTAGTACTACTGACGATCAGTATTATTTTTTCACTTACTGGAGCAGGCAACTATATCAACGCTTCAGGCGGAATTGATTTTGGGGCGCTATTAGTTTTTAGTGCGATCATCGGTTTTTCCGGGTCGTTCATTTCGCTGGCCATGTCTCGTTGGATGGCAAAGAAAATGATGGGCGTCCGTGTTTTAGATCCGAATGGAGCATTGTCTTCTGAGGAACAGATTGTTGTTGAAAAAGTCCACCGCTTATCAAGGGCGGCTGGTTTAGTGCATATGCCGGAGGTAGGAATTTACAACTCACCTGAAGTCAACGCCTTTGCGACGGGGCCTTCTAAGAAACGCTCTTTGGTTGCCGTTTCGACTGGATTGCTTCGCGAAATGGATGATGATGCAGTGGAAGGCGTCATTGCCCATGAGGTGGCCCACGTTGCCAACGGAGATATGGTGACGATGACGTTGTTGCAAGGTGTCGTCAACACATTCGTTGTCTTCCTGGCAAGAATCGCAGCTTGGATTGCATCCCGATTCGTAAGAGAAGAGATGGCACCGATCGTTCATTTCATTGCCGTGATTCTTTTCCAAATCGTATTCTCGATTTTGGGAAGTTTAGTAGTCTTTGCATACTCCCGCCACCGCGAGTTCCACGCCGACCGGGGAGGAGCAGACCTGGCTGGTAAAGATAAGATGGTCCATGCCCTTCAAATGCTGAAGGCATACTCAAGCCGTATGAAAGGTGAAGATGACACAGCCATCTCCACTTTGAAGATCAATGGCAGAAGAAAATCGGCTATTTTCTCCACTCACCCGGATTTGGATGATCGGATAAGTCGTTTGGAAGCGAAATAATAAATAGAATGTCTGTCCCGACACGCTGCAAATCTGCGTAAAGGGGCAGACATTTTTTGTTAGGGACGGAGGGACAGGTAGGGACGGAGGGACAGGTACCTTGTCCCAAATTCTACATTGAGCTGAACCTAGGGGAAGGGCATGGCGTTGCGCGGGACAAGGTGCCTGTCCCCATGACCCTGTTGCATTCATCCAGTTTTTTTTATAAAGTATAGAGTTAGAGAGCATTTTGAAGGAGGACTCGACAATTGACGAATACCAAACCAGAAACAATGGTTGCTACTATAGAAGAATTAGATCCAAAAGGGTCGGGACAGGCCGTGATATGGCGAGAGAATGAGCTTGGGAACCCGAAGAAATTAAGACTTACGATACCCCAGACGCTACCGGGAGAAAAGGTGCGTGTAACGGTTGATCAGCCTGATCGCAGAAGAAGGAAGGCCATGCCGGATGAAATCCTGGAAGCCCATTCTGAAAGAACGGAAGCTCCATGCCCGCATTTTGAGCGTTGTGGCGGATGTGTGTGGCAGCATTGGGAATACGAGGGTCAGTTAAAGCAGAAGACGGATCATGTGAAGCATGCTTTGGAAGGCCAAGGCTTCGATCCGAATTTGGTGAGAGACACCATGGGGATGGATAATCCTTGGCGATATCGCAATAAGATGGAATTTACGTTTTCTCCTGAAGGTGCCCTTGGGTTGCATGAGCAGGGGAATTTCCGTAAGGTCATTTCCCTTGAGACTTGCTTGATCGCAAGTGAAGAAATGGTGGAAGCGACCATGGAAGTCGCTGATTGGGTGAAAGACCACGGGTTAAAAGGATATGACAAAGATAAGCATGAAGGCTTACTGCGTCATTTAATGGTGAGACAATCCTTTGTGACGGGCGAGCTTATGCTAGCGCTTTTTGCCACGGAGGCACCTGACGCTCATCAAACAGCGGTGGACGATCTTGTAAAGCGTGTCGGCGAGAAGTTCCCACATGTGAAAAGCTTACTATGGCTTGAAAATACAGCATGGGCAGACCGTACACAGGCGGAGGAAATCCATCTCCTGTCCGGTCGGGATTTTATCTATGATGAAATGGATGGATACCGTTTCCGTCTTTGGTTTGATACCTTCTTCCAGACGAATCCGACACAGGCTCAAAAGCTTGTTGATTTAGCAATTGAAATGGGACAACCGAAGAAAACAGAAAAAATGATCGACCTTTTTTGTGGAGTGGGGACATTTTCTCTTCCATTTGCAAGCAGAGTCGGAGAACTAGCCGGCATTGAAATCGTGGAAAGTTCAATCGAGTCAGCGAAACGTAACGCTGAAGATAATGGCATCTCGAACACGACATTCCTCGCTAAGGATGCTCGAAAAGGAATTGACCAAATGCTGGAGAGCTTTGGACATCCACAACTATTAATGTTGGATCCGCCTCGATCTGGTGCAGGCGGAAAAGTCATGAGACGAATCGGACGTGCCCAACCTGAGAGAATTGTGTACGTATCCTGTAATCCTGATACATTTGCGACGGATATCAAGGAGCTGGAACCATTCGGATACACCCTGGATGGTGTTCAACCTGTTGACCTATTCCCTCAAACGGTCCACGTTGAATGTGTAGCCACCTTGACGTTGAAGAAATAAATGAAAACAGTGCCCGGCCCTTACAAGGGTCGGGCACTGTTTTTGTAATACATCCCCTATCATGTGTAAAATATAATAGACACGTAGAAAATCATAGAACCTCTATTGATTTTATGTTTTATGAAAATAAGCCAAAACCAGAAGAAGGAGATACCATGACAAAGGGAAACGAAACAGGATGGAATATAGAAAATAGTTATGCTAACCTGCCCGAATCATTTTTCACAAAGCAGGAACCGACTCCAGTAAGTGATCCGACGCTGCTCGTTCTAAATGATTCTGTCGCAACAGCACTCGGACTCAACGTCAAAGAATTGCAGGGAGAAAAAGGAGAAGCGTTGTTCTCCGGCAATGACATTCCTGAGGGCGCTGAGCCGATTGCCCAAGCGTATGCGGGGCATCAGTTCGGATATTTTAATATGCTTGGAGACGGCCGCGCTGTCCTGATCTGCGAACAGATCACCCCGTCAGGTGAGCGTTTTGATATCCAGCTCAAAGGTGGAGGCAGAACCCCATATTCCCGAGGTGGCGACGGCCGGGCGGGACTTGGACCGATGCTCAGGGAGCACATCATCAGTGAAGCCATGCACGGACTTCGGATTCCGACTACCCGGAGCTTGGCAGTGGTGACTACGGGTGAGCCGATTTACCGTGAAACGGAACAGCAAGGTGCGATCTTGACCCGCGTAGCGGCTAGTCATCTTCGCGTCGGTACTTTTCAATTTGCTTCTAAATTTGGAACGGTGGAAGATCTCCGTGCACTTGCCGATTATGCAGTGGAGCGTCATTATCCGGAAGGTCTGAATGCGCCGAACCGTTATCTTTACCTGCTTCAGGAAGTAATCAAACGCCAGGCTGCACTCATTGCCAAGTGGCAAATGGTCGGGTTTATTCATGGAGTCATGAACACGGATAATATGACGATCAGCGGAGAGACCATTGATTATGGACCATGTGCTTTTATGGATGCGTATGACCCGGCAACGGTATTCAGCTCCATTGATACCGGAGGACGTTACGCCTATGGCAATCAGCCTCAAATTGCCGGTTGGAATCTTGCCCGATTCGCTGAGAGTCTATTGCCGATTCTTCATGACGAACAAGAAGAATCGCTGAAACTCGCCCAGGCTGCTGTAATGGAATTCCCTAAGCTATATGAAGCTCACTGGCTCGACGGAATGAGAGGGAAACTCGGTATTTTCAACGAAGAAGAAGGGGACGAGTCCCTTGCAAAAGATCTTCTGGGATTAATGAAAGAAAATCGTGCCGACTATACGAATACCTTCCGTTCGTTAACAATTCAAGAAGAAATCGATTTGTTTGAAAAGCCGGAATTTGTTCAATGGAAAGAACGCTGGGAAGAAAGGCTGAACAGGCAAGAAGAATCGAAAGATGCCTCTCATAAGTTAATGCGAAAAAGCAATCCTTCGGTGATTCCCCGGAATCATCGTGTGGAGGAAGCGTTGGAAGCTGCTGTGGAAAGCAATGATTACAGCGTGATGGAGCGTTTACTTGAGGTTCTTAAGAATCCTTACCAGTACACGCCAGAACAGTGCGAGTACGCGAAACTCCCGGAACCATCTGCTCGTCCTTACCGAACGTATTGTGGTACATGATGAATGATGCTGAAACAGGAAGCCTAAAAGGTTTCTTGTTTTTTTTAATGTAAGAGGACTTTCTCACTGATAAGTCGAAACTATTCAAAGGTAGATGAAGAGAAAAAGGATATAAAGGGGTTTTTCTATTGAACCAAGCATTGCTCGTAATTGATGCCCAGCAGGAATTAATTGAAGGAAATGAAGGGGAACAAGCTGTATTCCAAAAGGAGAGGCTGATTGAAAACATTAACCAGGTCATCCGTAAGGCAACCGAAATGGGTGCTCATCTTGTCTTTATACGAGATAAGGATGTCGGGGGCGGGGAAGGTGATGGCTTCCAGGTTCACAGGGACATTCATGTTCCGGACAATAGCGTTGTGTATGATAAATTAGCGACCAATTCGTTTTATGGTACGCCATTATTAAGCTTTCTAAAAGAAAAAGAGGTTGAACATGTCGTCATCATGGGCTGCCAAACGGAATATTGTATCGACACCGCCGTTCGTTATGCAACGGTTAATGGACTGGACGTAACCCTGGTGGCAGATGGTCACTCGACGAAGGATTCATCCGTGTTAAAAGCTGAACAAATTATCCAGCACCACAACAAGGCTTTGTATGGTCATTATAATGTGGATCATTTCTCCGACGTCAGACAATCTGATGAAGAGTTGTTTCAGCCCAAACATGATTTTTATCGGGAGAAATACGGAATGTAGTATAGAAGAGCTCATTTTGTCAGGTGTGATGAAATGAGCCTTTTACTGTAACACAGTTATCTTTGTTCATGTAAGGCTAGGGGATGCAAGGAACCTATCTCCCAACCTGACATACCGGACAAAAATACAATCGCCTCGAAGCAGCAACCGTCTTCTCAATTTCACTCCCACAAACAAAGCAAGATGCTTCTTCCCGATTGAATACCCAATGTCGATATTTTGAACGCTTCTCTCCTTTGGCTTTTAACTTCTCAACAAGCTCAAGATCGTTTGTAATTCCACCAGTCCTATAGGATTGCTTCATCAAATGAATGATCGCTTCCGATGCTTTCCTCAATTGATCTTCCGTACAGTCAATCGGACGAAATGAAGGGTGGATACCTGCTGCAAACATGATCTCAGACCTCAAGTAATTCCCGATCCCGGCTACAAACCCTTGATCTAATAAAAGTATCGACCACTTTCGATTATAGAATCGTTTTTCTTTCATTCTTTGAAGCAATTCATCCGCTGTTACTTTCTCACTCAAAATATCAGGGCCCACTTTTGAAACGAAAGGATGCTCAGGCACCTCCTCGTCACGGAGGACTTCAATATCGGATGCACTGTATAGAAGTGCCGACTTTTTTTCATTATGTAGAGCAAGCCTTAGCTGGCGGTTTGTTTTCGGATAGTTGTACAGGTTCCTTATATACCATTTTCCATAGAGCTGATTGTGGGAGTATATGGTGTAGCCATTGTCAAAGCGGATGAGCATGGCTTTTCCTTTCGTATCCACTCTGGTCACGACCGATCCTTTTAAAAGGTCTTCGTAGTCTTCCAGATGCGGGAAGGCAAAGAACACATCTTGTACAGTTTTATTTTTTAGAGCGCTCTCTACTCCATCTGCAGCTCTTCTGATTTCGGGACCTTCTGGCATGGCGGTTTCTCCTTTTTTAGTATAGTTGTACCCCATTAAATTCTATATGTAACATTCCAGGGGCTGGCCACTAGTCCTGGACGATTATCTTGGCACTATCATTCCCGATGATTGTTTTAGTTAAAGGAACCGGTAAAGGTGGTTCTGACCCATAAAAAGATAGATTTTCGTCCAAGCTATTTCATTCAAACGGAATATAGTGATGGTATCAGTGTGAAGGAGGTGATCAAATGAATGACTTCTCTAGATGGTACTATTGTTGTTTGGCTGCAGGTCTTGCCCTGTTAGGGTTCGGTGGAATCGGGTATGGCATCGGGGTCGCTGGTGGTTTTGGGCTTGAGGGAATTGCGAGACAGCCTGAAGCGGCAGAGGCGATTATGGAGTTTATGTTAATATACGTAGTATTTCCAGAATTAATCCTGGCAGGAATTCTTGCGTATGTATCTTTAAAGATACTTTATAAGGGGAAATGTCAAAATAATCAATAGTATGAAGCTTTTCGTATGTAGATGGACTCCTGAATGACCGGTAATAGAATGATTTAGAAGATCATCTCATAAAGGAACGAGTGAATATAGGTAGCGATGTATTTAGGATATCACATTTGGGCATTTTGTTCTTTAAGGAATCCAACAATGAAAGTGAGATCCTATCTGTCGGATTGATCGTGATAGGGGGAATTGTCCTGAATCTTCAGAGTCAAGGTGGGACCAGGGAAAGATTCCTAGTCCCGACATTCTTTTCATGAAAGGGACGGGGGAGCTGTCCCCTTACTCGATCATCCCTACAATTCTCTCACAAATCTCATGGGTTACCAGCGAATCCTCAATCGATGGGTCAGGCGTTGTGCCATTTTCCACACAACCTATGAAATGATCCACTAAATCATAAAAACCACGCTTATACAAAGTAGGCTCCCAATCACCAAATGAAGAAAAGCTGACTTCTTTATTATGATAATGGGTCGTTTCAACGAGACTGTCGACGACATATTTATGATGACCTGCAGAGTACTCGATGATTTCCTCCGTCACACCTCCATCCCGGTTCATGATGCCGACAGCGGTACAGTCCTCACCGATCAATTGGATGACTAAATGGTGGAGCTTGTCTTCTTTTTTTTGATACTGAACCTTTACATCCAGAACATCGGTATCCATTAAGAATCGCAGAGTATCGACGACATGGATGAAATCTTCCACGACGAACCTTCTGGTGTAATCAGGTAAAGTGTATCTATTTTTTTGCATAAGTAGGAAGCTCGGTTTCCCATGTTCTTTAAGCTCTTTCACTTTTGGTATGAAACGTCTGTTAAAACCAACCATGGCGATTTTGCCCTTTTCTTTTGCAAGCTGGACGATTCTTTCGGTTTCGTGAAAGTTCAAGGAAATCGGCTTGTCTATGTAAACGTCGATGCCACTCTGTAGTAGTTTTTCCGATATTTCAAAGTGTGCTTCCGTTGCAGTACTTATAAATGCTGCGTCTATATTGGATGCAATCAGTTCCTCCACCGTCTGTACCTTTTCCGGGATCCGATATTTATCTGCCAGAGCATTCAGGCTTTCAGCATTCCTCGTGCAAAGCACCAACTCTATTCCTTCTTTTTCAGAGAGAACTGGAAGGTAGGCTTTCTTGGCTATATCTCCTAATCCGATAAGTCCGATTTTCATCATTTTCACCCCGTTGATTATTTTGTAGCTTTCTTTCATTATATTAATCTCTATTGATATATCAAATGTAAGGCTTGTAAGAATGCAGAGGTGACTCTAAAAATAACGCAAAAAACGAACGATATATACATAAATAAAAATATTATTCGTATTTTTGTTGTATATTCATTTCGGGTCTGTTATAGTAGCACAGTACTGATTTTACATATCGTTACTCGTATATCCTCGGTAATATGGTCTGAGTGTTTCTACCTGGTTCCCATTATAAGAACTAGACTACGAGTTGAAGTATTATTCGGTTTTACGCCTTTTTTGACGTAGCCACTTTGTGATGGACATCCCGTTCGTCACCTATACTTTGACTTCGAAGGTCTGGAAAGTAGAAACCACTCTACATGTTCTGGATCTTTTTCTTTTGGCCGAAACAACGAGATATCAACATCAGGAAAAAACGTAAAAGGAGAGATTGTGATGAAAAAGAAACTAACATTATTTGCATTATTATCGGTATTAGCATTATCCGTATTTACTGGCTGTAGTTCGACTTCAAAGACTGCAGCGAAGCAAGAAAAGGCAAAGAGACCGATTATGATTCAAGGTCCAATGCCAATTGAAGCTGAAAAGTTTGCGGGTAAATTGGAAAATGTGAAAGAAGAAAAATCGGGTTCATTTGTTTTTTATTTAGGAACGCTTGATAACTATCCTGTCATCGTCGCCAAAACAGGAAAAGGTATGGAAAACACGGCAGCGGCTACTGCGGTAGCCATTGAGAAATACGATCCAATCGCCATCATCAACCAAGGAACATCAGGTGGACATGACCCTGATCTACACGTATTTGATATCGTATTAGGGGAAAGAACCGTAAACCTCGGTTCATTAAAAACAGCAGATAAAGCAGATAATGAGGGAATTGATCCAACCATCTGGAAGCCAATGGACTTAATGGCTTCTGAAGGCAGTGCGGGTGAAGACCCAAATGCTGAGAAGATCCGTTATTACGATGGAGACGAAGACTTACTTGAAGCTGCCAAAGCAGTGAAGGATACCTACACCAATGGGAAAATCGTCGAGGGTACCATCGGATCTGCAGACGTGTGGAATAATGAAGTGGACCGCATCCAGTGGTTCCATGAGAAATACGGTACTTCTGTTGAAGAAATGGAAGGGGCTGCAGCAGCACAGATTGCCGGTGCATATGATGTAGCGTTCCTGGGAATCCGTGTACTGTCCAATAACAAGACAAACGGTGGGGCATACAACCCGGAAACCGCATCAGCGAATCAGGAATATGTCTATGAAGTGGTTAAGGAGTATATTTCCACTATGGAAAATAAATAATGTTGAGAAGCCTGACCCCGGTGCATGAATGCGTTATTATGCACCGGGGTTCAGGTCTTTTTTATGTTACAATGTTCTAATGCGTCACAACATTTTTAGCATCACACGGAGATGATCATTATAGAAACGAAAAACTATTACTATATTTATTCATGGGAAGCGAATGAAGAATCCTTATGCGCATTGGAAAGAAGGGCGTTATTTGGAAAAAGCTCTGAATCTGGTATTCTGGAAAGCTCAGTGAAAATAGATCCCAGTAGAAGTCCTTTTATTAGAGAACGGCTTGAAATGATATGCGAGGGAAAAAGTTTTGAAGATCTACTCGTAGAAATAGAAAAATTAGAAGCACTGGATGGATTCAAAGTAGTATATGTACAAAATCCAGATTTCGAAAGAGTGGGCTTTAAGAAACTGCGTAGGATTGAGAAGGAAGTGGGCATGCACCTGAAAGGGGAAGCCGAGTTGGTGGATCCGGTCATTTGGTTCGGGGTCATGCAGACGAACGATCGTTGGGTATTTGGAAAGTATATGAAAAATGAAGCGGTTTGGTTACATCACGTGAAGAAGCCCCATAGCTATTCGACGGCACTAAGCACGCGTGTTGCAAGGGCGGTCGTGAACATTGCTTCTCCAAATCCTGATGGGATCAAGATGATCGATCCTTGTTGCGGAATCGGGACTGTACTTGTAGAGGCGTTGTCCATGGGAATCGATATAGTCGGTAGTGACCGCAATCCTTTGATCCTCGATGGAGTAAAAGAGAATATCGCTCATTTTGGTTTTGAAGGGGAAGTCTCGTTAAAGGATATTAATGACGTAAAGGACAGCTATGATGTGGCAGTGATTGACCTTCCCTACAATCTTTGTTCAGTGATTACAGATGATGAGCAGCTTGACATGCTTCGCAGTGCGAGAAGATTTGCAACGAAGGTCGTGATCGTGACGTTGGAAGATGTGGATGCCAATGTTGAAAGAGCGGGATTCCAGATTGTGGACCGTTGTGAAGTGAGCAAGGGGAGATTTGTACGGCAGATATTGGTATGTGAGTGATGAGTGTGTAGACAGATTTCTGCCGCATTCCTTTCAAGCTCCATGATATTCACTCCAATATCAAATTCTTGATAAGAAAGCCTTTCGGTACAGGGCGGATATGGGTGATTAATATTTTTATCTTCCTGAGAAGCGGGAATATATCCCAATCAAAAAGAGACCCGGATCACCCCGGGTCTCTTTTTGATTAACATTTTCTGTGTAGTTTTGCCTGTACAACCTTAAAGATGATGCATAGTGCAAAAATCACAATAGCAATCACTGCAATTGTACTGGTAATCGGAGTGACCACTGCTAAAATACCAGTAATCGCCGCCGGTAAACCACTAAACAGAGTTACTCCCAATAGTGCAAATCCTGCTAGGATACCTGCCAGTAATAAAAGAATAAAACGATCTAACATTTTGTTCCCCCCTTTCAGCACATTATATGTACAAGCTGAAACAACAGTGAGGGTTTATGAAAAATGTGTTTATGACATGGTGGATCCAACTACTTTCATAATGGAATGACCAAACTATACAAGGATGTACAAACTCAAGGATCCCTTTCAGGCACTTCCAAGTACCTATCCCACAAAAAAGTACCTACTTTTCAAGCTTTATTTCGTGGTTCATACTATATTCATGTTCTTCTCGGGGAGCATTCTATTTTATATAAAGTAAAGGAGAGTGTAGGTATGAACGTCAAATCTATCACTTTAAATAATCATATAAAAATGCCCGAAGTAGGGTACGGAGTTTTCCGGGTAGAGGATGGTCCAGAATTAGAAAGGGCTGTGCAAACTGCTATCAAGTTGGGGTACCGTAGTATCGATACAGCCGCCATCTATGGAAATGAAGAGAGTGTCGGGAAAGGCATCAATAAAGCGATTGAAGCTGGAAATGTGTCCCGGGAGGAATTATTTGTCACTTCGAAGGTTTGGAATAATGGCCTTTCCTATGATGAAACGATCGCGGCTTACGAAGAAAGCTTAGAGAAAATGGGACTTGATTATCTCGATCTTTATTTGATTCACTGGCCTGGAAAAGAGAAGTACATGGAGTCTTGGAAAGCTCTTGAATCCCTTTATAAAGATGGACGGATCAAAGCGATCGGTGTAAGTAACTTCCAGGTTCATCACTTGGAACATTTACTCGAGGAAGCTGAAATCACTCCTGTGGTTAACCAGATCGAATTCCATCCCAAGCTGATTCAAACGGAAGTGAGGGATTTTTGCCGTAAGCACAATATCCAAGTTGAAGCCTGGTCTCCACTTATGAATGCAGAGCTTCTAAACAATGAAATCATCCAAGGAATTGCCAAATCTCATAAAAAATCAGCTGCGCAGGTGATTCTTCGGTGGGATCTTCAACATGGAGTCATCACCATTCCTAAGTCCATGACGGAGTACAGAATTCAAGAAAACATTTCTTTATATGATTTTGAATTAACGACTGAACAAATGGATCAATTAGATGCATTAAATGAAGATTTCCGCAGTGGCCCAGACCCTGATGAGTTTGATTTTTAATGAGTGAATAGTACAAAAGAGGATGACCTGAAGAAAATTTTTGGGCCATCCTCTTTATTTTATCTGCAGTTATTCGAGAGACATTTTGTCATTTAGAAGAATTCCTTTGAAACCTCTCTAAAAAATCCCCCAAACAAGAATATTTTTCTAATCTAAAAAAATAATATAACCAATTGTAAACGTGAAGCAATCATCTTGAATCCAGCAATATCAAGGGTTTGAGCGTTTGTGAACTCGTGACAAATTCTCCCTTATGACATTTGTCATATCCAGCATATGACACCTACTACTAACACGGTGATTTCGCTTATCTTATAATAAATTCAACGCCTTAAATGAAGGGAATTATGACATGACAAATATAAAAACGTTGAAAAAAGAAGTTGCTCCTTATGAAAAGTCAACCACAAAAGAAAGTGTATGGCAGATGGTCAATACGCTGGTGCCGTTCTTTCTATTATGGTTTCTTGCGTATCAAAGCCTTTCCGTATCGTACTGGCTCGCACTCGTTCCAATCGTGATCGCTGCAGGGTTCTTAACGCGAATCTTCATCATCTTTCATGATTGTACACATTTCTCATTCTTTAAAAGCCGCCGTGCGAACCGAATCGTCGGAACCGCTATGGGTGTGCTGACGCTATTCCCGTTCGATCAGTGGGGACATGACCATGCCGTCCATCACGCGACAAGCGGGAATCTGGATAAGCGTGGGACAGGTGACATCTGGACGCTGACGATTGATGAATATTTAGCAGCACCTCTTAAGATTCGTTTGGCGTATCGATTTTACCGCAATCCGTTCGTTATGTTCGTTTTAGGACCGATTTATGTATTCCTTCTGAAAAATAGATTCAACCGTAAAAATGCACGTAAGAAAGAACGTAATAACACGTATTTAGTGAACGTGATCATCGCGGCCCTTATCGCACTTCTATGTGTGACACTGGGATGGCAGGAATTCCTGCTGGTACAGGGATCCATCTTCATGGTTTCAGGATCGATCGGAATTTGGTTGTTTTACGTACAGCATACGTTTGAAGACTCGTATTTCGAAGAAGACAAAGAATGGCAATATGTGCTTGCGGCTGTTGAAGGAAGCTCATTCTATAAGCTTCCAAAGATCATGCAGTTCCTTACGGGGAATATCGGCTATCACCATATTCACCATCTAAGCCCGAGAGTACCGAACTACAGACTTGAAGAAGCTCATAAAAACTCAGAGCCATTACAAAAAGTACCAACCATCTCACTTTTAACAAGCTTAAAGTCATTACGTTTCAAGCTTTGGGATGAAGATAATAAGACGTTTGTAAGCTTTAGAGGCATCAAGTCTCTGGATAAGTCAAAATCAAGAATTTCAACTGAAGCCAAACCTGAATTATAAACCTGACCGACTCTCCTTATGACCGATTCATATAAGGGGAGTCTTTACTTGATAAGGCCTTTAAAAGGAGAGAACCTACATGATTCGAATCGTCATACAAGAGGACCAACAGTTGCTCCGTGAAACCATGAGCTCCCTCCTTAACCTGGAGGACGATATGGAAGTCGTTGGTCAGGCATCGGGCATTCAGGATTCCCAAACACTAATCCACCAACTAAAACCAGACCTCTTCATCATGGGTATTGAAATGCTGGAGAGGGACGGACCTCTAGAAGCATTGAAGGTAGAGGGATGTCATCTGCTCGTATTGACCACATTTGCCCAAAAGGGTTATATAGAACTGGTCCAACATGCAGGTGCAAACGGGTACTTGTTGAAGGACAGTCCGAGTGAAGAACTGACCTCCTCGATTCGCAGCATAGTAGAAGGGGAGCAGGTTTATTCTCCGAAGTTAGTGGGAGAGGATGAGGAGACTCAGGAGTCTGATTCATACCACATTCCCCATCCACCTGGCCAGGTGAAAACCTATTTTACAATGATCATGGATAAGATGAAGTTACCGACTGGATGAAAACCCGATAAAGGGCCTGACCCCCACCTGCAGCTTATGCAGTGGGGTCAGGCCCTTTAATGTATTACCATTCCTTCGGTTCATAATCCAAATCCTGAAACAGTCGCGTCTTTTCTTTTTTAGAAAGGTCACGCCATTGTCCTACAGGCAGATTTCCTAAATGGATATTCATGATACGCGTACGCTGCAGTCTATATACGTCGTATCCAAGGGCTTCGCACATACGACGGATTTGGCGGTTCAATCCTTGAGTCAATGTGATTTGGAAGACATACTTGGAAATCTGCTCAACCTTACATGGGAGTGTCTTCGTTCCCAGAATCTTAACACCCTCTGACATTTGCTTTAGAAAATCTTCTGAAATCGGACGGTCAACCGTCACGATGTATTCCTTTTCATGCTGATTCTCGGCGCGAAGGATTTCATTGACGATATCCCCATCGTTCGTAAGGAGAATCAAGCCATCCGAATCCTTGTCCAGCCGTCCGATATTGAAAATTCGCAGGGGATGATTGACGAGGTCCACAATATTCCCTTTTACGCCTTTTTCGGTTGTACTCGTAATCCCAACGGGTTTATTTAAAGCAATATATACATTGTTTCGTGCGACCCTTACAGGGGCTCCGCTCACCTTTACATCATCCCCGGGATTCACTTGATCACCAATTTTCGCAATCTTCCCGTTAATGGTCACTCTTCCTTCTGTAATCAATTTATCTGCACCGCGTCTGGATGCCTTTCCAGCCTCACTGATATATTTATTGATACGCATGTTCAACACAACCTTAAACTGATAATTAATAATCTAAGAATATCGGACTGCTGCTTTCTTTTCAAGGGATTCCCTAAATAGATCCCTTCCAGGTGGGTTATCTTATCAAATAAAAAACTATTTTCAAAAACCCCCTTTACATTCACGCAGCGTCAACCTGTAAAGTAAGAATTGTCAGGAGGTGAAATCATGGAATATACCGTTAAGAAGCTTGGGGAGCTCGCTGGTGTGAGCACGCGAACCCTGCGTTATTATGATGAAATTGAGATTCTAAAACCGGCGAGGACCAATTCGTCAGGATATAGGATATACGGGCAGAGGGAAGTCGACCGACTGCAGCAGATCCTCTTCTATAAAGAATTAGGTGTAGGACTGGACGAAATCAAGGATATCCTGGATGATCCTGCCTTTGACGCAAAGCATGCCTTGATGGAACACCGCGAAAAATTGTTAGCCAAACGAGAGCAGCTTGATCAATTGATTGCAAATGTAAATAAAACAATACATGTAAAGGAAGGGAAAATGACCATGTTAGATAAAGAAAAGTTCGAAGGCTTCAAACAAAAGATGATCGATGATAACGAGAAAAGATATGGAAAAGAAGTACGGGAGAAATACGGTGACAAGGCAGTGGACGAATCTAACGCAAAAGTGATGAACATGTCACAGGAAGACCATGAAAAAGTCACAGGCCTTGAAAAAGAGATAAGAAAAACGTTAGCCGAAGCGTTCCAAACAGGTGATCCAGCAAGCGACATCGCCCAAAAAGCTGCTGACTTGCATAAAGAGTGGATCACATTTTACTGGGGAAAGTACAGCAAGGAGGGGCATGCCGGCCTTGCTCAGATGTATGTTGATGATGAACGGTTTAAGGCTTATTATGATTCAGAGCAGGAAGGTGTGGCAGAGTTTTTGAGGGATGCTATCCACATCTATACGGGGCAAAAATCGTAAGTGGAATAAACAAGAAGTATTCTGCCCCACTAATAAGTGTTATGATATGAGGACGAACTTGAAAGAACGTACCTTATGATAACGGAGTGAAAAAATGAGTAAACCAAAGAAAAAGAGCGGAACAGGCCAGGGCACAGGAAAGAAAGGCTGGAATCGCTGGCAGGCCGGTGCCAATAAGAAGAAGAGCAACAAGCCTTATACAAGTAAAGGCGTCAAGCATGGTAGTAAGCAGGAAGATAAGTAGTCATATGTAAGCCCATTTCCTTTCAGGGGAGTGGGCATTTTATTTAGGAAGATAGTGACAAATTTATAAAAGCATTTGCTATTTTTACGATTTCCTGTTACTCTTAGAAAGAATTATTTTTGTTCGGTCTGTAAGGAATGAAAGTATTTAAACTTTTCGCCTTTGATATCTAATTGAGCAACGATAGTAATAAATCGTGGATTCAAGTCCACACAGGAGGAAACAATTATGCAACAAGGTACAGTAAAATGGTTTAAC
>NZ_JXZC01000030.1 GCF_000935355.1 Rossellomorea aquimaris
TTAGGGAAACTCTGAAAAAGACTTTCTGATTTGGCAAAATACCGCGACCCCACCCACCGAGTTTCCCGATGAAGCAGATGACCTTCGCCGACGCCGAGTACGCTGGCAAGCGCAAGCAAACCCGCAAGGAGTTGTTCCTGATCGAGATGGATCGGGTGGTGCCGTGGAAGGGCTTGATTGCTTTGATCGAGCCACATTATCCGAAAGGTGAAGGTGGCCGTCCGGCCTACCCGTTGATGGCGATGCTGCGTGTGCATCTGCTGCAGAACTGGTTCGGCTACAGCGATCCAGCGATGGAGGAAGCGCTGTACGAAACCACGATCCTGCGCCAGTTTGCCGGGCTGAACCTGGAGCGCATCCCCGACGAAACCACCATTCTCAACTTCCGCCGCTTGCTGGAGAAACACGAGCTGGCGGCCGGCATCCTCGCTGTCATCAATGGCTATCTGGGCGACCGCGGCCTGTCGCTGCGCCAGGGCACCATCGTCGATGCAACGCTGATCAATGCGCCCAGTTCGACCAAGAACAAGGACGGCAAGCGCGACCCGGAAATGCACCAGACCAAGAAGGGAAACCAGTATT
>NZ_JXZC01000031.1 GCF_000935355.1 Rossellomorea aquimaris
ATTTTGGCATGAAGGCCCACATCGGCGCCGATGACGAATCGGGTCTGGTGCACAGCGTAGTGGGCACGGCGGCCAATGTGGCGGATGTCACCCAGGTGGACAAATTGCTGCATGGCGACGAAAACGTGGTCTGCGCCGATGCAGGCTACACCGGTGTCGAAAAGCGGCCCGAGCATGAAGGACGTGAAGTTATCTGGCAGGTGGCGGCACGCCGCAGCACCTACAAAAAACTCGATAAGCGCAGCGTGCTGTACAAAGCCAAGCGCAAGATTGAAAAGGCCAAGGCTCAGGTGCGCGCCAAGGTCGAGCATCCGTTCCGGGTAATCAAGCGCCAGTTCGGTTACACCAAGGTGCGCTTTCGCGGCTTGGCCAAAAACACGGCGCAACTGGTGACACTGTTCGCTCTGTCGAACCTGTGGATGGCGCGCCGACATTTACTGACGAATGCAGGAGAGGTGCGCCTGTAATGCGGGAAATGGCCACCGGAGTGGGGTCCGGGTGGCGAAAACGTAAGAAATACTCGTCGAATTGATTGTTTTTTGATCATTTGGCGAGTTTAAAAGTTGCGCTAGGTGGTATGCCGGGGAAATACATGGCTACTTCAGACCATCCCTA
>NZ_JXZC01000032.1 GCF_000935355.1 Rossellomorea aquimaris
GCCTGAATTCAACACATAAGTGCAACGCTCACCCCTGTATGCACTTCGTACGGCGTCTTCCAGCCCAAGCGCTTGCGCGGGCGTAGATTGATCCTCGCTACTGTCCGATTGACGGCTTCGACGGTCAGCTTGCTGAAGTCGCTGCCCTTGGGGAAATACTGGCGGAGCAGACCGTTGGTGTTTTCATTGGTGCCACGTTGCCAGGATGAATAGGGGTCTGCAAAAAAGACCTGGCACTGGCTCCGTAGCGCGATGCGTTCATGCCCGGCAAACTCCCTTCCGTTATCCAGCGTCAGCGTGTGAGCGGCATGGCCCTGAAGCATCAGATTGATCGCCCGCGTTACCTGCCGGCGCGTTCTGCGCTTGACCGGATAGGCGCTCAGATAGCCGCTTTTGCGATCAACCAGGGTCACCAGGTTACCGCCCAGTCCATGTACCGTATCGCCCTCCCAGTCCCCCAGGCGCTCGCGGCTTTCGACCTCGGCTGGGCGTTCACTGATTGACACGCGATTACGCAGCTGCCCGCGCCGATCGTGGCTTCCATAGCGTTTCCGGTAGCGCTTTCGGCGATGTCGCAGATAGGTATAAAGCTCACCACCGGCGCGCTGTTCGGCGGCAATGAACCGATAAATCCACTCATGGCTGACCGCCCGGCTTGGCTGCTCCTGCTTCAACCGCTGGGCGATCTGCTCCGGACTCATGCCATGCTTGAGCCACACCGGGAGATGATGGCTGAGCCATGTCGCCGGCTTGCAAAACTTGCGCGCACCCGCTCGACGAGCATCACTTTCATGGGCCGCAGAAACAGCCTTGTAGATATTCTGGGTGCTGTTGCGGCGAACCTCGCGACTGATCGTCGAGGGATGCACGCCGACCCGCTTTGCAATGCTCGCCTGGCTCTCTGCGGCGCTCAAGCCAGCCTCAATCTGGTAACGTTGTCCCTGAGTCAGCTGCCGGTAATGCGTAGTCATCTGCGCTTGAATCCTTCGGTGTGAGAGCCTGGATTCTACCGGTGGCTGGCTCTCTGCCTCTCGTTTCAAGCGTTGCGCTTATTCTATGAATTCAGGA
>NZ_JXZC01000033.1 GCF_000935355.1 Rossellomorea aquimaris
TTAAATGTTTTTTAACTTTTTATAGATACTAAGTTATTAAACACTTAAACGATTGTTAAGTTCCCCCTTTAAAAGGCGGAAAAACAATAATATCACATATATCTACTTAATAGCAATATCTTTTTTAAATTTATAGATATCTGAGAGTTTAGTTTAGTATACCCTCACTATATATATACACCTAGATGTGGACCTTAAACATATCTACTTGAACTAATAATTTCGGGTTAACTATCTATCTCGGGTTTAGATAGGATATTCCAAAGGAAAATGACGCTGATTTTCTGCAGCATGACTAAATAAATGGGAGTTAAGGGAGGGGGGCAGATCTGGAGTGATCGAAATAGATTTTGAGAGAAGTTTGTTATTCTTTTAAAAAAGTTAATTATAGTTTGTTTGGGAGATGAAATTTTAAAGTTTATGATTAGTTTTCTAAAAGATTTATCATTTAATAGTAGAATCAGTGCCTGTATTCATGAGATTTTCTCATTAAAATAGAAATTTAGCCCTATTGATATGAGAAATCCTTAATGATTAGGCCAACAATATAGGTTGTGGCTATTATTTTCAGAGCATTATAGGTTGCATTAATTTAATTGCGTCAGAATAAGTCGGTATTGCGTCGTTTTTATTTTTATTGCGTCACTTTCACCCGTTATTACGTCAGTTTGCTTAATAATTGCACCATTTTCCAATTTCACCCTGAAAAATTGTCCGTATTACAATCACAGTTAAACCTTCGTTTCTGGTTTCAGTTGTACAACCAAACTTCAATAACACTTCTCTAACAAATAACGTAAAAAAGCCGCCCTCTCTATTAAGACCAGTTTGTTCTTCGAACCATCTTTAAACAAACGACAAAAAAGAGTAACCCCTAAGA
>NZ_JXZC01000035.1 GCF_000935355.1 Rossellomorea aquimaris
CAGTTGAGCTACACCGGCATATTCACTTTTAAATGAAGTCTTAAAAGAAAGTTACTTCATAGAAGCAGTTCAAGGAATGATATTTTGCTGGCGCAAAATAAAATGAAGTTTATTTTACTTTCGTAAAAAAACTTGGTGGAGGATGACGGGATCGAACCGCCGACCCTCTGCTTGTAAGGCAGATGCTCTCCCAGCTGAGCTAATCCTCCAAAATATAAAGCCTGGCGACGTCCTACTCTCACAGGGGGAGATCCCCCAACTACCATCGGCGCTGAAGAGCTTAACTTCCGTGTTCGGCATGGGAACGGGTGTGACCTCTTCGCCATTGTCACCAGACAATTTCTTGTCTCTTTTTTAGGGACAAGTACTATTATATCGCGTAGATATAATTTTTCAAGGTTTTTTTATATTTTCGTATAAAATTTATTCCCTGAAAACTAGATAAAGAATTGATGTCAAGAAAGCCGAATATCAGCCAATGTTGTATCTGCTTCTTCAAGTAGATACCATTCCAGCTCCGGCGGCTAGAGACTCGAGGTCATTTCAGTTCAATCAGCTAAGGGTAAAAGGCACCCTCTTCTGATTGCCCAGAAATGCTTGTCGTCTCTGGTCAAGCCGCCTCCGCTT
>NZ_JXZC01000036.1 GCF_000935355.1 Rossellomorea aquimaris
TTCAAGTCCTCTTGCCGGCACCACTCGAGTGATATAATATTTGGAGGGGTAGCGAAGTGGCTAAACGCGGCGGACTGTAAATCCGCTCCTTCGGGTTCGGCAGTTCGAATCTGCCCCCCTCCACCAAGATTTTTACGGAGCGTCAGCGAAGTAAAATAATCCTCCTTAAACTTTGCGCAGCGAAGCGGAGCATTATGCTTCAAAGCGAATAGCAAGAGGATTCACTGAAAACTTATATTTCATAGGGGTATAGTTTAAAGGTAGAACGAAGGTCTCCAAAACCTTTGGTGTGGGTTCGATTCCTACTACCCCTGCCAATTTCATTATGGCGATTGTGGCGAAGTGGTTAACGCACCTGATTGTGGTTCAGGCATTCGTGGGTTCGATTCCCATCAGTCGCCCCATTAAAGTCACATTTTTATTTCCGTGACATATACTATCAGTGGGCTATAGCCAAGCGGTAAGGCATCGCACTTTGACTGCGACATGCGTTGGTTCGAATCCAGCTAGCCCAGTAGTGCGGAAGTAGTTCAGTGGTAGAACACCACCTTGCCAAGGTGGGGGTCGCGGGTTCGAATCCCGTCTTCCGCTCCAATATTAAGGCGGCATAGCCAAGTGGTAAGG
>NZ_JXZC01000037.1 GCF_000935355.1 Rossellomorea aquimaris
TCGGATTACCGGCTCGCATCAACGTTGATAACGGACCGCCTTGGGGCTCTCCACGTAACCCTGGTGAAATCACAGAGCTGAGTATCTGGTTGATTCGTCTGGGTATTCGGATCAGTTTCAGCCGCCCTTACCACCCACAAACCAATGGAAAGATTGAGCGTTTCCATCGCTCACTCAAGGCCGAAGTACTTGAAGGGCGTCAGTTTTCCACGCTCAAGGAAGCTCAAGCAGCATTTGATCGGTGGCGTGATGTTTATAACCTGCAACGGCCCCATCAGGCGCTGGACTACAAGGTGCCTATGGACCGGTATAGAGCCAGCCCATGGGCTTATCCGCAACAGTTACCAACCTTTGAGTACGGACCGGACGACGTATTAGCCAAGGCTTATCACAGCCGTTTTCGTTTTCAGAAACGCTACTTCAGCATCGCCAAAGGTTTGGCTGGGCATCACATCGCAATACGGCCCAACACTGAAGGTGATGGACTGTTTGACGTGTTTTTCTGCCATCACTTCCTACGAACGATCGACGTGAGCAAACCTGACTATGGTCCATAATGTGTCAACCATGTCCCCGCACATGTGTCCACCATGTGTCCGGTCCATACAG
>NZ_JXZC01000038.1 GCF_000935355.1 Rossellomorea aquimaris
TTTTTTGCGTCAGCAAAATAACTTTCATTTACCTTGACGTTAGTCAAAATAACTATCCATACGTGACTCAAACAGGATTATTGATAACCCTTTATAAAAACGAGTCAAAAATGGTATTGCGGGGACAGGATTTGAACCTGCGACCTTCGGGTTATGAGCCCGACGAGCTACCGAACTGCTCCACCCCGCGACGATATGTATTTTACCATAAAAGGAAATATGGAGGAGGAAGGGGGATTCGAACCCCCGCGGGCTGTTACACCCCTGTCGGTTTTCAAGACCGATCCCTTCAGCCGGACTTGGGTATTCCTCCGTGTATAATGGACCCTGTAGGACTCGAACCTACGACCGGACGGTTATGAGCCGTCTGCTCTAACCAACTGAGCTAAGGGTCCTTATAAATCGTGTATCATGTATTTAGTAATAGCGGCGGAGGGGATCGAACCCCCGACCTCACGGGTATGAACCGTACGCTCTAGCCAGCTGAGCTACACCGCCACGAAATATTCATATCAAGAATGTTTTTTTACTATCGTAA
>NZ_JXZC01000039.1 GCF_000935355.1 Rossellomorea aquimaris
TCGAATCTTGCCTGCGGAGCCATCATATTGGAGAGCTGTCCGAGTGGCCGAAGGAGCACGATTGGAAATCGTGTAGACGGTTAACGCTGTCTCAAGGGTTCAAATCCCTTGCTCTCCGCCATAACAATTCTTCTTACTAAGGCCCATTGGTCAAGCGGTTAAGACACCGCCCTTTCACGGCGGTAACACGGGTTCGAATCCCGTATGGGTCACCAACACTTTTATCCGAAAGTGAAAAATAAACAATTAATATGTGGAGGATTAGCTCAGCTGGGAGAGCATCTGCCTTACAAGCAGAGGGTCGGCGGTTCGATCCCGTCATCCTCCACCATGATTTTTCACGAAGCCTAGTGAAAAAATATTTCATATTATATAAGTTACAATTATATCGTCGCGGGGTGGAGCAGTTCGGTAGCTCGTCGGGCTCATAACCCGAAGGTCGCAGGTTCAAATCCTGTCCCCGCAATACCATTTTTGACTTGGGATAGCATAATGCTTAATCAGTCACGCATGGATAGTTATTTTGCTGACGCAAAAAA
>NZ_JXZC01000004.1 GCF_000935355.1 Rossellomorea aquimaris
GTGAAGAAAGAGTAGCTCTTAGGAGTTGCTCTTTTTTTGTTGTGTGTGGATGTGGATATGTGGTTTGAAATTTCTCTCCACCTCTGTGTAAGAGTTAGGAGGTGTTTGGAAAAAGACGCATAAGTGAGTGTAACTGACGCATAAAATGAAAACTAGACGCAAAAAATGTCGGAGAAGACGCATAAATTTATAAAACGACGCAATTCCTGTCCATTTAGACGCAATTATTTAAGTCAGCACAAAGAATCAACGAAATAAAGGGCATCATTGGAACCTAGAGGTACTAAATTTCCATAGACTCTAGCTATATTTCATTCATTCTCAATTAAAACCTTAAAAAAAGCAATTCTACCATTTATCACATCCCTCTTTCACACCTTGCCAAAGTAATCCCTACATTCGAAAACAAACTAAACATCTAAGGTGTCACACCATCACCCATCCCTCTCCATCACCTTACTCAACCAAGCACATCGCTTTTCTTTTGAATAACCTGCTTTTATACTATAAATAAATTCTAAAGGGAGGTTTTTTAAATGACAGCAACCAATATGCTAGAACAGTACAATGAATATATTTCTAAATTTAAGCAGAATGCATCACAGGAAGTACAGGATAAAATGGGAAAAGCAATCAACGAATTGGAGCGCTCTGATGATGGTAAAGGTCTTCGTGCAGGGGAGAAAGCACCGAACTTTACGTTACCGGATGCGACAGGCAAAGGAGTCACACTGGAAGATGTGCTAAAAAAAGGTCCGGTCATTCTTACGTTTTATCGTGGCGGATGGTGTCCATATTGCAATATGGAGCTGCGTGCATACCAACAGCTAATGGAAGACATTAAATCAGCAGGTGCCCAGCTGATTGCGATCAGTCCACAAACACCTGATGCATCTCTTTCTACAAAAGAGAAGAATGAATTGGATTATTTCGTGTTAAGCGATGAAGGAAATAAAGTGGCAGATGAATACAAGCTTGTTTATAAGCTTCCTCCTTACTTAGTAGAGATATATAAAGAGAAAGGTCTGGATCTGGAGAAAGCGAATGATAGTGATTCATGGACGCTTCCTGTTTCAGCGACGTATATTATTAATCAGGACGGAACGATTGCTTATGAATATACCAAAGCAGATTACAAAGATCGTGTGGAACCTTCAGAAGTGGTTGAGAAGCTGAAATCTTTATAAATTGTACTATGAAAAAGGCTAAATGGTTGCGAGAAATGGCAACCATTTAGCCTTTTTGTGTTTTAAGATAGTGAAAATAGGAAAGATACAGAATAGGAAACCTGACTTTTTCTAGAAATTGTCACTGGTTCATCCACGTTTATTTTACTTGTAATGGTTCATATTCCGATTCTTTTCTAGTAAAATAGATACTTAATTTGAGCATACTACAAGTAGTAGTGGAGAAAGGAGCATCTCGGTGTTAGACAATAGCTTTGTGATGGTAGCGATTATTTTGATTATCAATGTTGTATATGTATCCTTTTTTACGATCAGAATGATTTTGACGTTGAAAGGTTATCGATATATTGCCGCTTTTGTAAGTACATTTGAAGTAGTGATTTATGTTGTGGGTCTTGGGCTGGTACTGGACAATTTGAATGAGATTCAGAATCTGATTGCGTATGCGGTCGGTTATGGTCTCGGTGTGATTGTGGGAATGAAGATCGAGGAGAAGCTTGCCCTTGGTTATATTACAGTCAATGTGATCACGAAAGAGTATGATAAGGCCCTTCCTAATGAACTCCGTGCAAGGGGTTACGGGGTGACGAACTGGGAAGCGAATGGATTGGAAGGGAACCGGATGGCTTTGCAGATCCTGACTCCTCGAAAGTATGAGATGAAGCTGTATGATACAATTAAGGAGCTTGATCCAAAAGCATTCATCATTGCCTATGAGCCGAAAGCGATTCACGGTGGATTCTGGGTGAAGACAGTCCGAAATATACGTAAAGGAAAGTTAAAACAATGAGTAAAAAGAAACTATTATTCGAAGTGCAGGAGAATGAGACGATTGCAGACTGCTTGGACCGTATGAAGGAAATGGGATATATGCCAGTAAGACGGATGGAAAAGCCTGTATTTGAAGAGCAGAAAGAAGGCAATAAATCGGAATATGTCCCTATTAGACAGACAATTGTCTTTGAAGGGAAGAAGGTTGAGGAGTAAACGCTTCAAATCCGAACATTAATTTTCAGACTTTTATTATCGTTCGATTATTCGTTGACAGAGCCTCTATATCAGGTTATGATGGAGACAAATAAACCGAATACCCTCATATAATAATGGGAATAAGGCCCATGAGTCTCTACCTGACTACCGTAAATGGTCGGACTATGAGGGAAAGTAGCTGTCTGGATACGAGCTCGTTTGTGGACCTTATCGGATGAAACGGGACCATTCTCTGTAAAATACCCAGATCAATTGCTTTCTCTCAATAAGTAGAGAACAATTGATCTGGGTATTTTTTGTTAAGAGGGATTAAACTACGGGAGGTGCCTGTCACCATTATGATATCAGTGATCATGGGAAGTACATCGGACTGGGAGACAATGAAGCATGCTTGTGAGGTTTTGGAAGAGTTAGAGATTCCGTTTGAGAAACGAGTTGTATCGGCTCACAGGACACCCGATTATATGTTTGAGTTTGCGGAAGGTGCAAGAGATCGCGGAGTGAAGGTCATTATTGCAGGTGCAGGCGGGGCTGCTCATCTGCCGGGAATGGTGGCTGCGAAGACCACATTGCCTGTGATTGGGGTACCGGTTCAGTCTAAGGCCTTGAATGGAATGGATTCACTGTTGTCGATCGTGCAGATGCCGGGCGGCGTTCCGGTGGCGACTGTGGCGATCGGGAAGGCAGGAGCTACCAACGCAGGACTCCTTGCCGCACAGATTCTTTCGATAGAAAATACAGAGTTGGCTGCAACTTTGGAAAATAGAAGAGATGCACTACGGGAAAAAGTGATGGAAAGCAGTGATGACCTTGAATAAAAAAACGATTTTACCAGGACAGATGATCGGGATCATCGGCGGAGGACAGCTTGGACGAATGATGGCCCTTGCTGCGAAACAAAATGGCTTTCGTGTGGCCGTTTTAGATCCGGCACCACAATCACCATGTGCCCAAGTGGCAGATCTTGTGATCACGGCCGGCTTTGACCAATATGATGCCCTTTATAGATTGGCAGAAGAGTGTGACGTGATCACATATGAATTTGAAAACATCGATTATGAAGCACTTAAATGGTTGTCGGAGCGTGCCTTTTTACCTCAAGGAGCAGAGCTCATCCGAATTACACAGGATCGCATCATGGAAAAGGAAGCCCTTACACTTGCAGGGGTGAAAGTAGCTCCTTATGCTGTGATTAAACAACAACAGGATATCTATGATAATATAGAAAAGCTTGGCTATCCAGTGGTTCTGAAAACATCAAGAGGTGGTTATGACGGGAAAGGACAGTATGTGATCCGTGAAGAGAGCGGGATAGAAGAAGCCGCTTCTTTATTGGAGAACGGTCCATGTGTGTTAGAGAAATGGATACCTTTTGAAAAAGAGTTATCCGTGATTGTGACACGAAATCCCGATGGACAGCAAACCAACTTCCCGGTAGTGGAAAATATTCATGTGGATAATATCTTACATGAAACGATTGCGCCGGCAAGGGTGAGTGAAGAAGTAGCAGATAAAGCGATCGAGATGGCGAAGAGAATCAGTGAGACTCTTGATCTAGTAGGGACGCTTGCGATTGAAATGTTCCTGACGGAGGATGGAGACATCTATATCAATGAGCTGGCTCCAAGACCTCATAATTCCGGTCACTACTCAATCGAAGCATGCGACTTCTCACAATTCGCCCAACATATCAAAGCTGTTTGTAACTGGCCGCTTGTTCAACCAACCTTATTAAAGGACGCTGTGATGGTTAACCTATTAGGAGAGCATATCGAGCCTATTATGAAGGCTGTTCCAAAACATCCAGACTGGTTCATTCATCTCTACGGCAAGGATGTACCAAAGCCGAAACGTAAGATGGGTCATGTCACTCTTTTAACAAATGATATTGAAGAGACGTTGATGAACATAAACGAAGCTGGAATTTGGAAGGTGCAAGAAAAGATCGGAGGACGACTGGTATGATAGAACGTTATACACGCCCTGAAATGGGAGCAATTTGGACAGAGGAAAATCGTTTTCAAGCATGGCTTGAAGTAGAAATTTTGGCTTGTGAAGCGTGGGCTGAAATCGGGGACATTCCGAAAGAGGATGTTGCGAAGATTCGTGAGAACGCCGGATTCAATGTAAATCGTATTAAGGAAATCGAAGAAGAAACGCGACACGATGTTGTAGCTTTCACCAGAGCGGTTTCTGAAACCCTCGGAGAAGAAAGAAAATGGGTTCATTACGGATTGACTTCTACTGACGTAGTGGATACGGCACTTTCTTATCAATTAAAGCAGGCTAACGAGATCATTCTAAAAGACTTAGAACGATTCGTGGAAATTCTAAAGAACAAAGCAATCGAGCACAAACATACGGTTATGATGGGGCGTACCCATGGTGTTCATGCTGAACCGACTACGTTCGGTTTAAAGCTTGCCCTTTGGTATGAAGAGATGAAGCGTAACGTAGAACGTTTCAAAGCAGCGGCAGATGGAGTGGAATTCGGTAAGATTTCCGGTGCCGTTGGAACGTATGCGAATATCGATCCATTCGTCGAGTCTTACGTATGTGAAAAGCTTGGCATTAAGCCGGCTCCGGTTTCTACACAAACATTACAACGTGACCGTCACGCTCATTACATGGGAACACTTGCATTGATTGCGACGTCCATTGAAAAGTTTTCTGTTGAGGTCCGCGGCCTGCAGAAGAGTGAAACACGTGAGGTGGAAGAGTTCTTTGCGAAAGGTCAAAAAGGATCATCAGCCATGCCTCATAAACGCAACCCGATCGGTTCTGAGAACATGACGGGAATGGCGCGCGTGATCAGAGGATACATGCTGACAGCTTATGAGAACGTGCCTCTATGGCATGAGCGTGATAT
The DNA here is from genome assembly GCF_000935355.1 of Rossellomorea aquimaris. GTDB lineage: Bacteria > Bacillota > Bacilli > Bacillales > Bacillaceae_B > Rossellomorea > Rossellomorea aquimaris_B. The sequence continues at coordinate 5,047 of NZ_JXZC01000004.1, forward strand.
CTCTCACTCATCAGCAGAGCGTGTAATCCTGCCCGATGCGACGATCGCTCTTAATTACATGCTGAATCGTTTCGGAAATATCATCAAGAACTTAACGGTATTCCCGGAGAATATGCAGCGCAATATGGATCGTACACTTGGATTGATTTACTCTCAACGAGTTCTTCTGGCCCTTATCGATAAAGGGATGACGCGTGAAGAAGCGTATGATACGGTTCAGCCGAAAGCGATGGAGGCGTGGGAGAAGCAAGTGGCCTTCCGTTCTCTCATTGAAGAGGATGCAACCATCACATCCAAGCTAACACCTTCTGATATTGATGACTGCTTCGATTATAACTATCACTTAAAGCATGTGGATACAATTTTTGAACGTTGCGGCTTGGTGGAATAAGTCCTTCTGATAATTGAATAGGGCAGGGGTTTTAGCAGAATCCCTCCCTTTTTTTATGGAAATATAGACTGAAGATTGGCAATATTACGTTAATGGGGGGATTTCACATGGAAAAAGGGACACTTTTATATGAAGGCAAAGCGAAACAAATCTTTGCAACACAGGATGATGATGTTGTTTGGATTCAATATAAGAATTCTGCCACTGCTTTTAACGGGGAGAAGAAAGCAGACATCGACGGCAAAGGGGTTTTAAATAATAAGATTTCGAGCTTGCTATTTTCAAAGCTTGCTGAAAAAGGAATACAGAGTCACTTTATTAAACAGTTATCGGACTATGAGCAGCTGGTCAAACGTGTGCGTATCATCCCGCTTGAGGTCGTGGTTCGCAATGTGATTGCAGGAAGCCTTTCGAAGCGACTCGGTAAAGAAGAGGGCACGCCACTTCAAAAGCCGATCATCGAATTTTATTATAAGGATGATGATCTTGGAGATCCACTCATCACGGATGATCACATTGATTTCCTGGAGATTGCTTCTCGGGAAGAACGCACTGAAATAAGGGAAATGGCTCTTGGAGTAAATGAGGTCCTTCAAGGGATTTTCAAGGAAGCGGGAGTCACGCTTGTCGATTTCAAATTAGAGTTTGGGAAAGATCGCAACGGTTCAATTTTACTAGGGGATGAAATTTCGCCTGACACATGCCGATTATGGGATGCAGAGACCAACCAAAAGCTGGATAAAGATGTTTTCAGAAGAGATTTAGGCAGTTTAACAGAAGTATATTCAATTATTTTAGAACGCTTAGGAGGAAACAAGCTATGTACAAAGTAAAAGTTTATATCACATTAAGAGAAAGTGTATTGGACCCTCAAGGAAGTGCTGTTAAACATGCTTTACATTCAATGGAATTCAAGGCTGTTGAAGATGTGCGCGTCGGGAAGTATATGGAGCTTACTCTTCCATCAACTGTTGAAAACGTGGAGGCTGCGGTTGAAGAAATGTGTCATCGACTACTCGCAAACCCTGTCATCGAGGATTACAGATATGAGATTGAGGAGAGTGTGGCTCAATGAAGTTTGCAGTAATTGTATTCCCGGGTTCTAACTGTGACATCGATATGTACCATGCGATTAAAGACGAAATCGGCGAAGAAGTCGAATACGTTTGGCACGATGCTGATAATCTGGAAAACTATGATGCTATTTTATTACCAGGCGGATTCTCTTACGGGGATTACCTGCGTTCAGGTGCGATCGCCCGCTTCTCAAACGTCATGAAAGAGGTCGTGAAAGCGGCAGAGCAAGGAAAGCCCGTTTTAGGTGTATGTAACGGATTTCAGATTTTACTAGAAACAGGCTTACTTCCGGGAGCTATGCGCAGAAATGATAGCTTGAAGTTCATTTGTAAAACCGTTCCTTTAACGGTAGAGAACAATGAAACGATGTTTACGAATGGTTATGAAAAGAATGATGTAATCCAAATTCCGATAGCACATGGAGAAGGAAATTATTTCTGTGATGAGGATACAATGAGCACTCTTAAGGAAAACAACCAAATTGTATTCACATATTGTGATGAAAATCCGAACGGCAGTGTGGAGAACATTGCGGGGATTACAAATGAGGCTGGAAATGTTCTCGGTATGATGCCTCACCCGGAACGGGCCATGGACACTTTATTAGGTAGTGAAGACGGGAAGAAACTATTTCAATCGATTGTGAAACACTGGAGGGAAAAACATGTCGTTAATGCTTGAACCAACTTCAACCCAAGTGAAAGAAGAACAGCTTTATCGTGAGATGGGTTTAACAGACGAAGAATTTTCAATGGTGGAAAACATTCTGGGAAGAACACCTAACTACACAGAGACCGGCCTTTTCTCTGTTATGTGGTCAGAGCACTGCAGCTATAAAAATTCGAAGCCTGTACTGATGAAATTCCCAACGACAGGTGAACGAGTTCTTCAAGGACCTGGAGAAGGAGCTGGAATTGTTGATATTGGCGATGATCAAGCAGTGGTGTTCAAAATCGAGAGTCACAATCATCCGTCAGCCATCGAGCCTTTTCAAGGAGCGGCAACGGGTGTCGGAGGTATTATACGGGACGTATTCTCGATGGGCGCAAGACCTATCGCACTCCTCAACTCTTTACGCTTTGGAGAGTTGGATTCTCCTCGTGTTCAGTATCTATTTAAAGAAGTCGTAGCAGGTATCGCAGGATATGGTAACTGTATCGGGATCCCGACCGTCGGAGGGGAAGTTCAATTTGATGCTTCTTACGAAGGAAATCCCCTTGTAAACGCCATGTGTGTCGGGTTGATCGACCATAAGGATATTAAAAAAGGTCAGGCACACGGTGTCGGGAACACTGTGATGTACGTTGGGGCAAAAACAGGTCGTGACGGCATTCACGGAGCCACTTTCGCATCCGAGGAATTAAATGAAGGGTCAGAAGAGAAGCGCCCGGCGGTTCAAGTAGGAGATCCATTCATGGAAAAATTACTTCTTGAAGCATGTTTGGAACTGGTTCAGAATGATGCCCTTGTTGGGATACAAGATATGGGTGCGGCTGGTCTTACAAGTTCATCAGCAGAAATGGCAAGTAAAGCAGGATCCGGGATCGAAATGAATCTTGACCTTGTGCCGCAGCGTGAAAGAGGAATGACGGCATATGAAATGATGCTTTCGGAATCCCAGGAGCGTATGTTGATCGTCGTTGAAAAAGGACGCGAGCAAGAAATCGTTGATCTTTTTTCAAAATATGACTTAGAGGCAGTTTCGATCGGTAAAGTAACGGATGATAAGCGCCTTCGCCTTCTTCATAAAGGAGAAGTCGTGGCGGATGTGCCGGTTGATGCACTTGCTGAGGAAGCACCGGTTTATCATAAGCCATCTCAAGAAGCGGCTTACTACAAAGAGTTTCAAGCAATGGAAACAGTATCTCCAAAAGTAGACGATTATAAAGAAACCCTTAAGGCGCTCTTGCAGCAGCCGACGATTGCGAGTAAAGAATGGGTGTACGATCAATATGATCATCAAGTAAGAACAAGTACAGTTGTAAGTCCGGGTTCTGATGCAGCAGTCGTACGGGTACGCGGTACTAGAAAAGCCCTTGCCATGACAACGGATTGTAATTCCCGTTACCTTTACCTGGATCCGGAGGTCGGAGGAAAGATTGCGGTAGCGGAAGCGGCACGTAATATCGTTTGTTCAGGAGCGATTCCACTGGCGATCACGGACTGCTTAAACTTCGGAAATCCGGAGAAACCGGAAATCTTCTGGCAGATTGAAAAATCAGTTGACGGAATGAGTGAGGCGTGCCGTGAGCTATCGACTCCTGTCATCGGTGGAAATGTGTCCCTTTATAACGAATCAATGGGTACTGCCGTTTATCCAACTCCGGTAGTTGGAATGGTTGGATTGATCGAGGACGTCGATCATATTACAACGCAAAGCTTCAAGGAAGCGGGAGACTATATCTTTGTCATTGGTGAAACCCATGATGAGTTTGGCGGGAGTGAGCTTCAAAAGCTTACAGAAGGAAAAATCTTTGGCAAGGCTCCAAAGATCGATCTGAAAACAGAGCTTCGTCGTCAAATGCAGTTACTTGAAGCAATCCAAAAAGGGCTTGTAGCTTCAGCTCATGACATCGCTGAAGGAGGTTTCGCCGTCGCTCTTGCAGAATCCACGTTTGGAACAAATGGATTGGGAGCAAAAGTAGAGCTTTCGGGAGAAAACAATGTAGCGGACCTTTTCAGTGAAACACAATCACGTTTCATCGTTTCAGTTAAACCTGAAAACAAAGACGAATTCGAGAAGCTTGTTCCGGATGCCAAGGCAGTAGGAAACGTAGCAGATCATGAATCAATTACGGTGTCATCAGGAAATGGAGAAATCATCTTACAAGCTTCAGTTGAGGAATTAGAGTCAGCTTGGAAAGGAGCCATCCCATGCCTGCTGAAATCAAAGGCTTAAACGAAGAATGTGGAGTGTTTGGCATTTGGGGACATCCTAATGCCGCACAAATTACGTATTATGGACTTCATAGCTTGCAACATAGAGGACAAGAAGGAACAGGGATTGTCGTTTCTGACGGTGATAAGTTACGCTGCCTAAAAGGGGAAGGTCTTGTAACGGAAGTGTTCCAGGAAGGCACGATCGAGAAGCTGGAAGGGGATTCGGCCATCGGGCACGTGCGCTATGCGACTGCTGGAGGTGGAGGCTACGAGAACGTTCAGCCTCTTCTCTTCAATTCGCAGAGCGGAAGCCTTGCTCTTGCCCATAACGGGAATCTGGTTAATGCGAACGCCTTGAAGCATCAGCTTGAAGGACAGGGGAGTATTTTTCAAACTAGCTCGGATACAGAAGTACTGGCTCATTTGATTAAACGAAGCGGTTATTTCAACTTGAAGGATCGCGTGAAAAATGCGCTGACCATGTTGAAGGGCGCCTATGCATTTGTGGTGATGACGGAAACAGAAATGATGGTGGCCCTGGATCCGCACGGGCTACGCCCACTATCACTTGGTAAGCTTGGGGATGCTTACTGTGTTGCGTCTGAAACATGTGCCTTCGATATCGTGGGGGCTGAATTTGTACGGGATATCGAGCCGGGGGAGCTTGTGATCATCAATGATGAGGGATTGACCTCAGAACGGTTCAGTTTTTCAGGTGGGAATGCGATGTGTACGATGGAATACGTATACTTCTCAAGACCAGACAGCAATATTCAAGGGATCAATGTCCATTCCGCGAGAAAAAGAATGGGAATGGAACTTGCGAAAGAAGCACCGATTGAAGCGGATGTTGTAACGGGTGTACCTGACTCCAGCATTTCAAGTGCGATCGGCTATGCAGAAGCATCAGGAATTCCATACGAATTGGGTCTTATTAAGAACCGCTACGTTGGGCGCACGTTTATACAGCCTTCTCAATCTCTTCGTGAGCAAGGTGTGAAGATGAAGCTTTCACCAGTCAGAGGAGTGGTAGAAGGGAAACGCGTGGTAATGGTGGACGATTCGATCGTTCGCGGAACAACAAGCAGACGAATCGTCAGCATGTTGAAAGAAGCCGGAGCCAAGGAAGTTCATGTGTGCATCAGTTCGCCGCCGATCAAGAATCCTTGCTTCTACGGCATTGATACATCGACTCATGAAGAACTGATCGCATCTTCCAATTCAGTGGAGGAAATGCGGCAGATCATCGGCGCCGACTCCCTGACCTTCTTGAGTACAGATGGTGTGTTAAAAGCCATCGACCGGAATGATTCGTCAGAAAATCGCGGTCAATGCCTGGCTTGCTTTACAGGGAAGTATCCAACCGAAATCTACCCGGATACACTTCATCCACATGAAAAAGAGTTAGTGAAATAGGGGGAATCATGATGGCAAACGCGTATCGTCAAGCAGGAGTAGATATCGAAGCGGGGTACGAATCAGTCGACCGCATTAAAAAGCATGTGAAAAGAACCGCACGAGAAGGGGTTCTTGGTCAATTGGGCAGTTTTGGCGGGATGTTCGATTTATCTTCTTTGAATTTGAAAGAGCCTGTTCTTGTATCAGGTACGGATGGAGTCGGTACGAAGCTGAAGCTTGCCTTCATGGCAGACAAACATGATACGATCGGGATCGATTGTGTGGCCATGTGTGTGAATGACATTGTCGTTCAGGGAGCGGAACCACTGTATTTCTTAGATTATATAGCGACTGGAAAAGCACTTCCAGAGAAGATAGAAGGTATTGTAAAAGGTATAGCGGACGGATGTGAAATGGCGGGCTGTGCGCTGATCGGTGGCGAAACTGCTGAGATGCCTGGTATGTATTCCGAGGAAGAATATGATATCGCCGGCTTTGCTGTAGGAGCTTGTGAAAAAAAAGAGATCATCACAGGCGAAAAGATTTCTGAAGGAAATGTGTTAGTCGGGCTGGGTTCCAGTGGTATACACAGTAATGGGTACTCTTTAGTACGAAAAGTATTCTTCGAAGATCAGTCGTTCTCTTTGGAAGAATCATTACCGGAAATCGGGACCACACTAAAAGAAGCGTTGCTTACACCTACCAAGATCTACGTGAAACCAGTGTTAGCTGCAATGAAGCAATTCTCCATCAAGGGTATGTCCCATATTACAGGCGGCGGTTTCATTGAAAATATCCCGCGGATGCTGCCGGATCATTTGCAAGCGGACATTACAGAAGGAAGCTGGGATATTCCAGGCATTTTCACGGCCATTGAGCGCTATGGGGAAATTCCCCGCAGCGAAATGTACAACATTTTTAATATGGGAATTGGATTTGTATTAGCGGTTGAGGAAAAAGAAGCAGAAGACATTCTTCAATTCTTCAACGAACAGGGAGAAGAAGCCTTTATCATCGGACGTGTGGCAACTGGAAATGGAGTGCGTTTCGTTCGTTGAAATGAAGGATGAGTAAGTCAATATCGGGGGCGAGTCATGAGACAGATTGCCATTTTTGCATCAGGAAGCGGAAGTAATTTTCAAGCGTTGGTAGATGCCGTACAAGGCGGAACACTGAAAGCGAATATTAAACTTCTTGTCTGTGACCAGCCGGGAGCGTTTGTGATTCACCGAGCTCAATCAGCAGGGATTCCGACATTCGTCTTCCGTGCAAAAGATTACGAAAACAAGCAGGCATTTGAACAGGAAATCCTAAATGAACTGGCTCATTTGGGTGTTGATTTTATTGTATTAGCAGGTTATATGAGATTGATTGGTCCAACATTACTGGAAAGCTTCGGAGGACGGATCGTGAATATCCACCCTTCTCTTCTCCCTTCCTTTCCGGGAAAAGATGCCATCGGTCAAGCGATCGATGGTGGAGTGAAGATCACTGGCGTCACCATCCACTATGTAGATGCCGGGATGGATACAGGCGAAATCATCGCGCAGGAAATCGTCCGGGTCACAACAGGCGAAACCAAACAATCACTCCAGGACAAAATCCAGCACGTCGAACACCACCTATACCCAACCATCCTGAATCACCTCTTCCTTACTACCGGCCACTAAAGCCGGGGAGAGGTGGTTGCTTTATTGTGGTAGTGTGGTAAAGTGATGAGGGACGGACCTCGGGATTGGGTTGATTTTGGTGAAGCGGTAGAAGAGTGAGTGCACAGTATAGTATGGGCAGGGCGTGTTTGTTGTTTGTACATAATCTGGGTCAACAAACATCGAAAGTGGCACAAGTTTAACAACAATGAAAAAGTGCTGCAACCCACAGAATAAAACAGCCGTGATACACGACATCACCAACCACTCCCTTTACTTTTACACCATTAAACCCTCAATCCCATCCTCAATTCAACAACAAAATAATGAAATAAAATCAGCATTACATAAGGCAGAGGAGGATCAGACATTGAAAAAGAGAGCATTGATCAGTGTTTCAGATAAAAGCGGAGTCATCGAATTTGCGAAAGAATTAAAGACACTTGGGTATGAAATCATTTCGACGGGTGGCACAAAGAAGCTTCTCTTAGAAAATGAAGTGGACGTCATGGGAGTGGAAGAAGTAACGGGTTTTCCTGAAATTTTAGAGGGACGTGTAAAGACCCTTCACCCTAACATCCACGGTGGGCTGCTTGCAAAACGCGGGGAAGATAGCCATCGCCAGCAGCTTCAGGAACAAGGAATAGAAGGGATCGACCTGGTTTGTGTGAACCTTTATCCATTTCAACAGACCATCTCTAAGCCGAATGTCGGTGTAGAAGAAGCCATTGAGAATATCGATATCGGCGGTCCAACGATGCTTAGGGCGGCTGCGAAAAATCATCAATACGTTACAGTCGTAGTCGATGCTTTGGATTATGATGAAGTCATTGCTGAGTTAAAGCTTCATGGCGAACCATCATTGGAAAAACGTCGCAAATTAGCGGCCAAGGTGTTCCGTCATACGGCAGCTTACGATGCATTTATCGCTGAGTACATGACAGACATTTCAGGGGAAGAGCACCCAGAGCGTTTTACGAGGACGTATGAGTTAAAACAAACATTACGCTACGGGGAAAACCCTCATCAGCAGGCTTCTTTCTACCGTGCACCACTTGGATCTGAATTCTCTGTAGCCATGGCGAGACAGCTTCACGGAAAAGAGCTTTCTTATAATAATATCAATGATGCGAATGCAGCTCTTCAAATCGTGAAAGAGTTTACGGAACCAGCGGCAGTCGCTGTAAAGCATATGAACCCGTGTGGAGTCGGCGTTGGCTCTACTATTAAAGAAGCCTTCTCGAAAGCCTATGAAGCCGATTCTACATCTATTTTTGGTGGGATCGTGGCTCTGAATCGTGTCGTGGATGAAGAAACAGCCAAGCAGCTTCATGAAATTTTCTTAGAGATCGTCATCGCTCCAGCTTTCAGTGATGAAGCGTTTGAAATCCTTTCAGGCAAAAAAAATATCCGCTTATTGACGGTTCCATTTGAATCCACAAACAAAATCGAACGTAAATTAACGACCGTTGAAGGTGGATTGCTTGTTCAGGCGGATGACACATTTACCCTTGAAGATGCGGATTTGAGAGTGGTAACAAAACGTCAGCCAACTGAAGCAGAGTGGGCAAGCATGAAATTAGGCTGGAAAGTTGTGAAACACGTGAAATCCAACGCAATCGTTGTAACGGATGCTCACATGACAGTGGGAGTCGGGGCAGGTCAAATGAACCGCGTAGGAGCTGCTAATATTGCCTTGGAGCAAGCAGGCGAAAAAGCAAAAGGGGCAGCGATGGCATCTGACGCATTCTTCCCAATGGACGACACCGTAGAAGCAGCAGCCAAAGCAGGCATAACAGCCATCATCCAGCCAGGAGGCTCAATTCGTGACGAAGACTCCATCAAAAAAGCCGATCAATACGGCATCACCATGGTCTTCACCGGAATCCGCCACTTCAAACATTAATTTGAGGGACGGACCTCCAATTATACAAGGAAGTTTTGTAATATTACCGTTTAAACCATGTGGGGAACGAAATATTGGGAACTGGGTGATTAGAAAGAGTGCGGATTGAGGGCCGGACCTCAACCAAACTACTGCCTACCCATTGCCAATTCATCAAACCCACCTAACCATAGATCCATTCCACATACAACCTCTCCTCATCTTCAACTCTGGCAGGAGAGGTTTTCTTAAAAAGGGGGCTTTTCAAGATGAAAGTACTTGTTATCGGTCGCGGTGGTCGTGAACATGCCATATGTAAGAAGTTAGCGGAAAGTGAAAGTGTGACAGAGGTATTCTGTGCACCCGGTAATGCAGGGATTGCAAGCGTTGCGACGAATCTCCCATACACTGAATCCGATGTGAATGAACTCATTGCTTTTGCCAAAAAAGAGCATATTTCTTATACCTTTGTAGGTCCTGAAAACCCATTATTGGAGGGGATCGTTAATAGCTTCCAAGCTGAAGGGCTGCAAATCTTTGGCCCGACCAAAGAAGCTGCCATCATAGAGGGAAGCAAATCGTTCTCAAAGGATTTAATGAAAAAATATAGCATTCCTACGGCAAAATATGAGGTGTTCACAAGTGTTGAGAAAGCAATTGAATATGTAAAAGAAGTTGGCGCCCCTATTGTCGTGAAGGCGGATGGATTGGCAGCAGGAAAGGGTGTTGTGGTTGCTGAAACAGAGGAAGAAGCGATCAGTGCATTGGAAGAAATGCTTCTTGATGAAAAGTTTGGAGATGCTTCTTCTAAAGTGGTAGTGGAAGAGTGTCTGTTTGGGGAAGAGTTTTCTTTGATGGCCTTTGTACATGGAGAATCCGTTTATCCGATGGTGATTGCGCAGGATCATAAGCGTGCCTTTGATGGTGATCAGGGACCGAATACTGGCGGAATGGGTGCGTATTCCCCGGTACCTCATATTTCGGACGATGTCGTGCAAGAAGCGATTTCAACTGTTCTCTATCCGACAGCTCAAGCGATGGTACAGGAGAATCGCTCGTTTACCGGGATTCTTTATGCAGGTCTGATGCTGACAGATGAGGGTCCCAAGGTCATCGAATTCAATGCGCGATTTGGCGATCCGGAAACACAGGTGGTACTGCCGCGGTTGACTTCTGATTTCGGTCTCGTTATAAAAAACATGATCGAAGGGAAGCCGGTGCAATTAGAATGGTCTGATGATGCAGTTCTTGGAGTCGTTTTGGCTGCAGATGGTTATCCCGGTAAATATGCAAAAGGGATTGCCCTCCCAAATCTTGATAAGTCATTAGCTGAAGAAACCCTTGTATACCACGCTGGAACTGAGCTGAATGAAGAAGATTCATTAGTTTCAAATGGTGGAAGAGTGTTACTTGTAGCTACCTCTGCAGCTTCTGTGGAAGAAGCGCAGGCTAAAGTGTATAAAGAGTTAGACAAGGTAGACTGTAAAGGATTGTTCTATAGAAGGGACATCGGGAAGAAAGCTATCGAACACGTCTCTTCCTAGTTCTGCGAACATAAACAAAAGCAATGGCAACAATGCCGCCAATGAGCGAAAATAACACATACGACATATCCGTTAAATACTCCCAAAACATAAATGAACAACTCCTTTATTAAAAAATAGATTAAATCAAGAGTGCCAGGTCCTATCCCATTTAAGGGACGGACCTCGGCACTCTTGCCATTAGCGGATTTCAAAGGCGGAATTCACTGCAGGAGAACATGCCTTTGAATTTGGAAAGGGAAGGAGAGGTCCGTCCCTCAGCGGAGGTCCGTCCCTTCGATATTCTCACCATTCAATGCTGCCTGGACTTCTTTGTTGGTGAGTTCTTCTGGATTGAAGTTTGATTCTTTTTTGGTATTGTCGAGCGGGTCTTGTTTGTGTTCTTTTGTTGGGTGGTGGTCTTTGTTTTCTGGTGATTTGTCTGATTTCAGCATGTCTTTAAAGTTCATCATATCTTTCGCTTTGAATCCTCCGAAACCACCGTTTCCGTCCCCGCTTTTCTCAAATAGGGCTGTAACAGGGCAGTAGCGAAGAATTCCTTCTCCTACTTTCATGGCACCAATTACGGCCATCACGAGATAAGAGTCTCTCCAAGGGCGTCTCGCAAGCTTGGATGTGCTCCAGGCCAGAATCGTGAAACCAACGGTAATGCGGATAAGGGCATTGATAATCCCAATGTTTGATGATACTTTCATTTGTAAACTCCTCCTTAATAGAAAATTCACATAATTGTTGTAAACCTTTAATGCGTTAAATAGTAAAATATGTTAACATAAAATGAAACTTAAACTAATACCATTCCACTAGAGGAGTGTTCACATTGGAACAGCGCTACAGATGGAAGAACAAACAACTACGAGAACATGTACAAGTACTGAACGGAGAAAGATCTCCGAGCCTTCTTTTGAAGAATGCAACGTACCTTCACTCGACTCTAAAGAAATGGGTGCAGGGACACATTTGGGTTTACCGTGACCGGATTGTCTATACAGGCGATCAGCTCCCGGAAAACCTTGAGAAATGCGAAATAGTGGACTGTAAATCACAGTACCTCGTTCCCGGATATATCGAACCGCATGTACATCCGTTTCAGCTTTATAATCCCCAATCTTTTTCCAAGTATGCATCCCAAACCGGTACAACGACATTCGTAAATGATAACCTGATGATGTTTTTACAATTGGAAAAAAAGAAAGCGTTTTCTTTATTGGGGGAATTCAATAAGCTGCCTGTCACCATGTATTGGTGGACTAGGTTCGATTCGCAAACGGAGATGGCGAATGAAGAGGTGACCTTTTCAAATGGTGAAGTGAAATCATGGCTGGAACATGACTCCGTGCTTCAAGGAGGGGAACTGACTGCCTGGCCGAGACTGCTCCAGGGAGATGATCTGATTCTCCACTGGATGCAGGAAGCGAAAAGAATGGGCAAGATCGTTGAAGGACATCTGCCGGGAGCATCTGACAGAACCATTGCCAAGCTTCGCTTATTGGGAATTGATGGTGATCATGAAGCCATGACAGGTGAAGATGTCTATAAGCGGCTTATTCAAGGACTGACCGTCACATTACGCCACTCCTCCATCCGACCGGATTTACCGGTCCTTTTAGACGGGTTAAAAGAAAAAGGCATCGATTCGTATGATTCCTTACTGTTTACAACGGACGGATCGACACCGGGCTTTTATGAACAAGGTGTATTGGATTTCATGATAAAAATGGCGATTGATAAAGGCATACCCCCAATCGAAGCATATAATATGGCTAGCTATAACGTTGCCAATTACTATAACATCACTCATTTGCATGGGATGATTGCTACAGGCAGAGTGGCAAATATTAACTTCCTATCGACAATTGATGACCCTACTCCGATTTCCGTCCTCTCAAAGGGGAATTGGGTACGCAGAGATGGCGGGGAGATGGAAGATACGACAGAAATAAACTGGTCATCAAACGGATTCAAGCCATTGACCCTGAACTGGGAAGTGGGATACGATGACCTTCAGTTTTCCATGCCTTTTGGAATTGAAATGGTGAACGATGTCATCACCAAGCCTTACTCCATTTCCATCAATCCTTCTACGGATGAGCTCGATCTTGATCATGATCAATCGTTCCTCATGCTTCTGGATCGAAAGGGAGAATGGAGAATCAGCACCATGATCAAAGGATTTTCAACGGGTGTCATGGGCTTTGCTTCCTCCTATTCGAATACAGGGGACATCATCTTAATTGGTAAAAACAAGTCAGATATGATTGCTGCCTTTAAAAGAATGAAAGAAATCGGTGGCGGAATTGTTTTAACGGAGAAGGGTGAAGTCCTTCATGAAATACCACTTCCATTAAGCGGCCTGCTCTCTCATAAAGAGATGCCGGACCTTATCGAGGAAGAAAAAACACTAAAAGGGTTGTTAAAAGAAAGGGGCTATCGCTTTTCGGATCCCATTTATACATTGCTATTCCTTCAGTCTACTCATCTGCCTTATATACGGATGACACAAAAGGGAATCTATGATGTAATGAAGAAAACGGTACTCTTTCCAACGATAATGCGTTAAAATAGTAAAGTATAGGGAAAAGGATTTCTATATAATAGGGGTGTCTAAAAACATGCTGAAAAGAGCTTTGATCATTGCTTTAAGCTCGTTTACACTTGTCGCATGTAGTTCAGATAAAGAGATAAAGAAAGAATCTGATAAAGAAACTGCAACTCCGGTTGTAAAAGAGGAGACAGGCGTAGAAACGGAAGAGAAAAGCCAATCACCGTTAACTGGTGAGGTACAAGAGAGAGAATCCACGGCGCGAGCGGTTGCGGTCATGGTGAATAATCACCCGAAGGCCCGTCCCCAATCAGGCCTTTCAAAAGCAGACATTGTGTATGAAGTCCTGGCAGAAGGTGATGTGACTCGGTTCCTGGCTATATTTCAAAGCCAGAAGCCTAAAGACATCGGACCTGTACGAAGTGCCAGAGATTACTATGTAGAGCTTGCCAAAGGATATGATAGTCTATATGTAGCTCATGGTTATAGTCCTGAAGCACAAGAAATGCTGACAAGCGGTTTCATTGACAATCTAAACGGCATGAAATATGATGGAACGCTGTTCAAGCGCGCAAGCTTCCGTAAAGCTCCTCATAATTCCTATATCTCCTATGAGCATATCAAGGAGGGGGCGGAGCAGAACGGTTTTGATATGAAACGTCCGCCGGAAGCATTGAACTTTAGTGATAAAGGGCCTGTTAACGGGGAAGCATCCCAATCGGTCATGATTTCATATAATGATAATCCGCTGTTTAACGTAGTGTATGATTTCAACGAAGAAGAGGGCAAATACGAGCGTTACTCAAATGGTGAACAGACCATCGATTACGATTCCAAAGACCCTGTTTTAGTAGAAAATCTCTTTATAGTGGAAGCGTCTCATAAAATAGTCGATGATACAGGCAGACGAAACATTGATTTTGAATCCGGCGGGAATGCGTACTTGATTCAAGAAGGAAAACTCCGGGAAGTTCAGTGGAAGAACGTAGAAGGCAGAATCCTTCCTTTTGAAAATAATAAACCTGTCAGTTTGCGAAAAGGATCTACGTGGATCAATATCATTCCAAGTTCTGAAGGATTGGCGGGGTCGGTATCGTATCAAGAATAGATTGAAAAAGGAGTCTTTTTAATGCAAATCAATAAACTAAGAGGCAAGGAGCTGGATCAGTTATTCAATGCTGTTCTATCTCTACAAGATCTTGAAGAGTGTTATCGTTTCTTCGATGATCTTTGCACAATCAATGAAATTCAATCTCTTGCTCAGCGCCTTGAAGTAGCTCGTATGCTGCAGGATGGGAAAACCTATCATAAGATTGAAACAGAAACAGGTGCAAGCACTGCAACCATTTCCCGTGTGAAGCGTTGCTTAAACTACGGAAATGATGCGTATCAGCTAGTATTGGACCGTGTACATCAGGAAGAAAAATAATAGAAGGGACCGCTGTCGTCATGATGAGCGGTCTTTGTTTTTTTGTTGGAATAGAAATTGTTAACATCGGAGGAGTTAATGCGACTCCCATCCACAAATGATATAATACGTTAGATGGATGTAAGAATGGAGGAACAAAGCATGTATGATGTCCAAAAGTGGAGCCATGTATTTAAACTAGATCCGAATAAGACAATCGATGATGGAGATTTGGAAGCTGTATGTGAATCAGGGACAGACGCCATTATTGTAGGGGGAACGGACGGTGTAACCCTTGAAAAGGTTCTTGATTTGATGGCACGGGTGAGACGATATACTGTTCCTTGTATTCTGGAGGTATCAAATTTGGAGTCGATTACTCCGGGCTTCGATTTATATTTCATTCCGATGGTGATGAACAGCCGGGACATGAACTGGGTGACAGGATTGCATCACCAGGCTGTAAAGGAGTATGGGGAAATTATGAATTGGGATGAAATCCTTGTAGAAGGATATTGTATATTAAACAAAGACTGTAAGGCGGCACAGGTTACGGAGGCCGATACAGATATTTCAAGTGAAGACGCGGCAGCCTATGCCATGATGGCAGAAAAAATGTTCAACTTGCCGATCTTTTACCTGGAGTACAGTGGTACATATGGGGATGTTGAGACGGTGAAAGAAGTAAGAGATTCACTGGAAAATACTACATTATTCTACGGTGGAGGCATCAAAACCGTCCAGCAGGCGAAGGAAATGGCTGCAGTGTCAGATGTTGTCGTTGTAGGAAATGCTGTATATGACAATCTGAAAGAAGCGTTAAAAACAGTAAAAGCTGTGAAGGGATAAGGATTAAACTGGAGGTCCGTCCCTAAGTAGGATATAATGGAAATACAAATATAGAACGTATGTTCGTTATGGTGGTGAGAGTGTATGCAATTTTTGACTGATCGATTGTTGAATGGAATGAATCCCGAGCAGGCAGAAGCTGTGAAGGCGACAGAGGGACCGTTACTGATCATGGCAGGGGCAGGCTCCGGGAAGACGAGAGTATTGACGCATCGAATTGCGTATTTAATGGTGGAAAAAGGGGTCAATCCTTATAATATTTTAGCGATTACCTTTACAAATAAAGCGGCGAGAGAGATGAGGGATCGTATTGAAAACATCCTGGGCGGGGCTTCCGAGAACATTTGGATCTCAACCTTTCACAGCATGTGTGTACGAATCCTGAGACGTGATATTGATCGCATAGGGATGAACCGTAATTTTACCATCCTTGATTCTACCGATCAGCAGTCGGTGATCAAAGCGATTTTAAAAGAAAAGAATATAGATCCGAAAAAATTTGATCCCCGTTCGCTTTTGGGATCCATCAGCTCTGCCAAAAATGAGCTGACCACTCCTGAAGAGTTATCCAAGCAAGTAGGGGGTTATTACGACCAAGTTGTCTCTGATGTGTATACCGAATATCAGAAGCGTTTACGGAAGAATCAGGCGCTGGATTTTGATGATTTGATCATGACCACGATCCAGTTGTTTCAGCGTGTACCGGAAGTATTGGAATTCTATCAAAGAAAGTTCCAATACATCCATGTCGATGAGTATCAGGATACGAACAGGGCTCAATATATGCTCGTTAAACTGCTTGCTTCCCGATTTCAGAACTTGTGTGTAGTAGGGGATTCGGATCAATCGATTTATCGCTGGCGAGGTGCGGACATTGCGAACATCCTTTCCTTTGAAAAGGATTATCCACGGGCAACCGTTATTTTCCTCGAACAAAACTATCGTTCTACGAAGAGGATTTTACAAGCAGCGAACGAAGTGATCCAGAAGAACTCGAATCGTAAACCGAAGAATCTATGGACGGAAAATCATGAAGGTGAAAAGATCTCGTATTTCAGAGCGGATACCGAGCAGACCGAGGCTCAATTTGTGACAGGTAAAATCAAGGAAATGATGGAAAGCGGTAAGAGGAAGTACTCTGATTTCGCCATCCTTTATCGTACGAATGCTCAGTCCCGTGTGATGGAGGAAGTTTTACTGAAATCGAATATTGAATACTCCATTGTCGGCGGCATCAAGTTCTATGACCGTAAAGAGATCAAGGACATATTGGCATACCTGAGACTCATCTCGAACCCTGATGATGACATCAGCCTTCTTCGTGTCATTAACGTTCCAAAGAGAGGTGTAGGAGCAACCTCTGTAGATAAAATTGCCCGTTATGCACAAGATCACGATATTTCCATGTTCAGTGCCTTGGAAGAAGCGGATTTTATCGGCCTAAGTCCGAAAATCACGAAAGCTGTCATTGAATTCAAGGAAATGGTGAAAGGCTATACGGCCATGCAGGAATATCTGTCTGTAACCGAGCTCGTAGAAGAAATTCTGGAGAAATCCGGCTACATCGATATGTTAAAAGCAGAAAAGTCGATCGAGTCTCAAAGTCGCTTGGAGAACTTGGACGAGTTCCTGTCTGTAACGAAAAGCTTCGAGCAATCCAACGATGACAAGAGCCTTGTCGCATTTTTAACGGATCTGGCATTAGTGGCGGATATCGATAAGCTTGATGAAGACGATCAGCCAAAAGACTCGGTTATCCTGATGACCCTTCATGCTGCAAAAGGTCTTGAGTTCCCTGTCGTATTCTTGATGGGAATGGAGGAAGGGGTTTTCCCTCACAGCCGTTCCCTCATGGAAGAAGATGAGATGGAAGAAGAGCGCCGACTGGCTTATGTAGGAATTACCCGTGCTGAAGAGCAACTCTATTTAACCAATGCACAAATGAGAACCCTCTTCGGGCAAACGAAGATGAACCCCGTGTCCCGTTTCATTCAGGAGATTCCAGCTGAACTACTGGATGACGTGATGGCAGAAAAGAAGAGTGCCTTCACACCTTTCGGGAAATCAGCGGCGAAAGCACCAACGCGTCCTGCCCCGCGCAAGCCTGTTTCACGACCGGTTCAAACGACAACCGGTGGAGAATCTGTTGCATGGCAAGTAGGGGACAAAGCCCAGCATAAGAAATGGGGGACAGGGACGGTTGTCAGTGTGAAAGGCTCTGGAGACAGTGTAGAGCTTGACATTGCCTTCCCAAGTCCGATGGGAATCAAGCGTCTTCTTGCGAAATTTGCTCCTATTGAAAAAGCCTAGCTTGTCGGGAGGGAATTCCCTCTCGGCTGTGTTTAAATAACTGATCACTTTAGCAAGAAAGGGTTGTGGAAATGGATCGACAATCAGCCGAAAACCGTATAAGTGAATTACATGAACTGTTAAATCAATACAATTATGAGTACCATGTGCTCGACAAACCTTCCGTGCCCGATTCCGAGTATGATCAACTACTGAGGGAACTCATCGGACTCGAGGATCAATTTCCTGATCTGAAAACATCCGATTCCCCTTCTCAACGGGTGGGAGGTGCGATACTCGATGCCTTTGAAAAAGTGGAACATCGCACTCCGATGCTCAGCTTGGGGAATGCCTTCAATGAAGAGGATCTTCGTGACTTCGATCGTCGTGTCCGTCAGGCAGTCGGAGAGGATTTCTCCTACGTTTGTGAGCTCAAGATCGACGGGTTGGCAGTCTCCCTCCGTTACGAAGATGGAGTGTTTGTTCAGGGAGCAACAAGGGGAGATGGCTCGATAGGTGAAGATATCACTTCGAATCTGAAGACAATACGCTCCATTCCCCTGAAGATATCTGAAAGGATTTCCTTTGAAGTCCGCGGTGAAGCTTTTATGCCAAAAAGATCCTTCGAGGCATTAAATAGAATCAAAGACGAAAAAGGAGAAGAGCCTTTTGCCAACCCACGCAATGCAGCGGCAGGTTCACTTCGTCAGTTAGATCCTAAAATTGCGGCTTCACGAAATCTTGATATCTTCTTATATGCTTTAGCAGACATTGGGGATACAGGAATTCATTCGCATAGTGAAGGATTAGATAAATTGGAAGGTCTGGGATTTAAGACAAACCCTGAACGAAAACAATGTGCCACGATTGAAGATGTGATTGAATTTGTTGGAAAGTGGACCGATCAACGTCCGAATCTTTCCTATGATATTGATGGGATTGTCATTAAAGTCAACTCTTTAGAGCATCAGAAGCAGCTTGGAACGACAGCAAAAAGTCCACGCTGGGCCATTGCCTTCAAATTTCCTGCTGAAGAAGTGGTCACCGTGTTAAAAGAAATTGAATTAAGTGTCGGCCGTACCGGAGTGGTGACACCGACGGCGATTTTGGACCCGGTCCGTGTCGCGGGTACAACGGTTCAACGTGCGTCTCTTCATAATGAAGATCTTATTCGAGAAAAAGATATCAAAATCGGCGATCATGTCGTCATTAAAAAAGCAGGGGATATCATTCCTGAAGTGGTCAATGTATTAGAAGAAAAGAGAACCGGTGACGAACAGGATTTCCATATGCCCACCCATTGTCCTGAATGCGAAAGTGAGCTGGTCAGACTTGAAGGAGAAGTCGCCCTTCGCTGTATCAATCCCAAATGTCCTGCTCAAATCAGGGAGGGTCTGATTCATTTTGTGTCCCGAAACGCCATGAACATCGATGGTCTTGGAGAAAAAGTGATCAGCCAGTTATTCAGAGAGAAATTAATCGAAGATGTTGCCGACTTATACCGATTAGAGCGCGATCAATTGCTTCGACTGGAGCGCATGGGGGAAAAATCCGCTGATAATTTATTGACAGCCATTCAAGCATCAAAAGGAAACTCACTGGAGAAGCTGTTATTCGGACTTGGTATACGTCATGTAGGGGCCAAAGCTGCGAAAACGTTAGCACAAGAGTTCGATACGATGGATAAGCTTATGGAAGTTAGCAAAGAAGAGCTGACCAATGTAAACGAAATCGGCGATAAAATGGCAGATGCCATTGTGGCCTATTTTGAAAATGATGAAGTGAAAGAACTGATCGGGGAACTGAAGGATGCCGGTGTCAATCTTGAATACAAAGGACCGAAGCCGGTAGCAGCAAGTGAAGTCGACTCTTATTTTGCAGGGAAAACCATTGTGTTAACCGGGAAAATTGAACGATTAAGTAGAAATGAAGCAAAAGAAAAAATAGAAATGCTCGGTGGAAAAGTAACTGGTAGTGTCAGTAAGAAAACAGATCTTGTCATTGCAGGGGAAGAAGCAGGATCAAAGCTTACGAAAGCCAATGAACTGAACATCGAAGTATGGGATGAGGACAAGCTGATGGAAGAACTTAACCGATAAGAGGTGTAACGAGTAATGAAAAAAGGGATCTCGGTCGCTCTCTCCGCACTATTGTTATTAGGGGGCTGTGCTCCGACATTTGAAAAGCAGGATCAGGTCGTGCAGGAAAATCAAGATAACGAAGCAAAAAAAGCGATCATTCCAAGCTTCCAGATATCCAAGGAATACTACAAGACGATGCTTCCGTATGAAACGAGTAAAACCCGTGGAGTCGTGGTCAATGATTTAGGTTCAAGATATGATATCAATGAAATCGAAACGGGCTTGCTGCGGGTAGCCCAAAATCGTTTCTCAACGGATGAATATTTTTTCAAAGAAGGCCAATTCCTGACCAAGAAAACAGTCGATAGCTGGCTTCAACGAAAATATACAAGTGAACAGCTGAAAGAAAAGGGAATTCAAGAATCTGAGAATGCAGGCCTCAATCCTGTCCAGTCTAAGGGTGAGAACGCACCCATCTACCTTGCACATGTGATTGAGCATAATTATTTGATGAAAAAACAAGACAACAAGGTTCAACTTGGTGGAGTGGCCATCGCCCTATCCTTGAATTCCGTTCAGTACGAAACCAACCTTTCAACTGGAACAAGGACAGTAAAAAACATTAGTAATGATGTCTTAAAGGAACAAGGGGCCAGAATCGCCGACGAAGTCCTCAATCGTCTGCGTCAGAAAAAAGAACTCCAAAATGTTCCTATCATGATTTCACTTTATAAACAGGCTCCGAAAGAACAGGTCGTCCCTGGTCATTTCTTTGCCTACACAACCGTTGAAGCGAACGAAACCAGCATCCAAAATTGGGAAGGGATCAACGAAGAATTTTACCTATACCCTTCCCCTGAAGCACAGAAAAATCATCCGAACGATTACAAAGTTTTCAACGAGCTGAAAACGGACATTGAAAAATACTTTCCTGTTTACACAGGCTTAACGGGACAAGCACTTTATCAAAATCAAAAGCTGTCCAACATGAAATTCGAGGTAGCTCTCTCCTTCCAGGGAAAAGCTGAAACCATCGGATTTGCCCAGCATCTTTCCCGCATGATCAGCAAGCAGACACCGGACAATTGGGACGTAGAACTGCTCGTCTCATCGTCCTATGGACCTGAAGCCCTGATTGTGAAGAAGCCGGGCAGTAAAGAAACATATATGCACATTTATGAATAGAAGAGGAGAAGGACTAATCTTATATAGGTTAGTTCTTTTTTGAGGATAGGACTGTAGAGGTGTCTGAGAAATTAGTCGAATTTTGTAGAACGGTAGATATCTTGAAAGTTAGGTCGATAAAATGAAAATCAGGCTGATAAAACTTTTTAACAGTGGATAATTCTGAATAACGGTCGATAAATCTCCTTAACGGTTGAAATCATTCTCCTTCTCCAATCTGCCCACCAGTCCCTTCATTCACAACGATTTCAGAAAAAAGAAACCAATCCCACTATGTATATGAATGTTTCATTTGTTGCAAAATAAAGATGCTAACGTTAGTGAAAAACTGTAATCGTAACAAAATGGTGAACAAAAAGTAACTTAATTTTATAAATTTTTATGAATAGATATAGCTAAAAAAGCGCTTTCATAAAAATATATGCATTTTATATGAATAATTATTCATATAGGCAAATGTATTTAGAAAATTCCGTCTGTTAATGAAGTGAATGTATGTTAGTATTAATAACGTTGTGAACTTGTTACGGAACGCAGCTTCGCAGAAAAAACTTTTTCAAACATTATTGAGTGAATAAGTTTACAACCCGTATGCATGGGGTAAAGAACTGTTGGATTTACAATTCGAGAGGTCTTTTAGCATGGTTCGAAAGTTAGATTAAGCACCTAACGAAAAGCAATACAAATTTCTTGAAAGGAGAATGCTAACTACACAATGGATATAGCTACTTTAGTCACCTTTATCGTATATTTAGTTGGAATGCTCGCAATCGGTATTATTTCTTACAAATTAACAAGCAATTTATCGGATTACGTTCTTGGAGGACGTAGTTTAGGACCGGGGGTAGCAGCATTAAGTGCTGGTGCTTCGGATATGAGTTCATGGTTATTACTGGGACTGCCTGGCCTTGCTTATGCAATTGGTTTAGGTTCGATCTGGTTAAGTATTGGGTTAGTAATTGGTGCTTATTTAAACTGGAGATTCGTCGCTTCAAGACTACGCGCTTATACGGAGGTTGCAAACGATTCTATTACGGTTCCGGACTTCTTTGAAAATCGTTTTAGAGATGGTTCCCGTCTCCTTCGTGTCATTTCAGCAGTGATCATCTTGGTATTCTTTACCTTCTACACATCTTCAGGTCTTGTAGGCGGAGCGCTATTATTCCAGGAAACGTTCGGAATGTCTTACAATCAATCACTTTGGATTGGTGCCACTGTAATCATTTCTTACACATTCCTTGGAGGATTCTTAGCAGTAAGTTGGACTGACTTCGTACAAGGTATTCTAATGTTCCTTGCATTAATCATTACACCAATCGTTGCTATTACAGAGCTGGGTGGATGGAATGCTACAGTTGATGCTGTTCGTTCTGTTGACGCGGCAAATCTTGATACAATGAACACGATGACGGTTATGGGAGTTGTTTCACTCCTTGCGTGGGGACTTGGTTACTTCGGTCAGCCGCATATCATCACCCGCTTTATGGCACTTAAATCCACTAAAGATGTACCAAAGGCACGTTGGATTGGTATGAGCTGGATGACATTATCAATGATTGGTGCTGTACTGGTTGGTTTCTCCGGTATCGCCTATTTCGCTGATATGCCGTTGATTACAGGTGATGTTGATAATTCTGAGAAAGTATTCATCTTCTTTACAGATGTTTTATTTAACCCATGGGTATCCGGTATTCTGTTAGCAGCGATTTTATCAGCTATCATGAGTACGATTGATTCCCAATTACTTGTTTCTTCCAGTGCGCTAGCGGAGGATTTCTATAAAGCGATCATTCGTAAGAATGCTTCTGATAAAGAACTTGTTTGGGTAGGTCGTATCGGAGTGCTTCTGATCGCATTCATCGCGATCATGCTTGCCATTCAAGGTAACCCTGCGAATGGCGGCGGTACGAAGATCCTTGATCTGGTAAGTTACGCTTGGGGTGGATTTGGTGCCGCATTCGGACCAATCGTCCTGTTGTCACTTTACTGGAAAGGTATGACACGAAACGGTGCATTAGCCGGTATGATCACTGGTGCTGTAACAGTCGTCGTTTGGAAACAGCTGACTGCAGCTGGAGTCATTCCATTCGAACTGTATGAAATTGTTCCAGGATTCTTCCTTGCTATGCTGGCAATCGTGATCTTCAGTAAGGTTGGACCACAGCCAAGTGCTGAGATCCAAGCTGATTTCGACGAAGCTGTTGCCAAAGACATCGTAAAATAATTTCAATATCTAAAAGAGGTCCGTCCCTCGTCACTTAGTAGTGACTGAGGGACGGACCTCTTTTTTGTGATTTTTCAGCTTAGGGGAGGATTTGTGATACCTGCCCTCCTTGATAGGTACTGCGAAATTTGTCGAAAAAAAATTACCAAAAAGTTGTTCCAAAACCAAATACTCTGTTATATAATACAAACATGTTAAATAATCTGTATTATAACAATGAAGACTTGTTTAATACTGCTAAGGAGTGATGGTGTTCAATGTCTACAAAAATGGTTGGTATCAAGGTAACTGGGGAGCTTCAGCCAGGCTTTGATGAAATCTTATCCAAACAAGCTTTGCAGTTTTTGGAACAACTGGAGCGCCGATTCGGAGCAAAACGGAGAGAGCTGTTACACAACAGAGAGAAACAGCAGGAACGGATCAATGGAGGAGAGCTTCCTCACTTTTTGTCTGAAACAGAATCGATTCGACAAAGTGAATGGAAAGTAAGTCCGATTCCTCAAGCTTTACAAGATCGAAGGGTAGAAATCACTGGACCGGTTGATCGAAAAATGGTCATCAACGCATTGAACTCAGGCGCAAAATGTTTTATGGCATGTTTTGAAGATGCCACTTCACCTACATGGACGAACCTCATAGAAGGACAAATCAACCTCAGAGATGCAGTACATCAAACAATAGACTTCACGAATCCAAATGGTAAGCGTTATGAATTAAACAAAGAACATGCTGTATTGATTGTTCGACCGAGAGGATTACATCTGGAAGAGAAACATATCGAACTGGATGGGGAATCACTATCAGCAAGCCTTGTCGACTTTGGATTATTCTTTTTTCATAATGCGACTCATTTAACCTCAACGAACAAAGGCCCTTATTTTTACTTACCTAAATTAGAAAGTCACCTGGAAGCGCGCTTCTGGAATGATGTGTTTATATTTGCCCAGGAATATATCGGGATTTCTCAAGGAACGATTAAAGCAACTGTACTGATTGA
Organism: Rossellomorea aquimaris; assembly: GCF_000935355.1. Taxonomy (GTDB): domain Bacteria; phylum Bacillota; class Bacilli; order Bacillales; family Bacillaceae_B; genus Rossellomorea; species Rossellomorea aquimaris_B. The sequence continues at coordinate 29,446 of NZ_JXZC01000004.1, forward strand.
AACCATCACGGCCGCGTTTGAAATGGATGAAATTCTTTATGAACTAAATGAGCATTCATCAGGCTTGAACTGTGGAAGGTGGGATTACATTTTCAGTTTTATTAAAAAACTCCGGGAGCAAGAGGATGTGATCTTACCGGACCGTTCAACGGTTACGATGACAGCACCATTCATGAGATCGTACTCTTTACTCACGATTAAGACCTGTCACAGAAGAGGAGCTCCTGCAATCGGAGGGATGGCGGCACAAATTCCTGTAAAGAACGATCCTGTGAAAAACGAAGAAGCGTTTAACAAGGTGAGAGCAGATAAAGAAAGAGAAGCGCGGGATGGTCATGACGGTACCTGGGTGGCTCATCCTGGTCTTGTACCGGTGGCCATGGACGTTTTCAATCAGGAAATGAAAAATGATAATCAAATTGCAGAGAAAACATTACATGATCTCGAAGTGTCAGAGCAGGATCTTCTTGAAGTTCCTCAAGGGACGATAACAGAAGAAGGTGTCCGCTTAAATATAAACGTCGGAATTCAATATATATCTTCCTGGCTGAGCGGCCAAGGAGCAGCACCGATCCACAACTTAATGGAAGACGTGGCAACGGCTGAAATTTCCCGGGCTCAGCTATGGCAATGGATCCGTCATCCTAAAGGAGTTCTTGACGACGGCCGAAACATCACCATCGATCTCTATGAACGACTAAAGCAAGAAGAGTTGACCAAACTCAAAGCCCAAATGGGAGAACAGCTGTACAAAGAGCGCCGGTTCTCAGAAGCCGTCCAACTATTCGACCAACTCATCCAGAACGACCAATTCACAGACTTCCTTACCATCCCTGGTTACCGAATCCTTTAGGGGGACGGACCTGCAAAAAGCATCATCAAAGCAAAAAAGTTGAATACACAAGCCTAATTGCTTTAATGAATTACCGCTGCAGTGAATAGAGGGACGGACCTCAAACTAACTGCAAATCAGATAAATACAACTTCATCAAAGAACTTCACTTAATGCTTAGAATCAAAACCAATAAACAAACAAAAGGGAGAGATTATCAATGGTAAAAGCAAATAACGAACGCGTGAAAGCACTACAGGAAATTTGGGAATTGGACCAAAGATGGAAGGGTGTAGCCCGACCGTACTCGGCTGAAGATGTCATCCGTTTAAGAGGGTCAATTGATATCGAGCATACCCTTGCCAGACGCGGATCTGAAAAGCTGTGGGATCTGCTTCACAAAGAAGATTATATCAATGCTCTTGGTGCCTTGACCGGAAACCAGGCAGTACAACAGGTCAGAGCCGGTCTGAAGGCGATCTACTTAAGCGGATGGCAGGTAGCGGCCGATGCTAACCTGGCCGGGCAAATGTATCCTGATCAAAGCTTGTATCCTGCGAATTCAGTACCATCCGTGGTAAAGAGAATCAATCAAGCCCTGCAGCGTGCAGACCAGGTTCATTATGTTGAAGGGGATGAATCGATTGATTGGTTTGTGCCGATCGTAGCCGATGCAGAAGCGGGCTTTGGAGGACAGCTTAATGTATTCGAACTCATGAAGGGTATGATTGAAGCAGGGGCTTCAGCCGTCCACTTTGAAGATCAGCTTTCTTCTGAGAAGAAGTGCGGACACTTGGGAGGTAAAGTATTACTGCCGACACAAACGTCAGTGAAGAATTTAATTTCAGCACGTCTGGCAGCAGATGTAATGGGTGTACCAACATTAATCGTAGCCCGTACAGATGCGAATGCCGCAGATTTAATTACGAGCGATGTTGATCCGTATGATGCGCAGTTCATTACAGGGGAACGTACTCCTGAAGGGTTCTTCCGTACAAAAGCGGGCCTTGATCAGGCGATTGCAAGAGGCTTGGCTTATGCTCCATTTGCAGATCTTGTGTGGTGTGAAACATCAGAACCGAGCCTTGAAGAAGCCCGCCAATTTGCTGAGGCGATTCATGCTGAGCACCCAGGGAAATTATTGGCGTATAACTGCTCACCATCCTTTAACTGGAAGAAGAAGCTGGACGATGAAACGATCGCTAAGTTCCAAAAGGAGCTTGGGAAAATGGGCTATAAGTTCCAGTTCGTAACGCTTGCAGGATTCCACGCCTTGAACCATAGCATGTTCGAGCTTGCGAGAGGGTACAAAGAGCGCGGGATGGCTGCATATTCCCAACTTCAAGAAGCGGAATTTGCCAGCGAAAAGTATGGCTATTCAGCTACTAGACATCAGCGCGAAGTAGGAACAGGTTACTTTGATGAGGTATCGATGGTGATCTCAGGTGGAACATCCTCTACAACAGCCCTTAAAGGTTCAACAGAGGCTGCTCAATTCTAAAAAATTCAGTTCCGTAAAAATATAAATGAAGGTCCGTCCCTCGGGGTTTGTTATACCGAGGGACGGACCTTTCTTTTTTTTTGCGCTTTCCCGTAGTACTATCGATGCAAATTTGTGAATAGATTAACTTTATAGAAAATATTTATAAATATACTATTGATTTTATTAATATACATACATATAATTAGAGCTAATTTAAATTTTATCTGTGTGGTGAATCGTTATGAATGTTGGTATTGTTGGTAGTACGGGTTATGGTGGAGTGGAGTTGTATCGGTTGTTATCAAATCATCCGAATGTAGATGCTTGTATTTTGTATTCATCTTCTTTGGAAGGGGCACCATATGCAGATCAATATCCACACCTCTTTAACCTGTCAAATGAAGTAGTGAACCCTATTAATATCGAGGAAATGAAGCAGCTTGATTTCGTCTTTTTGGCTGTTCCTTCCGGTGTATCCAAAAAATTATCCCAGAAGCTCCTTGGTGAAAAGACGAAAGTGATCGATCTTTCAGGGGACTTACGTTTGAAGGATCCTCAAGAATACGAGGAATGGTACAAAGGGGAATCGGCATCTTCTGATGTTTTACAGAAAGCGGTGTATGGTCTCACAGAATGCAATCGACAATCCATTCAAGAGGCGGAACTGATCGCGAACCCAGGCTGCTTTCCGACAGCCACCCTTTTAGGATTGGCTCCGCTTTTTCCCCATCAGATTGTAAAGACCCATTCCATCATAATCGATGCTAAAACGGGATTATCGGGAGCAGGGAGAAAAGCGACTCAATCCAGTCACTTTTCAGAGACTCAGGAAAATCTACGAATCTATAAGGTTCATCAACACCAGCACACCCCTGAAATTGAACAGCAGCTGAAGGAGTGGGACAGCGAAGCGGGCCCCATCACCTTTACGACACACCTTATCCCCATGACCCGTGGGATTATGGCTACAATGTATACGGAATTAAAAAGCACATATACCACTGAGCAGTTACACGACATCTACCAAGACTATTACGAGAAGCAACCCTTTATCAGGATTCGTCCTAAGGGCCAGTTCCCAAGTACAAAAGAAGTGTTCGGCACGAATTTCTGCGATATTTCGGTAAAAGTAGATTCACGGACGAATCGCGTGACGATTGTGTCTGTGATCGATAACTTACTAAAAGGAGCTGCCGGTCAGGCGGTTCAGAACATGAATCTGATGCTCGGATTAGACGAAACAACGGGACTCTATCATTATCCGATCTATCCATAAGAGGAGGAGAATCAATGAAACTAGTAAAAGAAAAGGCTGTTCAGCACATTCCTGGAGGAACGATTCTTTCACCTCTTGGATACAAGGCAGGGGGGATGCATACCGGTCTTCGATACTCAAAGAAAGACTTTGGCATCATCTTCAGTGAGAAACCTGCACAAGTCGGAGCAGTTTATACGCAAAGCCATTTTCAAGCTGCTCCCCTTAAAGTCACACAAGAAAGTATTCTGAAAGCACACACTTTACAAGCGATTGTAGTCAACAGCGCGATCGCAAATGCCTGTACGGGTGAACAAGGGCTAAAGGATGCCTATCAAACGAGAGAGTGGGCGGCCAAACGATTTCAAATCCCGGAAGAGTACGTAGCTGTTGCTTCGACAGGAGTCATTGGCGAGTGGCTTCCTATGGAGAAGATTGAAAAGGGCTGCAATGAAATCGAGGTTGATTCGACAGAGAAGAGTGCAGAGTCTTTTCAACAGGCCATCCTAACGACGGATCTTATTGAAAAGACTTCATGCTATGGAGTAAAAGTAGATGGAGAAACAGTCACAATCGGAGGATGTGCAAAGGGATCTGGTATGATTCATCCTAATATGGCAACCATGCTCGGCTTCATTACAACGGATGCATCGATTTCATCCACCACCCTGCAAAAAGCACTTAAAACAGCGATCAACCAATCCTTTAATCAAATCACTGTAGATGGGGAAACATCGACGAATGATATGGTCATTGCCATGGCAAACGGGATGGTAGAGCACGACCCTTTACATGAAAGCCATCCCGATTGGCATCACTTTCAAGAGGGGGTAATTCACGTATGTCAAGATCTGGCCAAACAAATTGCCCGGGATGGTGAAGGAGCAACCAAACTCGTGGAAGTGAACGTCACAGGAGCTCACACCCATCAAGACGCCAATATCATGGCAAAAAAAATCGTCGGTTCCAATTTAGTCAAAACGGCACTCTTTGGCGGGGATCCAAACTGGGGAAGGATCGTCGGGGCCATGGGACACAGTGAGGTGACGATCGATCCACATCAATGTGACATTCATATTGGAGAAACTCTCGTGTTTTCAAATGGTACTCCTCAGCCTTTCAATGAGGAGAGTGTAAGTCAGTATATGCAAGCTGAACATGTAATCATATCTGTCGGATTGCATGGTGGAGAAGGAGAAGGAAAAGCCTGGGGGTGCGATCTTACGTATGATTACGTCAAAATCAATGCAAGTTATCGAACATAAGCCAGTGATTGCAATCAAACTGGGAGGAAGTGTCCTTTCTAAGCTTTCATCCCATTTTTATGAAAGTATAAAAGACCTTCAGCGGCACTACCATGTAGTTCTTGTTCACGGGGGAGGTCCTGAGATCACGGCTATGCTGAACAAACTGGCCATCGAATCCACCTTCATCAATGGCCAGCGAAAAACGACAAAGGAGGTTTTGGGTGTCGTTGAACAGGTGTTAAAGGGAAAAGTGAATAGCGAATTAACACATCAACTCAATCTGGCAGGGATAAACGCAATCGGTTTAAGCGGGTACGATGCCCATTTGTTAAAGGCCGGCATCATGGATGAAGGATCCCTAGGTTATGTTGGTAAGATTGAAAAGGTTAACCTTACCTTATTAAACAATCTGCTTTCGCTAAACTACGTGCCCGTCATCGCTCCCCTTGCCACTACAAACGATGGGGAAAAGCTCAATGTGAATGCAGACCTGGCTGCATCAGCGATAGCAGAAGGCCTGCAAGTAGAGAAGCTGGTCTTTGTAACAGACGTTCCCGGAATTTTAAAAGAAGGGGAAATTGTTTCACGTGTAACAAAGGAAGATATCCTTCATTATATACAAACCGGGATCATCCACGGCGGAATGATCCCAAAGGTGCAGGCAGCCCTGTCGGTTCTAGAGCTTAACATTAAAGAAGTAATGATCGTCGGGTGTCAGGACACAATCATTCAAGACGGAGTGATGCTTGGCACACGTATAACAGACGGAGGAGGAGTGAGGGCGGTATGAATCATTTATTTCCCACTTATAATCGGTTGGATATAGAATTGGTTTCAGGAAACGGCACGGTTGTTCAAGATCAAAACGGGCAATCCTATTTGGATTTTATTTCAGGTATAGCGGTTTGTAATTTAGGTCACTCTCCTTATGCTGTTAAAAAAGCTCTTGAAAAACAATTGGATAAACTTTGGCATGTATCCAATCTGTTTCCGATTACGCTACAGGAAGAGGCAGCTTCACTCCTTGCCTCCGCCAGCGGCTTAGATGCTGTTTTCTTCTGTAATAGTGGAGCTGAAGCAAACGAAGCAGCGATTAAGTTAGCCAAAAAGCATACGGGCAAAACCAAGATTCTGACCTTCAAGCAATCGTTCCATGGGCGGACCTTTGCGACCATGAGTGCAACGGGGCAGGAGAAAATTCATAGCGGATTCGGCCCATTGGTTCCAACCTTTGACTATCTTCCATATAACGATGAGCAGGCTCTTTCAAACGTGGAAGGAAATGACGTTGCGGCCATCATGGTGGAAGTGATCCAAGGGGAAGGCGGGGTGAATCCTGGTACTCTTTCTTTTTTAAAGGCTGTAGAAAGATTGTGCAAGGAGATGGATGCTTTACTCATTGTCGATGAAGTCCAAACAGGGATCGGTCGTACCGGAGTTGCATTTGCGTATCAGCATTATTCCATGCAACCGGATATCGTCACGACTGCAAAAGGACTGGGAAGCGGTTTTCCAGTAGGTGCGATGATAGGCAAAAAAGATCTTGTTTCCTCCTTTTCGCCAGGAACTCACGGGTCGACATTCGGAGGGAATCCATTAGCGATGGCAGCAGTGAAAGGGACTCTTGAAACGATTTTTGATGAAGTGTTTCTGCAAGAAGTACAAAGTAAATCCCAGTACTTTATGCAGAGGCTGAAGAATCAACTACAGGAATGCCGGAGTGTAAAAGAGGTAAAAGGAATCGGCTTTATGATCGGCATCCAGTTCGATGTGGAAGTAAAAGAAATCATCGATGAGCTGCGGAACAATGGATTATTGACTCTTCCGGCAGGTTCTCAAGTGATCCGTCTATTACCACCTTTAACGGTCACGTATGATGAACTCGATCAGGCTCTTCATATACTGGGGGATACGCTAAAACAACATCAATCAGCTGGTGTCTGCTAATCTCTTTTTTTTAGATATAAATGCATAAAAATACTTTTAATTATATAAATATTCAAATGTAGGAGGCAATCTCATGACAGGTTACTTATGTTTAGAAAACGGAAAGACCTTTATAGGTGAAGTCACAATGGATGAAGAAGAGCCCGTTCAGGGTGAGATTGTGTTTTTCACGGGGATGACGGGATACCAGGAAGTGTTGACCGATCCTTCCTACAAGGATCAAATCGTCGTTTTCACGTATCCGCTCATCGGTCAATATGGCGTGAACGAAGATGACTACGAGAGCTCACAGCCGCAGGTGAAAGGGGTCATCATGCTCCAATCACCGGAGTTGTATTCCCATTATCATGCCACTTCTTCTCTTAAAGACTATCTCGGGAAGTGGAAGATCCCATTCATGACAGGTGTGGATACGAGGCAGGTAGTGAAGGCGATCCGAGATGTTGGAACTCAAAATGCGTGTATATCTTATACAGAAGTGCTTCCTTCAAAAGAGAAGCTCACAGGCCAAATTGAGAAGGTAGCCCTTACTCAGATCCGCAAGATGGGTAGTGGAAACAAGCATATAGCCGTCGTCGATTTCGGTGTGAAGAAATCGATTGTATCCAGTCTGATAAAGATGGATTGTCTTGTTACCGTCATTCCCTATCATCAGCTTGAGCTTCTGGATCAGATGAATGTTGACGGACTGGTGCTGTCGAACGGTCCTGGAGATCCGAAAGAAATGATGAGTCTTTTACCTAAGCTGAAGGAGAAAATCATGGAGCTTCCGACCCTCGGAATTTGTTTAGGACATCAATTAATCGCACTGGCACTCGGAGGGGATACCGAACGATTATTATTCGGTCATAGAGGAGCAAACCATCCTGTCATGGACAACCAAACCGGAGACGTGTTTATCACATCACAAAATCATAATTACGTCGTGAACGGGGCCAGTTTAGCAGGAACCGGGTTGGAACCGCGTTTCATGAACGTCAATGACGGTTCCCTTGAAGGGCTTCAACATATAAGCAAGCCTATCCTTTCGGTTCAATTCCATCCTGAAGCGCGTCCGGGTCCGGAGGATGCTTCTTGGATATTCCAGCAATTCTATCAAACGATTACACAACCAGGGAGAGAGAAGATGTATGCCTAAAGATTCCAGTATTCAAAAAATCCTCATAATCGGATCAGGTCCCATCATCATCGGGCAAGCAGCAGAGTTTGATTACTCAGGTACACAAGGCTGCCTTGCCCTGAAGGATGAAGGGTATGAAGTGATTCTCGTGAATCACAATCCGGCTACGATCATGACAGATACGACCTATGCTGACAAAGTTTACTGCGAGCCCTTAACGGTCAAAACGTTAACTGCGATTATCGCTAGTGAACGCCCCGACGGATTAGTCGCCAACCTTGGAGGTCAAACAGCCCTGAATCTTGCAGTGGAGCTGGATGAAAGCGGAGTTCTCGCGGAGTATGGAGTGACACTCCTCGGAACCTCTGTGGATTCGATTCAAAAAGGGGAAGACAGAGAGAAATTTCGAACCTTGATGGACACATTGGGACACCCAACGGCAGAAAGTGATATCGTACACGATCTTCAAGGGGCTATCCGCTTTTCTGAAAAGATTTCCTTCCCGATCATTGTCCGCCCGGCTTATACACTGGGGGGAAGAGGCGGCGGCATCGCTTCAACCAGGGAGGAATATAGTAAACTCGTTAAAACCGGATTGAAGGCGAGCCCGATTCATCAAGTGCTGGTGGAAAAAAGCATCGCCGGGTTCAAAGAGATTGAGTATGAAGTCATGAGAGATTCGAAAGGAAATTGTATATCCGTCTGCAATATGGAAAATTTCGATCCCGTTGGTGTCCATACGGGTGACTCCATTGTTGTCGCTCCGTCCCAAACCCTGACAGATCAAGAGTTTCATATGCTGCGTACAGCGGCATTCAATATTGTCAGTGCATTAGAAGTGGTGGGAGGATGCAATATACAATTTGCTTTAGACCCTAACAGTAACCAGTACTATGTGATTGAAGTGAACCCCCGGGTGAGCAGGTCTTCTGCTTTGGCATCGAAGGCAACGGGCTACCCCATCGCCAAGATAGCGGTTAAGCTTGCTGTCGGCTATACATTGAACGAAATCATTAATCCGCTGACGAAAACCACTTTTGCAAGCTTTGAACCTGCCCTTGATTACGTGGTCGTCAAGTTTCCAAGATGGCCATTCGAGAAATTTCCTGAGGCAAATCGGGTGCTCGGAACGAAGATGAAAGCAACGGGAGAAGTGATGTCGATTGAGCGTTCGTTAGAGGCTGCCTTTCAAAAAGCTCTTCAGTCGTTGGATCTGTCCTTAGAAAACATTTATAGCGAACTGGCCGGCTTGTCTCAGGAAGAACTGGAAAAGAGGATTGGAACACCAACGGATCTTCGCTTTTTTGAACTGTTGGAATTGTTGAGACGAGATCTTTCAATTCACCATCTTCATGAAAAGACAGGAATTGATAAGCTGTTCTTGTCCAACTTGAGTAACCTAGTATTCATGGAAAATAAGCTAAGAACATCCGACTTCACTTCTGATCTTTTGAAAGAAGCAAAGCAATTCCGGTTTGAGGATAAAACCATTGCCAGATTAATGGGGGAACCGGAAGAGTCCATCGAAATAATGAGAATGAAGGCAGGAATCGTGCCCGCCTTTAAAATGGTGGATACATGTGCAGGTGAATTCGAAGCGATCACCAATTATGCCTATTCTACTTATTATGGAGACAATGAGATTCAACCGTTACCGGGAGAGAAGAAGGTCCTGATTGTGGGAGCTGGTCCGATTCGAATCGGTCAGGGAGTCGAGTTTGACTACAGTGCCGTTAAGGCGATTCAGCGATTGAAAGAGCATGGATACACCACCATTATGGTGAACAATAACCCGGAAACAGTGAGCACGGATTATGAGACGGCAGATCGATTGTACTTTGAACCTATTACGAAAGAATCGGTCCTTTCCATTATCCAGCATGAGAATGTCGATACCGTACTCGTTCAATTCGGAGGACAAACGGCATTAAACCTGGCTTCTATATTAGAGAAGGAAGGTATCCGATTATTTGGGACGTCTTCAGACATCATTGACCATGTAGAGGATCGTGAACGTTTCTATCAACTGCTGGATGAACTGGAGATCCCCCGTGTAAAAGGAGATATCTGCCACAGTAAAGAGGAGGCATTACAAGTAGCACACAACTTAACCTTTCCTCTTCTTTGCCGTCCATCCTATGTGATTGGAGGAAAAGGGATGGTGAAAGTAACGACACAAACCAAGCTGCAGAAGTTCATACAGGAAGCGGATGCAGACTACTATCCTATTTTAATGGATGAATTCAAAGAAGGTCAGGAAATCGAAGTTGACTTGGTGGGGGACGGAGACGGAGTGTATGTACCCGGAGTGATGGAGCATATTGAACGGGCAGGCGTCCATTCAGGGGACAGCATGTCTATTTTCCCTTCTGAATCCCTGTCCGGTGAAATCAAGAGAACGATTGAAGAATATGCCCGGAAGATTGTGTCTGCCCTTCATTACAAAGGGATCATGAATATTCAATTTTTGCTGCAGGGTGAAGAGGTATTCGTGTTGGAAGTAAACCCGAGGGCAAGCCGGACGGTTCCGGTGATCAGTAAGGTCCTTGGTTACTCATTAATCGATATGGCCACAGACCTCATGTGCGATGAGACGTTGAAGATAGACACCTTTAGCCCTCCTTCTGAAATAGAGGTTGTTGGAGTGAAGTATCCTGTATTTTCATCACATGCCCTGCCGGAAATCGATCAAACACTCGGGGCCAATATGAAATCAACGGGAGAAGGGTTATGCCTGGGTAAAACGGTTGAAGAAGCGCTATTTAAAGTATTTGAAGGAATGCATGAGGCTGTAGAGAGTGGTGGAACGGTTTATGTCGATAGTAAGCAGAAAGTATTAAAACAGTACCAGACTTCTACGGAAACTTCGTTTAATGACTGGATTGAAACAAGCAATGCCTCTATATATTTCAGTCATGAAGGAACGGACGAAATGAAGAAAAGAAGAATTGCTGCTTTAGAAGCGGGGGTCACCGTTCTAACGGAAGCAGCGACCTTGTTGGCCTTTATTCGAAGTATGAAAGTGAATAAAGTGAACCCCATTCCATTGGCACCATCAAAATCGATACAGGGAGTGAGCAGAGTATGATGAATTCAAATGTTGCGACGTCGCCGGTAAAGGTTTCTTTAAAAGGGAGAGATCTTGTCACTTGGTTAGATTACACAACGGAAGAAGTACATGAGCTCTTATCACTGGCACAGTACTTAAAGAAAAATCCTTATTCAAAGGCGTTGGAAGGGAAAACCCTTGGAATGATCTTTGAGAAGTCGTCCACAAGAACCCGTGTTTCATTTGAAGCGGGAATGCTCCAGATGGGAGGTCATGCCATCTACCTGAATGCCCGTGATATACAGCTGGGTAGAGGAGAGTCAATCGCAGATACGGCAAGGGTCCTTTCCTCTTATGTGGATGGAATCATGATCCGTACGTTTGAAACTGAGAAGGTCACGGAACTTGCACAGTACGCGAATGTACCTGTCATCAATGGACTATGCGATACGTACCATCCTTGTCAGGCGTTGGCGGATGTACTCACGATATTGGAGCTGAAAGGAACGCTGAAAGGATTGAAGGTTGTGTATATAGGGGACGGGAATAATGTGGCACACTCCTTTATGATTCTATGTGCGAAGCTTGGAATGGACGTCGTCATTTCTTGTCCTGAAGGCTATGAACCCGTTAAAGAGATTGTCGGGAAAACGGTTGAGCTTGCCGGAATGAACGGCGGAAGCTTTACGCTTTCTTACGATCCGGTTGAAGCGGTAAAGAATGCTGACATCGTATACACCGATGTATGGGCAAGTATGGGGCAGGAGGAAGAAGCGATTAAGCGTCTTAAAGATTTCAAACCTTATCAGGTGAATGAACAGCTTCTACAGCATGCTGCACCCGAAGTGAAATTTCTTCATTGTCTCCCGGCACACCGTGAAGAAGAGGTGACAGCGGCTGTCATTGACGGACCTTGTTCTGCTGTATTCCAGCAAGCGGAGAATCGATTACATGTACAGAAGGCTATACTGCAATCACTATTTGTATAAAGCTATTAGGTCCGCTTCTGATGTGAGGTGGACCTTTTAGTTGCCTGAAAGCATTTCCATAAGAGAAAATAGGGCTGAACCAAATGAACACATGTAAACATATAGTGTAGGAGAAACTGTAATTAGACCGTTTTGGAGGTGCTTGTGGTTTTGAGTAAACCAACGATTGATGACTACCTGGATAATGGAATATATGGCCAGAAGCAAACGAAGCCTGATGAAAGAAGAAAGTTTCTCGGGAGCTTGCGGGAACGAATCGTCATTGCCCTGACTCAGAGTCAGGTGAGGGAAAAGGGAGTGTACAAGGAAGTTCAGGAGAGTCTGAAGAAGCATCCTGATGCGAAGCTTTTATTAAATGGTAATATGAGCTACTCCTACTTATCTAAGTATATCAAGCTCGCTGATACGCATCATGTCTCATTTTCAATGGTGACCAATAAGGAGATCGAAACCGATATCGGCCTCGTCCTCGCGTATGATCATGCCATTGATAAAGAGGAAATCTATGTGAAGAAAAAAAGTGAAAAAGCCCCTGAAGCCAAAACGAAGCAAAAGACAAAGAAAAGCCTCTTTTCATCGATTAAAAAGAAGCTTTTCTAATACTGTTTGCTCTTTTGGAAGAAAGAGAGTTTAAACAATCCTTTCAAAATCGCTGGGATGATAAACAGAATAAATAATATCCGAAACAAGTGATATCCGGTAATGATGGAAAGGTCAGCGTTGACGGCTTGTCCGACTAAGGCCATTTCTGCCATTCCCCCGGGAGCCAAGCTAATAAAGGCAGTAAGAAATGTCATGTCATGCCAGCGACTTAATAAAAAGCTAAGACCCGCGCAGCATAATAGCAGAGAGACGGAAGTAAACAAAGACCAGACAATGAAATTGGACAAACCTTTAGATGACGAAAAATTCATCATAAAACTAAAATAAATGCCCAATGATAATTGAGCCAGAATAATGAACGGATCAGGCATATGGGGAATTGAAAACCCAGCCACCGTGAAGCCGCCAATCACTAAAATCGGTCCAAGCATGGCAGGGGTGGGTAAATGGATTCTTTTGGCCACAAGCCCTGATACAATAGCAATGATGAAGAATAAAAAGAAAATCCACTGGAAAGAAGGGGCTTCTAAGGAAGTTACAGCCCTCCCGGCATTGGATCCACCCCCGCCTTCTAAAAGGGGACTGAAGACGAGGAACGGTACAACAAAGATAACGGACAGCAGTCGTATGACTTGAAGGATTGTCACAACCGTTAAGTCTATATTCTTCATTTCTTCTCCAAGAGCCACCATTTGAGAAAGCCCGCCCGGTATACTCCCTGTAATGGTTGAGGAAAAACCGATCCCTGTCATTTTAGACGTAATATAAGCAAGTACCATACTGAAGGCGATGATGGCAACCGTCATCGTAAGCATGGAAGGGAGCTGGGTAACGATTTCAATCATGGTTTCCCGACTAAAGGATTGGCCAATGGCATAGCCTACAATGATCAATCCTAGATCTCTGAAATAAGAGGGCCATGAGAGATCAAGCTTCGTCCATTTGTTGATGAGGAAGACTGAAGTCATAGAACCGAGAAGCCAGGATAGGGGAAGGTGAAGGAGTGTGAATACCCCTCCGCCCGAAACCCCGACGACAAAGGCTAATAAAATAGGATGCATGCTAAAAATCCTCTCATTTAAGTACTCTATTTAAAGGTAATCAATTGGAGGAGAGGAAGCAAATGGAATGCGTTAACGATCATTTCACCACGTGATACCCCCACCCAAGGTCCGTCCCTCACAAAATGGCACATCCTACCCCAGATTCGTGGTAGAATGAATGGAGGTATGGACAGGAATCAGCCATGCTCCCAACAATCGTTATCTCTTTATCATAGTTGCTTTAATGAAGCGGATTTTGGTATTATCAATAGTATTGTGAGTGTTCGAACATATACGGAGGTGAAGAAGATGTCTAGAATTTCTGAAGAGCAAGTAAAGCATGTTGCCCACCTTGCACGACTAGCCATCACAGAGGATGAAGCGAAAAAGTTTACAACTCAATTAGATGCGATCATCGGGTTTGCCGAGCAGCTGAATGAATTGGATACTTCAAATGTGGAAGCAACGAGCCATGTGTTGGATATGAAGAACGTTATGCGTGAAGATAAGCCTGTTGAAGGATTACCGCGTGAAGAAGTATTAAAGAACGCACCAGACAAACAAGATGGACAAGTGCGCGTTCCATCGATTTTGGACTAAGGAGGGTACCTCATGTCATTATTTGACCATAAATTATCAGAGCTTCATGAGCTTTTACATAAGAAAGAAGTATCTGTGACAGATCTAGTAGACGAATCATACAAGCGTATTGATGAGGTCGAAGATAAAGTAAAGGCATTTTTAACTTTAGATGAAGAAAATGCCCGCAATAAAGCGAAGGAAATGGATGCAAAGCTTGGTACAGATGAAAGCAAAGGCCTTCTATTCGGCATGCCGATCGGGATCAAAGATAATATCGTAACAAAAGGACTTCGTACTACATGTGCCAGTAAAATCCTTGAAAACTTCAATCCGATTTATGATGCTACGGTAATCAATAAATTACATAGTGCCGATACGATTACGATCGGTAAACTGAATATGGATGAGTTCGCGATGGGTTCTTCTACTGAGAACTCCGGCTTCCAAAAGACGAGCAATCCATGGAATCTTGATACGGTTCCCGGCGGATCTTCAGGTGGTTCCGCAGCATCTGTTGCAGCTGGAGAAGTACCTTTCTCACTTGGTTCGGATACAGGTGGATCGATCCGCCAGCCAGCTGCATTCACGGGTACCGTCGGTTTAAAACCAACGTACGGACGTGTATCCCGTTTCGGTCTTGTGGCATTCGCATCTTCACTGGATCAAATTGGACCGATCACTCGTAACGTAGAAGATAATGCATATTTACTGCAAGCGATCGCCGGTCTTGACCCGAATGATTCCACTTCAGCGAATGTTGAGGTTCCGAACTACGCGGCAGCTCTGACAGGTGATGTGAAAGGCTTGAAGATTGCTGTGCCGAAAGAATATTTAGGTGAAGGTGTCGGCGAAGAAGCCCGTCAAGCAGTGCTTGCTTCATTGAAAGTGTTGGAAGGCATGGGAGCTACATGGGAAGAGGTTTCACTGCCTCATTCTAAATTTGGTGTTTCAACGTACTACCTATTAGCATCGTCTGAAGCATCTGCCAACCTTGCACGTTTTGATGGCGTTCGTTACGGTTATCGCACTCCGAACGCAGAGAACCTGCTTGATCTTTACAAGAAAACCCGTGCAGAAGGTTTCGGGGACGAAGTGAAGCGTCGTATTATGCTTGGAACGTTTGCATTAAGTTCTGGATACTATGATGCTTACTACAAAAAAGCACAGCAGGCACGTACGCTGATCAAGAAAGACTTTGAAGATGTATTTGCGAAATATGATGTCATCATCGGACCGACAACACCGACTCCGGCGTTTAAAATCGGGGAAAAAATCGATGATCCATTAACGATGTATGCCAATGATATTTTAACGATCCCAGTAAACCTTGCAGGAGTGCCGGGAATTTCTGTTCCTTGTGGATTCTCTTCCGCTGGACTTCCACTTGGACTGCAAATCATCGGGAAGCATTTTGACGAAAGCACGATTTATCGCGTAGCCCATGCATTTGAGCAAGCTACAGATTTCCATACAAAGAAACCACAACTGTAAGGGGTGAAATCAATGAACTTTGAACCAGTAATCGGACTAGAAGTCCACGTAGAATTAAAAACGGACAGTAAGATGTTCTCTCCGGCACCGAACCATTTCGGAGCAGAGCCGAATACCAATACGAACGTGATAGACCTTGGGTATCCCGGTGTACTTCCAGTGGTAAACAAGCGTGCCATCGAGTTCGGGATGAAAGCAGCGATCGCATTGAACTGTGAAATCGCAACGGATACGAAGTTTGACCGTAAAAACTATTTCTATCCGGATAACCCGAAAGCGTACCAGATTTCTCAATTTGACAAGCCGATCGGTGAAAACGGCTGGATTGAAATTGAAGTGAACGGTGAGAAGAAACGCATCGGGATCACTCGCCTTCATCTGGAAGAAGATGCTGGAAAACTGACGCACTCAGGCGACGGTTATTCCCTTGTCGACTATAACCGCCAGGGAACTCCGCTGATCGAGATCGTATCTGAGCCGGATATCCGTACACCGGAAGAAGCTTATGCGTATCTTGAGAAACTGAAATCCATCATTCAATACACAGGTGTTTCCGATTGTAAGATGGAAGAAGGGTCGCTTCGTTGTGACGCCAACATTTCCCTCCGTCCAATCGGCCAGGAAAAGTTCGGAACGAAAGCCGAGCTTAAAAACCTGAACTCCTTTAACTTTGTTAAAAAGGGATTGGAGTATGAAATCGTCCGTCAGGAGAAAGTTCTTTTATCAGGAGGCTTGATCCAACAGGAAACGCTTCGTTTCGATGAATCAACAGGAAAAACGATCCTTATGCGTGTAAAAGAAGGATCGGATGATTACCGTTACTTCCCTGAACCTGATCTATTAAATCTCCACATCGATCAGGAGTGGATGGACCGTATCCGTGCTGAGATCCCTGAGCTTCCGGACGAGCGTAAAAAGCGCTATGTAGAAGATTTAGGCTTACCTGCTTACGATGCCATGGTTCTGACATTAACGAAAGAAATGTCTGATTTCTTCCAGGAAACCGTTGAGGCAGGAGCGGATGCGAAGCTTGCATCCAACTGGCTGATGGGAGAAGTTTCCGCCTACTTAAATGCACAGCAAAAAGAACTTGAAGACGTCAAGCTGACTCCTCAAGGACTGGCAGGCATGATTGAGTTAATCGAAAAAGGAACGATTTCTTCCAAGATTGCGAAGAAAGTGTTCAAGGAACTAGTGGAAAACGGTGGAGATCCAGAACAAATCGTGAAGGATAAGGGTCTCGTTCAAATCTCTGACGAAGGTGCCTTACTCAAAATCGTGACGGAAACGCTTGATGCCAATCCTCAATCAATCGAAGACTACAAGAACGGGAAAGACCGAGCCATCGGCTTCCTTGTCGGTCAAATCATGAAAGCGACTAAAGGACAGGCCAACCCGCCGCTTGTAAACAAATTACTGCTTCAAGAAATTCAAAAACGCTAAAAATATAGGCGAAACCCCTGGAAACCTTATATTTCCAGGGGTTTTTTTGTGCGGAAGAGGGACGGGACCTTGATCTAAAATCAAGGTCCGTCCCTCTTTTTAGTTCAAGTTTTCCTAAAAAGCATGATTTTCCTGCGTTTTTCGTAGGTATTTTAACCCGATGTTGAAAAAAGAAGTATGTAGATCTTTTAACTCATTCGTTGTGCAGGATGCTTGTACTATAGTATATCTAATGTTTTAAATAGTTTGAAAATTCTTATAAAGAGGTGTTGTAATTGAAGAAAAAAGTCGTAGCATTAGGTCTGACAGCCGGGTTAATGATGAGCCCTGTATTTTCACCGGAAGCATTGGGTGCATCAAATGTGAGTGAAAAGGTGAACTTCAATGAGAAGTTGGGGACTCCACAATTCATATCCGGGAAATTAACAAAGGCATCTACAAATGCACCTGAAACGATCGTGTTTGATTATTTGATGGAAAAACAACAGTCATTCAAGTTCAAAGGAGACGCAAAACTATCTTTTCAAGTGAAAGAAAAGCGTAAGGATGACTTAGGGTATACATATCTACGCATTCAGCAAGTATATAAAGGAACACCTGTATATGGAGCCGTCCTGACTGCCCATGTGAATAAAGAAGGTGTCCTGACTGCGTTATCCGGGGCTCCGATAGCTAATCTAGATGAAAAACAAAACTTAAAGCAAACCAAAAAATTATCTAAAAAAGAAGCCGTTTCAAAAGGGGAAACTGATTTAGTAAAACACGTAGGCAGTCAGCCTGACTATGAATATGCACCTAAATCCGAATCAGTGATTTATGTGAAAGATGGGGAAGCCCATTATGCCTATCTCGTAAACTATAATTTCCTTGCTCCTGAGCCTGGGAACTGGAATTATTTCGTTGATGCGGTCACAGGGGAAATCCTGGGCAAAGTAAATGATATTCATGAAGCGAAAAACGGAGCCGGTAAACCAGGCGGCGGAGGTGGAGCTGCTGGAGGAACCGATACTGTCGGATCCGGTAAGGGAGTACTGGGAGACACGAAATCACTAAACACGTATCTGTCATCTTCAACTTATTATTTACAGGATCGTACGAGAGGTGGCGGAGTGTTCACGTATGACGCTTCGAACCGGACACGTCTGCCGGGATCACTGTGGGCGGACAGCGACAATCTGTTCAACGCAAGCTATGATGGAGCGGCTGTTGATGCTCACTATTATGCTGGACAGACATACGATTACTATTTGAACACACATAATCGGAATAGCTATGATGGCAATGGGGCAGTACTGAAGTCGACTGTCCACTATGGAAGAAACTATAATAATGCATTCTGGAATGGGCAGCAAATGGTATATGGCGATGGTGATGGAACGACATTCGTTGCATTATCAGGAGGATTGGATGTCATTGCCCATGAACTGACGCATGCTGTAACGGATACAACAGCTGATCTGATTTATCAAAATGAGTCCGGGGCTATCAATGAATCTATGTCTGATATTTTTGGGACATTGGTAGAATACGATACAAATAATAATCCGGATTGGGAGATAGGGGAAGACATTTACACACCTAATAAGAGTGGGGATGCACTTCGCTCCATGTCAGATCCGGCAAAATACGGTGATCCTGACCACTATTCTGTAAGATACACAGGGACGCAAGACAATGGCGGGGTTCATATCAATAGTGGAATAGGAAATAAAGCGGCCTATCTGCTAAGTCAAGGTGGTACTCACTATGGTGTGAAGGTAACTGGAATCGGAACCGATAAAACAGGGGCGATCTATTACCGTGCATTAACTCAATACTTAACACCATCTTCAACATTCAGCCAGCTTCGTTCAGCAGCGGTTCAAGCGGCTACGGATCTATATGGTGCAGGAAGTGCTGAGGTGGCGAGTGTGAATGCCGCGTATAATGCGGTAGGCGTTAACTAAATATGCTGAATGAAGAGAAGGGCTGTCATGGCTCTTCTTTTCTTTTGTCCATCTTTGTTCTTTATGAGGCGGTTTTTATCTGAATCCTCCATGTGGTCATGGTTATATTTGTTTCCTTTTTGCTTTTTCCAGAATCTGCTTGGCTAAGCGGTAATACGTATCTGCTTCAACTTTCGATTCAGCTCTTTTTAACTGTATCATGTAGTTTTGGAATCGAAGTTTGTCGACTGACGAGACTTTCATCACAATTTTTCTCATTTCGGCACTCCTTTAGTGGACAAAATTGCGTCCAATTATCTATTCTGAATTTTCTGTAAATAATATATAATATTAGTAAATGATTCCAGAGGGTGGATAGAATGTCCTTATTCGAAGTGATCTTGTTGCCAATGTTAATGGGTGGTATTGGAGGCTTAGGACATATTCTGGTTTTCAAAAATGGTCATTTCACTTTTCCACGAAAATTTATCGACGATCAAGGTGAGAAGCACTATCTTTTTGGCTCAACAAAGGATATTATCATAGGCATTCTAGCAGGGTATCTGTCAGTATTACCGGTAGTTGATACAGTCCCCATCTGGTATGTGATCTACATTAGTTTATTATCGGGAATCGGGGGAAGTTCCGTCATCACACGAAAAATCGAACAAAATTTAGCAAACACCAAAGCATCTTATATCCAAGAGCTATCTCATTATCAGCTCGAACCGACCTCTAAGGGAGGATCTTCAAATCATAATGAGGTGAAACCTGTTGGCGAAGTGGAAGAAAAAAAGAATCAAGGTTGAACTGCCACCAGAAGACTATGAAAAAGCAAATCATTATTTAAAAAGACTGAAGGAGGCAGATAGCCTAGTCGAGCTGAACTACTACTATAATAAAGTGGCAAAAATAATTGAGAAATCACAGAATGTTTAAGATGGGTCAATTGAAGAGTAGTCCTATAACACTCTACTTTAACCAAAAAATGTGAGGATGAAACTGACAATTGAGTCAGCTTTTTTTCTGTTAAGGAAAGATGTATGTAAGGTACTTCTCCTATCATACTTCCTTCTTTCCATCCCCCTCTGGAAAGATAGACTGATGAGGAGTAGCGGTATGCTATTCCTTTTTTTTAGATTGCAAGGCGTTAAATGATAGAGTTCATAAGAACCTGTAGATCTGTCCGAAATGGTGCTTTTCTTATATTATATTCCTACAGGCATAATCGTACAATTGAAAATTGACTTATAATGAAAACTATATTTTCCTTGTGAAATACGAGAAACATGAATATGCTATAAGGAGAATTTAAGAGAATAGATGTTTGTGCTTCACGGAAATGTGTGGGGCTGGAGGAGGAAGAAACATGAACTTAGAACAATGGTTCAATAAAGGAATGGCATCTGTAGATTACCTGGAGTATATGAGTGTACATAAAGAAAATACCGAAGTTATCAGGAAGAACTTCACCATTCCACAAGAAGATATAGAAGTTTTGAATAAACTGGGAGAACACTCCTTACGAGTGATTGCCATCACGGAAGATTGGTGCGGGGATGCCATGCTGAATATCCCCATCTTGCTAAAAGTGGCAGAGTCCGCTGACATGGAGGTTCGAATGGTTTTACGGGACGAAAACCTTGAATTGATGGATCAATATTTAACGAATGGAATATCTAGAGCGATTCCCATTTTTATTTTTATCGATCGTGATGGTAATGAAAAGCTGGTATGGGGACCCAGAGCCCCTATGGTAAAGAAGATCGTCGATGATGAACGGGCGAAGCTGCCACCGAAGGATCATGAGCTTTTCCCAGAAAAGCAGAAGGAAATGATTCAACGCTTAACCACTCAATATACGAAAGATAAAGAAATATGGCAGGAAGTGTATGAAAGCTTGAAAACGAGTCTTGTCCAGAATGTGCTGATGTAAAAAAGATTGTAATAGTGGAAGTCATCCGGTCGTTTCTGGAGTCTTCTTTTTTAAACGGCATGATGTCTTCATACTCACTCAAAATAGAATGGTAAAAAGTACCCGTCGGAATGGGATTTTTTGCCGGTTCACGAATGACGGAATTCGCGTTAATATGGTATAGGATGAGGAGTTGAAGCATCATGATTCACCAAAAGACAAATACAATTGTGATAGAAGCGCTAAATAAATTTCCCCATAAAATTCACATTAAATTGGGAGAAATCCTGCGTGAACGAGGATTGACACAAGGCGATCTTCATCGCTTAACAGGGCTAAGAGTGGCTACGATCAATGAGCTGGTTAATTTCAAGAAGAAATCCTTAACGGTGGCTCATCTTGTTTCCATTATGATCGCCCTTAGAATTACAGATATCCGTGATCTCATCGAAATAGAATTTGATCAAGAAGTTCAGGACTACTTCAATGAAGAAAATCAACGAATGAAAAACGGATTTACTCCGGACCTGACAAAAACCGCTGAACAAAACGTAAAGCGAATCGCAGCTGGAGCCAACAACTAAATATCATTACATCTCAAACGGTCATTTTTGATGACCGTTTTTTTTAGGTTAGGGACGGACCTCTATTTCTTATTTGAATTCCCATATCAAATGATAGAAATATAATATATTTAAAGGTTTACAACCAATCAAAACAGGATAATTCCTTAAAGTAAGAGATGATTCAGCAGGGTTTTAACTATTATGATATAAAAACCTTGGAGGTCCGTCCCTCTATCATTCAGACAGGAGGATTTTGGGGACAGGATACAGAATGTAGTATGTAGGTTGTCGGAAGGCTTTTGTGATGGAGTTGAAATGAAATCGTAACGTTCATTTTAGGGAAAATCAATTATGATAGGGGAAGAGAGTAAATGGAAGTTAATTTTGGTCATGTGTCCTCTCGTTATGCTGTGTCTTGTGAAGATATTCCGCATCAATTCTTTGATACGTTAAAGGTCAGGGGAATTGTGTGGGAAGGGAGAAAAGTGGCTGAAATTGGTGCTGGCACCGGTGCTATGACACGAAAGCTTCACAAGCGTGGAGCCGAAGTGATCGGGGTCGAGCCGTCTATCGAGCTCAGGAAAGCTGCCAAGGCATTAGAGAGTAAGCAATACTTGGAAATCCCATATCTTACTGGCACAGCCGAATCTACGAATCTGCCGGATCAATACTATGATATCACCATAATCCACAGAAGCTGGCATTTATTCGACCGCCCGAGAGCGATTAGCGAAATGAAACGGATTCTGAAGGAAAAAGGAACGTTCATTGTGAGTGATTCCAGCTTCCTGCCACATCACGAGGTGGTAAAGGATACGATGACGTTTTTAAATGATTATATAGAGATAACTCCACCCGGATCAAAAGCCGATTCAGTGAAACAATTGAATGGATTTCCGGTGGAATGGCTGTTAGAATGGCAGGAAGCTGACTTTAACTTGAAAGATTTTTATACATTTTATTACCCAGTCGACTTTACGTTACAGTCTTGGTGTGAACGAGTAGGCTCCTTATCCTGGCTCACTCATTTAGAGAATAGTGAGAGAGAGGGATTATTGCAATCATTACATACGTTCCTGTCAGGGCGTTACGATGCTCTTCATGAGTTTACTCTTCAGCACCAGTTTACAGTCTGCCTGATGAAAAAGTAGAAAGAGTGATCGGATTGGAATCAGCGGAAAAATATGTAAATTATTTAAATATGGATATAGAGCCCCCTACGTTAAACTACTTGCAACGACTTATCCAGCAGCACTTAATCAGGATTCCATATGAGACCTTCAGTAAATTTTATTACTTCTCTCAGGGGGAATCCTTTGTGCCTTCCTTACACACCTTCGCGGAAAATCTCCACTCTAAAGGGTGGGGAGGCACCTGTTTTACATTAAACATTAACTTTGGGAGACTATTGAAAAAATTAGGCTTCGATTGTCATTTTGTCAGAGTGCAGCCGGGCCACCTAGGATTAATGATTACCATTAATAACCGTAAGCTCTACGTGGATGTGGGATATGGGTCACCGATCATGAAGCCCGTGGAGCTTGAAGCGAGGCAGAGGCATCTTCTTCACGGCTTCGGGGAAGAAATTATTTTCACCCAGAAAGACATTCGGGAATTTGAAGTGGATCGCCGTTCAAATGGCAAATCTTTTGTAAAAAAAATCATTGAGTGGGTCCCATTAGAGGAAGAAGAATTAGAAGCCGACATAGAAGCATCCTACTTGGATTCCGATGACAACATAACAATGAGAAGAATCACGGCCGTTCGCTTCCAGGGCAATCAGTGCTACTTCCTGCGTAATGAGACATTGAAAGTGATGACCTACCGAAACATCCGTGAATATCAGATGAAGGATCTTGATAAGTGGAAAGATATCGTCGGGGAAGTCTACCACTTTGATTCATCGTCCCTTCAGGAATCCATCCAGTTTTTACAACAGCGGAATATCAAACTGTTCCCATAAACCGTCTGGAATATCAAGTTGATATTCGGGATGGTTTTTTTGTTTATACAAAAGGTTTCTTAAAATCAACCGTGTAAACATGAGTCAATGTCAAACATTACGAAAGAGAGTGCCGATTTATGTATTTTTTATAACAATGATCGGGGGAGATTGCTTTATGAGTTTACAATTTTCAATTTCCATTAGATTTTTCCAGCGAAAAGAGTTATGATATTGACCGGAAGACGCTTTATAATAGATTTCCAATTGAATAAACATTGCATGAAAAAAAATAATTAGTATATGATGTTAAAAGATGGAATATAACAGGACGAGTTTTTGGAATTAATACAGATTAGGATGATGGGGTATGAAACGAGCAAGAATTATTTATAATCCAACTTCTGGTCGAGAGCTATTCAAAAAGCACCTTGCAGAAGTATTAATTAAATTAGAACAAGCTGGATATGAAACCTCTGTTCACGCAACCATTTGCGAAGGAGATGCAACAGAAGCTGCACGCATTGCTGTAGAACGCAAGTACGATATCGTTGTCGCTGCAGGAGGAGATGGCACTCTAAATGAAGTAGTCAACGGGTTAGCCGAGCAGGATTACCGACCGAAACTAGGAATTGTTCCAATGGGCACAACGAACGACTTTGCACGTGCTCTTCATATTCCAAAGGATATTGGATCAGCTATTGATGTCATCACGAATGGTGATTCCATCCCTGTCGATATCGGACGGATGAACGATCGATATTTCATTAACATCGCCGGTGGAGGAAGAATAACCGAATTGACTTACGAAGTGCCAAGCAAGCTTAAAACGATGATGGGGCAGCTGGCCTACTATTTAAAAGGAATTGAGATGCTTCCATCCATCAAGCCGACGGATGTTTCAATTGAGTATGATGGAAAGCTATTTGAAGGAGAAGCGATGCTATTCCTCATTGGTTTAACGAACTCTGTCGGGGGCTTTGAAAAGTTGGCACCGGATGCTTCAATCAATGATGGTTTATTCTCTCTCTTAATTTTAAAGAAAACCAATCTGGCTGAGTTTATCCGTATTGCGACATTGGCCGTTCGTGGTGAGCACGTAAATGATCCCAACGTCATTTACACACAGGCTAATCGAATTAAAATCAAAGCAAAAGAAAAGGTACAACTAAATGTAGATGGGGAGCTCGGAGGAGTCCTTCCGGCAGAATTTGAAAACCTATACCGCCACCTGCAGGTATTTGTCCCTCTTGATAAGATCCGCCCGGAAGATAAAGCTGAATAATGATAAAAAAGAATGCCGAGGTGGCATTCCTTTTTTTTGTATATTTGATTCTCTAGTTAACTAACAAAAATACACTGAAAGTCAGCGGGAAACCAATGAGAAAGCCCCAGCCGATCTGTTGTTTATGACGGAAAGGAACTTTTCTCACAATCCAAGACAGAATGTGGGCCACGATCACAAATGTAAAGACCCAAATGAGTTGCCCCACCACAAACACAAATAGATAAGCAAGGATGGACTCTTTATTAAGTAAGAGGGAAATCCCAAAACCAAAGGTCAATGTTAAAAAAGTGACTGCAATCAAGATGTAGGGTAGCCACCACCTTCTTGACTTGAGAGCGAATAACACTCCAAGAAAAACATTTCCTACGAGGATAAGGTTTACTAAGAAGTCTGGGTTCATATTTATCTACCTTCTCTTTCTAGAATTATTGCACATACCATTTTACCCTTTGTTCATCGGATAAAACGAGGTAAGTTTTAACATAATATCTAGTAAAATGAAGAATTACATGAACCTGTTAAAAGAATGGGTCTTATAGAATACTCTGGATGATCCGCCTTCGACACGTTGAGCTGCACCGTTTATTGTGGAAGCTTTCTCGGAAGCCAGGAAAACAATTGTAACAGCCACTTCCTCCACTGTGGCATAGCGTTGTAAAAGGAAATAGAGTATTCACTGATAAATATGTCCAGATCCTGACCGTTTTCATTCGCTAAGTCTGTGATGAATGTGCGTCCATGTATCCAGGTCTCATAGTTCGTTTACTCTCGAAATTAATTCGTCTGACTCATCTTACTTCGAGACATCTGCGCGGATGCCATAAACGGTCCCAAAGTCGGACAACTCTTAATGGGGAGAGAAGCATATCGAAAGAAATTTTGAAAATATATATGACGTCTTAGAAGAAAGTATTCTCAATCGATAACTCCTGTTAAATTTTGTATTCCCCACCACTCCGCGACTATGTTACAGTGGATAAAAAGCATGTATGACAAACAGTGCCACTGGAAGGGTGAATTCAATGTATATCGTACATTCAACATTTATAGTTCCTGATGAAAAGGCTGATGAAGTGATTTCAATCTATCATTCCCGTTCAGGAATAGTCGACAAGGCTGAAGGGTTTCAACGCTTCCTGCTCTTGCAAAATGAGAAAAAACCGGGAGAGATCACAGTTCATATGGAGTGGGACACGAAGGAATATTTTATGACGTGGGTGCAGAGTGAAGACTATAAACGTATTCACGAATTGGAGAAGAAGTACCCTGACCAGGAGCTGGCTTCGATCATTCCTTCCATTCATCGTTTTAAGGTGGTGGCGTACTAATGGAAAATAAATATAAGAGTGTGATAGAAGATGCGGTGGCAAAACTGTACGAACAATATCCTGAATTGGATGAAAAGTACGGTGAGGTCGGACGGAAAAAATGCTATGAAGATAATATTCACCATTTCAACTATCTGGAATCGGCATCTGATGTTGGTGAATCAAAGGTTTTTTCTGACTATGCCCTTTGGCTCAACAGCGTGCTGGTGAGCAGAGGCATGAAATCAGACCATCTCATTGATAACTTCAAATGTATCAAGGAATCTATTAAAGAGAGCGATGTTGATAAAGGAGAAGAATTCAAACTTTATCTAAACGAAGCAATAGAGTCCATTCAAGCGGCAGATAGCGAAAGCGAAAATATGCCATTTACTAAACGATAAAAGCATCGAACCACCGCGTTCGTTGCTTTTTTTACATAGAGAGGGACGGACCTTTATCCATTTCATTCTCGACCTCCATTTATGGTACAATCAGTAGAGACTTAAAAAGGAATTCGTAAAGGAAGATATACGTGAGTAAAAATGCGCCAGTTCAAAAAAATGATTATATAGATGAAGCAGTATTTGAAGATCTGACCCATGACGGGAATGGGGTGACGAAGGTGGACGGATACCCGTTATTCGTTCCCAATGCCCTGCCAGGTGAGGAAGGCAAGGTTAAGGTCGTGAAAACGAGTAAAGGCTATGGGTTTGGGCGGCTGACAGAGCGTACCCAGGAAAGTCCGTTTCGCCAGGAGCCTCCATGTCCGATCTACAAAGAATGCGGGGGCTGCCAAATTCAGCATATGACCTATGAAGGACAGCTGCAGGCAAAAGAAAAAAATGTCCGCGATGTCATGCAGCGCATAGGAAAGCTTCATGACGTAAACGTTCACCAGGTTTTGGGGATGGAAGAACCATGGCGCTACCGCAACAAAGCCCAAGTACCTGTAGGGGAAAAAGACGGACGCTTTGTAGCCGGCTTCTATCAAAAACGAAGCCATGAAATCATCGATATGGACAAATGTATCATCCAGTATGAAAAAAATGATGAAGTGATTCAGCATGTAAAGGATATATGCGAGAAACTGGAGGTCCGTCCCTATGATGAGAAGAATCATAAGGGGACCCTCCGTCATATTATGACCCGGACGGCGTATACGACGGGAGAAGTGATGGTCGTGTTGGTCACTCGTACGCCGGAGCTTCCTCATAAGAATGCAATCATCGAAGCCCTCGTCGAGAATATTGAAGGGTTGAAATCGGTTGTCCATAATGTGAATCCTAAGAAAACGAATGTGATAATGGGGGACACCACCCGCGTTCTTTGGGGAGAAGAAGTGATCTATGATTACATCGGAGACGTGAAATTTGCGATTTCCGCGAGATCCTTCTATCAGGTGAATCCTGAGCAAACGAAGGTGCTCTATGATAAAGCATTGGAATACGCTGATTTACAAGGGGAAGAAACTGTCATCGATGCGTATTGCGGAATTGGAACAATTTCCCTTTTCCTTGCCCAAAAAGCAAAAAAAGTGTACGGGGTTGAAATTGTCCCGCAGGCGATAGAAGATGCGAAGAAAAATGCTGAGTTAAACGAAATGACCAATGTAGAGTTTAAAGCAGGACCTGCCGAGGTGGTCATTCCTGATTGGTATAAAGAAGGAATCAGAGCCGACGTGCTTGTCGTGGATCCTCCACGTAAGGGTTGTGATGAAGCACTTCTGAATACGATCCTGGCCATGAAGCCGAAGAGGGTCGTTTATGTATCGTGTAACCCCGGTACACTTGCACGGGACCTTAGAATATTAGAAGATGGCGGGTATAAAACGAAAGAGGTACAGCCTGTTGATATGTTTCCGCAAACGATGCACTGTGAAGCCGTTGCGAAGATTGAGTTAGTAGAATAAGCGAGGAAGAAAGCCGATGTATCTCACAATTGAAGAAACAGCCGAATATCTGTCTCTGCCCCAGTCGTATATTGAGAGCCTCATTCAGCAAAAGAAAATACGGGCAGTACATGACGGAGAGCAATATTTAGTATACAGGGACCAATTCAATCAGCACCTGGAGCAAATGGAAAAGATGAAGCGTCAGCTTGCTGAATATTTGAGTGAACCGATTCCGGAAGATATCGATGTGAAGGATGAAGACTAGCTTCTCCCCTGGATAAAGACTTTCGGAAACCACCTTATGAAATGGAGAAATACAATGAGCGGACAACAGCGTTCCAATATTAAACAGGGTCTTGAAGTGGATATCGTCCTGAAAAAAGACCAAAGAACAAATAAACTTACACGTGGGATTGTTAAAGATATTTTAACCAACTCACCGAATCATCCCCACGGTATTAAAGTCCGTTTAGAAGATGGACAAGTCGGGCGAGTGAAGAATATTATTCAGTAGTGTTTGGAGAGAGGCCTTTAGTGGTCTCTTTTTTTATCTTTGGGTATTTTATTAATTTTGGTGCCAGGCATAAAAGTGTGGATCGGTGCCAGGCACCAATCAAAGGCACCGATCAAGACTCCGCCATCGAATCCCATAAACAAAAAAGACCTCGATCCAAAATGGATCGAGGTTCTTCTTTTCCACTTAACTAAACAATTGAGGAATGCCCTTGATTAACGAGTAAACACCCATGTATGACATGGCCACGACAATCAACGCACCGAAAATGGTCATCCAGACCGGGTGCTTGTAATCACCGACGATTTTGGTTTTATGAGCGGCGATAAGCATAACACCTAATGCTATTGGCAATATCAATCCGTTAAGTGCACCAACAAGGATTAAAATCGCGACAGGTTTACCTACAATGACGAATACTAGTGTTGAAACGGTAATGAATCCAATGATTAGCCACTTATGATATTTCTCGAGAAGCGGGCTGAACGTCCGAATAAAGGACACGGATGTATAGGCAGCGCCCACAACGGACGAAACAGCAGCGGACCACATGACGATCCCGAACATCTTGTACCCTATATCACCTGCAGCCAGTTGGAATACGGAGGCCGGCGGGTTGGAAGGGTCCAATTGCAAGCCTTGCGACACGATCCCCAAAGCAGCAAGGAAAAGGAAGATTCGCATGATGGACGCGATACCGATGGCAGATACTGAGCTTTTCGTGATCTCAGGAATGGCTTGTTTCCCTGTTATTCCGGCTTCTAATAACCGGTGACCACCAGCGAATGTGATATATCCGCCAACGGTTCCTCCTACCAGCGTAATGATGGCAAGAAAATCAATGGTGTCTGGTGCAAATGTTTTCGTAACGGCTTCTCCTACAGGAGGATTTGCTGTAAACATCACGTACACCGTAAGGATAATCATGAGTAACCCGAGGATCTGGGCGAACTTGTCCATTAATCTGCCGGCTTCTTTCACCAGGAAGATTCCAACGGCGACAATTCCACTGAATAATGCGCCCATTTCAGGTGAAATACCAAAAAGAACATTCGTACCCAATCCTGCTCCGGCAATATTTCCAATGTTAAAGGCCAATCCACCCAGGACGATGAGGATGGCAAGGAAGTAGCCTAATCCCGGTAAGACATCGTTGGCGATATCCTGAGCCCTTTTTTCAGAAATGGCAATGATGCGCCATATATTAAGCTGAGCACCAATATCAATGAGGATTGAAACAAGGATGACGAAACCAAAGCTTGCGGCCAAGGTTTGAGTAAAAACGGTTGTTTGAGTCAGGAAGCCTGGTCCGATGGCGGATGTGGCCATTAAGAACGCAGCCCCTAACAATACGCTGAAATTTGATTTTTTCTTCAAGACGTTCGCTCCTTTGCTGTCATGGGATGTACTACGTGTTGAATTTCAAAGCAACACCCTGCTTTAATTGCCTTAATTGGCGTTCACGGTCTATGTAGAGTTCCTGGGCTTTTTCATGAGAAATCATCGTAAAGGTCAATTCCTCTCCAGGCTTTGCTTGTGCAATCAGAGGAAGATCCACTGATGCGATATCACCGATCCTTGGATAGCCTCCCGTTGTTTGGCGGTCCGCTAACAGAACAATAGGCTTCCCGTTCGAAGGAACCTGAATCGTTCCAAAGGCAACCGCTTCTGAAATCATATCAAATTCCTGCTCGAGATGGAGGGACGGACCTTCCAGGCGGTAGCCCATTCGGTCGGATTGAGCAGACACTTTAAATGGTTTATTGAAGAATTGTTCCCGGCTTTCTGGTGAAAAAAGATCATACTCGGTTCCCGGCATCACTCGAATGGTTTTCTTTTGATGATAAGCCGAGATAAATTCAGATGATATGGACCAATCAATTTCTGTGAAATCATTGTCCTCTAAAAAGGGAAGTAAATATTCGATCATATTTTCGGATTCTTCCTTGATCGTTCCTGGTTCCAAGGTGTCACCTTCTTTTAATGAGCGGCCATTCAATCCTCCAATCCCAGCTCTTGAGTAAGTTGATTTGCTATTCATGACCGTCGCTACATTGAATCCACCTGCAATCGCAAGGTAACTGCGGCAGCCGCTCTTGCATGCCCCGAATTTAAGTACGCTTCCAGCTTTGATCAATAGTGATCTCCTTAAAGGAACCGGCTTCCCGTCAATGGTTGGAGATAAGTCTCCTCCACAAATTGATATAAGTGTAGTTTCCTGGAACTCAAGTGTTGGGCCCATAAGTGTCATTTCAAGGGTCGCATCGTTTTCATCATTACCCACCAGCAGATTAGAGATTTTATGAGCGAGAGGATCCATACTCCCACTCACGATGACACCATATTTTTGATATCCATACCTTCCCAGGTCCTGAATCGTTGAAAGGAGGCCCGGTTTCATTACGTTAATCATTGTTCCTCCTCCAATGCTTTATATTCTTCGAGTGAAATGGGGGTGAAACGAATTCGATCCCCTGCTTTTAGTAAGCTTGGTGAGTCGTCGTCATTTGGTTTGAATAATTTTAAGGGGGTACGGCCAATCAGCTGCCATCCTCCAGGTGTTTCAATTGGATAAACGCCTGTTTGTTCTCCTGCAATCCCGACTGATCCCGCCGGTATTTTGAGGCGTGGTGATTCTCTTCGAGGGGTGGCAATCTCCGGGGACATGCCTCCGATATAAGGGAATCCCGGGGCGAATCCAATCATGTATACGAGGTAGTCACCATTCGTATGTTTCTCAATGACATCTTCAGTAGACATATGATTGTGGTTCGCTACTTCTTCAAGATCCGGTCCGAATTCTCCTCCGTAGCAGACGGGAATGTCGACGATCCGGGCATCTGATTGTTCTAAGGTTGTAAGTTTGGAAAGCAGCTGTTCAATTTCAGAGCAGACAATTGTGTAAGGTAATGTGTTCTGAAATGGCTTGTGAGATTCTATGATTTTGATTGGGTCGTAATAAAGTGTGACGGTTGTAAATGCAGGGATGAGTTCAACAAGCCAGTCGATTGTCAGGTTTTCGAAAAATGTGGTGACGGCTTTGACCATTTCGTGTGTTTCTTGCTGAATGGACTTTCCTAATTGTATAACGATGGCATGATCGCCGAGGGGGCGTAACGAATAATTCAAAGAACTACCTCCAGTCGTAATTGTATGATTATAAGAAATATAAAATATTTATGTATGAGTAGGCGTGCAAATAAGATTATTCAGAAATTTAGGGCATGTTGTTATTATAGTATAATTCTTTGAGTTTTCAATAAAAGGTTGGGAAATAGATGGTTCTACCAAGGAGTTTTCTTCCAATAAAAATGGTTGAGGGGTCTTTTCATATTGCATTCCTTTTTTTTGACTCATTCGAGTGAAACGTTCGTTTCACTCGCCTTTCAGCAGAAGCTGAAAGGCCGGGGATAGAAGGACAACCGCAGGAGCAAATTCATTTGCTCCTGCGGTTGTCCTTCTATCCCCGGAATGAGCCAAAAAAAATAGTTAGTACTACTAACCCTCTATATTCCTGCGTTCAATCATAAAAGTCCTTCAATTTTCACTTCGCGATTTTTGTAAAAAACTAGCATATTTCATCAGGCTTAAATCGTATCGCAATTGTGTTTTATGTGCTATTATTTAGTAATCCGAAATATTATTCTCATTTAGTTTCAATTAGTGGTTAGTGATAGATGTTGAAAGGGGGTTTTCTTATGGGTAAGGTAAAGGATCCTTTATGGACGAGGTCTTTTATTATGCTTATGGTAGGAAACTTGTTTGTGTTTATGTCGTTTCAGATGCTGATACCGACTCTTCCTCCTTATATAAAGTCGATAGGTGCTTCAGGTTTGGAAATTGGATTAGTGACGACGTTATTTTCGATAGGTGCTGTTTTAAGTCGGCCATTTATTGGGTTTATGTTGGAATATAGAGACAGGAAACCTCTCGTTTTAATAGGGGGGATCTCGTTATTATTGATAACGGTGATTTATCCATTGTCCAGTGTGGTCTTCATCTTTCTTTTATTCAGGTTTGTACACGGACTGGCGTGGGGATGGTCCACCACGGTTAATGGGACGGCAGCCGTGGATGTGGTGCCGAAATCCCGTCTGGGTGAAGGGATGGGGTATTACGGATTGTCGATTACGATTGGAATGATCATTGCTCCGAGTCTCGGAATTTATTTATTCCAGGTAACGACATTCACGAATCTGATCATTACTTCCAGCGCTCTGGGTGTCATTGCCATTATCTTGTTGGGAATCGTTCATTACCATACACCTCAAGTCGTCAAAGAAACGAAAAAGGAAGATTTGAAATTTTCATATCTTGGCTCTTTAGTTGAAAAATCCAGCTGGTTCCCGGCGTTCATTACGATTATGGTGACCTTTGGGTACGGATCGATCGTAACGTTCATCGTCATCTTTGGAGAAGAACGTGGAATACAGCATATCTTTTTATTCTATTTATGTAATGCGATCATGGCCTCTCTATCAAGACCGATTGCCGGGAAATGGTTCGATGAACGAGGACCTAAAGGTCTTGTGCTCTTTTGTATCGTGATCACCTTTATAGGCATGTGGGTATTATCTTATGCTCATTCTGATTTTCTCATTGTCGTATCAGGTATTTTGTTTGGAGTTGGATTTGGTTCGCTTATACCGACACTGCAATCCTGGACACTGTCGTTAACTCCCGACAATAGAAGGGGAGTAGCGAATGGGATGTTCTTCTCCTCCATTGATCTTGGAATCGGCTTAAGCGGGTTAGTATTCGGCGTGCTGGCTCAATATGTTGAGACGGGTGTTTTATTCCAGATCTCCAGCCTATTCCTGCTCATTGCTTTAGTCGTGGCGCTACTGGAAGGCCGTAAACAAAAAAAGTTTGTTCATCAGACATCCGCCTAGTTTGATGACTGAATAATGGTGGTAAGTAAAAAGGACTATTTGTTTTTGAAGGTGCAGACCGCCTTTAGTAACGGATAGTCCTTTCTTCTGTAATGGAAGTGATTCCTATGAATCCCGGCAGAAAGTATCAATCGGAAATTGAAAAGGAAATGAAATTTTATCCCTATGAAATTCTGTTAGAATGATAGAAATAGACTAGTCTGTGAGGTTTCTCAAAAAGGAGATCCACATATAACGGAGGACATTATGACAGAAGAAAAATTACTAATGGAAAAGTCATTCTATGGAACTTTTTTAGTAGACCATGACGTGAACCTTCATCCAATTGAAGTCCTTGGACAAGCTTTTGTAGAAGAGCAGCAAAACGAACCGTATGATTTATCGTACATTCGATATGCTCAAGGTGAGGTCTACTTTCATAGCAAGGACTATGAAGCGGCTATTTTCAAATGGGAAAGCATCCAGAACGAGTTAGAACCTTGGGCCAAGAAGAATATCGCGGATTCTTACTATGAGCTCGGGATGTTATCTTCAGCGGAGGATGTATATACAGCGATCCAGTCGGAAAGCTCGATTTTAACGTTGGAAGTATCCCTTCAGTTATTCTCTCTTTATATCGAACGAAACAAGATCAAGTCAGCCTATCGTACGATTGAAAAAGCGTTGAAGATTGATCCGGACTATCCGAATGTGGCCGAACTTGCCAGGGCTTTTTATGAGGAACAAGAGGATTGGAATAAGGCTGTGGAACTCGCGGTACAGGAGTCGATTCGGACAAGGGAACCTGCGTGGTTCATGATTCTGAGAGACTATGCGGATCAAGGTCATACAACGTCATTTGCGCCTGACTATTTCTATGATATGTTGATTGCAGTTTATGAAAAGGATCGTAAACAGTTTAAGGACCTCGTGTCTTCCCTATGGACAAGCTACAGAAGGAATTCTGTGGCCCATATTGAATGGATGCTTACGGTCAATACGATCTTTGAATACGTGGAAGTACTTCCGAACGAATCATGGGAAGACATCTTATCACAATTCCAGGAAGCTTACATAGGGTTCTTGGAAGGTCATTACTTAGTGAAAGACCTGGAAGGCTTTATGCCTACTATGCTGAGCAATTGGCTGAAAGTGAGCAGGGATCATCAACCCCTTTTCCCGGCGGCGGCCGTTTTGGCCTGGAACGATGTCTTTTCTTACAGCATTGAACAGATGGTCACGGATGAGGCAGAAATGATCCTGCTGGAAGCAGACTCTTCTCAGGCGCGCTTTGAAGACATTATTCTGTTCTTAAATAAAATCATCGATTGGTCAGAACGAAATGATGCTTCTGTAGGTTATAAAACAAAATGGATTGCGGAGCAGTTAATGGATCTCTCCGAACACCACTTATTAATTGCAGGGAGTGGCTCCAGCGGAAAGTCTTCCTTTGTTCAATCCGTTCTAGGTGAGAGCGTGGGCGAGGCTGAAGGCTCAACCATCATTTATGGCTATCATGATCAGCAGGTAGAAGTGAAGGAGATTCACGATCATGGAGTTCACAAGGTAGAGAGCATCGCTGACTTTGAAGAGCTGATGCAAAGAGAAGCATTCGTAGAGTATAAGCTCCCGTCTGAATTCCTTAAGAAAAATAGAAGCTCCATCATTGACGTTCAAACAGGCAAAAGGCATCTGGATGATTTGACAGCCTTTTATCCTGTAGCGGATGGTTTACTGTATGTCTTGAATGCCGATGCCCCGTTTAATGCAGAGGACCGACAGACTTTAAGGAAATTAACGGAAATCGGCCAGCCTGTGAACGTTCATTTCTTATTGAATAAGATGGACAAAGTATCTCATTCTGACCGTACAGAAGAGATCATTGAATCAGCCCGAAATAAAGCCCGGGAATGGTTCCCGGACGCAGAGGTATTACCGTATTCATCCCTGGAAGCCGTTCATCTGCAACGACAGGATGTTCAGGCATTCATAAAGGAACAGTATGAGGTGAAAGGAAGTACGCTCAAAGCGGAACGTGGGGCCAAACTATTTTATCTAGTCAGAAAAACATTAAGAGATCTTTACTCAAAGCGTAAGAATCGTGAAAACGAGTTGAAAGATACAATCGAGAAGAATGAAGATATCTTGTCGCGTTTGAATGGCTTTGAAAACTACCTGGGTGACATGCAAGCAGATAAAGTCTCAGTCATAAAGGACTCCTTCCATCAAAAGAAAGAAGCGATGAAGAAGGAAATCTCCGAGAAAATCCCTGGTATCCTTAGCGGCTGTTCGGAACTGATCAGTGAAGAAAGTGATTTCAGACAAATCCATACGGAACTGAATGAAGCGATGAATACGCGCATTCAAGCCTATATCCAAGAAGATCTCATGCCGCGTTATGTCAAATCTCTTGAGGAATGGCTTGCCTTCTCGAAGCAGGAGCTCCAAGACAGCCAGAACTATTTGACTGAAATGAGTGGAACCTTCAACGAGCTGTTCGGTAAAGACAAAGTCGTTCTACAATGTGATTTTCAAGTAATAGATGACTGGCGTCGGGATGTAAGCCGCATGGGAACGAGGGCTCAGATTGATAAAGAGAATATTTTATTGCGATTCAAACCGGCACAGTTCTTATTAAAGAGTGCAGGGAAGCTGTTAGGTGTTTTACCTCAGAATAAGTCGTTACTCTACAATCAATACAAACGCTATTTAGAGAACGAAGATTATCAAGATATCACGGCATCTGTTGTCAATAAATTCTTCCTTCAGTTTGATTTGTTCGAAAAATCACTGCAGCAGGATGTTCACTCTTTCTTCGCGGAGCCATTCAATCAACTGGAAATCACGATTAAAGATACAGAAACTGATATTGCATCAGACGAAGAAACACTAAAGAAAATGAAAGCCGATCCGGAACGATATTTCGATCCTATCACTCTATTCGAAGTAAAATTGCTTCAGCAAGAGTACATGGTGAAAGCCAGCTATAAAGCTTCTCATCATTATTCATAATAAAAAAGACTGATTCCAAGAGGATACCCCTTTTAGAATCAGTCTTTTTATTTATTACCTTTCTAAACCTGCAAGAATTCGCTATTTTCCTGAATCACATCGGCAATGATCCGTTCAAGAGAATTTTCAGTATGAATGGTAGAGAAATCTAATCCCAGATGAATGGCTGTCTGAGCTACTTCCGGACGGATGCCGGTGATAACCGATTTTACTCCAAGTAGATTTAAGGCATCGATGAGGTGGAAGATTTGCTGAGCGACCATGGTATCAACCAATACCACACCTGATAAGTCGATGATCAACATGGATAAATGGGCATCGGCACTTTGTTGAAGGGTTGCTTCTAATATCGTTCGGGCTCGTGTCGTATCAATATCCCCGATGATAGGCAGAAGTCCTACCTCTGAAGTTAAAGAAATGACCGGTGTACTTAATTCCTTGATCAGGGTAGACTGTGCCTGGAGCCGATTCATTAGTATGTTCAGGAACGTGGCAGTGAACGTTTCCAACACATAATCCAATGCGTAATTGATCTTTCGTTCCCACTCAAATACTTCTTTCAACTGGATGTTTACGTCCGATTCTTCCACAAACTTTTCAACATACGTCCAGTACACTCTTCTGAACACACCTGAGTTACGAACAACCTCATCGAGCGTCGTACTGGATTTACTACGATCTGCAGCTGTTTGTAAAGTCCAGTTATAAATCAATTCCTTTGACTCTTCTTGAGAAAGTAACAGACACTTGGCGATGATCTTCACATAATTAGAGTTTTGTTCTTTTATTTTGTTCAGTACCTCTGGAGGAGAATCAGGCGAATAATGTGAGCCTGATTTAATATTCTGGAACTTTAACCAGTCTTCAGTGAAATCCAAGGCATGATCAACTAAGTATTCATATAAATCAGACGAATGTGTATCCATATATTCTCCCTTTAAACTTGGCTTATACTCTTATTCTGAAACCTAAAGAGGAGACTGTCAATGTTAAAGGTAGAAATGATAATAAAACTAGTAAATAATATACCTCTTTTATTATCCGAAAAAATATACAAAAAAATCCATGATAGCAGAAAGTGATTAGTCTGAATACTAGTAATATTCTAATACTTATTGGTTTTCTAGTAAAATATATGTATAATTATAATTATTAGAAAATACAAACTATTTTAGGGGGCTTACGATGAAGAAGAAAGTAAGAGGGTTATTTCTAGTATTTATGATTGGTATGGCAGGAATTATGACTGCCTGCGGAAGTGAAGAAGCGAGCTCAAGCGAAGATAAAAAAGAGAAGCTTGTAGTGGGTACCGATGCAGCCTTTGCTCCATTTGAGTATATGGATAAAGGGGAAATTGTCGGATTTGATATCGATTTCTTAGAGGCTGTCATGAAAGAGGCCGGCTATGAGTACGAAGTGAAGAACATTGGATGGGATCCATTGTTTGCAGCAGTACAAGGTGGTAAGGAAGTCGATATGGGGATCTCCGGAATTACTATAAATGATGATCGTAAAGAAACGTTTGATTTTTCCAATCCTTACTTTGAATCCACACACATGATCATGTTTGGTGAAGGTGTGGATATCAAGAGTGCCGATGACCTGAAAGGACTAAAGATCGGGGTCCAGAATGGAACGACCGGTCAGGCGGCAGCAGAGAAAATTGTCGGGCAAAACAGCCCTGATATTTCAAAATATGAAAACAATGTAGTTGCCATTACCGCATTAAAGCAAGGTCAAGTAGATGCTGTGGTAACCGATAATACGGTTGTAAATGAATATGTGAAAAATAATCCGGATGACAATTTCAATACAGTTGAAGATCCTGAAAACTTCGAATCTGAATTTTATGGCTTAATGTTCCCTAAAGACAGTGAACTGAAAGCTGATTTTGATAAAGCGGTTAAAGAAGTGATTGAAAATGGTACTTATGCTGAGATTTACAAAGAATGGTTTGGTACAGAACCGAACACTGACGCTTTATTAGAGCAAGCAGAATAAGGGAACAAGGGGCGTAGTGAAAGGTATGGAAGATCTTCTTTATTGGATGTTAAAGAAGATTGTTCCTTCTTCACCTGCCCCTTTTATTATAGTCTATTTACTACTATTGAAAAGGGAAGCGGCATAAGCCGCTACCGAGACAAAAGGAGTTATTATATGCTGGATTTCAGATGGGACATTATTGGAGAATACTTACCTTTTTTTCTAAAGGGAGCATTGTTAACAATCGGTTTATCCGTGGGAGCCATCTTTTTAGGCTTAATCTTCGGACTGCTGATGGGGATATTCAGGATTTCGCCCTACCTGCTCGTTCGAACGCCCTTCATTTGGTACATAAACTTTTTTAGAGGTACGCCATTATTTGTACAGATTCTACTCATTCACTTTGGTGTAATGCCAATGATCATGACGGAAATTAATCCAGCCGTGTCTGCATTAGTGGCACTATCGTTGAACGCCACAGCATATATCGCCGAAATATTCCGCGGCGGAATCCAGTCCATTGACCGGGGACAGATGGAAGCTGCCAGGTCATTGGGGATGACCAATATCCAGGCGATGAGGCATATCATTATCCCTCAAGCATTTAAGCGGATGATTCCTCCACTTGGAAATGAATTTATCGTGTTATTGAAAGACTCTTCCCTGGCAGCGGTCATTGCTGCTCCTGAGCTAATGTACTGGGGCCGGGCCATGCAGGGGCAGTATTATCGTGTATGGGAACCCTATTTAGCAGTCGCTATCATCTATTTAATCCTTACTCTATCTCTTACGTATCTACTAAACTATATTGAGCGGAGGATGGCAACCGAATGATTAAAGCAGTGAATCTTAAGAAGTCCTTTGGAGAATTAGAAGTATTGAAAGATATTAACGTTAATATCGAACCGCAAGAAGTGGTTGTAGTAATAGGGCCATCGGGTTCAGGAAAATCAACGTTTCTGCGTTGTTTGAATCTTTTAGAAACAATTACCGATGGTCATGTGTATATTAAAGACCGGGATCTAACCGCCAAACAAACAGACATCAATAAAGTACGTACGGATGTGGGAATGGTTTTTCAACAATTCAATCTTTTCCCTCATAAAACCGTGATCCAGAACATTATGCTCTCTCCGATGAAGGTAAGAAAGTGGCAAAAGGATAAGGCGGAAAAGAAAGCATTGGAGTTACTTGATAAGGTGGGACTCAGAGAAAAAGCGTATGTGTACCCGGACTCCTTATCTGGTGGACAGAAGCAGCGGGTGGCCATTGCACGGGCCCTGGCCATGGAGCCTGAGATCATGCTGTTCGATGAACCTACTTCAGCCCTTGATCCAGAAATGGTAGGAGAGGTGCTGGAGGTCATGAAACAGCTTGCGAAAGAGGGCATGACCATGGTCGTTGTCACCCATGAAATGGGATTTGCGAGAGAAGTAGGGGATCGTGTCATCTTTATGGACGGCGGGTATATCGTGGAAGAAAACAGACCGTCTGAACTCTTTGGGAACCCAAAACACGAAAGAACCCAGGCATTTTTAAGTAAAGTGTTATAAGGTGGGGTACTAATCCTGAATTCCACAACAAAAGGAGCCTTCTCAACAAGGCTCCTTTTCCTATGCAGTCTTTGCATGAACAATTGAATATAGCTGCTTTCGTGCACGGTGAAATCGTGTTTTGACCGTGGAGGGAGACAGATTCAGCTTTAAGGCAATTTCCCCATCACTAAGATCCTGCGTCACTTTCAAGGACATGACCTCCTGCTGGGTCGGTGGCAGCCTCTTGATGTTTTCCTGGATGCTGTTCTTGAGGAATCGGGCTTCGATCTCCATTTCCAAAGCAATATCATCCTGAATCGGATTGATTTCTTCATAATCTTCTATGCAGACTTCATTGCGTTTCGATTCTTTACGGATAAAATCGATTGCCGTACATCTTGCGATAGAAGTGAGCCAGGACTTTGTTTTGGTCGTATCCAATAAAGTGTCGATTTTGATATACGCTTTAAGAAATGTTTCCTGGACGATGTCCTGTGATAAATGAACGTCCTTCGTCATGTTGTAAGCAATATGATAAATCAGCTTGTGAAATTGATCATACATCTCCTCTAAAGAGGGAGGAGATGCTCTGAACTGAAGTGTGTCCATGTGGCTTCACCTCGACTTTCTATTCTAAATCGTCTAGTTTATTTTTTAGGAATGAAGGTGTATCTTTAGCTTTTAACCCTCGCACTTCGACATTTCCGTGGATTTTATACTTGATGATCACCATATATTCATTTGTCATCTGGTTGTATACGAGTTGATCCATGATGGCTTCAACGTGTTTGGAATCCTCTATTTCAATTCCTTTGTTTTCTTTCTTCAACTCAAGGGCTTCGGTATCTGGATCCATGACGTTGAACAGACGGTTACGGTAACGCTCTTGATCGATCACGTACATCCACTCAATGTCAGATGCAGTCACTCTTACATCTTCAAGGTATCCATTCTCCTGTAGCCAAGATTCGAATTTCTTATCGTTATTATGCACGCCGACATGGGTCCATTTGTTCTCTGAAAGAAGTAATTCAACGTTATAGAGGTTCACTCTATGGCGATCTTTTAACGTATCATTATAGGTTTCTTCTCTTAAAATTCCGATGGCTTCATTGATTTGTTCCGGGTCGACAATGCTTATACTCTGTCTGTTCCCCATATCAGCATAAATCGACAGCTTGTCTACACTGTTTGAATCTACGGCGAAAATCTCATTCGTTGTTTCTTTATAACTTTTCATTTTATATAAAGCAGCATATTGAGATTCAAACTCTTCTATATTCATACGGTAGTTCCTAACAAGCTTGCTTCCATCGTGCATCTTGTAATAAAAGAAGACCTGTTCACTATCCTCGTCTGGGACGGTACGATCGTGATTGTTGACGATTTCCTTATGAAGGTTAAGGACGGCTTTAATGGTTTGAGGGTCGTCTATAAAGTGATCCTTGATAAGGCTATCGGGATTGTCTCTCATGGAATAATAGCTGTTACTGACATGGACCTTTTCTATACCCTTCAAATCAGGAACCTTCTTTTCATACTGAAATAAATCAAATTGGATGAACACCCCGATAAGAGAAATGGTAATGGCAAACCCTGCATATCCTTTCCAGTGCCGGAATACTCTCCAATGTTTTTGTAACACCAT
The DNA here is from genome assembly GCF_000935355.1 of Rossellomorea aquimaris. Taxonomy (GTDB): domain Bacteria; phylum Bacillota; class Bacilli; order Bacillales; family Bacillaceae_B; genus Rossellomorea; species Rossellomorea aquimaris_B. The sequence goes on from NZ_JXZC01000004.1 coordinate 70,930, forward strand.
CTCGGCAATATAGTAGCCAATGAATGATCCAATAAAATATCCGAATATCGTCCAGATTGCCTCCTGATAGATCTCATGGAAGTACATCCCCCCAACCAGCATGAAACAAAAAGCGACTCCATATTTGAACAGGGGTCTCAGAACAGGAACCACGATGGCTTGAGATGCTGCTTCTACTTTTCTCGTTTTATACAAAACATACGACAAAACATAGAGTAGGAGAGTGATAGCTATGAACAGCGTCACATCTAATCCGGAAAAGATTTTATTCTCAAGATATACGGCCTTGATGACAGGGGAATATTGTTCAATTTGGATATTGAAAAAATAATCTTCTGGAAATCCAAATAAAAGATTTTTCAAGCTAAAGCATATCAGCATAAACATGCCCGCCGGCAATAAGAGCAGGATATAGGTAAGAGCACCTTGTACAGCCGTCAACCCCGTTATCATGGCCACAAAGACAGCGGTTGTGAAGAGAAGAATATTCATCAGAATGGTAATGCCGCACCAGGTGAGAATATCCTGAACTTCAATGTATTGCTGAAGATCTGTCAATGAATAAAGGGAGAGTAAAATAACTGTATTCAGTACAATCGGAATAATGAGTATTGCGAACCCAACCCCGGTAAAATGGAAAAATAATTTGCTGCGTGTAATAGGGAGACTGTGCATAAAGTCCGCAGCTTGTTTCACATGTAAATATCGAAACAGAAACAGGGATAAGATGACTGGAATAAACAGCATCAACCCCATTTGGATCGGGTATTGCATTTTAAACAGATTCTCATAAATGGCTACCGGAAAAGGCTGGTTCTCGTTGGATAGTTTTCCGATAATGTCAATCGGTAAAGAAAAGAGAAGTCCGACAAAATAGACAATGCCTACCCATCCAACATTCCGAAGGCTTTGTAGGATGACTTCCTTATTGATCCATGATGTTTTGGATGGCATATCCAATGTCCTCCATTTCATAAACAAAAATTTCTTCAAGGGTCAACGGCAACAGATCAAAAATCACCGGATGATAAGGCTGGATCATGCTTCTCACCTGTTGTTCGTCACCTCTGACGATGCAGAGGGATATACTTCCCCGGGTCTCTTCATGTAGTAGGTCAAGCTCAGTAAAAAGCTTCTGAGGAATCTCACCTCTGAATGCCAGCTGAACTTTATGAATCCCGGACTTCAAATCATCAAGCTCTTTCTCAAGCAGAAATCTCCCTTGATGCAAAATTCCGATATGATCACAAATATCTTCCACTTCCCTTAGGTTGTGAGAGGAAATCAGAATCGTCATCTCCCGGTTGGCAACTTCTGTGATCAGTACGTTTTTTACTTTCTTACGAACGACGGGGTCTAATCCGTCAAGGGGCTCATCCAGAATGAGTACGTCTGGTTGCGTGGCTAATGCAAGAATAAAAGCTGCCTGACGCTGGACGCCTTTTGAAAATTTATGAAGCTTCTTATGAGGATCGACCCCGAAAAGTCTAGTGAGAGATTTATATTGATGAACATCCCACCGGCTATAAGTATGTTGGTAAAATTGAGCCATTTGACTTAACGTATAGTGGGCAAAGAAAAAAGGTTGATCGGGAATGAAAAACAAGCTTTCCTTCGTCGGGATATTCTCAAATATCGGTTGCTCCCTTAGGAAAATGTCTCCTCTTTCCGGCTTAAACACTCCAGCGATGGACTTGAGTAATGTCGTCTTTCCTGCACCATTCGATCCGAGCAGTCCATAAATTGAACCTTTTTGAACTGAGAATGAAATATTATGGATGATTTCATTACCCTCAAAGGCTTTACTTACTCCTTTAATCTCTATCATCAGCACTCTTACCTCCTACCGATGCCTCGATATCAGCAATCATCTGCTTTAAATCTTCAGGCGTAATTCCTAAATAAAGAGCCTCAGACAAAAGTTTAGACAACTCTTCCTTTACTTTCATGATTTTCTCCGCGTTTTGAATGTGACTTGAAGGATTAACAAAGCTACCCCGTCCTTTCACCGAATAAATATACCCCTGGGTTTCTAATTCCCTATAAGCTTTTTGGATTGTGTTTGGATTTATGGTCAGCTGCTGAGCCAAGGTACGAACAGAAGGCAATTGTTCATCCGGCTTCAACACCTCATTAATGATTAACTCCTTTAATTTCTCGACTAATTGTTCATATATGGGCTTCCGACTTCTTAAATCAAGCTCAAACATATCCACCCTCCCAACTGTATAAAGTGTACTATGTGTCTTAATACAGTTAAAGTATATAACAAGTTCTACCAGTTTGGAAAGAGGGATGTTGAAAAAAAATTTTGAGAAGCTGGTTGGAGTGATATCCACTTTAACTTTTGTGAATAAGGACTCCCTGGTTTGGGAGTATAAACAATGATACAAACACAAACTAAAGATGAATAACATATATATAGAAAAATGATCAGGTATGGTAAATATGACATTTCCTTTGACAAAGAAAGTTTCCTTGATGCAAAATGATGGTATTCAAAATTTTTGATCGGAGGAGAGGGTTGGTTATGTTCTTAGATTGGTTAAGTGGATTCAACCCAGCCGTCCAGGCACTTTTTGGCGGTACATTGACATGGGGATTAACCGCACTGGGGGCTGCAACGGTTTTTTTCTTTACCAAAATAGAAAAGCATACGTTGAATATGATGCTCGGGTTTGCTGCAGGTGTCATGATAGCAGCATCGTTTTGGTCACTTCTTGCTCCATCAATAGAGTTCAGTGAACAAAACGGTCAGATTCCATGGCTCGCTCCTGCAATCGGTTTTTTGCTTGGCGGCCTTTTCATAAGATTATTAGATTTTGTCGTACCTCATTTACACTTAGGGAACTCAGCGGAAAAAGCGGAGGGACCTCCGACTAAATTTAAGAAATCAACCCTTTTATTCCTGGCCATTACTCTTCATAATATTCCCGAAGGTCTAGCGATCGGTGTTGCTTTTGGGGCAGCATCCCTGGGACTTGGGGACGCAACATTGGTAGGGGCAATCGGACTCGCGATCGGAATTGGTATTCAGAATATGCCTGAAGGGGCAGCACTTTCGATACCATTGCGTGGAGAAGGGATGTCACGTTTGAAATCCTTCAACTATGGTCAGCTTTCAGCCATCGTTGAGCCCATTGCTGCCGTGATCGGTGCAGCTGCTGTCCTATTAGTGCAGCCACTGCTTCCTTACGCACTTGCTTTTGCTGCGGGGGCCATGATTTTCGTGGTAGTCGAAGAGTTGATCCCAGAGTCTCAATCATCTGGAAGTACAGACCTGGCCACGCTGGGACTCATGTTGGGGTTTGTTGTAATGATGATTCTGGACGTATCGTTGGGTTAATATAAGAAAGCATGCGGTTTAGATCGCATGCTTTTTTTATTGCCAAAAATAGTATAATGGCAGTGGAGGGGGCGATAGTGTGAAGGTTGGTCTCGTGAGACATTTTAAAGTAATAAGAGGATACCCTGATAGATTTGTGACATCCGAAGAACTGATGAAGTGGGTAGAAGAGTACGATGAGTCAGATGTAGAAGAGAATGAGGTTGATCTTCATGATATTGAATGGAAGAAGTGCTATGCAAGTGACTTAACCAGGGCAGAAGTAACGGCTCGAAAAGTTTATGCCGGGGATATCGTATCATTGAAGGAGCTACGTGAAATCAGACTATCTCCCATATTCAGTTCGAAGAGAAAGCTTCCACTGTTTTTACATTTGTTTATGATCCGGGTAGCCTGGTGGTTTAATCATCGTTCTCAGCCTGAGAGTAAGAATGAAATCCTTGAAAGAATCAATAGGATTGTCGATGCGATCATACAAGAGGGGGAGGACGTTCTCATTGTAGGCCATGGCGGGATTATGATGTTTATGAGAAAAGAGCTGATAAAACGAGGATTTAGAGGTCCTAAGTTTAGAAGACCATCAAATGGGGAGCTCTATGTTTTTCAAGACAAAAAAGGATGATTCCGGGGAATCATCCTAAGCCATTTCTCTTTAAGGTCAGTTTTTAACAATCAATAATATCTTTCCTTCGTCGAGCTTTTCTTCGTACTGATCCGCTTCTTCGTGAGAAAATCCAACTTCCATCAGTTTATTTCGGAGTTCGTCGCCTTTTTTCAGGATCATGTTCCCTACTGCAGTCCCTATGCCTGTTTCCTTGACACCAATCTCATTGGCGTCAGCGCGTTCCGCGACTCTGTCCGTCCGGTTATCATCATGGGATAATACATAAAGATTATGTTTGTCCACGCCTCGAGAAGATAGCTTTTCAACTTCAGTAATTAATTCCTTATCGTCATAAAATTCCTTAACAGTCGGTTTCAATTCAGGTCTCCTCCTTTATAATGTATTGTCGTTTATCTTTTCCCGTGGGTTCAGGGTGGTAAACCTATGGAGATGTGGGTATACCTATTACTAATGTGTCATCAAAGAAAGGAGGTCTCAAGATATGGAAGAAGTTCATTCTTTAGAATCCATAAATGCTACACTTGCTGCAGAAAAGCTGAGTTTACTATACATTTCAAGACCCAATTGCTCTGTTTGTCACGCACTTTTGCCACAAGTGAAAGAAGTATTGGAAGAGTTTCAAGATGTGAGGTCCATTCATGCCGATGCAGAGGAAATACCGGAAATAGCCGGCGGGTTCTCTATTTTTACTGTGCCGGTCATCATCGTATTTGTAGATGGAAAAGAAATGTTCAGGAAGGCCCGATTCGTTCCAATGGATGAGTTGCATACCCAAATGTCCCGTCTCGTGAAGATGTTAGACCACTAAACAAACGTTTGATTAAGAGAGAAAGTTGTTGGTCTGACAAGGTGGAAAGGGTTAAACGGTTGTTTAATACTTTAGAAACTTAATCTTGGGAGCCGTTTAAAGATGAAATTTTATAGCAATAAAAAAAGAGCTGCTAAAAAAAGTAGCTCTTTTGTCATGGTTCGGTGAATAGGTATATAATAGAGAGTATACGAGTATAGTAGTCATGAAGAAATAAAAGGGGGCTTGATGAATGATCAGATTGTCCAGGACAAAGAAAGTCATTTTACTTGGTTTAGCAATCATCCTCATAATAGTAGCCAACCGGATTTCCAGTGTACAACAGCTGACAGCAAGAATTGCCACTAACCTGTATATCAGCATGAAGTATCAAGATCTGGATCTCGAATACCAGAACGTCGAATTCTCACCCCAGTTTGGAGATTATTCTGTAGCGTACAAGGACAAGGATGGAAAAGTCTATGGATTCATGGTTACCCCTAAGTCAATGCCCGTCATCATACTTCACGATCCTCTTAATGAGTCACCTTAATCAAGTCAGAAAGAATCACCTTCGTCTCTATTAAAACCTCTTTTTAAGTACAAAACTTAAAAAGGTATGAACATAGAAATCAGAATAAGCCAGAAGGCATCATAGATCATCCGGACCCGCTCCTATAAAGAGGCTGGTCTTTTTTTGTGAAGGGATCTTTTCGTAAGGCTTGTTGCTATTGTAGATAAGATAGTACTAGTTGATTTCCGCTCCAGGATGCTCGCTTTCCGCGGGGCTGGCGGTGAGCCTCCTCGGCTGCGCCTCCGGGGTCTCACCTGTCCAGCTATTCCCGCAGGAGTCGATCATCCTTCCGCTCCAATCAACTTTCTGAGCATGTATCCTTAATGGTAAACAAAACAATTAAAACAAGTATTTTAGCAACCAATTTCATTGCAGGTATGTACAGATAGATTTTCCTTTTATGGGGATTATTTTTTTTAGTTATATTGTTTCCCTTCACACCTTGAAGCTCTGTCACGAAAAAACTATTAAAGATGGTGAGGGGAACTGCGCAGACTCCTGCGGAAGTACGGGCGTGCCGAGACCCCGGAAGCGAAGCTGAGGAGGCTCGGCCGAACGTCCGCGGAAAGCGGAGCAGTTCCCCTCATCATCCAGCACACACTAATTGACAGAGCCTTGCAGAACGTATGTTTTAAAAAAATCTTTACGAAAAGAGAGTTGGGAAAATACACCCCAGGTCTTAGGAGCAATTACTTCTACGGCTACTGTTTGCATGTTGTCGATTTTTTTATACTTAAGATATTCGTACGGATAGGAGTGACCTGGATGGAAGAAATCATGGCAAATTATTCGGCTGAGTGGGGGATATGGGGTGTATTGCTTTCTCTATTTATTGAAGGAAGTGCTTTCCCTTTTGTGGGTACTTTTTTTATCGTAACAATGGGATTTATTTTAGAATTAACGTGGATGGAGATAGGAGTCATTTCTTTAATAGGAAGTTTTCTTTATACAGTGGGGAGCTATATTCCTTATTTTATCAGTTTGAAATTAGGTGCGAAGCTGGAGGCAAGGCTCAAGCCTGAAAAACGGAAGAAGCTTAAAGAAGCCCAGGAAAGGTTCAACCGCTACGGAATCTGGAGCGTAGCGATCGCAAGCCCCCTTCACTTAGGAAATATCATTCCCTTCATGGCAGGCATGGCAAAAATGAATTTGAAAGTGTATTCCCTCCTAACTATGCTCGGGATTGCTCCGTCTACCTTTTTTTTCTTAGGTATAGGCAAGTTCTATGATGGGGATAAAGAAATGATCCTTGGAGTGGTAGAAGAATATCAAATGTTGGTTGTGGCAGGGTTTGTTCTGGTCACTGTTTTGTACACTCTTTTAAAAAGGAAGAGAGAAAAGGGAATAGGAGGATGAGGTGTGAAGATCCGGAGACTGGAGATTTTTTAACAAGTTGCTCAACATTGGCCCCTAAAACCTTCTACACATATTAAATCTACGTAAAATCATCCCATTCCTCATTGCTTACACCCCTTCTTTCCTATAAACTAGACCTATTCAAAAAATAGCACGTGTGGAGAGATTGATATTGGAAGCAAAAATGATAAGAAGATATGACATTATGGAGGTAAGTCTGCTGGCGGGTAAGATCATGCTGCAGAGTGGTGCAGAAACGTATCGGGTAGAGGATACGATGATGCGGATCGCTGCTTCTTATGGCATTTCAGAATCTCACAGCTATGTTACCCCGACAGGGATCATCTTCTCAATTGAAACGTCTGAACCAACTAAAACGAAACTGATCCGAATAAACGAGAGGTCAACTGATCTTGAAAAAGTAACTCTCGTGAATAGTATTTCAAGGCAAATCAGTAAAGGGCATCTCACTCTTGAAGAAGCATACAATGCTTTGGAAAAGCTGGATCAATCTGATCTTTCCTATTCCTTTGTCATTCAAGTATTGGCCGCTTCGATTGCAAGCGGATGTTTTCTCATCATGTTCCAGGGAATGTGGAATGACTTCATTCCGGCGCTTTTCGCTGGTGGAGTCGGGTTTACGAGCTTGATTTATTTCCATCGACTCGTACCTATTAAATTCTTCGCCGAGTTTCTTGCTTCCTTTATTATCGGAATGCTTTCCTATGGGTTCGTCCAGCTCGGAGTCGGACAGGAGTTGGATAAGATTATTATCGGATCAGTGATGCCCCTGGTACCCGGGCTTCTTATAACCAATGCCGTCAGGGACTTAATGGCAGGGCATTTGGTGTCGGGTTTATCGAAGGGAGCAGAAGCTTTTTTAACGGCGTTTGCCATCGGGACGGGTATTGCCGTAGTTTTCACTCTGACATAGGGTGCATTTGATAAGTATCAAGAATAAAGATTGAGGTGAAAAGGGAATGCTCATCATCGAACAATTAGTGACCAGCTTTATATCCGCAGCTGCATTCGGGATTATCTTCAACGCTCCAAAGCAGTCCCTTTTCAAATGCGGAATTGTTGGAATGTTAGGCTGGATCATCTACATAGGAATGAGTTTAAATGACGCGGATGCGGTGCTTGCGACGTTACTTGCATCCTTTGTCGTTGCCGTGATTAGTCAGGTATTCGCGAAAATGTATAGAACCCCGGTCATCATCTTTTCTGTAGCCGGAATTATCCCTCTTGTACCTGGAGGACTTGCGTACGATGCCATGAGGAATTTCGTTCAAAACGATTACAATGCCGCCATCAACCTGGCAGCAAAAGCGTTCATGATCTCAGGCTCCATCGCCATCGGACTCATCTTCTCGGAAGTCATCAACCAAGTCATCCGAAACGCACGGCTGAATGTAAGTGCAAGACGAATGAGATAGAGGGACGGACCTTACTTTTGTGGGGTCTTTTTTTAAGGCTCTTTTCGCGAAGATTGCTGTTATCTAGCATAGATTCTGCCAGGGCTCTGTCAATCAGGTTTATGCTGGATGGTGTGGGGAACTGCTCCGCTTTCCGCGGACGTTCGGCCGAGCCTCCTCAGCTTCGCTTCCGGGGTCTCGGCACGACCGTACTTCCGCAGGAGTCTGCGCAGTTCCCCTCACCATCTTTAACAGTATTTTCATGACAGAGCTTCAAGGTGTGCAAGAAAACAATGTAACTAGAAAAAATTCTTTTTCAAAAAAGCAAATCAATCTCTACCCTTGAATAAGGTTGTTTGCTAAAAAGCTTGTTTTAATTGTTTTCGATTAAGGATACATGCTCAGAAAGTTGATTGGAGCGGAAGGATGCTCGACTCCTGCGGGAATAGCTGGACAGGTGAGACCCCGGAGGCGCAGCCGAGGAGGCTCACCGCCAGCCCCGCGGAAAGCGAGCATCCTGGAGCGGAAATCAACTAGTACTTTCTCCTCTACAGTAGCAACAAACTTTACGAAAAGAGCCTTTTTTAATTCTTTAGCAGAGCTTAGAAACAAAGTTGAACGAAATGAATCCACCTCCTGCAGAATCTGCGCGTTTGTAACATTTTCTCCCTTCCAACGTCTAATCAACAAATAGAATATATAGGAGGGGCATAGCATGAGTAAGAAATCGTATCTGCTCATTATTGCTGGAATTGTGTTGTTGGTGGCACTTGGAACGTTTATGTATAGTCAAAGACCTGTCGTGAAGGCCGAGGGAAAGATGAAGGGCGATCTTCTCGTGATGGAGAATAACTCTTGGAATCTGCAATTTTCAACGGCCCTGAATAAGGAAACGGTGACGCCCCGGAACATTTATGTAGAAGACTCCAATGGAGAGAGGATCAATGTCTCCTTGAAGTTGGATGAAAATCGAAAGACCCTGCAAATTCAAGCACCGAAAGAAGGATATCCTTCTGATCCACACAAGTATACACTTCATATTTCTCCCAAAGTGAAAACCAAATGGGGTTTTTCTTATGATGGAGATACAGAAATACCCTTTTCTGTCACCTCTAAACTACCCAGTATTCAATCCAAGGAAGAACTAACGAACTATTTTAAACAAATTTTAAAGAAAAATAAGGAAGATACGGAGTTTTCTCTGTTCGGAAGAGAAGGGAATATGGAGTCCAAATCATCGGAAGATAGCGCAGCTGGAGAGTCATCTCAATCGGAATCCATTTTTTCTGAAACGAATAATCAGGTTCAAGGAGTCGATGAAGGGGATATAGTGAAGACTGATGGAAGCTATATTTACCAATTAACAGACCGTAAGCTGCTGATTACAAAGGCAAATCCTGTGAAAGAAATGAAAGTGGTATCCTCTACAAGTTATAAAGAAAATATGCAGCCACATCATCTATTTTTACAGAATGATAAGCTGCTCGTCATCGGGAATAGCTGGTCGCCTGCACATCTTCAAGAGAATAAGCAAAAATCAATTGCTTCCACTATGCCTGTAGAAGGGACGACCGTTGCGATTTTGTATGATATCTCAGATAAAGCAAAACCATCTCTTCTCAGGCATGTTGAGCTAGAAGGTCAATATGTAACGTCCAGGAAGATTGATTCCACGGTATATTTGATTTCGAATTTGTATCCAAACTACTGGATGCTTGAACAGGGGGGGAATCCTGATCTGAGACCCCGGGTGAAAGATAGTTTAACAGGTGATGAAACGACACCACTTCCAATAGAAGATATTAAGTATTTTCCACAGTCCCATTCCCCCAACTATACCTTATTGACGGGAATGAATATGGAAGATCCCAAGGCTACTCTAAACGTTCAATCCTATCTTGGAAGCGGCGATAAAGTGTATATGTCTAAAAACAACCTTTATGTGGCTGTAGAAAAATACAATGAAGATACTATGAAAAGTTGGATCTCTTCAAACACTGAGATTTATAAGTTTTCCGTAAGTGATGGAAAGATTGAATATGCTTCATCAGGTCAGGTAGAAGGAAGAGCGTTAAATCAATTTTCCATGGATGAACATAAAGGTTACTTTCGGATCGCAACGACGAAAGGGGAGGTGTGGAACAGTGATTCCCCTTCAACCAATGCTCTCTATATTCTGGATGAGAACATGAAGAATGTTGGGGAAGTAACGGATTTAGCCAGGGGAGAACAAATCTATTCTGTCAGGTTTATGGGAGATAAGGCATATATGGTGACATTTAAACAAGTCGATCCTCTTTTTGTCATCGATACGGCAGATCCGGAGGCCCCAAAGGTTTTGGGAGAGCTGAAAATTCCAGGTTTCAGCACCTATCTTCACCCTTTAGACGAACACCATCTCATAGGGTTTGGTTTTGATACGAAAGTGGTGGGTGATGACAAAGCAACTAATGAGGAACCCAGAGTCGTTCGACAGGGGATGAAGATTTCATTATTCGATATTACAGACTTTCAGCATCCAAAGGAAACGGACACTGAAATAATAGGCGGGCAGGGTACGCACTCTTTTTTGTTAGACGATCACAAAGCGCTGCTCCATGAGCCTTCAAGAAATCTATATGGCTTTCCCGTTTCTGTTTATGATGAAAAAGAGGGAAGCCGGCATGAACTGGATTTTGACTATCAAGGTGCCCTCCTGTATGAAATCACACCTGAAAAAGGAATCGTTTTAAAGTCTCAGCTCACAGAAGAAGAAAACAGCAACAAAGAATATTACGAACAGTGGGAAGACCAGATTCGAAAACTCCTTTATATTGATGATCAGCTTTACACATTATCACATAATAGAGTGACTGCTTACTCATTAGATGATTTTAAAAAAGAAAACGCAATTGATCTCCCATGATGAAAACCCTTAAGGTGCTTCGCCTTAAGGGTTTTCTATTACATAAGACTCCCTGATGAATCATTTAGACTATCTTTTTTTGTCAGGTTTTGAAAAAAAATCTTTGGGTAGATAACTATTAGCTTTATACAATTTCCATAATTGAAGGGAGAACATCGAATGAACAATGATATAACGCAAGAATGGTACGGGTACTTAGGGAAGCTTCCTGATCTGTTATTAGCTTTATTAGTGTTATTGATCGGGTGGATCATAGCAAAGGCTGTTGAAAAAGCCGTTTACGGAATTTTAAAACGGGTGAAGATCGATGATAACCTTTATTTTGGCAGCAGGAACGGAGAAAGGAAATGGACATCGGAGAAAGTCATTAGTAAAATTGTGTACTTTATCCTTCTTGTGTTCGTGTTTATTGCCTTCTTCAATATGCTTGACTTGAACTTTATTGCTTCACCTTTGGTCGGTATGTTGAGTACGATGGCAGCAGCGATTCCAAATGTATTAAAAGCAGCACTTATTCTATTATTTGCATGGATAGTTGCTTCTGTGCTGAAGGTATTGATAGAGAAACTGGGTACGAGACCTGCGGTTAAACACACGCTGGTAAGATCTAAATTAGCGAAAGATGAGAACGATGTACATCGCTATGTCTATACGGCTGCTAGAATTGTATTCTATCTCGTGCTTCTCATATTCTTACCGGGAGTGTTAGCGGCTCTTAATATCACAGGGGTTTCAGGGCCTTTCACGGAAATGCTCCAAAACTTCCTAGGTTTTATTCCTAAATTGTTTGCCGCAGCTATCATTCTCCTTGTCGGCTGGTTTGTGGCCAAAATCGTCAGGGATATCGTCACGAACTTTTTACAGGCGATCGGAACAGAGAGAGTAGCTGAACGATTCGGCATTGGCAAGCTCTTTCAAGGAACAACGGTTTCATCGGTCATTGGTACGATTGTATTCGTGCTCATTATGATTCCGGTTACCATTTCTGCATTGGATCAGCTGGACATTCGCGGGATTTCAGAACCGGCGATAAACATGCTGAATCAGGTCCTGGTGATGCTTCCGAATATTGCGATTGCGATCTTGCTCATTCTTGCAGGAATCTGGGTTGGTAAATGGGTTGGAGCCATGGTGGCACGTTTATTGAACCGGGTAGGATTCAATTCTTTATTACGTAATATGGGTATTGGACGTATGAACGTCAATAAGAATCCGTATGAACCAGCGGGCTCATCCTATATGAATCTATCAGGACTTGTAGGTAGAGTTGTTCAGATTATCATTGTTTTCCTCTTTGTTGTAGAAGCCCTGGAAATTGTAAGATTGGAATTCCTGGTCGCTCTGGCAACGGGTGTCCTTGCTTACTTACCGCATGTATTGGCAGCCATCTTCATTCTTGGGGCAGGCTTATACTTAGGTAACTTGGTCAAGAACATCATATCCAATGTATTGAGTGATAACTTCCAAGTGCTTTCGACCATTACGAAATATGCAATCATTGCCTTAAGCTTCTTTATGGCCTTGGATCAATTAAAAGTAGCTGATTCCATCGTCAATATTGCATTTATGCTGATTCTGGGTGGACTGGCACTAGCCTTCGGTTTGGCATTTGGTCTGGGTGGAAAGGACTTTGCGCAAAAATATCTTTCTAAACTGGATCGGAAAATTGAAGAAGAAAAGAACAGACCTGATAATGGCGGAACTGATACTCCACCTTTTAATCGATAATAGTAAAACACCACATGGTCCTAATGGGATCATGTGGTGTTTTTTATTCTTGTTGAGGAAGAGGAAATAGCTTTATAAGTTCCTCAACAATCTCTTCGCAATGAGTTCATAATCATCCTTCGAGATACCAGGTGCAAATTCTTCCGGCAGGTCATCCAGGTTAGGGATCGGGGCTCCTTCAGGTGTGCCTTCGATCACCCTTAGTGGCTGCCCGTTTTCAGGATTTGTTCCCTTCCAGATTTGTGCGATATCCTTGTAGTCGTTGTCACTCCAAGTATAAAGAACATTATTAATCCCTTTTTCTTCGAATTTTACAGCTGTATCGAATTTGGAATTATCAAGGTCAGGGATCGGAAGCATCTTGGTAAGGTCCACACCCGTCGCGATTTCCAATGCCTTTGCGTAGGCCAATACATGTGTGCCGCCCCGAACTAGTAAGTACCCGATCATTTCTCTGGCAGTAGGATGGTCGGTCATCTCGTATACCCGCATTTTATGGGTTCTTGCTCCCACTTCCAAGAAGAAATTATGAAGCAGATCCAACACTAAATTTCCAGAGCTGAACACATTATCTCCCGTCCATGCCCTTCCCATGGAATCACCGGCTAAAGCCGTTTGGGCAGTGGCAATGTATTGATACGTGTTTCTGGCATCCAATCCATTTTGGAGAGGGGCGATATTAGGGTCACCGGGGAAGGTATTCCCGACAGACAACAGGTTGATTGTATTGGTTACAAGCTCCACATGACCGAATTCTTCCGCGGTAATACTGGCTACAATATCATAAAAGGGTTTAAGCTTCTTTTTCTGCCGGAAATTAAAGGACTGGAACATATAATTATTTAAAGTGGACATTTCTCCAAACTTACCACCGAGTAATTCCTGAACGGCAGCCGCGGCATTTTTGTCACCGTGTTCAGGGATGGGGAGTTCAATGAGCAGCTTATTCATTCGTTTAAACATGTCTTACCCTCCTTTTCGAATTCTATCGGTCAGCATCTTCAGAACTGGGGAAGAACCATACAATTTGTTGAGATCGAACATAGAATGGCGTTCCACTCACTTCCATGACAATGTGGTCAGGTAAAACACTTGAAAGCTTACCCCGTACAGAGCCTTCACTTGTCTGTATCACCAGAAATTCATCCATCATGCTCATCAATGCTTGATACAAATATGGATCGGTAAAAGTAGACATTTGAATATCCATCACGTCAACTCCTTATCTTTCGATTAATCGTCCCCGTCAGTATATGAAAGGGGCTTGGGCATGGTTAATCGTCCAATTGGCAGAGTGTCGAATATAATGCTTCCAACTACCACCCGGCATAAAAAAACGATATGATGATACATATATACATAATGGAAGCTTTTTGTCAGAGGGGTGTTCATTTGAAGGTCATACATTTTTTAAAGCCTTACCGTGTTGCCATGGCGGTTGCCTGGAGTTTAATGCTGGTAGAGCTTGCTGTAGAACTATTGAATCCGCTGTTTATGGCGAGGATCATCGATGAAGGTATTATGAATGGAGACTTGGACGTAGTGATGAAATGGGGCTTCATCATGGTTGGGATGTCGCTCCTTGCGTTTATTTCCGGCTTGACGAATTCATTTTTCGCCGCCCATACGAGTCAGGGATTTGGCTATGATGTGCGGGAAAGCTTATATAAAAAGGTTCAGTCGTTTTCCTTTGCTAGCTTTCATAAGCTTCCGACATCATCCCTGATCACCAGGATGACCAATGACGTGAGGCAGCTGCAGAATACGATCTTCATGAGTTTGCGCATTATGCTGAGAGCTCCGCTGCTAGTTGTGGGATCAACGATCATGGCACTCATCGTGAATGTTCGTCTTGCCCTTATTCTATTAATCGTGATTCCTTTATTATGGGCGTTCCTGTTATGGGTCTTGAAACGTGGATGGAGCCTTTTTGAAAGAGTTCAATCCCGACTCGACAAAGTAAACGAGGTCATGAAGGAAAACCTCTCCGGGATGAGACTGATTAAAGCGTATACACGAAGCGAGTATGAAGAAGGCCGATTTCATGGAGCAAATGAAGATTTGAAGGACCGGACTGTCCGGGCTCTTCGTTTTATGGAAATCATCATGCCCCTTCTGATGCTCGTGATGAATCTGGCCCTCCTATCCGTTTTGTGGTTCGGAAGTATAGATGTTGCCTCAGGTGGGGCGAGTGTTGGGGAAGTCGTAGCGATCGTGACATATGTTACAAGAATCTCCTCTGTTTTTTCAATTTTCTCATTTATCATTACGAGTTTTTCTAGAGCAAGGGCGTCCGCCGGCAGGGTAGAAGAGGTTCTGCAAACCGAGATAGATTTGAAAGACGGAGAGGAAGTACGACAGGAAAACACAGTGGTGAACGGAGAGATTGCATTCAGAGATGTGTCGTTTCAATACCCTTCAACCCGTGGGAAGGTGCTTGAAGGTGTATCGTTTAAAGTGGAGGCAGGCGAAACGGTTTCGATCCTGGGAGCAACCGGATCCGGCAAAACATCCCTGTTCCAGCTCATTCCCCGCCTGTATGATACGACGGAAGGATCGGTTGAACTGGACGGTCAATGCATACGGTCCATCCCTTTGACTCATGTAAGGAAAAATATTGGGTACGTGCCCCAGGAAGCGGTATTGTTTTCCGGGTCAGTATCAGAAAACCTCCTATGGGGAAAAGAAGATGCCACCAGGGAAGAGATGATTCAAGCTGCAAAGGATGCCCAGATCCATGATACCATCCTGAATCTTTCCCATGGATATGACACAGTTCTCGGTCAAAAAGGGGTCAACCTTTCAGGAGGACAAAAACAGCGTCTGTCGATTGCAAGAGCACTCATTCGAAAACCAAAGATTCTATTACTGGACGATAGTACGAGTGCTTTGGATCTGAAAACAGAATCCAAGCTGCTTCAAGCTCTGAAGCAATACGACTGTACGACAATGATCATTACACAAAAAATTAGTACGGCCATGGAATCTGATACGATTCTGCTCCTGGAAGATGGAGTGTTAATCGGAGAGGGGACACATACATCCCTAATAGAAGATTCCTCCCTCTATCAGGCGATTTTCCAATCTCAATTCGGAGAGGAGGAAATACATCATGTCTAGGCATGTGCGAAAGAAACTGGGGAAAAACGATAAAGCGAAAGATGCAAGAGGGACGCTGCGTCGTCTTTGGAACTATCTTTCCGAAATGAAAGTGATCCTGTATCTCGTCATTCTAATGGTGCTCATCAGTTCGGCAGCTTCTTTACTGGGACCATTCCTAGTGGGAAAAGCGATTGATGAATACATCGTCACGAAAGAGATTTCTGGATTGATTGGGCTTGTATTAGGTTTAATAGTCGTGTACATCTTTCATTCCCTGTCCGTATGGTTCCAAAATTATTGGATGATTGGTGTGGCTCAGGACACGGTCTATCGCTTGCGGAAGGACCTTTTTCATCAATTGCATCAGCTATCGATCCCCTTCTTTGATAAACGGAAGCATGGGGAGTTAATGAGCAGAGTGACGAATGATATCGATAATGTGAGTGCCACGTTGAATAGCTCGTTCATTCAAATCATATCCAGTGTTCTGACTTTAGTAGGGACCGTCACGATCATGCTTTGGCTAAGTCCGTTGCTTACCTTGATCACATTGACCATCGTACCTCTCATGGTTCTCGGCATGAAGTGGATTACGAAAAGGACAGGACGATTGTTTAAACAATATCAGCAAAATATCGGAGAGCTGAACGGCTATATCGAAGAGACGATTTCGGGGCATAGCATCATCAAAACCTTCTCCCGTGAGGATACTGCCATAAAGGATTTCGGGGAAAAAAATCAACGATTGCGAACGGCCGCATATTGGGCGGATACTTATTCCGGGTTCATCCCGAAGCTTATGAATGTGTTGAATAATTTGAGTTTTGCCGTCATTGCCGGAGTGGGAGGGATCTTCGCATTAAATGGTATGATAACCATTGGAGTCATTGTGATATTTGCTGAGTATGCCCGTCAGTTCACCCGTCCGCTGAATGAACTCGCAAATCAATATAACACGTTATTATCTGCCATTGCCGGTGCTGAGCGTGTCTTTCAAATTTTAGACGAAGAGGAAGAAGCGAAGGATGAGGAGGATGCCGTGGAAATCAATTCCGTTAAAGGGAAAGTGGAATTCCGTCATGTATCCTTTTCCTATGAAAAAGGGGATCAAACGCTTGAGGATGTATCCTTTACGATTACACCGGGTGAGACCGTTGCATTGGTCGGACCCACAGGAGCAGGTAAAACGACGATTACCAATCTGCTCTCTCGTTTCTATGAACTGAATGAAGGCACCATTGAGATTGACGACCTGAATATACAAACCATCAAACGAAAGAGTCTTCGCCAGCAAATGGGATTTGTCCTGCAGGATAGCTTCCTGTTTCAAGGAACGATTGCAGACAATATCCGTTACGGCAGACTCGATGCGGACGATGAAGAAGTAAGGGAAGCGGCGAAATTGGCCAATGCCCATTCCTTCATAGAGAAAATGCCTGAGGGCTACGATACTTTATTAAGACATGATGGCAGTGGGATCAGCCAGGGACAGAAACAATTATTATCCATAGCACGAGCAATCCTTTCAAATCCGTCCATCCTTATTCTTGATGAAGCTACGAGCAGCATCGATACGATTACAGAGCTGAAGATTCAGGAAGCCCTCAAGCGATTGATGAAGGGGAGGACAAGTGTAGTGGTGGCCCACCGTCTTAACACCATCCGCCAGGCCGATCAAATACTGGTCCTTGATCAAGGAAAGATCATTGAACGGGGGTCTCATGATGAGCTCTTGAAACAGAAAGGGTTTTATCATGGGTTGTATCATAGTCAGTTGAAGGAAAGCGGCTGATGGGTTATGTGAATCTTCGCGGGAATTCCGGTTTTGAAAATAAATCCTGAGATTTGAAAATAAAATCGTGGAATTGAAAATAAAATGCGAGATTTGAAAATAAAAGTAGAGATTTTGAAAATAAAATGAAATTCGACTGGGGAACAGAGGGAAATACGACCATCAATTCATACAGAACATAAAAAAACACCTCAAAAGTCAGCACTTTTGAGGTGTTTTTAGCTTGTAGAGGGGCTAAATCATCCCGTTAGCGATCCCTCTGGTATTGCCTTAATCGGATAAAGGCAACTCTGTAACTTGCAACATCACAAGTAATATATTTATATCTTGAACGTTGTTTGCAGATAATAAACAGCCGCGGGCAATTCCTTGAGTCGTTTGATATACCTAAACGACGTAAGCCCTACCTCTCTTACATCCTAACGGCTCCGAAGCCGATCCAGTGTGAATAAGTTGTTAAATCAAAACAGAATAGAATTACGAATTATCTTCTCTATCGTTTCAATGTATGTTACAAGATTACAATAATTAAATATAACATCCATACTGAAACGTGTCAAGGGAATCTTGATTATAATTCAAGTGACTGCGGCGAATCCTCATCATCGTTCATTAAGCGGATGGCGGTGGGCTGAATTTTTAAGACGATGTAATTCGGATCGTCCGGCCCTTCAAACCATCTCTTCATATGCTCATTCCATACTTTTTCCTTGTAATGGGCAGAATCCTCTATTGAAGCGCGCCCTTCGACTTCGACAAAGGTATCCCCGTAGCCTTCTCCTTCATAACCAAGCAGGATATGAACGTTGGGGTTGTCCTCGATTTCATCTGTCTTATGCGTTTCCTTGCTTGTTGGCGTATACAGGGTCAGATCATCATGAAAAAAGGTCATATAACGGGAATGAGGCTTATTATTTTTAACCGTTGCCAGCGTCCCGACTTTACTATCCTCAAGGACCTTTAAGATTTGCTGTTTCAGTTCATCTTGTGACACACAATCCATCTCCTTTAAATGATCATTTATTTATATCCATACTATTCCTTTTCTATAGATGAAATAAACATGGGAATGTGTACTTCTGGTGCTATCCGGGAATAACGGAAATAACAAGGAAACAAAGGATGATGAGCGTGATACCGAAAGAATTAGTCGACATCTGCAAGAAGAGGATGGAACCATATGCCTGTGAAGGATTTGTCTACGGTCGTGGTCCGGGTCACCCGACGATTATGATTGTGGGAGAAGCTCCCGGAGAAACCGAGATTCACAATGGAATGCCATTTAGCGGGAGGGCAGGAAAAGTCCTGGATGAGTTCTTTCGTTATTTAGAGGTTCCACGGGAAGACATTTATTTTACCTCGACGGTCAGAAGCAGACCTTATAAAGTTATCCCTAAGAAAGTAGGGGAGAACGAGGTCATAGAGAAGAAGTACAATAGGGCCCCGAATATGAAGGAACAGTTGGCTCATGCACCCATTCTGGATTATGAGCTGCAGCATATTAAGCCGAAACAGCTTGTGACATTGGGGAACATCGGGTTACAGAGGCTGCTGGGGAAACAATATACCATTTCTCAAGTACACGGCCAACTCATTCAATCGAAAGTCAGACGCTTGAAAAATCTCCAGTACAATGAATGGATCATGAGTGATGAAAGCTATTCCATATTTCCAACCTTCCATCCCGCCTCGATTTTCTACAATCGCTCTTTAGAAAAAGAAATATACAAAGACCTGGATAAATTGAAAGAAGCTCTGTGGGGGAATCATTCAAAAGGAGGCTGACATTTCGGAGTGTCAGCCTCCTTTACGCTACTTCTTGTTTAAATTCTCCTGAGCCATTCTCACAAGTTCCTTCACCATATTACCGCCGATCCTTCCGCCTACTTTTCCTGCTTGCTCCGATGTTAACTTTCCGTTATATCCTCTTTGAAGAGGAATGCCTTGCTCTCTCGCCATTTCATATTTCGCTTCTTTGGGATCTTGCGTACCAGAAACTTTGGCTTTTAATTGATCCATTGCAGCTCTGGATTCTGGTACAAGAAGTTTTCGTTTCGACATATTTTCACCCCTTTTTTAGATTGCCCAAATATTTTTTTATAAGTATAAAGTGTTGGAATATAAGGGTTTTTCCACGATAAAGAAATTTTCGTCACAAAAAAAGATTGTCTAATTTGTGTCAAATAAAATATAATTCTTAATAGTTAGATTATTTTTATAAAGAAAAGGGGGAAATGCCATGGAAGAATTAGTTGGCAAGTTGGTAGGAATACTTTGGTCTCCGGTCATGATTTACTTTTGTTTGGGTGTAGGCTTATTATTTTCTATTTTAACGAAGTTTTTACAAGTCAGGCTCTTTAAAGATATGGTTGTTCAAATGTTTAAGGGTGGAAGCTCCAGTGCAGGGGTATCCTCATTCCAGGCCTTGGCGCTTTCGTTATCTGGACGTGTCGGGACAGGTAACATCGCCGGTACTGCAACGGCCATCGCTTTCGGTGGTCCAGGGGCGGTATTCTGGATGTGGACGATTGCATTTATCGGCGCAAGCAGTGCCTTCATTGAGTCCACACTTGCTCAAATTTACAAAGTGAAGCAGGACGGGGAATACCGTGGAGGACCAGCCTACTATATTGAAAAAGGGATCGGTTGGAAATGGTATGCCGTACTATTCTCACTTGCTACACTGCTCGCAATGAGTATCTTAATGCCTGGGATTCAATCGAACTCCATCGCATTAGGACTTGAAAATGCATTTGGTCTCAGCACAACAGTAACAGGCATCGGTCTTGTGGTGTTAATCGGGGTCATCATTTTCGGTGGGGTCAAACGTATCGCTGGGGTAGCTTCTTACGTAGTCCCATTTATGGCCATTGCATATATTCTTCTATCTCTTATCATTGTTGGAATGAACATTACTGAAATCCCTGCAGTTTTTGCTCTTATTTTCAAGAGTGCCTTCGGTTTTGATTCAGCATTCGGAGGAATCATCGGGATGGCCGTATCTTGGGGAGTAAAACGCGGAATTTATTCCAACGAAGCAGGTCAGGGTACCGGACCACATGCTGCAGCGGCAGCTGAAGTGTCCCACCCTGCTAAACAAGGGCTGGTTCAAGCCTTTTCCGTTTATATCGATACCCTTCTTGTTTGTTCGGCAACAGCGTTCATGATTTTGTTTACGGGCTCATTCAATACAGAAGCTCCTGATGGAACGATGCTTGCAAACAACTTGGAAGGAATTGAAGCCGGTCCTGGTTATACACAGGCAGCCATAGAATCAGTCATTCCTGGATTCGGAGCATCATTCGTCGCGATTGCATTATTTTTCTTTGCCTTTACCACAATCATGGCTTACTATTACATGGCTGAAACGAATGTCGCTTACTTAATGAGAGGAAAGAATTCAAAAGTGGCGATGGCCATCTTAAAGGTTGTCCTGCTTGCGGCCACATTCTATGGAGCAGTAAGAGAAGCCGCTTTAGCATGGGCACTTGGTGATATCGGTCTTGGAATCATGGTCTGGTTGAACTTAATCGCCATCCTTATCCTGGCCAAACCTGCCTTGAAAGCCCTCAAGGATTATGAAGAACAGAAGAAACAAGGTCTTGACCCAGTCTTTAACTCTAAAAAGCTTGGTATCAAAAATGCAGAGTTCTGGGAGCAAGAGTACAAAGTAGAAGATAAAGAAAATGCATCTTAATCTACAAAAGAAACCTGTTGCCTATACGGCAGCAGGTTTTTTTCGGCTAATACAGTCCGTATTATTTAGAAACAGGACTCTCAATCCTGGAATAAAGCCGGTCACCGACGTATTTCTGAAATGCATACATAAGCAATGATTTAATGAAAAATAGGACAGTTAACTGGTATTGCTTTAAATGGATCATCTTCCACACACCAAGTTTTTTGAATAAGGAGTAAAATGGGTATGTGAAGAACATATCAACCAGAAAATTGACTAGCACATAAAGATAAAAATTTTTATAGGTGAATTTGAGGATCCAAACAGAACCACTCAAAAAAACCCCAATCACAAAAGGCATGATACCATTCACTTTCGGGAAAAGCCTGGTGGTTATGGTCCACCATTTCATCCTTTCTGCAAAAACATTTTCTGAATAAACGAGTAATGACATAAACATAGAGGCAGGTAAATATTTTTTTAAGCTCTCTTTTCCTGATAATAAGAGGAATACCCAAGAAACGAGCATCAGAATAATTAGATAAAGCTTATTTCTTTTGTTAACCACAGTGATTCCCTCCTAAAAAGGATGACGAGATATCTTAATATTAGATTGGTTTAGTAAAAACAGATTTATACAGAAAAAAGTAAAAATGTATTCCCATCTGATTAGTAGACAATATCTTTGAGTTAGACTTCTAAATTGATTATGATAATTAAAAGAAGTGGAAAAAAGTGATCTTTATCTGGAGGTGCTATTTCAATGGATTTATATGAACCGTATATACAAAGTGACCGGCAAAGAAAGCTGGTAGATTTAGCTGGTGAGCTGGCTGATGCGTTTGATGAACGGGGTGAAGCGTATGACCGTGAAGATGCCTTTCCTTATGAAAATTTCAACGACCTGAAGAAAAAGGGATTTGGAACATTATCTCTTCCTAAAGAGTACGGAGGGGAAGAAATCAGCTTATATGAGCTGGTGATGATTCAAGAAAGGCTTGGTACAGGGGACGCAGCAACGGCTTTGTCCATTGGCTGGCATCTCGGGGGATTGATGGAACTGACGGAAACCCGGACGTGGAATGAAGAGGTGTTTAAGGAGCTTTGTGAGGAGATTGTAGTAAACAATGCTCTCATTAACAGGGCAGCATCTGAACCGGCAACGGGTAGCCCCACTCGTGGAGGACTTCCCGAAACCAAAGCCGTGAAAACGGAAGGGGGATGGAAAGTAAGCGGAAGGAAATCCTTTACTTCTATGGCGAGAGTTCTGGATTATTCTTTAGTATCAGCAACAATCGGTGACACAGAAGAGAAAGGATTCTTCCTGGTGCAACATGACCTGGAAGGAGTAAGCGTTGAGGAAACATGGGATACGATTTCAATGAAGGGAACGGGCAGTGATGATCTCGTTCTGACAGATGTCCAACTCCCATCTTCTGCCCTTGTAGAGCGTGATAGTGAAAATCCAAGAGGGAAGAATGACCTTCCTAAAGCATGGCTCCTGCACATACCGGCATGCTATATAGGAGTTGCGATTGCAGCACGCAACCATGCCATCCAATTTGCAAAGGACTACTCACCAAACAGTTTACCGGGGCCTATCAAGGATGTACCTGAAGTTCAACGGAAAATCGGTGAAATCGAATTAGAACTATTTAAGGCAAGGCAGATTCTTTATTCAGTAGCTGATAAGTGGGTAAGGGAGCCTGAAAAACGGGTAGATATGGGGCCGGAGCTTGCTTCTGTAAAACATGTTGTGACGAACAGTGCATTCCACATTGTCGACATCGCCATGAGAATCGTTGGAGCAAAAAGCCTTTTTCGTTCCAATCCAATGCAGCGTTATTATCGTGATGTCAGGGCCGGCCTTCACAATCCACCCATGGATGATATGGTGATTGGAATGTTAGCGAACAACGCATTGAAATAGGTTTTCAATAGAAAAGGTATAGACAGAATTCTGTCTATACCTTTATTTGTATCTATGGGTGTAACGTTTTCTCCAAGACGGTTTGATGTTGAGCTTCTAACACATGTATTTCACTTAGCTCCTCTATCAGGTCATGAATGGATAGTAGCTCGTATAGCATGACTGTTTCACAGGAAAAATGATGCTTCATGGATTGAAAAGGTTTCGTATGAAGCTCCTCTTGATCTTCCCAGAATTCCTCCAGGAGGTCTTTCATGAGGGTGAAATGCTGCTCAGGTATGTGGAACGATGGGTGATGCATGATTCCTTTCAACGATTGAGTCGCATGCAGGATCCGATCTTTTTCCTCTTCACTGAATGTGTACTGAACAGGTAGATAAATCAGGTTTCCTATATGAAAAAGGATTTGTCTCAACAGGTTAAGCTTTTTGTACTCATAATGGAAATACCTCAACTCCTGACGACTGGAGCGGTGAAGCTTCCATTCTTCCTTTTGGTATTCGCAAAGAGTTTCCGTCGATTCGATATCTCTCAAAATATCATTGAAGATTAATTTTGTATCCCGGTGAAGAGAGTGGTTCTGAAGAACTTCAGATCCTCTTTTTTCTAATAAATTGCCCGTTTTGAAATAGAGATTATGAATCTTGTTTGTAATCGTGTTCGAGTATTTTGGTGGAAGGATCCACAAGTTCACTAGTGTAGACACAATCAGCCCGATGGTAGTCGTGCCCAGACGAATGAAAAAGGTAGCTACATAGTGATCATGTATGGTGGGAATCATGGCAATCCCTGTTAATGTGGCGACCAGGATGCCTGCCCCTAAATGAAGTTTGTGGCAGGTGATGATTGTGAGCAGTGCGACCAGTGCATATGTAATGGGGTGATCCCCGAACGTGGAAGCAATGATCACTGCAAATAGTGCTCCTATCGCCGAAGCGGGAAAACGAATGAATGCTTTTTTGATTGAATTGGCTGCTGTTGGCTCGATGGTGACTATGGCTGTAATGACGGCAAAGGTCGCTGGCCAATTTAAAAGTTCGCAAACAATAGCCGTTAAAAAAACGGCGATACCGGTTTTGGCTATTCTTCCTCCGACAAATTGAAATTTTTTCAGAAACTCCATCATTTAACCCTCTTTTTTAAATTACTGTCGCCTTCATTATAAAGTAAGAAAAACCCAATTGAAATGAATGGACAAAAAAAGAACTGTTCGGGGAACAGTTCTTTTTTATATGATAACTCATCTGAGAGGTAAAGGACGTAATAAAATCTTAATTGATTTAGGCATCTTGTGTTCACTCTGAGCCTCTTTTAAATACTTGAACATTGCTTTGCCTGCAACAGAGTTAGCGGAATGAATCGTGATCCGTTCTGCGAACAGCTGTTTTTCCACCATGTAGTGAACGAGCATTAATCCATTACGGGTCTTACTTTCTAAGTCATGATCTAATGAAAGATGAGCGATAGAAAAATTCAGAAGCAGGTCAATACATTCATCGATGTCTTTCGCGAGAATGTACCCTTGTGGACAGTGGCGATAATCGTCTAAAAATACATTTACTGTCATATTAATTCTTCTTTCGTCATTTGACTTAATTTAAGCCTAACAGAGATTGACTTTTTTCTATATAGGTAAATAGTATGATTAATACAAATATATTTGTAATTTTTTTGTTGGTTTATGGGGGTTAATCTTTATGCGTTTTATGAATGATAGAGGGAAATGACTATTTTCCGTTAATGGAATATTCACCTTTTATCTAGTACTTCCATCAAAAGATCCGGGCGATCTGTGATTATACCGTCTGCTCCCCTTGTTACGAGCATTTTCATGGTTTCTTTGTCATTAATCGTCCAATAATGAATGTGAATGCCCTTACGGTGAGCTCCCTGGATCAGTGTTGACCGGGTCAAGTCAATATTCCGTTCTTGAAGAGGAAGCTGGAAGGCATCGACAGTGGGCTTGTAAAGATTCCTAAGAAAAAAAGTATGAAGGAGGACGAATTTTTTCGCTTCTTGTTTTCCTCCTTCAGTGGCCACTCTTCCTTTTGAATATGTTTCAAATAGATTAATAATGTTCTGATCGAAAGAAGCGATAAGAACTTTATCTTCCATATCATATTCTTCGATGAGCCCCATTAACTTTTGTACGATTTCCTCCATCCTTGTATCAGGATTGTCGTCTTTAATTTCAATGTTCATTCTCATGTTGGGGAATCTTTGAAACACTTCTTCAAGAGTAGGAACGTATACATTCTTTCCGCGGAATGAGTATCCACCATTTAAGTCTTGAAAGGTGTAAGCAGCATCAAGTCTCTGAAGCTCTTTCAGCGTATAATCTTTAACAAATCCACGGCCGTCCGTTGTGGCATCAACGGTCGGATCATGAATCGTCACCAAATGACCGTCTTTCGTAATATGTATATCGGTTTCGATTACGTCCACTCCCAAATTTACGGCAGTCTGAAATGCCTCGATTGTGTTTCCGGGAGCTAGATGTTTTCCTCCCTGGTGAGCAATTACAAGGGGCACGCCATTTTCTTTTTGTAGGAATGGGGGTGGATTCACTTTTTTGACTGGGAGCCAGTACACAAAAGTAGAAAACATCATAAGGAAAGCAATGACCATCGCGATCATCATCAGCCGTTGTTTTCTGGGAGGTTTCGATACTTCGAGATTTGAATTTTTCATGGACTGTCATCCTTTTATAGGGAAGATTCTTATCTTCTATTATAATTATGACTTTGTTTATTTAGGACAATAAATTAGGGTATTTTTGTTCGAGTTTCCTGGAGCGTGAATGAACCACTGCTTTTTTCCTTAAGGTAGCCAAAAACTTTGAAAGAGAGCCGTACGAAAAGAGGAATCTTTAGAAGGGAAGGGTCGAGATTATGAGTTTTTTACCTTTTGAAGTAAAAAGATTACGTTTGAATGATAAAATATATTGCTTTTAGAAGTAAAATGGATTACTCTATAAAGTAAGGAGGGGATATTTACCATGGAAAATAATATAAGGTTGAATGTATCTTTGCTGCGCCGCCGTGTACCCAATCTCACGTCAGCTGCCAAAACGGTGGGGCTAAGGCCTGCGACGGTATCAAACTTGTGTACCGGAAAAATTTCTGTAGGTCGCGCCGAAGTGAAAACGATGGTAACGTTAGCGAATTTGGCCAACTGTACGCTGGATGAACTAATTATTCAAGGAGGGAAATTAAGTATGATTGAAACGGGGATTAAATCGCTTGATTTGTTTGCTCCAATTGTTCAAGGTGGTACGAATGGATTCGTGGCCAGATCACAAGTTGGTCAATTTGTTGTACTGGCAGAATTGACGAAAGTACTAAAAGACAAAGGCTACCAATCGATTTTATTGACATCAAATAAGACGTTCCCTGGGGTGAGTGATCTTGAGGTTTTTGTCGATTCGAAATGCCATACGATAGAAGATGCATTTGCAGAAGTTGCCCTTGTTGAGAACAAAGAGAGTATTCTTCTATATGTTGATCGTTCCTTTATCTTGTCAGGTGACCTGTATGAATTAAGAGAACGATTCGAAGCAGAGAGTTACCCTGAAATCACCACCATTTTGTTTGACCCAAGTGGAGAAGCGGTTGATGAAGATGACCCGTTCGGTCCACTCGATACCTTATGCTACTTCGACATTGATCTGGCTACCCGGGGCATTTACCCAGCCATACATCCCGTGCAATCTACATCGATTTTAATTGAAGACGATACTCTGGACGCAACCCACACGACTATTCACAAGAAAGCAAAGAAACTACTAAGGCGTTACAAAGAAATACGCGTACTGATGAACACGATTGGTAAAGACAAAATACCTGAAGCAGATCTCGAACTATTTCATATCGGAGAACGATTGGAAGCCTACTTGAGTCAGCCATTCTACGTAGCAGAAGAATTCACCAAAACCAAAGGTCAAACAGTCCATATCCAACACACCATCCAAGACATCCAAAAGATACTCCAAGGCAACTACAACCATATCAAACCAACAGATATGACCTACAAAGGGAAACTGAACTGAGGGACGGACCTTCAAATCACCTTAATGTAAATACAAATCGGATAGGGGCGGGCCACGACAGAAAGTCGAGGTCCGTCCCTTGACCGTTACTTTTTTCTTAATTTTGTGTAAGGTGAAAGAGGATTTCCGAGGAATTTGTCGTATGTGTAAAGTAATGACTTTATTTAGTAGGAGACAATTCGATGATTATCGAGAAATTATTATTACATGTGTTGATTATATTGGCTCCTGTTCTTATTCAAACCTCACTTCTTGAAAACCATAGGTTAGGTAAATCTCCTGTTTTTATCGGTGTATTACACGGGGTCGCCGCGTTTATGTGCTTGATTTTTGCTTATGAAAGCTTCGGATTGTACTGGGATTTCCGTTACATTCCATTGGTTCTTTCGATGTTATATGGAGGGCGAAAAGCCGGGGTCATTGTTCTCTTCTTTATTTTAACCGCACGGGTGATTAACGGCGGAGATGCCATCGTTTTCGGTTTTGTCAGTGCATTTTTAGCAGGAACCCTGCCTTTTCTTATTTCAAACCGCTTCTGGACGTTTCCTCCAAAGAAACGGGTGACTTTTGCCGTGTTACTTGGATTCTGGCCTGCCCTGGTAATGTTAGGGATTCTTCTTTCCTTCGCTTTCATCTCTGGTGTTCCTGTTTCGGGTAATAAAGAAATGGGCATCTATGTTCTTATATTCGGTGGGATTCAGGTGTTAGGGGTAGGAGTTGCAGCGCAGCTCAATGAGTGGATGATCGAGAAAAGATTGCTGCGAGAAGAAATTTTGAAATCTGAAAAGCTCAATACATTGGGAGAGCTCGCTGCTTCGATTGCTCATGAAGTCAGGAACCCTCTAACCGTCGTCAAGGGGTTTCTACAATTAATGAAGAAACAGGTGACAGGGGATCATGATGAATATTTGAAGATTGTATTAAGTGAGTTAGGCAGGGCAGAAGAGATCATTAATGATTACTTGAATTTTGCAAAGCCTGAGTTCGAAAAGTTAGAGAAAGTAAATGTGAAAGACGTTCTCTCGGATGTCACAGTTCTCCTGAATGCCTATGCCCTGAAGGATGGTGTATACCTTGAGGCTTGCCTGAAAGAGGATGGTTTTCTATTAACGGATCGGAATAAATTAAAGCAGGCATTCGTCAACATCATAAAGAATGCCATTGAGGCCACTCCACCTCAAGGAAAAGTAACCGTAAATTTGGAAGTCACCCATACCCAAGCGGTCATTACGGTAGAAGACACAGGAAAAGGGATGACAAAAGAACAAATCGCCAGACTTGGAACGCTATTCTTTACAACAAAAGACCATGGTACCGGTTTAGGAACCTCAGTGTCCCTGAGGATAATTGAAGCCATGGGTGGTCATATTCATTATTCAAGCATTGTGAAAAAGGGAACAGTCGTCACAATCAATCTTCCTTTGAACAAAGACAAGGTTGCAAAATTCGATTCGAATCTTGCAAACACGCATATGAATAATCAAAACGCTTAGGTGATTGTCTAAGTGTTTTTTATTTTATCTAGAAAGTGGAGAAAATAAAATCACTCAACTCCATTTCCCGTACATACGTTCCATGATAGGATAGAAGATATGAATGATAAAACCTAACGTACAGGCGACAATCACCGTTCCAATGCCAACAGCCCCATGAAACACCATGGCGAGAGTGATGGCGATCGCTTCGTTTAATAAGCGTGAATTGCGTAAATTCAAACCGAATCTGCGGTGAATCGCCACCATGAAGGTATCCATCGGACTTGAAGGAAGCTTGGCTTGAAGGTAAATGGATATTCCGATACCTAATAGCAAAATGCCAGTCAGAACGAGAGACAACTGTTGAATAAACCCTACCGGTTCAAGTGTTTTAAGACCGACCGAAATCCAATAATCAACCATCATTCCAATCACAAAGATCGAGAGGGCAGCTAACCATTGAATGGGTTCTTTTAATAACAATGCGTTTATACAAATGAGAATACATCCATTGATAAATATGCATGTCCCGATCGAGAGGTGGAACAAGGCAGACTCCCCTACAGCAAGTGCATCCCACGGAGCCGCTCCCATATCTCCTTTAATAATCAGTGAAACACCTAATGATAGTGATAGTAATCCTATACAGTAAAAGATGAATCTTGCCTTCATTCCCGAATCCTCCGTTCAAAAAAGCTTGTCTAATATATATGTTCACTGAAAAAAAGTTAGAATGATAATTTATGCGGGAAAGCCCGAGGTGGAACGTTACATGATGAAAATCGTCAAGATCTCAATCAGGGAATTAGTTGAGTTTGTGTATAAAGAAGGGAGCATAGATGCCAGGTTTCAAGCCCGCTCCTCCATGACCATCGGAACGAAGCTTCATCAAAAACTGCAGAAAGAATACAAAGAAGGTGATGAGAAAGAAGTCTTTCTGAAGGGAGAAAGAGTGGTTGAAGATATTCTCTATCAACTGGAGGGCCGGTGTGATGGAATCCATTATGAAAATGAAGAAGTCATTGTCGAAGAAATAAAGTCAACAGCAAGAAGACTGTCCCAGATGGAGGAAGGATCCCGTGTTCACTGGGCACAGGGAGAATGCTACGCATACTTATTGGCGAAAGAAAAGCAGCTTACCCATATTAGCGTTCAGCTCACGTACATAGAGGTTGAATCGGAAAAAACGAAGTCATTCATCCGCACTTACACCCTTGAAGAGCTGGAACATATGGTTGACGAGACCCTGTCTGCCTATAATCCATTCGCCTACGTGATACTGGCAAACCAGGATAGTCGACTAAAGAGCATTCCAGACCTGGGTTTTCCGTATCCTGTGTATCGAAAAGGCCAGAAAAAGCTTGCTGGTGCTGTTTATAAAACGGTCACTGAATCCAAATCCCTGTATGCGAATGCACCGACGGGAACAGGGAAAACCATTTCAACCTTATTCCCGACCATTAAAGCAATGAGGGGCAAATGGTTTTATGTCACAGCAAAAACGATTACCCGTACGGTGGCAGAAGAAGCGCTACTCCTATTAGAAAGGAAAGGTTTGTCGCAGCGTACCATTACGATTACGGCAAAAGACAAAATCTGCTTTAAAGAAGAAACGATTTGTCAGAAAGAGTACTGTGAATTTGCCAATGGCTATTATGATCGAATTAATGGGGCGCTCCTTGATATATTGACCCATGAGACCACCATCACACGTCCAATCGTTGAATCCTATGCCAGGAAGCACAAGGTGTGCCCATTCGAATATTCTATCGATCTCTCCTATTTGGTAGACGGTGTCATATGTGATTATAACTACATCTTCGACCCTAAGGTTTCGTTAAAAAGAATGAGCGGGGAAAGTAAGAAAAAGACGACTCTTCTTATTGATGAAGCACATAATCTTGTTGGGCGGGGACGGGAAATGTATTCAGCCATCCTGAAAAAATCCGCTTTTTTAGAAATAAAAAGAATGTATCCTGAGCAATCTGTATTAAAGAAAAGCTTGGCAGCGGTTAACAAACAATTTCTCCGCCTGAAAAAAGAACAAGAAGGAGATATGCGGATTGAACTGGATGCACAATTAGTTGATGCGGTGGAAGGTTTTGTTGAGGCAGCCGAAAAAAGCTTGGGAGAAGCAGATGGAGATTGGTCTGAAGGCTTTCTTCAGTTATACTTTGATGCGTTAAGCTTTATGAGAATCGCCAACATCTATTCTGACGAGCACCGCTTTGTAATTACTCAAAGCTCTAATGAAATAGAAGTGAAACTCTTTTGCATCGATCCTTCAAAGCTTATTAAACATATAACCAAATCTTTTCAATCATCGGTATTTTTCTCAGCTACCCTTCATCCTTTTTCATATTATTTTCAGCAATTAGGTGGAAGTGAAGACGATTATCGGTTTCTCATTCCTTCCCCATTTGAAAGAGAACAATGGCAGGTGGGGATCCATCCGATTTCAACTCGATTTAAGGATAGAAATCGGACCCTTTCCTCGATTACACGTTCCATTACAGAAGCGTTCAATGAATATAGAGGTAATTACCTGGTCTTCTTTTCATCTTACATCTATATGCAGGAAGCATTTGAGGAGATGAAGCAGGAATCAATGAACGCAGATTTCATCATCCAGGAACCCAATATGAAAGAAGCAGCCAGAGAGGAGTTTCTTAACCACTATCAAGGTGATAGAGAGCGTCCGGTCATTGGATTTGCCGTGTTGGGAGGGATTTTCTCAGAGGGGATCGATCTTAAAGGTGATCGACTAAAGGGTGTGATCGTTGTAGGGGTGGGGTTGCCTCAACTGAATAGGCAACAGGAAATCATAAAGGACTATTTTAATGAACGGGGGTTGAATGGATTTGACTATGCCTATGTATACCCGGGTTTAAATAAAGTATTTCAATCCGGAGGGAGACTCATCCGTTCAGAGGAGGATACGGGGGTCATCAGATTGATTGATGACCGTTATCTATCACCAAAATATCAGTCATTACTGCTTGAGGAATGGATGGATTATCTAATCATCACATGAAAAAAGACCGCTCATACAGCGGCCTTTTTCGTATATTAGTTAAAAGAAGGATCTTTGAGTAAGCGATCGAATTCTTCAAGATGATGGGTTTCATCTGCAATCATATCGTCAAGCTTGATGCTAAGCTCGACGAGACCCAACTCTTCTGCTTGTTCTTTACGCTTCTTATAACGCTCGATTGTATCAGCCTCAGCTTTACGGCCTTCCTCTAACATTTCCTTCACATTATCTGTTTGCTTAACAGAAGCCGGAGTTGTTGTAGGCTCTCCGCCTAATGTTTTAATTTTTTCAGCTAAGTATAATGCGTGTCCCTGCTCATCAGGGATTTCCTCTTCAAAGAACGGTTTTAGGATTTGACGATATAAACCGCTCACAACAGCAGCGTAGTTTGTATATAGAATAACTGCAGCATACTCATTAGCTAAATCTTCATTTAATCCATCGATTAACTCTTTTAATTTTGCTTCATCCATTAAAATACCACCCTTTTGTTTGTTGTTATATAGACTATTTACCCAGGAAAGAGTAAAAATAAACATTCATAAAGGAATCGAATGCTCTTCAAATATTTTGCCTGGGAATGGGGATTCTAATTCTATAAAAGTCAGAGGAGGGATGAGAATGTCTAAACAAGGAAAGAAGAGCATGGACCAAACATCTGAACAGTTGGCTAAGCAAAAGGCTAAGAATGACGTGGAGTTCGGATCCGATATCCAGGTAGGGAATTCAAAAAGTCAAAGTCAGAAAAAAAGTGGCAAACAAGTAAATAAAAAATAAATGACGAATATCTTTTTCCCTGAAAGAAAAACCTATATGTAGAACCAGGAGGTGTAAAGGCATGACAAGAAGAATTGGTGTTGAACAATCCCTTCAGAACGTTGTACAAGCCTTACGTGAAAAGGGGCATGACGTTGTAGAACTTAAGCAGGAATCAGATGCAAATGGCTGTGACTGCTGCGTAGTGACAGGAATGGATTCCAATGTAATGGGTATTCAAAACGTGGCTACCCAAGGATCTGTTATTGAAGCTAGCGGATTAAGTGCTGATGAAGTGTGTCAGCAAGTTGAAAGCAGACTACAATAGTAGAAAAGCTGTGTAGCACAAAAAGAACAGTCATTGATGACTGTTCTTTTTCTGTAGAATAATAAGAAGAAAAGTGAGTGACGATTTTTGCCTCATTCGATTGAAATAACGTTTCATTTGCTTTCAGAAAAGCTGAAAGGTCCCGTGATTGGAAAGAACCCCCTGCTCAAATGCATTTTGAGCAGGGGGTTCTTCCAATCATGCAGAAATGAACCGAAAATCAACTAGTCGAAAATCCATCACCCAATCTGAGCAAGCGGCTGATTTCTTAAATGTTCCCTCAGGAGGTCGGGTGCAGTTAAAAACAACAATCCATTTCCCTCTAGTGTTTTCGGGAATCCAAGTGGAACGGTACGCTTAATAAGTTGTGCATACACTTCAGCTTCCGATAGTTTACGGTCAAAGGCTGCCTGTTCGAATTCTTTAATGAGGGCCAGTGCTCCGGACACATGGGGCGCAGACATGGAGGTACCGCTGAGCTTAGCGTATTTTTCACCAGGGATGGTCGACAAGATTTGTTCGCCTGGTGCGACTAAGTCAACTTCATTATTGGAGTTAGTAAAGTAAGAAGACTTCCTCTGAAGGTCGATGGCTCCAACAGAAATCACTTCATTGTAGCAAGCTGGAAAAGAGAACTCATCGGTGCTGCTGTTTGAGTCACCTTCATTTCCTGCAGCGCAAACCACTAATATATTTGCATCTACCGCTTTCTGAATCGCTTCGTGCAGGGGTTTGTGGTCTGTGGGGCCTCCCAATGACATGGAAATGATGTCCACCTTTTGTTCAATCGCATACAAGATGCCGTTCACAATCCAATCGTATTTTCCACTTCCACGGCTTCCTGCCAGTACTTTAATAACCAATAAATCAGCCAGGGGAGCAACCCCGATAACCCCATCACCATTTTCACTTGCAGCAATCGTCCCTGCAACATGGGTACCGTGCCCGCTGTAATCAGTAACGTTATCTTCAGCACCGTTGTCATCATCCGTAAAATTGCGGAACCCCTTCACTTTCCCTGTAAGATCCGGATGGTTCATATCGCAGCCTGTATCCAGGACGGCAATCGTCGTACCTTTTCCTTTGTACCCATTCTTCCACATACTAGGAGCTTGGATTAAATCAACGCCTTTAGGAATTTCATTTGCATCAACAACCATTTCGTCCATGAAATATGGAATTAACCTAATTTCACCTTGCATATCAATCCCTCCTAAAATGGTACTGCATATTAGAAATCTGAAGTTTCTGAAAATATAACATTTTTTGGACAAAATGAAAAGTGATAATAGTAATAGGAAAATAAAACCAATCATATTTCCGCTTTCTTCAGCATAGGTGAGAAGATTTTTTGATCTTCAAAGGTGGTTTCCAATGGAAGAATGGGGGAAACCCGCGTAAAGGCGGTAAGTGTATCAATCTCATTGGCAGAAATTTAAACAAACGTTTGACTGATAGGATGAACCATTGAATAGACAAGGTTTTCAAAGGTTAAACAAACGTTTGTTTAAAAAGTGAAGTTCTTTTTTTCATCATGTCAACCAGACTATCAACATAAAATGTCTTGAAGGAAGGGGGGACTGCTGATGAATTATTATCAATATGGCTATCCTGCTTATTCATATTATCGTAATGCTCCTGCCATGGCATACGCTCATATACAGGGAGGTCCATTAGCACAAGGATTGCAGGGATATGTTTTTTTTCGTGAAGTGCAAAATGGGGTGGAAGTTTATGCAGAGATAACAGGTTTACCGGCATATAAGGAAGGCAAAGGAGATCAAAATCCGATCGGTCCACATGGGTTTCACTTACACGAAAAGGGAGTCTGTGAAATTGGCGATCCAAAGGAACCCTTCTCTACTGCGGGAGGTCATTGGAATCCGACGAATCAGCCTCATGGAAATCATGCGGGGGACTTTCCTGTACTATTTTCCAATGATGGATATGCTAAAATGTCTTTTTTTACAAATAAATTTAAAGTGAAAGATGTGATCGGCAAAGGGGTCATCATCCATCAAAGCCCGGATGACTACAGGTCCCAGCCCTCAGGAGATGCAGGGAAACGGCTGGCATGCGGAGTGGTCATGGGGTACGGGATGTCATGATCCAAAATGAAAAGGTTGACCTAATGGGTAAGGTCAACCTTTTTATCGTTTATATGACTCCTAAGACATCCAGCATAACCGCAAGTATTAACAATGGTGCCACAAAGCGAATCAAAAAGAACCACGTTTCAAACAATCCACGCTTCAATCCGCTTCCTTGCTTCAGCTCTTCATAAAGGGCTGTTTTCTTCATTTTCATAGGTACGAATAGTGAAATCAGTAATGACCCAATCGGAAGTAATACATTGCTGACAGCAAAATCAGCCAAGTCAAAAATGGTCTTATCGAATAGCGTGATATCCCCTAGTATTCCAAATGATAATGCCGATGGAATACCGAAAACAAAGATGGCAAGTCCGATGATCCAGGACCATTTTCTGCGCTTTTCAGGTTCTCCTTTAGAAATGACCGAAACAATGATTTCGAGCATGGAGAACGCGGATGTTAATGCTGCGAACAAGAACAGAATAAGGAACGCAATAAAGAAGAACATCCCAAAAGGAAGTTGGCTGAAAACGGTTGGTAAAACATTAAACAGTAGTACAGGGCCTGCCCCAGGCTCTAAATCAAAGGCAAAGACTGCCGGAAAAATGGCCAAGCCCGCTAACAGTACAATGAAAATATTCATAGCCACAATCGAAATGGCCGATCTTGGAAGACTTTGTGTTTTCGGCAGGTAGGAACTATATGTCACCATCACCGATACACCTACACTTAGTGTGAAGAACGATTGTCCCATCGCTTCCAAAATCGTTTGTGATGTCACCTTTGAAAAATCAGGTTGCAGCAGGAATGTGATTCCATCCATGGCATTATCAAGGGTTACAGCACGTACGACCAAGAGAATAAATAAAATAAATAAAGCCGGCATCATAATTTTACTGGCCAGTTCAATACCCTTTTGAACCCCTTTAGCAACCACGATGATGGTCATCAAGATGAAAAGGAATTGAACAAATACACTTGTAACAGGATTAGAGATCGTTGCACCAAATACTTCTGCATACTGGTCAGAGGAAAGATTGTTCAATTGACCCGTAATGGCTTTGAATAGATAAACAACTATCCACCCGCCAATCACGCTGTAGAAGGAAAGTAAGATAAAGGATGTGATCATCCCAAGAATTCCGACCCAGTGCCAGCGTGTACCTGGAGCGATTTTCCGATACGAATCAACGGCGTTACTTTGTGCCGTTCGTCCGATGGAGAATTCTGCTAATAATAATGGAAGTCCGAGTAATAAAGTAAATAGAATGAAGATCAGGAAGAATGCTCCGCCTCCATTTTGCCCAGCGATATAAGGGAATTTCCAAATTGCCCCCAATCCAATCGCAGACCCTGCTGCCGCTAAAATAAAGCCAATCTTTGATGACCATTGTTCGCGTTGACTCATACTCATTCTCCTTTCTGTTTATTATTGACGTGTGGAGGGCCGCTTTTTAAACAAAATAAAAAAATCGCCCCTACATATCGTAGGGACGATTTGGATATCGCGGTACCACCCTAGTTATGAGAAAACGATTCTCATCACTCTTCACACATAACGGCCTTAACCGTCTTTTGATCTCGTCAAAAGAAGCTCCGGAATCGAAATTCGCTTAACCTTTGTACCGGTTCACACCAACCACCGGCTCTCTTTAACAGGGAAATGTCCGCTACTTGTTTCCATCAAAGCTTATTCAATATTAGGTTATACAATTTTTATCATGAAACAAAACAACTTGTCAATCTATTTTGAAAAAAGTAGTGAGAATTGTCTGGAATTGTTGGTGGTATTTGGTGTTGTACCAGGTAAAAACAAGATCACCTTCCTTGAAAACCGCACCTCCATTGAGTTCCATTTACTTCTCAAGTAAAATAAAGAAAAAATGAAATGAAAAGGTGTTTTAAATGAAATCATATATTGTTGTCGGAGCTGGGATTCTTGGTGCTTCTACGGCGTATCATCTTGCTAAGGCCGGGGCAGAGGTCACAGTAGTAGACCGGCAGGATCCTGGACAAGCAACGGATGCAGCGGCGGGGATTGTTTGTCCATGGCTGTCGCAGCGTCGGAATAAAGTGTGGTATCGACTGGCGAGAGGTGGGGCGAAGTATTATCCGAGTATCATTCAGCAGCTGGAAGCAGACGGAGAATCAGAAACAGGGTATAAGCGTGTAGGAGCGATCAGTCTGCATACAGATGAAAATAAGCTTCGGAAAATGGTGGAGAGAGCGGAAAAACGCAGGGAGGATGCACCTGAAATCGGTGAACTCACCATTCTTACTGCTGAGGAAACACGTCAACGTTTCCCGCTTTTATCTGAAGAGTATCAAGCTGTTCATGTAAGTGGGGCTGCACGAGTTGATGGAAGAGCGATGCGTAAGGCGCTTATTAATGGAGCCAAAAAGAACGGGGCGATATTCCGGCAAGGGGATGCCCGGCTTCTGAAAGAACATAACAGGATCACAGGCGTCACAATAGATGAAGAAAAGCTTGGAGCAGATGAAGTGATTGTCACGGCAGGTGTCTGGGCGAAGGCGCTTTTTGAACCCCTGGGAATAGACTTCTTAGTATCTTCACAAAAAGCGCAAATTCTTCATTTAGAAGTAAAGGGGGAAGGAACGAGTGAATGGCCTGTCGTCATGCCTCCGAACGACCAATACCTTCTCGCGTTTCCTGAGGGAAGAGTTGTCGCAGGTGCGACCCATGAAAATGAAGTCGGCTTCGACCGCCGGGTGACGGCAGGTGGTTTACATGAAGTCCTTCACAAGGCGATGGAAGTAGCACCGGGCATTCATGATGGTACGGTGATTGAAACGAGAGTGGGGTTTCGTCCCTTCACCCCTGGATTCCTCCCTGTTTTCGGTGCTATGCCGGGAGTAGATGGGGTGCTGGTGGCGAATGGACTTGGGGCTTCGGGCCTGACGCTCGGTCCATATCTTGGATCTGAGCTTGCGAAGCTCGCCCTCGGTGAACCTACTGAACTGGATCCTGCCGACTACGATGTAGCGGGTGCCACCCGAGTAAAGGAAGAAAAAAACACCAGCTCATTTCCCTCTATCTTCTAAGCAAAATGACCCTTATAATAGAGAGAGCGAATTTTAGTATATAAAGAAAAGGTGTTTACTATATGAGTTTATTAACAGTCAAAAATTTAACTCACGGGTTCGGTGACCGTGCGATTTTTAATGACGTTTCTTTCCGCTTGTTAAAGGGTGAGCATATCGGCTTGATCGGTGCCAATGGAGAAGGAAAGTCTACATTTATGAATATTATTACAGGTAAGCTTGAGCCCGATGAAGGAAAAGTGGAGTGGGCGAAGCGGATCCGTATCGGTTATCTGGATCAACATGCACAGTTGAAGCAGGGCATGACGATCCGGGATGTGTTGAAGACAGCCTTTCAATACCTTTTTGATATGGAAACAGAAATGAATGAACTGTTTGCCAAGATGGGGGAGGCATCTCCTGAAGAACTGGAAGAACTGCTTGAGGAAACAGGGACACTCCAGGATGCCCTGACAAATAATGATTTTTATATCATTGACGCAAAAGTAGAAGAAATCGGCCGCGGCCTTGGATTAGATGATATAGGGTTGGATAAGGATGTACACGATTTAAGTGGAGGACAACGGACGAAAGTCTTACTGGCCAAGCTATTACTTGAAAAGCCGGACATCCTGTTACTCGATGAGCCTACCAACTACCTTGATGAGCAGCATATCAATTGGTTGAGACGCTACCTTCAGGAATATGAAAATGCGTTTATATTGATCTCACATGATATTCCATTCTTAAATAGTGTCATTAATCTTATTTATCATATGGAAAACCAGGAACTGAATCGTTACGCCGGAGATTATCATGAATTCAAACGGGTTCATGAAATGAAGAAGCAGCAGCTTGAGTCAGCTTTTAAGAGGCAGCAGCAGGAAATTTCCGAGCTGAAGGATTTCGTTGCCCGCAATAAAGCACGTGTGTCGACTCGTAACATGGCGATGTCACGTCAGAAGAAGCTGGATAAGATGGATATGATTGAACTGGCTGCCGAAAAGCCGAAGCCGGAGTTTCATTTTAAACAAGCGAGAACCGCAGGCAGGGTCATTTTTGAAACGAAAGATCTTGTAATTGGATATGACGAACCACTGTCGAAGCCACTTAATCTCAAGATGGAGCGCGGTCAGAAGATTGCCCTATCTGGAGCGAACGGGATCGGAAAGACGACTCTTCTACGCAGTATTTTAGGAGAAATCAAACCAATATCAGGTTCAGTGGAATTGGGAGACTATCTTCATATTGGTTATTTTGAGCAGGAAATCAAGTCAAAGAATAATAATACGTGCATCGAAGAGGTGTGGAATGAGTTCCCATCCTATAATCAAGCGGAAGTGCGTGCCGCCCTGGCGAAATGCGGCCTGACGACAAAGCATATCGAAAGCAAGGTAGAAGTGCTGAGCGGGGGAGAAAAAGCGAAGGTCCGCCTATGTAAATTGATGAACAAAGAATCGAACGTCCTTGTATTCGACGAACCGACCAACCACTTGGACGTCGAGGCTAAAGAAGAATTGAAACGAGCCCTTAAAGAATATAAAGGCACCGTTCTCTTAATCAGTCACGAACCTGATTTCTATCAGGATGTGGCGACGGAAGTATGGAATTGCGAAAACTGGACGACGAAATTATTCTAAATGAAAAAGCGGATTCACAAGCATTAAAAGCTTGAGAATCCGCTTTTTTATATTAGTCCTCCAAAACATCTTCCAACGACGAATATCCATTATCCTCTAAACGTAAGTCATCAAAACTATGCTTCATATGAAGGTCGATTAATTCCAGCAGGGTTTGTTGATCGCGGTTTTCAATGGCATTGACCATTTCTTCGTGTTCTCTGAAACGGACATTTTCACCGGGTTCCACGTGATAAAATACATCAAATAAGAATAGATAGACGTTGGACTGAGTAAGCATTTCATCCATGTACCGCATCAGGAATTTATTTCCGCTGACTTCGGCAAGGAATAAATGAAACTGCTTATTGAGCTCTACATATTTTAACAGGTCCTTTTGTCTATAGGTTTCCTGTTCTTCCTTAAGAAAGGTATAGAGCCTCGGCATGTCGTTTTTTTTAACCTTAGGCAGACCATACTTAACAGTAAGGTATTCAAGTTCTTTCCTTAACTCAAAAAAAGAGGTGATTTCTTCTCTTGTGGGATGGACGACAAAAGCTCCCCGGTTTGGGATGATTTGAACCAGTCCTTCTAATTCAAGTCTTTTCAACGCATGCCGAATGGGGGTTCTACTAACAGTCAACTTTTCAGAGATGACTTGTTCGACAAGCTGGGTTCCCGGAGCGATCTTTCTGGCCAGTAAGGCATCCTTCAGTTGCCTATATACTCTAAACTCTGCGGTTTGTCTCTTCTTCACGATCATCATCCATTCAATCTAATAGTTCATAATGTCTATCATATACGAAAAAGAGGCTGATCCAAAATCAGGTGTCTTCAAAATCTCATCAGATTTGTGAAAACGCCTGACTGGATCATCCTCTTAAGCGAATGATTTAAAATTCTGTCCCCATATTTCGTTCATGCTGTGTACGGTGATGAATGCTTTTTCATCGGTTAATTGAATATATGATTTTAATTTCGAGAAGTCTTTGCGATCAAGGATGGTTGTGATGACTTCTTTTTGATCATCTGAAAATGCGCCTTTGGCTGAATGCAGTGTTGCACCTTTTTCCAGGTCTCCTACGATAAACTGCTTAATTTCCTCACTGTGCTCGCTGATGATCACCACTTCTTTGTTTTCATGGAAAAACTGGAGGGTCCGGTCAATCATCATCCCCTTTAATAACAATCCAAAGAATGCATACAAACCGATCTGCAGTCCGAAGAACCAGGCAGACGAAATGACGATCAGAATATCAGAAGCGAGGACTGCCCGTCCCAGCTCAAGACCAGTGAACTTGTGAATGATCTTGGCAAGAACCCCCGTTCCACCGGCAGAAGCTTCTTGATTAAAGATCATTGCGACTCCAATCGCCCCAATGAGCGTACCAATCACAATTTGAATGAGAACGTCATGACCGATGGGACCATGGAGGGGGTGATACACCTCTAAGGCCCATACCATGCCACTTAGTGAGAGGCTTGCAAAGACCGACTTCAGACCGAAGCTTGGACCAATGAGAAGTAAGCCGAGAATAAATAGAAGCATATCGAGTGCAAACATAATCACTCCAACAGGTAAGTCCATGAATTGCGATAGAACGATGCCCGCCCCGCTGGTCCCCCCTGTGCCGACCATATTCGGTGATAAGAAAAAATGAATATTCAACGCAATCAATAAAGCGCCCAACGTTATATTTAGTAAGGATTGAACTTGTTTCATCATGGAGCAAGCTCCTTTCAGTAACGGTAGTTTAAAAAACAATCAACCCGATTATAAAGAGTGAATACTGGGATGTAAATGGTAAATCCCTATGAAAGCATTTACTTATAAAAGTTTTTATTATGGATTTTTTCTGACATTTTTTGAGTGGGATTGGGGAGAAAAATAGATTGACTTTTTTATATAACCTCATTAATATTTAAATAGGTTAAATATTAATGAAGTGAAAAGAGGGACGAAGTGGACTTAGAACATATTAAACACTCCTATATAGATCGTTTATTTACAGCTTTTCAAATTTCAAATCGGCATATTCAACAAGATCTGACTACTTCATTAAAAGAAATGAACTTAACAGGTCCCCAGTTTTATATTCTTTATCTTCTTTCCACATCGGAAGGAACAAAATCGACGGAACTGGCGGATAAGCTCGATGTAAAACCTAGTGCGATCACGGTGATGATCGACCGTTTACTTAAAAACAATTTTGTCCTCCGGGAAAGAGATGAGAAGGATCGCAGAATTGTGAAGTTAGAACTAACCTCTGAAGGACGCGAGGTTTTTGAAAGAGGAAAAGCTAAAAGAAGAGAAATTTTTTCAAAGTATCTCGCTTATCTAGATGAAGAAGATGTAGATCAACTGGTAACGATTTACGAGAAGCTGGCTGCAGCTGTTGAGAACAATACAGAAGAATAAGGAGAGAACGCATATGTCAGTACAACCAGGGATTAATAAACGCTTAGTGCTTACCGGTTTAATCATCGGGATGTTCTTTAGTGCCCTTGAACAAACCGTAGTAGGAACAGCGATGCCGACTATTATCGCTGAGCTTAACGGTTTTTCTATTTTTGCGTGGGTGACCACGGCTTATTTAATTACTTCCACCACTGTTACACCGATCGTGGGGAAACTATCGGATTTATATGGTAGGCGTTTATTGTATTTGATCGGGGTCATCATTTTCATTATCGGATCAGGCTTGTGTGCAACGGCCACTTCCATGGAGCAGCTCGTTCTATATCGCGGTCTTCAAGGGATTGGCGGAGGGATGATCATGCCCCTGTCCCAAACGATTATTGGGGATATCTTCACAGCTGAACAGCGTGCAAAGTGGCAAGGGGTATTTGGGGCATTATTCGGATTAAGCTCAGTGATCGGCCCATTTATCGGCGGTTTCATTGTAGATACCATCAGCTGGCACTGGATTTTCTTAATTAACGTACCATTTGGTTTATTATCGGCACTCCTATTGTTCATCGGTTTAAAGTATGAAAATGCAGGACGCCCGACAGATAAGGTAAGCATTGATTACTTAGGGATCATCACGCTGATTCCGGCGTTAGTGCTTTTACTGATAGGATTGAATTTTGGAGGAGACAAATTCGAGTGGGAGTCAGGAACAAGCTTTCTGATTTTTGGTGGTTCCATCGTGTTACTGCTTCTGTTTGGTTTCATCGAAAACAAAGCAAAGGAACCAATCCTGGATCTGAGCCTGTTCAAGAATAGAGTGTTTGCGACAACGAATGCGTTAGGTTTCCTGCTTGGTCTTGGAATGTTCGGAGCGATTATGTTTGTACCGATGTTCATGCAGGGGATTCTTGGGGTTACACCAACCCAGGCAGGTTCTACGATGACCCCAATGATGATCGCGATGATTACGGCAAGTATCATCGGAGGTAGATTATTACTGAAACTGAAATACCGCACCGTCCTTACGGCAGGTATGCTCACTACTGTAGTCGGCTTTTTCTTGATGAGTACGATGGGGCCGGATTCTCAAGAATATACAGCATACTTTTTTATGGTGGTCATGGGATTTGGAATGGGACTGGTGATGCCAACACTTATGATTGCTGTCCAAAATGAATTCCCTAAGTCACGATTAGGGGCTGTCACATCATCGGCCACCTTCTTCCGTTCAATCGGTGGAACGATTGGGATTACAGTATTGAACGCCGTAATGAATCAATCACTTCAAGAGAATATGAAGGAAGTGACGGCACAGCAGGATAATCCAGCTGCAAGTCAAATCCTTGCAGGGTTAAGCGATAAAACAGATGCCCTGTTCGGACTGCTTGTCACACCAGGTTTACTGGATGTCCCGAAAGAGGTAGGCAGTATCGTGATTGCTTCCATTGAAACAGCATGGTCTGATGCCTTCACAACTGTATTCTTAACAGGTTTAATCTTTATCTCCATTGGTGTTGGAGTAGCCCTTTCAGTCGGAAATGGAAGAATCAAACGAGATAAAGAGTTGCAGGAAGAAGCGGTCAAAGAGGAATCAACGCTTAAACCGGCTACTGAATAATAATATAAGCCTGCTTTGAAAAGTGATTTCAAAGCAGGCTTTTTGTTGTTTTTTCCGGCCTCGGTTGGCATAAGTAAGAATCCTATGCGAGAAAATCGTTATTTTTATAGAAAATGACATAAACTTTTTACTCACTTATCAAATAAAAGCTATATTTTACTTGGTTCATAGAAACCTCCGATAGGATAACGGCGAAATTTTCATTTTAACGGCCGAAATCTCACTTTTAACGGCGAAATTCCAAATATAACGGCGAAACGGATTCTCACGCCCTCTCTATGCCAAGCATCAGAAAGATACCTTTCCCCAAGACATCTTCTCACTCAGCAGCCTGTAAATTCACTTTGGTGAAATTTTCTGAAAATATATTGACAATTTCCAACAGACACGGTATCTTTTGAGTAGATAAATATAACGAATAATTATATAAACGAATTAATAACGTTATATAAATATATTTTTATATAGTGACAGGAGGCCGATGCTTTGATTTTGCATGAGATTGAAACTGCCAGTCGATCGCAAATGGAACGCCTTCAACTAGAGAGATTACAACATATTGCTGCTTATGTGTATGAAAGAGTCCCTTTTTATCGTGAGCAATTTGACTTGAGAGGTCTGAAGCCACAGGATATAAAGTCTTTGTCAAACCTTAAAATGTTACCGCTTACAATAAAAAAGGATTTACGTGAACATTACCCTTTTGGCCTGTTCGCGGTCAAGCGTGAAGAAATGGTAAGGGTCCATGCATCTTCCGGAACAAGTGGAAAGCCAACGGTTGTAGGGTATACCCAGAACGACATCAACATGTGGGGAGAAATTGTGGCCAGGGCCATTGCCATGTCAGGCGGGAAACCGGGGGACGTCCTGCATAATGCATATGGGTACGGACTATTCACAGGTGGTTTGGGCCTTCATTATGGAAGTGAGAAGCTTGGGATGATCACGGTGCCGGTATCAGGTGGAAACATGTCCAGACAAATTACATTATTAGAAGATTTTCAGCCAACGGTCATATGCGGCACGCCATCTTACGTTCTCAATTTAGCAGAAGCGATGGAGGCCCAGGGGAAGGATCCGGCTTCACTATCCTTGCGATATGGGATATTCGGCGCGGAGCCTTGGTCTAACGCGATGAGAGAAACGTTGGAGAGAAAGATGGATATTAAAGCGTGCGAC
Organism: Rossellomorea aquimaris; assembly: GCF_000935355.1. Taxonomy (GTDB): domain Bacteria; phylum Bacillota; class Bacilli; order Bacillales; family Bacillaceae_B; genus Rossellomorea; species Rossellomorea aquimaris_B. The sequence goes on from NZ_JXZC01000004.1 coordinate 115,774, forward strand.
ATTTATGGCTTAAGTGAAGTCATTGGACCAGGGGTTGCCATGGAATGTCACGAAGCCCGGGATGGTCTACATATTGCAGAGGATCATTTCCTTGTGGAAGTCATAGACCCTGATACGTTAGAGCCTCTCCCGGAAGGGGAAATCGGGGAGCTTGTCTTTACGAGTTTAACGAAAGAAGCCTTTCCGATCATCCGCTATAGAACCGGTGATATTGCTTCGATTCAGTACGGAACTTGCTTGTGTGGACGAACAACGGTGAAGATGTCCAGAGTGAAAGGTAGAGTGGATGACATGCTCATCATTAGAGGGGTAAACGTGTTTCCATCTGAAATGGAACACTTCCTTCTTCAAATAAGTGAGCTTGCACCACATTATCAGGTTCACTTAAAGAAAAAAGGGGCACTCGATTTGGTGGAGCTTCAGGTTGAAGTCACAGATGAATGCTTTCAAGGAGTGTCTAACGATTTAAATCATGAACACTTGAATCAGTTGGAAGCAAAAGTGAAGAGCCTCATGAAAGACCGTTGCTACGTTTCCATGGATGTGAAAATCAGGGGACCGAAAGAAATCCCCCGTTCAGAAGGGAAAGCCATCCGGATTGTGGATCTTAGAGGAGAAGGAATGCTTCAGTGAAATTTTTTTTGAGGAAAATAGTTATCACACAATATGGTCATCACGTAGGAACTGTGTGATAAAGGAGGGTTACAATGAGTGATTTATTGTCTAATCAACAGATGACGGAAGAAGAGCATATGGCTCATTTTATGAGAAAGATCGAAAACGATGAAAAGATTGAAGCAGATGATTGGATGCCGGATGAATACAGGAATGCTTTGATCAAGCTGATTTCCATGCATGGGATCAGTGAAATCATGGGGGCTCTTCCCGAGAAGGAATGGGTTCCGAAAGCACCTACACTAAGAAGGAAGCTTGGCATCATGGCGAAGGTTCAGGACGAGATGGGCCACGGACAGCTTTTGCTTCGTGTAGCGGAAGACTTAATGAAGCCTTACGGGAAAACACGTGAGCATATTATGAGAGATTTGTTTTCAGGGGATTTGAAGTTTCATAACGTCTTCCACATGGAAGCACCTACCTGGGGAGACGCTGGGTTGATCGGCTGGCTTGTTGATGGGGCGGCAATCATCACACAGACGAATATGCTCCATGCCTCATACGGGCCATATGCCCGGGCGCTTAAACGAATTTGTGCGGAAGAAGTGTTCCACGCACAGCATGGTGAAGCTATCATCATGGCTCTGGCAGAAGGAACTCCCGATCAAAGGGCGTTAGTTCAGGATGCAGTGGACCGCTGGTGGGAATCGCTTCTTATGTTCTTTGGACCGGGTGATGCGAAAACGACAGGTTCCTCTAAACAGGACATCACTATTAAATACAACATCCGGACGAAAACAAATGAACAGCTGAGACAGGACTTTTTCACGAAATATGTTCCAAGGATGCTGTCGTTAGGACTGACACTTCCCGATGAGACAATGTATTTCGATGAAGAGCAGGATTTATGGATCTATAAGCAGCCCGATTGGGACCGCTTCAAGGAAATCATTCGGAACAAGGGTCCGAAATCAAAGGATCGCCTTCGTTTAAGAGAACTATCCTACGACAATAATGCGTGGGTTCGGGAAGCATTAAGCCCTAGTGACCAAGTAAGCTAGAAGGGAATGAGAAGGATGTCTGACAAGGGGCAGAATTTTTATCAGGAATTTGAAGTATTTAGTAAAAGGTCGGACGGGGCACAGATGCAGCATCAATTCAGCTTGTTAGCCCCGAATCATGAGCTGGCCATGGTGATGGCCCAAGAGAATTTCATGAGAAGAGAGCCGGTCTCGGATATATGGGTTGTGAAGCGGTCGGACGTCCGGATGATGACACCCGAGGAAAGAGAGAGTGTCGGTCGTCTTGATAATAAAGATTACCGGAACGCCAAAGGCTACGGTTATCTCAAGAAGAAGTGGAGACAGTACGAACAGGAAATGCTCGATGAGAAAGAAATCATGTCATGGGGAGAGTTGGTGAAGAAGAAATGATGAAAGTGAAAAGTCCTAATGACATTCCGAACGCAGATTATAAAGAAGCGCTTCTGAGCCTGCTCTATCAACTGGCCGACGATGATTTCATCCTTGCTTACCGTGGGTCTGAATGGCTGGGGCTCGCTCCTCATATTGAAGAGGACGTCGCGTTTTCATCCATTAATCAAGACACGATGGGGCATGCCACCATGTTCTACCAGCTCCTTGAAGAGTTAGGGGAAGGGGATCAGGACCATCTGGCACATGGAAGGAAGGCTTCTGAACGAAGGAATGCCATCTTATTGGAAGAAGTGAATGGACCCGGACACTACTTACAAGAACCCCGCTACGACTGGGCCTTTGCTGTTGTAAGACATTATTTCTACAGCGTCGCCAAAAAGGTGCGAATTGACTCATTAAAGAACTCCTCCTACGAACCACTTGCCGAAATGGCGATCAAAATCAACACAGAATTATATTATCACCTGCTGCACTGGAAAACCTGGTTCATTCAATTAATGAGTGCCGGCGGCGAAGCAAGGGAGCGAATGAATAAGGCGATTGAAAGAGTGCTGGATGAATTCCAGGGAGTTCTGACCTTAGGGCCTAAAGGAAAAGAAATGGCACTTATGGCGCTGATCGAAGGAGAAGAGAATCTATCGAAGCGATGGGAGCTTGCCCTTCAGCCGGTCTTCCAATCGACTCAACTATCCTTTCCTCCGAATGTACGCATGAAAAAAGGGAATGGACGCTTAGGTGAACACACTCCTGAACTTGATACGGCACTTTCCACATTAAGCGAAGTCTATAACACAAATCCCGCAGCTAGCTGGTAAAGGATGAAGGAAAAATGACTACAACCGTTTTAGATGTTCTTCAAACTGTGAAAGATCCTGAAATTGATTCCATCAGCATTGTGGATCTAGGTATGGTCAATCGTATAAACCATCACGAAGATTCTCTCATGATTGAACTTCTCCCAACCTTTGTAGGCTGTCCTGCCTTGGACATTATTAAAGGGAATGTGGAGAAGGCGTGTCGGGAGCAGCTGGGAATTCAATCCGTACAGGTTCATTTCGTGTATTCTCCTCCCTGGACATCCGACAGGTTAACCGAAAATGGCCGGGAAAGATTGAAGGAATTCGGCATCGCACCCCCGCCTGAACAGTTCACAGGGGAAGAAGATTGGGAGATTCACTGCCCGTATTGCGATTCCCCCTATACTTCAATGGAGAATCTGTTCGGTCCAACCGCCTGCAGAAGCATCCTCTACTGCAAGCAATGCCGCAACCCGTTTGAGGCCATGAAGCCGATATCCACCATGATGTGAAAAATCTATTAAACTATTGAAAATCAAAGGAGAGATTCCACTATGGTAAAACTGATCGCATTGTATAAACACCCTGAAAACAAAGAGAAATTTGATGAGCATTACTTCAATACCCACGCTCCGATCACAGCAAAAATTCCAGGACTTAAGAAGATGGATGTTACGAAAATCGTCGGCTCACCTATGGGTGGAGAAGGCAAATACTACTTAATGTGCGAAATGTATTATGACAATCATGAAGAGCTGAAAGCAGCCATGAAATCCGATGAAGGCAAAGCCTCCGGAAAGGACCTTATGGGCTTCGCCGCAGAGTTAGTCACTCTCATGATCGGTGAAGAAGTGAATGAATAAAGAGTACGAATATATCGTAGTGAGCGAAAGGGACGGACTTGGTTTCATTGAATTGAATAGACCCAAAGTTCTGAACGCCATCAATCGTCCTATGGTATCGGAGTTAGTTCATGCATTCGAGGCATTCGACCGGAACGACAGTGTGAAAGCAATTGTCTTATCCGGCAGGGGCAGAGCCTTCGCTGCAGGAGCAGACATCGATGAAATGGCGGAAGACGGGGCCATTGATTTAGAGCTCTTAAATCAATTTACCGAATGGGACCGCCTTGCCTGGATCAAGAAACCGATCATTGGAGCGGTCCAGGGATTTGCACTGGGAGGCGGATTTGAGTTAGCCCTTTGCTGCGACATTCTATTCGCTTCTGAGGATGCGGGCTTCGGTTTCCCGGAAGTGAATCTTGGGGTCATGCCGGGAGCGGGCGGTACCCAGAGGCTCACAAAGCTGATAGGGAAATCACGGGCAATGGAATGGCTGTTATCGGGAGACATGTTTACAGCAACGCAAGCCCTTGAATGGGGAGTCATCAACCGCGCCATTCCGAAAGAGCTATTAATAGAAGAAACCGAGAAATTCGCCAGAAAATTAGCTGCAAAGCCACCGCTTTCCCTTCGTTTGATCAAAGAATCAGTTCATAAAGCCGTTGATTCCTCGATTTATGAAGGGATGCAATATGAGCGGAAGAACTTCTATCTTCTCTTTGCCTCTGAAGATCAGAAAGAAGGCATGAAGGCTTTTGTGGAAAAACGGAAACCGAATTTCAAAGGGAAATAAGGAGGCTGCCGCATGTTTGAAACGATTAAGTACGAAGTGAAGAATAATGTAGCCTGGATTACCTTGAATCGCCCGGATAAACTGAATGCTTTCATTCGTCAACTCAATCTGGAAATCCAAAAGGCCGTGAAGGACTCCTCTCGAAATGAAGAAGTGAGAGCCATCGTTATCACAGGTGAAGGTCGGGCTTTTTGCTCGGGGCAGGATTTGAGTGAAGTAGATGAATCCATGGATCATGGAGAGGTGCTTCGAAATAATTACGGACCTATGGTGAAAGAAATCGAGCAGTGTGAAAAGCCGGTGATTGCAGCCGTCAATGGAGTGGCTGCAGGAGCGGGATTCAGCCTGGCCCTTGCCTGTGATTTCAGGCTCGTATCAGAGAAAGCGAGCTTTGTGCAGGCATTTGTTCATGTTGGATTAGTCCCGGATTCAGGTAATCTCTATTACTTATCGAAGATTGTTGGCTATGCCAAAGCACTGGAACTGGCTGTTTTTGGAGAAAAATTAAAAGCAGAAGAGGCTGAAAAGCTTGGCCTGGTCACAAAAATTATCTCTCTCGACCAGTGGCAAGAAGAAACAGCTGCATTTGCCGAAAGAATCGCCTCCATGCCAACGAAGGCAATCGGTTTGATGAAGCGTTTATTAAAGGGAAGCGCAGATCTATCCTTCAACGAATACTTAGAAAAAGAAGCCTGTGCCCAGCGGATCGCAGGAATGACACAAGATCATCGCGAAGGTGTAACGGCTTTTATGGAAAAAAGAAGGCCAGCCTTTCACGGAAAATAATTCAATCAAAAAGGAGATGGAGTTATGTCTACAGTAAAAGAGCAAAGCTTTGAAGTCCTTGAAATGAAAAGAGAACATTATTCATTGGTTATCAACGGTCAACGTATGGAAAGTGGTTCAGGTGAAACCTTTACGACGTACAATCCAGCGACAGGTGAAGCGATTGCCACTGTCTCACTGGCATCTGTAGAAGATGCTGAAAAAGCGGTTGAAGCAGCACGAAATGCTTTTGATTACGGCAAGTGGAAGAAGTTCCCGATCAATAAACGATCCCGCGTGCTTAATAAAATTGCAGGCATTATGAGATCACGCTTTAATGAACTTGTCACTCTTGAAATCATGGATAGCGGGAAATCACTATCAGCTGCACAAGGTCAAGTGATGCAAGCGATCGAAGACTTTGAATTCTATGCAGGAGCGATTGTGGGCCATCGTGGCACGGTCAATAATGTACCAGGTCAATTCATGAATGTTGCGGAGAAAGAGCCGGTCGGTGTATGTGCTCAGATCATTCCGTGGAATTATCCATTGATGATGGCAGCGTGGAAAATTGCGCCGGCGATTGCGGTAGGCTGCTCGGTTGTCGTAAAACCTGCAACTCTTACACCGCTGACAGCCATCGTACTTGGTGAAATCTGTATTGAAGCCGGAGTTCCTGAAGGTGTTGTAAACGTCATTCCTGGTGCAGGTTCTTCTGTCGGCAATTACTTAGTCGAGCATGAAAAGGTTGATAAGGTTGCCTTCACAGGTTCAACACCTATCGGTAAAAACATTATGGAAAAAGCGTCCCAAACGTTAAAGAGAGTGACTCTCGAATTAGGAGGGAAATCACCTAATATCGTTTTTGAAGACGCAGATGTTGATGCAGCAGTGGATGGATCCCTGTTCGGAATCTTCTATAACACAGGTCAATCCTGTGAAGCGCGCTCAAGATTATACGTACACGAAGATATTTACGATGAGTTCATGGAAAAGTTCGTTGAAAAGACGAAGAAGCTGAAATTGGCTGACCCACATGATAAAGGCACTCACATCGGGGCGATCATCAACCAGGATCAGCTTGATACGATCGATGGATATGTTCAGTCTGCCAAAGAAGAGGGAGCAACGATCCTGGTCGGGGGAAGCCCTGCGAAGGTAGAAGGGTTCGAAAAAGGCTACTGGTATGAGCCAACCATCATTACGGATGTAAATCACGACATGAAGGTTGTAAAAGAAGAAATCTTCGGCCCTGTAGTGGTGGTAATGAAATTCAAGGATGAAAAAGAAGCGATCAAAATGGCCAACGATAGCGAATATGGTCTCGGTTCAGCTGTTTGGACTCAAAACCACGGGCGTGCGACAAGAGTATCGAAAGCGATCCAAGCCGGAATCGTGATGGTGAATTGCCCGTTCTCTGCATTCCCGGGTACTCCATTCGGAGGCTACAAGCAGTCGGGATTCGGACGTGAGCTTTGCGTTGAAACGCTTGATCTTTACACAGAAACAAAGAGTATCATTTCTTACTTCGGAAATCGACCGTTAAATCCATTTGGTGTGTAAGAAGACATAAACAAGCAGGGGGGGTGTCCTATCAGGGTCAACCCCTTATTGCAAGAAAGGGGAAGACAGACATGACACAGCATATCGTAGTTGTAGGTTCCGGCGTAATGGGAAGAGGGATCGCCTATGTAAGTGCAGTAGGAGGCTTCAGGACCACACTGGTGGATATAAATCAAGAACAGTTGGATCACGCCAGGAATGAAATTCAACATATCTTTCAAAAAGGAATCGAAAGAAACAAGCTCACTCAACAGCAGTACGTAGAAGCAAAAGAACTTATGAGCTATTCAACGAATCTTTCGATTGCCGTACGGGATGCCGATGTGGTCATCGAAGCCGTCCCGGAAAAGACAGATATCAAGCGTGGCGTATTCGAAGTACTGGATGCCCATGCCCCGGAGTATTGTTATCTGGCGACGAATACCTCCACCATGAGCCCGACTGAAATCGGCTCCTTTACGAAACGGCCAGACAAAGTGATTGCCATGCACTTTTTCAATCCTGTACATAAAATGCCTCTCGTGGAGATCGTAAAGGGATTGGAAACAAGTGATGAAACGACAGAAGTCATTCAGCAGGTTGCCCGCCTGATGGGGAAGGAAACGGTAGTCATCAATGAGTTCCCCGGTTTTGTCACAAGCAGAATCTCTGCCCTTGTCGGCAATGAAGCCTTTTACATGCTGCAGGAAGGACTGGGGTCACCTGAGGAAATTGATAAGGCGATCAAGCTTGGACTCAATTATCCAATGGGTCCGTTTGAACTCGGCGATTTAGTCGGGTTGGATACACGATTGAATAACCTTAAATACCTTCATGAAAAGCTTGGTGAAAAATATCGTCCGGCTCCTCTTTTAGAAAAATATGTGAAGGCCGGGCGCCTTGGCCGAAAAACGGGTAAAGGCGTTTATGATTATTCTGAGGCAATGGAAAAGGAGCATCAATCATGAGAGAGGTTGTCATTGTCGATGCCGTCCGGACTCCCATTGGAAAATACAAAGGCTCCTTAAAAGAGGTGCGTCCCGATGACTTAGGAGCTCATGTCATAAAAGCCCTGGTGGAACGAAATCCTCTAGTGCCGGTTCATACCATCGAAGAGGTGGTTCTTGGAAATGCTAATGGTGCCGGGGAAGATAATCGGAATGTAGCCCGGATGTCGACACTTCTCGCTGACCTCCCAGTTGAAGTCGGTGCAACCACCATCAATCGCTTGTGCGGATCAGGACTGGATGCCGTGAACTATGCAGCGAGAGCCATATCGGCGAATGAAGGGGATGTTTTCATTGCAGGCGGGACTGAAAGTATGACGCGTGCTCCTTACGTCATGGCAAAGCCTTCAAAGGATTTCCCAAGAGGCAATATGGAGATGTTCGATACGACAATCGGATGGCGCTTCGTTAATTCCCGTCTGGAAGAAAAGTTCGGAACTCATTCTATGCCGGAAACAGCCGAGAATGTGGCGAAGCAGTTCGGCATTTCAAGGGAAGAGCAGGACCACTTTGCTTACTGGAGCCAAATGAAAGCGAAGCGTGCCATGGATGAAGAACGGTTCAAAGAGGAAATCGTGCCCGTCGAGTTACGTGACCGTAAAGGGAACCTATCTACGTTCCATCTCGATGAGCACCCAAGGCCCGATACCAATAGTGAGAAACTGCAGAAGCTTAAGCCGTTATTCCAAGGAGGAACGGTGACGGCCGGGAATGCATCAGGAGTCAATGATGGTGCATCTGCCCTATTATTAATGAGCAGGGAGAAGGCAGAAGAATTAGGCGTTACACCGCTGGCACGCTACATGACATCGGCCACTTCAGGACTTGAACCTTCAGTGATGGGGCTGGGACCGATCTATGCCACACAGAAGGTACTGAAGAGGTCAGGGCTTGCCCTTGACCAAATCGGCCTAGTGGAGCTGAATGAAGCATTCGCTGCACAATCCATTGCCTGCATCCGTGAGCTTGGATTGAATGAAGAGATCGTCAATGTCAATGGAGGAGCCATCGCATTCGGGCATCCATTGGGAGCCAGTGGAGCACGTATCCTCACCACCCTTTTATATGAAATGAAAAAGAGAAAGGTACGCTACGGCTTGTCCACCATGTGCATCGGTGTAGGTCAGGGAATTGCGACTTTAGTAGAGAACATCGAAACTTAATAGCTCGAGTCCTGTATGTGCAGGGCTCTTTTTGTGATTAGAATGGCCACTTTTTAGAAAAGATAGAAGTGAGGTGAGTAAGATGGAATTTGAAATCATGACAAAAGAAAGCGAGATTCCTTGTCTGGTAGTTGCGGATGAGGACAACGGAAGGTATTTGATAAGAAATGCCGATACCAGCGGGGAAGTGTTCAATAGTCAGGAAGAGCTCGTGAGATGGATCGAGGCGAATTGGTCGAAGGAGCAGGTTGTCAATACGTATGATTATGTTAAAATGCTTGAGATGTTGAGGGTATATCATTGAGGATCAGGCTCTGTAGATGAGCCTTTTTTTTGTGTGAGAAATTCCCGGTAAAAGATGAAAAATCAAGAATATTCATTTATTTTAATCGATTGTTTATGATAATATATAAACTAAACGTAAATTAAACGTCATAAACAAACGGAATATATCTAAAGGAGAGGCACCGATGAATACACGATCAATGATCTTTACACTATATGGGGATTACATACGGCACTATGGCAATAAGATATGGATTGGCAGTTTGATTCGCTTGCTCAATGAATTTGGTCACAATGATCAAGCTGTTCGTGCAGCGATTTCAAGAATGAATAAGCAGGGGTGGGTCCAGGCGGAAAAACAGGGAAACAAAAGCTACTATTCCCTGACTGAACGCGGTGTGACTCGCATGGAAGAAGCGGCAAATAGGATTTTTAAGCTGAAGCCCGAGCAATGGGATGGTAAATGGAGAATCCTTATGTACTCGATTCCTGAAGAGATTAGGAGTATTCGGGATGAGTTGAGAAAAGAGCTGGTATGGAGTGGATTCGGAACCCTCTCAACAAGCACGTGGATTTCTCCAAACAATCTTGAAAAACAGGTACAGTCCCTAATTGGAAAATACGACATTAAAGAATACGTCGATTTCTTCATTGCTGAATATGAAGGGCCCAATGAGAATAAACGACTGATCGAGAAAAGTTGGGACCTGAACGAAATCAATGACCGCTATCAGGAATTCATTTCTCACTATAGTCAACAATACATGATCGACAAAAGTAAGATAGGAAAAGGGCAAATGAGCGATGCAGAATGCTTCGTCGAACGAACCAAACTTGTGCATGAATACCGCAAATTCCTGTTCGTCGATCCCGGCTTACCGGAAGAGCTTCTGCCTGGGAAATGGCTGGGGTCACACGCTGCCACACTGTTCGGTGAATACTACAAAGAACTTGCAGAACCAGCATCACGCTTCTTTGAAAGTGTCTTCGAAGACGGCAACGAACTTAAAAACAAAGACCAAAGCTACAACGTCATGACCCATCCATTATTACTGGATTAAAAAAAACCACTTGCCCGTTCCATCCGGCAAGTGGTTTTTTTGAGGGACGGACCTCGAGAATCTTGAGGGGGTACTTGTCTAACAATTCTAAAAAGTATAACATTAATTTAACGAAGGAGGATTTTTATGAATAACCTAACCGAACTATTACATATAAAATATCCAATTATTCAAGGTGGAATGGGGAATATCAGCAATGCCCCGTTGACCGCGGCCATCTCGGAAGCCGGGGCGCTCGGTACGATCGGTGTAGGTACCATGGGTGTGGAGGAAGTGGAAACAATCATCGTTGAAACGAAAAAAAGAACCAGTAAACCATTCGCTCTAAATATCCCAATTTCCATCACCCCTTACTTGAAGGAAATGATTCGCTTAGTGGTGACACACGGGATACCGGTCGTTTCCTTATCAGCAGGAAATCCAACCCCACTGATTCCCTATTTCCACGAGCACAACGTAAAAGTGATCTGTGTCGTCGCTTCTAAAAAGCAGGGAAAGAAAGCGGAAGATGCCGGGGCAGATGTCATCGTTGCAGAAGGCTATGAGGCTGCCGGGATCAACTCCAATCTTGAAACGACAACGCTTGCCCTTATTCCACAACTCGTCGATGCAGTGGACATTCCTGTCGTCGCGGCAGGAGGAATCGGTGATGGAAGGGGTCTCGCTTCCATGCTCGCTCTGGGTGCCAGTGGTGTGCAAATGGGAACGCGGTTCATTGCTACACAGGAAGCACCTTTTCATGAGAACTATAAATCTACATTAGTGGAAGCAAAAGATGATAGCACGATCATCGTCGGGCGTTCTGTCGGAAGAGTGAGAAGGGTCATGAAAACGCCTTATGCTGCACAACTGATTCAAAAAGAACAAGAGGGGGTCGCCCTTGAAGAGTTCAGTCAAATGACCTCGGAGGATTATCACCGTGTCGGGGCACTGGAAGGGAAGCTGGATCAGGGATTCATCAACGGAGGGCAGGTGTCCGGCCTTGTGTCGGATGTTCCGGCTGTGAAGGAACTGGTAGAGAGAATGATGAATGATGCCCGTGGGATTTTCAGGAAGCTTTCGGGCAGCGGTGTGGAATCTTAATAGATTATGTGAAAGGCGCTTTTCCTTTATTGGGGAAGGGTCTTTTTTATGGTAGTGTTTCACAATTTGGCAAAAGTTTTGGTGAAAGTGGCACAAGTTTAGTAGATTCCGGCACAACAGCAAGAAAAGAAGAATGAGAAGTAGAAAAACTATAGTACGAAACTATTGAATATCCAGGATCATTGGAGTGATTCAGCTCCTCATCCACACAACCACAGAAAATTTTCTCCAAATCCCTCTAGAAATCACCGCCAATACCGACTATACTAGTAATAATTTTTAAATTTTCCGAATATTATTGACTATTTTGTGACAGGAGTGATAATATAACGTTGTATTTACGCTGATGATCATTTTTATCATACTTGGGTTTGCTAGTCTAATAGACTACTGATCATAAATTAGGAAGAGAAAAAGGGGGATTTCTGTGAAGAAGAAGAGTTTATTACTTGTTGTCATCTCAATGATGCTGGGAATGCTGGTTTTAGCGGGTTGTGGTAGTGATACAAGCTCAGGTGGAGGCGATGGTGAGAAACAATATGTTATCGGGGTAACCCAAATTGTGGAACATCCGTCTTTAGATGCAGCCTTTGAAGGTTTTAAAAAGGCTTTAGCTGAAAATGGCCTTGAAGAAGGTAAGAATGTGAAGTTTGATGTTCAAATTGCTCAAGGGGATCCTACGAATTCACAAACGATCGCCAAGAACTTCGTTGGTGATGGCGTCGACCTCATCTTTGCAAACTCAACCCCAAGTGCTCAGCACGCATTAAATGCTACAAAGGAAATTCCAATCGTGTTCACGTCAGTGACTGATCCCGTTGGTGCAGAGTTAGTGAAGTCCTTCGAGGAGCCTGGTGAGAATATCACAGGAACCACAGATACTCATCCTGAAGCAATCTCTAAGACGATTTCATTTATTACAGATGAAATGAAAGCGAAAAATATAGGTGTTATTTATAACTCTGGTGAACAAAACTCTGTTGTACAGGCAGAAGAAGTGAAAAAGCTTGCTGAAGAAAAGGGAGCAAAAGTTGTTGAAGCTTCAGTATCTACGTCAGCAGATGTAAAGCAAGCGGCAGAATCACTGGTAGGTCGTGTGGATGCGATTTACGTTCCAACTGATAATACGGTTGTATCGGCATTGGAATCAGTCATCAGTGTCTCCAATGATAAAGATATTCCTTTATTTGTGGGTGAACTGGATTCAATGAAAAAAGGTGCGATTGCAGCTAGTGGATTCAGCTACGAAGATCTTGGTTACGAAACGGGCCTGATGGCTGCAAAAATTTTAAAAGGTGAAAAGAAACCTTCTGAAATCAATGTTGAGTATCCAAAGAACTTCAAGTTAATGATCAATAAGCAGGCCGCTGAAGAGCAAGGTGTAGAAGTCCAGGATGCATGGTCTGATTTAGGGGAATTTTACGAAGAGAAATAAGAAAGGATGATGATTCGTGCCAACAGCAATATTCGCATCCTTTGAATCTGGAATCATTTACGCTATTATGGCCCTCGGAGTCTACCTGTCCTTTCGGATATTGGATTTTCCTGATTTAACCGTCGATGGCAGCTTCGTTACAGGAGCCGCTGTCGCAGCAACCATGATTGTCAGTGGCGTAAATCCAGTCATCGCAACCATTACAGCGATTGTCATCGGATTTGTTGCAGGATGTATAACAGGATTGCTTCACACATTTGGAAAAATCAATGCCTTATTATCAGGGATTTTAATGATGATCGCCCTTTATTCCATCAACCTCAGGATAATGGGGCGTTCGAATGTACCTTTACTTAGTCAGGATACTGCTTTTACAGGAGTGGAAGGGTTTTGGTCTCCACTGGGGATCGATGCCGCTCTCAATAAAATGTGGATGGCTGTGGGACTTGGGGAGCCTGTCCCGGGAACCTGGAGCATTTTATTTATCATGACGATCATTACCCTTGTGATCAAATTTTTGACGGATGGATTTTTGAAAACAGAAATCGGGTTGGCTTTAAGGGCGACAGGGGATAATCAGCGGATGATTCGCAGTTTCTCCGCTAATACCAATCTGATGATCATTCTTGGTTTAGGGATTTCGAATGGGATGGTCGCTCTATCCGGTGCCTTGATTGCCCAGTACAGTCGATTTGCAGATGTGGGAATGGGGATCGGGATGATCATCATCGGACTTGCTTCGGTTATCATCGGTGAGGCATTATTCGGAACCAAGACGATTGCCCGTACGACCTTAGCCGTTATCGGTGGGGCAATCATCTACCGTTTGGTCGTTTCCATGGCCCTTCGCGTCGATTTCCTGGAAACAGGGGATATGAAGCTGATCACGGCGACAATCGTGATTCTTGCACTTGTGATGCCTAAAGTGATGGATCGCTACAAGGATAAGAAACGAAAAGCTCAACGAATGGCAGAACGAATAAACAAGGCTCCAATCACAGATGGAAAGGGTGAGAGCGGTGTTACAATTAAATAGAATTCACAAAGTATTTAATGAGGGGACACCCGACGAAAAAATCGCCCTTGATGACATCCAGCTGAATCTGAAACCAGGGGATTTTGTCACTGTGATCGGAAGTAACGGAGCCGGGAAATCGACATTGATGAACATCGTTTCAGGTGTGCTTCTGCCCGATATCGGAAATGTTCTCATTGATGATCATGACGTCTCAAAGGTTTCCGAGTATAAACGATCAAAGCTCATCGGTCGTGTGTTCCAGGATCCAATGGCAGGAACGGCACCTTCCATGACGATAGAAGAAAATCTGGCCATGGCGTATTCACGAAATCGTACACGTACCTTTAAAATGGGGGTAACCAAAAAACGGAGAGTGTTTTTTAAAGAAGTACTGGAAACTCTTCACTTAGGGTTAGAAAACCGATTGAACGCAAAGGTAGGATTATTATCGGGCGGGGAACGGCAAGCGCTCTCTCTATTGATGGCGACATTTACTGAGCCTTCGATCCTCCTGCTGGATGAGCATACGGCAGCGTTGGATCCTGCGAGAGCCGATCTGATTACAAACCTTACAAAAGAGATTGTAGAGAAGTATAAGCTCACAACCCTAATGGTGACGCATAACATGCAGCAGGCATTGGATCTTGGAAACCGCTTGATCATGATGGATAAGGGCCAAATCATCTTAGAGGTAAATGAAGAAGAGAAGAAGCACCTCACGGTCGAGGGACTTCTACACGAATTCCAACGCATACGTGGAAGCAAACTGGCCAGCGACCGGGCACTTCTTTCATAAGATTAACAACCTTCTACAAAAAGCAACGGGACTTTGTTCCGTTGCTTTTTTGTGTTAGGAAGATTTTAATTGTCTATCTGGAAAAGAGAGTCGTCCAGCTCCGGCGGCTAGAGGCTCGAGGTCATAAGGCGAACAGGCCAAAAAGGCAAAAAACGCCTTTCTGGCCTGTTCGCCTTATGCTTGTCGCCTCTGGGCAAGCCACCTCCGCTTTTGAGTGAGGGACGGACCTTCGGCTTCGCCGATAGGTCCGTCCCTCTGCATAACTTATATTAATATAATATTTTAAATATTTTAACAATTTATTGACTATTTATAAAACAAAATGTTATTATATCGTTGAATTAACGTTATATAAAAATATATAATTTGTTGGTTTAAAGGGGGAAAGCAATGAAGTCTGGATTAGCAGAAGGACATACGGCAGTCGTCACAACAGAAGTAACCCCCAGCATGTACGCCCAGTTCGAAGGAAACGTGGTTCACCCCGTGTATTCAACGGTTTCAATGGTGTATCACATGGAATGGGCTTCGAGAAAAATCATTCTACCCTATTTGGAAGATCACGAAGAAGGGATGGGGGCAAAGGTGAACGTCGAGCATATGGCTCCGGCGAAAACCGGTTCCTCTCTTGAAATTAAAGCGAGCGTTATTAAATATGAACGAAATATCATCGTAACCGAAGTGACTGTCAGAGATAGAGAGAATGACAGACTCATTGGAAAAGGTGAAGTAAAACAAGTCGTCCTGCCTAAAGAAAAAATAAAAGAAAGAATAAAAGAAAACTAGTTTTGAGTACTTCTTGAATAAGAATGTAAAAGGAGGAAGCTTTAGTGTCCAACATAACGACAAAAGTGAAAGCGGTTACAAATAGAGAGCCGGCGGGGGGAATAGAAATGGATATGTTTCAAAAAATACAAAACCATGAGCAGGTTGTATTCTGCAACGATGAAGAAACAGGACTCAAAGCCATCATCGCCATACATAATACCACTCTCGGACCTGCACTGGGCGGATGTCGAATGAGACCTTATGCATCAGTGGATGAAGCATTGGAGGATGTTTTACGTTTATCAAAAGGAATGACCTACAAATGTGCCGCGGCCGATGTGGACTTTGGAGGAGGAAAAGCGGTAATTATCGGGGATCCCGAAAAAGACAAACATCCGGAGCTGTTCCGGGCTTTCGGTCAATTCGTTGAATCCCTTAACGGACGATTCTATACAGGGACAGACATGGGGACCACGCCTGATGACTTTGTTTATGCCTTGAAAGAAACGAACTGTATCGTGGGCGTCAATGAAGAGTATGGAGGCAGCGGGGATTCATCCGTCCCGACTGCCATGGGAGTCATTTATGGCTTACAGGCAACCAACCAAAATGTGTGGGGCTCAAAGGATCTTCATGGAAAAAGCTACGCCATTCAAGGGTTGGGGAAAGTGGGATATAAGGTAGCCGAGCGCCTACTGGAAGAGGGAGCGGACCTCTATGTAACGGATATTAGCCAGAAATCCATCGATCAGTTGGTTTCCAAGGCGAAAAGTATGGGAGCGGCGATCAAGGTCGTAGCCGGGGATGAAATATACTCTGTTGATGCGGATGTATTCATACCGTGTGCCATCGGCGGGATCATCAACGATCATACAGTAGATCAACTAAAAGTAAAAGCGGTTGTAGGATCTGCCAATAACCAATTATTAGACATGACCCATGGAATGAAGCTGCATGAAAAAGGAATTCTTTACGCACCTGATTACATCGTCAATGCAGGCGGATTGATTCAAGTGGCTGACGAATTATACGAACCGAACAAAGAACGCGTACTCCAAAAAACAAGTGCCATCTATAACAGCCTTCAGAATATTTATCTGCAATCAGAAAACCAGCACATGACTACAGTCGAAGCAGCCAATCGTTTCTGTGAAGACCGCATTCATTCACGCACAAGAAGAAACAGCTTCTTCTCCCACGCGAAACGTCCGAAATGGTCGGTCAGGACATGAAATAGTAAATCAAGTGTTTACCGTAACAAAAAAAAGCACCACAAGAGGTGATGAAATGAACGAGGAATTTCAATTGGTCCAGGTGATGGATCAAAAAGGACAATTGGTTCAAGACGGGTATGAAAAGGACATTTCAGAAGACTTGGTCCGTACATTTTATCGGCATTTAATCAGGATCCGTACCTTTGATAAGAAAGCGGTGAGCCTGCAGCGACAAGGCCGGATCGGGACCTATGCTCCTTATGAAGGACAGGAGGCATCCCAGGTGGGGAGCGCACTTGCCCTAAAGGATAAAGACTGGTTATTCCCGTCCTATCGCGATCATGGCGCAACCATGACATTCGGACATTCCCTGCTTCATATTCTCCTATTCTGGAAAGGTCGGAATGAAGGGTGTGTGCCACCGGAAGGAAAGAATATTTTCACTCCCGGTATTCCGATAGCGACTCAGCTTCCACATGCGGTGGGTGCGGCTTTCGCCGAGAAGAGAAAAGGAACACGGAATGCAGCGATTGTATATTTTGGTGATGGTGCCACTTCAGAGGGTGACTTTCATGAAGGATTGAACCTGGCAAGCGTCTGGGAGGCCCCGGTTGTATTTTTTAATCAAAATAATCACTACGCCATCTCTGTTCCCATGCACAAGCAAATGAAAACGAAAACCATTGCCCAGAAGGCAATCGCGTATGACATTCCAAGCGTACGCATCGACGGCAATGATATTTTTGCTGTTTATTTTGAAACGTTGAAAGCATTGGAGCGAGCAAGGAACGGGGACGGACCTACCTTGATCGAGTCCGTGACCTGGAGATATGGTGCCCACACGACCGCCGATGATCCGACCAAGTACCGTGATCAGCAGGAAAGTGAGATCCGTCGCAAGGAGAACGATCCTGTCGAACGCTTAACGAGATTCATGAAACAAAGAGGCTGGTTCGATGAGGAGTGGATGACTTCCGTTCAAAAGGAATGTGCGAAGGAAGTGGACCTTGCTGTCGAGGAGTTGGAAGCCTACCCGGCCGCAGATCCGAGTCTGATCTTCGATTATGTGTTTGCCACTCCGACGTGGACAATCCAGGAACAAAAAGAAAAGCTCCTTGAGCTATGGAGAGGTGAGTAGAATGAGCACCTTAACAAAAATGAAGACATTGACGATGGTTCAAGCCATCACGGACGCCATGAGGGTGATGCTTGAAGAAAACGAGGATGTCCTGTTAATGGGCGAAGACATCGGAACGAATGGTGGGGTATTTCGGGCAACGGACGGTCTTCAACAGGAATTTGGGGAAGACAGGGTTCTCGATACACCATTAAGTGAAGCAGGCTTTATTGGAGCGGCTATTGGAATGGGGTTAAACGGTTTTCGTCCTGTAGCTGAGGTCCAATTTTTAGGATTCATCTATCCAGCATACGAACAGATCATGACCCATGCTTCCCGCTTGCGTTCCCGTACTCTTGGTCATTTTACCTGCCCGTTGGTGATACGTGCTCCTTATGGGGCTGGAGTCAGAGCACCTGAAATTCACTCCGATAGTACAGAAGCGCTTTTTACACATATGCCGGGAATAAAAGTTGTTTGTCCAGCAACACCGTATGATGCGAAGGGACTGTTGATTGCTGCCATTGAAGATCCGGATCCCATTCTTTTCTTGGAGCCTATGAGATGCTATCGATCTTCCCGTGAAGAAGTGCCGGAGGAAAAGTATACGGTGGAAATCGGGAAAGGAAAAGTAGTCAAAGAGGGTGAAGATGTCACGATCATCGCTTGGGGAGCCATGGTGAAGGTTGCCGAGGATGCTGCTAAGGAAGCGGCAGGTAAAGACATTTCCTGCGAAGTCCTTGATTTAAGGACACTCTATCCCCTGGATAAGGACCTCATTTCAAGTTCTGTCCAGAAAACGGGAAGAACCGTGATTGTACATGAAGCCCATGCCACTGGTGGAGTCGGAAATGATGTGCTGGCGATTATCAATGATACATCCTTTTTATATCAAAAGGCTCCGACTGAACGGGTGACTGGATTCGATACCCCTGTTCCTTATTTCGGATTTGAAGATTTCTATCTGCCTGACAGCAAACGTGTAGTAGCGGCAGTGGAAAAAGTAGCACGCTATTAGATAAGGAGGGAGTCCATGGAAGTTAAGCTTCATGATATTGGGGAAGGCATGACCGAAGCCAATATCAATCACTTTCTTGTAAAAGTGGGAGATGTCGTAAAAGCCGATCAACCATTAGTAGAGGTTCAAACAGATAAAATGACTGCGGAAATTCCGGCACCTTTTTCAGGTGTGATCAAGGAGTTTACGGTAAGTGAAGGGGAAACGATTCCAGTGGGATCCACGGTTCTGTTGATGGATCAAGAACACGTGAAGCAGTCCTTAGGCAAGCGTTCCATTTCACAAACAACGCAAGTGATGAAGAAAAGAAGGATCCTTGCATCCCCGTATACGAGGAAAATAGCAAGGGAGAATGGTATCAACCTAGAAGAAGTGGTTGGTTCCGGAGCGGGAGGAAGAATCCTTGATGAAGATATTTTCCTCTATATGAAAGGAGAAAGTCAGACATCTCCACAGCCGGTTGAAGAATCTAAAACCGTTACTCCTGTAGCATCAAAAGAACCCGACACGATGACGATTCCATTCCGGGGAAGACGCAAACAAATTGCATCTAAAATGTCACAGTCACTCAGAACGATCCCGCACTGTACCCATTTTGAAGAAATCGATGTTACGAACCTGCTATCCTGGAAAGATAACATGAAAGCGGGGCGCGGGTCCATTTCTATGGGAGCTTATTTTATCAAAGCCATTTCTATCTGTTTAAAAGAGTTCCCGATCTTCAACGCCCGCCTCAATGAACAGGAGGAATGTGTCGAGATCCAGTCCCATCACAATATTGGAATCGCTGTAGATACGGACGAAGGGCTGATCGTTCCTGTCATTAAACAGGTCGAGCTGAAAACAATGAGGGACATCCATAGGGAAATGAAGGAACTGACCGTTAACGCACAGGAAGGCAAGTTAACGATGAAAGATATCAAAGGCGGAACCTTCACGATCAGTAACGTAGGACCCCTGAACGGGTCGATCGGAGCCACTCCGATCATTAACGAACCGGAAGTTGCCCTCCTTGCTTTCCATAAAACGAAGAAGCGTCCGATGGTGAATGATAAAGATGAAATTGTCGTCCGTTCAATGATGAATGTGTCTATGTCATTTGATCATAGAGTGGTAGATGGCGGAACGGCCGTTAAGTTTACGAATCGATTACGGGATTTGATTGAACAGCCCGAGTCCATGCTTTTGGAGTTGATGTAAATGGTAGTGGGAGAGATCACGGAAGATAAAGAGATTGTCGTCATCGGGGGAGGTCCGGGCGGCTATCATGCAGCCATCCGGGCTGCGGGTTTAGGACTGAAAGTGACCCTGATCGAAAGAGAAGAGCTGGGAGGGACCTGCTTGAATAAAGGGTGCATCCCATCAAAAGTCTTTACCCATTTTGCCCAAGAATTTAAAAAGACGAAGCACCTGAAGGAGATGGGGATGGAGTTTGGGGAAGTAGAAGCAAACCTCTCTTCTCTTCAACACTATAAAAATAAAAAGATCACCCAGCTTCGTACAGGGATAGAATCCCTGTGCAGAGCGAATAAGGTTGAAATCGTCAAGGGTTCTGCATCCTTCCTGTCAGAATCCCGTATTGGAGTTGAAAACGGCCATGAGTTTTCCCTTTTCAATTTCAAGCAAGCCATTGTCGCGACCGGTGGTGAATTTCATTACCCGGAAGGAATAGAATTTGATTCGATTCATGTACTAAAGGAGAGAGAAATCTTTCAGCTGGAGGAAATACCAGAGGAACTCATTGTATATGGGACCGATTATATTTCCCTAGAGATCGCGTCTGTTTTCTCTATATTGGGAAGTCATGTCACCCTTATTTTGAACGGGGAAATTCCATTTGACTCTGCCATATCCAAAGAGCTGTTCAGACAGTTAAAAAAGCAGAAGGTCAATGTAATCAAGAATTCTCCGCTGCAAGCTGCCAGTCAAGCTGAAGCAAAAGTCACAGTGAACCTTGACAGGGGGAACGGAGAAGTCGTTTCAATCGAAGGCTCACATTTTGTCGCAAGCGGAAAAGTTAAGCCGAACCTATCAGACCTCGGCCTTGACCGTCTCCGTGTTGAATTAACCGATGAGGATTATATCCGGACAGATCGGGAGGGACGGACCTCCATACCGAATATTTGGGCGATCGGCGATGTCACGGAAGGTCCGTCCCTCGCAGTCAAGGCGATCAAACAGGGGAAGGCGGCAGCCGAGGCAATGGCTGGGCTTCAAGTGGAAGTAGATCTTCAGTTTGTGCCGACGGTGGTGCAGATGAGTCCTCCTATTGCATGCGCAGGAATGACGGAGGAAGAAGCCGGACGGGCAGGTTATTCGGTTAAAGTAAGTGAAAACCCTCTCAGAGGAAACGGGTACGCTCAGCTGACAGAGGAGAAGGATGGATTCGTGAAAGTCGTGTCAGACAGTGAAACGGATTTGATCCTGGGTATTCATATAATGGGGATGGGAGCAGCCGAGTTGATCACCTCAGGGGTACTTGGTCTTGAAATGGCAGCGAGAGATGAGGACTTTCGTTTTCCACTTTACCCCCACCCAAACATGAATGAAAGTCTTCTGGAAGCGGTCGAAGGATTAAAGGGGGACGCCGTGCATATGCCTCCCAGAAAAAAAGAGCCCGCGAGATAAAAAGCGGTCGTGACTTCATCGCAGAGAAGCGTTTAAGCTTTACTAGCCGCTCTTGAGAAGTTCTATAAAACTATTTAATATAATATTCAGAATATACTAACGTTCAATGGAGGGATTGAGATGCAAGAGAATGTAGCAAAAAAGCAGGTTAAAGTAGAAGAAGTCTTCCCTGTAAGAGATGTTGATTATTTAGAGTATTATACGGGGAATGCAAAGCAGGCCGCCCATTTCTTCTGTACAGCATTCGGATTTAAGACCGTTGCCTATTCAGGACTGGAAACAGGAAATCGCGACACAGTATCCTATGTACTGCAACAAAATAAAGTACGATTGGTTATTACAGGAAGCCTGCACGAAGGAAGCCGTGTGTCCCAATTCGTGAAACATCATGGAGACGGCATTAAAGATATCGCCCTTGTGGTGGATGATGTTGAAAAGGCTTACACTGGAGCGGTGTCCCGCGGTGCGATTGAAATCATGTCACCTTCGACGCTCGAAGATGATAACGGAAAACTAAAAAAAGCCATCATTGGTACATACGGGGATACAATCCATACCCTTGTGGAGCGTAAAGATTATAAGGGAATCTTCATGCCAGGCTTTGAAAAGTATGATTCCGCTCTTAAAAATGAAGATGCCGGTATCATCGCTGTCGACCATGTAGTAGGAAACGTGGAGCGCATGGAAGAGTGGGTGGAATATTACGAAAAAGTGATGGGCTTCAAGGAAATGCGCCATTTCACAAATGAAGACATTACAACGGAATACTCCGCCCTTATGTCCAAGGTCATGCATAACGGCGGTCGCATCAAATTCCCGATCAATGAGCCGGCCGAGGGAAAACGTAAATCACAAATCCAGGAATACCTTGAGTTCTACGGTGGTCCAGGAGTTCAGCACATTGCCATCTTAACTGAAGACATCGTGAAAACAGTCGGTATTTTAAAAGAAAACGGGGTAGAATTCCTTAACACGCCGGATTCCTATTACGACATGCTTTCAGAGCGTGTAGGAGAAATCGACGAAGAGATTTCTAAAATCAAAGAGTTGAATATTTTAGTAGACCGTGATGACGAAGGCTACCTGCTTCAAATTTTCACAAAGCCAATCGTTGATCGTCCGACCCTATTCATTGAAGTGATTCAACGAAAGGGTGCAAGAGGATTCGGAGAAGGAAACTTCAAAGCATTATTCGAATCCATCGAGCGGGAGCAGGAACGCAGAGGAAACCTATAAAAATAAAAAATAGATAGATAGATAGAACATATATAACGGGGGTCAAAGGACCGGTCAGGGGGTTAACTCATGAAGAGATTAGCTGCTTCTACTTATAATATTGTACGCACTGCGGGTACTATATTTGAACGAGAAGATAAGCTAACACGTGAGTCAACCCCCTTCATCCATGAGAAAGGCGGGGATTCATGTATGACACTAAAGTTCAAAACAAGAGAAGCGGTCACACATATCGCTCCATATGTGCTGGGGAAAACGCTCTCAGACTTACAGAAAGAGCATGGTCTGAGCTCTATCAGAAAGCTATCAGAAAATGAAAACATATATGGCTGCTCTCCAAAAGTGAAGCAGTGGTTTAAAGAAAACGGAAGCGACTTGTTTTTGTATCCGGACGGAGCTGCCGTCGACCTTAGTCATAAGGTAGCGACATTTTTAGGCGTGCCTAAGGAACAGCTCGTGTTTGGGAATGGCTCGGATGAAGTGATCCGATTATTGACGAGAGCCTATTTGAGCAGCGGGGATGAAGCCATCATGGCCGACGTTACATTTCCCAGGTATCAAACCAATGTGTCCTTAGAAGGGGGTACCCCGGTTATCGTTCCTTTAGTCAACGGTACCCATGACCTGCAAGCGATGCACGACCAGATCACTCCGAACACCAAGCTGATCTTTGTGTGTAATCCTAATAATCCAACCGGAACCATCGTCGGTAAAAACGAACTACTGCAGTTTATCGAGAGCGTGCCGTCACACATCCTGGTAGTAGTGGATGAAGCGTATATGGAATACGTCACAACCGATGATTATTTAGAAACCCTGCCGCTGCTGTCGGCATTCGAAAATCTGATTGTTCTCAGAACTTTTTCCAAGATATATGGCCTTGCGGGTTTAAGAGTCGGCTTCGGGGTCATGAACGAAGAAGTTGCCGAACAGCTCCGAAAAGTGAAAGATGTTTTCAATGTTAATACGGTTGCTCAGAAGTCAGCGATCATCGCACTTGAGGATCAGGCATTTATAAGAGAGTGCACCCATAAGAACGAGCGGGGTCGCCTCTTTTTAGAAGGGGAGTTTGACCGTCTGGGTGTATCCTATTTCCCCTCTCAATCGAACTTTATCATGGTGGATACCGGATTGAATGGTGACACGGTCTCCTATGAGCTTGTAAAAAGGGGACTGGTTGTCCGTTCAGGAACTCTTCTTGGGTACCCCACGACCGTACGGGTCACGATTGGAACAGAAGGGGATAACAAGAGGTTCATACAGGCATTGGAAGATATATTACAAAGTGAAGGGGTGAAATAAATGGATATCAAACCTCGTACCCTTCAGTGGCAGGACGCTTATAAATTAATGGTTGGTTCGATTTTACCTCGTCCGATTGCATTCGTTTCATCTCTTGATGAAGGAGGGAATGCGAATCTTGCACCATACAGCTTTTTTACGGCCATTTGTGCCGACCCGATGCTCGTTTGCTTCTCTCCCATGAGAAAGGGAAAGGATGGCAGCAAAAAGGATACCCTTACAAATATCGAGAACACGAAGGAATTCGTCATCAATATCGTGAGTGAAGAGTTCGTGGACAAAATGAATAATTGTGCCATTGAATATGAATCGGGCGTTGATGAATTCGAACAGGTCGGTCTGACGAAGAAAGAGTCCATCACGGTAAAGCCTCCAGGAGTATTTGAAAGCAAGGTTCAATTGGAATGCGTTCTTCATGAGGTTCTTCACTTCGGCGATCATCCCGGTGCAGGGAGTCTCGTGATCGGAAAGGTAGAATGTGTAAGAATCGATGACGAACTCTATTACGACGGCAAAATAGATTCAGAGAAATTAAAGCCGGTAGGTAGACTGGCTGGACAAATGTATACCAAACCATTATCCGATTCATTTGAATTGATTCGAAAAAGGTGATGACAAGTGAAGCTTGTTAGCTTTGTAAAAGAAGGAGAATTAAGAGCAGGTATCGTTCAAGGTGAACTTGCAGCGGACCTGCATGCCATTAGCCAAGGAACTCTCCCTAAGGATATATTGTCCATTATCGATCTTGGGGAAGAAGGATTGAAAAAGATAAAAGAGATCGGACCCTTTTCTGCTGGAGATAAGGGAGTGTATCATTTGCGTGATATCACGCTAAAGGCGCCGATTCCGAGGCCTGTCAGCATACGGGATTTCTATGCTTTTGAAGAGCATGTGAAAACGGCACGGAAGCGGAGGGGACTTGAAGTGGTCCCGGAATGGTATGACGTCCCTGTATTTTATTTCACCAATCATTTAGCAGTGAAGGGTCCGAACGAGCACATTGAAAAGCCTGTTGACTGTGAGTGGCTGGATTATGAACTGGAAATCGCCTGCGTCATTGGAAAAGAAGGCAGAAACATTTCAAAGGAAACAGCAGAAGATCATATTTACGGTTATTTTATCATGAACGACTGGAGTGCAAGGGACATTCAGAAACATGAAATGAAAGTCGGTCTCGGGCCAGCGAAAGGGAAGGATTTTGCCACTTCATTCGGTCCTTATTTGGTGACGGGGGATGAACTGGAGTCTAATCGGAGAGGAAACCGTTTTGATCTGTCCATGACGGCCAAAGTGAATGGGAAGCTCTTGTCCCAAGGGAATTATCTCGATATTCATTATACGTTCGCTGATATGATCGAACGTGCCTCAAAAGACGTCACCCTTTATCCGGGAGAGGTCATTGGGTCAGGAACCGTCGGAACAGGCTGCATATTAGAACTTGGTCCTGAGACACATCCCTGGTTAAAACCAGGGGATGTGGTGGAATTAGAGATTGCCGGTCTGGGAATTTTGCGTAATACAGTTGCAAGCAGAAGAGAGGGGGAAGACCATGTATTATCGACAAATGGGGAAAATACCTCACAAACGTCACACCATGTTTAAAAAGGACGATGGCACGCTCTACAGGGAGCAGGTCATGGGAACAAAGGGGTTCTCGGGAACACAGTCGATTTTGTATCATCATCATTTGCCGACGGCTGTGGCGAAAACGGACTATTTAGGGAGTTATATGCCGGAGTTTGAGGAAGAAGGTGCACTTCGTCATCGACATTTCTTTACGGACAGAGTGGAGAAAAAAGGCTGTGCCTTAAAAAGTCGTGAATATTTACTCGGTAACACTGATCTGTTGATCGGAACCGCCTATGTCACAGAAGAAATGAAGAGCTTTTATCGCAATGGGGATGGAGATGAAATGCTATATATTCATTTCGGTAAAGGAAAAGTGGAGACGATGTTTGGAACGATCTCCTATGGAAAAGGGGATTATGTGGTGATTCCGATTGGAACGATCTATCGCGTCGTTCCTGAAGAAGAGACCAAAATGCTGATTGTTGAATCCTTTAGCCAGATTACAACACCTCGCCGCTATCGTAATGAATATGGTCAGCTTTTGGAGCACAGCCCGTTTTGTGAACGGGATTTACGGGGGCCTGAAGAATTGCAAACCGTAAATGAAGAAGGCGAATTTGAGGTGATCACGAAATCAAGAGGGGCTCTTCATTCACATATGTTAAATCATCATCCGCTGGACGTAGTCGGTTGGGACGGCTATTTGTATCCATGGGTATTTAACATTGAGGATTTCGAACCGATCACAGGACGTGTCCATCAGCCGCCTCCTGTACATCAAACGTTTGAAGGGCATAACTTCGTTGTGTGTTCATTCGTGCCGAGATTATACGACTACCATCCGGAATCGATTCCTGCTCCTTATAATCACAGTAACGTAAATAGTGATGAGCTGCTGTATTACGTCGAAGGAAACTTCATGAGCAGAAAAGGAATTAAGGAAGGTTCGATCACCCTTCATCCGAGCGGGATTCCACATGGTCCACATCCAGGAACGACGGAAGCCAGTATCGGGAAAAAAGAAACCCTGGAGCTTGCCGTTATGATCGATACCTTCAAACCATTGAAAATCGTCAAGAAAGCCAGAGATGTCGAAGATCCAAATTATATGTTTACATGGGTGTAGAAAAAGAATCAGTCCAAGACCTTGTGGGTTACTTGGATTGGTTCTTTTATTTATATACAGTTTAATAAAGGTGAACGACATACTATGGGGATTATTTGTTTCTGCGAAAAAATATTCAAGATAATAGAAGGAAGTTGAAGGATTGAAGTTGGAATTTGGAGTCCGAAAAACAAATAAATAGTAAGGATTGTCGTCTGTGAGTTGAATCAGTCCTTTTTTGCTGATTGTATTTTCTGCTGAATAAAAATTCAATCTGATATTTTATAGTAGAAAAATATTCTCAATTATATAAAGTGAATGAGAATAAACCACTCCCTCACAACGTAGGATAAAACTCCCCAAACCTCCATTCTCATGGGATTTTGTCGAAATATTTCATATAGCGACCAAGTCGAAAACTGAACCCCTATTCACCCACTGAAATAAAAAAATCCAAAAAAAATTTTATTCCCAATAAACTCTATAAGGACAAAGATGTAAGCGTTTACTTATAATCAGATAAATCTAAATAGTCAAAAAATTTACGAAAATCCTGTTGACCTTCCCGGAAAACGGGAGTAATATTGTCCTCAATTAAAAAAATATGAGCCAGCAGGAGGCAACAGCCAAAACTATTCCAACCTGCTGTTCAACAGGCTCCAAACAAACTGAAGAAATAGTCCTTCAGTGCGAAAATAAAATTCGAAAAAATCAAATAAATTCTCACCGGAAAGGAATGATTAACATGAACGAACAATGGATCTACTTAGACGGGCAATACGTAAAAAAGGAAGACGCAGTTGTATCTGTGTACGACCATGGTTTTCTATATGGAGATGGAGTGTTCGAAGGGATTCGAATGTACGATGGGAATGTGTTCCGTCTAGAAGAACATGTTGATCGCCTTTATGACTCTGCAAAATCAATCATGCTGAATATCGAAGTATCGAAAGAAGAGATGAGCGACATCATCGTCGATACATTGAAAAAGAATCAACTAGAGAATGCCTACATACGTGTGGTCATTTCTAGAGGTGTTGGAAACTTAGGTTTGGATCCATTTACTTGTAGAAAACCACAAATCATTGTCATTGCAGAACAATTAGCCCTGTTCCCTAAAAGCTTATACGAAACGGGCATCGATATCGTTACAGTAGCAAGTCGCCGTAACCGCGCGGATGTTCTTTCACCAAAGGTTAAATCGTTGAACTACTTAAATAATATCCTGGTAAAAATCGAAGCCAACCTCGCTGGTGTAAGTGAAGCGTTAATGCTTAACGACCAAGGGTATGTAGCTGAGGGATCTGCGGACAATATCTTCATTGTCAAAAAAGGAAAGATCCTGACCCCTCCTGGATATGTAGGGGCCCTAGAAGGGATCACCCGTAACGCAATCATCGAGATCGCCGAGAAGCTCGGATTCGAGATGAAGGAAGAAGTTTTCACCCGTCATGATGTGTATACGGCAGATGAAGTGTTCTTAACAGGAACAGCCGCAGAAGTCATTGCCGTTGTAAAGGTTGATGGACGAGTGATCGGAGAAGGAAAACCTGGAAAGTATACAACACAATTATTGCAGGAGTTCAGAAACAATGTCACGCAGGATGGAAGAAAAGTTTACAAACAAAATGCTCAAGTTGGCTAAGTTGGAGGTGATGACGTGCGAAGTGACATGATCAAAAAAGGAATCGACCGGGCTCCTCACCGCAGTTTACTGTACGCTACGGGAGTGAAGCTTGAAGACTTGGAAAAACCATTCATCGGGGTGTGTAACTCCTACATTGATATCATTCCAGGCCATATGCATTTAAACGGATTTGCCCAGGTGGTGAAAGAAGCGATCCGGGAAGCCGGCGGCATTCCATTCGAATTCAATACAATCGGTGTTGATGATGGGATCGCCATGGGACATATCGGGATGAGGTACTCATTACCAAGCAGGGAATTGATCGCGGACTCAGCAGAAACCGTCATCAATGCTCACTGGTTCGATGGAGTGTTCTACATTCCAAACTGTGACAAGATCACACCGGGAATGCTCATGTCAGCGGTCAGAACAAATGTCCCATCCGTTTTCGTATCGGGAGGTCCGATGGAAGCAGGTGTATCGAGCGAAGGTAAGCCATTATCACTCGTATCTGTTTTCGAAGGAGTCGGCGCCCATCAGTCAGGAAGGATGACGGCTGAACAGCTTCTTGATATCGAAGCCAATGCGTGTCCGACTTGCGGATCATGCTCTGGGATGTTCACAGCGAACTCCATGAATTCCCTGATGGAAATGCTCGGGATGGCTCCTCCGGGGAATGGAACAATCGTTGCCACCTCTGAAGAGCGGCATCAGCTAATCAAGGATGCGGCCAAATATCTAGTGGAAATGGTCAAGAAGGATATTAAACCAAGAGACATCATTACGAAAGATACAATCGACGATGCATTCGCTTTGGATATGGCTATGGGAGGCTCCACCAATACCGTCCTTCACACACTGGCCATTGCGAATGAGGCGGAAATTGATTACGACATCAACCGGATCAATAAAGTCGCAGAGCGAGTACCTTATTTATCCAAGATAAGCCCAGCCTCTGATTACTCCATGCAGGACGTTCACAATGCTGGAGGGGTCAGCGCCATTATTAAAGAATTATGTGAAATGGGGGCTGTTCACAACGATCGAATCACGGTAACAGGAAAGTCTCTTTATGAAAACGTACAAGATGCTCATATTCAAAATGACGATGTCATCCGTCGCAAGGAAAACGCCCACAGTCCAGTCGGAGGATTATCCGTCCTCTTCGGAAATATCGCTCCAAATGGTGGAGTCATCAAGGTAGGTGCAGTCGACCCGTCCATTAAAACGTTTATGGGTGAAGCGATTGTATACGAATCTCAGGATGACGCACTTCGAGGCATTGAAAGTGGAGAAGTGAAAGAAGGGCATGTAGTGGTGATCCGGTACGAAGGGCCAAAGGGTGGTCCGGGAATGCCGGAGATGCTGGCACCAACGGCAGCCATTGCAGGACGGGGCCTGGAAAAGAAAGTGGCACTCATGACAGACGGCAGGTTTTCCGGAGCATCGCGAGGCATTTCAATCGGTCATGTCTCACCGGAAGCTGCTGAAGGAGGACCGATCGGTGTTGTTGAAAATGGAGATCCCATCTTCATTGATCTGACGAATCGAACGATTTCCCTCATGGTGTCAGAAACGGAACTTCAGTTCAGACAAAAGGAGTGGGTACAGCCCCCTCCGAAGATCAGAAAAGGTTACTTAGCACGATATGCCAAGCTTGTAACGTCAGCCAGTACAGGTGGAATATTGAAAACGGAATAGTTAAAGCGTTGAAGAGGTAAAAGGGTTGGAAATCGTATTTTCAGAGAGCTGGTGGTGCTGCAAACCAGTAATACATCCAATGCCGACATCCCCTCTGAGTATCGTTCTGAACCTCTAAAAGTAGGAACGATCGAGTAGATGCTACTCGTTACAAAAACAAAGGCTGGTGAAACCGATCAGCCTGCAAAGGGAGATGATATCAAATTATCTCTGAATTAGGGTGGTACCGTGGAAAGGATGAAGGCCTTTTCGCCCCTGCGAAAGATGAACTCTGTCGTAGTGGGTGGAAAGGTCTTTTTTGTTTGGGAAAGTGGATGAAAAAAGTCAGGTGATTCACCGCCTGCGCTTTTAATATATCCAGCTCCGGCGGCTAGAGGCTCGAGGTCATAAATCAAACATACCAAAAAGGCAAAGAACGCCTTTCCGGCATGTTCGCTTTATGCTTGTCGCCTCTGACCAAGCCGCCTGCGCATTTAATATATCCAGCTCCGGCGGCTAGTCCCTCGAGGTCATAAGTCAATCTCGCCAAAAAGGCAAAAAACGCCTTTTCAGCGACCTTGCCTTATGCTTGTCGGGCCTGACCAAGCCGCCTGCGCTTTTAATAAAAGGGAGGAGATAGGCAATGAGAGCGAAGGTAGAGGCAGAACCGGCTTCACAGACACTAACAGAAAACGTCAACGGTGCTGATATGCTCATGAAAGCTTTAAAGGAGGAAAAGGTTGAGATTCTGTTTGGATATCCTGGGGGAGCGGTCTTGCCGATTTACGATGCTCTTTACAAAGCCCCGATCAAGCACGTACTTGCCCGTCATGAGCAAGGGGCAATCCATGCGGCAGAAGGGTACGCCCGTGTATCAGGGAAACCGGGTGTGGTCATTGCCACATCAGGACCGGGAGCCACGAATCTCGTAACCGGGATTGCAGATGCCATGATGGATTCATTGCCCTTGGTGGTTTTTACAGGGCAGGTGGCTTCAGGGGTGATCGGAACCGATGCATTTCAGGAAGCGGACGTGGTCGGCATCACGATGCCGATTACAAAGCATAATTATCAGGTTCGTGATATCAAGGATCTTCCGAGAATCGTGAAGGAAGCTTTTCACATTGCTTCGACCGGAAGGCCCGGACCGGTACTCGTCGACATTCCGAAAGACTTGACCCTGCAGCAAGCGTATCCGGTACACGAAGTAGAAATGGACTTACCAGGGTATCAGCCTAATTTATACCCGAATCCCCTTCAAATCAAGAAATTGGTGGATGCCATTAAGGTTTCCAGGCAGCCGGTCATCTTGGCCGGGGCAGGGGTGCTTCATGGAAAGGCAACAGAGGAACTGAAGAGATTCGCAGAGCAATATGACCTTCCTGTCATTCATACCCTTTTAGGTTTAGGTGGATTTCCTGCTGATCACCCGCTGTTTCTAGGGATGGCAGGGATGCACGGATGCTATGCAAGTAATATGGCCATCCATGAATGTGACTTGCTCATCAATATCGGAGCCAGATTTGATGACCGGTTAACAGGGAATCTTGCCACCTTTGCACCACGGGCCAAAGTGGTCCATATCGACATCGATCCAGCTGAGATCGGGAAGAATGTTGAAACGCAGATTCCGATCGTTGCAGACGCGAAACAGGCACTCGCTAAACTTCTTCAGCATGAGGCGGAAAAACCTGATTTCGATGCCTGGCATCATCATCTTAAGTCATATAAAAGGGAATATCCTTTCTGGTATAACCAGGCTCACGATGTGCTCTCTCCTCAGCGATTGATTGAACAGGTGTACGAAATGACGAACGGGGAAGCGGTTGTCACAACGGACGTGGGACAGCATCAAATGTGGGCGGCACAATACTACTCCTTTAAAAAACCTAATAATTGGGTCACTTCCGGAGGGCTTGGCACGATGGGATTCGGATTCCCGGCAGCAATCGGAGCCCAGTTGGCAAACCCATCAAGTACGGTGGTCGCCTTTGTAGGAGATGGCGGATTCCAAATGACACTACAGGAGCTGGTTCTCCTGAAAGAGCTGAACCTTCCTGTGAAAGTGGTCCTTCTTAATAACGCTACCCTCGGGATGGTGAGACAATGGCAGGAAACATTCTTTGAAGAGAGATACTCTCAATCGGTGTTCTCCACACAGCCTGATTTTGTAAAACTGGCTGAATCGTATGGAATCAAAGGATATCGCGTGAAAACACAGGAAGAAGTCGATTCAGTTTTACGGGAAGCCTTAACGAGTGATGAACCCGTACTCATTGATTGCTGGGTGAATCCAAAGGAAAATGTCTACCCGATGGTGGCTCCAGGGAAGGGATTACACGAAATGTTAGGAGTGAAACCATGAGGAAACGGATTGTAACGGCCCTCGTTCATAATCGGAGCGGTGTCTTGAACCGGGTAACCGGATTGTTTACAAAGCGTCAGTTTAACATTGAAAGCATATCAGTCGGCTATACAGAAGTCGAAGGGATTTCAAGAATGACGTTTGTCGTCAATGTAGAAGACGATCGCAAAATTGAACAGCTTTTAAAACAGCTGCATAAACAAATTGATGTCCTCAAGGTTTCAGACATCACCGATCAAGGAGTCGTCGCAAGAGAATTGGCACTCATCAAAGTGTTAAGTACAGGGCAGACGAGATCCGAAATCAATGGAATCGTAGAACCCTTCAGGGCCGCCATCATTGATGTGGCAAGAGACAGCGTAACCGTCCAGGTCACAGGGGAAACATCCAAGATAGAGGCCATCATCGATTTGTTAAGACCTTATGGGATCAAAGAAATCGCCCGAACCGGCATCACGGCATTTGCCAGGGGAAATGGTAAATCAGTCACAGATTTGAAACAGTATTCAATTGTGAACTAGAAGCTGCTGGATTCACGTTTTGAAAAAACTTATTATTCAAAAAATGGAGAGGATGAGGGAAATGGTAAAGGTATATTATAACGGAGATGTGAATGAAGAGGTTTTAAAAGGGAAGAAAGTAGCGGTTGTCGGATATGGTTCACAAGGTCACGCACATGCTCAGAACCTGAAGGAAAGCGGCTTTGATGTTGTAGTGGGATTGAGAAAAGGAAAGTCGTGGGACCAGGCAGTAAAGGATGGCTTTGATGTCTACTCCGTCCGCGAAGCGAGTGAACAGGCAGATGTCATCATGGTTCTCCTGCCGGATGAGCATCAGCCGAAAGTGTATGAAGCAGAAATCAAGCCGGCACTTTCAGCAGGCAAAGCACTGGCATTTGCACACGGATTCAATATCCATTTCCATCAAGTCGTCCCTCCGGAAGATGTAGATGTATTCCTGGTAGCTCCGAAAGGACCGGGACATTTGGTAAGAAGGACATTTGAAGAAGGAGCCGGGGTACCTGCACTCTTTGGGGTTTACCAAGACGCTTCAGGTCAAGCTGCAGAACTCGCCCTTGCGTATGCGAAAGGTGTAGGTGCCGGACGTGCCGGAATCCTTGAAACATCCTTCCAGGAAGAAACGGAAACCGATCTATTCGGGGAACAGGCGGTCCTGTGTGGTGGGGTGACATCCCTTGTAAAGGCAGGATTCGAAACGCTGGTCGAGGCCGGCTATCAAAAAGAGGTCGCCTATTTCGAGTGTTTACACGAATTGAAGCTGATTGTTGACCTGATGTATGAGCAAGGACTGGAAGGAATGCGTTACTCGATCTCAGACACAGCTCAATGGGGGGACTTCGTTTCAGGCCCCCGAGTGGTGAACGAAGAAACGAAAGCACGCATGAAGGAAGTATTGACGGATATCCAAACAGGGAAATTTGCGAAGGGATGGATCTTGGAGAATCAGGCGAACCGTCCGGAGTTTAACGCAATCAACCAGCGTGAAAGTCAGCACCCGATTGAAGTGGTTGGAAAAGAGCTTCGTAAAATGATGCCATTTGTACAGAAACCTTCTACTAAAGAAAAGGAAGTGGTTGCGAGTGCGAACCATTGAGATTTTTGACACAACCTTACGGGACGGTGAACAGTCAGCGGGCGTAAATCTTAATACGATTGAAAAGATCGAGGTAGCGAAGCAGTTGGAGAGACTCGGAGTGGACGTCATTGAAGCCGGTTTTCCTGCAGCTTCAAAAGGAGACTTCGATGCCGTGCAGAGAATCGGTTCCACGATCAAAAACAGCTCTGTTACAGGGCTGGCGCGAGCTCAACAGCGGGATATCGATGCGGTATGGGAATCCCTTAAAGGAACCGCAGAACCAAGGCTGCATGTCTTTCTTGCAACCTCTCCCATTCACATGACACATAAGCTGAAGATGACACCGGATCAGGTTATCGATACAGCCGTCCAGGCCGTTCAATACGCGAAGAAATTTTTCCCGGTTGTTCAGTGGTCAGCAGAAGATGCGTGCCGGACAGACTTGAATTTCCTGGTAAAGATCATGGAGAGAGTCATTGCAGCAGGGGCTTCCGTCATTAACCTTCCTGATACGGTAGGATATATCACCCCTCATAAATACGGAGAACTCTTTCGGTACGTAAGGGAAAATGTTCCGAATATCGATGGGGTAAAGTTGTCGGCTCATTGTCACGATGATCTGGGAATGGCCACAGCCAATTCACTGGCTGCCATTGAAAACGGAGCCGATCAAATTGAAGGAACGATCAATGGGATCGGGGAAAGAGCCGGGAATGCCGCTCTGGAAGAGATCGCAGTCGCTCTGAGGATCAGGGAAGATTTTTACGGTGCGACAACCCGCCTGAAGCTGGATGAAATCAAGAAAACAAGCTCTCTTGTCAGTAAGCTGACGGGGATGAGAGTACCGGCTAACAAAGCGGTCGTAGGTGATAATGCTTTCGCTCATGAATCAGGCATTCATCAGGACGGAATGCTGAAGGAAAAAACAACGTACGAAATCATCACCCCTGAACTGATTGGAGTGAATGCAACCCGCCTGGTTCTGGGAAAACACTCCGGACGTCACGCCTTTAAGAATAAGGTGATTGAATTAGGCTTTGAGCTTTCGGATGAGAAGCTTAATGAAGCATTTCATGCATTCAAGGATCTGGCTGATAAGAAGAAGGAAATCGTCGATGAAGATCTCTTCAGTATCCTGACGAATAAGCAAACGGAAATGACCGAAGCTGTCGGGTTTACATTAGAAAGAATGCAGGTCCAGTATGGTATGGACAATATCCCGACGGCTACGATCGAATTGAAGTTTGAGGACGGCAGCGTAACCCAGCTCGCTTCAACGGGCTCAGGAAGTGTAGAAGCCATCTACAATACAATCGAAAAGATCCTGCCGAGTCCATCCAGATTATTAGATTACAAGATCAACTCAGTCGGAGGGGGCCGGGATGCCCTTGCAGAAGTATATGTCCGACTTGAATATAACGGAGAAAACACTAGTGGACGAGGAACCGCCCAGGATGTATTAGAAGCATCGGCACGGGCTTATTTAAACGCCGTGAATCGCTCAGCTCAACGGAAATCACACTCCAGGGAGCCCGAAGCGGTGGAAGCGAGCTTATAAACGATGGGAGCCTTGTCATTCAAGGCTCCTCATACAAATCAAAAACAGGAGGTAATTCTAATGAAGAAAAAAATCGCTGTACTACCAGGAGACGGTATCGGTCAAGAGATTATGGACGGGGCATTAGAAGTACTGAAGGCTGTGGGTGATTGGTTCGGCCATGAATTCGAAGTGGAAAAAGGATACATCGGTGGATCTGCCGTTGATCGCTTCGGTACACCATTACCTCCTGAAACGATCAAGCTTTGTAAAAATAGTGATGCCGTTCTATTAGGGGCCGTAGGAGGACCAAAATGGGAGCATCTTCCGAAGGAGCTTCGTCCTGAAAAAGGTCTCCTGGCCATCCGCAAAGAGTTTGACTTATTCGCGAACCTGCGCCCGGTTAAAGCATTTGAAAGTTTACTTGGTGCTTCCCCGTTAAAGCGTGACATCGTTGAAGAAGTAGACTTAGTGATTGTCCGGGAACTGACAGGGGGATTGTACTTCGGTCAGCCATCCGGTCGTCAAGGAAAAAGGGATGAAGTAGCCGTCGATACACTGGTCTATGAAAAAAGTGAAATCGAACGGATCGTTCATAAAGCCTTCAAGCTGGCTCAAAAACGCAAGAAAAAATTAACGTCCGTTGACAAGGCAAATGTTTTGGAAACAAGTCGAATGTGGCGCGAAGTCGTGAATGAGGTAGCTCCTGAATACCCGGATGTGGAAGTGGAGCACATGCTGGTCGATGTCGCTGCCATGAAGCTGATGTATCAGCCGAAGCAATTCGATGTACTGGTGACGGAGAATATGTTCGGGGATATCCTTAGTGACGAAGCCTCCATGATCACAGGGTCACTGGGAATGCTGCCTTCCGCTAGTTTAAGAGGAGACTCCTTCGGTCTTTACGAACCGGTACACGGGTCTGCACCTGATATTGCCGGAAAAGGAAAAGCCAATCCACTGGCTATGATT
Source organism: Rossellomorea aquimaris (assembly GCF_000935355.1). Classification (GTDB taxonomy): domain Bacteria; phylum Bacillota; class Bacilli; order Bacillales; family Bacillaceae_B; genus Rossellomorea; species Rossellomorea aquimaris_B. Next base: position 152,146 of record NZ_JXZC01000004.1, read on the forward strand.
CTATCGGTTGCCATGATGCTTAGGCACTCCTTCGGCTTAAAAGAAGAGGCTGAAATGATTGAAATGGCCGTTCAGGAAGTATTGAATGCAGGCTACCGAACAGGAGATCTTTGGACGATGGGCCGCGGAACCGTTGTCGGGACCGGTGCCATGAGTCAGCTGGTTGTGGAGCGCTTGGAAGCGGATCATGCCCTGTCTTCGATCCTGGCGGCTTACTTGTAAGATGGAATTTACTGGGGTTTGTGGAATCAAGCGCTACTCACTCAGCAACCATTCTACCAGACCAGTCTTAACTGAATAAAAATTTTACCAAACCAGGAGGGAGTTCATGGCAGGGAAAAATATCATCGAAAAGATATGGGAAAAACACATTGTACACAGAGAAAAAGGAAAGCCGGATTTATTGTATATTGATCTGCACCTTGTACATGAAGTAACGTCTCCCCAAGCATTTGAAGGTCTTCGCTTAAAGAATCGCAAGGTGAGAAGACCCGATTTAACCTACGCCACGATGGATCATAACGTACCGACGAGAGAGCGTCACATCATTAGAGATGAAATTGCTCGGCTGCAAATGGATACGTTGAAGAAAAATTGTGATGAGTTCGGCGTCACTCTAGCCGATATTCACCATCCTGATCAAGGGATTGTCCACGTCATCGGACCTGAGCTCGGTTTGACACAGCCAGGAAAAACAATTGTATGTGGAGACAGCCATACTTCCACCCACGGAGCGTTCGGAGCACTGGCCTTTGGGATTGGGACGAGTGAAGTGGAACATGTACTGGCAACCCAGACACTATGGCAATCGAAGCCAAAAACACTTCAAGTAGAGGTGTCCGGAGAGCTGGGGTTTGGTGTCACGGCCAAAGATGTGATTCTGAATATCATTTCAACATACGGGGTGGGATTTGGAACCGGATATGTCATCGAATTCACTGGAGACGTGATCCGCAACCTAACCATGGAAGAAAGAATGACCGTCTGTAATATGAGCATTGAAGCAGGTGCCAAGGCAGGATTGATCAGTCCCGACGAAACGACCTTTAAATATTTAGAGGGAAGAGAATATCTTCCTAAGGATAAATCGTTCGAACAATGTAAAGAAGAATGGCGATCGCTTACGAGCGACAGTGACGCAGCCTATGATCACAAGATTGAGGTGAAGGGTGAAGAAATCGAACCTCATGTGACATGGGGAACGAATCCTGGAATGGGCGCAGGCATTTCAAGGTCCGTCCCTCACCCAGAGGAGTTCCGGGATCCTTCTGATAGAGAAGGAGTAGAACGGGCGCTTCATTACATGGGGCTCGAGGCGGGAATGAGGATCGAGGACATTGAGGTTGATTATGTGTTCATTGGTTCGTGTACGAATTCACGCTTGAGTGACTTGAGAGCGGCGGCTGAAGTTGTGAAAGGTCACAGTGTAAAACAGGGCGTCACCGCATTGGTTGTTCCTGGATCGTTCAAGGTGAAGAAAGAGGCTGAAGAACAAGGTTTGGATACCATTTTCAAAGAAGCTGGATTCCAGTGGAGGGAAGCTGGATGCAGCATGTGCCTGGCGATGAATGATGATATCGTTCCACCTGGCAAGCGCTGTGCATCGACTTCCAACCGGAACTTTGAAGGCCGGCAGGGAAATGGCTCTCGAACGCATCTACTCAGCCCATCCATGGCCGCTGCGGCTGCCGTTACCGGAAAGCTGACAGATGTACGAAAGCTTGAAAAAATGCCGATTTCCTAGGAGGTGAGAAAGTGGCAATCAATCATGTGGAAGGAAAAGTGTTTCCTCTAAGAAGAGACAATGTGGACACGGATCAAATCATACCCAAACAGTTTTTAAAAAGGATCGAGCGTAAAGGGTTTGGTCAGTACTTGTTCTATCATTGGCGGTTTGAAGACGACGGTAAAGCCCTAAGAGACGACTTCTTATTAGATACACCCAAGTATCAAAACGCCGAGGTTCTCCTTGGCGGAAAGAATTTTGGGTGCGGATCTTCGAGGGAGCACGCTCCGTGGGCCCTTCAAGACTATGGGTTCAAAGTAATCATCGCCAAAAGCTTTGCAGATATTTTTTATAACAACTGTTTGAAGAATGGGATCCTGCCCATTCAACTGGATGAACAAACAGTCGATGCCCTTTTTAGAAATGAGAGTCATGTAGATTTATATAAAATTGAAGTGTCCCTTGAGCATCAGACCATTTGTGACTCGGAAGGTCAACGCGTCTCCTTTGACATCGATCCTTACTGGAAGACGATGCTTCTAAAGGGACTGGATGAGATCGATTTAACTCTGCATTACGGAAAAGATATTGAAGAATACGAAAAAAATTATGAGGTGAGTGGCTTGGGAATTTAATGGATAACACTGAAGTTGTAGAAGCAATGGAAAGAATCAGTCATCAGGTGCATCGAACACCGTTAAAGCAATCATCGACGCTGAATACGTTCACTGGTGGAGAGATCTATTTAAAAATGGAGAATCTGCAGCGAACAGGTTCCTTCAAAGTAAGAGGCGCAATGAATAAAATCATGTCATTGTCTGAAGAAGAATCGGGTAGAGGCATCATTGCCGCATCTGCAGGAAATCATGCCCAGGGTGTGGCGCTGGCTTCATCCCTGCGCGGAGTTCCGTCGAAAATCTTCATGCCGAAACGGACACCTTCCACAAAGATAGCGGCAACGAAACATTACGGAGCTGAAATCGTCCTGACCGGAGATACCTATCAGGAAGCCTACGGGGCAGCACTGGAAGAGAAAATCAGAAACGGCTCAACGTATGTTCATGCATTTGATGATCATAAAGTGATGGCTGGGCAAGGGACAGTCGCACTGGAAATGCTTCAGCAACTCAGTGATTTAGACATGATCCTCGTACCTGTTGGCGGAGGCGGTCTGTTGGCCGGAATGGCACTGGCCGTAAAAGCCTTTAACCCACGAGTGAAAATCGTCGGCGTACAGGCACTGGGAGCACCGGCTACGTATAACTTTTTCACAGGCAGAAACAAAGGATCCCTGGAACATGTGCACACCATTGCCGATGGCATCCTGGTGAAGAAGCCCGGAGAGCTCACGTTTCCGATCATCCGGAAATATGTAGACGACATGGTCACCGTTACGGATGAAGAAATCTCCTATAGCATCATGTTCATGCTTCAACGGGAAAAAACGCTGGTTGAAGGAGCAGGAGCAGCTTCCTTGGCGGCAGCCATGTGCCAAAAGGTCAAGGTGCATGGAAAGAAAGTCGGCTGTGTCATCAGTGGCGGGAATGCCGATCCCAGCAAGATACCTGTGTATCGGGATCTATCGAAAATGGCCAGACAGCTGCATCATATTGTGTAAAGATGGGACGGCTCTTAACTGCGTGTTAGTTAGGGGCGGTCCTCTGTTATTAATAGGTGTTTTTACTTTGTTCATAATTTGGCGCAACAAAGTCTAAAAGTGGCACAACAACCGAGGATAGGACTCTAAGATGTACAAAATCAGCTCAAATTTTGCCTGAAGTTCCCTTCGAAACACTGTTCACGTCACAAAAGAGTGAAAATTGAGCAAAACAAGCTAATATTCTACCAGAATTGAAAGCTCTTACATTCTAAAAATACGTAAATACCTATTGTAATAGGTAATTTTTTCTACTATAATGTCCACTATACAAGAACAAATGTACATCAGAAATAAACAAATGGAGGTTTTCGGCTTATGGAATCAATTTCAATCGGACTTTTAGGACTCGGAACGGTGGGAGCAGGAGTGGTGAAGATTGTAGAGAATCATCAGGATAAACTGTCCCATCAAATCGGCTGCCCTGTGAAGGTAAAGAAAGCCCTTGTTCAGGATTTAGAGAAAGATAGGGGACTGGAAATGGAAAACAGCATACTGACCTTAAATCCTGAGGAAGTCCTGTTTGATCCTGAAATTGATATTGTGGTCGAGGTAATGGGAGGAATTGAAGCAACGAAGGAACATCTCCTCCATGCACTGCACCAGAAGAAGCATGTCGTTACGGCAAACAAGGATCTTATGGCGCTGCACGGACCGGAATTATTGAGAGCTGCCTCAGAAAACGGCTGCGACCTATTCTACGAAGCAAGCGTCGCAGGTGGTATCCCGATTTTAAGAAGTTTAGTAGATGGCCTCGCATCGGATCGGATCACGAAAATGATGGGAATCGTCAACGGAACAACCAACTTTATTTTGACGAAGATGACGAAAGAGGGACGGACCTTCGAGGATGTCCTCCAGGAAGCCCAGGATCTTGGGTATGCAGAAGCGGATCCGACAGCAGATGTCGGCGGTTTGGATGCGGCGAGAAAGATGGCCATCCTTTCAACGCTGGGGTTCTCCATGAACGTTGATTTAGCGGATGTGAAAGTGAAAGGCATTACGGAAGTGACGGGTGATGATATCCAATATGCCGAGCAATTCGGCTTCACAATGAAGCTCATCGGATATGCTCACCGTGAAGGGGAGAGTGTCGAGGTGAGTGTGGAGCCTACTTTGCTGCAAAACGAGCATCCACTGGCATCGGTCCATGATGAATATAATGCGGTATACGTATACGGAGAAGCGGTTGGTGAAACGATGTTTTACGGCCCGGGTGCAGGAAGTCTTCCGACTGCCACAGCCGTCGTATCCGATATGGTAGGAATCATGAAGAATATGAGATTGGGAGTCACGGGTAAGAGTGCGGTGAACCCGCAATTCCCTAAAAAATTAAAAGAGCGTAATGAAATTCATTCAAAATATTTCTTGCGTCTGCACGTACAGGATGAAGTAGGTGTTTTGGCAAAACTCACTTCCATCTTCTCTAATCATGGCGTCAGCTTCGAGAAGATCCTGCAGAATCCGTTAGACAGTGACGAATTTGCTGAAATTGTCCTAGTGACCCATAAAGCATCTCTTGATCATTACGAAGATATTCTTATGGAGCTTAAGGATTATGAAGCCATTCATTCGATTGAAAGTTCATATCGTGTAGAAGGGGGAGAAAAAGGATGAGGTGGAAAGGATTATTGGAGCAGTATGGTGAGCGTCTTCCATTAAATGATGACACTCCTCTTTTAACGTTAAATGAAGGGAACACTCCCTTGGTTGAATTAAAGACGTTGTCCCGGGAATGGGGCATCGAGCTTTATGCAAAGGTAGAGGGAGCAAACCCTACCGGCTCCTTTAAAGATCGCGGAATGGTTCTCGCCGTTGCCAAAGCGGTAGAGTCAGGCAGTTCGACGGTCATTTGCGCCTCTACCGGAAATACCTCTGCTTCAGCCGCAGCATATGCAGCAAGGGCAGGAATCAAATGTATCGTGGTCATTCCAGAGGGGAAAATTGCTCAAGGGAAATTAGCTCAAGCTGTCATGTACGGTGCCGAAATCATTTCCATCGAAGGGAATTTTGATGAAGCCCTCGAAATCGTCCGTGAGCTGAGTAAAACCGAATCTGTCACTCTTGTGAATTCAGTGAATCCATATCGATTGGAAGGACAGAAAACAGCAGCTTTTGAAGTCATTGATGGATTGGGGGAAGCCCCAGATGTGCTTGCGATCCCTGTCGGTAATGCAGGGAATATTTCGGCATACTGGAAAGGCTTCAAGGAATATCACAATCTTAAAGCCTCGACTTTACCACGGATGTTTGGCTTTGAAGCGTCGGGGGCTGCAGCCCTGGTCCATGACAGGGTGTTTCCTCAGCCTGAAACGATTGCCACTGCAATCCGCATAGGGAACCCGGCAAGCTGGACGTTAGCTGTGGATGCTCTGAAGGAATCAAACGGACATATTGACGAAGTAACCGATGAAGAAATTCTTGAGGCCTATCAGCTTCTTGCAAGTAAAGAGGGGATATTTGCCGAGCCGGCGTCATGTGCCTCGATTGCGGGAATAAAGAAATCATTAGATAAAGGTTTGATCGAAAAAGATTCAAAGGTAGTGGCGGTGCTGACAGGCAATGGCTTGAAGGATCCGGTTACGGCAATGGAATGCAGTCCGGTCACTCCGGTGAAGTTGCCAAACGATCGTGAAATGGTGAAGGACTACATCAAAGGGACGATTGGCGTATGAAAAGACGTGATCCCCGCTCCTGGAAGATCATTGTCCCGGGAAGCACTGCCAATTTAGGAGCTGGATTCGATTCACTGGGCTTGGCGTTAAATGTGTTTTTAACCGTGGAAGTACATGAAGCAGAAGATTGGCAAGTGATTCCCCTTTCTCCTGCCCTTGAGATCTTTCCGGAGGATGACACACATTTTATTGTAGAGATCGTGAAAGAGGTGGCAGATGACTATGGTAAGAAGCCGTCTCCTTGCCATCTCTACGTGTCGAGTGATATTCCGTTAACGAGGGGGTTAGGCTCCAGTGCAGCAGCGGTTGTGGCGGGCATTGAACTTGCCAATGCCCTATGTGAGCTGAATCTGACCCAGGAAAAGAAACTGTCACTTGCGAATCGATTTGAAGGTCATCCTGATAACGTCGGGGCTTCCCTCTATGGTGGGTTTGTGGTCAGCTGTCAGCATGAAAAGGGTGTGAGTCTTTTATCGATCCCTGATCTTCCGATTGATGTGATATGCGTAATCCCTAAAGCTGAGCTGAAAACATCGGAATCAAGAAATGTACTTCCGACCAGTTTATCTTTTGAAGAATCCGTGGAGGCGGGCGCGATTTCAAACGTATTGGTGGCTGCGTTTTTAACCGGGGACTGGGAAATGGTTGGGAAAATGATGAAGCGGGACAGGTATCACCAGCCCCATCGTAGAAAGCTGCTTCCTCACTACGATGCAGTGGAAGAGGTAGCTGGCCGTTTCGGTGCATTCGGTGTCGCCTTAAGCGGTGCCGGGCCGACGATTGCCTGTTTTGTGGAACGGGAAGCGAGTGAATGGCTCGCACGCCAGCTGGACCAGTCCTTCCCCAGCATGGACGTCCGCAAACTATCCATCTCCCCATCGGGAAGCAGCATCACCATTCAACAACCGAAGGTCCGTCCCTCATCGCTTTAAACGAGTGAGGGACGGACCTTGTTTTTGTTGTTTTGTGCACTGTTTTTCCTGTCATGAGGCTTGAGCCTCTGAGTGGTAAGAAGGACCTGAAGTGAAGGGAAAGAAAGCCTTCTTCTCAGGTTCTTCTTATGCATGCCTGCTCTTATCGAGGGGCCATGGGCTTTATTTGTTTTATTTCTCCAGGGTGATCATAAAACAATTCTCTTTCTCATTTACTTTCATGTAGTAGGGTGATTGATGGGTCATACCCATTTCTTCCCGGATTTCCTTTGGGATGTGTACGGTACCTTTTTCTGAGATGTAACGCTTATTATGTGTGGAGTCTTTATTCGCTCTCTTAATATAGATGCAGTTGTTTTGGTAGACGAGTTCCGCAAGTTTTCCGGGTACCAGTCCAAACTGTTGTCTCCATTTATGAGGGAGGGTGATCGATCCGCTCTTACTGAATGTTTTGCTTCCATACATCATGCTCAACATGTCGCATCACCTGCTTTCACTATCATTGCTTCTCTATTTTCCTTCTCTACGACAAATAAACACGATTTTGAAAAAATAGGAAGATGGTTGGGTACGTTTAACTCGTGGGTGACAAAGGAATAAAAAAGTATAAACCCATTGTTTGGAGGTGGGAACCATCGAACCAATCCACATCCTGTTCTTGCTAGTAATCGGCTACAGTGTGTATACCATTGATAAAAAGAAAAAGAATTTCCCTGTTCCCGTTGTTTTACTCCTGCTTGGAATGGGTCTGTCGTTCATACCTGCCTTTTCTGACGTCACCTTAACGAAAGACATTATCTTTGAATGGTTTTTACCCTCACTTTTATTTATTTCGGCATATCAATTTTCACCAAAAGCCTTGAAAAAGCATGCGGGAATCATCTCTCTTTTAAGTACAGTCGGCATCGTCATCACGATCATCCTAATGAGTGTGCTTTTCTATTACGGTTTACATCCGTGGCTCTCAATTTCGTATGTAGAGGCTCTCTTGATCGCAACAATCTTAACGCCTACTGATCCGGTTTCTGTTGTGTCGGTGTTGAAGGAGGCTTCGAGTCGCAGAGACATAGCGGATATAGTAGAAGGGGAGTCAATGATCAATGATGGTACAAGCGTCGTTCTCTTTACGGTCGTCGCAGGTATCTACTTTGGGGAAGAATCCTTTTCTGTTTCTTTGTTCCTTTGGGAATTTCTTTTGGTTTCCTTTGGAGGAGTCGTGATCGGTGGTTCACTCGGCTGGCTGGCGAGTAAGGCCATCCATTTCACAACGGACTCCAGGTACCAGATCATGCTTAGCATCATTCTTGCTTACGGTACCTTTTACATAGGGGAAGAACTTGGTGTTTCAGGCGTACTGGCTACTGTCTCTTCAGGTATCATGCTTTCTTATGAATACGGAAGAACGATTAAAGAGAAACATTTCAGGAGGGATCTGGATGGTTTCTGGACCGTCATTGAACCGACCATCCTGACCTTTCTGTTCCTGTTAATCGGAATCCAGGCGACGCAATATTTGTCTTTCTCATTAATCGGGTGGATCATCCTCCTATTTATTCTCTCCTTGCTGGTTCGCTATGTTATTATTATTGGTGTTGTCAAAATGAAAAAAACGTGGAGAAAAACGTACGGGTGGAAGGAAGTATCTATATTAACGTGGTCCGGCATCAAAGGCACCATGTCTGTTGCTTTGCTGCTTGGTATGGATGGGCAAGGACCTCAGCTCCTGCACTCCTTAACATTTGGGGTTATCCTGCTATCTCTCATCATTCAAAGCGTAGGAATATACCCGTTGTCCACTTTCTTTCTGAAACGAAAATAAGTCCTTAAAGAATTTTATGATAAATTGGTAAGAACTGAGAAACCATAGGAGAAAGACTATTTTGAATTTAGGTGAAACCTCTACGATGAAACAAGCAAAAGACATTGCCTTAAGAATTTCCATCACCTATGTGTTGTTAGGCGTTGTGTGGATTATATTGTCGGATTATTTTTCCATGATACTCGCTCACGAGAAGCTTAGCATGTATATATATTTTCAACGCTACAAAGGCTGGTTATTTACACTTGTAACAGGTATCATTATTTTTCTATTGGTATACCGGAGGACACATGAATTAATCCTCTCGAATGAAAAGTTAAAAAAGAAAGAGAAGCAGCTCCAAATAAGGAATCAGCATTATCATTCCTTATTTGAACAAAATCCGGACGCGGTATTAGAGTTGACCCTTGACGGGAATGTGGTGTCTGTGAACTCTGAAGCAGAGGGATTGCTTGAATCCACCCATGAAGAGTTGAAAGAAGTGAAATTCAGCAAATTTTTGGATGAAGGTGAGATGAAACGAGTAAGGGAGTACTTTTTCGAAACATTCAAAGGCTGGTCATCAACGTTTGAAACGAGCATTCATTTAGCTAATAACAAACAGAAGATCCTGCGATGTTCACTCGTCCCGATTATTATTAATCGAAAAGTGACAGGAATGTTTGCCATTGCGAGGGATATCACTCTTCATCGTGAAAATGAAGAAATGGTGGTCGCTTCCGAAAAGCTTTCTGTCATTGGACAGCTTGCGGCTGCCGTAGCACATGAAATCCGCAATCCCCTAACATCTTTGAAAGGGTTCATTCAGCTTATGCAAACAAGCAATAGAATCAACCATGATCATTTGGACATTATGCTTTCTGAAGTGGATCGGATTGACCTGATTTCAGGTGAGATGCTGATACTTGGTAAACAGCAGGAAGTCCATTTCCGTCCCGAAAAGCTGGATGACATCCTTAGACAAGTGCTGGTACTAATGGAAGCCCAGGCCCATCTTGATAATGTATCCATTTATTATGAAAACAAGGCGGAAAATCCTTTATATGTGTTAGGTGAAGGAAATCAGCTTAAACAGGTGTTCATAAATATTATTAAAAATGCAGTTGAATCCATACCTGACTATAAGGATGGGATCGTTTCGATTACATTGGAAGATCGAGTCTCGGCTGCCCGTGTAATCGTGACGGATAATGGGGTCGGCATGGATCCGGAAAGAATCGGGCACCTTGGAGAACCATTCTATTCAACGAAAGAAAAAGGAACGGGTCTGGGACTGGCCGTCTGTCAAAAAATCATTGAACGACATAAAGGACATATACACTTTCAAAGTGAAATAGAAAAAGGAACTGCAGTGGAAATCAGCCTGCCAATCGTAGAAGAAGAGATACCGGGTGCCACTGCGGATTAAGAAAGGACTAAAAGCATGAACTCAATTTCAACCATTATCAAGACACCGTCAATTCAGAAGAACTGGGAAGAATCCGGCTTCACTTCACTAACCCCTGTACAGGAGCGCGTAGTACCCCTCATCATGGAAGGGAAAGATGTTGTTTGTGAATCACCGACGGGTACAGGGAAGACGCTTGCTTATCTTCTTCCGATCATCCAAGCCATTGATCCATCAAGAAAACAGGCTCAAGCTGTGATTCTTGCTCCATCAAGAGAGCTTGTCATGCAAATCCACCAGGAAATCCAGAAATGGGCGAAGGGTACCGACGTCACGAGTGCGGCGTTCATTGGGGGAGCAAATATCAAGAAGCAAGTGGAGAAACTGAAAAAAAAGCCGCATATCGTAGTGGGTACAACGGGTCGCTTGATCGAACTGATGAAACTGAAGAAGCTGAAAATGCATGAAGTGAAAACCATCGTCGTCGATGAGTTCGACTTAATGATTTCATCAGAACATATCCGTGAAGTGAAGGATATCATTAAAGCAACGTTAAAAGAACGTCAGGTTTTATTCTTCTCTGCGACGTTGTCAGACGAAACCGAGCACGTAGCGGAATCCCTATTGCAAAACCATGAAATCGTGAAAATGGAAGCGAACCTTGATAATCCAAAAGTAGATCATGTGTATGTGTACAGTGAGCTGAGAGACAAAATGGAAGCTCTAAGAAGCATCTCCTACTTCAAAGGAATCAAGGCCCTTGTATTTTTTAATCAACTTGAAAAGCTCTCTGAAATAGAAGAAAAGCTGAAGTATAAAGGAGTCGAGCTGGAAGTATTGGCAGGGGAATCAAACAAGATGGAGCGTAAGCAATCTTTGGATCGCTTCCGGTCAGGGAAAGTGTCCATGCTTCTGACAACAGATGTCGCAGCACGTGGACTTGATATCACAGACGTCACACATGTTGTCCATTACGACTTCCCAAGCGATACAAAACAATATATCCACCGCTCAGGAAGAACCGGACGCATGGGAGCGGAAGGAACCGTCATCTGCCTCGTCTCGAAACGCGAACTGAGCTTCCTTGAAAAACTAAGCAAAGAACTCAATCTCCCATTCCAAGAAAAAACCATCCGGGGCGGGGGACTGAAAGCGCCGGAACAAAAATAAGATGAATCTGTAGAGGTCCGTCCCTCAGGTATGAGGGACGGACCTCTGTTTTTTTGAGACGACGTCACGATTTATGATCCTGAATTCAAATATATGAAGCTTTTGTCGAATAAAATAGATTTCTATCTCTCCATTCATCAATCCAACTCTACTTTTCAAACACAACCTCCCCGTCCATCACCGTCATCCATACATCCGTCTCCAGGATTTCCTCGGCTTCCACTTCAAATAGATTGTGGTCCAAAACGACTAAATCCGCTTTCTTTCCAATTTCGATCGTCCCTAAATCATGCTCTCTGAAGTTTCCATAGGCAGGGGATTTCGTATAATGAAGCAATGCATGTGCTAATGATATTTTTTCATGAGGATTCCAGCCGCTTGGTGGAGTTCCGTCCTCATGCTTTCTGGTAACCGCCCGGTAAAGACCAAGCATGGGATTCAAATCCACAATCGGGAAGTCCGTGCCAAAGGCCACAAGCGCTTTATGATTCTGCAAGGACCCGATCGGCCATGTGAATCGTGACCGGTCACTACCCAATCTATCTAAGTAAGCATGGGTATCCATGGACCCTGATGTCAGGTGTTCAGGCTGGATGGATGCAATGACCCCTAAGTTCGCAAACCGATGGAAATCACTTGGATCGCATACTTCAATATGCTCGATGGTATGACGTGAATCCCGCACCCCGTTAACACGCCGGGCATGCTCATACAAATCCAGTCCCAACCTGACCGCAGCGTCTCCACATGCGTGAAGGCGAATCCGGAATCCTTCCCGGTCAGCATCTTCAATCCATCTTTGGTATACATGAGGTTCATAAATCGTGCCGCCCAAATCAGAAGGACGATCCGAGTATGGTTGAAGTAAAAAGCCGGTATAGGTGAGGGGAACACCATCCAGAAACTGCTTCAAACCTGAGAATTGAAGCTTATCGGATTGAAACCTTTCCCTGAATCGGATACCACGCTCAAGATCCCCATCCAACACATCCAAAAAATGAATCCTGGTCGTCAGCTTTCCTTTTTCCTCAAAGCCTCTGTAAAAAGCAGGATCCCCTAAAGTATATCCGGGCAGAGGAAGCATATCAGAAACAGAGGTTATACCGCAGGATGCAGTCTTTGCCAGCATCCCGTCCATCAGCCTGGTTTTCACTTTCTCATCAAAGGAAAAGGCTTCAATGACATATTTAACAGCCGTTTCGTACAAGAAACCGGTCGGCTCCCCATCCTCGTCTTTTTCAATCTTTCCAAAAGGGGGTTCAGGAGTATCCCGATGAATTCCCAATTTCTTAAGGGCAGCTGTATTCAGCCACGCACTATGAGCTTCTTCATTCAGAAGCACAACGGGTCGGTGGGGAAAGTACTGATCCAAAGAGTGACGGGAGGGAAGAGTCTGCCCTGGCCAGCGTATGTGATGCCAGCCGAACCCAAGAATCCATTCTTCATCTGGATGATCCTTTGCATACTCCGCAACCATTTTTGCCGTCGCTTCTTCTGAATGGCCGAATGTCAGCTGACAGAACCCCTCGAACATCGCCCCTAAAAACAAATGAAGATGAAAGTCATGAAAACCTGCCATCACCAGTCGGTTTCCAACATCCCATGTTTCTGTCGACGGTCCTGTAAAACTTACCATCTCTGAACGGGGACCGACTCCAACAATCGTATCATCCCGAACAGCCACGAAACCGTCAAAGGGGGACATAGCCGTTCCAGTAAATATGGCTTCACTTACTATGATTTTGTGAGCTTTATGTTGCATCTTCGCCTCTCCAATCCTTTTCAACATGTTAAATCGATTGTAACCAGAATTAGGAAATAATACAAACAAACGTTTCTCATCACCAGTACAAGATTTTAGAAAAATTCAATTTTCAAGAAGGCATTAAAAAATACAATGTTGAATAGTTAAGGAGAACAAGAAGAAAAGGAGAATGATTATGCTGACAAGAACCTTCCCGTTACTTGAAACAGAAAGATTCCGCTTAAGACAGATGGAAGAAGGGGATGCCCCACAAGTATTTGATTATTTTTCAAAAGATGAAGTCACACGATATTATGATTTAGAATCGTTTCAAGAAGAAACACAAGCTGTTGAAATCATCAATAGATGGAGCGAGAGATTTCAGGTGAATGAAGGGATCAGATGGGGGATTGCTTTAAAAGAAACAAACGAAATCATCGGAAGCTGCGGTTTTCATCAGTGGGAAAAAGAACACTTTAAAGCCGAGATCGGATTTGAAGTCCATCCAACGTATTGGAAACAAGGGGTTATGACCGAGGTGTTGAAACCGATCCTGCAGTACGGCTTTGAAGAAATGTCTCTGAATAGAATAGAAGCTTATTATGATCCGTCAAACACGGCTTCAAAGAAATGTCTTGAAAAAGCAGGATTTACGTTCGAAGGAGTCTTAAGACGAGCGGCATTTGAAAAAGGCGTCTTTTGTGATGCAGTCGTTTGTTCACTGTTAAGAGAAGAGTTTTAAACAAAATTTAAGACGCTGCTTATGCCTATATCACATAAACAGCGCCTTAACTTAAGTAAACCTTATTCAATTAACTTTACTATCCTTTCTTACTAATACACATACTTAACATTCATTTAAATTAATGGTCTTGCATGTATTATTTAGTTTATTTTCTCTTGCCGCTGATTTCCCCACACGCCCACATGTTACGAAGATAGTTTTCACGGGCTATCTTCTTGCGTACCATGATGTTAGCATGCTTCGCTTACACTCTTCATTGGAATCATCTCCTGAAATAAGATTGCGCATTCCCACATATCCACACATCTTGAAATCAGTTTTCACGGGCCGATCTCAAAAGCGAGATGTGATGCTGATATGCTTTGCTAGCTTACTTCATTGGAATCACGCCTTCCTTTAAAGTTTGTGTTTGTTAATCATTTATTAATTATATATTAACAAATTCTAAAATTAATGCAAATGTTCAGAATAATCAATATAATGCGATTTGGGCTGTTTTTTACGATGAAATAGTGGGTTATCTTACCTTATCTCATTCTTTCTTATTTTTTGAAACTTTTTTACGAAAAGTAGCTAGAAGCTTCTAATTGAGGGTTTCAATAAAACAAGGACCGTTCCTTTCCGCTGCAGGTGCTCGCTTTCCGCGGGGCGGGCGGTGAGCCTCCTCAGCTTCGCTTCCGGGGTCTCACCTGTCCCGCTTCTCCCGCAGGAGTCGAGCACCTTTCGCTCCAATCCACTCTGTGCTTCTTCATTATTTGTCACTATAAGAATTAGAAGTAGATAGACCAAACACTAAAAATCATTTAACAAAAGAATTGAACGTCACTTAAAAAGCAGCCACTCTACACAGTAACAGCACGTAGTTCCTTTCTCATTTTAAAAAATCCATTAATTGTGCAAAAAAACAGTCCCATTATTCCAATCGTCTATTAAGATAGTACTTCTCTAAATCAAGCTCCCGGTTCACAAGCAGCTCCATTTCTTCTAGATGATGTGTTTCCACGACGGGGTCAAGGTGGGACCAGTGAACTTTATTGACGAAGTAATAGTTTCTGATCTTTCTGAGGATGACAAGGGAGTGGGGGAAGTGATCAAATTCTGCTTTTATGCTGTTGAAACGGGTAAAGCCCCATTTTGTTAGATTCATGTTTTATCACCTAATGTTCTATTACCTTTTCTTTCAATATGTTAATCCCCTGGGAGCATATCCGATTTAAACAAACGTTTGATTAGTACTTCAAAACATTTATTCTACTAGGGTTCAAGGGATTAAACAATCGTTTAACAGTATTTTCATATCTATCAGTCTATCCCTATCATCCTGAGATTGTCATTGCTATTTTTGAAGGGCTCTTGTTATGATGAGAAGGTTATGAATCGTAAAGAAAAGCTAGGAGAATGAGCTTTGAATAAAGTATTGAAGAACTATTCTATTTACCCATATGAAGCGGAAAAGAAGGAAATCCCGGTAGCGCCACTCCATAAAGGGGAAACGACGAAACAGCTGATATCCTCTCATGAAGAGGATTCTTTTTTCTTTCGGACGATGGAGGATGCCGGCATTCTTTTGAATGCTTCTCAGATAGATGCTGTGCGCCATGTGAAGGGACCGTGCTTAACCCTGGCCGGTGCCGGGACTGGAAAGACGACGGTTCTCGTATGCCGGGCAGGTTACCTGATGTCAGTGAAAAATATTCTGCCGAGGAATATTTTACTTGTGACATTTACAAAGAAAGCAGCGGAAGAAATGAAGCAGAGGATTTCAAGTCTGCCGGGGACAGAAGCCTTCGGACAGGTGCATGCCAGTACGTTCCACGCTCTGTTTCTTTATTTATTGAGATCCCGCCATTATACACAAGAAGTGATCGGGAACGAACGCTATAAACAAATTATCTTGAAGCAAATTCAGAGAGAAATGAATATATATGACCCTTATGATGCGGAGACTCTCCTTGCAAAACTCTCTCATTATAAGCTGAATCAAAAGGATATCAGGGATCTTCCGCAGAAATCCAAGTCAGAAAAAGAAGTGCGAGACATTCTCTTAAAATATGAAGAGTGGAAGCGGATGAATCATAAAATGGATTTCGATGATATTTTGACAGAGGCATATCAATTATTACTTTCGAATCCTAACCTCCTGACCTCCCTTCAGCATCGTTTTCAGTACGTGATGGTAGATGAATTCCAGGATACGAATCTTGTACAATATGAGCTTATCAAGTTGATTGCGGCTCATCGGAATTTGTTCGTAGTAGGGGATGATGACCAGACGATTTACACCTTTAACGGAGCAAGAAACGAATTCATTTTGGATTTTGATGAAGAGTTCCCCGACGCAAAGGTTGTAACATTGAAGGAGAACTACCGATCGGATGCCTATATTATAGGGCTCGGGAATGAAGTGATTGGACGAAATGATCACCGCAGGAAAAAAGAGCTGATTGCCACGAAAATAGAAGGACAAAAACCGCTTTATTCAAGACCGGCAACTGCTGATGAAGAGGCTGTCTGGATCACAGAAGAAATTCACCGGTTAATAGAAGAAGGCTATACATATGGGGATATGACGATTCTTCATCGCACGATGAGCAGCGGGCGGGCAGTCTTTGAGCAGCTGCTATTAAAGGAGATTCCGTTCACGCCTTATAATCAGAAAGATTCCCTCTTCTATGAGAACTGGACGGTGAAACCGGTGGTGGATTACTTGCGTTTATCGATTGTTCCAAGGAATTTTTCAGCCATGGAATCCCTGCTGCCGACTTTATTTATAAGAAGGGACCGGGGGATGGCTCATATTCTGGAGGAAGATCGTAAAGAGAGAAAGAAATATCCTCTCATCCATTTGACGACATTATCAGGATTGAAGCCGTTCCAGGTAAAGAATATTAAAGAACGGATGAAGTTTCTAAAGTCGATCGGAGACCAGTCACCTGAAGCTGCGATCAAACGGATCAGGAAAGAGTTCTATCATCAATACATCGATGCCCAGGAATCACATGTGGTAACAGAACAGAAGGAACTCATTAAAGAAATGCTGGACGAGCTTGAAGGGTCGGCGAAGCGTTTTGATTCGATTTCGGGTTTTATTACTTTTATTGATGATATGAAAGCAAAGTATGAGGAAATCTATACAAATCAAAGTCAAAAGAAGAATACGAACAGTGTTTCCCTCATGACGATCCATCGTTCTAAAGGTTTGGAATTTCCCGTCGTGTTTTTAATCGGAGCCATTGAAGGGAACCTTCCTCATAGCTCGGCCCTGAATGCCAATAAGCTTGAAGATAAGGTATACAAAAATCCGAATCAAAAAGAAAAGGTCCTGGGTGCAGTAGAGGAAGAAAGGCGGCTCGCGTATGTAGCCATAACGAGGGCAAAAGAAAAATTGTTTATTTCCTCTCCTGCCTATTATCAAGGTGAACAGCGGAAATGCTCGCGTTTTATTGCCGACTTATTTACGAATACTCCCCACACGGATCAGACTAAGACAAATAAAAAGGCGAGGAGCGGGAAGGTGAGTAAAATCCTGGCCTGGGTTTGCACAAATACCAAGTGCATTGCCTGGCAGAGACCGGAAACCCATGAAGATACGGAATCCAAAGTTTGTCCCCTATGCTCAAGTCCAATGAAGCTTGGCGAAAAGGAAATCACTGAATAAAAAAAGCTCGGGCGTCCTGGTAGACAGGATGTCCGGGCTTTTTGCTTTGCCGACTGTAAAGATATTAACCGTTATACGGATTTATCGACTTTTATGGGAAGATATCCACCTTTATTAGAGTTTATCAACCGTTCTTTCATTTTATCAACCGTATTTTCAAGATACCGACTGTTCTGCAAAAAATGACAAAATTCGCTATCGGTTATGAAGGCCCAAACCATCATTGTGAAAAATGATCATGATCATGAGAGTCGATCTTTTTCGAATCATTTGAATCCAAAGCTTGTCTTAAGAAATAAATAAGAATGCCCAAAACCATCCCAAGCATTACGACTAAACCCAAAGTGATTGTGATTCCCATTGTGCCGCCTCCTTTTTTAAATCAGCTATGGTCCAATTTTCATCATTTTAAACATCTATATCGTTATTCTATGAACAGGAGGAGGTATTATATGCGATTTAATCTCACTTATAGGCAGAATCCATTCAGTAAAAAGGAACTATTTTCTAAATACGCTCTAAAATTTAGAACATATGTTCGATTTTTGTGTTAAAATAAATGTACGGTGTACATAGCTGGGTGGGCAAGAGGCAGCTCCCTGAAGATGGGAGGTGATGAGCAGGAATGATCGAAACGGCAGACGTACTACAATTGATGATTGCCTTTGGTACATTAACAGTAGCAATAATCGCAGTCACGCAACAAAAAAAGAAGTAACCCACCCACTATGACAACTGCTAGGGAAAGGTTACTTCTATCTTATTAAAGGATAAATTGCTCACGGCAATGTATACTGTCAGAGTTCTGGTGGCAGCCAGGACTCTGTATCAATGAATGAACTTCTCTTTTTTATTATACAAAAAGCAACGAAAATCTGTAAAGAAATCTTCTTATTTTCGATCGATTAAAATGGCTCGAACGGGAGAGCCATCCCCTTCTTGAAGAGGGAGTGGAAGAGCCACCAATTCGTACAGGCCAGGCTCGACATCGTTAAGGAGAATCCCTTCCAATATCCCGATGTCATTTTCACGCAATGAATGATGGGCTACCAGATCCTTACTATCCAAGGGATCAACAGAAGGAAGGTCCACTCCTATCAGATCAATGCCCTTCTCCTTCAAAAAGGGGGAAAGTTCTTTGGTGATGGGAGGGATGCTTTCAGGAAACTGATCCGGGCTCTTCCAGGCATTGGTCTTAAAAAGAACCTTCTTAATTCCTGAAAAGTCGATACCTTTCATTTGTTCAGGGCTTATTTCTGCCGCATCCTCCACCGATACAACGATGGCGGGTCCCATAAACCTCTCTAATGGCAGGTCCAATATTCTCTTTCCACCACTGTCAAAGTGGAAGGGAGCATCGACGTGTGTTCCAGTATGGGAACTCATGGTAAGCTGACCGACATTAACGGATCCGGTTTCTTCTTTCGTCCAATTCAATGAGAAAGAAAAGGGAGTGTCCCCTGGCCAAACAGGAGTATCATTGTGCAATGGGCGTGAAATATCAATGATTTTCAAGCGGTCTCATCCTTTCCATACTAAAGAGGTTATGCTACGACATTCCGCGTATTTTCAAACTGCTTATATTCTTCATTTTCCATGATCGTCTTCAGGATCTGAATCGTTTCCCATACATCCCCGAATGAAGAGTACAGGGCCACAGGAGCCAGGCGAATCACATTTGGTGATCTGAAATCAGGTGTAACCTTGTTCACCTTCAGGGCTTTACAAATTCTTGCGGCTTCCTCATGCTTTAAACTGATATGGCCACCTCTCTTATCATCTTCAAGTGGATTGCAGAGTGTAAATCCATACTGGGAAAGCTCTTGTTGAAATAAATCCATCATAAATCGGGTAAGAGAAAGGGATTTTCTTCTCAGATTCTCAATGCCGGCTTCTTCAAATAACTCCAGGGAGCCAAGTAAAGGAGCGTTGCTTAATATATGCGGTGTCCCGATTTGGAAGGCACCCGCAGAATCTGCATGGGTCAATGTATGATCCATATCAAACTGCTTATCCTTACGGGAACTGAACCAGCCGGAAAGGCCAGGTTTCTTCCCTTTATGCCTGTTATGAACAAATAATCCACCAACACCACCAGGACCGCTATTTAAATATTTGTAATTGCACCACACGGCAAAGTCCACTCCGTCATCATGCAATTGATGAGGAAGAGCTCCAATGGAATGGGCTAAATCGAATCCTATCACAATGCCACGTTTATGGGCTTCGTCAGTCAATCGTTTTATATCCAAAAGCTGCCCGCTCCGATAAAGAACGGACGGCAATAGAATTAGGGAGATATCATCGGTCATGTTTTCAATGATGTCTTCTTCCCGCAGTGTATATCCGTCCTGGCTTTTTACCTGGATCAAATGCTCCTCAGGTGAGTAGCCTTTTAACTCCAACTGACTTTGGATCGCGTAAATATCCGAAGGAAAAGTCAATTCATCTGCTAAGATTTTGGTGCGTTTTCCATCAGGTTTATAGAATGTGGCAAGTAATTGGTGAAGGTTGGTCGTAATGGATCCTGTCACAATCACTTCTTCTTTTTTGGCTCCCACTAAAGGGGCTGTCATTTCGCCAAGCTTCTCAGAATAATAGAACCAGGGCTCCTGGCCATCCATCCAGCCATCGATCCCATGTTCCTTCCAATCTTCCAATGATGTGAGTAACGACTTCTCAGCCCGTTTAGATAATAAGCCTAAGGAATTCCCATCCATATAAAAGTGATCTTTCTTTATGTAAAATTCATCGCGGAAATGTGCCAATGAGTCCCGCCTGTCCATTTCCTTAGCATGCTCTACCGTTAATTTTTCTCCATGTGTCATCCCTATCCCACCTTAAACAGTCTTACCAAAATGATAATTGAAATGGTTTGAATAGTAAAATAATTTCTTGGTTTAATAGAGTGAAAAATATTTATTTTTGAATAATTTATTCAAAAATGTATAAAAAGTCAAAAAACTTTGGTATAAATGAATTAATATAAAAATTATCAGGATAATTATTCATTGTTGAATAATTTCAAGACTTGCAAAGGGGATGCTGTCTTTGACTGTAAAGAAAAAAAGTTGGAATGAGAATGAAGCGATCCTTCACTCACTGCAAGATGATATTTTAGTAACCAATACAGATGGGATCATCTTGAAAGTGAGTGACGCAACCGGGGATATTTATAACGTGAACTCGGCAGACATGGTAGGGAAATCTGTCTATGATCTGGAAAAAGAAGGCGTTTTTTCTCCGATATTAACCCCGATCGTTCTAAAAGAAAAGAAAAAAATAACGTTGGTCCAGACGAGTAAAGAAGGCAAGAAACTGCTTGTTACAGGGATCCCGGTATTCGATGAGACTGGTGAACTAGTGAGAATCGTAAGTTATTCCCATGATGTAACGGAATTATTGAATATGAAAAAGTACTTAACAGAAATGGAAGATGAGATGGAAAGGGTGAAAAGTGAGCTTGAAATCTTAAGGAGCCGTCATTATTATTCAGAAGGGATCATTGCCACAAGTAATGAGATGAAAAAGGTGTTACAGGTGGCCCTGCAAGTAGCAGAAGTCGATGTGAACGTCCTGCTCCTGGGAGAATCAGGTGTCGGCAAGTCCCATATCGCGAAATTCATACATAACAAAAGTCAACGAAGAGGCGGCCCGTTCATTGAGGTCAATTGTGGAGCGATACCAGACTCTTTGTTTGAAGCAGAGTTCTTTGGGTATGAACCCGGGTCTTTCACTGGGGCTGACCGCAAAGGGAAAGTAGGATTAGCGGAACTCGCTGAAGGCGGCACCCTATTTTTAGATGAAATAGGGGAACTATCTCTATCGAACCAGGTCAAAATTCTAAAGTTCATTCAGGAGAAACAATTTTATCGCGTAGGCGGTACGAAACAAAGGAAGGTTGACTTCCGGGTTCTGGCAGCTACAAACAAGGATTTAGAGGCGGCTGTAGAGGAAAAAGAGTTCAGGAGGGATTTATATTTCCGTTTGAATGTGGTTCCCATTACGATTCCTCCATTAAGAGAGAGAACATCAGACATCATTACGATGATCGAATACTTTGTAAATCATTTTTGTAAAAAATATCAGCGCCAAAGAGAGCTGGATGAAGGAGTAGTTCACCAGTTGTTGATTCAAGATTGGAAAGGGAATGTCAGAGAATTGATGAATTTAATTGAAAGACTGATCGTGACATCTTCCAAGCCATTAATTGAAATGGAGAATTTGCCTGGCTCTTACATAAAACATATGGGTGAAATTCCAGGCTTTGAGCACAATGGTCAATCGTTAAAAGACATTCTTGAAACAGTCGAAGAACAAGTATTAAAAAATGCGAGGGAGAAGCACAAGACTACTACTCAAATGGCCCAGGAACTGGGAATCAGTCAACCTTCAATAGTCAGAAAACTTAAAAAATACAAAATAAAATAAACGATTGGCATGAAACTTGCAAGTAATAATGTGAAAAGAACTGAAAGGTAGAGAAGGGGGATATTAATAGACTCATAAGTGATTTTCGAATGGTTAGGGGTTATGGATAAATTATAAAGGGGTGTTTGACAATGGAAGTCGGAAAACAAAATGTTAGTCAATTAGAAACCCGGTCGACAAAGGAAGCGATGAAGTTTATCATTCCGTCCTTATTGGGTGTATTGTTGTTCTTGGTGCCTGTTACGTATGAAGGGAATATGACAATCGGGGTAGGGATATTTGCTTCTTATTTTCAAGGGATGCTGGAAGGTGTACTGCCTTTATTCATGACAGTGGTTTTTGGTGTATCAGCTCTTATGGCTATTTATACAAAAGTTTTTAAACCTCAGTGGATTGTCAATCAATCATTTTTAAAAGGACTATTCGACGTAGGATACTTCTGGATCGCTGTTCGTGTCCTCGGTGCGATATTTGCGGTGATGACGGTAAATGGAAGTGGTCCCGAGTGGATTATTTCTGACTTTACAGGAGGAACTGTATTGTATTCGTTAGTTCCTGTCTTAGCCACTTGGTTTTTATTTGCTGGCTTATTGATGCCATTGCTTTTAGATTTTGGGTTGATGGATTTCTTCGGTACCCTGCTGCAGAAGATCATGAAGCCGCTTTTCCAATTGCCGGGAAGATCCTCCATCGATGCCCTTGCATCTTGGATGGGGAGTGGGACCGTCGGCGTATTGATCACAACGAAACAATTTGAAGAGGGTTACTACACAAAGCGGGAAGCGGCAGTCATTGCGACAAACTTTTCCGTTGCTTCAATCGCTTTCAGTCTTGTGATTGTCAGCTTCATCGGATTGGAATCAATGTTTGTTCAACTGTATGGGACAGTGGTTATTGCAGGGATAGCAGCTGCGGTCATATGTCCGCGTATCCCGCCCCTTTCCCGAAAGAAGGATACCTATTATGAGCCGGTTGGCATGCAAATATCTGAAACGGTTCCTGAAAATGTATCCCGTTTTCAATGGGGCTTTGAAAAAGCAGTAGAAAAAGCTTCAGAAGTGAAGAGTGTCGGAGAGGTAACGAAAAAAGGATTCCAGAACGTCCTGGATATCTGGTTTGGTCTTATTCCTTTAGTCATGGCCCTTGGAACGATTGCTTTAGTTGTAGCGGAATATACACCTGTGTTTGATGTATTGGCTTATCCGATTGTGCCACTATTAGAACTTTTGCAAATTCCACAGGCGGCAGATGCGGCTCCTGCCATGATCGTTGGTTTTGCAGACATGTTTTTACCTGCTGTAGTAGGGAGCGGAATTGAGAGTGAGTTAACAAGATTCGTCATTGCCGCCATGTCTTTGACTCAATTAATCTACATGTCCGAGATTGGTATTCTACTAATCAAATCCAAGATTCCGATCAGCTTTTTAGATTTATTCATCATTTTTATCCAGCGTACGATTATCACGTTACCAATCGTCGCGTTATTGGCTCATTTCTTCTTTATGTAAGACTCATTTCGTTAAGTTTGTTTGTTGTTATTGTAGAGGGGAAAGTACTAGTTTATTTCCGCTCCAATCAGCTTTCTGAGCATATATCCTTAATAGAAATCTTAATAGAAATCAATAAAAAACAAATTTGTCAGTCACATATATGGAGGTTACTAGAATGGAACGAACGTTTGAACAGCTTATTCAAAATATGCCTAATCGCCTGGCACCCAGTATGGCAAAGGATCACCCGAACTTACCGGTAGTAAAAGAAGAGGGGTGCTATTACTACGGGTTGGACGGAAAGAAATATCTTGATTTCACTTCTGGAATTGCCGTAACGAATGTTGGACATCGTCATCCGAAAATCGTACAAGCGATTAAAGATGCAGCAGATGGGCTTATGCACGGTCCTTCAGGTGTGATCATGTATGAATCGATCCTTCGATTGGCTGATGAGCTTGCGGAGATTCTTCCAGGAGATTTAGATAGCTTCTTCTTTGCCAATAGTGGTACCGAAGCGATTGAGGGGGCGATCAAACTTGCGAAATATGTAACGAAACGCCCTTATGTCGTTTCCTTTACCGGTTGTTTTCACGGACGTTCTCTTGGTGCATTAAGTGTCACGACTTCTAAGAGTAAGTATCGAAAGTTCATGCAGCCATCAGGCCTGACGTATCAGGTTCCATATGCGAACGAACGGGAGTGTCCAGAGGGGTATGACTCGGTCGGGTATGTTGTTGAGAAGCTTGAAAAGGATTTCGAAACTCTCTTTAATCATCAGGTCACTCCTGAAGAGGTAGCATGTGTCATCCTGGAACCTGTCCTTGGTGAAGGTGGGTACATCGTTCCTCCGAAAGCATGGCTCAAAAAAGTAAGGGAGATTTGTGATCGTCACGATATTTTACTGATTTTCGATGAAGTCCAAACAGGCTTTGGACGTACGGGAAATTGGTTCGCCGCTCAAACCTTTGATGTAACACCGGATATCATGGCGATTGCAAAAGGGATTGCCTCGGGGCTTCCCCTGAGCGCGACTGTTGCATCGAATAAGCTCATGAAACAATGGCCTCTTGGAAGTCATGGGACGACGTTTGGTGGAAACCCCATTGCATGTTCCGTTGGACTTGCTACATTGGAAGTCATGAAGGAAGAGAATCTTCTAGATAATACGAAAACAATGGGGGCTTATGCTGTATCAAGGCTGGAACTACTGAAGGAAAAACATCACGTAATCGGCAGCATTCGATCAGTCGGATTGATGATTGGCATTGAAATCGTTCATCCTCAAACTGGAAAACCAAATAAGGAAGGCTTAATGGATATTCTTGACCGGGCCCTGGATAAAGGCGTCTTATTCTATTTGTGTGGAAATCATAGTGAAGTGATCCGTATGATTCCGCCACTTACTGTAACAAAAGAACAAATTGATGATGGACTGCGGATGCTCGATGAAGCGTTAACGGAATACGAAGAATCGTTAATGAGCCATCTTGATTAAATTCCCATAGCATAAGAAAAGGTTGATCAGTTTCACACTGATCAACCTTTTTTATAGTCTTTTAACCGAAATAGCCTTCCTCATTTTCCGGAGTGCATCCTGACCTTCGATTTCCCTTCTCATCATCAGGTTTACATAAAGAGCATCAATTAGCGTTAATTGCGCAATACGGGAAGAGAGGGCCTCGGAGCGATAGTCGGTTTCTTCGGACACGGTGAAAAGTGATGTATCGACTCTTTGGCTCAATGGTGATTTTGCAAAATTGGTGATGCAGATTGTCTTTGCCCCGGTTTCTTTGACAATGTCTAGAACCTGGAGGATATCTTTCGTTGAACCTGAGTGGGAAATAAATACAGCACAATCATCACTCGTCATTTGGGAAGCGGTCATCAACTGGATATGACTGTCGCTCGCAGCATGCACACGTAAGCCGGTTCGAATGAACTTATGATAGGCGTCAAGTGCGATGACGCCTGATCCGCCACTACCGAAAAATTCGATTGAGCGTGCATTGATCATAATATCTACAGCTTTTAATAGTTTCTTTTCATCAACAACCATTAAGGTGTCTTCGATGGTTTTGATGTTCGAACGGAATACTTTTGTAGCAATCGTTTGAGCCGTGTCTCCTTCATCGATTCGCTCGTGTATGTCCTTAAGTCCCGTCACAATTTCCGAAGCAAGAGCGATTTTCATCGCTTGATATCCTTTAAAGCCGATTCGTTTGCAAAAGCGGAAGACTGTGGAGTCCGCGACCCCTAAATCTTCTGCTAAACCATTAATGGTTGAATGAATGATCTCGGTTGGGTTTTCAAGTATATAGTCGGCAATTTTCTTCTCAGTCACGCTAAACTGAGGATAGTGTGAGCGTATACTCGCTAAACAATGCTGATGTTGACTCATAGACATCACTCCTGTAAGGGTTTACATAGTTTTATTATACAAGAATAATAGAAAAATAAAAATAATTTCTGTAAACGGTTGCAAAAAGAAAAATATTTTTTATAATAGAGTTAGATGGAAAATAATTTTCCTTAGATATCTGGAACTGCGAAATGGAATTCCAATGTTGAATTCGGCAGATTTGAGAGTAGAAGTTACATAGAGTGAATTGTAAACGTTTTACTTTCCCGATTATTCAGGATCAATCGTTATAAAAAATCTGGCAGCCAAGCTGTCGTCATGAAAGAAAGGTAGGGATAGAGATGTCTGATCAAATGCTTATTTTAGTTGCATTAGCCGGAATTTTTCTTCTATTATTTTTAGTTATCAAAACGAAGCTTCATGCTTTCGTCGCCCTATTATTAGTAAGTTTGATTGTAGGGATCGCCGCAGGCATGCCTCTCCAGGAAGTTGTCGCTTCGATACAAAGCGGAATGGGCGGGACCCTCGGGTTTGTCGCTGTCGTAGTTGGTTTAGGTGCAATGTTCGGTCGTATGCTTGAAGTTTCAGGGGGAGCGGAACGACTGGCTCAAACCCTGATTAATAAATTTGGTGAAGATAAAGCGCAGTGGTCGTTAGGTATTACAGGTTTCTTGGTAGCCATTCCGGTATTCTTTGATGTAGGATTCATCATCCTTGTACCGATCGTATATGGTTTGGCAAAGAAAACTGGCAAGTCGCTATTATACTATGGAATCCCTTTACTTGCGGGACTTGCTGTAACCCACAGCTTCATTCCGCCAACTCCAGGACCAATTGCTGTAGCTGATTTAATCGGTGCTGACCTTGGCTGGGTTATCTTATTCGGTACTCTTGCAGGTATCCCATCCATGATCATCGCCGGTCCACTTTTTGCAAAATTCATTTCGAAACGAATTCATGCAGTGGTTCCGGATTATATGCAAGTGGAAGAGATCGAGTACGATAAAGAGCTTCCAAGCTTTGCAATGATTGCGTCACTTATCTCGATTCCTTTAGTGTTAATTTTATTGAATACACTTTCTGGTGTTCTATTAGATGAAGGAAATACCATTCGTTCAATCTTAACGTTCCTTGGTCATCCGTTCGTAGCGTTAACGATTGCGACTCTATTGACGTTTACATTATTAGGAACAAGACGTGGATATTCCCGTCAGGAAGTTCAGGACATTGCGACAAAAGCACTTGAGCCGGCTGGGATCATCATCCTTGTTACAGGAGCCGGTGGAGTGTTCAAACAAGTTCTGATCGACTCGGGTGTCGGTGAAGTACTTGGTGAAATGATGGCAGGTTCAAGCTTGCCTCCGATTGCCCTTGCTTTCTTAATTGCCATGGTCGTTCGTGTGGCACAAGGTTCAGCGACTGTATCCATGGTCACGGCAGCGGGACTAATGAGTCCATTAATTTCCACTCTTGGTTTAGAAGGGCCGGTCCTTGGTTTAATGGTCATTTCCATTGCAGCAGGAGCAACTGTCTTCTCTCATGTAAATGACAGCGGATTCTGGCTAGTGAATCGTTATTTTGGATTAGATGTGAAAGATACGTTAAAATCATGGACAATGATGGAAACGCTCATCGGTTTTGTAGGATTTACTGTAGTATTCATTATAGGGATATTCATCGGATAAAATAGGATAGAATAATAGTGGAAGAGGGAAGAGCCATGTCGCTTCTTCCTTTTCTCTATTTGTTTAGGAGGAACGAAAATGTCAGAATTCATGATTGGTGTCGATATCGGGACAACCAGTACGAAAGCGGTACTTTTTAATAAAAAGGGAGAAGCGATCGATCGTCATGGGGTCGAATATCCATTACATACACCGGCACCGGGAACCGCCGAACAGGACCCCGAAGAAATCTTCCGTGCCGTCATCAGTTGTATAAAGGAAGTGACCTCGAAAACAAGTGAGAAAATCTCGTTTGTGTCGTTCAGCTCTGCTATGCACAGCTTGATCCTGGTGGATGAGAAGGACCAGCCTCTGACTCCTTCCATTACTTGGGCTGATAACCGAAGTGCCGAATGGGCGGATAAGATAAAAAAAGAAATGAATGGGTTGGAGATTTATCGCAGAACAGGGACTCCCATTCACCCGATGTCCCCCCTTGTAAAGCTTGCCTGGCTGCAGCATGAAGAACCCGAATTATTTTCCAAGGCAGCTAAGTTCATTTCCATTAAAGAATTTGTGTTCCACCGCTTTTTCGGAAAATATGTTGTGGATTATTCAATCGCATCTGCAACAGGTATGTTCCATCTGGAGAACCTTGCTTGGGATGAAGAAGCGTTGAAGGTGGCAGGTGTCACCAAGGATCACCTTTCGGTTCCAGTCTCAACGACTGAAAGCTTAGTTGGCTTGAAATCTGAGTACACGGACATGATGGGCTTATCAGCCGACACACCGTTTGTCGTCGGAGCAAGTGACGGAGTCCTATCGAATCTTGGCGTCAATGCCATTGAACCGGGTGTCGTAGCCGTTACGATCGGAACGAGTGGTGCGATACGCGCTGTAACGGACCGTCCGGTAACGGATCCGAAAGGCCGCATTTTCTGTTATGCCTTGACGGATAATCATTGGGTGATTGGCGGGCCAGTCAACAACGGTGGTATGATCTTTCGTTGGGTGCGGGACGAACTGGCTTCTGCAGAGGTTGAAGTGGCGAGCCGGTTAGGGAAAGATCCTTATGAAGTCCTTACGGATATTGCATCTAAAGTAGAGCCGGGCTCGGAAGGATTACTCTTCCATCCGTATATGGCCGGAGAGCGTGCGCCTCTTTGGAACGCAAAAGCCCGCGGCTCATTCTTTGGACTCGGTATGCATCACAAAAAGGAGCATATGATCCGAGCCGTGTTAGAAGGAATTGTGATGAATTTATACAGTGTTCTATTAGCATTGGAAGAATTAATCGGAACACCGAAACGAGTGCAGGCAACCGGTGGCTTTGCCCGTTCTGAAATTTGGCGTCAAATGCTTGCCGACGTATTCGATCAGGAAGTGGAAGTTCCGGAAAGCTTCGAAAGCTCATGTCTTGGAGCAGTTGTCCTTGGGATGTATGGCAACGGGATGATTGACTCCCTGGAAGAAGTGAGTGAAATGGTCGGTTCTGTACATTCCCATCAACCGGATCCGAAAGCAACGGAAGCATATACGAAACTGATGCCTATCTTTATTCGCGTTCCACGTTTGCTGGAAGAAGAATATGAAGCGATAAGTGCATACCAGGAAGGAAGCTGACTCATCCGAGTCGGCTTTCTTTAGGTAAGAGTGGCAAGGAATCTACTTAGCCAAAAATAGTTGTTTTCATGTATAATAGAAACGAAAATACCTTTTAAGATTGAAAGTATCTATAGATAAATGTGAAAGAGAGTGAAACAATATGGGACGTAAATGGAATAACATTAAAGAAAAGAAAGCGTCTAAGGATGCGAATACGAGTCGTATTTATGCGAAGTTCGGTCGTGAGATCTATGTTGCGGCCAAGCAAGGTGAGCCGGATCCGGAACTGAACCAAACGCTGAAATTTGTTCTTGAGCGTGCGAAAACATACAGCGTACCGAAACATATCGTCGACCGTGCCATCGAAAAGGCAAAGGGTGGTTCAGAAGAGAACTATGACGAGCTACGCTATGAAGGCTTCGGGCCGAATGGTTCCATGGTCATTGTTGATGCCCTGACGAACAATGTAAACCGAACTGCATCCGAAGTGCGTGCTGCTTTCGGGAAAAATGGCGGTAACATGGGTGTAAGTGGATCTGTAGCGTATATGTTCGATGCAACAGCCGTAATCGGTATTGAAGGGAAATCAGAAGAAGAAGTAATGGAGATCCTGATGGAAGCGGATGTAGACGCCCGTGATATTATCGAGGAAGATGATGCTGTGATCGTTTACGCTGAACCAGATCAATTCCATGCAGTTCAAGAAGCGTTTAAAGGTGCAGGTGTCACTGAGTTTACAGTGGCGGAACTGACAATGCTTGCGCAGAATGATGTCGAACTTCCAGAAGATGGTCAAGCTCAATTCGAAAAAATGATTGATGCGATCGAAGATTTGGAAGATGTTCAGCAGGTTTATCATAATGTTGATTTAGGTGAATAATAGAATGAAGGACCTCTAATGCTTTGTGCATTAGGGGTTTTTTATTGAGAGAAGGAATGGATCAGTATGATAGAGCCGATTTTCAGTTTCCTATTGTTGTTAAATACCGCACCAAACCCTAATCAAATCTCACCCCCTCTCAGTAAGAATCTCGCCGCTGATTATGTCACTTTACCACTTTATTTGTCGAATAGATTGAAAATTCAGCAAAATACTTCATTCTCCCAATTTGCTTTGTTATGCTAAAGAGGAATCTGAATAAATACGTGATAAGGGGAGAGGAAAATATGGGACTAGATCAACTTGAATTACAGCAAGCAGAACAGAGCGTAAAGGACAAGACCAAACCCTATCTAACGGCATTGATCGGCTGGAGTCTGCCGGCAATCGAAGCGTGTACGAAGCTAAATAGGCCTTTCGTCGTTGTTGGCCCGCCTGATTTTGAGGCATATGCAGAAAAACATGATATTGCCTTTATCGGCTGGGATTTCGATCGGTTAAATGAAG
The DNA here is from genome assembly GCF_000935355.1 of Rossellomorea aquimaris. Lineage (GTDB taxonomy): Bacteria > Bacillota > Bacilli > Bacillales > Bacillaceae_B > Rossellomorea > Rossellomorea aquimaris_B. The sequence goes on from NZ_JXZC01000004.1 coordinate 182,598, forward strand.
GTTCAGATCATCTTTATAAGCAGTTGAAGGCAATGGGTGCAGAAGTGGCTGTTCCTTTGTATGAAGAGTGTGTGGAGTGGTCCGGGGCATTGAACTCCCGTTTCCGAAACGAACCGCGCGTCTTCAACCGTTCTCTTCTATTAAGAGATAAAGGGATGATGAAGCGTAAAGCGCAAATTGCCGGAATCAAAGTGGGTGTATTCGAAGAAGCACGGGATAAGGAGGATGTAAGGCGCTTCTTGAAACGTGTGAATGAAGCCCTCCTTAAAGTGGAAGGAGATAAGAACGATCCCATTCACGTAAAACCACTTGATAAAGCAGGGTCTGTCGGACACCGTGCCATTGAGAATCCTGAAGATATCGATGCTCTCACCGAGTCTGAGTTCCCGCTTCTGATGGAAAGTCATTTAGACGGACAGGAATTCTCGTGTGAAGCGTTCATTCATAACGGAAAGATCCAATTTTTAAATATAACGGAGTATGTGCGATTAGGCTACTCCAATTTCGTACCTGCATCCCCGACCCTTGAGGAAAAGCGTCCGATCATCCTTGAGGCTATTCAACAGCTCATTGATGCGTTTGAGATTGAATACGGTGTTATTCATCCGGAATATTTCATTACGTCCGATGGTACTCTTCATTTTGGTGAAGTCGCAGCCAGGGTTCCCGGCGGACATATCTTTGATTTGATTGAGCGTGCTTATGGATTTAATGCTTATCAAGCTCAAATCCTTTGTAGTGATCCCAATACAACAGAAGAAGAGCTTAGAGAGTTCTTCCCTTCTACAGGTGAAAAGGCAAAAGCCCATGCAGGTTGTTTAATGGTCCATCCTCATGTCAATTATGTGGAGAAGCTGGAGGTGCCCGATGAACTGGAGAACCATGCCTATTTTGAAAAACATGATATGTTCAGTCCGGCCCAAGGGAAAGTAGCTCAGCGAATCGGCTTCGGTAATCATTACGGAACGATCTTCTTCTACGGGGAAGACAGTGAAATCATGAGGGGTCTATTAAAGGAATACGAACAGTTTAACTTCTATATCTAATTCTTTCATCCACTGGTATTTTAATTGATAAAGGAGTTTTGAAATGGCATTTGAATTAACGTCCAAGCTGGAAGATCGATTTCTGCAAGCGCTTAATGAACTGGAGAGCGCAGCTTCATTTGCGAAATCAATGTATCAAACCGACGTCTATCAGGAAGCGCAAAGGCTATTGGATACGGATGAGGGACTGGGGATTCTATATCGGAGCGCAAGTCGCTTTGAAAAGGCCGGGGTCTTCCAGGACGGTCCTTGGGAAAAAGCGTCCAAGCTTCAGCCGCCTCTTGTGGCCGGGTCACTTCAAGCGAAGGGGCTTCCTTCAATCATTGAGATTCTTAGTGAGTTAAGAATGCTAGCCATTGCAGAGGGTCAATATGATCATCCCGATGTTTCGACTGAAATGGCAGAGGATTTCCTCAATGAAGTAATGGTTCTCAATCTGAACCTGCTTTTCCCTGAAGCAACAGAAGCAGCACGGATCGAAGGTGGAGAGCAAAGTGAAAGAGCAACGGAGTTATTTCGATTTCTATCTGATAAGCTTTCCTATCAAGCACTTACGACTACACTGATTAAAGAAATTGAACGGTTGACGGCACAACGTCCGATTATGGTGAAGCGGACAGTGTCGATGATTGAAACAGCGAAAAAGATGCTCCATTCAGACTTAAGTGCAGCGGAACGACTTGTTTTAGAAAAGTATGTGTCTGCTATTGAAGGTCCTTCCCCCATAAGTAAAAGTATTGTCCAGCCGGGTGAATACCGTAAGAAGCTGATGAATTTGTCTAAGGAAGAGCTGGAGAAGGAAGCTGTCTCGTTTGCCATGTCCATGCGCAAAACGGGGCTTGTTGCCCCTCAGCATGCGATTTTACTAAGATTCCTGAGCAGAAAGGTTCAAGAGCTTGTTCCGGCTGCCCTTCAGTTAAATGACAAAGGAAAAGCAAACTTGGGTGAACATACCGAGCTCGTATTCCAGCTCATAAAAGTGGCAATTTATCCAGCCACAAAGCAATCGGTTTACGGGCTCGCTCTTATGCTTGAACGGGGAGTATTATCATCATCACCAGTATCACCAGGATTGAAAAGGCTGATTGAGCTTGATATTCGACCGGAAGTGCGGAAGACGCTCCTTAACTCGTGTAAAGCAGGAGACGGGATTACAGCAAATTCTGTCCTTCTTGCCGGTGTCATCAATGTCCTCGGTCAACCGATCGGGATCGGTCAAGGTTTAAATCCGACCTGTCAAACAGCGCGGGGAATCAGTCTCTGGGCACAGCATGCCCCGGGATACTTACTCGAACTGATTCCACGGGCAGCGAGGGACGGAGATATCGATATTATGTTTGAGGGAACACCGGTCCATTCCAAGGAATTGAGTGGAGGACTGGCGCCCGAGCTTCATCAAGAGCTTGATCCTGTGTCGCTTGTTCTCGTCCCTCATCTTGATCGTATCTATAGTGAGATGATGAGGCGTGTATCGCTGAGAGGGGAAGATGGACACCGCTGGGTGAACCCCGAATTTTATGGAGATTGGGTTCAAAAAGGGTTTAGTACAGTCATTGATTCACTGACTGGCCTCATCTCAGACTATCCTGGGTTCGTTCGCCTGTTCTATGCCACTCACCACCCGGAATACAATGATGACTACGGGTTGATATACCCGAATCCGGTCGGGATCTTCATCACAAATGTTCATGGGAAGCTCCTTGGATTCCATGCCGTTTCTATCTTAAGAATCACGCAAGATCCCAATGGGGAATACCGGATCTATTTCTATAATCCGAATAATGATGGCTCTCAGAACTGGGGGCAGGGTATCGAACCTTCCGTCATGGAAAACGGGGAACTGGAAGGGGAATGCTCTCTTCCGTTTCACGAGTTTGTTTCCCGCCTTTACGCTTTCCACTATAACCCTTATGAACAGGGAGATGCTTTTGCGGTGGAAAATGAAATTGTCGATGAAATCAAAGACCTTGCCCGGGATAGCTGGGGAAGGGATTATACGTGGGTTTGAAGATGAATGAGGGCGTTAAGCAGCTTAAGTTGCTTAACGCTTTTTTGAGCTAAATGAAGTTTGGATGATTCTTTTATCAGTAGCCATACTAAAAAATGGAGGTGGAATATATGAGAGATCATAAGAGACCTGAAGAGTTGCGGATGGACACTCCGTTAAATCCCGAATTCACAATGAATAACCAGCTTCGTAATCCCAGTCAAGTGTATGTTCCGGGAGAGTCAGTAGAGGAACATCATGCAATTGAAGAAGGGAACGGGTTCATGGCAGAAAAAGAACTCGGACAAGCAAACGAAAATAGTTAAGAGGTGAAGAACGATGATCAATAAAGAGTTTCCGGTGGCAAACCTATCAGAAGATACGTTGAATCAAGTGCAGAATATGGAGAGTGAGCTTCGTCATCAAACGAAAGAGGATATTATTCTAATCGCATATAAGAATGGAGGTGGAATGATTGAAGAAGGAAGATGAAGTGAATAAAGGGAATAAAGACATGCCGGATTTCAAACAGTTAAACGACCGTGTCATAGCAGAGGAACCAAAAGGACCGTTTTTTGCAATCAAAACCAATATGGATACGGCAGGAGTCAAGGATAATCCTTATGCGTCAGAAAAAGCGAGCCCTGAACAAGAAGAAAAGTTACAGCAGTTTTTTGAGGATGAAGAGCTGTAAGAATTCATCGTGCTTGGAAGTATCATCAATAGAAAATAAGAAGCGCCAATCATCAAGTAGATTGGCGCTTTTGATATTATTTCGTTTGACGGAACTGTTCAACCAGTAACTCTTTTGACACTCTTGGGGCCAGCCAGAGCATTGGAAGCAACAGAAGAGAGACGGGAACAGCGGTGACCACGATAAAATTTTGAAGGGCACTGACACTGCCATCACCTATATAAAGAAGGATCGCAGCGATGGATCCCATCAGGATTGCCCAAAATACTCGTAAAGATACTTTGGGATCTCCTTCACCTGAAACAGCCATTGCAATCGTGTAAGACATAGAGTCTCCTGTTGTGACAACAAAAATGATTGTCAGTAATAAAAAGAGCGGTGAAATGATTCCTGCCAGTGGCAATTGATTCGTTATGGCAATCATTGCAGCAGGCATACCACCACTCGTTAGTTCCTGTGAGATACTTCCCGGATTTTGGAGTTCATAGAAGATACCTGAACCGCCGACTACGGTAAACCAAAAAGTTGTGACAATGGGGGCGATGATCGCAATGGCCAATATGATTTGGCGGATCGTTCTTCCACGTGATATGCGGCTGACAAGTATCGCCATCATAGGTCCATATCCAATGAACCAACCCCAGAAAAACACCGTCCAGCTCCCCAACCAACTTTTATCCGACCGGAATGTACTGATCTGGATGAAGTGGTCCATATAGTATCCGAAAGATGAGACGAAGGAATCGATGATGAAACCTCCAGGACCGAATAATAAGACGAAGAAAATCAACCCGAAAGCCAATCGCACATTGAAATTACTCAGGATTTGTATTCCTTTATGAATACCTGTCGCAGCTGACACGGTGGAGACAATCACTAAACATATAATAATGATAAGCTGCGTCGAAAATTGATCAGGAATGTTGAAAAGAGCAGACAGACCGTAACTTGCCTGTAAACCGAGGAAGCCAATCGGTCCGATTGTACCAGCGGCTACTGCAATGATGGCAAATGCATCAATGATTGTTCCGAAGATGCTCGTTTTAAGCTTTTCTCCGAATATGGGATACAGGAGAGTTCGCGGTTTCATAGGCATCCCTCTATGGTAATGACCGTACATCATGACGACGGCACTCAATGTTCCTAATATCGCCCAAGCAAGAAAGCCCCAGTGCATATAACTTTGGGACAGGGCAGGCATAATCGCTCCTCGAGTAGAGGGATCGATTCCTTCATGCATGGGAGGAACCGTCATGAAGTGGTACATAGGCTCTGCGGCAGCCCAGAATACTCCGCCCCCTGCAAGCAGGGTAGCCATAATGATGGATAACCATCTAAACGTTCCGATTTCCGGTGTTTCCATATACCCTAATCGGACATTCCCGTATTTAGAGAATGCAAGGTATAGTGCTACTAGAAAATGTACTAGCATTAAAACCTGCCAGAAAGCGCCAAAGTATTTCGAAGACCAAGCGAATCCTTCGTTAACAAATGAGGTGACAGTATCGAGACTGGTGAAAGCCGCAATTACAAAAATAATGAGTAATCCACCACTGATTGCAAAAACGGGCCAATCAATCTTGGATGTGTGCTGCTGTTTTGTAGACATATAAGATAAATGCTCCTTTATTTTTCTTTGGAAAAACACAAGTTCCTACTATCTCACAGATGGAAAAGAGAAGTAAAGGAAATGAAAAGAATTCATAAAAGACAATTTTTGTAACGGTTAAAATTTTGAAAATTACATCTTTTAATCAGAAGAAAAAGGACTATACTAAAGAGGAAGTATAAAACAATCTGAAAAAGGTAAACTTGTTGAAAAGCAAGGACTAAAAAAGCTATGGGCCTGCCCGTTTATCGAATGGTTGCCAAGCTGCCAGGCTCCTCATAAGAGTCAAGGTTTGGAAAGAGGAGAATGTAGGATGAGTAAAGGGTGGAAATGGGTTTGTATTTGTTTGATCACGATGAGTATGATTTCTTACCCATCAACCGAAAAGACAGCTGGTATGGACATGAGAGGGAAAAGTACGTGGCTCTGGAATACAGTTGAGATTATCACACATAAGGAAGAGATCTTCGGCTTCTTAAGATCTCATGGAGTAGATGAAGTGTACCTTCAAGTGAGTCCGTTCGTAGAGAACGAACACTATCAACAATTTATTGAAATGGCAAATGTAGAAAATATACACGTATACGCATTGGACGGAGCACCAAAATGGGCCACCGTTAAAGGACAATCCTACCTTATTGCTTTTTTTGATTGGCTGAAAGTTTATCAACTTGAAGCAAGTGAGGATCAAAGATTCACCGGTGTTCATTTGGATGTGGAGCCTTACCTTTTATCCGGATGGTCAACCGCCTACGGCAAGACGGTGTTGAATTATCAGAAGCTGGTAAATGAAGCAGTGATTCAATCGGATTTGCTTCAGCTTCCACTAGGGATGGATATCCCATTTTGGTTTGATGGGAAAACATATAACAATGAATTAGGAAAAGGTAACCTGGCTGAGTGGGTAATCGGGAGGACGGACGAAGTTGGTGTAATGGCATACCGGGACCTGGCGAATGGGGAGAATGGAATCATTGAACTTGTAAAGAACGAGATGGAATTTGCCCAGTCTGCAGGGAAAAGGGTGAAGGTAGGAGTGGAAACCGCTCCATCTGTTGAAGGGGGTTTCCTTACCTTTCACGAAGAGGGAGAGCAAATCATGCTTGCTGAACTTGCCCATGTTGATGCCCACTATGGTACATATTCTTCCTATAATGGAATCGCCGTCCACCATTACGGAAGCTGGAATGATTTATCTGAATAGAGACAAAGTGGAAATGAGGAATGAAAGATGCCGAAAATAGCCTTGGTTGCAGGATCGACGGGCCTGGTCGGGTCCAACCTGCTTGAGATACTCCTGATAAGTCCAGAATATGGCAAAGTGATTTCATTTGTGAGAAGAAGCAGCGGAATGAATCATGTCAAGCTGGATGAACGGGTCATTCCATTCGACGGGATGAAGCTCTTGCCTCACGAAGAAGTCGATGATGTGTTTTGTTGCCTGGGAACGACGATCAAGAAAGCGAAGACGAAAGAAGCTTTTAAGAAAGTGGACTACGAGTACCCTATCCAGCTAGGGCGGCTCGGTAAAGACCATGGAGCCAAACAATATATGGTCATATCGGCCATTGGAGCGAGCTCGGGTTCCCCGTTCTTTTATAGTAAGGTGAAAGGAGAGTTGGAGGAAGAATTAATAGCACTTTATTATCCGGCACTGCACATATTCAGGCCATCCCTTCTTTTAGGTGAGAGAGATGAATTCCGCTTGGGAGAAAAAGCGGGAGAAATCTTTTCCAGAGCCATCCGTCCGGTGATGGTAGGTAAGTTGAAAAAATACAGAAGTATCTCAGGGCGCCAGGTGGCTTATGGAATGTACCGTGCCGCCAATGGCTCTGGCAGTGAAAAAGTAACCATCCATGAATCAGATCAAATTCAGCAGCTGTAAAAAGAGACCCGCTTACGAGAAAAGCGGGTCTTTATTTGTCAGATTTTATAATAATGTCTCAAGGCATTCATCAGATGCTTAAGCGTTGGGTCATCCTCAAGATTCTTCATCATCCCTTTAATGACAACGATACGGGTCTCATCCTTTTGAATTTCTTCTTTGATGACTTCCAATGATATTTGGCTGTTTTCGTCCTCTGCTATTTCAACAGCATCTTCAATCATATGAACAAGGGTGGATTCGTTGATTCTGTTTGAAGAAGTGAAATCCTTCACCAGATCATCCAATTTTTCAAAGGAAAGAACAGGCTCATCCCCACTTTTTAGTAAGCCCTCCACTAAATCATCCGTACGTTTCAAGATGAATCGGGATAGATAAGCAAAATCCAATTCGATTTTATCAAGCATCACCAATTCTAAATAAGAATGAAAGAAACCTTGAATCATCATGGTGATATCCCAGAAGTAGGGCTCGATTTTTTTTCCGTAAATCCCATATAATCTTCTTTTATAGTAACGATGGGTGTCCATTTTCATCTCGCTGAGGAGATCATGGATTTCGTCGTTGAACGGCATGGCATTCTCTCTGATCTGCATAATGATGAACTCTTTATGTTTACAGATTTCAATTAACTGACATTCTAATTGCTTTTGGAATTTTTCATAAGGAGGCAGATCCTCGTTTTCAATCTCATTCACTTTAGCTGTGATCATTTTAAAATAGTAGTTCATGATAGCTAACAGAAGGGACTCCTTTGATTTAAAATACAAGTAGAAGGCACCCTTCGATATATCACACTCCGTCACAATCTCTTGAACCGAAGTCGCGTTAAACCCTTTTGTGGCAAACAGTTTAATGGATGTTTCAATAATTAATTTCTCTTTTTCTTTCATCTTTTCCTCTCCTTGATAAACTCCTTGACTCTATTATGACCGATTGGTCACAATAAATAAACCTTTTCTTTTATTAATATATTGACTTATGACTGTACGGTCAGTTATATTAAAATACGATATGACTAGTCGGTCAGAAAAAAGAGAAGGGGCGAATAAAGAGTGAACAGTATTATAAACTTCGTACTCAAGAATAAGTTTGCCGTATGGTTAATGACCATCATCGTCATTATTGCAGGCTTATATTCAGGATTCAATATGAAGCTCGAGACCTTACCAAACATTAATACACCTATTGTGACTGTCACAACAGTTTATCCGGGAGCTACTCCTGAAGATGTCGCTGATAAGGTATCAGAACCGATTGAAAAGCGTTTGAAGAATTTAAATGGGGTAAACGTTGTCAGCTCAACGTCTTACCAAAACGCTTCAGCCGTTCAGATAGAATACACATTTTCGAAAGATATGGATGAAGCAAAGACCGAAGTAGAAGATGCTCTATCAGATCTTTCTTTTCCAGAAGGAGTCAATGAACCGGAAGTCTCAAGACTGAGCTTTAACGCTTTCCCGATCATTGCGCTTAGTGTAGCAAATGAAGACCAATCTTTAGCTGAATTAACCTCAACAGTTGAGGAAACCATCGTTCCTCAGCTCGAGGGCGTGGACGGGGTAGCTTCTGTTCAAGTTTCAGGTCAACAGGTTCAAGAAGCACAAGTCATTTTTGATCAAGAAAAGCTTGCCGAATACGGCTTAACCGAAGAAACGGTCCAAAATATGATCAAAGGTTCTGATGTGACAGCACCATTAGGACTTTACACGTTTGAAGACAGCCAGAAATCCGTGATGGTTGACGGGAATATTTCAACGATCGAAGATTTGAAAGAGATGAAGATTCCTGTGACGCCAAGTACCGCCGGGTCCATGGGAACTCCACAAGGACAGCCACCTGGGGGGCAAGCTCCTCAAGCACAGCCTGGCGGTGAAGCTCCTGCCGGCATGAAGATCCCGACGATTCAGCTTTCGGATATTGCTGATATCGAACTGGTCGGAAAAGCGGAATCCATTTCCAGAACCAACGGGAAGGAATCGATCGGCCTTCAAGTGGTGAAGACAGCGGATGCCAATACAGTGGATGTTGTGAATGCGGTAAAAGAAGAAGTGAAAGCTTTTGAAAAAGAGTTGGATGGGGTAGATATCATCTCTACCTTTGACCAGGGAGAACCGATTGAAGAGTCTGTCAGCACCATGCTGAATAAAGCTTTATTCGGTGCCGTATTTGCCGTCATCATCATTCTGTTATTCTTACGGGATATTAAATCGACGCTAATCTCGGTCGTATCGATTCCACTATCGCTGTTAATCGCAATATTACTTTTAAAACAAATGGACATTACATTGAATATCATGACCCTTGGAGCGATGACGGTAGCGATTGGACGTGTCATCGATGATTCCATTGTAGTAGTGGAGAACATTTATCGACGGATGTCGCTTAAAGGGGAGATGTTGAAAGGGAAAGAATTGATCCGTGAAGCAACGAAGGAAATGTTTGTTCCGATCGCGTCTTCCACGATTGTAACGATCGCTGTGTTCCTTCCATTAGGATTGGTTCAAGGGATGATCGGGGAACTATTCCTTCCATTCGCCTTAACGATCGTGTTTGCTCTATTGGCTTCACTTCTAGTGGCCGTGACAATCGTGCCGATGCTTGCACACTCGATGTTTAAAAAGGGTGTAGGGAAGAAGCACGTGGAAAAGCGAAGCCGCTTAGCCCAGTGGTACAAAGGCGTATTGAATTGGACGCTGAATCATAAGATCATTACGTCCATCCTGGCGATCGCGATGCTTGTCGGAAGCTTGTTCCTGGTTCCGCTCATCGGTGTGAGTTTCCTGCCATCAGATGAAGAAAAGATGATCATGGCCACGTATAAACCGGAACCAGGTCAAACAGAAGAAGATGTAAATCAAATCGCTCAAGAAGCTGAAGAGTATTTCCAAGGACGTAAAGGGGCTGAAACGATTCAGTACTCGGTTGGTGGAGAAAACCCAATGAGCCCGGGAAGCTCAAACAATGCAATATTCTATGTTCAATACAGCGATGATACAGAGAATTTCTCTGAAGAAAAAGAACAAGTCATTAAAAAACTTCAAGAAACAACAGATAAAGGGGAATGGGCTTCACAAGACTTCTCCGCCAGTGCCGGAAGCAATGAAATCGTCGTGTATGTGTACGGTGAAACCCTGAAAGAAATCGAACCTGTTGTAAACGATATTCAAGCTATGATGGAAGATAAAGAAGATTTCAAAAAAGTGGGATCAAGTATCTCTGAATCGTACGATGAGTATTCGTTCATCGCAGACCAGGAAAAGCTGAGTGAGCTTGGCCTGACAGCGGGTCAAATCGCCATGGAACTTGGTCAGACACGTCAGCGTCCTGTCCTCACCACCATTGAAAAAGATGGAGAAGAGGTAAATGTTTATTTAGATATGGAAAAAGAGGAATACGAAAGCATCAACGACTTGACGGATAAAACCATTCAATCACCACTGGGCATTGAAGTCCCGATTAAAGACGTCGTTGAAGTTCAAGAAGGCAAGACATCCGATACTGTTTCACGACGCGACGGAAAAGTATTTGCTCAAGTGAGCGGAGAATTAAAATCGGATGATGTATCAAAAGCATCACAAGCGATTCAAAAAGATATCGAAGAGCTCGATTTACCAGCCGGTATCAACGTAGATATGGGTGGAGTAACAGAGGACATCCAGGAATCCTTCACGCAATTAGGATTAGCGATGCTTGCAGCCATTGCCATTGTGTACTTGATCCTCGTGATCACGTTCGGCGGAGGGCTTGCACCGTTTGCCATTCTGTTCTCGCTGCCATTTACGATCATCGGGGCATTGGTTGGACTATTGATAGCAGGAGAAACAATCAGTATCTCCTCCATGATTGGTGCCCTCATGCTGATTGGTATCGTTGTAACCAACGCAATTGTCCTGATTGACCGGGTGATTCATAAAGAAAACGAAGGTCTATCAACAAGGGAAGCGTTACTCGAAGCCGGTGCCACCCGACTTCGCCCGATCCTTATGACAGCCATTGCTACAATCGGAGCTCTGTTCCCGTTGGCATTGGGTCTTGAAGGAAGCGGATTGATTTCGAAAGGTCTGGGTGTAACCGTTATTGGCGGATTGACAAGTTCGACCCTCTTAACGCTTGTCATCGTACCGATCGTGTATGAAACCCTCATGAAAATCAAAGGTAAACTTGGTGGACGAAAGCGTAAAGCTGTGAAAGAATAGGTTGAGAAAAAAGCAGTCCTGTAGTGGGGCTGCTTTTTGTCGATATTATATGGGGTGGGGGTATTTCACGGGGACTGTTCACAATTTGGCACAACTATTGGCGAAAGTGGCACGACCAAGTGGGAAAGTGGCACGAGTTAGCCGGAAACTGGCACAAGTTTGCCGCTAAGTGGCACAACAAGCACCTCGCATACCCGTCTTCCTCCAATAATACCCCCTATATTTTCTCATCAAGCGAGGGGATTCTTGTAAGAATGACAGAAAGAAGCCAGTCATCATCAGCCTGAGAAAAAAATCCCCGGTACTTTTGAAAATTTTCTAAAAATAGTATTGATTCCATCAAAAGTCTGGACTATAATAACAATTAACGAAAGCGCTTTCGATGAAGAGGAGACAACAATGGTTACAATCTATGACTTAGCAAAACGCACTGGGTTTTCCAGTACGACAGTTTCTAAAGCCCTAAACAATTACACAGATGTGAGCCAAAAAACGAAGCAAAAAATCCTGGATGCAGCAGCTGAAATGGGTTATTTGCCAAATGCCCACGCTCAGTCTTTATCGACAAAGAAATCCTGGACGATCGGTGTAATGTTCGCTGAGGACAATGAGGTCGGGATGAAGCATCCTTTCTTCAGCGCCCTTATTGAAAGTTTCCGGAAGCATGTAGAACGGGAAGGGTATGATTTAATCTTTGCTTCTCGTAATCTGCGAAATCGGGATACTAGTTATTTAGAACATTTTTTATACCGTGCTGTGGATGGAATTGTCGTGATTTGCTCAGACCCTAACGATCCGCAGGTACAAGACATGATTAACAGTCATTTACCCATCGTCGTGATCGACATGAGCAATCAGAACTGCAGCGTTGTCTATTCCGACAATATTGAGGGTGGGAAGTTGGCTGTGAATTATCTTCATTCACTGGGCCACAAGAGAATCGCTCATATTTCAGGAGATCCCAAGATTGATGCAGGAGCACAAAGAATAAAAGGGTTTTCTAAGGCCATGAATGATTTAAACCTTCCGATTCATCAAGAATACCTGGTGAGTGGTGGAATGTTTTCCATTGAAGAAGGAAAAAGAGCGATGGAATCACTCCTCTCCCTTGACATATTGCCGACTGCTGTCTTTGTAGCAGGTGACCATATGGCCATTGGGGCGATGGAAGCCATTAAAGAGAAGGGCTTGAAAATCCCTGATGACATCTCAGTGATTGGTTATGATGACATTGAAATGTCCGCTTATGTTACACCGAAACTCACTACGGTCAGACAAGATACGGACCGGATCGGCACACGTGCCGGACACTTATTGATTAAACAAATCATTCAAAAAAAGAAACTTTTAACAACAGAGATCATTCCGGTAGAGTTGATCATTAGAGATTCTTGTACAGCAATAAAAAAAGAAAAAAATACTTAATTTTTATTTTTTAGTAATTCCGAAACCGGTTTCGGAATTTTTATAAGAAAGAAATCGAAACCGCTTTCGAAACTATATTTAAATTAGAACAAAGGGGGATAATGATGAAAAAGTTTTTAGGAATATTTATGACGCTTGTACTGCTGGCAGGGGTGTTGTCAGCTTGCTCCGGAGATTCAAAATCATCGGGCAGTTCAAAAGATAAAGATGTAGATTTGAAGGTTTGGTCATTCACGGATGAGTTAAAGAAACCGATCACGAAGTTTGAAGAGAAAAATGGTGTGAAGGTTGAATTGACGATTGTTCCGATTGCCGATTACCCGACGAAATTAAAGCCGGTACTTGAAAGTGGTGTGGGAGCACCGGATGTATTCACGGGTGAAATTGCTTTCCTTAAACAGTGGGTTGACGCCGGCTATTGGGAGAATTTATCGGAAGATCCTTACAATGTGAATGAAATCAAAGATAAATACGTCCCTTACGTATTCGACTTAGGAAAAGATAAAGACGGAAATGTAAGAGCATTATCATGGCAGACGACTCCTGGCGGAATCTTCTATAAAAGAAGCATCGCGAAAGAAGTGCTTGGTACAGATGATCCAACCGAGGTAGGAAACATGATGAACTCAATGGACAATGTATTCAAAGTGGCTGAAAAGATGAAGGAAAAAGGCTACAGCATGTTCCCGGATGAGGGCTCTATCCGCTGGTTCTCTCAAGGAAATAATCCACAACCATGGGTGAACGACAAGAATGAGCTGCAGCTGACAGATGAAAAGATCGCGTATATGGATTCAGCGAAGAAACTTCGTGAGAACAACTATACAGCTCTTGCTGCTGAGTGGTCTCCATCATGGTTCGAAGCGATGGATAAGCCGATCAAAATGAAAGAAAACGGTAAAGAGAAAGAAACAGAAGTATTCTCTTATGTTCTTCCGACTTGGGGACTTCACAGCGTCCTGAAAACGAATGTTAAAGAAACAGCCGGAGACTGGGCTGTGACTAGTGGACCAAGCCCGTACTTCTGGGGTGGAACATGGTTAGGGGTTTACAACAAATCAGAAAACAAAGAACTTGCATATGACTTTGTAAAAATGATGACACAGGAAGATGAGTTCCTGACGGATTGGGCGAAGGAAACAGGAGATGTCCTCTCTTATCTACCAGTTACCAATGAAATTAAAGATGATTTCAGTGACGAATTCCTTGGCGGTCAAAATAACTATCAATTCTTCCTTGAGCAAGCGAAAGAAATCGAGCCTGGTATCGTAACGAAATATGACCAACAGCTTGATACGTTCTATGGAAATGCTGTTCAACAGTACGTTGACGGGAAGAAATCAAAAGAAGAAGCCATTAAAGAATTTTATAAAAAAGCACAAAACGCATATCCGGACATAAAAGTACCAAAAAATTAACAAGAAAAAAATCCAGGGCAGGTGGCATGGAACCGTGCCATCTGTCAAATCTATCAACTAGGGGGGCTGGGGAATGAAGAAAGTAGATCGTTTTGGTTATCTGTTTATCGCCCCGTTTTGGATCATCTTTTTAATATTTAGCATTTATCCCGTTGCGCTGACATTCTACTACAGCTTTACGAACTATACAGGAAGCGGGACAGCAGAAGTTGTCGGTCTTGCCAACTATACCCGTTTACTCACGGACAGCTATTTTGTGGAAGCGTTTTTTAACACATGGAAAATTTGGGGAATCAATTTTGTCCTGCAAATCGGGCTTGCCCTTGTACTCGCATTAATCTTCTCTGATATGAGAATGAAGTTGAGAGGTTTGGCATTTTTCAGATCGATCTTTTATTTACCTAATTTAATTACGATAAGTTCGGTCGCTCTGCTGTTTGGTATTCTACTGGACTGGCAGCACGGATCATTAAATATGATTCTATTAAATATAGGTCTTATATCAGAACCGATTAATTGGTTGAACGAGCCCGCGACTGCACAGCTATCTGTATCCCTGATCCTTACCTGGATGTGGTTCGGTCATTCGTTCATTGTCGTCATGGCGGGGGTTTCAGGAATATCGAAGGACTACTATGAGGCTGCACTGATCGACGGAGCAAACAGATGGCAGACCTTTACGAAAATCACGATTCCTTTATTAAAACCAATCTTACTTTATATCATGATCACGTCCCTGATCGGCGGCCTTCAGCTGTTTGATCTGCCGATGCTTCTGACAGACGGAATCGGTTCTCCGGATGGATCACTGAATACCATGGTGTTATATCTGTACAATCAGGCATTCAAGTTTAACAATTATGGATACGCATCAGCTGTCGCATATGGATTGTTTGTCATTACCTTGATCTTCTCGGCGATTGTCTTCAAAGGGATGTATGGAAATGAACGCAAACAAGCAAGGAAGGTGTAAAGCATGTTGGGAAAAACAGCCGTTGAAAAAAATGTACCGGCACAAAAGGTAGAAAAACAAAAGCCAGAACTTTTGCCGCATGAGTCCAAACTAAAGACCAGAATTACCATTGTGAAAAGCATCATCTATACCCTTCTTGTATTGATGGCGATTGTTTGCTTCATCCCATTCCTTATGATGCTTGTGAATGCCACAAGATCAAATGAAGCGATACTTTCAGGATTCACGTTGATCCCCGGCAGTTCTATCGTCGAAAACTATACCACGATGATGGAATACGTAAACATTTGGTCGGGGTTCAAGAATAGTCTGATCATCTCTGTCCTTACGACTTTATTATCAGGGTATTTCTCAGCTTTGACTGCCTATGGATTTGCCTTTTACACATTCAAGGGAAAGAATTTCTTGTTCGTCTTCATGCTTGTGATGATGATGGTTCCCGGGCAATTGGGGCTGATCGGATTTTACGAATTGAGTAAGAACCTGGGGATACTGGATTCCTTCATCCCACTGATCGTTCCGGCCATAGCAAGTCCGTTCGTCGTATTCTTCTTAAGACAATACATCCAGACGACGCTTCATCCAAGTTTAATCGAAGCAGCCCGTATTGATGGGGCAAGTGAGTTCAAAATTTTCCATACCGTGGCGATTCCGATCATGATGCCGGCAGTTGCAACGATGTCGATCTTCACGTTCATCGGATCATGGAATAACTACATCATGCCACTCGTGATCCTGTTCTCGCCTGAAAAATATACGTTGCCAGTATTAATGGGATTCTTAAAGGGATCTCAGGTAGCACAAAACTTAGGTTCAATGTATTTAGGGATTGCCATTTCTGTTGTACCAATCATGATTGCCTTTTTATTCCTGTCCAAATATATCGTAAACAGCATTTCAGCAGGATCAATCAAAGAATAGAGGAGAGAATGACATATGCATTTTGATAAAACATTTACCTTTGGAACCGCCACATCATCGTATCAAATCGAAGGTGCCCATAATGAAGGAGGAAGAACTCCTTCCATTTGGGATATGTTCTGTGACATTCCTGGAAAAGTATATAAGCAGCACAATGGTGATGTCGCATGTGATCACTATCACCGATTCGAAGAAGACATCCAGCATATCAAACGACTGGGAGTGGATACGTATCGTTTCTCCATTGCCTGGCCGCGAATCTTTCCTGAAAAGGGTAAGTACAATAAGGAAGGTATGGACTTTTACAAAAACCTTGCAAAAAGACTTCAGGAAGAAGGCATCAAGCCTGCGGTGACACTGTATCACTGGGACTTACCGGTGTGGGCCCATGAAGAAGGCGGATGGGTCAATCGTGAATCCGTACAATGGTTCCTGGAGTATGCAAGAGCGTGCTTTACAGAGCTTGATGAAGTAGTCGATTCTTGGATCACTCATAATGAGCCATGGTGCGCAGGGTTCCTCGGTTACCATCAAGGGGTCCATGCACCGGGCCATACCAACATGGATGAAGCAGTGAAAGCTGTCCACCATATGTTGTTATCACACGGGAAAGCGGTGGAAATGCTGAAAAAAGACTTCCAATCCCAAACGGATATCGGGATCACGTTGAACCTGTCACCGGTTTACCCTAATACGGATTCCGTGAACGATCTTCTTGCTGCAAACAATGCGGACGGTTACTCGAACCGCTGGTTCCTTGATCCGGTATTCAAGGGAGAGTATCCGAAAGACATGATGAATTTATTTTCAAAATATGTCCATTCCTATGACTTCATTAAAGAAGGGGATATGGAACTGATTTCAACAGAATGTGATTTCTTCGGTATCAACTATTATAGCCGCGGGATCGTCGAGTTCAGTGCCGCAAGTGACTTCTTGCACAAAGGAGCCTACTCTGATTATGAGAAGACAGGGATGGGCTGGGATATCGCGCCGAATGAATTCAAAGACCTCATCCGCCGCCTGAGACTGGAATATACGGATCTGCCAATCTATATTACGGAAAATGGAGCGGCCTATGACGATGTTTTGGAAAATGGAAGAGTACATGATCACGATCGTGTGAACTACTTGAACCTGCATCTTCAAGCGGTATCTGATCTGAATGAGGAAGGCATGAACATCCAGGGTTATTATTTATGGTCCTTGATGGATAACTTTGAGTGGAGCTTCGGATATGATAAGCGATTTGGCATCCTTTATGTCGACTTCAATACGCAGGAGCGGATCTGGAAAGACAGTGCCTTCCGATATGCAGAAATCATCCGGGATCATAAAGGGAAGCATGGCCTTCACACAAATGCTGAGGAAGTTGCACAATGAATGCAAAGCAAGTAAAGGTGATTTTGACAGCTAAAGGTACAGGAGATCGGTTCTCAGAAAAAGAACCGGTTTCTTTTTCTGAAGGTCTCGCTTCTACCCGCATAGAGCTTGAGCCAGAGCGTAAATATCAGGAAATGTTGGGGTTTGGCGGCGCGTTCACAGAAGCTGCGGCTCACAGCCTTTCCCTCATCAGCCCCGAAAAAAGGAAAGAGATCATTCAACGTTACTTCGATCCGATAGAGGGGTTGGGCTATCGTTTCGGTAGAACACATATCAATAGCAGTGATTTCTCATTAGGGAATTATTCGTATGTGGAAGATGGAGATACTTCGTTAGAGAGCTTTTCCATCGAACGGGAGAAGAAGCTTGTGATTCCCTTTATTCGAGAAGCGATGGAAGTGGCAGGGAGAGAGCTTTCCATTGTGGCATCCCCATGGAGTCCTCCTTCATGGATGAAGACGAACGGCGAAATGAACAATGGCGGGAAACTTTTATCAGAGTATGAAGCTGTTTGGGCCGACTATTATTCAAAGTACATAGAAGCGATGGAAGAAGAGGGGATCCGGATCTGGGGAGTTACGATCCAAAACGAACCTGAAGCAAAGCAGGTGTGGGATTCTTGTCTATATACGGGAGAAGAAGAGCGCGACTTTATCAAAAACCATCTAGGTCCGACCCTGGCGGAAAATGGCCATGATGATGTGAAGGTCATCATTTGGGATCATAATCGTGATGTGATTTATGAGCGTGCCCATGCTGTGTTATCTGATCCTGAAGCAGCTAAATACGTCTGGGGAACAGGTTTGCACTGGTATGTATCCGAGGAGTTTGAAAATCTTTCTAAAGTGCATCATGCTTTTCCGGACAAGCATCTGATTTTTACAGAAGGGTGCATGGAAGGCGGGGTCCAAGTAGGTTCATGGGATACCGGTGAGAGGTATGGCAGGAATATCATCGGTGACTTGAACAATTATCTTGAAGCCTGGATTGATTGGAACCTGGTATTGAATGAAGAAGGCGGACCCAATCATGTAGGGAATTATTGTGATGCGCCTGTTATTGTCGATACAGTTAAGGATGAGGTTCACTACAACAGCTCTTATTATTACATCGGTCATTTTAGTAAATATATCAAAGAGGGAGCGAGACGTATCGGGTGTCAGGTTTCCAATGACTCCATACTGGCCACTTCCTTTGAAAATCCAGACGGGGAAATCGTAGTGGTTGCGATGAATTCGAATAATGGGAATGAAGAAATTTCGATATCGTTTGCAGAGGGATCGATGTCTACAACACTTCCTTCTCATTCTATAGCTACACTTATTATTAGATAAAAGATTGAAAGCAGTCCTTGAGTGGGCTGCTTTTTGTTTCGAAAATAGATAGCCTGGCAGCCCCTTTACATATTACCCGGACAACCATCATAGAATAGACCATCTAAAATAAAGGCAGGGTGCAAACAAATGAGTGTGTTTTTAAGAGGTACGTTGGTACTGGTGGTGACGGCTTTTTTAGGTGAGTGTCTGGAGTTTGTGATCAATATCATTTTGGCTCGTGAGCTTGGGGAAGCAGGTCTCGGAACGTATATGTCGATCCTGCCGACTGTGTTTCTGATTGTGATTTTATCAAGCATGGAGCTGCCGATCAGTCTTTCCAAGTTCTTTGCCGAACGGGAAGAAAAGTATCATCGGGGCATGCTTCACTATGCTTTTCGATTTGCGGTCATCACGACGTGCATTCTCTTGATTCTAATGGTTCTTATATATGCCTGGACCCCTTTGTTTGAAGGGTACCATCCGGGGATTCGCTGGCTTATTTTGATTGTGATTCCCATTGTTGCGTTTACCTCGATTACGAGAGGGTATTTTATGGGGATCCAGCAGATGGGCAAAATTGCAGTGGCCAATTTTCTGCGTAAAGGAATTCAGCTGTTTTTATTAGTTTCGATCTATAATTTTCTATCGTTTGGCATCAATACGTCAATCTTCATAGCCCTTGGGACACTGATTGCCAGTGAAGCGGTCGTTTTTGTTTATTTAATTCATGCTTACGTTCTCGAAATTAGGGGTAAAAGAAAGAAGAGCCATTCTTCATTATCAACAATTGAAATGAGAAAGTCAGTATTATCTGTGTCGATACCGACGACAGTGCTGCGGATTTTCCACGCTCTCACCCATGCGGTTCAGCCATTCTTGATTAAATGGGCGTTAGTTCTTTCAGGTATGGGGACGCTTGAGGCGAATGAGCATTTCGGGATGCTGGCCGGAATTGCCCTTACTATCGGCTTCTTCCCATCGTTTATCGCCTTTTCGATGTTGATCGTGTTAATTCCGACTGTATCGGAAAAAGTCTCATCTAAGGACTTTGATGGGATCCTGACCCATCTTAAGCAGGTCATGTGGATTACATTAGGTTATGGTGTGCCTGCAGTATTCATATATTATTTGCTTGGGGACTACATTACAGAAAGATTCTTTCATTCTGTGGCATCGGCCTATTATCTGAAGCTGCTGTGGCCGTATTTTCTTTTTCATTTCCTGGTGTTTCCTCTCCAAGCCTTTTTAATCGGATTTGGATTGGTGAAGGATGCTCTTCTTCATACCATATGGTCGAGTGTATTTTCCTTTACATTGATTTATTTGCTTGGATCCCGTTTTGGAATGGATGGAGTCATTATTGGCATGAATGCTGGTGCCGTTCTGATCGCCATGCTTCATTACTTTACGATCTGCAGGGAATTGGAAACGACTCTCTGGTTAAAATCAGCAATAAAAATGTAAACTATACAAAAACGGATGTGCCCTTTTGAACTTATTTTTTTGCACGGAGAGGGACCATTCTTTTATTCTGGTAACAGGTACATACTATCTACTGTTATGATGGCTTATTTCATAACCTTCAAAGGAGAAAGCTATGATCGATTCTATTTTATTCAACATCATGTTAGTCGGAGTACTCGGGATCGCTTCCCAATGGATTGCCTGGAGATTCAGGCTTCCTGCCATCGTCGTCATGTCGATTGTCGGACTGCTGGTGGGACCTATATTCGGTCTCATCAATCCAAAGGACGATTTTGGGGAAGTATTCAAACCCATTATATCAATGGCGGTTGCCATCATCCTTTTTGAAGGGAGCTTAAATCTTAATTTTCGAGAGGTAAGGGGATTAGGCAAGCCTTTATTTAGAATTGTAACCTTTGGAGCTTTACTCGCTTGGATATTAGGTTCACTTGGTGCTCACTATGTAGCCGGTTTGTCCTGGGCTGTTTCCTTTGTGATTGGTGGGTTGTTCATTGTTACCGGTCCAACCGTCATCCTGCCCCTGCTCAGGCAGGCAAAGCTTAAACCAAGACCGGCAGCCATCCTGAAATGGGAAGGAATAGTGGTCGATCCATTCGGTGCACTTCTCGCTGTATTCGCTTTTGAAATCATCAACTTTTTAATTAGCGATGACGTAACAGGTTTAACCTTATTACTGTTCTTTGCTGCTTCCCTGTTTGCCGTGGTCTTCGGATGGGCACTGGGGAAATTCACAGGCTTTATCTTTGAAAATGGACATGTGCCTGAATTCCTGAA
The DNA here is from genome assembly GCF_000935355.1 of Rossellomorea aquimaris. Lineage (GTDB taxonomy): Bacteria > Bacillota > Bacilli > Bacillales > Bacillaceae_B > Rossellomorea > Rossellomorea aquimaris_B. The sequence continues at coordinate 203,713 of NZ_JXZC01000004.1, forward strand.
ATCACCCGTTGTCTTTGCACTTGTTCTTGCCTGCTTCACGATTTCAGATCAGATCACACATGAAACAGGCCTGTTAGCCGTGACGGCCATGGGTATGACGTTAGCGAATATGCATATCTCATCCATCGATGACATGCGTCACTTTAAAGAAAACATTTCGGTCCTGCTCATATCGACGATTTTCGTCATGCTGACAGCATCGTTAACTGTAGACACACTTTTACGAATCTTTAACTGGAACATTGTCGCGTTTGTCCTGCTTATGCTATTCATTGTCCGACCGCTATCGATCTGGCTATCCACGATAGGGACGGACCTCTCTAACAAGGAAAAACTTCTTGTCGGGTGGATTGCACCGAGGGGGATTGTCGCACTGACCGTTTCAAGTTATTTTGCATCGGTATTATTAGAAAAGGGCTTTGAGGATGCAGCAATTCTAACGTCCTTAACCTTTGCTCTTGTATTCTCTACAGTGTGTGCACATGGTTTCTCCATTAAGTGGCTGGCGAAGAAATTGGATTTAGCCATTGATGAAAGACCGGGAGTGATGATCGTGGGAGGGAGCAAATTCAGTACTGAGTTTGCCAAGACCCTTCAAGAGCTGAAGATCCCGGTATTGATCACCGATTCATCCTGGCAGCGATTGTTTTCAGTCAGAAAAGCCGGGATCCCATTTTACCGGGGCGAAATTTTATCGGAACAAACGGAATATTATTTGGATATGACGCCGTATGAATACATGATTGCAGCTACGGAGCTTGATTCTTACAATGCTCTTGTGTGTACGACATTTGTTCCGGAAATCGGCCGAAATAATTTATTCCAACTGAGCCTGCGGAGCCAGAGGGACGATGATCTTGAAGATATGGTCCACACGATTGGTGGACGGATCCTTTTCCAAAATCATGTGACGTGGGAAGAGCTGAACAAACGTGTTGAACGTGGAGACGTGTTTAGAAAAACAAATATCACTGAAAAGTACACCTTCGAATCGTATCTGCAGGAGCGGGAGGAGCATACATTATTGATGTTCGCCCTTAAACCTACAGGCAGGATCGAATTCTTTACGGAAGGGGCTTCACCTAAGGTTGAGCAGGGAGATGTCATTGTCAGTCTCACTCAGCCCTGTAAGGAGAAGAATAAGATCCAGGAGAAGCTTACGGTTCAACGTGAAAAAGAAATCATTAAAGCTCAAAACGAAACGAATAAAGAAAGCGCCGACTAAGTCGGCGCTTTCTTTTTGCGATACTCTATTTCTTTCCGCTATATTGCTCACCCAGTAACTGTTTCACTTGATTATACGTAAGACCTGAATGCTGATTGAGACGTTTGACTTCATCAATATCCGTTCCGGAACGAGTGACGTTTCTCTTCTGCTGCTCCATACAAAACACCCCCTTCATTTAATGTAAGTCATCAGGAGGTTTCCTATACAAAAAAAGAAGGTCCGAGGGACGGACCTTCTTTCACATTATGATTGTCGTGTACGCTTGTATACCAGGTCAAAGATGAGGATGATAAAGGCGAGTGCATAGGCAGTATAAGAATAAGTTGAGTGTTCTGCCATGTTTTTTACTCCGATACCGATAAATGCCCAGACAAACACAAGTGGATAGAGCATGTCATGCTGCCCGATGCGGAACCAGAAGGCAAGTACCGTAGCAACAAACAGTCCGAGATATGCCCACACCAATCCTGAAATGCCGAACCCGTCCCAGCCAATATCCGTTAAGTAATACGTGATATTTACAATCGTGGCAATGGAAATCCATCCTAAGTAAATTGAAAAAGGGGCTCTATCCAGGAGGGACGGACCTGTTCTCTTCACCCGTCTATAAAGGGCGATGAGAGTTGATAGGAGTCCGAGCATGATAAATACAGAAACGAGAAAATAATTGTAGTGCCACACGAATATCCATGCCGAATTCAATAAGGAACTGAGGATGAAAAGTCCGCTTGTTTCCTGATAAAGAGGAAGATTCCTTCTGTCTTTGGGGAATTGTCGGATGATCCATATCCCGATCAGCAGATAAATCAGGCTCCAGATGGAAAAGACATACCCTGCAGGAGTGATCATGATATCAAGCCTGTCACTGATTTCCCCCGTCGATTGATTATTCAAAGGCAAAGTCACAGCCAGCGTATTCATCACAATCACTAAAGCGAAAGCTAAAAGATTCAAGATCAGTTTCATTGCGTATACCCCCTGTAAGTAGTGGTGTTATATACTATTCCACTCTTATCATAATAAAAACCAAATGAAGAGAGTTAGGAAAAAAGGATTAGTGAAAGATCATGAAGGATTTAAGGGATTTATCGAGAATTAGAAATAGGATAGGGACAATGAGAAAATCTATTAGGGGGACATTATGGACCGTACAAATCATACATATTCGGATGTTTGGGATTTAGATGTTTTTTTTCAAGGAGGAAGTGAATCTCGGGAATTTAGAAAGCATCTCGATACGTTAGAAAAAAAGAAAAATGACTTTGCAGAAAATGCACTCGCTTTCCATCCGCCTCAATCGGCAAAAGACGCTGACCTGGTGTGGAAGCTTATTGAAGAAGCAAAAGAAGTGATGTTGTATTTGCGTCAGGCAGGTGCATTCGTGAGCTGTCTGGAAGCTCAAAATATGAATGACAGAAAAGCAGATTCCCTCCGCGGGGAAGTCACAAGCCTAAGTGCGGACTTTTCTTCTACTTTTACAAAGTTTCAGCAGCAGCTTTCAGATTGTACAGAGGAAATCTGGAATGAGCTGCTTCAGCATGATCACCTGAGTGAGATTAGGTTTGTCCTGAATGAGTGGAGACAAAAAGCGAAAGATAAGCTTTCAAGTGCAGAGGAGTCACTTATCCAGGCGTTAGCTGTCGACGGCTATCACGGCTGGGGACAAATGTATGACACGATCGTGGGGGCCATGGAGATTGAACATGATGGAAAAAAACTATCTGTTGGTCAGGCTAATAATCTGCTCTCAAGTCCAGACACCAATACGCGCCAAAAGGTTTTTGAAAAATTAGAGAAGGCCTGGGAACAAAATGAGGAACTCTTTGCACGGACCCTCAATCACTTGGGTGGCTTTCGCTTAAATGTCTATAAAAAGCGCGGCTGGGACGAATTGATGAAGGAGCCACTGGAATACAACCGGATGAAGCAAGAAACGCTGGACGCCATGTGGGGAGCCATTTCAAAGCACAAGCAGCCTTTTGTTCAGTACCTGGAGAGAAAAGCGGATTTAATCGGGAAAGAACGTCTGGACTGGTACGATTTAGATGCACCTGTCGCAGAGTCGACGAGCACGATGCCATATGATGAGGGAGCGAAATTCATTCTAAAGCAGTTCTCTCGTTTTGGAAGTGAGATGGCCCAATTCGCTCAAAAGGCATTTGAGAATCAATGGATCGAAGCGGAGGATCGTGCTGGAAAGCGTCCAGGTGGATTTTGCACCTCCTTCCCGTTAAGCGATCAATCCCGTATCTTCATGACATATTCAGGCTCCATGTCGAATGTCTCCACCCTTGCACACGAGTTAGGGCATGCGTTTCATTCTTATGCGTTAAAACCGATGCACACATTGAATCGTAACTACGCCATGAATGTTGCCGAGACTGCATCCACTTTTGCCGAAATGATCGTGGCAGATGCTGCCGTAAAAGAAGCGGAAACGAAGGAAGAAAAGATTGCCCTCGTTGAAGATAAGCTGCAGAGAAGTGTCGCATTCTTCATGAACATCCATGCCCGTTACTTATTTGAGAGACGGTTCTATGAAGAGCGTAAGAAAGGGATTGTATCTGCTGATAAGCTTAACGAACTGATGGTGGACGCGCAAAGGGAAGCATTCTCTGACTCTCTTGGAGAGGTTCACCCGCGCTTCTGGGCATCGAAGCTCCATTTCTATATTACAGGAGTGCCATTCTATAACTTCCCGTACACCTTCGGATACTTGTTCTCACTGAGTATTTACGCCAAAGCACTGGAATCAAACGAAAGCTATGAAGAGAAGTATATGGCCTTACTGCGTGACACAGCCGTCATGAACGTAGAAGAGCTGGCGATGAAGCACCTTGGTGAAGACATCACAGAAGAAGCCTTCTGGGAAAAAGGTATCAAGCTATGCATTGCGGATGTGGAAGAATTTCTTGAATTAACAGAATAATGTTTGCAGGGTCCGTTCCATTTTGGGGACGGACCTTATTTTTGTAGTGGAACAACTTTATCGACTGTTATTTCACGTCTATCAACCGTTCTTTCATTTTATCAACCGTATTTTCAACATATCGACCGTTCTGCGAAAAACGACAAACTTCGCACCCTCCAAAACACCAATAATCGACAAGTCCTACCACACCTAAGCCTCAAGTCTGATACGAAAATAAAGCTCGGGCTCGTTATGGGAAATTCGGAAAATAGGTAGGATAGAGACATGAAGAAGAAAGGAGGCAACAACATATGAAGAAATTCGGATTGCTTTTAGCCGGAGGGATTGCAGCCATTGTCCTGCTTGCCAATTTAGGACCGATTGTAGGGCTTGCCATCTCCTTAGTGATCATGTACTACAGCTTTAAAGGGTTTGTAAAAACAGACTCGACAATGAAGAAGATATTATGGGCACTGATCGGTCTTGCGGCATTCAGTGCTTCGATATCGAACTTCCCAGCGATCATCGGATTGGTTGCTCTGTACGTTCTGTATGTCATCTACAAGAACTGGAAAAAAGAAGAAGTCATGATAGAAGAAAAATCATCGGATCCATTCACTAATTTTGAAAGAGAATGGTCTCAATTAAAAAACTAAAGGAGAGATTCCACTATGGCAAACCTATTTCAACGAATTAAAAATACAGTCATGTCCGACCTGCACGAAGCATTAGATAAGAAGGAAAAGAAAAATCCAATAGCTGTATTGAATCATTATTTAAGACAGTGTGAGCAGGAAGTAGAAAAAGTAAGTAAGCTGGTTGAGAGACAATATCTATTAAAAGAAGAGTTTCAAAAAGAGTATCAGCAGGCTTCTGCTTTAGCTGACAAACGAAAATACCAGGCTGAGGTTGCATCGAAAGCAAATGAAGAAGGTTTGTATGAATTTGCCCTTCAGGAACAAAAATACTATGAAGAGCGTGCCGCGCGCATCCAGGAATCAAAGCTGAAAGCAACGAAAGAGCTTGAAGAGCTTGAACGGAAATATGAAGAGATGAAGCACAAGCTGAAAGATATGTACATCAAGCGAATGGAGCTGATGGGAAGGGAGAATATCGCCCGTGCCCATAACAAGGTGAATTCTGTGCTTGAATCTTCTTCCGGTTATAACAACCAGGCGTTCTCTAAATTCGATGAAATTGAAACATACTTAGATCATTTAGAGCATGGTGTGAACTCCTCTTATTATCGAAATACGATTGACGCAAAGATCGCCAAATTAGAAAAAGAAGTGAAAAAAGAGGAAACGGAAGCCATTCCTTCATAAAACATGGTATTCTAGGTTAAGAAAAACTCTACTGCTATATAAAAGGGGGAGCCCAACCGGGTTCACCCCGTTTTATCATCAGATATAATTTACCGTGTTTATTTCATACATAACCAGGAAGGAGGAACCCCCTTGTTCAATCGTTTACGATCTGACGGAATCAGCTGGATCATTTTAATAGGAACATTGTTAATACTGTTGGAAGTGTCATTCTACGATGGGGGGGTTCTCGTCTTCCTCTCGATTGCAGCCTTCTGCATCTATATTGGAAGAAAGAAGCTTCCGAGTACCTTTGGAAAGATTCTGCTGTGGTTTGGGATCATCAGCTTAGCGATCAATATCTTTAATACCGTAGCGTTTAAATTTTTATTGTTTGCCATTCTTCTATTTATCATCGTCCGTTTTGCTGATTCGAAGAAACATCCTAAATACATCACTCCGACGATTAAGGAAACGTTCACTAACACAAGTGAACCACTCGTCATGAGGAAGTCAGCCCTTCAAAATGAATGGTTCGGGCCGAAACGTACTCCGGAAGACGTATATGAATGGAATGATATCAACATCCAGGGTGTGATCGGGGACTCGGTCATCGATATTGGAAATACTGTGCTCCCTAAAGGGACGTCCGTCGTTTCGATTCGAAACATATTGGGCAATATTGAGATATTGATTCCGTATGATGTGGAAGTGAGTGTTCATCACTCGGTCCTCGCCGGTTCGATTGAGATTTTTGAAGAAGTGGAGCCGAAAGCAATCAATGAGTCTCTTTATTATCAAACGCCCGGCTACGAAACGGCTGTCCAGCGGGTGAAGATTGTCACCTCCATGTGGATCGGGGATTTAGAGGTGAAGAGAATATGAGCACGGTCAGTAGGCAGATTGTTGCAGGCATTCTCTTTTCCCTTGGGATGGTGATCTTTTTATCGCTGTCATATTTTTATTTGTATCCCTTGAAGGATTGGTCCTTATTATGGGAAGTAGAGATTATGGATATACCGGGGGCCGGGTTTATCCTCGTTGTAAGCATCCTGATCGGAATCGTGTTCGGCATCCGGACAGGGGTGAAGGATAAACGGCAGCTGAGGGAGATTGAAGATGCCCTCATGAATGTGGAACAGGGACGCTCGATCACACTCCCTGAAACGGCAACCTCAGAAGTACAGCAGGTTTGGAAAAAGGTCGATGCATTAGGAAAACATCTCTCGGATCAAGCGCGATATTCCCAGAAGCTTGCCAATGAAAAAGCGGAGGAGCAGGAAAAGAGGATCCAGGAAATCGTTTCCCAGGAGCGGAACCGCCTGGCGAGGGAATTACATGACTCGGTCAGTCAGCAATTATTTGCTGCATCCATGCTGATGTCAGCCATCACGGAAACACCGACGCCTGGCCGGACTCCCCATGAAGAGAAGCAGCTCTCCATGGTGGAGCAGATGATTCATCAGTCTCAGCTTGAAATGAGGGCACTACTCCTTCATCTTCGTCCCGTAGCGTTAAAAGGAAAGAATCTTCAAGAAGGAATGAAGGAGCTGCTGGTCGAATTAGCTCAGAAGGTCCCGCTGGATATTGAGTGGAAAATAGAAGACATGAGTCTTGATAAAGGAATCGAAGATCATCTCTTCAGGATCTTACAGGAGTCGGTGTCAAACACCCTGCGACATGCGAAGGCGACTTCCTTAGATATTCGCTTGATCAAAAGGGAATCGATCATAATTTTACGGGTAGTGGACGATGGGCAAGGTTTTGATGTGAACGAATCGAAAGTAACCAGCTCCTATGGGCTTCAGAACATGAGGGAGCGGGCCATTGAAATCGGTGGTACGTTTAAAATCATCAGTGTACCGAATAAGGGAACACGCCTGGAAGTGAAGGTTCCCGTTGTAGAGAATGAAGGTGAAAATAATGATTAAAGTGGTATTTGTCGATGATCATGAAATGGTAAGGATCGGGGTTTCTTCTTATTTATCCGCGCAGGCGGATATTGATGTCGTAGGGGAGGCGTCGGATGGGAAAGAAGGCGTCCAGCTTGCTCTGGAGCTCCGTCCGGATATTATCCTCATGGATCTTGTGATGAAAGAGATGGATGGCATTCAAGCGACGAAGGAAATCATTCAGGAGTGGCCTGAAGCGAAGATCATCATCGTCACAAGCTTCCTGGACGATGATAAGGTGTATCCAGCCCTGGAAGCGGGGGCGGTCAGTTATATGCTGAAAACGTCAAAAGCGAGTGAGATTGCCGAAGCGGTTCGTAAAACGTATAACGGCCAATCGATTCTCGAACCGGAAGTCACCGGGAAAATGATGACACGCATGAGACAGAAGACAGTCTCTCATCCACATGAAGAGCTCACCAACCGCGAACTGGAAATCCTTCTATTGATGACGCAAGGGAAAACGAACCAGGAAATTGCAGATGAACTATTCATTGCCCTGAAAACAGTGAAAACCCATGTGAGCAATATCCTCTCCAAGCTTGGAGTACAGGACAGAACACAAGCTGTGATCTATGCTTTTAAACATGATTTAGCTAAATAATCGTGAAAAGTGACCCAAAAAGAAAACTTTTTGGGTCACTTTTTCGTATAGAAAGAAGAAAGTACACGGATTTCCTTGACCAAAATGGCAAGCATCAGAAATCAAACATGAAATATACATCTAGTAAGGCTTGATGCATTTGGGTAACAAGTATGAAAAAAATGCAATTCTTTCCTCAACGGAAGGAGGAATAATGGTAGAATAAGCGATATATTGTCAAATATTGAAAAATAACCGCTGGGGGGATATAACGTGAACGCAAAATTCAGTAAGCCTAAAGGGTTCGGTGAAATACTGGACCACACATTTCGATTAAGCAAGAACCGCTTTAAAGACTTTTTTCTTATTTTCCTAATTTTATTAGGGCCTGTTTATTTACTGCAGGCACTCATCGAACTGGCAGCAGGGGTCAGTTTTTTTAGAACCGTCGGCACAGGGGAAACCTGGTTCGATGGGATTGTCAACAGCTTTTCAGGCGAGCTTACGACTGAAGGAGGTCCGGAAGTGAATCTGGCAGCAGAGCTTGGTACAGGTCTAATTGGACTTATCAGTATTATCCTCGCTCCAATCGCTCAAGCGGCGATTTTATTTGCTCTTAATCATATGAGGAAGAATGAAGAATTCACGGTGAAGCTTGTGATCAAGGAAGCATTCTCCCGTTTTTGGCCGATTATCGGAAGCAGTCTCCTATTCGGTGTGATCGTATTCGGTATCGTTTTTGTTCCGATTTTCGTATTTGGTTTTGCCGGGGTATTCGGTGCTGCACTTCTGGAGCCGGGAGTCGGGATTGTGGTCGCCGGAATTGTTCTGCTGCTTGCATTCGCGGTTGCAGTAGCTTACTTCTTAACGCGTTGGAGCTTCTATTTTGGAGCGGCAGCCATAGAGAACGACGCCCCTGGCCTCGGCAGGAGCTGGAGGCTGACGAAGAAGCGTGGATGGATCCTTCTTGGGTTATTCATTGTTTTCGGCTTGATCATTGGAATCGTAAGTTCTGCCTTCGAATTGACGTTTGGACTGGTCTTAGGGAATAGTGTCCTGTACGGCATGATTATAAACGTTGTAACTTTATTTACGTCGATGTTGTTTGCCGTCGGATTCGGGGTTATGTTCCTTGATCTTAAAACGAGACATGATGCAGATGATTTGAATGAAATGATCGATGATTACAACGCAATCCAATAGCTTCGTTGAAAAATCGAAGTAACCAGTCTGGGTCCGGAGACCTCATGCTTCCGGGCTCTTGATCTGAAAGCTAGGTGAAGAAAGTGTTGAATGAAAATAGAGCAAGGGATCAATTAGAAGAAATACTGGATGGGGAGGAGTATAAGGCCTATCATGATGAATCTCAGGGACTGCTCGCCAGTTGGTGGGAGAAGGCAAAGGAATGGCTTTCAGAACAGCTGCAAAAACTGTTCCCTTCTCTTGAACCGACAGGCGGGGCGGCATCGGGCATCCTGATCACGTTGATTGTCATTGTTGTGGCCATTCTCCTCGTCGTTGCATTCTTCGCCATTCGAAACGGAGTCCGAAAACGGAAATTCCGTTCGAATAAACCACTCCAATCCATGAATGAGATGGATTGGTCCTATGATAGACATTTAGAAGAAGCCCATAAACAAGAGGGGCTTGAAGATTATTCGAAAGCAACCCGTCATATGTTCCTGGCCCTCCTTTTATACTTTCATGAAAGAGACTATCTCGAAGCAAAGGTCTGGAAAACAAATTGGGAGTATTATGATGAACTGCGTAAAGTGAATCGGGATTGGGCAGAGCGCTTCTACAGGCTGGCCCTTCTGTTTGATGAGGTGGCCTATGGTGAGCGGGAAGTGGAGGAAGAAGAGTATCTTCCCTATAAACAGGAAGCTCTGAGCTGGTTGGAACATGAAACGGATTCACAGCCTTACGCATAAGAGAAAGGAGGTAGGAACGAGCATTGAAAACAAATAGAAAGGCGTGGGTCTGGCTCGCCACACTTCTAAGCTTATTTATCATCATCGGTGTATTTCTTTCTCCTGAAAAACCTAAGGAGTATCCGGCCTATGTTTCCGAGTCTCCCTCTCCTTCTGGAATAAAAGCCCTTTATACCTATTTGGAAAACGAAGGTGTTTCTATACAACGCTGGTCTTTTTCACCTGATAGGCTGCCTGCGGCTGAATCTGATCAATTACTGATTATGATAGAACCGTTTTCAATCCCTGAACAAGAAGAAATGGAAGCTTACGAGAATTTCATGAAAGCAGGGAATACGATTCTTCTTTTAAAGGATAATCCAAAAGGGATGTTTGACACGAAGACGGTCTTAATAGGGGAAGGGGCGGGCAATCCGCTCATCCGTGATGGAAAAGGAAATACATATCAAACAGATCTATTATCAGGCGTAAGATTAGAAACGTCGGATGATGATACCATTCTATTGGATGATCTGGATGGAACGATTGCTTACAGCTCTCCTATAGGAAAGGGTCAATTGATTGTCTCTACTTCACCGGGATGGGTGATGAACGGGAATATTCTTGAAAGTGATCACCTCCCGCTGGTTCTCACTCTATTAGAAAGCGGTGGAGCCGACCGGAAAACGATCCTCGTCGATGAATACCTTCACGGGGGAGAGAGTGAGGCAAGCCTTACTACCCTTTATCCCCAATGGCTGTTACTTCTAATCCTTCAATTGCTGATCCTCACCGTCCTATGGCTCTGGATGCGGGGAAAACGATTCGGAGGTATTCTCATACCAAGGGAAGAAACGGTCCGATTCAGTGATGAACGGATCAAGGCGCTTTCAGCCTGGTATTTAAAAGGGCATCAATACAAAGAATCTTTAGTGATTCAAGCCGAGTATGTCAGAGTTCTGTTTCAGGAACGCTGGGGGATTCCGACGAGCAAGGAATGGTCGGAATTGAACGGGACGTTGGAAAGGAAATTAACCGCCGTTTCCAAAAAAGAAATCGATTCGTTTTTATCAGAGATAAGGAATGTATTAGAAAAAGAACGCATCAGTAAACAGGAATACGTACTATGGTCGAAAAGAATAGAACTATTCAGGAAAGAGGTGGAGGATCGTTGAAACCAGAAATCACATCCTTAATGGAGAAATATGAAGAGCGTATTGTAGGACAGAGCACGAATCTCAAACTCTTGTTATCTTCCATCCTCGCAGGAGGGCATGTGCTGGTTGAAGGAGTGCCGGGTACAGGGAAAACACAAATGGTGAAGACTCTTTCCAGGTTGCTCGGGGGAAGCTTCAACCGGATTCAATTCACTCCGGATCTGTTACCGAGCGATATCACTGGAAGTACGATTTACAACATGAAGGATAGCAGTTTCCAGACGATCAAAGGGCCTATTTTCACGAATGTATTATTAGCCGATGAAATTAACCGGACACCGGCCAAAACCCAGGCGGCACTCCTTGAAGCCATGGAAGAAAAGCAGGTGACGATTCAAGGGTCGACGTATCCACTTGAAGAGGTGTTTTTTGTGGTGGCCACCCAGAATCCGATTGAATTTGAAGGAACCTACCCACTGCCTGAAGCACAGCAGGATCGATTCCTCTTTAAGCTCGACATTGATTTTCCTTCTTTTGAGGAAGAGAAAAACGTTTTAAAACAAGTGATTGAGAATCATTACGATGCAAGTGAAGTGGGAGCGGTTCTAGACATGGATACCTTCCTCTCCATCAGAAGGGAAATCGAGGATGTCACACTTAGTGACTCAGTACTTGACTATATTATGCAGATTGTGAGAAAAACCCGTGAAACGGAGTCGATCCGCTTCGGGGCAAGTACAAGGGCGGCGATTTCGATTGGAAAAGCGGGACGGGCATGGGCCTACCTGTCAGGACGGGACTATGTCACACCGGATGATATCAAGATCGTGGCAAGACCTGCCCTGAGACACCGCATCCAGCTATCCCCGCATGTGGAATTGGAGGGAGTGACCATTGACCAAGTCATCCAAGAGCTTGTTGGGTCGATTCCTGTTCCAAGATAAGGGGATATTGCCGACGGGGAAGTTGTTGATCGCGTATCTCCTATTTTCCGGCCTCCTTCTTGCAGGGACGTTTATTGGGCTGTCATGGACGCTCATTTTTGTATTGAACGGTTTATTTATCATCGTGAGTCTCATCGACCTGACTCTGTCACCATCCAAAAAGGAAATAGACGTCAAGCGCCATATTCCGGATCAAATGGAAAGGGGTCTTGATTATGTCGTAGAACTTGAAGTCATGAATAGATCTTCCCTTGGCATGGAGTTCCGGATCCTGGATGGTACCCCGCAAAGCTTTCTAACATCGTTTCCCTTAGAAGGGAAGCTTGAAAAGGCTTCAGCAGGAACCCTAACCTATGATGTGTTGACACCGGTAAGGGGAGACTATAACCTGAAGAAGCTGTATCTTCGCTATCGAAGTTCCCTCGGTTTATGGGAAAAACAAAAAACAGTGGAACTCCACGATGGGGTCAAAGTCATTCCGGATCTTACTGAAACAAAAAAAGTATTGGAAAGTGCTCAGCAGTTCCTACTGTATGAAGGGGTGAAGATCCGTAAGCAGCAAAGCGGTGCAGGAGAATTCTCCAAGATTAGAAATTATGTACTTGGGGACGATCCGAGAAAGATCAACTGGCGTCAAACCGCAAAGCTCCGGGAAGTGATGACCAATGAATATGAACCTGAGCATGGGAAGTACATCACGATACTCATTGATTGCGGAAGGATGATGGGAGCGGAACTGAAAAAAGGAAACCGATTGGAGAAATCCCTGGAGGCTGCCCTGACCGTGACGGCAGCGGCCCTTCAAAATGGGGACTACGTTTCGGTCCTTGCTTTCAGTAAAGATGTGAAGGTATATATCCCTCCGGCAAAAGGGATGGCGCATTTGCAAACGATCCTTCATCGCATTTATCATTTGGAAGTGGACGCAGCCGAGTCCAATTATGCTGCCGTCCTCCACTATGTTCAAACGGTTCAGAAAAAGCGGAGTCTGCTCTTATTATTCAGTGACGTACACACCTTCCTCCATGAAGACAGCGCCCTGTTTTATTTACAGCGCCTGCGGAAACAGCATCTCTTTTTAACGATTGGGATAGAAGATGAAACGTTGGTCAAACGGATCAAGACAGAGCCTGTCGATTCAGTGCAGGCGATGATGAAGAGCATGGCTCAGAAACAGATGCTCGTGAAGAAAAGGGAGAAAGCCAAGTGGGAAAAGCAGGGCCTCCTGATGGTGGAGGCCCGTGAAGAGAAACTGGCCGCTACGGCTGTTTCGTACTATATCGATATGATGAATCGGGGGTTACTGTAGTCTTGCTTTTAGCCGAAGCCTTCCGATCATCATATAGAGAATCAGACCGATAACCGTTAAAAAGGCAACCATATATTTTGCGAGTAGCGGTATGGCAGCAGGCGTGATGAATCCTTCGATGATCCCGGCGATCACAAACAGGGGTACAGTTCCGAGCAGCAGCTGGACCGATCGTTTCGCTTGATGCTTTAATTGGTAGCCCCGTGTGAAACGTCCGGGTACAAAAAGCTTATAGCCCATCAAGAGTCCCGCACCACCTGCAATGAAGATGGCTGTAAGCTCAATCATTCCATGGGGCACGATGTAAGCCCAGAATTCATAGCTCATTCCCTGATGCCAGAAGACAGCGGCCAGAGCGCCTACAATGATTCCATTGTACACAAGCATATAGACCGTCAAAAGACCAAACGTCACACCGCCGGCAAAGGCAAGGAAGGCGACTTTGATGTTATTGGTCATAATGGCAGCGGACATAAGTGAAGAATCCACTCTTCCGTCACTTTTCCCGAGATTAGAAGGATCCACCCCTTGGGACATCTCAGGTGGTAGAATGGAATAAAGGTGAAGTGGATCATTCACGACAGAAATGAAGGCACCGAGTGCACCGATCGTAAATAAAAGCATCGCCGTGACAACGAACTTCCACTGCTCAAGCAGTAATCCGATAAATGTCGTGGAGAAAAAATGTCTAATCTGTTTTCCACTTGAGATTTGGTCTTTATATAATAGATTGTGAGACTTTGATACGAGGCCGTTCAAATAATCGGTCACTTCTTCTCCTGGAAAATAAGTCTGGCTGTAGGAAAGATTCTGGGCAGCCTTTTGATAAAGACGGTTGAATTGATCAATGGCAGGGCCAGTGGTGTTCTTCCTCTTACGAAGAGTCCCGAGGAGATCTTCTAACTGCTTCCAGTCGTCCCGGTGCTGTTTGACAAATTGCTTCACGTTCATTGTGACACCTACTTGTTCTTTTGATTTCTTATCTCTTATTATAGTAAGTCTAGAAAAAAATAGAAACCGTTAAAGGTAATTTCATCCATAAGGAGGGGATTGTATTGCATGAAGAACAAGTCGATATTAAAACCCCTGAATATGTTTCCCTGCAGTTCCAACCTGCAGGATTAGGAAGCCGGGCTGCAGCCCTGATGATCGATCAGCTGCTGTTAACGGTCGTAAACATCCTGATCTTTGTGCTCCTGTATTTCGCGACGTCCGGGGATAATGGCATATTTAGCATGTTGGAAATCGACTTCACATTATGGGGGATCGCTATCATCGCCATCTTCTTTCTCAACTGGGGGTATTTCTTTGCTTTAGAATACTTCTGGGGTGGAAAGACGGTAGGAAAGCGATTACTGGGGATCCGGGTAATGCAGGAAAACGGACACAGCGTCACTCTCTTATCCTGCTTTATTCGCAATCTATTAAGAATCATCGATATGCTTCCCGTCTCTTATTTTATAGGTATGATCATGATCTTCCTGCATTCTAAACATAAGAGGGTGGGAGATCTCGTTGCCGGAACCATCGTTGTCCATGAGAGACGTGTCAAAGGAAAACGAAAAGAAAAAGCCATCGAGAAGGAAATCCTCCGCCGCGGCTTGAGGAAAGAGAACTTTATAGTGGAAGAATGGGAATTAAAGCAGCTCGGTGCGAAAGAATGGAATCTGATCAAAACGTACAGTAACCGATTCGTTCAGCTCCCCCTTTCAGAGCGAAACCAATTAACCAAAAAGCTAGCCCTTATCCTCTATCCTAAACTTGGATTAGACGTGCAGGATAAAACATATGAGGAGCTTGAGGATACCCTTCTCCTTTTATACCTGGCATTAAGGGAAGAATGGGAATTTGAACTGTAGAAAGCAGCAAAGTCTGGAGAGGCTTTGCTGTTTTTTTATTTGTCAGATGACAAGGCCTTTATACCCAATAAAGATTCCTCGTCGCTATTAAAGGAATCTTTCAATAAATTAAATGTTTACATAGAAAATTAAGTAAAAATAGTAGGGAAATAGGTAGGATGGTTTACAAAATCTCTATACTATTTACAAAATAATTAGAAAAATAGTGTCCATTATCCCATTACATTACAAAAAACGACAAAATATACTTGTACTGTAATCATTTAAATACATTTGTTATTTACATTGAAAGGGGAAAGGGTATGAGGACGAAAAAGATATCTTTATCGATTATCAGTATACTGTTTTTACTTACTGGAGGGTTCATCCAGCCTCAGGAATCTATGGACAAGAGTATGGCTGCCGCACCGGGGTCTGCTGTCATCAATGAAGTGGCCTGGATGGGGACAACGGGATCCTATAACAATGAATGGATTGAATTGCACAATACAACCTCATCAGAGTTATCCCTGGATGGATGGGTGCTTGAAGCCCTGGATGGATCGCCGAGTATCGGGTTAAGCGGTACAGTGTCGCCAAACGACTATTTTCTTCTGGAAAGAACGAGCGATGCCACGATTTCAACTGTCGCAGCGGATCAAATCTATACAGGAAGCCTTGGGAATTCCAATGAAGTTCTGTATTTAAAAGATGCCTCCGGCGCCCTCATCGATGAAGTGAACAGCTGGTACGCCGGTGACAACACTACGAAAGCCACGATGGAACGAAATGACCATTCTATAAGCGGTACGGATCCAGCCAATTGGAGCACTGCAACGGCTTCCTATGAAGGTGGATTTGGTACCCCTAAAGCAGCCAACTCAACGGCTCCGATCAGTAATGGCAGCGAATCCCTCACGAATGTAAGCGAGGAACTTGGAGCCATCAACGTCTATTTCAACAAAAGCGCCTCCACTCAATATGCAATGCCGGGCAACGAAGCAAACTACAACGTGAACCTTGAAGATCGTCTCATTGAACGTTTGAATGAAGCAACCACGTCCATTGACTTTGCCACTTATGAAATCAATTTGCCGAGAGTGGTCGATACGCTGATGGCAAAAGCAGCACAAGGTGTGGACGTTCGTATCCTGGCTGATGCCAAGGATGGATCCGATCCTCATTACGCTGAACGCTATGAAACCATGCGGTTATACTTGGAAAAGCTTGTACGCGGTCAGGATGGAGTAGTAGGATCAGCGGATGACGCTCATATTTTATCGGATTCCCCTATGTTTGTAGTCGAAGATACCGTGAAGCGGGCAGCTTATGATTTACCTGCAAGCTTCAGTGATTTTCCACAACGAAACGTGACTGTGGGAAGCACTGCGACAACGGGCTATATGTTTGTTGAAGGAGAATTGAAAGAAACGGACAGCTATTATTCTCCTGGGAATCAGATGCATAATAAATTCGCCGTGGTAGATGGGAAGTGGGTCTTCACAGGGAGCTGGAATTTCACGATTACTGGTCTTTACGGCTCCGAAGAAAACATGAACCAAGGAATCCTTGACGGAAACCAGCAGCATGTCGTGGAGGTTCACTCTCCGGAACTCGCATCCATTTATAAGACAGAGTTTGAAGAAATGTGGGGAAGTGGAACCACGACGCCGAATAACACGGTATCCAACTTTAGCACACGGAAAGTGGATAACACGCCCCATACGGTGACGATCGGCGGGGATACGGTGGAAGTGTATTTCTCATCCGGAGACGATGCCGTTGGACGTATGACAGAACTTGTAAAAACAGAAGCAGATGAAAATGCCTACTTTACCATCTTCGCTTGGAGCGACCAGGCCCTTGTGGACGAATTAAAGAACAAATGGGAAGGTAGCTATGTGGATGACCAGGGGACGCTGACAGGCTTTGATGTAAAAGGTCTATTCGATGCAAGCTTCTGGAATCAATGGTGGTCGGCAAGCATTGAAATGACAGGAAGAACGGCTACGCAAACGAGCACCAACAATCCAAACACGCGCTGGGCAAACCCTGCACCCGTGTACCAGGCAAATGAAAGCCGGAAGCTCCATGCCAAGACCATGCTCATCGATGCCGGCACAAACAGCGACCCGACCGTCATCGTAGGGTCGACCAACTGGAGTGAAAACGGTAATAATGTGAATGATGAAAACATGCTTATCATCCATGATGATGCCATCACGAATCAATTCCTGCAGGAGTTTAACGCGAGGTACGTGAATGCTGGTGGGGTTGTGCAGTAAGGGTTAGAGAATTGAAGTGAGAAGATGTGTTATATAAATGAAAACGGATGGTTCTCATTGGAGAATCATCCGTTTTTCCATTGGTGCCAGTATTTACTCCATCCCGGGAGCCTTCTGAATTTCAAAAATAAGTACAATTGCAGTGATCGCATGGGCAATCAATCGGATGACCGGGAAGAAGTTTAAGAAGGAAGCAAGGATACCGAGGGCACTTCCAAGGATCGGTTGATCTTCTGACCTTGAAATATACAACACGCTCGCATGCCACAGAGCCACTAAGCACAGGAGAAAAGGGATTGCGTCTCCAGCAATATTGCCAAAGATCGGAACCGCTAAGAACAATTCGATTGAAAAGGATAACCATTTAATTCGTGAAAGCACGGACACACACCTCCTTATTTCAGTGTATGAATGAATGGGGGGCGTGTGCCTGTTTGAGGGAATTGTTTTTGTGGGATGGAGAGGTTGATGACGGTGGTGGTGGACATTGTGTTGATTTTTATCCAAGTATGTAAAACGGCATATAAAAACAGAAAATGGCAGATAAATATGAAATAGGGCACGCAAATCCCGGAAATGGCAGATAACCTTTATCTTGGAACGATCCAGCGGAAATCCAATCTCGCCTAACGGTTAACCAATAGGCCCACCGTCTCATTCTAAGAAGGTGGGCTCTACGATTATGCCAGCAGTTTTTCCACAACCTTATGCTCATTCTCATTCAGCAAGTTCTTACCAATCGTTTCGTGGACCTCTTTATTCATGCTTTCTTCCAATACAGCGGCTTCTTCTTTATCCCCAACGAGGACGATACGTTCCCATTTTTCATCGGCTGCCTTTTTGTCCAGGATGCTGCCAAGGCTTTTCCACCAGCGCTGCTGGTTGGCCTTGAGGCGATTTTCGAATTCTTCCTGCTGATTGGCCTTTCCTCCGCCGCTTCCCATGCTGACGTCTGCGTGGTGAGGCCCTTCATGTTTTCGCCAATCATCTGTTTCTAAGTCGAACTCCATAAATTCGCTGGACTGAATCTCTCCAAAGGCAGAGGTAAGGATTTTGATTTGATTTTGCTGAAGAAGCACGAGTCCTGTGTAAGGATAATCTTTGTGCAGGGATTTTAATTGATCCAGATGAGGGTTCTCCTCCCAATAGAAATTCGTTTCGACAGGTACTTGAAGTTCGAAGGTTTCCCAAATACCGCTATCTGCTGAGGCGAAGATGATAAAGCTTCTTGGCAGCTCACGCTCTAAACTATACACGTAGTTTTCTACCTTCGGGCGGATCGATTGAAGCCTTTCTTTTTCCTCGGGAGCACTTTCAAGGTATTCTTCCAGACGGTTGAATCCGTTTTTGAGGGCGATTTTCCATTCGCCTCCCTGTTGATCGGGGTCGCTGCGGTCCGTATTCAAGTAAACCGTCAATAGCTTATCCGGCTTCTGTAAGTATAAGTTTTCCAATACGCTCAGTGTTTTTTTGAAAGACATGGAACTCCTCCTTTAAGAATTCTTACTGTTCATATAAACGGTAGAGGTCCTGCTTAAACATATTTTTTGTAAAAAAAGGGAATTGACGAATATCTATAACGTAATGTGCTTGTATGTCTTTTTTTCTTGAAGAAATCAGATAAATCATGTTTTATGTTCTTTCCATCGGGTAAATATGTACTAAATAACACACGACGGGAGAGAATAAAGTGAGCTATATTAACCAAGGTAGAGAGCGCATTCAATTTGATCGCAAGGGTAAGAAAAAGGATCTACATATACTGGAGTGCACACATTGTGAGAATGAATTCCGTTCAACCATGAATGTCAATCAAATCGAGTGCGCGCATTGTTCAACATCCACAGATCCTAAATTGGACCTTTCGATTTTCAAAGTCATCGGATTTATTGAGAATCTTCAAGGGAGTGAAGTTCGTTGCTAAACAAGGATAAACTAGCCGATTTGAAAATGGATTTTCACGATATTCTTTGGATGAGTTCTGGAGTTGCTATTATTCTATTATTACTTGCTTTAGCCAATTTTTTTATCATAGCCTAATCAAATGACCGGTTGAAAAGTCCTGACTGCTTAGCGGGGCTTTTTTTGTTGGGTGAACCTCTCCATTGAAAAAGCCTGCCCGCTTTTAGGATTAAAGCGGGCAGGCTTTTCTTTAGGTTGTTATCCTTTATAGTTCTCATCGTACTCAAGATAAACAACATGTGTTTCCAGGTATTCGTTAAGTCCGTGTTTACCATCTGCTCCACCAAGTCCTGATTGACCGCGGCCAGCGTGGAAACCGTTGATGGCTTCGAAGTTTTCACGATTGACGAAAGTTTCACCGTATCGAAGTTCATTGGCGGCTCTCATGATTTCATGGAGATTTTCACTGAAGATGGATGAAGAGAGGCCATATTCGGTATCGTTGGCCAGTTCGATGACTTCATCGAAATCCTTGTATGTCATAATGGGAAGGACGGGTCCAAAGATCTCTTCCTGGATGATGTCCATATCCTGCTTTACATCTATGAGAATGGTAGGCTCGTAGTAGAACCCTTTATCCACATTGAGCGGTTTCCCGCCGGTAAGGATTTTCGCCCCGTTTTCTACTGCTGTATTGACCATTTCAGTTACGGTTTCAAGTCGATCTTTATTCACAAGAGGTCCGATGTCGTTGTCCCGGTTGGTCGGATCCCCGACTGTCGTGTTTTTCATCGCTTCGGTCATTTTGCTGATGAATTCTTCTGCTACATCCTCGTGGACGTACACCCTTTCCGCATTCGTACATGCCTGCCCGGAGTTGGTGATTCTTGACGTTTTGATCTTTTCAACGGCAAGGTCAATATTTGCATGCTTGGTGACGATGGCAGGAGCCTTACCGCCCAGCTCCAGATTTACTTTTGTGATGGACTTCGACGCGGCTTCCATTACTTTTGAACCAGCCGGGTAGCTTCCCGTCATGGATACCATGCGTACTTTGGGGTGACTGGACATTGGGTTCCCGATATCGGACCCTTTACCGGTCACAAGGTTGAAGACTCCTTTTGGCAGCCCGACTTCGTCTATGATCTTAGCAAACTCACATGCCGTATTTGGTGTATACTGACTTGGTTTCAGGACAATGGTACAACCTGTCACAATCGCAGGGGCCACTTTCCTGGCCAGAATGAACATCGGGAAGTTCCACGGAACGATTCCCGCTACGACGCCGATCGGCTTCTTATACACAAGAATGTTTTCATTGGAGCGTTCACTCTCAAGAATTTCGCCTTCGTACCTTAACGCCCAACCAGCCATGTAGCGGAAATACTCGATGGCAACATCCAGCTCATCTTCTGATGAATTCAATGTTTTGCCGTTTTCTTCGGTCAGCATCTGAACAAACTGGTCTTTTCGTTCTTCCAGCTTATCGGCTATCTTATATAAATAGGAAGCACGTTCCTTGGAAGGGACCTTCTCCCACGAAAGAAAAGCAGAATGAGCCGCATCAATCGCGTGATTGACATCCTCTTCCGTCCCCAACTGAATGGAAGAGATCGTCTCCTCATTCGCAGGATTGATCACGTCCAGCGTATCCTTCGACGTACTATCCACAAACTCACCATTAATATACAACTGATACTTCTTCACGTTTACTCCTCCTTGTAAAACTGTTTCATATTCATACCTCCTCCTTTTCCCGTTTAATGGGTAGGGGTAAACATGGGGATGTGCGAGGGACGGACCTCGTTCCACCCATTTATTAAGCTGAAACCTTTATATAAAGGGGGTTAAGTGAGTAAGCGGGCTCGCTTCTGGAAATGTAATGAAGAAGTAAAGACAGAGGGACGGACCTCATTCACTCAATCCTTCAACCAAAATGTTGAATGAATAGGATTTGAGTGAAAATGAAGGTCCGTCCCTCAAGTTAGGTTATTTGCCTGGGTCGGCGATTTTGACGAGTTGTTTGCCGATGTTTTTGCCTTGGAAGAGTCCGAGGAAGGCTTCGGTTACGTTTTCCAAGCCTTCTGTGATGGTTTCTTCGTATTGGAGTTTTCCTTGGGAAAGCCATTGGCCAAGTTCTGTTGCTCCTTCTTTGAAGCGGTCATTGTAGTCGTTGACGACAAATCCCTTCATAAGTGCGCTTGATTTGATCAATCTGGTTTGTACGCGTGGTCCCAGATCGCGATCCGTTTTGTTGTAAGAAGAAATCGCTCCGCACACTGGTACACGTGCATGTTTATTTAGTAAACTTAGGGCAGCGTCACCGATTTCGCCACCAACGTTTTCGAAATACACATCGATGCCGTTTGGACAGGCTTCTTTTAACGTAGCATAGATATTGTCCGTTGTTTTGTAGTTGATTCCTTCGTCAAATCCAAGCGTATTTGTCAGGTAGCTTACTTTTTCATCTGAACCTGCAATCCCGACAACACGGGCTCCTTTGATTTTGGCGATTTGTCCAACTACAGAGCCGACTGCACCTGCAGCGCCCGATACCACCACGGTTTCCCCCTCTTTTGGCTGGCCAATATCGAGGAGTCCAAAATAAGCGGTCAATCCAGTCATTCCCAGTATGCTCAAGTGAGTAGAAATAGGGGCGACATTCGGATCGATGGAGCGGACCTGCTTCTCATCGGCAAGGGAATACTCCTGCCAAGGCAGCATTCCTACCACGAAATCACCTTTTTGGAAGTGTCCGGATTCTGACTCAACGACTTCTCCAACGGCTCCGCCAGCCAACGCTTCGTTCAACTGGAAGGGTTCTACATACGACTTGGCATCAGACATTCTGCCCCGCATATAGGGATCCACGGAAAGATAAAGAGTCTTGACTAATACTTGTCCTTTGGATGGTTTAGGAACTTCAATCTCTTTGAAGTTAAAATCCTCTTTTACAGGCATTCCTTCAGGACGGGCGACTAATTGAATTTGTTGCTGCTTTTCGGGTAACATCATGATTCCTCCTCGTAATTTAACTGGAAATTTTTTTTTCCGATTAATTGAAACTTATCACATGGAGTTTAGGTTCTACAAAGAATAACACTTGAGAAAGGTGGTTAGGATGTGGCGAATAGTTGGGATGCTGAGATTGCTGTCACAATAAGTCAGGCAAAAACATTAATACAGAATCAATTTCCGGAACTTCATCCTGAAAAAATGGACATCATTGACTATGGTTTCGATAACACGGTTATGAACGTAAACAATGAGTGGGTTTTCCGGTTTCCAAGAAGGGAGATCGCCGTGAAGCTTTTAGAAACAGAAGGAAGGCTCTTACCACTGCTCGATGATATTAGCCTTGGACTCCAAATCCCGGTACCGATCTTTTTTGGAGAGCCTTCCCCTCAATACAAATGGCCCTTTCTCGGCTACCGGTACGTTGAAGGAACAAT
The DNA here is from genome assembly GCF_000935355.1 of Rossellomorea aquimaris. GTDB lineage: Bacteria > Bacillota > Bacilli > Bacillales > Bacillaceae_B > Rossellomorea > Rossellomorea aquimaris_B. The sequence continues at coordinate 226,488 of NZ_JXZC01000004.1, forward strand.
TCCATCCCGAGCACGTGGGGTAAATAGAGGAGGGGATTCAGCCCTCAAATTGGCATGGTTTCTAAAGAAGCTGCATCTTACGGATGTTTCAGAGGCCGGGAAACAGGGGGTACCTTATGATGAATTGGACCGGTTAGATGTTGAAAAACGGATTCCGGCCTTGGAAAAAAACATTCATGAAATCAGAGAATTAAACCTTTTTCACCAGGTTGGAAAGTTAATGGACTATCTTACAAACGTACCAAAAAAGCCATTACCCCCAGAAACCAGGCTGGTTCATGGGGACCTGCATTTTAAAAATGTGGTTGTGAATGAGAACGGGATCTTATCAGGTATTCTGGATTGGGGCGACGTCCACATTGGCCATCGAGCCATTGATTTAAATCTAGCATATAGTTATCTCAATCCTGCTGGAAGGGAGTTGTTTTTCAAAGAATATGGCGAGGTTGAGGAAGTCGAATTGGAATATGCCCGGTTCAAAGCCGTCTACACCAACGTCGTCCTGCTTCTATATGGTCATCATGAAAAACAGCCTCATACGGTTGTAGAAGCACAAAAGAGTTTGGAGCTTGCATTAAGAAGAGGGACGGACCTTGTTGAGTAACAAGGTCCGTCCCTCTTCTGATATCATTTAACGTTTTTTTGAATATACTTCACGATTTTTCTCAGTTCATTTGCATGTGGACGGCCAAAGGGGCTCGTCTGTCTTTGCTGGTACATGGTTTGTCCTTTTTCGTTCACAAGGAAGTATGCCGGTTCACCGTGCTGTCCGTGATCCTCATAGGGGGCATCTTCACCGTGATAGAACACATCATAGGCTTTGATGGCCTCCAGTTTTTCGTCGGCTAATACTGGGAATGTTAAATCCTCTTTGTTCGCAAACTCCTGTAAGTCCTCCAATTTATCACTGGAAATCGCAAGTATGTGAACGTTATGTTTTTCAAAATCCTCTTTGTTTGCTTGAAGTTCTCTTAACTCTTCCTGACATACCGGGCACCATGAGCCCCTGAAGAAAACGATGAGATGCCAGCTTTGATGCTCTTTTTGATGGTCCTCGAACGAGAATGTCTCACCTGAAACTGCCGGGAGCGTGAAATTTGGTACCGTATCATTTAAATGAAAAGTTGCCATTATTCATTCCTCCTATTTGTTTTCTTTCTAGTCAGATAGGCGTCAGGACAATCCTGACGGAAGCGTGATGCATAGAATAGAGTAATTAATTTGCTTACATGGATTGTATTTCCCCTTGTGAGAGAAACAAAACGTACTAATGTGCAAAGTGAGTAGAAAGGACGAAGGATATGAGAAGAATGAAGACAGGTCCAAATCTGTGTATTTTCCCGGGATACAAGTGGTGCGGACCGGGATGCAGCGGACCCGGCGCCCCCATCAACTCAGTTGACGCAGCATGTAAAGACCATGACCTGTGCTATGAGCGATACGGTCCAAGTTGTCAGTGTGACCGAATGTTTATGAGAAAGCTTAGGAACCATATTGATCCCGATACTCGAGAAGGAAGACATGCCTATCTAATGTATCAGTATATGAAGTTGCAGACGAAGGTCACATGTCAGGAAGATCGGTGCCCTAAGTCTTGGATATAGATAGGGGCCGCTTGGATTGTTCAAGCGGTCTATTTTAGTTAGTTTGAGACCATTTCTTATCCACTTATTCCCTCTTTTTCAAGTAAATTGGTGTTGAATTTTGTCGATATTTGTATAAAAATGGCTAGTGTACTCTAATAAGACATTGTTCTTATTTTTGCAAATGAAGAAAATTAGCGAATTTAATCTTTTATACCTTTCACGCTGATGACAGGCGTTTTCTTAAAGGAACGATGGTATGAAAGTATTCTATAAGGATTTAGAACAAAAGTTGCTTTTTACATTTGTTCACGGATTTTTATGCCTGATTCTATTACAATTACCTATGATATTGACAGCAAGAAAGGGGAGAGACCGTGTCAACACAAAAGAAAAAATATCTTTTTGAAATTCATTTTTTAAGAGCATTTGCTTGTTTAGCTGTATTGGGAGTTCACGTATCAGCTACTTATTACTCAATGAATGATAATACGTTCAATTGGTTTTCATACTTTTTAAATCAAGTAGGCCGTTTTGGAACGCCTATATTTGTTGTGATTGCCGGTTTTCTATTATTCTATCAAGTAAAAAGAAACACGTATTCCTTTAATAAATTTATCTCTTCCAGAATATCGAAAATCATTATGCCCTTGATATTATGGAGCTTGGTCTATCGTTTCTTACTCTATTATTTTGATAATCAACAGATTGGAGCAATAAAAACAGAGCTTGTTAAAATCTTTACAGGCGGTCACTTCTATCATCTCTATTTTATTGCTATTATCGTTCAATTTTATTTTATTTTTCCTATCCTGCAAAAGGTATTCAGAACGAAAATGGGATTGATTATTTTAACGGTCATTTCATTCTTTATCAGTTATAATATGATCGGTTTTGATCCTGGAATCGAAGGGTTCATCGGAGAGTTTATGGCAAGTAAATCGTTCATGCCGTTATGGATGTTCTATTTTTCATTCGGTGGGCTATTGGCCTTCTTCTGGGATGAAATCAGGGATTTTGCAACTGACTTTCCATGGATGATGCTAATCCTATCAATACTCATAACAGCAGGAGCAATCGTAGAGTATACGCTCAATGGAGATCTTACGAACCGAAGAGCAAGCAATTTATTGAATATTCCTCTATTAAGCATTGCCACTATCGGAATGTATCCTTTACTTTCCCATTGGAGTGTTCTGAAAAAACCTCTGACGTTATTAGGAAAGTATTCAATGGGGATTTACCTGGTTCATCCTTTTGTTCTTCACTTGATGAAAATATATTTACCTGCTTCTACGTGGAATATGATGTATCTGCCAATCACATTTGTCGCCGTTTTATTAATTTGTGTAGGTTTGATCCGACTTATTCAGCAGGTTCCATTTAGCAGTTATTTCATTCCTGTACCAAAAATCAAAAAAACACCAAACAAAGAAAGTGTAAGAACTGTTTCATCAAAAGAAGCTACGGCATAGACGAAAGAACCGGGTTGAACGCCCGGTTCTTTTTTTGTGAGATTCTACTGTTTTTACATGGAATGAGCAAGGCCGATGAGCTCAGGTAACCGTTTCACCGTAAGGAAAGTGTGTAGTGATACACGGTCTCTTCCTTTATATAACCATTCTTTTCATACAATCTCTGCGCTTGAACATTGTCCCAGTCGGTTTCCAAAATAAGCGACTTTCCATTGGTTTGCTCAGCGTGCTTTTTGGCAGCGTCCAACAACATCTGTCCGGCACCCTGATTTCTTACTTCTTGAGATACATAGAGGTCGTTCAGCTTCCATATCCGTTCCATGTAAATAGAGGAGAAAGAAGGGTACAACTGGGTGAAGCCTACATACCTTTCTTTTTCAATCGCAACAAAAATGACAGATTCATCCTGCGACAATCGTCCTTCAAGATACCGTTTTGCTCCAGACCTATCCGACACTTGATGATAAAACATACGATAAGAATTAAAAAGGTCCACAATTCCTTCTAAGTCTGAAAGTCGTGCCCGAGCTACCTTCATCCAATCCCTCCCTTTATACATTATTTTATGAGAGTGGGGAGAGAACATGCTTCTGATGATGGTCCCAGAATTAATCTACTCCCGGCTCAATTCAATAAAAAAACCAGCCCGCATAAAGCAGGCTGGCGGACTCAGATTAAAATGGTTTGATAGACATTAAGATAATAAGAATAATGGCTGCACTATGTATAATGATATTGAATGGTTTTAATTCTGAGTTGATTTTTCCGTAAGACTCAGGGACGTCATCACCTTTGTGACTGTGGATGATCTCGGCCATTTGCTTCACTTTTTTGGGCATGATGCCTGCAACGATGAATTGAACACCTATGTAAATCACGATGGACGCGATATACCAACCCGTTTTGAATAAATAAGGGTTCATAATACCCATAATGAGACCGGTAATAAGTAAAACGATACTGCCGACTTTTGCAAAGGTTTCGATCTTTTTGCTAAGCTCTAATGAGAATTTAGCCTGATGGGAGGTTTCAGGTGTTTTCATCACGACCGGCATGGCAAAGCTTGCACCAAGTCCAGCGACTGCAGCAACGACATGGACAAGAACCAATAATCCATAAATTGACATGTTATTCACCTCCACCTAAGGGAATTTTGAACAGATTTCATTGTATAGTAAATTAGTACTAATTTCCAGGTTTTTTTTGATAAAAGGGGAGAGAAAAGTATGAGTGAGAAAGATGAAATCAGGAATAAGGTATGGAAGCGGTTGACGGAAAATAAATTAGGCCGGTTTCCATTTCCGTTAGTAGGCCGCATCCCGAATTTCAAAGGGGCGGAAAAAGCTGCTACTTTTGTTCGATATATGGATACTTACAAAGATGCTGAGGTCGTAAAGGTAAATCCCGATGCACCACAGCTTCCACTTCGTGCAAATGTGTTGAAGGATGGGAAAACCTTGCTCATTCCAACACCGCGCTTGAAGGATGGGTTTGTCATGATCAAGCCTGAATGGGTACCCAAAGGAGAGGAGAGAAAGGCAGCGAGTATCAAGCATATGAACTCATATGGTCAAGTCATGCCACTGACGGACATACCTCATATTGACCTGATCGTCGTCGGTTCCGTTGCGATTCATCGTGATGGGAGAAGGCTTGGAAAAGGAGAGGGATATGCCGACCGTGAATATGCCATCCTGCGTGAAATTGGAAACAAACCAGTACCGGTCATCACCACCATTAACAGTGAGCAGCTTGTAGGAGACGACATCCCAAGAGATTCCTACGACCTCGCAGTCGACTGGATCGTCACCGAAGAAGGCATCACAGAAACCCGCACCCCATACCCAAAACCACAGGGCATCGAATGGGAACACGTTACCGAAGACGAAATGGAAAAGATGCCGATTTTGAAGGATTTGAAGAACTTCTCTGGAGGGACGGACCTTTAATTTGTAGTCAAATTATATGAAAGCTATAGGGACGGGCTTTTGGGAAAATTGGAGGTCCGTCCCTATAAAAAAACCTTGAAGGCAAAATCGCCTTCAAGGTTTTTTGGGGTTATGCTTGTCGCCTCTGAACGAGCCGCCTCCGCTTTTCTTCGATGTCCAGCTCCGGCGGCTAGAGGCTCGAGGTCATAAGATGAACCTACCAAAAAGGCAAAGAACGCCTTTCCGGTAGGTTCATCTTATGCTTGTCGCCTCTGAACGAGCCGCCTCCGCTTTTCTTAGTACCCTTCAACAACCAGATCAAGCTTTCCGGTTTCAGGACTGATGACAAGTCCATGGACAGGAATCTTTTTATCCATCAACGGATGGTTCTTGATCATGTCGACACTGTGGGCGACGCTTTCCTGTACTGAACTGAAGCCTTTCAGCCAGTCGTGCAGGTCGATGCCGGAATAGTTGACGGTGTCGAGTGTTTCTTCTGGAATCCCACGGTCCTTCATCTTGTCCAGGATTTTGTGGCTGTCAATGGCACTCATGCCGCAGTCATGGTGACCGATGACGAGTACTTCGTCTGCTTGAAGCTCATACACCGCAACGAGGAGGCTGCGCATGATACTACCGAATGGGTGGCTTACGACCGCACCGGCGTTTTTCACGATTTTTACATCGCCATTTCTCATGTTCATGGATTTAGGCAAAAGCTCTACTAAACGAGTATCCATACAAGTAAGAATGACTAAGCGTTTGTCCGGAAACTTGGTGGTTCTGTACTCTTCGTACGATTGTTCTTGTACAAACTGTTGGTTGTAATCAAGTATGTTCGTTAATAAAGTCATGTCGTCTACTCCTATAAATAAGTTTTTATCACTTCACATTTTGCTGAAGGTGATTTTCTATCTCTTTTATTTTATCCATAATTTCTTGCCGATTCCAATCAGAAGTATTGGAAAGTTTTAAATAAAGAGAAGATACTTTAGCCAGTACCTCTGTCAAATTCGGCTCTTTACGTGGGTAGGTGGACTTACCCATGAGATCGAATAAGCCATTCATTTGATCTGACACTTTCTTGTATTGAGCGTCCTTGGAAATGATGGCAAGATGGAAATACTGTTGCATATCGGAAAACTGAAAGAAAATATCAAACAGCTCGAAAGAATCATTTTTCTTCAAATTCAATTCTATTTCACCAGAGAAATTCTTATGAATGATCCGGGCGAACTTCGGAGAGCTTTCTTCTTCTATGATGGACATGAAGTTTTCTCCGGGCTTTAAAAGGTCGTACCCTGTATTAGAAGCATCTATTAAATTAAACTGCCTATCCAATAGTAGATAAGGAATCGGGCATAAATGCAGGTTTTCCACATGATCACTCCTTTTGGAAAGGTTAATGGACGTCATTGCCCGTTCTGCACAGAAGGTATCATGTGGGATAACATTCAGTTGAACCTTATGATGTTTGGCTATATAAGATGAAAGAGCTAGCCTTTCTGGGAAACAAGCTGCTCCGACATATCCGTCAGATACGAATTAAGCTCTAACAAGTCATTAAAACTGGTTACCTGTGATTTTTCCAGAAAACCGAGGGTATAGTTTGCAATCAATCGTCCCCCGACTAGAATTTCAATCTTCGGATGATGGTCTCTAATCTCTTCGATGCACTCTTTCAATCGAGACAGTTCCGTTGTCATACCGATGGATATTCCAATGGCATGAGGTTTCCAGGCATCAATGAAGGTTAAAGCATCTTTGACGGGAACGTTAGCTCCTAAGTAACGGGTATTCCATTGCTTTTCTTTGAATACTTCGTTCGCAAGCTCCAGTCCCAGACTGTGATGTTCACCCTCTATACAAAATAAAAGAGCTTTAGGATGGTTTTCCAAAGCTTCTTGATGGGTAAATACGGTGGCAAGTAAATATTTAAGGGTAGCAGTAGCTAAATGCTCATCTGCAACGGTAATTTGATTTTTCTCCCAAAGATCACCAATTCTATACATGGATGGTTTGATAACTTTCTCATAAAAAGTGAAATTATCCATTTTTGAGTGAATAGAAGACGAATGTAATTCCATCAAAGAATGAACGTCTCCTGCGAGAATGGACTTGGTGAAAGCCTGGACCAGCTGATTCATTTATGATCACTCCTAGCAAAAATACCAATTACTATATTCAATAGATAGAATTGAAATTCCTGCTAAAATTTCAACCTATATTTGGATTGACTTTCCCTGTATTCTTATTTAATATAACCTCTGTAACATTAATTGTCGCTCAACTAATTGAGAGAGGTTCATAGCATTAACCCTCTATAAAAAACTATGGTTCTATGAATCTAACATGAGACTATCTTAAACATGTTATCCTTTAAGCGTAACAGGATATAACAAATTTTGCAATTTACCTGCCTGTTATGTCGATTCTTAGGCTAATGCTATGTCCTCCTTCATTCGAGACACTCTGAAGGGGAGGATTTTTACATGTCAGGAAGAAAAGATGAAGATTTAACAGATTTATCATTATTAGGAAATCAAGGAACAAATTACTTATTCGAATATGCTCCACAGATCCTGGAAGCATTCGACAATAAGCATCCGAACCGGGATTATTTTGTGAAATTCAATTGTCCTGAATTTACAAGTCTCTGTCCGAAGACCGGTCAGCCGGACTTCGCAACCATCTATATCAGCTACATCCCGGGTGAAAAGATGGTGGAAAGCAAATCACTCAAGCTATACCTGTTCAGCTTCCGCAATCACGGGGATTTCCATGAAGACTGCATGAACATCATCATGAATGATCTCATCGAATTAATGGATCCGCGCTATATAGAAGTATGGGGTAAATTCACCCCACGCGGCGGAATCAGCATTGATCCTTATTGTAACTATGGGAAGCCTGGTACCAAATACGAAACGATGGCAGACCACCGCTTGATGAATCATGACTTGTATCCGGAGAAGATTGATAATCGATAATATGGAAGAACGATCCCATTAATGGGGTCGTTCTTTTTTGATCATTTTGGAAGATTATGTGGGAATAATTGTTAAACGGCTGGATTATTAGTGAAAACGGCCGGATTATCTAACAAAATGGCTGGATTATCAGTCGATTCGGCCGGATTTTCCAACAGATCGGCTGAATTATCCGAGCTTCCGGCTGGATTATCCATCTAACCGGAATCGGACACCCGTATTAGGAAAGATCCTCTAACCCTTAAAACGATTTGGAATGTAAATGAGCCCAAATAGCCCTTATAGAGTGACAGTGTGGTCGGGTAGTTCAAGATAAACTCTGGGCGAATATTTCTATTGCCGAAATAAATAGCGGGGATTATACTTGCGAGAGAGTTAGAAAAGGAGGGAGCGGGATGAAACCATTAAACGCATCTCTTTGTGTGCTGATCGGTGCCAGCTCATACGGAATTCATGCTTCTGTCGTGAAGCTTGGATTTGCTGAAGGATACTCCGTGTCAGAAGTGACGGGTGTTCAATATTTATTTGGAGTGGTCATGCTATTCCTGGCTTTTCTTTTTACGAAAAAAATCAACCTAAGTAAAAAACATTGGATTTCGCTCCTGGGAGTCGGGGTTTTGCTCAGTATGACGGGGATCTTTTATGGACTCAGTCTTCATGCAGTACCAGCTTCCATTGCGGTTGTCATGCTTTTTCAATTTACGTGGATCGGCGTTTTGATTGAAACCATCTATATGAAGAAACTTCCTTCTATTAAAAAGTTGGTGTCTGTACTGTTTCTTTGGATGGGAACTCTCTTGGCAGGCGGGATCGGCTCTTCATCAGGCTTCAGATGGATGGAAAACAGTATGGGGATCCTATTTGGATTCTTTGCAGCCATCACCTTCGCCCTGTTTATTTTCTTCAGCGGAAAAGTGGCGAAAGAAGTACCGACGATTCAGAAGAGTATGATGATCACCCTTGGTGGTCTGCTTGTCGTCCTTAACGCGTTTCGCCCGGCTTTTCTAACAGACCCGGTGCAAATCGTAGAGATGGCTGACTTCGGATTTCTTGTCGGGATTTTCGGAAGCATCCTTCCTGTCGTCTTCTTCGCCATCGGCACACCCCATATCGATTCAAGTCTATCGACCATCATGGGGGCAGCCGAACTTCCGGCTGCAATCCTTGCAGCCATGTGGATCCTGGAGGAACAAGTCCTTCCCTTGCAGTTCATTGGAATCCTGCTCATTTTAATCGGAATTGCGATTCCCCAATTTCATATGGGATCTGCCCAACCGCGGAATCAATACGGGTAAAAAGGAAAGCTCTCTTCTTTGGTGAAGGGAGCTACTTTCCGGTGGAGGCTAAAACTCCTTTTATACCCTGAATGTGACCCCTTAAACCTAAACCCCATCCTCATAACATCTGCAAACCCTTCCAATTTTCACAATTATTAAACCTTATTTTTTTAACCGTATTCCCTTTACAAAGGGTCTTGATGGGCTTTATAATCCCGTTGTTCAACTTTTTACGGAAAACCAAAAAAAATTTTAAAGAAAAAGGAGGTTGCGGTGATGCGACAAAGAATATTTTCCTTCTTAATGATGAATCTCGGAGCATTTCTTGTTTCGGTGAATGTCCATTTTTTCTTATCGCCTAATAATTTAGCGACAGGGGGAGTCAGTGGATTGTCGATCATCATGAACGATCTGTTTCCTGGAATATCCCTTGGACTGTTCATGATCATCATCAATATCGTATTATTTATCGTCGGTGTGATCTTTCTCGGCTTTAATTTCGGTGCGAAAACCATTTACGCAAGTTTCGCCCTTTCATTCTACGTTTGGTTATTAGAGAGAGTTGCCCCGATGAGCGCTCCATTAAGTGATGATATCTTAATTCAATTGATCATCGGTCAATGCATTGCCGCAACCGGTATGGCCATCGTGTTCAACCAGCAGGCATCAACGGGTGGGACAGATATCGTGGCCCTGATCTTTAATAAATATTTCAATATAGATGTAGGCAGAGGAGTTCTACTGGCTGATTTATCAATCGCCATGTCCTCCGCCGTACTATTCGGACCGCAAGTCGGAATGTATGCATTCTTCGGTGTCATCCTGAACGGACTGGTCATCGATTATGCATTGCAGCAATTCAATTCAAATAAAGAGATTGTGATCATAAGCAGGTACAGCGATGAGATCAAGTCTTATATCGTTCATGAACTGGGAAAAGGAGCTACGATTCATACGGCAACGGGAGCATTCACTTCCGATGAAAAGGAAGTCATCACGACCATCCTTGGTCGCAAGGACTTCTCCAAGTTAAAAGGGTTCATCACCCAGGTCGATAATCGTGCATTCATCACCGTTCACACAATGAATGAAATCCTTGGTCAAAACTTTAAACGACTGGCATAGAAACAAAGCTTCACCTTTCAATAAGGTGGAGCTTTTTCTTTGTCAAAAAATATTATCCTACTTTCCAGAAAATAAAGGAAAATCTTGGGCTCTTCCTGTATAAATAGAAGGTAGGGGGTGGAAATATGGAGAAAGAAGAGTTTGAACGCCTGGAACGAAAAATCAGCACTCTTGAAAAAGAGCTGTACCTTGTGAAGAGGCAGTTGATACAAGCGAAGAGTGAAAGTGAAGTGCCTGTCATTCATAAAGCTAAAGTGTATGAAGAACCCGAGAAGCAGTTACCTGCTGAGGAAAGTGAGCCATTCATCGAAAAAGAACCATTCGATTTCTCAGTGGAGCGCTGGCTTCCAAAAGTGTTTTTGTTTGTTCTATTGATAGGCAGTATCTGGGGCTTTATGGCTGCTTCTCAAAATGGATGGGTTACGCCTGGGTTGAGGGTGTTGACGGGGGCTGTCATCAGTATCGTGATGTATTTCTTAGGGGAACGGTATATCAGGGATCAAAGGAAATTAGCCCTCACGCTGCTGTCGGGGAGCATCGTCCTTTCGATCATTACGTTATTCTCAGCAAACATTTTATATGGATATATAAGTGGACTCATTACGAATCTACTATTACTCGTCATTATTTCTGTCGGCCTGTGGATTTCGCATAAGCATGGTTCTGAAGTTGTCCTGTGCTTGATCGGGGCAGGAGCGTATCTGTTTCCGTTTATTTTCGCAGGGGACGAACGGAATGAGTGGTTGTTTTACGGATATGAGTTAGTATTGTTCTTTGTGTTAATGACCTTCAGTACGGTGAAACGATATCGGATTGCCTGGAATATTCATTATTATTTACTTTATTTTTCATTGTTTTTCTTTGCGGCCTTTGGAGTAGGGGCGATGACGCTGACGGTTCTGGTTCCATTTGCAATTCAGCACGCCTATATTTTACTGTTGATCGTACTTAACCGGGATGAACGGGTGAGTGCCGAAATGATTCCGGCTCTGGTCACGGGCTCATTCATTCTTCTTGGATTATTGAATGATATTTACGCAGGGATCCCACTCTTTTATTATGTGATTTTCGCTGGGGTGTATATAGGCGTTTCGTTCATTGAACCGAAGGAGAAGAAACAAACAAAGGATGTCCTCCTGGTCTTAGGCTTCCTGCATGTGCTCCTCTTCTTGTTTGAACTATTCGAATACGATTGGCGCTTTGTCTTAGTCGGCCTTCAGGCTACTGCCCTTTTATGGCTTGCAGGAAGAAGGGAAAGCTATCTTGGTTTGATCGCTTCCATTCTTTTGATGATGTGTTCCTTCCTCGCAGTTCTGGTCGGTGCATCTGATGATTTCTTTACGATTGAACTGCCGATTTTTGTGATCGCTTTTGGCTATGTGTACCTGTTTACCCGATACAATAAGAAAGAGTCGTCTTTCTTAAACGTGTCGACAACGGCGATTAAAGTCGTGTTGACAGGGCTTGTGATGTTCTTCGTGTTACGATTGACGGATTTCATTGTAATCGGCTGGGATTATACCCCGCGTACCACCGCCTTCACCGTAGCGATTGCGGCTCTGTCCATTGCTTATCTCATCTACGGTGAAAGTAGGAAGGACGCCTTTTACCGATGGGTGGGGATCAGCTTTTTAGCTCTGGCATTGGTGAAATTCTTCCTGGCTGACCTTGTGTTTCTTGATTTCACGATCCGTGCCATGATCCTTATACCGATTGGCGTGATCGGCCTTGTGCTATCAAGGATTTTGTATAGAAAAGAATAAACACATTGCAAAAGCTTTCAGAATAATTATATAATGGTGATAGTAACTAACGTGTAATGGAAAAGGAGGTGGAATTGAGATGAATCGTTCTGTAGGATTGCGTGGGAAGTATTTAGACTATATTTACATTTGCCGTGCAATTTTTCATGCATTTGCGTTCAAGGGGACACGTATGCCCTTTTTTAGCAAATGAATATGAATACTGAACGGTAAGAGGTCTCAATTCCAATCACTTTTCTATAAAGAATCGGAAAAAGGGGGCGTTTTCGCTCTCTTTTTTTATTCCTTCTTTAATAAAAGGGGAAGTGCCAGCGCACTTCGATCAGCCATGGGTGAGCCGTCTGCTTCCTCATGGCTTTTTTGTGATCATAACGGAACCTCTTACCTTAAAATAGATGACCGAAAGGAAGAGGAACATGATACTATGCAGTGCACAGGAATTAAGCAAGATGTTTGGAGGACATTTAATATTTGAGGAATTATCCTTTGAAATACCGGAAAGAGCCAGAATCGGTCTCGTTGGAAGAAATGGGACAGGGAAGACGACGATATTTAAATTATTATCAGGAGTCGAATCCCCTGATAAAGGTCTCGTTCATTTAAAAAAGGGGGCCAAGGTAGGTTATCTTGCACAAATCCCTCACTATCCGGAAGGGACCAAGGGAATCGACGTATTACGCTCTGCGTTTTCCGATTTGATCAAGACCGGTGAGCGATTAAAAGAGCTGGAATGTCAAATGGGGACGGAGCAGGATGCTGATATCCTCAACCGTTTATTAGAGGAATACGGCAAAATTCAGGACCAATTCACCCTTGCCGGGGGATATGAAATGGAATCCAATATTTCCAGAATTGTGAACGGACTTGATATCAGTGAACTAGTCGGGAAAGACTTCAATGACTGCAGCGGCGGTGAACAGACAAAGCTTTGTTTAGGGTTGATCCTACTGCAAAAGCCTGACCTCCTGCTCCTTGATGAACCAACGAACCACCTGGATATTGGAGCCGTTGAATGGCTGGAGGAATTTTTGAAGGAGTATGAAGGAACCGTAGTCTGTATTTCCCATGATCGCTATTTCCTAGATAACGTGATTACAAAGGTATATGACCTAGAGGATGGGGAATTGACGATTTATCACACGAACTACTCCGGTTTTGTGAAGGAAAAGGAAGATCGCTTGATGATCGAATTTCAAGCCTATCAGGAGCAGCAGAAGAAAATCAAGAAAATGAAAGAAGCCATTAAACGCCTGAAGGAATGGGCGAATCAAGCTAATCCTCCCAACGAAGCTCTCCATAAACGGGCTCGTAACATGGAAAGGGCGTTGGAACGTATGGAGAAGATCAAGCGCCCGATCCTGGATCGCAAGAAGATGGGCCTGGAATTCGAAGAGACAGATCGAAGCGGGAAAATCGTGTTTTCCATGGAGAATGTTTCAAAGTCTTATGGGGACAAAAGGTTGTTCAGTGACGCCGGTCTCCTCGTCCATTTCAAGGATCGTACCGCGATTGTCGGGCAGAATGGAACCGGTAAGTCAACGATCATCAGAATGCTTCTCGGAGAAGAGACCGCCGATACCGGTGTTGTGAAAATCGGAAGTAACGTGAAATTAGGCTATCTTTCCCAACACTTTACGGTGACGGATCCCAGTGTCCGTTTGATTGATGCGTTCAGGGAAGAGGTTCCCGTGACAGAGGGGGATGCCCGGCATATACTAGCTAAATTTTTATTTTATGGGCCGAATGTGTTCAGGAAAGTGGGTCAGCTGAGCGGCGGAGAAAAAATGAGACTGCGCCTTGCCCAATTGATGCATCAGGATATTAACTTCCTTGTCCTTGATGAGCCGACGAACCACCTGGATATAGATTCACGGGAGGTGTTGGAGGATGCCCTGGAGGACTTTAAAGGCACGATCCTGGCTGTATCTCATGACCGGTACTTTTTAAATAAGTTATTTAAGAAAACCTACTGGATTCATAAAGGGGAGCTCCATTACTTTGATGGACCCTATAGCTGGGCAAAGGAAAAGCTTCCTGAGCCGGTCCCACAGGAAGTGCCTGTAGCACCCGTAAAAAAACAAGCAGAGCCTAAAGCTGTTCCGATGAAACCGTCGCAGACGATGGAAGAAATAGAAGCTGAGCTTGAAAGGGTTGAAGAAGTAATTTTTGCTATTGAAGAAAAGCTTCTCGCACAAAGTGACTTGGACATTCTTCAGGAGTTATATATGGAAAAAGAACAGAAAGAGAAGGAACGGGACAAAATGTATCAGGAGCTAGAAGATTTTATGGATTAATGTAGAAGGGAGGTGCCGCTGAAGCCATCTCCCTTCCCTTATTTCCAATGACCTTTGTATAATGGGAAAAAAGAGAGGATGAGAGAAGGATGTCGAAAAAAGAAGTGATCATCATTGGTGGCGGCTTGTCAGGGATCATGGCTGCCAATACGTTAAAAGATAATGGAATAACCGATATCATTGTCATTGAAAAGAGTAGAAGTGTCGGAGGGAGACTCGCCACCAGACGGATTCAAGACGGAAAAGCGGATCACGGTGCGCAGTTCTTCACTGTGCGCTCCACAGAACTTCAAAGGGACGTTGAGAATTGGCTCCAGGCAGGCTGGATTAAAAAATGGTTCGGCAATCCCTACCCGCGCTACACCTCAGTCAATGGTATGAACGCCCTGGCCAAGAACCTGGCCGAATCCCTTCCAATAAAACTCAACACAAAAGTTTCCTCCATCCGTGATGGGAGGGACGGACCTCTGGAAGTGGAGTTGGATAATGGTGAGAAGATCCTTGGTGAACATATCATTGTAACGGCTCCTGTACCACAGGCTCTTACATTGCTGTCTGAAATCGAGGCCACGGAGATGAACACTATCACATTTGCTCCATGTTTCGTGGGTTTATTCACATTTGAAAAGGAGAGCATCATACCTGTACCGGGACACAAGGACGAGCAGTTACCGCCGGGAGTAGAACGGGTGGTGGATCACTACAAAAAAGGAATTTCTTCAACAGTAACGGTGAGTGTGTATATGACGGGAGCTTGGTCGAAGGAGAGGTTTGACCTCGAGGGTGATACCATTTTGGGTGAAATTAAAAAGGTTGCAGAACTTCACCTAGGAGATGAAAACCAAATAGTTGATTCACAATTGAAACGGTGGAAATATGCCGAGGCAGAAGAAGTCGTTCGTTCTCCTTATGTGGAGATCGGGAAGGATCAGCGGGTAATCGTTTGTGGGGATGCCTTTTTAAGGGGAGATGATGAAGCGGGCAGAACCCGTTTTGAAAGTGCCTATTTATCCGGGATTTCAGCGGGTGAGAGAGTGGCAGTGAAGCTGAAGGGGTAAATCACTAGTTTTTCAATATGACTTGAGGAGAGCCTGTATAACCATCATTTCATCAAGCAACACTAGAGAGAGTACATAAAATTCTATGATAAGAAGAGGAAAAAACATGAACATACAACTAAAGCAAGCGGGCTCAGAGCAACTCGATACCATCATGGACGTTTATATAAGATGCAAGAAAGATCTAGATGAAAAGGGATTGCTTCAATGGAATGATCAATATCCGAGCCGTGACTATTTTAAAGAAGAAATGAATGACGGCAATCTTTATGTCTTAATGGTCAATGATAAAGTGGCGGGATCAGTGACCTTGAATGATTGGCAGTCTCCTGAGTGGTCGGAGATTCCATGGAAGCTCGCAAACGAATGGGTGATTCATGCATTGTTTCTTGATCCCCTTCAGCAGGGAAATGGGTTGGGGAAAGTATTCATTGAGAAGTGTGAGGAGCTTGCTCGTGAAAAAGGGTTCGAGAGTATCCGATTAGATGCGTATTCAAGGAACACGGGAGCCAATTCTCTATATGAAAAGATGGGCTATGAGTACCGGGGATCGGTCTATTTCACCTCTAAACCAGTGGGGCATCAGGAGTATCGCTGCTACGAGAAAGCACTGACTCTCTAAGATTCAATGGTTGTTCAAATGTACCAAGGAAAAGTGCATAGGATAAATGGTATACTCAAAGGTACAGCATGCGCTGAATAAGATAGCAGGGAAGCGATTATGTTGACATCGATTTTGGATGAGGCGAGGGCCTTCATTGAGCAATGTTATCAGGAACTGAATAAAAGCGAAACAGACATGATGCTTCGCTTACGACAAATAGAAGATGAACTAAAAACAGAAGGAACTTATACCCATACCACAGAAGAGCTTGTGCACGGAGCGAAGATGGCGTGGAGAAACAGCAATCGCTGTATCGGCCGGTTGTTCTGGAATTCGTTGAACGTGTTTGACGAACGGGATGCCTCCACTGAAGTTGAGGTGTTCGAAGCGTTAGAACGGCACCTTGACTATGCATCTAACAATGGTAGAATCCGTCCGACGATCACCATCTTCAGACCGTCTCAACCGCACCAAACGGACATCCGAATATGGAATCATCAATTGATCAGATATGCTGGATATGTTGAGGATGGGCAGTTTGCAGGGGATCCGCATTCCATCGATTTTACGAAGAAATGTGAGGAAATCGGCTGGAAAGGGCAGGGTACTCACTTTGATGTCCTGCCTCTCGTCGTGCAAATCGGGGACGGACCTCCACAATGGAAAGAGATTGATCTTGATCTGAGGTTGGAGGTTCCCCTACGCCACCCTGAATTTGACTGGTTCCGGGATCTTGGGTTGAAGTGGTATGGAGTCCCGATCATTTCTGATATGGAATTGAAGATAGGAGGCATCTCCTATAAAGCAGCTCCGTTCAACGGCTGGTATATGGAAACGGAAATCGGTGCAAGGAACCTTGCAGACGAGAATCGTTATAATCTTTTACCTAAAGTAGCGAGCTGTATGGGGTTGGATATGTCGAGAGCGGCAACTTTGTGGAAAGATAAAGCGCTGATCGAGTTGAATATCGCCGTGCTCCATTCCTTTAAAGAAGATGGAGTCAGCATCGTCGATCATCATACGGCTGCTCAGCAATTCCGTTTATTTGAAGAGAACGAAAAGAGCGCTGACCGTGATGTGACCGGGGACTGGACATGGTTGATTCCACCTGTGTCACCGGCGACGACTCATATATTTCATAAAGAATACGACAATACGTGGAATTCGACGAATTATTTCTATCAGGATAGACCTTATTAAGGAGAGCTGTTTTCTGTTTCGCACAGAAAGCAGCTTTTTTAAAACGTAAAAGGCGGACGTTTGGACACCTCATAATATTGAAACCAAAACCTGAATTCATCAAATAAGACATGGCCGTCGAATGTGAAATTCTCAAAGAAATCCTCAACTAATTCTGTGTCGGCATCATCCATAATGCCGGTCACATAAAGAGGCGTCTTGAAGCGCTTGTATAAATCCTCATATCCATAAAAGCTGAACAAATCCTCGAGTTGTTGTTCATTCATCATCTTCACCTTCCTTACTAGTAGGCTTTCTCTATCTTGTAAAAATATCCATAAAAAAACAGCAGCGGAAGAGTCCGTGCTGTTTTTTTATTGCTTCAATTCGGTATAAACGACCAGGCGCTTGCTGTAATTTCTTGATGAACGGTCAAAGTCGCCGGTGCAAGTAATCAAATTAAGGGTACTGGCATGGGAGTAACCAAAGATCGATTGAAGGGGGGCGTCATCCCAAGGGTATTCCTTCATGTCCATTACAACGAAGGTGCGGTCTTCGTCATCTTTATTCTTAACAATGATTTCATCACCTTTTGAAAGCTTGTTCAGGTTATAAAAAATAGCGGGCCCATTCCGGCTGTCGACATGACCACCGATGACAGCATTTCCTGGTTCGCCAGGTTTGTATCCGCCTTCGTACCAGCCAGTCTTCTCGAAACTTTCGGTTACGGCCATTTCACCGTTTTCCTTTAATCCGACAGCTTCTATTGGTGCCGATAAATCGATTGCCGGGATTTCAATGGTCGTTGGCACGATTCCACTTCGCTCATCTTTAATGATCGTCTCAGCAAATGGAGAAGGGGAAGTGGTGGTACTCGCCATTTGGGATTTCGGCTTTTCCTCTTGCTTTTCGATTGTTTGTGTTTCCGCTTTTTCCTCTTGAGAACTTGAACTTAATCCTGCAGAACAGGCAGAAATGGGCAATAGTACAAGCACAAGTAGTACAACCCTCATAGTATACATTATGTGAAGCCACTCCTTTCATCTTCACACTGGGGGACGGACCTTAATAGGTCCGTCCCTCTCATCTTTTACGATTATTTTTTGTGTGTAGCGTATTTTTTCATTCCAAGTGTTGTTCCGCCAGCGATGATTAAGAGGGCTGCAAGAAGGAATTCGAACGGGAATTCGTTTCCGGCTGTTCCACCCATACCTGTGTTTGGCATTTCTGAAGGCATATTGGCTTTGAATTTGTCAGGGAACTGATCGGCAAATGCTCCTGATAATCCTTTTGCCGGATTCAGCATATGCTCATACGCCATGCGGATTTGATCCCAGGATTTTTCATAATCCCCGGCTACATAGCTGTCAAATGCTCCAACCAGTTGCTCCACGTGCATTTGAAGTCCTTCTGCAAGAGCGTCAGATTTTAAACGACCGTCCGTCGCCGTTTCAAGGAATTTGGAGAATTCTGCACGATATCCATCCAGGTTCTTAAGGGCTTCTTCTTTCGCTGCTTCATCTTCAGCACCTGTTGCTTCTACATAATCAACGAAGAATCCGATGTGCTTGGACCACATATCTTTAAATTGATTACCTGCTTCTTCACCGTAGACCGATGCGATCGCTGCAGATAAGTCTTCAGTATTTGCATTCAGGGCACCAACAGAAGCATCGAAATCTTCTGATCCGTCAATCCCGTTTTGCATGGCCATCGTTGCAAGGGCAGCATGCTCTGTCAACAGGTGGTTAAGAGTTGAACGTAAATCCGTTGCGGGTGTGACAGCCATCGTATTTTCAAATTTGTCAGGATATTGATCTGTGATGGCACTTGATAATCCTTTTGATACCATTCCCATATGTCCGATAGCCTCACGCTCGTATTCGTAAGCCTTTTCATAGTCACCGGCTACATAACTATCAAATGCACCGATCAGTTGATTGATATGCATTTGAAGTCCTTCTGCCAAACTATCAGATTTTAAGCGTTCACCAGTTGCCGTTTCAAGGAAGGTAGAGAACTCTTCTTTGTAGCCAGCGAGATTTGCAAGTGCTTCGTCCTTTGCCGCTTGATCATCAGCACCCGTTGCTTTTACATAATCAACGAAGAATCCGATGTGATTCGTCCAGATTGTGTTGAATTGATTACCGGCTTCTTCACCGTATACAGAAGCGATCGCTCCTTTTAAATCGGCTGCGTTATCATTCAGGGCCCCGGCTGCTGCGTCAAAATCTTCAGCACCTTCAGCTCCGCGTCTCATAGCCTCCACTGCTAAGTACGCATGCTCAGTAAGTAAGTGATCTAACGTTGTTCTTAATTCTCCTGCTGGAGTATCCACTTTCACCTCGTGTGAATGATCTTCACCGTTGTGGGCTGAAACTGTACCTACAGTCGGTACTAGTAATGTCATACTTAAAGGGACGGCTAAATAACTTTTTCTCATTTTCATAATGGAATCTCTCCTTTTGGGTTTTTTATATTTTCATAGAGCTAACGAGAGGAGTTGAAACTTGGATCACTTTTTTTGAAAAAACTTTTGCACTTTTTTTGAAAGAGATAAAAGTAGGGTGAAAGTATGTAGAGAGTGGAGCCTTCTTTAACGATGTATCCTTAATAAAAGAGTAGAAAAGAATGTAGCGCGATCTGTAATAGATTTGTACAACTCCCGTTCTAATAGGACTTAATTCCCTGGGTCTATTTTCTTAAACCTTCAGATGTGCAATTCCTTATTGAGAATAAATAAAAAAGCCCAGCAGTAATGGACTGCAGGGCGGGGTAACAATTCTTATATTTCTGAAGCCAGCACGATTTCCCCTTGTGGAAGCTGACTATTGGCATCCGGTTCGAGTGTTATGGCCACCGTATCCCAATCTTTCTTCGTGAACTCTTCGCTAAACTTGAATACGACCGATCCTTTGCCATCCTTACTAGTGACAAATGTTCCTGCACGTTCAGGTTTGTCGTCTTTAATGAGCCATACCTGATAGACTTCTTCGTTAGAAAGAGCCTGAAGCTCAGAAGCCTGGACGACCATGCTTGTTTGTTCGCCCTGCTTGATGATACTGGCTGTTCCTTTGGCATTTCCACTGACGGCAGCGAGATCGACATATTGTACTACCTGATCGATGGTTGCTTGTTCCACCACTTCGTTTTGATCCTCAAGCTGCGTAAACAAATACGCATTCCCGACTAAGGAAAGAGCCAGGGCGGCTGCGACAGAAGGGAGGAACCATGATCTCTTTTTCTTATAGGAGAAAGGTTCGTCCTTAGCTTTTGGCATCTCTTCACCCAGAATGTTAGCCAAAACACGGTCTTCCAGGTCTTTGGGAGGCTCGACAACATCAGATGCGAAAGGCAGATATTCTGCTAACTGCCCCAGTTCATGAAGTTCTTCCCGGCACTGGGGGCAGCTTTCCAGATGCTTTTCAAATTGGGCTCTCTCAAGTTCAGATAAATGACCGTTGTAGTAATCCAGTAAGTAATCGCATTGGTGTGTAGTCATTCGAATTGACCTCCTTTCCCTTTAAGACACGTGTGTAAATGCTTTAGCGCCAAACGGATTCTTCCCTTGACAGTCCCTAGTGGAATGTCAGTGGAATCGGCAATGGATTGTTGAGTCAACCCTTTAAAATAGAATAATTGTACAATATTCTGCTGATCATCTTTCAACGACTGGATACATTCCCGAATCGCTGCTCCTTTTTCCTTCCATTCCAATTGATCGGCCGGAGTTTCATAGGTGACCTGCAGGGAGTCCTTCTCTATATATTCAACAGACTCATGTTTCTTTCGTCTGCGGATTGCATCAAGGCAAGTATTTCTGGTCATCGTTAACAACCATGATGAAAACTTCCCTTTACTTTGATCATATGGAGAGTGTTTTTTCCAGAGTTTCATAAATACCTCTTGAATCACTTCCTCTGCAATTTCCCGATCACCTGTCATTTTATAAGAGAATGAATAAATCAGTTTTTCGTATTGTTGATAAAGTTGTCGTAATGCAGTTGAATCTTTGTCTAAAACTTGCTGGTACAGTTCTATATCGTGACGATCATTGGGCATATTACGCTCCTTATCTTTGACATATAAAATAAGGATACTAAACAACGGAGCTGAACTCAATTTTAATAAGCTAACGTGAGAAATAAGAATTTGGATCATATATGTTTAGGGAAATTGTTAATGGGGTAAATGGTGAGTTTGGTGTGGAAGCCGGGATATCAATCTGTTTTGGGGTTTTATGTCGTTTCCAAAGCAAAATCCCCCAAATCATTGGGGGATTTCTTCAGCTTATTTTACTTTTTGTAACTTATCAATCACGGATAAAGAACGTCCAGTTCCGATTGCCACTGATTCAAGCGGGTTAGGAGCTAAGTGAACCGGTACAACGATCTCCTGGCTTAACCAATCTTGAAGTCCGTTCAGTAATGCTCCGCCACCAGTCAGGATCACACCGCGGTCAACAATGTCACCGCTTAGTTCAGGAGGACAATTTTCCAATGTCGCACGGATCGTTTCCAGGATGTGAAGAAGGGATTCTTTCAACGCATCTTGAATCTCATTGGATGATAGTTCAATCGTTTTCGGAAGACCGGTGACCAAGTCACGTCCACGAATATCCATCGTTCTTTCCTCATGGTCGATCAACGCTTGACCTACTTCGATTTTCACCAATTCAGCCGTTCTTTCACCAATCAGCAGATTGTAGCGTTTACGCACGTATTGAACGATATCTTCATCCATTTGGTCTCCGCCGATACGGATCGTATTACAAGAAACAACGCCGCCATAAGAAATGATCGCTACTTCCGTTGTTCCACCACCGATGTCGACGATTACGTTGGCAACAGGCTCGCCTACAGGCAAGTCAGCACCGATCGCAGCAGCTACAGGCTCTTCAATAAGTGTAACGGATTTCGCACCGCTTCCTCTGACAGCATCCTGAATCGCTCTTCTCTCGACACTCGTTGCACCAGAAGGCGTACACACAACAACCGTTGGCTTGCGGATGGAGAATCCAAGTTTTTTACTCGCTTTTTTCATCACTTGTTTTAACATTTCAGTTGTCACGTCAAAGTCGGCGATCACACCATCTTTAAGTGGGCGTACAGCCACGATCTTTCCTGGCGTTTTTCCGATCATGCTCTTGGCTTCGGTTCCAACCGCCAATACCGTTTTATTTTCTGTGTCAATTGCGACAACAGATGGTTCATTAAGTATAATTCCTTTATTTTTACTATAAACAAGTATATTTGCAGTTCCTAAATCGATACCAATTTCAGAGTTTGATAACATCAATATTCCTCCAACTATAAGAATTCTAGACAGTATATCCTTCTATACAGTATAGGAGATTTCTGTCGGTTATGAAGGTGGAGATATTTACCACCGACAAAATGTTACAAAGTATGACAGATGTGAAAGCGCTAACTGAAAAATGAAAAGCTTGTATGGAGGGTTTCTGTATACCTATGTACGTATATAGGGACGGACCTCGAAATTTTGTTCGTTAAAAAAATTTAAACGTTCTGTAATATAGATGGGGAGATTTGGAGTAGTCGGATGGTGGTGATGGGAGTGATTGTGCAGGTTGGAATGGTCTTTTAGGAAGAGGGGAGGGTTTAGAAGGTTGGCGTGTCTTCCTTAGGGTACACCAAAATGGGAAAATCGTAATGATCTTGGTGGAACCGGCAGTTTAGGATAGTAATTGCAAATTATTTGTGGATAATCTCAATTAGTATTGGCGGAGGAGGGGGGGAGTTGGATTTTGGAATGGGAAATGGGAAGAATCCTGGGCAGCGAATGTGTGATATCGGCGAAATCGCGTCATTTATCAAAGGAATTCCCGATATATCAGTGGAATCACAACCTTTATCAGCGGAATTTTCAATATTTCAGCGGAATCGCATGATTTATCAGCGGAATTTTCGTTATATCAGCGAAACCGCGTCACTTATCAGCGGAATTCTCGATTTATCAGCGAAACCACGTCATTTATCAGCGAAATTTCAAATATATCAGCGAAAGGCTCATTCACAACTATGAATTCTTCTCCAGCCAATAAGCAGAAGGGAATAAGAAACCAAGATTACGGCGAAATCCCCATTTTAACGGCGAAATCTCACATTTAACGGCGAAATTCGAAATATAACGGCGAAATTCGAAATATAACGGCGAACTGACAAATTACAAGTTCCCTCCCCGAAAAAAAGAGATGCTCTCATCAAGCATCTCCCCTTCATCAATACGCTTTACGGAAAAACTCCGCAAGCTCCTGGCTATGTTTTTTGCGTGCTTTACGATGTTCTGCACGGTTTTTGGCGGTTTCGTTCAGCCATTTTTCTTCTTCGGTTTCCGGTACGACTTCCGCGATGACAGCGGGTTTATTGCCTTCTAAAGCAACAAAGGTCAAGAAGGAGATGGCTGCCACGTTGGTTTCTCCTGTTAGAAGCACCTCTGAAGTGACCTTCACACAAACCTCCATGGAGCTGCGTCCGGTGTAGGTGACCATCGCTTCCAACGTCACGGCATCCCCGACTTTGATAGGCTGCAGGAAGTCGACGGAATCTGTTGAAGCCGTTACGACTGGCTTGCGGGCGTGACGTGTAGCGGCAATGGATGCCACGTCGTCTATATAGGCCATCAGTTTTCCACCAAACAATGTACCGTGATGGTTGGTGTCGGGTGGAAGAACGTGGGTCGTTTTGCTTGTTTTCGTGTCTTTCATGAATTTTTTTTCTCTCAATGAATTCACCTTCCGTTATCAATGTGAAAAAAGATTGCTACTTTATACTATTCACTAAAGGGGGTCGGAAGAAACATGATTGAGAGAAAAAATTATAGAAATATACTAATGATAATGGCCGTTATGAAGCTCGCCAGTGTCCCTGCGATGATGGCCTTCAAGCTTAATTTAGAAACCATAGGTCGTTGAGTCGGCTCCAAAGAACCCAATCCGACAATCAATTGTCCGATCGAAGACAGGTTCGCAAAGTTACAAAGTGCGACGGAAAGAATCGCAACGGTCTTCGGTGAAAGCTCGTTCATCATTCCTGATAACTCTTTGTATGCAACGAATTCATTCACAGAGAGCTTCGTCCCGATGATGGAGGCAGCACGGAACGCTTCATCCATTGGAATGCCGACGAGTAGTGCCAGCGGATAGAACAGGTAGCCGAAGACCGTGGAAAGACTCATATCCACAGCACCGAGTAATCCGTTGACGAGAGCAAGGATCCCAATAAACGCGATGAGCAGTCCGCCAATATTGATCGCCAGCTGTGTACCACTGAGGGCACCTTCCGAAATCGCTTCGAATACGTTCGTGTGAGTGGTCTTTCCTAACGAAATATCACCATTCGTCTTGGATTCTTCCGTTTCAGGTTCGATGATTTTGGCAATCACAAGAGAGACGATCGGCACGCTGAAGACGGATAGAAGAAGGAATTTCATGTCGATCCCCATCAACGAATATCCGATTAGTATCGCTCCACTTGCTGACGCTGTTCCTCCAACCATTACGGCAAAAAGTTCTGAACGGGTCAACTTCGCTAAATATGGCTTAATCAACAGGGGTGCCTCCGCTAATCCGAGAAAGGAATTCCCGATGGCATTAAATGATTCAACCTTGGTTGTACCAAGGATTTTCCCTAGCCCGATCCCGATATATTTTACAAAGAACGGGATGATCCGTAAGTAATATAGAGCCGAAATGAGTGCAGAAATAAAGATGATCGCACCCAGGACATTGATTGCGAACACGAATGAAATGTTCGTCCCTTTTTCGAAGAATCCCCCGAATACGAACATGATTCCTTCATTGCTGTAATCAATGACTTTCTGTACCCCCAAGGCTGCTTTTTTCAATATGGTTTGTCCAAATGGGACTTTAAGTACAAACAAGACAAGCAGGAACTCAAGACAGATCCCGATGATGATCGTGCGCCATTGAATGGCTGAGCGGTTGCTGCTCAACAGCCAGGCTAAAAATAGAACTCCAAGTAATGATAAGATTCCATATACTAAACTCACAATACCAATCCTCCAGCATGTATTCTTCAACGAATCCTCAGATCGATGTTGTATGATGTCAGACTTCTCAAAAGTGCAAATAAAAAAAGTGCATGAAGACATTCTCTAAAAAATAGGGAAAGTCTCCATACACAAACAGCATATAGAAAAGACTTTCCTTATAGTCCGGCACTTTACGGCTGCCAGGTAGAGACTTATGGTCCATATCACCATAGATATATAAGGAATTCGTATGAAGTTGATTTGAAATATGTTTTCTACTTTATCATACCACTAAAGACTATCACAATAGTTTTCTTGAAAAGAATATCATGGAAAAACGTGGTGATACTTTTTTACTGTTTTTAACAAAAATTAAAAAATAATAGTTTACTAATATAACATTTGGGGAACTTTCACAAACACATGTAATAAATATGAAGGGAAGAGGATACATGTTTGAAAGTGGTTTGCTATTTACATTATTGTCCTGTGTATTTTTCATGGGACTGGTTGCCTGGATTTCATACATAAAGACAAAAGGATCATTGAATGATTCGACAGGTTATTTTTTAGCCGGAAGGGGATTGACTGGAACGTTCATCGCCGGGTCCTTGCTTTTAACCAATTTATCAGCGGAGCAGTTAGTTGGTTTGAATGGACAAGCTTTCAGGGCGAACCTTTCGAATATGGCGTGGGAAGTGACCGCCGCCATCGCGATCATCATCATGGCGTTATATTTGCTTCCGAAGTATTTAGGAAGAAGCTTCACGACGTTACCTGAGTTTCTGAATCAGCGCTATGACAAAGGGGTTCGTCAGTATACAACCATCCTCTTTATGCTTGGGTATGTGTTTGTGACGATTCCTTCCATGCTTTATTCAGGGGCACTTGCCGTTTTGAAATTATTTGATGTACCCGAACTCATGGGTATTTCCTATACTCAATCGATCTGGGTAATTGTGTGGGTGATCGGGATCATAGGAAGCATTTACGCCATTTTCGGCGGACTGAAAGCCGTTGCGATTTCCGATACGTTGAATGGAGTCGGACTTTTGATCATCGGGATTCTCGTTCCGATTTTAGGGTTTTATGCGTTAGGAGAAGGAAGTTTCCTATCAGGTGTGAAAGAGATTGCTACCAACAATCCGGAAAAGCTGAATTCGATTGGCTCATCTTCAGATTCAGTTCCGTTTTCAACGATTTTCACGGGAATGATTTTTGCAAATTTATTTTATTGGGCATCTAACCAATACGTGATTCAAAGGACTCTTGGGGCTAAAAACTTAGCGGAAGGACAGAAGGGTGTCATCATTTCGGGTTTCTATAAGCTGCTTGTGCCATTCATGATGATGCTGCCGGGAGTCATTGCTTTTCATCTTTATGGAGATTCATTGAAAAGTGTGGATTTGGCTTATCCGGCTTTGATTAATGCGGTGCTGCCTTGGTATCTGACAGGTTTCTTCCTGGCCGTACTGCTGGGAGCTGTGCTGAGCTCGTTTAATTCCCTGTTAAATAGTGCCGCTACATTATTTGCATTGGATATCTATAAGCCTCAGTTCAACCCGAATGTCAGTGATCAGAAATTAATCTCGATCAGTAAGTGGTTCGGAGCCGCGCTCGCAGTTGTTTCCATGTGTGTGTCGCCTATGTTGATTCATGCAACAGACGGCTTGTGGGATCTGATTCGAAAATTCACGGGATTCTTTAACATTCCGATTATCGTCATACTATTGGTTGGCGTGTTCTCAAAACGTATCCCTGCTTTCGCTGCCAAAACAGTGATCATTCTACACTTGTTTGCGTACTATATGCTTGTGTGGGGAACAGGACATTTATTTGGATTCTCTATCAATATAAAATTTATTCATATTTATGGCATCCTGTTTGTATCAGAGATTGCACTGATGGTCCTGATCGGCTTTTGGAAGCCGATGAAGAAGCCATACGAATACCGCTACAATCCAAAAGTGGATATGATGCCTTGGAAATATAGCATTCCATTGTCCATCATACTCATGGCGTGCGTGGTGCAAACGTATTTCCTATTCTCTCCTATAGGACTGGCATATGAAACAAGTGTCATTTCGCCATACTTCTGGCCAGCCACCATCGGATTGGTCCTTCTCACCACAGGGTTGATCTACTGGTCAATGAAGAGCTGGACCCGGAAATACCAAGCCTACCTACTGAAAAACAAACCATACAAACTGAACCGGACCAAAAAATACTCCCTGCAGCAGAACCTGAATCCAATCTATTCATCCAAGCTGCTGAAATAAAAAGGAGGGACGGACCTTCATTCCTATGACCAGGTCATAGGAATCGAGGTCCGTCCCTCTCTTATGTTTTATTTAGTACGTTCTAATAGGTTTGCAAGAACGTGTTTTTTATAGGATTCTACTTTGCGTTCCTCGTAGCGGCGAACGCCTGCTTTTTTTAGTTCTTCCACGTACCAGCCTTTGCTTCCGATATGCATTGAAATAAACATCCTTTCTTTGCTTAGTATTGATTGGAATCTCCGACCAGCTCAGAGTTATGAGCTACGTTAAGATTGCTTACGGTTGTACATTGTAACATCTCATTTTTGATGAAAAAAGGGGGTAAACGGAATTTTTCGGATTCATCCTTTTCTGAAAGTTTTCGTGGGAAGTGAAGAGGTCAAAATTCATTGTTGCAGTGAAATGATGAAGGTTTCGATGCAGAAGGGTAATATGAAAGAAAAGGAATGATCCAAATCGGATCATTCCTTTTTTTAATGAACAGCTTTCTTCAACTCCAACTCTTCTTTCTCAAAACGCTCGAACATGATGAAGAAGAGTCCCGCACTCACAAGAGCAAGGATCGACAGAATGATGAACGTCCAATCATACCCTACATAAAGTGACAGGGTGATGGACAGAGGTGCGATGGTCCTTGCAATCGTGAAGCGTAAACTTGCTGCAGCAAAGTACTGCCCCCGCATATGATCCGGAGCAAGCTTCGATACAAAGCTTTGCTGGATACCTGCTGTCATCAACTCTGCAAACGTGAATACTGCCATCGCGATCACAAACATCCATACCGAGCTTGTTTGTCCAAACATAAAAATCGAAACCGCGTAGATAACAGAAGAAAGGATGAACACATTGCGTTCACGGAACTTCGTGATCCAGCGAGTGATCACCACAGTAAGTAGTGCCACCAGGAATCCATTTTCAGATAGGATCAATCCGAATACCTGTTCACTCACCAATGTCAGGGACCAATCGCCGACGCTGAATAACGTTGCTTGATCCATCACATCTTTAATATATACGGGAAACAAAAGGTCAAGTTGCATAAACGTCTGACCGACGAGAATCCCGGCTAAGATAAATAATAAGAACGTTTTGTCTTTAAAAATAACACTATAATCCTTCATCTGATCTGATATCACACTATGCCAGGCTTTCTTTTTCCCTTCTGTCACTAGTAGCTTACTAGTGTCTAAAGGTGCTGTTTCCCTCGTCATTTTATATAAAAGAAGAGCTAAGAACATGCAAATAAGCGCAGCGGCGATTAAAAGCTCGAAGCGATAGTGAACATAGAAAATTCCACCAAGTATCGGTCCGACCACTACGGCAATATTGATGGATGTATAAAAGACGGCAAATACATGACTGCGGTCCTTTTCATCCACCACATCGGCCACCATCGCCTGACTTGCCGGCCAATAAAACGAACCAAATACCCCAACTAAACTAAAACAGATAAAGCCGATCATGGCAGAATCGAGCCAAGGTGAACTGGCCAGTCCAAAGATTAAAAAAGCAAAGCCCTGTCCGAAAGCGGAGATGACCATCATGCGCTTACGGCCGAAGCGGTCTGCGCAATAGCCTCCCATCAGATTAGCGAGTACTGCAAATACCTGTGAGAGAACCAATAGTAATCCTGCCGTCTGCTTTCCGAATGACTCTGTGAAATAAATCGTCAAAAACGGAAAGAACATCCAGAAGGTAATATTAATCGCTGCTTCCCCAAACAGCCGGACCTTTAAATTACGGTCCCAATCCCGAATTCTCATCTAAATTCCTCCCCTCATGAAACGCTAGATGAACTAGAATATCATAGCTCGATAGGACAAAATAAACAAGACTCATTTACTGGTATTTACAAATTTTTTACTGTTGTTGAAATGGGGGCGAAAGATACCAATTTTCCTTTATTGAATACATTATAAGTATTGATGGGGAAAGGGACGGTGGATGGAGGTGATCGATAGACTTATCCTTATTACCGGGGCTTGGACGCAGGTGGTCGGAACGGTGATTGCCGCAATAGGAGAAACGATGGTCATACAAGAGGAACGATACAGTCAAGAGCCTTTCGGATTTCGGTTGGTCTCCATTGGAAACGGCTTCGAAGCAGCAGGAAATGCACTTCAGGGGGTGGGAGCGGAAAAGCTCTCGGACGGTTCGTTTGGAGAAACGTTAAGAGTGACCGGTGATTGGATTCAAGCTTCAGGAAACGTAACAAACGTCGCAGCAGCCGAACTCCAATTCGCAGGAAGAGAAGTGGAAGGACTGAACCTTGATATTTTCGGAGACACCGTCCAATCCCTAGGGGCAGGGCTGGAAGCATTTGGGGCCACGTTGAGTTCGCGGGAGTTTTCAGATCTTCTTGCAGCCGGAAATTCACTTCAATCCCTTGGTGCAGCCATTGAGGCGATAGGTGAAGTTTATATTCTAAAGGATATGAAGGAAATTGGACTGCAGGTCACTGCATTCGGAAGCTATGCCCAGGCAGCGGGTGCAACGATTGCGGCCATTGCGTTGACGAAGCAATACGGGTGAGCTTTTTGACCGAAAGAGGTGAATTTGTTTCGAAAATGGGCTAATAACATGATGGTTGGAAGGTAGATAGGATCACGGGAGAAGGATACACCGAACGAAAGGGGGGAGATTGCGTCTATTTTCAGGTTTTTTGCGTCAATCTATCATTTTATGCGTCTTTATTTTGATATATGCGTCTTTTTCCAGTTACATACAAAAGATTGAGCGCTCAGTCAACAGGTTTTCATCCAACTCCCACCTCATCTCCATAAAAAAATCCCAAAAGGCAGCCAAACCACCTTCTGGGAACGCATATTACTGACTAAGCTTAAAACGCCCAACCACCATCGCGGAATACTGCTTCAGTCGAGCCGTCTTCTTTCACTCCATCGATGTTCATTTTGTCTGAACCGATCATAAAGTCAACGTGAGTGATACTGTTGTTCAAACCGTTTTTCTCAAGCTCTTCTTCACTCATTTTCTTTCCGCCTTCGATACAGAATGCATAGGCATTACCGATTGCAAGGTGGTTTGATGCGTTCTCGTCGAATAAAGTGTTGTAGAATAACACGTTCGATTGAGAGATTGGGGACTGATGAGGAACAAGGGCGATTTCCCCAAGGTAATGAGATCCTTCATCTGTATCCACAAGGCGCTTCAAAATTTCTTCGCCTTCCTCAGCCTTAACGTCCACAATGCGGCCGTTTTCAAATGTAATCGTAAAGTTATCGATCACGTTTCCGCCGTAGCTAAGTGGCTTCGTGCTTGATACTGTTCCGTTTACACCTGTCTTTAGAGGAACCGTGAATACTTCTTCCGTCGGCATGTTCGCCATGAAAGTGGTTCCTTGTTCATTCACACTTCCAGCTCCCACCCATAGGTGACCTTGAGGAAGCTCGATCGTAAGGTCCGTCCCCGGTGCCGTGTAGTGAAGCTTTTTGTAGTTCTTTTCGTTCAGGTATTCCACTTTTTCGTGAAGGTTTGCGTCGTGATCCTTCCATGCCTGGACAGGGTCAGCCTGGTCGGCGCGGACTGCTTTGAAGATGGCATCCCAAAGTAAATCCACCTGTACTTCTTCAGAAGCATCCGGGAATACTTTTGCAGCCCAGTCCTTCGAAGGAGCGGCCAGTACGCACCAGCTTACTTTGTCCGATTGAATGAATTGACGGTATTTGGACATTGCTTTACCGGCTACTTTTTGGAAGTTTGAGATACGATCTGGATTTACCCCTTTAAGCAAGTCAGGGCTTGAAGACACGATGCTCATGAATGCAGCTCCGCCTTCAGCAAGCTCCTCGACTTCTCTTGCTTTCCACTGAGGGAACTCCTGGAATGCTTCGTCTGGAGCAAGGTCGTATTTCGTACGATTGACCACATCATCATTCCAGTTAACGTATACGTGCTTAGCCCCAACTTCATAGGCTTTCTTTACCACTAGGCGAACAAATTCTGCAGAATCGATGGAGGTGTTAATGACCAGGGTCTGACCTTTTTGAACATTGACACCGACTTCTACAGCCAGGCTTGCGTATTTCTCAAGATTTTGTTGGAAATTAGGCATATGTATTCTCCTTTTTTCAGAATGTTCTATTACATTCTTATTGTATCAGTGCCTACACCGTTTGCAAGTGTTTACACCCATCTTTCTATCGTATGCGGAAGAATGGAAAATTATTTTTGGTGCATGAAGAATATGAAAGTTCTATGGCATTCAAACAAGAATCATAGCCTTGTCTTGGACAACTATACTATAATGATTGAAGCAATACTCTAGATAAAAAAGGGGGAAGAAACATTGGCGTGGAATGTCCTTTTATTACGAATGTCCGCCATCTATGGGTTTATCGGAGCATTTCTCGGGTCTCATATGGCAGGAGCCGGATCATATGCATTTAAGCCCATTCATGCTCATATCTTAGTAGTTGGTTGGTTAAGTTTATTTGCGTATTCATCCTATTATCGTTCCTATCAGGTACCGAAATCTTCAAAACTGGCATTTGCACATGTATGGACTGCGATTATCGGTTCGATCGGATTGACAGTCGGAATGTGGATGTATAACTTAAATCCATTCAATCTGCCAGCAAGCTTCACGATGGTCTTCTATATAGTAGGGGGAAGTACATTACTACTGAGCTTTTTCCTGTTTGTATTTATGACATTTAAATATAGTGAGAGTAAGAAGTAAGAGATTGGCCTGTTTTCAGTGGGAAACAGGCTTTTTGGTGTGAGTTGAGTGGTTCGAGGATAAGTTGTACCAGGTACATTTCACGAAGCGGGTGCCAGGCACGAACCGGGCATCTAGTGCCAGGCACCACTATCCAAACAAAAAACTCCTCCCCATCTAAATGGAGAGGAGTGATTCCAGTCTATGTTGACGATTGATCCCGCTGCTGCTCTTGAAATAAGAACCGGTAGTCCATCGGGTTTTGGATCAAGTCGGCCAGGGTGTATTCGTCAAGGACAGAGAGATAGGCGTTTAATGCTTTTCCGAGTACATGCTTTAGTCCGCAGACAGGAGTGATGACGCAGTTGTTGTTTTGGGCGTCAAAGCATTCGACAAGGTGGAAGTCTTCTTCGGTGGTCCGGACGAGTTTTCCGATATTTATATCTTCCGGGGATTGAGCTAGTTTGATTCCGCCGTTCCTGCCGCGGATCGTTTCGATCAGACCGTTTTTCCCCAGTTCATACGTCACTTTCATCAGGTGATTCTTTGAGATGCTGTAGGCATCGGCGATTTCCTTTATATTAGAGAGTTCATCCTTTGGTTTTGATGCCAGGAAGATTAGGACTCTCAGTGAGTAGTCAGTGTATAATGTTAGTCTCATTTATCTCACCTTTCCGATCCGTTATTATTATTATACAGAAGGAAGCATGTTTGTGTCTAAATGTGGCTGTTTTGTTAAAGATGTATTTTGTATATTGCTTTATGGGAAAAAGAGGAGTACGCTAAAGATGTATTTAAAATATATCTTTAGAGGTGACCAAAATGCTATCTCAAAAAACCATTGAAATCGTGAAGTCAACTGCGCCTGTGTTAGAAGTGAAAGGAACGGAAATTACGTCCACTTTTTATAAAAATATGTTTGCGGCTCATCCTGAGTTATTGAATATTTTCAATCATGCCAATCAAAAAAAGGGAAGACAGCAAACCGCATTAGCCAATACGGTATATGCAGCTGCACAGAATATCGATAAGCTCGATATGATCCTGCCCGTTGTAAAGCAAATCGCTCATAAGCATAGAAGTTTAGGAGTTAAGCCGGAGCATTACCCGATCGTTGGGGAGCACTTACTTCAAGCCATCAAGCAAGTACTTGGAGATGCAGCGACAGATGAGATCATTGAAGCATGGGGAGAAGCATACGGTGTCATCGCCGGAGTATTTATTGATGTAGAAGAAGAGATGTACAAAGAAACGGAGAACAAAGACGCGGGATACAGAGACTTTAAACCGTTTATCGTAGCGAAAAAGGTAGTGGAGAGCGATGTTATCACTTCTTTCTATCTTCAACCAAAAGAAGGAGGCAAAGTCCCGACCTACATGCCGGGTCAATATATTTCTGTACGGGTGACCATCCCTGGTGAAGAGTTCACCCATATCCGTCAGTACAGTTTATCAAGCGCGCCGATGGAGGACCTCTTCAGGATTTCTGTTAAAAGAGAAGCAGAATTTGATCCTCAAGGGAAGGTGTCGAATTTCTTACATGACAAAGTAGCCGTAGGAAGTGAGATTGAAGTCAGTGCTCCGGCAGGGGATTTCTACTTAGTGGATGGCGACTCACGTGTTGCTTTAATAAGCGGAGGTGTCGGCATCACACCTATGATGAGTATGCTTGAAACGGTGGCGAGAACGAAGCCGGAACGCCCGACTGCCTTTATTCATGCGAGTAAACACGAAGGGGTCCATGCCTTTAGAAAAGATGTCGACGCTTTAATGGAAGAGGAGTTAATGAACGGGGAAGCGTGCTATGTCTACGAAAATCCCAGTGACGAAGCTCAGGGTCATTACAAAGGATATGTGAACAAAGAAATCCTATCTCAATATGTGGATGCAGAAACGGAATGCTATGTGTGTGGACCGGTACCATTTATGAAAGCTGTCATCACAACGTTGAAGGAGATGGGAGTTACTGAATCTAACATTCACTTCGAATTCTTTGGACCAGCGATGGATTTATCGAAGAAGGATAATGTGACAGTTTAAAAAGCTGTTCGTAGATGGATTTGAAAATAAAATGGGAAAGTTGAAAATAAATGGGCCTGAATTGAAAATAAAATGAGGAATTTGAAAATAAAAGTGATGAAATTGAAAATAAATTAAGTTTTTGAATCTACCAACGGCCCAATTTGCCCTCATTTCACCGAAGCAAACAGAAAACGCCAGGAAATCCTGGCGTTTTTTTGTATTTATAAGCGATGTTCATCCTCATCCACCCGGTTTTTAAACGCTTCCTGGGTAACAATCAGTTCTTCATCCCCGGCAGCGTCTTCTGAATGTTTTCTCTCTGGTGCACTATTCTGTGGGAAGTTTCCTGGATGTCCCTTTTTCTTTGAATCGAACGATTTTCCACGTGCCATGTCAGCCACTCCTTTTCATCATTGATACAGGTAGTTTTTCCAGCACGTACGAAATTATGTGAGCCGAATTGTCAGAAAATAGACGTATCTGATGCATTCAAATCTTCAGCCTTTTGGATATACTAATGGTAACAAGTGGGTACTGATCGATACGTCAAAGACAGACCTTGCCGCGTCCACTTTAGTTTGAAGCAGGAGGGGTTATGGATGGATTTTTCGATGATCATATCTGAGCAACGGATCAAGAAGGCTTATGAAGAAGGGGAGTTTAAAGAGCTTCCAGGCTTCGGTAAACCTCTTAATTTAGACGACGATTTAGGAGTTCCCCAGGAGCTGAAGATGGCCCATCGGATGATGAAGAATGCCGGCTTTACAACGGATGAAATCAAAGTAAAAAAAGAAATGATGCGCATAGAAGACTTGATTAAAGCATGCGATGACGACTTGGAGAAGCGGGAGCTGCAAAAGAATCTAAATGAAAACATGCTCAAATACAACGCCATGCTTTCCAAGAAGAGAATCAACACAAACGGTTCCTTGTTCAAAAATTATGAGCATAAAATAGAAAACAAGTTGCTGAAATAACGAATACACCACTTTCGACAAGGAAAGTGGTGTTTCTTCATTTTTTCTCGGGTTCATCTTTAAATAAGAAGAATGAGATCACTCCGGACAAGAGGGCCGCTCCTATGACAATCATGTTTTTAGCTTCGGAAGGGATCTCAGAGTATCCCTTGCCGAGCATCCAAGTCGCTACCACGGCTACGATAAACATGATGGGGATCATCATGATGATTCTTCGTTTCAAGGTGCCACATCCTTTAGTACTCTAATGATGCTTTTAGTTTATCATATTTTACATCTCCACACTGCGTTGAATTCGCTCTGCGCTTGTGGCGGTATCTTGAACATATTTTGCAATCATACGGTTATCACCATGAAGAGTTTCAATGGTGGCGCTTATTTCCTCGAGCCCTGCAGAGGTTTGCTGAATGACGGCTGCAAGCTCTTTCGTCGATAGCTCAGCCTCTCCGGTTTGTCCTTTTACATCAGCAGCAGTAGAAGTTAAGTGCCGGAACTCGTTTGACAGGTCAGCAAGCTTTTCACGCAGTGTCGTGAAATACTCTGTTACTTCACCGGTTGCCCCGACATTTTCATCCAGCTTTTCTGAGCTGAGATTCATAATTTCGACAGCAGAAGAGTTCACTGAGTTAACGGAAGCAAGATTGTCGTTAATACGGGTGGCTGTGTTTCGTGTAATCTCTGCGAGTTTTCGAATCTCATCTGCTACAATACTGAACCCACGCCCGGCTTCACCTGCCCTTGCCGCCTCGATGGACGCATTTAAAGCGAGCAGATTGGTTTGATCCGTAATGTCTTGAATGCTTCCTATAAACGTATTTGTTTCTTCTATTTTGCTTGTTAATTCACTGAACGTTTGACGAAGGCCTTCAATAATGTTTTTAAGCTCAATCATGTTTTCCTGCAAGTAAGTGACACGCTCACTGCCTGACACAGCAATGGAATTCGCTTGATTGGAATGGTCAGTGAGATTGTTTGAAAGCGTGGAAACCTCCTCCATTTTATTCATCGTCGTTTCTGAAACGGCAGCAATGTTGTTAATCTGATCACTTTGCGTGACGCTACCAGCTGATATTTCATTAACGGCCGTTCTCATTTCATCATGTGAGACGAGGTGGGTTTGAATCTGCTCGTTTATTTGGTGAATGCTTGCAGAGATGGTCGCTAATTCTTTTTGAAGGAAATTTCGTTGTTCTTCTTTTTTCATGCTTTCGCTTTCTGTCATGTTGATAAATTCCTGAATCTGCCTGAATTGATTGCGGTTCAAGTGAATCACCACACCAAGGACCGTCCCCAATAGTATATATACAAGGAAAGCCGGAATAAATAATTCTGAGAAAATCGGGTCGTTTGCAGGTGCAAGAGCTCCATTTAAGATGAATAAAGCGAGTCCTGACCCGTACCCGATACCAAAGATCACTGGATTAAAGTGAATGGCACTGATGACAGCCAAAAATAATAAGATGACTAGTTCTGTGGGATTGGATCCTTCTAAAAATAGCCAAATTCCGATGATGGCATACACCGTTGGAATGCTGAAATAGACATAAGAATGTGGTTTTTTTAATATTAGTTGCAACACTATGAAGTATGCGGCCAGAATCATGATCTGGGAAGCGAAAACAGTTACAGCGGTGATTCCTGAGTCATTGATGATGGAATACGTGAGGGCTGCTACCAGGCTGATGGAATACGTGATCAGGAGCAGCAGGTTTTTTCTTTTACTATCGATTTCTTTCAATTGCTCTGGGGTCATGACGTTTCTCTCCTTTAATAGTGACACCTGTATAATACATATATCGACAAAAACAGGCAGTGCTTCATAACATTTTACGGTAATTTATAAGAAAATTTTGAATGCTTCTACGTCTCAATAATTAGAAGTTCCATCCGATAATAGTAGTAGACTACGATGAGTAAGGTGGAGCGATCGATGGATAAGACGTCTTTAATAGGAGTCATTTTAGGATTGATAGCGGTTGGAGTGGGGATGGTTTTCAAGGGAGTGAGCCCCGTTGCCTTACTGAACCCTGCAGCCATTTTAATTATTTTACTTGGAACAGTGGCAGCTGTGACCATTGCCTTTCCTACCCATGAAATCAAGAAGGTACCGAAACTATTCGGCATACTGTTTAAAGAACAAAAACTGCAGGACCCGAAACACACAATTCAATTTTTCTCCCAATTAGCAGACCTGGCACGAAAAGAAGGACTGCTTGCACTCGAAGCCCAAACCCAGGAGGTAGAGGATCCTTTTTTGAGGGACGGACTTTCATTAGCAGTTGATGGTCAAAGTGCTGATTATATACGGGATGTTCTGCATGAAGAAATTGATGCCATGGAAGAGAGACATAGTGCCGGAGCGCTCATTTTTACACAGGCGGGGACCTATGCACCGACCCTCGGTGTGCTTGGAGCGGTAATTGGACTTATTGCGGCCCTCAGTCACATGGACAATACGGATGAGCTTGGTTACGCCATTTCAGCGGCCTTCGTTGCAACGCTTCTGGGTATATTCACCGGATACGTTCTTTGGCATCCATTTGCCAACAAGCTGAAGCGAAAGTCAAAGCGTGAAGCTCAGATGAAAATGATGATGGTAGAAGGGATTTTATCGATAATTGAAGGTGAATCTCCACGCGTGATTGAACAGAAGCTGGCGTCCTATTTACCGGCAAGTGAGCGGATTTTATTACTTAAGGGGGATGAGGATGAGGCGGCGTAAGAAGAAACATGACGACGAGCATATGGACGAGTCCTGGCTGATTCCATACGCCGATCTGCTGACGTTGTTACTGGCTCTTTTTATCGTGCTCTATGCGTCAAGCTCTGTGGACGCACAAAAATTCAGGGAACTTTCCCAGGTGTTCAGTGAAATCTTCACCGGAGGGACCGGAATGATGGAGTATCCCAGCCCCGTAGCACCTCAGCAGTCGAGCGATCAGAAAATCAAAGAGGCAGCCTCCTCAGGCAATGATGAGGAAAAAGAAAAGGAATTAAGTAAGGAAGAGCTTGATAATCAGGCTTTTCGAAAGGATCAGGAAGAGTTAAGAGGAATTCAGGAAAAAATAAATCAGTATATCAAAACGAATAATCTGGAGGTTCAATTCGTAACGAAGCTTACCGATGAAGGATTGCTTCTCACGATCCGGGACAATGTATTATT
The DNA here is from genome assembly GCF_000935355.1 of Rossellomorea aquimaris. Lineage (GTDB taxonomy): Bacteria > Bacillota > Bacilli > Bacillales > Bacillaceae_B > Rossellomorea > Rossellomorea aquimaris_B. Next base: position 264,896 of record NZ_JXZC01000004.1, read on the forward strand.
CGACTCGGGGTCGGCCATAGTCCAAGGCAGTGACCTGAGCGTCGCTGGTGAATTATCGGCACTCCTTGAAATGAATCCTCCACGGAATATTATCATCAGCGGTCACACGGACAACGTGCCGATCAGTAATGCGGAATACGATTCAAACTGGGAGCTGAGCGTCATGCGGGCGGTCAATTTCATGAAGATCATTTTGGACAATCCGAAGCTTGATCCCCAGTGGTTCAGTGCAAAAGGGTTCGGGGAATTTGAACCGATTGCCGACAATGGAACACCAGAAGGCCGGGGACAAAACCGCAGGGTGGAAGTGTTGATTCTGCCAAGGGTATCACAATAAAGAAATGATCTGCAGACACAAGTTGTCTGCAGATTTTTTGTTGGGCAGAAGTTGGCGTATTTCCGGGGAAATGAACAGGTTTTGTCGAATGGAAACACTTCCCAAACCAACTCAAATAGGTTTACCAATTAATCCACCCTCACCCTTCCTCATTTTCAAACAAAATGTTTCACACCATCCAAATTAGGGAAAAGTTTGAAAAAGCTTTTAGAAGTAGTGGCTAATTTTTCAGGAAAATGGTTTTCATATATGAGGACGGAGGGCATTATACATACTTTTGCACGATCATTTACGTCTGGCCCAATCAGCGATTCCAAACCTTAGCCACTGCCTCTACTTAAAGGAGGAGCACGATTGGATACTTTTTTTGACATCATAGGTAAAATTTCGGCATGGTTATGGGGGCCACCATTAATCATTGTCCTGGGTGCAACGGGTTTGTACCTGACATTTTTATTGAAATTCATTCAATTTCGCTATCCTCTCTACATATTCAAGCAGACGGTAGGGAGCGTTTTTAAGAAACCGAAAGGCGAAGGAACGGTGACGCCGTTGCAGGCCTTGACGTCGGCTCTATCGTCCACCATCGGGGCAGCGAATATTGTCGGTGTACCGGCAGCGATCATGTTTGGTGGGCCGGGAGCTGTTTTCTGGATGTGGGTGATTGCCTTAATTGGAATGGCCCTTAAGTTTTCTGAGAGTGTACTTGCGGTTCGCTATAGGGAGAAGAACGAAAAGGGAGAATATGTTGGCGGTCCCATGTACTACATGACGAAAGGGTTAAACATGAGATGGCTCGGTGTATGGTTCGCATTTGCCCTTATGATCGAGCTGATTCCGAGTGTGATGGTGCAGGGGAATGCTGTGGCATCAACGGTAGAAGAAACATTTAATGTAGATGGACTTTTCACGGGCATTGCTGTTGCACTCATAGTTGTTTTAATTGTATTTGGTGGAATAAAGCGAATTGGTAAAGTGACGGAAATATTTGTCCCGTTCATGGCTCTGATCTATGTAGGAAGTGCATTGGTCATCCTTTTTATGAACATTGATGCAGTGCCGGAATTCTTCAGTCTGATTCTGTCGAACGCATTTCAACCCATGTCTGCAATGGGAGGGTTCGCCGGGGTAGCAGTGGCTGAGACGATCCGTTGGGGATTTGCCCGTGGGTTATATTCCAATGAGGCAGGACTTGGAACTGCGCCGATTGCCCATGCGGCGGCACAAACCGATCATCCCGTCAGACAGGGACTTTGGGCGATTGTAGGAATCGTGATTGATACAATCATTGTCTGTACAGCAACGGCCTTCGTCGTGTTATCTTCAGGGGTTTGGACAGCAGAAAATGCACTGGATGACCCATCAGCCCTTACGACAGAAGCATTCACGAGTTATTTCGGGGAATTTGGTGGAATCCTCGTGACGATTTCACTGATTTTCTTCGTACTATCGACGATTATCGTGATTGTCTTTTATGGGGCAAAGCAGGCGGAATTCCTATTTGGCTATAAAGCATCACAGGGGATCAAGGTTGTTTATACGGTTGCGATCGTACTTGGTTCAGTAGGTGCGGCAAAAGTCATTTGGCAATTCCTTGACTTAGCGCTTGCAGCCATCTTGATTCCGAATATCATTGCGGTTCTTCTTTTAAGTAAAGAAGTGAAGAGGCTTACTCAAGAATTCTTTACGTCGGAGGAGTATTACTTGAAAGACACTGGAAAGGTTAAGGAAAAGAAAATCTCATAGTTCAAAAGACTTGTTTTTCCGAGAGGGAGGGCAAGTCTTTTTTGTGTGTAATTCTGACTGTACTGCGTATTTCGAAGCATTTTTCGGTTGTGGATGATTATGGAATTAGTGATAATGATTTTCATTTAGTTGTTGACTCCCCTTGAAATCTTACTGTAATATAGGCTTGTGTTAATTGATAATGATTTTCAATATCAATGACATTCAGTTAAAATCAATGAAAGTTTTGGGGATAGTCATGAAACAACGTAACCTTATTATTGCGCTCATCGTGCTGTCACTCCTGTCTTTATTTGTAGGAGTGAGCCATATTACACCGATGGATTTACTGCAATTTCAATCCGAAGAAACACAGATTTTTCTCATCAGTCGATTACCGAGATTGCTGGCAATCTTACTTGCCGGTGCGGGTATGAGCATTGCAGGGTTGATCATGCAAAGCTTGAGTCGAAACAAGTTCGTATCCCCTACGACAGTGGGTACCATAGATGCTGCCAGGCTGGGAATCCTTGTATCGATGATTGTGTTTGTGAATGCCTCAATACTTGAGAAGATGATTGTTGCCTTTGCATTTGCGTTAGCCGGCACGTTGCTTTTTATGCAAATACTCGATCGAATCAAGTTCAAGGATGCAGTCTTTATTCCCCTCGTCGGGTTGATGCTTGGGAATGTGTTATCTTCGGTGACAACGTTTTTTGCCTACAAGGCAAATGTGATTCAAAATATGGCAGCCTGGCTGCAGGGTGATTTTTCATTGATCATGAAAGGTCGATATGAACTTTTATACATAAGCATTCCCATTATGATCATTGCCTATCTTTATGCAAATAGGTTTACTGTCGCCGGGATGGGGGAGGACTTCTCCAAGAATCTGGGTGTTTCTTATCGCAGGATAGTGAATATTGGCCTCGTGCTGGTCGCGCTCATTACGGTGACAGTCGTCTTGACCGTCGGGATGATTCCATTCCTGGGGTTGATCATACCCAATATCGTTTCCATCTTCAAAGGAGATCACTTACAGAAGACATTGCCACATACGGCCTTACTTGGAGCCATCTTCCTTCTCGTCTGTGATATTTTAGGCCGGGTAATCATCTACCCGTATGAAATCTCAATCAGTTTAATGGTTGGGATCATCGGCAGTGCCATCTTCTTATACTTGCTGGTAAGGAGGAAGGCATATGCGTAATCGGTGGAAAATGCTTGTTTTACTAGTCGTTGCCCTATTGTTTTGTGGGATCTATTTATTCTACGGGCTAAATGAAAGCTACGATTATGCACTGCCTCGACGGGGGATGAAGGTGCTTGCAATGGTTATTACGGGAGTCGCGATTGCCTATTCAACGGTCGTGTTTCAAACGATCACACATAATCGGATTTTAACACCGAGTATTATGGGGCTTGATTCTCTTTATCTCCTTCTTCAAACAGGTATCATTTTCTTCTTGGGCTCGGATCACATGCTTGTCATAAACAAGAATATTAACTTCTTAGTATCCGTTGCAGCCATGATTTCATTTGCTCTTATCCTGTATCAATTATTATTCCGCCATAGTAATCAACCAATCTACTTTTTATTGCTGATTGGAATCATTGTTGGCACATTCTTTGGGAGCATCACCACATTCCTGCAAGTGTTGATAGATCCCAATGAATTTTTAATGGTTCAGGATAAGATGTTTGCGAGTTTCAATAACATGAATGCGGATCTGGTTTGGCTCGCCCTTATCATTGTCACCATCGTGATGATGTTTGGCTGGAGAAAGATCCATTACCTGGATGTCATGTCATTGGGAAGGGCGATGTCCATGAATCTGGGTGTGCCTTATGACCGAATGGTGCGTTCTATGCTGGTGATTTCATCTGTACTCATTGCTGTTTCAACCGCCCTGGTCGGTCCGATCACCTTTTTCGGGTTGATTGTCGCAAACTTAGCTTATCAATTCTTTCGGACCTACAAACATAGCATTTTCATTACCGGTGCGAGTTTGATGAGTGTCATTGCCCTCGTTGGCGGACAGTGGGTGGTAGAACGGATTTTTACGTTTTCCACGACTCTAAGCGTGATTGTGAACTTCATCGGAGGATTGTACTTTATATATCTTTTGTTAAAGGAGAGTAAAGCCAAATGATACACATTCGAGGGCTGTCCAAGTTTTACGGGAAAAAGCTGGTGGTAGAAGACGTGACCGTCACGATTCAGCCTGGTCAAATCACTTCGTTCATTGGACCGAATGGTGCCGGAAAGTCGACCCTTTTATCAATGGTAAGCCGTCTGCTCGATTCAGATAGTGGTGAAATCATACTGGATCAGGCCGATCTCAGGAAAATGAATTCAGACGACCTTGCCAAAAAAATCGCGATCTTAAAGCAATCGAACTTTCTTAACGTCCGATTGACCGTGAGAGAACTGGTCTCGTTTGGTCGATTTCCGTATTCGAAAGGCCGACTAAACGAAGAGGATGAGAGAGTGGTAAATCAAGCATTGGACTATATGAATCTAGTGGACTTGGAGGGGAACTACTTAGAAGAATTATCCGGTGGGCAAAGGCAGAGGGCATTCATTGCCATGGTCATCGCCCAGGATACCGATTATATTCTCCTGGATGAACCCCTGAACAATCTGGATATGAAGCATTCGGTCCAGATCATGAAGATTCTGCGCAGATTAGTGGATGACCTGGGAAAGACGGTCGTCATCGTCCTTCATGACATTAATTTTGCCTCTGTGTATTCAGACAGAATCGTAGCGATGAAAAACGGAAAGGCCATTAGAGAAGGTTCAACCAATACCATCATACAAACCCAAATATTGAAGGAAATCTATGATATGGATATTCCTGTGCAACAGATGAATGACAATCGGATTTGTGTTTATTTTAATTCATAAAAAAAGAGGAGAAAAGAAAATGAAAAAATGGTCATTAATGACAATATTACTTACAGTCTTACTAGTTTTGGCAGCGTGCGGTTCAAAGGAAGAATCAACGACAGAAGCAAAAAAATCAGGTGGAAATGAAGAATCGAAAGAAATCACAATAAAGCATGAACTTGGCGAAACGAAAGTGAAACAAAACCCTGAAAAGGTCGTCGTGTTTGATTTCGGTGTCCTTGATACGTTAGATGAGCTTGGAGTGAAGGTAGCGGGTGTACCGCAAGCAACGATCCCGCCATACCTTGAAAAATACAGCGGCTCGGACTATACAAATGTAGGAAGTTTGAAAGAAGCAGACTTTGAAGCGATCAGTTCAATGAAACCGGATGTGATTTTCATCTCTGCACGCCAATTGGAAATGTATGAAGAATTTGCGAAAATCGCTCCGACCGTATATGTTCAAACGGATTACACAAATTACATGGAATCGTTCACAAGCAACATGGAAACCATTGCAGAAATCTTTAATAAAGAGGATGAAATGAAGAAGGAATTAGAGGATGTGCAAGCGGAGGTCGACGGCATTAAAGAGAAGACTGGAAGCCTCGATGACAAAGCATTGATCTTGATGGGAAATGAAGGAGAAGTCAGTGCATACGGACCGGGATCACGTTTCGGGATTCTCCACGATGTATTTGGATTCAAACCTTCGGATGAGAATATTGAGGAATCCACTCATGGGCAAAATGTGACGTTTGAATATGTGTTGGAACAGAATCCTGATGTTCTATTTGTGATCGACCGTGATGCTGCATTTGATCCGAACGCAAGCGTGAAAGATTCAATTGAAAATGAACTTGTACAAAAAACGAACGCCTATAAAAATGAAAAAATTGTCTATCTGAATGGGGGCCCATGGTACCTTTCAGGAGGCGGACTTCAATCGATGAAGCAAATGGTTGAAGATGCGAAGGCAGGTTTATAATATGTTTTATCAAATAAAGAGACTGGTAGTGAAAGAGGGAACATCATCCAAAGTGGTTGAAAGGTTTTCTGGTGAGGGATTAATTGAAAAGCAGCCAGGGTTTATCGACTTAAAGGTCCTCGTCAAAAAAGTCCGCCGCGGCGACGAAGAAGTGCTGGTCCTGATTCAATGGAAATCGGAAGACGATTGGAAGAATTGGGAGAAGAGCCCCGAGCATATTGCAGGTCATAAAGCGAGTGCAGGAAAACCTAAACCTGATCATATACTTGAGTCCAGTCAAAATGTGTATGAGGTAAAAGCAGATAAATAATGAAAAAAGTGTCCGGCGCATAGTGGGACACTTTTTTTCTTTTATTTACCATCTTGTCTAAATTTAAACAAAAGTTTAGAATATTAACAAAAGTTACTTTTCTTTATAGGGGTGGGAGCTTGTGAACGAAAAAGAAAAGCTTTTGTTATCGTATATTGAAGAAAATCCATTTATGACTCAACAGGAATTATCCGAGCGAAGTGGGATGTCACGATCTGCGGTAGCAGGGTATATTTCGAATCTGGTGAAGCAGGGGAAAATCCTGGGTCGGGCGTATGTTCTTCCAAAGAAAAACGGGATCACGTGCATCGGGGGAGCGAATATCGACCGGAAGCTTCAGTTGGACGGTACGTTTATTCCTGAAACCTCAAACCCTGCGAAAACAGAGCAATCCGGTGGAGGCGTGGCACGCAATATTGCCGAGAACTTAGGACGCTTGGGAAAACAGGCCAATTTGATAACGGTTGTAGGAGAAGATACGGAAGGAAGCTGGCTTTTATCTCAAACGAAACCGTTTGCCGATGTATCCACGTCCCAACGACTTTTAAATGAAAGCACCGGGGCTTACTCTGCGATATTGGACGAAGAAGGGGAAATGATGTTTGCCCTGGCTGATATGAGTATTTATGAAAGCGTTGACATTGGTTTTATTGATAAGAGATGGGGGTTGATTTCTTCATCGGAAATGGTGCTGCTCGACACAAATTTTCCAGAGGATGTACTGAAGTATATCATTCGCAGGTGCCAAACCGAGGGGGTGCCCCTTACGATCATCCCGGTTTCCGAACCGAAAGTGTTGAAATTGCCAACGTCATTGGAAGGGGTATCCTGGTTCATATGCAACAAAGGGGAAGCGGAAACGTATGTAGGAATGAAGATCGAGACAGAGGGGGACTATTTTAAAGCGGCCAAAGCCATCACCCAAAGAGGGGCGGAAAGGGTCGTGATTACCCGGGGAGATAAGGGATTGATCTATTATACTACCTATAAAGAAGCGAGAGCCGTTTTACCTCCAAAGGTGGAAGTCGCGGATGTGACCGGTGCGGGGGATGCCCTTGTCGCAGGGATATTATTCGGTTATTTAAAAGGATCCGATACAGACGGAGCCTGCCGAATCGGAGTGATCTGCTCGTCCATTACGCTGCAATCCAAGTTTACGGTGGCACCTACGCTGAACAAGACCAAGCTTCAACAAGAATTTAGTCATTACTATTGATTAGGGGGAAATGTACGTGAATATCAACTCATATATAGAATACTCGCAGGAAGTATCAGAGGCCAGAAAGACAGGTAAAGCGATTGTGGCATTGGAATCAACGATTATCTCTCATGGAATGCCTTATCCACAAAATGTGAAAACCGCCCGTGAAGTGGAGGACATCATCCGTTCAAAGGGGGCCGTTCCCGCAACGATTGCCATTTTGAACGGGAAAATCAAGATTGGATTGTCTCATGAAGAGCTTGAATATTTAGGACAGGCGTCGGATGTGATCAAGGCAAGCCGCCGCGACATCCCTTATATCCTTGCTTCTAAAAAGGACGGGGCGACTACGGTTGCTGCCACCATGATCTGCGCGGAGCTTGCTGATATTTCGGTTTTCGTGACAGGAGGCATCGGCGGTGTGCATCGTAATGGAGAAGTGACGATGGACGTTTCGGCAGACCTTGAAGAACTTGCCGTGACGAACGTGGCCGTTGTCTGCGCAGGGGCTAAATCCATCCTGGATATAGGATTGACGATGGAATACCTGGAAACGAAAGGAGTGCCAGTCTTAGGATACAGAACGGATTCCTTACCGGCCTTTTACACACAAAGCAGCCCTTTTTCAGTGAACTATAAAGTAGAGACCCCCGAAGAGACGGCAAATATTTTAAAAGCGAAATGGGATCTTGGATTAAAGGGGGGCGTGGTGGTCGCTAACCCGATCCCTGCCCCGGATGCACTGGATGAAAACGAGATGAATAGGATCATAGAAAAAGCACTAAACGAAGCAGAAGAACAAGGGATTGCCGGAAAGGAAGCGACGCCATTCCTTCTCGGAAAAGTGAAAGAATTAACAGACGGAAAGAGCCTTACAGCGAATATCGCACTAGTAAAAAACAATGCTCTTGTAGGAGCGGATATTGCGGTTCATTACGCCAAGCTAGCTAAGGTGGAGAGCTTCTAATCTATTAGTGAAATAATGAGACCTGGGCGGATTTTATTAACAGTTTTCCAGGTGCAAACAAGTAAATACCAAAGCAAAACGCACTGTATTTTACAATGAAATTCACAGTGCGTTTTTTATTGTGGTAACAGGTGTCAGATGAGTTTTGGTTGCTAAATCATAACAACAAAATTTAATATAACAATATTTAAAATCTAGATGTAATAATTAATTGTCACTATTCAATTAATGGGCAGTTTAGTTAAATTACTTTAACATTATGAGGGAGGGGAGAAGATGATTGCTCAAGGTTTCATTATAAATGGCGATAAGGTGTTAATGGTAAATCAATACGTCTAAAGAGGGGCGATTATTTGGAATTTCCCTGGTGGGGGTATTGAGGAAGAAGAAACACCAATTCACGCTTGTGAAAGGGAAGTAAAAGAAGAAACGGGTTATGACATAGTAGTAAAAAAAACTTCTTTATAATAACATAAATAAGTATACGTATATAGCTGAAATTGTAGGTGGCGAAATGTACTTAAATAAAGAATTGAAAGAAAACAAAGATATTATTGATGTTGCTTGGGTATCAATTGAAGATAAAGATAAGTGGGATAATTTCACTCTTCCAATATTAGATTTATATATAAAATCGTTAAGGTAATAGAAATTATTATTCAAGTATCGGGGGCGTTAATGGAAAAAAGCGTTATAAAAGAGGCCGGGATAAAAGAGTTTAATTTAGACTACCAAGTTAATTTTCCGTTTAAGTGGCAAATTAGTTCGGGTTTTTAATTTGTTCAACTGTAGATTTGAATTTAGCTCTCCCCAGCGGTTGATTGGAGTGCAAG
>NZ_JXZC01000040.1 GCF_000935355.1 Rossellomorea aquimaris
CGTGGACTTCAAGCGACTAACGTAAACAAAATCTAATTGCCAATGAAGAAGGACCCTCTCTGAGGGTCCTTTTTTATTTATAAAAAAGAGGTGCCAAAGTCTTGGCACCGTTCAACTTAATGCGTATTTCATAATACCTTGAATGTAGACGGACGTTTCCTTCTGGGTACACTCCCGGATTTTGATCTTGCCTTCTTTTTCTAATTCTGCCGCCACTTTTTCGATGGTTTCAGCTTCTTCCTTGCTGTTGGCAGGAAGTTCAATTGAAAAGAAGTTTCCACGGCTTGCCTGATTCAGAGATTTGAGTAAACCGATTTTATTCATATTGCCATCTCCTTTATTACATTACTTTCGACAATGTCGGCGGATATTCCTTTAAGAAGGAAGAGTTGCGTGGATTTTACGAACGAATTTGCTTTTTAGCAATTTATCTGTTAGTCTTAGTAAGAATTATTTTTGTTCGGTCTG
>NZ_JXZC01000041.1 GCF_000935355.1 Rossellomorea aquimaris
TCTTTATCGTCTTCTTCAATGAATCAAGCAATTCGTGTGGGAACTTATGGAGCAGCTGATGTCGTCGATTAAGGAGGTGATCCAGCCGCAGGTTCCCCTACGGCTACCTTGTTACGACTTCACCCCAGTCATGAATCACACCGTGGTAACCGTCCCCCCGAAGGTTAGACTAGCTACTTCTGGTGCAACCCACTCCCATGGTGTGACGGGCGGTGTGTACAAGGCCCGGGAACGTATTCACCGCGACATTCTGATTCGCGATTACTAGCGATTCCGACTTCACGCAGTCGAGTTGCAGACTGCGATCCGGACTACGATCGGTTTTGTGGGATTAGCTCCACCTCGCGGCTTGGCAACCCTCTGTACCGACCATTGTAGCACGTGTGTAGCCC
>NZ_JXZC01000042.1 GCF_000935355.1 Rossellomorea aquimaris
GGTTCAAGTCCCTTCACCCGCACTTTAAAAGGTCCAAAACAACTTTTGAAAAAAAGTATTGACACAGTAGGTTATCCTCGTTATAATAATGTTTGTCGCTTAAAACGCGGTCGTGGCGGAATGGCAGACGCGCTAGGTTGAGGGCCTAGTGGGGGCGACCCCGTGGAGGTTCAAGTCCTCTCGGCCGCACCAAAAAGGTTTTAAAACATATTGCGCCCGTAGCTCAATTGGATAGAGCGTTTGACTACGGATCAAAAGGTTAGGGGTTCGACTCCTCTCGGGCGCGCCATCTTGTTTC
>NZ_JXZC01000043.1 GCF_000935355.1 Rossellomorea aquimaris
CCATGAGCCTGAAAGAAGAGTTTGTTGCCTTAGCAGGGCAACCCGGCAGCAACAAACGAGAACTATGCCGACGGTTCGGTATCAGTCCGCAGACGGCTTACAAGTGGCTTAACCGCTACGCGACGCTCGGCCATTCAGGGCTGCAAGATAAATCCCGAAAACCGGCTACCAGCCCCAAGCTGACCACGCCGGCCCTGGAAGCGCAGGTCATAGCGCTCAGACAAGACCATCCAGCATGGGGTGGGCGCACGATCAGCAGCCTCTTGAAAAAGCAGATTGCTCCCAGCACCGTTACCAATGTCCTGCACCGGCACGGGCTGATTCAGCCGACTACGAAGGAGCAAGAGGCAAA
>NZ_JXZC01000044.1 GCF_000935355.1 Rossellomorea aquimaris
CTCTACAAGCTGTGGAATCGGATGTCGTCGGGGTCGTACTTCCCGCCTCCGGTCAAGCAAGTAGAAATTCCCAAGGCATCGGGAGGCACGCGCAAGCTGGGAGTGCCCACGGTTGGTGATCGTGTCGCGCAAACCGTGGTCAAGCTTCTCATCGAGCCGGAGCTGGACTCGATCTTCCACTCGGACTCCTATGGGTACCGGCCGGGACGATCAGCGAAGCAGGCGGTGG
>NZ_JXZC01000045.1 GCF_000935355.1 Rossellomorea aquimaris
GGTACTTAGATGTTTCAGTTCCCTGGGTCTGCCTTCCATACTCTATGTATTCAAGTAAGGATATTGTTCCATTACGAACAATGGGTTCCCCCATTCGGAAATCTCTGGATCAAAGCTCACTTACAGCTCCCCAAAGCATATCGGTGTTAGTCCCGTCCTTCGTCGGCTCCTAGTGCCAAGGCATCCACCGTGCGCCCTTCATAACTTAACCGAATTGGTTGTTACATCAGGTTTAAAACCTAAAATGGCGATACTCGGTAATTTCTTGACTATCAATTATATCTTTATCTAGTTTTCAAAGAACAA
>NZ_JXZC01000005.1 GCF_000935355.1 Rossellomorea aquimaris
CTTCCGCTGCAATCCACTCTGTGCTGATACATATTTACTAACTATACATTTTGACGGACAAACATAATAAAACTTCTATAGATACCTTTAGAGTTTGTCCCAAACGCAAACCAATAAATCAAATATAGATTGTCATAAGCATTAGTTCAATAGTGGACCAAATAATAAAGCCGGCAAGGAATTCCTTGTCGGCCCATTAGTCTTTTTTTATGGTTTTAGATTCCAATCCACGAGAAGGGTTTCAAGCTGTTCCTTGGTCTCATGCAGGGATCCGTTGTTGTCGATGACTGCGTCGGCAAGGTTTGCTTTGTCCTTTAAGGGGGATTGGGAAGCGATGCGTGCTTGTGCTTCTTCCCGTGTAAAGTGATTGCGTTCCATCAGACGGGATCGTTGGGTTTCTTCGTTGACGTATACCACGAGCGTGCGATCAACCATCCACGTCAAATCGCTTTCGAATAAAAGCGGGATATCCATGAAAATGGTGTTTTCACCAGCTGCAATAGCTTCATCCTTATGTGCAAGCATCATGCTTCTGACGGCAGGATGCACGATGCCATTCAGCTTTTTTCGTTTTTCTTCTGAGTTAAAGATGATTTGACCGAGTTTTTCCCGATTGATGGTTGAATCGTGATCGTGCAGTATGTGTTCACCGAATTCTTCCACAATCGCTAGATAAGCAGGCTGATCAACCTCAACCACCATACGGGCGGCAAGATCGGCGTCTATTATCGTATATCCTTTTTCATTTAACATAGTGGACACTGTACTTTTACCGCTTGCAATGCCACCTGTCAATCCTATTATGGTTGCCATTATCGAATTCCTTTCTACCTCAGCCACTAAAACCGCAGGATCCCTATAAGGATCAGGAGAACCCCTGGAATAAATGATACTCGGTGAATCCACCGTAAATGAGAGAAGAATTCTCCAAGCTTCAATCCTGAGAATAAGAACGTGAAGCTCATCACCAGGATTGCCAACGTAAGTAATAATGGCGAGAAACTTAATAACGCGGCACCAATTCCGGCACCGAATGCATCGAGAGATAGGGCGATTCCAAGCATGAATGCCTCGATTCCTGTTATCGTACCCGATCTATCAAAGTCTGCCGTTAACGGCCTTCTTAAAATTTGGATCACCAATCCTATGGATTTAATCTCAAAGTTAATCAACGTCTTTTCTTGGGATAATACCGTTTCTTTTTCCGGTCTGAAGAACTGGTACAGTACGGCCGCTCCTATTACAACCAGAATCAGGCCGCCGATTCTGCCGGCCCAAACCGGTGTGATGATGGCCCCGATGGTTTGACCAAGCAACATGGCTACCAATAAAGAGCTTGCCGAACAAATGGATATGATGCTGATTGATTTTGTAGGGATCTTCACTTTTCGTAATCCGTAGGTTAAACCGGTGCTAAAACTATCTAGACTTACAGCAAACGCCAGCAGTAATAAGGAGATTGTTTCACTCATCTAATAGCCCTCCCAAAAATCATTACAATACTATATGGTAAGGGCTTATCAGATGTTAATTGTTCACTCTAACGTTGGCAATCGGGACAATAGTGTGTCCCCCTCCCTGCTGAAACCTTCTTCTCAATGGGGGTACCACATTTACGGCAAGGTTCTTCTTTCCGACTATATACGTAGAGGTTCTGTTGGAACATCCCCATTTGTCCTTGGGAATTTACGTAGGATCGAATCGTACTTCCACCCATTTCAACCGCTTCTTCCAATGTTCGGATGATTTCCTGGTGGAGCCGCTCAATTTCTTCCTGTGATAGGGATTTCGACTTCCGGTCGGGATGTATACCCGCACGGAATAATGCTTCATCTACATAGATGTTCCCCAGTCCCACAAGAACCGTCTGATCTAATAATGTGGCTTTTACAATTCTTTCTGTCTTGCTCAACTTCTCTGTTAAGTAGCCTGTTGTAAATTCGGTTTGGAATGGCTCCGGTCCCAGCTGCAGGAGGGGAAGATGGAGCAATTCCTCCCCTTTCCTGAATAGGTGCATCGTTCCGAACTTCCGGACATCACGGTATCGGAGTTCCGTGTTATCCGTAAAATGAAAGATGACGTGGGTGTGCTTTTCAATGGGATCCCCACTATCGGACAAGTTATACTTCCCCTCCATTCTCAAGTGAGAAACAAGGGCAACGTCGTTTAAATAAAAGATTAGGAATTTCCCTCTTCTTCTCATTTCAAGAATTTCCTGCCCCTTCAGGCTATGAACGAATTCTTTGGATTCGTCCGGGTTTTTAATCATTTTAGGCCAAAAAACCGACACGTCCCTGATCTTCTTTCCAATCACAAGAAGCTCAAGCGTCTTTCTGACCGTTTCTACTTCAGGCAGCTCAGGCACTATGCCGCCACCTCCTTCTAAAAACTCTACTATTTCGCGTCGTACCACGTTTGGCCGTATGAGTAATCGACCTTTAACGGAACCTCCAGCTCCATTGCATTTTCCATCACTTCAGGAACGATCTTCTTCAATACTTCAATTTCTTCTTCAGGTGCTTCAAAGATCAATTCATCATGTACCTGTAACAATAATCGGGATTGAAGATTTTCTTCTTTTAATCGCGCTGCCATATCAATCATCGCCTTCTTGATGATATCCGCTGCACTTCCTTGAATCGGCGTGTTCATCGCTGTACGTTCAGCGAAGCTTCTCAGATTGAAATTACGGCTCGTGATTTCAGGGAGGTAACGTCGTCGATTCAAGAGGGTCGTGACATACCCTTTCTGCTTTGCATCCTGAACGATGTCATCCATGTATTCTTTTACCCCAGGGAAGCTTTCTAAATACTTCTTAATGAATTCCCCTGCTTCTTTACGTGTGATATCCAAGCTTTGAGAAAGACCGTAGTCACTGATTCCATAGACGATTCCGAAGTTAACGGCTTTCGCATGTCTTCTCATATTGGATGTGACCTCGTCCTTCGCCACCCCGAAGACGTCCATCGCTGTTTTCGTATGGATGTCCATATCGTTCCTGAAGGCTTCCACTAATTTTTCATCCTTGGCAATATGAGCAAGTACACGGAGCTCAATTTGAGAATAGTCAGCAGCGAACATCACCCAGCCTTTTTCAGAAGGAATGAACGCCTGGCGGATCTTTCTCCCTTCCTCAAGCCTGATCGGGATATTTTGCAGGTTAGGGTCTGTCGAGCTTAACCGGCCTGTTTGTGTAAGGGCCTGGTTGAATCGTGTATGAATCTTACTCGAATCTTTATGGACAACCTTCAATAACCCTTCTAGATAAGTGGATTGCAACTTCCCTAACTGACGGTAATGCAGGATATGATCAATGATTTCATGCTTGGACTGAAGTTTTTCAAGTACGTCAGCAGAAGTGGAATAACCGGTTTTTGTTTTCTTCACGACCGGTAATCCCAGTTTTTCAAAAAGGATCACACCAAGCTGCTTCGGAGAATTGATGTTAAAGCTTTCGCCGGCTTGTTCATGGATATTCTTTTCTAATTCTTCCAAGCGGTGAGCTAATTCATCCTTCATGGCGAGCAAACGCTCCTGGTCCACTTTGACGCCAGTGAATTCCATCTCGGCCAAAATAAGAGCAAGTGGTAATTCTAACTCGGTAAATAATTCATAGAGATCATTTTCTTTCAACTCTTCCATGCAAGTGTTCTTTAACTCATGAAGAATGAATGCTTTTCGTGCAAGATGCTCTGATAGAATGTCAGTAGAAGGAATTTTCTGCTTCGCACCTTTTCCATAAACCGCTTCATCCGATTCGATCGAAGGCTGACCGTGTCCTTTTGAGATGGAAGCGAAGTCTTCACTGGATTCGGAAGGATTAATAATATAGGACGCTAACAGGAGATCGAACTCAATCCCTTTCATATCGATTCCTTGTCTTTTTAAAGCAACCACGGTTTCCTTCGAATTGTAAACATATTTCGCTGCGCTTTCATTTTCAGCCCAATCCTTAAAGGCTTCTGAATTCAATGCGGTTTCAAGTGTAAAGAAAATCGTGCCTTTCTCATTGTGCAGGCTCATCCCGATTACTTCTCCGAGGTGATAATTCTCCTCTAGCATTTCGATGTATAATGAGCTCTCGTTTGTAAGATGTTCTTCTTTGATGGTTTCGACTATTTCAAAGGAGATATCATCGAGTTCCTGTGGCTCATCCTGAACGGTTTCACCCATTTTCTCAAGTAAAGAGTTGAATCCTAGATCCCGGTAAACTTCCTTCAGTTTCCCTTCATCCATTCCATCATAATTCAACTCGTCCACTCCAATTTCGATCGGGGCTTCTCTGAGGATGGTCGCCAGCTCTTTACTCATGATCGCTTGTTCTTTATTTTCTTCGAGCTTTTCTTTTAACTTTTTCCCACTGACCTGATCGATGGAGTCAAGCAGCTTTTCAAGGGAATCAAATTCTTTTAAGAGCTTGATCGCCGTTTTCTCACCTACACCCGGCACGCCTGGAATATTATCTGAGCTATCCCCCATCAGGCCCTTCATATCGATGATGCGATCAGGTGTGATTTCCCACTTTTCTTTTATATGCTCCGGGGTGTACACTTCGATATCCGTTATGCCCTTTCTCGTAATACAAACCGTCGTAGTCTTGGAGCTTAACTGTGTCAAGTCCTTATCCCCGGAATACACTTTTACCTCAAACCCGTCAGATTCCGCCTGTAGAGAGAGCGTTCCGATAATATCATCCGCTTCATAGTTTTCTTTTTCATAGCGTTTAATTCCGTAAGCATCCAACAGCTCGCGGATATATGGGAACTGCTCTGACAATTCCGGTGGCGTCTTTTGTCTGCCGCCTTTGTATTCCGTGAATGTCTTATGTCTGAAGGTCGTTTTTCCGGCATCGAACGCGACTAAAATATGTGATGGTTTTTCGTCTTCCAATATTTTTTGCAGCATGGTGGTAAATCCATACACTGCATTTGTAAGTACACCCTTATCGTTATTCAACAAAGGCAGTGCAAAGAATGCACGGTAAGCAATGCTATTGCCGTCAATCAATACTAATTTTTTGGACATGTAAGTACCTCCTGTAAAGGCTTCTGTTTCTATATGTTTATTCTATCATGTTGGGGAATGAAAGGAAAAATGGGGACCTTATAATCATTAAAAGGACAATGCGATCCTATCAACAACCTTTTGGAAAATCGGCCTAAGTTCAAAAAACTCTTGAAGAATGGGATTACCCCTATCTTCAAGAGTTTCTTATTTACTCCGTATACCCCATCAACAGCCTTGCATATGGGGAGTCGGATGGTAAAATGATGACCGTTTTATCATCCACTGTTTTCTTATAAGTCTCCAACGTTTTATATAGGTCATAGAAGTCGGGATCCTTGGAGAACGATTTGTTGTAAATCTGTGCCGCTTCCGATTCTCCTTCTGCCCTGATGACATTGGCGTCTGCCCCTGCTTTTGCCAGCAGCTCTTTCACTTCACGATCTGTTTCAGCCGTGATCCTTTGTTTCTCAGCATCCCCCATGGAGAGGTATTCCTGAGCCTTTGATTCACGTTCTGAAATCATGCGTGTATAAACAGAATTTTCATTTGCTTCCGGTAAGTCTGTACGCTTCATGCGAACATCCTGAACGACAATGCCATATCCATCCCGCTCCAGCAGCTCATTCACCTTTGCGGTCACTCGGTCATTTAAGCTCCCACGGGAAGACTTTTCATCATTGATGATCTCATCATACTCCAGCTGACCAAGCTCTGACCTGACGACAGAGTAGATGAACTCTTCCATTTTCGTTTCTGCATTGATCACTGTTCTTGCATTTTTGATCATTTTTAGAGGGTCTTCGATGCGCCATACGGCATAGTTGTCGATAAGCATCCGTTTTTTATCTTTCGTATTGATCTCGGCTTCCGTTACATCATATGTCATTTGATGCTTAGGAAGGGTCGTGACAGACTGAATGAACGGGATCTTATATTTCAAACCGGGTTCTTTGTCTATTCTCACTACTTCCCCGAATTGACGGACCACTTTATACTCTCCTTCTTTGACAATGAAGAGACTGGTAAACAGCAGGAGAAGGACGGCAGCGAGAATGACTAGGAATATTCCTAATTTTGTATAACGCTTCCATTCGATGGGTTCTTTCTTTTTCTGATTGATGTCGAAGACGTTTTGATTACTCATTCTCTTCACTCCCTTCCTGCTTCACCGGGGCGTTTTGATTTTCAAGCTGTCGTATCGGGAAGTACTTTAACGTTTCTCCACTATCCTTCATAATGTAGATTTCCGCATTCGGCAGGACATTCTCCAGTGTTTCAAGCACAAGACGCTTCCTTGTGATCTCAGGATTCGATTTGTATTCGTTATATAGCTTATCAAATACGGCTACATCCCCGCGGGCCTGTTCCACACGTGCAATCTTATCCCCTTTTGCCCTTGACATGATCGCATCTTTTTCACCTTGGGCTTCATTTGACCGTTGGTTCCGGTATTTCTTTGCTTCATTGATTTTCGTGTTCATCGTTTCCCTTGCGTCCGTCACCGCTGTAAAGGCTGAGCGAACCTCTGCATTCGGCAGCTCCACATCCTGTAATTTGACTGCGAGTATGGAAATACCAATATCGTAATCATCAATGAGGGTGGTTAATAAATCCCTCACGTCTGCCTCGATTTCAGCTTTCCCCGACGTTAACGCATCATCTATCAAAGAGCTTCCTATAATGCTTCTTAATGAAGATGAGGTGGCATCGTAAAGGATTTCTTTCGGGTTGTCAGAGTTAAATAAGTAACTTTCAGGATCCGTGATTTTCCATTGAACCACGAGATCGGCGAGAACGATATATTCATCTCCGGTGATCATCTTCGTTTCTTTAGGGAAATCTTTTATCTTCCCGTCCTTTTCTTCATAGCCGAATTGAAGACTGAAGGTTTCTTTCGATAGGACTTCAACGGTTTGCATTGGCCACGGCATTTTGAAATGCAGCCCAGGCTCAACAACCGGCTCTCCCGCTTCTCCAAAGGTCAATACAAGCGCCTGTTCCGATTCATCAACGGTATACCAGGAAGTCAATAACACAACGATCAAAATGATCGCTGCCACAACCATCCCTGTCACCATGTAAATTCGTTTTAAAGTCATATGCACCCTCCCTTTTCTATCTCTATATCTTATTAAGTGCCTACTAAGATATACGGACTTACTACAAAAAGGTTTCAAGAACATTAAGAGAAGATGACAAATAAAGGTGGTTTACTATTGAAAGAAAGTAATAGCTTGAGGGAAAAGTGGATGCATAAAGCCGGCACGTAAAGTTTCGACCTACACAAGCACCGACTTTGAAGGTAACGCTTTCAAAATTAAAAGCGAAAAGACGAGAACGGGGTTAGTTCTCGCCTTTTCTTAACACCTTGGATGAAGGGGTTTCACTTAGTATCGTAACACCCTTTTATTAACAGGATTTAAACCTATTGTAAATCCAATGTAAAATAATTGTAAACTTACTAAGAATTTCTCCTATCTTCCCCAAACGAATAGTTTGGAGCCTGTTTATATAAGGAGACTGTGAACGTCGTGCCTTCATTCACTTCACTGTCCACTTCAATACTTCCTTCATGGGCTTCAATAATATGCTTCACAATGGCTAAACCTAAGCCGGTTCCGCCAGAATTACGGCTTCTTGCTTTGTCCACGCGGTAAAAACGTTCAAAAATACGTGGAAGTTCTTCTTTACTGATTCCCATGCCATTATCCTTGACGCTAACATGAACTCTTTCTTTATCTTCCATCACTGAAATCAGGACATCTCCGCCTTTAGGAGTGTAAACAATGGCATTGCTGATCAAGTTAATAAAAACTTGCTTTAATCGATAGGAGTCCACTTCCGCAATCCCCCTTGAATCAAAGGAGGTTTGAAGAGAAATGTCTTTTGATTTCGCTTTTTCTTTCAGAATCGGAATCACGTCTTCAATGAGGGCAGCAACCTCGACCTCTTGCAGGGTAAGCTCGAATCCCTGTTTTTCAATCTTGGACAATTCCAACAGGTCTTGTATAAGAGATTGAAGGCGGTCGCTTTCCATCAGGATGATATCCAAGAAAGATTTTAACGTATCCGGATCATTCATCGCCCCATCCAATAACGTTTCCGAGAAACCTTTGATGGAGGTGATCGGCGTTTTCAACTCATGAGAAACATTCGCCACAAAGTCTTTTCTCATTTGCTCAAGTTTTTTGAGTTCCGTGATGTCATGGAAGACCACGACAATCCCTTTCCACTCATCGTTATGACCGATGATTGGCGCCCCATATACTTCATAATGCTTGCGCTCTATTTTATGAGGAAGAAGGATCTGCTTTCTTAACCGTTCCTCAGTCATGAAGATTTCTTCCACAAGCTTATTGACTTCCTGATAGTGAATGACCTCATGGTATCTGACTTTTTTCAACTGACTTTCTTTCAGATTAAAGAAATCCCTGAACGTCTTGTTCGTCAATACAACAAATCCCCGATGATCAATCAACAAAAGGGCACTTCCCATGTTTTCAATCAGCGTCGTCAAGCGATCCTGCTGCATTTCCTGTGAATTCACCATTTCCTGCAGATTACGGGCGAGAATGTTAATGGAGGTACTTAACATAGTCGTTTCATCCAGGCGGTCTTCGTATGTCCTTGCCCGATAATTCCCTTTGGCGAGCTCCATTGCCACATTCGTTGCCGATTCAATGGGCTTTGTATACCTTACCGTAATTCTCGATCCCAATATGATAATGAGAATTAACGCGAGACCCAGGGAAATGGATAGCACAAACCAAATTTGCTGTATCCCTTTCTCGAAGGCTTCTACCTCGGTACTCATGATAAGCAGTCCATTTAATTGCTTATTCTCCCCCTTAAGGGGGTACCAATAATACCTGTACTCTACACCCGAAGTCACAAGTTTTCTATGCTTTTGCTTTACATCCCAGTTCTCCTGGATTTCATTGATGATCCTCTTTTGCTGAGGACCAACCAGTGATTCCGATGTTTCCGTATCATGGACTACACTCCCTGATTTATCTAGGATGGTAATCCTGACATCCAATATGTCACTCAATTCTTTGATCATGTCCGGATTGATTTCTTTCGGTGTCCCGTTTTCCTCAATGGAATTAGCCAATAACCTTGCTTCTTTCTGAATACGGGAGTTAAATGTATCCAGATAGAAATTCTTGAAGATTTGACCTAGAAGTAAACCAAGCCCTATTAATACAGCGATGATCAGTGTGATTAGAGCAAAAAGAAGTTTTGTTCTAAACTTGGTCATCGATTTTTAGGCTCCTCCAATTTATATCCCAGACCCCGAATGGTCTTGATATAGGTGGGCTTCTTCGTATTGGATTCAATTTTTTCCCGCAGATGGCTGATATGCACATCCACAATTCTCGTATCCCCTGCGAAATCATAGTTCCATACCGCACTCAGCAGTTGATCTCTCGTCAATACTCTGCCTTTATTGTCCGTCAAGTATAATAGAAGTTCGAATTCCTTGGGTGTCAATTCCAGTAATTCCCCTTGGAAATACGCCTCATATTGTTCAGGATACACCTTTAATTCCCCGACTTCCTTGTAATCGGTCGGTTCCTGGGCAGGTTCTGCCGCTTGCTGAATGGCCTGGCTGCGTCTGAGGATCGCCTTGACCCTGGCAACCACTTCGCGTGGACTGAACGGCTTGGTCATATAGTCGTCTGCCCCAAGCTCCAACCCAAGAACTTTATCAAATTCGTCATCCTTAGCCGTTAACATAAGAATGGGGATATTAATCTTCCTTTGTCTCAGCTCTTTACACACTTCGATTCCATCCATGGAAGGAAGCATGAGGTCAAGAATAATCAAGTCAGGGGATTGCTCAATCGCTTTATCCCTGCCTTCTTCACCATCATGTGCCGTTGTAACGGCATAACCGGATTGCTCAAGATTGTACTTTAAGAGTGTTGCAATAGATTGTTCATCATCGACTACCAAGATTTTTTTGCTCATTTATAGTGCCTCCATACAAAAGAAAATTAACCCCAACATCCAACGTAATTATGTAATTGTACTTTCATTATAATATAAATCTCGGGGCTTACCATCATTTAAAGAGATTTAACACTTTTTAGTTTTCTTGCCGTAGGTTACTAAACAGTCCAGAGTTTGTTCTTTTCTATTATATGATGCACTTCACGCGCTTTCTTTATCATTTTTTGAATAATAAAAAGAGCTAGGACAAAACTAAAAAACCACGATTCGAGGACGAACAGTAGAAGTGTGGGTTCTTAACACCGCTAATGATTTCCGTGCAAGACTACGCTTTCCGCGGGTAGCCCGTGTGCCTCCTCGGCAAGCCTGCGGGGTCTCACATAAGCTACATTTCCCGCAGGAGTCTTCGTCTTGCACTCCAATCAACCGCTGGAAACAGCTTAAAACAAATGGATGAATATAAATAATAAACCCGAACCAATCTGCCTACTGGGAAGCAGGTTGGTTCGGGTTTTACTTAGGCTAAAACACTTTTGTCTCAGCCTCCTTAAGTTGTTTAGAAGTTTTCTAATGCATGGCTATTCATTTTCTCTAAGCGGTGAGGCGGACAAACCTTGATTATCCCGTTTATGACCTTCTCATCTTCTTCATTGGTAGCTGATACTTCGATCGTTACCAAATGAGTGTGGGGATCCACTTCCGTCACTTCAAACAGGAATTGTACTGTTGCGTAATGATAGACCGGCTTAGGGAATTCAATGTTTTGCTCTACGATATGAGAGCCTGGACCCGGCAGATATTTCGAAACGGCTGAAGTGATGATGCCCGTTAACATGATTGATGGAACGATCGGCTTTTTGAATGGCGTCTGAGAAGCATAATCATGCTGGATGTATAATGGATTGGCATCGTTTGTGAGCCCAAGGTAGAGAAGCAGTTCGTTATCTTCTATTTTTTCTGTAAGGGTCAGCTTTTCTCCAATCGTCATTTCCTCGATTTTTCTTCCCAGTTTTCTCTTTTTCCCTAATAACATAAGAAGCACCTCCGCATATGTAAACGATTACAATTTTAAATAATAAAAATTGTTTTTATTATCTGTCTATTACTATTTTAACATTTATAGGGTTTCCATACAAAGAGTTTTTACGCGTGGGGTGGTTATTTTTAAGAAGAGTCTTTTCGTTTACTATTTAGTTACTGATGCTGCGATTATGCTCTGTTCAATGAGTTTGGTGATCGCTAGTAAGGTGTAGATAAATTGCTTATAAATAATTTGATAGAAAAAAGTGTTAGAGAGGGAGCGGAGTTTAGATCTTCAGTTATCCCCCCGTTTGTGCAAGACTTGTTTCCGCGATATTACTTGCTGTCTAAACTTCTAGAGGGAAGAGCACCAAACCAATTTCGCCAATTACTTAAATGATTTTTTAAATACATAACTTACTTTCTCATAGTCCATTTTATCAACGTAAAAACGGTGGGCATCTGTACGATTTAATCCTGATGACAACGCTACACTTTCAAAATCATTCTCTTTTCCCCAGTCATTTACCCAAGATAGCAATTTTTCACCGTACCCCTTTGAGCGATAATTTTGATTTGTAACTAGATCACAAACCCACACAAATCTTCCATAATAAAGTGTAGTCATTGGCTTAAAACCAGCGACGGCTACTATCTCATCTCCATCAACTAATGCAACTAACCTGTACCTATCAATATCTTTAGCTTCAAGAACTAATTCTAGATACGTATTTTCATCTAAATGGGTTCGTAATTGGCTCATTACTGAAAATGCTTTTAATATTTCACCCTTTGAGTTGAGTTCTTTTACAGTCAGCTTACCCATTGTGTCACAGCCTCCCTATCCTAAATATTCTTAATCTTCCAGATAACAATTTACCTTGTTTAATTCTAGGTTATATTAAATAATATTGTTGATTTTTAAAGAAAATTAAGGGAACTTCCATTTTCAGAAGTTCCCTTTTGTTTATTCCATTAAAGTCACCGATTGTTGAACACTAATTAGGGTTCATTAATGTATCCCACCACTTATTTATAATTTTTATGAGGAAGAAATCAATGTATCTAATTTCTTATTCAATTCTTTTGTCGTCCCCGTAACCGGTAATCGGGTTTCAGGAGATTGTATCAATCCTTTTTTATAAAGAATATACTTCAAAGGTGCTGGATTTGTCTCCTGAAACAGAAGAGTCGTAATCGGGTATATCTTTTTCCATACTTTTAACGCGGCATTATGATTATTTTCTTGGATCAATTTAAAGATATCCAAGAAGTCCCTTGTCGCCAAATGTGAAGAGGCTAAAATTCCACCTGGACCACCTAAAGTCAAGTGATGGTAATAAGAAACATCTTCACCTGTAAGATTGGAAAATCCTTCTATTGGATTCATCAATAATTCTAGGGATTGTTTCAAGTTACCGCCAGAATCTTTTATTCCAATAATATTTTGACATTTTGCTAATTTATAAACGGTTTCATTATCCATGTTGCGTCCTGTCCGATAAGGAACGTTATAAATCATTATATTTAAATCCGTTGCTTCTGAGATTTGTAGAAAATGATGGTAAATCCCTTCTTGGCTCGGCAGGTTGTAATATGGGGAAACAGACAATATGCCATCTACTTTATATTTTTCTACTACTTTTAGTTGTTTGATTACCTTTTTGGTGTAATTCCCTCCATGACCGACGAAAACAGGAATGCGTCCGTTGACTACTTCAAGTGTTTTATCAAGCACCATTTCAAATTCATCTTCCTCAATCGCAGGACTTTCACCAGTTGTAGCTAATGGGATTAATCCTGAAATCCCCTGGTTTACATAGTAATCAACTAATTTTGAATATGATTCTATATCGACCTTCCCATTGTGAAAAGGGGTTATAATCGGAAGCCAGACTCCTTCAATTTTCATGAAAATCCCTCCCTTATTTTAATATTGAATATATGATTAATTTAGAACTTCAATATCCTTTAAATAAAAACAGTGGATTTTTCATCATGTAAAATGCATTTCCCTTTCTACATGCAGCCGTTTGTTGAATATGTTTGCAGTTCAATCTAAAATTGTGCACCCTTTTTAATAATTGCTCTTTCCAAAGTTCAAAAAATCAACGTATGAATCTCGCCTGTATTTTGCTTGAGATTATAGCTCAGACCACTCATTAGCAGGTCTTCGTTTATGTTTTTCATTAATTATTTTTTTGTTTAATATTCTAACTTCACCAACCATTAGCAATCTCATATCCTCTACAATATACTTTGCTAACTCTTCGTCAGTAATGTCATCTCCATCAATATCAAGCCTGAATTCCTGCCCTTGTAAACCACCGCCATTAGTAAATTCGATCTCAAAATCGAATTGAACTCTTTTATCCATTTCGAATCCACCTTTTATTAGTTATGAGTTGTTGTTACATACATATTCTAGTCAATTTAAACAATTCCCTTCCTACCAAATCTAAATAGAGTTACTTCATTTCTTTATTGAATTCATTAACTGGAAGAAGTATTCAGGTTTATGAGTCTTATTTAGGTTATACCATGCATGTAATGCATCTGGTGTAAATACACCTATTTTTTTCAGTACCTCCATTGCAAATTCCAGAGGAGCTATTCCTGATGCAGTAACTAAATTCTCATCAGCTACCGCAGGTCCCGACTCATAGAATGTTTCTCCTTTATAGTGAGGACATACCATTTTAGTATATTCCAAGTTATTACTGGTATGCTTTCTAGTATCTAAGTATCCTATATTGGCAAGGGCCTCAATTGCACCACAAATAGCAGCCACAATCATGCCGAGCTTTAAAGCTTGGCCAACTCTTTCCAAGATGGGTTGATGAATTTCTTCGCTCCAAGTAGTCCCTCCCGGTAAAATTAAAAGATCTTTACTCTGGAGAGTCCATTCATCAAGGGACATATCTGGCTTTATGCTCAGTCCTCCCATCGTCGTAATCATTTCTTTAGTAGCTCCTACTGTCATGACTTTTAAAGGTGCTGCATCTTTTTTGAAATACCTTCCCGAGTTTAGTTCAGCCATTAAATACCCATATTCCCAGTCCGACATTGTATCAAATACATAAAGAAAAGCTTTTTGTGTTTGCATCCAATCACACTCCCATCACCATTGATATAGCCATTATAATAAAACTTCCCTGACAGCTAGCGTCAGGGAAGTTCTCATACTTGATGAAATTCTATTAATTCCGACAGAACTTCAATCAGTCTTTTCTTAAGACTGACTGGCTCAATCACTTTAATCGATGTATTGTACGGTAAAAGTAAATAAGGTGCATATGTATGGATCACATCTTTTTCAAGAAGAAACACCGCTTGATTGGAAGTGCGTTCTTGTAAATAATGTCCTAAAAACCAGTGTTGGCAGATACCATCCAATGCACTTTTATCCCCATGAAGAACCAAAGACGTAATCCCTTTTTTATCTTCCATAGTTGGAAGAAGGTTTTTAATAAAAAAGTCACGTGCCGAAAAATGTTCTGGCCGGTTAAACGTATTTTCGGTTAGCGTTAGACTTTCCATTCGATCGATTCTAAAACTGCGGATATCATTTCGAAGATGGCAAAATCCAATCACATACCACTTATGATTCCAATAGATCATTCTGTACGGATCGACCAATCGATCGTGTAATGGCTTTTCACCTTTTTTATGATAAAGAATGTTGACTGAATACCCGTTAGCTATAGCCTGCTCCAACTCCTTCAAGAAGGGTTCAATAGAAGCTGAACGTAATCCACTTATGACTTCAAGACTCGTTACATGTTGGTTTACCTTTGTTTCCTGCTCTTGGTTCGAGTAGTTACTTAGTTTTGAAATGGCCCTATCGAGTGTTTCCCCTCCATAATATCCGGCTTCTTCTGCAAAAACAGCCGCGTGAAAGAGTGAAGTTTGCTCCTCAACATCAAAAAAAAGCGGAGCCTCAATAAAATGATTCAATAAAGAGTATCCACCGTTATGTCCTGGTTCTGAAACAATCGGTACGCCACTTGTAGAAATGGCATCAATATAACGATACACCGTCCTTATATTCATCTCTAACTTTTCTGAAATTTGTTTTGCAGTAATTTTTTCACCTGAACGAAGCATCCATAGAATGGCTAACATATTGTCAATTTTAGGCATATAATTTCACCTCGATATCACACTCTCTATTTAATGAATAACCATCTGACTATACCAATTATTTCAAATACTATACTATTGAGCAATCCCCTTATTCCAATAAGTGGCCCCTTTTGTTGAATAAAAAACCCATGTTGTGAATCATACAACATGGGTTTTCACGGTCACTTCTATTATCAAAAAAACTGGCCTCCTCCATGGAAGCCAGTTTTGAATTGATTGTGTATTAAGCCAATGATGACATAACGTTTTTAACAGCGTCTGCTGAGTTGGATAGTGCCGCTTTTTCTTCTTCGGTTAGTTCAAGTTCAATGATCTTTTCCAGACCGTTTCCACCAAGGATGGTTGGTACACCCAGGTAGATGCCTTCGAAACCATACTCACCTTCCAGGTAAGCGATTGCTGGAATGACGCGGCGTTGATCCTTAAGGATCGCTTCTACCATTTGAACAAGAGAAGCAGCAGGAGCATAGTAGGCACTTCCGTTACCTAGAAGACCAACAATCTCTCCTCCACCTTTACGGGTGCGCTCGACGATTGCGTCCAAACGGTCTTTAGGGATCAGCGTTTCCAGAGGGATTCCTCCAGCGTATGAGTAACGAATAAGAGGAACCATGTCATCCCCGTGACCACCAAGAACGAATCCTGTAATATCTTTTACGGAAAGGTTTAACTCTTGAGCGACAAACGTACGGAAACGGGCTGTATCCAGAACGCCTGATTGTCCGATTACGCGCTCTTTAGGGAACCCTGACTCTTTGAATACTGTATACGTCATAGCATCCACCGGATTTGTCAGAACGATGATGTAGCAATCTGGAGAATACTTAACGATTTGCTGCGTGACCGATTTCATGACCTTTTGATTGGTTTGAACCAGATCATCGCGGCTCATTCCTGGTTTACGGGCAATCCCTGCAGTGATTACAACGATATCAGAATCCTTTGTATCCTCGTAATTGGAAGTACCGATGATGTTTGAATCAAATCCCTGTACGGGGCTTGCTTCCAGCATATCCAGCGCTTTCCCTTTCGTTGGGTCTTCATTTTGAGGAATATCAACCAGTACAACATCTCCAAGCTCTTTCTGAGCGAGCATCAATGCTGTGGTCGCCCCTGTGAATCCCCCACCGATAACAGATACTTTTCTACGTTTAATTGCCATCATAATTCCTCCTATTCGTGTCATTATGTAAAGGAAGGAGTGCTCCAGTACGAAGCACCCCACCCTATTTCAAATTAAACTTACTCCATGTTCTCGATTAAAGCAGAACCGAACTCAGAACATTTCACTTCTGTTGCTCCATCCATCAGACGGGCAAAGTCGTACGTTACCACTTTAGAAGCGATTGTTTTTTCCATTGATTTTGTGATCAGGTTAGCAGCTTCTGTCCAACCAAGGTGTTCAAGCATTAGCACGCCTGAAAGGATAACAGAAGATGGATTTACTTTATCCATACCTGCATATTTAGGAGCCGTTCCATGAGTCGCCTCAAAGATTGCATGTCCTGTTTCGTAGTTGATGTTTGCTCCAGGAGCAATACCGATTCCACCAACTTGAGCAGCAAGAGCATCAGAGATGTAATCTCCGTTTAAGTTCATTGTTGCCACTACATCAAACTCAGCTGGACGAGTAAGGATTTGTTGTAGGAAGATATCCGCGATTGAATCCTTCACGATGATCTTACCTGCTGCTTCAGCTTCAGATTGAGCTTTGTTAGCCGCTTCCAGGCCGTCAGCTTCCTTGATCTTGTCATATTGAGCCCAAGTGAATACTTTATCGCCGAACTCTTTCTCAGCAAGCTCGTAACCCCAGTTTTTGAAAGCTCCTTCAGTGAACTTCATGATGTTCCCTTTGTGAACCAGCGTTACTGATTTACGGCCTTCTGTGATCGCGTAATTGATCGCTGCACGAACAAGACGGCTTGTACCTTCTTCAGATACAGGCTTGATGCCGATACCGGAAGTTTCAGGGAAACGGATTTTATTAACACCCATTTCATCTTGAAGGAAGCTGATTAATTTCTTGACTTCATCAGAACCTTTAGCGTATTCGATACCTGCATAGATATCTTCAGTGTTTTCACGGAAGATGACCATGTCAGTGTCTTCAGGACGCTTAACCGGTGATGGAACACCTTCGAAGTAGCGTACCGGACGCAGGCAAGTGAACAGATCTAATTCCTGGCGAAGCGCAACGTTCAATGAACGGATTCCGCCGCCGACAGGAGTCGTAAGAGGACCTTTGATGGCGATGAAATACTCACGGATCGCTTCAAGTGTATCGTTTGGAAGCCATTCACCCGTTTTGTTGAATGCTTTTTCTCCGGCATATACTTCTTTCCATGAGATTTTGCGTTCGCCTTTATATGCTTTTTCAACAGAAGCATCTAAAACGCGTTGAGCTGCCGCCCAAATATCAGGACCCGTTCCGTCACCTTCAATGAATGGAACGATTGGATTGTTAGGCACATTAAGTTGGCCGTTCTGGTTTGTAATTTTTTCACCTTGTGTCATTATGTAACCTCCATTTTTTCATTATCAAAGGGGATGACCCATAAGTTACCCATGTTGAGTCATTCCCCTTCTCTTATTATTACACCAATATTTTTACTATTTGTAAATATTGATGATTAACCTCTTTGTTCAACCGGAACATATTCCTGCTTACCAGGCCCTACATAATCAGCACGAGGACGGATCAGGCGGTTGTTTGAATATTGTTCCAGAATGTGTGCCAACCAGCCGGATACACGGCTTACAGCAAAGATCGGAGTGAATAGATCATGATCGATACCCAGGCTGTGGTAGACAGATGCTGAGTAGAAATCAACATTTGGCGGCAAGCCTTTATTTGACGTAAATACGTCTTCTACCTTAACGGACATTTCGTAGTATTCACTTTGTCCCGTTAATTCAGTTAATTTTTTGGACATTTCTTTAAGATGCTTCGCACGAGGGTCTCCCTGACGGTAAACGCGGTGACCGAAGCCCATGATTTTTTCTTTTTTCTCTAATTTGTCCAGAATATATGATTCTGCTTTATCAACCGATCCGATTTCAGTAAGCATCTTCATTACCTGCTCGTTCGCCCCACCGTGCAGAGGTCCTTTTAAAGCACCGATGGCAGCAGTGACGCCTGAATATACATCAGAAAGAGTAGCGACACAAACACGTGCAGTGAATGTGGAAGCGTTTAACTCGTGATCCGCATGAAGAACAAGTGCTTTATTGAAAGCCTCGATCTCAACCGGCTCTGGATCTTTACCTGTCAGCATATATAGGAAATTAGCAGCGAAACCTAAATCCTTGCGAGGTGCAATAGGCTCTTGTCCATTGCGGATCCGTGAAAAGCTCGTTACGATCGTAGGGATCTTGGCTTGAAGACGAACAGCTTTTAAATAGTTTTCCTTCTCGTCCATTACATCTGCTTTCTCATCATATAATCCAAGTAAAGATACAGCAGAACGTAAAGCAGCCATAGGATGGACTTCCTTGATGTTATACATCTTGAAGTGCTCGATGACCTCTTTAGGCAATTCAGCGTTATCTGCTAACAGCTCTGTAAATTCCTGAAGCTCTGATGAAGTAGGCAGTTTCAGATGCCATAATAAGTAGATAACCTCTTCAAAGCTGGCATTGTTTGCTAAATCATCGATGTTGTAGCCAACATATGTAAGAGTATCGTCAATGATCGAACTGATGGACGATGTCGTTGCTACAACTCCTTCTAATCCGCGAGTTGCTGTCATAATAACCTCTCCTTTTGTTAAGTATTTCTCTTTACCCATTTTCATATGAGCATAAAACCCTACAAGACTATCAATTAAGTCAGTAGGCTTGTTTAAAAAGAACATAAATAAAATGTTGAGCGTTTGCTCAATTCCTATACAAAAAATGATTCCCGGCTCTACGGTAGTGAAAAACTACTTCATCGAGCTTGGGATGCGCTTACATTTCCTATTATAAACAATTATCTGACTTTTGTGAATGAAAACGCACTAATTTCTATAAAAATTATTTTTCTAGAAAAATAAACCATGCAAGATTATTGTCATAAAGTGAGAGAGTACAAGCATTTACAGACTTTGTTGGACTTGCTTTAGAGAAATAATTAGATGGGGAAAATGTATAATCAGATTCAGAAATTCCGTGTTAGGAAGCTATTTCGATTCCCTGCCTCCATTGAAGCCGGGTTAGGTGCGCTTCACCCGGCACGAATTAAAAGAACTCATATAATTTCATCGCAAGGTATGCAATTCCTGCACCGATCAGCGGTCCGACAGCTACTCCTTCAAAAAACGCCACCGCAAGGACAGTTCCGAGAACTAGAGCTGTCGTAATATGGGGATCATCTTCCAACAGTGTCAATCCACTCTTCGCAATTAAGGCGACCGCCATTCCTGAAGCAAGGGCAATCCACGCATAGGGTGACTTCAATGAATCATATAGATCTTTAAAGCCGATTTCACCTGTAGCGATTGGTGCCAATACAGCAATGGTGATGATTGTGACCCCCCAGTTAATACCCTTGGACTGAATGGTGGCAAACACCTTTTCATCGAGGCCCGCCAACTTAAGAATAATTAAAAATGCTACGGCTATAATAATGGATTGGTTCTTGGCAATGAAGCCTATCCCCAATAAGAGCAGCAAAAACATAAATGGCTGGGACATGTGAATACTCTTCCTTCCTATCCTAAATCCAATCATTATCCTACCATATCAACTTTCTATATAAAAATGAGAAACCTCTTTAAATTAAACTTCCTTTCATTTCCTGTCTCATTTAAAATAGAAGTAGAAAGTCGGGTAGGAGGGAAGCCTTTGAATGTAGAATATGTTTATCGAACGATACGGTTCTTGATCGTTGTAGCTATCGTTATACTCTCATTGATTTCATTCTATTACATATGGAAACTTGCTTATCCGTTTATCATTGCCATTGCCATCGCACTACTTATCAATCCTCTGGTGAATTGGCTTGAAAGATGGCTGCCGAGGATATGGGCTGTTGCTTTATCTCTCATATTGATTGTTGCCATCTTTGTTGGTCTTATCACCCTGCTTATTGCGGAGATCGTTTCCGGTGCGAACTATTTAGCTGAGGTGCTTCCTAAGCATGTGGAAACCTTGGTCAAATATGCCGAGGATATCATAGTAGGTCAAGTCATTCCACTATACAACCAGCTCTCAGGTTTATTCAAGAATCTTGAAGCCGGGCAACAGGACACCATATTAGAAAATGTTCAGAATGCCGGAACAAAAATCGCTACATCAGCAGGGGACTTCCTGCAAAACTTTTTCACCAAATTGCCTCAGTTGATTTCATGGATCCCAAATGCGGCATCCGTCCTGATTTTTGCAGCTTTAGCGACATTCTTTATCAGTAAGGACTGGTATACATTATCGGCTAAAGCAGAGAAAGTCATTCCCGGTAAAGCCATGAGCAGCGGCAGAAAAGTATTTATTGATCTGAAAAAGGCGCTATTCGGATTTATCAGGGCTCAGTTCACCCTCATATCGATCACGGCGATCATCGTGTTAATCGGTTTGATCATCCTGAGAGTGGATTACGCCATCACCATTGCACTCGTCACAGGTCTCGTTGATATCTTGCCCTACCTCGGCACAGGAGCGGTTTTCGTTCCCTGGATCATCTATGAATTCATAACAGGAAACGTCGGATTAGGCATCGGTTTATCCGTGCTCTATCTGGTTGTCGTGGTACAGCGTCAAATCATGGAGCCGAAAGTACTGTCATCAAGCATAGGACTCGATCCACTCGCCACCCTGATTGCTCTCTTTGTCGGCTTTAAGCTCATCGGGTTTCTTGGATTGATCGTTGGTCCCGTGGTGCTGGTCATTCTATCCACTCTAAAGAGAGCCGGTGTTTTTGAAGATACGTGGAAGTTTATAATGGGGGTAAAATAGGAAAAAGCACTGCAAATCGCAGTGCTTTTTCCTATTTTTGATTTCAATTGGACAGAGCTTTATTCCGCAATCGCTACATAATAATATATGTGAAACTACTCATCACTCAACATATTAAGATAATCTTCTTGAAGAAGCCCATAGACAGCACAATCCTTATAATGATTCTTGGCATTGCGAATCATATGTTTAATAGTTCCTTCTTGTTCCATTCCAACTTTGCGCATAATCTTTCCAGAGGCTGGGTTGTCAGTATTATGTGCTGCTGAAATTTTGTGGATTTTCATATGTCTAAATCCAAATTCAATGACCGTTTTCAATGCTTCAGTTCCATACCCTTTGTTCCACCATTGATAACCAATTGAATAACCTACCTCACAATTCTCAGTTGTTTTATCAAAATTGAAAAGATCAATTGCTCCAATCAATTTACCACTTTCTTTCAGTTCAATACCCCAATAACAGAATTCTAGAGATTCATATTTACTTACGATCTCGGTTACCCTCTCAATTGTTTCCGAGACAGACTTGTGTGCCCCTTTTATAAGATTATCCATTACTCGATCATCTGAAAGCCAATGGTCAAAAACACTTTGAGCATCTGTAAGTTCAATTCTTCTTAAAACTAATCGATCCGTTTCTAATGTTGGTGTACCTAAAAAAGTTATCACTTTCTCACCTTACCTATTCATATCTATATTCTAAATCATTTCTACAACATACTTAGAAATTCCTTCTTCATTATAGCCGTCGACTAATCCTTTTTGGCCAAAATTGGTAAGTCTTTTAACAAGTAAATCAGCATACCAAAGCGCAACCAGATAATAGTTATTGTCGTCTTTCTAAAACATATGCGAATCGGGGTGCTAATTTGAACGTGAAAACCCAATAAACCAACAAAAATAAGCAAGCTGATTCATATGCGAATCAGCCTGCTTATTTGCATTACTTTATTCTGTTTTGTACTTCAGAAGAAAACCCGTTACTCCCGGTGAGCAGTGCTTTTTTATTATCTGTAAATAATCACATTTCCATTATTGATCCAACGTTTGAATAGCTTATAAATAAACGGTTTAAACATTTTACGTGTGGGTGGAAGCAAAAGCAGGAACCCGATCGCATCAGTAATAAAACCAGGCGTCAGCAGAACGACCCCTCCAACCAGGATGCATAAACCATCTATGATCGCGTCACCAGGCAACTGACCGTACTGCATATCCTGCTGCGCTTTCCGAAGCGTTTCCATTCCTTGCTTCTTCGCTAAATAAGCTCCCAGAATCCCTGTCGTAATGATCAGTAAAACAGTCGGGATCAAGCCAAACGCTTGTCCGGAAAGAACCAGCAACCCAATTTCCAATGCGGGCACAATAATTAACAATAACAATATATATCTCATGAGGGATTCCTCCATACATTTAATACTTATTGCTTTCTATTATAACATATTAAGTATTTCTTGGTATTATGTGAAGGTTGTCTTAGAGGAAGAGTAAGTTTAAGCTATTGGCTCGGCAACAGATTATAGTTTGGGGGTTGTTGCGGCATTTTTGGTCTTTGTTGGGGAACTTTCGCCAGGATAGCCTATTTAAAAAAAGCCGGAGTCCACATAAGACTCCGGCTTTCATTCATTTCTTATAGTACGCTGGCGTGTCCGTTATAGATGACCCCGCGGGTAGCATCTACTGTGATTTCCTGGCCATTTGTGAATATAGAAGTGGCATTGTCTACACCAACAACGACAGGGATTCCTAAATTAATCCCTACTACTGCTGCATGACTTGTTAAACCGCCCTCTTCTACGATAAGAGCCGAGCATTTTTCCAGGGCTGGCATCATTTCTTTATCTGTTCCGATTGTAACAAGCACATTCCCCGGTTGAGTGTTCTTAACAGCTTCTGCTGCAGAAGTAGCTACAACCGCTTTACCGTAAGCAGATTTACGGCCGATTCCTTGGCCTTTTGCCACGATATCGCCTACCACATGGATTTTCATCAGATTTGTTGTTCCTGATTCACCGATCGGAACACCTGCTGTGATGATAATACGATCTCCATGCTTCGTCATACCTGAATTGACGCTTTCTTCTACTGCCATATCAAGCATTTCGTCCGTAGTCGTCACTTTACGTCCGACTGTTGGGTAAACACCCCAGACAAGTGCCAATCGGCGTGATACGGAATCTGTCCCCGTTACTGCCACGATTGGAGCTTTAGGACGGTACTTAGAAATCATGCGTGCTGTATGTCCGCTTTCTGTTGGAGCCACGATAGCATTTACATCAAGGTTAAGGGCCGTGTGAGCTACAGATTGACCGATGGCATCCGTCATATTATGCTCACTGTCTTTGCTGCGTGCCGATAGGATCTCATTGAAATCCAGTGCCGTTTCTGCTCTTGAAGCAATGTTATGCATCGTTTGAACAGCTTCTACAGGATAGGTACCTGCAGCTGTTTCACCTGAAAGCATGATTGCATCTGTACCATCGAAGATTGCATTGGCAACGTCACTTGCTTCCGCTCTTGTAGGTCTTGGGTTGCGCTGCATGGAATCAAGCATTTGAGTTGCCGTGATGACAGGCTTACCAAGTGAGTTACATTTCTTGATCAACATCTTCTGAACCAATGGTACTTCTTCAGCAGGGATTTCCACACCAAGATCTCCACGGGCCACCATCAAACCGTCTGAGACTTCAAGGATTTCATTGATATTATCTACACCCTCTTGATTCTCGATCTTAGGGATGATTTGAATATGAGAAGCGTTGTGTTCTTCCAATAATTGACGGATTTCCAATACGTCAGAAGCACGACGGACAAATGATGCCGCAATGAAGTCAACGCCTTGACCGATACCGAATACGATATCACTTGCGTCTTTTTCGGTAATCCCCGGTAAGTTCACCGATACACCGGGTACGTTTACACCTTTTTTGTTCTTAAGTGTCCCACTGTTGGCAACATATGTGTGAATTTCGCCGTTGGCTTTATCGATTTCCGTTACTTCCAAACCGATCAAACCGTCGTCAAGAAGGATTTTAGAACCAACATGCACATCATCGATCAATCCTTCGTATGTAACGGAGAATTTCTCAGTTGTTCCCAGTACTTCTTTCATGGAAACGATAACGTTTGAACCTTGCATTAATTCGATGGCACCGTCTTCCATATTATTTGTGCGGATTTCCGGGCCTTTTGTGTCCAGAAGGATTCCGACTGTCTTACCTGCTTTTTCAGCAGCTGCTCTGATGTTTTTAATACGCTGTCCATGCTCATCGTGGTCACCGTGTGAAAAGTTTAAGCGGGAAACGTTCATTCCGGCTTCGATTAGTTGAGATAACTTTTCTACACTCTCACTTGCAGGACCAATGGTACATACTATTTTCGTTTTTCTCATTTTCTTTACCTCCTGAAATCTTACAACAATTTAGATTGAAAGCTCTTTGGAAAGTCTGTACATGTCCAAATCGATTTGATGCGGCTTTGCAAGTGCTTCAATAATATCGTAATCAACTAGTTGATTCTTCTCAATCCCTACTGCTCTTCCGCCTTTTCCTTCGATCAACAGCTCGACTGCTCGTGCACCTAGACGGCTTGCAAGCACACGGTCTGATGCAGTTGGTGTTCCGCCACGTTGAATATGACCCAATACAGAGACCCGGGTATCCATTCCTGTTGCTTCAGTGAAACGATTAGCAAATTCATTTGCAGACATGACACCTTCTGCCACGATGATCACACTGTGCTTCTTCCCGCGCTCCTGGCCTTTTTTCAAGCGGGTCACTACATCATCAAGATCGAATTTTTCTTCAGGGATCAGGATGGTTTCAGCCCCGCCTGCAAGACCTGACCACAAAGCAAGATCTCCTGCATTGCGACCCATGACTTCGATGATGAATGTTCTTTCATGTGAGGTTGCCGTATCGCGAATCTTATCAATCGCATCAATGACCGTATTAAGGGCTGTATCGAATCCGATTGTATATTCGGTTCCCGGAATATCGTTATCGATCGTCCCCGGTACACCGACACATGGATATCCCCATTCCGTTAAGGCTTTTGCTCCCTGGTAAGATCCATCTCCACCAATGACAACGAGGCCTTCAATTCCATGCTTCTCTAATTGCTGTATGCCTTTTTGCTGACCTTCTTTTGTTTTGAATTCTTCACAGCGGGCTGTATAGAGCATGGTACCGCCACGATGAATAATGTCACCAACCGAACCAAGTTCAAGCTTCTTGATGTTCCCGTTAATCAATCCATTATAACCCTGATAAATTCCGTACACTTCTATATCAAGGAAAATGGCTTTACGTACAACCGCACGAACGGCTGCATTCATACCTGGTGAATCCCCACCACTTGTTAACACGCCAATCTTTTTCATTACGATCACCTCATTAAGAAATATGCCTTTATATGTAAATGAATGGTACAACTTGTTAATGGTTTCACATATATCTGAGAAAGGAAAATGGTACAATCTATCCTCTTGCATTCATTACATTATTATGGACCAATAGACTATGGATTATTTCTAAAATAACATGAAGATTCAAGGTTCTCAACAAGTTACGCTATCGAAATGCAAAAGACGAAATAATCTATTAAATGGAAGCGTTTTAATTGTTAAAACCTTCAAAATATCGTCACAAATCTTTATATCAAAGGAAAATTAATGAAAAAGACTGACAAAAGGTTATTCCTATTTGTCAGTCCATAGTTCATTATGATTTTACCCCAATTAAATCATTTAAAACTGAATATTCACCCATCGCTTTAAATTTTTCATAGCGATGCTGGATCAATTCTTCTTTCTTCATTGGGATTAGTTCTTTCAAGGATGCCTTTAATACTTCATTGATATATTGTGCTTGCTCTTCGACATCTTTATGAGCACCGCCTTTAACTTCCGTGACGATTTCATCAATGATTCCAAGCTCCTTCAGATCCGGTGCCGTGATTTTCATGGATTCAGCTGCACGTTTCGCTTGTGTGGAATCCTTCCACAGAATGGCTGCAGCCCCTTCAGGTGAAATCACGGAATAAGTGGAGTTTTCAAGCATGTGAATATGGTTACCGACTCCCAGTGCCAGGGCACCCCCACTTCCACCTTCCCCGATGACCATACAGATCACGGGAACGGTCAAGCCTGCCATTTCCACAAGGTTCCTTGCAATGGCTTCACTTTGGCCTCTTTCCTCTGCCGCTTTACCGGGATAGGCACCCTTAGTGTCAATGAAGCAAATGATCGGACGATTGAACTTGTCCGCTTGCTTCATCAATCGCAAGGCTTTTCGGTACCCTTCCGGATGGGGCATCCCAAAGTTCCGGCGGATATTTTCTTTCGTATCTTTCCCTCTTTGGTGGCCGATGATGGTCACAGGGACATCATGAAATTTCCCTACGCCTGAGACAATGGCTTCATCATCCCCATACAGGCGGTCACCGTGCATTTCGATAAAGTCCGTGAATAAATACTTTATATAATCCAGAGTGGTTGGACGATTAGGATGACGGGCAACTTGCACTCTTTCCCACGGCTTCATGTTTTCGTAGATATCGTTTTCAAGCTTCGTGAGCCTACTCTCCAGTTTCTCGATTTCCTTGGATAAATCGACGTCCGAATTCTGAGTGAATTCCTTAAGCTCCGCTATTTTTTTCTTGAGCTCAACTACAGGCTTTTCAAATTCCATCTCATTTACCATGGCAGATCACCGTCCCACTGATGTATATCAAGTACTGTCCCGATTTTCTCTTTTAACTCAAGTCTCGAGATGACTCCGTCAAGTTGACCATGCTTCAATAAAAATTCCGATGTTTGGAAGTCTTCCGGTAAGTCCTCCCTGATTGTCTGTTCAATGATCCTTCTGCCTGCGAAGCCGATAAGTGCTCCGGGCTCAGCAAAGTTATAGTCCCCTACGGACGCGAAACTTGCGGATACCCCGCCTGTCGTTGGGTGAGTCATAATCGAGATGAAGAGTCCCCCGTTTTCACTCAAACGATTAAGGGCCACACTGGTCTTGGCCATCTGCATCAGGGAAAGGACACCTTCCTGCATCCTAGCGCCCCCGGATGCCGTAAAGATAATGAATGGGACTTTTCGTTTGTCGGCTTCTTCAATGGCCCTAGTAATTTTCTCACCGACCACAGAGCCCATACTCCCCATTCTGAAACGTGAATCCATAATGGCCGTGACCACTTCGATCCCGTTCACCTTACCTGAACCAGTTAAAACCGCTTCATTCATACCTGTCTTCTTTCGGTCTTTTTCCACTTTCCCCTCATAATCAGGAAAGTTCAAAGGATTACCGGAAGTAAGTTCATGATCTAACTCTTTGAACGTACCTTCATCTATAAAACTATCGACTCTCTCTGGAGAGCTCATCCCATGATGATATCCGCAATGAATGCAAACCTTTAGGTTTTTTTGAAGTTCTTTCGTGTACATGATTTTTTTGCAATCAGGACATTTGGTCATGATGCCTTCCGGAACGTCTTGTTTAGCCGCTTCGGAAGGGATCGTTGCATATTTTTTCTTTTTGGATTTATTAAAAAGTTCCTTAAGCAAGGTGAAACCTCCTTAACTAATTACAGTAGCTTGTCTTTCTTCTGAAGGGAAAATGAAGATAACAAATGCTGAAAATCATTTTCCCAGAACCGGCTGCCGCTTTCGTTTCTAGTAGTAAATGCACGATATAAAACTGCTTGACTATCAGTTTAATGGAAAGGTTTAAAAAAAGATGTTGGAAATTGTCGCATCTTTATCGACAATTTCCCTGACCCTTTTATACGTCTCTTGCACAGTCTCTTTATCTTGTCTTTCTATTCCGTGAAGCATTGAGGTAATCTCTTCCCTCATTTGATCCGTTATCTTGATATCTCCACAAATCAATGATTCAAAGTCATTTAAGATATTCCAGATCCGCTGAGCCAAATGATTGGCGCTCATCATTACGATGTCCCTGAACACATCATCCAGGTTTTCAGCCCTTGAAGCAGTTTCCAGAAGTGCAGCCATCTGCTTTTCTTCTAGAAATAAACCTTTCAGCGCTTCTTTTTCAATCATCATCTTCGTATAGAGTATATCCTCCTGAGCCTTGTGATCCTGCAGGATGAACATGCCCAGAAGATCGATCAGATGATGATCCCGAAAGTCCCTTAAAAAGGTGCCTTCGCCCCTTTTCGTTTCAATCAGCCCCAACAATTCCAAGGCTCTTAATGCTTCCCTTACTGAAGAACGCCCAACGTTCAATCGTTCCGACAGTTCTCTTTCAGAAGGGATTTTATCTCCTGGCTGTAGGCCATCCTTCGATATCATTTCCCGTAGTTGGTGAACAATTCCAATATATACCTTTGCGTGAGTATGGAGAGAGTTCACTTCCGTCATCATTCACTCTTCCCGATAACCGCTAGATCTTCCGTCTTTTTACGAATTTCTTCAGGATCCACCTTCAGACGGGCTACTCCCGTCTCCATGGCTGCCTTTGCGACCGCAGCCGCAACGGCAGGTGCTACACGCTTATCGAACGGAGCAGGAATGACATAGTCTTCATTCAATTCATCTTCACTGATTAAAGATGCAATCGCTTCAACAGCGGCCTGCTTCATTTTTTCATTGATGTGAGTGGCGCGTACATCCAGAGCCCCGCGGAAAATTCCCGGGAATGCCAGAACATTATTCACTTGGTTAGGAAAATCGGATCGACCGGTACCCACCACTTTTGCTCCAGCCGCTTTTGCAAGGGCAGGCATAATTTCCGGAACAGGATTGGCCATGGCAAAAATGATTGGATCCTTCTTCATGGAAGAAACCATTTCTTCCGTTAACGCCCCTGCAACAGATACACCGATAAATACGTCTGCATCTTTTAATACTTCCGACAGTCCGCCTTTGATGTGGTCCTTATTGGTAAACTTGGCCACTTCGTCCTTAATGGCGTTCATTCCTTCAGGACGACCTTCGTAAATCGCTCCCTTGGAATCACACATGATGATATCTCTCACTCCATAGCGATAAAGAAGCTTAATGATCGCCATGCCGGCAGCACCGGCCCCATTTGCCACTACTCTGATTTCTGACATCTTCTTCCCGACAATCTTAAGAGCGTTCACAAGGCCTGCCACGGTTACAATGGCCGTACCATGCTGATCATCGTGAAACACTGGAATATTTGTTTCTTTCTTCAAACGTTCTTCGATTTCAAAGCAATTAGGAGCCGCAATGTCCTCTAAATTCACTCCGCCAAATGTAGGCTCAAGAAGTTTCACCGTTTCTACAATCTTGTCCACATCCGTCGTGTTCAAACAGATAGGGAACGCATCTACACCCGCAAAGCTTTTGAATAGAACCGCTTTTCCTTCCATAACGGGCAGGGCAGCTTCCGGTCCGATAT
Organism: Rossellomorea aquimaris; assembly: GCF_000935355.1. GTDB lineage: Bacteria > Bacillota > Bacilli > Bacillales > Bacillaceae_B > Rossellomorea > Rossellomorea aquimaris_B. The sequence continues at coordinate 29,453 of NZ_JXZC01000005.1, forward strand.
TACCCAGCCCTAAAACAGCTGTACCATCTGAAACAACGGCCACCATATTCCCTTTCATCGTATAATCGTAAACCGTTTCAGGCTTGTCATAAATAACCTTACAAGGTTCGGCTACCCCAGGTGAGTAAGCCAGGCTCAGGTCATCCGCATTTCGGACTTCCACCTTGGACTTTGATTCTAATTTCCCTTTATTCACTCGATGCATATGCAGCGCTTCTTCACGTAATGACAAATTGACTCACTCCTTCTGATTCTTTACATGCTATGGATCGATCCATGCTTACACGAATCTTCTAAATGTAAATATATATAGTAAAAATGATAAGTTCAGAGGTGGTCAGACCACCTTTTTCTATTAAACAATAATATAAATATTGTGTTTAGTAAAGTATGTTATTGCAATATCACATTTGCTTTACCGAGAATTTGATGCAATTCACTTATGGCCTCTTCAGACGGGATCACGCGTAAATTGTCTGGAAGCTGAATGCTCTTTTTATCCCGTTCATAATAAACGATCACCGGGTTCTTCCCTTTAAAGCGATTAATGGTTTGGTGAATGTGGTGCATACACGCGTCTTCATCCTGACCCTTGGCAATTTTCAAATAAAGCTTCTGATCCCTTTCGTTCACTTTTCTTTCTGCCTCTTCCGTAGTTTCAAGGTGATTCACAATGAACTGAAGCTTATCGTTGCGATCTTCCACGTTACCTCCAAACAGAAGGATGTTCCCTTCTTTCAAAAGCGTCATATTATGACGATAAACATTTGGGAACACCACAGCCTCGATCTCGCCACTTTCATCACCGATTTCAAGGAATGCCATTACTTCCCCTTTTTTCGTCCGGATGGATTTCACTCCCATAATATAACCGCCGATTGTGATTTTCGAAGCCTTCTGAAGATCGGCTATCTGCTGCAAGCCAAGCTGGTCAAACAGGGGACGATGGGAAGAAACGGGATGATTGGATAAGTAGAGCCCCAGTACCTGCTTCTCGAATTGAAGCATGGTATCAATCGTCATATCCTCCACTTCCACGTATTTCGGTTTCAAGAGGAATGCTTCTTCTTCATGAAATAAATCAAGATCATTTTCGGGATTGACAAGCTCTGCATGCTGAGCCGCTACATCCAGGCTCGCAAGGAGAGTGGCCCGATCCACTTCAAATTCATCGAACGCCCCTGCCAATACCAGGTTTTCAAGGATTTTACGGTTAATCGTTTTGGAAGAAACCCTCATGCAAAAATCAAACAGATCCTGAAATGGCTTTTCTTTTCTTGCACGAATGATTTCCTTCAGGGCTGCTGCCCCTATTCCCTTAATGGCCCCCAGACTATAACGGATACGATTCTTACCTTCTACTGTGAAAACAAACTGACTCGTATTAATGGACGGGGGTAAAATCTCAAGTTCATAAAGCTTTGCTTCCCTAATATATTGAGCCACCTTCGTCTCATTCCCTACTACAGACGTTAAGAGGGAAGAGATGAAAAAAGCTGGATAATGCGCTTTTAAATACGCCAGTTGATAGGCGATCATGCTATACGCAACGGCATGTGACCGGTTGAAACCATAATCTGCGAATCTCACGATCAGGTCATAGATCGTATGTGCCACTTCTTCTGTATAGCCTTTCCGGATCGACCCGGAAACAAAATGCTCCCGCTCCTGATCGAGTACATCCTTTTTCTTCTTCGAAACCGCTCTTCTGAGCAAATCTGCTTCCCCTAGTGAGAAACCGGCCATTTTAGAAGCAATTTGCATGATTTGTTCCTGATATACAATGACGCCATAAGTCATTTCAAGAATCGGCTTTAAGTCGGGCAAAGGATATTCCACCTTTTCCACGCCGTGCTTCCGTTTGATATACGTCGGGATGTTTTCCATCGGCCCCGGACGGTACAACGCGTTAACGGCCACAATATCCTCAAATGAATTAGGCTTCAGTCTTTTTAAAACATTTCGCATTCCTTCTGATTCAAGCTGAAAAATCCCATTGGTCAGCCCTTTACTTAATAATTCAAAGGTTTTAGGATCATTCATGGGTATAGACTCAATGGAAAATGACTTATTGGTTCCCATTTGGACGTTCTTCACAATTCTTTCTAATATACTCAGATTACGGAGTCCAAGGAAATCCATTTTCAGCAACCCGATTTCTTCCAGTATGTCCATAGAGAATTGAGTCAGATGGATGCCGGATGCACTGCCCTGGATCGGTACCCACTGTACTAACGGAGCTTCACTCATCACGACTCCCGCCGCATGGGTCGACGTATGTCTTGGAAGTCCTTCAAGTTTAAGAGCCGTCTGAAATAATTTCTTATAATGATCAGACCCCGTCACAAATTCGCGGAATCCCTTGGACTTTTCATAAGCTTCCTGCAGCGTGATCCCCAACTGATTCGGGACTAGCTTGGATACTTGCTCCTGCTCCTTCATATTCAAGCCGAATACACGACCTGTATCACGCAGTGCTGCCTTCGCTGCAAAGGTCCCGAACGTAATGATCTGGGCAACGTGTAGGCTTCCATACTTCCCTTCCACATATTCGATCACTTCGTCACGTCGGTGATCGGGAAAATCGATATCAATATCCGGCATGGACACCCGCTCAGGATTTAAAAATCGTTCAAACAGCAAATGATGCTCGATCGGATCCACATCTGTAATCCTCAATGCGTAAGATACCAAGGAACCGGCTGCCGATCCCCTCCCAGGTCCTGTCAGGATATTTCTTTCTTTAGCAAACTTCATAAAATCCCAGACAATCAGGAAGTAATCGCTGAATCCCATCCTGCCGATGACTTCAAGCTCATAATCCAATCGCTCTATGTACTCATCCGAAACCGTATCTACCCTCTCACTTAATCCCTTTTCACATAGATGGGTCAATTCCTGCAGGGCGGACACCCCTTCAGGCAGAGGGTATTTTGGGAGGAGCTGTTGATGGAAGGGGATGGTCAGATGGCACTGATCCGCAATCTTCATCGTATTCTCGAGTTCCGTGACATGATCAGAAAATAGATCCACCATCTGCTCTTTGGACTTGAAGTAATACTCCTGTGAACCCAATACGTACCGGTCATCGTCAGAGAGCTTCACTCCGTCACGGATCGCTTCCATGCACTCGTGGGCGAAATGATCTTCCTGATCGAGGTACTGCACATCATTGGTGGCGACCATTTCTGTCCCCGTCTCTACAGCTACCTGCTCAAGGAGAGGGATAAGAGTATCCTCAGACGGGATCCCGTGCTTTTGAATGCTTAAATAAAAGGAGTCCCTCCCGAACATTTGTTGATAGGTCCGGATGCTTTCTTTCGCTTTTTCCCTTTCATCATTCAATAGGCAGGTTTCAATCTCCCCCAAGACCCCCGGAGTAATGGCAATCAGACCCTCACTATAAGATGCGAGCCACTTCAACGGAAGCCCGTCCTTCGACTTCGCTCCGATGGCACTCGAGATTTTCAATAGATTCTGATAGCCCATTTGATTTTTCACAAGGAGGACCAAAGGATAGGAACCTTCCTCTGAGGCAATATCTGCGGTAAGCCCGATGATCGGCTTGATACCTTCTTTTAAACACGCCTTATAAAAAGGGATGGCGGCATACATCATATTTTTATCGGTTAAAGCTAGCGCTCTATACCCCGATTCCTTCGCTTTATGTACAAGTCCATTTATCGATATCGTGCTAGACAAGAGACTATAGGCACTCGCTACTTGTAAATGAACAAATGACATGTTATGCACAACCTTTTTCTCAATATACTTTTATTATAGGAAAGAAACCGAAAAAAAGAAAATATGTTCTCCCTCATATCTTGTCCCCGAATCCCATATAGTTATCGTAAAGACACGTAATAGATGGAGATGATGAAATGGCAGAAGCTTTCTTTCCGGAATTATTCAAAAGCTTCTTTATTGCTATGGGGGTACTGCTGGGGGGCTCCCTTCTAGGCGGGCTTGCCTCTTTCGCCATGGGGCAGCCTTTATTCATTGAAATGAGACGACTTTCCGATTTCCTGCGCATCTGGGCCATCATCGCAGCGATCGGCGGCACTTTCGATACGGTATACAGCTTTGAAAAAGGCTTTCTGAATGGAGAAACGAAAGAACTCTTCAAACAATTCCTATTGATTCTTTCCGCTTTAGGAGGAGCCAATACCGCTGCCATGATCATTTCATGGCTCACACAGGAGCATATGCCATCATGAGAATCCCACCGTTTTACCGGCTCCCTTCCTGGCAGCGTTTCTTTGCAGGAATGGTTGTAGGAGGAATCCTCAGCTGGATGATCTTCTTATTCATGTTCGGAACCATGCATGAGAAGCAAGCACAGAAGATAGAAGAACAGAAACATGACATTAGCAAACTGAAAAACACCCTATCCTATCTTCAAGAAGAATACAAACAATTAAACAACGAAAACGAAGAAGGACTCACCATCCAGGAAGTCAAAGTGAAGATCATCAACAATACGAAAACAAAAGTGGAATTACTCAGTATACACGAAACAGAGGACCGTTTGAGCGAGGATTTGCGGAGCCTGTTGACCAAGGATCTCGAAACGGTCTACGGTAATAAGGAGCTTATCAAAAAGATCATTGAAAATAAAACGGTTAAGCTGAATGATAAGGACTTTCAGTTGAAAGTGAAGGAAATGTACTTTTATACGACGACGCAGATTACGTTGGAGTTGAGGTATGAGGAATAATGAGCTTTGTTGTGAACCTGTCGGATGGCAGGTTCTTTTTTGTGGAATTCATGCACTTTTAAAGTGAAATCGACAGCTGGAGCGGCCGTTTTTTATCAATATCCTTTTGTTAAGTATTTTAGGGGGCATTTTATCCCCATCTTGTCGTGATCGCGTCATTTCTCACTATAATTGCGTCTAGATTCAATTTATTGCGTCATTATTTTTAATAATTGCGTCAAAAGAGGCCTTGATTGCGCCATTTTCATTAATAATCGCGTTAATTCCCATAATTATACAAACCCGCCACAAATTCATCTCGCTCACCAACTTTAATTGTATACTGGTACTATCCATCACAAAAAAAATCCCCTCTTTCATGAGAATAACTCCTCCATCCATTCGTTGTACATAATGAATAGGCCTTTCAACCATATAAGGAGCGAAGTAAATGAAAAGTTCACCGACCAATTTCATCATCAGGTTAAAAAAGAAAAAAGAGGACGCATTAGAGTACATTATCGATGACTACATGCCACTCGTGAAAACCATTGCCAAAAAGATTTTGCACAACAGCAACAGACTTGATGTGGATGAATGCATCAATGACGTATTCCTCACAGTCTGGCAGAATGCCCCTCAATTTAAAGGCGGGAAAGAAGATTTCAAAAAATGGATTGGGATGATCGCTAAATACAAGGCTATCGACCGTTACCGCCAGGCTGAAAAACGGAATGCCCGTGAACAGCAGGACGAATCCCTCCTTGCAAAATCAAGCACTCCTGGTACCGATATATCCATATTACGCGTGGAAGAAAAAAACGAATTATTAGCGGCAATCAGCCAGCTAGAGGAGCTGGACCGGGACATCTTCATGATGAAGTACTTTCTGGAGTTAACCAATATGGAAATTGCAGATCAATTAAACCTTTCGAAAGCGGCGGTGGATAACCGTTTATACCGCGGAAAGAAAAAATTAGCGACTAATGTGAAATTAAAGGAGCGACTCGTATGAGCATGAAGGACTGGATGGAATTAGATATCGATTCTCTTGAGTTCGAAGAAGTGACAGAGTTGGAAAAAAAGCGTGTCAAACAGTATGTACTGCAGAAACGCAAAAAAAAGCACGTATGGAGGAATATCGCGGTGGCATCCGTTATGCTGATCGGAATTTCCACTGCTGCAGGCTATGCATACCCTTCGTTCGCAACACAGATCCCTTTTATGGACAATGTCATTCAGTATTTCAGTAATGAGACCTACAAAGAGTTTGGTGAGTTCTCCACTGATATCGGTCTGGTTGAGACGAGTAACGGGGTGACCGTCATGATCGATAATGCCGTGTATGACGGAACGAATATAACGGTCTCCTATGCGATTGAAACGGATAAAGACTTTGGGGAAGACATTCACAGCGGAGGGCATTGGTTCGACATCGCAGGTTCGAACGGAAGCGGCGGAAGCAGTGAAATCACGAAGATCAGCGATAACCGATATGTTGGTTTGTCGACGATTACCCCGAGTTTCAAAGGCGGCGGGTATCCTGATAAGGTGGAAATCACATGGGAACCAAAGACACTATACAGTACTTCTAATGATGTAAAGGTCGATGGAGATTGGTCCTTCGCCTTTTCGTTGAAAAGACTGGAGGGAAATGTCAGGCTTGTAAACGAAACTGTTAAGACGAACGATATTACCTTTACGTTAAAATCCGTCGAGCTTACTGATGTTTCTACGGTGATCGCCTATGACCAGGAAGTATCAGACACACTTCTCGAAGAGTGGCAGGAAGTATCCCCAGTATTCAAAGTGACGGACGACCTGGGCCATGTCTACCTGGATGGAACGGGGGGCGGAGGCTTTTCATCGGATAATGGAAAAACACTGGAAGGCACGACAGCATTCGGTACCATTCAAGAAGGTGCAACTAAACTCATCATCAAACCCGTGGAAATTGCCAGTCTAGGGTCCGGGAAAGGCCATACTAAAATGGAACTCCAACCTATTATCATTGATTTAGAAAAATAAATTCCCCTTCCCCTATTGAAGTTGAACGACTTTAATAGGGGATATTCTTGCTCAGGGTTAATTTCTCTTATTCTCTTTTCATGGATGGATATTATATATCTATCTCCTCTATTTCATATTCCTCAAAAACAACTCGTACTCCTCCGTAAACCGCTCTGCCTCTTCAAGGAACGGGTAGTGGTTACTCTTCTCAAAGATGATCAGTCTGGAATCCGGTATACCTTCAGCCATTTCAATCGAGTACTTTAATGGACATTGGACATCATGCCTCCCACACATGACTAACGCGGGGACTGAAATAAACTCCAATTTTCTTGTGATATCATACACTTGTAGTTCACGTATAAAAAAGTTCATGCGTGCAGCAGACATCCCTTTATGTATATCAAGGTTAAAAAGCTCATGATATTTCTCGGGTTTATGTAATGACAATTTTGTTCTTTCAACTGAAAGCTCTTTCCGCTTTTCAAGGGATAAATCCGGTTGCTTCAACGCTTCAATCAGCTCCTGCATCCTGTCAAAATCAGGGTGCGCTTTGTTGTAGATGCAGTCTTCCGAAAAGGTCATATACTCTCTCGCAGCCGCCCCGACAATCACATTGAAGTCCAGACTTTTTGAGAAGTGAATTCCGTAGAGGACCCCCAACATCCCTCCAGTAGAATGACCGGCAAATCCCCATTGACGAAATCCTAACCCTTCCCGTACCGCCTCCAGATCAAAGATGGTTTCCAGCATACTCAGCTGATACGATTCATTCGCTTTGTCAGAGCCCCCTGCTTCCCGCAAGTTGACTAGAAAGACCTGGTTGGTTCCTGTGAACGCCTCCGCGAAATAGTCGCCAGTATGATTGAACTCGGAATAATGGTGTGTGACACATAGGGGATCTCCCTGTCCTTTGATAAAAACTTCAAATACTCCACGAATTGTATGCAGTAATTTCCTTTCCCATTTCTTCATCCCTACACCCCTCTTTATATACTTTTAAAAAGGTCTCCCACAATCCGGGACAAGCCCTGCCTGTCAACCATATGGGACTTTTCCTATTCATTTATCTTTTTAATATCACTAGCGCTCACTCTTCCAAGAGAGCCTTCTTCTAACACTTCGTCCACTTCAACGACAATTTTATCTCCCTCAGAAAAATCTGGGGCATTTTCAGTTTCTACATATAAGAAGGTCATAACAAAATTCGCTAATTCTTCCCGTTTTACATTCTTCAACGACTCGTAGTCGGTGGCAGTCAAATCCTCTCCAATCAATAACTGATTCTCTTCAACTTCCATGACATAACCATAAATGACATTTTCATTGTTTTTTGAAGGATGTTTGGATGCATGGATGATGTACTCTGCAATAACAGTGAACGGCTTGGAACTTTCATGAGAACCGCAAGCATTCCAGTTAAGGGTTTGATTGCCTCCATTGATCTTCACTTGCATGAAGTAATTGTCCGCCTGTTTTCCTTTAGGGCATTCATCACTCGTAGGCTTAGCGTTTAAATAATTCGCCAACACCAACTGCTTATATACCTCTTGCTTATCCTCATCCTTCAGTTTGATTGTTTGTTTTTCTCCTTCTTTACCGTACCTTAAGTCCACTTCAAAAACATCCTGGCGTTGTACATCATACGAAGCAGTGAGAATATCCCACACTTTCCCCTGTACTCCATCACAATCTGTAAGATAATAAGATAGATTAGTAGGATTCTCTTCCCGGTTCATTTTTCGGCATTGAAAGGTATCCACTCCGCCATTTCCATATTGATCTCTCGTAAAGTCATTTTTCACCTCAATATGGTTCCCGTCGTAAGATAAATCCGTTACAATGGGATCCCCTTCTATCGTATAGTGGATGACTCTTAAATCTCCTTTTTCACCCTTTTCTACCTGCTGAAAATAGTTTTCCATATTATCCAGCCCTGTGATTCCACCGTGCATATCCACCACATCAGCATTCAGTTCAGAATCCGCTCCATCAGTAGGCTGTGCAGCCTGATCTGATACCCCGCATCCGGTGAGAATGATGAGAATAACGGCAAGTATCCACACCCATTTTTGAGTTACCATCAAAATCCTCCCCCTTTAGACCATAAACAATTAAATCGTAAGTTTCCCCCATCACAGTAACCCCCTTTTTTATCCAAATATATTATAGCATTAAAAAAGGAATATTTCGTATTTTTAAAACGTCCCTTGAATTCGACTCTTCTTTACTTTCTATACGTCTCATATCATTGATATTTCTTTTAAAAGTACCCACACATTCTCTTCCGAATAGAAGAGACGTTCCTGGGATATCAATGGATGATCCGTGTTAATAATATCTGTTCCGCTATTTTCTTTTTTCATCTTGAGTCACTATTTATGAGCCCGGTTCAAAATTTACAAGCCACTGTCGGATAACCTTCAATCTCCCCTCTACAAAAAAAAGCACTCAGGCAAATTCAAATGCCCAAGTGCTTTAAGTTTTTTATTCCTGAACCGCCGGAAAATAAGGAACCACTTCTTCCCCCAGCTCCTGGATCACTTCATCAGCCGGTCTCTGACTGTCAAACAAGGCAAAGAAGAGATGATTCACTCCGGCCTGTTTGTAGATATTCAATAATTCAATCAGATAGTTCCGGCCGATTCGGAATCCAAGTCTGATCGGACTTGGGATTTCATTCGGATCCTCTGCAAGATCCAGATGCATCGGCTGGCTGAACGGCTTGAAGACTCCGGGATGGTACTCTTCTACCAGGCTTCTCCAGCGCTGTATCGTCACTTCCTGATCGTGGGGACTGCGTGGATAGTACATCCAGCCATCTCCATGTTCGGCAAACCATTTCATGTCCTGTTGGGCATACCCTGTGATGAAGGTCGGTATGCGCGTTGTCGGTTTTGGTACAAGGTTAGCACCACGGATGTTTCCTCTGGACGACTCTATATGAGGGAACTCCTTGTACAGAGCTTCCTGCAGATAATGATAAGCTTCCACGAACGACTCTCCCCGCTCCGGGTGGGAAGCTCCGAGTGCGGAAAAGTCTGCCCGGCGATCGCCGGATGATACTCCAAGAAGCACCCTGCCCGGGAACAGCTGATCAATCGTGGCGATCTCCTTTGCCAGCCGAAGCGGATGACGAAGCGGCAGTACCGCAGCAGCCGTTCCAAGGGCAATATCCTTGGTCTGTCCGGCAAGGTAGGTCAAGTAAATCATCATATCATAGATCTGGCCGACGGCAGGATCTCCGAAGTTCGGATCCTCGAGGAGAACATCTCTTAACCACAGGCTCGTGAAACCAAGTTTCTCTGACAATTGGGCAAGTTCCACCTGCTTCTCCATCGTCGGGGTGTCGAACTGATAATTTTCAAGGGGGATGTGAAGGCCCAGCGTCAATTCTCCCTCTTTGTACATGCGGTTATAAGCTTTGTGATGTGCAAATGGATTCATCTTTCCCTCTCCCTTTCTTCATCTGACGGGAGGCGGCGAAAAGTGCCGCCCCAGTCATGATGGTTATGACAATTCCCTTTTCAATTGCAAAGCGTTTCTGCCGTTGAGCCACTCGTTCCTTCCATATTTCAACCATTCTAGGCTGACTTTCTTTCGATGCCTCGTAGCCAAGCCGTTAACAGAACCGCTCCTGCCACCATGATGGCACCGATCCAAGGTGTATGGATCAAACCGATTCCATCCACAATCATTCCTCCGACAAAGGAACCGATGGCAATCCCGACATTAAATGCCGCGATATTCAAGGCTGATGCCACATTGACCGCTGAAGGAACATATTTTTCAGCCAGGTTCACAACAAGGACCTGCAGCCCTGGCACGTTCATGAAAGCGAATAATCCCATTAGGAAGATTGCGATCAGACCTGCCACTTTAAATGGTGCTGCGAAGGTAAGAGCTACCAGAATGATGGCTTGCAAAACAAACATCCAGAATAACGCTTTTAACGGATTGTTATTTGATGCTTTCCCACCGACGACATTTCCGATGGCAACGGCAATTCCGTATACGAGAAGGATGATACTTACCCATTTCGCACTGAATCCTGTTACGTCTTCTAATAATGGTGTTAAATACGTGAACGCGACGAACGTTCCGCCATACCCAAGGGCTGTAATGGCAAAGGCTAATACTAATTTGCCGTTTGTTAGAATCTTCAATTGTTCACTGAACTTGGCAGGTGGTGCTTCTTTCAAGTTTTTCGGTACAAGGATGGAGCTGGCAATGATTCCTACAATACCAAGAAGAGCAACTCCCCAGAATGTGGCTCTCCATCCGAATGCCTGTCCGATGAATGTTCCAAGTGGTACTCCTGTAACTGTCGCAACTGTCAATCCAGTGAACATAAAGGCAATCGCACTGGCCCGCTTATGTGCAGGCACTAGATCGGCCGCAATCGTTGATCCGATCGAGAAGAATATCCCGTGTGAAAATGCTGTGATAAAACGTGCAACTAACAATAGTCCAAAGCTTGTGGACATCGCCGCAACCGAGTTTCCTACAATGAATACGAGCATCAAGGACATAAGCAGAGATTTTCTGCTCATCTTACTGGTCAATGCCGTCAACACCGGTGCTCCGATGGCCACTCCAATGGCGTAACCTGAAATCAATAATCCTGCGAGTGTGATCGATATCGATAAATCATCGGCAATCGATGATAATAATCCAACGGGAACAAACTCTGTCGTCCCTATTCCAAAGGCACTGATGGCAAGGGCAAGTAACGCCGGCGTGCCGCCTTTCGTTTTTGACTGATTTATAGTAGCTGAAGTTGTACTCATAACGAAACTTCCTCCTTAATTGGTTGTATCATGTTAATGAATGAAGAAACGAAGGCGCCTTTCGTTTCCCTGTACACATCATGATAATGGGTACAATGATTATTGAGAAGTACGCACTTTAAAGTCATGTAGGTACTTTTTTGTAACCTAGGGACCTCCAAGTGCCTATATACTTTTCAAACCCCTTCCGCTGAATCCGGCAGGTACTGTTTGAAAAGCTAAACTGAATTATGAGGGATGGCTAACTTTTTGGGAAGAACGCACTTTGAAGTGGCATAGGCACCAGGAAGTACCTATGAACGGTAAGCTCTTTCCTAGTCAAACGGCTGGGAAGTGGGTACACTAAAAAAGGAATGATGTTATAGAGGAGAGTAGATGATGAAAGCACTTGTGTTTGAAAAGTTCGGGGGCCCCGATGTCCTGCATTACCAAGAAATCGATGCGCCGGAACTCGGACCGGATGACGTTTTAGTTGAAATGAAGGCAATCGGCCTGAATTTTGCCGATGTATATAGAAGAAAAGGAAATTATCACTTAGCGGGAAACCCTCCTTACATATGCGGATATGAAGGGGCAGGTATCGTCAAAAGAGTAGGAACCAATGTGAAAGGCATAGACGTTGGCGACCGCATCGCTTTTGCCGATGTACCGTATGCAAACGCTGAACTTGTGGCCGTGCCTAAAGAGAAAGCTATACCACTACCAGACGATATTTCGTTTGAGACAGCTGCCTCCCTTCTATTACAAGGCTTGACTGCCCATTACTTAACGAAAGACAGCTATTGCATTAAAAACGGGGATACTGTTTTAGTCCATGCTGCAGCAGGCGGAGTCGGTCAGCTGCTTGTTCAACTCATCAAGATACTGGGAGGCACCGTCATTGGGTTAACGTCTTCCGAAGAAAAGAGGCAGGCGGCGTTTTCGGTTGGAGCCGACCATATGTTTTTATATAGTGAAGACTGGAAGCAGAATGTGCAGGATGTGACGGATGGTAAAGGCGTAGACGTCGTATACGAATCAGTCGGTTCGACGTTAATGGACAGTTTCGAATCAACTCGCATCGGAGGGACGGTCGTATTCTTTGGTATGGCGGGAGGCGACCCTGTTTCGGTTGATCCCCGGATGCTGATGGATACATCCAAAACCCTGACTGGCGGAGACCTGTGGAATGTCTTGACGACTCACGAAGAACGGGTGACCCGTTCACATGAGTTGTTTGGATGGATTCAGGAAGGAAAATTGAAAATTTCTGAACCCACAGTCTTCTCTTTAAGCGAAGGTGCAAAGGCTCATGCATATTTGGAGAGTCGAAAGAGTACTGGCAAAATTTTATTGATTCCTTAGATCAAGGGCATCAGATACTATTTTATCATACTAATTATCTTTAATATATCTAAATGAAAAAAGTAGCTTAATCCCTTATTACTAAAGGAATTAAGCTACTTTTAACGTTATGAAGCAGTGTTGGAACTGAATTCAAATCGCAGTCCAGCCACCATCTACCTTAATCGTCTCACCTGTAACAAAGTTAGAGAGCTCCGATGCTAAATATAGGACGGCTCCAGAAATATCGGTTGGTTTTGGAAGTTTCCCTAAAAGGATCCGACTTTCCACGTCTTTTTTGAAGTCTATGTCTTCAAACATGCTGGAGGTAAAATCTGTTTCTACAAACGTAGGGGCTACTGCATTTACATTAATCCCATACTTTGCCCATTCTACAGCCAAGGCCTTCGTTAATTGAACCAATCCCCCTTTACTGGCACAATAGGCCGCTCTATCCAGATAGCCGACAAACGCCATCTGAGAGGCAATGTTAATGATCCTTCCCTTTTTCCCATGTTCAATCAGCTGTTTGCCGACTGCCTGGCTTAAGAAAAAAGCTGACTTTAAATTTGTATCGAGCGTTCGGTCCCAATCCTCTTCTGTTACGTCAATGGCAGGCTTTGGTATGTTGGTACCGGCATTGTTCACTAATATATCCACTGTGCCAAACTTACGCACAACTCCATTAACAATCTCCCGTACTCTCTTACTATCATTCACGTCAGCGGAAATTGCTTCATTGTTTCCTCCAAACTCCTTAAGTTCCTCAAGTACCATTTCTAAAGCTTGTTTCCCCCGTCCAATAATGATGACGTTAGCCCCAAGTTTCGCGAAGGAAAGCGCGATATCTTTACCGATCCCTTTGCTTCCACCCGTCACCATAACGGTCTTATGTTTCATTTCAGAAAAGTATGTCATATTATTTTCTCCTTTCCCGGTCAAGTTTCATGAAGTGAATCAATGTCTGTTCCCGTTCTTTATTCAATCTTCGGGACGTTTCTTCATCCCAGGCATAGAATCCTTCTCCACTCTTATCTCCCAATTTCCCTTCCTGAACCAGACTCTCCAGTACCCTCCCAGATTTATGTTTCGTGCTCAAATCTTCAAATAAATAATTGGAGATGGATGAAAAAACATCAAGTCCCCCCATATCGGCCGTCATTAACGGTCCGGTAATCGGAAGCCGCCTCCCAATACTATAAGTGACGGAAGCATCGATATCCTCCTTGGTCGCCACACCTTCATCCAGTAAGGACTGCGCTTCACGAAACAAAGCATACTGAAGACGATTCCCTATAAATCCCGGGATTTCTTTTTGAAGCAGAATGGGTTGTTTCTTCATCCTTTTCAAAAGAGTCATCGAGCGTTCGATCGTTTCCAGACTTGTTTTTTGTCCCTTCACCACTTCAACCAGCGGAATCAAATGCGCGGGATTCCAGAAGTGGGTGACAATAAAACGTTCGGGATGAAGGGCTTTTTCAGCTAATAATGTCGGGGTAAAACCAGAGGTATTACTGGCAATGACCACATCATCCCCAATTACCTGCTCAAGCTCTGCATATAATGTTTGCTTCATTCCAATCACTTCCGGAATCGCCTCTATGATAAAAGTCGAGGACTCTGTAGCCTCATGCAAAGAGGTCATGAGTTCAATCCGTGAACGAATTTCCCCAGCTTCTTTCTTATCAATCAATCCATTTTCCCTCATCACCTGTATTTTATTTCCCAACTCTCTATCAGCTCGTTCTAACTCTCCCTCATCGGTACCCGTTTCATTCACTTCCATCCCTGCCCATGCAGCCGATAAAGCGATAGAGTGCCCCATAGTACCACAGCCGATAATAGATAATTTCTCCATTTTACTCACCTCTAATAGAATAGTATAAAAAACACCCAACAAACGAAACGCATGTTGGGTGGTGACAAGCATACATCTATAAGCCTATTGAAAATAGAATAACAGCTAAGATCGTTCCAATCGTAGGTACGATCACGGTTAATGCCCCGAACATTGGATAGGCATCTTTATGAGTTTCACCGGCAATGGAACGGATGGTCGTAACAACGTATCCACCGGATGGAAGTGAATCCAGCGATCCTGAAGCAATCGAAACAACCCTGTGTAATGCTTCGGGATCAACCCCTAAGTCCAGGTAATGGGGTGCCAATAACGGTAATGCAATGGCCTGTCCGCCAGAAGCTGAACCAGTTAACCCTGCAATTACCGCAACAGCCAACACCCCACCAATCAATGGGCTGCCGGGAATATCCGTCATAAAGGAAACCGCTTCTTGAAAAGCTGGTGTAGCTTTTACTACACCCCCAAAACCGACAACGGCTGAAGTATTTGCAATGGCTATAATAGCTCCAATTGTCCCTTCCGAAATCGCTTTTCCAACATTTGAAAAATATTTGCGGTTAATCAAGTAAGTAGCGATGATACCCCCTGTTAAGGCAATGATCAATGCTGACTGTTTCAAAGAGTCATGGAAAATAAACGATACACCTAAAACCACTAGTAAGGGAATCATGCTTACCAATGGATTTGGCAAGTGTGAACGGACTTCGAAATGGTCTGAGTCCCTTTGAATAAATTCTTCCCCATTATTGACTGCATTTTGGATGGCTTTCTTTAACCACCAATAACCGAAGACCATCATAAATATTGCCACAATCAAGCTGACTTCCCAGCCTGCATAGGCATTAGTACCCAAGAACTCGATCGGTATCCAGTTCTGAATTTCCGGTGAGCCTGCAGATGTCATTGTGAACGTGGTCGATCCAAATGCAAGTGCTGCCGGAATGAAGCGTCTGGGGAGATTCGCTTCTTTAAATAAGCTGACTGCCATCGGATAAACGGAAAAAGCTACGACAAACAAACTTACTCCCCCATACGTCAATACCGCACAAGCGATCACAATGGCTAATGCAGCACGTTTCATCCCGATCTTACCGACAATCCATTTGGAAATACTCTCGGCTGCCCCACTGTCTTCCATCACCTTACCGAAAATGGCACCCGTCAAGAACATTAAATACCATGAAGCAATAAAGCCAGAAAATCCAGACATGTAGTTTGTTAAAAAGTTCGCAGCACCCTCATCCGCAAGCTGCGGAAATAGCGGCAAGCCATTTAATAAGGTGACAAACAATGCAGATATCGGTGCTACGATCAGTAAATTCATACCCCTCATAGTCAGATAGATTAATAGACCCAATCCACCTAACAGACCAATAAACCCTAAGACCATGGCATCAGGTCCCCCCTCGTATTTGAATGACTATTTGTTTCCGTAACGACGGACACGCAGCAATGCTTGTTCGGCATGTCCCGCAAAGTTTTCCAACTGACATAAGCGAGCTGCATATTCCCCAATATGAGCAGTCGCTTCAGGAGTGACCTTTTGATAGGTAACGGTTTTAATGAACTTCCCTACCCATAGACCGCCTGTATAACGTGCTGCACCCTTCGTCGGGAGAGTGTGATTCGTTCCAATCACTTTATCGCCATATGCCACATTTGTTTCCGGTCCTAAGAAGAGACACCCATAATTCGTCATATTCTCTAAAAAGTAATCAGGATTTTCCGTCAGGATTTCCACATGTTCAAATGCCAATTTATCTGCTTCCACCACTGCCTCCTCAAGGCTGTCAACTACGATTATCCTTCCGTAGTCCTCCCAGGAAACCCTGGCTACGTCAGCAGTCGGCAGTACTTTGAGTTGCCTTTCTATCTCCTCAATCGTTTCATGGGCAAGTTTTTCAGAAGTAGAAATCAGTGCACCAGGTGATGTAGGACCGTGCTCACCTTGACCCAGAAGATCTGTTGCTATCATTTCTGCATCTGCCGTTTCGTCTGCCACTACCAATGTTTCGGTTGGACCTGCAAATAGATCAATACCTACGCGTCCAAATAATTGGCGTTTTGCTTCAGCAACAAAGGCGTTTCCTGGTCCAACGATCATATCAACCGGTTGAATGGTCTCAGTACCGATTGCCATGGCTGCCATTGCTTGGATACCTCCGAGTAAGTAGATTTCATCTGCCCCCGCTAAATACATTGCAGCTACTGTAGCATTCGGCACTTCCCCATTTATTGGAGGCGTACAGGCAATAACCCGTTTCACACCAGCGACCTTAGCGGTTAAGACACTCATATGAGCAGATGCCACCATCGGATAGCGTCCACCCGGGATATAACATCCTACACTGCTGACCGGGATATTCTTATGACCTAACGTGACACCTGGAATATTTTCTACTTCCACATCATGAAGTGAACTTAATTGCACCTCAGCAAACTCCTTTATATTCTTTTGAGCAAATTTTATATCTTCAATTGTATGTTCAGGAACCTTGGCAACAATCTCCTTAATCTGCTCCTCCGTTAAACGGAATGACTCTGGAGACCACTTGTCAAACTTCTCAGAATACTCACGCACTGCATCGTCACCGCGGACTTCGATATCTTTAATGGCGTCACCTACAATTTTTGACACTTCTGAATCGTTCTTTGAAACTTCCTCTTTTGATTTACCCTCTTTAATGACCAATACCATGATAAAATCCTCCTTTATAATGTGTATACGCTTTCAAAATACTCTGCATACGTATGCAAATTCATTCAAAAACAAAACGCATCCAAAAATGAATACGTATGCAAAAAATAATAAGTAAAGAATATTCTAAAAAAAAGCTCTTGTCAAGACCCCTCATGTTGTTTTTCTTTCAATTAATTTCCCTTCAATCTCGATGTTACCGCTACGGCCGGTATATTCATTGATTTCAGAAATAACATAATTCACCGTCTCTTGGACCATTTGAGAGACAGGCTGCTCCCAAGTCGTTAGATTGTAGATTGGCCATGCTGCCATGTTTATATTATCAAAGCCTACAACCTTGGTTACGGTCGGGACTGCAATTCCATTCTCCCTTAGCGCATCTAACACACCTAAGGCCATAATATCGTTTGCGACAAAAAAAGCAGACGGGATGGATCCGTTTCCAATCATCTCTTTTGCCGTTTCATAGCCACCTTCATAGGAATAGTCAGACTCAAACCTTCTAAAACGTATGTGATGTTTTTCCAACACTTCTGTAAATCCTTTTTCCCTTTCTATACTTGTTGAAGTATTTCGTGATCCAGAGATATATGCCATGTCCCTACATTCCTTCTGAATCAAGTATTCGGCAATTCGGCGGCTCGCATCCAAATTATTTGTACTAATTGAAAAGAACTTCTGTTGATCCGCTTTACGGTTAAACAATACAAGGGGAATGTGATTCTTTTTAAAATCCTCTGTCACTTTAAGGGAAAGAGTCGCATCCGTAATAATGACACCTGCCACGTTATAATGCAACAGCATATCCACATCTTCTTTTTGGATTTCATCGTTATTGGTATGAACGAATAAAATGCTGTAGCCTAATCCTTTAAAGTGAGTAGTGAACTCCTTTAAGACCTGTGGATAGAATGGGTTATTGACCCCCTTCATGACCAAGCCGATAATTCTGGTTTTATTCGTAATCAAACTCCGTGCAAACTCATTGGGAATATACCCTAACTCCTCGGCTGCCGCCAACACTTTCTTACGCGTTTTCTCCGAAACAGAAGCCCCTCCGAAAAAGACCCTCGAGACGGATGATTGTGATACACCTGCAAGTTTGGCAACATCTTTTGCATTGATCCCATTACTCATAATTTATTCCTAACCTCTCTCAGACTTATATAAATTAATTATACACTATACTAAAAATTATTAAATTGAAACCAGACCGAACTTGGTCTACTATGTGAAAATCACTTCAATGAACTAATTGATTAATACTTTTAGATACAATTGTTTCAAATATAGAAACTCCCCTTCATAATTTGAAGCAAACGTCCCACACTATTACTATATACATTGTGCAAAGGAGACCTGCATATGAGCCAATACGAAGTTTCAACCTTAAAGAAGGGATTACAGATTATCGATGTTCTGATGACGAAGGGAGAAATGACCCTTACAGACGTCATGGAGCATTTTGAGTGGAATAAAACAACGACATTCCGTCTGCTGTACACGCTGGAGAAGATGGATTATATCCAAAAGGGGATTCATGGTTACTCGCTTACCGAGAAATCGTCCAAACCAAAACAAGCACATGATCCGGTCGTCGACTGGGTATCGGTGCCGGCCATGTATGAACTGAGTAAGAAGCTCGGGGAAACGATGTATATCGGGATCATAGACGGGACGGATGTGGTGACAACGCAGATTGTGGACGGGACTCACTCGATGAGGATCCATTCTACAATAGGAGACCGGGATCCAGCCCACGGAAGCGCCCTAGGGAAAGCGATTCTTGCCTTTATGGAGCCCGATACCCAGGAGTCATTCTTAAGATATCTTCAATATGCCAAGACAACGATCCATACCTTCGATGACCGGCAGCTGTTCCTGTATCACTTGAAAGCCATCAAGGAACAGGGCTATGCCGTCGATGATGAAGAAACGGAAATCGGCGTACGGTGCATTGCAGCGCCCATCTATGTAAATGGACGTGTCATGGCAAGCGTAGCCATCTCGGGACCTGTCTCCCGGTTGTCCAAGAAATTGGACAAAACCATCAGCAGGGATTTGAAGGAATGCAGCAGAAGGATCACGGAACAGCTGGAAAAGAATTAAGGAGGTTATCATCATGAAATCAATCACACCCAAAAGCATGATTGCCCTAATAGCATTGGCAATCAGTGCATTTGCCATCGGTACGACTGAATTTGTCATTGTCGGGTTGCTTCAGACGGTGGCTTCGGATCTTTCCATATCGGTCACTAAAGCTGGAACCCTCGTCTCTGGTTATGCGGCTGCCATTGCCATCGGGACACCGATTGTCACGGCATTGACCAACAGGCTGCCGAAGAAGGGTTTGCTTCTGAGCCTGTTAGTCATCTTTATTGCAGGAAACGCATTATCGGCTTTTGCCGATACGTACAGCCTGCTGCTCCTTTCACGCATCATTACGGCGGTTGCACACGGGGTCTTCTTTGCCATCGCGGCCACCGTCGCAGCGGAAATCGTCCCGAAAGACAAGCAGGCCCAGGCGATTTCGTTCATGTTCACGGGCTTGACCGTTGCGACGATCCTGGGTGTTCCATTCGGCACATTGATCGGTCAGAACCTTGGCTGGCGAGCGACATTCCTTGCCGTAGCCGTCTTAGGGATCATTGCGTTAATCGCAAATGGGCTGTCCATCGACAAGCCGGAAAGAAAAGAAGAAAAACTGACCGTACGAGATATCGGCAGACTGATCGGCAATCCGAGAATCATTCTGGCTCTTCTCATGACATCCTTTGGGTTTGGCGGAACGTTCGCCTTGTTCACCTATTTAGCACCGATTTTGGAAAAGGTGAGCAGCATTTCCCCTGACCACATCTTTTGGATGCTGCTTCTTTACGGGGCAGCCACGGCAGTGGGTAATATCATCGGTGGAAAAATCACGAACCAGCATCCTGTCAAGGCACTCAGGTGGGTGTTTCTGTTTCAACTCATCGCTTTACAATTGCAGATCGTCCTGCTTCCAAATACGATGTTGAGCTATCTTTCCGTTGTACTGCTCGGACTGTTCGCCTTCATGATGTCACCGGGCGTCCAATCCTATATCGTCTCACTGGCTGAAAAGCTTGTCCCGAGTGCAAAAGATCTCGCCTCGGCACTGAATATTTCAGGATTCAATATCGGGATTGCGGGAGGATCTGCCTTAGGGGGATTCGCCATCGACTACCTGGATTACCTGGATACGGCCTGGATCGGCGGTCTCATGGTCGTCGTAGCCCTGATACTATCCGTCATCAATTACCGCCTGGATGTAAAACAAAAACTATTTTAAAGGAGAATGCATAATGAACACACGACAATTACTTCAAGTAGAGGATTCTTTGACGTTTACTTCTTTTTCAAATGAAGATGCCCTTCAGCTCGGTATTGAGCTTGTCAACCTGGCTAAAGAAAATGGGGTCAACATCGCCGTACACTTAGAGCGGAACCGTGTCCCATTATTCACCCATCTAATGGACGGGACTTCAGAAGAAAATGTGTACTGGCTTCATAGGAAAAAGAGAGTAGTAGATCACTATAATCACAGTACTCAATTCATCGCTGCACGCTTTGAGGAAAGCGGGCTTCAACACGACGAGCACTCATTACTGTCCCCTTCGGAATATCAAGCGATCGGTGGCTCCCTCCCCATTCGCCTTGAAGGTGCAGGTGTCATTGGAAGCGTGACGGTAGCCGGATTAACTCCGGAGCTAGATCACGATTATGCAGTGAAGGGTGTAGAACGTTTTTTGGCTAAATGAGCTAACAGAGCCCCGCTTCCTATATAGGAAGCGGGGCTCTTGGTATCACGACAAATCCTGCGACAACCGGATCATATCCCTGCACTGAATCCCATTCTCAAAAATGGGTTCAGGATAGTGCCGGACAAAGAAGTCCACATCCACCCCGACAACCCTGAATCCACACTTTTGATAGAGGGCCAACTGGCCAACGCTTGAGTTCCCTGTCCCAACATCGATGGTTTTGTAGCCTTTCTCTTGGGCAATCTTTACAGCATCCATCACCAGCTGTTTTCCAATCCCTCTGCCATTCATCTCTTCCGCAACCGCCACATTCACTAGTTCAATGGTTTCGGGCCTTGTTGGAAGTAATACGTATACTCCAACAATCTTTTGTTCAAGCTCTGCTACAAAGCATTCCCCCCTTGAAACGTATTCCTTTACAATCTCCTCTGAAGGATCTGCCAAGAGGAGCAATTCCATTGGAAGTTCTTCATCTGTCTTCCGTTTTCTGATCATCATTTCCTGCCTCCACTGAAAGATTAAATGGGTGTTCGTGATCATTTCCAACCTAAGCATACCTTATTCTTTTGGGGGACGTAATGGCGTTTCTACATAGTAAGAGAAAAAAATATTCATCTAGGCATATCCCCTTTACTCAAGTGAATTCAATAGTATACTAAGCATATATTCTTCATCTTGAAGATAGTGGTTTAAGCAGGACCCCTGAAGTAATTTGAAAAATTCCTTATTTGTAGCGGCTTACCAGTCTGACTGGTAAGCTATTTTTTTGGATGTATATACTCTTTAATGGTACCCGCCATTCATTGTTCCATGTACATCAAAATGCAACACAAAGGCGTCAAGCACCCTGTTTTAGGATGCTTGACGCCTCGTCTCCTGCTTTCTAACGATTAGTACTCCTCATTCACAACCGAAAATTCATCAATCACATCACCATCGGATGTACGGGTAGTAAACGTGATCGTATCCTTATCCACCTTCGCACTCATATACACGGCGATGTTTTCCATATTGACGTATTCGAATTTCTCATCTGCCACTGCATCATAGTGTTTTTTACCAGTGGTGCCGGCTACTATGTAAACCGTTCCATTTTCATCCTCTTTGCCTTCTTTCAGCTTCTTCGTCCTGCCATAAGCATGATCGTGACCGGAGAAGACAATGTCGATTCCAAGTTCATCGGCAACCGGAGGCAGCTTCTCCTTCATGATTTCATTGCCTCCAAACGGATTCGTATAGTATGGAGGCTTATGAGTCACAAGAATTTTCCAAGGTTTATCCGAGCTCTCCATATCTTGTTTCAGCCATTCCAATTGTTGATCAAGCACTTTGCTGTCACTTGTAAAGCCCAGCACACTGATATGCATGTTGTGATAATCAACGGAATACGTACCGCCTTTGTCTGCATCCGGACCATTTTCAGGTGAGCCAAGAATCGCTTTTGCTATACTGGCATCAGTGTCTCCCATGTATTCATGGTTCCCCAGAGCCGCAACAAGATTGGTCGTGCGGATCTGATCATACTGACTCATTACTCCCAAAACATCATCCCATTGATTGAATTTAGATGATTCATCGATGAGGTCTCCGACATGAATCATAAATGCAGGCTCCTGATCATTTAGATCAGAAAGGATCTGATCGAACAGGCTCAAGTCAGATGGTGATTGCGTGTCACCCAATACCGCAAACTCGAATTGATCGCTTCTCTTCAAAGTAGTGAATTCCTTCATTTCACTCCAAGTCTCGCCATTTCCAATTCGGTATACATACGTCGTGTCCTGCTTTAGCTTCTCCACTGTAACCTGATTGACTCGAACGATACCATTTTTGGTAATATCCAACTCTCCAGTGAAGACCTCATTACTCCATGATCCCTTTGCGATTAGAAGGCTCTTATCGCCTTTCTTGTCATAATCCTTCTTTCTTGCATATTGAATGATAGGCGTTTTATCTTTTCCTAGTGGACTGGACATCCAGGTAAACGTTTTAGACTTATAAGGATCATTCGTGGTTGGAGAAATAACATTCTTCATTTCTTCTGCTTCCACTAAAGCTGGATACGTTTGTGTGTCAACCTTGAAGGAATATCTCCCGTCTTTCACCGAGTATAGTGTGATTTTCTTGATGTCATCTGTAATGGAATTCACAACGAGTGAACCCTCACCATCTGTTTTCCCAAGTGAAAAAGGCTCCTCGTTTCCATCTATGGACGCGAAAACCTCCGCACCACTGACAGGCTGACCTTCTTGATCCATCACCTTAAGTGCTGCAGGCTTCCCTATTAAAATGGGATCTGCTTCGACGTTTAGCACTGCCTCTACTTCAACACTCAAAGGTTTCATGGAATAGGTTGAGATGAATGTTTCTTCTTGAGGTTGAGCATACGTTACTTCTCCCTTGATCATCTCAACATTCAGTTTGCTTCCCTCATCTGTCGATTCAGGAATCCTTAATAGAATGTTCGCAGCTTCTGCTGTTGGACCTTCTTCACCACTATTCACTAGATGTAAAGCAAGGATTCCCGTTTCACTGTCATAATTTGATGTACTTCCGGTAAAGCCGGGAGAGAATGTAACATCCTCAAATTGAAACGTTTTACCCACTTGTAGTTTCATAGTAGATTCAGAGATTTCAGCTGGATTGGACACTTTAACAGGGAGTTCAAATTGATCCCCTAAGAATGCCTTCTCCTGTTTTGGGATGATTTCGATCTTTGCAGATCCTGTATTCACTGTAAAATAGCCTGTTTTAACGGCCTGGTTCCCAAATTTATCAGGGACCATCAAGGTGAATTCATGTGTACCATCCGCCCACTGTAATCCGCTCAGGGAAACTGAGCCATCCATATCATAAGAGAAATGTCCCGCACGCTTGGAATACTCCTCTCCATCCACGAACCATTTGATCTTTTCCCAATCAATTCCTGTCTTGAATGGATCGTCTTCGTACTCATGCACGTCTGCTTTCAGATTCACTGAGCTGGTTGTATATTCTTTCTCTTCTGCATTAACGGATTCAATGACAGGTGGATATAAGTCATCCACTTTTTCTCCGTAAACCGCACGGATATTATCAATATAAAGAGATCCTTTTGTCATGGGGCCTGTGATGCCCGATTTCGTCGACATCATCCTGAAAGCCTGTGTCCCGGATACTTTAAATGGTCCTGTAAAAGTGGAGGGAATATCGGCTTCGATGTATTTCCAGCCGATCCAGTCAACCCCCGGCTTCTCACCGGTCAGATTGATCGATTGATTCTTATTGTTCCCATCCACAATCAACATTCTTAGCCAGTACCCTTGTGCTTCAGGTGTTCCATATACCCACATTCCGATGCTCTGTGGATCCCCTTCAATCTCCGTATTCACTCCCGGCCCTGCATATACTCCAAGGGTCGTTCCAGTTTGTGCATTTGTGAAATCAAAATCAAGCTTTAATGACTGATCCCCAAATCGAACCGGATCCGGATAGTTTGACAGACTCAGAGTCCCTACTTCTCCGCGATTCGCTGTAGCTGTCTTCCAAGTGCCTAAGTCGTCTTCGAAGTCAAATAACACTTTTGGAAGCGTGCCGACAGAAATTTTTAACTGTGCTGTAAGATCCGTATTTTTAAGCTTTGCCTTGATTATGCCGTTCACACTTTGGTCATTTGTATGAAGGACACCTTCGTCATCAATCGTGCCAAGTCCTTCGGGAATTTCAAACTCTACGTCATCGAGCTTCCAATCGACAACCCGCTTTTCAAACGTTGTGATAAGTCCCAATGGAATCTCACTGTTTCTGGCAACAGTCAGCTCCGGTGAAGAAAAGGCAATCTTGTCAGGTGTAGCGACCTCAATGATACTTTTGCCGACTTCTTCACCTTGATGGTTCAACACCACGTGAAATAGACCTGTTTTACCATTGGATTGAAACACTCCATTTTCATTAATCGTACCGAATGACGAATCGGATAATTCCCATGTCAGTCCAGAGTCTGGAAGAGGTGCCGAAGCCATGGCCTTATCCCTGCCTTTTGCACTGAAGGTAATAGTAGACCCCGGTGTGAAGGACTGATCATAAGGATAGACATATGCAGAGTGAAAGGCATGATCTGAAGGCTCTTTTGATACAACAAGCCATGAGTTGGCCACGCTTCTCTCTCCACGGTCGGAAGGCATATTATCGACCTCGAGAACATCCCCTCCAAGTGTGCGGGTTGTATACGTAGAGGATCCGCCACCATCCAGATTGAGTGCCGTCACAGCCCCTAAATCGATCATCAACTGAGCTAAATCAGGCATGGAGATTCCGCTTGAATAAGGCTCCTGCCTGCCGTCTATCACTGCAAAAAACACATCTCCATCAGCTTTTATCCCGACAGCCGTTCGAGGCTCTTTATCCGCTCCGGTTTGGGGAGTTTGATAGATTTGGCTGTTCTTTACGAGAATCGCATTCCCGCCAAGGGCTTCTTGCAATTCATCCTTGACTCCATCATACTCGGCCGTACTTCCGATCACTGCTTCCCCGGACTTTTTCATTCCAAAGAAACCCCACCCTTGCCGAAGTTGATCTTTGATCCCGATTCCATCCTTGAACACAATCCCTGTCGGTTCTCCTGTCGCCATATTATAAAAGTCTGCGTTCACAGCAGCCACCACTTTATGGTTTTCTCCATCTGCGGCACTTGCCTGCTGCCTGACAGGTTGAAGTCCGAACTCCTCCCCGTCATTCGGTGTTCCCGCTTCAATAGACACGCTGGGGTTCTGAACATCCACATCCACTACAAAACTCTCAATCTTCTTCCCATCACTGCCTTCAAAGCTGTAATGCTTCTCCATCACACCTGGTGCAAGGTCTGCACGGTATTCATTGATCGGTGTCTGAACCACTGGAGACTCCAAATCAAAATCACCCAGTGCTTCTGCAAAGTTTGGTGAAAACATGGTACCCGCGACTGCAATGGACAGTACAACAGGTAGTACCCTCTTTAAGCATTTCCTCATCATTAAGCCCCCCATAATCGTTTTCCACATTTCGATAAAATTCATCGATAACTGACATGCCTATCATAATGGGAAAATATTAATGGAATGTATATTTTTTGTTAATTTAGAAGAATGAAACAAAAAGGGGCAATAGGGCCTATTATTTTCTATCTTCAGCTCTTTACACATGCCAAAAACAGGTATCGTTTCTGAAGATGTGTATACCTTCACTTAATTTAGATAATCAACAAAGATTCAATATAATTGAAATAATGAGCATCATAAAAAAGCTGTAGATCAGCTACCTGATCTACAGCTTCACCCGACATCCCACTAAGACATCTTTTATTTCGTCGACATTACTGACCATATAAGTAGGTTTAGACTGACTTATTTCTTCAAATGAACCATATCCATACGTCACCCCGATAGAGTCAATGCCGGTATGATGTGCCCCAATCATATCGTGCTTCCGGTCTCCTATCATAATAAAGTTGCCAGCTTCATATTCATGATAAACATCTAGGATGTATTGAATGATTTCAGCTTTTGACGTTCTTGTTCCATCGAGGTTGCTTCCTGCAATAAGGTCAAAAAATTGGTCAATAGTAAAATACTTTAGGATCTGTTCAGCAAACACAGTAGGCTTTGATGTTGCAACCACCAACGTAAATCCATTTTCTTTTAACGTTTTCAATAGTGATGGAATATTTGGATAGAGCTTGTTTTCAAACATTCCCTTCTCCTTGAACCGCTCTCTGTAAAAATCAATGGCTCTTTGTGTTTTAAGCTCGTCAAAATCGTAATGTTCAGCAAATGACACTTGTAGTGGCGGCCCAATAAAACATTCGAGCTCATGAATCTCAGGAACCTCTACGCCTAAATTCTCCATTGCGTATTGAACCGATTTAGTAATCCCTTCTTTTGGGTCAGAAAGTGTTCCATCTAAATCGAATAGAATGATTTTGTATTTGCTCATATAAACTCCTTTCATGTTAAGCAGGGGTCTGACGCAGATATTTAATCTCTCACTTTCTTTTGATATTTGCCGCCGATACCAAATCATTCAAATATTCCATCTTGCTCAAATCCTTATGATTATTCTGATCTGCCCGATAGCTGTCCTTAGAGGACGCCTCATAAACGTGCAAATATTGTTGAGGATTCAGCAAATAGTAGCGCACATCTCCATTTTGATGCATTTTCAGGTCTTCTATTTTTATACCTGCGAATGCCGGTAACGTGTCAATGATGCCAAACTCAACTGACAACCCATCTTTCGAGAATTCATGTTCATGCAAATCTATGAGGGTATAGCCCATTGAATTCATGATCTCTACAATCTCATTCCAGTTATGTATGGATGTTTCAGCCGGCACTTCCCATCCCCTCTTATCACCGGGCACATGTATGTCGAGGTCCTGTGCGTCCCAACTTCTGTCGGTGACCACTTCCAATCCGACCGAGCCCATCAGCAGTGGAGTAATGCCAATACCATTTAACTTCCGTGCAACTTCAATAAACACATTAAACTTATGATGATTCGCTTTCATTGAAAAACTCCTCCCTGAGAATACTCATCCGCAACCTAGTATCGACCTTCTGCATCATCCATGAATGCTTCTGTAATACTCTAATATGTCAATTAGAATCGCTTTGTTGTATCCCGTTTTCCCATGGATTCTTTCAGCCCATTCTTCCACCGTCTCAAGCTTTGAATCCTTCATAAGACCTTCTGTCGTACTCAGAAAACTCTCCCAGTTATAAAATTCCCAATGAGCAATTTCAGATTTGTACGGGATCCTGCACTCCAGTAATGGATGGTTCTTTATCAAATGTTGAGAATGCTCCGCTGCCTTAAGAAAAGTATCCATTTCTATTCGTTCCGTCTGAAAAACCTGTTTCGATACTTTTCCATTCGGTCGATGATAGTGGATTTCGGTACCTGATGGATGAGACTGAACCTGGATCCTTGCAGCAGGAAAGAAACCATCTACTTTTTCGTTGGTATAATCGGGACTCTTCGTATCTATTAATATCGGATTCAACCACTGATCGCCCAAGTCACATAGAAACCGTTCCCCTTTTTCATTCAATGCGATGACAGCTGCATGAGCCTCTTCCGAATTCAGATGATGACCGACGGGATACGCCTCGACACCATCCCTTTTAAACTCATCCAGTAACCAGAGTGCAAGATCGAAACAATTCCCGGACATGCCTAATTGTTCCCGATGCTCCCGCATAAGAGAGACATCCCGCTGTTTTTTCACACTTCCCTGATGATAAAACCAAACCTTCGTTAACGTTTCCATGGGAAAATCATTAAATTTACTCCATGTCTTTAAAATGCTGTCTGAAGCCTTCATTCTTGCACCTCGGATTCTCTATTCGATTGATTTATGTATGACGTGATATAGCTTTTGTATTCAATATCCATGGTTAATAAAAGCCGTGTACACGAATTAATCCAGTTTGAACGACTATTGATTCCGATTTGAGATTTTTAATCCCCTTTCAGAGAATTCAATCCGCAATTCCGATAATTAATCCTGATTCCAAATAATTGAACATCCTTGTCGAATTTTATTTGTATCAACACTCGCTTATTATGACGGCTTCCTTCATCTCACTCCGCTCCCTTGGAACTAATATGCTTCCTTGAGTCTATAAGTTAATCCGTCCCATCACCACTGTATCGTAGTAACGTCCATCCGATAACAATTTATCCTTCTTCAATACCCCTTCTACTTCAAAGCCGTTGTTTTTATAAAGGTTGATGGCTTTTTCATTAGTTTCGAGCACATTCAAAGTGATTTTCTTAATGTCGTTGTCATCTGCCCAGCCTATGCTCTCTTTCAATAGATTTTTCCCGATGCCGTATCCCCAGAATTCCTGTAACACGCACACTCCAAACTCCACTTTATGAGCGACACGTTTTAATGATTTCCCTTCACACCTTGAGAAACCGGCAATCCTGTCCTCGACTTCACAAACCAGGAAGAGATTCCGGGGACTCTCTGAATCTTCATTGATGATTTGAATGAAGCCTTCTTCATCTATATACGCCTCTCCTCTTGCCCTATCCATGTATTCCGTCTCCCCATCTGCCTGGAGCCTTACTTCGGACAGTTTCTGAGCATCATCTACTTTTGCTGATCTGATGGCATAGGTTAGATTACGAATATGAAATTCTATTGGTTGAATAATAATATGGCTCCACTCCTTGTTCTGGTACGTTTTCTTCGAATCAACGACGAGATGGCCAAGATCCCTGCATCTTCCTGATTAGAATAATCTGCCCAGTATGGTAAGCCTCGTGCATCATGATGTCCAGAAGTTTTTCTTCAAGAGAAGCTTCTTCAATCTTTGCGTCCGATGTTTTACTGAGCGCTTCTCTTAATCTGCTTTGAGCCGCCTCAACACGTTCAACGACAGCGATCCATTCCTTATCATCATTTAATTGTTCTGTTAAGGAGAAGGTTTCATTCCCATCAAGTTTCCGTGTCCATTCACGCCCTTCTAATTGGGCTGTAAGCCTCTCTTTATAATAAATAAGGTGATTAACATTCTCCCATATGGTTTTCGTCGCCTCTCCTGTCGGTGTCCACATAGCCTGTTCCGCGGTGAGTCCTTCTATTGCAGGCATGAGTGGGGCATACCAACTTTCCTTGTCGTACGTAGTATCAAGCATTCTTAAGAGCAAGTCAGTTCGATTCATGATCATCTTCCTCCTTGATAATGATGTTTCATATAATTAGTACTTCATCATAAAGAGAAGAACTCCTTCTTTTACCATTCCCTCACTCTTTTTCACATAAAGTAAGTCATCCATGAAAATAGTAAGAGCATACGGATAAAAGGAGAATCAACCATGAAAAGAGCCATCCTCTTTACCATCATCCTTGCTCTTATATTTCCATTGGCACCTGTGTCATCCAAGCTTCAATTGAAAGCTGCCTTCATCAGGGAAGGGAATTTATGGACCTTCATTGATGGCCAGGAATCCAAAATAACGAATACCGGCAAAGTCCACTTCAAGCCCAAATGGTCGACCGATGGGACTTTGATTGCCTATCAAGTAGAAACATCAACTGAAGGGCAGTCTGAGCTGTGGACATACAATCTCAACACCCGTGATAAAAAGAAAATTTCATATAACGGCCATATACCAGAATGGGCTCCCCATAAAAACCATCTAGCCTATATTAATAATGGAATTTTAGATATCTCTGACCTCAACCGATTCTACAACATCGCAACCGGGGTCAGTGATTTCACATGGCTTCCGGACGGCAGCGGGTTCCTTCTATCTTCATCGGGCACCCTCAAACCTGATGGATGGTCAAGCGCTTCTTTGTTTATCAAAGAAGTAGGAAAGAACTATGAAGATATCGTCCTTTTTGGCGGAGTGAAGCCTTTCTTTACACTCCCAAGGGAAATCGGGACAACGAATCAAAACAAACTGATAGCCGTTTATGCCGATCAGATGACCTATTCTCCGAGCGGCAAATGGATATCATTTGTGGTGTCCCCGACCGCTTCTTGGTCCATGGACAGTAATATGGTATGTGTCATCGATAAGGAAGGAAAGAATTTCGAGGTTCTGGACGAGATGATCCTGGATGTTGGCCAGCCCAAATGGTCACCTTCTAAAGATACGTTAGCCTATATCGCCGGCGGAGGGAGAATCGTGTTCGGCTTCAAAAACAAAGACTTGAAAATAAAGGAAATGCCTGTTTCCGGAACCTACACCCCGGCTAATTACGCTGACCTTGATTTTGATTGGATGACAGAGAAAACACTGGTCGTTTCAAGAATCAAAGAACAGGAGTGGACCAATGACTTCAGTAAGCATCCCCTGCCTGTACTATACACCTTGAATATTGATTCAAATAAACAAATGAAGGTTACCAGTCCTCCAAAAGGATTTGGTGATTATGCCCCTCAGTATATCCCTTCCATTCATAAGCTCGGTTGGTTAAGGGGGACGTCCCTTACTGATAGGAAGAGGGATTTGTGGATAGGGAATCCTGATGGGACTGGGGCTACTGAATGGCTGCGTGATGTAGAGGAGATTGTTTTTTTCACAGGTTGACCGGTTCAATAAATCTGTGGAATCATGCACGGGATGTGTTTCTTTTTTTGTGATCAATTAGGTATTCATATAAAGAAAATTTGACATCCCGCATGATTCTCCCGCGAAGGGAATCTGATGAGGAAACCATCGCAAAAATCGGCCATGTGGTCTCTCCTGGACCCCATTTTCGGCTAAAACATACAATCTTAAAGCTAAAAAAGGGAGATGAGTTATACATACAAATCAAACCGATAAAAGATATAATCATCTCGCCCCACTCAACTGGTAATCTCCAACACTATCACATCAAACAACTCTCCATCCGCATAAAGAACAAGTGCCCACTGCCCACGTTCAGGAACCGTAACAGACGATGGAGCATGAACATCCGCGCCATTGTTCTCCCCGCCTAGAGGAACGGTCCAGCTCTCACCGTTATTTAATAAAGGATACACTCTCCCCGACTCTCTGTGATAACCAACCACTGTTAGCTCTGAAGCTTCCGTCCCCCACAAATGCCACATCCATTTTTGGCCGGCCAGGCTTGGCATATCGGCACCAATGATACCTGACTTCTTTTCATTTCCGATCATATCCCGATCAAATGTGGCTGCCTTTCTATCCCAATCGATCGTATCAAAATCACTTTCTTGAACGTATACGGGAATATCTTCAGGTAATGTAACAGGATTTCCTTCTACTTTTTCTCCCACACTCACAACGACATCACCGTAAGGCTTACCGTCAAGGTATACTTCATACCGCCATATTCCGCTGTGCGGAACCTGGAAGCTTGTAGGAAAGCGTTGCAAGCTAGAGTACCCCGGTGAAGGTTCCGTTATTCTTTGAGGGGACAGCACTTCGATGCGCTGACCTGATTTCTTATGAACCGCTAAGATGGATAATTCTTTTCCTTCATATGTGTCAAAAGGTTCTGTGAAACTGATTATATATCCAAATGGCTTACCTGCATGCAATTCCGGGTCTGGATAGATGCTGAACAGGACTTTACCATTCTCCTTATATTCGTGCTGGATATGCCATGTGTCCGGACTCCCATTAATCGTGCCGTTCTCCTTTACCAATAATTCTGTTGAAACGAAAAATCCCATTAAACAAATGGCAACAGAAGTCATGATGAAAATGATTAAAGGATTAGGTCGTTTTGTCTCCACAGGACTATGAACGGCCTGCCGAATCTTATGTCTTTGAAGCTCCGTAAAGTGACGGCCTCTGTGAGTCGTAGAATCCATTGCCCCCTTCAAATCACTAAGCTTATTCTTCATCCCGTTCCCACCTTTCCATCCTATTTTTCAGCTTACTCCGGCCTCTGTTTAACCTTGTTTTAATCGTATTCGAGTTCAACCTCAGCAACTCCGTGATTTCCTCAATGGAACATTCCTCATAATAGTAAAGAATGATGACCTCCCGATACTTCACCGGCAGGTCCAAGACACATCTTGAAAGAAACTCTTCCTCACTTCGTTTCAACAAGCTCATTTCAGGTAACGGTTCCTTTGAAGTGAAAAGAGATAACAGGCTTGAATTCATTACCACTCTCTTAAACGCGGAACTCTTCAGGACATCCTTCGCTCGATTAATGACTAGTCGATAGATCCACGCTTTGAATGAAATAATCTCATCTATTTTTTCATAATGCCTGAAGCAGGTGACAAACACATCCTGCACGATATCTTCCGCCTGACTCCAATCTTTGACATAGTTGTAAGCCAATTTCGTCAACCGTTCGCCGTATTCATCCATGATCGTTTCAAGCCACGCATCCCGGTCTGAATGGTCTTCGTTGTTAACCTTTCTCACACAAGCCTCACCTCATTCCCCTTTAGTGCTAAGACGAATCAATCAGTGGTTGGTTTCAATTTTTTAAAAAACTCCCTCTAACTGCTTTCAACACACCTATAGAAGTATCCTTTGAATAATCCAGAAAATAACATATACTTTTAATAGATTAGAAGGAGGGAATGACGTGACTATTTACCATAAAATCATCGGAGAAGGCTTTCCCATCGTGATGATCCATGGGTGGACGCTGGACCATCAAGCGATGATGCATGCAATGGAACCGAATTTCAAGAACCGCACTGGATGGAAAAGGATATACATAGACCTGCCGGGAATGGGGTTGTCGGAGTCTCAACCATCCATCAAGAATTCCGACGATATGTTAGAAACCTTGGTTGGTTTATTGGACAAGTTGATTCCCGACCAACCCTTCATTGTTTGCGGGTATTCGTATGGGGGATATATGGCGAGGGGAATCGTTCAGGCAAGACATGAGATGGTCCGAGGGCTAATGCTCCTCGCACCCATGGTCATACCCGATACTGAAAATAGAGAACTTCCGCAGCAGATTGTATTGAAAAAGGATCCCCATTTGCTATCGAACCTCTCTTCACTGGAAGCCGAAGCTTTTGGCTCCATGGGTGTAGTTCAAGGTATGAGGGAATGGGAAAGGTTCCGGGACGACATCCTGCTTCCTTCCACTCAAACGAATGAGGAGTTCGCAAACAGGATCCGGGAAAATGGATATGGCTTCACCTTCGATCTCTCACATACACTTGACGATCCGACGCTGATTATAACAGGACGGCAAGACCATGTAGTCGGTTATCAGGATGCGTGGCGACTGATAGAGAACTATCCACGAGCCACCTTTGCCGTGCTCGATATGGGTGGTCATAATGTGCAGATTGAGCAGAAAGATGTCTTCGATTCTTTGGTGCAAAACTGGTTGGACAGGTTGAAATCGGAAATGTTGGAACAGTCGTGAGATTGTAAAAAAGACCATTCGTGTAAAGGGAATCTTCAATTAATGGAGCAGGTTAGTATATTTACATATTAATAATGAATGATAAGGTGATAAGTCGATGATAGGAGTAAGTATAGCAACGAAGTGGGAATATGAAGCGACGTTGGAGTATTTCGGCATAAAAGATCATGAACGTTTCGCTTTTCCTTATGGAGAGTATTTCATAAGAACCATTCATGATACTGAACTTGTTTTTTATAGTACCGGTGTAAGAAAAGTAAATGGCGTTGGCGGTAATCAGTATATGATTTCTACATTTCATTTAACGAAAGTAATCGTTGCTGGAACATGTGCAGGAATAGATGATACGTTTAGTAATTTGGATATTTTAGTACCCGATAAAGCCGTTCAATATGATTGCACAGTAAAAGAGATCGAGCCTCTTATTAAACAGTCCTTCATAGTCGATATTGATCTATCAAACTATGGAGATGATTTTTATACTGGAACAATCGGCACCGCTGATAAAGCAGTAGTAATGTGGAATGACTATCTAGAACTTAAAGAAAACGAAATAACAATAGCCGATACAGAAGCAGGTGCCATTGCTTATATCTGTAAGAAGAATGATGTTGAATGTATTATTATCAAAGGAATATCTGATTTCCCAACAGATGAAAGAAACTCTGATAAATTCGAATCAAACATTGAACAAATCAATGTTTATTTAGAAAACACACCCAAAGTCATGAACAAAATATTTGGCGAATATTTAAAAAGGTTCATCTAAATAAATGATTTGAGATAGGTAAACAGATGAGGGACGGACCTTGAAAAACAAGGTCCGTCCCTCCTATTACTTTTTCTTCACTGGAATCCAAATCTCACTTCTATACTTTGGATCCCCTGTCTGGTTGCTCTCATTCCAGAGAATTTCAGGACCTTCAACTGCTTCATAGCCTGAAGCCGGAAACCATTCCGAGTAGATCCTCCCCCACACATTTTGAAGTGTTTCCGGGAATGGTCCAATCGATTCGAATACCGCCCAGGTACTGGCTTTTATTTTTAGTTCATTAAATTCTCCTATGTCATCACTTGAAGTTGCCACCCCGATGTAATGATCTACCTCTCCCTTCTCTTCCATTCTACCTTCAGAGAAATTAGTTGAAGCGCTGATCATGCCTGTTGGTTCTACGTTAGAAAGTGCTTTTAATTGTTTAATAACCTCAGGCGTTAATAACTCATACATTTTAGCAATCTCTGGATTCACTCCATTGAAGATGATGGGAACCCTCTTCTTAAAGCCCACTAACTTAAACGGTTCCTTTTCTACAATACGATAATTCATTTCGCATCCTCCTCTTATTGTGAGTTGGAAGGTCATTTTAGGATAAGCTTTTAATGGTGTATTCTCACTTCTTGCTTCAGAAGGGAGAAAGCCATGCATCGAATGAAAGGCACGGGTGAATGAATCAGCTGAACGATAACCGTATTTAACAGCAATATCGATTATTCTCAAATCGCTATCTTTCAAATCAAGGGCAGCAAGCGTCAGTCTTCTCCTTCGAATGTATTCTGATAAGCTTATACCTGATAAAAAAGAAAACATCCGTTTAAAATGATACTCTGAACAGTAAGCAATTCTTGATAGTTCGCTATAGTCAATATCCTCCGTCAGGTGCTCTTCAATATAAGCAAGTGCATCATTCATACTGCTTAAAGAATCCATCAAATAACCTCCTTTCACCAACAATATTAATAAAGAATGCGTACATCCATCCGACAATTCGTGCACAATATAGTCGGCATCTTTTAAACATTCTATTTCTTATGGTATCCCGTCTCAAAATAGCCACAAGTATTTTAACGGACTACTGCTATATAAACCTGCTCATAACCCTGTAACAATATCAAAAGGTGCAGGTTCCCCATCCACCAGCACATGGATTACGTCTGTTCCCGGGTCTCTTGTCAGATAATATACTTTTTGTTCCACAGTATCACCTTGTAAACCTGAGGTACTGAACTTTATCGTGACCGTATCGCCTATTGCTTCTACATCCGTTTCTATTTCTCCACTTGATTGAAGTACTATATATGAACCTTTTTCTCCTTCATCCATCAGTTGAAGTCTAACATTCGGGTCAATTTTGTTTTGTACATAATGAGGTACGTTTTTAATCTCACTAAAACTTAATGTTGATGAATCATCTGAAGAGGCTGCGTTACATGCGTTTAAAATCGAGAGCATTAAAATGGCTAATCCTATTAATTTCTTCATTTCTCCCCTCCTAAAGCCTTAATCCTTGGTACGGTTTCAGACATATGCTTCGATTCCTCTAGATACTCTTCTTGGATCACAGCTAACCACTCAATTCCAATTATTTCAAAATTTCTTTCATTAGGCAATCCGCTTGTAATATTTTCATCTTATTATGTCTTGTACCGCAAACGGTAAGCTCATATAATGTAATGCTTCCTTCTTCTTTTTATATTTTAGAAAAATTTAGCAATTATCTATTTCCACTTCTTACCACTCGTACTATAATACTATATTGTAACAGGAATACTTTCACACTAGGGAAGTAGTACAGTAGGGAATCTTACATAAATTTTACACGTTTTTAAGAATACCTGGCCCTGCTCCACAGTAAAATGAATTTTGTGGCCAACAGTTAGGAAAGAAAGATGAACTACGCCTCAAGACCTAGTTGAAAATTAGCCTGGAGGAGGCTGTGATGCAGTCCGCAATCAAGTATCTTTAAAAAGAAAGGAAAACTCATCCAATTCAGTATTAGGGGGGAAACACATGCAAGCTTTAATAAACTGGGGTTTTCGCAATAAAGCGGCCATGGGTCTTTTTGTCATCATCACTTTGCTTATCGGCGTCATTAGTTATTTCCGTCTGCCTATGGAATTCTTGCCTGAAGCGGATAATCCACAAGTCACAGTGGTCACCCTGGGGCAGGGGTATGACGCAGGCTCCATGACAACGAACATCACAGAGCCCGTGGAACAGGCTGTCACATCCATTTCAGGAAAAACATCGATCCTTTCCACGACCGGGGAGGGATATTCCCAGGTGACCATCAACTTCGATTCCAAAACCGACATGAAGGAAGCCAAGAATAAAGTCGAGGATGCCATCAACGGAATCCGGCTTCCCGAAGGAGTCGGAGAACCGCAAGTCTCTCAGCTGAATACCTCGATGATCCCGATCGGTCAAGTATCGGTGACATTTGATGACGGACTGACGAAAGAGAACCTTGATCTCGTCAACGATGAATTCAAACCGCTGTTTGAGAATCAATCCGGACTGTCACAGGCAAGTGTCGTCGGTGAAAACAGCGCCCGGGTCCAGATCAACCTTGACCATGATAAGCTGGAGACGTTACAGATCCCGGTCAACGCGGTGATGGGAGTGCTGCAAGGACAAAATGTCTCTGCTTCTGCTGGAAGCACCACGATTGACGGACAAAAGAGTACCATCAATGTCACAGACAATTTGACTTCCCTGGAAGCACTGAAGAACTTGACCGTACCGCTGCAAGTCCCGAATGCTCCTGTCGTCAAACTGAAAGACATCGCAACCGTCGAGACGGTGAAAGATGAAAATACCATCACACGGGTAAACGGTAAAGAAGCCCTTGCAGTCGTCCTGTTCAAGGAAAGCGATGCCAGTGCCGTTACGGCTGGGGAAGAAGTGAAGGACACAGTCGATAAAATCAATACGGATTATGACGGTGTAGAAGCGAAGGCGTTATTCACTACGGGTGATATGGTGAAAAACTCGGTAAACACGATGGTCCGAGAAGTGGCACTAGGTGCATTGTTCGCAACGCTCGTCATCCTTCTCTTCTTAAGAAAGGTCAAGCCGACGCTGATTACCGCCATTTCCATTCCATTATCTCTCTGTATCACGCTTTTCCTTCTCTGGTTATCCGGAGTCACCTTGAACATCCTTACGCTGGGAGGGGTGGCAGTTGCGGTCGGACGACTGGTCGATGACAGCATCGTCGTCGTCGAGAATATTTTCCGGCGCAGCCAAAATGAGAAGCTTTCGAAACAGACTGTTATACAAGCCACCTTGGAGGTTTCCCGTGCCATCACGTCTTCGACTCTCATCACTGTGGCTGTATTCTTGCCGATGGGACTCGTCAATGGATCGTTAAAGGCGTTCTTGCTTCCTTTTGGACTGACGGTTACATATTCCTTGCTCGCTTCTCTTCTTGTAGCCGTGACGGTCGTGCCACTCTTAAGCCGTGGCATGTTGAAAAATACTATCCTGCCGACTCATCACACGCCGCAACGCTACGTAAATGTGTTGCGATGGTCACTCAATCATAAAGTCGTTCCGATTCTATTGGCCATTCTTGTATTCGGGGGATCGATTGCCCTTTATATCACTCTGCCGAAAGCAGCGACAAGTGCCAATGATGCCTCTTTTGTAGCTGTCACGATGGAATTCCCGAGTGATACGCCGCAAGACACCATAAAGCAGCGGAGCGCAGATTTCGAAAACAAATTATCGGAGTTTGAAGGGTACGATTATTTAATTACCCAGTACGGATCAAGTGAAGAAAACGCTCAATACGGAGCCGTGAGTGATCCCGACACCGTTTCCTATACCGTGATCATGAAGGAAGATGCCGATGCTGAATCCTTCATCGAAAAGGTAAATGAAACGAAAAAAGATGAAAACAACGTGACCATCACTGCGTCACCATCGTCCATCTTTGGAGGGTCATCCAATTCCAGCATTACCTATGACGTCGTTGGAAATGACACCAACGAACTTCTGGCCACTTCCAAAACAATAATGGATAAGATCGAGAATGTTGATGGAGTGAAGAAAGTTTCAAGCAATCAGGAGAAAACGTCACCCGTCTTCACGGTGAAGGTCGACACGGAGAAAGCGAATGCCCAGCAAACCGCCATGCAAATCCGATCATTACTGAATCCGCAGCCAATCGGGGCAATCAACCTGGATGAAGTAACGACACCAGTCTTTCTGGACGCCGGGGTCAATCCTGATTCGAAGTCAGATCTAAATGACTTGACGATCGCCACAAGCTCGGGCATCCAGCCACTTACTGAAGTGGCTACCATCACCGAAGAAGAGAAACCAAGCACCATCCTTCACAAAGATGGAGAATTATATGTCCGGATCACGGCAGAGGTAGAGCCTGAAGAACTTTCGGTCATTTCGAAAAATATCGATACTGAAATCAAGGATATCGAACTTCCAAAAGGCGTATCCCTGGATACCGGCGGCGCCGCTGCCCAGCAGGCCGACGACTTTAAAGACCTTGGAATGACCATGCTTGCTTCTATCCTGATCGTCTATCTGATCATGGTCCTGACCTTTAAGACGTTGAAAGCACCACTGGCCATTTTGATTACGCTGCCGCTCGCTTCAATCGGTGCCGTCCTCGGACTGCTCATTGCACGTGTCCCTGCAGACGCAACGGCTCTTATCGGAGCATTGATGCTGATCGGTATCGTTGTCACGAACGCAATCGTCTTGATCGACCGTGTCAAGCAGAATGAAGAAACGATGATCATTCGTGACGCCATCCTGGAAGCCTGTGGCACGCGCCTTCGTCCTGTCGTCATGACCGCGATTGCCACCATATGTGCCATGCTTCCCCTTCTTTTCGGTCATACGGAAGATGGAAGTCTTGTATCGAAATCCCTTGCTGTTGTCGTCATCGGTGGTCTTGCCGGTGCCACCGTGCTGACCCTCGTTGTCGTACCTGTGTTCTACGAATTGCTGTACTTCAAAAAATCGAAGCGGCAACGTGCTCAGCAATTGGCAAGTGAAGAGAAAGTAGCTCAGTAACGACATAAGAATGTCAGTGCTGAGCGTGATAATGAAGAAGGTGCTTATCCTGTTTTGGATAGGCACCTTCTTGTTTCGTTGGGGTAAATAATCTCACCTTTGTTCCTGTATGTTTGTATCAGGTACAAATCGAATCTTTGGTATTCTTTCAGCTGCTGAATATCCGCTTGGAATCAGCTGCTGATTTTTCTAATAAATTCAGCAGCCGAATCCACCCAATCAGAAAACACACTCATTTTAACGTAATCTCAATTAACATCAAATAGATTAAAGGATATCCACCCTCTTCATAGAACTTATCTATAGATAGTTAATAGAAGAGGAGAAGATAAGAAGTGGTCGATCAACTCATACCAGCATTCATCGCTTTTGTATTAGTCTCGGCTTTGTCCCCATTATTCATTGCACTCTTAAGAAAATTAAAGCTCCTGCAACCGATAAGA
This sequence comes from Rossellomorea aquimaris, assembly GCF_000935355.1. Lineage (GTDB taxonomy): Bacteria > Bacillota > Bacilli > Bacillales > Bacillaceae_B > Rossellomorea > Rossellomorea aquimaris_B. Next base: position 69,721 of record NZ_JXZC01000005.1, read on the forward strand.
AAAGAACTTCCATCCAACCATCAAATAAAAAAAGGGACGCCGTTAATGTTTGGAATCATTCTTTTTATCGGTATTATTGTAGCCTTAGTTTTCTCACCTACCCCACTGATGTACTTCCTGGCCACCACCTACATTCTATTCAGCTTCATCGGCTTTTTGGATGATTTTTGGAAAGCATCACGCCAAGATCCTGGAGGTGTATCGAGTAGAACCAAGCTTATTTTCCAATTCCTATTTACGGGTGCTTTGCTTTTTTACGTAATGAATGAACTCGGAATTGATACTACGATTGGTGTTTATCAAAATCTTTCTATCAATCTTCCAGCTTCGATATATTTCATTGTGATCACCTTATTTGTGGTGGGTTCTGCCAATGCGATTAATTTTACAGACGGGTTGGACGGACTTTTAGGCGTGGTGGCGATCCCTACATATTTCTTCTTTTTCATGATTTCAAACAGTAGTGAGGTCCAGCTTTTTTGTTTAATCATGATTGGCTGCTTACTCGGCTTTCTTATTTATAATATCTTTCCAGCCAAAGCTTTTATGGGGGATACAGGATCATTGGCGATTGGGGGATCCCTATCCTTCCTTGCCATTATTGAGAAAGTGGAGATCCTCATTCCAGTGTTGTTCTTTATCTATTTCGCGGAACAGCTTTCAGTCATATTACAAGTGGCTTCATTTAAATCGACAGGTAAGCGAATCTTCAGGATGACTCCGATTCATTATCACTATGGCTTAAAATATGGGTGGGGTGAAACGACTATTGTCACCGCTTTTGGGTTTGTTTCGTGGATTTGTACGTTTATCTGTTTTGCTTATTGGAAGTTTGTTCTCCATCCATAAAAAAAAGGAGAAACCTCATTATTTGAAGTTCCTCCGTTAGATTTCAAACCCGATTACGATAGAAGACCAATTTTATTTCTCGAAAGAGCCATCTCTTACTATTTTACTTATCGGTATTCAAATACCGCTCCCTAATCAACCTCCGATGATGAATCTCATGCCCGGCAATAATGTACGCAATGGCACGGACCGTCACTTCTCCCCCGTTTGCCTTTCCACGCTGGAGCAAGGCTTCTTCATCCATGCTGTTCAGAAGAAGGATGGTATTCTGGCGGACAAGAGATTGATGGTGTAATAGTTCCTGTAAGGAAAACCTATTGAATCGGCCCCTTTTCACATACTCATCATCGTTATATCCAGGCAGCATCTCCTGTTCCCCTCTGGCAATGCTGAGTAGTCGGTAGCACATAATCCGCTCGGTATCAGTTATGTGGCCCAAGACTTCCTTGATTGTCCACTTTTCCGGAGCATAGCGAAACCGGGCTTGTTCATCACTTAGATCTTTTAATAGACTCGTAGTTTCTTTTAGTTGAACATCTAGAATCTGGAGCAGATCCCCATCTGGTACATTATTGATATAATCTTTATAATATGCAGGATATTCTTCTGTTCCTGGTTTCCTCAGCATGGCTTCTCCCCCATTAATCTGTCATTCACTTCTATTCATCAACAAACCCATCTCATCAATGTTTAACTTCTCCTTTATCTTGCCTACAACTTCTCCAACACTGACATTTTCAGTATCTATGTATTCCCCAAAGTTATTTTCTTGAAATGCTTTCAAACATTTATCTGTTTGCTGAAAACACCAATTCCCTTCTTCCTCACCGCGTGCTTTCAACCTTTTGTAGATTGTTTCCTTACTGGCTGTTAGGCAGAAGTGGTGAGTATCTTCATCTATTTCTTCAAATCCACTCTTAATAACATCGAAATAGTCCATTTTCCTGATCGTCATGGGGACGATCAAGTCAACTCTATATTTTCCTACTAAGCGCTTTGCAACCTCTACAGTTAAGTCTCTCCATAACTGAAGATCTTGAAAATCGCCAGTTCCTGCTTCCATTCGTTTCTCTTTCTCGGGGATCACATGTCGTAACATGTACCCCACTACCTCCGGATCATAAATCATACTATTCTCCAACTCTTTATGAAGCTCATTTGCAATAGTGGTTTTCCCTGCACCAAAAGCTCCATTTATCATAATAATCATGTTTATCTCCCTATATAGAATAATTTTTTGAATGATAATAAAGGCAGTTGCCGTTTTAGAGTGCTTTCATTAAAGATTCGCTTAAACCAAACAATGAAAATCCTTCACCATACTGCTGAATTTTTCTTTTTCCTCTAAATGAGGCGAATGGTCACTATCCTCGAAAATATAGAATGATGAATTTGGAACAAGATCAAAAATTTCTTCAGAATAAATAAATGGGCATCGAGAGTCGTGCTTTCCACAAAAAATAATTGTCGGGGTTTGGATTGTTGAAAGGTCTTCCCTGATATCATATGTTGGCAATTCGGAATAAGAGTAATAATCCAAACGCTTTTGAACCACTATACCGCTGGTTGGCTTAGAAAAGTACTCCTCGAATCTGCCCGGGTCATACAAGGACATCTCGGTCCATTCCCTGCTTGCTTGTACCCGTTCTTCTTTTGTTGATTCTTCAGACTTAAGTATGGAAACGATCTCTTTCAATCTATTGTTTTCGGGATGCTTGTCACAATAGATACTCTCCTGATGTTCCACATATTCATTTGTAGCTGATGCTCCACCTACAACCAACCGTTTTAAAGAATCAGGATGCTGTGCAGCATAAACCAATCCGAGCATCCCTCCAGTCGAGTGGCCGGCAAAGTTCCAATCATCATACCCCAATGCAACCCGGACGGCTTCTAAATCCTTGCATGTTTCAATCATACTTAACTCGCCTTCATCTCTAACCTCTGTGGAATTCCCGGTTTCTTTAAGATTTACAAGGTACACCTTAAAATCGTCCACAAACCTGTCCGCAAAATGATAGCCACGCTCGTTAAATTCGTTATATAGATGAGTCACACATAATGGTTCACCATTCCCGGCTTCAAATACTTCAAAAGCCCCTCGTTCTGTTTGAATTAGTTTCTGTACCCACATAATGTCTCCCCCGTTCTTTTCATGGTCGGTTAACTGAATACAACAAAAGATTTTTTTCTAAGACATTTACTTACTACCTATTAGACGTTATTCAAAGAGTGAAAGTTTCGATTTCTTTCATTAACTTACGAATAGTAAAGGGCAATAGCCGCAGATCAAGGTGATCTGCGGCTATTGCCCTCTTTATCAAAAGGAGAGTTTATAAATCTATTCCCATCCGCCTCATTTTTGTCTTTAAATTCATAGATTCATAGAATTTTATAGCATCTTCGTTAAACTCCCACACGCCTAATTCTAATGAGTCAGCTTCTATCTTCTTTGCGAACTCCACTATTTCCCCAAAGAATCGTTTCCCCAGCCCTTTTCCTCTGCACATACGATCGACACCAAAATCGTCCATATAGACCACTTTCTTTGGAATGAGAATGGGCCTTTCCGCTGTATGTTTTATCGTAAGGATGGTATAAGCGATGGGTTGGTCTTCTTCCACCAAGAATACCTTCGTGTCTTCTCCATCTATCAAATTGTTGAAATACTCTTTGTCTAACGTGGTATCAGCCAGCCGATAATGGTCCGGTCTTTTCTTTACATGAATTTCGTGAACTTGTCTTTGTAGCTGATGAACCGCATCATAATCATTCTTGGTGGCTTCTCTCATATGTATATCCAATATATGTCCCCCTGATCGTTGTTGTTTGAGTTTTTGTGACTGACTTATTAAAGCATACTGGCCCATTGGTATAATAATTTCAACAAAAAAAGCGTTAACCCTTCTTAGATCAACGCCCTTAACTTTATATCAACTTTCATCCCTTTTAAAGAAATCACTGCATTACTCATTTTTTCCTCTTATATAGTACGCTGGATGGCTTATACCCCACTACTCAGTATTACCGATATTCTGTATTACTTAGTACCGTGTTAAAAAAAGGACTGAATAGTGAAGACGTAAATACCTCATTTGTAACCAACTATTCAGTAGGCATTATCTATTGCATTTATTTTTTGAATTGCTTTTGCAAAAGAGGTCCTAGCGTTAAGAAGAGGCGAAAACCCACTGGACCTGATAGTTAGTCACGACCAATCGAATCGTTCAATTTAGCGCGATGCTTGTCACTCCAAGTTTCCGAACCCTTCACCAGTTCATCACAGAAAGCAGCCACGTCCTCACCTGTGAGGTCAGTCACTTTCCTGCCTTCCGCTGCACCTTCCTCGAACAGGTCGAGAATGCCATTGAAGATACGGCTGGTGTCCTTCCAGTCGGTGAGACCACTAGTGGTCCACATATATTTTTGGATCGCTTTGTAAGCGTGGAGGTACTCATTTGGAAGAGTCTTCGCACGCGCCTCCATCTCCTTCCATTCCCGCTTATCAGCCAGACTTCCGGTGATTTTTTCAATAAACTTCATTTTATCCTCTCCTTTTGATTTCTTTCGTTTTGAGTTCGTTCATTTTGCTTGAGACGAAATCCCATTTCCCCCAGAAAACCTCGAGCTTCTCACGACCTGCTGCGTTGAGTGTGTAAAATTTTCTAGGTGGCCCCACAGTAGATCGCTTTTTTTCAATGTCCACCAGATTGTTTTTCTCAAGGCGCATGGTGATCGTATACACGGTGCCTTCGACCACATCAGTGAAACCAAGATCTCTCAGCTGTTGCGTGATTTCATAGCCATACGTTTCACCACGGCTGATCATCTCAAGCACACAACCCTCAAGCACCCCTTTCAGCATTTCTGTGAAGTTTTCCAAACATTCACCCCCATATTTGTATTTCATTATACTTTCGGTACTCTCATCACAGTCATTTTCCACCCTGTACTTAGTAACACTTACTACTGGTATATAGTATGACAAAGTAGTGTGGTGTGTCAACAAATATTTATGATATACAATGCATAACAAGCATTGACAGGTTTATATATGCAGTATAAGATACACATATAATAACTATGCATAGATTTACTATGCATCCGGAGGTAGAGTATCTATGAAGATAAGTAAAGAGTTGCTTAAAGGGAGTACCACTACTCTTATTTTAAGCTTGCTTCATGCTAAACCAATGTATGGGTATGAAATCATTAAAGAACTGGAGTCGAAGTCTGACGGGATATTCAGCTTGAAAGAAGGAACGATCTATCCTATCCTTCACACCCTCGAGGAAAAAGGGTTGATTGTCTCTTACTGGGGAGAAGGGACTGGAAAGAGAAAGAGAAAATATTACAAGTTAAATGACTCCGGAAGAGAATTTATCCAGGAAAAAAAAGAAGAATGGTCCGTTTTCAAAAATGCAGTTGACGAAGTACTAAATGGAGAGAAAATCATATGGGAGTAGAAAAGAAGTTCGAAGTGTATATTGAAAAATTGTGTAAACGGATCAGGAATAAGGATGTACATGCTAGTATAAAGCTTGAAATAAACGATCATCTTCATGCACTTAAAGAGGATGCCATGCAGAGAGGTCTCTCTGAAGAAGAAGCCATAGATAAAGCATTGAACCATATGGGAGATGCAGAAGTATTGGGGAAGCAGTTAAACAAGACACATAAAGCCCCAATGGATGCTAAAACCATTCTTCCAGTGCTGGCAGCATCCCTATTTGGGCTGTTTGTCATGTACTATTTACAATTTCATTCAGCTATTATAGAGCTTCATCAAATGAATGTATTTAATAAAAGTCTTGTTTTTTACTTGATCGGCCTTCTGCTCATGCTAAGCCTGTTTACCTTTGATTACAGAAGATTGCTAAAGTACTCCAATCACTTTTATGTAGGAACTATCCTCATTCTTTTATTGACCGTTTTAATCGGTGTTAGAGTCGATGGCGTGCCATATTTAAATGTAGGAGTTGCCAGTATTAACTTCACGGAAATCACTCCATTTCTTCTGGTCATTTCTTTTGCAGGAATCTTTCATTCATGGAATTGGAAAGAGAATCAAAAGTCTTGGGTAGGAACAGGCATCCTTTCCATACCTATCATTTTATTGGCAACGACAGGAGCCTTTGCAGCTACTTTTATTAGTATTATTGTCTGCACAGTGATCATGCTTGTGTCGAAAGCCACTCTCAAACAAGCTATAACGTTTTCAACAGTAGCTACCATATGGCCAATCGTGCATCTGTTCGTTCAAGCTCAAACGTATACACTGACAAGTCCTTATGCTGACCTAAAGTTAGGAGACGCAGATTTTATAGGAAAAACCCTTCATGACACTCCTAGTTTTATTTCTGAAGTCCATACAGATTTCATCTTTGCTTATACCATCTACTCATTTGGCTGGTTGGCCGCCACCATTGCTTTCGTGTTGATTGGATATTTCATTTACAGAATCTCCAGTACGGCTAAAAGCGTGAAACATGTGTATGGTAAACTGCTTATAATAGGCTTGGCAGCTACATTCACAGTTCAGTTTATATTAAGCATCCTTACAAACCTGGGGTTATCGGTTCTGCCTGGTGTAGCCATGCCATTCATGAGTTTTGGTGGCTCACATATTTTGCTTGAAATGATTGCCGTAGGGTTAATATTAAGCATCTATAGGAAACGAAAAACAGTTGATCAACCTTTAGCATACAACTAAATGAAGAAAATAGATTGTAATGGGGCTTTTAGCAGCCGCAGCAAGTTCTTGCTGTTTTGATTCATATTTTATATAAAAGAGACTGGGTAGAGTGATCCGTCCCTATTCTACTTAGTCTCTTGCTCAATATAAAATCAACGCAACTTGGCAATCATCATTAGATTTCCCCGTGCGGTTTGCGTGCCGTCTAAAGTGGCAAACCATCCAGTCAGGCTGATGCTCTTTCTCCCACGACCAATTGTATTATTCAAATTAGCTGACTCCAGAAAACTCAATCCAATCACTCATTTTCCAGCCGTTTTTTTGACATAGCCTTTACTATAAGAAAGTGAGGACTGGTCATGAGATAGTGATAAGACTTTTCTTTCACTTCTTTCATCTTTTCATGCGGTTGGGGTTCAATCAACTCATCGAGATTGAAAAATTGAGTGGTTTCATTATTGATACTTTGCATGGGTCTCCTGTAAAAACTTACGTCAATCGTAATATTCGGTTTGTTCCAGGTTTCTGTGAGGAGTTGGGTTTCAAAATAATCCTTGCAATTATGTCTTGTATAGTCCATGAACGGGTGATGAACCGAAAATAAAAAGGTTCCACCAGCTTTTAGAATGCGGTTGAATTCTTGAAATGGTTGGGTCCAATCCTTGAGATAATGAAGCGTAAGTGAGCTTACGATCACATCAAAGGAATCATCTTCAAACGGAAGGGGTTCTTGAAGATCATGGCATAGGAATGTCGCTTCTTCACCTAAACGATGCTTCGCTGCTTTCACCATTTCGGAGCTGATATCAATGCCCGTAACTTCCGCCCCTTGAAGCAATAACTGCGAAGAATACCATCCAGCTGCACAACCGGCATCAAGCACTTTTTTCCCTTTTAATTGTGGCGGCAAAGCCTTCATCATCGCAGGGCGTTCATAATATGCGTTATAGGGACTTTTCTCATCGACGTCGTTTTGATATGTATCTGCTAACTTATTATAAATGTCTTTAGTAGGATTTCTCATTAAAATTCCCTCTTTCATTCCTTGTTATAGAAAATCCATTATTAGTAACCTAGTTTCCGATAAAAGGGGTAAGCACCAAAAAGAAAAAACCACCTTGTTGAATAAAAAAATTTACTTATTCACAATGGTTACGTTCAAAATGTTTCCCATCCCTCGGGAAACTCCCCTCTGGTGGTGTCCATACGCTCTGGCAAATATTTTCTTTATCTACCACTGAGTAAGTATACGTCCACCCTTTTTCGTTTTCAAACTCTACACTTAATTGATAAGGGTTGTATTGCCTCCCAGTCCCAGTTTGATGGCGAATTTCCCACCCTTGATTGGGATACTTTTCCTCAAGAAAAAGATTCAGTTGTTCTGTCTTCTTGGATACTTGATAATCAACCCAATAGGGTCGAATAACGAAGAATGAAAGGAATAGTACAGTTATAGAGGACGCGGCAATTAAACTCCTTTTTCTACTCTTTTTAGGCATTAACAATGTGGCTGCAAAGATGATCATGATAAAAGCAGCTGTCATTGTCATTTCTATTCCTGTTATTGGATGCACGAATATCCCTCCTCCCTCATCATTCCCAGCTTTCAACTACCGATAGCTGAATAATGGTAGCCGTCACTTTTTCTGACTGGACCTCCTGTTATTGCCCCTAAAATTGAATAATGATGCTCACTGTTTTAAATATTCATCATAAAGCAACTCCATTGCTTCAATAATCTTACTGTCAGCATCCTGACTGTTTAATCTATTAGGTAAGTGAATTGCCCCTAATGCAAAGATATAAGGGTTTTCATTAAAGTCACCAATTATTCCGATATCAACAGCAACATTATCTAGTCCACCTGTCATATGGTTTAGATGGTGTGCTGGTATTTGATTTATATCTCCCTTTTGTCTAACCAATCCGTTAATGATTGGTGTCCATATGAGAGGATGTGTTTTGTACCCTTGATAGATACGTATCATCAAATCAAGCATTTCGTTTAGCTGAGCCTTATTTTCAAGATCCCTTGGGTTTTCAGTAACATTTATTGTAGGATAATAAGACTGGATGGACTTATTTAACTTTTTCCAGCCACCACAAAAATGAACTATACATCTAGCAATATAGCTATCGTGACAAGCAATCATTACTTCAACCGCCTCCCTCAGAGGAAGACTTTGTCTGTTTTGCAGATGAGGATAAAGTTCTTTGCTGTCTTCTTCTGGATTAAATGATACTCCTTCAACAATGGCATCCCAATTAACCAAATCATCCTCTACCCATTTCGCTACACAAAATGCTATCGCTACTTTTGCTGCTGATGCAAGGGGGATTTTAAGTTCACTATTTAGAGAGGTATTTTCTTTGTTTTCTTTAGTGGAAAATATAGTTATCCCTACCTCTCCAACATCTATTTCTTTAAGTTTTTCTATAACTTTACTCACTTTTCTTCACCTGCTTCGTTTTCTTTGCTTCATTCTTGAACACATATTCCATTATTGGGCCCTATATAGGAATTTTTAGCTTCTACTAGTGGGTTAACTGATATGGTTTATTAATGGGAATCAGTCAGCTGATTTCCATTTATAAACCCGTTTGCGGAAGATACTATATATTCCCAAGCCAAGGTAAAAAAGAATACCCACTGCCATTATGATATGTCCCCAAACCATCCACCCCATTCCAGTCCACCCTCTGATATACACAATCCCTATAATAAAGGCGATGTATCCGAGAAGTATAACGATGAAGGGAGTGATTACCACTTTTTTAAACTGTGTAAACAAAAAGTGAACAAGAAACAAAATAACAATTACACTCAAGACTTCAACAGATGTTACCGCTTTCCAAAAATATTCCCCCATACAAAAATCTCCCCCTAAATATTGATCTTTACATTCCGACCTTCAACTTAATACCAATTATTCCAAAATACAGCAACTTACTCAAGGGGATATCGAAAACTAAATAGAGGCTCATCCTGTTCCGGATAAGCCTTCGTTTATTAAGTAAGATCTATGCATGAATTTGTTTAAATTTTTTTGAAAGAGTAATGATTTTTTCTACAATTTCTTGTTCGCAGTTTGCATTCATTGATATCGTTTCTTTTGCAAAAGGAGCTAAATGTTTGTGGTGACCAATCATAACCGTATGTAATGCGTTTTCGAACATTGAGATATCATTCGCATCGTTCCCAAAAGCAATATATGTATTTTCTTCTATTCCAAGCTTCTTTAATGCACTCCATTTATTGATTCCACTTGGGCTGATATCCAGTACATTTTCGTTACCGTGTGTATTTACATAGACATTGAGTTTCGAGAGTTTTACTGATAGTTCATCCATATTATTTGAGGTAAGAAACAGAATCTTAACGATCGAATCAAGAGAATCCATACTAACCATTCTGGCTAACTTTGCAGGGTCTACATTTTGAAGTATAGGGTGTGAATCTGGCCCAGTATACGCATAGTCCCAATGACCGTCTACTAGATAAGTAGCATTATATTCATGGATAAGTTTTTTTATTTCTCTCATTTCATCTGTCGAGAACGAGTTGGAATGAATTACTTTTCCTTCTTTTGATAGTAAAGAACCATTCCCACCAATCATTGTATAATGGTGAAATGCTTCGTCTATGACAGGTAGCATATCTCGGATCGGTCTTGCCGAGGCGAAAATGACTTCTATACCTGATTCTGTCAACTCCGACAATGAATGAAGGATCTTTCTGGAGATTGGTTGTCCTTTAAAACAAATTGTTCCGTCTAAGTCAAAAACAAATCTCAAAAAACTCACTCACTTCCGCATAGATGATATTCCAAATTATAGCACAAAAATAATTACTTCATCTAATTCTCCCTAATTAGATACAGTTCACCGTACCGCCTTCATAGGTGATTACTCATGATAATTTTTTGAAATTTCCCTCCAAGCAAAAAGGATCTGAGAGCTTACTTTCAGATCCTGTCCATATTGAGCTTTATTTTCCCATCGAACCCTTATGAATTTTTCAGAGGTACCTATTTATTCAGTCGCTTGTTAACTTCAATCGTAATAAATTCCGGCAAGTAATTGGGAGTACATCCTTTTGATACCATTTCATCTTTGTAAAGACCCGTTTTCTCACCAAGCTTCATACAACGTGCTCGATACTTTTCATCATAAACGCCTATCCAGCCTGCGGTAAAATTCATAGCCCATTGCACTTCCGGTTCTTCCTGCGTAATAGTAGCTTCAATTGCGGATAGTAAGTCTGCGGTGTTATCAGGCGGTGTTTGTCCAGTCCATCTCAATCGCGCTTGAAAATACCAGAAAGCTCGTCTTTGAAGGGCAGAAGGGCTATTTCCCCATGACTCCATCAATGCAATGTTCTTCTTGTTTTTAGTCAGCTGATTAGCCATTAACCAATCCATTAATTTATTTCGTTCATCAAATGTGTGAGTCTGCATATCCTTATCAAGCTCATTTAGTACCTCTTGTGAAAGCAGCTTTTTGTCCATAATTAAGATGGCCAATAGTCTTGGTAAGAACTCTCCGGTTGACCAAAGTTCCATAGCTAATTCGTGATCTTTTTTAATGTCCTTCGCGATTTTTCGTATGTCGCCTAGCTTCGTATTACTATTGATCTGAGATAGAATGTTTTCTGCTTTTGATGAGCGTTTTATTTCTGTGCTTTTATTATTAGTCATTTGACACCACTCCTTGTTCAAGCATGTTTCATAATATATTTTGGCGGTATATATCAGTAACTAACTTCCGTTATAAGACTTATTACATATTGTACCATAACAATAAAGGAGGGATTTTGCCGCGAAAAGCTACTAGGGCTAAACTACATCTTCAACAATCTGGTCCGTTAGCTGAATAAAAAGTTCATTCATTTATATGTAAATGCAATACTTCATTTGCATCAGGAGTTTTTAGTATCAATTGATTGTATTTGGTTAAACATACCCCAATAAACTCTTCCTCATCACTGGTTTCAACTTTCAAATTGAATTCTTCAGGCAAGAACAATAGATAATCACCTGCAATTCTTTCTCATAAATCCTTTAAATATTTCAAGTCATTCTGGCTAATGGTTTTTGTATATGGTTTACTTATGTTTTTCCCATTCATGCAGTTTGGTTCATACCACCAAAGAATAGTGCATTTTTCGGAACCATAAATACTTGTTATGTAGTCAAATAAGCTGATTAACAATTCTGTTTTTGGTTCTGCTAATGGGAATTCTATCAATACCTTTAAATCAGCTTTTTGTCTGATATCTTGATTTAAAGATATTTGATCTAGAAACCCTTTCCAAGTCACTTCCATCTCATCTCCTTAGCTTGGTAAATAATTTGAAAACCTAATAGAACGATCTCCTCGTTAGAAAAAAAGTGACTTCCCTTATTAAGCAATTGCCTCCAATACATGAATAAATCAATTGAAGTATCATAATGACCGAGGAGTGTCAGGCATTGTATTAACAAGAATTAAATATATAAGTACATTAGCTGGTAAGAAAAGAAATAGTAGCCTTACTCCGAAAGAAGAAATACCGAAATATTCCGCTATCCCTCCACAGACACCGCTTATGGACTTATCTGTTCGCGATTTTTTTAATTTGTTTTTCAATTCAGCTCCCCCTACATGACACAAAGCTTTTTATTATATTTTGTTAGACGATAACAGAGTAATTGAAGCTCGAATTATCCCATTAATTTTCCATATAATGAAATACCGATAAAGCTTAAGAAAGCAGCTGATAAGAGATTTCATGAAGTTTGTATAGACACAACGAGTTTGACTATATGCCTATTATTTATAAACAGCATATGATGAATGACTGTTTCATCTGCATGTATCCTGTGAGTATATCCATCTATTAATCACAGAACCCTAAAATCTTTCATGCTTTCTCCAAGAATATAATGTGAAAACCACATCAAATTATGCTTCATAATGGCCGCATTCATAGTTGGCTGGTCAGCACTATAAGCCATTCCTTTAAATATGATTAATTCTGTATCTACTTCCATGTCCTTTAATCCTTGATGGAGCTCATAGGAATTTGGAGTTGGGACCCTCGCATCCTTTTCTCCATGTTGGATCAAGGTGGGCGTACAGGCTGATTGAATATAGGTCATGGGTGATGTTTTCGCATAGATCTCTGGATCATTCCACGGGTTATCCCCTAAATACATCTTAATAAAGGAAGGTATATCTGTATTCACATAGTGGTTGCGCCAGTTCGTAATTCCTCCCCCGACTGAAGCGGCCTTAAATCGATCACTGTATATCGAACAGAAGGCTGATATAAATCCACCTTGGCTCCATCCCATTACCCCTACACAATCCTTATCCGCCATCCCTCTTTCTACGAGTGCATCCACCCCGGATATCACATCTTTGTAGTCAACGATTCCCAGGTTTCGATAGTTTGCTACTAGAAAGTCATTCCCATATCCTGAACTTCCTCTGTAGTTTGGTTCTAACACGATAAAGCCCTTTTCAATAAACTGCTCAACAGGATATTTATCATTGAAACAACCTGAATGGATCGGGAAGGATGCCCACCCAGGACCACCATGGATGAGTAGCAGCAAGGGATATCGTTTATGGGGATCAAAGTCTGCCGGGGTTGATAACACCCCTTCTATTTCCAGATTATCACTACTTTCCCATGAGATGACTTCCCTGTTACTTTTGAGTTTCCCCTTAAACATACAATTCTCATTTGTTATTCTTTTATCGTCGAAATAGATTTCAAAGGTTTCATTGGTTGTGGCCTTACTATAGGCGAGATGTTCCCCATCCTCTGTTATAGAAACATCCTGTATAAAGCAGTCCTTTGTTTCACTAACCATGCTTAGCTTACCATCCTCAGATAACAGCCCAATAAGGTAATTCGTTTTATCCTGCCATTTTAAGAGAATCCCTTTAGCTGTCCACCGAATGGGCATGACCGTACTATCAAAATCGGTTAAAGGCTGGTTGTGCTCTCCACTAATAAGATCATAGATCTCCAGTGTATGGTCTCTTATATGTGTCTTATAATGAGCCTTCTCTCTTGTGCTTGCTGTATAAACTATTTTGGTGCAGTGAGGAGAAAAGCAAACGCTCCCTCCCAATAACTTATTTCCACTCACCTTATGTAACTTTCTAGATTTCTTATCTAGTATGTATAAATCTTTATTCTGATCATCTTCCCCGTCCGGACTTGGTGTAGCCATAAATACAACCTTTTCCCCATCACTTGAGATATCAAATTCGCTGATATGAAAATCCTTATCGTCAGTTAGTTGATACGTAATGCTGCTTTCGATTTTTTCCTGACACTCACTGCTAGAATCGTTTATTTCTATGTAATATAAACTATGATTCTGGTATTCCTTGCCTATATGATGGTAATTTCCATAAATCTCCTTACGTTTCTTGATTTCCTCAGGTTCCTTTGACGGTGCAACATAATAAAAGCCCTTGCCAGAAGGGTCCCACTTGAATTGACTGATTCCTTCTTTCTCGTCCGTCATCTGAAAACTACTATAACTATCCAATGACTCAACAAAGATCTGATTTTTCTTCTCACCCCCGTCACCAACTGAACGAAGGTATGCAACCTGTCGGGAATCAGGGGACCATAAGGGAGATGAACCCTCTATATCACTGGTTGTTAATGCATAGCATCCTCCCTTATTTTTTTCATATAGCCATATGTCATTCCGATATGTATTCTCTTCCCAATCAGCTGTCCGTTTGACAAATGCTGCGTTTTTACCGTCATCACTTATATGTATGTCTGATAAGGTTGGGAATGAAAGGAGCTCTTCTATGGTTAGGTACGTATTTTCGTAATGATTCATTGTAAGCCCCTTTATTTTTTTAGAAAAATTTGTTATTTCAATTATTTCAAACTCCTTCAGGTTGTACAATCCCCTATTAAATAATTTAGGTGCATTCATTACCTAAGGAAGAAACGCTGCTTGTTTGCCCGATAATTGAAGAGGGCATTACGGAGATTATCCTTTGAATTTCCGTTTTTTCTCAGATGACAAAGTATAAAAAAATAGCCCCCTCTCAAAAGGGGACTACTGCTCTCCATCTTATCTTTGATTCAAATAAATCGGAATGAAAGAGAATCCATTTTCTTCCCTTATTTTTTTAGCTGTTTCTGAATCCTGAGCCTCACTCCTACTAAGCACACCAGATTGTTCGGATATGCTGATTTCTAGAATTTTCGAGTTTTCATGACCTTTTAGCTTCCCAATAGCTTTTCTCTTAATGGAAAGTTCTTTTGGAAATGCCTCCAGATATTGATTGATTTTTTTCTCTTCTTCTATTGTCAGTGGCACTAATGTATATCCACTTTCAGCTAACAATGCATTTATTTCAGATTGTTCATCCTCTACTTTTTTTTGTAAGACCTTTCCGGATTTATTCAGAGGTATCTCTACAGCGTCACCTACTTCAAGAATACAGTCCTTTTGATTCTTAACCGGGGCAAACGTCATAATGTATTCGTCATTTTCTCCTTCCACTTCGCCTTTACTAAAAATCGGTTCCACTTTTTTGCCGCCTGATTTTATAAACACTCCTGATTTCTTTTCGTTGACACTATACCCGTATTCTTTACTGTTTTTCCTTGCATTGAGGAATTGTCGTTCCAGTTTACTCATCACGTCGTATCCCATACCATTTTCATCTGTCAGGCTCCTTGTGTCGGACCCCGTAACCACTACCCTTGTTTCAAGCTTTGAGAACTCTACCCGGGTAACGGTATAGGTTTCCCTTTTGTAAGTGAATGTTTTATTGACCTCTACGGTTCTTCTTTCTGATACCGCAGCCGGCTTGATGGTGAAATGTAATGGCCAGGTTGTTTCCACGCTATCACGACCGCTATCTTTATAAATCGTTAATCGATCAATTTCCAGCCGGATGTCCTTTCCCTTATAATCCTTTATTGATTCAAACGAAAGGGCTGATACTACTTTGTTTTCCTTACTGTCATAATATCTGCTTCCCCAGCCTACATTTTTCAATTTTCTTTTTTCATTTCCAACGATTAAATTGATGGAGCTCACACCTTCGAATAGATCAATATAATAGTCCTCTAAATCGGTCTTTTCACTTTGATAGGTAAGAAGGAGTTTTGTTTCCTTATCATCCGTCAACACACGGTCGAAATGGACAGTGATGTCATGTTCTTCATCAATATATGTTTGATCAAGAATTTGTCCATCTCCTGATATGACGGCATTCCTCACCCCTGAATCATCAATATGCTTACTTGAGAATATTTTGTCATATACTTCTTGAATGGCCGCTATCACTGGTGTGAATGTTAACGTAGATGCAATTAGTAAAAGTGCAGCTGCAATGATAGAAAGTCTTTTATAAAGGGACTTTTTGCGCAATGGAGAGCGTCCTGGACTGAGTTTGTTCTCCTTTGCAGGGGTATGACTCTCCTCATTGAATTCCGCCTTTGCTTTCTCGACGCCTAATCTTGCCCTACTATGTAAGTCATCAGGAATATCAATTTTTTCTAGTTCACGTCTAATATGGTTACTCATACATATCAACCCTCCTGACCTGTTTTCGGAGTTTTGCCAGCGCCCGATATAAAACAGACTTTACTGTACCCAATGGTGACTCCTCGATTTCTGAAATCTCCTTAAGGGTATATCCGTGATAAAACTTCCAGAGTATGATGTTTTTTTCACTTTCATTTAATGTGTTAATCAAATCATGCAGGGATAATGAAAGAGGAATATCATTGTCTTCCAAATTGATAGGATGAGCATACTCCGGATTCAAATGAATGATTTTCTTTTTATGTCTCAGCATATCCGTTGCGCAGGTTATGGTAATCTTTATTAACCATGTTTTGAAATAGGCAGGGTTCCTTAGTGTGCCTATCTTTTTGAATGAGCGATACGCCGTTTCTTGAACGACATCAAGGGCATCCTCCTGATTTTTCACGTAGACATATGCCATTCGATAGATATCTTTCTCGTATTCTTGAAACATTGTCAGAAAAGCCTCTTCGTCGCCTTCCTGGGCTTTGTGAACTAATTCAATAATTGAACTCACCTTCTTTTCCTTTGTGTATGACTATGTATTAGACGGACGTGTGCATGTTTTGGCTTCAATAATTTTTAACACTACGTAAAAAAAGACCAAGGTGATTCCTTGGTCTTGATTTTTTATAGAAGAGAACAACATGATTTTAGATCCCAGAGGGAAATTGATCCCATGTAGTCACTTCTCTTTTTGATAAAACCTCCGCACCTTCGCCCGATTCCCGCAATCAGCCATGGAACACCAGCGCCTGCTTCGATTCCGGCTCGTATCAAAGAATAACCAGCCACAAGGGTCCCCTTCACATTGCTTAACCCGTTCCAATTCATTTTTTGAAACGAGTAAATCCACAGCGGATTGCAGAATGGGAGGCAGCATAGCGTCCAGGTTTTTCTCTGGGTGGTTGAACTTCAACGTGAATTGATCCTCATCTGGGATGACTTGCAACGATCGATAGAAAGTGCTCACATATTCATTGAAGCGTTTCAGATCCTCCTCGTTCGGCGAGTTTTTTTGGGAAATGCTCTTGAATATTCGATACATGACTTCCCGCAGTTCGATTGCCTGCTTCAGGGTCTCTTCTGCTTGAGAAGGGTTTTCACCTGCTTCAATAAGAAGATTCTGTGACTGTTGGGCAGTCAACACTTCGGCATGGACGGACCAGTCAACCAATTCAGGGTAACTCGTAAACCAATCCCGCCTTTTCTCAGCGCTTTCCCGCCAGCTGACGGTATTGATGAAATCCATACACAGCCGTTCACCGACCATCATATAAGGGTTTGTTTCCGACATGATCATGACTCCTTTACTCTAACCATCATAATACATATTGACAGTTAGAAACAACCGGAGTAAACTTATAACCACCTAAATTTATTTTGATGGTTAAATCTAATTTCAGGAGGTACTACAATGGAGAATCCGATGTTGGCAGCTGTTAAGACGATGTTGAAGGAAACATTTGAAGGACCTGAAGGAAACGGAAGCTGGTACACAGAATCGAAACCTGGAAGTGGCTTGTTTGGAACTCTCGAAAGATTATCGGCAGAAGATGCTTCGACACCGGTCAACGGAACGACCATCGCCGCTCAAACCGATCACACACGCTATTATATATGGGTGGCAAGATCCTATTTGAATGGAGAAGTACCCGACAAGGACTGGGAAGCTTCCTGGAAGATCACGAGCGTAGACACCAATACCTGGACACAATTCACCTCTGAACTTCAACAAGATTACACCGCCCTGCTGACAACGATTGATTCCGTGACCTCTTTAGATGAACAGACTTTATCAGGTATGCTTGGAGCGATCGCCCACTCCGCCTATCATCTTGGCTCCATACGACAAATGGTCAAAGCGAGCCAGTCATAATGTTGAAAAGGGCTTCTGGAAAACCGTTTTAAATAGAAGAACCCGCCGTGTAGTTAGATTTGGCGGGTTTCTTTATTAGGAATATTAAAATAAGCGGAGATTTTCCGGTTACATTCAGAATGGAACATGTATTTAGGGTAAATAAGGGGAGATTTTCCGCTTATGCACAGAAAAATTGCTTATAATTGGCTCTATTGAGTCAGTAAGCGGAATTCTTCCCTCTATTTCAGCCTTTTTCAATCGTAATGACTAATTAAGCGGAATTTCTCCGGCTATTTATCAGCTCTCGAGCTCAACCTGATCTCCCAACCGACATAAGGCTATAAAAAAAGGTATTCTTTCTGCATGACCTGTTACCAGTGTGCTTGCAGCTTATTGCCATCTGGATCATAAAAGTGGAAAAATGCATGTCCGTGATCTTCTTTAATCTCATCGACCTTTACCCGGTGATCCATTAAGTGTTGATGAAATTCAACCAGCTCGGGACTTGTAAAACCAATGCTGAATTCCTGTTCCTGATTCACTGTAAAATGGGCAAAGGTTTCATCTTCTGTTGGGATTAGGATCAGTAAGAAAGGTCCGTCATTTACTTTGATAGCTGCAAGTTCCTCTGTCATGTTTACTAACTGGAGTCCTAATACATCTCTGTACCAGTGTGCAGAACGTTCTACATCTTTAACAGGAATTCTAATATAGTGTACTTGTTCAATGAATGATTTACTCAAATCCTTCTCTCCTTTTTACTGGTCTATCAAATAGTTCGCTTTCTATCTACTTTTCCCCTTCAAATTCCCAATATAATTCCAGATTGTTGTTAATGTATAATATGAAATGTTAATCTCTTAGTCTATCCTTGTTATCATTCTCTTCTTCAAGATCTCTCACTTTGCCGTCCAGGATATCGTCTAAAGGGGTGTAATGATTACTGGGGAGTTTCTTTCTTCTAATAGCTTTAAAGATAATAAGTGCTGGTATGGCAAGGTAAACTACAAATGCAAGCCCCATTGATAAAACCTCTTGTATGCTATTGATGATTTCCACCTTACCCTTTCCCTCCCTTAAAGTATGAGAATGTGAACCGCTCCCACAATATGCATATACAATCCTGTGAGAGATAGAACCGTCCCCAGGAGAAATGTCCAAGTGTTGTCTTCTGTTTCCTTATCAAAGGTCCAGATTGTCAATAAAGCCACTGTCAACGTTACGACAGGGAAAATGACATATTGGGGTCCAAATGCAAATGAAATCCCACCAAAGATCAGTACAAAAATTCCATAGGGATTGGCTTTCTTGATAGTATCAATGTATTCTTTCTCAGCACTCGAAAAACCTTCATCATCATAATGATAAAAAACTTGCTTAAATCCATTAAGGAGATTGACGATCTTTTTTAATCCGCCCATATGATCTCAATCCCTTCCTTTCTGCCCTGATTCTTGGAATGAAAAATGTCTCCCATCACAGCTCATACTCTTTTTTTTTCCGATAGATCTTCATACTTAAATGACCCCAGTCCCCTTTTAAATCATCACCATGCAAAACACTCCACGCATTAAAAAAGGTCTGCCCACGTTTGTTAAAGAAGAACTGACCGTCTATGCAGTAAGAAGCGTGTTGAATGATTCCGTCTGCATTTCCCCACGTCACCACATCCCCTGCCCTCAACCCTTTAGACGGGATGACATGATAATCTTCAAGTGCTAAACGTTGAAGAAACGTTTGAGGGTGGACCCATTCATGGACGATCCACTCCTGTTGGGTGATGGCGAGGAGAGTTGCCGATAAACAATTACTTCCCGCTCTGATTGGAAAGGTGTTGGCATACGGTAATAGGTGCGGAGGGGTTAAGGTCGGAGGATCATAACAAGTCCAATCCTCCCATTCTTGGGCAATGTCTGTTATGAGGTCTTCCTTGCATCGATAAGAAAGTACTTCCCACATCGCTTTATGAAGGACAGCATACTCCTCTCCCTTCACTTCGACAACACTGTTTCGAAGGGATGATGCGTCTCCAGAAAAGTCAGAGATGGGATGAATCAAGCCCCTTCCCACTTCCACTTGAATATAAAAAAGCTCGTTTCTCTTTTCAACTGGTAGATGATTCACCCAGCCGGAAGGTGTCACAAGTACAAAGGCAACATCCTTTGACAGATTCCAATACTCATAGCTGTTCGCAAGTTGTACTGTTTATAAGATGAATGGTTTTGGAACTCTTCGTGGGGGATGACCAGGACATTCGTGAGGTATTCTTTAAAACGAGCAAGGTCCGTCCCTCGGATAAAAAACAAGTCTTTATCTGGTACATATGTCTTTATCCATTCTTGTAATATGTCTGGTGTTGGCTGGAGCTTTCTTTTCAATTCATTTCACCTCTATCGTTTCATCTCATTTCCTCCGCCAGCTCTAAAATAATCCCCTCTGGACCACGGACATAGCATAACTTATATTTGTCTTCATATTGCTGGATTTCACTAAAGAGCACCGTACCTTTCCTTTTCAAATGGGCAACCATGGTGTCAAGATCCTCAACAGCAAAGCAAATGTGGCGGATACCCAATGTGTTGGGAAATGTTTGCTGAATACCGTTTTCATCAGACGGTGTACGGTACTTGACGAGTTCTATCCATGTCTGACCGTCCGGCACCCCCATCCCTACACATGACGTTTTCACATCCTTAAGGCCAACGACCTTGTCCAACAGTTCTCCATCCATTTCCCATTCAGCTTTCACCTCAAGTCCTAAATCAATAAAAAACTCTTTAGCCTTTGGTAGATCGTTTACGTTTATACTGATATGATCCATTCTGGTGATTTTCATGTTTTGACCTCTTCCACAATTAGATTATATAAAAGTTCAAGGGAACCAAGGGGACAGGCACCGCGGCCCCTATCCAAAGAGCCAATGGACCTGTCCCCTTACCAATAAACTAACTAACATATTGGAGAACCAGCCGATATAATGCTATGCAAAGTCCTAAAATACTTGCTTTCATTTTGGATGGATGGTTTCTCTTACTTAGCAACAAGTAAAGGAAAACAACTACAAATCCCAAAGGAAACCATAGCTCGAAGAAACCTTCCTTTGTATCCCTGGAAAAGATTGGACCGATGTGGGTGCTAATCAGAAAGTAAATAAAAACGGTATAACGACGTGTTTCTAATTGCTTACTCCACCTTACTAAAAAGAAAATAATAATCATTGCAATGATTGTAATGTGGAAAGGCGGGAGAACAATGGAAAAGTCACCAAGTTTGAGTTCCAACCTATACAGCCCCTTTTTTATATGTATGAAGTCTTACATGCACAATTACGGGAAACTGCTATCTTAAGCAATCACCCGTTACCTAGATTTTGACTAGTCTATGAAAATACAAAAAATATACAGGCTCACTCAAAAGACTTTCGCTAGTGTTTCTTCAATCTTCTTCTGAAGCGGTAATAGTTTAGGTTGATCGTTGATTTTAAAGTGGAAACTTTTTAAAAATGATTTAATATTAAAAACCAGGAACCAATACTTTTCATTCTCGATTTTTGCCTTTTGGATTTTTAATTGATTAGGTATCTCTTGGAGGAATTGTTCTATTTCTTTTACATTTAACCCTCTTTCTATCATTTCAAGAATCGGGGTTAATAACCGTTCATCCTCATCGTGAACATACACACTATCGGAAATAAGGACTTTGCTACACAATACTCTTACTATCACTGGATAATCTTCTTTATCAAGCTTTGGATTTTTCACCAACTCTTCAAATGTGTCAGCTACGTGGGCGATACTATGAGCCCACCCTTTACCAGGGACGTACCCTCTTAAGTCTTCCTCAAGCTCAATGTACGTAATCAACTTTTCTTTAACCGTATCAATTAGGTTTTGGGGTAGAAAATCCGCTTGATTATCTCTGTATAATATTAATGCTATTAACAGGGTAGTGAACGCTCTTGTAAATACGGTGTCGCTATCCTTTTCACCAATTCCTTTAAACATTCGTTCATTCATACAAGCATCTAAGAGTACAGTTAAGAGTTCAGCTTCAATTTGATTGCTTTCAACAATTAATCTATAAAAAGAGGTATAAATCAACTGATCACGGAGTTCACCATCCGTTGAACCAATATGCTCCATCATAGATTGTAATACCAACGTTTTATCTACCTCTTGCCAATTGCATCTTTCATTTTTATATTCAGTTAAAATGGACTTCAGTTCACTTTCGCCCAATAACTTGTTTCTCAAGGATATATCCATCGAATTCAATTTCTCCTTTTGTTATATAAACTGTTAATGGCGTTTCGATAAAGCTGAAGGATCGATCATTACTAGCTATTGCCACGGCTAATTAAAGTGTTATTTTTCACAACCTGACTTCAAACCCTGTCTATCAATTTTTTCACAGCACCTACTACCACTTCCGGTTCATCATTTTGTATGTAGTGAGCACTGTTTTCAGCTATCACCAATTCACCTATAGAGGATATTTCAAGTATCTCTCTCTGCATATCATTCCATAATTCTTGTGATTCCTCCGAATAATGAGCTTTTTTTCCAGCTGAAAGAACCATTAGCGGGACATTTAATTTACGTCTGGTGTCTTTCAACTGCTTTAAACTCTCCATAAATTCGTCATAATTTCCTTCATGAATGAATTGCTTGTTGTATGCTTGTTGAAAGTCCTCTGACATTGTCGGGAGAAATCTTTCTCTATAATCTTCAGGCGTAGAATCAACCAAGACAAGTCCACACACTTCATTCTGATATTCAGTTGCAAACATTCTCAAGTTTACTCCACCAAATGAGTGCCCTACTAATAGATATGGAGGTTTAATCTGGGCCTCAATAAGAAGTTCCTTCAATTCTTTTACCATCTCACTGCTGGTTCTGGGATTAGAACTTGTTTCACTTTTCCCAAGTCCCGCCCTATCATAAATGAGAACATTAGAGAGCATTGTAAGATCTTCGATTACTGAATCCCAAGCCTTGGAATAATCACCATATCCAGCATCCATTACAACAGTTGGTTTTCCATCATTTTCTCCCACCAATTTCGCATATAGTTTACAACCATTTACTTGGACTAACATTTCTTTCATCATTTCATCTATCCCCTCATTCGGCCAACTATCAAATATAAGCTTACTTCTTCTGCTGAACTGCACGATAATCGAAAATAAAAAAGCTGACTACATACAGCGTTTCTCTTACCCGAATACCTGAGCAGCAATTCCAAATAATTCACCATTTCTCTGGGGCATCTTAGTGGAATTAAACATCATAATGGGTGGATTACTCACATTTACAAACCCGCATTTCTCAACGGCTTCCATAAATACTTCATTTCCTGATGGCATATCGATCCTTAATTTGCCTTGATGTCCTATAGCCAGCTTATCTAAAATCATAGATGCAACCCTAGCATCCGGTGCCACAATGGGACCTATTATAAGATTGACAGGTCCTACTATGGATAATCCAAAACCTATGATATCCCCAATTTTATCTTTTACGACTAAACATGCCTCGGATTGATTGATTCTATGTTTAAGGAAATTGCTTCTTTTATCCCCAAAAGCCGCTTCATCCAACTCAATTATCTTATGTAAGTCGCTTTCATTAAAATGTTCAATGGTAACTGTTGTATTGGTTAGATTAGAAGGTGAATAAGTATCGCATATGTACTTGTGCACACGGTCAACAATTTGAAACCCCATTTTTTCATAGAGAGGCTTTCCGTCTTCAGTCGAAATGAGCATGATCGCAACGTCGCTTGAAAGGGAATTCATACATTGTTGCGTCGCTTCTTTTCCTAATCCCAATCCTCTATGTTCTTCCTTGACTATGACCATACCAATAGAGGCAAAACTCGTTTCATAAGGGACTATGGCTGCA
Organism: Rossellomorea aquimaris; assembly: GCF_000935355.1. Lineage (GTDB taxonomy): Bacteria > Bacillota > Bacilli > Bacillales > Bacillaceae_B > Rossellomorea > Rossellomorea aquimaris_B. The sequence continues at coordinate 93,595 of NZ_JXZC01000005.1, forward strand.
CTTGAAACAATTTCACCCTCAGTATTCTTATGGCCGAATACTTTGCCTGAAGACATCACTGTACCAATCTCGTGTAGATCATAATCCCATCCAACTGATTTAGACAGTTCAATTAAACCTGGGATGTCTTTCTTTTCAAACTGAACTAAGTGTAACTTTGACATCTTTCTTGTAATCATTAAATTTTCTCCTTAATCGATTCATTAAAACCTCACTTTTAATTTACATTTATGAGTCTGTTCTCCATTACTACACACGTGGTCCCTTCTTCAAATAACCTACCCCTTTACTGGGATAGGTGAATGGGATTTCATCTCCCGAATATTTCTGGTACCGACACACCCATATCAAACAACATACTCATGATAAAAAAGATGAGGAACACAATAAGGCATATGGTTACAACGATGCTTCCAATGGTTCCAATCTTGTATTCTTTAACTTCTGTTTTTTCGCGCCTCTTCTTTCTGTACACTCCTTGCACCTTTTTGAGCTGTTGATTTTTATTTTGTTTGTTAGGGTACATTGGCATCACTCCTATTCCCGATTGCTGAATAAAAATAGCTGGTCGGACTGTCCCGGCTGGATCTACAGTTTTTGCCTCCTTATAGAATAAGAGTTACATTTTTTCTTAGTAATTGAACATTGACTATAAATAGTCTGCGTGACCTCTTATTGGTTCAACACCGTCTCAATTCCAATTATTTCAAATCCACGAAACTTACTCAAGGAAAACTTCAGATAAAAAAAGCCCATCCGCTTCTGGATAAGCTCATTTACTATCAACTCAACTAACAAATTCACTGAGAGTTTCCTATTTTACTATCCGGATAATATACGCCAGTGAAAAACTGACAATGAATAACATCTAAAACAAGGACTTTCCTCCGGATTTCTTCAAATGAAGATCGCTCCGTTCCATATTAAAGGAGCGACGGGAAAAGGTTTTATCATATCACCGGCCCCTCATACGGAGCTTTCGGCATTCGATGGAAATCGTACGTCGCCAGTTCTTCCACCTTCGTAAAGTAAGCGTGTAAACTATCAGCCATCATTAAATTCATGACTGAATTTTTTTCATTAATCAGTAGGATCGGCTTTTGCAGGGAGTAGGCGTACCCGATTTCAAATGCTGTTCCGCTGTCCACATACTTGCCTTCGTAATCGCGGATTCCCACCAGGACATCGGAACGCCTTAAATTTCTTAGATCGTTTCGGAACACTTTCCGCCTCCATTCTTTTGATCCAAATTCAAGATGTTCGTATTGATGAAATCGTGCGGAGAAGATTTCTGATACATATGGATTCTGCATGAGAGATTGTTCAAGCCTTTGTACCCGGTCGACTTGTTCCTTACTGAAAAAGGGACTTGCGATAAACACTCTGACATTCCTTATGATTGTGTTCTCCATGTGACCTCCCCCTGAAATGTACTCATACTATATCTTATTAGGGGTATCACTGGTTCATGTATGAAAGCCACGGGTACAGGTAACGACTCCTACTCAAGGAGCCAATGGACCTGTCCCCGTGGCACCAAAATAAAAACAGTAGAGCGCGACCTGTTCCCGCTCTACTGTTTTTCATCTACTGTACCTTGATCCGATCTGTCTCAGGCGGTGCTATGCTTCCGCCAGATTCAATGATATAGGTAATGAAGGAGTCCAATGTCGGCGGACCTTCTACAGAATCCTTGCCTTTTTTAAAAGCAGTGAACCCGTCTCCGCCGGTTGCAAGATAATTGGTGAGGGCTACGGTATATGTCTGGTCCGGCTGAATGGCGTTTCCATCTCTATCGGTCATGGCAACGACTTTTTGGCCAGGTGGTGCGTCTTTATCGTAGGTGTAGTCGAGCCCCGATGTCTGCATGATGGTTTGAAAATCCCCTGTCCACTGCTGTTCCAGTGCTTCTTTTATCTCGGCGCCGGTCAATGATAGTTTGACCAGGTTGGTGCCAAACGGAAGCATGGTGTATAGTTCTCCCCACGTAAGTTCACCCTCTTCCAGGTTCGCCCGGATTCCACCCGGATTCATGAATGCGATGTCGGCATTCATATTCTCCCGGTGTGAATCTGCGATAAGATTTCCAATCGACCGCTCCCCGCTGGCGGTTTTTTCCTTCGTGATGGAGGCTTCAGCCTGACCCATTTTCTGGCCCAGCATCATCTGTTTGTCTGCGGAATAAGAATCGACCATCCTTTTAATTTTTTTATCTGGCTCGATTCCATCGTGATATGTGGATTGGATGGATGCTTGCTTATTGACAATTTCCTTCGTCTCACGGTCGATCAGGAGATCTACGTCAGAAAAGGCTGTTCCATATGAGTACGATTGAACAATCAATTTCCCATCAACTGACGCATTGGCAAAGCCGTGACTGTGTCCGCCGAAGATGATGTCTACTTCATCATCGATGCGGGGGGCAAATTCAGCGGCGTCTTGGGCAGGATTTGTTCCGTCTTCGTTTGAAGAGGCGGAAACATGCCCGAGGACGACGATGGACCGAACTCCTTTTGCCTTCAATTCTTTTACGCTTTGATTGATGGCAGTGACTTCATCCGTGAATTTAATACCTTCAATCCCGCTTGGCAGGACGATATCTTTCGTTTCTGTCGTAACAACTCCGATAAACCCGATGGGCACCCCATCGACTTCTTTGATCAAATATGGTGGTAAAATGGATTTCCCTGTCTTTTTATCGATGACATTGGCAGCTGTGTAAGGAAAAGCCGCCCCTTCAAAGTTGCCCGTTTTCTCATGTTTGCCGCCATCAAGGAGCCTGAACATCTCCTCCGTTCCTTCATCGAACTCATGATTTCCTAAAGTCCCGATGTCAAATCCGACTTCGTTCATCCATTCGACGGCAGGTTCATCCTGCATAAGAGATGACACAGGTGAGCTTGCACCAACCATGTCACCTGAATGGACCAACAGGGTATTTTCGTTTTCCTGCCGTTGCTTTTTTAAATAGGCAGCCAAGTATTCAGCACCGCCTACCTGCTTTCCATTCCTTGTTCGAACCGTTTCCAGCTGGCCATGAAAATCATTGACTCCCAGAAGCTGCACAGAAATATACTCTCCAGGGTCGGTGGAAGATGACGCAAATGATGATCCGATGAAGAAAACCCCAGCTGCAATTGCTGCCAACATCAATTTACTTAAAGACATGGAAAACCTCCCTGTGCTTTTGTCATCTTCAAGGTAGCACAGCAGTTTTGACCCATTTTTAATAGAAAGTTATTGTTTTGTAAAGACGTGAAAGCTACAAACCACAAACTGATCATCAACTAAACGCTATGGGCACAGGTACAAGCCGTTTCGAAAAAGTAAAATAAGCGGAGATTTTCCGCTTACATTCAGAATGAAAGTTGTTTTAGGGTAAATAAGCGGAGGTTTTCCGCTTAAGCATAGAAAAATCATCCGTTATTGTATTTTTTGGATCAATAGGCGGAATTTTTCCTTCTATTTCAGCTTTTTAATCTTATAATGACGAATTAAGCGGAATTTTTCCGTGTATCCCATGAAGACATTAACCATATGCTGACCTCTTTAAAAAAATTGAGAGCAGAATGAAAAGCGGTAATATACGTTTAAATCAGGATACTGGGTACGGTTCTCATCCTGGCCCCCGTTTTCCAATAAAAATAAAAAAGTAGAGCGGGAACCGTCCCCGCTCTATCACACATTAATAAATTAAAAGCTGAAGACACTCCTATCTTCAGCTTCAAAACCTTGAAATAGTTTGACTACTTCCATATAGCCATATATTTTTTTTCGTACTTTTTGTCATCAACCGTATCGATCAATTCTAAAGCCGTTTGTTTGATGCTCTCAGCATTAAAATGGTCATATAAATTTTTCATGTTTTGAAGGATGTCATTACGAATTAAAGTGAAATTTTTTTCGTCTGTTCCATTTTTAAAACGTTCAGCCATATGTTCCATCACCATTTCTTTTTGCGGTGTACCAGCAGCTCCCACCTTCCAAATTGATTGGAGGCTGTGTCTGGCTGTAACAAACTTTTCATCTTTTGTTACTTCCCACAACCTAGGGAAATCTTCCATCATTCTCATCTCTGGATCGCTTTTAGCTAGATTAGCCAAGTATTGTGCAGCCCGGGAACGTTGATGGTTATCCTTATGGGTTAAATCCTCTACTAGTTGATCCCATACTTCATAGGCCCAATCCACTTTTTGATCCGTTACAGCTAGAATCTTTTGATAAGCTTCATAACGCTCATCTTTATCGCCTGATTTTGATTTTTCAAATTCCAACTTGATTTGATTATCCATTTTCATCCCACCTAACGAGTCACATAAAGAATATTTTTCGTGAATATCTTTGCGAAGAGACCTCAATTGATCATTTACCGAACAAATTTCTCTTTCATTTCAGTTGCATGGTTGCCCATATTACTGCTGAATGATCTGAATAAGGTTGCCGCAAGTATCGTTGAAAACGGCTATTGTGATTTCGCCCATTTTTGTTGGTTCCATAGTGAACTGCACGTCTTTTTCAACTAATCGTTTATACTCTTTGTGAATATCCGAAACGCCAAACATTGTGACGGGTATGCCGTCCTCAAATAACTTTTGTTGATACTCTTTTGCCGCCGGGTGTTCATTCGGTTCGAGTAAAAGCTCAGTTCCCTCTTGTTCATCTGGAGAAACAAGCGTTATCCATCTGTGTTCTCCTGTAGGGACGTCATGCTTTTTCACAAAACCTAACGTTTCCGAATAAAACTCTAATGCCTTATCTTGATCTTCTACGAATATACTTGTAACGATGATTCTCATATTTTCCCCTCCTATGTTATCTGCAACTCATCATGCTTTGCTAACAATCAGAAAGCATTTCATCCATCTCTAATCCCGGTTAAGGTACTTTAAAATTATTCTACCCAACCTTTCAGTAAGTTTCTCAGTGGTTCGTTATGAAAGATAAGTACTCGATATTTCCCCTTTCTTTTTGATGTGACAAGCCCCGCCTCTTCCAAAGCAGAAAGGTGTTTAGCTATCGCTTGTCGTGAAATGGAGAGGTTGTGCTTCATAATGAGGCGTGCCGTAAGCTCATATAACGTCAGCTCGTTACGTTCGGATAGCTCGTCCAATATAAGCCGTCGGGTAGAATCGCTAAGTGCTTTAAATATTGCGTCTTTGTCCCAATTCATATATTGATTATATGCAACTATGGGGTTGCACGTCAAATATACGCAACTAAAAAGTTGCTTATCATAAGAACCACGGGGACAGGTACCGCGGCTCCTATTTAAAGAGCCAATGTACCTGTCCCCGTGGCTGCCCTTAATCATTTTTAACTCAACAAACTCCCCTTCATCCAAGCCTTCTCCCGATAAGGTCCGATCGGGATCTGAATCAAGGTAGTCCTGTCCTCTGAATCCAGTTTGTAAATTTCATCCGTCAATTTCGTATCAAACCCAAGCAGGGGATGTCCGCCAAACCCGGCGGCTGACGTTGCCAATAGCAGGCGCTGTACAAGCATTCCCGCTTCCATTTGCATGATCCTGTAGCCTCTGTATCCAAGGGCGTCCTGATAGTGATTTTTGTTTCCGATGATGTGAAGGCATAGGGGCACCTGAAGCAGATTGACGTTATCCAGTGACAGCCCTGATTGCAGCTGGAGGCGATAATCCCCTGTTCCGATTTCCCGCAAGGAATGACGGTCACTGTCATAGGCGTATGCCCCATTTGGAATGCCTTCTACATTATACAAACAGCCATAAATCGAAACACGGTTTTCTTTGCCGACATAGACGTTCTCTATGTCACTTCTGAATGCGTATGAATGGGTAGCCAGTTTGAGTAAGGTAGATAACCGTTCCTGACTGACTCTCTCCATGACAAAATCCATTTCAGGTGAATGGCGATTTTTGCATGCTTCAACAAAATCATACGTATAGGACTCGATCTCCGGCAGATGGATTTCTTTTTCACCGGTTCTAAAATCCGGTTGTTTTCCAAGTACATGAAAATCACCTGTTGAATGTATTTTGGAAGCTTCATTCACTGCTAGTAACCTAGGAAACTCCCTAACCTTTTCAGATCTTTCGTAGTGTTCTACAGGTAGTGCGGGCAGCTCGCCGCATAATTCCTCATCGGTGACTGTCCTTCCCATCCCGGTTCCAGCCCAATTCGTTGCTGTAACGGAAAGCGGGATGACGGCATAGACGTTTTCCTCTTCCTCACTCAGTCCAAGCAAACGGTTGACTGCTGAATCGAGGAATTGAACATACACCCCAGACTCGAATCCGAACCGTTTGGCCGTTTCCAAGAGCTGCCCCGTTACGACACCGGCATCCAGTCCCTGCAGCCGGTAGGAAAAGTTGTTGTATTTAAAAAAGTTTTTCCAAAACCTTGTGGAGACGAAGGCCGTAGCAAAACATGATGAGATATCGCAGCGATTGCCGAGTGCCCGTTCTAAGTACGAATCGAAATTCCCTTCCCGGAGTAGGACGAGGCGGTGGTGGGCGGCGTCATAATGGTAGATTCCATGGGGCAAATCGTTGAGCTTTAAATAGAGATATAATTCATTCGGATACAATGCCCCTCCGGATGGAGCAAACCGCCGATACGAGTGGATGGGGTAATCCTCCTCTTCCTGATATTCATCGGGATGTACCGACTGACTTACCCCGGTGATGCCGTAGACGTACCAGAGAAAATGACCGATCCTTTCCAAAGGGGGTTGTAAGGGCGGCTGTCCCTCGGGGAGTGACAGCGGTACTTCTGTAGACAATGGTACCGCCTGCAATCCCCGGTACAACTTATAGGGAAGGGGGGCATCGTCCCAGTCCACTTCCCAGCTAGGCTGATTGGCCCGATTGATATCAAATTGCAGATTGTGCAGAAACTCTTCCAGACTCATCCTCCTCACCTCCTCGTACCTTAAGGAAACGGATGCGGTTTTTGATTGAGCTCATCAAATGTCAATGGCCGGTCCCTATATCCCAGTTCCGCCGGGACGTTCAGGACCCTTTCCAATCCTGTCAGTCGGGTAAGGTGATGCCCGAATGTCATGGGAAGCATGCCCGGAATCAGGACTTTTACGCAGTGTAGTCCGTTCTTTTCAAGTTCTGGTGCGGTTTGATCGACGACAATGACGTCAAGGTCCCGGCTTCGGAATCTTTCAAGGATGTCCTTCAGGTCATCCGTCAGATCGCTGTGTTCAGATCTCCAATCGAATTCTTCCTGGAAACTTCGCAGGGACCGGCTGTCATCCTGTAAAAATGTGAATCGTTCTTCAGCCTGTGGTAATCCGTACAGCATGCCGTGATCATCCATCTGCCTTACAAGGGAATCATCGTAAAGCATTTTTTCATATTTCCCCTTGTTCTTCTCCAATTTCTCATCGAGATTCAGCATCATCCCGGCTAGCTCCTGAATCGCGCTTTTCGCCGCTCTCACCGGATCCAGATGGGCACCTGCAGCGAGGATCAGGTTCAATCCTTCATCCTTTCGGTTCTTTGCCATCGCAAAGACGCTTGGAATGCCGTGCTCCATGGTGGAGTTATACAAATAGAGATCATATCCTGCGACCGCCCGCATCCGTTCGATCATTAACTGCAGCTCTTCGTCCCCTGATGTAGGGAGATCAAGACGAGGCAGGTTGAGCTCTGCATACCAGGTCATAAGGAATGAATCCCGTTCGACTACCTCCATGATTCCGTAGAAAATCGCTTCCTCCCTGCTCCCGCCAAGGGCACAGCCATTGGACGTTTCATAAACAAAACCGGATGAGCCGCAACCAAGACTGTAATAGGCAAGGAGCTCAGGTACGAGAATCGGCCGCTCTTCCATGAGTGAATATCCCCACACCCAGTCAATCTCCCTGTCAGGGTCGAACTTTTCAAATGGGAAACCTGGCGTTGCGTACTGTTCGTCGGTGTGCACGCCGACCTTTAGGGGATCAAGTGCATGATCCTCCACGTTCCGGTAGCAGTCATGGATGACGGTCCGTTTGCCCCGGGGCTCCAACCCGCAGTGGCGCTCCAAGCCTTCAAGAATCGCGGTCAGCTCGCTGTCTGAATAGACTTGGGTCCTTCCCGCCGTCCCCTCATCACCGGAGAACATTGGCATATTGACGCTCGCATCGGCAAATGGCGTCACCAAGTCATACATTTTACTGTTAAAAAGTCCGGTCCGATTATCTAGATAATCGTTTATCAGCACATTTTTCAGCTCATCCAGGGGTGTACAGCGGAAACTGTCTGCACGGATTTTCGGGCTGGGCCTGAGGGAAACATGAGCTAACTCCGGCGAATCGTCTGGGATCTCGCTGCAAACCGGGCATAACGAGTCTGGAACGAAGGAGTGCCAGGAGCTGTTCAACGTTCTCAAATCGGTATGACATACCCGTCCTTTTGAATGTGCCTCGCCACCCTCAAGGATCCTGACAGCTTCTGACGTGATGATGTGAGCCATGTGCAAGATACCGGTTTTCGAAGCCCACGGATCTTTCGTCATTCCACCGTCTTCCGCGAGTTTCCTTTGGACTTCACGCATCTCATGTCGTTCCTTTCCGCCAAGGAGACGTCTCACATCTACACATTGTGAGCATCCCGGTGTATCGGGCTGTACCAGTGGTCCGATGACTCCTTCTCCAAAGGAAACGAAGCCTCTCAGCCACGGAACCTGAGCCCCCCTCATTACTTCTTCTGCCATCTGGTGAACGCCTGGATTCCATGTATCATCCAGTGTCAGCACCAAATCGGTATTGGCGGGGATGCTTTTTTCTACGTTTTTTTGCCTGAAAACGGGGTACCGGGCTGAAATTTGCGCACATACACGGTCCGAAAGCATTCCCTCCCCCACAATGACCACGAACGAACTCATTGCACTTCCTCCTCTCGCAGCAGCACACCAAACACACCTGCGAGCTCCTGTTTAAAAGCAAGTTCCATACTCAGTTCGTACACTACTATCTGCTTTTGATTCCGCTTTAAGGTGTTGATTGCTTCTTTCAGGTTTTCAGGCTGGATCCTGTCTTCACCGGCTGGGATCGTTATTCTTTGCACATTATGTTCATCTAAAGTAACTAAAACTGGGTTTGCGTCCACAGCATCCGTACCGTTCTGAGCTTGAAAGAGTGCATGTTGCAGAGAGTTCCTCAGCGCCATGGTGATGGTAAAACCGGTATTCCCATACCAGCCTTTCTTACCCCGGACATAGACGACGGGAAATCCAGCCACATCCTCCCCTACACCGATTTCCGGTTGTCCTTCCATGGTGGTCAATGCTTTTACATAAAAACGGCATGTTTCATCTTCCATCGTATCTAATGCAAGACGGGTAATGGTGCTTTTTTGAACCGATTCTCTTTTTCGCAGCACATCATTCAGGCACTGATGAAGCCCGCGTCCCACACATTCTGCAAACGTCGCTCCAGCTCCGATGCCCATATAATCACCTGTCTGAGGAACGATCAAACTGCCAAGCCTTGAAGCGTATGCCTCAATTCCTTTTAGTCCGGCTTCGCGACGTGCATCTGCATGGGTCAAGCCACTGCAGATCACCTCATCAAGCCTTTCTGCCGGACCCTCAGACAGTCCATCGACGGGCTGGACACGGCATTGAGCGAGTGGCAGCTGCTTCGTATCCCCTTCCTCCCACACATGAAAAACCCCAGTCTCTTTTGAAGTCAGCAGACTGAAGAAATACAGCATTTTTTCAGGATCAGACCTTTCCGACCCCTGTTCCAGCCGCGTCTCCAGGCCATGAACAGCTTCAGCTGCTAAACGTCCTGTCTCCAGCGGATGTGGTAAAAAGGAATGCCAGCTTCCTTCGAGAGTCTCTTTATCCAGGAGAAAGACCCGATTTCGCTGATCGGCTTTTGCCACTCCTGTTATCTCTTTGAATAATTCAAAGACGATCATGTTCGCAAGCATGGCTCCTGGGATCGCCGACTCTGCAAATAACCCTTCATCTTTCCGCAAGGCCGTTGTGTGGATGCGCCTCCATGCAGATTCCCACCCTGCCTCAGTATCAGGATGGATGATGGGTCCGGCCATTCCTTTCTCCTTGTGACAAATGGCCGGAATAAACAGCTTGTGATCCGTCCTGCAAATCGCATGGAGGAGGTCGAGTTCCTCATGGTTTTCTTTTTCACTTACATATAAAATCGATTCGAAAGGCTCCACGGTCTCCCGCCACCCGCCTTCACTGAATCGGACTTCCGTGAGCTCTAATTCCGGATCCGTTTTACGGGCATGGTCCACAAGCTCGATCAGCCGGCGTCTGTTCGTAGGTACCTCGTCGGTCACGAGTACCTGCAGCTTTGCCAATCCCGATTCGATGAGGGATGAAACCAAAGAAGTCAGAAAAGGACCAGATCCCACCGCCAGGACATTGGCCCCGCGGTACGTTTCAAACCTCGCAGCCCCTGAATCAACCAAGCTATCGACAAATTCGATTTGTGAGGCGAATTTGTCCACTGCATGCCGGGGCAGCTGGTGTGGCAGATCCCTGCTTACATCCCGGACAAATCCATTCCCATGCAGTACCTCTGCTATTTCCATGACCCTGTTTTGATAAGGTCCAGGCAACCCATTCGTTAAATACTCAAGGGAGTACTCCCCGTTGAACATCGGCAGCAGCTTCTCAACCCATTGATCAATCCCGTTTCCTTCCATACGGAAAGAGCATAGATTATTCCTGAAGTAAACACCGCTGTTCGGTTCGGGGAGGTAAAACGTATCCCTTTTCACTTTTAAACGCATAGAAGGGTCCAATTTTCCCATAGTGCTCCTCCTTACCCCCGCTAATCTCTTGTATTTTGGCTGTCATTACCATCGTATGAGTCTCAATTTGTCCCTTATGTATAAAAGAAAGAACCCTGCATGAACTCATACAGGGATCCATTTTGAAAACGATATTCTAAAAGCTGATTAACGACCGCAGCGTCCACATCTGCCGCAACCGCCACACCGGCCACATCCGCCACATCTTCCGCAGCCTCCGCAACGGAAGCATCCGCCGCAGCCAAAACAGCTAAAGAAACATGAGAAACCAAAGCCAAAACAGCCTCCAAATCCTAGGAAAAGCCGTTCGTCATTCGGATCATACATGTTTTGATCCCAGGAAACGGGCTGTGTCGCCTGGAAATCACCTACATTCAAATGTTGAAGTTCATTATGAAAATTATTCATCTTCTTCATTACCTCCTAAAAAAGTTACCCACAGTCTCTCCCGACTAAAAACAATTGAGCTCTCTAAGAAAAATTTCTGTCATATAGGTTCATTCACTATAAATGTGAACACTCCCAAACAATTTATGTCATTTTGCTGGGTATTGTTACTGATGCATAAGCCTATTTTCAGATGGAGGTTTCCTATCTGCTCGATTCAGTGAATGAAAAAGAGCCGGCATCCGCCGGCTCTTACTACTTATTTATTCAGGTATTACAATCTACGGGACATCTTCCGTTCACCTGATGTTCGTTCCCTTATATAAAGATGTTGAATTATTTTATACTACTCGATAAAAACATCGAGGCATCCTCATTCATAAAGATGCGATGTCCATGATGGAATGTCTTGATTTCAGTCGACTTAAATCCCGCATCAGATAGTCTCTCTTTCAGTTCTTCATGGTCAAACCCGTTGTGAACCTTCGGATGGTAGACACGGTCGTTTTTGTCAAAATCAACAATAATGAGCTTGCCGCCATCATTCAGGATGTTGTACAGCTCTTGTAAGATGTTTTTTATATCTGGAATATGAAGAAGGACGAGTGACATTAACACGATGTCTACCTTAAGTTCATGAGTTCCTTGTGTAAAATCGGAATAAAGGACATCAGCGTTGGTGATCCCTTTTTGAGAGATTTTCGCTTTCGCAACATCCAACATAGTCTGGCAATGCTAAGCTGACTAGCCCGGTACCACTTCCGTAGTCGATCAGAGATTTTGATTTACTATCTTGTAATTCCTGTTTTACTTCCTTAACGATTACTTTAGCTAATTCAATTCTATCTTCTGTATCGTATCTTTTAGCCATCTCTTCAAATACGTTATGTTCCATCTGTCACTCTCCTCTTCGTAAACATTCAAGCTATGTGGTGGTCATGATTTCAATATACATCAAACTAACTCATTTACCCAAAACAGAAGAAGCCGGCATCCGCCGGCTCCACCAAAACTTACCTATGATTTCTGCACACGTCTCTCAAATCGCTCATCACTTTTTCTTTCTCTTCCCATGAATAAATCGAAGCTCCTGCTGCCAGTGGATGCCCGCCGCCGTTGTATTTTTTGGCGATGGTGTTGATGACTGGTCCTTTTGAACGCAGACGGACCCTGATTTGATCACTTTCTTCAATGAAGAAAACCCACGCTTTGATGCCTTTTACGTTCCCCAATGTGCTGACCAGTAAAGAAGCTTCTGAAGGAATGACCTGGTGCTCTTCCAGTATTTCTTTCGTCATGACCATGCTTGCACAGCCGTCCCCATCCATTTCAAAGTTCTGAAGGACGAATCCGTGCAGCTTGATGACATTGGCATCGATCTCGTACATTTTGTTGAATAGTTCATTACGGTCAAAATCGAAGCGAATCAATTCGCCTGCGATATCAAACGTATTCTGGGTTGTACTTGGATAAAGGAATCTTCCTGTATCTCCGACAATCCCGGCAAATAAAAGTCTTGCGCCTTCATCAGACAGTGTTAATCCTTTATCCTTACCGAACAAGTAAAATTCATAGATCATTTCGCTTACTGAGCTTGCAGATGTATCGATCCATAAATAGTCTCCGTATGCATCTTCATTGGGGTGATGATCAATTTTCACGAGCTTATCCCCTAACTTATAACGACTGTCACAGATCCGTTCTTCATTCGCCGTATCGCAAACGATGATTAACGCTCCTTCGAACACATGGTCATCAATGACATCCAGGCGTTTTAAATAATGAAGGCTTGCATCTTCTTTCCCGACGGCATAGATCTTTTTATCCGGAAAGGACGTTTTCAGCATTTCCACAAGTCCCCCTTGGGATCCGTATGCATCAGGATCCGGGCGGACATGTCTTTGTACAATGATCGTTTCATATTGTTTGATGAGGTCCAGTATTTGTTCTTTCATGGGAATCTCCTTTGTAGTGGATTTTTTATTTGGCATTCTGTCCTGATATCTGTAAAATAGTAGCGAGAGAAGTCAACGATGGAGGACAAAACTATGTATTTTCTCGCACTACTGATTGTCGTAGCATTCACCTTTTATGTCTTTTATAAAATCAGACAGGTCCGGACGAATCGACCAATGGAAAAGAAATGGCTATCGGCTAAGGCAAGCATCGCACTCGGGCTATTTGTTGCCCTGTTTGGGATCAATCAGCTATTTTTATTTCCTGGAACGCTGACGTATTTCATCGGCGGTCTTTTTATCCTGATTGGACTTGGGAGCTGCTGGGCTGGGTATAAGCTGTACAAGCACGTGCTTCCTTATGCTCAAAGGGAAGCGAAGGAATTGGATAAGCAATAATGCGACAAAAGACTGGATGTTCATCCGGTCTTTTTTTTGATTACATAGCTTTTGTTTATCCAAAAACTCCCTTAATGTCGATCAATCAGCTGGCAAATCATCAGGGATTTCCCGACCATTACGCCTTCACAATATACTTCTACATCCACTTTACCAAATTTCCTTCCGACGTCGAGCACTTTCGGGTGAATTTCGAGCATGCTCTCCATTTGGACGGGCTTGATGAAATAGATAGTCATGTTTTCGATGACGATATCACCTTTTTTGTAGGGCTTCAACGCTCTATTGGCCGCTTCGGTCATTAATGTAGTGAAAACCCCATATGAGATCGTCCCGATACCCGTCGTCATCTGAGGCGTCACGGCGAATTGGTAGACCTCTTTATCGCCCTTCTTTTCAGCTGCAGCTTCCACTGCGTTACTGATCAGATCATCGATCGTTTCCCCAACCTGTGGCTGCCTTTGGATCATTTGCAGTGCCTTCAATACGTCCTGACGGCTGATGATCCCCTGGAGCCTGTTCTGTTCATTGACGACGGGAAGTAATTCGATCCCTTCCCAGATCATAATATGAGCGGCTGAGGCTACGCTTGTATTGGGGCTGACGGTGATCGGCTGCTTCGTCATGATCTTATCGATCCCCGTATACTTCTCCTGCCCCATGACGTCTTTCGAGGTGACCATCCCATGCACTTTCAGGTTGTTATCTACAACCGGGAAACGGCTGTGGAACGTATACTGATTCTTTTCGTACCATTCTTCCAACGTATCATTGATATGCAGGTAAGCCGTGTCATCCGCTTTTGTTAAAATATCTTCTACTAATATGATTTCCTTTTTGATGAGCTGATCATAGATGGCCCTGTTGATCATGGTGGCCACTGTAAAGGTGTCGTAGGAAGTGGAGATGATTGGAAGTTCCAGTTCGTCTGCGAGCTTCTTGACATGATCTTCTGTATCGAATCCACCGGTGATCAGTACGGCAGCCCCGGCTCTCAGTGCATGTTCATGGGCCTGGGTCCTGTTCCCGATGATCAACAGATTCCCCGCTTCCGTGTATCTCATCATGGCTTCAAGCTTCATTGCTCCAATGACGAACTTATTGAGCATTTTATGTAATCCCGTTCTTCCACCCAATACTTGTCCATCAATGATGTTGACCACTTCTGCATAGGTGAGCTTTTCGATATTATCTTTCTTCTTTTGTTCGATCCGGATCGTCCCGACGCGCTCGATGGTGCTGACGTATCCTTTGGTTTCGGCATCCTTGATCGCTCTGTATGCCGTTCCTTCGCTTACTGTCAATGCTTTTGCAATTTGGCGGACGGAGATTTTTTCACCGACTGGTAAGGTATCTATGTAGTCTAGTATTTGTTCGTGTTTAGTAGCCAATGCTTTTCACCCTTCTTTATAACGTCCTGGTTTATATGTTTATTATAATGTGAAAAGCGTGGTGTTTCAATTTAATCGGGGCTTACTTTGGTGTAAGCCCCGTTAATTTAGTGAACTTTGTCTCTTCTAAAGTAGAAAGTGCTGGTTGATTTCCGCTCCAATCAACTTAGCGGTTCGCTTCTAAAGAACCATTAACAAACTAACCTTTATAAAAACTTATCCAAATGATCTCGATCTCACTTTCCGTACCGGCTTCGATTTCAACTTCTTACCCTTACTTGTTCCTTTAGGTGTATAAAGCAGGGCTGCGAGATTTCCTGCTGCGACGAATGTGGCGAGGATGAGCCAGCCTATGGCAAAGGTGCCTTGAAGGCCTTCAGCGAAAATGGACATGCGGGGAGCTCCGTAGTAGATGAGTGCTCCTGTTACGAGTAAGCATAGGATATATCGTTGTTTCATGCGTTCTTCCTCCTCTCTGGGCTTGTATCATGTATATGCGAGGGAGTGGAGGATATTGTGTAAACATGAGAAAAAGGGTGATGCAAATGCACCATCCTTTTCTTATTAGTATTCGATTACGTCTCCGGCCTTCATGACCTGTCCTTCAGAATCCTCGAGCATGTCGATGAATTTATGCGGATCCTGCTTGATCGGCGGGAATGTGTCATAGTGGATCGGCACGACTTTCTTCGCTTTTAAGAAGCTTGCTGCCGTCGCCGCGTCCTCTGGTCCCATTGTGAAGTTATCCCCGATTGGAAGGAAGGCAAGGTCAATCGGATGACGTTCCCCTATTAGTTTCATGTCGGAAAATAATCCGGTATCCCCTGCATGGAAGATGGTTTTTCCTTCAATCATTAAGAGAACGCCTGCTGGCATACCCATGTAGATGATTTCATTGCCGTCTGTGATCAGACCGGATCCGTGGAACGCCTGAGTTAGTTTCACTTTCCCGAAGTCAAACTCATAAGCTCCTCCGACATGCATCGGATGAGTTTTCACTAGTTGCCAGCTTAGGTAAGTAGCCAGTTCGTGGTTGGCGATAACTAATGAATCGTTTTTCTTCGCTAACTCGACGGTGTCACCTACGTGATCATTGTGACCGTGTGTAAGGATGATGACATCAGGTTTCTCGTCATCGACTTTAAGATCTGTCAGTTCGTTTCCGTTGATGAACGGATCAATCAGGATCGTTTTACCGTTTGTTTCAATTTTCACTACTGAATGTCCATGATATGAAATCTTCATTTTGCATCTCCTCCAAATAAACTTATCTATTTTTCTTACTCTCGTATGCTATTTTATGTTATACCCTAATTTTATAAAAATAAGCGAGTAGTAGCAATTAAGTTGTTGTCTCTACTCATATAAAACAGTAAAAAAAAACCAAGGTTAACCCTTGGTTAGAAAGACTATCTATTTTACCGCTGATTGATCATCCGTTTCCTTTTCCAGTATATTCTCGACATAATCTTTGCCCCATTCATACATACCCTCTAAGATTGGCAACAGTCTTTCCCCATGCTCGGTGAGTGAGTATTCGACTTTAGGCGGGACGACAGGATACACTTCCCGGTGCACGATTAAATGATCTTCAAGTTCTCTTAATTGGTTGACAAGCATTCTTTGAGTGATACCCGGCATAAGAGATTTTAATTCTCCAAATCGTTTTGTTCCTTCCTTGCCTAGATGCCATAAAATCAACATTTTCCATTTACCACCGATTACGGCGAGGGTTAATTCTTTTTCACAGTTGAAATTTTTTTCTCCTAAATTTGGCATTTGCCTCAACTCTCCTTTAATCATCCATTAGTATACTTTTTATCACTATATGCGGTAAATGTGCGTACTTTAAATTCAATTACATACTGAGTATACTAAACAGCATGCTAGTGAGTAAATAACTTTTAATATAGAAACATTTACAACTAACCACTTAGCACAACCAATAAAATTCTCTAGAAGGAGCGAATATAAATGAAATTACAATTAGCATTAGATCTTGTGGATATTCCAGGAGCCATTGCATTAGTAAAAGAGGTAGAAGAGTATATTGATGTTGTAGAAATTGGTACACCTGTGGTGATCAATGAAGGCCTTAAAGCAGTGAAAGAAGTAAAAGCAGCATTCCCTGACTTAACCGTATTAGCGGACTTGAAAATTATGGATGCAGCTGGATATGAAGTAAGCCAAGCCTCTGCTGCAGGTGCTGACATCATTACGATTCTTGGAACGGCAGAAGACGAGTCAATCAAAGGCGCAGTAGAAGAAGCCCGAAAACAAGGTAAACAAATCCTTGTTGATATGATCGCCGTGAAAGACGTTGCCGCCCGTGCGAAGGAATTGGACGAACTTGGTGCCGATTATATCTGTGTACACACAGGTTATGATCTGCAAGCTGTAGGAAAAAATTCCTTTGAAGATCTACACACGATCAAAAGCGTTGTGAAAAATGCCAAAACGGCAATTGCCGGTGGAATCAAATTAGAAACACTACCTGAAGTTATTAAAGAACAGCCTGACCTCATCATTGTAGGTGGCGGGATTACAAGCAAAGAAGATAAACGAGCGACTGCACGTGAAATGCAGGAATTAATTCACCAAGGGTAATGAAACGATGAAGTCTACTCAATATTTAGCCAAAGTCGTTGAAGAATTAAGACAAACAGTGCACTTAATCTCTGATGAAGAGGCAGAGAAATTAGTAAACCTGATTCTAGAATCCAAGAAAATCTTTGTGGCTGGTGCGGGCAGATCTGGATTGATGGGGAAATCTTTTGTGATGCGTATGATGCACATGGGGATTGATGCCTATGTCGTTGGGGAAACAGTAACAGCCAACTTAGAAAAGGATGATCTATTAATCATTGGATCAGGCTCAGGAGAAACCAAAACGTTAGTGGCCATTGCTGAAAAAGCAAAAAGCTTGGGAGGTACCGTCGCAGCAATAACCATATCTTCTGATTCAACCATTGGAGAATTAGCTGATCTGACCGTTACATTACCAGGAGTAACGAAAGACCAGTCCGAAGGTGATTACAAAACGATCCAACCAATGGGCTCTCTTTTTGAGCAAACGATGTTGTTATTTTATGATGCCATCATTCTGCGCTTCATGGAGAAAAAGGGATTGGATTCTACTAAAATGTATGGGAAACATGCTAATCTCGAATAGAATAAAAAATACAGAAAAGGCCACATTTTAGGATGTGGCTTTTTCTGTATACTTCTATTTTTAATGTAAAGTTTTGCACTCCAATCACCATAAGTACATAACACGGAGGCCTTCATAATCTCTCCTATATTTACATAAGAAAGCCGACTGCATGCAGTCGGCTTCGTGGTGTTATTGTTGCTCTAATTGTGTTCTTGTATCTGAGTAGTCTACAGCGTGTGCTTCAGCTACTGCTTGGTAAGTAACATATCCATTCAATGTGTTAATACCTTTTAATAAAGCTTCGTTGTCTAAGCACGCTTTTTTGTAGCCTTTGTTTGCGATTTGAACCGCGTAAGGTACTGTTACGTTTGTCAGTGCGATGGTAGACGTACGAGGTACGGCACCAGGCATGTTGGCAACGGCATAGTGTACAACGCCATGCTTCACGTAAGTTGGATCGTCATGAGTCGTGATGCGGTCCGTTGTTTCGAAGATTCCACCTTGGTCGATGGCGATATCGACTACAACTGAACCAGGCGTCATCGCTTTGATCATGTCTTCTGTTACCAATTTAGGTGCTTTCGCTCCCGGAATCAGAACAGCTCCGATGACAAGGTCCGCTTCTCTTACAGCTTGTTCGATATTCAGCGGGTTAGACATAAGCGTCGTTACGTCGCTACCGAAGATATCATCAAGCTGACGAAGGCGATCCGGGTTAAGATCAAGGATGGTTACGTTGGCACCAAGTCCGACAGCCATTTTCGCTGCGTTCGTACCGGCAACTCCTCCACCGATGATCGTTACTTTACTGCGGCGAACCCCTGGTACACCTGAAAGTAATACACCTTTACCACCGTGGATCTTCTCTAAGAACTGTGCACCGATTTGAGTCGCCATACGTCCAGCCACTTCACTCATCGGAGTCAATAATGGAAGGGCACGATTCAGTTCAACCGTTTCGTACGCGATTCCGATCACTTTATTATCGATTAACGCTTTCGTTAATTCAGGTTCTGGAGCAAGATGTAAATATGTAAATAAGATAAGTCCCTCACGGAAATAAGAGTACTCACTTGGAAGTGGCTCTTTAACTTTCATGACCATTTCCATGGACCATGCTTCCGCTGCAGAATCAACGATGTGTCCACCTGCTGCTACGTAATCTTCGTCTGTAAATCCTGAGCCTAATCCAGCTCCTGATTCGATGTAAACCTCATGTCCAAAAAGAACCAGATTCACAACACCTGCGGGAGTCATAGCCACCCGATTTTCATTATTTTTAATTTCCGTTGGTACACCAATACGCATACTAAGCCAACCTCCTAAATGCACTATTGCTCCTTGGAGCATTTACTTCCTAAATATAACACTATTCATATATAATAGCGAAGGGCAATTACTCACCCCTGTAAGCACTTACATTCTAACAAATAAATAAGGAAATATCTCTATTTTTCTTTAAAAAATATAATGATTATTTCTTCGCTTTTTTCCAAAAATTCTTTAAAATAGAAACCATGCATCTTAGTATACCCAAAGGAGACTTTTTCATGAAACAACCCATGATCGAAAGACTCGGACTTGAAAAGGTCCCTGCTGAATTAAAATCCACCACATGGATCGAATACTTCATCATACAGCTCGCCTTCTCCGTAAACGCAGGAAACTTCCTCATCCCGGCTCTGGCCGTCCTTGAAGGCGGACTATCCTTTCAGGCAGCGTTCCTTGCCACCGTACTCGGAGCAAGCGTCGCCTTCCTATTCGTATCATTCCTGTCACTACCGGGCTCCCGCTACGGCCTGCCCGCTCAATACGTCCTGCGGTCCATCATCGGAACCCGGCTGTCGATGCTCATCGCATCCCCCATCCGGTCACTGACGTCCCTCTACTGGTTCAGCGTCCAAACTATCGGAGGAACCTTCGTCATCATCTCCATGGTGGAAAAAGTAACACCCTACACCATACCATTCATCCCGGTCGCCATCGGACTCGCCATCATCATGACCCTTCTAGCCCTCATCGGCTTCGAAGCCGTCAAAAAAGCGACCAAACTATTCATCCCGATCCTCGTGATCGGCCAGGGAATTATCCTTTACCTGTTCCTAACAAAAGGTGCCGATTCCCTTACAACACTAAGCCAAGGCCAGGAACCATTCTCCATCGGTACGTTCCTATTCTACTCAAGCCTCGTCTTCGTCCAATACATCTCAGGCGTCAGCGCGTCATCCGACATCACCCGCTACAGCAAAAGCGACCGCCACGGATTCTGGGGACTATACGGAGGAAACGTCGTCGGATTCATGATGACCGCCCTCCTTGGAGGATTGAGTGCCAGCTTGTTCAAAGATCTGAATCCATTCGTGGCAGCTGGGCAGCTTACTGATTCAAGCCTGTTTCTATTGGTGATAACGGCTTGTGCGATGGTTTCGATGATTTCGATTAATCTTAGTAATGCGTATACAGGGGGATATAGTTTGCTTAATGCACTGCCTTCCCTTTCACGGATTCAAAGTGCACTATTGTTCAGTGTTGCTGGAATCATTTTAAGTTCGTTTCCGCAGCTGGTTTATAATGCGCAGGAGTATATTTCTTATCTTGGGATCCTGATCATTCCGATATCGGCTATTGTGGTGGCTGATTATTTGGTTATTCGGAAAGGAAGAATTTCTGAGAGTGCGCTTGTTCGGCTGGCGAGTGGGCAGTCGAATTTTAATCGGGAGGCGTTGTACGTTTTAGTGATTGGTATGGTGATTTATTTGGGGATTCCGGATGGGTGGTCGCCGGGGTTTAGTTGTTTTATAATGACCTCTATTATATATGTTCTTAGTAAAATAAGGGGTAGGATGGAAGCACAGCATCCTATTCAAAAACTTGGTTAAGGAAAAAGAGTGAACCTGTTTGTTAGGTTCACTCTTTCTTGTTCAATAATATCCAAGAAGTAGACATTGTAAATACTTCTTATGCAGAATCTCTATCATCATAATGAAAGTTTGCTTTCAGATATTTGATAATTAATCTTACTTTTACATCCATTTCATCTCTATATTTTTCACTTATATTGATCTTCACAGGTAGTTCACGAATACTCACTTTAGAATTAATATTCTTTAGTTTTTCATAAACAATTTCAAATGAGTTCTGCAGGTCTTGTTCTGCAAAATAATAGCATAATTCTATATAGAGTATTATTTTGCTAACTGGTTTAGTTGCCATAGGTTCAACCTCATATTTCGTTTTACCTGCAGCACCATCCCTAGTATAGCCACTGTCGATACATTCTTGATAAATATCAGCTACCAAGTATTTAAATTTTCGATAGTCTTCATCATTTTGATCTCGATCACCATAAAAATTAATTATCATCGCAGCCACCACCTTTATCGCAGGGATTATTATTATATCTCTTTTCATAATAGACTGTTATATCGACGTTATATTTTTTCTCAAACTCGATAATAACACATCTACAACTTGGACAGGGATACCTCTTAGTCCAAAGAATAATTGAATGGTTAAATTCCTCTGTGTTTTCAAAAGATATTTGTTCTAATATTTTTGATTCAGTGTCATCCCATCGATTCCAGTTTTCAGAACTTTCACTACAAATATCATTTAAGACTTTTGTTTTAAAGGCATTTGTACGACCAATAAGCTCGGGACGATACCCAATTATATATTTATCTTTAAATATATCTAGATACTTGAATTTGTCTTTTCGGTTAAATCCACTATGAGCAATATACTTTTTAGCTTCGTTATTAGTAATATAATAAGCGCATGCAAAATTCCCACCATTTATTGCGCGTGCGTAATTAAATCTATCATCCTCATTGATATTTTGGTCTTCGGATAGCTTTTGAAGCCTTAAATTATATTCATTAATAATTTCATTAATGACTAGATCATTTTGATTGTATTCTTGAACATTCATTTTAATATCTCCCAATAAATGACTTTATTCACTCTCTAAGTAACTTATTAATGTTAACTTTAATTTACTGTTTTACAGGATATTGATATGTATAAATATTTTATAGTGCATTTTCACTATTAAAACATCCGAAAATTACACCTCTCTCACCATATAGCCCCTCCTCATTAAGTATCACTTAATTTTATTTTTTTCCATAAACTCTCTAAAAATTAATAATCTGTATACCACTCTATTATCCTAATATTTACGAGCTATTTAGACGTAAAACGGGATTCTTAGGTTAATTCTTTTGGCTAAGCCAATTCTACGAGTAAATCAAAGTCAATATGGGCCTCAATATAAATAGGAGGAGTATCTAAGGGAAATGCTTTAACTTTAAAGGCAATACCATTTTTATCAAATTCAGCTTCTTCAATTGTAAATTTAGCTTCTTCATGACCTACTATCTTTTTTATTGAAGGCTCAATGTGTGATCCAAGTAAATCTTCAGCTGCATAGTTAGCGTTTTTACCTATTAAATTTTCAGGCATTATTTTACTCCAATGCCAAGGTATTAACTTACGGCCTTTTCTCCACCTTTCAACAAGGTGAACATTATCGAGTCCTTCGACTACACTTTGTCCAGCATGCTCACTAACAATAACTTGAAGAGCACCATTTGTTCTTTCTATACCTGAAGATAAGGCTTTGAAGACTTTATTTACAGCTTGCAATTCTTCTTTTTCCGAATCTTTTTCTGTATTATCTGGAAAATGAGTCTGGCTTGGTTGATCAATGACTAATAGACTAGGAACATAAGGGATATTTTGACTTATAAAAAGCTCATGTAATGCTAACATAGTCGCTATATGATATCCAAGCCAGTTGGCACCACTTCCAATTTCTCTAAGCCACACAGTATCACCTTTTTCATTGATAACACGAATAGTTAATTTATTGGTATCAAGTTGGATTAGGTCGTCACCTGTCTCTAAATCTAAGATTGAACCATAATGACCTGCAAACCTTGTAAACTTATATAGCGCTGCTTCTTTCCTTTGCACAAAAGTTTCAAAGTCTACAGTGGAAACTAACTCTTCCTCTTCTGCTTTTAATTGAGAAATATCATTAGCTAATTCTCCTTCATCAGTGAGGGAATCGTGAAGATTAATAAACTCGGCAGTCCTACCAACGAACATTGCAATTTGCTCTCTTGTTGCTTTCATCTCTTCAGTTTCCACTTGTAAATAATCACGTTCAGATCTAACTTGTTTAATTTCTAACTCTTTGTTGGTGATTTGTTTTCGAATGTCTACTTCTTCTGCGTCTAGCATCGGTGGAACAAGTGTAATAGACTTCCACTGCGCTTCTACTTTTTGAGTGGATTCAATCAGATTTTTAAGTTCATTGGTTGGATTTTCACTACTACTTCCACATAAAGGACAAGAATGGTTTTGACTTATTCTCTCAGTTAACCAAGACGTAGATGAAAGCCGATCTCTTTTCCTGGCAATATTTACTTCTGAATTCCCTCTTGCGAGTGAAAGCTCCTTTAACTGAGTTAGTCTAACTCTTAATGTTGTAAGCTCTGAGTGAAGATGAATTTCTCTTTCACGAAGCCATGAAAGTCTACCAGCATTCAAATTTTCATTATCTTCATTCATATAAAACGAGCTCTTTTTCCAAGAGATTATTATATCTTTGAGTCTTTCAAACAAGATTTTTGTGTCTGTTTCTTCAACACGTATTGAGGGCAATAAACCATATTGTATCCCCACCAAATATCTAGCCCGTACTTCTCCCGAAAAATTTTCAATACTTATTTTTAAAGATTCCAATTGCCTTTGTTTCCGATCAATTAAACGTCTAACCTCTCGTAATCTATGCTGTTTGATGAGGGTTTCAGAATTAACCACTCCTAATACTAAGGGGAATATTTCTCTTAATTTTCTTGCATGCTCTTCAATATCCCCTTCGAAAAACATAGTTTCATTGTTAGCAACTATTCTCTGAGGTTGAAAAATAAAAGCTGTCATATCTGAAATAGAAGCTCTGCCCTTGAACCCACTACCTGTGTTATCAAAGTCCGAATCAGATTGAGGTAACCTTGCCAATCTTTCTAATATGCTCTTAGCAAAATCGCGGTTTGCATTTTTTTGGGGACTTTCTGGAATACCAACTTTTATCCCTTCATTTATCATATAGTCACCAGTTGATTTTTGTTTGCCTGGGTCTCTACGTGCAAATAGCTTTTCTCCCTCATCCGTGCTGATTAATATCCCATACCAAGAAGAATTATTTCTAATAGGTCCGATCTTGGGAATAGAACAACCACCTGACCCTAAGCAATAATCAATAATTTCGATGATCGCCGATTTACCACTACGACTCGAACCTGTTATATAATTTATTGCACCTTCCTTGAAGTTAAGGAGACGAACATTTTTATTACTATCCTTTGGCCAAATAATAATCTTCAATATTGTAAAATTCATTTATTAGGCTCCACTCCTAATATAGTCAAATATTCAAAAATGGACATATTTCCTGCCCAAATTCCTAGTTTATTTGCTGCCTTTAATACAGCTTTAGTCTCCGCTTGAACATTTTTTGGAAGCTTGAAGTTACTTCTAGAGGTGAAGTTCCCATTCTCAAGTGTGACTAGATTACAAGCTATAGCCAGATTTAGAGAACGAAGAGTTCTTTTCTCCATTGACATTATACGATTTTCAAGATTAAATATAGCTTCATTTTGTGCTAATGAAATAGAGGGTTCACGGTCAAGTATAGAGCGAAGCCCAGACGACTCCCGCCTCTTTATTATTACTTTTCGGCTGGTGCCATGAAATACTAAAGGAAGTATAGTAAATATGTGCCACAATGTTAAATGCTCATGCTTCTCTTGTGGATAGGATATGAAACCCTGAGCAAATGCCCAAATTGCATTAGCTCCAATTGCAGGATTTTGCATTATTTCGTATTCTTGTAAAAGCGACCCGCTCATAGTTAAGACTTTCCTTTCGATAGCGACTTAAAGCTAGGGTGCCAACCTATAACTGGTTCTTTTTCCATACTAAAATGTGCCAATGCATGGAAATTTCCACTTGAAATTGACTTTGGCAAAATTTCATTATGAATATAAGTGTTATTTTCTATTGTTAGATCCAAACACTCTTGCCCTTTTATTTCTAAAGAAGAAAATGGTTGCCTATTTGCTCTTCTTCTTGCAGTTTCCCAACATCTTTTCAAATCGTTTTCATAGAGTAAAAGAGTTGTCTCAGAAACTGTATCATTATCTGACCATTTCATACGAGTGTCTTGTGCATGCAAATAATCTAAAATTGACTCTCTAATTAATTCTTCATCTGCATTAATCCAATCTAACTGTTTTACAAACCCATATGAGTCATACTTATTAATATCAACATGAATATCAAATGGCTCAATTAATGCGGTCAACCGAGCAACATTCACTTTCCTGAATAGCCCTTTTAACTCCTTATCAAAGTCCTTTCTGGTAATTCTCGGACGTTGCTTATTTTCAACCGAATACCTAATGTTCCTAGTTACCCAACCTTTCATTTGATCAAATATACCAACTTTCATGTTTGTCTCAAAAACCCTAAGAGCTTGTATATTTTCCAGGTCACCACCAAATTCAGAACTCATTTTATCAAATATTGAAATTTTTATGATCAGATTTTTCAGTTGCTCTTCACTTATACTCAAAAGAGTATTACCATATCCAATTAAATCCTCCCTTAAAGTAGGAATAATTTCCTTTAGTTCATTACAAATTATTTCTGCTGACTCAATCTCTTTTACATTATTTATTCTTTTGGCAAGACACTTAGATGAAATTGATCCATTTGTAACAAGGTGGAACTCTGTATTTAATAGAATTGTTGGGTCTCTCTTAATTGTCTCCGCCCAAATATGTAATGTCTTCCATAATGCAACACTTCTATCAGAAAGAGGCGAATTGGACTTTACGGTCGATTTATCCTGTTCTCTAATTTCTTTTCCGTTATGATAATGTACACTCACGTCATCAATATCCTCAATCCCTATTTCAACAACGTCAACTGAAGACTGAAAGAGATTATAAGTTGCACGATCAAACTGGTATACATATCCTAATGCTGGGCCAGAAGCAGAATGATCTGTACTCATGGTACTCCCCTCCAAATAATTAGAAATCATTGTTATCTATTCGACAATTTTCTTACATTTCCTTCCTATTAATAAAAATTAATAAACTCATATTTTTTCTAAAAAAACTAATAATATTTGATTTTCTTTAGAATTAGTAAGCTTAACAAGTGATTACTCCCTAACCAAATAACAAATTTTGTTTAATATGGTAAAATAGATAACAAACTATTATGGAGGTATCATAGTGACTTTTGACTTTAGTAAATTCCTTGATCAGTCTGAAAAATCTAAAGAAGTAAATCCAATTAAAATTTACGATGGTCTGCCAAAAGGCAAAGTAAATGATTTATGGCGTGGTCAATACCTAGCTCTTGAAGAACTCTCTAATGAAAGAGAACACAATAACATTGCAGTGAATTTAAATACTGGAGGTGGAAAAACAGTAATAGGTTTACTCTATGGTCAGTCATTAGTAAACGAGTTAGAGGACAGAGTTTTTTATTTGTGCGGATCTAACCAGCTTATTAAACAAACGAGTGATGCTGCTGAGAGCCTTGGGTTAAAAGTAGCAACATATTTTAATAGAGAAATGAAATATGAACGTGAGTTTAACCTAGGTGATGTTCAATGCTTGACAAACTATCAAACCTTATTTAACGGGAAAAACCGTAGATTCCGCAATGATATTAAAGGAATTATATTTGACGATTCCCATGTAGCTTCTCATATTGTGAGGGAAAACTTCACACTTAAAATTTCAGAGGATGAATTTCCTAAAACATACGCATCTTTAGTTGGATTAGTTCGCCCTTATTTTAATAGTACATACCGTTTACAAGAATTTGATCAGGTTGTAACATATAAAAATGATCCATCAGTTCTCTTTATTCCTTTGTTTGTTTGGAGCAAGATATTTGGAAAAGTTGTCGAGACATTAACAAATGAGAAAGTTACCGAAAAAATGTCTACAATGTTTTCTTGGGAACATTTAAGAAACAATTTAGATTTATGTTCAGTCTTTCTTACTTCTAACTCAATAGAAATAACACCTTTTTTACCACCTGTCCAAGAGCTTAGTTTTATGTCTGAACAAACTAGAAAGGTATTTCTTTCAGCAACAGTACAAGATAAACCTGAATTCATCCGTACATTTGGATTCCTCCCTGATATTCATATTGATCCAAAAACGAGTGCTGGTGAATCTGAAAGATTAATTGTGACCCCTTACATGAATCCAAATATTAAAGAAGAAATGTTTGAATTTATTATTAATTTAAGTAGAAAAGAAAAGGTTTTAATTATCCCAAAGAGTGAATATCAGGCACGAAAGTGGCGTGATTACGAAATATCATTTTCATCGGATGACTTCTCAGATAAAGTAGACGAATTTAAAAATGCCTCCCATGGAATATTGGTTGCCCCTGCACGATTTGAAGGTATGGATTTTCCAGGTGATACTTGTAGATTACTGATTATAGATGGTCTTCCTTCAGGTACAGGATTAATGGAAAAGTTTTTATGGAGTAATTTAGGTGAAAATAAGTTCTTACAAGGAACTGTAGCATCCCGGGTAGTTCAGTCTATGGGTCGAATATCTCGTGGAACCGACGATTATGGAGCTGTATTTTTACTTGGGGATGATATGGCAGATTGGATTACCCGTAAAACTAATCGTAATGTGCTATCACCTTTTACAAAAGCCCAATTAGAATTGGGTGAAGAATTAACTAAGGAATTAAAATCAATTGATGACCTTGCTGGGTTGGTCTCTACTGTAATAAACTCCAACCGTAATAAAGGATGGACAAATTTACACAAGACTCGTGTTCAACAATTCTCTGTAACCTCCCAAGTTGAAAGTAAAGTTGAAGTCGAAGAAACACACCAAACCAAAGTGGCTAGAGCTGAACGTCTCTTTCTCAAAAATTTATGGAACAGAAATTATGCACGTGCAGCTCGCTCATTAGAAGAGACTCTTGAAGAACTCTATGTGAATGATAAAGCTCAGGCTGCTTGGCATGCACACTGGATAGGATATGCTTATCAATTAAGTGAAAATTATTCAGCTGCGGAGAGATATTTCAATAGATCTGGAGGTACTTATAGAGCCCTTGGGAGGTTAAACCTAGAACCTGCACCTACTCCTTCTTTACCAGTCATAGCTACTGGTGATTCCCAACCAGAGAGAATTGCAAAAGTGTTAAGTGAGAGAGGTGACTTTAACTATGGATCATTTAGTGAAATGGATGGGCGACTAGCACCTATTTTTTCATTAAAAAGCTCATCTAACCAGTATGAAACAGCTCTTTATTGGCTAGGACGTTATCTAGGATTTGAATCAAGCCGCCCAGACCAGTTGAGTAACATAGGTCGTGGACCTGATGTATTTTGGGCTTCACCTGAATTTGACATTTTACTAGAAAGCAAAGAGGACAAAGTTGATACCTCCCAATATTCAAAAAAAGATGTTGGGCAGTCTCACAACCATAATATTTGGTACGAAGAAGAGTTTCCAAAATCTCATCGTTTTAGAAAATTAATGATAGTTGGTCCAATTGTTGCAGCTAATCCCGCTGCTAGCCCAGGTAACGAAATGCATATTTGGACACCAGAAGAAATAATAGAGTTGGCAAAACGAACAAAAGCAATATTGTATGATTCATATACAACATCAGAGAGTGCAACATTCGTACTAACTCTCAGAAGAAAATTAGAAGAATCAAATCTTAGTTTCCAAGGTATATTTGAAAGTCTTCCTGATCGGCCTATTAAGAGAAAGGAAAGTTAAAATAGAACTCTTAATAGGTTTAATCGATTTTATTATCTCCCATTAGTAAATGTTTCTACACTCTAAGAATTTTTACGTGCTCGATAAAAATCTAACTTGTACAAAGATCTGCACCAGGAGGGTACTTTGAAAAATCGGGGTCTGACCCCCAGTACATTAATGCTTCATCGTACAGAGGGTCAGACCCCAATATTATACATAAATACTATAAATAGATTAGTTCCATGAATATCCCAACGCGTTAACTTTTTCACCTTAGTCATACGGGTTAGTAAGTAACTGGCGTTGGAGCAGTGATGTGTCATTAGAGAAGATTGACGAGGATAAGCTTTTACAGCTTCAGCCTTTTAATACAATAATGCAAAAAAAGTTGTATACAGCGAACCACTGTAAAACACAGAATCTCTCAAAATTTCAAGATTGACCGAATATAGCACCTTTTACCAAACATATACCTGAGTCCCATCCTCATTCATGGTATTCAACAGAATCCACATATAGAGGTGAAGATCCTCCAGGTGAAATAAAATGGGGTCAGACCCCAAAGATAAACAAATAAGGAGCTTCATGCTCCTTATTCTTTTCTAAGTTTTTCTCCAAAACATTCATCACATATAAGCGAACCATGAGGGCTTATAAATAATTTTGTGCATTCAACGCACTCTGTATATCCTTTAATTTCCTTAAGATAATTTATCTTCCTGGCCTGCGCTGCTTCTCTTTCTTCCATATCACGTTTAGCTCTCCCCATCTTGGACCCCCCTTAGAGTTTAGACTTCTTACACTTCAGTATAGGTATAAGAGTCTCATTTTATACTATATAAAGTGAATAATAGTTTTTAATATTCTTTATTTATAAAGGGGAATATTAATCTATTACAAAAATCAATATTTTATTAAACAAAATAAACAAGACCAAAGGAGATCTTTTTATCAATTTAGTCTAGAACTGGTACATCGGCTTGTATATGGATGAACTTGAATCCCTTAGACTCATTCTGAGTAGGTGTTGTTTCTGATCCTAATCCATTATTTAAAGCATATAGAAGAGGTGGACACCTTAAGGTACACTTGAATGTTTTACCATTTTCCTTTACATAATTTCCAACTGATTTAATAGCACTACCCCAATGTCCTTGTAATTCTCTACCATGGGAAAATTGTAATAAACCTACTAGTTCTCTCTCCAAATAATTATCACGCATGTTGGCTTTCAATCCCTGTGTAGGTGTTACAGTTGATGCAAATTCTGGTTTTTTTGTATTATCATCTAACATTAAATATCTACCTTTTCTCCACTACTTTTAGCAATAAAGGAAAAAAACCTCATTCGTACAAATGCACGAATGAGGTTTACCACTACAATTTATTCTGAAGAATCTTCTATATTCTCCTCCGTCACCAACTTCAACGGCACCGGAATCTTCTTGTCTACCTTCTTCCCTGACAACACATCAGCCCCAGCCTGAACGGCCAACGAACCAATCTTCTCAGGTTGCTGAGCAACAGTCGCAGACAGGTTACCATTACGAATGCTAGTCATCGCATCTTCATTTCCATCAAATCCAACGACTAAAACGTCACGACCAGAACTCTGGATCGCCTGCAGTGCACCCAACGCCATTTCATCGTTATGAGCGAACACCGCTTTGATATCTGGATTCCCCTGAATCAGGTTTTCCATCGTATTTAATCCTTCGGTACGATCAAAGTTCGCCGTCTGTTTGGCTACTACATCGAGCTTTTCATCCGCGATGTTATGGAACCCGGCTCCCCGCTCACGGGTGGCGGATGCTCCAGGGACACCTTCCAGTTCTGCAACCTTTGCTCCTTCACCAAGCTGCTCAACGAGGTATTCTCCGGCCATTTCTCCTCCCTTTTCGTTATCGGAGCTGACGAGTGTGGCGACGTCTCCTTTTTCCGCTGAACGGTCAAGGGTGACGACGGGAATGCCCAGGCTGTTGGCCGACTGGACGGCAGTAGAGATGGCCGCTGAGTCCGTCGGGTTGATGAGTAAGACGTTGACACCCTGCTGGATAAGGTCTTCTACGTCATTGATCTGTTTTGCAGCATCATTCTGGGCATCAACGACGACGACTTCCATGCCTTGTTTCTTCGCTTCGTCTTCTACCCCGTTTTTCATGGAGACGAAGAATGGGTTATTAAGTGTTGAAACGGATAGTCCGATTTTAATGTCTTCCGGGTTTGAGCTTTTATTTGGCTTGGCCCATTCCGGCGGCTGCAGGGAGCAGGCGCCGAGGAATAGGAGTGACAAACTGATTAGTAGTAACCATGCTTTTTTCATAGTATCCCTCCTACGCTGCTTTCTTTCGGTCGATGAGAACCGCGATGATGATGACGACACCCTTTACGACCATTTGGAAGAAGGATGAGACGCCGAGCAGGTTCAGACCGTTGTTTAACGTTCCGATGATGAGTGCACCGATCAGTGTTCCGACGATCAGTCCGCGTCCGCCTGACAGGCTTGTCCCGCCAAGGACGACGGCGGCGATGGCATCTAGTTCATAGGATGTACCGGCAGTCGGCTGGGCTGAATTCAGGCGTGACGTCAGAATTGCTCCTGCGAGTGCTGCCAGTAAGCCGGTCAGGGAGTAGATCATCACTTTGATGCGTGGTACTTTGATTCCTGAGATAAGTGCTGCTTTTTCATTTCCACCGATGGCATACGTTTTTCGGCCGAACGGGGTTTTATGCAGGATCACCCAAAGGATCGCAAACGTCAGGATCATCGTGACGGCAGGTACCGGGATTCCAAGGAAGTATCCTCTTCCGAACAGTTGGAATGCATAGCTGTCACCGAGTCCCGTGATTGGATTTCCGTCTGTGTATACAAGCGTTAAACCACGGAACATCGTCATTGTTGCAAGTGTTGCGATGAATGGTGCCATTTTTCCTTTTGTGATCAATAATCCGTTGACCATTCCCATCACGGCTCCGAGGATACAGCCGATCAAGATCGCAAGGATCGGGTCGATTCCCGATACCATCATCCCTGCCATGAGGGCACTGGATAAGGCGAGGATCGAGCCGACGGATAAGTCAATTCCCCCGGTCAAAATGACGAAGGTCATCCCGTAGGCAATCAGGGCGTTGATCGCAACCTGTCGTAATAGATTCAATAAGTTCAAGGGTTCTAGAAAACTAGGGTTGATGATGGATACGGTCGCAATCAGCACAAACAGTCCGAGGAGTGGACCGAGCTTTTGCATCAGATTGCCGACGTGATTCGTTTTGAGTGCGTTATTCATGTGCGTGACCTCCTGTCGCCAATGTCATGATTTTTTCCTGTGTTGCGTCTTCCTTTGATAGCTCTCCTGCGATGGTCCCTTCATGGACGACGAGGATGCGGTCGCTCATTCCTAGTACTTCCGGCAGCTCGGATGATACCATCACGATCGCGACGCCCCGGTCGGTGAGCTCGTTCATCAGTTGATAGATCTCCCGTTTCGCCCCGACATCGACTCCCCTTGTTGGTTCGTCGAGGATGAGCACCTTCGGACCGATCCCGATCCATTTGGCGATGACTACCTTCTGCTGGTTCCCACCCGAAAGGTTCTTTGCGTGAGTCCGGGCTGATTCAGTTTTAATCGTCAGCCGTTTGATGAGCATTTCCACAAAGTCCTGTTCGCTTTTATCGTTGATCAAGCCTTTCTTTGTGAAGCTGTAGAGGCTTGGAAGAGCGATATTATCCTTCAGGGAAAAGTCGAGGACGAGTCCTTCATCCTTCCGATCCTCGGTGATGAATCCAAGACCGAGCTTTACTGCTTGATCTGGTGTTTTAATGGTGACCGGTTTCCCGTTCACGAGGATTTCGCCTTCATATCGTCCGTCGAGTCCGAAGATGGTGCGCATGATTTCCGTCCGTCCTGCCCCCATCAATCCTGACATGCCGACAATTTCGCCTGAACGTACTTCAAAGCTCACTTTTTCAAAAAGTCCCTTCTTCGTCAGGTTCCTGACTTCAAGCATCGTTTCGCCTGGCTTTGGTTGGCGTTTTGGAAAGCGGTCTGTTAATTCACGTCCGACCATTTTCTTCACGACTTCATCGAAGTTGGTTTCTGGGATCGGCGTCGTATCCACCGTGCGTCCGTCCCGCATGACCGTGATGGTGTCACAAATCGTGAAGATCTCTTCCATCCGGTGGGAGATGTATACAATCGACACGCCGGCTTTCTTTAGGGAACGGATGACGGTGAAGAGCGTCTCGATTTCCCGGTCCGTCAAGGCCGCAGTCGGCTCGTCCATGATGATGACTTTTGCATCCGTCATGAGGGCTTTGGCGATTTCGATCATTTGCTGCTGACCGACGGAGCACTGTCCTGCTTCTTTTGTGATGGGGATGGAAATGTTCAGCTTTTCAAACTGCTCATTCGCAATCGCTTTCATTTTTCTCGTATTGATGAGACCGAATTGTGTAACCGGTTCCTTATTGATGAAAAGATTCTCAAGGACGGTCATCTCCGGCCAGACGTTCAGCTCCTGATGGATGAAGGCAACGCCGAATTCCTCGGCCTGCTTCGGATTATCGAACGTCATGTCCTTCCCGTCGATGGTGATCGTTCCCTGATCTTTCTTGTGAAGACCCGTCAGGATGTTCATCAGGGTCGACTTTCCGGCACCGTTTTCCCCCATCAGGGCATGGACCTCACCGTGCTGGATCTCGATGTCCACGCCTTCAAGGACCTGGTTCGTCCCAAATGCTTTATGGATATTCTTCATGCTGATCTGCATGCTACTACCCCCTTTGTTTTAAAAAATGACTCCCGCGTGAAGGATACAATTCGCGTACGGTGTGACTTCCCCCGTCCGGATGACGGCCTTCGCCTTATGGGTTTCTTTCTTGAACTCTTCATGGGATACATACTGGATCCCGTCAAACCATGAGGTCATCTGTTTATGGACCCCTGTATTCGTTTCCACTTCTTCTGCAAGCGTTACGGTTTCGACGACCATTTCTTCCTTTAACAGTTGGACCACGTCAAGGAAGGATGGCTCTCCTGGTTTCAATGCCAGGTCGATTTTCACGACGTCTGACGGAATTGGGAGACCGGCATCGGCCACGACTATCGTATCAGTGTGGCCGAGGTCGGCTAATACTTTTGCTATGTGACTGTTCAAGATGCCATGTCGTTTCATTCTGCCAGCTTCCTTTCCACTTCGTCTCTTGTCGGCATTCCGCCCTGTGCCCCGAATCCGGTCACGGAAAGGGATGCGGCACGGTTTGCGAATCTGAGGCTTTCTTCCATTGTTTGTCCTTCAGCAACGGCTGTTCCGAATGCGGCATTGAAAGTATCGCCTGCCCCTGTCGTATCGACGACCTCGACTTTGAAGGAAGGAACGAGGATTTCCTTTGTGCCGCTATGGTAGCGGACTCCGGCTGCTCCTTCGGTGATGATGACTTTGTCAGGATATTGTTTCAGCGCTTCTGACGGTTTCATTCCATTAAAGAGCACATCTGCTTCATGTTCATTTGGTGTCAGGTAGCTGGCACCAATGATGACTTTCTCTGAGATCTTCCGTGCCGGTGCCGGGTTAAGTAGCAGTGGTACCTCAATTTTGTTGCACAGGTGTGCCACGTACTCGACCGTTTCCTCCGGGATTTCCTGCTGGATCATGATGAGATCACATGTTTTGAGGAAATCGGCTGTTTTCTCGACGTACTCTGGTGTCACAAGATCATTGGCCCCTTTTACGACGACAATGCTGTTGTCCCCTTCAGCGAGAATGATATGAGCGGTTCCGGATTTCTGACCTGTAACCGGTTCCACATAGTCGGTATGAACACCGTTGCTCTTAAAGTTTTCCAAAATCTCTTTGCCGTATGGATCATCGCCTACGCATCCGATCATGTACACGTCAGCTCCAAGCCTTGCTGCGGCAACGGCCTGGTTGGCTCCTTTTCCTCCGGGTACGGTGTCAAAGCTGTCGCCCAGTACCGTTTCCCCTGCACCGGGGCGTTTCGCTGATGTGACCACCAAATCCATGGATGAACTGCCAATCACGGCAATTTTCGCTTTTTTCATCTTCCTTCATCCCTTTCGTGTTGTGTTTCGCTGTATGAGTTCAACCGGAAGCTGAACGGTTGTATCGATGTCTTTTTCTTTTTTTATCAGTTTAATCAAAAGTGCCGCGGCCTGCCTGCCCATTTCGTAAGCCGGCTGCCTGATCGTGGAGAGCGCCGGATAGGAAAGGCTGCTCTGGGGGATGTCATCGTAGCCAATGATCTGGACGTCTTCCGGAATCTTTTTCCCAAGCCTCAAGGCCTCATGGAGAATCGCGATCCCGACGATATCATTGCTCGCGATGACCCCATCCGTATCAGGATAGGTGGCGAACAGTTCTTCTGCCCAGCCCTTTGCGTCTTCAAAGGAGAACGAGGTCGTGGACATCACGGTGAAATCGACGTCCGTCCCGCTTAGGTACTCGACGGCTCCACGGAATCGGTCCTGTGCCGGCTTGACGTGGGCCGGTCCCTTCATGACGGTGATCCGCTTCGCTCCTTTTTCCACTAAGGTCTTAGCCGCCAGGCGTCCTCCTTTGCGTCCGTCCGCATACACTGCCGGATAGTTGTCCGTGGTCCGGTCAAGGAGAACGAGTGGGAGATTCAATTCACTATACAGCTGGTCATGCTCCACATGATTGGTCGCAGAAATCATGCCGACGACATTGTTCTGAACAAAGGTCTGGATATAATCCAGCTCTTTCTGGATGTTCTCGTCGCTGTTTCCAAGGAGGAGCCTGAATCCGGCCTCACTCACTTCATCCTCGACCCCTCTCGCCAGCTGCGGGAAGTATGGGTTCGTGATATCGGGAAGCAGCAGTCCGATCAGTCTCGACTCCCGTTTATATAGAGAGCGGGCAACCTCGTTCGGGCTGTAATTCAGCTTCTCGATCGCCACCATCACTTTCTTCCTCGTCTCGGCTCCTACATAGCCGTTATCATTGAGCACCCGGGAGACCGTCGCCACTGACACCCCCGCTTCACTCGCCACATCCTTGATTGTTGCCACGTGCGTCACTTCCTGTTCGTTTGGTTGGTTATTTGTGTAACCGGTTACACATAAGGTAACATAAATTTGTAATCGCTTGCAACCTTTAATTTTTCACCACTGTTTGTTTGAGGATTCACAAGCAGTTAAAATTTCCCCGGTAGTGATCGGGTCATCCCTGTAAGGTTTGTCAGGTTGTATTCTTTCCCGTGTTTAAGTTCAATATTTACTCCCATCCAAAACTAAGTTAAATTGAATTTACTATTGTAAAAGGAATGATCCCTTTCTTACTTTAATAATGAGCGACCTCTCTTTTGTTCATCGGTTAACTTCATTTTACGTCAAAACAAAAAAGCACCCCGAAGGATGCTCATTCGCTTTATTCTACTTTTTTTCAACTCTCCAGTGCCTGATAGCTTAATGTAATACCCTATTACGTCGCTACCCTTATTGCTCCTTTAAGTCAACTAACAACTTTTCAAGTTTAGGATCACCGATATAATTCTCAATCGTAATAATCTCATGGTTTTCAAACGAAAGTCTCGTTCTATCATACAGATTTTTATGGACGACAATGATGTCTGAATCTTTTGGGACATCTTCAATTCTATAGTGTTTTACTTCGATGCCGTCAATGTTCTGTTTTTCAAGCTTTCTTCTAAAGGTTGTGGCGCCCATTGCACTGCTTCCAGCGCCGGCATCACAAGCAAATGAAATTTTATTGATGCTTTTGCTGGCTGCTTCCTCTGGAGCTTTAGTTAAAATTTGTTTTCCTTCATTCTTCATCGTTTTAGACTTTTCAATAGACTCTGTTAAGGCAGCTTCATCGTCATCTTTTCGATCCAACTTCAAGACAAGGGATGTCACAAGAAAGGAAACTGCTGTCGCCACCACTACACCTAGAATAATCCCCAAGAAGTTCCCTTTAGGCGTTAATGCTAAGTATGCGAAAATTGAACCTGGACTTGGACCGGCTACAAGACCGGAACCGAAAAGTTGGAAAGTAGCAACACCTGACATCCCCCCGGCAATCATACCCAGGATTGTAAGTGGTTTCATTAGTACGTATGGAAAGTATAGTTCATGGATTCCGCCAAAGAAGTGGATGATAATGGCACCGGGTGCAGTCCTTCTGGAAATTTTGTTCCCGAATACAGTAAAAGCTAATAGCAAGCCAAGACCTGGTCCAGGGTTGGATGCTACAGTAAAGTAAATGGATTTACCCGCTTCAAGTGTTTCCTGCATACCAAGTGGATAATAGATCCCTTGGTCAATCACATTATTTAAAAACAGAACTTTCGCTGGTTCATTTATAAGGGACAGCAACGGTAAGAAACCGGTTCCAACTAATGCTTCAATCGCAGCAGTAACCATTTCGTTAGCCGCTTCGATTACCGGACCGATAACGGTATAAGAAAGGAGTAATAAAAAGAAGCCTAAAATACCAATTGAGAAGTTGTTGATCACCATTTCAAATCCAGCAGGTATTTTATTTTCCAGCAGCTTATCAAAACGTTTGATCGCCCAACCACCAATCGGTCCGATGATCATTGCCCCTAAGAACATAGGGATATCAGAACCAATAATTAATCCGATGGCCCCGATCGAACCCATGACGGCCCCTCTTTGTCCGCCTACCATTCTACCACCGGTATAAGCTAAGAGCAGGGGCAATAAGTACGTAATGGTCGGTCCAACCATTTCTGCAAGATATTCATTCGGCAACCAGCCTGTGGGAATAAAAAGCGCTGTCAGTATTCCCCATGCTATAAATGCTCCTATATTAGGCAGCACCATATTGGTTAAGAATCCACCCATTGCTTGTATTTTCGCACGAGTTGACGGCTTCGATACAGGAGTCTGTTCCATCACGGTTTGAGTTGACATACAATTTCCACCCTTTCCATTTAGATGTCATAAAATTGCATTATAGATCAAAGAATAAACTTCACCTTAGCGTAGGGGATTCATCTTTATCAAGCTATTAATCACTCGACACCCCTAATTAGTCTTAGTATTTCATCCTTACTTTCAGCCACCTCTAAACTGTCCTTAACCTCTTCATCAGCTAATACAGTAGATAGGTCTGAAATTAAATCAAGATGACCCGTACTGTCAGTTGCGGCTAATACCAATACAACATTGACTTCCTTATTTTCCGGGTAAAGGACTGGTGTATGTAACTTTAATAAGGAAACCCCATTCTCGTTCACTCCACCCTTATTTTGAGCATGCGGCATGGCTATTCCAGGTACAATAACGATGTAGGGGCCGAATTCGTGGATATTACTGATCATATCCTGTATATAACTTTCATTAATGTTCCCTTGATTCAAAAGGGGCTCTGCAGCTACCCTAACAGACTCCTCCCAAGAGGATACTGAATCCATCAAGTTGATTGTGTTTTCTAAATAATGACTGAGCATGATCCCAATTCCTTTCTTAATCGATTAATACAGAAGATACTTTTTCCCTTTGTTTCTCTTTCAAGTTGTAATAGTTATCCCTTAAAATAGATAGAATCCTATCATCCCTTATTCCCGTAAAATGCTCGATTGCCTGTTCTATGCCGTGTTTATGAATGAAATGCTGCATCGTGACAGATTCCTCGTCTTGAGGATTCTCATAGATAAAACCGGCAGAAACGGCCAAGGTCAGGTGTTTAGATGGTAAGCCCAATTCTACTAGTTCTCGCATTGGCTTCACTAAACGTTCATTATACCCAAGTTTCCTGATAGGGGATCTTCCTACTCGGAAAATATTATCACTAATATTCTGATTTTTGAATCGAATTATTGTTTTTTTAATATAATTATTCATTTCTTCTTGTTTGACGTTGTATTTCCTTATGAAGTATTGAGCTGTTTCATTCATTATCGCCCTGACAAACTGCTCTATTTCTGGTCTTTTTAGCGTACTTTGGATGGTTGATTCATTGTGAATATATCCCATATACGCAGTTGTTACATGCGCCATGTTAACGACAAATAATTTTCTTTCAATATAAGGTTTTAGGTCCTCAACATATGTCGCACCTTTAATCATGGGGAGTTTATGGTTGGCCATTTCTTTTTGGTTAATGACCCACTCATACTCAGGTTCTACTATAGCAATTTGAGCCTGCTCGGATTCCTTTGACAAAGCAAGACGGTCGATTGAAGCGTTTGGAAAGCCAACCAATGTCAGGATTTCATCCATCTCTCCTGGCGAAACAAGTTTCTCTATTTCACCTTTCAATGTGGACGATGCATTGACCGCATTTTCATTCGCAATAATGTCCAACTTGTTTTTGTTCTTTTTTACCCTTCTCAAAAGACCTTCTGAGATGACATCAGCAATCCGGGACAAATTACTGACCCCAACTGAGGTAGTAATGATATCTGCATTTTCGATTCTTTCCATCACTTCTTCTCTTTGTGTTAAACTATTTAACGCCGAAACAGGAGAAATGGATTCGACTTTACGGGCATCATCCAGAATTTCAACAAGGTATCTATTATTATCGTTAAATTGATCAATCGCTTTTTGATTAACATCGACAAAACAAACGTCGTAACCTGTTTTGTTAAGCAGATACCCGATAAATCCCTTTCCTATATTTCCGGCCCCAAAATGTAGCGCTTTCATCATTCTCCTCCATTCTGCAAATTACTTCGCACGCCTATAACCTATTCCAGGTTAGCGTGATACTTCCACAGACTATGCATCTCTATATTTTGTTCTCGAACCAGCATTAAGGCAATAGAATCACCTAACAATAATAGACTTTGTTCAAATAAACTCGTCATAGGCTGAACAGAAGGAATTTCATTAGGTAATTGCAATTTTGTACTAACTGGGATCCTTACAAAATGATCCGTAAATTCCTTCATGGAACAGTCAGGATTTGCTCCAATATGAGCGACCCTGGCATTGAATTGTTTTGCTTTTTTAGCAATGATCAAAGGGAAAGCAGACTCTCCACTTCCCGAACCCACAATCAGCAAATCATTTTCAGTAATTGCCGGTTCAGTGATTTGTCCCACGACATATGTGTTGATACCAAGATGCGCCAATCGTTTAGCAACCGCTTCCAAAGAAAGCAGGACTCTGCCAACTCCCACAAAAAATACTTTTTCTGCTTTTTTAATCTCTGATACTAATTCTGCCACACTTTCACTATTAACCTGACCTAATGTATTGGCTATCTCTTCTGTAATTTCATTTTGAACTTGATTATAATTCATCATCTCACTACCTCCCCTAAAGAAATCCCTTCTGAGATCCCCTTCTCCATGATCTGTTTATTTTCAGCTAAACTATTACCCTTAACGAATAAACTTGTGCTCCCGGCAACCAGGATATCCGCACCTGCATCTACTAAACTAGGAATTGATTCAAGGGAGACTCTTCCATCTACCTCTATTCTAGTACTCAAGCCCTTCTCTTGAATGTATCGATGAAGGTCCTTTACCTTTTTCACTGCATAAGATATCTGTTTTTCTCCCTTATCCGTTGCAAAACCAGGATTGATTAACATTAATAAAACCGTATCGCATTGAGGCAGCACATAGTCCAGAACCGATAATGGAGTGGCAGGGTTCAAGGCAATTCCCACTTTCGCTCCGCTATTTCTGATCAAATTGACATAACGATCGATATGAACGCTGCTCTCTATATGAAATGTGATTTGTTCCACACCGATATCAATCATCTCTTGAATGAAAAACTCATTTTCCTTGGCCATGATATGAACATCAAAATCCATATTTGTGATTTTTCTCAGTTGTTTAACTGTGTCGATCCCGAGTGGCATACTGGGACTAAATGAACCGTCGATGATGTCTATATGTAAAGTGTCGATTCCCACTCTCTCAATCTCTCTCACACTCTTTTCTAAATTACACAAATCCGCACACATAATCGATGGAGCAATCGATATTTTTCTATTTTGCATGTTAGTGCCTCCTTGTTCTGTTTTTACAAGTATAAAGCGATTTCAATTAAAAGTAAATATATAATTTGCATGTTTTTATTAAATTTATGCACGTTTATAATTGTTTGGCGTGGAGATAATGAGTTGTGGTAGTATTTACATATAGGCTCTTTTCGTAAAGTTTGAGGTTATCTTAAGGTAGCAAGCAGTAGTTGATTTCCGCTGCAGGATGCTTGCTTTCCGCGGGGCGTGAGTTTAGCCTCCTCGGGCTTTGCCCTGTGGGGTCTCAACTTTCCCGCTATTCCCGCAGGAGTCGAGTATCCTTCCGCTCCAATCAACTTTCTGAGCATAAATCCTCGTTAGAATTAGTGAAAAATAAGACTTTTAGCAAATAATCTTTTTTTAGGTCCAACACATACTGATTGACAGAGCTCAAGCAGACCTTATGTTAAAAAAGCAACAATCTTTACGAAAAGAGCCTAAATATAATATTTATATTTAATTAAGGGTGAAAAGCCATTGTTAAAACTTGAACGTCAACAAAAAATAGTAGAGATCTTAAATGAAGAGCAGAAAGTGATTGCAGCTGATTTAAGTCAACGTCTTTCCGTTTCAGAAGATACCATACGCAGGGATTTGAAAGAACTGGATAACAAAGGGTTAATTCGGAGGGTTCACAGCGGAGCTTTAAGAATAGGTCCACCGGTTGTAGACTTTACCACAAGGCAGGACGTTTTGAATGAAGTTAAAATAGATTTAGCAAAAAAAGCATTAGAATTCATTAGGGATAACATGGTTCTGTTAATTGATGGTGGAACGACCAATCTACATCTTGTTAAACAACTGCCCTTAACGTTAAAAGCAACAGTCGTCACAAATAGTCCTCCGATTGCTACTGCCTTAATGAATCATCATGATATCGAAGTGATCATGATCGGCGGAACCCTTTTTAAAGAATCCATGGTGAATTTAGGGATAGATACGGTGGAGTCATTAAATAATTTGAGGGCTGATTTATACGTAATGGGCATTCATAAAATTGATCCTAATATTGGGATTAGTGTACCCAGCTTAGCCGAGGCTGCTGTTAAAAGAAAGATGGTCTCCATATCAAATGAAGTGCTCGGGATGGTGACATCTGATAAATTAAACACGTTTTCTAATCACATCGTTTCTCCTTTAAACGTCTTAACTTATCTGATTACAGATAATATTCAACCTGATATTACGAGATTATATGAAAGCCAACAAATAACTGTAATAAATGAATAGGATTTCTGAATACA
Organism: Rossellomorea aquimaris; assembly: GCF_000935355.1. Taxonomy (GTDB): domain Bacteria; phylum Bacillota; class Bacilli; order Bacillales; family Bacillaceae_B; genus Rossellomorea; species Rossellomorea aquimaris_B. The sequence continues at coordinate 135,704 of NZ_JXZC01000005.1, forward strand.
AGAACATCAAAAAAACTCGTCCTTAACTATTGTTAGGGACGAGTTAATACCCACGATACCATCCTGATTCTATAAACAATCCCATTAAAAGTTTCAAATAGGTGTAGAACGTCCCCACCTACTTGTCATTTCATTTGTTCCAATACGCTTTTGCCTCATCTTCAAGAACTTTCAACCTTCTATAATAATCAGGAAATTCGTTTAAATGAGCCAATGCAATTTTCCCGGTAGTAATGGGATCATCCGCCGTTACATTTGTTGGATTGTATTTTTTTCCGTGTTCAAGTTCAGTGTTTACTCCCATCCAAAACTCAGTTAAATTAAATTTACTGGTGGTAAAATCGATGCCTAACAGTAATGCTATGGCTGCTACTTCCTCTTTAGAATAGCTGGTCTTGAAAGTGTTTGGCTGAGTGGCAGTAGGTCTGTACATGAACCCGGTACATTAATGGTTCACCGTGCCGAGGGTCTGAGCCCAATATGCTAGTTATTCTATAAAGGACAAGCTTTCACACAAAAAAGACAGCCCCTATTTGGCTGTCTTTCCAACCTTACTTACTTGCACGGAACTCTTCCCATATTTCCTCTAAAAGCTGCTCATCCGTCAGCAGTTCATACCCCGTCAGCGCAAGTGCCTTCGCCCCGATCACAAGCGCCCGGTCACCCTCGCTGGATTTGGCCGCTTCCCTGAATTCGTTCGTGTGGACGACGAGGGATTCGGGGCCGATTTTGATGTAGGGGTGGATGGTCGGGACCACCCGGCTGACGTTTCCGGCATCGGAGGAACCGAGTCCCTTTCGTTCTGTATCGTCGAAGTATTCCCCCAGTGACTCGATGGAGCGCTGGAATACTTGATCGAAACGGCGGTTGAGCTGAAAGTGATCGACTTCATTTTGGATTTTGATGACATTCAGTTCTGTACCCGTGGCAAGTGCCGATCCCTCAGCGATGGCTTTCACTTTCTTCGTGACTCCATTGCATGCTTCCCTGGTGGCAGCACGTATATAGAAGCGGGCTTTTGCATAGTCAGGGACGATATTGGGTGCGTCCCCGCCGTGGGTGATGATGCCGTGGATCCTTACATCATCGGTCACGTGCTGGCGAAGGGCGTTAATGCCGTTGAACAGCTGGATCACACCATCAAGGGCATTGATGCCGTCTTCAGGAGAAGCTGCCGCATGGGCAGACCTTCCTTTAAATTCGAAATCAAGCGGGTCCACCGCAAGGGTTTTCCCTGTCTGTGTTGTCCTGTTGAACGGATGGACCATCATGCAGGCATCCACTCCTTCGAACAAGCCCGCCTTAACAAAACTGCCCTTCGCACTTCCATTCGGACCGCCTTCCTCGGCAGGCGTCCCGAACACCACCACTTCCCCTCCTGTTTCATCAAGTACGGAGGACAGGGCGATGGCCGCCCCGCAGCTTGCCGTCCCGATGATATTGTGACCGCAGGCGTGACCGAGTCCAGGCAGGGCGTCATATTCAGCCAGGTAGCCGATCACCGGCCCTTCTTTTCCTGAATGTTTGCGTGCCACAAAGGAAGTCTCATGGCCCGCCACTCCCCGTTCAATGGAGAACCCGTTGGCTGCAAGGAGGGTGGTCAAGGTCTCTGAAGCAAAGAACTCTTCGTTACCGATTTCAGGATTGTCGTGGATCTGATGGCTGGTCGACACGAGTTTCACAGCCAGTTGATCCACTGCCGAGAGAATGTTGTTTTTACGATTGGCAATCGCTGCTGGTTGACTCATCTCTTTTCCCTCCTAATGTAATTCACTGACCGGCACGAATGTCGGGATCAGGGAATCTTTGTATGTTTTCTTGATATGTTCTGCTACGTCATCTTGCTGATAGAGCTCCACAATCTTTTGATAGGTCTTGTTGTCCTTCTCTTTTTCCTGTGCGGCAATGATATTGATGAACGGCTTGGATTCCGCCCCTTCGATATAGATGCTGTCGTCAACCGGGACCATCCCTGCTTCAACCGCCACACCATTATTGATGATCGATGCCGCCACATCCGGCAGTACCCTCGGGGTCTGGGCAGCGACGACCGGTGTGAATTCAAGTTTTTTCGGGTTTTCCTTGATGGCTTCGAGACCCTGTGACTGATCAAATCCTTCTTTTAGCTTGATCAACCCTGCTTCTTCCAACAGGAGAAGGGCACGACCAAGGTTCGTCGCTTCTTGAGGAACGGCTACTTTACTGCCTTTCGGTAAGTCTTCTACCGATTTATATTTTTCCGAATAGATTCCCATCGGCGCGATAATCGTCGAGCCGATCGGTACAAGATCCAGATTATGTTCTTCCACGAAAGAATCAAAATACGAAATCGTCTGGAAGGCGTTCAGGTCGATATCCCCATCGGCCAGTGCCTGGTTCGGTCTCACGTAATCGGCAAACTCCACAATCTCGATTTCAATTCCTTCCTTCGCTGCTTTCTCCTTCATATACTCCCAAATCGGCACCCCGGATCCATTCACTCCGACTTTAACAACTTCTTTTTCACCTGAGCCGGATGCACTGTCTCCCGAGCAGCCGCTCAATATAAGGGTGATTAATAGAATGGCGATACTTGCCAGGCTGATTGATTTTTTCATATTCCTCTCTCCTAACGTCTTCTGATGATTTTTGATAATGTATTTCCTGCTGTCTGCAGTCCCTGCACCATCACAATTAAAATGATGACGGTCACGATCATGACGGATGTTTCAAATCGCTGATATCCGTAAGCGATGGCCAGATCTCCAAGACCACCGCCTCCGACTGCCCCGGCCATGGCCGATGCACCAACAAGGCCGATGGTCGCGATCGTGATATTCAGGACCAGTGTACTCAATGCTTCCGGAATGAGGATTCCGAAGATGATCTGCCACGGCCCGGCCCCCATGGACTCCGCCGCTTCAATGACACCCGGTTCCACTTCAAGGAGGGCGCTCTCTATCAGTCTTGCAATATACGGTGCCGCAAATACGACAAGCGGCACGACCGCTGCCGCCGTTCCGATCGATGTACCCACTACCAATCTTGTAAAGGGGATGATGGCCACCATCAAGATGATGAACGGGACCGAGCGGAACACGTTGATGATGCTGCTCAATATGGAAAAGACGACTTTATTTTCAAGTAAGTGCCCCTTTCTCGTCACCACAACGATGATGCCGAGGGGAAGCCCAATCAACGTTGCAAATAGAAGGGAGAATGACACCATTGCCAAGGTATCCCATGTCGCTTCTATAATTTTTGGCCAGAATAATTCCCAGTTAACTTGCACGCTTCTCCACCTCGCTCACGAATAATCTATTCTTCCAATAATCCAGGATCTCTTCCGTTTCGTTCTTGCTGCCAATGATCTGTACGATGAGATTCCCAAACGGCTTGCCCTGGAGTTCCGTGATCTGGCCGAATAACACATTGATGTGGGCATCGAATTTCTTTGCCGTTTCGGATAGGATCGGCGTGCCCGTCGAATCCCCCTTGAAAATGAGGCGGCAGATGCGCCCTTCTGTGCTGTCATTCAATTTGTCAAGAACCGATGCCGGCAGCTGATCATTCATGACACTCTTCACAAAGTTTTTCGTCGTCGGGTTCTGCGGGTTGGAGAAGATATCGAAGACGCTTCCCTCTTCAACGATTTCCCCATTTTCCATAACCGCGACCTTATCACAGATCTCCCGGATGACCCCCATTTCGTGAGTGATCATCACAATCGTAATGCCATACTCCGCGTTGATTCTCTTTAATAAATTCAGAATCGATTCAGTCGTCTGAGGATCAAGTGCAGATGTTGCTTCATCACAGAGTAGAATCGAAGGCGATGTCGCCAGGGCTCTTGCTATCCCCACCCTTTGCTTCTGCCCTCCTGACAGTTGATCCGGGTAATGCTTCGCTTTATCTTCAAGTCCTACAAACGCGAGCAACTCCTTTACTCTCTCGCTGATCTTTTCTTTTGGCCATTTTGCAAGTTTCAGAGGATAGGCGATATTCCCTGCCACCGTCCGGGATTGAAACAGATTGAAGTGCTGAAAAATCATTCCGATGCGGTGCCGCTCCTGCCTCAGATCGATTGCCGACTGATCTTTCAGGCTGCGCCCCTCTATGAAAATATCACCCGATGATGGTTTCTCTAAAAAATTGAGACAGCGGACAAGCGTGCTTTTTCCCGCCCCGCTGAATCCGATCACACCATAAATCTCTCCCTTCTTCACTTCGAAGGAAACATTCTTCAATGCCGTAAATGGGCCGTCCTTCGTCTCGAATACTTTCGTAACATTCTGAACTCTGATCATATAAGACTTGCTCCTTTCGCTATGTATTCTTCTTGTTGACGATCATGGCTCAAATAAAAAAGTGCCCCCCTTCATAAGAAGAGAGGCACAAAAATATGTATATGTCCCGCTCTTCTCATCTTTCAAGTCAAATGACTTGATGGAATTGGCACGGTATTCATATAAGAACCCGTTGCCGAGGTATCACAGGGCCAGTCCCTCCACCTCTCTGGATAAGAAGATATCGCTTTATTAAGTTAAAGTTATGATGCGTTTTAGCATTAGGGTAATGGTAAATGATTATAATTGGTTTGTCAAACCTGTTTTTGAATATTTTGTATTATATAGGACTATTCAACTAGGGTCACTATAACCAGTCTTCAATTGGCTAATACATTCATTTCGTTTCAATTCACTAATTTACTAGAAGAAAATATTTTTATTATTCTGCCCAACCACAAAAAAATAGCAGAAATTAAAAAAGAGACTTAAAGTTAATTTCCATCTTATGAAAATCGGAGAGATCTTAAATTTGGAGCAAGTACCATGCTGATTTCCACCTTCCATTCGTATGTGAATTCGTTCTTACCACAAGTCCGTTATGAAACTTTCCAGATACTTTGCGAGCAATCTTGGATGTTTTATACATTCAAGAAATGGGAATATTACATTCCATTGCCCTCTGATGAACGGCAGGGGTAATATTTTCACTAAAAACGATAATCAATCAATAAAACTTAAGGAGGCTATTTTTACTATGAGTCGATTTACCATTCCACGCGATATTTATTTCGAAGAGAATGCACTTGAAGTGTTACGGTCTTTTGAAGGTAAAAAAGCCGCACTTGTTATTGGAGGAGGTTCTGTTAAACGTAACGGAAACCTCACCAAGGTACAGAAACACCTAGCAGCTGCCAATATAGAAACAAAAGTTTTGGAAGGTTACAATACAGAGCCGACCTTTGAAATGGTTAAAAAAGGAGCAAAAGACCTGGAGGAGTTCCAGCCGGATTGGATAATCGGCATCGGCGGAGGATCAGCAATGGATTCTGCCAAAGCAATCTGGCTCTATTATGAGCACCCGGACCTTGCTTTTGAAGATGCAATTAAACCATTCGAACTGCCGCGTCTTCGCAATAAAGCGAAATTCGCCGGTATTCCGACGACAAGCGGAAGTGGTTCGGAAGTATCCAACCTTTCTGTTCTTGCCGATGAAACCACGAACGTGAAATATCCAGTTGCTGACTTCGAACTAACACCGGATGTCGCCATTATCGATCCGGTTATGATTAAAGAACTGCCGAAGCACATTGCTGCTTATACCGGTATGGACGCATTCACGCATTCAATCGAAGCATATGTAGCTAAACCGCGCACAATGTATACGGATATCCTGTCACTAGGCGCAGCCGAAGTGATCAAAGATAATCTTCTTGCTTCTTATCAGGGAGACCAGGAAGCTGCTAAGAAAATGCACACTATTCAAGCAATGGCAGGCATGGCCTTTGCCAATGCTGTACTCGGTAATGTGCACAGTCTTGCCCACAAAAGTGGTCCAACGTTCGGCATTCCGCATGGCTATGCCAATGCGATTTACCTGCCTTACGTCATCCAGTTTAACCGTGAGGTCGTGGAAGATCGCTTTGCTGAAATCGCCCGCCGTCTTAACCTGAAAGGCAATAACGATACCGAATTGACTGATTCTCTTGTTGAATATATCTATCAATTGAACCAAGATCTCGGTCTTGCTACTACCCTTCAGGACTACGGTGTATCCGAAGAAGAGTTCAACAAGCATGTTGATACAATGGCTAAAAACGCTATGGAAGATCCATGCACAGGCACCAATCCACGTGAGACTAGTGAAGAACAAATGAAAGAGCTATTTAAAGCCGCTTTCTATGGCAAGGAATCTTTAGTGAAAGCGTAAAGATTAATTGAACAAATAAGCAAAGCAGAGCTTAGGGAATTTACCGGGCTCTGCTTTTTACTGGTGAACATGATTCTTCCCCGCCTTCTATTCTTCCTCTTTTTCTTTCCGATTTACGGCATTTTGGGTGATCGTAGGTAGATACGATAAGCAAAGGTAGAGGAAGGACCTTCACTCTACCTTTGCTTATTCCTCTCAACCCCCATAAACAACTATGCTATACTAAAAGAAAAAACACTATTCAGATTATTAAAAGGGGGCCACGGTCATAAAACCAAACATTATCGACATCGTTCAATCCCAGGTCATCGCTTCCATCAAGGAAGAAAAGGACCTCGACAAAGCCATACAGTCAAACGCCAACATCGTTTTCATCCTAACCGGTAATTTGATTACAATGGACGGGTATCTGAAAAAACTGAAGGAAGCCGGTAAAACCACGTTTATACATATTGATTTCATCGATGGGCTGTCCAATACGAAGAGTGCCATTAAATACATAGCAGAAATCTGGAAGCCCGCTGGCATCATCACGACGAGGAGCAACCTGATCAAATATGCAAAGGAAGAAGGATTGATGACGATACAGCGGCTTTTTCTTATCGACCGCAATGCCCTTGACAAAGGAATTGATATCGCACAGAACTGCAAGCCGGATGCGATTGAAGTCCTTCCTGGTCTCATGCCGTCCATCATTGATAAACTGACGACCATGACTACGCTGCCCATCATCGCTGGTGGCCTGATCAGTAATAAGGAAGATATTCTGAATGGACTAAGAGCCGGTGCCCTCGCCATTTCTTCAGGTGATCCGAAGCTCTGGAATCTGGATTTTTAACCAAAAAAAAGAGCTCAACCCCTGTTAAGTTGAGCTCCACCTGTATTTATGTTCCTACTTTTTCTTCTTCCTCTTCTGTCTTACTTTTTTTCCGTGTCCATGGAAGAGGAAATGACGTGATTTCATGCTCTTCAAAGAAGTTTCCTATCTTCGTAATGATAAAGGTTACGAATGTCGCAAAGATGACAATGGAATAGAACCCCGCTCCGATACCAATCCCGATTCCCCCAACGTAGAAAATCATCGCAGCCGACGTCAGTCCTTTCACCCGCAATCCATCTTTCAGAATCACACCGGCTCCGAGGAAACCGAGCCCCGATACGATCTGCGCCGCCAGACGAAACGGATCCATCACTTTTCCGCTGTCCGGTTGACTGAGCATATTCGCCCCTTCGATCGAGACGATTGTGATCAATGTACAGGCCACCGATACATATGTATATGTTTTTAAACCAGCGGGTTTATTTTTCGATGTCCTGTCCCATCCGATGATGAACCCTAATACAGCACTGACCAGTATCCTGAAATAGATATCATGCTGCCAGAAAAATTCCGTTGCTTCATTCATGTAATGCGCCATGCCGCCATCCTCCTTAAATGAAAAAGAGATCGCGCCACAAAACGAATGCCTGATTTCCCCACTCCAAAGTGAAAAAACCATACAGTTCGCTTCATAGGTGATCTCTTCTCCTCTTCCTACCAAGCTTCATTCCTCTTAATATTCCTTTAATCATACATCAATCTTTCTCTCATTTCAATGATATATCTAAAAATTCTAAATTTTAAAGAATGTGCATTGCCACTCTCAATCTCCCATTGTATGATGGAGTTAGTAAGATTATATAGCGGGTAGAGATGAGGAGAACCCTGTGTCAATTCGTGTGTACGATGATCGTGCACTCCATTGCCATGGGGTTCTTTTCATTTATACATAAATACGATTTTAAAAGGAGGAAATGAAGTTGAAAAACAGATCTATCAGCCCTATAGTCGCCCTTCTTGCTTTAGGAATCGCAGGACTCTTATTGCTTCATGCTCACAGCGCGAGTGCGAATGAAACCACCCCGCCTCTTGTCATCACAGAAATCGTCACCAAATCCGCTGGCTCCGGACAGCCCTATGAGTACGTCGAAATCTATAATACGACCTCAGAAGCCATCAATCTACAAGATTATCAACTCCAATACTTCACGAGTAACTTCTCAAGCCCGGCCAACCGATGGCCCACCGAAGACAAAACCATCCAGCCGAAAGAATCCCTGGTCCTCTGGTTAAAGAAATTCGCTTATCCTGATGTACCGCTGTGGGACTTCAACTCCAACTATGACATGTACCTCACTCCCGATGACGTATACGAAATCAAACTGACGACTTCCGGTCAGGGACTGCATGACAGCAGCCTTCGCCAGGTAGGGATTGCGGATGCGGAGGACAATATTCTCAGTACTGCGCTCATCAATGATAGGGTAGTCGATGGCATCACAAACCGAAGTATCATTTACAAGGCAACTAGCTCAGCAGCAATGCAGAAGCTCCGAAACGATGAAGAACCGACTCCTGGCACCCTGCTGGCTGAACAAGTGATAGGTCCTGCGACACCAACCAACCTGACTGCAACTCCCGCCAACCAATCGGTCACCCTTGAGTGGGAAGCTTCAGAAGGTGCAGTCTCCTATACGATCTACCACTCGGATGGAACGACTACTTCAACGGACACGACCACTTCAACCATCGATGGATTGGAAAATGGGCAGGTATACACATACCGGGTGACGGCTGTGGACTCGGAAGGTAACGAATCCCCGGCAACAAAAGAAGTCCGGGCTGTCCCACAGGAGGTCGTGGACAGTGAAGCCCCTGCCACCCCAACCGGACTGAAAGGAACTCCAGGCAGTGATCATGTCAAGTTATTGTGGACCACCAATACAGAAAGTGATCTTGCAGGATACCGCGTCTACATTAACGGAACACTTTACGGTACAGTCGCCCCTGACAAGAAGAGTTTGATTATCTCCCCTCTGGAATTGAACAGGGAGTACTCTTTCGAGGTAACGGCACTCGATCAAGTCGGAAACGAATCGGAAGCTACAGCACCACTCGTCACAGGTCCGACAGAAAACGTACCGACACCCAACCTGCTGATCACCGAATTGATTCCGAACACCGATAACTACGCAGGTTATGATGCCTTCGAATACCTTGAGCTATATAACAACAGCCCGGACCCGATCGATCTGAAGGGGTATCGATTCGCTTCCTATAACTGGGATGAAGAAATCCGGGACACTCACATCTTGAAGCCTTGGGATACAGTGGTGATTTGGACTAGAAATACAGCCATCAACCCTATTTCCCTCAAAGCTTTCAATTATAACTATTTCTATTCGTACAAAAGCAAATATCTTCAAGAAGAGGATACGATCGTCCTCGGGGATATCGCCGGCCTGGTCAACGGTGGCAATACCCTGACCGTTTATGACCCTGATGGACTCGAAGTCGTCAGAGCAGAATATACCAGAGAGGACGTTTCTCTAAAACAAACCGTCACTTATACCTATCCAAAAGATAATACCCGGACAATGGAAAAATTGGCAGCTGGCCAATATCCGACTCCGGGATGGGTTGTTGAAGATCAAGCACCGGATCGTCCCGTGTCAGATGAAGAACCACCGCAATCACCGACCAACCTTGAGGCAGCTCCGGGCAACGGGGAAGCCGTTTTAACCTGGGAAGCTTCACCTGAATCCGATCTATACCGTTATCACATTTACAAAGATGGCGAACTTGAATACTCCGTAGATCCATCCAAGACGGAATTTACACTCTATACATTGGTTGGTAATCAAACATACTCGTTACAAGTAAGTGCAGAGGATACATCAGGGAATGTATCGGAGAAATCAGATTCTGTATCCGTCACACCGGAACACCAGATCATCACGCAGCTGGAACGGTGGGAACATGAAAAAGATCCCGCCTACCAAGGTTTATGGGATATCAGTTCCGACGGACCGGTGATCGCAGGACTATCCCAGGGACTCGTTCCTCAAGGATTGACCTATTATAAGAAAAAAGACTGGCTGCTTACCGTAAGCTACGTCGATGATGGGATTCGGCCGGGTACCATTACCGTAACAGATCGTACAACTGGAGAATTGGTGAAATCCGTTGTTCTTTACAATACGGACGGCACACCGTATACCGGTCATGCAGGCGGAGTCACCGTCAGTCGTGATCACGGCTGGGTAGCATCCGAAAATCACTTGTTCAGCTTCAATTTAAGCGACCTGGAACAAGCAGAAAATAACGGAGAAATCCAGTTCACTAAACAAACTCCATTACCGGTCGAAGCAGCTTACACCGTATATGATGAAGGCATCCTCTGGGTCGGGGAATTCTATGAGGCAAACGCCTACCCGACCGATCCCTCTCATCATATCGAGAACCGGGAAGGGGAAATGCATTACGCCTGGATGATCGGATTTGATTTGGAACGGAACAACGACATGCTTAGTGAAGAGCATTGGAATGGCTCGCCTGACCACAATGCCGTGCCGGATTACGTTCTCTCTACAACAGGAAAAGTCCAGGGAGCGATCATGCAGAAGGCGGCAAGGAACGGCGTCACTCTCAGCACCTCCTACGGAAGAGCCAACGACAGCGTTCTATACCGATATGAATACCCGTTAAAAGAAGACCCTCATGCCCATGTAACCATTGATGGAAAGCAAGTACCTCTCTGGTTCCTTGATGGCCACACGGCAAAACCGCGTCAGAGCATAGAAGCCATTCCGATGCCTGAGGGAATCGTGGAAGTACAAAAAGAGCTCTATGTCGTTTTTGAATCTGGGGCAGATAAATATCGTTATACGACCACCTATCCGATGGACCGGATGCTTAAGATCGATATGAAGAAATTGATGAAGGATGATAAGGGGATTGAATAGCACGTAAAAGGAAGTGGCGATCAATTTCAGGGGGTCCGTTTAGGAAATAAAAACAAATTGTCATCCAATTTCACAGCAGAAATAGCAGTTAAATAACAATGTATTTAGCAGTTAAACCTCCAGAACTAAGAGTCTGGGGGTTTATTTTAATATCTTCTTATTCCGTTAGCGCTACCGTTAGTTGAATACGAATTTATTCATCCTCAAAATCATCCTCATTCTCTTCTTTTGATATTGAAATTATAAATTCTTTCAAATCAGGAGCATATTCTTCAAGTTCTCCATCTTCGTGATACCAAAGATAAATTATATCCCCCATTATTCCGTCTTTTACTTTTAGACATAATCTATCTCCCGAACCGTCATCACCTATTGCAATTAAATCTTCCAACATATAATCTTCTCTGACTTCAGCATTTTGTCTAACAATATCATCACAGGTCTTTTTAGGATTTCTATTGTCTTTGATAGGATAAAGTATCCATTCACCTATTTCTGCATTATTAACCAACTTGAAAAGTTCTTTATATTGTTCTGGAAAAACTGCACCTAACTTATCTTCTGCTGCTTTTATATCGGATTCAGCTACCCCTAATTTCCTTGTATGAATTAGTTCTCTAACATCTTCTTTCATTTAAAAAACACCTACCCTATTAGTTTATAGAGAAAATCCAACTTTATTTTACGTTATCTTCTTCCATTAAACTGCCCTATAACTGAACATAGAAAAAAAGCTAAAGTTCAGCTACCCAATCGATCTTCAGCTATAGCCCTCTTTAAAGGAACAACTCAAAATCTAATCCATTTCCATAAAATCGATAAAGGGTCTTTCATCTTCCTTGTCCTTTGACCGATAAAATTTTAGAACTGCTTTCTCATACTCGTTCTCAGCATTAAAGTTTTCTTGATAATTCTCCCCAATATAAATTGCACGGTATTTATTGTCTTCTCCATCTAAAACATCCATAACTCCTGAAGAAAAGTGGTCATTTAACCCAGAAAAACTATCTGCAACAGACAACCTAGCTGCTTCTTCACCCACCTCTGCTATCTTTACCTCACTGTATCGCATTTTTTTATTGTCCATTTCTTCTCTCGTTAAAAGTATTCTTTCTGGAACAGCTTCTTCCTGTGACACTTCTAGCTTCTCATAAACAATTGAGTCCCTAGAGTCAGGAGAACATCCTACAAGTAACAAAACAACCATAATTAAATACATACAGTTTTTGATTTTTATGCCCCCTTTATGAATTAGACGAAAGCCAAATTTATTAAGTTTTCGATATTCCATTAAACTGCTCCTTTAATGGAGTATCGATATTACTGATGACCTGCTCACGATCTTCAGCTATTGCCCTTTTATATTGAATGTTAGTTATTTAGCTTCTAAGAAGTTTTGTATTACCTCTACAAACTTCCCTGTTTCCTCTAAGTCAGGAAAGTGTGCACTTTTATCAAATAATACTAGGCTGCTATTTCTAAGTTTCTTATGTATGATTTTAGAAATAGGTATACCTGTATTTCTATCAAATACTCCTGTAATTATTATCGTTTGATTTTTTAATTCCTCTAAGCGAAATAATAAAGGAACTTCTAACGGATTGTTTGTGAGGGCGTTCATCATTAAGCCTGTATTCATCATATTACTTTCTTCCCATAACTCTCTGTTTCTTCCTGCCACTTTTTTATTCTCAAATAATAATGAATCGACAGTTTCAGGATCAACTAGCTCCCAAACATTGTTATAGATATCTCCTAAAACCATTCCTTCTTGATGAAGCATAGAAATTTCTTTATATAAAGAGGGGGGTGCTATGGACATAAAACCTGTTATTTGAATCATTTTTTGAATATCAGTATTCATTAAACTAGGAGCTGACAGAATAATTTGGTTTATTTCTTCAGGGAGTGCACTTGAAATTTCAAGGGCTAACTCTCCGCCAAAAGAATATCCAAGAAGATCTACCTTTTCTGCCCCTAACCATCTCTTTAATTCTTTAAAATCACTAATAAGATGATTAATTGTATAATCTTCATCCGATTCTGGCTTTTTGGACCTACCACATCCACGCTGTTCATAATAAATTATTGTCCTTGTTTGCGATAACAAAGGTCCTGCAGTTCTTTCAAAAACATAGTGATTACCGCCTGGTCCCCCGTGAATAATAATCAATGGTATTGTTCTATTTTCAATGCCCTCAACTTTTACCCAATGATCAATTCCATTTAAATTAACGGTGAACTCCCCATTCAAAAAATTCATAAATACTTTGCTCCTTATTAAAAATTGGAGATTGTAGCCTGCTAATGACTTCATTAAACTGCTCCTATAGTCCAATAAATAACTTCAACAAAAAGAAGCGTTAATCCTTCTTAGATCAACGCCCCCTATAATTGAAGATCGCTATTAGTGTGATATTGGCTTAGTCGCAAGGTAGATAGCCATAAATATGCTAAGAGACCCTAATACAAAAAGAATTGTAAGAACTACCCTTCTACCTATTTCTCCAATGAAGTAGACATTGACTAAAGTATAATAGGTTATAGCACTCCCACCAATAAATAGTAAAAATTCTTTGGTGTAATCCGATGAAGGGAGTGGATTTGTTAGATTAGTTAATGCTAATCCAGCAAAAATGAATATTCCTATTATGTTTAGTAATTTCCTCATACTCACTTCTTGTTTGGTCACCACTCGAACGTTTTGAGATGTTTGGACATTAGTATCCAAATTGACACCCCCTTGTGTAATACTTTAATAACTATACGGATTTTTCTGATAAAAGTTTCAATCCTATATGTTGCTTCTTCAATAAACCTGCCCAATAATTGAACATTGCAGGGCGACTGCTTGTTCGCAGAAGCACTCGTTAGTTCATCAACATCATACAAGTTCTTTTTCCAGAATTCTTTTATGTGCATTTGATAGTTTCGTTAAAACAAATTCATTGGTGTTTATTTGTTTCGTAATTTTTCTCACTTCACCCCAAGCCAAATCATATTCATTCTTCGAAATCAAACCTCTTGTTAAAGCATCTTCTAGTTCATCTTCGTCCAGTATAATGACCTCCCCAGAAGGTAGAACCACAACATCTAAGTACAGGTCATCCATCCAAGGAACACCATTTTCTACTCCATTTTCAAGGCATATATCAATATACCATTGTACGACGTTCCCATCGGCATCAAACATTGTTGTTACTGAATGATTTTTCTCCAAAGGAAACTGTTGAAGCCACATATAACCATTATCAACAATACATATTTCTTTATCTTCATAATGAGTTATTAATGGTTCTTTAACTTTAATTGTGTTTAATAAAGTGATAAATCCGTTGAATTCATTATTATTTAGATAGGTTTGTGCGTATTTCCTCTTATCAATTCGCTTCCAATTAGCACGGTCGCCATACTTCCTTTTCAGCATTAAATATCCCCATTCATAAAATGGCATAGTAATTTCTTTTTCAACTATTCTGCCCTTAAATCCAATAACTTCAACAAAAAAAGCGTTAATCCTTCTTAGATCCACGCCCCCGTTACTTGAATAACGCTTTGTAATAATATAGTTAATAATCAGCATCCCAAACCTTGTCCTTTTTCATATACTTTATCAACGGATAGAAAATTATTGGATATCAAAATTAATGTTTGTACCAGTTTTTTATTCTCTAATATATGTTCATCATGATAATTGTTATGTTTATTCAAACCCAATAAAAATCCAGCTACAAATGCAACGATAATTATCTGCCAATAAGCGAGATTGCACGAGAAAAACTTATATTTCTGAAGGAGTAGTTCTGGAAGCAGCCAATGCAGTTAAAGCCTTCTCAATATAACTATATACTTCTTCTGCAATCCCCAGAAATTCTTCAACATCTACATTACTATCCAAGTAACACGCATACAGATAGTCAACTAAAGCTGAATCAATATTGCAATAATCTGATATGGCACTCTTCATCTTAGTAATGTCATCTTGCCAAACCCCTGTATCTTCTAAAACCAAAGAGTATAATGCACGAATTAATCTCTTTGAGTAACCTTTGGTATATCTAGATTTCAGTGTGTCATCATTGGCATTAGATAGAAAACCGCGAACGCGATTCACTGCCTCTTGAGTGTCTGAATTCAAGTCTAATATGAACTCAGGTGATATAAGAATAGGCGGTACTTCTTCGCCAATATCAGTACCATGTATACAAACACAGATTATCTTGATCCAAAATCCCCATTCATTGGGCTTACTTCTTACATCATCCAGTGAACAAATAACCGTATCAACCTTAGTTACTAATCGATATTTTTGTAAAATCTGGTCCTTCAGACATGATACTCTATCATAATCTATATCTTCTGGTCTTTCGCATACTATTGTAAAATCTGCATCGGACTTAAATGGCTTAGCAGTACCTTTAGGAATTGAGCCACACATATAAATACTGTGAATCTTCCCATTGAACTCTGAAAGCAAGCTAGCTGTATACTCCTCTACAAAAGTCTTGTACTCACTCTGAATATTGGTCTTCTTTATAACCTTCTCCAAAACCATATATGGTCTCCTTTTATCTTCTAAAATCATTTTATCTCCCCCTGTTTAAAAGCCTATCATTTTAAAAGTTTTTCTCTTATTGCTTTTTCCACTATCCCTATAGTCGAAGAAAAGGAAACGAAATATGAAGAATCTCACTTCTAAAAATTATTTCAAACTACAACTTTGTACTTTTGATAATAACAGCTGTAGGCAGCGCTTTTGCCTTCTCATAAGAATACCATCTGTTTGTGTGTCTTTGGATATCTTCATCGGACAAACAAACATCCTCAACAACTCTTTCAACTTTAAATCCATTGTTGATCAATGTATTGATATATGTACTTATTCTATATTGTTGCATGATTGCAGGATGACCCCAAGCTTCATGATGATAGGAACCTTCCTCATGATAGGATTTATTAAAAGTTAGGGTACCATTTGTATTAGATACTCGGTTATAAATTGGATGTTCCCAACTAAAGATAAATATCCCACCTCGCTTTAGATATTTATTAACATTTGCTAATGTTTTATCTAGATTAGTTGTCCATCCAAGTGCGTATATAGAAAAAACAATGTCAAAATAATTAGTTGGTAAACCAGGATTATCCTCCATAGGAGATTCAAATAACTTTAACGGTGAATTGCAATTTTTTAATAATGTTTTTGCTGCATCAATCTGTTTACTCGACAGATCCAACCCCCATAATTCACCAGCATTCTTTTGGTCCATATATTGTAGAGAATGCCCACTACCACAACCAATTTCTAATACCTTTAGATTTGTAACATTTCCAAATAAATTTAACTCTTCCTCACTAGGTGCCAGTGGCCCATATTCGGGAAGGGGATTTCGACCAAAAAAACGATGTGCTACTTCATCCCAACTTTGCTTATTTATAGTAAGAGACTTGACATCCATTCCCTTAAACCTCCTTAATAATCATAAGAACATACATTCTACATAAGTCGTCATTTTCCTGCAAAAGCTAATTTTTTTATTAACGTTTCTTCAATTAAATGGCCCTTTAACGGCATAACAACCTGCAAACCGGGGAGGTTACTTATTCTACTTTTTGGCTTTCAGGGGGAATTGTAGAAATGAAAAAGTAGAGACGGAACCGTCCCCTCTCTACAAATGAAAAAAAGAAAAAAGCGATTGCTATATAGCAACCGCTTGAATTAATAACACTCTGTACCTTTATCATGAATTAAAACATTTCATCATAATATTTCTTTGGATCCGAAATACTTTATTGTATGAAACGGTTCCTGTTACTTGTTTCTTTGTTAGATCGACCTTTGTAAAATTGTGCTTCACACCTGTTGGTTTAAATATGGTATATCCTACATTTACATTATTCTTCACTGTAAATACCCCATTGGAATAAATTCTTCACAGGCTAAGATGGTCAAATCCCCTTCAAAGCATCCTTGTATCGCTGATAATAAGCTTCCACATTATTTAACAACAACAACTCCGTATACAAATAAACCTTCATATTAAAATCATTAAAATCAATCGTAGTCAGTTCCTGTATCTTTTTAATCCGGTAATTCAACGTGTTCGGATGGATAAACAATTCATTCGCGGTTTGTTTACCCTTCCCATCATTCGCCAAGTACACCTCAAGTGTCTTAAGAAGGTCTGTCTGTTTCTTCACATCATTCTTAATCAATACCAGCAAATCATCACTGTAATAGTCCTTTGATGTGTTTTTCTCATAAAGCGTTGGCAGGTACCGATAAATGCCCAATTGAGCGAATTCCCGGGGCATCGATTCAGGTCGCGGACTGATGAAGTTAGCCGTTTCAATGACTTCTGACGCTTCCAAAAAGCTCTTTCTCATTTGATATAACGTTGTGTATTCCTTACCGATTCCGATCAGGAAGTTGTAGAATTCTTCCTCGCCTGTTTGCTCTTTCACCTTTTCAACTAGATCTCTGGCTAATTCCAGGGAAGAAGACGGTGTGTCTGCTTTGCCGTAGAGAACGAGGATCACTTGGTATTCCGTTCGTAAGGTGTAAATATTTGTATGGAAGCTGGATTCCTGGACCAGCTTTTCAAGTTGGTCGAGCATAGGCTTATATTGCGACGATGCAATCGAATAAACTGCTACCGTGAACCGTTCCGGCAGTGTCAGCTTGACAAGGGATGCATCATGACGGAGTTGGCTTTCGCTTCCGTACTCGTGCTGCAGGAGATGCCATAGTACTTCTTCTTTTCTGTCCTTTTTGATATTGACCTTTGCGTACATATCATTGATCAGGTTTCCCAGGTGAGGGGAGATTTCTTCAAGGAAAGCGAGCTCTTCATTTTCGAGGAGACGGCTGGATTCCTGGACCCAGATATATCCCATCGTGTTCCCCAGGTACTTTGCCGCGATGACGACACGCTGGTGGAATCCTAACTCTTCCATCGCTTGAACCCGGATCGGATCGGAATGTTTTTCAAGCTGGTGTACGATTCCCTCTTTTTTCAGTCGATCGATGATGAAGACCGGACATTTTTTCGTGAGGATCGTCTTTTGCTGTGTTTGATCGAATTTATTAGAAGAGGAACTGTATGAAATCAGTTCGAAATTTTTGTTTTCTATGATGACGGGATTGCCTAATTTTGAGCTGATCAATTCCGTCGCTTTATGAATATCTTCGGTTTGGAGGATTACATCAATTGCTTCCATAGGAATCTTACCTTTCCACGAGTGTTTATGATTCCTATTATAGCGTTAAATCCCCGAATAAAAAAAGAAAAGCTCCCCCTGATCGGGAGAGCTTATCGTGTTCGATTTATTCTTCATCCATAAACGGATAGACAATATCTGTTGTTGGAGCAAAGTTTTCTTTGATGATACGAGGGCTGGTCCAACGAATCATGTTGAAAATAGAGCCTGCTTTATCGTTTGTACCGGAACCGCGTGAACCACCGAATGGTTGTTGGTTGATCACGGCACCAGTTGGTTTATCATTGATGTAGAAGTTACCAGCTGCACCGGAAAGACGTCGTTCCAAGTGCATGATCGCTTCACGATCTTGCGCAAAGATTGCGCCCGTTAATGCATACATAGAAGCTGTATCCACTGAAGTCAGTGTTTCTTCTAATTGTTCATTTTCGTATACATAAATCGTTAATACCGGTCCGAAAATTTCTTCGGTCATCGTTTTGAAGTTTGGATTCGTTGTTACGATGACAGTCGGTTGAACGAAGTATCCAACTGAATCATCATACGTACCACCGGCAATGATTTCAGCTTCTTCAGAATCAGCCGCATAGTCGATGTAGCTTGTGATAGAATCAAAGGCAGCTTTGTCAATGACCGCACCCATGAAGTTTCTAAAGTCTCTTACATCCCCTACTTTAAGCTTCGCTGTTTCTTCAACGACACCATTTTTCACTTCTTCCCACATGCTTGCAGGGATGTAAGCACGAGAAGCTGCTGAACATTTTTGACCTTGGTATTCGAATGCACCACGAACAAGTGCAGCGACAACTTTGTCTGCTTGAGCTGTTTCGTGAGCAAAGACAAAGTCTTTACCGCCTGTTTCCCCAACTAAACGAGGATACGATTTGTAGTTTGTGATGTTTTCGCCGACTGTCTTCCAAATCGTCTGGAACACGCTTGTTGATCCAGTGAAGTGGAAACCAGACATGCGTGGGTCTGTTAACACCACATCTGATACTTGTGAACCACGTGATGGGACAAAGTTGATAACGCCTTTAGGCAGTCCAGCTTCTTCCAAGATTCGCATGAAGTAGTAGTTTGATAGTACAGCCGTTGTTGCCGGTTTCCACACAACCACATTCCCCATGATGGCAGGAGCTGAAGGCAGGTTTCCACCGATTGCTGTGAAGTTAAATGGAGAGATCGCTAATACGAAACCATCTAACGCACGGTATTCTAAACGATTCCAGATGTTTTTCATGCTATCTGGCTGCATTTGATAGATTTGGTTTGCATAATCAACGCCAAAGCGTAAGAAATCCGCTAATTCTTGTGCAGCATCAATTTCAGTTTGATACGCTGTTTTGGATTGACCTAACATCGTAGCTGCATTGATGACATCGCGGTATGGACCGGAGATTAAATCAGCCGCTTTCAAGAAGATGGATGCTCTGTGCTGCCATGGCATATTGGACCAAGAATCCTTCGCAGCCATTGCCGCTTCCACTGCATCGCGAAGCTCTTTCTCACCTGCTTGTGAATAGGTAGCCAATACATGTTTGTGATCATGTGGCATTACCACTTGCTTCACTGTATCTGTCTTGATTTTCTCGCCATTGATGATGACAGGGATCTCAACCTCGATACCAGCTTGGCGTTCTAATTCAGCTTTTAACGTTTCTCTTTCTTTCGTACCTGGGGCATATGTATTACCAGGCTCATTTGTAGGTTTTGGGATGTTGTAAATTCCGTTACTCATTCTCTTCACATTCCTTTCTGATTTCATTCTGTCTGGATGTTACTTGCTGAAGATTCCTTTTAATGCAAATGCGATGTTTGCCGGCCGTTCCGCCAGACGTCGCATGAAATACCCGAACCAATCCTCGCCATATGGCAGGTAGATGCGGACGGTGTATCCTTTTTCTAACAATTCGGATTGCAATTGGTTCCGCATTCCGTAAAGCATTTGGAACTCGAAGCGGTCATTCGGAATATTGTGCTTTTTCACTAATCCGATGGTGTAATCAATGATCGCTTCATCATGGCTTGCGATCGCAGTATAATGGCCGTTCAAGAGCTGCTTCTTGATGAGATGTTTCAGATTCTCATCCACCTTTTTCTTCTCCTGGAACGCCACTTTACCCGATTCATTATATGCACCCTTCACAAGCCTCAAATAAGGGGAGAACTGATTGAGTTCATCCACATCCTTCTCTGAAACATAGAGATAGGATTGAATCACCGTCCCCACATTGTCGTACTTTTGACGGAGCTTCTTGTAAACGTCAAGGATGGCATGGCACCTCGAGGAATCCTCCATATCGAGGGTGACCGTGATTCCGCTTTCTTTCGCCTTCTCGAGAATCAACTCCATGTTTTCCAAGACAAGATCTTGACTAATATCCAATCCCAGGGAAGTCAGTTTCACAGAAATTTCAGTGTCCAGCCCGTGATACGCAATAGCACTGATACTCTGGATGCATCCTTGGACATTCTCCCGCACCACCTCTGTGGAATCGACGAACTCACCAAGATGATCGACCGTAACCTGGAACCCCTCTTCGTTCAATTGCGTAATCAATGGAATCGCTTGTGCAAAGGTTTCTCCCCCTACAAGCTTATTAGCCCCAAATCTTGACCCCCACCGTTTGGCCATCTTATCCAACGCCTTATTGTGAGAAAGAAACAAGAAAAAACGCTTACTGATTGCTTCCATGATTACAACACCTCCTTATAGTGACTGTTACCTCAAGTGTGAGGTGATTAAACGAAGAAATGTAAATCTTAAGAAAATTATAGCTGGAATAGTGGCTCCGAAACAACGTGCTCGAGCCACAAATATTTGTGGGTTGATTTATGGTGGAAACACAAAAGGGGGTGTTGATTACATAAAAAAACAACGAGTTTGACGTTCAAGCTCGTTGTTTTGCTTGGGTGCCCGGCATAACAGCTTCTCTTTTTCTTATATCTTTTTATCCGATAACAACCCCTTAACTGAAGGCAACACATAATCCGGCGTCCAAACCGTTCCCCTCAAATCCTCCTCGGTCGTGACCCCGCTGAGCACAAGTGCTGTTTTCATCCCGGCTTCGATGCCCATCCGGATATCCGTCTCAAGGCGGTCGCCGATCATCACGCACTCTTCCGGCTTAAGTTCTAATATTTTTAGAGCTGCCTGGATGGTCAGCTTAGAAGGCTTTCCAATCTGGACATCAATCTTTCTCCCCACAACGGCTTCCACTGCACCAATCATCCCGGCACAATCCGGAACATCGCCAACCTCCACTGGACAGGTTCTGTCAGGATTGGTCGCGATCATCTTCGCACCGAGCTTGATCGCCTGATAGGCAAAATTCAAATGATCGTAATGAAAATCCCGGTCCCACGAGAGCACGACGACATCCACCTCGGATGGAGCCATTCCTTCCTTGAATCCGGCAAGCGTCAATTCATCCTTGATCGGCTGCTCACCAATCACGTACAATGTGGCATCTGGATGATGTTCAGATAAATAGTCGATCAACGTAAGCGTCGGATTCAAAATGTTCTCAAGGGTAGCTTTGATATTGAAGCCGTTCAACTTCTCCACATAACGCCGTCGGGATTCAATCGTCTTATTTGTGAGGAACAGCACCTTCTTCCCTTCATCAAGAAGAGAATTGATGATGGTGTCTGCTTCTTCTATTAATTGCGTGCCAAGATATACGGTGCCATCCAAGTCAAAAATATATCCTTTGAGATTTTTCATCTGTACCCCCTCTTTCAAATAAAAAATCCCTTGCGCATGACGATTTCTCCAATTGAACAATTGGATTTCGCCATACCCAAGGAATCTCCTGATCTTTATCCTTGTATCTATTCATTTATACCCGTTGTGTCATCAGATCTTCGCCAATGATGACCTTTGAAGTGCCTAACTTTGCCACCTCTTCTTCATACGGTTCTTGGTCGGATAAGTGGACGAGAACGATTTTCCCGATCTTATCCATATCATATTTCTCTGCAACTTCAACGAGACTGCTGTGGTTGCCTGCCACATTACGGGCAGAAGTCGCTTCATGGATTAACATATCTATATGGTCATACCGTCGGATTCGTGCGTTGATCTCCGTATCGCTCGAATACACGACGACGCGGCCGGCATATCGCACTTCAAGCCCCACAGTAGGAACAGAATGAAGGGCCTTAAAGCACGAAAACGTCATCCCGCCGCCAGCAAGAAGTTCACTTTCACGATCACCGTCAAAGGTTTCAACCTTAATGGTAAAAGCAATCGGCCACTGATCTGCTTCCATCGTTGACAGCCATTCCTGAAGTTTTTTCTCATTCCGATCATCACAAAGAATCCTTAAAGGCTTTTTCCTATTTTCAAGCCACATCCCCCACAGCAAGGACGGCAATCCATAAATATGGTCAATATGAAAATGGGTGAACACCACTGCATCGAGCTCCCCTAAATCCACCTCCAGCTGCTTCAGCTTCCTGCAAGGATTGCCGCTGACATCGACCAGCACAGAATAGTCATCATTGGAGAAACAGATCGATGTATTGTCGCGTTCGGAACCAGGGTAGGCACTCCCCGTTCCTAAGAAATGAATGTGCATCAGATCACCCCCTATTTAATTCCTGAGTGCATAAAGCTTGATACGAATTGTTTCTGAAAAAGGAAGAAGGCGAGCACTAAAGGCATGATGACCATTACCGTACCGGCAGCGACCATTCCCCATTGTGCCCCCGTTTCATATGATTGAGCAAATAATGCCAGTCCGACAGTCAATGGGCGGGACTCGACGGAATCCGTGATGATCAACGGCCACATGAAGTTGCTCCAATGATGGCTGACGGATACCAGGGCGAATGCTATATAGGTCGGTTTCGCCGATGGGATGTAAACATGCCACAGTGTTTGATACCATTTACACCCGTCCATTCTTGCCGCTTCATCAAGATCGAACGGGACCTGTTTGAACGTCTGGCGCATGAGGAATACCCCGAATGCAGAAGCCCAATATGGCATCATGACGGCGAGTTTTGTATTGACAAGCCCAAGCTGGCTGATCACCTGATAGTTCGGGAACAACAGGATTTCAGGCTGAATCATCAGCTGCAGTAGGAACAGGATGAACAGTACATTCTTCCCTTTGAAATTCACTCGTGCAAACGCATATGCCGCAAGCGTAACGGTGACTAACTGGACAATCAATACCCCAAAAACGATGACGAATGTATTGAAGTAATACTGCAAAAAGGGTGCAGTCTTCCACGCGTTGACATAGTTTTCAACCGTTGGATTCGAGACCAAGAACGGAAAACCTCCATTGATCACTTGATTCCCGGGAGAGAAAGAGGTGATGATGACCCAAAGAAGGGGGATGAATGAAAGGATCCCTAAAAAAATGATGATGCCATAGTTTAATTTTTTCATCGAATCTTCCCCTCCTTAATAATGGATTTTCCGATCTAGATACAAATAATTGAATGCTGTGATACCGAGCATGATGACGATTAAAATCACGGTGAGCACCGCTGCTTTACCTAGATCCCAATTCGTGAATGCCGCTTCATAGATATGGTAGAGTAATAGATTGCTGGCGTTATCCGGTCCACCCTTGGTCATTATGTACAGGTGGTCGACGTTTTTGAATGAATTCGTAATCGCCACAATCATGACGAACAGCGTCGTCGGCATCAGCAGTGGGAAGGTGATATGACGGAACATCTGGAACGGTTTCGCCCCTTCCATCTCAGCCGCTTCGTACACGTCCCTCGGTAGATTCTGCAAACCTGCCAGATAAAAAATCATGAAGAATCCAGCATCTTTCCATATGATCATGACAATCATCGCGATCATGACGGTACCCGGATCCCCCAGCCAGTTCGTGTCCCCCCTGCCGAACATGTGCAGAAAGTTATCGAGCAGTCCATATTGAGGGGTGTAGATGAAAAGCCAAATATTTGCCACCGCAATCAACGGAACAATCGTCGGGTAGAAAAATGACGTACGAAGCAAAGAGCTTCCGGCCATTTTTTTATTTAGCCAGATGGCAAGATACATCGCCAGGAACAAACTTGTCGGTACTGTACCGATCATGAAGAGGATATTATTCAGAATGACCTTCCGGAATATCTCATCCTCCAAAACTCCTTTATATTGTTCAAGTCCCGAAAATTGCAGCCTGGTCATCGGGCCACTGTAGAAGCTTAACTGGATCGATTTGAGCGTCGGGTAAAACGTAAATAAACTCAAAAATATGAAAGAAGGAAACAGCAGCCCGTAGGCAAACAGATTATTTCTTGCCCCGGTACTGAGTTTTCTTTGCTTCGTCGTCATTGATCGTCCCCACCTTTCTTGTGAAGCAGGAGCTCAAGTAAACACAAAGCCCACCTGAGCCTCACTCCATTCACTCTTCGGTCACTATCTTATTACTGAAAAGGCTCCAATACTTTTTCCGCTTTCTTCTGTGCATTGTCCAACCCTTCGTCAACCGGGCTTTGTCCCGTCAGGATCGATTGAATATGATCATTGAAGATTTTCTGCACCTCACCATTTTGATAGGTTGCGAGTTCACTTTCTGCGTACTCGAGCTGCTCGCGGGCAACCAGTGCAGGAGGGAATTCCTCTACATACTTCTTCAACAAGTCGGTCTCATAAGCTGATTCGGTTGTGGCTACATAACCTGTATCGATCGACCACTGGGCAACACGCTCAGGCTCCGTAAGAAATTTCATGAATTTGATGGCCGCTTCCTTATTCTCTTTTGGAAGATCTTTGAACAAGTAGATGTTTCCTCCTCCAGTAGGGGAACCATACTCATTGTTCGCCGGCAGGAATGACACTCCGAAATCAAAGTCCGCATTGTTCTTCACGTTCGTCAGGTTACCGGTCGTATGGTACATCATCGCCGTTTTTCCACTCAGGAAGTCAGAAGGAACCGTCGCCCATTCAATGACACCCTCGGGCATGATTTTATGTTCCTTTCCAAGGGATAACCAAAAATCCATCGCTTCTTTCGAGTATGGTGCATTGAAGTGTACTTCCTTTCCATCTTGAGACATGATGTTGTCTCCGGTCTGAAGCGCTAAAGCCTGGAACATCCAGTACTGGTAGCCGGTGCTCGGAATTTCGAGTCCCCACTGATCCTTGCCTCCATTTTTCGTCAGCTTCTTCCCGTATTCCACCAGCTGATCCCAGTTTTCAGGCGGCGCTTCCGGATCCAGTCCGGCTTCCTTGAAGGCGTCCTTGTTATAGTAAAGGACGATGGTACTGCGCTGGAATGGCAGGCTGTACACCTTATCATCGATGGAAGAGTTCGCCATGAATCCATCATAGAAATCATTCAAATACTCTTTCTCGAACATCGGCGTCAATTCCTCAATCAAGTCGTTCTCAAGCAATGTGAACAGGTCAATTGAGAATAGTACAGCAAGCTCAGGTGAATTTCCTGCCTGTGCCGATGCCATGACCTGTGTCATCGTTTCAGCATAACTGCCACCATATTTCGCATTTACCTTGATGTCAGGATTCTCTTTCTCGAAATCAGCCACAAACCCATCAACGATCTTCGCTACATCCCCGCCAACCGCTACTGGAAACCAGAAATCGATTTCCGTCGTCTCACCCCCGGCGGTATCACTGCTGCCACATCCGGCAAGAACAACCATCAACACTAAAACGAATGATAAAACCTTGTTTTTCATGCCCATTCCTCCCCTTTTTTTCATAAAAAAACCCATGAACAATAAACTGCAGCACAAAAATGTGGCATGCATTTTATTGGTCACAGGGATTCTCCGCATCTCTACCCTTAGACTAAAACCTGTCTAATATATATGTCTGATTATTCACAATAATACAATATTAACTAAAAGTTGGCAATGGGATTTCATTTTTTTTACAAAACAATAATATGAATTCCTTACAAAAAAATACAGCTGGGATAGCTGTATTGAGAATGGACGTATCCTAACTTGAGCAAACAGTTTTACTTTTCAATATAAAAACCCAAGTAGTGAAATACAAAAAAATATCCCTAACGAACAATCCATTCGTTAGGGATTTCCTTGTATTTGCGTATAACTTTTAAATATTCTGTTCTCCTATTTGAGTAATCATTTTGAGTAACCCTGGAAATTTCGTCTCAATTTCCTCCTGGCGCAATGAATAAATATGCTCTTTCCCCTCTATTCTTGCCTGTATTAATCCTGCCTCACGCAGTACTTTGATATGGTGAGATACTGTGGATTTTGGCAAGTTTAATTTCATGGAATAGGAAGTACAGTTATTTTCAAAGCTATCGCTTAAGCATCTAATGATTTTCACTCTGTTTGGTTCACTTAAAGCATTGAAAACTTTAGTGATCGTTATGGACTCAATTGGTGGTTGATATGGTTTTTTCATAGTTCCATTTTATTCGTTTATAGTTACTAAATCAAGGGAATTGCTAGTCCTCTCGATAGATTCACTTTAATACATGTCTATTAATCTTTCATATAGACCATGTTCAAGGGGGAACCCTTTTACCTAAGGAACCAAACGGATCCCATCTTTTATGAAAACGAAAGTTGAGAGTAGAACAGTTGCATTTTCATTTTTTATTTGATACTATCGTAAACGATTCGATGGTTTTCGAACTATATAACATTCAGGAGGTATTTACATGAAAAATATATTACTAATTAATGGACATGAGTATTATCCATTCTCACCAGGAAGGTTGAACAAGACGATATTTGATGAAATGGTCTCTCAAATATCCAAAAAATATGAAGTTAAAACAACTGTGGTTCAAGATGGATATGACATTAAAGAAGAACAAGAAAAATTCAAATGGGCTGATACCATTGTGTATCAAACTCCGATTTATTGGTTTTCGTTACCTGGCATGTTTAAGAAATACATTGATGAAGTATATGAATACGGGGTTTTCTTTGGCGGATCTGAAGAAGGATATGGTAAAGGCGGTCTTATGACAGGGAAAAAATATATGTTCTCTACCACTTGGAATGCACCAGAGGGTGAATACAATCATCCAGAGGGCTTCTTTAAAGGGCAAGACTTAGAAGGAGCGTTGGAACATCTTCACCGTACTCAAAGCTTTGTTGGGATGGAGCCATTAAAGAGCTTTGGTGCTCAAGATGTCGTTGCAAACCCTGACATCGATAAGTATTTAACAGAACTCCGTCAACACTTAAAAGAAGTTTTTCATTTAGAGATATAAGTTCTACACAGGAGAGAGGGATATAAGATGCTTACTAATGAACTGAAGGAAGTTAGAGAACGTTTTTTTGCCAATGCTCCAGAGCATGTGAAAGAGAGTGTAGAGAAGGCAACAAAGAACTTAATAGAGTCCGGCGTGGCAACAGGTCTTAAAGAAGGAGACATTGCACCTGATTTCACCCTTGTCAATGCAGCCGGTGAGAGAGTGACACTATCCGAAGAACTGAAAAACGGAAGAGTCATCTTAAACTTCTATCGAGGTGGATGGTGTCCGTATTGCAACCTGGAATTACGTGCATACGAGAATATCCTTGATGAAATAAAGGACGCTGGAGCTCTATTGATTGCCATAAGTCCCCAGATGCCAGATCAATCTCTTTCAACAAAAGAAAAAAATAATCTTTCTTTCCAAGTATTAAGCGATCCAAAGCAGGAAGTATTAAGCGATTATAATCTTTTGTTTGAATTACCGGATCACCTCATTCATACGTATAAGAATGATTTCAATATCGATTTAGGAACGTATAATAATACAGAAAACCCTTGGAGATTACCGGTTTCAGGCACGTTTATCATTAATCAGGACAGAACAATCCTTCTAGCAGATGCGAATCCTGATTATATGTTCCGAATGGATCCTGAAACTGTTATTCAAAAGCTTAAAAAGAATTAATATTAATAACAATGAGAAAGGGCAGGTCTAATCCTTCCCTTTTTCATTGTTATATTATGTTCACATGGGAGGATCATGTAATGAACAAGTATGTATATGGGATGTTGGTCATCATCACGACATCTTTGATGGGGTCGGGGTTTGCCATAGGAAAAATAGGAATTACATACATTTCTCCATTATTATTGAATTCTCTAAGATTCATTTTAGCCGGAATCATTATGACCATAATTGTAGGCCTTTTACGTAAACCTACTCCTAGAAAGTTAAAGGATTGGTTGCTTATTGCCGTTATAGGCTTCTTTCAATCGGCAGGGGTGATGGGCTGTATCTTTATTAGTTTGCGAACTATTTCAGCTAGTGAGTCTTCCATATTGACCTTTACCAACCCCTTAATTGTCATTGTTCTGAGTACAATTTTCTTAAGGGTACGGTACAAGCTTTCTCAATGGATAGGGGTGCTGGTAGGATTTATTGGCGTATTTATTACGTTAGGAGGACATCTGGATTTCAAGATCGGGACTGGGCTCAGTCTTTTAGCGGCTGTATCCTGGGCGACGGCAACCACACTCATTAAAGTGGTGGGAGAGCGATTTAATACCTGGGCCTTAACCGCATACCAGATGTTATTTGGAGGAATTTTCTTGTTCTTTTTAAGCATCGTGTTTGAAAAGCCAAGCATGCTGATAAATTGGACTTCAACTGGAATTGTGTTGTGGCTTTCCATCATGGCTTCAATTGTTCAATTCTCCATTTGGTTCTACTTACTGAAAATTGGAGATCCAGGAAAAACTAGTGCATTTTTGTTTCTCGCACCGTTTTTCGGTGTTCTATTTGGTCATCTGCTATTAGATGAAGTGATAAAGATCAATGTTGTTCTGGGGGGCTTATTTATCTTTATTGGCATTTTTCTAGTGAATTGGAAAAGCACTCCTAAAATACAAGAGTACTAATATAGGAGGCTTTTCATGAGCATTAAAGTACTCGCGAAAAGCCTCCAACGAATCGCCCGAAGAACCAAATGCAGACCGATGCAATTCCACCATTCCATTTAGAATTTGTCTTCTGGTAATGATTGAAACTGATAGTAATCATTCTCACATATGTTCCCCTTTATTAAGATAAGACTTCAGGTGTTAGGATGATAGAGGCTTATCCTGTAATGGATAAGCCCTCTAAAAAGGATATTCTAGTTACACTCCTACATAGATCCCTAAACTGTCCCCATCGATATCGACTACCTTCATACTTTCCCGTTTCTCAAACGTCATGCTCTTGATCAAGAGACTGCCCTGAAGTAAATCTTCAAATTGCTCCACTACCTCTTTCATTGAATCATTGACATCCAGCACAAGGTGCACACGCTTTTCCACAGGCAGGTTCAGTTCTTTTCTGTATTGCTGGACGGCGCGAACAAGCTCACGGGCCTTCCCTTCTTTACGCAAGCCCTCTGTGATGGTCGTATCCAGGAAAACACTGAAAGTTGTGTTCGAAGCCATTTCCAACCCTTGATGTGTCTTTTGATGAACGATGAGATCATTCTTCTCGACTGAAACCTTTTCTCCGGCTGGAGATTCAAAGTCAACATACCCTCGTTCCACAACCTTCCTTGCTTCTTCAGAGGATAACGTTTGTAAATGCTTCTGCGCGACGCCTACGAGTTTACCTAGTTTCGGACCGGCTGTCGGGAAGTTCAGTTTCACTTCATACTGTACAGAATCTCCTGCGGTGTCCTGTAATTGAACGTTCTTCACGTTGATTTCATCTTTAATGATGTATTCATATTTCTGAAGGCGTTCTGTATCTTGTTTGGAACCTACTACCGTAAGTGCTGATAAGGGCTGTTTCGTTTTGATGCTCGTCATATTTCGGGCGGACCGGGCAAGCTCGACGACTTGTAACACGTGATCCATTTCCATTTCAAGGGCTGGTTTGACCTCATCTTGTTGAGCTCTTGGAAAATCAGCCAGATGTACGCTTTCACCTGTTAAATTCATGTGGATATCTTCTGCGATAAACGGTGTAAATGGAGCCAGCAATCGGCTTACATTCACCAACACCTTACTTAATGTATGGTATGCCGCCAGTTTATCCTCATTCAGCCCCTCGCTCCAGAAGCGTTCACGGGACCTGCGGATATACCAATTACTCACCTGATCAACCAGGATTGATAACTCTCTGGCTCCCGCAGTAAAGTCATATGAATCCAAATGTTCCGTTACGTTTGTGATCACCGTATTCAGTCGTGATACCATCCACTGATCAAGTAAGGAAGGAGTTCCGGCTTCATGCTTTTCAGGATCAAACCCATCGATCACGGCATAAAGGGTGTAAAAGGAATGTACGTTATTGAGCGTGTCGACCAACTTTGATTTTGCCTGGCTGACGACGTTTTCTGAGAAGCGCTTATTATTCCATGGGGCGCTGTCTGCGAGCAATGCCCATCTAAGGGCATCAGCACCAAACTTCTCAACCAGTTCCATTGGATTCATGACATTCCCTTTGCTTTTAGACATTTTCCGTCCGTCTTCATCGAGGATATGCCCGAGTGATAAGACACGCTTATAAGGAGCTTTCCCTGTGAAGAGCGACGAAACCGTCAACAGACTGTAGAACCATCCCCTCGTCTGGTCCACCCCTTCTGCGATGACGTCCGCGGGGAATTGTTGTTTGAATAATTCTTCATTCTCGAATGGATAATGATACTGAGCAAACGGCATCGAACCACTGTCAAACCAGACATCGATGACTTCTTTCGTCCTCTTCATCTCTTGGGAGCATGCCGGACATTCCACTGTAACTTCATCGACATACGGTTTATGAAGCTCAAGGTTATCGCTCCAACCGCTTTTCGCATGTTCTTTCAGCTCCTGAACGCTACCCGGGACGAACTGATGGTCACAATCCCCGCACACCCAGACGTTCAGCGGAGTCCCCCAGTAACGGTTCCTCCCCAGATTCCAATCGACCATATTTTCGAGGAATTTCCCAAAACGACCTTCTTTCATATGATCAGGATACCACTCGACGGATTGATTGTTCTTGATGATGGTATCTTTCACAGCTGTTGTCTTAATGAACCAGCCCTCCATTGCGTAGTAGATGAGTGGTGAGTCGCATCGCCAGCAATGTGGATAGCTGTGTTCATACTTTTCCTTGGAAAAGAGAAGGTTGCTTTCTGCCAGCATTTTGATGATCTTGATGTCGCTGTCCTTTGTGAATTCCCCTTCAAGAGGCTTGAAATCACTGGTGTAACAACCTTTCTCATCCACGATATTGACAAAGTCCAATCCGCTTTCTTTAATGGCATTGTAATCATCTTCCCCGTGAGCGGGAGCCAGATGAACGATCCCTGTTCCGCTGTCGTCCGTTACAAACCCTGCCGAAATCACTTCATGACCACGCTCAAGCGTAAGATTGTCGAATGGCGGTTGATACGAAGCTCCAACAAATTCGCGTCCTTTATGCTCACTTACCACTTCAAAGTCGTCTCCCAGCACCTCGTTAACTAGGTTTTTCGCCAGGATATACGTCTCATCCAAACGTTTGGCTTTCACGTAATCCACGTCTTCATGGACAGCGAGTGCCACATTTGACGGAAGCGTCCAAGGTGTTGTCGTCCAGCCCAGAAAGTATTCATGCTCTTTTCCTTCCACCTTGAATTTAGCCGTCGCGGAAAGATCTTTTACATCTTTATATCCTTGAGCTACCTCATGGGAGCTGAGGGACGTCTGGCAGCTTGGGCAATATGGCGTGACCCGATGCCCTTGATAGAGCAAACCTTTCTCATGGATCTTCGAAAGGATGTGCCAGACACTTTCGATATAATCATTCTGAAGGGTTACATAGGGATCATCCATATCAACCCAGTACCCAATCGCCTCGGTAAAAGTACGCCACTGTCTTTCATAATCGAACACACTCTTTTTACATTCATCAATGAATTTCTCTACACCATATTCTTCGATTTCCTGCTTGCCGGAGACGCCGATTTTCTTTTCGACGCCTAATTCCACCGGCAGTCCATGGGTATCCCAACCCGCCTTACGCTTGACTTGATATCCACGCATCGTCTGATACCTGGCAACGAAGTCTTTGATCACCCGTCCGAGGACATGCCCCGCATGAGGAAGGCCGTTTGCTGTCGGCGGTCCTTCATAGAACACAAAGGACTTTTGTCCTTCACGGTTTGTCACTGACTTTTCAAAAATATGATTCGAATTCCAGAAATCCTGGATCCGCTGCTCTCTTTCGACCGACTTTTCGTTCACATTCACCTTTTTCATGTCATCACACCTTCTTTTAGATAAATAAAAAAACCCGCCCCTAACTAGTGTTAGGGACGAGTTTGTAACCCGCGATACCACCCTGATTCTGTCCATAAACTGTAATTCAAGTTTACGTGACAGCGCTCATGCAACGTACAATCATACGCGTTCCTTGTAACGGCGGAAACCCGTCAAAGCTTAAAGTACCTTCAGCTTTGCTTCTCGGAGAGGATATTCAATATGATCTGAACGTTGACTTCCACCAAATCGCCAACTCTCTGTAGAACAGACTCCATACCTACTCGTTCTCGTCATGGAATGTAAGTGATCCAATATATGTTAGAACAAATGTAAATGATACAAGATAAATTTGTCAATATTTTTATTTTTTTATTATAGACTGTGCTGCATCCATTTATTCACTATTCTTTACTAATGTATTAACTTATGTATATAATAAAAGTAATTAAGTACACTAAAAAAGGAGCCTGACGGCAATCAGGACTCCTCCACAACATAAACTGCATCGAAAGTGCAGCGGCTCACTTTAGAGTCAATCGAAACGAAGTAATCATCAATGATCCTCATGAGCGGTGGGGACGATGGTTACTTCTTTTTTTGTGTAACCGCGACAATTGCTACAATCAATGTTCCAAAGGCAATCATGATTTGTAATACATCTCCTACAGCAATCATTAGCGTATCACCTCCCTTCACTCGGGAGTGTGAGCCGCTACCCCATCTTCCGTATTATGTTGTGTACTTCCATTATATCACAGGCATTCGATTGATTACGCCCTTCCGAATGGACCAGTCCGGAAATTTGGAAGGGGGGCGATGCTCGTCCTCTATTCTTTTTATAAAGGTAATAGGACAGAACGACAAAGAAATCGGAAGATCGGAATGAGTGGAGAAGCTGCAAAAAGATATATGTAGATCCAACCTCATCATAAACAGCCGGGTCTGCCTCACAGCATTCCGCCAATGGACTTTGGGGCAGACCCGTAACCATTTCCCCGCCGGATTTAGTTTTACCCCTGTATCGGTAACACCGTAGAATCCTTGATCTCCCTCAACGCCAAGCTCGTTTGAATCTTCGTGATCCCCATCTCATTCAGCCTTCTGATGAAGAGCTCCAGCCCCTTGCGATCCTTGCAGGCCACCTTTAAGAGATAATCATATTCCCCGGTCAAGCATTGACATTCCAGGACTTCTTCCATGGATTCCAATGTCTCCTCCACTGCTTCCAGTTTTTCTGTCCGGTGTTCATTCGTGCTCATAAACACGAAGCATAATAAATCAAATCCGAGTTTTTCGTGATTCAGAATGGCTACCTGTTTCTTGATATACCCTTCCGTCTCCAGCCGCTTGATTCGTGCGTGTACGGCCGGTGCCGATAAATTGACCCGCTTCGATAATTCAAGATTGCTCAGCTGCCCGTCCTTTTGCAGCAAATCCAATAGCTTGAGATCCATTTGGTCCAAAACCCTGCTTACAATCGTTTCCATTCTCCATCCACCTTTTTCAATTGTTCCAAAAACCATTGATAAAATTATGTAAAAATGAATTTATACAATCTTAAATCCTACTAAACTTTCATTTATTTCGATTATTCACCATTATACAATATGTTCTTTTGTATTCTCAGTAAAATGTTAAAATTATTCTTATAGACAATGTCATTGTGCACAGTGGCTCTTTAAAAAGGGGCTGAATGACGTGAAATATTATTATTTATTATTACTGACAAGCCTTCTCTGGGGAGGCAATTTCATTGTGGGGAAAACACTCGTGGAACACGCATCCCCGGGAACATTGACCATATTAAGATGGGCGATCGCCATCGTCTGCCTGTTTCCGATTGTCTGGTGGAAAGAAAGAAAGCTGGTTCCACCCCTTCAATCAATCCTGCCGTTATTTTTCATGGGCCTGACTGGGGTAGCCCTTTTTCAGGCACTGCAATTCATGGCGTTGGAAAAAACCTCTGCCACCAATGTCGGCCTGATCTCAACGTTAAACATGTTCTCCATTGCCGGAATCTCTTTTATTTTTCTGAAGGAAAAGATGAACGCATTTCAACTGTCATCCATGTTCATCTCACTCTTTGGCGTGTTGCTTGTCCTTTCAAAAGGGAACGTGGAGATGGTCTATTCCCTGCAATTTAATGAAGGGGATCTCTATATGCTGGCTGCGGTTGTGATGTGGGGGATCTATTCCGTTTGCAGTAAGTGGGCAATGAAGACCGTCACACCCATGATGTCCATTTTATACTCCGGACTATTTGGTCTTCTCATCCTTCTTCCTTTTAATCTTTCTACGTTCCGAGTGACCAATGTTGATGTTTCTTTCGTGCAGTCAATCTTATATACCGGCATTATTTCGACGGTTGTCTGCATGGTATTATGGAATATCGGGGTGAATAACCTGGGACCGAGTACTTCAGGGTTGTTCTTGAACTTCAACCCTGTTTTCACTGCCTTATTGGCTTTCGTATTTCTCGGCGAAAAGATGAATGTGCTTCAAGCTGTCGGCAGTTTCATTGTCATAGCAGGCTGTGTCTTGTTCTCTCTTTTCAAGTCCAAGCCTCGCATTATTATCAAAGAAACCGGGATCAGAGTCCCTTCAAAAATGGTATCAAGTGAATCTGTCAAGACTTCATAGAAAGCAGCAGTCATAATCTCCCTGAAAGGTTCTGGCTCAATAACTTCTATTTCTGAGCCGATACTTAAAATGAGTAGAACCTTCCTGCTCATCCTTTTCGTATTAGACCTCCCGCTTTTGAGCTATTTATTGTTATGAAGGTCAAAATCTATTAACTAAAAAAAGGCGAATAACCGAAGAGATCACCTGGCTGATCTTTTTAGTTATTCGCCTTCATTCATAAGACTTTCTTTTCACCTTTTAAAAACAAGAAATAAAATGAGAAAAATGAGTAGTCCAAGAAATAATAGATACCCCATCCCCATGCTATATACGAAGTAAACTTTCACGTGGAGAATGATTCGGAAGATGTGGAAAATGAGAATGCACACCAGCAATAAAATGACGATATTCACTATCTTGTCTCTATTTCTGCTTCGATACATAGAATCAGCCCCAATCCAGAGCTCAGTGCAAATGGAACTTGTACCATCAGTCTTTCTATATACCTATTTAGCATTCATCAAAATTATTCATGTGGGACCTGGGACAACGAACCTGTCCCCACGTCCCTTCTAATCATTCATCCCCTTACCATCAAGAATATGTTCCATATATTTTTCGATCCTCGACTCGCGGGTTTTGGATTGCTTGGCTTTTGAGAAATAAAGAAGGTAGGCCCGTTGACGCCCCGGGGTCAATTCTTCAAAAGCCGTCTTTAAGGCTGGGACTTCGTCGAATTTGGTTTGAAGTTCTTCAGGGAGCGTGTATTCTTCCGGCTTTTTCAATTCCACTTGCAATCCGGCTTTTTCGACTTCAATGGCTTCCTGGACATACGCTTCCAATATTGGTTTCATTTCAATGATTTCTTGAGCATTCGTGAACCGGATCTGGCGCGCTGCCTGTACATTCTCCGTTTGTTGAATGAGAATCCCTTGGGGATCCTTCAATAAAGCTCCTTTGTGGAACAGAAGTGCACAATAGTCTTTGAATCCATGCATCAAAACGATGTTTTTCCCCTCTAACGTGTAACAAGGGTGCATCCACTTGATCTCTTCATCCAGTTCCTCAAAACTTAGGAGAATGCTTCTCAACCTCTCAAATTCTTCCTTCCACGTCTTGGTCTTTTTTATAAAACCATCAACCTTACGATTAGGCTTTATCATCATGGAACACTCCTTATAATATGAAATCCACGTGTTATCTACCGCCAAAAGCCCGTGTATGCTGCTTTATCCTGAATATTATATGTAATCATATCCTCAAGCAATGTGTAATCCACCTGGTCTTTCCACTTAATCCGGAACAAGCCCTTGGTGGCACTGTAGCCGGCTTGCTCGATCCGATCGGCAAAATGGGTCATGGTGACTTCTTCAGGTGCAACGCTTACATGTTGCTTCGCCGTGGAGATTCCGATGATAAATGTGCCGTGATCGGTAAACATCGGGGTATTCCATTTTATGACTGGTTCCAATTGCGGAAATGTCTCCTTAATCCAGTTCAGGATTTCTTCCATTCGATTGCGATGGTCGGGATGATCGATACCTGATAAGTAAGTTGCAAATACGTCCATCTTATTCCCTCCTATTCTTGTCATGTTTCTCCTATTTTCAACTATATAATTTACAACATGGATAGTCAAAATCCCCTCCTATCCTCACCTCTGACTTCGTAGAACCGTAATAAATCCGTCCAGGATATCATGGGAAACCGCGAATCCTTTCCGCTGATAGAATTCCAACGCCTCTTGATTCCCATTCGATGTAAAGACAAAATAATCCTCGACATCCTCGTAGGTTTTCAACCAATCCATAGACATGTTAAAAAGTTTGGACCCCACACCGAATTGCCGATACCCCTCTTTAATATAAAATTGGGATAAACAGCCTACATTCTCTTTCTTAACCGATGAGAGATCGAAAAACGTGGCAAAATCATTCGAGTACGATTCTTTCGGTGAGATATTGGTATACACATAGGCGACGATTTCGTCATGCTTATTTGGATCCTTCACCACCACTATGTAATTGTGTAACGCACTTTGGATCGATGGCAGCATCCTTGTATCAAAATTCATGGTGTCGAACCGTTCCGGGGTAATGGTAGCCTTTGATTGTTGGTAGTCCATCAGTTCATTGCAGAGATCACCGCAGAGTTCTGCCTTTTCTTCTGGAATCACTTCATATAATAGATTCATCGTTGAATTCCCCTTTTATTCTTGGAGTCGTGAACTTGGTATCATATCTTCTATACTAAAATATTACCTTCTCACATAAAATCCGTCATGTTCTATTTTCTCCGATTGGCAACTATTTTCCTTTAAAATGGTTGCCAATCCATGATAATACAGTTGAATTGATAGTATTCCGTCGCCCCGTGGAGACGGCTAAAATCACTTGTACCGAAAATAAATAAAAACCCGAACCAACCTGCCCATTCGGAAACAGATTTGTTTGGGTTTTCGGTAGACCAACACACTCTTGTCCCAGCCTTTTTCCGATTCACTATGGTGTTTCTTTATTCACTTTCTATATATCCCTTACGACTCTGCAAGGATTCCCCACTGCTACACTGTTTTCCGGTATTGATTTCGTCACAACACTTCCGGCTCCGATAACTGCATTATTTCCTATCGTGACTCCTGGCAAAATGACTGAATTCCCCCCTATCCACACGTTATCTCCTATGGAGATTGGCTTAGTCAGGGTGCGGTAAGGTGCTTCATCCGGACCATGGTGGAGGTTGATTCTTTCGGACGCCTGGAGGGGATGAGTGGCCGAATAAATCTGGACATTCGGAGCAATCAAGACGTTTTCCCCTATCGTCACTTTATTTGTATCCAAAATGGTACAGTTAAAGTTGATAAACGTATTCTTACCAATTGAAATGTTTTGACCATAGTCACAGTAGAACGGCTTTTCCACCCAAACGTTTTCTCCCATTGATTCAAGAAGCTCTGTTAGAATCTCCTGTTTAGTTTCTGCCTGGTCTGGCTGGGAGAAGTTGAACTTATCCATCAGGGCCCTTGCTTTCTGGGCCATTTCCATCAACTCGGGATCTCTTGCGTTGTAGTACTCTCCGTTTAACATTTTTTCTTTTTCTGTCATCTGTCTTTTCTCCTTTTTCTGTCATCTACGATTCTCAAAAGTTTAGTCCCGAAAGCCTCCACCTGCATATCGGACGATACCATGAAAGAATCTTCATCAGTCAGTAAATCCTCTACTGTTTTTCCAATAAGGTTTTCAGGCATTTGAAAGGATTTACTACTGTCTGAACGGCTGAGAAAACATAAGACGGTCTCATCACCATAGCTTCTTTTGTACCCAATCACGTCCTCTTCAATAGGGCTCTGGATGAATTCTATACTGGCTGTACTGCCCAATGCCCGGTGCCTTTTCCTTATATCAATAAGCCCGGTGATAAAGGTAAGCAGCTCCCGGTCCTGCTCTTCTGTATCCCATTCCATACACTTTCTGCACCCCGGATCCATCGCTCCAGTCATACCGACTTCATCACCGTAATAAAAACACGGAGTACCAGGGGAAGTGAGCAAGAAAGTAAACAATGCCCTTACCTTCCTCGAATCGTTTCCACATAAAGTGGCAATTCGCGGGGTATCATGACTCCCAAGCAAATTGAAAGCAGCATCCATGACCGGTTTCGGGTACATCAAATAAGCATCCGTTGTCTGGTTGGCCAGTTGAAGGGCTGTGATCGACCCCTTCGCAAAGAAGTCCAATGCAGGGGAAGTATAGGGATAATTCATGACCGCATCAAATTGATCTCCCTGAAGCCATGGTAAGGCATCATGCCAGATTTCCCCAAGGATATAGAGTTCCGGCTTGACCTTCTTTACCTCTTTCCTGAATTCCCTCCAAAAATCATGGGAAACCTCATTCGCTACATCCAACCTCCAGCCGTCAATGTCAAATTCCTTTACCCAGTATCTGCCGACTTCCAGCAGGTAGTTGCGCACTTCTTCATTGGCCGTATTTAATTTCGGCATGGTATAGGTGTATCCAAACGTTCGATAGGTCGGGACCAGGGCGGTCTGTAACGGGAATTCATCAATATGGAACCAGTCCTTAAACCGGGAATTCTCACCGTTCGCCAATACATCCTGAAAGGGAGGAAAGGTAAAGCCGCAGTGATTAAACACTGCATCCAGCATAACCTTGATTCCTCGCCTATGACACTCATCCACTAATTGCTTAAACGTCTCTTTATCACCGAACTGAGGATCAATTGTTAAGTAATCCTCCGTATCGTATTTATGATTGGAAGGAGCTTTGAAGATGGGAGTGAAATAAATCCCTGTGATGCCCAGCTCATCCAAATGGTCGAGATTATTGATGACTCCCTGGAAATCTCCGCCGAAGAAAGTGTGTTCACTTGGTTCTTCACTTCCCCAAGGGAGTGTTCCCTGAATATCATTTCCCTTGTCCCCATTGGCAAATCTCTCAGGAAATATCTGATACCATATCGTATCTTTCACCCATTCCGGGGCGGCAAATACGTCTTCTTCTAATAAAAATGGATAAAAGAAGAATGATGATATGGCTTCGTCCAGGGATGGATAAAATCCCTTTTCAGTGAAATATACTACTTCAATCCCATCCCGAAGCTCGAAGGAATATTTCACCCTTTTGTCCCGGGGCCTGATACTCACTGTCCAATAATCATATAATTCAGTCGAGCCGCACTTATTCATTTCTTCGATCTGTTTAGGAATCCAGCTCCACACGTGATCGATCACTTCACCACGAAAAGGATCATCCCATATCAAATAAACAGAATCGACATCGTTTCTTTTCGTTCGGATCCTGAATTGAAGAGTGTCGTGATCCAACGGATAGGCATAGTTTCCTTTTGGGCGGTGATAAACGGCTTCTCTCAGCATCCCACTTCCTCCTCCTTTTCTAACAAATCAATCAGTACAGCATTTCCTTTTTCTGTTCCAAAGAAATAGAGCAGGGGGGCATGAACCCTTTTCGCCCAGTCATCTTCTGTATGTTTACCAGAGTGATCAATCTGAAACAGGAATTCTTTTTCATGCTCGTATCCCAATTCCAGAAGATGTGCTGCCATATCTTCCACTTGAGGGACTTCAATCAATGGACCTTCTTCGGCCCCTATATCCATCCAGATTTTCTTTAATGGGACTTTTTCTGAAAATTTATTCACCAGGCTTATATCCTGTTTCAGTTCCTTATGATGATAATAGAAATAAGGCGACATGATGCCAACCATACTGAATA
This sequence comes from Rossellomorea aquimaris, assembly GCF_000935355.1. Taxonomy (GTDB): domain Bacteria; phylum Bacillota; class Bacilli; order Bacillales; family Bacillaceae_B; genus Rossellomorea; species Rossellomorea aquimaris_B. Next base: position 175,940 of record NZ_JXZC01000005.1, read on the forward strand.
CATCCGGGTTGCGAAAGCCGATATGATAGCTGACCGCTCCTCCCATGGATGAACCCATCAAAGCCGTACATTCAGTATTATTCTTGGTTCGATATGTCTGATCGATTAGAGGCTTGATTTCACGGATCAGGAATGTTTCATACTGAATCCCCTTCGCAGAAAAAGGTGTTGTTGAAAACGGCACATCCACTTCTGGGTCTCCTTGAAAATAAAAATTGTATTCGTTTGATCGTTCAGTCGGGTGATTCTCGATTCCAACAATAATGATCTCTTCCATTTCCCCTTGTTTAATTAATTCATCCGCTATCTGATGCATCCTCCAGGATTGTCCATTAAATGCAGTGTGGAAGATATTCTGACCGTCTTGCATGTACAATACTGGATAATGCTTACTCCCATCATGATAACTTGGAGGCAGGTAGATATGGACATTGCGTGTATTCTCCAGATAAACGGATGAAACGTTTTCAATTGTTTGAATAGATGAGCTCATGATTTGTTCTCCTTTTATTGATTCAATGAATTAACTATTGGTGGTAAAAAAAGTTGAACACGTGCACGTTCAACTTTTGTATTGATAGATCCCATTCAGCAGGGCGAGACTTCCTGCGCCGATGACTTCAATATGTTCTCCGAGACTGGATGCCTGAAAATCGATCTTCTGCAAGGAAGCTACGTATGCCTGATTGTTGACTTGCCTGCTGATCATATCGGCAAGGACCTTATTATACCGTTCCAGCGGCCCTCCGATCACCACTCTTTGAACATGAATGATATTGATGAAGGAGGATAACGGTACTGATATCTTCTCCCCTGCAGCCTGCAGGGCAGTGATGGATTCTGCGTTTCCCTTTAGGATAGAATGTGTTAACTCCTCAATGGACTCACTCTTCCGCTCCTCGGCAAGGGCTTGCAAGGATGCATATTCATTGATACATCCCTTGTTTCCGCACCAGCATGGCCGTCCGCCGGGTTGATAAGTCATGTGAGCGAATTCCCCACCACCTGATTTACCACTCCGGAAATGTGTGTCATTTAATACGAGACCAGACCCAAGGGTGCGGCCCACATAGAGAAACATAAACTGATCGAAATGCTTACTTTCACCAAACAACTTCTCTGCCAGGGTCATGGAGCTGACATCACGGTCGACATACACCGGGAATGTAAAGTGGTTCTGCAAATAGTCATATAGGGGAATTTCCGGCCAGCCTTCCTCATCGTTTCCAAGGACCGTCCCCTTCTTGATATCCACGGGCCCATTGACGCCGATTCCTAACCCAGTAATCACATTACCTGAATGCCGGCTAATAAAAGTCTTTAATTCTTCCACGATAAAATGAAGGTAGGCACCGACCGTATACTCTTTGGAAGGAGTGGTTCTGACTACATCCTTCACCTTTCCGTTCAAGCTTACTAACCCGATGGAGATTTCTTTCATCCCGATATGCATCCCAATCACCCATGCGGCTTCATCCCGGAGAGTAAGGGCAACGGATTTCCGGCCAGCCCCCTGCTTCTCAACCGGGAGACTCCCTTGTTCCTGAATCAATCCCTCTTCTAAAAGCTCGGAGGTTATATACGTAATGGTACCCCGGGTCAAATTGGTCAGCTCAGCAATCTGATGCCTTGAAATCGGTCCGTTTCTCAACATCGTCTTCAAGACGAGGGAGCGGTTAAATTGTTTGGTTCTTTGTGTATTCTGCCCTGTTAATCCCATGATTCCATTCCTTTTCCAACGTTAATATGACTAATATATCAGACTTCACCTTTGATCACCAATAGATTCCTATTATCCTTTGGTTCCTCCAGCTGTCAGACCGGTAGTGAAATAACGTTGCAACGATAAGAATAGAATGCTGATCGGAATAGCAATCAGGACTGCCCCTGCAGCAAATTGAGTATAAGAATTACCAAACTGAGAACTGATTAATTGATAAAGCCCAACAGCAAGGGTATATTTCTCCTCGGATCTGAGCAGAATCGTCGCCAATATGAAATCTGTGAAAGGCGTAATGAAACTGAATAAAGCGACCACGGCAAGAATCGGTTTCGCCAAAGGCATGATGATCTGCCAGAAGATGCGAAGGTGACCAGCTCCATCCATCGTGGCTGATTCGTCCAACGATTGGGGGATTGTGTCAAAGTAACCCTTCGCAAGCCACGTATTCATAGGGATCAAACCACCGACATAAATCAAGATCAAGATAAGGTGGGTATCGATCAAACCTGTCATATTCGCAAACACATAGATCGCGATCAAAGCAGAGAAGTTAGGCACCATTTGTAGTATCAGGAATAAAAGGAGGCCGTTTTTTCTCCCTTTAAATCGATAACGTGAAAACGAATAGGCAATCAGCCCAATGGAAATGACGGCCAGTATCATGGTGATGAAACAAATCTTGATGGTGTTCCAGTACCATAGAAGATAGGGGGTACTCTCAAGATCAAACAGCGTTTGATAGTGAGCAAACGTGAAATTGTCCGGAATGATGGAAGAGCTTGTTAAACTGTCTCCAGGATTCAGTGAAGCTCCAACAACCCATAAGACCGGATATAGCACGATGATGCTTGCTGTAAAGAGAAATGCATATGACATTGTTATTCGTATTCCATTCCACCATGCTGCTTTCATATTACATCATATCCTCTTCATTGAATGATTTTGTTCTCCTGAATTGCCATAACGCGATCACAATGACGATGATTGATAGAATCATTGTAATGGCGGCGGCTTTACCATATTGTGCAGAAGCCATAGTCAGTTCGTACACCCACGATATTAGGATGTCCGTTCCCCCTGCATTCTGACCGGAAACCGCGGGACCTCCTCCATTAAATAAATAGATCACATTGAAGTTATTAAAGTTATACGTATATTGTGTAATCAATATCGGAGCAGTCGCAAATAGAATCATAGGCAGGGTAATGTCCTTAAATTGACTAAAGCGTGAAGCCCCGTCCATTGCGGCAGCTTCATACAACTCGCCGGGTATTGACTGGATGACCCCCGTCACCATCACAAAGATGAATGGAAATCCAAGCCACCACTGAATGAAGATTAAAGCTATCTTCGTCCAGAATGGTTCCGTCAGCCATGGAACCGCATCGACTCCAAAGAAATGAAGGATGTTCTGATTAATGGCACCAAAACTCTCATTAAACATACCTGAGAAGATTAAGACAGAAACGAAGGCCGGGATGGCCCAAGGTAATATAAAGATGGTCCGAAATACTCTCTTCCCCCGTATTTCCTTTTGTTGCACTACGATTGCTAACAGAATACCAATCACAACTTGCCCAGTTGTCGCTGCAAAGGTCCAGATAATGGTCCAGGCAAAGACACTGAGAAACGTTTCCCTCCAAATATCGACTTTCACTAAATCAACGAAATTCTGAAATCCTGTCCAGTCTACCAACTTGGCAGGCGGGGAGTGATAAAGATTGTAATTCGTGAATGACAGAAGCACCATGAAGATGATCGGAAACACAACAACAAATAACAAAAGGAGAAAACCGGGGGTTAACATTAAATATGTGAACCCCGAGTCAATCAGGTTCCGGTATTGCTCCTTCACTGAGCTTATTGAACGGCGTTCGTCCCTTTTTTTACCTGTTTGGTAGGCATCATAGAAATTGAATCCATATACCGCCAGCCCAAGCAGCGTGACTACCAAAGCGATGATCCCCTGGATCAACAAGAATATGGAATGATCACGGGGCAATTCCGTTCCAAGCGTCACTAATCCCCAGAGCCCGATATCCAATAAATCATGAAAAGCAATAAAGAACGAGCCAGCCATCACCAAGAATATCAAGCCTTTTACAAATTGCCGGTTATATAATTGTCCAAGCCCCGGGATCATCGATAACACCGCAGCAACCCATCGGTGTTTTGTGCCCGGTGCCTGTTTCTGAAAATGCGATGGCTTTTCAGTAAGGTCACAGGTCTCAAGTTCTTCTTTTCTTACGCTATTCATCGATTCGCCCCCTCCTTATTGATGATTTGCTTCTATGGAAGATTGAATCGTCTTTACCGCTTCATCAAGAGCTTCTTCCGTTGGTTTCTTATCTAAGGTGATCAACTCAAGCGCTGTCCCCATCGGTCCCCAAACCTCTCCCATTTCTGGAATATTCGGCATTGGGGCACCATATGTTGATTGAACCGCAACAGCATTGGCTTCTTGGTTATCCTGGATAAGCGGAGCATTCAGGAGGCTTTTGACAGGTGGGATTTCTCCTGTCGTTTCAAAACGGATTCTGGCATTTTCTTCACTTGTCAAATGTTCGACCAGCTTCTGAGCCCATTTGGTATGAGATGAATAGCTGCTGACATGCCAACCCTTGACACCGATCAACGTCTTCATCGGTTCGCCATTTGGCAGTTTCGGCAATGGAGCCACACCAATATCGACCCCAGCTTCTCTAAAACTATTAAATGCCCAGGGACCCGCCATTACGGCTGAGGCTTTTCCCTCTATAAACAAGCTTTCCATCGTGGCACCACCATTTTCACCGAATAATCCTTTAGGGAATAATCCTTCTTGATACCACTTCTTGATGTATTCCGCTCCCTTGACGGAGCCCTCATTGTTTAAGCCGATATCCTTCCGATTGAGACTTCCATTTTCGTCATCAAAGATATAGCCGCCCATGCCTCCCATGACTCCAAAGCCAAAGTAAAGGTTATTCCAAACTGCTAGAAATCCATACTTGCCTGGTTCTGTGTTTCTCGATAAGGCATATAATTCTTCCATGGATGCCGGTGCATGATCCACAAGTTTTTTATTATAAATCAGCACCGGTGTCTCAGCAGCCTTTGGCAGTCCATACATCTTCCCGTCATAGGTCTGGGAATCGATGGAAGAATCCGTAAACTGATTAAGTATCTTCTCGTCTACATCAATCGGCTTCAGAATTCCTTCGATGGCCAGCTGTCCGATCTGATCATGGGGAAGGGTAAATACATCTGGTCCTGTGCCTGCGGGTCCGTCCAACCTGATTCTCTCCTTCATTTGAGAAGACATTTCTACTTCTTTAAGTTCTACGTTTATTCCCGTCTTTTCTTCAAAGCTCTTAATAGCTGGTTCCAAGGCATCTGATTTCCCAATATCCTCCCAAACAATAAGTTTTTCAGGCTTTGAATTCACCTTTTTTTCGTCCACAGATGAAGACTCATCTGGTCCACATCCGCCTAAACCTATTAAAGCCCCTATAAGCAATAAAGCTTTTACCATATTCATTTACTGTAACCCCCTAATTGATTAATTCATTTAATTAATTAATAGTATAATAGATTTCAGAAATTTCGCAAGCCCTTTCAAAGCAATAAAAAAAGGGCACACGTCTGTGCCCTTTTCTACAATCATTCCTTGGCCCTGAATACTTGCAGCCGGTTATTCTGAAGTTCTGCCACAAAGATATCTCCATTTTGATTCACCGCGACATCGTGGGGAACCTTCATTTCCCCGGCTTTTGATCCCCACTTTCCAAATCGGTCGATGATTTCACCATTCTTATTTACTATCACTACTTGATGTGATCCTCTTCCTGTGTTTGGATAAAGTGCATCACCGCCATCTACCAGATACACGTTTCCATCATTCCCTACTTCCACACCGAAGGGACGACCTATTTCCTTCTGTTCCCACTCATCCAGGAATTCCCCATCCTTGTTCAACACCTGAACTCGTGCGTTGTTTCTATCTGCCACAAACAAGTTCCCTTTCTGATCATGAGAAATTCCATGAGGAAGGTTAAATTCACCCGTACCGTTCCCTAGGTCATTTTTCTCCCAAAGGAAATTTCCATCAGAATCAAATTTCACAATCCTTCTATTACGGTAACCATCGCTTACGGCGAATGAACCATCTTCCATGACAGTAACATCCGTAGGGCGGGCAAATGTGAACTTAGTCATCCCGGTTGGAAGATTGGGAAGGACATTCCTTATCCGCAAAGCAGCCTCCATATAAAATGGATAGTCATCTCCAAATGTGGCCAGTAAGTGACCATCAGGTGTAAACTTGTACACCTTGTTCAGCGTTATATCCGTGATCCAAACATTATCTTCATCATCGATTTCCAAGCCATGAGGGGATGCAAACATATTCTTCCCCCAACGGTCTTTCACCTCTTTTGTTTCCCCGTCAATCACAATGAGGGCAGGTTCCTGTATTAAGCTTTCTCCACCATATTCCGAACTTCCCCGATGTAAATAGAAGATATCTCCTTTACTATCGACGGCTACTCCACTGGCTTCCCCTGCCATTTCTTTATCTTCCTCTGTCAGCGGCCAAAGAATTTCAGGTTTATAATCCTTTGACTGTTTTGCTTCAGGGACTTCCTTATACACTGTATCACTTCCTCCACGACTGAACCATGCTATCAAAGCTCCCAAAATAAGGAGGATACCTATCACTAATAGAATATTCTTTCGCATTACAACTCAACTCCATATGTTTGTTTATTCTTTATGATTGCTGATATGAATGTAACATATGCTGGATGGAAGTTGCCTCTGACCTGTGACATAAAATATATCAGTCTGGAGACCTATGGTGTGTATTGTCTTTTTTTAGCTGGAAAGAATTCTTAACGGTTGAATGGGGACGGATTTGGGGCAGTTAATTCAGAGGAGGCTTCCCTTTGCGTGAGAATTGATCCTGAATGGCCGTTTTCAATCCTGATTTGGGATTATTAATCCTGTTTCAGATTTATTATTCCTAGAGAGGATTTATTGATCCTTTTTTTTAAAAAATTGATTCGCCTTGTCGAGTTTTCTTTAGAGATGCAGGTAAGGATACGTTACATATAAATCATCTGATTCATTTCAAGCTTCCAAAGAGGTGGAATATTTAATGAGGTGATACTGAGAATTTTGAGAGCCAAAAAAATGACACAAAAGTGGCTCTTACCCAACCACTTTTGCGTCATTCATCAAATACTTTCAGGTTACTTAAACAAATCCATCAACAACTCCCAGAACCCTTTCTCTTTCTTCGGCTCTGCTTTCTTCGTTTCCTGTTCCTCTTTTTCGATGCTTTCGGTCTTGATCACAAATTGCACGGAAGACACTTTTTCGTTCTTGGAGGATACGAAGGAGACCGGTTTGAAATCGGACTTATCATATTCAGCCAACATCTTATTGATTTCCTCTTGCATTTTGTCAGGAAGGTTTTTCGTTTCCTGATGCAATTCGCTCGTTCCACTGTGAAGATCTGCGACTCCACCTTCTAATTCGTTGGTTCCTCCAGCCAGTTCGGCAATGCCTGAATGAAGCTTCCCGTAAGAAGTGGATAACTGACCCACGCCTTCTGTATAGCGTACCAATCCGGAGTGGAAGTCGCCGTAGTTGGCGGACAGTTCACCCAGTCCTTTTTGCAGCTGAGCAAACCCGCTCATATCCGTTTCTTTCAATGATGCAGACAGATTATTCGAGATGGACGTCAGCTGTCCGCTCATCTCGTTGACGGAACCGCTCACCTGATTCAAGGTCGGTTCCACGGCAGCGAAGGCTTCCTTGACGCTTGCATAGGTGCCCTTCACTTTTTGCGCAGCTTGATGTGACTCCACCAGTTTATCCACTACCTGGGGGTCCGCTCCGCTTTCATATAATGCAGCAATCTCTTCTTCCGAAAGCTCGGAAGCGGGGATTCCCGCCATCGCATCGTCCAATGCAGCGTAGGCTGAAGAATAGTTCTTCTGCAGGGTCGATAACCCATTCGCTGCTTGTGTCAGGCCATCTGCCAATTGGGTCAAACCAGCCGGCAACTCGTTCAAAGCTGATAAATCCATTTCAGCAGGATTCGCAGCCAGTGACTGATTGATGGTTCGCAGTGCATCGCCGATAGAATTCGAGGCTCCGATAATTTGAGACGAAGAACCGTTCAATTCACTGATGCCATTTTTATATTGAGCCGAACCATCACGCAGGCTCGCTGCCCCATTGTTCAATTGGGACACACCATTTTTCAGGTCGGCCACCCCGGTATTTAGCTTGCCGATGGCACCAGATAGCTCCGACATGTCATCCGTCATATTTTCTGTTCCCGTCGTATCGATTGGGAGTGTGGAAGGGACCGCGGCGATTTGAACTCCATCGAACTCAAAGTCCGCTACATCCGCTTCCACGCTTAGCTTTTTCTCTTTTCCAGGCATGACGGTAAAGGTGATTTGCTTATTCTTCCCAGCATTCGCCACCATTCCGTCTGCCGCTTCGATGTTCTCATACGCATTCGGCAGGTTCAGGGAAACCTGCAATAAATAATTCTCATAAAATACAGTACCTGCATTCTTATTTTCAGCAGTATCGATGTTGATTTCAAGATGTCCGCTTTTCCCCGCAAGTTGTGATGGATCGATTTTCTTCCCATCCAAGCTATACGATACCGTCACATCCCATGGTAACTTTTTATCTTCTTTCATGTTTCCTTGATACGTGAACTTTCCTTCAGGGGCATCCATTTCAACCTTCTGCCCCTCCAGCTCAAGCTTCTTCAAATCCGTCAGATTCTTGACGCTGCTGAATTCTCCGTAATCGAGGACCTTTCCGGCACGAGCTACCTCGAAGGTATTCACGACATAGATCGAATCCAGGTCTCCAGCTGCATTCAGTGTCGCGTACACGACTTCATCCTTCGAAGTGACCTTTCCTTCCGTTGCCGCCTGGGCCGGTACACTAAGAAATGAAGGCAAGAATAGCATCAATGCGAGTGCAGAGTAACGTAATTGTTTTTTTCTCATCATCATTTCTCCTCATAATAATGTGATTTATAGGTTGTTTTCTTGATTAATTTATCAAATACCAAGAGCATCGCCGGCAGGACAAAGAGGACCATGATAAAGGCAAGCAGGGCCCCCCTGCCCATCAATAGACCGATGGATCCAACGATCGGATTGGACGAGGTGATCCACAAAATAAAGCCGACACTCGAAAGGATCGCTGCCGAAATCGAAATCGAGAATGTCTTCTCATCCAGGGTTCTCACCATTGCTTCTTTCGCTGGCATTTCCTTGCGATAATGGGTATAGGCCTCTGTGAATAAAATCCCATAATCGACCGTCGCCGCAAGCTGTACCGTACTGATGATCAAGTATCCTACAAACACGAGTGGTGTATTCGTGAAATATGGAATCGACAAATTGATCCATACGGCCGCTTCAATCGTGATGAGCAATACTACCGGAATCGTAATCGATTTAAAGCTGAACAGGAGCACAAGGGCAATCGTCACGACCGTCAGCACATTCACGACCACATTATCCTTGTTGACGGTATTCTTGATGTCATAAAGCGTCACGCTCTCCCCAAGTGCCAGGGCTTTATCTCCATAGTAATCCGCCGCCGCTTTTTCCACTTTCTCTACGATGGAAAAAGGAATTTCACCTTCCGTACCCTGATTCGTGTTAATGACGATACGGCTGTAATTTTCAGAGTAGAATTCATCCGTGATTGATTTATCCAGGTAGTCAGGCGGGATCTCAGAACCAACCTGATTCACATACGCCATGACTCCTGTCACATAATCAAGTGCCTCGATATCCTCCACGAGTTCCTTTTCCTTTGCCACATCACCTTTAGGAACCAACAGAACGATGGGCGTCGTTTCCCCGAATGCCTCTTCCACCTTCTTAAAGTCACTTCCGACACGGGTGTTTTCCGGCTGCTCACCCGTCCCGTAAATAAATGAAGTATTCGTTTGCCCTAGGAAGGCTGGAACCAGAATCGCAAATACAAAGATCAGGCTCGGTACCTTCAGTTTCAGTACCTTGTTCCCGATCCCCGTGAAGCTCGGAACAAAGCTCTTATGCTTCGTCTTATCCATCCATTTATAGAAAACAAGCGTCAGTGCAGGCAGGAACACCATCACACTGATGAAGCTCAGGACGATCCCCTTCACGAGATTCACCCCGAGATCAGAACCGATCTGAAACTCCATGAACGTAAGGGCGATAAACCCGAAGAATGTCGTTGCCGCACTTGCCGTGATTGCAGGGAACGACTTCTTCATCGCAAGCTTCATCGCTTCTTCCGGATCATCCGTCACTTTCCGGTAATCAGAAAAGCTATGAAGCAGGAACACCGCGTAATCCAGTGACACTGCCAGCTGCAGGATCGGTGCAACCGACTGGGTGACGAAGGAAACCTCCCCGAGGAAGATATTCGTCCCCAGGTTAATGAGAACCGATACCCCGATCGCCGTCAGGAAGAACAGTGGTTCAACCCATGAAGTTGTCGAGATGACTAGAATCAGGATGATGAGGGGTACCAGTAGCATCCCTGCATACATCGATTCACTACCCGCCATTTTCTGAGAACTGGCCGTATTGGCCGCATCACCGGCAATCGCACCCTCACTGCCAATCAGCTCATAGATCTCATCGGTGATGCGGACCTCATCGCCGGTACGGACACTGATGGAAAACAGCGCATTCCGATCACTATAGTAATTCTCGACCGTCTCCTCGTCCGCCACTTCCAAAGGCGTCTTCAGATCGACCATATCATCCAGCCACATCACGTCCGAAACACCGTCTATGGCTTCCAGCTTTTCTTTATAGGCGAGTGCCTCCTGTATCGACACATCGGGCACCATGACCCGCGTATCGGGAACGTCACCCGTGAACTCCTTTTCCATGATGTCCATCGCCTGAGTCGACTGGGCATCATCTGGCAAGTAATCGACCATATTATAATTGACCTTCACAAAAAACTGCGCCACCGTCGACAGAAGCGTCACCAATATAAACGTCATCAATACAGCCTTCTTATGCTTTATGATCCATGCTGCTATATTTATCATTTCTCAACCTCACTTGTATCTCACACATTTTCACCTTATCATTATAATAAACACCGTGTTGGATATTCAACGGACAGTTGCATAAGGAATGTTCAATACTCAACACATCACTCACGTGTGTTGGATAACTCAGAAAAAGCAGGAAAGGAACGCTGATCGTTGAACTCAAAAATGGACAGACGAAAAAAATATACACGCATGGTTTTAAAGGACAGCCTGTTAAAACTACTGCAGGATAAGTCAATTTCAAGCATCACCATCAAAGAAATATGCGAAACGGCGGACATCAACCGATCCACTTATTATGCCCACTACTCAAACCAGTACGAACTGCTCGAAGCAATCGAAGAAGAATTCATCGAGGACCTGACCATCACACTTGGTCAGTACAACTTTTCAAAAGAAGAAGAAGCCCTGCAAATGACCGAAAAACTATTTGAATACATCGCCGACAAAAGCGACATCTGCGAGGCCCTTCTCAGCGAGAACAGCGATATGTACTTCCTCAAAAAAGGCATGATCATCACCCACGAATTCATCTTCAAAAACTGGATCACCGATAGCAGGCTGGATCAAGAAACCTATGAATACATCAATATGTTCATGGTGAGCGGAAGTATTCATGTCATCAAAAACTGGGTGGAGAATGGGATGGATAAGACCCCTGAAGAGATGGCGGGGATCTTGCACCGGTTTATTAATCGGGGGTTGTCGGGGGTTAGGTAGGTTTCCAGAACAAGGTTTATAACTCGATCGTAAAGCACATTGATTGAAACAACAAAGCAGTCACCAGCGGAAGTAAAAAGATGCCTGACACGTTTATTCTTAAACGTATCAGGCATCTTTTTTGAGCACTTTCGAATCTGAGGCTTTAAGAATTTGCCTGACGCGAAATTGAGTGTCCCATTCCTTACTTCTTACATCCTATTAAAATGGTGCGATAAACTAGAAATAGGTACTAGTAATCAATCCCTTACCATTCTATTTCTATCCTCTATTTTGTTTTTTCCCATTAATATTCATTGAACTAGAGCTTATTTAGTCTATATCACCAATGCACTTGTCCAACCGAAAACTAGTAAAGGTACATAAGATATCTTGTCTTGAATAAAAGACAAATACATTTTAATAGGAGGCTATATTAATGGCTTGTGAACCTTGTAATCAGTTAGTAGGTTTTTGTTGTACTTTTGTTGTACCAGAAGGATTCACCCCTGTACAGAATCCCGATGAGAGCTTTAATTATTCTGTAGCTTTTAACACGGATTGCTTGTTCTGTAACACTGAAACTTGTGAAACAGAATTGACTATCCCTAACCCATGTCCCCCAAATGCACCTTTGCTATGCCCAGTTACACTCAACCGGCTTGTGGCACAGGGGTCTATTCGGTATATTGCGTCCCTGGAAGTGATGGATAGCCAAGGAAATATCAGTCACATTTGCTGTCATGGGGAAAGTTGTGTAGACAATATTCTTTTATACACATGTGAAGGTGAAAATCCTTGCGAAGGTTTTGATCTGACTAATATCGATGTAGTGAATCAAACTGTAGAATCGGCTAATTGTACAAACGCATGCGACACAATTTTAACGTTTAGCGGCGATTTTGATTTCTGTGTTCCATCAACTGCTACCTTTAGTAACACTGGGACCATTACTATTCCTGGCGGCGGAGGCACATCGGGTCCAGCTGATCCTTATCCATCTGTCATTAATGTTGCTGGCTTGGACGGAACCATTACTAAAGTAACTGCTACCCTTAATGGATTTTCCCATACTTTCCCTCTTGATGTCGATGTGATGCTTGTAGCACCGGATGGAACAACGAATACCCTTCTTATGTCGGACCCTGATTCTGGTTCAGGTGTTACAAACCTTACTTTGACATTTGACGATGCGGCAGTAAACCCAGTTCCATGCGGCGGTATTCTTACTTCCGGCACTTACCAACCTACCGATTGCGCTGGATTCGTTGACACTTTCCCGGCACCTGCTCCAGTACCGAATGCTGTTGTTGCACTAAGCAACTTTAATGGTTTAAACCCGAATGGCACATGGAGTTTGTTTGTTGTAGACAATGCAGGTATTGATGCAGGTTCCATCTCTAACGGTTGGTCTATCACAATCACTACAACCTGCTAATAAAGAAATAAGTGAACCCTATTAAATCCTAAGAAGAAAAGAACAATAGGTTACTCAGGTATAAAGAGGTTTTTCTAATAACCTTTTTATACCTTGTTGTTCTTTATCACACAATAAGAAAGAAGGTATGCACTATGAATGAACAATTGCCCCTTTCACCCAAGACACAATCAACTGAAGTGATTGTGGAAGTCCTAGCTTACAAGCGTCCAAAAAAGCGTCCATCCAGCTGCGGATGCAATAAGAGAACCCGACCATCAGTTTCTTCCAATATCATTAAAAGTAAACAAGTTCATACTTATCAAAATCCCAAGAAGATCGAGCAGGTTCAAAACGTACTTAACCCTCATTCATCAAACTCAAAACAAGTTAACTCTACTCTATTAGAACCTGCACCAAAAGAAAAATCAGTTTTATTTACCGAGAAAAACTTGGTCTCCCATACAAATCAGCAAGAACCACAAAGAAATATTGAGAACCACAGTACTTTGAATAAGGTAAAAAGGTATTTTGACAAATTTTCCTTTTTCCGATGGCTAATGAAGCGAAATGATTGATGTAGCCACGGTGACAATTCCATTGATTCCATGGAAAGTGCATCAGTTAAATCAACTTGTTGATTCCAAATCGAAACACCCAAAGTAATTTGGTATCTAAAAATACTATAATCAATACGAGGTCCTGCATCTAAAAAAACATTCCAGATGCAGGACCTTTTTAGTCATATGTTTATTTTAGCTCCATCACTTCCATAACCGCACGCTCAGCGGACCGAAGTGCACCTTCAAGATGACCGCCATGTTCAGGGGATGTTTCTGTACCGGCAAATATGAGCTTCTTTTCCCAGGTTCCGGTAATCACCGGTGGACCATAGGCCGGAAAGCTGGTAAGAGGGGCTGCATCTTCTTCCACCGCAGTATGGGAATCAATGGACCAATCCTTGTATATGAGAGAAAGGGGTTGATCGGCATCCGCCCCAAAGAGCCTGGTCAACTGTTCTATGACAAGTTCGAGGATTTTTTCCTCACCCAGCTCTTGGCGCATATTAGCAGGTATCCCGAAGAAGCCAAAGAGTGCACCATAATCTGTATGGGGTGATGCATCATGGATTTCCTGTAAGGGACCGGCCCAGCTGGTTACCTGTCCGGAAAGTCCATTTTCCCGCCAGAAGGGACGTTCATAAATTGCAACCGCCTTCGCCTGTCCCGCCATCCACGTTGGTTTGTCTAACAGGCTTTTCACGATCTCATCTGGAAGTGAAGGGGAGAATTCAATGCGACGCTCCACGATTCGGGGAGGCAATGCTAGGATGACAGCTCCCGCTCTTATAATTTTCTTTCTTCCACCAGCTTGCTCTGCTTCAACAATGACCTTCCCCTCTTCATCCATTCGTATTGCGGTTACGCATGCATTCAATTCGACCGTCCCCTCAGGAAGAGTTTCTGATAAGGCGTCAATGAGTGCTTGAGCACCGCCAATAAGCCTAACAGACCTTTGAATAGCCCCTTTCGGCAACATATGCCGTTGGACGGGTTCATTTTTTGACTGTTCGAAAAGAATTGCTCCTTCAGTGTGCTGTACAAACGTCTGTAAGCCGAGTTCTTCGACAAGATACGTGATAGTGGGCTCATGTTCCGGCCAGAACCAGGTTGGTCCCAAATCAACCTTGCCAAAGTCCGGTCCATCCACGTCACTGCTCAACACTCTGCCGCCTATTCTCTGTCGCGATTCCAGTACAATGCACTCCATGCCTTTCTCAATAAGCAGAGAAGCCGCCCGGAGACCACTTAAACCAGCTCCTACAATGATTATTGGATCTTTCATTTCATTACCTCCGATCTATTTGTTCACTCCATCTATTTTTTAATGTTTATCTAATCCCAACAATGAAGCATCATGTCATAATAGAGAAGTTTAGCAGAACCATATGCCATTTTCACTTAAAACAGCCCCTGGCAAAAGATGTGCCAGGGGCTGTTTCCTCTATTTCACCTTGAATTTCATTGAATAAAAAAGCTTGCGGGCATTCATCGTCCCTACAAGCTCTCTATCATCTACCTACTTCTCATACTCTTCATTCTCATACGTGCCATAATGACCATTTTCCGTATCAATGACTCCGCTCGTATAAGAATCCATGATCTGCTGGCTTACCTGCTCGTTTGCCTGCTCATCATATGTGAACTGCTCTTTCGGATCTCTTTTCTTCATGTCGATTCCCCCTTATAAATAAGTAGTCGTTTCCCTTTTATTGTTCGAAAATTAGATACAGATATGAGTGGAAAAATATAGTATGATAAGGGTAAGGAGGGGATAACAATGAGTTTAAAATATCAGAACATATTAATAGCCGTTGATGGATCCAAAGAAGCAGAATGGGCGTTCAAAAAAGGGATTGCCATCGCTAAACGTAATGATGCAACATTATCATTGATACATGTCATCGATACCCGTTCCTTCGCGGCGATTGAATCCTACGATCGCACGGTAGGAGAAAGAGCTATCAAGTATGCTGAAGAATTGTTAGACGAGTACAAAGCAGATGCTGCAGAAGCAGGGTTAACAAAAGTGAAAACCTATGTCGAGTACGGTTCCCCTAAAGTGATCATCCCAAGAGAAGCAACCAAGAACGTCAAAGCAGACCTTATCATATGCGGCGCAACCGGACTTAACGCCGTCGAACGATTCCTCATCGGAAGTGTGTCAGAGCATATTACAAGAGCTGCCCATTGTGATGTTCTCGTTGTCCGGACAGAAGAATTGGATGAGTAATGATTTTATTAACCAAAAGAGCCGTTGAATGCAGATAGACTCTACGTTCAACGGCTCCTTTTTATCTAGACTGATTGAGCAGTAAATGTTTTCAATTGAGATTTCCCCTTCTCAATCTGCACCTTCACCTGCTCAAATCCTGTACCACCATAAGACTTTCTTCTTTCAACAGCCGAATACGGAGTCAATATCGAATAAATGTCCTCCTCTATCAATGAAGAAAACTCACCATACTCTTCCAATGTAATATCCTTCAGATAGCAGCCCTTTTTAATACAATAGAGAACCAGCTTCCCGACGATTTCATGGGCTTGTCTGAACGGAATCCCTTTTGTCGCCAAGTAATCGGCAAGTTCCGTCGCATTGGAGAAATCATTCCCTACCGCTTCCTCCATTTGTTTCGTGTTCACCTTCATCGTAGAGATCATACCAGTGAAGATTTTCAAAGATCCCACTACGGTTTTAACGGTATCGAACATGCCTTCCTTGTCTTCCTGCATGTCCTTGTTGTACGCAAGGGGCAAGCCCTTTAAGACGGTAAGTAGAGAGATAAGATTTCCATTCACTCTCCCCGTTTTCCCTCTCACAAGCTCCGCCATATCAGGATTCTTCTTTTGAGGCATGATGCTGCTTCCAGTCGTGAAGCTGTCATCGAGCTCGATGAAGCGAAACTCCTCCGTGGACCAGAGGATCATCTCTTCCGCCAAGCGAGAAAGATGGGTCATCATAATGGAGCTATTGCTCAGGAATTCCAGGATGAAATCACGATCACTTACGGCGTCCAGACTGTTTTCGTAGCATGAGTTGAACCCAAGCAGTTCAGCTGAATATTCCCGGTCAATCGGGAACGTAGTACCAGCCAGTGCCCCGGCGCCTAATGGGGATATGTCGATTCTTTTAAGAGAGTCAACGAGTCGTTCCTTATCCCGGTTGATCATCCAGAAATAACACATAAGATGATGGGCGAAGGAAATCGGCTGGGCACGCTGAAGATGAGTATACCCAGGAATGATCGTTTCAACATTTTCTTCCGCCTGAACAATGATTGCCTGCTGAAGATCCTCAACGAGTGTGACGATTTCCTCCACTCGTCTCTTTAGAAACAGATGCATGTCTGTCGCGATCTGGTCATTACGGCTTCTGCCTGTATGAAGTTTACCGCCGACCTCACCAATTAAATCAATCAGCTGCTTCTCCAAGTTTAAGTGGATATCTTCATACTCAACAGAAAACTGAAGTTCATTCTTTTCAGCCTTTCCGTAAAGAACATGAAGTCCTTCAAGGATTTGATCAGCTTCGCCTACAGTGAGGATACCGCATTTTTTTAACATCGTTACATGGGCGATGCTGCCTTCGATATCCTCAAGGACCAGTTCCTGATCGAAGGAGATGGATGCGTTGAATTCATCCACCCACTCTTCCGGTTTTTTTGTAAAACGTCCACCCCAGAGCTTGCTCATAGAGTCACTTTCTCCTTCTTTTCAGCGTTGACCATTGCTGAAACCTTTGTCGGCAGACCCCATAATTGAATGAATCCAACGGCAGCATCATGATCGAATTCATCCGCTTTTGTGTAAGTCGCAAGTTTCTCATCATATAAGGAATTAGGTGATTTTCTTCCTTCCACGATGGCATGCCCCTTGAATAATTTCACGCGGACGACACCATTCACATACACCTGTGTTTGATCAAGGAATGCCTTCAGCGCTTGATTCAGTGGCGAAAACCATAAGCCTTCATAAATCATTTCCGACATTTTCTTCTCGATCACAGGTTTAAAATGAGCAAGCTCCTTCACAAGCGTAAGATCTTCCAGTTCCTTATGTGCCTTTAACAGCGTGACGGCGGCTGGACACTCATACACTTCACGTGACTTGATCCCGACCAGACGATTCTCCACATGATCGATACGTCCGACCCCATGTTTACCAGCAATGATATTCAGCTTGGAAATAATCTCATCTAGTGGATGGGCAACGTGATCCAATTCAACAGGCACACCATTAGAGAATGTAATCTCGACCACATCAGCTTCGTCCGGTGATGCTTCAATGCTCGACGTCAAGTCGTATGCATCCTCTGGAGGAGCAGCCCATGGGTCTTCAAGTACACCACATTCATTGCTTCTTCCCCATAAGTTCTGGTCGATGCTATAAGGGGAATCGAGATTGATGGGGATAGGGATCCCTTTATCCTTCGCATATTCAATCTCTTCTTCACGTGACCATTTCCATTCGCGAACCGGCGCGATCACTTCTAAAGAAGGATTCAATGCCGCGATGGATACTTCAAATCTCACCTGGTCATTCCCTTTTCCCGTACATCCGTGGGCGACCGCTGTAGCATTTTCCTGTTCAGCGATCTCCACAAGCTTTTTAGCAATCAAAGGTCTTGATAGAGCAGAAACCAGCGGATATTTCCCTTCGTACAGAGCGTGACTTTGTAAGGCAAGAAGGGCATAATCATTCGCGAATTCTTCTTTCGCGTCGATCACATAGCTTTTTGAAGCTCCGACCTTCAGCGCTTTTGCTTGAACGAAATCCAGATCCTTTCCCTCTCCAACATCCAGGCAACACGCAATCACTTCATATCCTTTTTCCTTTAACCATTGAACCGCAACCGACGTATCTAAACCACCTGAGTAGGCTAATACCACTTTTTTATTCATCCGTATCTCCTCCTGTTAATCTATATATATTGAATAATTATTCTTTAAGATGAATTTATATTAGCAGTTTATCAGAAAATCATCAATACTTATTCATTAATTTGTATAAATATTTTATAAAATGATGTTGAGATTGCCTTCCTGCTGGGCTTGTCGGTTCATTTATTGTAGGATGAAAGAAGAATGATACGTAAGGAGCATCAGGATAGATGAAGAACGAATTTTTCTCATATAATTCAAGGCTCGGAATCTACCTTCCCCGATTCTTGAAGGAATGGCACTCTTATTCTTCTGAGGAACAGGAATTGATTCTTCTTGAATGGGAGCGCGTACGGGGAATGATTCCTGACCGGATCCAGGAAATTGAAGTGGAGATTGAGAGATTGCAGGCGGAATTGGCTCAAGAAGACAATTTCGAAAGGTCCTGCATGATCAATGGAGAGATTTCAGAGAGGGCTTCAGAAATCAATGATTTATGGATCTGGTACCGGACCAATCCGGAAAAAACACAAAGGGGGATGATGTGAGTACATCATCCCCCTTTGTTTATTGATCATTTTTCTTTTCACGCAAATAGCGGTATTGATAATACTTTTCCGCAAAATCAGTGATTTTCCTGGAAAGCTGATAATTGGATCCAGCCCCGATGGCGATGCTGACAAGAGGAAGACCTGACCATTTCTTCCCTTTGAACATGGTGATGGCCATTGCTTTTAGTGCCTGCTTCATGGACCCTTCCAGCCACGTATAGTCTGTCAGCTGCTCCGATCCGTCATAGAAGTAATTGGAATCCTTCTTATTCAAGTCCTCCATCAGATCTTCCCAGGCAAGTGCCCGAAGCCTTGCCGGCAGCGTGGCTGCATGGAACACCTTCAGTGACGTCATCATTTCAAATGGGGTCTGAACGTCAAATCCATAGGTGATGGCAATGAGCTGCACCGAACGCAGATTGATGACAAGCATGGCAGGAAGATCTGAACCGATCGCCACCAGGCCGCCTGTCCCCGTCACCCCTCCTTGTATTAAAGAGTAGATGCGATGACGTCCCGCATGTTGTTCCGCTATGTAATGAAGCTGATCGATCGTTAAATAATGAAGATCCTCAACCGTCTGAATATCTTGATTAAAAGCTCTTGCCGTCACAAGGATGCGCTCACGTGCATCGTTTTGCATCTGTGAGCCTTGAATAAGAGAATGCATGTGAAACAACCAGCCATCCAGACGCTGGAAAAATTGAGCCTGAACATCTTCCGGGATCGATTCAAAGGCGTAATCCAACCATTTCACATATGTATGCTCCAAATCATTCGCTTCGTATTCAAATAATTCATCTCTCCACGTCTTGATCGACTGCCATACCTGCTTATCTCGTTCTGACCAGTTCACTTCTCCCACTCCTTTTACATTCATTAAATTACGTATAGTATACCATATCTGGGGAGGACAACACTTATACACAAGAAAGTCTTTTGAATACTCTGATATTATTAATAGGGTCTTTCGTAAAGTATGTTGCTATTGCAGAAGAAAAAGTACTAGTTGATTTCCGCTCCAGGATGCTCGCTTTCCGCGGGGCTGGCGGTGAGCCTCCTCGGCTGCGCCTCCGGGGTCTCACCTGTCCAGCTATTCCCGCAGGAGTCGAGCATCCTTCCGCTCCAATCAACTTTCTGAGCATGTATCCTTAATCGAAAATAATTAAAACAAGCTTTTTAGCAAACGATCTCATTTAAGTTAAGTAGAGATTGATTTGTCCTTTTAGGAAAGAAGAATTATTTTTCCTACTTATATTGTTTTCTGTTACACATTGAAGCTCTGTCACAAAAAAACTATTAAAGATGGAGAGGGGAACTGCGCAGACTCCTGCGGAAGTACGGGCGTGCCGAGACCCCGGAAGCGAAGCTGAGGAGGCTCGGCCGAACGTCCGCGGAAAGCGGAGCAGTTCCCCTCTCCATCTAGCACAAACTAATTGACAGAGCCTTGCAGAAATTATGTTAAAAACAACAAACTTTGCAAAAAAAGCTTATAAAAAAACAGGATCACCATTAAGGCAATCCTGTTTGCGTTATTAGATATTTCCTTTTTCCACTACATCACGTGCAATCATGACTTCTTCGTTCGTCGGGATGATCATGACTTTTACAGGTGAATGCGGGTAGTTAACGAATGCTTCTTTACCGCGGACCTGGTTACGTGCAGGATCCCAGTATACGCCCATGAATTCCAAGCCTTGGAGGACTCTTTCACGGATAAGCGTACTGTTTTCTCCGATTCCTGCTGTGAAGACGATTGCGTCTACACCATACATGCGGGATGCATAAGAACCGATGTATTTATGGATACGGTTGGCAAACACTTCAAGAGCCAGTTCCGCACGCTCGTTACCTTCAGAAGCCTGTTGCTCGATATCACGAAGGTCACTTGAGAACCCGGATACACCAAGCATACCGGATTTCTTGTTCAGGATGTTCAATACTTCATCAGCCGTTGATCCTGTCTTTTCCATGATGAACGGGATAAGGGCCGGATCGATATTACCTGAACGTGTTCCCATGGCAACACCTGCTAGAGGAGTGAAGCCCATTGACGTATCGATCGACTTACCGCCTTCGATCGCCGCGATACTTGCACCATTACCTAAGTGACAAGAGATCAGGCGAACTTGCTCTTTCGGACGGCCAAGCATTTCCGCTGCACGCTCTGATACATACTTGTGGGAAGTACCGTGGAAGCCATACTTACGGATGCCATAATCTTCATAATACTCATAAGGAAGGCTGTATAAGAAGGAGCTTTCCGGCATAGATTGGTGGAACGCTGTATCAAAGACAGCAACCGCTGGCACATTAGGCAATACGTTTTGGAATGCCTTGATACCCGTAAGGTTGGCTGGGTTATGAAGTGGAGCCAGATCAGAAAGTTCTTCAATCTTAGACACTACGTCTTCCGTAATCAGAACGGAATCATTGAACACCTCGCCACCGTGCACAACACGATGTCCGATCCCGTCGATTTCATCAAGTGAATCAATGATGCCAAAGCCTGTCAGCTTTTCAAGCAGCATTTTAACCGCGACTTCATGGTTCGGGATATCTGTTACTTCTTCACGTTTCTCATCATTCACTGTTATATTAAATACCGCATCGTTCAGTCCGATACGTTCAATAAGACCTTTTGTAATAACCGTTTCTTCAGGCATATCAAAAAGCTGAAACTTTAAAGAAGAGCTTCCAGCATTAATTGCAATCACTTTTTTTGCCACGTTGTATCGCTCCTTTTGTTTTCGATCTCTTGACTCTTATTTATTCTGTTCATTGAATCATTTTTTATCTCTCAATTCCCCATTAAATCACTGACTCCCACCTATTTCAAGAAAAAGCTTGAAATGACATCGTTTTCATGTTAAATTAAATATTTTCACAAAAATTAGAATTCATAGTGATAAGAGTGGTTACGGTAGAAGTTGGACTTCGCGGGCGGGTGGCGAATTTCGTCGAATTGTGCAGAACGGTCGGTATAGTGAAAGTTTGGTTGATAAAATGAAAAAACGGTTGATATATTTTTTTAACGGTCGATATATACTTTTAACGGTCGATAAATCAAAATCGAACCCCTCTTTCCTTCATACCCCCAACAAATGGAGAATAAAACACAAAAAAACAAGACCGCCAAAGGCAGTCCTGTAAAAAATCACTATTTATTCTGTGCAAGCCACTGATCGATTTTGGACATGATGTCCTGCAGGGCACGTTGATTTGATAAGCTTGGCAGCTGAGCAAGCAATACTTCCTTAGGAGGCTTAATTCCTTCTTTTTTCTTTTGAAGGATCAGGATGCTCTTTGCTGAGTTCTTATTTTTGAATAATGACAGGGGCAGCTGTAAGAAGCCTTGGATGTCGGCCTTTTCTTTCAAATACGTTTGCAGCTGTGCGCTGTACGGAGATTCGAAAAGTCCATTTGGCACGATGAAGAAAAGGTATCCTCCTTCTTTCGTGTGCTTCAGGCTCTGTTCCATAAACAGATGGTGGGCATATGAATGACCTTCTTCTGCTTTCAGCTCATAATCCTGTGCTCGTAGATCGTTCGGGTAGTAACCGATTGGCAGGTCACATAACACAAGGTCTACAGGGTCGATGAACAGGGGTTCGATTGAATCCTGATTAAAGAGCTGTAGTGGATGTTTTTGAAGATCGGCTCCTACGTAGGCGAGTTTGATTAATACTTCATCGATTTCGACCCCGATGGATTGCGTTTCTTTTCCCGGCATCTGATTGAGGACCGTCGTCAGGAGGTTCCCTGTCCCGATCGCCGGATCCAGGATGGTGAGCTTGTCCATGCCCTTGGTGAATTTATTGACCAGGTAGCTAATAAATAAACCAAGAGAGTCCGGTGTCATTTGATGGTTCGGCTGAACGTTTTCTTTCATTCCTTTTAAAATCGCGAATTGAAAGGCTTTACGGATATTTTCATTCTCGAGTTGAGAAAGGCTCACTTCATCGTACTTCTTGTTCAAACGTTTCTTGGTCAGTTCACTTACTTCCTCTTGCAGGACGTCACCCTGAAAAAGGTTTTCCCCTGTTTCGGCTACGGCCTCTAAATAGCTGCATGCTAATTCCTCTTGCAGCAGTGTAGCCGTTTCATCGATTATTCCAAATAATGATTCGACTGGCGAATTAATCATCGGCATTCATTCCTTTATCACAATTTCATTCATCTATTTTACCTCTGTCCATACCGTTTGTAAAAAAAACAATGCTGACCATGGGTAAGTCAGGTCAGCATGTCTTGAAGAATATTCTGGTTTAGACAGGATTATTTCGCGTTTTTCACTGCTTCTACGGCAGCGTCATAGTCCGGGTGATCAGTCGCTTCGCTTACATATTCCACATACGTCACTTCATCATTGCTGTCTACGACGAATACCGCACGTGCAAGCAGACGAAGCTCCTGGATGTGTACGCCGAATGCCTCACCGAAAGAAAGGTCGCGGTGATCGGAAAGCGTCTGGACATTTTCAATTCCGTTCGCTCCGCACCAGCGCTTTTGCGCGAATGGAAGATCCACGGAAACCGTCAATACTTCTACATTATCAAACTTTGTTGCTTCTTCATTGAACTTGCGTGTTTGTGCATCACAAACAAATGTATCTATGGAAGGAACGACACTGATCAAACGCACCTTGCCTTTGGAATCATTCAGTGTGACTTCCGACAGATCATTAGCTAATACTGTGAAGTTGGGAGCTTTGTCCCCTACTTTTACCTCATTACCTAATAGAGTGACAGGGTTTTTCTTAAATGTAATGTTTGCCATTATTTGTTCCTCCTCCATAATAATATGTACATGTTTATAGTACAGAAAAACGATGTGGTAAAGCAAATCATAGGGATTGTTTTCAAAAAAAAGATGAGCTCACTCATACTCGAGTAAGCTCTCCATCTTTTACAGATCAAGTTTTTGATTATGATTACCCTGACTGTTATTGTCCTGCTTGTTATCGTCCTTTTTCATCATACCCTGAATCTTCTCGATGGCACCCGGAGCCAAGTCCAGCAGGCGATCGATCAGATGAGTGCTTTCATCTAAATGGAGCATCTTGATTCCTTTTGAGCTGACGATCAGGAATGCGATCGGGGTAATGGAGACACCGCCCCCGCTACCTCCACCGAATGGCTGCTGTTTAGGGGATGACTTGTCACTTCCGCCGTCTCCGCCTTTTCCGCCACCATCCTCTTTTCCTTTGCCATCAATGATGAATTCACTTCCACCTGCAGCAAATCCAAAGCCAACCTTCGATACTGTCAGGATGACACTTCCATCGGGTGTTTCAACGGGATCACCGATAATCGTATTCACATCAATCATTTCTTTTAAATTTTCCATTGCCGTGGTCATTAGACCTTCAATAGGATGTTCTGACATATAAAGACCTCCTTATTAAACTGAATGTTTTTCTCCAGAAATTGTGGAAAGGGGTTTTGTCTTGAACTTAGCCATACCGCCTCGCCAGTACCGAAGTATCTTGAAACCTACTAGGATAGCATTCCCTATCCGAAACTGGATAATACATGAAAATTGCGTTTGGATCACAGCATGCTGGAATGTCGGAGTCACCTCTATGACGGGCATGGATTGTAAGCGCATATAACCGCTCAGAATGCCGATGATGCTCCCTTTCATACCCCAGATTGTCCCTGTTAACGTCCCTGTTGATGCTGCATCCCCAGTGCCGAATAACGTCTTCCAATGCACATGATCCAGTTTGACTTTCTTGAGAAACGACCTGATGATTCTGTGAAGTGACTGGACATGGATGATGATCTCCTTCGTATCATTCAAACTATCTATAAAATCATTTGGAGTGATTTTCTTTTTAGAAGTCTTTTTATTTGATGGATTGCTTTCATTGCCTCTTTTTTGTTCTTCCTCAAACACAATATTCGGACCATCGTCATCGAGTTTGACTAACGGAATATCGATTGTATATTTTAGCAAGCCAAACCATGCCCTAAGCTTCACCTTGAAATGGTCATTGTCATTCCCGTGGTACAAAGAGAGAGTAACGGTCAGCTTCGTTATAATAAGAAGAAATAATATTAACAAGATAAGTGCCATAACGATCAATAAAGTCCAAATCCACCAGCTCATATTTTCACACCCTTCAACCTCTTATTATGGCCTTTGCCCGGGAAAATAAACTATGGGGTAAAGATATTGTGCTTGGAAGCGGCTTGTTTAACGGGAAAAAGGAGTAATATTTGAAGAATATACTTGCGATAGTGGATTTTTTTCCGGTCTCTGGATGATTTTTCGGTCAGTGGAGGTCGATCCGGGCGCCTGCTTTTTAATAATTGCGTCGTTTCCCTTTGGATTCTTTACGACCCCCTAATTCCTTTGGACACTTTTGTACCAAAAACAGTACACTAGAACCATAAATACAGAGGAATTTTGGAGGTCTGTTCCATGTCGAAAAAGATTGAAGCCTTAGAAGAAGTAAAGAGAAATTATGTACGGATGGCTTTAGAGAGTGGGAATTATTCATCTATTTCTCGAAACGCTGGGATTTCACGGTCTACTTTGACAAGGTGGATCAAGGAATATGAGGATGAGGTACGTGATCAAATGGAAAATCCTGCTTCTGCTATCTTATCCACTGAGCCTTCTAAAGAAGAGCTTAAAGCAAAATATGAACAAGCGATGAAACTGCTTGGTGAAAAAGAACTTGAAGTTGCGATGCTTAGAAACTTATTAAAAAAAAACCAATACCGGCCATGACCGTCTTAGAAGAGATTCGAGTATGGGCAAAGGAGGGGTTTCATATTACTAAGCTCACTGAAATAACAGGGACAAACAGATCCCTGTATTATTACCATAATGCCACTGACGAACCAGTTGAAATGGTAGAGAAAAGAGGGCGTCCTTTTCCAGGGTATTCAAAGACTACTTCAGGTGACTTCATCCCAGATGAGCAGATTGAGGAATTCTTGATGGAGGCCATCGAGGGCGATGGTGCCACGTATGGTGTGAAGAATCTCGCTCAGTTATTAAATGATGAACACGACCTTCAAATTAATCATAAAAAGGTAGCCAGGTTGTGCAAAAAATTAGGAATTCTACTTCCACAACGACATGGAAATCCCAAATACCCCAAACGACTTGTTCGTAATCGTATCATTACTGCCCCTAATCAACTTTGGCAGCTTGATATTAAGTATGGAAGCATTGTTGGAAGCAGGAGATTTTTCTTTGTGGCATGTGCAATTGATGTCTTCGATCGCTCCATCGTTGGATATTACAGAGGACCAAGGTGTACAGCCAAAGATATAACCGGAATGCTTAATGAAGCCATTATTAGACGACAGTTACAGGTCATAGATGATTCTAAAGGCCATTGCATTGTGATAAGAACAGATAATGGGCCGCAATTTATCAGTAATTTATTTGGGGAGTTTTGTGAGAAAAACAACGTTTTTCATGAACGGATTCCCCCAAGGTCACCAAACTACAATGCCTATATCGAATCCTTTTTTAGTATCTTGGAACGTGATTTATTCAGGCGATATGAATTTACCTATTTTGAAGAAGCGTATTACGAAATTGATGAGTTTATGGAATTCTACAACCACCGTAGATATCACGGAAGCCTTGGAAGAATGTCACCCGTGAAGTTTCATGAGAAATACAAAGATAGTGGTTTTCCTGAAGAAATGGCTTTAAGCCTTTAAAATAAAGGTTTTTCCTTCTTCATAAAAGCGAAGAAGGAAAAACAAAATGAAAAACTAAGTACAAGTAAGACCCTTGGAGAAAACGTCAGTAATTAGGGGGTCAAACCGGATTTGCGTCTTATTTTAATTATTTGCGTCATTTGTAACCGTAATTGCGTCGTTTTTCAATTATTTGCGTCGTTCTTTACGGTTATTGCGTCTCCTTACAATTAATGTAAATATAAAACACTTCTCTCAATAAAAAAAACCAAACCCATCAAAACAGGTTTGGTTTCTAATTTAAAGCGCAGGCCTAAATTCCAGCTTCTTCTTTTCCTGAACCACCGTCGTATCGGCGAACAAATCATGTATTCCTTGTTTTTTATTCGTAAAGGCTACAACCACGTAGAGAATGAAGATCGTGGTAGAGATAAAACGACCGATCAATTCTCTGAAGATAATCGTTCCCCACGAAGGCTTCTTCCCTTTTAAATCGATGACCTTAATGCCGAATACCATTTTACCGATTGTTTGGCTGAAGTATTTTGTCATTAAAATAAAGTATCCATAAAAAACAATACTCGTTAATATCGAAATAGGAGCAAACATGGAGCCTTCCGATAGTGAAATATCCAATAGTTTTAAAATTGGATTGACGACTAATCGTGTAATGCTTCCAATCACGATAAGGTCCAGTAAATATGCCCAAAACCTTATCCAAAATCCTGCTAAGTAATATCCATCGCCCAGCCCCGATTGATGGGGAGATGGCGAATGAATTTCGATACGCTCCCGCTCTTCATCATGTAGTACAGAACGATCTTGTGTGTCACTCACGTCATTCACCTTCCTTATTCAGAGTATAGATACATTAATCGTGGAGAATTTGGTTTGGATAGCAGCTTCATCAATGCCGCAGCTTCCATGTCCTGCCCGATCATTTTCTTGGCACCCATACTGAAGAATTCAGAGAAAGGATCGCCTGCAGTGTATTCAAATACTTGAGCACCTTTTAACTTATGGTCTTTTTTCATGGCTTCGATGGTATCTTCTACATAGCCGAATTCGTCAATCAGATTGGCTTCTTTGGCCTGGATTCCGTCGTATACTCTTCCATCTGCAATTTTCTTGACCTCTGCTTCGGACATATCGCGGCCACTCGCAATGACATCCACGAAGCCTTCATAGGAATTGTCGATCATGGATTGAAGGATCTTTCTCTCTTCATCCGTCATTTCACGGGTCGGACTCATGATATCTTTATATGGTCCACTCTTGATGGTCACGAAATCGACCCCATATTTTTCTGCTAATTCAGAGTAGTTGATGCTTTGCATGATGACACCGAGTGAACCGGTCAATGTTTCTTTGCTGGCGAATATCTTCGTAGCCGGTGCAGATATGTAGTAACCTCCGGAAGCTGCAGTCCCCCCCATTGATACATAAATCGGCTTCTTCGTTTTTTCCATGATTTCAACAAGCTTCGAATGGATCTGAGCACTCTCCACTACGCCTCCACCCGGGGAATTCACTTTCAAGATAATCCCTTTAACAGATTTATCTTCTTGAACCGCATCCAGCTTTTTCATAAAGAGTTCGTGATTGTATCCAGGGCTTTCAAATACGGATGTAGCTCCGCCCGTATCCTGAATGACGCCTTCCACTTCTAAAACAGCGATTCGTTTCTGTGCATTTCCTTCTTCAATCACTTCTTCACCGAAAGCATCCTCCGTTCCGCCAAACATATCTTCAAATGCTTTATCAAAATCACTGGTTGCCGCAGATGTAGCGAAATTGACTACGACAGAAACAAAAAATAACCCAACAGCAATACCTAATGCCGTCCATCTTTTTGCATTCATTTTGTATATTCCTCCCTTGTTTACCCTATCTTATGTAAGGATATGAATATCATTCTCACGTGAAAACATGATAGAATATTCACTAAGTTAGATTCTAGCAAAATTTTAAGGAAATGGGAAAAATTATCTTATTTTTAATTCCAGGGAGGTACATACGATGAATAACCGTCGAAATATTTATTTCTATGCCTTACACGAAGAAGGGATGCAGGCAAAGCTCGACCGTTTATACGAGCTTGCCAAGCGCTATGATTTCAACATTGTCGATTCTCCAAAGACAGCGAATATCATCGTCAGTATCGGAGGGGATGGAACGTTCCTTCAAGCCGTCCGCCAAACAGGCTTCAGGCAGGATTGCTTGTATGCAGGCGTTTCAACAGGTGGCACCCTGAGTATGTATTGTGATTTCCATATTGACGATACGTCCAAAATGATTGAAGCGATGACAACCGAGCAAATCGAAGTTCGCAAATATCCGACCATAGAAGTAACCGTTGATAACCAAACTTCCTTCCATTGTCTGAATGAATTCAGCATCCGCTCCGGCATCATCAAAACCTTTGTCATGGACGTATTCATCGATGAAAACCATTTCGAAACGTTCCGGGGAGATGGCATGATCATTGCAACGCCGACAGGAAGTACGGCTTACAATAAATCCGTCAGCGGAGCAGTGGTGGATCCCATGCTGCCTTGTATTCAAGTGAGCGAGATGGCGTCCCTGAATAATAATCGCTATCGTACCCTCGGGTCTTCCTTCATTCTCAGTGATAAGCGCCGTTTGGTCCTTAAGATTGTCCAGGACGGTAATGACTACCCTGCAATGGGGATGGACAATGAGGCTCTCAGTATTCAACACGTGGAAAAAGTCGAAGCGAAATTAAGCGATAAAATCATTAAAACGGTAAAATTAAAAGATAATTCGTTCTGGGAAAAAGTGAAGCGTTCGTTCTTATAAAAAAATGGGGTTCTGAATGGGTATCAGAACCCCATTTTCCTGTCTGTTGTGCCAAAACCAGGCCAACTTGTGCCACTTTGATCGGTTGTTGTGCCAAATTGTGAACAAGTGCAAGTTCCGTCCCTATTACCAGTGAACAAAACCAAGGTCCGTCCCTATAAAAAACGCTCCAGCACATGCTGGAGCGTTTCGCATTTCATCACGCAGACAATCTCGCTTCCCTTCTTCGCTTTCGGGCGTACTGCACTCTTGAAGCTGTGAAGATGGTTAAGGCGAGCCATATGAACATAAACGAAATGAGATGGGTGAATGAGAATGTTTCGTTATAGACCCAAATGCCAAGTATCAATGTGAGGGTCGGTGCAATGTATTGCAGGAACCCGACCATGTAAAGCGGGATTTGCTGAGCACCCTTTGAAAAGAATAATAAAGGGATGGCGGTTACCGCCCCGGCACCCATTAATAAGAGGTCCGTCCCTAACGATACATGGAATAGAGACATGGAACCTTCATTGTACATGTAGCCTAGGTAAAGTAAGGACACTGGAGCGATGGTCATGGTTTCCAGGGTCAGGCCGATGGATGATTCGACCTGAATGAGCTTTTTGGCTAATCCGTATAATCCGAAAGAGAATGCAAGACCTATGGCGATCCATGGGAAGTCACCGTAGGATATCGTTAGGATCAGAACCCCGACCGCGGCCAATCCAAAGGAGACGATTTGAGCCTTTGACAAGCTTTCCTTCAGGATGAATACCCCTAACAATACGCTTACCAAGGGGTTGATATAATAACCCAGGCTCGCTTCCACCATTTGATTTGTATTCACGGCCCAGATATAAATGAACCAGTTCATGCTGATCAATAAAGAAGCCAGTAGTAGCGCAAACAGCTGCTTCTTTTTCGTAAGCGATGTTTTTATATATGCCTGGAAGTCCTTCCAGCGTTTACTGACGAATAAAAATAAGAGCATAAACCAAAAGGACCAAAAAATGCGGTTAGCGAGAATTTCATAGGCGGAAACATGATTTAACCATTTCCAATAGATCGGGAGGATTCCCCATAAAAAATATGAAAAAGCTGTGTAGATGATTCCAGCTTGGTCGTTCTGCTTCATAAAAACACCCCCAAAACTATTTCTATTTCCGAAATATCTCCATTATATCCATGAAAAGTTTTGGGGGCAATGATTATTTATTTTTTTTTATAAACGATAGACTCGTCCACAATCGTCATATCTACCACTTTGTCTAACAAGAGATCGGCATCCTCTTTGAAGGGATCAATGTCTAAAACGGTAAAGTCCGCTGTAAAACCTTCGCGTATCACGCCTCTGTCATGTTCATGATGACAGGCATAGGCACTTCCTTTTGTAAAAAGGGATATGGCTTCATACATTGTCAGTTTTTCTTCCGGGCGATACTCAGTTTTATCAGGATCCAATGGATTCGTTCTCGTAACCGCCGCATGGATCCCCAATAGCGGATTAATCGGTTCGATCGGCGCATCAGATCCACCGGCACATGGAATGCCTTCTTCAAGCAGGGTTTTCCACGCATAGTTATACTGCATGTTTTCCTCGCCAAGTCTCTCGACTACCCAAGGAAAATCTGACGCAACAAATCTTGGTTGAATATCAAGGATCAACGGAAGATCCTTTATTTTCTCGATCAGTTCTTTCCGCAGGATTTGTGCATGGATGAGTCGATCCCGTCTTTCAAAGTGAGATGGCTCTTCGATGATGGCATCCACTACATTTTCAAAAGCCTGATCCCCGATGGTATGGACGGCAATGGGAAGATCATACTTTCTTGCCTTTTTCACAAGTTCAAGAAGCCTTTCGTTTGTATGGATGCTGACACCGGTTGTACTTGGATCATCGGCGTATGGATAGCTTAACAGGGCTGTCCTTCCGCCTAAAGCGCCATCAGCAAAGATCTTCATGGCACCGAATTCAATGAATTGATCGCCACTCTGGAAGTGATGTCCATCTTCCTTCCAATCCTCAATCACTTCATGATGGACCAGCAGGTGAGACCTGAATTTTTTCTTGCCTTCGGTAATGGTTTTGACAAATGCATCATACGTTTTCTTAAAGTTTCCATAATAGCTTAAATCCTCTGTATGACCACCGACCAGTCCATTCTCCCAGCAGCTTTCGATCCCCTTTGTCAGGGCCTCTACCAGATACTCGGATGAGATCGGGGGTAATGCATCGATCATCAGATCCTGGGCCTTATCCTTTAACAGGCCGTTTAGGGCACCACTTGCGTCCTTCTCAATTAACCCTCCGCCAGGATTTGGAGTCCCTTCATCAATACCGGCATTTTTTAAGGCGAGTGTATTCACCACCATGGCATGACGGCAAATGCGTTTTAATAGAACAGGATGATCCGGTACGACTTCATCAATTTCCTGCTTTGTTAAAACCTCCGCATCACTCCAGAGGTTTTCGTTCCAGCCTTCACCGATGACCCATTGACCTTTCTCCAGGTCCTGTGCCTTTTCTTTGATTGCCTCTAACACTTCCTGCTTGCTATTCATACTGGAAAGATCCAGCCTCATTAACGTTTCGCCGTGACCGATCAGATGCATGTGACTATCTACAAACCCCGGGAACATCACTTTCTGCCCAAGATCTACTTCGGACTCGATCGTGAACTGTTCATTCTTTTCCAATTCGTCGGATGAGCCGAGGCCTTTGATGACTCCATTTTCCGTGTAGACTGCTTCAACATGATGTCCTTCGTTTTCCATTGTGTAGATGATTCCGTTTTTCCATAAAGTGCCCATGATGTTTTTCCTTTCTTCATAAAAGTCTATTTTTCAAATGTACCATATTATAGGAAGATTCTGAAAGGGGAAAGGTGTATGGTTCCCCATAAAAAATAGAGAGCCCTATAGGCTCCCTATCCCAGATTAGTTTTTAACTGAACTCATTTCTTTTTGTCTTAGCTCGATTCTTCTGATCTTGCCTGAAGTTGTTTTCGGCAATTCATTCACGAATTCAATCTTACGAGGATATTTGTAAGGTGCGGTTAAGTCTTTAACATGCTGCTGAAGGGCAGGAATCAATTCCGGATCCTGTTGATCCACATCACCACGCAGGACGACAAAGGCTTTCACGATCAGTCCCCTTACTTCATCGGGACTTCCTACAACGGCACATTCCTGGACGGATGGGTGCTTGACCAGTGCATCTTCCACTTCGAAAGGTCCGATGGTATAGCCGGAGCTGATGATGATATCGTCACCGCGGCCCTCAAACCAGAAGTAACCGTCTTCATCCTTTTTCGCTTTATCACCCGTAATGTAGTAATCGCCTCTGAATTGCATCGCAGTCCTTTCTGGATCTTTATAATAATTTTTGAACAGTGCAGGTGTTTCTACATGAACCGCGATGTCTCCCACTTCACCGACTTCACATGGGTACCCTTCTTCGTTGATGATTTCGACCCTGTTCCCGGGAGTCGGTTTTCCCATGGAGCCCGGTTTCAGCTCCATGCCTTTCATGATGCCGACGAGGAGCGTATTTTCTGTTTGGCCATAGCCATCACGGACTTCAATATTGAAGTGTCTCTTGAAGGCATCGATGACTTCCCTGTTTAATGGTTCCCCTGCCGATACCGCACTATGTAATTGATCCAGTTTATAAGATCCGAGATTATCCACTTTTGCCATCAAGCGATATTCTGTCGGTGTGCAGCACAGAACATTTACCCGATTGTCCTGAAGCATTTGGAGATATTTATTGGGGTCGAATTTCCCTTGATAAACAAGTCCTGTAGCTCCAGACCCCAGTACAGATAGGAACGGACTCCAAATCCACTTTTGCCAACCGGGACCTGCCGTTGCCCAGACCGTATCTCCTTCTTCGATGCATAGCCATTCACGGGCAGCTGTCTTTAAGTGAGCATATGCCCAGCCATGAGTGTGTACTACTCCTTTAGGATTTCCTGTCGTACCTGACGTATAGGAAAGGAACGCCATATCGTCACGCTTTGTGTCAGCGAATGATAGTTCTTCAGACGCTGTCTTCATTTCTTCTTCGATTGCAATCCAGCCGTCTTGCTTTTCTCCCACTACGAACTTCTTAAGATTCTCCATTCCCCTTACGTTTTCAAACTGCTCAACAAATGGAGAATATGCTACAATCCCTTTTACATCCCCGTGATCGATACGATACTCCAGATCTTTTGTCCGCAGCATTTCCGAGCTTGGAATCACAACAAGGCCGGATTTAAGGGCTGCAAGATACACGGCGTACGCTTCAATTAAGCGTGGAACCATGACCAGGATGACATCCCCCTTTTCAAGGTTCGAACCGGAGAAAACGTTTCCAATTTTATTTACATTTTTTAATAACTGTGAGTATGTAATTTCTTCCTTTGTTCCTTCTTCGTTTTCCCACTTGATCGCAAGCTTTTCCTGATCACTTGCAAACTTCTCTACTTCCTCTACCAAATTGTACTTTTCCGGTGCGATCAATTCTTCCCTCTTCATTCTGACTCCCCCTTGTTTGTCGATACTACTTCTTCATTATACAAAAAAATTTAAATTTTTTAAATTGTTTGTTTATATTTCGTTTATAGTCAAATTGTGAGGACTTTCGACAAACGACTCACCTCCGCTGCTTTTGGGGTCTCGACCTTTCCTCTATCTCCCCCAAGAGTCAAGTGCCTTCCGCTACAATCCACTCTGTGCTTCTATGTAGCAAGGAAATATCTCGATAATTATCTTGCTTGGTTCCAAGTGCTGGAGATTCCATCATAAATTTATTGATTTTTAACAGATTTGTTCGTGTGTTTATTATTTAATTTCGGTACATTTGATTTTAGCTATTTCCAGCGGTTGATTGGAGTGCAAGACGAAGACTCCTGCGGGAAAAGTAGCTTATGTGAGACCCCGCAGGCTTGCCGAGGAGGCTCACGGGCTACCCGCGGAAAGCGTAGTCTTGCACGGAAATCATTAGCGGTATTGAGAATACACTTCTATTTTTAGTTTTATCCCATCCTCTTTCATCATAGTAAAAAACAACATTAGACTTTAACAGAGCCAAAAAGAAAAAATAAAAAGGAGCGAGAGAATCTCGCTCCTTGTAGCCATTGTATTTAATTATTTTGCGTATCCGCCACCGATTTGTTGTTCAGCCATTTGAACTAAACGTTTAGTGATTTCACCACCTACAGAACCGTTAGCGCGTGCTGTTGCATCTGGACCAAGTTGAACTCCGAATTCTGAAGCGATTTCGTATTTCATTTGGTCGATTGCTTGTTGAGCTCCTGGAGCTACTAATTGATTTGAACTTCTGTTTGCCATGTGTTTTCACCTCCTTGTGAATATAGATTGTGCGAAAACACATGGCTTCATGCAAAGAAAACAGTTGGTAAATAATCCTAAATTTTAGAGTAGTTCGTCAAATGCTTTTTCTGTATTTAAACCTGTCGATCCATCGATCGTAATGGTTTCTGTTTCGTCCACTGCGTCTTTAATCAGGGTGTCGAAATCAACGAAGCTTTCATAATACTCCACTTTTTCTTTTTTAGGTCTTGTTTTTGGTGCTGGAGGAGTGAAAATCGTACAGCAATCCTCGTAAGGAAGAATTGAAATGTCATGTGTATCGATTTTTTGAGCGATATCAATGATTTCTAACTTGTCCATAGCGATGAGCGGTCGCAACACCGGTGTGTTGGTGACATCATTGATGGCTTGCATGCTCTCTAAAGTCTGACTCGCCACCTGTCCGAGGCTTTCCCCGGTCACAAGTGCCAACCCTTCGTTCTTATGGCGAATCTGATCTGCAATCCGGAGCATCATCCGTCGCGTTGAAGTCATGGTGTAATTTTCAGGAACCTGATCATGAATCGTTTGCTGAATTTTCGTGAACGGCACGATATGCAACTTCACCTTCCCGCTGAATGCAGACAGCTTCTTCGAAAGATCGACCACTTTTTGCTTGGCCCTTTCACTTGTAAATGGCGGGCTATGGAAATGAACGGCCTCCACCTCGACGCCTCTTTTCATCGTTAAATAACCTGCAACCGGACTATCGATCCCTCCTGAGAGCATCAGCATCGCTTTCCCGCTTGCCCCTACAGGCATCCCGGTTGAGCCTTGATAGATTTCAGAGGAGAGATAGACACCTTCTTTTCTCACTTCTACGTTTAATTTAATATCGGGATTTTTCACATCGACCTTTAAACCGTCCATATTGCGAAGAATGTAGGATCCCACTTCGTAATTCAATTCATTGGTGTCCATGGAAAACTTTTTATCCGCTCTGCGGGCAGATACCTTAAATGTTTTTCCAGGCTCGAAATTCTTCTGAACGAGCGCTAATCCTGCTTTGCTTATTTCTTCAATATCCTGGGCTACCTTTACAACCGGGCTGAACGATTGGATCCCGAATATCTTTTCCAATCTTGGGATAATCTCCTCTCCGTTCTCGTCACCTAACTGAATATGCAGTCGGTCGCGGCTTGCTGAAACCGAGATCGTCGGAAAATCCTTCAATGCTTCCAAGATGTTTTCCCGTAACTTAGCTGTAAATTGCTTTCTGTTCCTACCTTTTGTTGAAATCTCACCGTATCTTACTAGTATGCGATTATAATTCATCGTGATCTCCTCATTGTCTTTTGTAATAGAGCTATTTCCTTCTTTAATAACTGTATGAATTGCCGGCATTCTTCCATTGTATTGTGAAAAGATAAGCTGATTCGGATGGAGCTGTTCGCCAGATTCTCTGGTACACCCATGGATAGTAGCGTTTGACTTGGCTTACTTTGCTTGGAGGAACAGGCACTTGTTGTCGACACATACACCTCATGCCGATCTAATGCATGAACGACCACTTCACCTTTGAAATCCTGTATGGAAAAGTTAAGGATGTGAGGGGCATGATGTGAGAGGGGTGTATGAACGGTCACACCTTCCATCCTTTCCAATTCTCTCCTTAAATACCTTTGGTTTTCTTCCATTAAAGGAAGCTTCTGTATACTTTCCGCCAGGTGCATTCTTAATGCTTTTGCAAATGATGCGATTCCCCCTGTATTTTCCGTACCGCTTCTGAGATTACCTTCCTGCTCCCCGCCGGATATGATAGGCGAAAGCTGGAGTCCGTCCCTCACGAATAGCATTCCTGTTCCTTTGATCCCATGAATTTTATGAGCGGAAATGCTGCATAAATCAATGAGCTTCTCATTTAAAATAAGAGGGACCTTTCCGCACGCCTGAACGGCATCGACATGAAAAAGGATCTTTGGATAGTCCTTCAGCATCGTCCCTATTTCCCGGATGGGCTGGACACTTCCGATTTCGTTGTTCACTTGCATGACAGATACAAGAATGGTGTCATCCTGAATTGCTTCTTTTACTTTTTCAGGCCGGATTCTGCCTTGATCATTCACATCAAGATACGTCACAGAATACCCGAGCCCCTCTAATTGCTTTACGGCATTCTGGACGGAAGGATGTTCTATTTTGGTCGTAATGATATGTTTCCCTCTGTGACCGTATTGCAAAGCCGTCCCTTTTATCGCCAGATTATTTGATTCTGTTCCACCGGAAGTGAAAAACACTTCTTTCTTTTTTATCTCTAATAAAGAAGCCACTTGCTCCCTGGACTGCTGAATTAATTTCTCTATTTGCCCTCCAAAAGAATGGATGGATGAAGGGTTGGCATAATAACTTTCATTCACTTTAATAAATGTATCCAGTACTTCCTTATATGGCTTGGTTGTTGCACTATTATCTAAGTAAATCAAGATTCCACCCTCTTTTACTAAGCTAGCAGATATATTCAATCACTAATCTTACCATAAATCATCCCGAACCCAAATGATATTCATGGTGCAGGGAAAGATATTATTGTAGTAATACTAATTCTCTATGCTATTTCGATAATTTTTTGCAATTTCCAAAAATAATCATTGAAAAATGACAGAATTTTTGCGAGAATCATAAAGGAAATAACCACGAAAGTTATTTAAATATACTAAATTGTAAGATTATTTAGTTTTTCGACATTTTTCTACAATCTTATGATAAGATATTTTTTGCTTATGATAACGATTACAAACGGAGGGGTATATATGAAAGAGAAAGCGCTATCATTTAGCCAAATCTTTACGATAGGATTAATGCTTTTTGCTCTTTTCCTCGGAGCAGGTAATATGATCTTCCCGCCATTTTTAGGGCAGCAAGCCGGAGAACATGTGTGGACAGGTATTATCGGCTTTCTCATAACTGGAGTGGGACTTCCTTTATTGGGTGTTATCGCCATCGCCAAATCTGGAGGAGATCTTCAGACACTTGCAAATCGAGTTCATCCTTTATATGGACTAGTATTTACGATTGTGATGTACTTGGCCATTGGACCATTTTTCGGGATTCCGAGAACCGGTACGGTTGCTTATGAAATCGGAGTGATCCCATTTTTACCTGGAGATGTTGCAAAATACGGAACTCCTTTATTCATTTATACGATCATCTTTTTTGGATTAACCGCATGGCTTGCGATGAACCCTTCAAAGCTCGTAGACAGAATCGGAAAGATTTTAACACCTTCCCTGATTGTGATCCTTACAATCTTAGTGGTCAAGAGTATCGTAACTCCTATGGGAGATTTCGGGGCACCGAACCCCGCTTATCAGGATGGGCCTTTATTCAAAGGATTCATTGAAGGGTATCTGACAATGGATACTATCGCTGCTTTAGTGTTTGGGATTGTGGTGATCAATTCAATTAAAGACCGTGGTGTGACGAGTAAAGCAAACCTGACTCGGATAACGATCATTGCAGGGGTCATCGCTGCAATCGGTTTAGCACTTGTTTATTTATCTTTAAGTTACATTGGAGCTACAAGTACAGATTCCATCGGTACTCAAGCTAACGGTGGTGCCATTCTATCAGCGGCAGCGAGTCATTTATTCGGTTCTTTAGGAACAGTCATCCTGGGACTGGCAATCACGTTTGCATGCATCACTACATCAGTCGGACTCGTTTCTGCATGTTCACAATATTTCGCGAAGATTCTTCCGGTATCTTATCCGAAGCTAGTGATCATCATGTCTGCATTTAGTATGATTATTGCCAATATTGGGTTGACTCAGCTGATTGCGGTATCATTACCGGTACTCATCTTCATTTATCCATTGGCCATCGTATTGATCTTACTGTCATTCATGCACAATGGATTCAACGGCTATTCTCTCGTCTACGTGGGAGCCCTGATTCCAACAGGTTTAATCAGCTTAATTGATGGCATTAAAACCGCTGGGGTAGACGTGACAGCCATCAGTCAATCACTTGAATTTCTTCCTTTCTACACACAAGGGATCGGCTGGTTAGTACCGGCGATGGTCGGTGCAATCATCGGCTTCGTGATTGCCGCACTTGCAGGGCAGACGAAGCGCACGTTTGAAGCCAGTTAAGACCGATCCCAAGGGATGGTAAACATGAAAAAGGACTGATTTAGAATCAAGATTCTAAATCAGTCCTTTTAATTTGTGAGGATTATCATTTTCCCTCAAGGTCCATCATTTTCTCTATTTTCTTAAGAGCACCCGGCTCTACTTTTTCAATCGTTGTTGCGGCTTCTTCTAATGCTTTTCGGTAATCATAGTCACGGAAGGCTTCTTCAGCAGACTGAAGACCATCTCTGACTGAACTATACTTACTGCGATAGCGATTTCCGTATTGAATGATTTTCTCCGATAGAAGGACATTATCGATTAAATCTCCCGTCTTCGTATAGAAATGATCGACAGTGTCTTCAGCCCCCATTAATGTTTCTTGTACAAACTTCATGTTTAAAGGCTTCTCCGTTAAACTGGCATTCACTTGCTCGATCTTCAGATGTACTTCATCAAGAAGATCTTTGTAATCTGCAGGCAGGCCTGGAACATTACTCTTTGAGATCATTCTGCTGGCTTCAGCCACCTTCTTCTTCAGCTCCTGAATTTTCTCACGGGTTGCCAGTTCATCCTTACGCAAGTTCTGTAAGTAGATGGTAAACTCACTTTGCTCCCGATTCAGTTCTTCCAGCCCATTTCTGATTTCCTTCAATTCATCACTTAAAGTGGAATAGGCTGTGCCATTCGATTCTTCTTTATTCATCAACATTTCGTGGCGCTTTGAAAGGTGAATGATTTTCTTTTCGATTTCGCTAGGTGTTCCAAGGTCTGCATCATGAAGATGGTAGCCTTGTTTCACTAAGCTTACTTCAGATTGGATATCTTCATTATCTTCCTTGGCCTTGATCAATCCTTCAGTCGTCTGATCTTTATACTGTTGGACAAAGTGCTTGGCATGAACTTCTTTTTCCAGCAAATCGTATAGGGTCTCGACTGTCACCTTGATTTCCTGGATACCTTCTTCTACTTCTTCTACATGAAGCTCTTCAAGATTTTTATTGAAATGGAGGAGGGTTTCCTTCAGGGATGAGACCTCTTTTCCAACTTCGATATGATCAAGCATGTATCCTTGGTCCTTCATCTCCACGTAACCAGCTTCAAGCTCCGATAACTGAGATGGTAAAACATTTTCACAATCGGTGATCAGCTTAGGGATCGTCTCCATTTTGTAGGAAACATCTTTCATTTCCTGTGCCAGGCTAAGCACGATTTCTCTCGCATCCAAATAATTCCCCTGCTCTGTCAATTCATTGAATCGGTTCATTTGTTCAGCGAGCTTATCCAAGGTATTCTCTATGTACTTAGCTGTTTGACCATATGTATGACGATACGCAAGTAACTGTTTTTTACTGTTTCTATATTCTTCCTGAAGAGATTGGATTTCTTCACGGTTCTTCTCTTCACTGCCAATTAATTCATTTAATTCTGATAGTATTTCCTTAATTTTCTCTTCAGTTTCTGTAAGGACCTTGTCGATCAAGGATAGGGTCTCTTTTGTTTTCGAAAAACGAAATTTATCGGTGTACTCTTCTGCATCGAATAGTAGTTCTTCAACATCAGGAAGCTGCACAGCAACAATCTCATCCCATCCCTGTCTCCAACCGTCGAACAATTCCTCTGTTTGCCCCGTCATATTCAATTGTTTCACTTTGGAGAGTTCATCTGAAACCGGCTTGTTCATAATTTCGATTTTCCAAGCTTCATAACGATCGATTTCAGCATAATATTTTTTTCTAGAGATAAAACCAATAAGGAATATGATTAAGATAAGTATTATTCCACCGATGACGTATTGCATCTTAAGCCCCCTGTTCAACTATTCAGTAGACATCTATATCAATTTGAATGTTTCATTGTTTCATTAATAAATTCTCATTGCTATAATGATACCATGTTAACGACAATTTTTGACTATTAATTTCTAATTTTTCAGTGATAAAAAGACATTTTCAGTAATATCAAGGGGAAATTGACTTTTTTATATGTATTTTTGATATTACTTTTCATTGCATATGCGAAAGTGAAGGCGGCAATTTGATTTCACAGTGCTTTTTCATACTAAAAAACAAGGAAGTGAAGACTTTTGGTGAAAGTGGACGGACATATTCATACCCCTTTTTGTCCTCATGGAAGTGAGGATTCATTTGAAATGTATATTGAAAGAGCGATCTCCTTAAACTATTCTGCTATAACATTTACGGAGCATGCGCCACTTCCCCAGGGCTTTGAAGATACAACACCGGA
This sequence comes from Rossellomorea aquimaris, assembly GCF_000935355.1. Taxonomy (GTDB): domain Bacteria; phylum Bacillota; class Bacilli; order Bacillales; family Bacillaceae_B; genus Rossellomorea; species Rossellomorea aquimaris_B. The sequence continues at coordinate 217,005 of NZ_JXZC01000005.1, forward strand.
CAAGGATAGCGGAATGGACCCATCACATCTTTTAGAATATTTTCAAACTCTGGATATCCTTAAGGGGAAATATAAAGATAGAATCACGATCCGTTCAGGATTAGAGGTTGATTACATTGCTGGATTTGAAAAAGAAACAGCGGAATTTTTAAATGCTTACGGGCCTCGATTGGATGATAGCATTCTATCCGTCCATTTTTTACAGCACGAGGGAAGATGGGATTGTCTGGACTTCAGCCCTGAAGTATTCCAATCTATGATTGAGCATTACGGATCCGTCGATGCGATTTACGAACGCTATTATGATACGGTATTAAAGTCGATCAGAGCTGACTTGGGACCCTATAAGCCTAAGCGGATCGGTCATATGACCCTCGTAAAGAAATTTCAACAGCTCTATCCCGCTTCCCATACTTTTTCAGATAAAACTTCCATGATATTAAAAGAGATGGAATCGGGAAATCTGGAATTGGATTATAATGGCGCAGGCCTGGTTAAACCCTATTGTGGTGAGTCCTATCCGCCAGCAGATATCATCCGACAAGCCCTTTCCTTAGGCATCAAAACCGTTTACGGTTCCGATGCCCATACAGCTGCCGGTATTGAACAAGGCAGGGCAGAGATGAAACTCTGAAAGACAAAGAACTCTTCTCCTAGACGAGAAGAGTTCTTTGTCTATCTGCCTAGATAATAAGCTCTTTCTTCATGACTTCCTTTGCTTCAGAAACGAGTAGCAAATCAATCCATTGATCGATATTCTTGTAGTATTGATCGATAAAATAATATTCCTGAGGAAACATTTGCCATACTTCCCTTAGTTGCTGACTATTGAGGAACGGCATGGTCAGCATGGACTTGAGCTGGATCACTAAAAAGCTGACAGGCTGCTTCTTCAATGCATGATCCTTCATCCCTTGTTCAAATAACCGTTTCATATAATGTCGCTCTTTCATTAAATAGGAAGAAATGATTTCACGCACAACCTGCGAATCAATCGATACTTCCCTCCAGATAAATCTGGCTAATTGATGATTTTCACTTTGAAATTTCAAGATTTTGTACACTGCCCGTTTTAAGCATAAATCAGCACTTACATAGTTCAAGGCTTCCACTTCTTCCTGAAGAAAGCGCAGATACTGTTCAAAGAAATGAGTGAAGCATGCTTCCAACACTCCCTGCTTCCCTTTAAAGTAATAGGAGATGGTAGCAGGATTTACATTCGCTCTTTTTGCTATATCCCGGACTGAGGTCCCATCAAAACCATGATCATAAAACAAATACACGGCTGCTTGAAAAATAGCTTCTTTCGTGGGTATGGAGGTATCTAGTTTTTTCATATTTCCCCTTCTTTCAAATATGATAGGCTTATGAAAAAAACAGTGACGAGGATTCAATCTATTAAAAATCTTTTGATGAAAAAATCTTATTCATTGAAGGTTAGGATGAAATATGCTAAAAATGGTTCAATAGATGTTTCTATTATAGTTTGTTTACACAAAGAATTCGTGTTTTCATGTGGATTTCCTTTAAGTATTTCTCGACAGGATTTGTTACCTTGAGGGCTAAAGGGAAAAAACAGACGTGAAATAGCGCATATTATGTAGAATTGGGGGAGTTGTTGGTGTTTAAAGTAGAAAAATATCAAGGTACAAAGGAACAGGGCTTTGGTCTTGTAACAAAACAACTGAAAGCTTTATTAGAAGGCGAACCAAATCAAGTGGCGAATTTAAGCAATGCTTCTGCCCTATTAAATCAATTTATGGACCGCATTAACTGGGTAGGCTTTTATTTATATGAAGAAGAAAGCAATCAATTGGTATTAGGACCATTCCAGGGACTGCCTGCATGCGTAAGAATTCCATTAGGAAGAGGCGTTTGCGGTACATCTGCAAGTGAACAAAAAACGCTTCGGATCGATGATGTCCACCAATTCCCGGGGCACATCGCATGTGATGCAGCCTCTCAATCTGAAATCGTCATCCCTCTCGTGAAAGAAGGAAAACTGATCGGGGTACTGGATATTGATAGTCCGGAAAAAGCTAGATTTGACGAAGAGGAGCAGAAGTACTTGGAGATTTTTGTGGAAGAACTTTTAAAACATCTTTGATACGGGATCAGAATTGGATAAGACCCTGCCGAATATGAACATTCATATTCGGCAGGGTCTTTTTTTGATCACAATGAAGTTTTGAAGTTGTCACAACTGTAAATGGTAAAAAGTTTACGTTTTTCTATCGTACAAATAGGGAAGTTAGTAAGGGAAATGAGAACTTTAGACTGGACCATTCCATACAATATCCAGAAGGAATTCCAGGTAAGAGGGGTGTCATATGAGCGATAAGAAAAAAGACTTACCCTATTTATTATGTTTGCTGGTGATGCCGGCATTAGGGTTGTTATACACACTACTGAATACGGATACCCGTGAAGCGGTCATCCTTTCTACAACACTTGATGAATGGATCCCATTCGTGCCGGTTTTCATTGTGCCCTATATTTTCTGGTACGCGTTTATTTTAGGGTACCTTTTTTACTTTTGGTATAAAGACGTCCATATCTTCATGAAAACAATGAGCATTATTGTTATCGGTGAGTTGATATGTTTCGTTATTTACTTTTTTTTTCAAACTACCGTACCTCGTCCGGAACTTACGGGAGACGGAATGTTTATCCACCTGGTAGGGATGATCTATAGTCATGACCAGCCGTATAATGCATTTCCAAGCATCCATGTTTTAACGACATTTTCAATCATTCTTGCCAATATCAATATTAAAAATAAACACTCGTTCCACTCTGTCTTTGTGCCGATAATGGGTTCGTTGATTATCGTCTCAACCCTTTTTGTTAAACAACATTATGTTCTCGACATGGTTGGCTCGATCTTTTTAACGGTGTTCATCTATGGCATTATTTTTGAGCTTTATGGAGTAAGTACAAAGAAATCAAATCAAGCCTATTTAAAAGAGTAAAAATCATCGCCATACAAAAACAGGAAGAAACCAGTCAACCTGGTTCCTTCCTGTTTTCCTTTATGCCTTATCCAACGCACGCGATAAATCACTCCATATATCCTCCGACGCTTCCAATCCTACAGAAAGCCTTAGAAGTGTGTCACTGATTCCCATGCTTTTTCTTGACTCTTCGGGTACGACTGCATGAGTCATGGTCGCCGGATGCTGGATCAATGTTTCTGCATCCCCCAGACTGACGGCGATCTTGATCATTTCGAGATCATCCATGAACTTCTGGGCTTCTTCCTTAGAGCCTTTCAGCGTAAAGGAAATCATCCCGCCAGGTTTTTTCATTTGTTTCTTCATGACAGCGTGCTGAGGGTGATTTGCATGTCCAGGGTAAATAACCGTTTCGACAGCCGGATGCCCTGCTAATAAATCGGCAATTTTTTCAGCACTTTCACAGTGACGATCCATTCGCACGGCCAATGTTTTTAACCCGCGCAGCAATAACCATGCATCAAAGGGAGAAATGATTCCTCCAATATCCTTCTGAGTCGTCATCCGGATTTCAGCCATTTTCTCCTGTGATCCAACAACGAGTCCCGCGACCACATCTCCGTGACCGCCGATGTACTTTGTCGCGCTATGAATGACAATATCGCATCCCAGTTCCAATGGTCGTTGTAAATAAGGAGAGCAGAATGTATTATCTACCACTACCGGAATCCCTTTTTCACGGGCGACCTTCACCACAAGCTCAAGATCAATTAATTGCATCGTCGGATTGATCGGGGTTTCTACATAGATACAGCTCGTTTGTTCTGTGATTTTCCCTCGGATTTCTTCCTCTGAATCCATGGAAGAAAAATCATGCCCAATCGCAAATTTCTCTTGAAGCAGCTCAAGTAAACCGAACGTACAGCCATACACCCCTTGAGAGCATAGGATATGATCCCCTGATTTTGTTAACGAAAACAGCACCGCGCTCACTGCCGCCATACCGGAACCAAAGGCAAGGGCTGCCTCTCCCCCTTCGAGTGACGCCATCCTGTCTTCCAAAATCGATACCGTCGGATTTCCAAGTCTTGAATATATATAGCCTTCCTCTTCACCAGCAAATCGATTTTCCCCTTGTTTCGCATTTGCAAAGGTATAGGTAGAAGTTTGGTATAAAGGTGGCGCTAAACTATCAAAATGCTGAGATGATGCATACCCCTCATGAATCACCCTTGTTTCAAAACGCTTCTCTTCTTTCATACGTATTCCTCCCAGTAATCCCTTTAAGTCTAAGTAACTACTATTCTAGAATATGATAACCCTGTCAAAAAAGAAAGCGGTTACACTAAAGTGATAAAGGAAAATTGTCTGATTTCCCCCATAAAAGTAGAAGCCGGAAGAGACATGTCGACCCCGGCTTCTTGAAGGACATTATTCCATGATGATTCCATCACAATCTTTCACAACCTGGTTCTTACCATTATTCTTTGCATGATAGAGTGCTTCATCTGCTTTCTTTACTAATTCCTTCACAGACTTAGGGCATTGGTCGTCCCATCTTCTCCATGTGGATAATCCACAGGACAGGGTCACGGCAGGATCTGTTTTTACAGGAACCTGCTCGACGATGCGCTGAGCAATTCCCCATCCATCCTCAAGATCAAGAGAAGGTAAGTAGACCGCTAATTCTTCTCCACCCCACCTGGCAACAAATCCATCATGACTTACGATCCCTTGAATCAGGTTCGACACCCGGATGATTACTTCATCACCAATTTGATGACCGTAGTTATCATTGATCGCTTTAAAATCATCGATATCAATTAACAGCAGGGTACCCAATGAATCCTTACTCATGGAAGATTCCATCTCATCATCGAGATAATTCCGCGCGAATAGTTTGGTCATATGATCGGTAATGACCATATGTTCGAGCTTCTCACGAAGGGTTGCATTGGTTATTGCAAGGGTCGAGTGATGAATGAAGGACTGAAGCAGCTTGTACATATCAAATGAAAACATGTAAGGCTCTTTATGTAACACTACGCAAAACCCTAACAGGGCTTCATTCTGGATCATGGGCACGGCCATGACCGATGGAAAGGCCGCCCCTCGATCAAATCGATCGCTCACATCTCCCATAAAGATTGCATCCCGTTCCTTCTCGATTCTCGCCTTTACATAGGAGATGTACTTTTCACCTTCTTCTTCAAAAAAAACAGAAGAGCTTTCTTCCAGGATTCTATCTTCCCCGTTTTGATGTAGAACAAATCCGATGGCGGATGCTTGAAAGGAACGTTTAATTTGCTTCTTTAAGAACATAACCGTATCCGTCAAACGCAAATTCAGGTTCAATTGGTGGGAGGTTTCATTAATAAGCTGCAAATCGGTGATGAGCCTTTTGGATTGTTCGTAGAGTTTGGCATTTTCAAGGGCACTCCCAGCCGTATAGGCAAGCAGGCGAATGAACTCGATTTTCTGGTCCGTAAAGGTTGAATGGGATTTTGACCTCACCTCAAGCACCCCATAGATTCCCTGCTTTCCTTTTAAAGGCGCATACAGGACATTCTGTTCCCCGACTTCAATATTCCCATTGACAAATGCCTGCATGGCAGACTCATCGGCATGATCAAAGTCAAAGTTTTTAATGGGAAGTGTCCCGAATTCATATCGGTCGTTAGACAATAACAAGTGGAATTCATCGATTGGAAACACCTGCTTCAACGTTTCAATGATCTCCACTAGAAGCGTATGCACATCCCTGGTCGAGTGAAAGATCTCCGTTACTTTAAATAATTCCCTGTACCGTTTCTCATCTTCACGTACGGTCTGGATTCCACCTGTATGCTGTAAAAATTGATTGCTTGCTTCCCAGAAAGAATGGAGCCAGCTATCGTCTGCCTTCTCTTTACGTTCATCCCTCTTTACTAGAAGAATGGCTGAAGGACTGCCGTCTTTATTCGTAAAGTGAAAACGGATAGTGAAATCATTCTCTTCCTCCACCATAACAGGACGAAGAATGTATTCCTCCCTTGTTTCAGCAAGCGTGAGGGGAACATCCTCATTGTCACTGGGGTGATATAAGAAATAGGCAGACTCGCTATAAAAATATAAAAATGCCCGATCAATATCAAGGCAGTCTTTAATGATCGTCAGCCACTTTTGCAGATGAGCAGAATGACCTGACTCGGCTGACAATTCTTCATATATTAAATCAAACAGCTTTGACTTATATTCAAGCAAAGAATTATGAATTATATACATTTTCTCACCCACACCTAAAAGGTTTGTGAAACTATTATCATCATTAACCCTGAGCCAGTACCAGATCTTCTTGAAATACAACGAGCCATAACGACTCATCGACGGATAAGGGATGGACTTCCACGGGTTCCGCTTTTCGATCAGACAAATCCAGTTCAATCAGGTCTTTGTTTCCCCTTAAGGAAATGCCGATCATCTGATCCTGCTCATCATATTCAAAGGGTTGTTGACTGGAAATGAGCCGAGAAGGTGCTTCCTTCTCCTCTTGCAAAACCTCTAAAGAATCCGAAAATAACACCCACTGTTTGTTATCTAATTGGACCCAGATCCCATTTTCCTCTTTAGTGATCCCTACCTTTTTCACGGTTTTCTTTAAAGACACACTATGTAATACCTTAAAATAATACTGATTGCTTCTATCAAGTTCATATATAATAAGGACAGGCTGATCTTGAACCATCTTCGCAACTGCAATGACGGGATTCCGTTCCCCGTTTCCTGCAGATAATACTTCCGCATGGATCGATTGTTCAGGCACATCCGCTTGTTCAGAGGAGGCAGAGGAATAAACAAACCCTCCTAAAACAATCAATAAGCAAAGGCCGATCAATACAAGTCGAAGGTTTTTTTCTCTAATTGATTCTTTCAATGGTACTCACCTATTTAACATATTTTCCAAGTTTTATTATATCACAAGAAATGACTTATGGACTATTTTGTTTAGCCCATCACCTTTGCATAAATCTATGAATACTGAAATACTTCCTTGACTTCTATTCTCTCGCGTCATATAATATTCTTTGTGTAAAATAATGCAGCTTCAGTGAAGTCCTTTATGATCGTATTTTGTTCCTCTACATCTTGAGGTGTATCTTGTAACCCTCTGCTGCTAGGGCGAAGGTACATGAAAACAAAATACACATAATTGTTTATTCACAGGTGTTTTTATTTTACAACAAAATAAAAACAATAAAGGAGGAGTCATTCATGGCTCGATATACTGGCCCAAGCTGGAAATTATCTCGTCGTCTTGGAATCTCTCTAAGCGGTACGGGTAAAGAATTAGAAAAGCGTCCTTACGCTCCTGGACAACATGGTCCAAACCAACGTAAAAAAATCTCTGAGTACGGTTTACAACTTCAAGAGAAGCAAAAACTTCGTCACATGTACGGAGTAACTGAGCGTCAATTCCGTAACCTATTTGACCAAGCTGGCAAATTACAAGGTAAACACGGTGAAAACTTCATGGCGCTACTTGAGTGCCGCCTGGATAACGTTGTTTATCGTCTAGGTCTTGCTCGTACTCGCCGTCAAGCACGTCAACTTGTTAACCACGGTCACGTAACAGTGAACGGATCTCGCGTAGACATCCCTTCATTCCGCGTTCTTCCTGGTCAAACAATCTCAGTTCGTGAAAAATCACGCAACCTTGACATCATCAAAGAAGCGATGGAAGTGAACAGCTTTGTTCCTGAATTCCTAACTTTCGATGCTGACAAATTAGAAGGTACTTTCACACGCGTTCCTGAGCGTTCTGAATTACCAGCTGAAATTAACGAAGCTCTTATCGTTGAGTTCTACTCTCGTTAATCTTTGTAAGAAAGACACTGTCCATTTTTTGGACAGTGTTTTTTTGATTTCTTTAATAGATTAAGTCATTGTCTGGACATTTATTAGTGAAAATCGTAGAATTCACGATATTTTACGTATGTGATGGAATTATGAGAAGCGCTTCTTAAGAAGTATTTGAGATATATTTTCAAAAATGGACCGTTTATTTTCAATTTTCACGATATATTTTCAAAAATGGCACTTTTATTTTCAATTAATACGATATATTTTCAAATCCCCCTTCCGCACATAAAAAAGCACGGTACCCGCTCCACAAAAGAGTAACGGATACCGCACTGTCAGATTCAATAATAGTATTATACGTACTGAATTCTAAAATATTTCTTCTTTCCGCGGCGAATGATGGTAAATTGTCCTTCAATCATATCTTTCTCATCCATCACATGCTGAAGATCTGTTACACGTTCCCCGTTAATGTAAATCGCTCCATTCCCGACATCTTCACGGGCTTGTCGCTTAGATGGTGAGATTTTTGCATTTACGAGAAGGTCGATCAATCCGATCTCTTCTCCTTTAGGCTGTTCGAAGGAAGGGACATCTTTGAATCCTTCCAGAATTTCAGAAGCCGATAATGTCTTAATTTCACCACTGAATAATGCTTGTGTGATGCGGATGGCTTGATCAAGTGCTTCTTCGCCATGAATCAATTTTGTCATTTCTTCAGCCAGCGCCTTTTGCGCCTTGCGAAGGTGAGGCTCCGTTTCAACGGACCCAGCCAATGCATCGATTTCTTCATGTGAAAGGAATGTAAAGTATTTCAGGTATTTCACGACATCTGCATCAGCCGCGTTGATCCAGAACTGGTAGAACTCGTAAGGAGATGTCTTCTTCGGATCCAACCAAATCGCTCCACTTTCGGTTTTACCAAATTTAGTTCCGTCTGCCTTTGTCACGAGTGGAATCGTGAAACCAAACGCCTTCGTTTCTTCCTCATGAGTACGTCTGATCAATTCAAGGCCGGTCGTGATATTTCCCCACTGGTCACTGCCGCCGATTTGAAGCTTGCAATTGTAGTTGTCGTATAGATGATTGAAGTCCAGGGCTTGAAGAATGGTATACGTAAATTCAGTGAACGAAATACCTGATTCCAGGCGAGATGAAATCGTATCTTTTGCCAGCATGTAATTTACACCCACATGCTTACCGAAATCACGAAGGAATGTTACAACATCCATTGCTCCGATCCAGTCATAGTTATTCACCATCACTGCACCATTTTCCCCTTCGAAATCAAAGATACTTTCCAGCTGTACTTTAATACTCGCCACATTCCCCTGAATCGCTTCAATTGTCTGCAGTTTACGCTCTTCATTTTTACCACTCGGGTCTCCGATCAATCCGGTTGCCCCTCCCACTAGCACAAGTGGACGATGCCCTTGATTCTGGAAGCGTCTCAATGTTAAAAATGGGAGCAGATGCCCGATATGCATACTGTCTGCTGTCGGATCGATCCCGCAGTAAATCGAGATGCTTTCTTTATTCAACAGGTCCTTCAACCCTTCAGCGTCCGTTTGCTGATACGTTATTCCACGCCATTCCAAATCTTTTATCAAATCCATGTTTTTTCCTCCTTTTTTGTAAAACACGCACGGGAATACCAAAAAAAGACAACAAAAAAGTCCCTGCATATATGCAGGGACGCTGTCGCGCGGTACCACCCAATTTAAGGAATTACATCCTTCACTCATTAAAGATAACGGCTTTAACCGTTTGCTGCTACTAAAGGTTCACAGCAAAAGCTCCAGGATGTAATTCATCGGCCATTTGTGTCAGTTTACAGCAACCACTGACTCTCTTGATAACAGGGAAGGCAGACTACTTATTCCTCTCATTGCGATCACAAATCATTTTTGTAAGTAAATCCGACTTTATGCCGGATCTTCATTCATTTAGCTATATAAGGTTTTTACCACATTCTAAAATATTAGTCAACTAAACACATGATAAAAGACCATTTTATTTGACTTTTTCCGACAGCTCTCCTGTAAATATGCTATAATGGGAATGTTCTGGGGGGAATGCTTATATGAAGGAAAAATGGAACAAATTACTCGAAAAATTAGATCCTGCAATCAGGTTCTTTTCAAATACTGGAGTTCAAAAACGAGCTAGAATTACATACGGAGTATTTTGGAATCTATCCCTGATACTTGTCGTTCTATTTGTATTAGGTTTTGCATTTGCAGGAGGAGTCGGAGCGGGTTATTTCGCTTCTCTCGTGAAGGAAGAACCGATTCGTCCTTATGACCAAATGAAAAAGGACATTTACAACTATGAAGAAACATCTCAGCTTTACTTCGCAGACAAGGTCTATCTTGGAAAACTGCGGACTGATCTTGAGCGCGAAGAAGTAAAGCTTAAAGATGTCTCCGAAGACCTGCGAAATGCTGTCATTGCTACGGAAGATGAATACTTCAAAGATCACAACGGTGTCGTACCTAAAGCAATCATGCGTGCCGTACTTCAGGAATTCACCAATTCCTCTACCCAATCAGGTGGAAGTACACTCACTCAACAGCTGATCAAAAACCAAATTCTGACGAATGAAGTATCCTTTGAACGAAAAGCAAAGGAAATTCTCCTTGCCCTTCGCTTGGAACGTTTCTTTGAAAAGGACGAAATCCTTGAAGCGTACCTGAATGTAGCTACACTTGGACGTAATTCTTCCGGCCGGAATATCGCCGGTGTCCAATCGGCTGCCCAAGGGATATTCGGAGTGGACGCCAAGGACTTAACCCTGCCTCAATCCGCGTTCATTGCAGGACTTCCACAAGCTCCTTTCTCTTACACTCCATTTACGAATAACGGAGAATTGAAAGAGAATCTGGAAGCTGGAATGAGCCGCAAAAACACTGTACTCTACAGAATGCACCGGGAAGGGTACATTACGAAGAAAGAGTACAATGATGCTGTTGCTTATGACCTATCGAAAGATTTTATCAAGCCTAAACCATCACCGAGCGAACAATATCCATGGCTGACAGCTGAACTGGAAAGCAGAGCAGTGGATATCATGACGGATGTACTGGCTGAGAAAGACGGATATTCAAAACAAGATCTTGAAAACAATGATGAACTTGAAGAGAAATACCGAACGCTCGCTGACCGTAACGTACGTCAAAGCGGTTACGAAATTCATTCAACCATCAATAAAAAAATCTATGATCAAATGCAGAAAACCAAAGATGCCTACGAAATGTATGGTCCTTCTAAATTTGTACCGGCAACGGATCCTGAAACAGGAGAAGAAGTGGAAGTGCAGCAACCGGTTCAGGTCGGCGCGATCATGATCGAGAACAAAACCGGTCGCATCATCAGTTTCATCGGGGGCCGTGATTTTAAAACGGAACAAATCAACCATGCCACCCAGTCACTGAGATCGAACGGTTCCACCATGAAGCCATTACTTGCTTATGCCCCGGCACTGGAATACGGATATATTTCACCTGGATCCCCTATTCCTGACGTAGGCGTGAACATCAATGGATGGCAGCCTGAAAACTACTCGCTTAATGAACGGGGACTTTTCCCTGCAAGATATGCACTGGCAGAATCTTTGAACTTACCTGTTGTAAGGACGTATGCCAATATCTATAACCGGAATCCCTTTAAAGAGTTCCTTCTGAAAATGGGCTTTTCATCACTGACCAGCCGATATGACAATAACCTGTCCCTTGCACTGGGGGCCACGACAAGTGGTGTGACGGTGGAGGAAAACGTGAATGCCTATACTACCTTTGCAAATGGCGGAAAATTTATCGATGCCTACATGATTGATAAAATTGTCGATCAAGAAGGGAATGTCGTTTACGAGCATAAAGTAGAACCGGTGGATGTATTTAGTCCGCAGACTGCTTACCTCACCATCGATATGATGAGAGATACCCTTGATCACTCTCTGGGTACGGGACGTTACGCCAAGCAATACCTGAACTTTGGTTCAGACTGGGCCGGGAAATCCGGAACGAGTCAGGACTACAAGGATCACTGGTTTGTCGCATCCAATCCGAGCATCACATTCGGAACCTGGTTCGGGTATGACACGCCTTCTTCATTAAATACACCGGGGTCCCGGGCACAGTATGGACATTATGGATTACGTAATATCCGCTTATGGTCATACTTATTGAATGATACGAGGGACCTGGCTCCTGAGCTGATTGATCCCGATGCTTCGTTTACAGCACCGGAGGGCATCGTAAGAAGATCCTTCTGCTCGATCTCAGGCTTACTGCCATCAGAAGCCTGCAGTCAAGCCGGCTTAGTGAAAAGTGATTTATTTAACGCTAAGTACGTACCAACCAAAACAGACGACAGCTTACTCATGAGCCGTTATGTGATGGTAAACGGCAAAAAGTATTTAGCACTGCCTAGTACGCCTGCGGAATTTTCACAACCGGGAGTGATCTTGAATCCTGACTTTGTGAAGAATGTATTTGGTTCTGTACCTGGAGATCCAAATAAACTTATTCCAGAAGGTGACAATCGATTTAAAAATGTTCTGATCGCAGAAAATAAAATTTCTGACGACGGATCAGCTCCTGGTACGGTAAAAGCAAGTGCGAATGGAAATACCATCACTTGGACGTCGTCCGCAAGCAGTGATGTCGTCGGATATCGTGTATATAGTAAATCCGGCGGAAAGGTCGGGAGTGTCAAGTCTGGCGGGAGTTATTCAGTATCCGGCGGAAATGGTGATTTCTTTGTGGTTGCCGTTGACGTAGCAGGAAGACAATCTGCCCCTTCCAACACTGTACAAATTGGAAGACCGGAGCCTGAGCCAAAGCCTGAAAAACCGGCTACGGACCCGAAACCACCTGGTGATAAACCAGCCGACCCCCCTCCTAAACCAGACAAGCCTGAGCCACCACCGCCACCTCCATCTGATGATGGCGGCGGTGATGGCGGAGGCGGTGACGATGGCGGAGGAACCGAACCACCGGCTGAACCTGAGCCACCTGCTGAGGAGAACTAAATTACAAGTTGAAAAACGAGCGAAAAGTGTTTACTTTTTGCTCGTTTTTTTGTTTTGGGTTAGGGGGATGGAATATTGACTGGGACTGGCCTTTGATGTTTCATGCCACTTTGGACATTTGTCTGCCATATACTTATTTTATCTGCCGTTTTTTCAATTCACCTGCCATATCCTATTTTTATCTGCCATTTTTTATAATCCGACAAGCTTCGCACCCACCCCATCCTTACCTCCCCAATCATCAACCTCAACCAAAACAGTAACCACAAAAGAACCCCCGCTCAACAAGCGGGGGTTCTTCCATCTATTAATCTTCCATTGTACTTAAATCACCCGTAGGGAGGTCTAACTCCCATGCCTTCAACACGCGACGCATGATTTTTCCGCTTCGGGTCTTTGGCAGTTTGTCACGGAATTCTATTTCTCTTGGAGCCGCATGGGCAGCCAATCCTTTTTTCACGAATTGACGAATCTCTTCTTTCAGATCATCCGTCACTTCATATCCGTCGCGAAGAGCGATGAACGCTTTGATGATTTCGCCACGAACCGGATCTGGCTTTCCAATGACACCTGCTTCTGCAACCGCAGGATGTTCTACAAGCTTGCTTTCAACCTCGAAAGGTCCAACTCGTTCTCCAGACGTCATGATGACATCATCGATTCGGCCCTGGAACCAGAAGTACCCGTCCTCATCCATATAAGCTGAATCTCCTGAAACATACCAGTCACCAGGCATAAAGTATGATTCATACTTCTGGGGATTATTCCAGATCTGGTTCATCATGGATGGCCAGCCTTTTTTGATTGCCAGGTTCCCCATGCGGTAAGGAGGCACTTCGTTTCCTTGATCATCCACAATCGCTGCTTTCACTCCCGGGAATGGTTTACCCATGGAGCCGGGCTTGATTTCCATGCTCGGATAGTTACAGATCAATTGACCGCCTGTTTCAGTCATCCACCAAGTATCATGGATGCGCAGGTTGAATACTTTCATCCCCCAACGGACAACCTCAGGATTCAAGGGCTCTCCTACGCTCAGGATATGGCGAAGCGAGCCTAAGTCGAACTGCTTTACGACTTCATCCCCGGCACCCATCAACATTCTGAAGGCCGTTGGGGCACTGTACCAAACAGTCACTCCATAATCCTCGATCGTTTTATACCAGTTTTCCGGCTTGAAGCGTCCCCCTACAATGACGTTCGAAGCACCTGTCAGCCATGGACCGAAGATCCCATACGAAGTCCCCGTGACCCAGCCTGGATCCGCTGTGCACCAGTACACGTCCTCTTCCTGCAAATCAAGCACCCATTTGGACGTTTGATAATGCTGGATCATAGCGTTATGAACATGCAGGACCCCCTTTGGCTTCCCAGTGGAACCTGAAGTATAGTGAAGGATCAACCCATCATTCCGGTCTACCCACTCTACCGCCAGTTTATCACTCGCTTCAGCAAATTTAGTCATGAAGTCAATATGGACATCGTCCTCCTCTATATCCTCTCCGACTAAGAACACATGCTTTAAGTTTGGAAGTTCACTTACCGGAACCCTCTTTAAAAGTTCAGGAGTCGTGATCAGCACCTTTGCTTCACTATCCTCTAAACGATCACGGACGGCTCCCTCCATGAATGCCTCAAACAAAGGACCTACGATGGCACCCAGTTTGATCGCACCTAATACGGAGAAATACAATTCCGGTGATCTAGGCATGAAGATGAAGACACGGTCCCCTTTTTCAACATCCCCAAAACGCTTCAATACATTTCCAGCTTTGTTCGACATCTTCTTCATTTCAGAGTACGTATATTTTTCATCACGTTCTGCATCTCGGTAATAAAGAGCGACTTTATTTTTCCTGAAAGATACTGCATGTCGGTCAATCGCTTCATGTGCCAGATTGACGCGACCTGTTTCCGCCCATGAAAATTCTTTTTCGACATCTTTCCAATCGAATGATTGGTACGTATTTTCATAGCTTTCAAGATTATAGTTTCCCTTCGTCACTGGTAGCGCTTCCACTTTCATATACCGCATCCCCCTTATGTAAGAAATTACAATCTTATTATAGTATAAATTTAATATTTTCTCAATTTTTTAAAAAATCTGCCACAATGTACCCATTGCTGTATTTATTATAAAAACTCTTCAAACCCTAGTCCTGGATAGGTATTGCAGAATAACTTCCCCGCTGCAAAGGTCTGAAAATTTCGTGAAAGCGCTATACATTTTTTAATTTCATGTATAATGTACTTGAGGAATATCTTTAGGTGGTGTCCAGATGAAATTGAAAAAAACCTATAATGCAACAGAATTAAAGACAACAAAAGGGAATCTCATCATTGAAGGTCCGATTTCCGCTGAGGAATTGGCCCGGCTTGATTTTCACGAAGACTTGGTCGCTTTCAGACCTCCTGCTCAACAGCATAAAGCCCTTGTTGAGATTGCCAGTTTACCAGAAGGACGAATCCTGATTGCAAGAGACAATCATACGATCGTTGGATATGTTACATATTTATATCCTGACCCCCTTGAACGCTGGTCCCAAGGGAAAATGGATAATCTTATCGAGCTTGGGGCAATCGAGGTGATCCCTAAATTTCGGGGGGCTTCAGTCGGGAAACACCTTTTAAGAGTTTCCATGATGGATGATCATATGGAAGATTTCATTGTGATTACGACTGAATACTATTGGCATTGGGACCTTAAAGGAACCGGCTTGAACGTATGGGAATATCGTAAGGTGATGGAAAAGATGATGAACGCTGGCGGTTTGGAATATTACGCAACTGATGACCCTGAAATCAGCTCCCATCCAGCCAATTGTTTAATGGCGAGGATCGGTAAAAGAGTGGATTCAGATTCCATCCAACGATTTGATCAACTGAGATTTATGAATCGTTTTATGTATTAATGGAGTTCTGACAAGTTTTCTAAAGGGGTGGAGAACGTGATTGTAGAAGAAATCATGAAAACGAAAGTCGAAACATTAAAAGCAGACGATACAATTGAAACAGCCATAAAATTAATGCGTGAGAAGAAAATCAAGCATATCCCGATTACGAATGATGCGATGGAAGTGATCGGAATCGTGAGTGACCGTGATGTAAAAGACGGTACCCCATCTATTTTTCATGATGAGTCCTCAACCAGTGAGTTACAGAATCCTCTTAAGTTGATCATGAAAAAAGATGTGATCACAGGACATCCTTTGGACTTCGTCGAAGAAGTCGCCGCTCTCTTTTATGAGCACCGGATCAGCTGCCTGCCTATCTTGAAGGAAAATAAGCTCGTAGGAATCATAACTGAAACAGACCTGTTGTACACTCTCATTCAACTGACGGGAGCCCACCAGCCCGGCTCTCAAATTGAAGTGAAAGTCCCACATAAAGCCGGCATCCTCTATGAAGTGGCCGGTATCATCAGAAGAAACAACTCTAATATTCAAAGTGTCCTCGTGTATCCGGATAAGAAGGACGAAAAATTTAAAATACTAGTGTTCCGCGTAAGAACGATGAATCCGATGAATGTGATCGATGATCTCAAGAAAGAAGGATATGACGTGTTATGGCCAAACATGCCAGGAATCTCATCATGACCAAAGATGCTGTCTTCATTTATTCAGATGAACTTCTTGGGTATCGGTTCTCTGATGAGCATCCTTTCAATCAAACCCGATTGACCTTGACGATGGACTTACTCAAAGAAGCAAACGCTCTTCAATCAGATCAAATCGTCCCCCCACGAATGGCTACCGACGAAGAGTTATTTCTTAATCATGATCCCAACTATGTAAACGCCGTCAAACGAGCGAGTGTCGGCCAACTCTCTCAAGATCAGGCGGAAGGGTTTGGTATCGGTACAGAAGATACCCCGATGTTCAAAGGAATGCATGAAGCGAGTGCATATTTAGTGGGCGGAACGTTAACGGCAGTTGATTATGTCATGACGGGAAAAGCCAAGCATGCCCTCCATCTCGGCGGTGGTCTCCATCACGGCTTCAAAGGGAAGGCATCCGGCTTCTGTATTTATAATGACAGTTCAGTGGCGATTCGCTATTTGCAGGAAAAGTACGGGGCGCGGGTACTGTACGTAGATACAGATGCCCATCACGGAGATGGCGTCCAGTGGTCCTTTTACGATGATCCGGACGTCTGTACACTGTCCATCCATGAGACAGGACGCTACCTGTTCCCGGGAACAGGTAATATCAATGAGCGGGGTCACGGAAAAGGATATGGGTATTCATTCAATATACCTTTAGATGCCTTTACAGAGGATGAATCGTGGCTCGAAGCTTACGAAACGTCCTTTCGTGAGGTGATTGAATTCTTCAAGCCGGACGTCATATTGACTCAAAACGGGGCAGATGCCCATTATTATGATCCTCTTACCCACCTTTCAGCTACTATGAATATATACAGGGAAATCCCTCGTATCGCCCATGAGCTTGCCCATGAGTATTGCGATGGTAAATGGATTGCCGTTGGTGGCGGGGGCTACGATATTTGGAGAGTGGTTCCAAGAGCATGGAGCCTGATCTGGCTGGAGATGACCGGGCGTATGGACCTTGCCTCTTCCTTCCCTGGAAAATGGACGGAACGGTGGCAGAGTAAAGCAGGTGTCATGTTACCCGCTGAATGGATGGATGAACGGGACATCTACAAACCGATTCCAAGAAAAGGGGAAATCACCGAAAAGAACAAGCAGACCGTTGAGAAAGCCCTCTACTCCATTCGCCAGCAACTGCGACAGAAGCCGTCAAGCTAACAAAAAACCAAGGACCTCTCATCACCACCCGAGAAGTCCTTGGTTTTTATTGTTCTTGGTAAGCAGGATCTGTTATGATCACTTCGACCCGCCTGTTTTTTTGGAGATTTTCCCTGGTATCATTGGGTGCAATTGGCCGTGTGTCCCCATATCCGACGGCGATAAAGCGCTTTGGATCCAGGTTCTCCGTTTGAATGATGTATCGAATCACACTGCTTGCCCTTGCAGAGGAGAGCTCCCAGTTTGATGGAAATCGATATGTATTGATTGGACGATTATCTGTATGTCCTTCTACCTTCACGAAGTTTGGGATCCTGGATATGAGATCACCCACTTTATTCAGGAACGGATAAGCGTCCTCGAGGACCGTTGCTTCACCTGAGGCAAATAGAGCTTGCTCCTGAAGAACCAGTACGACGCCTCGCTCGGTTCTTGTGGCAACTATAACATCGCTTAATTTGTTTTCATTTAAATAGCTCTGAATATCCTCTAAAAGTTGTTGTAGCTCCTTGTCGGCTTGTTCACTGCTTTGAGTCTGCATTTTCTCCATTTCCACTTCAGGTTCAGCAGAAGGATTCTCGAATGGAATAACAGATGGGTAAAACTCAAGTATTTGACGCTGTTGAAAGGAATCAGCGATGGCCCTGAATTTCACGATATCTATTTGTGACATAGAAAACAATAAAATAAAGAATACGAGAATAAGAGTGATGAGGTCAGAAAAGGTAACCATCCATTTTGGAGCACCCGTGGGCTGAGACGCTTGTTTTCGTCTACGCTTCATCGAATGAAGCCTCCGCTTGTTTCCTGCTCAAGTACGTCTCCAGTTCCTCATTAGATAAGAACACCCTTAGTTTCTCTTCTAATATCTTTGGATTTTGACCGGATTGGACTCCCACAACACCCTCAATCACGATTTGTTTCATGAACACTTCTTTCTCTGTTTTCATCGCTAATTTGGATGCCATAGGCAGGAAGACAAGGTTTGCAAGGATCGATCCATATAAAGTCGTCAATAAGGCAATGGCCATATTCGGTCCCAATGTTGTTGGATCATTCAAATTCTTTAACATCAGTACGAGACCAATCAAGGTCCCGATCATACCCCAGGCAGGTGCATACTCCCCCGCCTTGTCCAGTAAACTTTTATTTTTGCGATGTCGCTCTTCTAAAGCGATGATTTCAGCATTCATAATATCTACGATCACATCTTGCTCAATGCCATCCACTGCCAACAGGACACCTTTTCGAATAAAAGGGTCCTCAACTTCTTCCACTTCCGCCTCTAATGCGAGAAGGCCTTCACGTCTGGCTTTTTCTGAAAGTGTCACAAACGTACGAATAAGTCCATGAAGGTCGTATTCCTCGTCACGAAAGGATTCTTTCATCACTTTCCCCAATTGCTTCAATTCCTTGATAGAGAAGCTGACCAGCATGGCAGCGATCAACCCGCCTATCACAACGAACATCGAAGGCAGATCTAAGAAAGAACTGAAGCCTGTAACACCTGCGTTCGTAATGATGGCGAAAGCGACGAATAGAAACCCAACTACAACCCCGATTGGTGTAAGAACATCAAGCTTTTTCATTTTGACTCTCCCTACAAAAATAAGATCTGTTTGTCTTTATCTTTTATATCGACAAACTTCTTATTTTGTTGAGTTACGATGTTCAAGTCGATGAGGAAGAACAACAGTGGATTCTTCAACCGTTTCCTTGTTCATATATTTCGTTAATAATCTCATCGCTACAGCCCCGATATCATATAAAGGCTGCACAACGGAAGTTAACTGTGGTCTGACCATAAGCGCCAGTCTCGTGTTATCGAAGCTGATCACTTCAACTTCTTCAGGAATGGACACATTTTGGTCCTGGGCGCCATGAACGACTCCAAGGGCCGTCTCATCATTGCCCACGAACACAGCAGTCGGCTTGTCCGCAAGCTCAGAAAACTTCTGCCATGCCTCTAGTCCTGAATCATATGTGTACTCACCTTCAACAACCAGGTCGTCACTATATTCCACTCCTGCCTTGGCAAGGGCCTCTCGATACCCTTCCAATTTAAACTTCATGTTGATCGTATCGTGGAAAGGACCACTTACAAATCCGATCCGTTTATGTCCTTTTTCTAATAATTCCGTAACAGCATCGTAAGAAGCCGCTTTGTAATCGATATTAACAGATGGGACCTTGTTTGTTTCTTCCACTGCCCCAGCTAACACGATTGGTACCGGAGAACGTTCGAATTCCTGAACATGCTCTTCGGAAATGTGACCACCAAGAAACAGGATTCCATCTACTTGTTTTCCAAGCATCGTATTAAGAAGATGAAGTTCCTTCTCGGCATTTTGATCCGAGTTACTCAAGATGATATTGTATTTGTACATCGTTGCGATATCTTCAATCCCACGTGCCAATTCAGCATAGAAAATATTAGAGATATCGGGTATGATGACTCCGACCGTAGTCGTCTTCTTACTTGCAAGTCCCCTTGCTACAGCATTCGGACGGTATCCAAGGCGGTCAATGACCTCCAGTACTTTCTTCCTTGTTGCCGGTTTTACATTGGGATTTCCATTGACTACACGTGAAACGGTCGCCATGGAAACATTTGCTTCTCTTGCTACATCATATATTGTAACGTTCATCATTAACTCTCCTTTACTCTTCTACTCATTTATTTATCTTATTTTACACTAAATAAACCTAAAGAAAAAAGCGATTACAATAGTTTGTTAAAAAATGCACATATTTATATTCAACTTAGTGTTTTTTCAATGTATATAGGTTATTTATCTGCAATTACCTAGATAATCATACGATAGTCTCTATATTCCTGCAACGACTCAGCCTTATCTTAACAAAAAGTTTATTATAGCATACAGAAACGGGGGCGGGTTTAGTGGAGATAGAGGCATAAGACTGCACTTTCAGAGGGTATTTTGGCGTGGCGTTGGCTGGGGGTTCGCTGATATATTTGGGATTTCGCTGATATACTGAGGATTTCGCTGATATATTTGGGATTTCGCTGATAAACTGAGGATTTCGCTGATATATTTGGGATTTCGCTGATAAAATGAGGGGTTCGCTGATATATTTGGGATTTCGCTGAAAAAATGAAGGGTTCGCTGATATATTCGGGATTTCGCTGATAAACTGAGGATTTCGCTGATATATTCGAGATTTCGCTGATAAAATGAGGGGTTCGCTGATAAAAATCTGAATTCCACCGTAATAATCAAATTTCGCCGTTAAATTTGGAATTTCGCCGTTAAAATTAAGATTTCGCCGATAAATTCAGAATTTCGCCGTTAAAATGAAATTTTCGCCGATATCCCTAATAAAGATCGGATGTTCCAACTAAAATTACTGCTCCAAAACAATGAATTGGACAATTAAAAGGACATTTCTTAAAAAAATGCCCAAATTGACCGTGAAAACTCGTATTTTCTTCCAAAAAACAAAGGGTTGAACCCAAAAATAGGATCCAACCCTTCTCTTATATACATTACACTTCGATCGTTCTTCCTTTTAATAGCTCCTGATAGAAATGATCAAATTGATCTAGATCCATTTGCTGAGCTGAATCGGATAGGGCGACGGCAGGATCAGGATGAACCTCGGCCATTACTCCATCTGCACCGATGGCAAGTGCTGCTTTTGCCGTTGGGAGCAATAGATCTCTGCGTCCAGTAGAATGTGTTACATCCACGAATACTGGCAGATGCGTTTCTTGCTTAAGGATTGGGACAGCTGAGATGTCCAATGTGTTTCTTGTTGCTTTTTCATACGTACGGATTCCACGTTCACAAAGGATGATGTCTCCATTTCCTTGTGAGATGATGTATTCGGCAGCGTTGATGAACTCATCGATCGTTGCAGCTAAACCACGTTTAAGCAATACGGGCTTCTTCACTGCCCCTGCTGCTTTTAACAGCTCGAAGTTTTGCATATTTCTCGCACCGATTTGAATCACGTCAATGTATTCCAGCGCAGGTTCGATATCGGCTGGATTAACGATTTCACTCACAACAGCCAAATCATATTCATCCGCCACTTTTTTAAGGATTTTCAAGCCTTCGATCCCGAGGCCCTGGAAATCATAAGGTGAAGTCCTAGGTTTAAATGCTCCGCCTCGAAGCAATTTAAGTCCTTTTGCTTTAACGGCTTTCGCCACTTCCGCCACTTGCTCGTAAGATTCAACGGCACATGGACCGAAAATGAAATGAGGCTTTCCGTCCCCGATGGAATCTCCGTTAATATTGACAATCGTATCATCCGGTTTCTTTTTACGGGAAACAAGCAATGCTTTCCGGTGATCGTCTTTTTGTAACTCTAAACCGGCTTTGAAGATCTCTTTAAAAATATGTTCAATGGTAGAATGTTCAAATGGACCATTGTTATTTTCTTTAATCAGATCTAGCATGCCTCTTTCACGAACAGGATCATAGCGGTATACTCCTTGAGTCTCCTTGACACGCCCGATTTCCTGAACTAGTTTAGCACGTTCATTGATGGTGTCTAATAGTTTTAGGTTCATCTCGTCGACTTGTTTTCGTAATTGATCGAGCTCTTGATTACTCACAATACAGCACCCTTTCTTTTTTTATCCTGTTCATACGTAAAAACTGTTATAGTTTTAAGAAAGTATGATACATTTTTGATATTGAAACTTATTATAATAGAACATATCTAAAATGTCACGATAAAATTCTTTATTAATTAGACGCTTTTAAGTACTAAAGTATTTTAGTATTGTATGAGAATAGGCTAAAGTGGGTGAACACTAATTGAAAAATAAGCAAAAAATTTTTGCGTTAGACATCGGCACCCGATCGGTCGTCGGGATTATTTTAGAAGAAATAGAAGGAATATTTCAAGTTTCAGATATTTTAGTAGAAGAGCATAAAAAGAGAGCCATGCTCGATGGTCAGATTCATGACGTTCCTGCTGTAGCAGAAGTCATCTGCTCCATTAAAGAGCAATTGGAAAAGAAGCATGGTCCCCTTCATAAAGTGTGTGTCGCAGCTGCCGGGAGAGCTCTAAAAACGGAAATAGCATCTTGCACATCAAATATAAAAGGCAAACCCCTTCTTCAAAAAAACGATATCCTCCACCTGGAGTTAAGCGCTGTCCAGCAGGCTCAAGCATTAGCTGCAGAAAATGAACATGATACAAAGGACTACCACTATTACTGTGTTGGTTATTCTGTCCTATTTTACCGTTTGGATGGTGAGGAAATCGGGAGCCTCATCGATCAGCAAGGAGATGTAGCCACGGTTGAAATTATCGCGACCTTCCTCCCACGTGTCGTGGTGGAATCCTTGATCGCGGCACTCAATCGCGCCGGCCTTGAAATGGATGCTTTGACATTAGAGCCCATCGCTGCCATTAATGTGCTAATTCCAGAGTCAATGAGACGACTCAATGTAGCCCTCGTTGATATCGGAGCGGGAACATCCGATATCGCGATTACCAATATGGGGACTGTGATTGCCTATGGGATGGTCCCCACTGCCGGGGATGAAATAACGGAAGCCCTCAGCAATGAATTATTGCTGGATTTCCCATTAGCGGAACAGGCAAAGAGGGAGCTTCAGACCAGAGAAGAAATCACGGTTACCGATATTCTTGGCTTTGAAACGAGTTATCCTGCACATGAGGTCGTGGAGAAAATCACACCGGCTGTGAATCGGTTGGCAGAAGAGATTTCAAAGGAAATTCTCCGTTTGAACAATGGAAAGCCCCCGCAAGCTGTCATGCTTGTAGGAGGAGGCAGCTTAACACCTGCACTTCCCACCCGATTAGGGGCATCCCTGCAGCTTCCTCACAATCGGGTCGCTGTAAGAGGCGTAGAGGCTATTCAGAACATAGCCATACTGGAAGAAGTAACGAAAGGCCCTGACCTCGTCACCCCGATTGGTATCGCCATTGCTGCTAAACAAGCCCCTGTTCAATACGTCACCGCTCACGTGAACAAACAACCGGTCCGATTGTTTGAAGTAAAGGACTTAACGGTCGGCGACTGCCTGTTAGCTGCAGGGTTAAAGCTGAGTAAATGGCACGGGGTTCCGGGAAATGGCTTCTTTGTATCAGTCAATGGTCAAGATATATCTTTGCCGGGAGGTCACGGTCACCCGCCAGTTATTGAAAAAAATGGTCTGCCTAGTTCACTTGACGAAAACATTAAAAATAACGATATGATTTCTGTTCATAGAGGAAAAGACGGGACCCCACCACGGGTGACCATCGGTGATCTAATAGACGCTTCCTCTTCTAAACAGATTGTCATTGGCGATAAGGATTATGTAGTGACCCCACTCGTCTACAGAAACAATCTGACGGCATCCCTTGATGAGACCATTCAGGACCGTGACTCTATCCGTATCGAATTAATGGAATCACTCTTCGACGTGTTAAAGCATTTTGGGTATGAGGAATGGATCGAAAGCACAAAGCCCTATCGTATTTCTATCAATGGAAAAGAAACGTTCTTTCCTGCCTATAGCGGAAAGCTATTCATAAAAGGTTTTGAGGCGAAACTTTCATCAAAGATTCAACAGAATGATATCGTTTCATTCAAGCCTGGTTCCACTCCAACGGTAAAGGAGCTTCTCGCAAAGAAACAGCTCACCGCCGGCTCCACTATCCTGATTACATTCAACGGCAAGAAAGTCGAGCTTATGAAAGAGAGCAGCCGGGTTTATCGCAATGGTACTCATCTTAAAATGGATGATCGCTTATCATCAGGTGATACGATTGAAATAGAAGCACAACAAATGAGTTCATTTATATTCCAGGACTTGTTTAATTCAGTTGAAGTCAATATGCCTGCACATGCGAATGGTAGCTTCGTCCTCCTTAAAAATGGGGAGGAAACCACTTTTTATGAGGAGATTCAACAAGGGGATGAACTCGAAATCGTCTGGCCTAAGGTGTCACGCTGAATAGCAGACAACAAAAAAAACTGGCATTTACGCCAGTTTTTTTGTTTATGATCCAACTTGTCCAGGTACACTGCTCGTACGGTTAGTCGGATGGATATTGTTATCATGTGTAGAAGTAGAGCTTGTTGAAGGCTGAGTGCTATTGACAGAAGAGGTCGAATCGCCTGTCACTTCTTCACCTGCTTCTTTCACTTTTCCACCAATTTCCTTCAATTCTTCTGCTGCTTCTTTTGTAGTGGCTATAATTTCAGAAGAGTCTTCTTTTACTTGATTCACTTGATCAATCACATCATCATTCACCTTTTCATAAAGGCTCTGTGCATCGTTGATCGCTTCCTTTAATACGGTAGAAGCCGTTTTGAGGCGATCTTGCCAGTCGTTCATGATTCCCGATGGATTTTCCCTTACCTTTGCCACCATACCCATCGTGGAGTCCTTCACGTTAGATGTTCTCGAAGATACTCTCTTTCTTGTAGTTTTATCAAGCATAGCCACTGCACCGCCTACTACAGCTCCCACAACCATGCCTTTAAGTAACTTACCATTCTTCTCTCCGGAAGTGCCGTTCATCTTATTCGCATTAGCCGTATTACTTGTTTGAGTGTTATAAGGTACTGTCTGTGCCATGAATCGTTCCTCCTAATTTACTTTAAATAATTTTTAATCTTATAGAGTAGATTCCCTGTATGATAGAAAATAAACACATGGGAGGGAATTACCAAAAATTATTAGAAAACCCAAACGAAATCATCAGGCAATACAAAAAAATAAAATAAAAAGACCCTGTCAAAACAGAGTCCTTTCCCACTACAACTTATTTAATTCATTCTCCGTAATATGCCAATGGGAAGCATTCCAGCCTGGTTTTCCTTCGATAAACAGGAAGGCTTGAGGCGATTCATGCTTGATGCCGTATTTTTCGGCAATATGGTTGGACAGCTCCCTTGATTCTTGAACGGCTAAATAGTAGCCGTCTTCTTCTTCATGCTTGTTTAAGAAAGCTTGGTATTCGTTGAAAGCATTAGAGCTTACCGGGCAGGTTAAGCTGTGCTTCATGAAAAAGAAGCGGGAATTTGTTTCAGAAAGCTTTTCAAACTCTTGAACGGTTTCAATCTTTTGCATGACATTCATACTTCCTTTCCTACATGTACTTTAAGAGACAAACGGGTGCCTCATGGCAATCTTATTCCAACAAAAAAACGGTGAAGTAATCATATCACTTCACCGCCCTTGGAATCAATTATTATTGATTGTATGTTTTTTCAGTTTCTTCAAATGCCTTTTTTGTTTCTTCGAGCTTCTGATTCACATCTTCTGTTTCTTCAACAGGTGTTGTTTCTCCTACTGAAACAGCTTGAAGCTCATCATTAGTTTCTTGAAGCTCTTTATTATTGGAGCGGTATGTTTTCAGCTTCCCAACGACATTGTTGGATTGCTCTTGTACTGATTTTGTTAGGGCAGAAGATTTTTCCTTCGCCACTGCTGCAAGTTCATTGCTCTTTTCTACAGCCGTGTCTTTCCACTGGCCTGTCTTTTCTTTCAGGACGCCCGCCTGTTCGTTAATATCATGACGAAGATCTTTACCGGATTTAGGGGCAAGTAGTAAAGCAGTAGCCGCTCCTACGATACCTCCGATCAGTGTTCCAATCATGAAGTCCTTTGAGTTGATGTTGTTGCTGTCATTTGTCTGATTTTGGTTCTGGTTTTGATTGTACTGTTGTGTCATTTTAAAATTCCCCTCTCTAATTGTTATAAGATCTTGCTCTTTTTATCAATTTTTCTTGGGATCGAACTTCTTTAGATGTTTGGTTATGAACAGCTGCATCAGATTGACTTGGCTGTTTTTCCTGTTTTTGTTTCCATTTGTCCTTTAACTCAATGAAAGCATTTCCCCACTGGACCACCTGTGAAATTTTCCCTTGGTTGCGTTCCAATTCGGTTGAAATGGATGTACTTACTTTCTTAACCGAGTTATTAAGGTTTTGGATGGAATGCCCTACATCTCTTACTGCATAAACAACTGTGTTCAGATCCTCAGATTTCTTCTGGATATCCTCGGCTAATAGGTTTGTTTTATGTAGTAATTCTGTAGACTCTTTTGTTACTCCTTGAAGCTGCCCCTCAAGGCCGGTCATTGTAGTTGAAACACTGTCTAATGTAGAGCTGAGGGACTTCAATGTCTTCATTAAACTCATAACTAAAATAAAAAATGCAACAGCTATTACAGCTACGCTTAGATAAAGAATGATTTCCATATGCCACACCTCCATGTATAGGAATTCTTTACCCTTATCATTAACAAATAAACATTATACTAGTATTTCTCCTTTCTCCTGCATTCTCCTGCATGAAAAAATAAAAAATATTACTTGTTTTAGCATTTTTCATCTTTTTTCTCTCATCCATTAATAAATGTTTTAGGGTACAATAAAATGGACTACATACAAGGGGGAAGATCCAATGAAAGATCCACGGATTGAAAAATTGGCAAAAAATTTAATTCAGTACTCTGTACAGTTACAGCCTGGTGAGAAAGTATTGATCGAAAACTTCGGATTGCAGCGGGAACTGGTGACGGCACTCGTTAAAGAAGCATATGAAGCCGGTGGATATCCTTTCGTATCCATTAAAGATCACGCAGTTGACCGTGCATTATTAATGGGGGCTAAGGATGAACAATACAATATGATGGCAAGCTTCGAGGCGAATGTCATGGACCAGATGGATGCATATATCGGTTTGCGTGCAGGTGATAACATCAGTGAACAATCGGATGTACCTGACGAAAAGATGAAGATACACGGTAATACGATCGGGAAAAAAGTACATAGAGAAATCCGCGTTCCTAAGAAAAAATGGGTCGTACTACGTTATCCGACTTCATCCATGGCACAGCTTGCCAACATGAGTACAGAAGGGTTCGAAGACTTCTACTTCGATGTCTGCAACCTGGACTACAGCAAAATGGACAAAGCCATGGACAACCTGGTTGAACTCATGAACAATACGGATAAAGTCCGCCTTGTCGGGGAAGGGACGGACCTTACATTTTCAATCAAGGACATTCCTGCAGTAAAATGTGCGGGACGCCTGAACATTCCTGATGGTGAAGTATATAGTGCACCTGTAAAGGATTCTGTTAACGGCGTCATTTCCTACAATACACCGTCACCTTACAATGGATTTACCTTTGAAAATGTGAAATTGACATTCAAAGAAGGTAAGATTGTTGAAGCCACTGCCAATGATACAGATCGTATCAACAAAATCTTTGATACGGATGAAGGGGCAAGATACGTGGGTGAATTCGCAATCGGCGTGAATCCTTACATCCAGCATCCGATGCAGGACATCTTGTTTGACGAGAAGATTGATGGCAGCTTCCACTTTACACCGGGTGAATGCTATGAAGAAGCGTATAACGGAAACCACTCGAACATTCACTGGGATATGGTGATGATCCAGCGTCCTGAATATGGTGGAGGCGAGATCTATTTTGATGATGTATTGATCCGAAAAGATGGTCGATTTGTCATTGAAGAACTTGAAGTGCTGAATCCGGAGAATTTGAAGTAAGATTGTTGAAGCCACCGTCGGGATATATGACGGTGGCTTTTTTCGTAGAGTGTGAATGGTTTAATGATGTATCGGTTTAGGATGTTGAATTCCTTGCAGATCTTTATATTTGACTAATTTATGGATTGTTTACATGTTGAATTTCATCGATTATTTA
>NZ_JXZC01000006.1 GCF_000935355.1 Rossellomorea aquimaris
GCGGAAAGCAAGTGCCTGGAGCGAAAAGGAACGAACTCTGTTTTCATTCCATCACTTCTTACCATCAGTAGTCGTTCCATAATTCTTTTTTTTACTCATTTTAGAACCAGAATTTTTTTGTTTATTCCCACAAGGTCAAGGAGATACTAACCGATAACAACTTGTATCTACTTGGAGGGAGACGAATGAGCTTTACTAGCATCGCTTTGTTTATCCAGTTATTCTTCGGAATAATCATTGGATTGTACTTTTGGAACCTATTGAAAAATCAGCGAACGCAAAAAGTTTCCATTGATCGAGAGTCAAAAAAAGAGATGGAAGAATTACGAAAGATGAGATCCATTTCGTTAACTGAACCTCTTGCAGAAAAAGTAAGGCCATCAAGCTTTGAAGATATTGTAGGCCAAGAAGATGGAATTAAAGCACTGAAAGCAGCATTATGCAGTCCGAATCCTCAGCATGTCATCATCTATGGACCTCCTGGCGTCGGGAAAACCGCAGCTGCCCGATTGGTCTTGGAAGAAGCCAAGAAGAATATGAAATCCCCTTTTAAACCTGCAGCTGTATTCGTTGAACTGGATGCAACAACCGCACGCTTCGATGAACGGGGAATTGCCGATCCGCTGATCGGGTCTGTCCATGATCCCATCTATCAAGGAGCGGGAGCCATGGGACAAGCGGGGATTCCCCAGCCGAAGCAAGGGGCTGTAACGAATGCCCATGGCGGGGTTTTGTTCATTGATGAAATAGGAGAATTGCATCCTATCCAGATGAATAAGTTATTAAAAGTATTAGAAGATCGCAGAGTGTTTCTTGAAAGTGCCTACTACAATGAAGAAAATCATCAGATTCCTACTCACATACATGATATTTTTAAAAATGGCCTCCCGGCAGATTTCCGTTTGATCGGTGCAACCACTCGTACCCCGAGTGAAATCCCGCCAGCTATCCGCTCTAGATGTATGGAAGTATTCTTTAGAGAGCTTGAGCATGATGAAGTGAAGAAAGTAGCTGCCAGAGCCGTTGAGAAAGTGGAAATGACGATTAGTGACAAAGGTCTTGAAACGCTTTCCTCATACGCCCGTAATGGACGTGAAGCGGTTAATATGGTCCAGATCGCAGCTGGAGTAGCCATTACCGAAAATAGAAAAGAAATCTTTGATCATGAACTGGAGTGGATTATCCAATCCAGTCAGCTTTCTCCCCGCTATCAGAAAAAAATCAATGAAGAAGCTACCATTGGATTAGTAAATGGGTTAGCTGTAACAGGGCCCAATACAGGTTCCCTACTCGAAATTGAAGTAACCGTTATCCCGGCAACGGATAAAGGGCTGATCAATGTGACGGGAATCGTGGAAGAAGAAAGCATCGGAGATCGTAGTAAATCAGTCCGAAGAAAAAGTATGGCGAAAGGCTCAATTGAAAACGTGATTACAGTGCTTCGATCCATGGGTGTCCCTGCCGATCAATACGATATTCATGTGAACTTTCCTGGCGGAGTACCCGTAGACGGTCCTTCTGCAGGGATAGCCATGGCACTCGGCATCTATTCTGCCATTTACCGAATTCCAGTGAAACATACCATAGCTGTTACCGGTGAAATCAGTATCCACGGTCTCGTGAAACCGGTTGGCGGCGTGACCGCGAAAGTGAAGGGCGCGAAATTGGCTGGTGCCACTATTGCGATCATCCCTTATGATAACCAGCAAGCAATGTTGAGTGAAATCGAGGGGATTGAAGTGATCCCGGTAAAACAGCTTAAAGAAGTATTGGATCTGGCATTAATGAAGGAAGCGCCACTTCAAACTGATCTCATAACAGAACAAAATAAGAAAAGTGTATAGACTGTTGACCGATTCGGGTCTATCCGAATCGGTTTGTTTTTGAATGGAAGAGAAAATGGAATAAGCGTTAAATGGACTGAATAAAGTTGTAAATACCTATTTAATAGACACTACCTAGTAAATAAGTTAGAATTGTACAAAGACTTAGAGCAAAATTCGGAGGTGTTATATGTGGCAAATCAAAATAATTTAACGGTTCCCCTCCTTCCATTAAGAGGCTTACTTGTGTATCCAACAATGGTCTTACATTTAGATGTTGGACGTGAGCGCTCCGTACAAGCTTTAGAAAAAGCAATGATGGATGATCATTTAATTTTCTTAACAACTCAAAGAGATATGAATATAGATGAGCCAACACAAGAAGATTTTTACGAAATGGGAACTCTTACAAAGGTAAAGCAGATGCTTAAATTACCGAATGGAACGATCAGAGTTCTGGTTGAGGGTTTAAACAGGGCATCGATTGAATCATTTACTGAGCAAAAAGACTTCTATGAAGTGGAAGTAAAGGAATTCAAAGATTCCGATGTGAAAGAATCAGAAACAGACGCTTTAATGAGGACGTTATTGAATTATTTCGAACAATACATAAAGCTTTCAAAAAAAGTTTCAGCCGAAACGTATTCCACTGTTTCAGATATTGAAGAGCCGGGAAGACTTGCGGATATCGTTGCCTCCCATCTTCCATTGAAAATGAAAGAAAAGCAAAACGTTCTTGAAACCCTGGATATCAAGAAGCGACTTCAAATGGTGATCGAGACCATAAACAATGAAAAAGAAGTGCTCAGCCTGGAGAAGAAAATCGGGCAGCGTGTGAAACGTTCCATGGAAAGAACCCAAAAAGAGTACTACTTACGGGAACAAATGAAAGCCATTCAAAAAGAATTGGGCGACAAAGAAGGAAAAACCGGTGAAATTGAAGATTTAACATCGAAGATAGAACAAGCGGATATGCCGGAGGATGTTGAAAGAACAGTATTGAAAGAGTTGGCACGCTATGAAAAAGTTCCATCAAGCTCTGCTGAAAGCTCTGTCATACGTAATTATATCGAATGGCTTGTATCACTGCCATGGTCGACGGAAACAGAAGATCAATTAGATATAAAACGTTCTGAGCAAATATTGAACCGGGATCATTATGGCCTTGAAAAGGTAAAAGAGCGAGTGCTTGAGTACTTGGCTGTTCAGCAGTTAACTCAATCCCTTAAAGGACCCATCCTATGCCTTGCCGGGCCTCCGGGTGTCGGGAAAACGAGTTTAGCCCGTTCAGTGGCTGAATCACTGGGGCGAAACTTTGTCCGCATTTCCCTCGGAGGCGTTCGAGATGAGTCAGAGATCAGAGGTCACAGGCGTACCTATGTAGGTGCGATGCCCGGCAGAATCATCCGTGGCATGAAAAAAGCAGGCACCATCAATCCTGTTTTCCTTCTTGATGAAATTGACAAAATGTCAAGTGATTTCAGGGGTGACCCTTCTTCTGCGATGCTCGAAGTACTTGATCCTGAGCAGAATTCGAATTTCAGTGATCACTATATTGAAGAAACGTATGATTTATCCAAAGTCATGTTCATCGCAACGGCGAATGATTTATCGACCATTCCAGGCCCGCTCCGTGACAGAATGGAGATCATTACGATCGCAGGTTATACAGAGCTTGAAAAATTGAATATTGCGAAGCACCATTTATTGGAGAAGCAAATTAAAGATCATGGCCTAAATAAATCGAAGCTTCAGGTCAGAGATGAAGCGATTGTGGATATTGTTCGTTATTACACAAGAGAAGCTGGTGTGAGGAGCCTTGAACGCCACCTTGCAGCCCTTTGCAGAAAAACGGCCAAGATCATTGTCTCTGGTGACAAGAAGCGTGTCGTGATTACTTCCAGCAATATTGAAGAGTTCCTGGGGAAGAAAAAGTTCCGCTATGGTCAAGCTGAAATAGAAAACCAAATCGGTGTTTCAACAGGTCTTGCTTACACCACGGTTGGAGGAGATACGTTACAAATCGAGGTTTCCTTAGCACCGGGTAAAGGAAAGCTTGTGCTGACGGGAAAATTGGGAGATGTCATGAAAGAGTCGGCTCAGACGGCATTTAGTTATGTACGTTCGAAAGCGAATGATCTTGGGATCGACGAGTCTTTCCACGAGAAATATGATATTCATATCCACGTTCCTGAAGGAGCAGTTCCAAAAGACGGTCCTTCAGCAGGAATCACCATTACGACGGCACTTGTATCAGCCCTGACAGGTAAATACGTCAATCGTGAAGTAGGGATGACAGGTGAAATCACCCTGAGGGGAAGAGTCCTTCCAATCGGGGGAGTGAAAGAAAAAACATTAAGCGCTCATCGTGCGGGAATTAAAACGATTATCCTTCCGAAAGATAATGAAAAGGATATAGATGATATTCCTGAAAGTGTAAGGGGAGAATTAACGTTCATCCTTGTATCCCATATTGATGAAGTCTTAGAGAAAGCATTAGTAGGTGAAAAGAAGTGAAAGTAAATCAAGTTGAGCTAGTCATCAGTGCAGTCAGGCCTGAACAATATCCTGGCGATTTTCTTCCTGAGTTTGCCTTAGCGGGACGCTCAAACGTAGGGAAATCCTCATTCATCAATAAAATGATCGGCCGCAAGAGTATGGCAAGGATTTCATCCAAGCCAGGTAAAACCCAGACGCTGAACTTTTATAAAATAGAAGAAACCCTCTATTATGTGGACGTACCCGGTTACGGTTTTGCCAAAGTATCAAAAACGGAGAGGGAAGCATGGGGCAAGATGATCGAAACCTACATCACTTCCCGTGAGCAGCTAAGGGCGGTCATCCTGATCGTGGACCTGCGACATGCGCCAACCAATGATGATGTCATGATGTACGATTTCCTCAAGCATCATGAACTTCCATGCATCGTCATTGCCACGAAAGCGGATAAGATCCCGAAAGGCAAATGGCAGAAGCACTTGAAAGTAACAAGAGAAACACTAAATATGGACAAAGAAGACGACCTCATCATGTTCTCTTCCGAAACAGGCCTTGGAAAAGACAAAGCCTGGGACGCCATCAAGTCGTTCTATAAATAAGCCTTGAAAAGAACCGATTTCCACATATGTGGAGATCGGTTCTTTTTTTATGACTAAACATGACAGCACCAATCTAGCTTAAAAGTAGTATAAAAGAGGGTCTACTGAACTCCGTATAAGGTTGATAGACCTATATCATCAAAGGATATGAAAGGAAATGAAAGGATAGAGACGCATATGTATCTATAACAAAGCTGAATCTCTTTCATCCAAGAAAATGGATAATTATAAGCTGTAGAAGCTATATTTGAATTTTGAGAATTTTCTCTTTTGTTGATAAAATTATGAAAGATTAAAAATATTACAAGCTACATAAGGGGGACTCTAGACAGTGAAGAATTGGAAAAGCCTAGTCTTGTTAGTCATTTCTGCGCTTCTTCTATCAGCCTGTGGCGACAAAGCCACAACGGAAAATGGTGCGAAGTTAGTAGAGGAAGGCAAATTCGTTTATGCAGCTTCAGGTGAATTTAAGCCATTCAGTGTAACAAATAATGATGGAACCATGTCTGGTTTCGATATTGAAGTGGCAGAAGCCGTTGCAAAAGAAATGGGGCTAGAACCTGAACAGAAGAAATTCAAGTTTGCAGGAATTGTAGAAGGAGTGAAATCCGGACGTTTTGATGCGGCGGTTGCCAGCCATACGATCACGGATGAACGCTTGAAGGAAGTAGACTTCTCAACTCCTTATTATTATTCGGGACCACAGATTTTCGTTCGCCCGGACAGTTCTGTAGAAAAATTGGATGATTTGGAAGGAATGGAGATTGCCGTTTCCAAAGGATCTACTTACGCAGAGACTGCTCAGGGAGTAACGGATAATATTCAACAATATGATAGTGACGTAGTCGCATTAGAAGCTTTAAATAAAGGAAAGCATGATGCCGTCATTACCGACTTCATCACAGGGAAAGAAGCGATCGCAGCAGGGCTGAACGTTGAAGCCCGTGAGCTGATCGGCCGCAGTGAGCAAGCCATCGCTGTAAGCAAAGAAAATGAAAAGTTATTGGATGAAATCAATAAAGCGCTTGAGACCTTAAGAGAAGACGGTACGCTGAAGAAAATCAGTGAAAAATATTTCAATACAGACATCACATCAGATCCAGAAGAAGAGTAAAGGCAGCATGACACAGAGCGAATGTGCTTCTATGCGCATTCGCTTTTTGTCCGTTATTTACACGTATTGAATAGACTGGAGGGAAGTTCATGCACTTTTTTGAAACCTTAACTGGTACATATGATGTTTTTCTAAAAGGGATGTTATTAACATTCCAATTAACCTTTGTATCTGTTCTTATTGCGATCGTGATTGGTTTGTTTTTCGCGTTTCTCAAGATTTCAGGAATCAAGCCATTGGAACTATTAGCGGATTTATACATTTTCGTTGTTAGGGGAACACCATTAATTGTTCAAATCTTTATTTTCTACTTCGGATTAACTTCATTAAATATTTCAGGCTTCTGGTCTGTTGTCATGGGTCTTGCTTTCCATAATGGTGCATACATCGCCGAGATTTTCCGTGGAGCCATTCAATCCATTGATAAAGGGCAAATGGAAGCGGGACGCTCCTTGGGGATGTCTCTTGGATTATCCATGAGAAGGATCATTTTGCCTCAAGCATTCAGACGGGCCCTGCCACCACTTGGTAATCAATTCATCATTGCATTAAAGGATTCATCTCTTGCTTCATTCATAGGGATGTTCGAATTGTTCAGTGTGGCAACGACGCTTGGATCCAACAACTTTGATTACATGACCTACCTGCTCGTTGTAGCGATCTATTATCTGGTTCTGGTACTGGTATTCTCAACGATTGTCAATATCATAGAAAAGCGGATGTCGGTCAGTGATTAATAAAGATGCGGGAGGGATGAGTGTGAGTCAGGAAATGATTAAAGTGGAGAAATTAAATAAATCCTTTGGTGATTTACATGTATTGAAGGATATTGATATCAGTGTAAAGGAAAGTGATGTGGTTTGCCTCATTGGAGCCAGTGGATCGGGGAAGAGTACATTACTCCGCTGCTTAAACTTCCTTGAACTGAAAGACAATGGAAAGGTTGTCATAGAAGGCGATGAAGTCAATCAGGATACACATGATTTGAATAAAATCCGTCAGAAAGTAGGTATGGTATTTCAACATTTCTACCTTTTCCCTCACAAAACGGTGCTGGAAAATGTGATGGAAGCTCCGGTATATGTCAAAGGGGTTTCGAAGGCGGAAGCAAAGAAGGATGCGAAAGAGCTATTAAAGAAAGTCGGCCTTGGGGATAAGGAAAATGTCTACCCATCCAAGCTTTCCGGTGGCCAGAAGCAGCGTGTGGCCATTGCAAGGGCCCTGGCCATGAAGCCTGAAATCATGCTCTTTGATGAACCTACCTCAGCACTTGACCCTGAATTGGTCGGAGAGGTCTTGGCTACCATGAAGGAGCTTGCTTTAGAGGGGATGACGATGGTCGTGGTGACCCATGAAATGGGGTTTGCCCGGGAGGTAGCCGATTGGGTCGTGTACATGCATGATGGCAGGATCGTGGAAGTAGGTCCTCCCCAGGAATTGTTCAACGCTCCAAAAGAGCAGAGGACGAGAGAGTTTTTGGATTCAGTCCTCTAATAGTACGTAGAAAAGCCCGGAACAAATTCCGGGCTTTTCTTTTGATCAAATAGAATTATTTCTTCTTTATAAACAATAAGTAGACGCCAATTCCGATAATGATGATAGGCCAGAATTCCCAGGCCGTTCCCACACTTCCCTCGATCAAGCCAAACCATCTCACCACTTTATCATAGAAAAGGAGAATGATAGATAGTGTTAAAAAGAGCACCCCTTGAAAAAGTCCTGATCTCGTTTTCTGGTATCTAAGCAGAAAACCCAATGCAATGATCAGTATGAAGGTCCCCATGTGATCTGGCCAGATTTCGAGTTTATTGACAACATGAAAATGCAGACCGAACCCAACGAGGATCGTACCGGGTAAAATGGCTTCAAAGTCCCTTCCCCCGTATCCCTGTCCCAGAAATGCCAGTCCGACAATCATCAATAAAGTGGGCCAGGTGAAGAACTCCTGAAATAGCACGATGTTTGCTTGCTGTAAGTAAAAGTAGGCTCCAAACCCAATCAAAATGATCCCTGGGAATATTCTTTGTTGTCTCATACTCTTCCTCCCGTACTTTATTAATACTTCTTCCCCGAAAAGAATGTTGTTTTTAACAAAAAGTCCTCTTTGGCTCTGTCAATTAGTATGTGCTGGATGGTGAGGGGAACTGCTCCGCTTTCCGCGGACGTTCGGCCGAGCCTCCTCAGCTTCGCTTCCGGGGTCTCGGCACGCCCGTACTTCCGCAGGAGTCTGCGCAGTTCCCCTCACCATCTTTAATGGAATTTTCATGACAGAGCTTCAAAGTGTGCAATAATACAATGTAACTAGAAAAAAATATTCTTCCTTAAAAGGAAAATCAATCATTACTTAGGATAAATGTAGATTGTTTGCAAAAAGACTTGTTTATATTGTTTTTCATCAAGGATACATGCTCAGAAAGTTGATTGGAGCGGAAGGATGCTCGACTCCTGCGGGAATAGCTGGACAGGTGAGACCCCGGAGGCGCAGCCGAGGAGGCTCACCGCCAGCCCCGCGGAAAGCGAGCATCCTGGAGCGGAAATCAACTAGTACTTTCTCTTCTACAATAGCAACAAACTTTACGAAAAGAGCCTATTAGAAATTAAAGTTTTAATTACTGTTTTTTTAGGGAAAATAATACATAATAAGAAAAATAAGCTCAGATGTTTCGACAAATAGATGAGAAACCTTTCCATTACTTGATTCTTCAGGCTTGTTTTGGTACCCTACATTAGTAGGTAATGTCGAAATATATAAGATTGTTTAGAATTGAAAATGCTTTCATATTGATTCTTTGTTAATCTTAAATGTATATGAAAAAATGAATGTTTAGCAAGTCCCGGAAGAAGCATGCCCTTCGTACCTTATAAATGTATCATACTTAGGTTTCAATTTCTGTTCACATTTACGGGTCAGGAGCTTTTTCGGACATGTTATAATGAGAGTAATGATTTTAGTTGGGGGTGTAGTGCATAGCATGTATACAATAGTCGTTGGTTTGAATTATAAAACGGCCCCTGTTGAGATTCGTGAGCGTTTATCATTCAATGAAACTGATCTTCCTTTCGCTATGAAGGCTTTAAAGGAAAAGAAGAGCATTCTGGAAAATGTGATTGTTTCTACATGTAACAGAACGGAAGTTTATGCAGTAGTAGATCAGCTTCATACAGGTCGTTATTATATTAAAGATTTCTTATCTCAATGGTTCGATATAGATAAAGAGGAGTTCACGCCTTATCTTTTCATTTATGAACAAGAAGGGGCAGTTGAGCACCTTTTTAAGGTTGCGTGCGGATTGAACTCAATGGTATTGGGGGAAACCCAGATACTCGGTCAGATTCGTTCAAGCTTCCTGAATGCACAGGAGTCAGGAGCGACCGGTACAGTATTTAATCATCTGTTCAAGCAGGCAGTGACGGTGGCCAAAAAGGGTCACTCTGAAACAGATATCGGTTCCAATGCCGTGTCTGTCAGCTATGCAGCTGTTGAACTGGCTAAAAAAGTATTCGGCAGCCTGGAGAAAAAGCATGTTCTCATTCTGGGAGCAGGTAAAATGGGAGAGCTTGCGATCCAAAACCTTCATGGCAGTGGGGCTACTAAGGTGACGGTCATTAATCGTACGTATGAAAAGGCCCAAACCTTGGCAGAACGTTTCAGCGGTAATGCGAAAACATTGCAGGAGCTTCAATGTGCCCTTGTAGAGGCTGATATTATGATCAGTTCTACCGGTGCAAAGGATTTTGTCATAACAAAAGAGATGATGTCCCATGTGGAAAGCATGAGAAAGGGTCGTCCTCTCTTCATGGTGGATATTGCAGTACCACGTGATCTGGATCCCTCCATCGGTGAATTAGAAAGTGTTTTCCTTTATGATATCGATGATCTGGAAGGCATCGTCCAGGCAAACCTGTCTGAGCGTAAGAAAGCAGCCGAGCAAATTGAAATCATGATTGAAGCTGAAATTGTGGCTTTTAAAGAGTGGTTGAATATGCTTGGAGTCGTCCCTGTTATTTCGGCTCTTCGACAAAAAGCACTCTCCATCCAGGCTGAAACGATGGAAAGCATCGAGCGGAAAATGCCTGACTTAACAGATCGTGAGCGAAAAGTGTTAAATAAACATACGAAGAGTATCATCAATCAGTTGTTAAAGGATCCGATCCTGCAAGCGAAGGAATTAGCGGGTCTTCCCGATGCGGAAGATAAACTGGATTTATTCATCAATATTTTTAACATTGAACAACAAGTGCTGGAGCAGAAACAAGTAAAAGCAGCCAATGAAAAGACTGAGAGCGATCTTAAGCTTATACCACAACCTTCTTTTCAAGCATAAGTGAGGTTATTGACTATGTTTGAACAAACGATGACTAGGCTGCATGAACTTATGATTGTTCTGTATGCTATTAGTATTCTCTTTTACTTTATAGATTTCTTAAACAAAAACCGGAAGGCGAATCTGTTTGCCTTCTGGTTACTTGCGATTGTTTGGGTTCTTCAAACAATCTTTTTATTTCTATACATGATCAACACAGGCAGGTTCCCGGTCCTCACCATTTTCGAGGGACTTTATTTTTATGCCTGGGTCCTCATTACCCTGTCACTGGTCATCAATCGATTATTAAGAGTGGACTTTACGGTGTTTTTCACAAATGTACTTGGTTTCATCATCATGGCGATCCATACGTTTGCACCGGTACAGGTAGAGTCCCAGGCAATGGCCGAACAGCTCGTATCCGAATTATTGTTGATTCATATTACGATGGCCATCCTTTCATATGGCGCCTTTTCATTATCCTTTGTGTTTTCCTTGCTTTATCTCCTCCAATTTAAATTATTGAAGGAGAAGAAATGGGGACAGAGGCTTTGGCGGATCAGTGATTTGTCCAAACTTGAGAAGATTTCATATATCTCAAATTCCATTGGAGTAGCGATGCTTCTACTTAGTTTGATACTTGGGCTCCAATGGGCTTATATTAAGCTGCCGGAATTTCTTTGGTATGATCCGAAGATAGTAGGGTCATTCATTCTATTAATTTTATATAGTAGTTATTTATATCTCCGCATTAAAAAAAATGTATTTGGTAAATCATTAGCTTTTCTAAATGTTGCAGCCTTCTTGATCATATTAATTAACTTTTTCCTGGGAAGTCGGTTGTCTTCATTTCATTTCTGGTATTCATAAGATTTCAGGAGGTCATTATGAGAAAAATCATTGTTGGATCGAGACGAAGTAAATTAGCACTGACACAAACAAATTGGGTGATCGATCAGTTGAAAGCACTGGATCCCTCTTACGAATTCGAAGTGAAGGAAATTGTGACAAAAGGGGATCAGATCCTTGATGTCACCCTATCGAAAGTCGGTGGAAAAGGCTTGTTTGTAAAAGAAATCGAACAAGCGATGCTGGATAAAGAAATCGATATGGCCGTTCACAGTATGAAAGATATGCCTGCGGTCTTACCTGAAGGACTGACCATCGGATGTATACCGGTTCGCGAGGATCACCGCGATGCGTTCATTAGTAAAAATCATGTGGCACTTAAAGATTTACCGGGGGGAGCAATCGTAGGAACGAGTAGTCT
The DNA here is from genome assembly GCF_000935355.1 of Rossellomorea aquimaris. Lineage (GTDB taxonomy): Bacteria > Bacillota > Bacilli > Bacillales > Bacillaceae_B > Rossellomorea > Rossellomorea aquimaris_B. The sequence continues at coordinate 11,610 of NZ_JXZC01000006.1, forward strand.
TCGCAGGGGAGCACAGATCTTATCCGTACGTCCGGATCTTGAAATCAAATGGATCCGTGGTAATATCGATACGCGCTTAACGAAGCTTCAGAATGAGGACTACGACGCAATCATCCTTGCAGCGGCAGGATTATCCCGTATGGGCTGGACATCGGATGTTGTAACGGAATTCCTGGATCCCGATCTTTGCCTGCCTGCAGTCGGTCAAGGAGCGTTGTCCATTGAATGCAGAGAAGATGATTCTGAGGTGCTTGAGCTTCTGCAGAAGTTTGCGTGTGTTGAGACCACAAAGACTGTAACGGCTGAAAGGGCGTTCCTTCACAAGATGGAAGGTGGATGTCAGGTGCCGATTGCAGGGTTTGCCGAGCTGCATGACAATGGAGACATTGCCTTAACGGGACTTGTAGCTTCTCCTGATGGGAAAACCATTTATAAAGAATACATGGTGGGTCAGGATCCTGTACAAGTAGGTGAAAAAGTGGCTGAAAGTTTAACAGAACTGGGTGCTAAAGCCCTTATCGATCAGGTGAAAGAGGAGCTTGATCACTAATGAAGGGGAAAAGGCCTTTAGAAAATATAAAGGTTTTGATTACTCGTGGCAGTGAGGGATCCAGTGAAACGGCCTCCCTCATTGAAGTCGAGGGAGGGATTCCGGTTGTGGTGCCTCTCCTTCATTTTCACCCTCATGAAGATAAGTGGGAAAAGAATCTTCACACAACCATACATACGTACGAATGGATTATTTTCACCAGCAAAAATGGAGTTAGATTCTTTCATCAAGCATTGAAACGACTACAGCTCGATCTATCTTCCTTTTCCGGGAAGTTTGCTGCTGTTGGAAGTAAAACCGAACAATATTGCAAGAAATACGGAATCCCTGTTTCCTTTGTGCCTGAACATTTTACAGGGGATGACTTTGCAGAGGAATTCATTTCGAAAGTGAAGCCTTCAGGGGGCGTCCTGATACCAAAAGGGAACCTGGCAAGAAACGTCATTGCTTCAGAGTTAACCTCTGCAGGAGTACCCTGTCAGGAATGGATTGTCTATGATACCGTCCTTCCAGAAGGGAGCATCGGTCAGTTGAAGGATATCATTGAAGAAGAAAAACTTGATATCATTACGTTTACCAGCTCATCAACGGTTCACCATTTTATGAAGGTGATCGATCAGTATAGCCTTCATGATGAAATTCAGGACATTCCCATTGCGTGCATTGGCCCCATTACAAAAAATACGGCTGAAAAGTACGGATTGCATGTAAAAATCTGTCCAAGCATTTATACTGTAAATGAAATGGTAAACGATATGAAAGAATTTATTATGAATAGATCATCAAAATAAAGCTTTATTTACTCAGGAGGTTCATACATGAAAGATCTGCACTTTAACCGTCATCGTCGCCTGCGTCAATCAGACAATATGCGTGCGTTGGTAAGAGAAACTCATCTAAGAAAAGAAGATTTAATCTATCCATTGTTTGTAGTGGAAGGGGATAATATCAAGAATGTCGTTCCTTCCATGCCTGGAGTTTATCATATTTCCCTTGATAACTTAAAAGCAGAGATGGATGAAGTGGTTTCCTTGGGTATCAAATCCATTATTCTTTTCGGTGTTCCAGCTGAAAAAGATGAGGTGGGAACACAAGCGTATCATGACCACGGGATCGTCCAACGGGCAACACGCTTTGTGAAAGAGCATTATCCGGAACTGGTTGTGATTGCTGATACCTGCTTGTGTCAATATACCAGTCACGGTCATTGCGGAATCGTGAAAGACGGAAAAGTATTGAATGACCCAACCCTTGATTTATTAGCGAAAACGGCTGTAAGCCAGGTTGAAGCGGGTGCTGATATCATTGCCCCTTCAAACATGATGGATGGATTTGTAGCGGCGATCCGTCACGGATTGGATGAAGCCGGCTATCACGATGTGCCGATCATGTCATATGCCGTCAAGTATTCTTCAAGCTTCTATGGCCCATTCCGTGATGCAGCACACTCCACACCTCAATTCGGAGATCGCAGAACCTATCAGATGGATCCTGCCAACCGCCTTGAAGCGTTAAGAGAAGCACAGTCGGATATTGAAGAAGGCGCAGACTTCTTAATTGTGAAACCTGCCCTGTCCTATTTAGATATCATGAGGGAAGTGAAAGACCGTTTTAATGCACCCGTTGTCGCTTATAATGTAAGTGGTGAGTACAGCATGGTAAAAGCAGCGGCTCAAAACGGCTGGGTAAACGAACAGGAAATCGTAATGGAAAAGCTGACAAGCATGAAACGTGCGGGTGCAGACCTCATCATCACGTATTTCGCAAAAGATGTAGCGAATTGGTTATCCTAATTGGTGGAAAGTTCCTGTAAGGATGACTAAAAGATCACTAAAGGAGGAACCGATATTGCGTTCATATGAGAAATCGAAGCAAGCGTTCAAAGAAGCAGTGGAATTAATGCCCGGCGGAGTGAATAGTCCCGTACGAGCATTCAAATCCGTAAAGATGGATCCCATTTTCATGGAAAGAGGAAAAGGGTCTAAAATTTACGATATCGATGGAAATGAATACATTGACTACGTTCTATCCTGGGGACCGCTTATTCTTGGTCACAGCAATGATCGTGTGGTGGAGTCCATTAAAAAAGTAGCAGAGAACGGGACAAGCTTCGGTGCCCCGACGGAAATCGAAAACAAGCTTGCCCAGCTTGTGATTGAAAGAGTACCAAGTATTGAAGTCGTGCGTATGGTGTCTTCCGGTACGGAAGCGACGATGAGTGCCCTTCGTCTGGCTCGCGGATACACAGGCCGCAATAAAATCATCAAGTTCGAAGGCTGCTACCACGGTCATGGTGATTCTTTATTAATCAAAGCAGGGTCCGGTGTGGCGACTCTTGGCCTGCCTGACAGCCCTGGTGTACCTGAAGGCGTGGCAAAGAACACGATTACGGTGCCTTATAATGACTTGGAAAGCATCCGCTATGCCTTTGAACAATTTGGAGATGATATTGCCGGAGTCATTGTAGAGCCTGTTGCCGGAAATATGGGTGTCGTTCCACCTCAGCCCGGCTTCCTGGAAGGACTGCGTGAAATCACGGAGAATCATGGTTCCCTGTTAATATTTGATGAAGTCATGACCGGGTTCCGTGTCGGATACGGATGTGCCCAGGGCTACTATAATGTAACACCTGACTTAACTTGCTTAGGTAAAGTGATCGGTGGGGGTCTGCCGGTAGGTGCATATGGCGGTAAAGCTGAAATCATGGAGAGGATTGCTCCGAGCGGTCCGATTTATCAAGCCGGAACCCTATCTGGAAATCCATTGGCCATGACAGCTGGATATGAAACCCTGAGCCAGCTGACTCCTGAAACGTACAAAGAGTTCGCACGCAAAGCGGACCTGTTGGAAGAAGGCTTAAAGAAAGCGGCAGAAAAACATAACATCCCTCATAGAATCAATCGTGCAGGCTCCATGATCGGGATCTTCTTCACGAATGAAGAAGTAACCAACTACGAAGGTGCCAAGTCATCAGACTTGGAGATGTTTGCTGATTACTACCGTGAAATGGCCCATGAAGGTGTATTCTTACCACCTTCACAATTCGAAGGACTATTCTTATCGACAGCTCATACAGATGAAGATATTGAAAAGACCCTCGAAGCAGCTGATAAAGCGTTTGAGAAAATCAGTAAGAAGTAATGATGATAGCCGATCCTATTTTTAGGATCGGCTATTTATATTCGTTTTCCTATCATAATCCTCCTTTTCGTTTCATAAAGTGATAATGGCATTGTTTACTATTTCTTTGTTTAGAACTGGAAGGAGGAATTTCTTTTGTCACAAGAACAACAATCGTGTTTGCGATTTTCTTTGGAAGAATCAATTTGGTTTAAAAAAGGACAGGAAGTTGAAGAATTGCTATCTATCTCCTTAGATCCTCATATAACGATTCAAGAACAAGAGCAATACGTACTTATCAGGGGTAGTCTTGATCTCTCGGGTGAATATTTACCCACCTCACCGAGAGGGGAAGAAGAGGATGAGTTTGAAGCTGGTGGAAAGTTTGTTCAAATTGTAGAAAAAAGGGAAAAAGGTGAATATGAATTTGTTCATCGTTTCCCGGTGGATGTGACCATTCCGAAAAATCGAATTGCTAATTTAGGAGACATTGATGTGTTCGTTGAGTCATTTGACTACATCGTTCCTGAGAATGCATGCTTGAAATTAAATGCCGATTTAACGATTACCGGGATTTATGGAGAACAGCAGACGCATCCTCCCCTTGAAGCTGAATATAGCAGAGAGGAAGAATACGAGCCGCTTTACCGTTCGAGTGCAGTGGCCGAAGTAGAAGAAGAAACAGCGGAGGAAGAAGTAGAAACAGAAGAAGAGCAAGAAGAAAGAGAAGAAGTATACGAGTATGAGAACTACGACGTCGAAGAATTGGCGGCGAACGTTGAAGAGGATGAAGAAGAAGAGGATTTTGAAGACGCCGAGTACCAGCCGTTTAACCTTGAAGGACGGACCCCGCCTGCCGGAGAAGAGGATGAAATACCGGTACAGATTCAATACGATGCCCATCCGACTCATTCCTATGAGGAAAATTATTTCCGGAAAGAAAACGTGTTTGAACTGCCGCAGCATGAACTGAGTGAGTCATCGGAAGAGCAGCCTGCCGAACCAAAGGCCGCCTACACCCCGCCTCCTAAATACAAGCAGCAGGAGGTCGAAGAAGAATCCTCCTCCTCACCCGCAGTAGAAGCGGAGATGGAAGAAGGAGAGGAAGAAAAGAAAAAGACAAAAGGTAAAAAGAAATATGAAAGCATTTCATTGACCGACTTCTTTGCAAGAAAAGATGAGGAAAAGGGTGCAACGTTACGGGTATGCATTGTTCAAGAGGGTGAGACCCTGGACTATATTGCAGAAAAGTATGATTTGACCATTCCGCAGCTATTGAGGGTCAATCAACTTGAAGCCAATCAAGACGTCTATGCAGGGCAGGTTCTTTATATCCCGAAAAGCGAGTACGTCTTCAAGGGTTAAAGGATTCGGGTGAAGTCGTTCCCATTTTTAAGACCCATGAATAGCGTAATGGATATATAAAAGAAACAATGGGGCTGACACCAAATTCATTGGAGTTAGTCCGTTTTTTTTAGAAAAGTAATCTTAGAAGGTGAGAGGAATGGTACAAACGCTTGATGGATTAAAGCATGTCTTACAACCTTATGGCGTCGAACCCCATTTTGTTGAGAGCTACGGGAAGATTTCCAAAGTGTTTTCCAATAAAGGCACACTGGCTGTTAAGCAGATCCCTGCCCAGACTGGCGTTGATTTTGTCCGGAATGTGCAACTATTGTTTCAGAGGGGATATAACCGCATTGTCCCGATCTACCCGACCTTGGATGGGCGTTATGCGGTATGGAATGAAGGGGAGTTATACTATGTGATGCCCTGGCTCTTGAACCTGGAAAGGGAAGATCAATTTGAAAAGCATCAGAAAATGTTCAGGGAATTGGCAAGATTGCATACTCTTTCGTCTCAAGAAGTGAAGATTGATAAGGAGGAGAGAGAATCTCATTACGAGCAGTTGACATCCAGGTGGGATAAAGAACAGCAGTTTCTTGATGAGTATGTTGAAGCATGTGAAAAAACAACGTATATGTCCCCTTTTCAATTGCATTTCTGCATGTATTACAAGGATGCCACTCAAGCGTTGAAATTTTCACGCAAGATGCTTGATGAGTGGTATGAGGAGACGAAGGAGCTTGAAAAGGTGAGGACCGTCATCACTCACGGAAAGGTTTCCACGGAGCACTTTCTATTCGATGAAAGAGGCTTGGGGTATTTCCATAACTTTGAGAACTCAAAGATGGCTTCTCCCTTTCATGATCTCTTGCCGTTTTTGTCGAGAACATTGAAAACCTATCCTAAGTATTACGAGGAATGTGTCGAGTGGCTCACCACCTATTTTCAGCATTTCACAGTACGCAATGAAGAGCGGCTCCTGTTCATGAGTTATTTAGCTTATCCAAGCTCTGTCATTGCAGTGGTGGAAAAGTATTTTCATACACCGAAGGATAAGCGGAATGAACGGAAATCACTCAAGAAATTGCAACGGCACTACTGGCTGCTGAAAAATACGGAATACGTGGTCATGCGGTTGGATGAAATGGAAAAACAGAAGCAGGAGCAGGCGGCTGAAGCAGAATAAATAAAAAAAGGACTGGCGAAGTCCAGGTTCGTCAGTCCATTAAATCCAATCGAAATAAATGGCAAGCCCAATACCGATAAAAAGGGTTAAAAGAAGGACATCGAAAGTGGTTGGAAGCAAGATGGTCCGGACCCCTTGGAAGATGGTAAAGGGAATGATGAATTGCTTACATATCAACCTGGCGTTTCCCATCCATTTCTGCATGGTGTATTGATTGATTTTTTTCATATTCGACCACTCACTTTCCTGGGTATATTCACTACTTTATCTTATGATTTCAATGCGTAATGGTGCCTGGAGTAGGCGGAATGAATATTTTTCAGGAAAATTGGCGATAATGATTGACGAAAGTTTATCTTATCCTATACTATAATGAGTAAATAAATAATCACGAAAAGCAATGAACAGGAAGAGTACATTGATTCTTACTTTCAGAGAGGAAAATCGTTTGCTGAGAGATTTTCTACGTTAAGACAATGGAAGGTCGCCTGGAGAGCTGTTTCTATGAATAACAGTAGTAGAAGCCGGTTAAAAGCCGTTATTGATTGTCGAGAGTTCAGGAAGCTTATTTTTCCTGAGAAAAAAGGTGGTACCGCGAATGGAATCCTTCGTCCTTTTCATAGGACGGGGGATTTTTTTATTTTTTTAGAAAAGTGTAGTTATTCGCACTAATATAGGAGGAAAACAAATGGAAACTCAAGATCAGCAATTATCTATGCCGACAAAATATGATCCCAATGCCATTGAGCAAGGCAGATACAAATGGTGGCTGGAAGGTAAATATTTCGAAGCCCAAAACGATAAGGAGAAGGAGCCTTACACAATCGTCATCCCTCCCCCGAACGTAACGGGAAAACTTCATCTTGGTCATGCTTGGGACACAACCCTGCAAGATATACTCACAAGAATGAAGCGCATGCAAGGTTACGATGTATTATGGCTGCCGGGTATGGACCATGCAGGAATCGCAACACAGGCGAAAGTGGATGAAAAACTTCGCAATCAAGGCATTTCACGCTATGATTTAGGCCGTGAAAAGTTCGTGGAAGAAACGTGGAAGTGGAAAGAAGAATATGCCGAGCATATCCGTCAGCAATGGTCCAAGGTTGGATTAGGCCTTGATTATAGCCGTGAACGTTTCACGTTGGATGAAGGTTTATCGGAAGCTGTACAAAAGGTATTTGTCGACCTTTATAACAAAGGCCTGATTTACCGTGGTGAATACATCATCAACTGGGACCCGGCAACGAAAACGGCCCTTTCAGACATTGAGGTTATCCATCAGGATGTACAAGGTGCATTCTATCATATGAAATATCCGCTGGCTGATGGAAGTGGGCACATTGAAATTGCCACAACCCGCCCGGAAACCATGCTTGGTGATACGGCCGTTGCGGTTCATCCGGAAGATGATCGCTACAAACATCTGATCGGTAAAACCGTTACCCTTCCAATCGTGGGTCGTGAAATTCCGATTGTAGGAGATGATTACGTTGATATGGAATTTGGTTCCGGGGCAGTGAAAATAACGCCTGCTCACGATCCGAATGACTTTGAAATCGGTAATCGCCACAATTTAGAACGTGTTCTTGTGATGAACGAAGACGGAACCATGAATGACAAGGCGGATAAATACCAAGGGATGGATCGGTTCCAATGTCGTAAGGAAATCGTGAAAGACCTTCAAGAAGCCGGCGTTCTGTTCAAAATTGAAGAGCATATGCATTCAGTCGGTCACTCGGAAAGAAGCGGAGCGGTGGTTGAGCCTTATCTTTCCACTCAGTGGTTCGTTAAGATGGATCCTCTGGCAGAAGAAGCTGTAAAACTTCAGCAGGAAGAGAACAAGGTCAACTTTGTACCTGACCGCTTTGAGACGTCTTACCTGCGCTGGATGGAGAACACGCGTGACTGGTGCATTTCCCGTCAGCTTTGGTGGGGACATCGCATCCCGGCCTGGTATCATAAAGAAACGGGCGAAATCTATGTAAACAACGAAGCGCCGGAAGACATTGAAAACTGGACACAAGAAGAGGACGTACTGGATACATGGTTCAGTTCAGCTCTATGGCCGTTTTCTACAATGGGCTGGCCTGATCTGAATGCAGAGGACTTTAAACGCTACTACCCAACCAACACACTTGTGACGGGATATGACATCATCGGATTCTGGGTATCACGCATGATCTTCCAAGGCCTGGAGTTCACGGGTGAACGTCCATTTAAAGATGTACTGATTCACGGACTTGTTCGCGATGCAGATGGACGTAAGATGAGTAAGTCATTAGGAAACGGTGTAGATCCAATGGATGTCATTGAAAAGTACGGAGCAGATTCACTGCGCTACTTCCTATCTACAGGCAGCTCACCGGGTCAGGATTTACGCTTCTCCTTTGAAAAAGTAGAATCTGTATGGAACTTTGCAAATAAAATCTGGAATGCATCCCGTTTCGCCCTTATGAATATGGATGGCATGACATATGACGAAATTGATTTATCAGGTGAAAAATCAGTTGCTGACAAATGGATCCTTACTCGTTTAAATGAAACGATCGAAACTGTGACACGTTTAGCAGATCGATACGAGTTCGGTGAAGTTGGTCGCGTCCTTTATAACTTTATCTGGGATGACTTCTGTGATTGGTATATTGAAATGGCGAAACTGCCTCTATATGGAGAGGACGAAGCAGCTAAGAAAACGACCCGTTCGATTCTCGCTCATGTCCTCGACAACACAATGAGACTTTTACACCCGTTCATGCCGTTTATTACCGAGGAAATATGGCAGAACTTGCCGCATCAAGGCGAATCCATTACGGTCGCTGCATGGCCGACGGTTCAAGAAGACCTGACAGATCAAGCAGCAGCGGAAGAGATGAAGCTTCTCGTTGACATCATCCGTGCCGTACGTAATGTCCGTGCAGAGGTTAACACGCCGATGAGCAAGCAGATCAACTTGATGCTGAAGGCAAAAGATGCACATACGCTAACGATCATCGAAAAGAACAAAGCGTATATCGAAAAATTCTGTAACCCGGAGAAGCTTGAAATGGGTACAGATTTAGAAACACCGGAAAAAGCGATGACCGCGGTCGTTACGGGTGTAGACTTATTCCTTCCATTGGAAGGGCTGATCAATATCGAAGAAGAGATTGCCCGCCTGCAAAAAGAACTGGAGAAATGGACGAAAGAAGTTTCCCGTGTTCAAGGTAAGCTGAACAATGAAAAATTTGTAAGCAAAGCCCCTCAGAAAGTAGTAGATGAGGAAAAAGCAAAAGAAAAAGATTATTTGGAAAAACAAGCGACTGTCAAAGCCAGAATAGAAGAGCTGAAATCAGTTTAATTGTACCGAGTGCATAAAGGTTAAGAAGAGGGCTTTAAAAGAAGGTCTGATTGTTACAGGGGAAATCCTATCCGCAATCAGACCTGATTAGAGCCCTTTTTCTAATGAAACCTGAAAGAGGGAGTGAATAAGAAGTGTTAACCTATGAAAAAGCCGTTGAATGGATACACTCAAGACTCAGACTAGGAATCAAACCAGGGCTAAAGAGAATGCAGTGCTTGTTAGAGGAACTTGGTAATCCCCATGAAAGAATCAAAACCGTTCATATCGGTGGAACAAATGGTAAGGGGTCCACTGTAACCTATTTGCGAAATGTATTGCAGCAATCAGGGTATTCTGTAGGCACGTTTACCTCACCTTATTTTGAGAGGTTTAATGAGAGAATCAGTATCAATGGAGAGCCTGTTTCAGATGCAGACTTAACTCTTCTTGTGGAAAAAATAAAGCTCATTGCCGAGAGCATGGAACAATCCGAATGGGGAAGTCCATCTGAATTCGAGGTCATAACAGCCATGAGCTTTTACTATTTTGCAGAAGTGAAACCTGTCGATCTCGTCCTTTATGAGGTTGGACTCGGTGGAAGACTCGATTCAACGAATGTCATCACCCCCATGGCTTCAGTCATAACGAGCATAGGCCTTGACCATATGCAATTCCTGGGGAACACATTAGAAGACATCGCCTTTGAGAAAGCCGGTATCATCAAGGGCTCCGTTCCTGTCATATCAGGGGTCCACCAAGAAGAAGCAGCGAATGTGATAAGAGATAGAGCGTTAAAAATGGATAGCGATTTATTTGAACTTGGAAAGGATTTTTCAGTGGAACGCCTTTCGATCCTTGAAAAAGGTGAAAGATTTTCCTATCACTCACCTTCATTGAATGAAACGTACGAGCTTTCGATGATTGGCACTCACCAAATGAACAATGCGGCAATTGCCATAAAGGTAATAGAACTGCTTACTGAAAAGCAGGTCATTAAAGTAGAAGGGACACACATAAAAGCTGGATTGAAAAAAGCCTCGTGGCCGGGAAGGATGGAACTCCTTTCAAATAAACTGGAAATATATATAGATGGTGCTCATAATCCTGAAGGAATCAAGGCCTTGGTGAAAACGATCCAGGATCGCTTTATGGAGAAGAAGGTGACGGTTCTATTTTCCGCATTGAATGACAAAGACTTACAGCCGATGATTTCCCATCTCGAAGAAGCAGTCGATGCGATCGGGTTTACGACCTTTGACTTTCCAAGAGTGGCTTCAGCAGAAGAGCTTTACAGATTATCTTCCCATCCCCATAAGGAAGAAGTTCCGCATTGGAAAGAGTATCTTCACGAGAAAATCCCCGAGCTGAAAGAAAATGAAGTACTGCTCGTAACAGGTTCTTTGTATTTTCTATCTGAGGTAAAACCCTATCTTCTTAAAGAATTAGAAAATTACAGAAAAAAGTAAGTGACTTAATTGAACTGCTTTGATACACTATTCTTAAACTTGTGACTATTTGACTAGTGTAGTATGATCGGACTATATTAAATCGAATGTAGACCTTTGGGGGATAGATATGACATTATCAGTAAAAAAGAAGCTGTACATATTGCTGGCCTGGCTAGCCCTTGTACCTGCTGGATTGTATTTTACATATCAGAACTATCCTCCTGAAAATATTGCAGGAAATGAGCTGGAGCTTTTAACCTTAGTGGCTTTTGCCACCTTTATCCCACTTATGCCCATTGTGATAAATGGTGCCACCATTTTCTTCATCCAGTGGGTGACCCTCGTAGGGTTTATAAAGTATGGATTATTTATTGAGATCGTCCTCATGCAATTCTCTATTATCCCATTGCTTATCCGACTCAGGCTGACCAAAACCGATTGGCATAGAATTCCCTTGAATTCAGTGATGTTCTTTCTTGTTTCGTTAGTGAGCGGCCTCATCTATTTTCTATTTGGTGGAGAAGTGGGATTAAGGGATATCGGTCAATTACTATTTCCGATTCTCAGTTATCAAATCGTTTCGATCATGATCAATCAAATTCTACTTTTGTTGTATCAACACTATGTAGTGAACAATGATGTCCGGTTTTACAGCAAGGATTTCGTTTGGGACTTTACCGCAAACATGATCATGTTCCCTCTCTCATTATCTCTCTATTATTTAACGTTTGAACTGGGAGCCTTCGCTTCTCTATTGATCGGTATCCCTTTTGTGAGCTTATCGATCATCTTAAAGCTCTATAACTCTTCTGAAAAAATCAATGAATACCTTCAAAAAGCGGGTGAAATCGGTCACCAATTAACGGAAAGCCTGAAAGTAAAAGAAGTGCTTGATATATTCATCGAGAAAATCATTGAGACCCTGCCCGTTGAGTATGCATATATCCTTGATTGCCAGGATGAAGAACTTGTTCTCTTAAGGCGTGTAGAAAATGGTGAAATGAAGGCGAATAACCTGCGTCCCTTAAAGAAAAGCCAGGGAATCAGCGGTGTAGTGTGGGAAACCGGGACGTCCGTCCTTTATACTTCCCGATCTGAATGGACCGACATCGCTGAAGGGTATATGCCCGATGGAGTGGAAAGCGTTTTGTGCGTTCCCATTGTAAGAAGCCAAAAGGTAAGAGGGATTCTTCTATTGGCCTCTTCCAAAAAGAAAGCCTATGAAAAATATCAATTGATGATCGTCGATATTTTATGTTCCTATTTAGGGGTGGCAATCGCAAATGCAAGGCACCATGAACGGACGAAGAAAAACAGTGAAAGATGCGCCCTGACAGGACTATACAATTACCGCTATTTTGAAGATCTCCTGTCGCTGGAGTTCAATCATCTCGATGCTGGGAAAAGACAAAGTCTCTCTCTCATCATGCTCGACCTGGATCACTTTAAGGTGATTAACGATAACTATGGTCACCAGAGCGGTAACGAAATCCTGATTGAACTTGCCGACCGCCTTCGCACCCTTATTGATTCAAGGGGGACAGTTGCGAGATATGGAGGGGAGGAATTTGTCATCCTTCTTCCGGATACGAAACGGGATGAAGCACTCCGACTTGCTGAGCATGTGAGAGGTGCGATTGCCAATGAGCCCTTCACCCTCCATGACAGCCTGGACGAATCCAACAAACGAATGATGGTCAGGATCACAGCGAGTATCGGGGTCTCGACCGCACCGGAGGACGCCGATGATACGCTTGCTCTTATCCGCCATGCGGATCGGGCATTATATACAGGTGCCAAGCAGGCTGGGCGGAATCGGGTGGCTCAGTATGTGAAATGAATCCGGAGAACACCTTCCTGCATGGGGAGGTGTTTTTTGTATGAACGAAAATTATGACTTTTCTTCTATTTTTTTCTATTAATAACAGATAGTAGCTTTTCATTTGCAAGTGTATATACTAAAATAGTAGTAGTCGAATTTTGTTAATTTTCATCGAATTATACTTCTAAGTTCCTACTTCAACAAAATTTAAATCAGCTTTCAATCATTCTTCAAAACATCTAAAAACCAATAAGGAAAATGTAAAAAAGGGGCATCTGTGATGAGTAAAAGAATACCTATTACAAAGCTATCCGTATTTTTAGTGTTATGCAGCATAGGTTTATTCAGTCTTGCTCATCTGGGTGCTTTTGCCTATGATCGCTTGCTATCACCGACTCAACCCGTTTCCGATAGTGGAATGAAAGACGTGGCCGGTCTTTCTGATCAAAATCCAGAAGACAAACGAGGTGGCGAGACTCATGCCGCGTCCATTGAAACCATTTCGGAGGTCAACGTAAAAAGTCTACCATTAACACCGGGGCTTCAGCAGTTCATTGATTCGTACCCTGAGATTGTAATAGGAGGGACCTCACCGTTTTCCTTACTGGAGTTTATTGAAGGGGAAGGATTCACTGGAGCAACTGACCAGGATCTCAGCACTCTCGCTTCATATCTTTATGAGCTGATACTGCCGACAAACTTTGAGGTGATTGAGAGAAATCAGAGCAGGGGGCTTCCTGATGGTATTGAATTAGGATTGGAAGCTTACATAAATAAAGAGCAGGATAAGGACTTTGTTTTCTCAAATCCTAACGATGGATCTTATACGATCATACTTCAATGGCAAGGAGATGTGCTTTCCATCTCACTGAAAGGTGCCGAACTTCCATATAGGGTGACCGTGGATCGACGGAACGAGCAGTCATTTAAACCGAAAGTGATCAAGCAGTACAGCCCATATTTACATTTAGGTGAAATAATGGTGACGGAAGAAGGCCGAAATGGCATGCAGGTTGAAGTATGGAGAAGCTTTCAGACGATGAAGGGTGAACTTCTCAAGGAAGAGAAAGTATCAGAAGACTTTTACCTGCCCGTTCATAAAGAAGAGTTACATAGTATGAAAGATTACGTGGCAGGGGAAGCGGTCGATGTTTCAGGGGCGGATGAAACGACTTCTGAGGTCGGAGAGCAGGTATCCCAGGGGAGCTCAAATCCTCAAAAGAGTCCATCTAATCAAGAGGAAGAAGAAAAGTCGGATTCAAATTCTGCTTCACAGAAAGAGGAGTCCAATGCTTCTTCTTCTGAAAAGGATCTACCAGTGACCGATATGAAATAAGAAAATGACAGGCAGGCGGGATAGCATGGCGCAAGAGCGGAAACGTTTAGGCGATTTATTAGTTGAATCAGGTTTGTTGACAGAAGAAAAGCTTCAAACGGCTCTTAGGGAAAAAGGGATCGATCAGAAGCTGGGAGATGCAATTTTACAAAAAGGATACATTACGGAGCAGCAGCTGATTGAAGTGCTGGAGTTTCAACTGGGCATACCTCACGTCAGCTTATTTCGATACCCGTTTGACCCAAAGCTGTTTCATTTGATTCCAAAAGAAGTGGCCAAGCGGAACCTCATCATCCCGTTAAAAAAAGAAGGAGATAAGCTGTTCGTGGCGATGGCAGATCCAATGGATTTCTACACGATCGAGGATCTGAGATTGTCCACTGGATTCTATATTGAGACATCCATCGCAACAAAGGACGATATCCTCCGTTCAATCAATAAGTATTACGATATGGATGAAAGCTTTGAAGAGTTGAAAGGGATGGGGAATGAGCCTCCTCCATTAGAGGACGAAGCTTTGACAGATCAGGACTCCCCCATCGCGAGACTCGTCAATCAATTGCTATCCAATGCCATGACGCAAAAGGCGAGCGATATCCATATCGATCCCCAGGAAACAAAAGTACATATACGCTACCGGGTGGACGGCATCTTACGGACAGATCGATCCCTCCCCAAGCATATGCAAAGTATGCTGACGGCCCGCATCAAAATCATGTCTCAATTGGATATCACGGAGCACAGGGTACCTCAGGATGGAAGAATCAAAACGAACATCGATTTCCGCCCGATCGACTTAAGGGTATCCACACTTCCGACAGTGTATGGGGAAAAGATCGTCCTCCGTATACTGGACCTGAGTTCATCGTTGAATGACCTGGGGCAGCTTGGTTTCAACAGCTTGAACCTTAAACGATTTCAGGACCTGATTGATCGGCCCACCGGGATCGTGCTTATTACAGGTCCCACTGGTTCAGGTAAATCTTCCACTCTGTATGCAGCCTTGAACAAGCTGAATAGTGAAGAGGTCAATATCATTACCGTCGAGGATCCGGTTGAATATCAATTGGAGGGGGTCAACCAAATCCAGGTGAACACCAATGTCGGCCTTACTTTTGCTGCAGGCCTCAGGTCCATCCTGAGACAGGATCCCAACATTATCATGGTGGGGGAAATCCGTGATAGAGAAACGGCTGAAGTAGCGATACGAGCCTCGTTGACGGGACATTTGGTTCTCAGTACGATCCATACGAATGATTCCTTGAGTACCGTGACCCGCCTGATCGATATGGGGGTCGAGCCCTTCCTGGTCGCGACTTCCGTCAGCGGAATTGTCGCTCAACGGCTTGTCCGGAAGGTGTGCCGGGATTGTGCACAGGAAGAAATCCCCACAGTGAGGGAGAAAGAAATCTTTGATCGCAGAGGCATGACCATCGAAAAGGTCATCCGTGGCAGAGGGTGTGCTTCGTGCAATATGACGGGCTATAAAGGAAGAATGGCCATTCATGAAGTGCTGGTCGTAAACGATGAAATGAAGAGGATCATCATGAACAATGAATCCCTTTCCACTTTAAGGGAAGTTGCCATCAATCACAAAACCATTTTTCTTTTGGACGATGGATTGTTTAAGGTGAAGCAGGGATTGACGACGACAGAGGAAATACTGCGTGTAGCAATAGAGTAAAGAAGGTGTATGACTTGAAGGAACGGATAGATCATCTATTACGGGCGGCATTTGAATTAAAGGCCTCTGATATTCATTTAACAGTAGGATCGGCACCGGTTTTCCGCATTCATGGAGACTTGAAGAGGTATGGGCAGGATGTGCTGAAGCCGGAAGATACAGAGCAAATGGCTAAAGCCATTGTTCCCGATCATTTATGGACGGAATTCAAGGAGCGGGGGGAATTGGACTTTTCTTATGCACTCCCAGGTGTCTCGCGATTTCGTGTGAATGCCTATTTTCAACGATCTTGTATTTCGATTGCCTTACGGGTTGTGCCTGGGAATATTCCGACCCTGGAAGAACTGAAGCTCCCGCCTGTTTTAATGAAAATAGCAGAAAAGCATCAAGGGTTGGTGTTAGTGACCGGGCCGACCGGAAGCGGGAAATCGACGACCCTCGCTTCGATGATTCATTATATGAACCAGACGATGAGGAAGCATATCATAACGCTTGAGGATCCGATAGAGTACTTACATACGCACGGTTCTTCCATCATTGATCAACGGGAAGTCGGGTTTGATACAAAGTCCTTTGCATACGGATTGCGGAGTGCATTGAGGCAGGACCCCGATGTCATTCTGGTAGGGGAAATGCGTGACCTGGAAACCATTCAAACAGCCATCACAGCAGCCGAGACCGGTCATTTAGTCCTGGGGACCCTGCATACGTCCAGTGCCGTTTCGACAATCGAGAGGATCATAGATGTATTCCCGGCCGAACAGCAATCCCAGGTCCGGGTTCAGCTAGCATCGGTTCTGCAGGGAGTGATTGCTCAGCGCCTCCTGCCTACGGTTGATAAAAATGGAAGGATTGCTGTCTCGGAAATCCTTTTGAATAATTCAGCCGTTGCCAATCTTATCCGGTCCGAAAAGATTCATCAAATTCCCTCTGTTATGCAAACCTCTAAAGCGCAGGGAATGGAGCTCTTTGAATCGAATGTCAGCAGATATCTGCACGCCGGTATGATTTCAATTGAAGTGGCATCTCCATTTCTTCAGGAGAACCGTTAAAGATGAGCAGATTCAGGTACGAAGGACGAGACAAAAAAGGGAAGAAAAAAGGCCACATCACGGCTCCCACAAAAAAAGAGGCCATGCTCAGGCTGAAGAATCAAGGCATCCGCATCATTTCAGTTGAGGAAATCCCGGAGACTCTACTGACGAAAGAGATTACTTTAGGGAACCCTGTCAAGCTTCAGCACATGGTGATTTTTCTCAGGCAATTCTCTACTCTATTGAAAGCGGGGGTCACCGTGGTGGACGCGACCCGCATTCTCGGCAGTCAAACAGATAGTAAAGCTTTGACGAAAATTCTTACGGACGTAGAAATGGAATTGAGGGAGGGACATCCCCTTTCCGAGGCATTCGGCAAGCATAAGAAAGTGTTTGAGCCCCTCTTCATCAATATGCTGAAAGCCGGGGAAGCAACGGGGAGTCTGGATGAAACCCTGGAAAGACTCGGAGATCACTATGAAAAGCAGCATGGTACCCGGCAAAAAGTGATTGCGGCCCTGTCCTATCCTGCAGTGGTCGGTGTCATCGCCATTGGGGTGGTCATCTTCTTACTGGCAGCTGTCGTGCCGACTTTCGTGGATATGTTTGACGATTTCGGGGGAGAATTACCGTTAATCACGAGATTCGTCCTAGGGGCAAGTGAAACCGTGCAGCGTTTTTGGTACCTTCTTTTATTCCTTGTTCTGCTCATGATCACAGGAATCGCAATGGTAAGACAGAGAAAAGAGTCAAAATACTATCTGGATTACTTTTTACTGCGCATCCCAATATTCGGCAAACTACTCCAAAAAGCGGTTTTAGCCCGCATGACAAGGACATTGAGTTCCCTATTCTCAAGCTCGGTTCCCATCCTTCAGTCCCTGGCCATCGTCGAACGGGTTGTGGAAAATGAAGTGATTGCGGCGGTTCTCAAAGAATCGAGAGAATCACTGGAAAAAGGCGGAACGTTAACGGAACCCATGAAAAAACACTGGGCCTTTCCCCCCATGGTCTCACAAATGATTTCCATCGGAGAAGCAACGGGATCACTTGACAGCATGCTTTCCAAGGTGGCGGACTTCTACGAAAAAGAAGTGGAAAACTCCACAGATCAACTTAAAGCACTGATAGAGCCACTCATGATCGTCCTATTGGCGGGACTTGTCGGCACGATCGTAACAGCCATCATGATCCCAATGTTTGAAATATTTAACAATGTACAAAAATTCTAGAAAATATGATAAATTTTTACACATTTAGACTTATATTTTATTTTCTGTGTTGTATAATATAGGTAGATTAAAAGAGTACTAAAGTACTACATAAGGTTATGGGAGGAAATGAAAACATGTTGAAGAAAATGAAAAAGATGTTGAAGAATGAGAGAGGTTTGACCCTGGTCGAGCTTCTTGCTGTTATTGTGATTTTGGGGATTATTGCGGCGATTGCTGTGCCGAGTATTGGGAATATTATTGAGAAGTCACGTGCGGATGCAGTTAAAGCTGAAGGAATTCAAGTCTTAAATGCGGCAAAATTATATGTTTCTTCAGAAAGTATTCCAGAGGATAAAACATTAGAAGCTACTGATTTAGAAGACTATCTTGAAGAAAATGATGACATTATGGAGTCAGGATATTCGGTAACTGTAAATGATGATAATACATTAACTTTAAATGGTACCGGTACTAAAGGGAGTGTAACTATAAAATTTGCAAATGCTTCTGTAAGGGATATTAATGATGCAAAGAGAGATGCAGAAACTATCCCAGCTCCTGCACCTAAAGAAGGAGAATAATTTTAAAGAGTGATAATCCTTATTATTTTCTACGCACTCCTCCTAGGCTCCTTCTACAACGTAGTCGGCCTACGGGTGCCGTTAAAGAAATCCATCGTAAAGCCAAGGTCAAGCTGTCCGTATTGCCGTCATCAACTGACTGCCATCGAGCTGCTCCCTGTCTTTTCTTATCTCATTCAAAAGGGGAAATGCCGCCGGTGTCAAGGGCGCATTTCTCCTTTATATCCGTTTATGGAAGCTTTGAATGCTAGTCTATTTGTCCTGGCGTATCTGGAGTTTGGATTCGTATGGGAGCTCCTTGTGGCATGGACGCTCATTTCATTGTTCATCATCATTACGGTTTCTGATTTAACGTATATGGTCATCCCTGATAAAGTCCTTTTGTTTTTTGGGGGGATTTTTTTGCTGGAACGCCTGTTTATTCCCCTGACCCCGTGGTGGGATGGTCTGGTCGGTGCCGCTGTTGGCTTTGGGCTCCTTCTTCTTATCGCCATCGTCAGTAAAGGCGGGATGGGTGGAGGCGATATCAAGCTTTATGGAGTCATCGGTTTCGTTGTCGGATTGAAGGTCACGGTCCTGTCCTTTATGCTGGCAACCTTCTTTGGAGCGGTCTTTGGCTTGATTGCACTGGCATTCAAAGTGATCGAAAAAGGGAAGCCGATTCCGTTCGGGCCGTTCATCGCTTTAGGGACCATCCTTGCTTATCTGTATTACGATAGCATCCTATCCGCTTATCTATCTTTTTTCTATTAATGTAAAGAAAGGGTTCATTCTATGGGTTTACTATCGTTTCTCTCTAGCAGCAAAAAAACATCCAATATCGTGTTTACAGACAATTCCATCCGCTTTCTAGAGGTGAAGCAGACTTCTCCACTACTGGTTCAGGCATTTGGGGAGCGCTCCCTTCCTGACGGAGTCATCAAAGGTGGGAGGATCATGGATGTACAGACTCTATCATTTATTTTGGAAGAATGTATAGAGGAGTGGGGAATTAAAGGAAAATCGATCCGATTTGTCGCACCCGATCCGTTTGTTGTGGTACGAAAAGTGACGATTCCCCTTGATCTTAAAGAGGATGAAATAGAGGGGTACTTGTTTTTGGAAATTGGTACAAGCATTCATTTACCTTTTGAGGATCCTGTTTTTGATTTTGCTTTATTGGGTGAAGTGCAGGACGGCAGGGAGGTTCTTTTGATCGCATCTCATCAGGAAGTGGTGGATAGCTACAAAGACGTCCTGGAGGATGCGAAATTGAAGCCTGTTGTTGCAGATATTTCCCCCCTCGCTCTTTACAGATTATCAGTGGAGCAAGGGTCCGTTTCACCACATGAGCATACAATGTTCCTGCATTTTGATGAGAGATTATTAACCATCTCCATTTTCCGGGGACATAAACCGATCTTTACAAGACCGATTGTGTTGGAGCAGGAAAATAAGAATGTATTGATGGAAGAGCATCTCTCTTGGAGAAATGTCGAAGATGCGTTCAGTGAAATAGAGAAAGTGATGAACTTTTATCAGTATTCACTCCATAAAGGGGAGTTCTCTGTTGAACGGGCTCTCATTAGTGGAGATCATCCGAATATAAATGAGATTGATAGATATATAAAGGAAAGACTCAGCATCCCCGTCGGCTTTCACCGTCTGGAAGGGATCAACACGGTGAATGACGGGAAGATACCCGGTAAGTTTGCCATAGCCCTGGGTCTCGCGCTAAAAGAGGTGCAATATGTTGAATCTCATTGATATTAACCTATTGCCAGAAAAAGAAAAGAAGAATTCCGTGTTTGTTTATAGTATCGCTATCATTCTTTTCGTCTTTTTTATTTCATGTCTATTCTTCTTTTTTTCTCTTCGAAGTGTTCAAACGGAAACGGAAAGAACTCTTGAATCAATCTCTCAAACGAAAAAAATCATTGACGCACAGCAAACCAAACTGCTTGATTCCGAGTCTTCCCAAGGAGCGCGGCAGCTTGAGGAAACCATTGAATGGATGACAAATTATCCAATCGAGACAGTTCCTGTACTCAATGAGCTGATCTCGTTACTTCCTCCCCGCGGTTTCATTCAGACCTTTGAATATAGTGGGAGACAATCGATTAATGCTTCTATACAATTTGATTCATCCCGGGAAGCAGCCTATTATTTGCATCATTTAAAGGAAGTAGAATGGATGAAAGAAGCGGAAATCCTGGAAATCACGACAAATAATATGACCTCTGAAGAAATGGGCTGGGGTGAAAGTGGAGTGGTCCCCAGGTATCTGGCTGATTTTTCACTTTCCCTTGATTTAATTAAACTTCAAGAGTTAGATGACACCTCCTTAGAAGAGGAGGTCGGGGAATGATATCAGCACTGAACAAAAAAGAAAGAATGCTTTTAATAGGAATGACGTCAGCGTGCCTCATTACCCTGTTTCTCTTTTATTTCTTCGTCTATTCTCCTCAAAAAGACAGGCTGAGGGTTACACATGAGGGACTGAAAACAGAACAAAAGATTTTAGCGGCAATCGAAAAAAAGACCTCTCAAATAGAAAATCATTCATACAGGGATACTAAAAGTTTGCAAGGGCAGATCCCCGTCGATCCGCTGACGGAACAGCTCATCCTTCAGCTTGAAAAAGCGGAGGTGAGGTCACAAAGTACCATTCAATCTATGAGCTTTTCGAAGGAAGACTTCCTGTTTTTCAGTGAAGAAAATGAAGATCCCGCCCCGGGAGATGGAGGAGAACCTCCAGTGGAGCAAGTGACGGACGGGGACACTTCTTCTGTAAAGAGATTACAGATTACCATGACAGTAGAATCGGAGAACTATTTTGCCATGGAGAAGTTCATTAGTGAATTAGAAAATCTTGAACGGATAGTAGAGATCAATCAACTTGTGTTTGAAGGAAAGGAAGAAATGAGCCCCGTACTGGATGGGGGGCAGCCTCAAGCTTTAAGCTATCAACTGGTGGCTTCTGCTTTTTACTTACCCGGACTTACGGATTTACAAGACAGTGTGCCTTCCATTGATAGTCCGTCTCCTTCGATGAAGAAGGATCCTTTTATTCAGTATACGGATCCATCCATGACAACGAATGACAGTGACAATGAAAACTAAAAAATTTGACGAAAACCTATTAGGACAAGACGACAAAAGTCTTGTTCTTTTTTTTATTGTTTGTGATAGCATGGAAAAAAATAGATGAAGGAGGGTGGCGATGATGGATAAACGAAAAGGGAATGATAAAAAGATTTCTATTAAAATTAATGGTGAAAAAACACATTTTGAGGAAGATCTTCTTGTTTATGATTGGAAGTTGGGAGAATCTGAAGCGGCTGCCGGTGAAGAAGCGGAAGACAATGGATTCGACTGGATCCTTCCGGACGATGAGGAAGCCCAGCCTCCAAAGGAATACAAAAAAATCAACTATGTGACAGGAAGCAAAAAGAAGCGGAAGTCTTTCAAAAATCCTTTTCAGGACTCTGTTAATCTTTTAATGTCGATCATTGGTGCGGTTGTGGTGGGGGCGGTGCTGGGATTCGGCACGCTTAAAGTCATTACGACAACGGATGGTCCTTCCGTACCCGCGGCAACGCTGCAAGATAGTACAGCGGAAGGAAATACGGAAGGAAAGCAGGCTGTATCTGCTGTTGAATTACAGGATTTCTCAACGTCGATTCTTCAAGGCGGTGTGTTTTCATCAGAGGAATCATTGAAGGCCATGAAGGACACCTTATCAGGGAAAGGCATTGCCAGTGCAAGCGTGGAAAAGGATGGACAATTCTTTCTCTTAGTGGGTGTGTCGGGAGATCTTGAGACAGCTAAAACACTGGGTGGAGAATTGAAAGGACAAGGGGTGGACGTATATGCGAAAGACTTTGTCCTTGAAGCGAAGGGAATAAACGCTTCGGGTGAAGAGAAAACCTTTTTAGAAAAAGGGAATGCCCTGTACAACGCTATAGCAGAGGAGAGCAGCAAGGGAATGGCCGGCGGGTCCCCTGACGAAACTGCCATCCAAAGCATTCAATCGGGCGTAAAGGAATTGGAAGGGATCAAAGTAGGACAGGAGTCCGTCGCTTCCATGAAAAAATCCCTGGTCAATGCAGGGAATCTTGCAGCAGCGATGAAGTCTCCGGCGGATGCACAAAAAGTCCAGGAAGAGCTATTGTCCTATCTTCAACTTTACAGCGGATTATAATTTCGACTGAATTAGACTATTTTCTAGGAAATAATCCTTATTGAAAATAGGGCCTTTCTCTCATTATGTCAGGTTTAATCCTGCTTGACATAAGAGTGGGGGCTCTATTTTCACTTGTTTAGAGAGGAGGAATTTGGTAGTATATTCTTGTATCTCCCAATTTCTACTCTGAAAGGAATGGTATGGTGTGTCCAACCTCATACTCGCTTCACAATCTCCTCGTCGAAAAGAACTTCTTAAACAAATCCAACTCTCTTTTTCCGTCATAAGCTCTACTGTAGAGGAAACCTTCTCATCTGACTTATTGCCTCATGAAGTCGTCATGTACCTTGCACAGAAAAAAGCAAAAGAAATAGCGAATCAGTATCCCACTCATTATGTGATCGGGTCCGACACCGTCGTAACGAAGGATGGACAGATCCTTGGAAAACCGGAATCGATAGAAGAAGCGAAAGAAATGCTGACGATGCTTTCAGGTTCTACCCATGCTGTCTACACAGGCGTTGCGATCCTGAATGGTGATGTGGAGAAACTTTTTTATGAAAAAACGGATGTTACGTTTTGGGAGTTGACCCCTAAAGAGATTGACGACTATATTGCATCGGAAGAGCCTTTTGATAAAGCTGGTTCATATGGGATTCAAGGGATCGGAGCGAAATTTGTCAAAGAAATAAAAGGCGATTATTTCTCCGTCGTTGGGTTACCCATCTCCCGGGTGAATCGTGTTTTACTTGAAATGGGCTATCTTCAATAGAATGACTCCTTTACGTAAGAAAAGGAGGAACCAATGGTAAAAACAAAACCCCACCAAGAAGAAAACAGGCTGATGATCCGGGATTTCCCTCAAGATGAAAGACCCCGGGAACGATTGATTCATAGTGGAGCAGCCAGTTTATCCAACCAGGAGCTCCTGGCAATTCTACTCCGGACCGGAACAAAATCCGAGTCTGTTCTTCAACTTTCCAACCGGCTCCTCAATCATTTTGATGGATTGAATCTATTAAAGGATGCTTCCCTTGAAGAGATTACGAAAACGAGGGGAATCGGTCTTGCAAAGGCGGTTCAGATCATGGCCTCCGTCGAATTCGGCCGAAGAATCAGCAACTTGGCCTTTGATGACAGATACAGCATCCGTTCCCCCGAGGACGGAGCCAATTATGTCATGAACGATATGAGATTCCTGGCACAGGAGCATTTTGTATGCTTATACCTCAACACAAAGAATCAAGTTCTCCACAAACAAACCATCTTTATCGGAAGTCTGAATGCCTCCATCGTACACCCCCGGGAGGTCTTCAAAGAAGCCTTTCGACGATCCGCCGCATCGATCATTTGTATCCATAACCATCCATCGGGAGATCCGACTCCAAGCAGGGAAGATATCGAAGTGACAAAAAGATTAGTGGAATGCGGTCGAATCATTGGTATTGATATACTCGATCATCTTATAATAGGGGAGAAAAAGTTTATCAGTTTAAAGGAAAAAGGGTATTTATGACACTATGATTTTTTTCCTGGTTACGATATAATAAAGCTTATGATTTTTACAAACAATATGGTGATTCTATATAACGCAGTCTATGAAAAAGGGAGTCATTCTACAAAGGGATGAGTCTTTTCGTTATGCATGAACGTACAATTATTGTGACGAAAATTACGAGGATAGAGAGTGATTGGACAACTCTCCTGTGAAAACACATATAAAACGTTAAAAACCAGCCAATTTGTATCAGAAAGGGAGATACCATTCATGTTTGGAACGAAAGATTTAGGGATTGATTTAGGAACAGCTAACACATTGGTGTACGTGAAAGGCAAAGGGATTGTCGTTCGCGAACCTTCTGTAGTGGCACTTCAAACAGATAATAAGCAAATTGTAGCAGTCGGGAATGATGCTAAAAACATGATCGGTAGAACACCGGGGAATGTAGTGGCACTTCGCCCAATGAAGGATGGGGTGATCGCTGACTACGAAACAACTGCCACGATGATGAAGTACTACATAAAACAAGCGACACGTAATAAAGGCGCATTTTCAAGAAAGCCTTACGTCATGGTTTGTGTACCTTCAGGCATTACGGGCGTTGAAGAAAGAGCGGTTATCGATGCAACAAGACAGGCTGGCGCAAGGGATGCTTACACGATCGAAGAACCTTTTGCCGCTGCAATCGGAGCTAACCTGCCAGTTTGGGAACCGACAGGAAGTATGGTCGTAGATATTGGCGGAGGAACGACGGAAGTAGCGATCATCTCTTTAGGAGGGATTGTGACAAGTCAGTCGATCCGTGTAGCAGGGGATGAAATGGATGATAGCATCATCAACTATATCCGCAAAACGTATAATCTCATGATTGGGGATCGTACAGCGGAAAACATCAAGATGGAAGTCGGTTCTGCAGGGGACTCTGAAGGAATCGAAGCGATGGAAATCCGTGGGCGTGACCTTCTGACAGGCTTACCGAAAACGATCGAAATAACGGCCGTTGAAATCGCATCTGCTCTTCGTGATACCGTTTATACGATTGTAGATGCGGTCAAGAGTACGTTAGAGAAGACACCACCAGAACTTGCGGCTGACATTATGGACAGGGGAATTGTGTTGACAGGGGGCGGAGCACTTCTTCGTAACCTTGATAAACTGATCAGTGATGAAACGAAAATGCCCGTCCTTATTGCAGAGGAGCCTCTGGATTGTGTGGCAATCGGTACAGGAAAAGCCCTTGACCACATTCACCTCTTTAAAAACCGGGGAAAATAATAATAGATAATGTATGGGGGACGTCTCCTTAAGGTTATTGATCTAACCTTAAGGCCGGCCCCATCTTTTTTCGGAGAACCATGAATATTTTGACGAATGATATCAAAAACAAGCGATTTTTGATATAGTAATTACTAGAATGAGAAAAGGTTGAGGTGTACATCATGCCACAATTCTTCCTGAATAAACGTTTGATCATTCTGCTAGTCAGTGTCATAGTCCTTGTGGGATTAATCGGATTTTCTTTGCGGGAGCGAGATAGCATCAGCTGGCCAGAGCAGTTTGTGAAAGATATGGTAGGATTCGGACAGTCATTGGTTTCAAAACCTGTTAACTATGTAGCGGGAGTTGTTGAAAACGTTCAAGATCTTCAAAATACATACACAGAAAACGAAAAACTGAAGACACGTTTAGATGAGTTAGTGAAGCTTGAAACAAAGGTCAAGGACCTTAAACAGGATAATGTCGAATTAAGGGCGGTCCTTGAAAAGAAAGAAGACCTTCGTGCCTATAACACGATTCAAGCCACCGTCATTGCAAGAAACCCGGATCGCTGGCAAGAGCTCCTGACGATCGATAAAGGGGAAGTGAACGGAATTAAATCAGACATGGCCGTTATATCATCGGCCGGATTGATTGGAAAGATCAAGAGCGTAAATGAATTCTCATCCACTGTTGAATTAATTTCGACAAATAATACGAAAAACCGGATTTCCACTGTGATTCAAGGGAAAGAACAAGATATTAACGGTTGGATTGAAGGGTACGACAGTGATAAAAAAGAGATCTTAGTCAAACGGATTTCAAACGATATGAAAGTGGACAAAGGCTCTAAAGTGATGACCTCCGGGTTAGGGGGAGTGTTCCCTAAGGGTCTGGTCATCGGGGAAGTAAAAGAAGTGAAACCGGATCAATACGGGCTGACTCAGACGGCATATGTAAAGCCTGCTGCTGATTTTTATCACCTGGAGCACGTCATGGTCATCGACCGTGATATTCAAGGTGTGACAGAACAGGAAGCAGATGCTGAGGAGGAAGAGCAATGATCAGCAGGCTCCTCCTTCCTTTCATGACCCTGCTTTTCTTTTACAGCGAAAGTCTATTTGTTCATCTTTTCCCCAATGAAGAGTGGTTTGATCAGAAAATCATCGTTCCACATTTCCTGATCATTGTGCTGTTCTTTATTTGTGCGTTTTATCAATATCGGACTGCATTGCTTTATGGTTTCATCTTTGGCTTTCTATTTGATATTTATTACACAGAAATCAATGGGATTTACTTAGTGCTTTTTCCATTTGTCATCTTTTTATCTCACCAGATGATGAAGATTTTACATAATAACCTTTTTGTACTGGGAATAATCTCTCTTTTGAACCTTTCTGTATTGGAGTTTTTGGTGTATCAAATCAATTTAATTATCCAACGGACAGACTTGACGTTTATGCAGTTCGTGGACTGGCGTTTATGGCCGACATTGGTCCTGAATATATTGTTTTATATAGTGATGGCATTTCCACTTAGAAACTATCTTCTCCGTAAACGGAAAGAGTGGTTGGAAGATTAAATTCTATTAGTGATTTTTTCATAAAAAGAGGAAATGACACTGCTTATGTCGAATTTAATAGACGACTGAGGTGAAAAATAGCGCCATGAATAAAAAGCCAAATGTGATGATAAAAGGAACAAAAGAAGGACTGACTCTTCATCTCAATGATCAATGCTCCTTTTACGAGTTAAAGAAGGAATTGGCCGATAAGCTATCTGCACATTACCGGGAAACGGAAGGGACCAACCTGCTCACGGTCAATATTCAGACAGGCAATCGTTACCTGACAGAAGATCAAGTAGAAGAGTTGAAAGATATTGTAAGACAAAAACGCAATTTAGTAGTGAATGAAGTATGGAGTAATGTGATAACAAAGAATGATGCAGAGAAACTCATAGATGAACGGAATATAGAAACTCTAACCGGCGTTATCCGGTCGGGACAAGTCGTGGAAGTATCAGGAGACATCCTTATTGTCGGCGATGTCAATCCCGGCGGGAAAGTTCTCGCTGGAGGGAATATATACATATTGGGTTCATTAAAGGGTATTGCCCATGCCGGCCACAACGGAAACCAGGAGGCGGTCATCGTGGCTTCGAAAATGGTTCCGTCCCAGCTCCGGATAGGGGAATCCCTGAACCGGGCACCTGATCGGGTGGAGGAAGACGATGAACACGAAATGGAATGTGCGTATGTCGACGATCAAGGGCAAATCGTTGTGGATCGATTACAAGTTTTAAAGCATCTTAGACCAAATATTACTAGTTTTAAAGGAGGAAGCTAATGTGGGTGAAGCCATAGTTGTTACTTCAGGTAAAGGTGGAGTGGGAAAGACGACTACTTCTGCCAATGTTGGTACAGCATTAGCTCTACAAGGCAAAAAGGTTTGTTTAATTGATACAGATATCGGCCTCAGAAACCTCGATGTGGTGATGGGACTCGAAAACAGAATCATTTATGACTTAGTAGACGTTGTAGAGGGCCGCTGTAAAGTACATCAAGCACTAGTAAAAGACAAGCGTTTCGAAGACAAACTATTTTTACTGCCAGCTGCACAAACAAGTGATAAATCCGCTGTTAACCCTGAGCAAATGAAAAAGCTAGTATTGGATTTAAAGCAAGACTATGATTATATCATCATAGATTGCCCTGCAGGGATTGAGCAGGGATATAAGAATGCTGTAGCGGGTGCTGATCGTGCGATTGTCGTCACGACACCTGAAATTTCAGCTGTAAGGGATGCGGATCGAATTATCGGTTTACTGGAAAAAGAGAATATCGAGCCGCCTAAACTCGTCATTAACCGCATACGGAATCATATGATGAAAAATGGTGAAATGTTGGATGTGGATGAAATTACAGCCCATCTTTCCATCGATCTTCTTGGAATCGTAGCAGACGATGATAATGTAATCAAATCTTCCAATAAAGGTGAGCCGATCGCTCTGGATTCAACAAGCAAAGCCTCCATTTCCTACCGGAATATTGCGAGAAGGATTTTGGGTGAATCGGTTCCGCTACAATCCTTGGAAGAGGAACGGACGGGAGTCTTTTCGAGAATTAAAAAGTTATTCGGTGTAAAAGCATAAGGATCAGTCCCGGTAAAGCGCATAGTGCGTTTTACCGGGACTTTTTTTATTCTTCCCATGAATATTCTTTAAGGACAAGTCATACATTGTAGCAAATCATGTGTAATCGAATGGACCTCTTTTTATATGGTTCTAACTTCCCTTGCCCATCATCATGGACAGAATCATTTAGTATAGAATCGGACATCTTGATGCATCCAGAAATGAACCAGACGTTTATCGACAATACCTTATAAAAAGGAATGGTGTACATGGGAAATCGTGCGGATGAAATACGTAAGCGGATAGCGAAACGAAAGAGAACGAATGCAGGCCAGAGCCCTTCATATTTTCTCCCATCGGACGAGGAACGTTATGGAATGGAACGCCAGACAAGCTTTGAAGGCGGACCGCCACCTGAAGGGATGCATCCATTGTTTAAAAAGGAAACATTCATGCTTAAGATTCTTGGAGCCGGAATCATGGTATTAGTGACGGCCATTATGTTTAAGAGCCCTTCACCTGTATTCAATGAGGCGAAATCGATTGTCACGAAAACCATGGATACTGAGTTTCAATTTGCCGCCATTTCCACGTGGTATGAGGATCAATTCGGAAAGCCATTAGCCTTACTGCCTGCGAGTAATACAAAGAAGGAATCCACTTCAACCCAAAGCGCTGAATATGCCATACCTGCTTCAGGGAAGGTCGTTGAAAATTTTAAAACAAATGGACAGGGCATCATGCTTCAAACGGGCTTGGGTGAGGATGTAGCGGCTATGAAGGGAGGCTTGATTATATTTGCAGGAAAGAAAGAGGAGCTTGGGAACACAGTCGTCATTCAACATGCAGACAAATCAGAATCCTGGTATGGCCATCTGGAGTCGATCGACGTGAAACAGTATGAGTCGATTGAAAAGGGATCTCTTGTAGGCAAGGTTTCCACCAGCAGTCAGAACGATGTGACGGGAGAGTTTTATTTTGCGATAAAAATGGGTGATACGTTTATCGACCCGATACAGGTGATGTCATTTGACTAATATCATTTCACTTATGAAAAAGTTCTATGTTCACCCTTTGCTTTGGCTTGTCATTGCCATTGCCATTATGACAGCTCACTTTTTTGAGCTGATTCTGCTTCTGATCATCATTACCATTCATGAATTGGGCCACGGACTCACGGCTCAGTATTTTTCCTGGAGAGTGAAGAGGATTGCCCTGTTACCATTTGGCGGCGTTGCCGAGATGGATGAACACGGAAACCGTTCGCTGCGGGAAGAGTTCTGGGTGGTGGCAGCAGGTCCCCTGCAGCATATTTGGCTGATTGCCTTAGGGTGGGGACTCATGGGCATAGGCATGGTCAGTCAGGAAACATTCTCACTTTTTCTTCAATTAAATATGATGGTCCTATTATTTAACCTCCTTCCCATTTGGCCATTGGATGGAGGGAAGTTGGTTTCTTTATTGTTAGCCACGAAGTTTAATTACTTGAGAGCGTATGAGTACACGCTCCTCTTTTCTTTTGGTCTATTATTGCTGTTCCATATCATTGTTCTCATAACCGCCCCCCTTCATTTGAATCTTTGGATTGTTCTTTCGTTCCTCTACTTCTCCCTTTGGGTGGATTGGAAACAGAGACGATATGCATTTATGAAGTTTTTATTGGAAAGGTATTACGGCAAGAGTCATCAATTTGTGGAGCTGCGGCCACTTCCCATTGAAAGCGAAGAGTCCATTATTACAGTAGTGGAGAAGTTTCAGCGGGGGGTAAAGCATCCCCTCGTTGTCTTTGAAAAAGGGATCGAAGTAGGAAAGCTGGATGAGAACGAGCTTCTCCATGCCTTTTTTGCCGAAAAGATGACCTCCGCCAAAACGAAAGATCTTCTCTACCTTTATTGACGAATGAAGATGAACTGTATAAAGTAAGGTCATACTAGTAAAAGGGTTGCGTTCAACCCTTTTTTCTTATGACTTTTTTTGTAGAAGAGGGGATTCCGCTGTGGAAGAAATCATTGTTCATAGTAAAGGCAGGGAAAAACGGTGGGTATACCGGTCGAATAATGAAATCATAGGTTTACATACATATCAGCCCGGAGAAGAAACGTTGACGGGCAATATTTATTTGGGAAGAGTCATCAAAGTTCAAAAGGGGCTGGGTGCGGCATTCGTGGATTTTGGTCACGGTAAAAACGGCTATTTGCATGAAAAGGACTTTCCCCAAAACGTCGAGGCGTATCATACAAACAGCACTCCTGCACCAATCGGGAAGTGCGTTCATGAAGGACAAAAAATCATCGTGCAGGTCATGAAGGATGAAATTGGCACGAAGGGTGCAAGGCTGACGGCCGTTATTGAGCTGAAGGGGGAACACCTTGTGTACATGCCACAAGGGTACTACGTGGCAGTATCTAAAAAAGTGGATGAAAATAACAGGAAGGTATTAAGGCGTTTGGGGAACGAATGGAAGCAGCCTGAAGAAGGCATTGTCATGCGTACCGATGCGGCTGAAGCGGGAGAATCAGTGTTACAGGAGGAGCTCGTGTCATTACGTTCGAGATACGAAAGTCTGCTTAGGGTATCTATGAGAGCCAAATGCCCCTCACTCTTATCAGAGAAGGACACATTCCAGGAAGATCTCCTTGAACAGCTGAAAAAGGGGAGGGGAGGTAAAATTGTCGTCGATGACTATGATAGCCTCCTTCATTTAGAGGAAATGAGCGGACCCGGGATCAAAGATAAATGGACCTTCGAACTCTATCAGGGCCATGAAAATATCTTTCGTCATTATCACGTTGCCCTTGCTTGGGAGAACGCACTGAAAAAAGTGGTATGGCTGGATAAGGGGGCATTTCTCGTCATTGAATCCACAGAAGCCATGACTGTCGTGGATGTGAATTCCGGTAAGTTTACGGGTAAAGACGATTTAGAGCAAACCATCCTGCAAACCAATATATCAGCAGCAAAAGAAATGGCGAAGCAGCTCACACTCCGTAATTTGGGCGGCATGATATTAATTGATTTTATCGATATGAAAAAGGAAAGCCACAAACAGGAAGTGATGGATGCATTGTCTGATGCCCTAGTATCGGATAAGCAGCGCACGACGATTGTAGGCTTTACTTCCCTTGGCATTCTTGAATTAACTAGAAAAAGGACCCGTCAGCCCCTTGCTGCCTACTTGACCCGTCCTTGCTCGGTATGTCATGGTACAGGAAGGGAAATGACGCCGGAGACGCTTGCATTTCAGCTTGAACGGGAACTGTGGGAAATGCAGGGGAAGGATGGTTCCCAAATTGAAGTGGAAGCGACCAGGGAAGTTGCAGCTGTTTTTTCTGGAAAACAGAACGTCCATCTCAGGCGTTTGGAAAAGGCGTTTAGTAAAAAGATCAAAATAATAGAAATCGCCCATGATCATCCTCATTACCATATAATAAAGATAATATGAATTTCGTGATTGTTATTGACAGTACATCAAATTTTATGATAGGATTCTAATGTTATTGATTGTAGCACCCGTGCTACAACCGCACATTACAGGTAGAAAAGCTTGGAGCAATCCAACACCTGTCATTGGCGAGTCTGAGTTTATAAGGAGGTGCGATTATGTACGCAATTATCGAAACAGGTGGTAAGCAAATCCGTGTAGAAGCTGGTCAAGCTATCTACATCGAAAAGCTGAACGCAGAGCAAGGCGATACGGTAACTTTTGACAAAGTTCTATTCGTTGGTGGTGACGATGTGAAAGTAGGAAGTCCTTTAGTGGATGGAGCTACTGTAACAGCGAAAGTTGAAAAACAAGGCCGCGCGAAAAAGCTTGTAGTATTCAAATACAAAGCGAAAAAGAACTACCGTCGTAAGCAAGGTCACCGTCAACCTTACACTAAAGTTGTCATTGACGAAATCAACGCGTAAGGCGTGATAGCATGATTAACGTTTACGTAGAGCGTTCCTCCGGAAAAAGGATCCGTTCTTTCTCCATGGATGGACATGCCGATTTTGCCGAAAATGGGCAAGACATTGTTTGTGCAGGTGCTTCTGCTGTTTCATTTGGCAGTATTAATGCCATTATGGCGTTAACCGGTGTAGAACCGGCCATCGAGCAATCCTCTGATGGTGGATATCTTCGCTGTGTCATCCCTGATGATCTACCGGAAGAAACAGAGGGCAAGATTCAGCTGCTACTGGATAGCATGCTTATCAGCCTCCAAACAATTGAAAGAGACTATAGTGATTTTATTAAAATAACCTTCAAAAAGTAGGAGGTGGAACAGATGTTAAGATTAGACCTTCAGTTTTTTGCGTCTAAAAAAGGAGTAGGTTCGACTAAAAATGGTCGTGACTCTATCTCAAAGCGTCTTGGTGCTAAGCGTGCAGACGGTCAAATGGTTACTGGTGGATCAATTCTTTACCGTCAACGCGGTACGAAAATTTATCCAGGCCTAAACGTCGGCCGTGGCGGCGACGATACACTTTTCGCTAAAACCGACGGTGTTGTTCGTTTCGAACGCATGGGTCGTGACAAGAAAAAAGTGAGCGTATACCCAGTTGCGAATGAAGCTTAATCGCATATCTTTAACGAAAACTCTAACCGACTTTCGGTTAGAGTTTTATTTTTATCGGGGATATGGGTGTATTATTGCAGGTTTTGATACTGTGTAGGTAAGATAGTGCGTTTATATATAGGTAAAGCGTTTTGTTTGAGAAGAAAAGGTGTCGAGTTTGCTCAAATTGCACATGTAGCGGTGAATTTAGTGAAGTTTGGCGTGAGTATGGACGGGTTTTATGTGGTTATTATCGAGTTTGGGTGATATATTATCGAGTTTGAGACATATATTATCGACTTTTCGAATATATTATCGATTTCGGCCATTTTATTATCGACTTTCACTTTTCAAGCTAAAAACGAAGTATTTTTGAGTAAATGTATGAATTTATCCTGAATAAGTTAAATTTCCGCTGAGAATAAGACCCAATGAAGGGAAATCATTCTTGATAGCGATGGGAAAAGTGATATATTTTCAAATTCACACCATTTATTTTCAAATTTAGAATTTTATTTTCAATTCACACCCATTTATTTTCAAAAGTAAGGATTTATTTTCAATTCCTTGAAAATCCAGCATCCCCCCGATTTTCATTCACACCCATCAATTTCGCAGAAACGATATACGCACCACTCCCATCTTTGATATACTTACATGTAGCACTTAAAGTATAGGAGTTAGATTATGAGCGAAAATTGGGGTGTAGTCGAGGCATTAAGACATGCTCGCCACGACTGGATGAATGATCTGCAATTAATTAAAGGTAACCTGGATCTTGATCGTGTGGAGCGGGCGAAGCAAGTGATTGAAGAAATGGTCCTTGTTGCACAGAATGAATCAAAGCTATCAAATTTAAAACTTCCATTATTGGCAGAATGGATATTAACATATAATTGGTCAAGACATTTGATTAAGCTGGATTTTGAAGTCCTTCAATGTGAGTCCACACACGGGCTTGAAGATAAGAGGCTTTTCAACTGGTGCAAGGAGTTTCTGGAATTCCTTGAATCAAATGTAATGAACAATGTAGAGAATCAATTATCCATCTTACTGGACATTACAAAAGAACATTCCCGTTTTATATTTGATTTCACAGGTATACTAAAGAGTACAAGCGTGGTAAAAGACTGGATTAAATATCAACAATCAAACGGAGAAAATATAGAAATAGAACAACTTCAAGAAGAGGTTCTTGTCATTCATGTAATTGCTGGATAGTCGCTTCAAGTCAGGCGGATATTCAACTGTTGCACGGATAAGTTAGGAGTGAAAGTATGTTTATAGATCAGGTCAAGGTTTATACAAAGGGCGGTGACGGCGGAAACGGTATGGTTGCCTTCCGTCGTGAGAAATATGTACCTAAAGGTGGTCCCGCAGGTGGAGATGGCGGTCACGGTGCAGATGTTATCTTCGAAGTGGATGAAGGGTTAAGAACCCTGATGGATTTCCGTTATCAACGCCATTTCAAGGCACCTCGTGGAGAGCACGGGATGAGTAAGAACCAGCATGGACGGAATGCTGAAGATATGGTTGTCAAGGTTCCACCTGGAACAGTGGTGAAGGATGATGACACGGGTGAAACGATTGCCGACCTGGTGCAGCATGGTCAACGTGCCGTGATTACGAAGGGTGGACGCGGTGGAAGAGGGAATTCCCGTTTTGCTACGCCTGCCAACCCTGCACCTGAGCTTTCTGAAAAAGGGGAGCCGGGTCAAGAGCGCTATATCGTGATGGAATTGAAGCTTCTGGCTGATGTTGGATTGGTAGGGTTCCCAAGCGTCGGGAAATCCACATTGCTTTCAGTCGTTTCAGCAGCTAAGCCGAAAATTGCTTCCTATCATTTCACAACGATCGTTCCGAATCTTGGAATGGTTGAAACGGGAGACGGTAGAAGTTTCGTCATGGCCGACTTGCCTGGATTGATTGAAGGAGCCCATGAAGGCGTTGGACTCGGTCACCAGTTCCTTCGTCATATTGAACGTACGCGTGTCATTGTCCATGTGATCGATATGAGTGGAATGGAAGGAAGAGATCCATACGAGGATTACCTGACCATCAATGAAGAGCTTAAGCAATACAATCTTCGTTTAACGGAGCGACCTCAAATCATTGTTGCCAATAAAATGGACATGCCTGATTCAGAAGAGAATCTGAAGATTTTCAAAGAAAAACTTCAGGAAGATTATCCTGTGTTCCCGATCTCGGCCGTTACGCGTCAAGGGCTGAGTGAGCTTCTATATGCTGTAGCCGACAAAGTGGAAACGACATCTGAATTCCCTATTCATGAAGAAGAGGAAACTGGCATTCATCGTGTTGTATACAAACATGAAGAAGAGGAAAAAGAGTTCGAAATCACACGTGATCCTGATGGAACATTCGTTGTCAGCGGTGCGAAGATCGAGAGATTATTCAAGATGACCGATTTCTCACGGGAGGATTCTACGAGACGATTCGCAAGACAGCTTCGTTCGTACGGTGTGGATGAAGCCCTTCGTGAGCGTGGTGCCGAAAACGGCGACACGATCCGCTTGTTGAAATATGAGTTCGAATTTGTAGATTAAGTTTCATCCTTTATCTATTTCAGACGAAAAAGCAGGTGGCGGCAAATTTTAGCCGCCACCTGCTCTACAATAGGAAGCGAAAGCGGTTTTTGAAGGGGCATGCTGCCTCTAACCTCTGCAGCTAGACAATTGGAGGAATAGTCATTGGGGAAAAAATTTCAAGAAGGCAAATTTTATTTAGTACGGGAAGACGTGCTGCCTGAAGCGATGAAGAAAACCCTGGATGCGAAAGAATTGATTGAAAGAGGCAAGGCTGACTCAGTATGGGAAGCGGTCCACCGGGTCGATTTAAGCCGGAGTGCCTTTTATAAATATCGTGATACTGTGTTTCCTTTTCACACCGTGGTGAAGGAGAGAATCATCACGTTGTTCTTTCATCTGGAGGACCGTTCAGGAACGTTGTCTCATTTATTGAGTGAAACGGCCAAGCATGGGTGTAATATATTGACGATCCATCAGACGATCCCGTTACAGGGAAGAGCGAATGTCACACTTTCTCTAAATGTGACTGACCTTACGATAGGATTGGAAGACTTACTCTCAAAACTAAGAAGATTGGAATTTGTAGAGAAAGTGGAAGTATTAGGTTCGGGAGCCTAATGCTTCTTTTTTTTGTTTAAAAACTCTTCCTCTTTGTTTGTATACGTGTTAGAATGTTCAATAAATTTGGTGAGAGTGAGAGGAAGATCAGAGTGAAAATTGCGTATTTAGGACCCCGGGCTTCCTTTACAGATTTAGCTGTTAAGAAGGCATTCCCAGAAGAAGATACGGTATCGTATGTGACGATCCCGGACTGCATCGAAGCGGTGATAGAGAATGAGGTCGATTATGCCGTCGTCCCATTAGAAAATGCCCTCGAAGGCTCGGTACATATTACAGTCGACTATTTGTTTCATGAAGCGAATTTAGCGATTGTAGCTGAATTGACTTCCGCGATTCAGCAGCACTTAATGATCCATCCAGGATGGAGTGAAAGTGAAGGTTCCATCGAGAAGGTCCTTTCCCATTCCCACGCATTGGCACAGTGCCATAAGTTTTTACATAAGCAGTTTAAGGGAGTACCCTTGGAACAGACTACGAGTACGGCAGCCGCTGCTAAATTCGTGAGTGAGAATCCTGACATGTTCCTTGGTGCAATTGGAAACGAGCTGGCAGCAGAAAAATACGGATTGAACATCCTGCATGAAAATATTCATGACTTTGCCTATAATCATACCAGGTTCATCGTTTTACATAAGACGGCTGATCCGTTGTCGCTTTCACAGGAAAAAA
The DNA here is from genome assembly GCF_000935355.1 of Rossellomorea aquimaris. Classification (GTDB taxonomy): domain Bacteria; phylum Bacillota; class Bacilli; order Bacillales; family Bacillaceae_B; genus Rossellomorea; species Rossellomorea aquimaris_B. Next base: position 48,686 of record NZ_JXZC01000006.1, read on the forward strand.
GTATGGAGAAGACGACCTTGATGGTGACTCTACCAAAAGATCGATCAGGAGCGCTGCATCAGGTATTATCAACCTTTGCGTGGAGACAATTGAACTTGAGTAAAATTGAATCAAGACCACTGAAAACAGGTTTGGGGGATTATTTCTTCTTAATTGATGTGGCTCATGAAATGGATGATGTCCTTCTTCCAGGAGCGATCAGTGAAATGGAAGCCCTGGGATGCAAAGTGAAAATGATCGGGACGTATTCTTCTTATTTATTGGATAATTGAACAGTATAAAGGCAGATTTCCGATCGGAAATCTGCCTTTACCATTAAGATTCAATTAAAAACCCTGCTTCATGAAGGGCATTTTCCGCTTTTTCAAGGGTTTCTTCATTTGGAGCCAATAACGTATGTAAATGAACTCCATCTGTCAGTTCCGATAGGAAGGAAGCTCCTGTATCCTCAATTTTGTTCATGAATTGTTCTACCTCTTTACGGTTTGAAACCATGATTGAAGCCGTTAAATCTCCGTAAACGCCGTGCTCGATCTTCACATCTTTAACGGTGACACCGTGATCGACAAGTAAGAAGAGTTCTTCTTCCGACCGCTCAGGTGCATGCCGGCAAGCAACCGTCCGTTCAATCATCGTATCCTGATTCGAGGCAGGCATATATAAATAGCCCTGACTGGTTGCTATGATGGGTTCTCCTTTTGCTTTCAGCAATGTAATGTCGCTTACGATGACTTGGCGGCTGACATTGGTCTGTTTAGCGAGATCGCCACCTGTTATAGGGGCCTGTTTTGTGATTAGTTTATCGAGGATCCATTGTCTTCTCTCATCTCCAAGGATCTTTTTTCCTGCCAAAGATATCTCCTCCGTCCCCAATTTATATAGGAAATCATACCACAACTTGTTCTTCAAGTTAAGGAAGATACATGAGCACCGTGTATTTCGTATAATGTGTGAACTAGTTTCTCTATATGCCCTTCCTTTGTCTCTTTCCCAAATGAAATGCGTATGAATTCTTTCCCCGCTCTTTGATCGACCCCCATGCTGGCCAGTGTTTTCGACATGTCCAGAGTCCCTGTCCCGCAAGCGCTCCCTGTGGAAATGCACATCCCCCTCCGGTTGCATTCAAGCATGAGCCACTGACCCTCAAGCCCATGGATTCCAAGGCCGATTACATGTGGCAGCTGTGCGTGTGCGGGTCCCTCATAGAGAGTGTAGGAACCCGGGAGAAGTTCTTCTAAAAGTGATAAGAAATGGTGTCTCAACCGGACATAATGCGGGATTGAAAAGGAATCATGACAAATGCCTGCGGCTGTAACGAACCCTGCTATTCCGGGCAGATTCACCGTTCCTCCCCTGAAGCCATCCTCATGTGACTGTCCGGGGATCATAGGTTTGACATCGATAGAAGGATTGATATAAAGGGCTCCGACTCCTTTTGGTCCATAAATTTTATGAGATGATACAGTGAAGCTGTCTACGATGGAAGTGAATCCCGTGATGTCTATTTTCCCAAAAGATTGGACCATATCACTGTGCAGCAAAATATCATTGATCTCAAGCCGGTTCTTGATGTCCCGGAGAGGCTGGATCGTCCCGATTTCCCCGTTGCAATGTCCGATGCTCACGACGGTTGTTTCTTCTGAAATCGATTCTTCCAGTTTCTTTAGATGAACCAATCCTTGAGACGTGGTGGGGATCTTCGTCACGGTAAACCCCCATTGTTCAAGGAAAGCGGCAGAGGAATGCAGGGATGAATGTTCTGCACCACCAATGATGATGTGATTTCCCCTGTCCTTCCTGCTTAGTGCGAGCGTGACAAGGGCTAAATGATTACCTTCTGTTCCCCCGGAAGTAAAGTAGATCCCTTTAGACGGGACACCAAGGATTCCAGCCAATTTTTCTCTGCAGTTTGTCAGTAGAAGCTGTGCTTTTCCGCCTATGTCGTGAAGACTGCTCGGATTCCCCCAGAACTCATCACTGACTGTTTGATACACATTCAGGCTTTCAGGGTCAATAGGGGTTGTAGCAGCGTAATCAAAATAGTTCATCATGTAACCTGCCTTTGTTTAAAATAGTCTGAATATATGAGTCTTGTAAAAAACTCTTGTCATTAGTTTAAATATGTGTAAATATATGTGTCAAGACACCTGTAAATAATCAGGAGGGTTTTTGATGGAAAAGGCCGATGTTTTGATCGTTGGAAGTGGCATTGCAGCATTGCAATTGGCACGCCAACTTCAAGATCATTTTTATGTGATGATTATCACAAAGGATAAAATCGTAAGTGGCAACTCATATCTTGCACAAGGTGGTGTTGCAGCAGCTTTAGGACACAATGATTCCGTCCTTGCTCATTATAAAGATACATTAGAAGCAGGACGCTATCATCAGGATGAAGATAGCGTGAATCAACTCATTGTAGATGGAAAACGAATCGTAGAATCCCTGGTCAACGAAGGGGCCCCTTTTGACCGGAAAGAAGATGGGAGTCTTTCCCTCGGGATGGAGGGAGCCCACAGCTCAAATCGCATATTGCATAGTGGGGGAGATCAGACAGGGAAGTATTTGGTTAAGCATTTATTGAAATCCCTTTCAAAAAACAAAGTCGAATTTATTGAAGGTGAAATGGTTTATGAGCTTGTTAAAGATGAAAGGGGTCACTGTTGCGGGGTGAAAACGAAGGATAACAGTGACGCTATCCGCTATTATTTCGCTTCCCACGTTGTTCTTGCCACGGGAGGGATCGGGGGCTTGTACCCCTCTACATCCAATCATCCGGCGGTAACGGGTGATGGAATGGCCCTTGCTTTTCTTGCCGGTGCTAAACTTGCGGATATGGAGTTCATCCAGTTTCACCCGACTTTGCTTTGGCTGAACGGGAAAACATGCGGTCTTATCTCAGAGGCAGTAAGGGGGGAAGGAGCTCTTTTGCTAAACGATAAGGGAGAAAGGATCATGGAGGGAGTGGATCCCCTCCTGGAGCTTGCACCACGCCATATTGTGGCTGAAAGCATCTTTAAGGAGCGGCAGAAAGGGAGAGAAGTGTATTTAGATATAAGTAGAATAGAAGACTTTCAACAGAAGTTCCCCTCCATCTCCTCCCTTTGCTCAAAACATTCGATTTCTGTTGAGGAAGGGAAGATCCCTGTTTCTCCCGGATGTCATTTCATGATGGGGGGAGTAGTGACCGATCGTGTGGGCAGGACCAATATTCCGGGACTATATGCGATAGGAGAGGTAGCCTGCAGCGGTATACATGGAGCCAACCGGCTGGCCAGTAATTCATTACTGGAAGGATTAGTATACGGAGACCGGCTTGGAAAATACCTTATTCAAAAGGGGGCAGGGGCAGGCAATCATTCACCCCCTCTGCTCTCTTCGATTGCTCCCATTAAAGAAGGAGAGTCGGCACATATCCCTTTTCAATCCAGTGATGTGAAAGAAAAAATGATGGAACATGTAGGGATTATCCGTAAAGATGATGGACTGATGACTCATCTGAATTGGTTAAGATCCCAACCCCTGACATTTCATGAGCATATCGATTTCAATTCACGCGAAGAGATTCATACATACTTCATGTGGATTGTAAGCTTACTCGTCACTCAGTCCGCTTTATTGCGGACAGAAAGCAGGGGAGGGCATATTCGATCAGATTATCCCCTGGAAGATAATGAAACATGGTTCAAACGAAAAATGATTTTACAAAACAAAGATGGGCGATTGAGGGTGGAATATCATGAACAAAATGAAACTAAAATCTATGCTTGAAGAGTTTTATCGTGAAGATCTCGGGGATGGAGATCACTCATCGGAAATCCTGTTTTCTAAAGACGATGAAGGATCTTTTTCATTCCTGATGAAAGAGACAGGGATATTTTGTGGGAAAGATGTGATCGAGCTTGGGTTCGGGCTCTTCAATCCATCGATCCAGTCAAGGGTGTTCATTGAAGATGGGGAAAAGGTCGAAACGGGACAATTGATTGCAGAAATCAGGGGTCCTATGAGGGATCTTCTCCAGGCTGAACGGGTTGTCCTCAATTTGATCCAGCGCATGAGCGGGATAGCAACCGAAACCCACCGGGCTGTTGAGCAGGTGAAGGGTAGTGGAGTCCGCTTATGTGACACCCGGAAAACAACGCCGGGGTTACGGATGCTTGAGAAATATGCTGTAAGGACGGGGGGAGGATTCAACCACAGAAACGGCCTTTATGATGCCGTCATGTTAAAAGACAATCACATTTCATTTGCCGGATCGATTACAAATGCTGTCAAGCAGGTGAAAAGTCAAATCGGTCATATGGTGAAAGTGGAAGTGGAAATTGAAACGAGGGAGCAGCTGATGGAGGCGATTGAAAGCGGAGCAGACGTCATTATGTTCGATAATTGCACTCCTGCCACCATAAGTGAGTGGATGGCGCTTGTTCCTCCACATATTGTGACAGAAGCTTCAGGAGGTATTACGAGGGAATGTCTTTCAGCCTATGCGGCTACAGGAGTTCACTATATCTCCCTCGGATACTTGACACATTCAGTAAAATCACTTGATATCAGCGCACGTGCAGGAATCGCGAAAGGGGTATGAATATGGGGTTGCTTGATGAATTAACGAAACAAACAGGAGTTCTGCCTGAATCGATAACAAGTCTATCGACAGAAGAGATGGAGAACCGGGTGAGGGAAATTAAGCTTCTACTTGGAAAGAAGCTTTTCATTCCGGGGCATCATTATCAAAAAGATGAAGTGATCCAATTCGCTGATGCGGTTGGTGATTCTCTTCAGCTTGCCCAAATATCCGCTCAGAATAAAGAAGCGGAATACATTGTGTTTTGCGGAGTGCATTTTATGGCTGAAACGGCAGATATTTTAACGGATGAAAATCAAGTTGTCATCCTGCCTGATATGAGGGCGGGGTGTTCCATGGCCGATATGGCCGATATTTATCAGACGGAAAAGGCATGGACCAGACTGATGGAGATATTTGGTGACACAATCATTCCCCTCACGTATGTCAATTCCACAGCAGCCATCAAAAGCTTTGTAGGAAAGAATGGGGGAGCGACGGTTACGTCATCAAATGCACATAGAATGGTTGAATGGGCATTAGGGCAGAAAGAGCGGATTCTATTCTTGCCTGATCAACATTTAGGGCGCAATACAGCAGCTGATCTTGGTGTTTCCTTGAGTGAGATGGCAGTATGGGATCCGATTCGAAACGAGATGATCCATGATGGGGACCTTGATGGCGTGAAAGTGATCCTGTGGAAAGGGCATTGTTCCGTTCATGAGAATTTTACAGAGAAGAATATAGAAGAAATCCGGAACAATCATCCTGACATGAAGATTATCGTCCACCCGGAATGTCGCCGCGAAGTGGTAGAGAAATCAGACTTGAATGGAAGCACGAAATTTATAATCGAAACCATCGAACAATCTCTTCCGGGCTCTGCATGGGCGATAGGCACAGAAATGAACCTTGTGAAGAGACTGATCAATCAGCATCCGGATAAAAACATCGTTTCACTTAATCCTTATATGTGTCCTTGCTTAACGATGAATCGCATCGACTTACCACATTTAGTGTGGGCATTGGAGCGAATTATTGAAGGAATACCGGAAAATATCATTAAAGTCGATGAAGATGTATCAAAAAATGCAATATACGCTTTAGAACGCATGTTAAGCCGTGCTTAATGAATATATAAATAATGAAAAGACCAAGCCGAAATATACCGTCTCATCGCCTGAGACGGTATATTTTTTTTTGAACACACATAAGTTTTTATGTAGATGATTAGCAATTTGCCTATCTTGTCATAGGATATATAGACTTATGCCTGAGGAGGGAAAAAGAGTGAAAATCCATATTGTTCAAAAAGGGGATACTCTATGGAAAATCGCCAAGAAGTATGGCGTGAATTTCGAAGAGTTAAAACAAATGAATGCCCAGCTATCAAACCCTGATATGATCATGCCTGGCATGAAAATTAAAGTGCCGACTACAGGCGGATCCGTTAAAAAAGAGACACAAATCAAATACGGGTCCAAGGAAATGCCTAAGAAAGAGATGCCTAAAGCAGAGCATCCGTTCAAAGAGCAGAAGCCTATGGCCATGCCAGTCGAAGAGCCAAAGAAAGAAAAGCCGAAAGAAGCACAAAAGCCGTTTGCTCCAAAAATGCCTCAACCAGTAGTGCCGGAAATCGATATTAACAACTACTACATGATGAATATGGCGAATATGCAAATGCAAATGCCAAAGCAGCAAGCAAAGCCAAAACCAAAACCTCAAACGCCGCCTAAACCTACTAATGTACTTCCGAAAGCAAAAGAACAACCTAAGCCAAAACCGAAGCAAGAAGCCGTCCAAGGTGTTCAAGAAGAAGAAAGCTTACAAATGCCATCACAACCACAAGGAGGGAACACCCAACCTATGTATAACCCAAATAATTGCGTACCTGTATCACCGGTAATGCCAGGACCAGGTTTCTGTCCACCACATGGATGGGGAATGCAGCCAGGAGGATATGGAATGCCGATGGGCCAAGGGATGCCAATGGGTCCTGGGAGCCAGGTTCAGGGGGCATCCATGATGCCGGGAATGCAGCAGATGCCAATGATGCCTCAAATGGGATATGAAGAAGAATCTTCTTCCGTTATGCCATACATGCCGCATGGTCAAATGCCGATGCAACAGCCGATGCAACAGCCGATGCAGATGCCGATGCACATGCAGCAGCCGATGCAAATGCCTATGCAGCAGCCAATGGGTCAGCCGTCAGGAGTGATGGGTGTATCAGATGAAGACGATTATCCATCGGTTCAAATGCCACAACAGGTATCACCGGCCATGATGTGGCCACAGAATTGCTATCCGGTCTCTCCTGTCATGCCGGGACCAGGTTTCCAGGGAGGAATGCCGGGTGGATATCCAATGGGACCTGGAGGCCAAGTACAGGGAGCGATGTCGGAAGAGTCTCCGTCTTCACCGATGATGCATGGCTATCAAATGCCAATGGGTCAGCCATCCGGAGTAATGGGTGCACAAATGGGCGGTCAAATGCCAATGGGTCAGCCATCCGGAGTAATGGGCGCACAAATGGGCGGTCAAATGCCGATGGGTCAGCCATCCGGGGTAATGGGAGCAAATGATCAAGGTGATTGCGGATGCGGTGGACCTCAAGGGTATGGGCCAATGATGCATCATCCGATGATGCAACAGCAAATGCCACAACAAATGCCTCAAGGAATGCAGCAACAACCATACGGCTTCGGACCAGGGATGATGGGTCAGGGAATGCCAGGTCAAGGAATGCCGATGGGACCTCAAGGTCAGGGAATGGGAATGCCGATGGGACCTCAAGGAATGTTTGGTCCAAGAGCATTTTCCATGCCGAACTTCCATGACGATGACTTTGAGGGCTAACATGCATGTACGGGGGGACGATTATTCACATCGTCTCCTTTCTTTTTTACAATATAAGCTGAACGATCCGGGAGCATCCCTCAAAATGTTAAAAGAAGGGAAATGGAAGCTGAAAAGCAATGGTAGAAAGTGGTTTGTGAAACGATTTCCAAATCAACTGAAATTCTTACAGCAGGAGCGGCTGATTTCAACGCTGTTAAGAGAAAAATTCTATCACGTCCTGCCGTTTCATCCTATTCATGAGCGGGAGATATTATTATTTGAAGGATCGACAATCGGTATTACGGCGTGGTTAGAAACGTCTCAATCCATACGTTATGATCAATCCAAAGATCGGGAAGATGCATTAAAGGTCCTGAAAAAATTTCATTCAGTAACAAAAACAATCCGGGATTCATGGACCACAGAGATTCCCAGATATCAATGGTTGAAAAAATGGAAAAAACGAATGGTGCAGTTTCAATATAATCTTCCCTATTTACAAGCCTTCATTCAACCTTATTATTTGTATACGTATTTAGAATGGGGGAAGTGGGCACTGAAAGAATTAAAATCAATCGGCATCGATGAGAATGGAAAATGCATTACTCATGGAGATGTAGCACATCATAATTTTTTAAGAGGAAAGAATGGAATCGTGTATATGATCGACTTTGATTTAATGTCAATTTCTACAGAATTAACCGATGACCTGCAGTTCTGCAACCGGATTTTACCATATTTAAATTGGACGTTAACTGACATCAAGCGCCAGACTCCGTTTCAATCCTACGAGGATGAGCTTATCTTTTATCTTGGTTTAATGTATCCGTCAGATGTGTTTCGTGAGTGGAATCGATTCATCCGCGAAGATCAATCCTATAAACAGCGTGTGTGGGGTTATTTAATCGATTTAACCCTTAACCAATTCCCACAGCGAATGCAATTCAATCAAGAGTTGCATGGGGAAGTGAAAAGGATCAATACCCAATTGTAGGGGATGTCTCCAAACTTTGACCCGAATGAAAGGTGAGCCCCTTTCACAACCTAATGGTGAGCACATAATATGCTCGAGAATTGGGTTGAAGGAGGAATCACCATTGAATAAACGATTATTCATGGTACCATTAACAGCCGTCATGACATTGGGCCTTGCTGCATGTAATAGTGGAGAAGAAGAAGCTCAAGATCGATACACAGACTCCTATGAGCCACTAGGCTTCTATTCAAACGAAGGCCACGGGGGAGATAAGGGAGATGAGAGGGACGGACCTCTAACGGAAATGTATGACCATTCTGTCGGGAAAGAGGGTCAGGATATCCGTCAAAAGAAACGAGATTTCCTTCAAGTAAGGGATGAGAATGGGAATCCTAAAAATCCTTCAAGACCACTTGCCAACTATGATGAGAATTTCTTAGCACAAGACGGTCGCGCAAGCCATGGCGATGCGAATTACCATGGACACCTTGATGATAATACACGAAATGCCAAGAGATCTTACTATACAGCTTATGAAGGGGACTTAGCTGAGAAAATTGGCGATGTCACAGGGAAAGTTGAAAATGTCAGCGACGTTCGTGCGGTTGCTTATGGTTCAGATGTCCTCATTGCTGTAGAGCTGGATGACCACAGCAAAATCGAGGAAACGAAAGCTCGGGTCACAAAAGCCGTACAGCCTTATCTTCATGGAAGGTCCGTTTCCGTTGTGACTGATGAAGGGACGTTCAGTCGGGTCAGGAATATTGACAATGATTTACGTGACGGCGGACCAAGAGAAGGAATCAACTTTGATATGCACGATATGTTTAAATCTGTGAAGAACCGTATCAATGAGTAACAAGTGTGAGACTACTTAAAGAGTTCAATCTCTTTGGTAGTCTTTTTTTGTTCAGCTCCGGTGTGTGCATCCTCCTCCCTTTAGTGAGGGTGGTAAAAAACTCCACTCCCCCCGAGGTCCGTCCCTCCTGAAAAATTTCACTCCGGACTGGATATTCTTAACAGGGTTTGGCAAGACTAGTGGATAGAGCGTTACATAAATTAAGTTCGAGGTGATCACGATGACGATTAAGGTTCGAATCGTGTTTATGGTGATGTTGTTAATAGGTGCTTTTTACTTCACATTCTTTTATACAGAAGAGAAGCAGGCGGCTGACGGGGGCTCTCTTGAGGAGCTGAATGAAACGCCTGCAGAGGTAACTTCCGCCCACACGATCACAGTCATACTTGAAAGAGTATATCTGGATGGTGAAGTGAGTGAGGAAATCGTACAGGAAACGATTTGGAGCATGGAAGATTTCTGGGCTGCATATGAGGATTGGCAGCTGATGGATATGACGGAAGAACAGATCGTGTTTCAAAAACAGATGGATGATATTTCACCACTATTAAAGACGAATGGATATTTTGGTATTTCTGACAATGGCGTCCTCTCCATATTCAATGGGAAACCCGGACAGGCAGAAATCATTCAGTCCTTCTTCCAGATTGATGTAAAGAGACTTGAAAGTAAACGACATGATGATTTAGTCAAAGGCATCCCTATAAAGTCGAAGGAAGAGTATGAAGAGGTTCTCGAACAATTTAAACCTTACTTGGTGCCAAAATAACAGAGAAAACCAGTGCGCTCGCCACTGGTTTTTTATTTTGAATTTTTTTCTGCCCAATCCTGGTTCAATCTGATAAAATTAGAACAAGTGTTTCTCTTTTCATCACTCTTTCCGATCACAGGAAATAGTGATATGATACAATAGGTTTTACATGACTTTTTACGCAGGGTTTTTTAATAGGGAGAGAAAAATAGATGTATGAGTATATAAAAGGAACGGTTAGTCAAGTCGGTCCTGAATATGTAGTAGTGGAGAATAATGGGATCGGATATCAGTTATATACGGCGAATCCGTTTGTTTATTCTAAATATCAAAATCAAGAGATTCAGATTTTTACATATCAGCATGTGCGTGAAGATCTCATTGCCCTATACGGATTTTTGGCAATGGAAGAGAAATTACTTTTTATGAAACTATTAAATGTTTCAGGTATTGGTCCAAAGGGAGCTTTGGCGATTCTGGCCTCAGGTGCTCCCCAGCAGGTGATCACCGCCATTGAAGAAGAGAATGAGAGCTTTTTAACGAAATTCCCCGGGGTGGGTAAGAAAACGGCGCGTCAGATGATACTGGACTTAAAAGGGAAGCTTCAGGATGTTGTGCCTGATTATTTTCCTAGTTTATTCTCAAATCCCGAGGAGGCAGAAATATCCTCAGGGAAGGATGAGGCCTTTGACGAAGCGATTCTTGCCCTTAAAGCCCTTGGCTATTCTGAACGTGAAATCAAGAAAATCACTCCAAAGTTAAAAGGAGAAGGGCATACCTCGGACGAAATCATCAGAAAAGCTCTTCAGCTCCTATTGAAATAAGTGGATTCCATGAAGGGAGGAAGTCTGGATGGAAGAAAGAATCGTATCAGGCGAATCAGAGTTAAATGAAGATTCCTTTGAATATTCCCTGCGTCCGCAGACAATAAAACAATATATTGGGCAAGATAAAGTAAAGCATAATCTGGAGGTATTCATTGAAGCGGCCAAGATGCGTCAGGAAACCCTGGATCATGTTCTTCTTTACGGTCCACCTGGATTGGGTAAAACGACCCTTGCTGCTGTCATCGCAAATGAGATGGGCGTGAACTTACGTACCACATCCGGTCCCGCTATTGAGAGACCGGGAGATTTAGCTGCGGTGTTAACGGCACTGGAGCCTGGTGATGTGCTGTTCATCGATGAAATTCACCGTTTGCCACGTGCCATTGAAGAAGTTCTTTATCCGGCGATGGAAGACTTTTGTCTGGATATCGTGATCGGAAATGGTCCGAGTGCCCGGTCTGTCCGTTTAGACCTTCCGCCTTTCACACTCGTGGGAGCGACGACCCGGGCCGGTGCATTATCGGCCCCGCTCCGAGATCGGTTTGGTGTTTTATGCCGATTGGAATATTATAATGAAGAACAGTTGAATGAAATTGTTCAACGGACAGCAGCAATTTTAAACACAAAAATCGAAGCGACCGCGTCCGAGGAGTTGGCGCGCAGGTCAAGAGGGACACCGCGTATTGCCAATCGATTATTACGAAGGGTGAGGGATTTTGCCCAGGTGAAGGGGAATGGGGATATTACAACCACCCTCTCAAGTGAAGCCCTCGAGCTTCTTCAAGTCGACAAACTTGGACTTGATCATATCGATCACAAGCTCCTTAAAGGTATCATCGAACGCTTTAGAGGCGGACCTGTGGGACTTGATACAATCGCAGCGAGTATTGGGGAAGAATCACACACGATTGAAGATGTATACGAACCCTACCTCTTGCAAATTGGATTTCTCCAAAGAACGCCAAGAGGAAGGATTGTCACGCATCTTGTATACGAACATTTCCAGTTGGAGGTGCCGGACAATTGACGGGAAAGGTACTGATGATTATAGGTGGAATCATTCTCATAATTGGATTCCTCATGCAATTTATCAAAATAGGCAAGCTTCCTGGAGACATTATCATTAAAAAAGAAAACACAACATTTTATTTTCCACTTATGACTTCTATTCTGGTAAGTGTTATACTTTCCGTTGTCTTTTATTTAATTGGGCGATTTAAATAGGATTCATGGGTGAGATTTAAGTAAGCTGGGTGACAAATTGTGAAAGTAGAAGATTTTGATTTTCATTTACCGGAAGAACTGATTGCACAGACCCCTCTGGAAAATCGTTCGGAGAGTAAATTGATGGTGTTGGATAAAAAGGATGGATCCATTGATCATCTCCAATTTAAAAATATCGTAGATTTCCTGAACGAAGGGGATTGTCTCGTTTTAAATGACACAAGAGTACTACCGGCACGCCTTTTTGGACAAAAAGAAGATACGGGTGCCAATATTGAAGTGCTTCTTCTGAAACAAGAGGATGGAGATCAGTGGGAGACGCTGGTCAAGCCTGCGAAACGAATTCGTGTAGGGACGGAGATTGTCTTTGGAGACGGAAAGTTAAGAGCAACCTGTGTCGGCTTAAAAGAGCATGGGGGAAGAATTCTTGAATTCCATTATGAAGGGATTTTCTACGAAGTTCTCGATGAATTGGGAGAAATGCCCCTGCCTCCATATATTCGCGAGCGATTGGAAGAACAGGACCGCTACCAAACCGTTTTTGCAAGGGAAAGAGGTTCAGCGGCAGCACCGACGGCTGGTCTTCACTTTACGGAAAAACTGCTGGAAGAACTGAAAGAAAAGGGTATACATATTGCGTTCATTACCCTGCATGTGGGGTTAGGGACGTTCAGACCGGTTTCCGTCGATACGATTGAGGAACATGATATGCATGCAGAGTTCTATCAGGTTTCTGAAGGGACGGCCCGTCTTTTGAACGAGGTCAGAGCAAAGGGAGGCCGTATCATAACGGTCGGAACAACGTCTACGCGTACCCTTGAGACCATTGCGTCAAAACACGGAACATTCGTGGAGGAAAATGGATGGACCAATATTTTCATTTATCCCGGCTACGAGTTTAAAGGAATCGATGGGCTGATCACAAATTTTCATTTACCGAAATCAACCCTGATCATGCTGGTCAGTGCCTTTGCAGGGCAGGAAAACGTCATGCATGCCTATGAAACGGCTGTCAAAGAACAATACCGCTTCTTCAGCTTTGGAGATGCTATGTTTATTAAGTAATACATCCATGTAACAAATTATTAACCCCTTAAAGCGGAAGGAGAATTCGCACGTTGACTGCAATAAAATATGAGTTAATCAAAACATGTAAACAAACCGGAGCGAGATTGGGGCGCGTTCATACGCCACACGGCTCATTTGAAACGCCGGTCTTTATGCCCGTTGGAACGTTGGCCACAGTAAAAACCATGTCTCCAGAGGATTTGAAATCGATGGACGCCGGGATCATCCTGAGCAACACATACCATTTATGGTTACGCCCCGGACACGAGATTATAAGAGAGGCAGGCGGCCTTCATAAATTCATGAACTGGGACCGTGCCATCCTGACCGATTCCGGTGGCTTCCAGGTGTTCAGTTTAAGTAAGCTTCGCCAGATTGAGGAAGAGGGTGTACATTTCCGTCATCACTTGAATGGAGATAAGCTTTTCCTCAGTCCTGAGAAAGCAATGGATATTCAGAATGCCCTTGGCTCTGATATTATGATGGCCTTTGATGAATGTCCGCCGTATCCTGCAGAATATGAGTATATGAAGAGTTCCGTAGAGCGTACATCCAGATGGGCAGAGCGCTGCTTGGCTGCTCATCAGCGACCACATGATCAAGGATTATTCGGGATCGTGCAAGGCGGGGAGTACGAAGAGCTCCGTAAACAAAGTGCCCGTGATCTTGTATCCATGGATTTCCCTGGCTATGCAGTCGGAGGACTTTCTGTCGGGGAGCCGAAGGACGTCATGAACCGCGTTCTGGATTTCACGACTCCACATCTTCCGACGGATAAGCCGCGTTACTTAATGGGTGTTGGATCTCCTGATTCCCTCATCGATGGATCGATTCGTGGGATCGACATGTTTGACTGTGTCCTTCCAACCCGTATTGCCCGTAACGGTACGCTTATGACAAGCGAAGGCCGCCTTGTCGTGAAAAACGCTAAGTTTGCAAGGGATTTCAGGCCGATCGATGAGAATTGTGACTGCTATACATGTAAAAATTATAGCCGTGCATATATCCGCCATCTGATTAAATGTGACGAAACGTTCGGAATTCGCCTTACGACTTATCATAATCTTCATTTTCTGTTAAAATTAATGGAGCAAGTCAGACAAGCGATCCGTGAAGATCGTCTGGGAGACTTTAGAGAAGAATTTTTCGAGCAATACGGATTCAACCGACCTGATGCGAAAAACTTCTAAAAGCTAAACCATAAATAGATAGATGAAAGGAGGGGAAAAGAATGGGAGGAAGTTTAGGAACAATTTTACCTTTAATATTGATGTTCGTTCTGTTTTACTTTTTACTGATCCGTCCTCAGCAAAAGCGTCAAAAAGCCATTTCAAAAATGCAAAATGAGCTTGCTAAGGGTGATAGAATCATCACGATCGGTGGATTGCACGGTGCGATCGATGCGATTGAAGAAGGAAAGGTAGTCATCCTATGTGGTGACGGCAGCCGTCTTACATATGATCGTAATGCGATCAGAGAAGTAGTGAGAGCAGATTAAGTATAATAAAAAAGGGTTCCTCAACATTGTGCCAAGGCACTTTGGGAGGGACCCTTTTTTATTCGGCGAGGGAACTAATTATCCCTTTTTCCACCACTCATATTCACTCCGAGGATCCCTCCCATCATGGCTGTGAGGATGTAGCAGCCGTGATAGATGAGCTGCTCCATTGAAAACAGACTATCGTATCCGAGGTATTGAAATAAGAAAATGACCAGGGTGTAAATGAGCCCTGTTGATCCCCCCAGAACCCATCCTTTTGTCTTTCCTTTCCCACCAGACATAAATCCTCCAACAAATAAAGACAGAAACGATATGATGGTGACAAATAATGTGATGGAGCTTTCCGTCAATTCCGTAAACCGAAGCAGTAAAGAGAATAATAAGCTTGCGACAATCGCTATGACAAATATGGTTGTTGTCCCGTATAGAACGGCACCTCCCATTTTTTTCGCCTCGATGATGGTCCTCTCCCTTCTAACTATATAAATTTTAATCATGTGATAGTACAAGCATATTCATCCAACATTAGAAAAAGACTAGAAATTTTTTGTGGTCAAGCCTCATAGACTAGTATGAAACTTCCTGGAGAAGGAGGGGCTGTGACCATGTCTCCGATGATCGTGTTGATTGTGTTTGTTTCCGTATACATCCTTCTGATGACTGAAAAATGGAACCGTGTACTCGCTGCCATGGCAGGCGGTGTTGCCATGCTTTTAATCGGAGCTTTTCCCATTGAGAAGGCGTTGTTTACGTATATAGATTGGAAAACCATCACTCTGCTGTTTTCCATGATGTTAATTGTGACGTTGACAAGTAAAACGGGGTTCTTTGAGTATATCGCGATTCGGTTTGCTCAATGGGTGAACGGGAATGGACTGGCTCTTCTCATACTATTTTCCTTATTGGCTGCGGTTGGCTCTGCCTTTTTAGCTAACGTAACGATTGCCATGTTATTAGTGCCGATCCTTTTTAAATTGACGAAGCTGCTTGAACTTCCTCCCATTCCTTTTCTCATCATGACGATCCTCGCTTGTAATATTGGTGGAACGGCGACTCTAATTGGCGACCCGCCCAATATGATGATCGGTCAGGCGGTTAAACACTTTACGTTCAATGCCTTTATTGAAAATTTATTACCCGTCGTTTTGATGGTTTACGTCGTTACTTTACTTATCATGTGTGTTCTGTACAGAGAAGTCCTCTTTGTCAAGGAAGACAGGAAATTACTCCTTAAAGGAATCAATGCAGAAGAGTATTTAAAGAAAGACAGAGGGCTCCTTCAGTCCCTGTTCGTGCTTGGACTGGTGTTGGCCGGTTTTTCTTTATACCCGATGTTTCATCTCGATGTAACGACCGTCTCTCTTGCCGGGGCTGTTCTGTTAATGCTGCTTCTGGAAAAGATTTATCCTCCGGAATCGATATTAAAGGAGGTGGAGTGGGGGACACTGTTTTTCTTTATGGGCTTATTCCTTCTTGTGGGAGGGGTAGAAGAAGCGGGCTTCATAGATGAAATCGCCCGTGAAATTTTGCGGCTGACAGATGGGGATATGAAGAAAACGGCATTTGTGATTCTGTGGGGAACCGGTTTATTGTCAGCCATTGTAGACAACATTCCATTTGTCGCTGCCATGATTCCGGTCATACAGGAATTTGGAGAGTTCGGGATGGTCAATATGGATCCGTTATGGTGGTCGTTGGCACTAGGGGCATGTTTAGGCGGGAATGGTACATTGCTTGGTTCTTCTTCCAACCTTGTGATTGCGGGCCTTGCATCCAAGGAAAATGTACATATCAAGTTTTATCAATATTTGCTTATCGGTGTACCGGTGACACTGATTTCCCTTGCAGTATCAACGGTCTACGTGTATTTCAAATACATCCGGCCATTCTTGGGTGGATAATTATTCCTCCCATTAATTTTCCCTATCTGTCGATACTACATAGTGACATGTGTATGAAGGGGGAAAAGCAGTGGAGGAATATTTTATTATTATTATACGCACTCTTTTTCTTTACTTTTTGATCATCTTTATTTTTCGAATCATGGGGAAAAGAGAGATCGGTGAACTAAGCATACTCGATTTGGTGGTATTCATCATGATCGCAGAGATGGCCGTCATGGCCATCGAGCAACCCAAGGACCCCATTATCCACACGATGCTTCCAATGGGAGTCATTGTAATGATTCAAATGGTATTTGCCTGGTTTTCCCTGCGATCCAAATCATTCCGTGAGCTTTTAGATGGTAAACCGTCAGTGATCATCCATAACGGTAAAATCGATGATAAGGTGATGAAGAAGCAGAGGTACAACTATGATGATTTACTCCTGCAATTAAGAGAAAAAGATATCTTCAATGTGGCAGATGTTGAATTTGCCATTTTAGAACCATCGGGAAAACTATCGGTATTAAAGAAAGATGACAGTGAGGAATGCTCTCAGTCCTTGACCTTACCGCTTATACTGGATGGACAGGTCCAGACCACTCATCTGGATATGATCGGAAAAACGGCTTTCTGGTTACGTAAGGAATTGAGGGAGAGAGGCTTTAAGAATATACATGAGATTTCTTTTTGCAGCTTTCAAAACGGGGAATTCTATATTGATGAAAGAAATCCATAGTTATAAAACGCAGGATCTGTTACCGTTCATGTGAAAAATCCTCAACATTGTTGAGGATTTTTCATGTGCGTTGAAATTATATCGTAATAAACCTGCGGATAAATGGAATACGTGCAAGGTCGCTTTTAAGGATAAGCTTAAGGGCGATTGAAAGGAGAAGGTACACAACCGTTGAAGACGTGACTCCAAATAATAAGCGGAACAAAAGGCCTTCATCGCTGAAAAAGTATAGATAAGAATAATGACCCCATGCTCCTGTAGCGATCAGTACGATTCCAATCTTAAGGTAATCCCGTAAATAGATCGTCATCGGAATGTATTTAAGGATGGTCATGAAATGAAGCATGGTGACGAGCATAAAGCCCGTGACAATCCCGAGAGCAGCTCCGTTGATGCCAAAAGCGGGTTGTGAGGCAAGAATGAAGATGACACCGGTCTTCACCACGGCACCTATTAAGCTGTTGATCATAGCGGCTCTCGCAAGGTTAAGGGCTTGCAGTACGGCTTGCAGGGGCCCTTGATAGTAATAGAATAAAAAGAAGGGGGCCATGATCATCAAGAAGCCTGCACCACTCTCGCTACCGTACATCACCTGCATGAGAGGCTTGGCGTAAATGTAAAGGATGACGACGGAGATTCCACCCGTAATCAAGCAGAATCGCAACGCCTGCTGTAACCTGTACTCAATTGATGTGAAGTTCTTTTGAGAGTTCGCTTCGCTTATGGCTGGAACAAGAGATTGTGATAATGAGAGTGTGATGAATGACGGAAGGAACAAGAGAGGGAGGGCATACCCTGTAAGGGACCCATACTGTTTCGTTGCCACCCCGGCCGCCACTCCGGCAAGGGCTAAGCTATTGACAACGACAATAGGTTCGAAAAACCAGGCAATCGACCCGATCATTCTACTCCCTGTAGTAGGCAATGCCACACTCATCAACTCATTAAACGTCTCCCGGCCATTTCGGATCGATTTGAAGAAGTTTCGTCTGATTTTGAATTTTTTCTTTAATTTGAAGCTTGTGAACAGGTAAAGCAGGGAAGCGAGTTCCCCTAATACAGATGCTACCATCGCAGCTGCGGCAGCGTATTCAATCCCATATGGAAGAAAGGTTTTGGTTAAGACGGCAATCAACGTAATCCGGACCACTTGCTCGATGACTTGGGAATAAGCAGATGGCTTCATGTTCTGTCTTCCCTGGAAATATCCTCTGATGACGGAGGAGATCGCTACAATCGGAATGATCGGTGCGATGGCTACCAAAGGATAATAGATTCGATCGTCTGTAAATAAAGTTTCTGTCAAGTAGGGAGCAAGCAAAATGAGAGCCGGGGTGAAGATGATGGAAAGTCCGAGTGTGATCGATAAGGAAACCACCAGGATTTTTTTTACTTTCCGGATATCCCCTTTTGATTCAGCTTCAGCCACATTTTTCGAAATGGCTACAGGAAGGCCCAGTTGAGTGATGGTGATGACAAGTATCAGGGTCGGGAAAGCCATCATAAACAGGCCGACGCCTTCTTCACCGATGAATCTCGCGACGACGATCCGGTTTACAAACCCTAATATCCTAGTAATAAAGGCGGCCATCATTAAGATCATGGTGCCTTTCAGAAATTTTGACATAAAATTCCCTGCCTTCTCAAAATTGGTATTATCGTATACAATGATGTATATGCACAAGGGTGGACAAAGCATGACAAGTAGTGAACAATTCCGGCTAAATATAGCCCAGATGGGGTGAACGGGAATGAAGAATAATCAGCATCCTTATGAACGTTTTTATGAATCTTTGGAACCAGCACTTATCAGCAAAGTAGAAGAATTCGAAATCCTTGGGTATGGAGAAGCTGAAGTCGACAGACTTTGGTCCTACCTAACGAAGAAGAAATGGAAGAAACCCGAAATAGATGTGAAATTCTTTCAGTTAGTGAGTGATGTGTTAACGGTTAAACCCGGGGAGTATATGAGCTTTGAAACAATTGAAGCATACAGGTCTCCCAATTGGTTCGCGGATGTGAATGAGGATGAGTTGAACGAACTTCTTCGTCCTAATAAGCACATAAAATAGTCCGAAAAGAAATTGACACCTTTTTCTTTCTCATAGATAATGAGAATATTGAAGATTTCAGGAATTATATTACTTTTTGAAGCACATAGTTCGTATGGTTTTTAAAACGGCAAGGAGGATCTATACATAATGGTAAAGCGTGGCCGAATAATTGCCTTCTTTATACTTGTGGTATTACTTGCAGGTACTATGGGAGGAACAACGAAGAGTATTGTCGATAACATCAAATTAGGATTGGACCTGCAGGGTGGGTTTGAGGTTCTTTACGAAGTTCAACCGATTAAAAAAGGTCAGGAGATCACGAAAGAAACGGTTGCCAATACAGCCGATGCGCTGGACAAGCGTATTAACGTATTAGGTGTCAGTGAGCCTAATATTCAAATTGAAGATGGAAATCGGATCCGTGTTCAATTAGCGGGAGTGGAAGACCAAAACGAAGCAAGAGAAATCTTGTCCACTCAAGCAAACCTCTCGTTTCGTGACGTAAATGATAAAGTTCGCTTGGATGGATCGGATCTTGCATCCGGCTCCGCAAAGCAAACCTTTGATGATAAGAACAACCCAATCGTTTCATTGAAATTAAAAGATCGTGAAAAATTCTATGAATTAACGAAGGAAATATCTGCTATGGCCCCTCAAAATCAGCTTGTGATCTGGCTGGATTTCGAGGAAGGAAAAGATTCTTATCAAGCGGAAGTGGGGAAAGAAGACCCGAAATTCCTTTCTGATCCTGCTGTAAGGCAACCGATCAACTCCGATGAAGTCATCATCGAAGGGAATTTCACCGTTGAGCGTGCCCAAAATCTTGCTTCATTATTGAATGCGGGGGCACTCCCGGTCAAGCTGGATGAAAAATATTCAACTTCTGTCGGGGCAAAGTTCGGTCAACAGGCACTTGATAAAACAGTCACTGCCGGAATCATCGGGATTGCCATCATATTCCTATTCATGATAGCGTATTACCGTTTCCCTGGACTGATTGCAACGATCACCCTTTCCGTTTATATATACTTGATTCTATTGATTTTCGACCTAATGAATGGGGTCCTTACACTTCCGGGGATTGCAGCCCTCATCCTTGGGGTCGGTATGGCCGTTGATGCCAATATCATCACGTATGAACGGATCAAAGAAGAAATGCGTGTAGGAAAGCCGATACGTTCAGCCTTCCAAGCGGGTAATAAATCTTCCTTCTTAACGATTTTGGATGCGAACGTAACGACGATCCTTGCAGCAACGGTCCTATTCTTATATGGAACAAGCTCTGTAAAAGGATTTGCGACGATGCTGATCGTCAGTATCCTGACAAGCTTTATAACGGCCGTATGGGGTTCACGTTTATTACTTGGACTGTGGGTAAACAGCCGCTTCTTTAACAAAAAACCGGGCTGGTTCGGCGTGAACAAAAACGAAATCAAAGACCTGGCGGAAAATTACGATACGCTGGATCTGCCGACTCGTTTCGATCGCTTTGATTTTGCTGCACAACGAAAAAAATTCTTCGGGTTATCAGCTATCCTGATCACAGCAGGAATTATCATCCTGGCTATTTTCAGATTGAATTTAGGGATCGACTTCGTGAGTGGTTCACGTATGGAAATCCTTGCTGATGAAAGCTTAAAGACAGAAGAGATACAAGAAGAATTAACAGAACTCGATTTGCCTTCTGAAGATGTGGTCATTTCAGGGGACGAGGAAAATATCGCCGTCGTTCGCTATACGGAAGATTTAAACAAAGATGAAATCGCCACATTAAAGGACCGATTTAACGAACTGTACGGAGCGGAACCAAGCATCAGCACCGTTTCTCCAGTCATCGGGAAAGAGCTTGCCAAAAATGCGATGATCGCTGTTGCGATTGCATCCATAGGGATTGTCATCTACGTGACATTCCGATTTGAATGGAGAATGGCAGCCGGTGCGATCCTTGCACTCCTGCATGATGCATTCTTTATCATAGCCTTCTTCAGCTTAACACGGCTTGAGGTAGATCTAACATTTATCGCAGCCGTCTTGACCATTGTAGGTTACTCGATCAACGATACAATCGTTACATTTGACAGGTTACGTGAGAATCTTCATAAGAAGCGTCGTCTGAAAACGGATAAAGACATCGAAGACGTAGTGAACCAAAGTATCAGACAAACGATGGGGCGTTCGGTTAATACCGTCTTAACCGTGGTGTTTACAGTTCTTGCTCTCATGATCTTTGGAAGTGAGTCCATCCGTAACTTCTCCATTGCCTTATTGGTCGGGTTGATTTCAGGTACGTATTCTTCTGTATTCATTGCCTCTCAAGTTTGGCTCGTGTTGAAGAAGAAAGAACTGAAGAAAAAAGGTACGATCAAAACAGTAAAAGAAAAGAAAACGTGGTCGGATGAACCACAAGTTTAAGAGATTGGATGGGTCCGGGGAGTACTTCTCCCAGGACCTGTCTTTTTTTGTTTTTTTACGGCATTGGGTTACAATAATAAGAGTTGAAAGGAGGCGACACCTTGAATCATGAAGACCGTTTTAGAAAAGCTGAAATAGCTGCAATGATTGGTGTTGTAGGGAATATTGTTCTGGCGATCATCAAGTGGGGAGCCGGTATATTGGGAAATAGTAGAGCGTTGATTGCAGATGCCGTTCACTCTGCCTCGGATGTTGCAGGGTCACTCGCCGTCTTTATCGGGTTACGAGCAGCTAAGCAGCCTCCTGATCAGGATCATCCATATGGTCACGGGAAGGCCGAGTCCATAGCAGCAATCATTGTTGCAGTCTTATTGTTCTTAGTAGGTATCGAAATTGGAAAGTCATCTATAGAGTCTTTTTTTCATCCATTGACACCTCCAACAGCGATTGCCATCTATGCCGTCATCTTTTCCATTATTGTGAAAGAAGCAATGTTTCAATACAAATATCGATTGGGTAAAAGAATAAAGAGTGATGCTTTGATCGTCAATGCATATGAGCATCGTTCAGATGTCTTTTCATCCATTGCCGCACTTGTCGGGATTTCCGCATCCATCCTTGGTGGGAAATTCGATATAGGCTGGCTTGTATACGCAGATCCGGTAGCGGGAATCTTTGTTTCACTCCTTGTCCTCAGGATGGCCTGGCACTTGGGTGCCGAATCCATACATAATACCCTGGATCACGTCATGCATGAGGAGGATATCGTACCCTTTCGTAACATAGTGGAATCCGTTCCTGAAGTGAAGGAAATCAATGAACTCCATGCCAGGGAACACGGGCATTACGTCATCATTGATTTGAAGATCAGTGTCGATCCTCACATGACTGTCGAGGATGGTCATCGCGTCGGAAAACAGGTGAAGAAGAAACTTCTTGAAGAATCCAATGTGAATGATGTGTTCATTCATATTAATCCGTACAATCCGGCTTCTGAAGAAAGGGATGAACAAATAGACTTAACATAAGGAGGGGAATCCGATGAAATTTCAGTGGACATTATTATTGGGTATTTTCTTTGCATTGGTGGTTTCTGTTTTCGCTGTCATCAATGTAGATCCTGTCACCGTCAATTACTTCTTTGGTAAAGCTGACTGGCCTCTTATATTAGTAATCCTCGGATCTGTCTTCATGGGGGGAGTCATTATCGGCTCGGTTGGACTGTTTCGATTATTCGTCGTCCAACGAAGAGTGAAGGCTTTAGAGAAAGAAAATTTACTATTGAAGGAACAAGCAGAAGGCATGCATAAAGAAAAGGCCGAAAAGGTGCCATTGAAAAAGAGTGCTCCCGGCACAGTAGGGGAAACAGGAGAGTAAACAGCCTGGTGGTTTTGCCACCAGGCTGTTTTTTTATTATAAAGTATCACTCTGATGGGACATGCATGTAGATCCGGCTCTGTTAGGTTTGATTTTTAGTAAAAATTGTTAATCGGCTGGATTTTTTCGGTTTTCGGCCGGATTTTCAACCGAAACGGCTGGATTATGACGAAAAACGGCTGGATTATCACCAATTTCGGCCGGATTATGACTGAAAACGGCTGGATTTTCATCACAGGTATTTAGAAAATACATTCATTGGCAGGGTTCCACCAAGTAGCCACTATATAATTTACGTTTTTAAGCACAAAAATGGGTTTTTGCTACAAAATATCCCTCTTCATCAACAATAGTGGTGAAACGAGATTATTATCTGCTCCTGGACCAGGATCACTATCTGAATCGGTTTGAAGATTTGTCAGATTTGCCTTTTGCCGGCTGGACTTCCCAAGCAGCCTTTTCTTTTGAGTCACCCTTCTAATAAGATTGAAACCGCCCCCTCCTTTTTGTATAATGAGTAAGGCTGAGGGGTGAACGTATGTTAAACTCAAAAACACGTTGGATGATGACAGAATCAGATCAACATAAAATATCAGAACTGGCAAATGAATTAAAAGTACCTTCGCTTGTGGCGAAATTATTAATCAACCGGGACTTGGACGACGTAGAAGAGGCTCGGAATTTTTTATTTGATACAGGCGATTCATTTCACGATCCATTTTTATTTGAAGATATGAAGAAAGCAACGGAAAGAATCCACAGAGCCATTGAAAATGGCGAAAGGATTCTTGTTTATGGGGACTACGACGCTGATGGTGTAAGTAGTACGTCGGTATTGATGACAGTGTTAAGGGACCTGGGAGCAGATGTGGAATTCTATATCCCTAACCGTTTCAGTGAAGGGTATGGTCCGAATGAAGGAGCTTTCCGATGGGCTAAGGATGAAGAATTCACGCTCATCATCACAGTGGATACAGGGATATCTGCAGTGAACGAAGCAAGATTGGCAAAAGAACTGGAGATCGATTTGATCATTACGGATCACCATGAACCCGGACCGGAATTGCCGCCAGCCTTTGCCTTGATTCATCCAAAGGTCGAAGGGACCGCCTATCCATTTGGGGAACTGGCAGGAGTGGGAGTGGCATTCAAACTGGCCCATGCCCTCTACGGCGAACCTCCTGTCCACCTCCTTGATCTTGCCGCGATTGGGACCATCGCCGATCTAGTACCGTTAAGAGGAGAGAATCGCCTTCTGGCCAAGCGTGGGATTGAAAAGCTTCGCGTTTCAAACCGATTGGGTATTAAAGCCTTATGCAGGATTGCCAATGCCCAACAACACGAGATTACAGAGGAATCGATTGGATTCATGATTGCTCCCCGCATCAATGCTGTAGGTCGGTTAGGGGATGCAGACCCTGCCGTCGATCTTATGCTCACAGAAGATGCTGAGGAAGCAAAGGCCCTGGCTGAAGAAATTGACAGCTTGAATAAAGAAAGACAGGCGATCGTGTCTCAAATGACCGAAGAAGCGGTCAAGATGGTGGAGAATGATTTTCCCCTGAACGATAACCGTGTCCTCGTGATTGGAAAAGAAGGCTGGAATCCGGGGGTCGTCGGAATTGTAGCTTCACGCTTAGTGGACAAGTTTTACCGTCCGACCATCGTACTTAGTTACGATTCTGAGAAGGGAACGGCAAAGGGATCTGCAAGAAGTATTGCAGGTTTCGATTTGTTCAAGAATTTATCAACCTGCCGTGATATCCTTCCCCATTTCGGAGGACATCCCATGGCTGCAGGTATGACCTTACAGTTAGCCGATGTAGCACAGTTCAGAGACCGATTAAATGAGTTGGCTTCCACTGAATTGACTGAAGAGGACTTTATACCCGTCACACAGCTTGATGCATCTGTTACAGTTGACGAAATTTCAGTAGAGTCGATTGAAAAGCTTCAGCTTCTGGCCCCTTTTGGAATGCATAATCCAAAACCGAAGTGGATCATAGACAGTGTAAGCATCGAACATTATAAAAAAATCGGATCTGCACAAAATCACTTGAAGCTGGTCTTGGAAGACAAGGGCGTGCAACTGGATGGTGTCGGTTTTGGATTGGGAGAGCTGGCTGATCATATGACCCCATTTTCCAATGCCTCTGTAATTGGTGAGTTATCCATAAATGAATGGAATAACCGTAAGAAGCCTCAAATATTTTTACATGATGTGAAAATTGAGCATTGGCAATTATTTGATGTCCGTGGGATCAAACAAGTCCATAAATGGAATGGACTCATACCTGAAGAAAATAAAAAAGTCATTTGTTTTAATCGGGCTACTTTAGAAAAACTGAGTCTGGAAAATGATGAAGTGATAATGCTTGAGGATGGTTCTTCACTTGATGGCCTTGTAACCGATAATGCAAGTTTGGTGCTTCTGGATCTGCCGACTTCTAAAACAATACTAGAAGAGCTCTTGAAGAAGGGGCGTCCGCATCGTATTTATGCTCATTTCTTTCAGGAAGAAGACCATTTTTTCAGTACGATGCCGACCCGTGATCACTTCAAGTGGTATTATGGATTCTTAACAAAGCGTGGATCATTTGATTTAAATAAACACGGTGATGACCTTGCGAAATACAAAGGCTGGTCAAAAGAAACAATAGATTTCATGTCACAGGTGTTTTTTGATTTGAAGTTTGTTACAATAGTGAATGGATTTATTTCTCTCAATCCTGAGAAAACCAAGAAAGATCTTTCTGAATCTCTAACTTATCAGAAGAAACAACAACAATACGAGCTTGAAAACGAATTGTTATATTCTTCCTATCAAGAGTTGAAGACTTGGTTTAATGAAAGGATAGAAGAGTCTGTTACAATTGAGGAGGAAGTAAAAGCATGGACTTAAAACAATATGTTACCATCGTTGAGGATTGGCCTAAAGAAGGAATCAAGTTTAAAGACATCACTACATTAATGGATAATGGTGATGCTTATAGATACGCGACAGATCAAATCGTAGAATATGCAAAAGAGAAACAAATCGACCTGGTTGTGGGACCGGAAGCACGAGGGTTCATCATTGGATGCCCAGTTGCGTATGCATTGGGAGTAGGTTTTGCTCCTGTACGTAAACCTGGTAAGTTACCGCGTGAAACCATTCAAAAAGAATACGGATTAGAGTACGGTAAAGACGCTCTGACGATTCATAAAGATGCAATCAAACCTGGCCAACGAGTGCTCATTACAGATGACTTGCTTGCAACGGGTGGAACAATCGAAGCTACTATTAAGCTTGTAGAAGAATTAGGTGGAATTGTAGCCGGCACGGCATTCTTAATCGAATTAACGTACCTTGACGGCCGCGATAAGCTTGATAACTACGATATTCTTACATTAATGCAATACTAATATTGTTTATCAACACACATACACGTATATACTATTTGGTATACTGTTAACTTAAGGGACTGACATCCGGTTTTGAATGTCAGCCCTTATTTTTTATTTGGAAGGGTTAATGGGAGGTTAAAAATGAATGGAATGGGTTTTTGTGTCGACAATCATCGACAAAAACAGATGAATTCTGAGAATTTTACACTTACCCCTTTACATAACCCTGTTTTTTTTTGATAATAGTAACAATCATTAAAATCGAACACTAGTGAAATATATTAAAATACAAAGGTGATTTTGATCATGGCTAAAGATCAAGTACTAACCCCTGAACAGGTTATTGATAAAACAAGAGAATACTTAAACGCTGAGCATGTAGAGATGGTTCAGAAAGCCTATGAGTATGCAAGGGATGCCCATAGTGAGCAGTACCGTAAGTCTGGTGAGCCCTATATCATCCACCCGATCCAGGTGGCAGGGATACTCGCGGATCTTGAAATGGATCCTGCAACCGTCGCTGCCGGTTTTCTTCATGATGTAGTGGAGGATACCGGTGTTTCTCTTGGTGAAATCGAGGAAGCATTCAATGCTGAAGTGGCCATGCTCGTAGATGGGGTCACAAAGCTTGGAAAGATTAAATACAAGTCACAGGAAGAGCAGCAGGCTGAAAATCACCGGAAAATGTTTGTGGCGATGGCGCAGGATATCCGGGTCATCCTGATTAAATTGGCAGATCGACTTCATAATATGAGAACCTTGAAACATTTACCACAGGAAAAGCAGCGGAGAATTGCAAATGAAACACTTGAAATCTTCGCGCCACTGGCACATCGTTTAGGGATCTCAAAGATTAAGTGGGAATTAGAGGATACATCGCTCAGGTATTTGAATCCTCAACAGTATTATCGTATTGTCAACTTGATGAAGAAGAAGCGTGCAGAGCGTGAAGAGTATTTAGAGGAAGTCGTCAATGAGGTTAAGGATAAGTTAGGCGACGTGAAAATCGTGGCGGAAATTTCAGGACGACCTAAGCATATTTACAGCATCTATCGTAAAATGGCTCTTCAAAACAAACAATTCAATGAAATTTATGACCTGCTCGCCGTACGTGTCGTAGTAGACAGTATAAAGGATTGCTATGCTGTACTCGGTATCGTCCATACATGCTGGAAGCCAATGCCTGGCAGATTCAAGGATTATATTGCCATGCCGAAACCGAATATGTATCAATCTCTTCATACAACTGTCATCGGTCCAAAAGGGGATCCTCTTGAAGTGCAGATCAGAACGCTTGAAATGCACCAAATCGCTGAGTACGGTGTCGCGGCACACTGGGCATATAAAGAAGGAAAAGAAGCGAACGAAACGGTTTCCTTCGAGAAGAAGCTCTCATGGTTCAGGGAAATATTAGAGTTCCAAAACGAATCTGCCAATGCGGAAGAGTTCATGGAGTCTCTTAAGATTGATCTCTTCTCTGATATGGTCTTTGTATTCACGCCTAAAGGAGATGTACTGGAACTTCCGTCGGGGTCTGTCCCGATTGACTTTTCTTATCGTATTCACTCAGAAATCGGGAACAAAACGATCGGAGCCAAAGTGAATGGTAAGATGGTCACTCTTGACTATAAGTTGAAAACGGGGGATATCATTGAAATTCTCACGTCCAAGCATTCTTACGGCCCCAGTCAGGACTGGTTGAAGCTTGCGCAAACATCTCAAGCGAAGAACAAGATCAAGCAATTCTTCAAGAAGCAGCGGAGAGAAGAAAATATTGAAAAAGGCCGGGATTTAGTAGAAAAAGAAATCAAGAATCAAGATTTCGATGTGAAAGAAATCCTTACTGCTGAAAATATTAAACGTGTATCTGAGAAGTTTAACTTCTCAAATGAAGAAGATATGTATGCAGCCGTTGGTTATAACGGGATCACGGCGGCTCAAATCGCCAACCGCTTAACGGAGAGAGACCGGAAGAAGCGTGAACAGGAAGACAGCCTGGAAGAAACGATGAAAGAATTGAATGCCCAACCGGTCAAACGCAAAAAAGATGCCGGTGTCCAGGTAGAGGGCATTGACAATCTTCTTATCCGTTTATCCCGTTGCTGCAGCCCTGTCCCAGGGGATGAGATCGTAGGTTTTATCACGAAAGGCCGAGGTGTTTCTGTGCATCGTGCCGACTGTACAAATGTAATGGCGGATGAAGTAGAACAGCGCCTCATTCCAGTCTCATGGGAAAGTGATAGAAATGACCGTAAAGAATACAATGTGGATATAGAAATCTCCGGTTACGATCGCAGGGGCCTTTTGAATGAAGTGCTTCAGGCGGTAAATGAGACGAAGACGAATATATCGGCCGTAAGTGGAAAATCCGATCGAAATAAGGTGGCAACCATCAATATGTCCATTTCGATTCATAATATATCCCACTTACACAAAGTGGTAGAGAGAATTAAACAAATTTCAGATATTTATGCTGTAAGAAGAATCATGAATTAAAAGGAGATTTCTTTATGAGGGTTGTACTGCAAAGAAGTAAAGAAGCCTCCGTCACCGTTGATGGAGAAGTAAAGGGAGCCATTCGTTCAGGCGCTGTCTTGCTTGTGGGTATCACACACGATGATACGGAAGAGGATGCTCGTTATGTTGCCGAAAAAGTAGTGAACCTGCGCATTTTTGAAGATGAAGAAGGGAAGATGAATCATTCTTTGTTGGATATAGAAGGCGAGATTCTCTCCATCTCTCAATTTACACTCTATGGGGACTGCCGTAAGGGAAGAAGGCCGAACTTCATGAGTGCAGCGAAGCCAGATCTCGCAGAGTCTGTTTACGACTACTTTAATGAGGCATTAAAAGAAAAAGGTGTCAAAGTGGAAACGGGCGTATTTGGAGCCATGATGGACGTCAATTTAACGAATGATGGTCCTGTTACACTAATCATAGAAAGTAAATAAAGAAAAGCTGATCCTCCAAAGGATCAGCTTTTTTCATTCATGAAACATACTGCATCCGGCGTATCATCAGTCTGTGAAATAATCTCCCAATCCATGATAGATAGCCGTTGCCGCCAGGTCTTGAAAATAATGAGTATTAACATTGGCTTCCTCTGCAGGATTACTTAAGAAACCAAGTTCTAGAAGGACTGCCGGCTGATTATTCTCACGTACAACATGATAATCACCTACTCGTACACCACGGTCTTTTGTCGGTAATCGATCTGCCAGGCTCCCGTGAATATCGTCTGCAAGTTCTTTCTGCTGATTTTGATAATAGTAGGTGGTATGGCCGACGATAGAAGAATCAAGAATACTGTCAAAATGGAGGCTGATAAAGGCATCAGCCTGATAATAATGAGATAATGATACCCTTGACGGTAACGAAAGATATTCATCGTTTTTTCTCGTGAAGACCACTTTGGCCCCTGCACTCTTTAACTTTTCAGCGAGGAGTTCCCCGGTTCTCAAGGTAAGGAGTTTTTCCAAAGTACCACTTGCTCCGATGGTTCCACTATCTCTTCCTCCATGACCGGGATCAATCACGATTACTTTATCTTGTATGCCGCCTTTTCTATTACGGGAAGGAGTGGTGTTTTCACCAGTACCGGATCGGATGGACACAACCCAGCCGGCTATAAAACCTGCGCTTCCATCCTCTAATTGTATTTCATACCAATCTCCGTTTTTGCTCTTGACGGAAAAGGTTTCTCCACTGGAAGCCCGGGCAATAACACTAGCTTGGGCATTTGCATCACTTCTGATATTGGTGCCATTGTATAGAATTGTGACGTTTTCATTTTCCAATGAGGATTCACTCTCATGAGCAGAAGCTGTAACGGTTTTTTGAACGTACCAACCGGCCACCCATCCTTTTTTTCCATTAGAGAGCTTTATTTGATACCAATTGTTTTTCTCTTTCAATAGGGTATATTTCTCCCCCTTGGATACCTTTCCCACGACGCGTCCATTTAAAGACGTTTCGTCCCGGACATTTAAGCCGTGAACCGTGATGATTCCTATAAGTTCTGTGGATGCGGCAGCAGGCTCCTCTTCATTGGAACTCGAAGAGAATTCTATATATGCATCGTTCACCCATGCCCTGTCATTGCCGAATTGAATCTCGTACCACCCGCTGACACTTCCGGTAACCTCAACGTGATCTCCCTTATTTAATACTCCCAGGACGGAGCTTTGAACAGAAGGAGACATTCGGACATTAAGGGAGTTGTCGGTGATGATTCCTTGTTTATTCTCACTCTTTTTCGATGGGGGAGGAATGGGATTGTTTTCCGATATATATTCCTCATGAACCCAGCCGCTGACCGTTCCCGATTCGATGAACAGCCAGTCACCCTTTTTGTCGGAAACGGTTACTCTATCACCAGTGCTTAAGACCGTCACAACTCCTTCAGAGGTGCCGGGCCCCTTTCTGACGCGTAAACCATCGGTGTTTACCTGTCCTTCTTTAAGTGAAGAGACATCGGAAGAGGCAGAATCTGCTGAGACAAGCCATTCGGCCACCCAGCCCTCTCCACTACCGGTATCTACCTTATACCAATCATTTTGAGTGTCTACAATATTGTACTCTTCCCCTTTATGTACCTTCGTCAGAACAGGGTAACTGAGTCCGGGCCCCGTACGGACATTCAAAGTCGAAACACTGATCGTCACCTTTCCTGTTTCTGCATGTGCATAATCAGCTTCAAGTGGCTGAAAAGGAAGGATCATAAGCACAATCAGTATCGATGCAATTATTTTCCTGATCATCTTCACCTCCTGTCAGTAATAGAAAACACAATAGTAATATCGGATCCTTTCACTAAAATATTGATCACCTTTCCGACGATTTATCGAAAAAACCCTTAAGGTTTTAATACGATAAAAAAAATAAAATTCCTCTAAAACGAAATAAAAATAGGTAATTGGAAATGATAGAGTTAAGGAATGTTTTGAAAGGATGATTGAATTGAGGTCAAGTGAAAAAGGGTTTATGAATGCAAATGGTGATAACCAGCTGTTTGGAGTGGATTTTCACCAGTTTATGGAACGAGAGAAAGATGCATTGAATGTGGAGCTTGCTTCAGAGTTCGGGTTGTCATTGAAAGAAGTTAAGCTATTAAAAAAGAAAATGGAAAGATCGTAACGAAATTTTCTTTAACCTCTTGACATGAACATACGGCATCCGTATCATTATAGAAATAAAATAACATTTACAAAAACCGTTGATCGAGCATAGTAGCTGACACCCACGTGTAAAGAGAGGAAATGCCTTGGCTGAGAGCATTTCTACAATGTGACTTAGTGAATGAACACTCAGGAGGTTTCTCTCTGAAAAGGTCCTTTAGTAGGAGATGAACGTACCAGGCGTTAACTGGCTAAGTGGAGGTCTATATAGACTTCAATTAGGGTGGCACCACGGGAATAACAGCTCTCGTCCCTTGTATGATATACAAGGGATTGAGGGCTTTTTTTTATTTACATAAAGATCAACGTGCACGATAAAAGGAGGAAATCATCTTGTCCATTCAGATTCCAAGAGGTACACAGGACATACTGCCTGGTGAAGTGGAAAAATGGCAGTATGTAGAGGAAGTGGCAAAGTCCCTTTGTCACAACTATCAGTATAAGGAAATCCGCACCCCCATTTTCGAGGCGAGTGAATTATTCACCCGGGGAGTGGGAGATACGACGGATATCGTTCAGAAAGAAATGTATATGTTTGAAGATCAGGGAGGCAGAAGCCTGGCGCTTCGACCTGAAGGAACGGCTTCGGTGGTCCGTTCCTTTGTAGGAAATAAGATGTTCGGTTACCCGAATCAGCCGACCAAACTCTTCTACTCGGGTCCCATGTTCCGTTATGAGCGACCACAAGCCGGCCGATACCGTCAATTCGTCCAGTTCGGGGTCGAAGCCCTTGGAAGTGAAGATCCTGCGATTGATGCAGAAGTGATTTCACTTGCGATGGGAATTTACAAGGAACTGGGACTGACTCAATTGAAGCTTGTGATTAATAGTCTGGGGGATGCCGACAGTAGAAATGCCCACAGAGAAGCACTGATCAATCACTTTAAGCCGAGCATCGATGAATTCTGTGGCGATTGTCAAAATCGCTTGGAGAAGAATCCCCTACGTATCCTGGATTGTAAAAAAGACCGCGATCATGAATTAATGGGTACAGCACCATCGATTCTTGATTACTTAAATGACGAGTCGAAGAACTACTTTGAAAAAGTACAAACTCACCTTTCGGACATGGATGTTGAATTCGTAGTCGATCCAACCCTTGTTCGCGGACTTGATTACTATAACCACACAGCCTTTGAAATCATGAGTGAGGCAGAAGGCTTTGGAGCCATCACGACCCTTTGCGGCGGCGGACGTTACAACGGGCTCGTCCAAATGATCGGGGGTCCGGAAACACCCGGAATCGGATTTGCCTTCAGTATCGAAAGACTTCTTTCAGCTTTAGAAGCAGAAGGAATCGAACTTCCGATCGAACATGGAGTCGAATGCTTCATTGTATCACTTGGGAAAGAAGCAAAGGATTATTCCGTTAAGCTTCTTCACACCTTGAGGGCGGCGGGTATTTCTTCAGAGAAAGATTATCTGGATCGCAAGGTGAAAGGCCAATTCAAAGCGGCTGACCGGTACGATGCGAAATATGTGGCCGTGATCGGCGACAACGAATTACAAGAAAATAAAATCAATCTGAAAAATATGTCCACAGGTGAACAGGAAGAAATAAGTCTGGATCACTTTGTTGAGAAAATGAAAAATAAGCTCGGTAAATAAAACCCATTGATTCAATAAGGAGGAGAACATGATGACGAAAAGAACGGCATATTGCGGAGACATCACGGAATCATATATTGGTGAAAAAATCACGATCAAAGGCTGGGTGCAAAAGAGAAGGGACCTGGGCGGCTTGATTTTCATCGACCTTCGTGACAGAGAGGGAATCGTACAAATCGTATTTAATCCGGATTTATCAGGAGACGCTTTAGCCCTTGCAGAGAAAATACGAAATGAATATGTGTTGAGTGTGACAGGTACTGTCGTAGCGAGAGCAGAAGGAACGGTGAACCCCAACCTGAATACTGGGAAAGTTGAAATTCACGCAGAAGAGGTCCGAATCATCAATGAAGCCAAGACACCTCCATTCATGATCGATGACCAGACGGAAGTGTCCGAGGATGTGCGCCTGAAATATCGTTATGTTGATCTTCGTCGTCCAGCGATGATGGAAACCTTCAAAATGCGCCATAATGTCACGACATCTTTCCGCAATTTCTTGAACGATAACGGATTCCTGGATGTGGAAACCCCGATTTTGACGAAAAGTACGCCTGAAGGTGCCCGTGATTATCTGGTTCCGAGCCGTGTCCATAAAGGTGAATTCTACGCGCTGCCGCAATCGCCGCAAATCTTCAAGCAATTGCTGATGGTATCCGGTTTCGACCGTTATTATCAAATCGCCCGCTGCTTCCGTGATGAAGATCTTCGTGCAGACCGTCAACCGGAATTCACACAGATCGATATGGAAATGAGCTTCATGGATAAAGAAGAGATCATCTCACTTGTGGAAGATATGATGAAGAAACTGATGAACGACGTGAAAGACGTGAACGTTTCACTGCCGATCCCAAGAATGACGTATGACGATGCCATGAGCCGCTATGGGTCTGACAAACCGGATACACGCTTCGGGATGGAACTGATCGATGTATCAGAGATCGTAAAGGATTCAGGATTCAAAGTATTTGCAGGCGCTGTCGCGAACGGTGGTCAAGTGAAGCTGATCAATGTAAAAGGCGGGGCATCACAGTATTCCCGTAAAGATATTGATGGCTTGACTGAGTTTGTCTCCCGTTACGGAGCAAAAGGGTTAGCCTGGTTAAAGGTAGAAGAGGAAGGCCTGAAAGGACCCATCTCCAAATTTGTGACGGAAGAAGATGCTTCCGGGATTTCTTCTTCAGCCCATGCAGAAGCAGGAGACTTGTTGCTGTTTGTCGCTGATAAAAAATCCGTAGTGGCAGATGCACTTGGTGCCCTTCGTTTGAAATTAGGGAAGGAATTGAAGCTGATCGACGAAACGAAATTCAACTTCCTATGGGTGACGGACTGGCCGCTGCTTGAGTTTGATGAAGGTGAAAACCGCTACTATGCTGCCCACCATCCATTCACGATGCCGGTGAGAGAAGACCTTGAACTCTTCGAAACAGACCCTGCATCCGTCCGTGCCGAAGCTTATGACCTTGTATTGAACGGGTACGAACTTGGAGGCGGATCATTACGTATTTACGAGCGTGACATTCAGGAAAGAATGTTCGAAGTACTTGGATTCTCAAAAGAAGAGGCAGAAGAACAATTTGGTTTTCTATTGGAAGCTTTCGAATACGGAACGCCACCACATGGCGGAATCGCCCTTGGGCTTGACCGTTTAGTGATGCTCCTTGCAGGCCGCACGAATCTTCGCGATACGATTGCCTTCCCGAAAACGGCGAGTGCAAGCTGTGTGCTGACTGACGCTCCTGGTGGAGTAAGTGAAGCTCAATTAAAAGAGTTATCCTTGTCGCTGGATGTAGAATAATGTAAATAAATTCAGGGGGTCATTCGTTGAAATCGTCATGGTGATATGATATTATTTAAACAATCACAAACAAGTCCTGATGTGTGCGACGTTTTTACCTAACAGTTTTGACCGAACACTTCAAACTTTGGGAGCTTGACGTTTCTGCTAGGCGTTCATGCCCCGTGCCGGGGACTAACAAATAGTGGAATAAAGCACCCACCTGCCGAGAGCGGGTTCAAAACGAAGGAAATGATGGCGACGGCACGATTGGGACTTGTCCAAACATGAATGATAATGAAGATCTTATAGATTGAGGAGTCAGGCTCATAGCGGCCTGGCTTTTTTGTCGGGACTAAATTCTGCTTTAATGGGGTAAACGAAGGGGAAGGACAACATTTCATATTGATTTTCGTTCCCCTTTCCTTTATTCTAATTCAGTATAAACCTAGTTGAATACTTATAATGGAGTTGATTATATTGCTACACCAGTTTTCACGAAATGAACTAGCGATCGGTAAGGAAGGACTTCAAACCCTTAAAAATAGTACGGTGGCAGTACTCGGAATCGGGGGAGTGGGATCCTTTGCTGCTGAAGCTTTAGCCAGATCAGGTGTAGGCCGTCTTGTGTTAGTGGATAAAGATGATGTGGATATCACCAACGTCAATCGTCAAGTTCATGCATTGCTCTCTACAGTGGGCCAGCCAAAGGTCGACCTGATGAGGGACCGCATTATGGATATTAATCCAGACTGTGAGGTCATTGCTTTAAAGATGTTCTACACAGAGGAAACGTACGAGGAATTTTTCAATCAGGGATTGGATTATGTGATCGATGCTTCTGATACGATCTCCTATAAAATTCACTTAATGAAGGAATGCTTAAACAGAGATATTCCTCTGATTGCGAGCATGGGAGCCGCTAATAAAACCGATCCGACTCGCTTCAAAATTGCGGATATCAGTAAAACGCATACGGATCCAATCGCAAAGGTCATCCGTACCCGATTGAAAAAAGAAGGAATTAAAAAAGGTGTGACGGTCGTCTTCTCGGATGAAAGTCCGATTGTCATCCGTGAAGATATTCGAAAAGAAGTAGGAAAAGATGATGCGAAGATTCGTAAAGCACAACTTCCTCCGTCTTCCAATGCGTTTGTTCCATCGGTTGCAGGTTTGATTGCAGCCAGTCATGTGATGAACCAGCTGTTGAAGCATATTGAAATTAAAAGAGTAAAAGACAAATAATGCCCAAAAAAGGACTGAATCTAAAATGGATTCAGTCCTTTTTCTATCCTTTAAGCAGTACGGCGAATTTTCTATCCAACTTCAAGCCTCCTCATAGCCAGATTTATACATTCTTGAAAACTAATTCCATTAATTAGGTTGAAAAAGGATTGACTGTATAACGTGTCATAGTGTACTATCTAACTAGAACACCATGACACGTTAAAAGGAGTGCACGTATGAACGCTTTTACAGGTCTTCTTTGGAAAGACTTTAAAACCTCTAAGGTTTGGTTTTTTGGCTGGTTAGCGATTATTTTTCTTATTTACATTATTGGATTGGTGATCGGGAATTTCGTCAAAGAGCCAACGATTGTTCAAATCTTTCTCATCATGATCGGTGTATTTCATTTTGCCTTTCTTCCGGGCATCGTATGCTCCATGCTTCGTCTGGAAGGGAAAACACAGCTCTGGCTTCACAGTCCCTATAACGGGTTTATGCTCTTGTTGCCCAAATTGATCATTGCATTTATTTACTCCACTTTGTCACTACTATTAGTGGATGGCCTGGGGATCATCTCCATGCTCATGTATCCGGAAGCCTCTCTTTTCTCCTATTGGCCGATTAAAGAAGGCATCTTCTTTAATTTAGGTGTAACGGTGGTGGGCCTGTATATATCCGGATGGACGATTTTCTTATGGACCTTCTACCACTCTCTTTCAAAGTATCCATCCATCAAGAGTATACGATGGATTTTTGTAGCTGGTTTTATCATTGTGTATCAAAGTATTGTCGCATTTCTTACGAGCATTAAATGGGTGGAAAGATTACTCTTCGATACTTTTACTGTTGAAGTGAGTTCGGGTGTCTTTTTCTCGGTTGGTTCCAATGAGGCGAAGGCCGGTTTTGATCCTGAAATGATTCCGCTGCCATTGCTGCCGTTTGTATTTGAGGGAATAGTCATGATTGTCGTATTTATCATTTCATGCTGGTTATTAGATCGTAAGGTTGAGGTGTAGTACATGACAGAGGAATATACAGCTTCCAAGCCGATATACCTTCAAATAGCTGATCGAATCATACGTGAGATTGTAAGAAAAGAATTAACTCCGGGTGATAAACTGCCCTCTGTCCGGGAAATGGCCGTTCAATCCGGGGTGAATCCAAATACCATTCAACGTACGTACAGCGAATTAGAAAGGATGGAAATTGTGGAGACGAGGAGAGGGCAGGGAACATTTGTAACGGAAAAGGAAGAGGTTCTTTCAGTTTTGAATGAAAAGGTCCAACAGGAAGTAATTGAATCATTCATTAAGGATATGAAAGAACTGGGACTAACAAAAGAACAAATGATAAATGGCGTCGAGAGATACCTTGCCCAAAGAGGGGAGGAATAGAGATGGTTGTGAAATTTGAAAGTGTAACCAAAAAATATGGAAATGAAATGGCCTTAAAGAATACGTCGTTTCAATTTGAAAAGGGTAAGATTTATGGTCTTTTAGGTCCGAACGGCAGCGGAAAATCGACCACTTTAAAGATGATTGCAGGTTTAGTTCTTCCGAGTGCAGGCACTGTGACCATGAACGGTAAGCCTGTTACCCGGAAACAAGCAATTGAAGTGGCGTATCTTACCGAATTGGATATGTTTTACGAAGCATTTACCGTTGATGGGATGATCCGGTATTACGCCTCTCAATTCTCAGACTTTGACTTGACTCGTGCTCATGAGTTAGTGGGATTTATGGAGCTGGACAGCAAGAAGAAGATCAAGCATTTATCGAAAGGAAATCGCGGCAGACTGAAGCTTGTTCTTGCCCTGTCCCGAAATACTGAGGTCCTGCTCCTGGATGAACCATTTTCAGGGTTGGATCCTATGGTAAGGGACTCCATCGTGAAAGGTCTCTTATCCTATATCGATTTCGGGAATCAGACAGTGATCATAGCAACCCATGAAATCGATGAAATTGAAGGGATACTTGATGAAGCGTTCATTATCAATGATGGAGAAATTAAGGGGCACTGTCAGGTAGAAGAGCTTAGAGAAATAGAAGGATTGTCAGTCCTGCAGTGGTTGAAACAAACAACGAAAAAAGAAGGGAAGATGAAGTGATGAAGACGGTTGTGCAATTACAGGGTGTCTCAAAAGTCATTAAAGGCAAGACCATTATCGATAATTTATCCTTTGATGTGTATGAAGGGGAAGTATTCGGTTTTCTGGGACCTAATGGAGCAGGAAAAACGACGACGATCCGAATGATAGTAGGACTAATGAATATTTCAAAAGGAGACGTCCTGATTTCTGGGAAGAGCATCAAAAAAGATTTCGAAGGTGCCATTAAGGATGTTGGTGCCATCGTTGAAAACCCGGAACTCTATAAGTTCATGTCGGGATATCAAAACTTAAAACATTTTGCCCGCATGCAAAATGGAATCACCGAAGAAAGAATGAAGGAAGTCATCGAACTTGTCGGTTTAACAGATCGCATCAATGATAAAGTGAAAACTTATTCACTTGGAATGAGACAGCGCTTGGGTCTGGCGCAATGCCTGCTCCATAAACCAAAGCTCCTCATACTCGATGAGCCTACAAATGGACTGGATCCTGCCGGAATCCGCGAAATTCGTGCGTATATCAGAAAGCTTGCCCAGGAAGAGGGTATGGCGGTCATCGTATCGAGTCACTTATTATCTGAAATGGAAATGATGTGTGATCGTATCGGGATCATCCAATCCGGAAAGCTTGTCGATGTGCAGCAGGTCCGTGATTTTGTATAGGGGTCAGAGCAGGTTTATCATTTTGAGGTACATGATGCAGGAAAGCTCCAATCCGTACTGAAAGTATTTGATCAAGGAATTAAATTTGAAACCAAGGGTTCGGAAGTTCAGGTCGCTCTAACAAAAGAGCAAGTACCGAACGTCATTCGCGCTCTTGTGGAAGCGGATGTTCAAATTTATAGCGTTATGCCAATTGCCAAAACATTAGAAGACAGATTCTTAGAAATTACGAATGATAAAGGAGAGGTCGTGCATGCTTAGTCTTATAAGAAATGAATGGACAAAAATATTCAAGCGGGTCGGAACGTATGTCATGCTCGGATTGCTTATTCTTATTATTGGTGTTACGGCAGCTTTCACCAAGTATGATGACGGGAAAGCAAAGGAATCGGAAAACTGGAAGCAGGAACTGACAGGACAAGTGGAAGCAGATAAGCAAATGTTATCTGAAAATCCAAGTATGAATAAGTTTATCGTGAAAGATACTGAAAGAAGGATTGCCATCAATGAATATCGAATTGAAAACGACATTCAACCAAAAGTGAAAGAAACCGTTTGGACGTTTGTCGAAACGAATGCATTTTCCGTTCTGGTTGTAGGTCTGTTTGCCATCATCGTGGCAGCAGGGATTGTGGCAAGTGAGTTCAGCTGGGGTACAATCAAGCTATTGCTCATCCGTCCGATTTCCAGGACCAAAATCCTGTTATCCAAATATTTCACCGTCATTTTATTCGGAATGAGTATGCTGCTTGTCTTATTCGTTGTATCATTCCTTATTGGACTCCTGCTATTTGGAGGAACAGATCAGTCCACTCATTTAGCATATGTGGATGGCAAGGTAGTCGAACAGAACATTGTCGGGTACCTGATTAAAACATACTTATTGAAAACCATCGATGTCGTGATGATGGCTACGATGGCATTCATGATTTCCACCGTATTCAGAAGCAGCTCACTGGCTATCGGGATCTCCCTATTCCTCTTGTTCGTGGGAGCTAACGCAACAAGCCTGCTCGCTCTTCGATTCGACTGGGCAAAATTCAGTCTGTTCGCGAACACAGATCTGACACAATACACAGGTTTCACACCGCCATTGGTGGACGGAATGACCATGGGCTTCTCGATCACCATGCTCGTCATCTACTTCATCATCTTCCAGCTGCTCGCCTTCATCGTCTTTAATAAGAGGGATGTAGCGGCATAGAAAAGCGGAGGCGGCTTGGTCAGGCCCGACAAGCATAAGACGAACCACCCGGAAAGGCGCCCTTTGCCTTTATGGGGGGGGGTGACTTATGACCTCGAGGGTCTAGCCGCCGGAGCTGGACAAGGAAAAGCGGAGGCGGCTTGATCAGGCCCGACAAGCATAAGACGAACCACCCAAAAAGGCGCCCTTTGCCTTTATGGGTGGTTTGACTTATGACCTCGAGGGCCTAGCCGCCGTAGCTGGACAAAGAAAAGCGGAGGCGGCTTGGTAAGGCCCGACAAGCATAAGACGAACCACCCAAAAAGGCGCCCTTTGCCTTTGTGGGTGGTTTGACTTATGACCTCGAGGGCCTAGCCGGTGTAGCTGGATAAAGAAAAGCAACCAAAAAGTGACGGACTCATCAGAGTTCGTCACTTTTATCTATACCGGTATAATTTTGAGAAATTCAAGCGTGTGACTTGTTGAAGGAGAAAGGCTGGTTCAGTGGCATCTTTTTTTCGAAGGGTATTTAAAGCTTCTATCATTTCATCATGAGTCATGATTCCGACACCGTGACCAAAATACTGATCCTCTTCTAAAAACACAGAATTTTCCCCCATCCATATCGGATCTTCATAGTCTGGATTAGAGAAATAGTACACATCCCCTGGAATATAGTCCACTCCTTCATAGGTGACCATGCTCATATCATCGTCATAATTGTGACCCCACACTAAAAGAGGAGAGAACAACTGATTGAAATAAGAAGTCCTGATTGTATCGAGGATTGATTTATAGTATATGAGGACAATGCTGGTGACGCATTCGAAGCTATAGGCAGAGCTATTTATGAAAACATCTTCAATGGCCTCTGATGGAAGCTTCGAATCACGAAGCCTATATCCATATGGAGTCTTGATCCAAAAAGCAGAGTTGAAATAGGAGTGTTCAAAGGCAGCGAATTTGGCGTCACCCTCATCCATGCTCCTTGCATTGACAATGAATCGTTCCCGCATCTTTAATTCAAATTGGAGCTCGCCTAAGTTACGGTAACGATAATCTGTAGGACTGCTATCAAGTGCTTTAACGATGCTTTCCTCTAAAGGTGATAGATTTGTTAACCCAATACTTGACGATCCATTTTCAATGATAATCAATCAATACACCCCCGGCCTTTTTACTAATGTATGATGGGGTGAGGAGATATGGGCATCAACAGTAGAAAAATTTTGAGAAAGCCAACTGGGCTGGGTGATTTTAACATGATTGGATAAGTCAATCGTTTAACTTAGGAGGATGTTCACAATTTGGCACAACAAAATGTGAATCTGGCACAAGTTTTGGTGAAAGTGGCACAACAAACTACAAATCTGGCACAAGTTTGTGAGGAAGTGGCACAACAAACCGGAATTACCCCTTAATACCACCCGTCAATCCCGATATATGGATGGGAAAGCAGTCCAAAAAACAAAAACCTGCCAAAAAGATCGTCCTTTCAGCAGGTTTTGATAGATAAATGCCAGCTTTGGGCCA
Organism: Rossellomorea aquimaris; assembly: GCF_000935355.1. GTDB lineage: Bacteria > Bacillota > Bacilli > Bacillales > Bacillaceae_B > Rossellomorea > Rossellomorea aquimaris_B. The sequence goes on from NZ_JXZC01000006.1 coordinate 90,426, forward strand.
CAATGAACCACCTTTCGCTTTTGATTTATCCAGCTCCGGCGGCTAGAGGCGCCTTTGGCTTTTGTTATTTCATTTGTTTATTAATTTTCTCATACACCTGGGCGATCGCCTGTTCAAATTTGCCTGTCGATTTTGGGGTATAGTAGTGAGCATTTTTTAATTTGTCAGGTAAATAGGTTTGCGGGACCCATCCAGATTCATAGCTGTGTGGATACTTGTATTCGATTCCTCTTCCAAGTTCTTTGGCTCCTTGATAGTGAGCATCCTTTAAGTGATCCGGAACCTCGCCGCTTTTTCCCTTACGGATATCGCCAAGTGCAAGATCAATGGCCGTGATCGCCGAGTTCGATTTGGGTGAAAGGCAAAGTTCGATGATTGCGTTGGCCAATGGAATTCTCGCTTCGGGAAATCCGATCTTCTCAGCTGTCTCTACAGCTGCCAATGTTCTTGGTCCTGCTTGAGGGTTTGCGAGTCCGATATCTTCATAGGCAATGACTAATAGTCTGCGGGCGATGCTTGGAAGATCCCCGGCTTCAACGAGTCTGCCTAAATAATGAAGAGCGGCATTCACGTCACTTCCACGAATCGATTTCTGAAAGGCACTTACGACATCGTAATGGGCGTCTCCATCTTTATCGTGAGAAAAGCTTTTCTTTTGAAGGCATTCTTCCGCAATGCTGACATCGATCCGAATGACACCCTCCTCATCCGGTGAAGTGGACAGAACGGCCAATTCCAATGCATTTAACGAACTTCTGACGTCACCGAAGCTGCTGCTTGCAAAATGTTCAATCGCTTCTTCAGTCACATCAAGTGAATACTCCCCTAATCCACGTTCTTTATCTTCAATGGCTCGATGCAAGGCGATTTTCATTTCATCAATGGAAAGGGGCTTTAGTTCGAAAATCTGGCATCTGCTTCGTATCGCTGGGTTGATTGCATGATAGGGGTTGCTTGTTGTCGCCCCGATCAGGGTGATCATCCCGTTCTCTAAATAAGGAAGGAGAAAATCCTGCTTTCCTTTATCCAAGCGATGAACCTCATCTAATAGAAGAATCACTTTTCCAGACATTTTGGCTTCTTCTGCTACGATTTGAATATCTTTTTTATTATTTGTTACAGCGTTCAGGGTTTTAAACCGGTATTTCGTACTTCCGGCAATGGCGCTCGCGATGGACGTTTTTCCAATACCGGGCGGACCATACAAGATCATGGATGAAAGCTGTTTTGCTTTTACCATCCTGTCTATGATTTTTCCTTCTCCAACTAAATGCTGTTGCCCGATGATCTCATCAATGGTTCTGGGTCTCATCTTAAAGGCAAGTGGTTTAATAGACATGAAAACATCTCTCCAAACTGACGTAGCTAAAATTACTTTATCATAGGCGGTTCTTATAAGGAAATATTGTGGTTGATAGAAGGAGGGGAAAAGAGAATGGAGCCGTCCCTTTCACAGTGAGATGGCGGATATGCTATAATAACAAAAGTCAATACAGAAGGAAAATACCATTCGTTTATTATTGTAACGTTATTAAATATATTTGAGGTGCTGGACATGAAGATATCTACTAAAGGACGATACGGTTTAACGATTATGATTGAATTAGCAAAACGCCATGGTGAAGGGCCGACTTCACTTAAGACCATCGCACAGCAGCATGAGCTCTCAGAGCATTATCTTGAGCAGCTGGTGGCTCCCCTGCGTAATGGTGGACTTGTAAGAAGTATCCGGGGAGCATACGGCGGGTATGTATTAGGACATGAGCCATCTGAAATTACAGCGGGGGATATTATCCGGATCCTTGAAGGTCCGATTAGTCCTGTAGAAGGAATTGAGGATGAAGAACCGGCAAAGCGTGAGCTGTGGATACGGATCCGGGATGCTGTTAAGGAAGTTCTCGATAATACAACGATTGAGGATTTGGCCAGCCACTCCGATGACGGTGAATCAGATGCGTACATGTTTTATATCTAGGAGGTAACGATAAATGGAAAGAGTGTATCTGGATCATGCTGCAACGTCGCCCATGCATCCCGAAGTGATTGAAGAAATGACTTCAGTGATGAAGGAGACCTTTGGTAATCCATCGAGCATTCATTCGTTTGGCCGTGCATCACGTCATCTTGTCGATCATGCACGTACCATCATTGCTCAAAGTATCCATGCAGATTACAATGAAATCATTTTCACAAGTGGTGGAACGGAAGCTGATAATTTAGCTATTATCGGCTCTGCCGAAGCCAATAAGGAAAAAGGGAATCACATCATCACAACACAAACAGAGCATCATGCCGTTTTACATGCATGTAAATTCCTGGAGTCCAAAGGGTTTGAGGTGACGTACCTGCCCGTAGATCGAACAGGCAGGATATCCTTGGAAGAACTGCAAAAAGAACTTCGCGACGAAACGATCCTCGTTACGATCATGTTTGGGAATAATGAGGTGGGAACGATCCAGCCGATTAAAGAAATCGGAAATATCCTGCAGGATCATCAAGCTTATTTTCACACTGATGCTGTACAAGCTTTCGGATTGTCAGCTATAAATGTGCAAGAGCTCGGGGTTGATTTGCTTTCGGTTTCAGGTCATAAGATCAATGGTCCCAAAGGGATCGGATTTTTATATTCACACAAGAACCTGGATCTTCAACCTGGATTATACGGTGGTGAGCAGGAAAGAAAACGCCGTGCCGGTACAGAAAACGTCCCGGCGATCGTGGGTCTGGGAAAGGCAGTAGAAATTGCTCAAAATGCGATAGAAGTTAAACATTCCCAGTACTCTGCTTTTAAGGTTTTATTGAAAGAAACGTTAGCCGGTGCAGGCATTGAGTTTGAGGAGAACGGATCTCTTGAGTATGGATTACCCCATGTGCTAAACTTAAGTTTTCCCGGCACAGATGTAGAGTCTATGCTGGTGAATTTGGATATGTCAGGTATTGCTGTATCAAGCGGTTCTGCTTGTACAGCTGGATCTATAGAGCCTTCACATGTATTGGTCGCGATGTTTGGCAGTCAGTCAGAGAATACAAGGAACTCCATTCGTTTCAGCTTTGGTCAGGGCAATACGGAGGAACAAATTGTCTGGACTGCCAGTGAAGTCGCAAAAATTGTAAAACGTGTAACATCTTAAGATTTTCGTCTCAAGTGGACGAATGAACGGAATAAGGAGGTGGCGTTAGTGAAAAAAGAACCAAAGGATACGAGAATAGTCGTTGGGATGTCTGGTGGTGTGGATTCTTCTGTAGCCGCATTATTATTAAAGGAGCAAGGCTACGAAGTCATCGGGATTTTCATGAAAAATTGGGATGATACCGATGAAAACGGAGTATGTACAGCAACGGAAGATTACAACGATGTGATTCGAGTATGTAACCAAATTGGTATTCCTTACTACGCTGTGAATTTTGAAAAACAATACTGGGATAAAGTGTTTACGTATTTCCTGGACGAATATAAAGCTGGAAGAACACCAAACCCGGATGTGATGTGTAATAAAGAAATTAAGTTCAAAGCATTCCTTGATCATGCACTGAAGCTTGGTGCAGATTACCTGGCAACCGGCCACTATGCACAAGTCGAGTACCGTGATGGAGAATACAAGATGCTCCGCGGTGTCGATAACAACAAAGACCAAACGTATTTCCTCAATCAATTAGGGCAGGAGCAACTTGAAAAAGTGATGTTCCCCCTAGGCGGCATCGATAAAAAAAAGGTAAGGGAAATTGCGAAGGAAGCGGGCCTTGCTACTGCCACTAAAAAAGACAGTACGGGGATCTGCTTCATCGGTGAACGCAACTTCAAAGATTTCTTAAGTAATTATCTGCCGGCACAGCCAGGAAAAATGGAAACGTTGGACGGTAAAGTGATGGGGAAACATGATGGATTAATGTACTATACGATCGGTCAACGCCATGGGCTGGGTATAGGTGGAGCCGGTGAGCCTTGGTTCGCCATCGGGAAAGACCTTGAGAGAAACGTCCTGTATGTGGGTCAAAGCTTTGAGCATCCTGCCCTCTATTCGGATTCCATTCTTGCAACAGATGTCCACTGGACGTCGAATGGGGAGAAACCGGCTGAATTCGCCTGCACGGCAAAATTCCGTTACCGCCAGGATGATAACAACGTAACGGTTATTCCTTTGGAGGATGGCAAGGTGAAAGTCATTTTTGACGAGCCCATCCGTGCGGTCACACCAGGACAAGCGGTTGTTTTCTACAACGGTGATGAGTGTCTGGGTGGAGGAACGATCGATACCATTTACAAAGATGAGAAAAAACTTACCTATGTAGGTTAATGCTTAAAGGACTGAGAAGAAGAGATGTGCAAGCTCTCTTCTCTCAGTCCTTTTTTTCATCATTGATCGATACCGAAATTGAAAGTCCCTTATGTTATACTATTAACGATAAGTGGAAGAAACCATCATTCAACTTGCATACATAAATAATGAAAACATAGAGGTGTTTAAAATGGATAAGAATTTAAAAGGAATTGAGTTATTGCAAGAAGGAAAAGTAGAAGAGGCTGTTAAACTTTTTACAGAAGCCATCGAAGAAAATCCCAAGGATCCTGTCGGATATATTAATTTCGGAAACGTCCTCATGTCGGTTGGAGACAATGAAAAGGCGAAGAAATTTTTTGAACGTGCGATCTCAATCGACGATAATGCAGGGGCAGCCTACTATTCCCTGGGTAATCTATACTTTAACGAAAATAACTTTGATGAAGCAAAGGATCAATTTGAAAAAGCTGTTTCGAAGGGAATGGAGAATGCCGACGTTTATTTTATGCTTGGAGTCAGTCTGTTCCAACTAGAGCAGCCAAGATTCGCTCTTCCTTACTTACAACGAAGTGTCGAATTGAATGAAGATGACGTGGAGGCGCGCTTCCAGTTAGGACTGTGTCTCGCGAAGGTTGAAGCTTACGAAGAAGCGATTGCGCAATTATCGCAGGTAGTGGAGGCAGATCCAACACACGCAGATGCTTACTACAACTTAGGTGTTGCATACGCAGGCCATAAGGATGATGCGGATAAGGCCCTGATGTATTTCAACAAAGCAATCGAAGTTCAGCCTGACCATATGTTGGCAGGGTATGGCATCAAGATGATCGAAAAGCTTAAAAATGAACAAAGTGAATAGTTAGGGGGTTCACTGCCTTGAGCCAGCAAGACTCTTTAAAGTTGTTTGGTGATGAAGAAATCTATATAAAAGGAAGGCATCTCGTTACGATTTTTCATAATGAGGAAAATCTTTATACGGTGGTCCGGATCCGGGTGGACGAAACGAATGATTCTTATGAAGACAAGGAAGCGGTCGTAACGGGGCACTTCCCTAAAATCCATGAAGATGAGACGTATGTGTTTTACGGGCGGTTTCAGGAACATCCCAAATTTGGCATGCAATTTCATGCCAAACACTTCAAGAAAGAAATCCCTCAATCCACACAAGGTGTCGTCCATTATCTATCAAGCGATTTATTTAAAGGAATAGGGAAGAAAACAGCCGAGAAGATCGTGGAGCATATCGGGGAAAATGCCATCACCAAAATTCTCGAAAATCCGGGCCTCTTAGATGAAATTCCTAAGCTTCCAAAGGAAAAGGCGAAGAGTATTTATGATACGCTTTCCGAGCATCAAGGCTTGGAGAGAGTCATGATTGTGCTGAATGACCTGGGATTCGGACCTCAGATCTCCATGAAGATCTATCAGGCCTATAAAGAGCAGGCCCTTGAAATCATCCAAAATAATCCTTATAAACTTGTAGAGGATATCGAAGGGATCGGTTTTACCCGTGCCGACGAATTAGGGTCTAAAATTGGATTAACCGGAAGTCATCCTGACCGTATTAAAGCAGGCTGTTTATATACCCTGGAACAAATTTGTGTCAAGCAGGGCCATGTTTATCTGGAAGCGGAAGAGCTGATTGTAACGGTAAAGGAGCTTCTCGAGAAAAGCCAGCCGGAGAAAATCGACTATACGGAAATTTCTAGTCAATTAGTTTCTTTGGAAGAAGAAAGTAAAGTAATAGGAGAAGGCACAAAGGTGTATGTTCCTTCTCTTTACTTCTCAGAAAAAGGAATCGTGACCAATATTGAAAAAATCTTGTCCCAGACCCAGTACAAAGACCAGTTCCCTCAATCCGAATTTCTTCTGTCACTCGGAGCACTCGAGGACCGTCTGGGAGTTCAATATGCACCTTCCCAAAAAGAAGCCATCGAAACGGCCTTAATGTCCCCCATGCTCCTGTTAACCGGAGGACCTGGTACCGGAAAGACGACTGTCATTCAAGGAATCGTCGAGCTGTTTGCTGACCTGCATGGCTGCTCATTGGATCCAAAGGATTACAAAGATGAACCATTTCCTGTCTTGTTGACAGCTCCGACAGGGCGAGCGGCAAAACGAATGACCGAATCCACGGGCCTCCCTGCCATGACGATACACCGTCTTTTAGGCTGGAACGGTCAAGAAGGATTTCAGAGTGATGAAGAACGGGCGATTGAAGGCAAGCTGCTGATCGTGGATGAGGTGTCCATGGTTGATACCTGGCTCGCCCATCAACTTTTGAAAGCTTTACCTGAGGATATCCAGGTGATCCTTGTCGGGGATGAAGATCAATTGCCATCTGTCGGACCTGGACAGGTACTAAAGGACCTCCTGAAATCGGAAGTGGTGCCGACGGTAAGGTTAACGGATATTTATAGACAAGAAGAGGGGTCCTCTATTATTGAACTTGCCCACTATATGAAAAGGGGGCAAGTCCCGGCTGATTTAACCCGTCAGCAAAAGGATCGGTCCTTCTTTCCCTGCAGGACCAATCAGATATCGGAAGTCGTTCAAAAAGTCGTTGAGAACGCGAAGAAAAAAGGGTACTCCCCAAAAGATATACAGGTACTTGCTCCTATGTACCGGGGCCCTGCCGGTATTGATCGATTAAATGAACTCCTACAGGAGATCTTTAATAGCAATGACGGGACCCGAAAAGAAATCGCGTTCGGAGATGTGAAATATCGCATTGGAGATAAAGTGCTTCAGCTTGTCAATCAGCCTGAAAACAATGTCTTCAATGGAGATATCGGTGAAATCGTCTCGATTTTCTATGCAAAGGAAAACACAGAGAAGCAGGATATGATCATTGTTTCTTACGAAGGCAACGAGGTCACCTACACACGACAGGATCTCATGCAAATTACCCATGCGTATTGCTGCTCGATCCATAAGTCACAAGGAAGCGAGTTTCCCATCGTGATTTTACCTGTGGTGAAAAGCTATTATCGCATGTTGCGAAGAAATCTCTTATACACTGCCATCACAAGAAGCAAGCAGTTCCTTATTCTTTGTGGAGAGCTGGACGCATTTACTCTTGGAGTTGAAAGAGAAGATGATTTTCTCCGTAAAACGACCCTAAGCGAAAAACTTAGAAATTTAACGGCTCCTGAAGCCGACGTAATCTCTTCTTCTGATGAGGATTTACCCATTGAAGAACTCTTGCTCAATGAAGATCCCATGATAGGAATGGATGGCATCAGCCCCTATGATTTTATGAATGCATAAGGTTAACGAATGAATATTTCTCAGGTGGAAATCATTCATTCGTTAACCTTTTTTTGTTGAGTTTATTAGGGTAAACACGTCACCTGCTCAATGTATTTAAGTTAACTAATATAAAAATTAAGTTGACATATATTTAAGTGAAGCGATATCCTTATGTTGTAGAAAAATGACAGATGGGGGAAGACAGATGAACAGAAAATTAAGGACAATCGATCTTACATTGGCAGGAATGTTTGTTGCGTTAATGGCTATCGGGGCAAACATTACTACATTTGTACCTTTCATGGTAGTGGGTGGTGTTCCCATTACATTACAAACGTTCTTTGCGATTTTAGCAGGAGCCATCCTGGGTAGCAGGGTCGGAGCCATTTCCATGTCGGTGTACGCATTAGTCGGATTAGTGGGTGTTCCTGTATTTGCAAGATTTGGAGCAGGGTTATCTTCCATTGTCAGTCCGACTTTCGGATTTATCGTTTCGTTTATTTTCACAGCTTACATTACAGGGAAAATCGTAGAGAAACACAAGGGGATCAAGGTTTACATTTTCGCGGCACTGGTCGGGATGGCTGTCAATTATGTGGTTGGTACGAACTGGATGTATGCAGCATACAAGCTTTGGGCTGCAGCTCCTGAAGGATTTACTTATAAACTTGCATGGGCCTGGATGGTGGTTCCTTTACCGAAAGACATCATATTGGCCGTATGTGCCGGATTAATGGCTCATCGTCTGGAGAAAACGGTGCTTTTAAAAAGTACATTTAAGAATTTAAAAAGAGCGGCTTAAACAAAAGGGGGAGAAGTTTATATGAAAACGTGGAAGGAACTGGCAGTTGGGGTAATCGAGGGTGAAGAATTGACGAATGAAGAGGCAATATCGATTTTACAAAGCCCGGATGATGAGCTTTTAGAATTATTACATAGCGCATATCTGATTCGAAAACATTATTATGGAAACAAAGTAAAATTAAACATGATCATCAATACGAAATCGGGTTTATGCCCTGAAAATTGCGGCTATTGTTCACAGTCCATCGTTTCAAAAGCACCGATCGAAAAATATCGCATGGTCGATAAAGAAACGATTTTAAAGGGAGCTGAAAATGCTCACCAACTTAATGTAGGTACCTATTGCATTGTTGCGAGTGGAAGAGGCCCGAGCAATCGTGAAGTGGATCATGTGGTTTCAGCGGTGAAGGAAATAAAAGAGCAATACAACTTAAAGGTATGTGCATGCCTGGGGTTATTAAAAGGTGACCAGGCAAAACGGCTGAAAGAAGCAGGAGTGGACCGTTACAACCATAACATCAATACTTCAGAAAATCATCATGAAAATATCACTACTTCCCATACATACGAAGACAGGGTGAATACGGTTGAGCAAGCGAAGGCACAAGGCATATCACCTTGCTCTGGAATCATTGTGGGAATGAAAGAAACGTTGCAGGATGTTGTTGATATGGCCCTCAGCCTAAAGGTGCTAGATGCTGACTCGATTCCAGTGAATTTTCTTCATGCGATTGACGGTACACCCCTCGAAGGAACGAATGAACTCGATCCGAGATATTGTTTAAAAGTCCTTTGTTTGATGCGCTTCATCAATCCAACAAAAGAAATCCGTATTTCCGGGGGACGGGAAGTGAACCTGCGCAGTTTACAGCCCCTGGGACTTTATCCGGCTAACTCGATCTTTGTTGGTGATTACTTAACAACCGCAGGCCAGGAAGGGACAGCCGATCACCAAATGCTTGAAGATCTGGGGTTTGAAATTGATTATGTAAAAGAAGAAAGGGAGCAGGTAACTTCATAAAAATCTGCTAAATATATTTAGGTGGGTGCTTTGGAAAAGGTTACTCATTATGAAATCAGGAAAATATCCCACACTATATAAGAACGGTGATTCACCGTTTGTGCGGATATTCTCATTAAACAAGTATAAATTGAGCCCGGATTGGTCATGATGGTAGGGAATAATCACCATTTTTGGTGTAACCAGAGGTGAGCCTTACCGATGAAGTGTCCAAATTGTCAGAGCAAAGATATCGGAAAGATCGGCATCAACCAATATTATTGTTGGGGTTGCTATATAGAACTTTCCTTGTCGAAAGGAGTCATTCATACTCATCAAGTAGAAGAGGATGGATCACTGAGCTCCTTAGACGACTTGTTTGATGAGGAAGAACGCCGACTAAGCTAGGAAGAGGTGTCTTTCTTGAACAAAACATTTGCATCCATCGTTGGTTTTGGAGCAGGAATCGCTGCTTCTATCTATTCTCAGAGATCCAATATGATGAACCAAAGACAAATGAAACGAATTCGTAAACAAGTAAAGAAACTTTTTTAACAGCATAAAAAGGCTGGCTTTCGGGTCAGTCTTTTTTTAATATTCCACTTAAAAATGATAAGTGGGAGTAATGATTATTTCTTATTTCAATTTAAGAAGTATTAAATGGATAGTAAATGAAGAAAAAATCACTAAATCTTTATCGACACAACAAGCTGTTATTTGGATATCAGCGGAATACCCAATATATCAGCGAAATCGTAATTTTATCAGCGGAATACCCGAAATATCAGCGAAATCGTAATTTTATCAGCGGAATACCCGAAATATCAGCGAAATCGTAATTTTATCAGCGGAATACCCGATATATCAGCGGCACCCCCCTCACCCATACTACTATCCCCTAAATTCCCTGTCAGGTCTGCCTTATCTGACCACGTATGTCCAATGAATAAAAAACCCTCCTACATTCCAACACTAGAGAAGAAGAGAGGAAGTGTTGATAATGGAAAAGAGACCCTATGCCAAATGGTTGTACCGACTTTCAATAGCTCTTATTTTTTCTTTATTCCTATATATTCTCTACTTATTAAAGCCTGTATGGCATCCGGTCCTGGAAGTATTGTTCTTTTCTCTCCTACCCTTCTTGATCGGGGGATTCATCGCCTATTTGCTTCATCCAATAGTAGAGAAAATCCATGAGGCTGGCATTCATAGAGGTATAGCGATCATGCTCATCTACATCCTTTTCTTCGGAGGATTAGGGTACGCGGTCTATAAGGGGACACCAATCATCATACATCAGCTGAAAGATTTATCAGAGAATGCGCCACTTTTTACAAAACAATACCAGAGGTGGCTGGACTATGTGCAAAGCGAGACCTCCACTTGGCCAGACGGAATACAATCACAATTAGAGGAAAGAATTGACGGGATCGAGGCCTGGTTGACGGGTCTGGTGGCAGTCGTTCTGGCCACTGTGATGAAGTTTATGAACAGCTTGCTTCTTGTTGCGATCATTCCCTTCGTATCTTTTTATTTATTAAAGGATATTACTAAGGTGAAAAAATTCCTTTGGCAGCTTATCCCAAAAAAATGGAAGAATAGCGCGATTTCATTCTCAAAGGATGTGGATGAATCGCTGGGAGGTTATATCCGGGGACAGCTTTTAGTTTGTTTGATCATTGGGGGACTTTCAGCATTGACACTCTGGTTGATCGGTATGAAATATCCCTTGATCCTCGGATTGATTATTGGAGTAACCAATGTAATCCCCTATTTCGGACCGATTATCGGAGCGGTTCCAGCTGCCATTGTGGCAAGTACCATCTCTGTCAATATGATGATATATGTCGTCATCATGGTCGTAGTTCTCCAATTCCTGGAGGGGAATATCTTATCACCCCTCATTGTCGGAAAAAGCCTTCATATGCATCCTCTGTTTATTATGGCTGCCCTTATCATCGGTGGTGAGGTAGGAGGAGTGATCGGCATGATTGTTGCAGTCCCTTTTTTAGCTGTGGTAAAAGTAGCTATTTTACATGGACGGACCCATTTCCTTCATGCAGCAGGGGAAGATTAGCTGAAAAATTAAGAATCAACATTGACAAATACAGTGAATATTTCTATAATCCAACATATACAAGTATTCGTATAAAATAATGCAATGAAGGATCGAGTACGTTATAGTCCATCTTATAGAGAGGGATTCCCCAGGCTGCAAGGGATTCCAGATGAAGGATAACCGAACGCTAATCCTGAGTGCAGGTAAAACCTGCCGTCTATCCGCGTTAAGGTGTTTTGAGGGATGAATATAAGAAAAGTCTAAGGGCTTTCCTTTATTCATAACCAGGGTGGTACCGCGAGAAACAGCTCTCGTCCCTGTTTTAGGGATGAGGGCTTTTTTGTATTCTTTTTTAACCATACATATAAAGGAGGAAGCTTGAAAATGAACAAATTAACAGGCGCAGAAATTCGTCAGAAGTTTTTAGATTTCTTTCAGGAAAAAGGACATGGTGTGGAGCCAAGTGCCTCATTAGTTCCCCATGAAGATCCGTCCCTTTTATGGATCAATAGTGGAGTAGCTACATTAAAGAAGTATTTTGATGGGCGTGTCATTCCTCAAAATCCAAGAATCGTGAATGCTCAAAAATCCATTCGTACAAATGACATCGAGAACGTAGGGAAAACAGCCCGTCATCATACGTTTTTCGAAATGCTTGGGAACTTCTCGATTGGGGATTATTTTAAAGTAGAAGCGATCGAATGGGCTTGGGAGTTCTTGACGGATGAAAAATGGGTCGGCTTCGATCCCGAGAAGCTTTCCGTTACCATTCACCCCGAAGATCATGAAGCATTTGATATTTGGAACAAAAAAGTGGGCGTACCAGCTGAACGGATCATCCGTATTGAAGGGAACTTCTGGGATATCGGGGAAGGTCCAAGTGGCCCGAATACAGAAATTTTCTACGATCGCGGGCCTGAATATGGGGACAATCCTGAAGACCCTGAATTATATCCGGGTGGAGAGAATGATCGTTACCTTGAGGTATGGAACCTTGTGTTCTCACAATTCAATCATAACCCTGACGGAACGTACACTCCGCTCCCTAAGAAAAATATTGATACAGGTATGGGACTTGAACGTATGGCATGTGTCGTACAAGAAGTACCTACAAACTTTGATACCGATTTATTTATGCCGATCATAAAGGCGACAGAAGAAATTTCCGGTAAGTCTTACGGTAAAGACAATGACATCGACGTAGCGTTCAAAGTCATCGCCGATCATATCAGAACGGTTGCCTTTGCCATCGGTGACGGAGCTCTTCCATCCAATGAAGGCCGCGGCTATGTCTTAAGAAGACTGCTTCGCCGTGCTGTTAGATTTGCGAAGCAAATTGAAATCAACCGTCCATTCATGTATGAATTGGTCCCGGTTGTTTCTGAAATCATGGTGGATTTCTACCCGGAAGTGAAACAAAAGGCTGAATTCATCCAAAAAGTAGTGAAAAATGAAGAAGATCGCTTCCACGAAACATTGAACGAGGGGTTAGCTATTCTTTCTTCCATCATCAAGGTACAAAAATCTGCAGGTAACAAGATCGTTCCTGGTGAGGATGTCTTCCGTTTGTATGATACGTACGGATTCCCGGTTGAATTAACGGAAGAATATGCAGAAGAAGAAGGATTAACAGTTGACCATGATGGTTTTGAAAAAGAAATGGAAGCTCAGCGTGAAAGAGCGAGATCGGCTCGCCAGGATGTAGGAAGCATGCAGGTGCAGGGTGGAGTCCTTAGTGACATCACGGTAGAAAGTCGCTTTGTAGGGTATGACACATTAGAAACGACTGCTACTATTCTTGAATTGTTGGTAGACAATGAACGCCAGCCGAAGGTCGATAAAGGACAGGAATGTCAATTCATTCTGGACCAGACACCTTTCTACGCAGAGAGCGGCGGACAAATCGGCGATAAAGGATACATTGAAGCCATGGGTGTGAAGGTTTTGGTGACAAACGTCAAGAAAGCGCCCAATGGTCAAAACCTTCACTCTGCCATCGTTGAAGAGGGTACGTTAGAGCAACATGCGCAGGTGCTAGCGAAAGTGTCCCGTGAATCCAGAACAAGAGTGGAGAAAAATCACACAGCTACTCACATCCTTCATCAGGCATTGAAAGATGTCCTTGGAGATCATGTAAACCAGGCAGGTTCATTAGTGGAACCAGATCGCCTGCGTTTCGACTTCTCTCATTTCGGTTCTGTTTCCCAGGAAGAGATTGAGCAGATCGAAACCATCGTCAATGAGAAGGTATGGAAGGCTATTTCAGTGAACACAGCCCTGAAATCATTATCAGAGGCAAAAGCGATGGGGGCTATGGCTTTATTCGGTGAAAAATACGGGGAAGAGGTTCGCGTCGTATCGATTGGAGAATATAGCTTAGAACTTTGTGGTGGCTGTCATGTAGCGAACACGTCTGAAATCGGATTATTTAAGATCCTTTCTGAAAGTGGAATCGGAGCAGGAACGAGAAGGATTGAAGCTGTTACAGCAGAGAATGCTTATAAAGTGTTGAATGATCAGGTTTCCCAACTGAAGGAAGTAGCAGGCAAACTTAAAGCGAATCCTAAAGAAGTCGTCAATCGCGTGGACTCTTTATTAGTGGAAATGAAAGAGCTTCAAAGAGAAAATGAATCATTATCCGCAAAGTTGTCTAACATAGAAGCAGGTAGCTTAACGGATCAAGTTAAAGTCATTGACGGGGTAAATGTTCTTTCCGCGAAAGTGGCTGCTGGAGATAGCAATGGATTACGTACAATGATGGATGATCTTAAACTTAAATTGGGCTCCGGGGTTATTGTATTGGCAACAACTGGGGACGACAAAGTTACGATCATTGCAGGAGTTACGAAGGACTTAGTCGAAAAAGGATATCATGCTGGAAAACTTGTTAAAGAAGTGGCTTCACGCTGTGGTGGAGGAGGCGGTGGCCGTCCGGACATGGCTCAAGCCGGGGGTAAACACCCGGAAAAAGTAGAAGAAGCACTGCAAATTGTAGAAGAATGGGTCAAATCCATTTAACTCCTTGTGAAAGTGGTGTACAATGTAGGTAACGATTAACAATTCGGTTGTCAAAAAGACAAGCCTAAAGAGAGGTGCTAAAAATGAGTTCTTTTGACAAAACGATGCGGTTTGATTTTTCAGAGGAGCCGTTCGAACATGACGTGAAGGAAGTACTCCTGCAGGTTCATGATGCTCTTCAAGAAAAAGGGTACAACCCGATCAATCAAATCGTAGGGTACTTATTATCTGGAGATCCTGCTTACATTCCTAGACATCAAGATGCCAGAAATATCATCCGCCGTTTAGAACGTGATGAGATCATCGAAGAATTAGTCAAATCGTATTTGAAACAGCACAAAGAGGGATAATACATGCGTGTAATGGGTTTAGACGTCGGCTCTAAAACAGTGGGAGTCGCAATTAGCGATGAGCTTGGTTGGACTGCTCAAGGAATTGAAACGATTAAGATTGACGAAGATCAAGGTGTGTTCCGGATCGACCGATTAAAGGAACTTGCCGAAGAGTACCAGGTGGGTACAGTTGTAGTCGGATTGCCTAAAAATATGAACAACTCAATTGGTCCCCGTGGAGAAGCGTCTAAAGCTTATGGAGAATTGATTCAGCAAGAGTTATCCCTTCCCGTTAAATATTGGGATGAGCGACTGAGTACAATGGCAGCTGAACGAGTCCTTTTAGAGGCCGATGTAAGTAGGAAGAAACGTAAGAAAGTAATTGATAAAATGGCTGCGATGATGATCCTTCAAGGATTTCTTGACAGCCAAAAATAATGAGGTGAATGTTCATGGAACACGGTGAAAAACAAATTACAGTAGTTGACGAACAAGGAAATGAACAATTATGCGAGGTTCTTTTCACGTTTGAATCAGATAAATTCAATAAATCATATGTCCTGTACTATCCATTGGGTGCAGATGAGAATGATGAAGAAGAAATCGAAATTCACGCGTCTGCTTTCCTTCCGGGAGACGAAGGTCAAGAAGGCGAATTAAAGCCGATTGAAACAGAAGAAGAGTGGGACATGATCGAAGAAATGTTAAACACTTTCTTGGACGAAGAAGAAGACGCAGAATAAGCAATAAGCTATAGCTTCATAAGAAACAGGGACCGCAAAAAGGGACAAAAAATTCACCTTTTTGCAGGTCCCTGTTTCACTTTGTGCAAAATATTGTATAATAGTGGAGATGATGTCGAATTACGCACAACGGATATCCCGCTTTTTTGCTCGAAAGGGGGAAATATAGCTTTGAAAAAAAACATAAAAGAAACGCTTATGAAAAAACTGCTGGAGAGACAAGAGGAGGCAAAGGTCATTAGAAAAATAGTAGGACTTGTCATTCTTTGTCTTGTCATCATTATTGGAGGAACGGCCATCGGTGGGTACCTTTATATAAGTTCAGCCTTAAAACCCGTCGACTCGGACAATACGAAACCAGTAAAAGTCGAAATACCCATAGGCTCTGGAGTGACGTCCATCGGGAACATTCTGGAGGAAGAAGGAATCGTTAAGAATTCAACGGTCTTTAAATACTATGTGAAATTTAACAATGAATCCGGTTTTCAGGCAGGTTCTTATGACTTGACACCTTCCATGACATTAAATGAAATTGTTAACAGCTTAAAAACAGGGAAGGTAATGAGGAAAGCAGAGTTTAAGATTACCGTACCCGAGGGATTGCAACTAGATCAAATCGCTGAGATCATTGCTGATAAGTCCCCATATAAGAAAGAGGAAATTGAAAAAAAATTAAATGATAAGAAATGGCTCGAGCAATTAAAACAGGAATATCCGGCACTGATAACTGATGAAATATTAAATGAACAAATTAAGCGTCCGTTAGAAGGGTATCTATATCCTGCGACATATCCTTTCTATGAGAAGAAGCCTTCTTTAGAAGCGATCTTAACGAAAATGATTGCACAAACGAACGAAGTCCTCGCTCAATATGAAGGGGCGATGGCAGATAGGGAATACACCGCCCATGAGCTTCTTACGTTATCTTCCCTTATTGAAGAAGAAGCAACGGAAAAAGCAGACAGAGGGAAAATCTCAAGTGTTTTCTATAATCGTATTGAGGAAGGCATGCCTCTTCAAACCGATCCTACAGTGCTTTATGCATTAGGCAAGCATAAAAAAAGAACCGTCTACAAAGATCTTGAAGTGGATTCACCATATAACACTTATCAAGTGAAGGGGTTGCCGCCGGGGCCGATCGCAAATGCCGGTGTGTCTTCGATTGAAGCTGCTTTAGAACCAGAAGATACAGAGTATTACTATTTCCTGGCTTCTTCAAATGGATCCGTTTATTATTCTGAAACTTTAGAAGAACATAACGATAAAAAGGCGAAGTACATTACAAACAAAGAAGAATAGCATTTTTGAGGAGAGGAAAGAAACATTCGCTTTCCTCTTCTCTATGTGGTAAAATAGTACAAGTTATTTTTATATACGGGCGATATCTTTATGAAGATGTGTGTGAAGTAGAAAGCTCATTGTAGCTTTCTTCTTTTCATGTTGTCTGAGAATGGATCGTTTACCCCGGACCACTTATGAACATGATCGTGAGGCTTATTTATGAACGAACAAGTTATTCACTATATAGAATCAATCGTGAAAGAACGTCCTGCATTAATAGCAGAGATGGAACAATATGCCGAGCTCCATAATGTACCCATTATGGAGCTGGTAGGAATCGAAGCACTCCTTGGTATGTTAAGGATTCAACAGCCGAAACGGATCCTTGAAATCGGAACGGCTATTGGATATTCCGCTCTCAGGATGGCGGAGGCTCTTCCCCATTCGACAATCGTTACACTTGAACGTGATGAAGAAAGGTTTGACGCAGCAGAGAGCTTCCTCTCCCGTTCAGAGGACGGTAAGAGGGTCGTAACTTTATTCGGTGATGCCCTGGAACTTGGGGAGGAAGTGGCGAAGCACGGTCCTTTTGATGCGATTTTCATTGATGCGGCCAAGGGACAATACCTTAAATTCTTTGAGCTTTATTCTGAAATGCTGTCAGATGAAGGGGTCGTCTACTCGGATAATGTCCTGTTCAAGGGACTTGTCGCTCAAGAAGAGGTAGAGCAGAAAAGAATCCGGAACATGGTCAAGAAACTACAGAATTATAATGCATGGCTTATGAACCATGAGCAATTTAATACGAGTATTTTACCCGTTGGAGACGGTATTGCCATCAGTAAAAAAAGAGGTGAACGCTCATGAAAAAACCAGAATTACTTGTAACCCCTGTCTCTGTTTCTGACATTGAAGCGTTAGCATTGGCGGGAGCGGATGCGTTTATGATCGGTGAACAAAGGTATGGCTTGAGGCTTGCTGGAGAGTTTTCAAGAGAAGATGTAGCCGAAGCAATCAAAGCGGCACACAAACACGGTAGAAAAGTGTATGTAGCCATGAACGCCCTTTTCCATAATGATAAAATTTCCGAACTTGACGACTACATTGCATTTCTTCAAGAAGCAGGCGCGGATGCGATTGTGTTCGGCGATCCTGCTGTGTTAATGGCTGCCCGTGAAGTGGCACCGGATATGTTGCTCCATTGGAATACCGAAACGACTGCCACCAATTGGTACACGTGTAATTATTGGGGCAGAAAAGGGGCGAAACGTGCTGTACTCGCCCGGGAATTAAGCATGGATTCCATTGTGGAAATGAAAGAGAATGCAGAGGTTGAAATCGAGGTCCAGGTCCACGGTATGACATGCATGTTCCAATCAAAACGCTCTTTACTTGGCAACTACTTTGAGTATAGAGGCAAGGCGATGGAGATTGAGAACCGTAAAGAACAACGAAATATGTTCCTGCACGATGAAGAGCGTCATAATAAATATCCAATCTATGAAGATGAGAACGGCACTCATATTATGAGTCCAAATGATATGTGCATTGTTGATGAGCTGGGTGAAATGATTGAGGCAGGCATTGATTCTTTCAAAATAGATGGGGTATTAAAATCATCAGATTATATTTTGGAAGTGACGAAACTATATCGAAAAGCCATTGATTTATGTGTAGAAGACGAAGATCAATACGAAGAGAAAAAAGACGATTTGCTGGAAGAAGCGAAGAACCTGCAACCGGAAAATCGTCCTCTGGATACGGGATTCTTCTTTAAAGAAACGGTGTATTGAGAATGAAATATTGTTTGATCAGAACGGAGGAGTTACGATGACCACGGTTGTGAAAAAACCTATATCCAAGATGGTAGATGGAAAGCGTGTCATTGTGAAGAAACCTGAGTTACTGGCTCCTGCTGGTAATCTTGAAAAATTGAAAATAGCTGTCCATTACGGTGCAGATGCAGTCTATATTGGCGGACAGGAGTATGGTCTGCGGTCAAACGCCGGAAATTTCACACTCGACCAAATGAAAGAGGGCGTGGAGTTTGCGAGAGGCTATGGTGCCAAAATATATGTGACAACCAACATCTATGCCCATAATGAGAATATGGATGGTCTTGAAGACTACTTGCGTGGACTTCAAGAAGCCGGAGTCGCCGGGATTATTGTGGCAGATCCACTCATCATTGAAACATGCCGGAGGGTCGCTCCGAATGTTGAGGTGCATTTAAGTACCCAGCAGTCCCTTTCAAACTGGAAAGCGGTTCAGTTCTGGAAGGAAGAAGGACTTGATCGAGTGGTATTAGCCCGTGAAGCAAGCGGCGACGAAATCCGTGAAATGAAAGAAAAAGTGGATATTGAAATCGAGACCTTTATCCATGGGGCTATGTGCATTGCCTACTCCGGCCGCTGTACACTAAGTAACCATATGACGGCCCGTGACTCAAATCGTGGCGGGTGCTGTCAATCATGCCGTTGGGATTATGATTTATATGAAGTCGATGAAGGTAATGAAAATCCTCTTTACGACAACGGTGATGCACCTTTCGCCATGAGTCCGAAAGATTTAAAGCTGGTTGAATCGATTCCGAGAATGATTGAATTGGGCATTGACAGCTTGAAAATAGAGGGTCGTATGAAGTCCATTCACTACGTAGCCACTGTCGTAAGTGTATACCGTAAAGTGATTGACGAATACTGTAAAGATCCCGATAACTTTGTGATTCAGCAAGAATGGCTGGAAGAACTTGATAAATGTGCGAACCGTGATACGGCCCCTGCGTTCTTTGAGGGGGTTCCCGGCTTCAAGGAGCAAATGTTTGGTGTTCATAATAAGAAAAACACAAATTATGAATTTGTCGGACTTGTGTTAGATTACGACGAAGAAACGCAAATTGTCACCCTGCAACAGAGAAACCATTTTACAACAGGTCAAGAAGTAGAATTTTTCGGACCTGAAATCTCAAACTTCACGCAAGTTGTCGAGAAGATGTGGGATGAAAAGGGAAATGAGCTTGATGTTGCACGTCACCCATTACAAATTGTGAAATTCAAGGTTCATCAGAGAGTATATCCTGATAACATGATGCGAAAGGAGAACACCTAATACTTATGAAGCATAAACCAGTTGTGATTGGTGTAGCAGGAGGATCGGGCTCAGGTAAAACTAGTGTTACCAAAGCTATTTATGAGCAATTCCAAGGTCATTCGATTTTAATGCTGCAGCAGGACTATTATTATAAAGATCAATCAAATCTACCTTTTGAGGAACGTTTGAAAACAAATTATGATCATCCATTGGCATTTGATAATGATCTATTGATTCAACATCTGCACGGTCTTTTAGATCATCAACCCGTAAATAAACCGGTATATGATTATAAAATGCACACCCGTTCAGACGACACCATCCTCGTCGAACCGAAAGATGTTATTATTTTAGAAGGAATTTTAGTATTAGAAGATGAAAGATTGCGTAACTTAATGGATATTAAGCTATATGTAGATACAGATGCCGATCTTCGCATCATCAGAAGGATGCTTCGTGATATTAAAGAACGGGGCCGTTCCATTGATTCCGTCATTGATCAATACATTACAGTTGTTCGTCCTATGCATAATCAATTTATCGAACCGACGAAGCGATATGCTGATGTGATCATTCCTGAAGGTGGTCATAATCACGTGGCAATCGATTTAATGGTAACAAAAATTCAAACTATTCTTGAACAAAAGTCATTTTTGTAATACGATAGCATAGATAAAGACATATAGGCGAGATTACATTTCCCACATTGTAAAGAAGCAGGGAATGGAGAGAGAAGGAATTCTCTCTCCATTCCCTACCTTTACATAACTAGCAAATGAATATTTACATAAAGAGTATGGGGAACTCTTAGTTAGAAGAAGGAGTGAAGAGGGTCATGAGTACAGAAAAAGTATTTCCGATGACAGCAGAAGGTAAAGAGAAGCTAGAAAAAGAACTGGAGAATTTGAAAACGGTTAAACGTAAAGAAGTCGTTGAGCGAATTAAAATCGCCCGAAGCTTTGGAGATTTATCCGAGAACTCGGAGTACGACGCAGCGAAAGATGAACAAGCATTCGTCGAAGGGCGTATTTCTACTTTAGAAAACATGATTCGCAATGCGAAAATCATTCAAGAAGATGATATGAACTCAGATACAGTACAATTAGGTAAGAAAGTAACGTTCGTTGAACTGCCTGACGGAGACAAAGAAACATACACAATCGTCGGTAGTGCAGAAGCGGATCCATTTGAGGGGAAAATCTCAAATGATTCACCGATCGCGAAAAGCCTTCTTGGTCATAAAGTAGGCGCGAAAGTAAGCGTTCAAACTCCAGGTGGAGAAATGAATGTGGAAATTGTAGAAGTAAGTTGATTACGTAGGAGGGACTCATTAGTGAGTCTCTTCTTTTTTATGCTGTGAATAAGATTATTTCACATGAAACTCGTCAACAATGGGGACGAGGTGACAAAATGAAACGAAAACGAATCAGGTTACTCAGTATATTTTTATTACTGGCTCTCTTCGCTTTATCGGGGAGACTGATGCAATTGCAATTATTCCAAACAGAATCCTATTCGAAACATCAAATCAATCTTCTGGAGGAAAGTGTCTCTCAACGAACGCAACAATTGGTGATTGATGAAGGACGTGGAGAATTTCTCGATCGGAACGGGGAACCACTTACGTACACGGAAAAAAATATTCTCGTTCTTTTTCCATTTCTAAAAAAAATCGATTGGCCGGTTGAAAAAGTTGCGGGAATTCTTCATGTTCCTCCTCAAACCATTCAAACTAAGGTTGAGGAAGCAAATGGACCGATCGTATTTGGAGGGAAAAATCCTTTACAGCTCAGCGAAAATCAGATGAAAGAAATTAATGCACTTAAAATTCAGGGGGTGTTTGCTCTCACAAAAAAGTTCAAAAGTAATGAAGTCCCTGCTTCCCAGCTGATCGGTGTGACGGGAGAGAATGCTGATGTGTTTCATAAGCGGTACCCGGATAAAGTAAAAGGGGCTAATCAGAAAATTGGCGTGTCGGGACTTCAAGAGAGCTTTGATGAATGGCTGGTAGCAGAAGAAGAGGCGAAATTAATCTATCATGTTGATGCAATCGGTGGTCCATTATTCGGTGTGGATGTAAAATATTTGGCGCCAGCCAATCCATTCTACCCCCTTAATGTGAAGACGACGATTGATGGTAAGATGCAGCAGGCATTGGAAGAGGTTGCAGATACATATAACATGCAAAAAGGAGGATTACTGCTCCTTGATATTGAAAAAAGCGAAATTGTCGCGAGTGTCTCAAGACCTTCGATGAAAAGCCGTGACCCGTTCAGTGGCGGGGCAACGAATTACATGCTGAAAGCGTTGATCCCCGGTTCCGTATTTAAGACGGTAGTGGCTGCTGCCGCCATGGATGAAGGGATCGTCGATGAAGGCAGATTATTTGCTTGTGATGAAGATATTAGAGGTGGTCGTGCAGAAAAGCCGCATGGAACTATCAATATAAAAACAAGTCTTGCCGTCAGCTGTAACCGGACGTTTGCAGATTTGGCGAATGAACTGACGGAGAAGGATGACCATCTTCTTGATGAGTATGCTGAAAAGATCGGCTTGCTTGGTGATATTGCCTGGAAAGGGAATGTCTTTCATTACGAAAGCTTTCCGCAGCTTCAAGTTAGCGAAGGAAGGATCTTCGGGTCGGATGAACACAGAGGTGAACCTAAACTTGTTTCTCAAACCGGGATCGGACAACAAGAAGTCCGGGTCACCCCCTTGGGCATCGCCAATATGATGGCCACCATCGCCAGGGGAGGAGAGAAATATCAGGTGAGTGCCGTATCCGCAGTCGAGTACCAAAATGGAACGAAGATGTTTTCCTTCCCAAAACAGAAGCAGGAGGGTGAGACGATTACCCCATTTACGGCGATGAAGCTTCAGCAATATTTAAGAGGAGTGGTGAACTCTCCCGAGGGGACGGCACCCTATCTTCAGACGGCGGCCTACAGTATTGCCGGTAAAACGGGAACGGCCCAAACAGGTAATTACCGGGGAGAAGAAGTAAAAGAAAATGAATTGTACAATAAATGGTTCGCAGGATATTTCCCCTTTGAAAATCCTAAATATTCCCTGGTTGCAGTCAACATGGATGTGAAGATCGATGAAGGCGGGATATATCCGATTTTTAAAGATAGCGTAGATGCCATATATAATCTTGAAAACAATTAACCGCATTGTACAATGGTCCTGCGACCTTTTTCCCTTTCTTATGAAAGTAGCTAAAGCCCACTGAGCTGGATAATGTTTCGCTTTATTCTTTTCCTCTTATCATGTTAAAATGTTTAGGATAATAGGGAGGGAAACGTAATGGCGAAATACCAATCTAGATTAGATAAACGTTCCAAGAAGAATACAAATAAAATCTTGAACATCATGATTGCAGTCGTACTTCTATTGATTGTCGTTGTCGGAGCAACAATAGTGATGGGAGGCGGCGATGAAAAGGCATCATCCAGCGCTTCCGATACAGAAACAAAGGATTCGAGCAATAATAATGCTGAAAAAGACGATAAATCTGTTTCTTTAGATGAGGACAAAAAATCTGAGGAAAAAGATAATGAAGATAAAAAAGACGAAGAAAAGAAAAGCGATGAAGAAACACAAAAAGACGAAGCCTCTGATGAAGAGCAGGACACTGTTAAATTAGAAGGCGAAGATCAAAATGAATTAAAAGTAGAAGAAAGTGACGAACCAAATGTGAAGCAAACAATGGTGCACCCTGACTGGAAGCCTATTGGAACTGAGCAGACCGGCGAACACGTATCTTCATATGATTTAGGATCTGCAGATTGGCAGGAAAAAGTGAAAGCTGTATCGTATGCAACGGGAATCCCTGAAGATAATATGACCGTTTGGTATATCGAAGGGAATGGCGGCCCTCAGAAATCCATGGCAACCGTGACGGCGAAAGATACAAAAACGCCATACAGAGTGTACCTTCAATGGGTGGACGGCAAAGGATGGCAGCCTACGAAAGTACAGGAATTAGTGAAAAACGATAAAGACTGATAATCAATGAAAAAGGCCCTTCCAAGTGGAAGGGCCTTTTTCATTGATTCATTTCTTGACTTTAAAATGAACCGCAGCACTATACAATCTTCTGCCATTTTCATCAATGGAAACGGCATGATGTACATGATGGACGCTCAGCATGATGGCTTTATTATGCTGGATTTGTTCATCTACCTTCTTTTCCAGTGTTCGTAAACTATCTGCTTCAAAAAACTCCACTTTATCTTCTATTAAGTCAAATGAAATATTCATAAGATTCTCCTCCTCAATTGCATGTGATATCTCTTGATTGCAGGTTGTCCCTCCTTATTTTAGAGCCGGAAAACGGATTTTACAATTATTATTTGTTGAAATCATTAGGAGAATATGATAATTTAATAACAGTTTTAAATTTAATTCATAGTATGTTTATAGGAATTATAAACTTAATGCAGCAGAGGTGCTAAATCATGGGTAGAGAATTTTTGGATTTGTTTCAGGATTGGGCAGATTCATATGACGATACAGTTACCGGGAAAGACATTGAATATCAAGCGGTATTTGAGGGTTATGAATCCATTCTTGATGAAGTAGTGTCCCGTTCAAAGGGAAGAGTCGTTGAATTTGGTCCCGGTACTGGAAACTTGACCAAGAAATTACTGGATGCAGGGCTAGAAGTGGTTCCTTTTGAGCCTTCTCCGGAAATGAGAGCGATCGGAATGCAGAAGCTTGGAGAAGAAGTGACGTTCATGGATGGTGATTTCCTGGACTTTTCTTTAAAAGGAAGAGCGGATTCCATCGTAAGCTCCTATGCATTTCATCACTTAACGGATGAAGAAAAGGGAAAAGCTTTTAGCATATATGGAAAGCTCCTAGCACAAGGTGGTAAAATAGTATTTGCCGATACGATGTTTGAAACGGATCAGCACTATCAAGCCGCCATATCCCTAGCAATTAAAAAAGAGTATTACAATCTGGCTGAAGATTTGAAACGGGAATATTACACCTCCTTGGATGTTCTAAGGGAGTTATTGGACCAAAATGGATTTTCAGTTCGTTTTAAGCAAGTGAATACCTTTGTGTGGATTATGGAGGCGACTAAACAGTAGAAAGAGGTTTTAGTAATGAAAATCGCCATCATCGGAGCAATGGAAGAAGAAGTAGCCTTACTTAGGGAAAATATTTCAAACCCTGAAGTGGAAACGATCGCAGGGTGTGAATATACAAGTGGAATGATGAAAGACAAAGAAGTGATCTTACTTCGCTCAGGGATAGGCAAAGTGAATGCAGCGATGTCAACAGCTGTTCTTCTCCAGCATTTTCAACCGGATTGCATCATCAATACAGGGTCAGCAGGAGGATTCGATCCTTCTCTGAATGTTGGTGATGTCGTCATCTCAACAGAAGTAAGACATCACGATGTGGATGTAACGGCTTTTGGATATGAATATGGACAGGTGCCACAGCTTCCTGCAGCATTTACAGCAGACGGGAAATTGATGCAAACGGCCATTGATAGCGTGAAGGAATTGGGAGATGCACAAGTGGTGTCAGGATTAATCGCCACGGGAGATTCATTCATGAATGATCCGCTGCGTGTGGAAGCGATCCGTGACAAGTTTACTGATTTACAGGCAGTTGAAATGGAAGCGGCCGCCATTGCGCAAGTGGCTCATCAATTCAAAGTGCCATTTGTCATCATTCGATCACTTTCCGATATTGCAGGCAAGGAATCAGATGTTTCCTTCGAGCAATACTTGGAAAAGGCAGCACTTCACTCTGCCAAGATGGTCATGAGCATTGTAGAGTCTGTTTAATACAAGGAAAATACGGCTGACCCAGGTACCTTTCTTTCTCATTAGAACATGCGGAACGGATGTGTTCATGCGAGCACTCTATTCTTGTATACGGAGAACAGGGATGGTGGATGGGTCAGCTTTTTTTTATAAAGGGGGATTGAATCCATGGACGTGTATAAAAGCGTACATGACCTGATTGGGAATACACCGATTGTCGAGCTTACAAACTTCCCATTGAAGAAAGGGGTCCGGATCTTTGCTAAGCTGGAATTTTTCAATCCTGGAGGTAGTGTGAAGGATCGTTTAGGCCGGGAATTATTAGAAGATGCCATCCGTAACGGCAAAATAGAACCGGGAGGCACCTTCATCGAACCGACTGCAGGGAACACGGGAATCGGCCTGGCTCTCGCAGCTGTGAATTCCGGATACAAGGTTCTGTTCTGCATACCTGAAAAATTCAGTATGGAAAAGCAGGAGCTTATGAAAGCCTTGGGCGCCAAAATCATTCATACCCCAACCGGGGAAGGAATGAAGGGGGCCATCGCAAAAGCAAATGAGCTGGTAAAGGAAATCCCGAACTCATATTCTCCGCAGCAATTTGGGAATGCGGCCAATCCGAAGACGTATTACAAAACGTTGGGACCGGAACTATGGAATCAGATGGATGGCAACATTCATACATTTGTCGCAGGAGCAGGGACAGGGGGTACCTTCATGGGAACTGCTCAATACCTGAAGGAAAGAAATAAGAACATTAAAACGGTCATCGTTGAACCTGAGGGCTCCATCTTGAACGGTGGACCATCAGGACCCCATAAAACAGAAGGGATCGGCATGGAATTTTTACCTCACTATATGGATCCAAGCTATTTTAATAGCATCCATACCGTGACGGACGACAATGCTTTTAAACGAGTAAAAGAGCTTGCGCTGATGGAAGGCTTGCTAGTCGGAAGTTCTTCTGGTGCAGTGCTGCATGCCGCATTGCAGGAAGCGGAAGACGCAGAGCCGGGAAGCCATATCGTCACGATTTTCCCGGATTCAAGTGAGCGTTATTTAAGTAAAAAAATATATGAAGGAGGACTCTAATCATGAAAAAGAAGACACAACTAATTCACGGCGGTATCCCTACAGATCCTCAAACAGGTGCTGTGTCCACTCCCATTTATCAGGTGAGTACGTATAAGCAGGATGAAGTAGGAAAGCATAAAGGTTTTGAATATTCACGTTCAGGAAACCCGACAAGGCACGCACTTGAAGAGTTGATTAAAGATCTGGAAGGCGGGGAAAAAGGTTTTGCCTTCGGATCGGGGATGGCCGCTATCACAGCGGTTATGATGCTATTCAACAGCGGAGATCATATAGTGATGACAGACGATGTGTACGGCGGAACGTACCGCGTCATGACGAAGGTGTTAAATCGCGTAGGTATCGAGTCCACCTTCGTTGATACAAGCGATATCAACAACATCGAAAGTGCCATTCAGCCGAATACAAAGGCTGTATACATTGAAACACCTACAAATCCATTATTGAAAATTACGGATATCGAAGCTGCGGCTTCATTAGCCAAGAAGCACAATCTATTGACGATTGTAGATAATACGTTCAGCACGCCATATTGGCAAAATCCAATCAGCCTGGGAGCAGATATCGTTCTTCACAGTGCAACGAAATACATCGGCGGACATAGTGACGTTGTGGCAGGACTGGTCGTCGTGAATTCCGAAGAGCTTGCTGAAGAGTTATTCTTCGTACAGAATTCCACAGGCGGGGTTCTTGGACCACAGGATTCATGGTTACTGATTCGGGGCATTAAAACCTTGGGGCTGAGAATGGAAGAACATGAAGAGAACACGAAGAAAATAGTCGAGTATCTTACATCACACCCGAAAGTATCAAAGGTTTACTATCCTGGACTCGAAACCCATCCGAATCACGACATTGCCAAGAAACAGGCATCGGGCTTTGGGGGAATGGTTTCCTTTGATGTAGGAAGTGAAGAAAATGCCGACCGTCTGCTCACGAACACCAAATACTTCACATTAGCTGAAAGTCTTGGTGCAGTAGAAAGCTTGATCTCGGTACCTGCCCGCATGACCCACGCGTCCATTCCGGCAGATCGCCGAAATGAGTTAGGGATCACCGACGGTTTGGTACGTATCTCTGTCGGTCTTGAAGACGTTGAGGACCTGATTGAAGATATTGAAAATGCACTTTCAAAGTAATAAGTCTACTGGCAGAACTGGTATCAATTACATGGTAGCTGACATGCGTTAGTATGTTACCATAGAATGAGAGTTTACTAGTTCTAAAGTAGGTGAATGCACATGAAGAACGCAAACAAAAGAACCATGCAACAAAAAATGAACGACTTTAAACGTTTTGGTTTTACGTTACTTGCACTTAGTGTCTTTATGTATTTAGGGGTCATTATCCCAACAGAAACCGTCACACCAAGTAAAACGATCACCCTCATGACGGGGACCGTTGTTCTACTCGGATTGTCACTTATGTATTTTACAAAAGCAATCAAATACAAAAAAGATCTGCAATCTGCAGATGAATAGATCATATAAAGCGGGTTCTCATTGAGGACTCGCTTTTTTTATTCAAAACTCCATTATTGCGATATCGCCTTTTATGTGGAAATTTGTAGAAAAAATAATGAGGAAAGTGGTTTACTTTCTAATGGAAATTGGATATACTAACCAATGTAAGAAAAAAATCACAAGAGGGAGGTCGAAGAACATGTTCGTGCTTATTGGAAAAAAAGACACAAATTCATATTGTTTTCATCATTCGACCGCTTGTGGGATGTTTTACGCTTAATTTTAAATCCATTAAATGATAGCCACAGGGAGAATGTAGGTTCCTGTGGCTTTTTTGTGCCACAAGGATCGGTCTCTTTGTGGCTTTTTAGCATGCCTTGCAGCTCACTAGGCACTTTGAAAGGGGTGATATGTATGACACTGAATCTTTTATTTATTACGGTAACGTTCAAAAAGAAACAAGAAACGTTTGAAGAAGTGACTCACAATGAAACAGTTTCAAAGTTCTATGAAGAAACGAAAACCAAGAACCAGTATATGTCGCAATTGTTCTAAATCGATATCAAATAAGGGAGAGGAGAATGAAATATGATTTATATACAGGAGAAAAGACTAAATGCGCTATGGGTAGAGAAGGATACTGCCTAACGAAACAGAAGGTGGGTGGGACGATGTTTTTAAATATTGTTTTTTGGTCGGCTCTCTTCCATAAAAAGAAGAAGCAGGATAAGAAATAGATTGAATGAGGAGGATGCCTTTTTTGGAGGGTGTCCTTCTTTTTATATTGGGGATTCGAGGCATGCAAGACAGACACAGTTCTGTCAATCTTTAGTAATAAGTTGTTCACGAATGAGAGGGGATTATCCGGCTTTTCGTGATACATTAATAGTAAGAAGAGCAGGTAGTAATGACTGCTAAAGAGGGAGTGAGATTACGATGTTTTCAATGATAATGGGTCTTATCGTAACATCTGTGATTGGTCTGATTATTGCCGCTGAAGTCAGTGTTGAATAGCATAAAAAAAAAGCGATCCGACACTGGATCGCTTTTTTCATGATTTATTCCGTTTTTCTTTTTCCTCGCGATAAAATTCATGAAACATCTTCATGAGTGCCCTTTTCTCGATTCGTGATACATAGCTTCTTGAGATCCCTAATTCCTTGGCAATTTCCCGCTGGGTTTTTTCCTCTTTCAAGTCTAATCCAAATCGCCCGACGATCACTTCTTTTTCCCTCTCGTCCAGCACACAAATGTATTTTCTTACCTTTTCAAGTTCCATACTTAATTGAATCGTATCAATGACATCATCACTCTCAGACTTTAAGATATCAATCAAGCTGATTTCGTTTCCTTCTTTATCTTGACCGATGGGATCGTGAAGAGAGACATCCTTTTTCGTTTTTTTGAGTGCACGAAGATGCATAAGGATTTCATTCTCGATACAACGTGCCGCATATGTTGCAAGCTTTGTGCCTTTTCCTTCTGAATAACTTTCAATTGCCTTGATCAATCCGATGGTCCCGATGGAAATTAGATCTTCTGGATCTTCGCCTGTGTTTTCGAATTTCTTGACGATGTGAGCAACCAATCGCAGATTATGTTCAATGAGCATGTTTCGGGCGTGCTCATCTCCTTCTGCCATCAGCCTTAAATATTTTCGTTCATCTGCTGCAGATAGAGGTTGAGGGAATGCATTATTCTTTACGTAAGAAACGAGGAAAATTAACTCTTTAAAGAAATACCCCAGTGCCGTTAGAACTCCAGACATATTCACACCTCCATGAGGACTTAAGCCCATACTCATTCATATGATAAGTTGGGGATGTCCTTGCATGTCCCTGGAAAGTAATCCAAGAAAACGCAAACTTTCTTTCCGGAGAATCGGGTAATAAAGTTGGAAACTGCCTATACGCTATTTCCCTATGAACATATACTAGTAGTAAAAGTAGGTGAGGAGGTATTGCAATGCCGTATGGATACCCTTGTTATGGACCAGTCTATCCAGGTTATTATGGTGGTGGCGGATTCTACTTCGCTCTGGTCGTTGTATTACTAATCTTACTTTTCCTATTTGGTGGATGGTGGTACTACAATAACTGTTAGCCTGACAAGTACGACGCTTATATCCAAACAGAGCCCTGTTCCATGTGGACAGGGCTCTGTTAAACTCTTACATTTTCTTTAAAGTAAACGGGCTAACCATTAAAATGGACAGAATGATTGTCATAAATAAAATAAGTACGCTTGAAACAAAAGGGATGGCGAAATAGCACAGGGTCAGTAAACATCCGGCTACGGTTATGGGTAATCCCGTAAAATAGCCATCGTTCTCTGAAATGTTGAAGCGAGCCAATCGAAAAGCACCACACCCTATATAAAATATGGTGAAAAACATACCTGGAAAGTCATACTGATTCAGCACAGCTGTATAAAGCAGTAATGCAGGCGCTACGCCGAATGATATAATGTCACTCATGGAGTCCAGCTGCTTCCCTAATTCTGACTCAATGTTCAATCTTCTCGCAACCATCCCATCAAAGCGGTCTGTCAAGGCTGCGACGAAAATGAGTAACAAACTCAGGTTCAGTTGGTTATGAAGAATTGAAATGATGGCAAATCCACCTAAAGATAAGTTGGACAAGGTGATGAGGTTGGCCGTTTGAGCCTTAAGCTTTTTAAATGTTTGATCGACGACTTCGGAGAGAAACAATCAAAACTCACTCCTTTAAAATAAGTTTGCTCACTATTGAACATAATTTCCGGTTCACATTTCCGCGTATCTCATGAATTGCAGAAGCAATGGCCCGGTGGTTATTGCTACATCCAATGGTGAAAAAAGATTCTTATAAATATAGTATATAATAATATTTTATTATATACTTATTAAACTGTTAAAGTTAATCGTTTTTTAGAAATTTGTGAGGGTAATAATGAAACAATCCATTTATCGTTTATTTATTGAACTAACAAATACCGTCGGTGAAACAATTGGAGATTTCAGTCAATAAAAAAGAGGACGGATTTGATACAAATCCGTCCCATTTCATGTTAGTATTCTACGATGTAGCTTTTATTTTATTAGTAAGAGATCGACGGTGAATTTCCATTTCGATGAGGCGAATGAATTCTGTATTGAGTTTCAACTCCAACGCTTTGAAATAAGAATCAATCAACAGTTCGTCCGATAATTTCCTCATTAATGCCACCTCCAATAACCATCATCTTTTTTATTTCTGAATATCATGTTTTGTACGTTTTTAAGTAGTAATTAAACTTTACCAAAATTATTTTTTCAGAACAAGCGTTCCGTTATCCACAGTTTGCGGTGGATAAGTTGTGACTAACTTGTATATAACTGGTAAATAAGCGATATTTATGTCTTGTATAATGTGAATAAGGTTATCCACAACCAGGAGGGAAACTGGGAATTTGTCGAAAAATATTTATTCTCCATGGGAATATTTATTGAATCCCTTGAATATATGTGATTTATTTTGAATCTGCAGGGAAAATTGGTTATCATTAATCTGTTATAGGTTAAAAGATATTTATAGAAAGAATTTGGTATCCGCAGAAATCAATGGACGTAAAGCTATAAGATTATGAACAAAAAGTAAAACATCAAGTGATTAAATGATAAAGAAATTTGAGGTGCTGCAAGTGATAAAGCAATTTTTACCCGATGAACAGGTTCAAGATATTTTCAGTATCAGACCGGAGTATTTAAAACAAAAAGGAATTAAAGGGATCATTACAGATTTAGATAATACGTTGGTGGAATGGGATCGTCCCAATGCCACTCCCAAACTAATTCAGTGGTTTAAAGAAATGCAGGAGCATGGAATCCTTGTGACCATTGTGTCCAATAATAATAAAAACCGTGTGGGAGCATTTGCCGAGCCTTTAGGCGTTCCTTTTATATTCCAGGCACGTAAACCAATGGGACGTGCTTTTAAAAGGGCGATCAAAGAAATGGGTATAAAGAAGGAAGAGTCGGTAGTGATTGGAGACCAGCTGTTAACGGATGTTTTAGGCGGTAATCGAAATGGCTTCCATACGATCCTTGTAGTTCCGGTTGCACAATCAGATGGATTCATCACAAAGTTCAATCGTCGTGTAGAACGGAGAATAATGAAGTTTTTCAAGCGTAAAGGCATGCTTGAGTGGGAGGATAAAAAGTGAGTCAAGTTGTTTGTATAGGATGTGGCGTTGAAATCCAGACGGAGAATAAGGAAGGAATGGGGTATGCACCTCCTTCAGCTCTGCAAAAGGAAGAGATTATTTGTCAACGTTGCTTTAGATTAAAGCATTATAATGAAGTCCAGGATGTCCCCTTAACGGATGATGACTTCTTGAAAATATTAAATGAACTTGGCGATTCAGAAGGGTTGATTGTCAAGGTCGTCGATATATTTGATTTCAATGGAAGCTGGCTGCCTGGATTGCATCGTTTCGTGGGTTCCAACCCGATTCTGCTCATCGGAAACAAAGTGGACCTGCTTCCGAAGTCTGTGAAACACTCCAAGCTGATTCATTGGATGAAGCATGAAGCCAGTCAATTGGGATTGAAGCCTATTGATGTTCAATTAGTGAGTGCCGCAAAAGGACAGGGAATTACTGATGCGATCGAAGCGATCGAGCATTATCGAAATGGAAAAGATGTGTACGTAGTTGGGTGTACAAACGTTGGGAAATCAACGTTCATCAACCGTATTATCAAGCATGTCTCAGGAGAACAGGATGTCATTACGACGTCTCACTTCCCCGGTACCACACTTGATATGATTCAAATTCCGCTTGATGATGAAGAGTCGCTCATCGATACTCCAGGAATCATCAATCATCATCAGATGGCCCATTTTGTAGATAAACAGGATTTGAAAATTATTACCCCTAAAAAAGAGATCAAGCCGAAAACCTTCCAGTTGAATCCTGAACAAACCCTGTTCTTCGGTGGGCTGGCACGCTTTGACTTCATGGCAGGTGAGCGCCAGCCATTTACTTGCTATTTCTCAAATGAGCTGACCATTCATCGTACAAAGATTGAAAAAGCCGATGAGCTCTATAAGAACCATGCAGGTGAACTGTTGCAACCGCCAAGAAAAGATGACATGGACACATTCCCTCCACTTGTGAGGCATGAGTTCAGAATTAAAGAAGCAAAAACGGATATCGTCTTCTCAGGTTTGGGATGGATTACAGTGAATGAAAGAGGGGCGACCATTGCTGCCCATGTTCCTAAAGGCGTTAGTGTTTTCTTGAGAAAATCATTGATCTAGGAGGGATTCTGTGGCTCTTTATGGTGTTATAGGTGATCCGATTGCCCATTCTATGTCTCCAGAGATGCATAATGCTGCGTTCAGAGAATGTGGAATGGATTCTGATTACGTGAAATTTCACGTGAAGAAAGAGCAGCTTCCAGAAGCCATTGATGGAGTTAAAGCGCTAGGGATTCAAGGAGTGAATGTGACAGTTCCCCATAAGGAACATGTCATGCCTCTATTAGATGAAATCGATCCACTGGCAGAGGCAATCGGGGCAGTGAATACGATTGTCAATGAAAATGGCAAGCTGATCGGTTATAATACAGACGGTCTTGGGTTTGTGGAAGGCTTGAAAAATATAGCGGATGAACAACTTGAAGATAAATCGATGCTGATTATCGGTGCCGGTGGCGCTGCGAAAGCCATTTATTATTCTCTTGCTTCGTTGGGAGTGAAGAGAATCGATGTGACCAACCGGACGGCACTGAGAGCTGAAACGATGATCGAAGCGTGCCCTTTCGATTTGGACTCAGGATTTCTATCTTTAGAAGCTGCAGAAAGCGCATTGGACCAATATGATGTGATCATCAATACAACATCTATAGGAATGTTTCCTCTTATAGATGACAGTCCGTTAACCATCAAAGAATTAAAAGAGGGATGCATCGTTAGTGACATTATCTATAATCCTTTGGAAACAGCTCTATTGAAACAAGCGAATCAGAAAGGTGCCCGTACTCAAAATGGCCTTGATATGTTTGTGTACCAGGGAGCCCTTTCGTTTGAAAAGTGGACAGGGATCTTTCCACCATATTCGATTATGAAAAACACCGTTTTACAACAACTAGGAGGTCAACATGTTAACAGGTAAACAAAAAAGATATTTACGTTCTGAAGCACATCATTTAAATCCGGTTTTCCAAGTGGGAAAAGGCGGAGTCAATGAAAATATGATCAAAACAATCGGAGAAGCGATTGAAGTAAGAGAACTGATGAAAATCAGTGTTCTTCAAAACTGCGATATGGATAAGTCTGAGGTTGCCGACCAGCTTTCAAAAGGAGTAGGAGCAGAGATTGTCCAGATCATTGGAAGTACCATCGTCCTTTACAAAGAATCGAAGGAAAACAAGCAATTAATCCTACCACGATAAGGATTGATAAAATGATGAAAAAGGTTGGACTCCTTGGAGGGACATTTAATCCTCCTCATATGGGCCACTTGGTGATTGCCGAACAGGTGTTGAAGAAGGCAAACTTAGATGAAATTCGATTTCTTCCCAATCATGTTCCTCCTCATAAACAAGTGGATGACCGTGTAACGGCGAATCAGCGCCTCTTCATGCTGCAACAAGCGATTAAGGGCAACCCCAACTTTTCCATTGAGCGGATCGAACTGGAAAGAGAGGGTGCCTCATACACCTACGACACCATCAAGCTATTAACCGAGAGGGAAGAGGAAACCGAGTTTTCTTTTATAATAGGCGGGGATATGATCGAATATCTCCCGAAGTGGTATCGAATCGAAGATCTTCAGGAAATGGTGAGGTTTATTGGTGTCAATCGTCCTTCCTATTCACATGAGACTTCATTTGATGTTCAGTTGATTAAGATTCCAGAAATAGATATTTCTTCTTCCTATATTCGCGATACAGTGAAAAAGGGACAATCGGTTCGCTACTTGGTTCCAGATGATGTGTATCGATTCATAAAGGAGGAGAAGTTGTATGAATAGGGAAAAAGCTTTAAGAATCGTGAAAGACCATTTAACGGAACATCGTTATTTACACACTTGTGGTGTCATGGAAACGAGTATAGAGCTTGCGAAACGGTATGGAGCCGATGCGAAAAAGGCGGAAATAGCGGCGATTTTCCATGACTATGCGAAGTTCCGGGATAAAGAGGAAATGAAACGGATCATTGTAGAAGAGAAGCTCTCTCAGGACCTATTACTGTACAATAGCGAGCTCTGGCATGCACCTGTAGGAGCCATACTTGTAGAGCGTGAAGTTGGTATACAGGATGAAGATATTTTAAATGCCATCCGCTGCCACACTTCAGGAAAAGAAGAGATGACGATTCTTGACAAAGTGATCTATTTAGCTGATTACATCGAGCCGAATCGTCGCTTTCCCGGGGTGGAAGAAGTGAGGGAGATCGCTAAAGAATCATTGGATCAAGGCCTTTTAAAGGCTCTTCAAAATACGATGACGTTTCTTATGAAAAAAAATCAAGCGATCTATCCTGATACATTTCGCTTTTATAACGGATTAATTTTAAACCAGAGGAGATGAAGGAATGGAACAAAATTTAGTAGAATTAGCGTTTAATGCCGCTGATGATAAACGTGCTGAAGATATTGTTGTATTAGACATGAAAGGTGTTTCTTTAATTGCGGATTATTTTCTGATCTGTCACGGGAACTCAGACAAACAGGTACAGGCCATTGCCCGTGAATTAAAGGATAGAGCAGAAGAAAACGGCTATACAGTCAAACGTCTGGAAGGATTTGATCAAGCACGCTGGATCTTGGTCGACTTAGGTGATGTCGTCGCTCACGTATTCCATAAAGAGGAGAGAGGCTACTATAATCTTGAGCGCTTATGGGGAGATGCATCCTTCGTAGAAGTTGGACAAGGTGAGAGTCACTAAATGAGTTATGAACGTTTTGCTTATATGTACGATTATTTAATGCAGGACGTCCCATATGACGGCTGGTTGGAGTTTGTCAATAAACAAGCTGATGCCCATTCAATCCAAGGGAAAAGGGTCCTTGATATCGCTTGTGGAACAGGTGAGTTGTCACTGCGCCTTGTCCGGGATGGTTACGATGTCACAGGCGTCGATCTCTCCCAGGATATGCTGATGGTTGCTCAGGAAAAGGCTTTAGAAATGAACGTAAAGCTAAGCCTGTTTCAGCAGGATATGTCAAAGCTTGATTCACTTGGTAAATACGATCTTATCACGATTTTTTGTGATTCCCTGAATTACCTGGAAGACGAACTTGACGTGAAGAACACGTTCAAAAGTGTATTTGCTCATCTGAAGCAGGATGGCTTATTCCTGTTTGATGTGCATTCCATCTTCAAAATGACGCAAATATTTATAAACAAGACGTTTACCCTTACGGATGATCATGTTTCTTACATTTGGGATTGTTTCCCTGGGGAAGCGCCCAATAGTGTAGAGCATGAACTGACTTTTTTTGTGAAAGATGAGGAAACGAATCAGTACGAAAGAGTAGAAGAGCTTCACAAACAGAGGACATACCCCATCCTGACCCTAAAGGAATGGTTAAAGGATGCAGGGTTCGAAGTGTTGAATGTCTCTGCAGACTTCACAGAAGAAGCTCCTTCAGACCAAAGTGAAAGAATCTTCTTTACCTGTAAGAAAAAATGATAAAAAGCCGGATCGTCTCTGAAAAGAGAAATGGTCCGGCTTTTTTGAATGGCCTTATCTAAAAGATTTATAAAAAAGAAGGAATAATTCATTTTATGTCGAAATATAAAAAAGGAGTCCCACTAGACTCCAAATTGTGATTTCGTTCCTTCAATATCATCCACGAACTTTTCCTGGGTGGCCTCGAATAATTTCTCGAAGACATCTCCCAGCTCTCTTTCCATTACGGAAATTCCTATTCCAGTCACTCCGCCTTTAACACAAACTTTCTCTTGAAGTGTCGGTAATGTATAAATGTTTTTCTTTAATAAATCCCCAAGGCCAACGAGCATTTCAGATGCCAGGACGGTAGCCGTTTCCCTGTCAATTTCCGTCACTTCCACAGCAGCGTTAATAAATCTTTGCGTGACATAACTGAAAAAAGCAGGCCCGCAACTGACAATGTCAGAAGCCACTCGCGTCACATTTTCATCAATCACTACAGGTGTGGAAATATGCTCAACCAGTCTAGTTAAATCCCGCCTCCATTTATCTGAACAACGACTTCCATACGTTAAAAGTGACACACCGCTCAGTGCACGATTTGTAATGCTTGGAATGAATCGTGCGCATGAACTGGACAGTAGGGACTCTAACTGATCCACGCTTACTGGACTGGTTATCGAAACAACGCATTTATCCTTTGTAAAGCTTTTCTTATTCTCGTGGATCACATCATATACATCATGAGGTTTGACACAAATGAAAATTAAGTCGGATGACACAATCACTTCTTCGTTTGAATACCTTACATTCACTTTGTTCCATTTCTCTTTTATATCCTCGGCCTTTTTTAAAGAACGATTCGTAATATGAAGATGTGAAGGAGAAATCGCCTTTGATTCAATGAGAGCTTCAATAATGATTTTCCCCATGTTTCCCGTTCCAATAATACCTACTTTCATGTTCAGCCCTCCTTCTATCACACTCTCTCCTAAAACTTATGAATTCCTTGCAATGAATATTCCACCAGAGGTGATTTCCTGTGCAGTCCCTAATTGAAAAGTACAGAACGGTCCTAGTCATTTTGGCGATTTGTTCCATTGTCCTGATAGCCTATATACTAAAAAGTGCTTCCAAAGCTCCAGTGAACGAGGCTTCTTTTACAGCAGCCCCTGTTGAAAGAGAAAAGGAACCTGAAGAAGTGACATCCGTCGAAAAAGTGTATGTTGACGTAAAGGGAGAAGTTGTTCGCCCAGGATTATATGAGGTGAAACAGGGCGATCGGCTAAAGTTTGTGATCGACCGGGCGGGTGGTTTCACAGCAGAGGCAGATAAGAAAGTGATCAATCTGGCGGTTAAGGTATCAGACGAAATGATGATTTATGTTCCTAAGATCGGAGAAATCGAAACGCCCCGGCTGGCTCCTCCTGCACCCCTGACCGATTCAGGAAAGGATAGAATTAACATTAATACAGCCACTCAACAGGAATTCGAAACCCTGCCTGGAATTGGTCCCGCTAAAGCGTCGACCTTTATCCAATATCGAGAAGAAAATGGTCCGTTTGAGGCTATAGAAGATATTAAAAACATTTCTGGAGTCGGTGAAAAAACCTTTGAGAAATTAAAAGAATATATTTCTGTCCAATGAATTGACGAACATAGGAAGTCTTTATACACTTAAACTGACAAATTAAATGTAGCTAAAAAACAAAGAAAGGGGATTAGGGATGGATAGAATCGCTTGGCATCAATATTTTATGGCTCAAAGTCAGCTCCTTGCCCTGCGCAGTACGTGTACGAGACTGGCAGTCGGGGCAACCATCGTTCGTGAAAAACGAATCATTGCAGGAGGCTATAACGGATCCATCGCAGGAGGCGATCATTGTATAGACAAAGGATGCTATGTGATTGACAATCATTGCGTCAGGACCATTCATGCCGAAATGAATGCTTT
Source organism: Rossellomorea aquimaris (assembly GCF_000935355.1). Classification (GTDB taxonomy): domain Bacteria; phylum Bacillota; class Bacilli; order Bacillales; family Bacillaceae_B; genus Rossellomorea; species Rossellomorea aquimaris_B. The sequence goes on from NZ_JXZC01000006.1 coordinate 129,222, forward strand.
GCTGCAATGTTCAAAGTTCGGCGTGGGAACGGAAAATGCGGATATTTATGTAACTCACTTCCCATGTCTTCAATGCTGTAAGGCACTTATTCAAGCAGGAATCAAAACGGTTTATTACGCAAAAGATTATAAAAATCATCCTTACGCCATTGAACTTTTCGAAAAGGCAGACGTCCACGTTGAGAAAGTTCCATTTGTAGAAAGCAGCATAGACGTAAAACACAAAGAAAAGGCATCCATGATGGTCCAATTAATCGAAGACTTGAGAAAACAGGGTGCTGCAGAAGAGAAGCTCAATTACTATGAACAAGAATACATAAAACTCTTTAATGAATAGAGGAATATGCCTTTACCTGGCATTTTCAGTACTTTCAGGGACGCTTCTGGCACTTCAATTCCATTGGGGTGCTGTCGTTCTTGCTTTGATGCTTCTTTCCCTTTTCCTCAGGAAAGTGACCTTCACCGTTCTCCTTCTCTGCTTCTCATTTCTCTTCATTTCCTTTCTCAACACCACTATTCAAGAAAAAAGGCAGAAAACCGTCCTTCCATCAGAACCTTCACCCAACGTCTTTCAAATAGTTATCAATGACATTCCAACCATCGATGGGAGTACCTTTGTTTCCCTGGCGAAAATGAAGAGGGAGAAGGTTCTCTTGCGGTATTATTTCTCTTCAGAGAAAGAGAAACGGCAATTTCAACAAGTAAAGCCCGGTTTTGCCTGCGAAGTGAAGGGAAAGTTGACAGAGCCCAAACCTAATAAAAATCCAAACTTATTTCACTATAAAAATTATTTAGCTCAGCGGGGAGTATATTGGATTCTCGACATACAGGCATTCGGGGAATGCGAGGATCAAAGCGGGTGGAAACACGCACTCATACATCTTAGGTTCGATGGACTGAAGAAAATCGAAAGGGAATTTCCAACTTCCACAGTAGGGGTGACCCAAGCGTTGATGTTTGGAGAAACGAATATGATCTCAGAAGATACGATGCAGGCATTCAGGGAACTCGGCGTCGTTCATTTACTGGCGATTTCGGGCTTGCACGTCGGGTTGATATTTGCCATTCTCCATTATTTCCTATTAAGAATAGGCATCACAAAAGAAGCGGTGACATGGATAGGGATTTTTTTTCTCCTATGTTACATCGTACTGACAGGAGCATCCCCTTCTGTTATCAGGGCATCCTCCATGCTGATTGTGATACTTATGAGCAGAAAAGTGGCTAAGAGCTTAAATACGATTGACAGTTTGGCGGTAGTGTTTATCATCATTGTATTATACGAACCCTTTTCTATTTTCAATGTGGGATTTCAGCTGTCATTTATGGTGAGTTTTTCTCTTGTGATATCTTCATCAGCTATTTTAGATACATCGTCATCCATCGTTCAATTGCTTAAAGTAACGCTTGTTGCCCAGCTATCTTCACTGCCCATCGTCATCTATCATTTCTATGAATTCTCCTTGATAGGCTTTCTTACGAATCTTCTTTATGTACCCCTATTCTCACTCATTGTTCTTCCCCTTTGCATCGTTGTCTATTTTCTGACGTCTTTTCTATCTCTCGAGTGGTTGTTGCTCATCTATAAATACCTTCTGGATGGTATACAATGGATCTCTTCGGCGATTGCATCTTTTCCATTCACTACAATTGTGCTGGGGAAGCCTCACTTTCTTTTGCTGCTCGGTTATTTCATCGTTATTTACATTGTGTTCGTTTGGTTCGAACAAAGGAAATATAATCTTTCCGGACTGTTCCTACTTCTCTATGCAGGCTCTCACCTGCTCATTAACACGTATAATCCCAATGGTGAAATCGTATTCATAGATGTTGGGCAAGGTGATGCTACATTGATCAAGCTGCCATACAATCGAGGAACCTATCTTATCGATACAGGCGGGGAAGTGCAGTTTCCGAAAGAAAAGTGGGAAGAGAGAAAGAATCGTTTTTCTGTAGGGGAAGACATCGTCGTTCCTTTTTTGAAAAGTAAAGGTATCACGTCCATTGACACCCTGATCTTAACACACGGAGATCTCGATCATATCGGGGGAACAGAGGCGATACTTGAGGAAATGAAAGTGGGAGATCTCTTGATCAGCCCTGGAAGCGAGGAGAAAGGTGAAATGAAGAGAATCGTGAAAATCGCCAGACAAAAGGGAATTCCTGTTGAAGAAGCCCTGTATCCACACAGTTGGAGTGGTGATAAGGATGGACTTCATGTTGTTTCGCCTCAGGACAAGGAATATGAAGGCAATAATGACTCGATTGTCTTATATGGAGAAATCGGGTCTTTGAAATGGTTATTTACTGGAGATTTAGAAGAGCAAGGGGAGAAAGAATTAATCAGGACCTTCGATTTGCCGATTGATGTGTTAAAAGTAGGTCATCATGGGAGTAATACGAGTACAACAGAGGAGTTCCTCATTGAAACCAATCCGTCTGTCGCGGTGATCTCAGCGGGTGAAACCAATCGATTTGGGCACCCTCATCCTGAAATAGTGGAACGATTGGTTAGAAGCGGAATAACTATATATAGCACCGGAGAAAATGGGGCGATCACCTATCGTTTTCGGGATAAAAAAGGAACGTTTTCAGCCCACCTGCCATAGGATGTATGACAAAACAATTTAAGCGCTAATGAAAAAGGGGCAGACCCATCACAAAGAGTCAGGCGCCTTCAAACCATCTGTATGATACACCAGTACCATATATGGAAGTTGAAGAAACCGGAATCTTTAAGGTCTGCCTCCTATCTTTCATTAAGAGCCAATTAACTTAATAACAGTTGCAATAACGAACATTGTAGCAAAGAATCCAAAAGAAACAATAAAGCCAACGCCTGAATCTACTGCATCATTTCTTTTTGATTGTACATTCTTTTCAAATTGGTTCACAACTACCCCTCCTATTTCTATTCTAGTATAGAACATCGCTATTAAAAAATCTATACTTCCCTTTACTTTTTCCTTTACTGACAAGAGTTGTCACCTATAAGTTCCCCGTACTGGGTGACACTAATCATTACAAAGGAAATACCGCTTAACGGAAAAGGTTCCTAGGTCTTCTCCGTTAACGTTAATATAGATATAGGGGGTGTCCTATATGAAGGATGTCCCCTTTACCCCTTGTCAAAACCAAAAAGCTTTTTTACCATAGAGTAGAGAAAAGAATTAATGGAGAGTGCTGACTTGGTTATTGATATTTGGAAAAAAATAGAGAAATCTCAATTCTCAGCTATATATTTAGTTTACGGAAATGAGTCATTTATTATTAATGAAACGAAACAAAGAATTGTCTCAAGTGCCCTTTCAGAAGAAGAAATGGATTTTAATTTTTCCAGTTATGATTTGGAAGAAACTCCTATAGAAGTGGCGATAGAAGATGCAGAAACCTTTCCATTCATGGGGGAGAGAAGGGTCGTCATTCTCCAAAACCCTGTTTTTTTGACCGCTGAAAAAACAAAAGAGAAGGTAGAGCATAACATTAAACGATTGGAACAATACATACAATCCCCTGCTCCTTATACAGTACTGGTCTTTACGGCGAATTATGAAAAACTGGACGAGCGTAAAAAGATTACGAAATCTTTGAAGAAATTAGCAGAAGTCGTAGAGGCGAAAAAGCTGAATGAGCATGAATTAAAATCCTGGGTAAGAGAAAGGGCGGCCTCTAATAGTGTTCAGATAGATGAAGATGCCATTGAATTGTTGCTGACCCTCGCTGGAACAAACCTGATGATGCTTACGCAAGAGCTGGACAAACTTTCCCTATACGCAAGCGATACAAACAGAATCGATGTGGAAGTGGTGGAACGATTAACAGCCAGATCCCTGGAACAAAATATCTTTACCTTAGTCGACAAGGTCGTTCAAAGAAGGATCGATGAGGCATTAAGAATTTATTACGATCTCCTCAAGCAAAACGAAGAACCGTTGAAAATTCTATCGATCCTGGCAGGACAGTTCAGGCTCATATACGGAACGAAGGAACTATCACGAAGAGGATACGGCCAGCAAAAAATTGCGTCCTACTTGAAAGTGCATCCTTTCCGGGTGAAGCTTGCGGCTGGTCAGGCGAAGCATTTCAACGATAAACAACTTGCCCATATCATCGAATTGCTATCACAAGGAGATTACGAAATCAAAACTGGGAAAATCAAAAAAGAACTGATGATTGAAATGTTTCTGTTTAAACTTCATGATCAGAGTTTTACTTGAAGACAATCCCTTAATGAATAGTAGAAATCAAAAGAAAAACCACCTGCCCGGGGGCGAGGTGGTTTTTTTCAATTAGTTCGCTTTTTTCATTAGGCGAGACTTTTGACGATCCGCAGCGTTTTTGTGGATAAGACCTTTTTGAGCTGCTTTGTCTAATTGACGAACCGCTTCTGTTGCTAATTCTTTAGCGTTGTCTGCGCTGTTAGCAGCTGCAGCTTCTGCTTTCTTGATAGCAGTACGCATTGTAGATTTCACAGCAGCGTTTTGAGCGTTGCGCTCGTTGCTAGTTTTTACACGCTTGATAGCTGATTTGATATTTGGCATTCCTGTCACCTCCTATAAAAGGATCGAGATTCTATGTGACTCGATTTAAATTCCTAAACAATAAGAACAAATGATATTTTATCAAACGAACAGTGATATTGCAATACTATGTAGTGAAATTAAACGGGTGAATGAACACATACTAAAAAGGTAAACATAAAAAAATAGTAGATAAGATCCCAAGCTTGGAGGTAGAGTCGAAATGAAGAACGAAGAAATCGATCTAAGTAAATATTCCATTCGTACCGATCTTGCCGTTGAAGCAAGAGAAATGGTGGTCAGTGATAAAGCGGAAGATACGTCTTCCATCCAAGGAGTCATGATCAAAGAGAAAGAAGAAGATGGGGTGAAAGTTTCCCTGGTCACCGTTACACCTGAAGGAGAAGAGAAAATCGGTAAAAAACCAGGGAACTACTTAACCATCGAGGCTCATGGAATTCGCCAGGAAAATGCAGAACTGCAACAAAGAGTCGAAAAAGTATTTGCGAATGAATTTAATCAGTTTTTAATTAATAATAAAATCAGCAAAAATGCAAGCTGCTTGATTGTCGGACTCGGGAACTGGAATGTAACCCCCGATTCTTTGGGCCCCCGAGTATGTGAAGACATCATTGTGACGAGACATCTTTTTGAACTTCAGCCGGAATCAGTGGAAGAAGGTTATCGCCCGGTCAGTGCACTTGTTCCTGGAGTGATGGGACTGACGGGAATTGAAACGAGCGATATCATTTTCGGTGTTGTGGAGAAATCCAAGCCCGACTTTATTATCGCCATCGATGCCTTGGCATCCCGTTCCATTGAACGCGTCAATTCCACCATCCAGATATCCGATACTGGTATACATCCTGGATCGGGAGTTGGAAATAAACGGAAAGGACTCGATCAGGAGACGTTAGGTGTTCCGGTCATTGCTATCGGTGTTCCGACCGTACTCGATGCTGTCACCATTGTAAGCGATACAGTGGACTTTCTTTTAAAACATTTTGGGAAAGAGATGAGAGAAGGGGGACGGCCTTCGAGATCCCTCGCCCCGGCGGGATTAAGCTTTGGAGAAAGAAGGACATTAACCGAAGAGGATCTTCCGGAAGAACAGCATCGTCAAACATTCATGGGAATTGTGGGAACCCTCGAGGATCAGGAAAAACGAAAACTGATTCATGAGGTGTTAGCTCCTATCGGGCACAACCTGATGGTCACCCCTAAAGAAGTGGACGTGTTCATGGAAGATATGGCCAACCTCATCGCAAGCGGACTGAATGCTGCACTGCATGATGCGGTTGATCAGGAAAATACCGGGTATCAGACGAGATAGATGGCAGGTGAAAGTATCGCCTTAGGGGTAGGTAATGACCCTTGAGGCGTTTTTTTTATGAATTGTAAATAGAGTGATCGGATCTTGAGGAATTGTCAGCTCTCGGATCTCACGGATTCGGAATCAGTGTGCTTTTTTAAGTTTAGATTGTTTAGAAATGATTGTTTCGCTGATATATTGGAAATTTCGCTGATAAAAGTTCCGATTTCGCTGATAAAATCAGAATATCGCTGATAAAATGAAAAATTCGCTGATATCCAAAAAGGGGACAGGGTTTTTCTGTCAAAATTGAGATTTATTTGCCGCTTAAACCGAAAATTTTAGAATTAAGGCTGATTTTTACCTGAAAAGGGTCATTCCCCCGCTCAAAAATCGTGATTCTCGCTCAAAAAAGAAATTTCTTGCCATCTTACTTCACTCCAGCTTTTAACTTCCAACCCCCATCTACTCCAGACCCCACTAAAAATAATAGATTCCCCGTTTAACTTTTCACCAATAACCTCATAATGACTACTAAATATAGTTCTACTTTCTCTAGCAATGTCATAGGTTGTACTAGAGTAGAGAAAAGAAAGGGTGAGGGAATGAGGTCGTATAAGGCGTCCAATTATGTAGTAGCGATTAATATGTCAACGATATTGAAAGGGATGTTGATCTTCATTGTAGGATTGCTCTCGATTTTTTCAATAACGGGCATCCTCACTTCCTTAAGCCCGGAGTATAGAATTACATCGAATTCATTGAATCAAGCAGCTTCCAATGTGAAGGGTGACGCATTATATAAGATCTTGGCATTAGAAAACCGGGCTTTTAATCAAATTTTGAATGAAGAAGAACAGGCTTTACCGAATTTGTCATCCCTCCTATTTCAGGTGGCTACCAATGTGAGCTTTGAAGATCCCCGAAGTTTCCTGGGGAGAGAGCTGCCGGGATTTTCGATTTTCGATGGTGACATTCTAGTGGCCGGGGAGGGGACGGATTTTACGAATATGCCGATTGAATCTGTCCCTCCTCCCGAAGCACTCGAGGCAGGGAATGAAGCACCACTCAAGAATGTAGAGAATTTTAATGAATCAGATCAAAAGAGTGGGGATGTGGCACCGCCTTTATCAACAGGAGATAAGAAGACGGTTCATCTTTACTTCACACATACCCGTGAATCCTATCTGCCTTACTTGGAGGGGGTAACGAATCCGGATTCAGCGATGCACTCGGAAGTAAATGTCACCAAGGTGGGGGATATGGTGAAGAAGTATTTAGAGGGACTTGGAATTGGGACGACCATCGATAAAACCGATGTGATAGCGAACCTGAACAACAAAGGATTGGATTATTGGGCTGCATATCAGGAGTCCAGACCCTTAGTGCAGGCTGCCATGACGAGTAATAAAGACTTGATGTATCTGGTTGACATACATCGTGATTCACAAAGAAGGGCTGTTACGACGGGGACCATCAACGGCAAATCCTATGCCAAGCTGGCGTTTGTAGTCGGGGAAGAGCATCCGAATTACGAGCAGAATTTAAAGGTGGCAACAGAGCTTCATAAGTTATTGGAAGCGAACTATAAAGGAATTTCACGTGGAGTGATTGCGAAAAAGGGAAGCGGTACAAACGGTAAGTTCAACCAGGATCTTTCAAGTAACGCCATGTTACTGGAGTTTGGCGGAGTGGATAACACGTTTGAAGAACTGGAACGATCTGCACAGGCTTTCGCTGAAGTATTCGCTGATTATTATTGGCAGGCTGAAAAGGTGAATCATGTACCTGTAACTCCTGCAGTAAGTCAGTAATCAAAAGGGTGAATGAAACCATGACAAAATTCTTTTTTAAATGTGCACTACTGATATCTGCATTATTCATTGGTGTTCTGATCGGGATGCAGTATGCCAATCAGGGGATTGTGGAAATGAAGGGGCATGAACAGCAGAACTTCACTTCTCCGGTGGGGGTGAGTCAGGACGGGGAGGGGAACGTCGAGGCGTCTTTCCTCGGAAATGAAGTTGAATCCAAAACGTTAAGTGAAAAGAAAGAGAAATTAGAAGATATGAAAGCCTTTAATGCCTTTTCCTCGATCGGGAAAGCATTGGCGAATACCATTGAAAGCATTACCAACGAAATAGTGAACTTTATCGCTTCGTTGATATAAACGGGAAGAGAAGGCTGGGAAATAGTACTGCCTTCTCTTTTTGATGTCCAGTATTCATTGGATTTGTGCCACCCGAATTAATGATGCCTTGCGTTAAAATGGACAATTCCCGCATAGCCCTTCAGTTTACATTGAATAATATATAGTCTACTGCTATAATTCAAAATAGTGTACATGTGTGGAAATAACAGGAGTTGAACGTATAATGAACCGTGAAGAGAAATTAGAAAGACAATCAAGAATTAGAAACTTTTCGATCATTGCTCATATAGATCATGGGAAATCTACCCTTGCCGATCGTATCTTAGAGAAAACGAAAGCACTGACGGCACGTGAAATGAAAGAGCAATTGCTAGATTCAATGGATCTGGAAAGAGAACGTGGAATCACCATCAAATTAAATTCTGTGCAATTAAAGTATCAAGCGAAAGACGGTGAAGAATACATCTTTCACCTCATTGATACACCAGGGCACGTCGACTTTACATACGAAGTATCTCGTAGTTTAGCTGCTTGTGAAGGGGCCATCCTTGTAGTTGATGCAGCTCAAGGGATTGAAGCCCAGACATTGGCGAACGTGTATCTTGCCTTAGATAATAACTTAGAGATTCTTCCAGTCATCAATAAAATCGATCTTCCGGCAGCAGATCCGGAAAGGGTGCGACAAGAAGTGGAAGACGTGATCGGACTCGATGCTTCCGAGGCAGTACTTGCCTCTGCTAAAGCAGGGATCGGGATTGAAGAAATCCTTGAGCAAGTGGTTGAGAAGGTACCTGCACCAGTTGGAGATCCCGATGCGCCTTTAAAAGCGCTGATCTTCGATTCCTTATATGATGCATATAGAGGAGTCGTTGCCTACATCCGTGTGATGGAAGGTAGCGTCAAAGTAGGGGATAAGGTCCGTATGATGGCAACAGGGAAAGAGTTTGAAGTGACCGAGATCGGTGTCTTCACTCCTAAAGCCACGGGTCAGAAAGAACTGACGGTCGGGGATGTCGGTTACCTGACAGCCGCTATCAAGAACGTAGGGGACACCCGTGTGGGGGATACCATCACCCTGGCGAAAAACCCTGCTCGGGAAGCATTACCTGGATACCGCCGACTGAACCCTATGGTCTATTGCGGTTTATATCCAATCGATTCAAATCGCTATAACGACCTTAGAGAAGCACTTGAAAAACTTGAATTGAATGACTCAGCACTTCAGTATGAGCCGGAAACATCACAAGCGCTAGGATTTGGATTCCGTTGTGGATTCTTAGGTCTTCTTCATATGGAAATCATCCAGGAGCGTATCGAGCGTGAATTTAAGATTGACCTTATTACGACAGCGCCAAGTGTTATCTATCATGTTAAGCTGACAGATGGGGAAGAAGTGAAGGTGGATAATCCGTCCATGATGCCGGATCCTCAAAAAGTGGATCATGTTGAAGAGCCTTATGTTAAAGCTACCATCATGGTTCCAAACGATTACGTTGGAGCCGTAATGGAGCTCTGTCAAGGAAAACGAGGTAACTTCATCGACATGCAGTATATGGATGATACTCGAGTGAACATCGTATATGAAATTCCGCTTGCTGAAATTGTGTATGATTTCTTCGATCAGCTAAAATCCAATACGAAAGGGTATGCTTCATTTGATTATGAGCTGATTGGATACAAAGAATCCAAGCTTGTGAAAATGGATATCCTTTTAAACGCTGAAAATGTCGACGCTTTGAGCTTTATTGTTCACCGCGACTTCGCTTATGAACGCGGGAAGTTGATTGTAGAGAAGCTGAAGGAATTAATTCCGAGACAGCAATTCGAAGTTCCCGTCCAGGCAGCGATCGGTCAAAAGATCGTCGCAAGATCGACTATTAAAGCCATTCGTAAAAACGTTCTGGCAAAATGTTACGGTGGGGATATCTCACGTAAACGTAAACTTCTTGATAAACAAAAAGAAGGTAAAAAACGTATGAAGTCCGTTGGTTCTGTCGAAGTTCCACAAGAAGCCTTCATGGCCGTCCTGAAAATGGACGATACAGATAAAAAATAATTGTCTTGAAGATAAAGGGGGAAAGTGGCTTGTACTAAACAAGCACTGCTTACCCCCTTTTCTCTATGAATGCCCCAAAAGGAGGGATAAACTTGGTGAAATCAGCTTATATTCATATACCTTTCTGTGAACACATCTGTCACTATTGTGATTTTAATAAAGTCTTTTTAGAAGGACAGCCTGTAAATGAATACTTAATCAGCTTAGGAAATGAAATGAAGAATAGAGTCATGTCCCAAGACAAGCTTGATACGATTTTTGTCGGTGGCGGCACTCCTACTTCATTGAATGCAAACCAGCTGGAAATGCTATGCGAATCCATCACGACTCATTTGCCCTTTGATCAGGGTGAATTTACTTTTGAAGCAAACCCCGGAGATTTGACCGAGGATAAACTCCGTGTCCTAAAGGACCATGGTGTGAATCGACTAAGCTTCGGTGTCCAGTCGTTCAATGATGACCTTCTAAAAGGAATTGGCCGCACCCATAAAAGCGAAGATGTGTATACATCTGTGGAAACGGCTCAAAAAGTAGGATTCTCGAATATCAGCATTGATCTGATTTATAGCCTGCCTAAGCAAACAGAGGAAGATTTTCAAGATACATTGAAAAAAGCACTTGATCTTGATCTTCCCCATTACTCGGCTTATTCACTCATCGTAGAGCCGAAGACGGTCTTCTATAACCTGATGAGGAAAGGGAAGCTGTCATTGCCTTCTCAAGATCAGGAAGCGGCTATGTACGAGATTCTGATCGAAACGATGGAGAAATACGGGATCAATCAATATGAAATCAGTAACTTCGCCAAAAACGGATTTGAAAGCAAACATAATCTCGTTTATTGGGACAATAATGAATATTATGGTTTAGGTGCCGGTGCACACGGATATATAAACGGAGTACGTTATTCCAATTACGGTCCCCTAAAAAAATATATGGACCCGATAGCAGAAGGTTCCCTGCCTACCATCCAGCAGCATGAAGTCACCAAAGCCGAAATGATGGAAGAAGAAATGTTCCTCGGATTACGTAAGGTAGAAGGTGTGAGCAAATCCATATTCCAACAAAAATTTGATTGCAGCGTGGAGTCCGTCTTTGGTACCTCACTCTCTGAAATGGAGAAGCGAGAACTGCTTTTAGTAGATGAGGAGCGTGTGGCACTTACGAAGCAGGGACGCTTTTTAGGTAACGAAGTGTTTCAATCTTTTCTGGGAGTAATCTAATATATTGACATCCCTTTTCTGATTTGATAATTTATTAATTAGATTTAGCACTCATCTTGATAGAGTGCTAACAGGGGTGATGAATGTTGTTAACAGATCGACAACTTCTAATTCTTCAAGTGATTATTGATGATTTTATTCTGTCAGCTCAGCCTGTCGGTTCCAGGAGCTTGTCGAAGAAGGATGAGATTTCGTTCAGCTCGGCTACGATTCGAAATGAAATGGCTGATTTGGAGGAATTGGGTTTTATTGAAAAAACACATACTTCTTCAGGTCGTGTTCCATCTGAAAAGGGTTATCGTTATTACGTGGATCACTTGCTTTCTCCTCAGAAATTAAAGAAGAACGATGTGCATGCATTACGCTCCATTTTCACTGAGCGAATATATGAATTGGAGAAAGTGGTCCAGAAGTCGGCAAAGATCCTTTCGGAGCTGACGAATTATACGACAATCGTATTAGGACCTGATTTGAAGGAGAATAAGCTGAAAAAAATTCAACTTATTCCTCTGAACAAAGATACAGCTATTGCCATTATCGTGACGGATAACGGACATGTTGAAAATAAACTTTTCCACATTCCGCCTACAATGGATGCAGCAGAGCTTGAGAAGCTCGTTTATATCTTGAATGACCGGTTATCGGGGGTTCCGATTAGTGAATTGAACGATAAAATCTTTAAGGAAGTCGCCCTTTTACTTAGAGAGCATATTCAGAACTATGATTTTATCCTTCACTCCATAACGGACTCTTTTAACCCGTCGGTTACAGATAAGCTGTTCTTTGGAGGGAAAACCAATATACTTAATCAACCTGAGTTTAATGACGTCCAAAAGGTTCGAATGCTCCTTGAAATGATTGAACAGGAAGAAAGCATCTACAACTTGATCCGTCCATCCGCTACAGGATTGAATATTAAGATTGGGAAAGAAAATGATCATCTTGCTATGGAGAATTGCAGTCTCATAACCGCTACTTATTCTATTGGTAAAGAACAATTAGGTTCCATTGCGATTATCGGACCTACTCGAATGGAGTATTCCCGTGTCGTTAGTTTACTTAATTTCTTTTCAAATGATATGTCCAAGGTTCTTACGAAGCTGTATCAAAGTGAAGATTAGTGGACATATTGTATAAAGGAAAATAGGGCCCCGGAAGCAGGTTTTATGCTCTTCTGGCGCCTTGGAATGGTCGCAGATTTTTAAGGAGGTGAATGTTATGTCTGAAGAAACAAAACAAGAACAGCAAGAAGCGAAAGAGGAAAAAAGCGAAGCGGTGGAAGAAGTATTCGCTGAAGAACCTCAAGTGGAAGAAGTGACAGAAGGAGAACAACACGAATCAGATGAGCTTTCACAATTAGAAGAAAAGCTGAATGAGTCTGAAAATCGTTATCTTCGTTTAAGAGCTGATTTCGATAACTTCCGCCGTCGCGTAAATGTGGAAAACGAAGCGAAGGAGAAATATCGTGCTCAAGGACTTATTACAGAACTATTGCCAGCACTTGATAATTTCGAGCGTGCTTTAAATATAGAGGCTGATAATGATCAAACGAAAACACTGCTGCAAGGAATGGAAATGGTTCACAGAAGCATTGTTGAAGCCCTTAAGAAAGAGGGAGTGGAACCAATTGAAGCGGTAGGTCAACAGTTTGATCCTCACTTGCATCAAGCTGTTATGCAAACAGAAGAGGAAAACGTCGATAGCAATGTGGTTGTCGAGGAATTCCAAAAAGGATATAAACTAAAAGACAGAGTAATTCGTCCTTCCATGGTGAAGGTCAATCAATAATATAGACATTACATATACAAAATAGGGAGGTTTCTTACTATGAGTAAAATTATCGGTATTGACTTAGGTACAACAAACTCATGTGTATCAGTACTTGAAGGCGGAGAACCTAAGGTCATTGCAAATGCAGAAGGAAACCGCACGACTCCTTCAGTTGTTGCGTTCAAAAATGGTGAAAAGCAAGTCGGGGAAGTAGCGAAGCGTCAGGCCATCACAAACCCTAACACAATCATCTCAGTGAAACGTCACATGGGGACAGATCACAAAGTAGAAGCTGAAGGTAAAGAATACACTCCACAAGAGATTTCAGCTATGATTCTTCAACACTTAAAATCATATGCAGAAGACTATCTTGGAGAAAAAGTTGAAAAAGCGGTTATCACAGTACCTGCTTATTTCAATGATGCAGAGCGTCAAGCTACCAAAGATGCCGGGAAAATCGCAGGTCTTGAAGTTGAGCGTATCATCAATGAGCCAACTGCTGCAGCACTGGCATATGGGCTGGATAAAATGGATCAAGATCAAACCATCCTTGTTTACGACCTTGGTGGCGGTACATTCGACGTATCCATCCTTGAACTTGGTGACGGAGTATTTGAAGTGCGTTCTACTGCCGGTGACAACCGTCTTGGTGGAGACGACTTTGACCAAGTCATCATCGATTACCTTGTAGCTGAATTCAAGAAAGAGAACGGAATCGACCTTTCCAAAGATAAAATGGCTCTTCAACGTCTTAAGGACGCTGCTGAGAAAGCGAAGAAGGATCTTTCCGGTGTGACTTCAACTCAGATTTCACTTCCATTCATCACGGCTGGAGAAGCTGGACCGCTACACTTGGAAGTGACTCTATCAAGAGCGAAGTTCGATGAAATTTCTTCTGATCTTGTCGAGCGTACAATGGGACCAACTCGTCAAGCAATGAAGGATGCTGGTCTTTCTGCAAGCGAAATCGATAAGATCATTCTTGTAGGTGGTTCAACTCGAATCCCAGCTGTACAAGAAGCGATCAGAAAAGAAACAGGTAAAGAGCCATCTAAAGGTGTTAATCCTGACGAAGTTGTAGCGATGGGTGCTGCGATTCAAGGTGGAGTTCTGACAGGAGACGTAAAAGACGTTGTCCTACTTGACGTTACACCACTATCATTAGGTATCGAAACAATGGGTGGCGTATCAACGAAGCTGATCGAGCGTAACACAACGATCCCGACGTCTAAATCACAAACATTTTCAACTGCTGCGGATAACCAGACAGCTGTTGATATCCATGTATTACAAGGTGAGCGCCCCATGGCAGCTGATAACAAAACGCTTGGCCGTTTCCAATTAGCGGACATTCCGCCGGCACCACGTGGCGTACCACAAATCGAAGTGAAATTCGATATTGATAAAAACGGTATCGTGAATGTAAGCGCGAAGGATCTTGGAACAGGTAAAGAGCAAAATATCACGATCAAATCTTCTACAGGTCTTTCAGATGATGAAGTAGAACGCATGGTGAAAGAAGCAGAAGAAAATGCCGAAGCGGATAAAAAGCGTAAAGAGGAAGTTGAACTTCGCAACGAAGCCGACCAACTTGTATTCCAAACGGAAAAAACGTTAAAAGATCTTGAAGGCAAAGTGGAAGAAGATGAAGTGAAAAAAGCGGAAGATGCGAAAGCTGAATTGAAAGAAGCGATCGAGAAAGACGATCTGGATCTTATCCGTGAAAAGAAAGATGCATTACAAGAAATCGTTCAAAGCTTAACGATGAAGCTTTATGAACAGGCTCAAGCGGAAGCTCAAGCAGCTCAAGGAGCAGAAGGCGAAGCTTCGAAAGACGACGATGTAGTCGATGCTGAATACGAAGAAGTAAACGACGACAAGAAATAATCCAGTATGAACGAAAAAGTCAAAGTCAGGGCGGTTCTTGGCTTTGACTTTTTCTATGATTGAAGAGAGTGGAAGAAGATTCATTCATCTAACAGACACAATCAATTAGAAGGAATGTTGAGTTTTTATTGATAATAGTCGAAGCTCAATGTTAAAATAACCTTTATGCAAAGGATTCGGGAGTGGTGTTTTAATGAGTAAACGGGACTATTATGAGGTTCTTGGGGTCGGAAAAGATGCCTCAAAAGACGAAATGAAGAAAGCATACCGCAAGCTCTCCAAAAAATATCATCCTGATATTAATAAAGAAGCTGATGCGGATGAGAAATTCAAAGAAATATCGGAAGCTTATGAAGTATTAAGTGATGATCAGAAGCGTGCACAATATGATCGTTTCGGTCATACGGACCCTAACCAAGGTTTTGGGGGTGGCGCAGACTTTGGCGGCGGCGGTTTCGGAGGTTTCGAAGACATCTTTAATACGTTCTTCGGTGGCGGCGGGGGCCGCAGAAGAGATCCGAATGCCCCTAGACAAGGTGCGGACCTTCAATATACGATGTCACTGACGTTTGAAGAAGCGGTATTTGGAAAAGAAACAGAAATCGAGATTCCGAGAGAAGAAGAATGTGACACCTGCCATGGTTCAGGTGCGAAGCCGGGAACAAAAGTCAATACATGTTCTCACTGTAATGGATCGGGTCAACTAAATGTGGAACAAAATACACCGTTCGGCCGCATTGTAAACAGACGCGTTTGTCACTACTGTAACGGTACAGGTAAACAAATCAAGGAAAAATGTTCTACATGTGGCGGCGCGGGTAAAGTACAGAAGCGCCGTAAAATCTCTGTGAAAATCCCGGCTGGTATCGATGATGGTCAACAGCTGCGTGTTACTGGCCAAGGTGAACCAGGTATAAATGGAGGACCGGCGGGTGACTTGTACGTTGTCTTCCACGTGCGTTCACATGATTTCTTCGAACGTAACGGGGATGATATTTATTGCGAAATGCCTGTGACGTTTGCACAAGCGGCATTAGGTGATGAAATTGAAGTGCCGACCCTGCACGGAAAAGTAAAGCTGAAAGTGCCTGCAGGAACTCAAACTAGCACGAGATTCCGTTTGAAAGGTAAAGGAGTACCGAATGTACGTGGATACGGTACAGGTGATCAGCATGTTCAAGTGAAAGTGGTTACCCCTTCTAAATTAACGGATAAGCAAAAGCAACTATTAAGAGAATTTGCTGATATCAGCGGACAAATTCCGGACGAACAGCATGAAAGCTTTTTTGATAAAGTGAAAAAAGCCTTTAAAGGCGAATAACTAAAGAGCGGAGTTGGTAGATCTATGAAATGGTCAGAAATCAGTATTCTTACTACGAATGAAGCGATTGAGCCGATTTCAAACATTCTTCATGAATCAGGAGCAAGCGGTGTTGTCATTGAAGACCCTGCTGAATTACTTAAGGAAAGAGAAGATATGTTTGGAGAGATCTACCAACTCAATCCTGATGATTACCCAACAGAAGGTGTGTTAGTGAAGGCGTATTTACCTGTAAATAGTTTTCTTGGGGAAACAGTTGATGAGATCAAGCAGGGTATTACAAACCTGGTTACCTATGATATCGACATTGGTGAAAACAAGGTGGAGATTTCTGAAGTAAATGAGGAAGAATGGGCCACGGCATGGAAGAAATACTATCATCCTGTGAAGATTTCTGATAAATTTACGATCGTCCCTACTTGGGAAGACTATACCCCGGTTCACAGTGACGAACTTATCATTGAACTGGATCCAGGCATGGCGTTCGGTACAGGAACTCATCCTACAACGGTCATGTGTATTCAAGCTCTTGAGCGGATCGTTAAAAAACACGATACGGTCATCGATGTAGGAACAGGTTCAGGTGTATTATCCATTGCAGCCGCACAGTTAGCTGCAGACAATGTAAGAGCGTATGATCTTGATGAAGTGGCTGTTCGTTCAGCAAGACTGAACGTTAAGCTGAACAAAGTTCAACAAACTGTAACGGTTGACGCAAATAATTTATTGAACGGCGTTACAGGGCAAGCGGATGTGATTGTAGCGAACATTTTGGCTGAAATCATTTTACGCTTTACAGAAGATGCCTTCGAACTTGTGAAACCGGGCGGATTTTTTATCACTTCCGGGATTATCCAGCCCAAGAAGCAAGAAGTACGTGACGCACTGGAGTCTGCCGGATTTATAATAGAAGAAATTATGGTTATGGAAGACTGGGTCGCTATTATTGCTAAGAAGCCTATGTAAAGGCAAGGAGCTGAAACTGTATGCAACGATATTTTATAGATGACATATATCGAGAAAATGATCCGATTACGATTACAGGGGACGACTATCATCATATCGTCCGTGTCATGAGAATGAAGGAAGAGGATGAAGTATTTGCTGTTTTCAAGGATCAAGCATCAGCAATTGCCCGTATTGAAACGATTTCCAGTGACGCAGTAGAACTATCAATAGTAAAATGGGAAACAACGACGAAAGAATTACCAATTAAAGTAACCATTGCGAGCGGACTGCCGAAAGGGGATAAATTGGAGTTGATTTTCCAAAAGGGAACAGAGCTTGGAGCCACTCAATTTATCCCTTTTAATGCGGATCGCTCCATTGTGAAGTGGGACGATAAGAAAGCAAGGAAAAAGGTAGAGCGATGGGAGAAGATTGTGAAGGAAGCGGCTGAACAGTCTCACAGACTCCTTGTTCCCGATGTATCTGCACCCATTTCATTAAAACAATTAATACAGGAACAGTTTGATTTCAAACTTATCGCATACGAAGAAGAAGCAAGAGCCGGAGAAAAAGGAAATCTTTCAAAGGTGTTATCCACGATTGAGAGTGGACAAAGTGTCCTGGTCGTATTCGGTCCTGAAGGTGGATTAACGGAAAAAGAAGTAGAGATGTGTAAGAGCGCGGGATTTATCCCCTGTGGTTTAGGTCCCAGAATCTTACGGACGGAGACTGCTCCATTGTATGTCCTATCAGCCATCAGCTATCAATTAGAACTTATGAGGTGATTGTAATGCCATCAGTAGCGTTTCACACTCTAGGGTGTAAAGTGAACCACTACGAAACAGAAGCCATTTGGCAACTATTCAAAGAAGAAGGATATGAACGTGTAGAATATGATTCCATCGCAGATGTGTATGTTATCAATACATGTACGGTAACCAATACAGGAGACAAAAAGAGCAGGCAGGTCATTCGTCGTGCCATCCGGAAAAATCCTGACGGAGTGATCTGTGTAACGGGGTGCTACGCTCAAACGTCCCCTGCTGAAATCATGGCGATACCGGGCGTTGATGTCGTAGTGGGTACCCAAGACCGAAGAAAAATGTTAACGTACATTGAAGAATATAAAAAAGAACGCCAACCGATCAATGGTGTCACAAACATTATGAAGAACCGTGTCTACGAAGAGCTGGATGTTCCGGCATTTACGGACCGTACCCGTGCCTCTCTTAAAATCCAGGAAGGGTGCAATAACTTCTGTACATTCTGCATTATTCCATGGGCTCGTGGACTTATGAGATCCCGTGATCCTGAAGAAGTGATTCATCAAGCTCAACAACTTGTGGATGCAGGTTATAAAGAGATTGTCCTTACAGGAATTCACACTGGAGGATACGGAGAGGATATGAAAGACTACAATCTTGCCATGCTTCTAAAAGACCTGGAGCAAAAAGTAAAAGGTCTGAAAAGAATCCGTATTTCTTCTATTGAAGCCAGTCAATTAACAGATGAAGTCATTGAAGTGATCGATCAATCCAATATTGTTGTAAGACACTTACACATTCCTCTTCAATCCGGATCTAATACGGTCCTTAAGAGAATGCGCAGAAAATATACGATGGAATTCTTTGCAGAGCGCTTGGAAAAGCTTAAGAAGGCTTTACCAGGACTTGCCGTTACATCTGATGTCATTGTCGGCTTCCCTGGTGAAACGGAAGAAGAATTTATGGAAACATATAATTTCATCAATGAACATAAATTCTCAGAGCTTCATGTTTTCCCATATTCTAAGAGAACAGGCACCCCGGCAGCAAGGATGGATGACCAGATCGATGAAGACATCAAGAATGAACGTGTTCATCGTTTGATTGAACTTTCGAACCAATTAGCGAAAGAATACGCTTCTCAGTTTGAACATGAAGTATTAGAAGTTATCCCTGAAGAAATATACCAGGATGATCTCTATGTTGGATACACGGATAATTACTTGAAAGTGGTATTCCCTGCAACGGAAGACATGGTAGGGAAGCTTGTGAAAGTGAAGATCACAAAAGCAGGTTATCCTTTAAACGAAGGTCAATTTGTACGTGTCCTTGAAGAAACAGACGAAAAGGCCGTAATTTAACGATCAAGGCACCTGACAATAGTTGGGTGCTTTTTTGTTTTTGCACAATAATACTTTGTAACCACTTTCTTTTTTTGCTTAGAATCAATTTATCTATTGATAAGTGAAGAAGAAGGTTGTAAACTATTAATGTCAATATAATAAATGAAATAGTTCTTTTTTTTAAACTTATAGTGCAAACGATTGCATTAAATGTAAGCGTTTGTATCTTACTATACTTTGATGAGGTGTTACGATGAAAAAGGCATGGCGTAAAGAAGCGGTAGGCTATCAAATCTATCCTAGAAGTTTTCAGGATTCAAACGGAGACGGAATTGGCGACTTACAGGGCGTGATTCAACGGTTGGATTATATTAAAGAATTAGGTATCGATGTGATTTGGATATGTCCAATGTACAAATCACCAAACGATGATAATGGATATGATATTTCAGATTATCAGGATATCATGGAAGATTTCGGTACGATGGAAGACTTCGATCAACTCCTTAATGAGGTTCATAAGAGAGAGATGAAGTTGATCATCGACCTTGTGCTTAACCATACTAGTGACGAACACCCTTGGTTTATTGAGTCTAAAAGCTCGAAAGACAATCCAAAGCGCGATTGGTATATTTGGAGAGATGGGGTAAAAGGCAAGGAGCCGAATAACTGGGAAAGCATCTTTGGAGGGTCGGCATGGGAGTATGACGAAGAGACAGATCAGTATTTCCTTCACGTATTCTCTACAAAACAGCCTGATTTGAACTGGGAAAATGAAGAGGTGCGCGATGCTCTTTATGATACTGTCAACTGGTGGCTTGATAAAGGGATCGATGGCTTTAGAATCGATGCCATCAGCCATATTAAAAAACGTCCAGGCCTTCCTGATATGCCAAATCCGAAAAAGGAAAAATACGTTTCTTCTTTCGATATGCATATGAACCAAAAAGGAATTCATACGTTTCTTAAAGAATTCAAAGATCGCACCTATGGAAATTATGATGTCATGTCTGTTGGAGAAGCGAACGGCGTGAAGGCTGATGAAGCAGAATTATGGGTTGGTAAAGAAAACGGTAAAATGGATATGATTTTCCAATTCGAGCATCTTGGTTTATGGGACGCTGAAACAAATCCTGACTTAGACATCGTCGAATTGAAAAAGGTGCTCTCGCGTTGGCAAAAAGGACTTGAAGGCAACGGCTGGAATGCACTATTCATAGAAAATCATGATAAACCCCGCGTTGTGTCCACTTGGGGGAACGACAAAGAATATTGGAAAGAAAGTGCCACAGCTATGGCAACCATGTATTTCTTAATGCAGGGAACACCGTTTATTTACCAGGGACAAGAAATTGGCATGACGAATGTTCAATTTCCTTCCATAGAAGATTATGATGATGTAGCGGTTAAGAATTTATATCGTCTTAAGCGTGAAGAAGGCGTAGCGCATAAAGATATCATGGAAATCATCTGGGCATCATCCCGTGACAACAGCAGAACGCCAATGCAATGGTCAGACGAAGAAAATAGTGGATTTACAAGCGGAACACCCTGGATGAAAGTGAATCCAAACTATAAAACAATCAATGTAAAAGCTCAGGAGAAGGATGAAAAATCCATTCTGAACTTCTACAAAAAGATGATCCAATTAAAGAAAAATGAAAATGTCTTCACGTACGGAAGCTATGATCTGCTACTTGAAAAAGACAAGCAAATTTATGCGTATACCCGCACAGGAGAAGTTCAATCCATGATCGTGATCACAAACCTTTCCACAAAGAACGCCGTTTGTGACCTTGATGAGTTAAAAGTCTCTTCATCTGATCTTTTACTGAATAACTATGATGTAGACAGCCATGAAAATGTAAGCATGTTAACTCTTAAGCCATACGAAGCAAGAGTGTACCGTTTAAAATAATGAGGATTGCAACCCTGGTCATTGAATACCGGGGTTGTTTTTATTTTATTATGATAAATGAAAAGGTTTTCTTTTTTTGGAGATGCTATTAAGAAATACTCGTCTTTTTCTCTTTGTTTTGATATGATAGGAGAGGTACGGACAACTGTTAAAGGAGAGATAATGAATGACTACGAACATTGCAAGTATGATTGATCATACTTTACTTAAACCTGAATCAACGAAAGACCAAGTGGAAGTACTTTGCCAGGAAGCGAAAGAATTCAAGTTTGCTTCTGTATGCGTTAACCCGACATGGGTTCAATATTCAAGCGAATTATTAAGCGGCACTGAAGTAAAAGTGTGTACGGTTATCGGTTTCCCACTGGGAGCTTCCACCCCTGAAACGAAAGCATTCGAAACAAAAGATGCAATCGAAAAGGGTGCAACAGAGGTAGATATGGTCATCAATATCGGCGCACTAAAAAGCGGCGACCATGAACTGGTGAAGCGCGATATCGAAGCTGTTGTGGCAGCATCTAAAGGTAAAGCACTTTCAAAAGTAATCATTGAAACGTGCCTGCTTACGGACGAAGAAAAAGTGAAAGCCTGCCAATTGGCTGTAGAAGCTGGAGCGGATTATGTAAAAACATCCACAGGATTCTCTACTGGAGGGGCGACTGTGGAAGATATCGCTCTTATGAGAAAAACGGTTGGGCCTGAAATCGGTGTGAAAGCTTCAGGCGGCGTACGCTCTGCTGAAGATGCACAAGCGATGATTGAAGCAGGGGCTACTCGTCTTGGAGCAAGCTCAGGCGTGAAAATCGTACAAGGTTTAACAAGTGACTCTGACTATTAATAAAAAAAGCTGAACGAGGTTCTCATACCTCGTTCAGCTTTTTTTCGGAGGGTGAACTTTTTCAATAAAACGTGCAAATTGATCAGCAAATGGCAGGACAAGGATCGAGCATAAAATGTTGAATACGACACTGGCATGGGCCAATTGTAAATCGGGTGAGCCAGCTAAAGATTGAACCACGGTTCCGAGTAATGGGATGAGGGGGATAAAGAGGGCGACTCCAATAACGTTAAGCCATATGTGAGCATAAGCCGTCAGTTTCGCTTGGATACCTCCGCCAATGCTTGCGATAAAGGCGGTAATGCACGTCCCGACATTTGCTCCGAGCATAATGGCAATTCCTGCATGAAGATCAATGGATCCCGCAGCCAGAAACCCCATAGTCACCCCTGTCACAACGGTACTGGATTGAATGATCGCCGTTAATACACAACCAATCAAGAGAGCCAGGACAACATGTTCGTTCACTTCTGTGATATACGTGCGCAAGGATTCATGAGTAGTTAATGGTGTTGCCAGCCACTGAATCGCACGGATCGAAGTAAAGATCAATCCAAACCCGATACATATCATTCCCGTACTCCGGATGGAAGGTGAGGGGAAAAAATACAGGATGCATCCTATGATCATGGAAGGGACGATAAGATAATTCATATCCAGTGTGAACATTTCAAGGGTAAATGTGGTTCCAATATTGGATCCGAGCATAATTCCAATGGTCTGTCTGAACGGTATCAAGCCAGAGGAGGCAAGTCCCACAGTGAGGACCATAACGGCAGAACTGCTATGAATAAAGGCTGTCACAACCGTTCCTGTAAGAACACCCTTAGTGGGGGTGCTTGTTAAAAAGTGAAGCCATTTTTTAATTTTCTGATTCGCAATATTAAAAAGCCCTGACCGCAGCCAGGTCATTCCAAGCAAAAAACATAAAATAAAAAAAATAAACGCTGTCCCATGTAAAATCATTTCATTCCTCCTACAAACCAGCCTGCTTTATACAAATGTATGGAAGAAATGAGTGAGACATGCCTAATTATAAGAGTGTTTTATGATAAATTGTTGACCTATTACATATCATATATTATAATGGCAAAGTACATGGATTTCTTTATAACGATAAAGAATTCATCCAAGAAAGACATACACTTTCTGTCCCCTTGTTACAATGTTGCAAGGGCAAAGCCATAACCTATTGGTGAAGTAAAGGACGCCAGAAAAATCTGCGTCTTAAGAAATTGGTACAAACCGTTTCTTGACTTTAACATGTAAGTGTAGTGTGTTCGGAGGGAGGGAAAGAGAGATGTCAAAAACAGTTGTTCGTAAAAACGAATCGCTTGAAGATGCTCTTCGTCGCTTCAAACGCTCAGTTTCTAAAACAGGAACTTTACAAGAGTTTAGAAAGCGCGAATTTTATGAAAAGCCAAGCGTAAAACGCAAAAAGAAATCAGAAGCTGCAAGAAAGCGTAAGTTCTAAGAGAGGGTGTAAGTATGAGTCTTCTCAATCGTTTAAATGATGATATGAAACAAGCGATGAAAAATAAAGAAAAAGAGAAGCTTTCTGTTATTCGTATGCTTAAAGCTTCACTTCAAAATGAAGCGATTAAACATGGGAATCAGGAACTCTCTGAAGACGAAGAGTTGACTGTCCTTTCTCGAGAAGTGAAGCAACGGAAAGACTCCCTCCAGGAATTTCAAAACGCTGGTCGCGAAGACCTCGTTGAAAAAATTCAAACAGAACTGACTTACGTCGAAATATATATGCCGAAGCAGCTTTCAGAAGAAGAAGTCTCTGCTATTGTTCAAGAAACAGTAACTGAGGTAGGTGCTACTTCTAAAGCCGACATGGGCAAAGTGATGGGAGCAATCATGCCTAAATTAAAAGGGAAAGCCGATGGAGCTCTCGTCAACAAACTTGTTCTTCAACATCTATCATAAGATTAGAAAAACCGGGAAGCCTTGGTGCTTTCCGGTTTTTTTATCCGCTTTATATGGATGTTCATAAGAGCGATAAGAGTTGAAAATAAGTCTTCGGAAGATGTTAATAAAATGATTAAAGTCGATAATAAAAGAATCAAATTTGATAGTAAAGAGTCTAAAATCAATCATATCTAATGGTCAACCCATCAAATACCCTACTTTTTCTGTTTTTTACTATATTAATAAATTCGAGCACAACTACATAATAATTTTAATAAAGTTGAAACTATTTTAGTAGCTCATCCGTACATAGAGTATCAAGGAATATTACCTGAAACGAGGGGGTTGCGTTGAAAAGAGGTCTACTTATATTTTTCATGATGATTCTCGGGTTTAGTTTTTTACAGCCCTTGTTAAGCTCTGCTGAGAATACAAAAAAAGTATACGTTATACCTATTCACAAAGAAGTTGAGAAAGGCCTTCAAGTATTTCTGGAGAGGGCGATAAGTGATGCAGAAGAAAATAATGCTGACCTTATTATATTTGATATTGATACACCAGGAGGTCTGGTAACGGCAGCTGGTGATATTGGTCAGCTCCTTGATGGTGTGGAGATAAAGACGGTTGCCTTTGTCAATAATCATGCTTTATCGGCAGGTGCCTTCATCTCCCTTCATGCTGATGAGATCTATATGGTTCCGAATGCTCAGATGGGTTCTGCTGCAGTGATTGATCAGGCGGGGAATGCAGCAGATAAGAAAGCTCAGAGTTACTGGCTTTCTGCCATGAAGAGTGCCGCCGAATCAAATGGGAGAGACCCTCAATATGCTTTGGCCATGGCCGATGAAACGGTAGTAATCGAAGAATTGGGGATTGAAAAAGGGGAGCTACTGACTCTCGGTTCAAAAGAAGCCAAGCAAGTCGGCTACTCAGAAGGGACCGTTGCAAATCTGGATGAATTATATGAAACTCTTGGTGTCGATAAGTCTTCTATTGTAACTATCGAAGAGACTTTTGCGGAGAAGCTGGCACGATTTATTACAAATCCGGTCGTTGTACCAATCCTTCTTTCGTTGGCGAGCCTTGGGTTGATAGTTGAACTGTATTCACCAGGCTTTGGAATTGCCGGTTCGATCGGATTGATTTCGCTTCTGTTATTCTTTTATGGACATTTAGTGGCGGGACTTGCCGGTTACGAAACCATCATCCTCTTTATCATTGGAACCGCCCTTATCGTTGCGGAGTTTTTCCTTCCGGGGGGCATTGCAGGCGGACTTGGCATCGGAGCAATTCTCGCAAGTATTATGCTGGCAGGGGGCGATGTAGTGCAAATGGGGATATCTCTTCTAATCGCTATACTTGTTGCCGTTGCGACAATGATTATCTTTGTAAAGGTGTTTGGTAAAAGAATGAAATTTTTTAACAAAATCATTTTAAAAGATTCAACTAGCACAGAAAGTGGATATGTATCAAACATCAATCGGTTAGAGCTGATCGGTAAAGAAGGTGTAACCAAAACGCCTTTAAGACCATCTGGAACCGTGATTGTAGATGATGAAAGAATCGATGCTG
Organism: Rossellomorea aquimaris; assembly: GCF_000935355.1. GTDB lineage: Bacteria > Bacillota > Bacilli > Bacillales > Bacillaceae_B > Rossellomorea > Rossellomorea aquimaris_B. Next base: position 154,763 of record NZ_JXZC01000006.1, read on the forward strand.
TGACAGAAGGCGGCTTTATCAAAGCAGGCGAAAGAGTTAAGATAGTGAAGGTAGAAGGTTCAAGGATTGTTGTAAGGGACATTTCATAATACTTTAGGAGGTAATAAAATATGGTTATAGGACCAAGTACGATTTTACTGCTCGTTGCGATTGTGGTGGGCATTATCGTTTTAGCTGTTTTATTTACATTTGTACCAGTCATGCTGTGGATTTCAGCGATTGCAGCGGGAGTGAGAATCAGTATTTTCACACTAGTGGGGATGAGATTGAGACGTGTTATCCCGAGTCGTGTGATCAATCCATTGATTAAAGCCCATAAAGCAGGAATTACGGTAACGATCAATCAGTTGGAGAGTCACTATCTAGCTGGTGGTAATGTAGACAGAGTGGTCAATGCACTGATTGCGGCTCATCGAGCGAATATTGAACTAACCTTTGAGCGTTGTGCGGCTATTGACCTTGCAGGTCGTGACGTACTTGAAGCAGTTCAAATGAGTGTTAACCCTAAAGTGATTGAAACGCCATTTATTGCCGGTGTGGCAATGGATGGAATTGAAGTGAAAGCCAAAGCGCGCATCACGGTTCGCGCAAACATTGACCGCCTTGTCGGGGGTGCCGGGGAAGAGACAATCGTTGCCCGTGTAGGGGAAGGGATTGTATCGACAATCGGTTCATCCGACAATCACAAGAAAGTATTGGAAAATCCGGATCTAATTTCTCAAACTGTCCTTTCAAAAGGCCTGGATGCAGGTACGGCATTTGAAATTCTCTCGATTGATATCGCGGACGTTGATATCGGCAAGAATATCGGGGCAGAACTGCAAACAGAACAAGCGGAAGCTGATAAGAACATTGCACAAGCGAAAGCAGAAGAAAGAAGAGCAATGGCCGTTGCCAATGAGCAGGAAATGAAAGCAAGAGTAGAAGAGATGAGAGCGAAGGTTGTGGAAGCTGAAGCAGAAGTACCTCTTGCCATGGCTGAAGCGCTCAGATCAGGCAATATCGGTGTGATGGACTATATGAACTTAAAGAATATCGACGCTGATACGGAAATGAGAGACTCGATCGGGAAACTAACCGGGGATAAAAATGATCCGAAAAATTCTAAAGATAAGTAATATCCCCTTGTGAGAAAGGAGTTTTCTCCATGGAACCTTTAATCATTGCCATACTGATCGGACTCATCACTTCGATCTTTAATAAAGTGAAAGAGTCACCTTCAAATAAACCAGTAAGGCAAAAGCCGATTCAGACGGCGTCTCCCCCTCCTTCTGAACCTCATGAAAGAGGGAGGGAAAGGGAGAGGGAGAGACATGCACGCAGCAGATTGCCAAGAGAATACAAAGAACCATTGAAAGACGCAGCCTCTTCCATTCAAACCCGGTTTGAAGAAAAGAAGAAGGAAGCAGAATCAACGTATGCAGACTTACAAAAGAAAGAAGTGCGTTATTCCCGCAGACTGGAAGCTCATCAATCAAGAGCCAAGATGATACGGGAGAAAGGTACGCCTCTCAACATTGATTTCAACAATGGAGATGATATCGTAAAAGGATTTATTTTCTCGGAGGTATTCGGACCTCCGCGATCAAAAAAACGGCATCATCAAAAATAAAAGTGATGAAACCCCTTTTCATTTCATAAATATGAGATGAAAGGGGGTTCTTTTTTTATGGCGAAAAGCTTTTTACAACAAATGCGTAAGTGGATGACACAGAAAATGGATTTACCTGAAGATGTCATGATGGACCTTCCTCGCGTCACAATGATTGGACAAATTCATATCTATATAGAAAACCATCGCGGTCTGTTGACGTTCACGGATCGAGAGGTGCGGCTTCTGCTCAAACAAGGTCAACTTTTAATAAAAGGTGAGCAATTTGTCATCAAGATGATTCTTCCTGAAGAAATTCTTCTTCAGGGGAAGATCGTAGAAGTGATCTATTTAGAACAATAGGAGGGACCGATTTGAAGAACCAGTGGTTTACCTTTTTGAAAGGAAAGGTATTTGTGAAAATGGAAGGAAGGTTGGTTGAGAGGGTCATTAATCAATTGCTCCGGGCGGGTATCACGATTTGGAATGTGAGAAGAGCCGGTACGGAGACCATCACATTTTACTTATCCTTAGAAGATGTACATAACTTCCGAAGAGCGGTTAGGACATCAGAGTGTAAAGTGACATTTCTAAGAGGTCAAGGAATTCCATTTCTGATTAAGCGCTCCCTGAAGAACTCAGGGTTCATGATTGGTGGACTTGCTTTCTTCATTATCGTGTTCCTGCTTTCCAATATGGTGTGGGACATCCAAATCAAGGGGGCGTCACCGCAAACGGAGCACAGTATAAGAAAAGAGCTGGAAGAAATGGGAGTATCGAAAGGGAAACTTCAATTCTCACTCCCGGATGTAGAAAATATTCAAAGAGAGCTATCCTACAGGATGAACAATATTACATGGGTAGGGGTGGAACTGCAGGGGACAACCTTTCACTTCCAAGTGGTTGAGAAGAATGCCCCTGAACCATCTCAATCGTCTGGTCTTCAGCATATTGTAGCCAAGAAGAAAGCAATCATCACTCAAATGTTTGTAGAAGAAGGAGATCCCCAGGTGAACGTCAATGACTATGTAAACAAAGGTCAGCTTCTCGTATCGGGTTTGATCGGAAATGAAAAAGATCCTAAAGGGGTTTCGGCCAAGGCGAAGATCATGGGGGAAACATGGTATAAATCTAGTGTGGATCTACCATTGAAATCCCGATTTGTGGTTTTTAGCGGTGATGAAAAAAGAAAACATTATGTGGGAATCGGTTCTTTCAATATTCCGATTTGGGGATTTGGAAAGGTTGAGTACAAAGAGTCCATCGAGGAAGAGAACAAAAAGAACCTCCGTTTTCTTAAATGGGAGCTGCCTATATATTATATTGATAAAAGCTTTAAAGAGAAAGAAGATGTAGAGAGAACGTATACAAAATCAGAAGCCATTGATGCGGCGAAGAAGCTTGCCAAAAGTAATTTAGAATCCATCCTCCCTGAGGATGCGGAAGTCACAGATGAAAAAATTTTGCAAGAAAAGGTTGAGAATGGTAAAGTTAGGGTAACAATTCACTTCAAAGTATTAGAAAACATTGCAGTAGGACAACCAATTATTCAAGGAGACTAACGAATGTCAGATGAAATCTTAATGAAATTACAACTTGAAAACCCAAACGAAGCCATCGCTTTGTTCGGTGTTTCAGATTCTCACCTTAAATTAATAGAACAGGAATTACACGTTTCCATCGTAACAAGAGGCGAAGAATTGCTGGTTTCAGGTAAAGAAGAAGATGTAAGTCTCGCTCTTGATGTTTCAGATCGACTTGTAGCTGTGATACGTAAAGGGATCAATATTGGCCAAAGAGATGTTCACTATGCACTGGAAATGGGCAAACAAGGCACACTCGAATACTTTACGGATTTGTACAATGAAGAAATTACGAAAAATGCAAAAGGTAAATCCATCAGGGTGAAAACCCTGGGGCAGCGCCAATACATCCAGGCTATCAAGAAACACGATATGGTGTTTGGGATTGGTCCGGCCGGGACGGGAAAAACCTATCTGGCTGTTGTGATGGCAGTACATGCGTTAAAAAACGGACAGGTGAAAAAAATCATCCTTACACGCCCTGCTGTTGAAGCAGGAGAGAGCCTGGGCTTCCTTCCGGGTGACTTAAAGGAAAAGGTAGATCCTTATCTGCGTCCCCTATATGACGCCCTGCATGATGTACTGGGTGCCGAGCATACAGCTCGATTGATTGAAAGGGGCACCATTGAAATTGCTCCTCTGGCTTATATGAGAGGACGTACCCTGGATGATGCGTTTGTCATACTGGATGAGGCACAAAACACAACGAAAGCACAAATGAAAATGTTTTTAACCAGACTTGGCTTTGATTCGAAAATGATCATCACCGGAGATCGCTCTCAAGTGGATTTACCGAGAGGAAGCGAGTCAGGATTAATTTCTTCTGAAAGAATATTAAAAGATGTAAAAGGAGTATCGTTTATTTATCTTGATCAAGCGGATGTGGTTCGTCATCCATTGGTCGCTAAAATAATCGATGCGTATGAAACAATAGAAAAGTAATGCGGTAAAGAGATTGATCCAGTGTGTCACTCTGTAACAGCGGTGACACATGCAGGGATCGATCTTTTTTTATAGGGTTTAACATAGATAATTAAGTAAAAAACTGTTATCATTTTACATAATTGCTGGATTATTTTTCACTCGTGCTTTTTTGTAAGCTCTTTACCTTGAACTGGTTGAAATTGTACTTACATAACAGGGGGTTCTTTATGCAAACGCACCCATTTTTACTCAAAATAAGGAGCTTTCTTAGCTACCGACTATTTACTAATCTCTTATTTGTGTTACTTGGTATTATTGTTTTCGGGGTCTTGTATGGAAATGTAAAACCGAAAACCCTGGATATCAATTTGTATGAAGAAGCTCCTACAACGATACGGGCTCCTAAGAAATTCGTTGATGATGAGGCTACTGAGAAGAAGAAGGAAGAAGCAAAGGCTGAAGTTGCGAATGTCTACACCACGAAAGAAGGAGCCGTCGACAACTCCATATCCCTTCTTCGCTCACTCATTGAAAGTGTTAAAGAAGTGAAGGCGCAAACGAAGGGTGAAGAAACCGAGGATCTAAAGCCTTCTCCAGGAGCTGATATAAATGAACAGCTCAAGCTGCTTAAAGGGAAGCTTCCAAAGGATAAAGATAATAACGTGACCAATGGTTTGAATGATTCCGTATTAAAAACCCTTTTAGAAGCATCAGAAGAAGACCTGGATCGAATGGAGACGATTGTTTCCACTCAATTAAAAGTCATTATGGAAAATGGTGTGAAAGAGGATGAGTTAAAAGAAGCGAGATTTAATTTAGAGCAAAGGATCACCAGCTACAGTTTTAAAGGGGATCAGACTACAGCGGCTGTTGCGCTTGGGAATGTTGCCCTTGAGCCTACTCAGTATTACGACGCGGAAAAAACGGATGAGTTGAAAAAGCTCGCTGAAGTTAATGTTCAAAAGGTTGAAATCATAGAAGGTGGAGTCATAGTACAAGATGGAGACCTGATTACACCGAAAGTATACAGTATCCTGAAATCCATGGGGATGGTTGAAAATACGTTCTCTTTCAAGCCCTATATTGGACTGGCCCTCTTTGTCCTTGTCGTGATCAGTTCGCTGTATTACTTTTTCTATACTCTGGAAGTAACGGAAGAACGAAAACAGAATTATTTAATCCTTACGAGTATCGTGTTTGTGATTTCACTTCTGATCATGAAGATTGTGGGATTAATAGACCAGATGGAGATCAATGATATTGCCTTTATTTTACCTGCTGCATTCACGGGTATGATACTGAGGATTTTATTAAATGAGCGGATTGCCATGATGATGGTGTTTATTTTATCAGCATGCTCAAGTATCATCTTTCATCAGCAGTTCTCCGGTTCAATCGATATTGAGATCGCTATTTATACGTTATTCAGTGGTGTATCAGGGATTCTCTTTCTAGTGAGCCGAAATCAGCGCTCGAATATTTTAAGAGCGGGTATTTACGTTGCTCTAGTGAATATATTGATCCTGGCGTTCTTAGTTCTGTTAAGCGGTACTTCTTATTCCAATAGCGAATATGTGTATTATCTCGTATTTGCCCTGGTATCGGGAATCGGTTCCTCTATATTAACAATCGGTTTCCTGCCGTTTTTCGAGGCCGGATTCGGCATACTTTCTTCTATGAGGCTGGTTGAGCTCTCAAGCCCTACACAACCATTATTAAAGAAGCTGCTGACCGATGCCCCGGGTACTTATCATCACAGTGTCATGGTAGCGAATCTTGCAGAATCTGCATGTGAGTCCATTGGCGCAAACGGCCTATTAGCGAGGGTCGGCTGCTATTACCATGATGTTGGAAAGTCAAAAAGGCCACATTTTTTTATTGAAAATCAGCTCAATATGGAAAATCCCCATGATCGGGTCTCGCCTGAGACGAGTAGGGATGTTATTATAAGTCATGCTTCAGACGGTGCCGAAATGCTGCGTAAGCATAAGCTGCCAAAGGAAATTGTAGATATTGCCGAGCAGCATCACGGAACGACATTGTTGAAATATTTTTATTATAAGGCAAAGGAACAAGGGAAAGATGTTAAGGAAGAAGATTATCGATATCCCGGTCCTAAACCACAAACAAGGGAAGCGGCCATTATCAGTATTGCAGATAGTGTGGAAGCGGCTGTCAGATCGAAGAAATCTCCCACTCAAGGAGAGATTCAACAGCTTGTTCATTCCATTGTACAAGACCGCCTGCAGGACGGTCAGTTTAACGAGTGCGATATTTCATTGAAGCAATTGGAGACAGTCAAGAGATCTCTTTGTGAGACTCTGAATGGAATCTTTCATCCGAGAATCGAATATCCGGAACTTAAAGCAAAAGGAGAAGAAGCATGACATTATTGATCGACTTTATTGATGAAACAGAGAAATTATCCGATGAGGAAACAAATTTGGTGCAAAACATCTTAAACTTTGCAGCAATAAAGGAAGAAGTCGAAGATGATAGCGAAGTATCGGTTACGTTTGTGACGAACGAAAGAATCCAGGAAATTAACCGTGAATATCGCCATAAGGACCAGCCCACAGATGTGATTTCCTTCGCTCTTGAAGAACTGGGAGAAGACGAAGTTGAAATTGTAGGTGGTCAAATTCCACGTGTACTCGGTGATATCATCATTTCCATCGATCGAGCCAAAGAGCAGGCGGAAGAATATAATCATTCATTTTCCCGTGAACTGGGTTTTCTTGCTCTTCACGGATTCCTGCATTTATTGGGATATGATCATATGGAAGAAATCGATGAAAAGGAAATGTTTCAGAGACAAAAGGACATTTTAGATGAATATGGACTCAAAAGGGACTAAGTTCGGCCTATTCAGGTTCTTGAAGTCTTTTGGATATGCCGCAGATGGGATTAAATCTGTATGGGCCACGGAGCAGAATTTCAGGATTCACTCTTGTGTAGGGATCATTGTTTTTATCTTAGCGTATATGCTGTCAGTATCTGCCCTGGAATGGATCATTTTAATTATATTGGTGTTTTCGGTATTGGCACTTGAAACAATGAATACAGCGATAGAAAAAGCAGTGGATCTTTCAACGTCAGACTACCATCCCCTGGCGAAAGCGGCAAAGGACCTTGCTTCGGCTGCCGTATTACTCTTTGCGTTCTGTACCGCGATTGTTGGTACCATCATATTTCTTCCAAAACTACTTGAGATTATTTCTGCTCTTTGATGGAAGAAACGAAGATGCGAATACCTGAAAAACAAAGGCTGCAAAAGAGAAATTGTACGATTTCTCTTTTGCAGCCTTTAATTCATTTGAAAACGTTCTTATACTTGTATAGAATAAGTGGAGCAAAGGACAAAATCGATAAATAGTTTGAATTATCTAACTATTTTATTACAAAATGATAACAGCCCATTTTCTTTTATGAAAAATGTAGTAAAATGAATGTGTAAGGGTTAAAAGGAGAGTTAAACGAATGAATGCAGAACAATTGATACAAGAAGCTAAACTAGCGAGAGAAAAAGCATACGTACCCTATAGTAAATTCAAGGTGGGAGCGGCCCTTCTGTCAAAGGATGGTAAGGTCTATCACGGTTGTAATATCGAGAATGCAGCCTATAGCATGTGTAATTGTGCCGAACGAACGGCTCTATTCAAAGCTTACTCAGAAGGCGATACAGACTATTCAATGATTGCGGTCGTAGCGGACACGGCAAGACCGGTGCCACCATGTGGAGCATGTCGTCAGGTCATTTCGGAATTATGCCCGAAAGAAATGAAAGTCGTCCTGACAAACCTTAAAGGCGATGTGGAAGAACTAACCGTTGCAGAACTATTACCAGGAGCTTTTTCACCGGAGGATTTAAATGAGTAATATAGGAAGTAATACAGAGTACAAATCAGGCTTCATCTCCATCATCGGACGACCAAACGTTGGGAAATCCACTTTCTTGAACCGTGTAATCGGTCAAAAGATCGCGATCATGAGTGATAAGCCTCAAACGACACGAAACAAAGTTCAGGGAGTTTACACGACAGACGATGCACAAATGATATTCATCGATACTCCAGGGATACACAAACCGAAACATAAACTGGGAGACTTCATGATGAAGATTGCTCAGAACACTTTAAAAGAAGTGGACGTCATTTTGTTCATGGTGAACGTTGAAGAGGGATTAGGAAAAGGGGATCACTTCATTATTGAGAAGTTGAAAGGGGTAAAAACACCCGTTTTCCTCATTCTTAATAAAATTGACCAAATCCACCCAGATGCGTTATTGCCAATGATTCAACAATACAATGACCTGTTTCCTTTCGCGGCGACAGTTCCGATTTCAGCATTAGAAGGAAATAACGTAGATAATCTTTTGCAACTATTGAAGGATCAATTACCAGAAGGACCTCAATTCTATCCGGCCGATCAAATTACCGACCATCCGGAACGTTTCATCGTTTCCGAACTCATTCGTGAAAAGGTCCTGCACCTGACAAGGGAAGAGATCCCTCACAGTATTGCAGTCGTTATCGATAAAATGGAGAGAAAGCAAGAGAAGGATCTCATCGATGTGATCGCAACCATTATTGTGGAGAGGGATTCCCAAAAGGGAATTGTGATTGGAAAGCAGGGATCTATGCTTAAGGAAGTTGGGAAGCGCTCCCGTGTAGACATTGAGAACCTGTTGGGATCAAAGGTTTATCTTGAACTATGGGTAAAGGTACAGAAGGATTGGAGGAACCGATCTTCCACCCTTCGTGACTTTGGCTTCAGCGATGACGAATATTGATGATTAAATTAACAATATTTAGGCCACATCTTTTAGAGAGAAAATGTTCATTCTAATCACAAGAAAGCTTATGAAGTCTTGCTAGTTTAAATCCAGAAAGGTGGGTTTTTTATGTTAGACTTAACATGGAAATTTTTTTCGCAGACAGGAAGTATAGACACCTATTTACTTTTTAAGGAGCTTGAAAAGGAGACGGTTGACGATCCTTACAGCTTTGAAGAAGAAACAGCGGAAGTTGATTTTCCTTTAACGTGATAAGTTTGTCATCACCCGGGCGGATTGATGTCGGGAGGTGGCTATATGCTACAGAAGTGTGAAGGAATCGTTATTCGAACCAATCATTACGGTGAGTCGAACAAAATTGTTACCATATACACACGGGAATTTGGAAAGATTGGATTGATGGCTAGAGGGGCAAAAAAACCTAATAGCCGTCTATCCGCCATTTCACAATTGTTTACATATGGTTATTTCCTTTTTATTAAAGGAAGTGGGCTGGGGACTCTTCAGCAGGGAGAGATGGTTGAATCGTTAAGGCATGTAAGGGAAGATTTGTTCAAGACGGCTTATGCCACTTACATTGTCGACCTTCTTGACAAAGCGACGGAGGACCGGAAACCGAACCCATTTCTATTTGAACTGCTTTACAAGACCATTCACTATTTAAATGAAGACTATGATCCTGAAATTCTTATGCACATATTTGAAATGAAGATGCTCCCTGTATTAGGGCTGTATCCGCATTTGAATGGATGTAGTGTATGCGGGGAAGCGGATGGTGAATTCGCCTTTTCCTTTAAAGAAAATGGATTCATCTGTCATCGTTGTCTGAGTGAAGATCCTCATCATTATCCGATCTCGCAAAGCACTGTGAAGCTTCTGAGGGTATTTTACTATTTCGATCTTAATCGATTGGGGAATATTTCGGTAAAAGATGAAACAAAACGTCAATTGAAGCGGGTAATCAGGACTTATTACGATGAAAATTCAGGTTTAACATTAAAATCCAGAAGGTTCCTGGACCAGATGGATAACCTAAAGGACTTATTCTAGTTTATAATGCTGCTTGTGATGATATAGAAAGGGCCCATTCACCATGGTGAATGGGCCTGTTTTTTATGTGTCTGCTAGCTCCGGGGCTTAGAGGCTCGAGGTCATAAGTCAAACATATCAAAAAGGCAAAGAACGCCTTTCCGGTATGTTCGCCTTATGCTTGTCGCCTCTGGGCAAAGCCCCTCCGCTTTATGTGTCTGCCAGCTCCGGCGGCTAGAGGCTCGAGGTCATAAGTCAACCCTGCCAAAAAGGCAAAGAACGCCTTTCCGGCAGGGCTGTCTTATGCTTGTCGCCTCTGAACGAGCCGCCTCCGCTTTAGGTTTTAAAATTTAATTTTCTCTTGCAAGAACGCCTTGACTTCGCTGATCGGCATTCTGACCTGCTCCATTGTGTCTCGGTCACGTACGGTCACTTGACGATCTTCAACGGAGTCAAAATCAAATGTGATACAGAAAGGTGTACCGATTTCATCTTGACGACGGTAGCGTTTACCGATGGATGCTGTTTCGTCGAAGTCAATCATAAGATCCTGTGATAATTCTTCATATACCTTGAATGCATCATCAGATAACTTCTTGGAAAGTGGCAGAACCGCTGCCTTGAATGGAGCCAGTGCCGGATGGAAGCGGAGCACTGTACGTGAATCATTTTCAAGTTCTTCTTCTTCAAATGCGTCACATAAGAACGCAAGTGTTACACGGTCTGCTCCAAGAGACGGTTCGATACAGTATGGTACATACTTCTCATTGGTTTGCGGATCCATGTAGTGGAAGTCCTCATTCGAATGTTCCATATGACGCTTCAGGTCAAAGTCTGTACGATCTGCTACACCCCAAAGTTCTCCCCAGCCGAATGGGAATTTGTATTCGATATCCGTTGTTGCGTTACTGTAATGGGATAATTCATCTTTATCATGATCACGTAAACGCATGTTATCTTCGTTCATTCCCAAGTTAAGTAACCAGTTTTTACAGAATTCACGCCAGAATGAGAACCATTCAAGGTCTTCACCCGGTTTACAGAAGAATTCCAGTTCCATTTGTTCAAATTCACGTGTTCTGAATGTGAAGTTACCAGGTGTAATTTCATTACGGAAGCTTTTTCCGACTTGTGCAATACCGAATGGCATTTTCTTACGCATTGAGCGCTGAACATTTTTAAAGTTAACAAAGATCCCTTGTGCCGTTTCAGGGCGAAGGTAGATTTCATTTGTTGAAGATTCGGTAACCCCTTGATGAGTTTTAAACATTAAATCGAATTGACGGATATCCGTGAAGTCCTGACTTCCGCAATCAGGGCACACGATGCTGTGCTCCTTGATGATTTCTTCCATTTTCTCAAACGAAAGTCCATCCACGATCATTTCAATACCTTTTTCTTCAAGGGCATTTTCAATGATTTTGTCTGCACGATGACGCGTTTTACACTGCTTGCAATCAATCATCGGGTCATTGAAGTTTCCAACGTGACCAGAGGCTACCCATGTTTGTGGATTCATTAAAATACTTGCATCCAGACCCACATTGTATGGGGACTCCTGAACGAATTTTTTCCACCATGCTTTTTTAATATTGTTTTTTAATTCTACACCTAATGGACCGTAATCCCAGGTGTTAGCGAGTCCTCCGTAGATTTCAGAACCCGGGAAAACAAATCCGCGATGCTTTGCTAAATTTACTACTTGTTCCATTGACATAAAAGTCACTCCTTTTCATCATGTATGTAAATAAAATAAAAAAGCTCGTCCCTAGGCGCATGGCCTAGGGACGAGCTTGATACTCGCGGTTCCACCCTAGTTGATATACGTCATACATACATGTATACCCACTTTTAAATGTTAAAATTGCTCGGGATTGCCTTTTCCTTGCTTTCCAGGCTTTCACCATCCCTGGTCGCTTGAGTGCAGCAAGTACTTATCGATCCGTCATAGCATTATTGGTTTAAGATGAAGATATTTTATCATGATGCTTGAATAAATACAACCATCGATCTTATGAAGAGAAAAGATTTGAAGTTTGTATCAAAAAAAGATACTCTTTGTAAAGTGAAATTTAAAATATAGTGTTGACACAATAGAATGATAATATGCTCTTTTCATTTTAATTAAATAGTATATAATATTTCATATAAAGTATAACATAAATAGTCTGTTCGTTAGGTGGTGAGTAACAATCGAACTTAATAAGCGTCAAGAACATATTCTACAAATAGTTAAAGACAACGGACCTATCACTGGTGAACAAATCGCCGATCAATTAAACTTGACCAGGGCGACCCTCAGGCCTGATCTGGCCATCCTAACCATGGCGGGTTATCTGGATGCCCGTCCAAGAGTGGGGTATTTCTATACAGGGAAAACAGGAACGCAGCTGTTGACAGAAAACCTAAACAAAATATATGTTAAAGATTATCAATCGATTCCTGTAGTGGTAAACGAAAATGTTTCTGTGTATGATGCTATTGTTACGATGTTCCTGGAGGACGTAGGAACATTATTCGTAGTGGATGCCAATACGTACTTAGTTGGAGTTCTTTCCCGTAAGGATCTTTTAAGAGCGAGCATCGGGAAGCAGGAACTTAGTACCTTGCCGGTGAATATTATTATGACGAGAATGCCCAATATCACTGTCTGTGAAAAAGATGACCAGCTAATAGGCGTTGCCAAAGACTTGATCCATAAGCAAATTGACTCCGTTCCTGTGATTAAGAAAACGGAAAAAGGCGATTTAGAAGTAATAGGCAGAATTACGAAAACGAATATCACGAAAGCATTTGTAGCGTTAGCAGATGAATATTAGAAGGTGGTGAACGATCGTGAAAGAACCGATCATCTATGTTGTATCCGACTCGGTAGGTGAAACTGCTGAACTAGTCACAAAAGCGGCGATTAGCCAATTCAATGGTTCCAATACGGTCATTAAACGCTTTCCGTATGTAGAGGACCTGGAACATATCGACGAAGTGATTTCCTTAGCGAAATTAAATCAGGGGCTTATTGTTTACACCTTGGTTAAGCCGGATATGCGTGCCTATATCAAAAAAGAAGCTGAAAGAGAAGAGTTATACGCTTTCGATATTATCGGTCCATTAATGGATAAATATCAATCAGCATACCAAAAGGAACCATTGTTCGAGCCAGGAACGGTAAGGAAGCTGGATGATGATTACTTTAAGAAAGTAGAAGCCATTGAGTTTGCCGTTAAGTACGACGACGGGAGAGATCCCCGCGGTATTCTTAGAGCGGATATTGTCTTAGTGGGTGTTTCCAGAACATCGAAAACGCCATTATCACAATACCTTGCACTGAAGAGAATTAAAGTGGCCAATGTACCACTCGTACCGGAAGTCGATCCCCCGGAGGAATTATTCATGGTTTCTCCGAAGAAATGCTTCGGGTTAAAGATCAGCCCTGAAAAGTTGAATACAATCCGCCGTGAAAGATTAAAGTCACTGGGATTGAATGATCAGGCAAGCTATGCAAATATTCAACGGATTGAAGATGAGCTGAAATATTTCGAGAAAATAACCGATCGGATAGGGTGTCATGTGATTGATGTAACGAACAAAGCGGTTGAAGAAACAGCGAATGTCATTACCAATATCTATCAGCACTCAAACGATTAACTTTTAACTTTAAAAGGAATGATACTTTCCCTGAATAAAGCGGAAGGATCATTCTTTTTTTGGTGAACATAACCAGAAGGACAGAAAGGTTTCATTTCTTGAGTTTTTATAGTGGTCAAACTTGTCCGATTATACTATAATAAAAAATTGTGATAAAAATATTTAAAATAGGTTTAGACTAAACTCTTAAGGAATAAACTAATTATTGTGATATGTCAAGTCTCGTCTCAATTAAAATTCGACAATTTTAATCAAATCTCTAGGAAAGTTCATAAAGAGAGAAGGATAATACGGAGTGATGTAGAATAGTTAGTATTAGCGAACATAAGTCTACCGTCTATGTAGATGCAGATGCTTGCCCGGTAAAACAGGAAATCATTAAAATTACCAGTGGATATGGCTTTGAAATTGTTTTTGTTGCTTCTCATGCCCATAGGAAGAACGAACCCGACCAAGGTACGTGGGTATATGTAGATAGTTCGAAAGAAGCGGCCGACTTATACATTATGAATCATGTCAGACCTCAAGATGTCCTGGTAACTCAGGATATTGGATTGGCAAGCCTGGTCTTGCCGAAAAAAGTTTATGCCATCTCTCCCCGGGGAAAAGCCTACAGGGAAGAGAGTATAGTCACCGCACTCGATTATCGATACGTCGCAGCAAAAGAACGCCGTAGAGGAAACTATGGTAAAGGTCCTAAACCTTTTACAAATGAAGACAGAGAAACATTTTGTATTTCCTTCGATAAAATCTTGTCGGAAATTGCAGGAGAATCGGAATAAGTACAGAATGGATTAAGAGGGTAAATAAAAACAGGTGATAAATCGTGTCTGAAAGAATCCCTGAAGATAAGTTAAATAAAATTTTATCGTCAACTGATATCGTAGATGTCGTCAGTGATTATGTACAACTGAAGAAGCAGGGACGAAATTATTTTGGTTTGTGTCCGTTTCATGGAGAGAATACTCCATCTTTTTCTGTTTCCCCTGACAAACAGATATTTCACTGCTTCGGATGCGGAGCCGGAGGAAATGCGTTTACATTTCTAATGGATGTTGATGGGTTAAGCTTCCTGGAAGCAGCGCAAAAGCTTGGCTCTAAAGTAGGAGAAGAAATCTCCATACAAACCACTTCTTCATCTGAAAGGGAGCTTCCCCCTCAAGAAGATGAAAAGCAAATGATGGAAGCTCATGAGTTATTAAGTAAATTTTACCACCATCTCCTTCTAAATACAAAGGAAGGTCAGGAAGCCCTCGAATATTTGTTGGCCCGGGGGTTTACGACTGAAAGTATTACTAAATTTCAGATTGGGTGGTCACTTCCAAGCTGGGATTTTACGGTTAAGTTTCTTCAGAAACGAGGCTATTCCCTTGAACTGATGGAAGAGGCGGGTTTACTTGTTAGAAGAGAAAGAGACAATTCCTTCCTGGATCGCTTCAGAGGAAGAATCATGTTTCCTATAGTCGATACCAAAGGGAACACGGTCGCCTTTTCAGGAAGAAGCATCGATTCAAATGATGAACCGAAGTACTTAAACAGTCCGGAAACGAAAATTTTCAACAAGAGCAGCATTCTTTATAATTATCACGGCGCACGCGCAATGATTAGAAGAAAACAACAGGCCGTCCTGTTTGAAGGATTTGCCGACGTTATCTCGGCAAATGAAGCAGAAGTGGAAAATGGGGTAGCCACTATGGGTACTTCATTGACAGAGCAGCAAATCGGGTTGCTCAAGCGCTTAACGGATTCCGTAATCATTTGTTATGATGGTGATTCTGCCGGGGTGGAAGCTGCATTTCGGGCAGGGAATCTTCTTCACAATCATCAGCTGAATATTCGTATCGCTACAATACCAGAACAATTAGACCCTGATGACTACATTTCCAAATATGGTGCAGCAAAGTTTCAACAAGATGTAATAGGGGCAAGCTTAACGTTCATGGCATTTAAGCTTCGGTATTATAAGCTGAAGAAAAACTTAAATGATGAAGGAGATCGCCTGAAGTATATAGAAGAAATACTTAAGGAAATTACTCAATTGAGTAAGGCGGTTGAAAAGGATTATTATTTAAGGTATTTGGCGGATGAGTTCGAACTATCTTTAGAGGCTCTTCAAGAGCAGTTAACTGAACTGGAAGGCCCGGAGAAGCGGAAGTCTAAACCACCTAAACAGATAGGTATGCAAGGCAATTTCTCCAGACAGACCCAGTCAAAATTGTTGCCCGCTTATCAGACTGCCGAGAGAAGATTAATTGCCTATATGCTTAAGGATCCGAATATCGCTTACAAGGTGCAGGAGTGGCTTGCAGGTACTAACCTTAATATTGATGAACATCAGGCTATTATTACTTATTTATTGGGTTATTATGAAGAAGGTCTGCCTCCAAGTGCCAGTGCCTTTATTGGGTACCTACCCGATGAGAGGTTAAGAAGGATCGTAACGGACATTGAAATGATGTCAATAAGCGAAGAAAGTACGGACCAAGAATTACTGGATTATGTCAATCAGGTGTTAAAACATCAAAAGATGTTGAGAATAAAAGAAAAAGAAGTGGAAAGAAAAGAAGCAGAACGACTGAAGGATTACCGAAAAGAAGCACAAATAGCAATGGAAATCTTACAGCTGCGTAAGTCTCTATAAAAAGGTATTGTAAGGAAGTTGGAAGGAGGGGAACAAATGGCTGAAAAGTCAGCGCGTTCCAAACAAATAGCGTCAGAATTAACAGTTGATCAAGTGAAAGAATTTTTAGTTAACCAAGGTAAAAAAAGAGGAGTCCTCACATACGAAGATATTGCTGATAAATTATCAGGGTTCGAGTTGGATTCAGATCAAATGGATGAATTCTACGAACAATTAGGTGAACAGGGTGTAGAAATCATCAATGAAAATGACGAAGATGATGATCCAGGTGCCACGGAGTTAGAGAAGGAAGAGGAAGAAGAATTCAATCTGAATGATTTAAGCGTTCCTCCAGGAGTAAAAATAAATGATCCGGTTCGTATGTATCTGAAAGAAATCGGAAGAGTGGACCTTTTATCTGCAGAGGAAGAGATAAATCTAGCCAAGAGAATTGAAGAGGGCGATGAGGAAGCTAAGCGACGTCTCGCTGAAGCGAACTTAAGACTGGTTGTTAGTATC
Organism: Rossellomorea aquimaris; assembly: GCF_000935355.1. Lineage (GTDB taxonomy): Bacteria > Bacillota > Bacilli > Bacillales > Bacillaceae_B > Rossellomorea > Rossellomorea aquimaris_B. The sequence continues at coordinate 171,469 of NZ_JXZC01000006.1, forward strand.
GCTAAGCGTTATGTCGGTCGCGGTATGCTATTCTTGGACCTTATCCAGGAAGGTAATATGGGTCTGATCAAAGCGGTGGAAAAGTTTGATTACCGTAAAGGGTACAAATTCAGTACGTATGCAACCTGGTGGATCCGCCAAGCCATCACCCGTGCCATTGCTGACCAGGCCAGAACGATTCGTATTCCGGTTCATATGGTGGAAACCATCAATAAACTGATACGCGTGCAAAGACAACTATTACAAGACTTAGGGCGTGAGCCGGCACCGGAAGAAATCGCAGAAGAAATGGATTTAACACCTGAAAAAGTTCGGGAAATCCTTAAAATTGCTCAAGAACCGGTATCCCTTGAAACACCGATTGGTGAAGAAGACGATTCTCATCTTGGTGATTTCATTGAAGATGCAGAAGCTCAATCTCCTTCAGAACATGCCGCTTACGAACTTTTAAAAGAACAGCTTGAAGATGTACTGGACACATTGACAGATCGTGAAGAAAATGTTCTTCGTTTACGCTTTGGTCTGGATGATGGCAGGACCCGTACACTTGAAGAAGTAGGAAAAGTCTTCGGGGTAACACGGGAGCGTATTCGTCAGATAGAAGCAAAAGCTCTGAGAAAACTGCGTCATCCAAGCAGAAGCAAACGATTAAAAGACTTTTTGGAATAGAACCCATGTGCTGCCTCTATTGTGCGTAGAGGTAGTTTTTTTTTGCCCGAAATAAAGGGTTTTTTATCACCTTTGACATTTTCGACCTGTACGATATTAATTTCATTATTTGTCATTTATTTTACTGAATTGTCAATCGTTTTGCAAACAACGATTTTGGCAAGTTTTGTCGGATTATTAGCAGGAAAAGGAATTTATTATACTAAGAAACAATTATCTTCCTTACTTTTGTATATGGCTGCCGCTTGCATACTTCTTCTGACCTCCATAGAAATATCAGGAGCATTATTTGGTGAAAGTCCTTTCGGGATGCACATAACCCCATTTCCGAACTATATACTTTGGGTAAGTGCTGGTTTGAAATGGAGCCTGACTTATTTTTCCCTTTCAGGTATGGCCAGGAGGAATCCTGTTAATTATTTTATATTACTATAACTTCTGAAAATTTAAAAGTTTTTTAAAGTTGAGAAAATTAACTATTCCCTTTTATAATAGGAATGAGAGCGTATTCATAGAGTGCTGAAATTATGTTTGAAAGCGCTATTATAAAAATGGTGTCAGGGCTTTCAGTCATCAAAGTTAGACAAGGGGGATAATGATGAATTTCGACTTAACACAAGAACAAACAATGATTAAAAAGACAATCAGGGAATTTGCTGAAGAAGAAGTGGCTCCAGGTGCATTGGATCGTGACCGCTCAAAGGAATTTCCTAAGGAAATTTTCAAGAAGCTTTCTGACCTGGGAATGATGGGACTTCCGTTTCCAGAGGAATATGGGGGGGCAGGTGCCGATACGGTCAGTTTCGCAATCGTAACCGAAGAGCTCAGCCGGGCTTGTGCTTCGACAGGTATTACGTACTCTGCACATATTTCACTGGGTGGGGCACCCATCAACTTATTTGGATCTCATGAACAAAAGGAAGAATATTTAACCCCAATCTGTACAGGGGAATCGTTTGGAGCTTTCGGCCTGACTGAACCCAATGCAGGTTCAGATGCAGGAGGAACCCAAACAACTGCAGAAGATAAAGGGGATAAATGGGTTATTAACGGTAATAAGTGCTATATTACCAATGCAAGCTATGCGAATCATCTCGCGTTAACAGCGATTACAGGTAGAAACAATGGGAACAAAGAAATAAGTGCGATTATCGTTCCGACTAAAGCAAAAGGATTTACCGTAATTGATAACTATGAAAAAATGGGGCTTCATTCATCAAACACGACAGAGTTGGTACTTGAAGATGTGGAAGTGCCTAAAGAAAACCTGTTAGGAAAACAAGGAGAAGGTTTTAAACAGTTCCTTGTCACCCTCGATGGGGGCAGGATTGGAATCGGTGCCATGGCTGTCGGTGTAGCACAGGCTGCTTTTGATAAAGCTTTGCAGTATTCAAAGGAAAGAAAGCAATTTGGCAAAACCTTATCACAGTTCCAAGTCACTCAATTTAAGCTTGCTGACATGGCGATGAAGATTGAGCTGGCAAGGAATATGGTTCTTAAGGCAGCATGGTTGAAAGATCAGGGAAGACCATTTTCGAAAGAAGCCTCCATGTGTAAGCTGTATGCTTCAGAAATCAGTATGGAAGTAGCGGATGAAGCCATTCAGATTCATGGTGGATACGGATACATGAAAGAATATCATGTGGAAAGATATCTGCGGGATGCCAAGCTCCTTGAAATCGGAGAAGGAACCTCAGAAGTCCAGAGAATGGTCATTTCAAGGCTTATAGGATGTCAGTAAGGTAAAAACACTATAATGCAAATCAAGAGCTCTATTGGTCCGCTCCGGGGCAGTGGGGCTCTCTTTCTTTAAATGGAATTTCACCTTTTTTCACAGGAAATGTGTCTAATTTGTGAGAAAGATGGAAAAGTTAATTGATAGTACTTTTACTTTGTCGTTTTTTACAGTAAAATATAAAGTGTTGAAAAGAGCACTATTTTTTGGATTTTGTACATAAAGGAGGTTAAAATCATGAATCGTAATCCAATAATTCCATTCGTACTTATCATGGCTCTTGGAATTGGTCTTGTTTTCTTCTTATCTTTAGAAGGTCTTAACAATGCCGATGAAAAAGCAAAAGAAGAAGGTCACGGGGAAATGGAAGGTAAAGAAGGGGAAGAGGCTTCAAGCGGCGAATTCGATCCTGAGGCAGCTTACAAAGATAATTGCTTATCTTGTCATGGTGGGAACTATGAAGGTGGAGCAGGTCCAGCCCTAAAGGGAACTGAACTTTCTAAAGATGAGATTAAAGAAACGATTAAAAACGGTAAAGGTATCATGCCAGCCGGTTTAATTGCTGAAGAAAATCTAGATGCGATGGCAGACTGGATCAAGTCACTTAAATAATCAACGATGAAAAGGTTCTTTGTCTTTTGGGCAAAGGACTTTTTTTATCGGGAAAAGTTGGTTAGAATGATTATCGTACATGATACCCAATAAAAATGAGTAAAGGTGAACAAATGAATATTCAACAATTATCGAAACGACTAGAAACAGTTGTGTCATACATACCCAAACAATCTAAAATCGCTGATATCGGTTCAGATCATGCATACTTACCGTGCTATGCCGTCAATAAAGGCATTGCGTCCTCTGCAATCGCAGGAGAAGTAGTGAAAGGTCCATACCTTTCTGCCAAGAAGCAGGTAGAAGATGCCGAATTAACTCGTGAGGTAGAAGTAAGATTTGGAAATGGCTTGGAAGTGATCGCTCCAGGTGAAGTAGATTGTATTACGATTGCCGGAATGGGGGGCGCATTGATTGCTTCTATTTTAGAGACGGGAAAAGAAAAGCTTACCAATCAGCCCAGGTTGATCCTTCAGCCGAATGTGAGCGCAAAGTCCATTCGAACATGGCTCATGGACAATGAGTGGGACCTCTTAGGGGAAGAAATTCTTGAAGAGGATGATAAGGTATATGAAATTTTAGTGGCGGAGAAAGGAAATCCTAAACGGCACTATTCAGATGAACTTGAAAAAGAGCTTTTGCTCGGACCATTTTTAATGAAGGAGCGTAATGATGCATTTAGTAAAAAATGGAATCAAGAGCTTCGACAATGGAAGAATATATTGAATAACATGGAAAAAGCGGAAAAAACCGATGCATTAGAAGACCGTAAACAGGAACTTATTAAAAAAATACAATTGGTGGAGGAGGTCCTTATCCCATGAAGACAGTAAACGGTCATGAGATCATTCAACTGTTCGAACAATTTTCACCTAAATATTTAGCAGAAGAAGGTGATCCGATTGGTCTTCAAATTGGTAAGTTAAACGAAAAGGTTGAAAATGTGATGATTACCCTTGATGTCTTGGAGAATGTTGTAGATGAAGCAATTAAAAACAATGTGAAATTAATCATTGCCCACCATCCACCGCTTTTCCGTCCGTTAAAGTCCTTGCAAACGGACACGTATCAGGGAAGAATGATTGAGAAGTTAATCAAGCATGACATTGCCGTTTATGCGGCTCACACGAATCTGGATGTGGCGTCAGGCGGGGTGAATGATCTTCTATCAGACATGCTGCATTTGCAAGATACGTCTGTACTTGTCCCTACGTACAATGAGGAGCTCCGTAAGTTGGTCGTGTATGTGCCAAAAGAAAACGCAAAGGAACTTCGGACGGCCCTTGGCAATGCAGGGGCAGGGCACATAGGAAACTATTCTCACTGCAGCTTCTCGACTGAAGGTAAGGGAAGATTTCTCCCTGAGGAGGGTACGGACCCTTATATCGGTAAGCAAGGTTCCCTGGAGGAAGTAGCTGAAGAGAAGGTGGAAACGGTATATCCTGTTTCTTTAGAGAAAAAAGTGTTGAAAGCGATGTTCACCCACCATCCTTATGAAGAAATTGCTTATGATATCTATTCCCTTATAAATGAATCTCCCGCTTTAGGTTTGGGTAGGATCGGACATTTACAAGATGAGATGAGCCTTAAGGAATTTGCTTTATTTGTGAAAGAAACCTTTGGTATGGACGGGATAAGGGTCATTGGTGATGGGGAAGCGAATGTGAAGAAAGTAGCAGTACTTGGCGGAGATGGAAATAAGTTTATCGGGAAGGCCAAAAGGCAGGGGGCAGATGTATTTGTGTCAGGAGATATTTATTACCACACCGCCCATGATGCCATGATGATGGGGCTTAATGTCGTTGACGCAGGTCATCACATCGAAAAAGTCATGAAGGATGGAGTGGCCAGTTATTTGGCAAAAAAATGCTCTGAAAAAGGGTATATTGTCAATATATTCCCGTCAAAATCTGAAACCAACCCATTTACGTATATGTAAAAATGAAAGGCCCCTTGGAATTTCCAAGGGGCCTTTCATTTATTTATTTTGTTCCCATTTTTGCTTTTCGTACCTTAGGAAGAATTTTATTCAATGGGACATTTCGCTCTCTTGTCCAAGTGGATTCATCATTTGGATCAAAAGCTTCAAGGAATTTGATCACTTCTTTTACGATTGGAGTTGGAGTAGAGGCCCCCGCTGTTACAGCAACGATGCCCGCATCTTTAATCCATTCGATATCCAATTCACTAATGTCAGAAATCCGATGTGCAGGCGTACCTGCGATATCCATTGATACTTGGGCAAGCCGGTTTGAGTTATTGCTCTTGGGATCGCCAACCACGATGAGAACATCTGCATCCCCAGCTTGTTCAGCAACAGCTTCTTGACGAACCTGGGTAGCCAGACAGATTTCCTTATGCAGCTCTACGTGAGGATACATTTCCTTTACTTTATCCATTGTATCCAGTACATCCCATTGACTCATCGTCGTTTGGTTTGTCACAATGATTTTTTCGTTTTCAATTGAAAGCTTTTCTACATCTTCTGCCGTTTCCACAAGGTGTACGATCTCAGGTGCAACCCCTACAGCCCCTTCAGGCTCGGGATGTCCTTTTTTACCGATATAGATTACGTCATAGCCTTCCGCTTCCTTAGTGCGGATCAAATCGTGGGTTTTGGTTACATCGGGACACGTTGCGTCCAGTGTGACAAGTCCTTTTTGTTTGGCTATTTCTTTCACTTCAGGGGATACTCCATGAGCCGTGAAGATAACCGTTCCTTCATTGACTTGTTCGATAATTTCTTTTCTGTTGCTGCCGTCCAGGGTAATGATCCCATCTTCTTCGAATGCATCAGTCACATGCTTGTTGTGAACGATCATGCCTAAAATATAAATTGGACGAGGAAGCGATTTGTCTAATGCGGCGTTTCTTGCAATGACCATTGCATCTACGACACCATAACAATAGCCTCTCGGAGTAATCTTAATAATTTCCATCTATGAATATCCTCCTACGTGAGAAAAGGTTTTGTCTTCATTATAAAGGAGAACAGTCTTTATGACAAAGAGAACGAAGTATATTAGCTTCTGACGAATGTTTTTCTGCCCCCGGGGACCAGTATAGAGGTGGTTGAAAGGGAATAAAAAAATATCCCTGCCAGGTGAGTATTACCTTAAGGGATACGGACTTTATATATATAATTTTGGCTTTGAACTTGATTTCGATCGGACTGGAACATCCACATCAAGTTCCGCATTTTCTACTGACTGTCTCTTTTTCTTTTTTTTCTTATCGGATTTTACTTCTGGGATATCGGTATCTTTTTCTTCTGTTTTCGCGTCTTCCGCTTGTTCATCAACTGACATATCTTTAAATCCCCGATAGAGCTTCCAAAGAGCCGGTATATTCTTCACCATAGGCCCGTATTGTTGGAACATTGGCCCTAATTGTTGAGCAGTCTGGAGCATTTGTTGTGTATTGGATAAAAATGAATTCACATTGCCAGGGTTCAATAGACTTTGGAGGATTCCGCCGGCTGCCTGAGGTGATCGCTCAAATCCAGTTGAATTGGAACCTGAATCCCCTCTTGAAAATTGTTGAAGAAGCCCAAGCCCACTACCTGCATTCCGGTTTTCACCTTTCTTAAGTAACTTCGACAACAGTCCACCTTTTCCTTGTCCCCGGCCACGACCTCTCTGATTCATTCCCATATTAAATCCCTGATTTTGACGTTGTCCTCCAAATTGAAACGGAGGTGGTTGCGACTGGCCCAAGCCAAAGCTGTTTCTACCAGGCTGCTGCATTCCGAACCCGTTGATACCCCGCTGCTGTCTCATTCCGAAAGGATTTCGCATATCCTGGCCCTGATTCCTCATTCTTCTAGGTGACATAATGACAGCCTCCTTTCATTTCGAATAAATTCGTCGACATTATAGAGTATGCAACAGGTGGAAAAAGGGTATTGATACACTATCATCCTAAATAAAAATAAGTATGAACTAGAAGTTTTGTCAAAAAAATATTATAATGGTTAGATGTTCTTTAAATATGACGCTTACTAAACTGTTACGTTAAGATAAACTCACTAACAATGAACAAAAAAGTGACTCGTTAATTTAATATAAATCTGTGGTGAGGATGTGTATGACACGACATCCATCCCGGTGACAGCGTAAATAAAAGGATATATTGATAAAAGGAGATGTAATGAATGAAAAAGAATTTATTTCTACAATTTGGATTCCAGTCCTTCATTAATGAAGCTGTAGAAGAATTGGGTTTCTACGAACCAACAGAAATCCAAAAGAAAATGATCCCCCTGATTTTAAAAGGGCAAAGTGCTATTGGTCAATCACAGACAGGAACGGGAAAAACACATTCGTATCTGTTACCAATCATTGAGAAGGTGAAAGCAGGATCAGATCAGGTACAGGCTGTGATTACAGCACCGACACGTGAACTGGCACAGCAGATTTACCAAGAAGTATTAAAGATCACGAAAAATAGTGACATTGTTTCACGCTGCTTTATCGGTGGAACGGACAAGCAGAGAACGATTGAAAAATTAAAAAGCCAGCCTCATATTGTGGTTGGTACTCCTGGCCGAATCAATGATTTAGTGAAAGATCAGGCGTTATTTGTTCATACTGCCAGTTTACTGGTCATTGATGAAGCGGATCTGATGCTTGATATGGGATTCATTGAAGACGTGGATCAGATCGCCGCTAAGATGCCTGAAAAATTACAAATGCTCGTATTCTCTGCGACGATTCCAGAAAAACTGAAGCCATTCTTGAAAAAATATATGGAAAATCCACAGTATGCACATGTGGAGCCCGAGCAGCTATCGGCGAAAAATATTCAGCACGTGATCGTACCTCTGAAGAGTCGCGATAAAATCAACCTGCTGTACAATATCTTAGTGGATATAAATCCATATTTAGGTATTGTTTTCACCAATACAAAACAAAAAGCAGATGAAGTGGCAGATGCTCTGATCGCAAAAGGATTAAAGGTTGGACGGATTCACGGAGACCTTTCCCCACGTGAGCGTAAGAAAATGATGAAACAAACCAGAAACCTGGATTATCAGTACATCGTAGCGACAGATTTAGCAGCAAGAGGGATTGATATTGAAGGTGTAAGTCATATCATTAACTTTGAACTTCCACAAGATCTTGATTTCTATGTTCACCGTTCCGGCCGGACGGCACGTGCAGGAAACAGTGGTATTGCATACACCATTTATACGCCGTCAGATGAAGATGCATTGAATCGCTTAGAGAAGCTTGGCATCAGCTTTAGTCATAAAGACATTAAAAAAGGTGAATGGTCTGAGTTACCACCCCTTAACAAACGTAAGAACCGTCAAAAAACGAATGTTGATGAGATTGAAGAAAAAGCGAAATCAATGGTTCGAAAACCAAAAACAGTCAAGCCGGGCTATAAAAAGAAAATGAAATACAAAATGGACCAAATCAAGAAACGGGAAAGAAGAATCAAAAACAGAAATAAATAAGTGTTACAACGTGATTCATTTGTACACATTCGATACAATAAAGAGAGATTTTCTTAGGAGTTGAGAAGAATGGTTAAGATTGGATCCCATGTTTCCATGAGTGGAAAGAACATGCTGCTCTCTTCAAGTGAAGAGGCTGTGTCTTACGGTGCGAATACCTTCATGATCTATACAGGTGCGCCCCAAAATACAAGAAGAAAAAAGATCGAGGACCTGAATATAGAAGCTGGTCTTCGTCATATGAAAGAAAATGGAATAGAGGATATCGTCGTTCATGCCCCTTATATCATTAACATCGGCAATACGACGAACCCGGCTACATTCGAGTTGGGGGTCAATTTCCTCCGTTCTGAAATCGAGCGTACGGAAGCTCTGGGAGCAGGGCAGATCGTTCTTCACCCTGGTGCTCACGTTGGTGCCGGAGCTGAAAAAGGGATCGAGAAGATCATCGAAGGCCTGAATGAAGTATTAACAAAAGACCATAAAGTGCAAATCGCTTTGGAAACAATGGCAGGTAAGGGATCCGAATGCGGAAGATCCTTTGAAGAAATCGCTCAAATCATCAATGGAGTAGACCTGAATGACCGACTTTCAGTTTGCTTCGATACTTGTCACACCCATGATGCAGGTTATAATATCGTGGAAGATTTCGATGGAGTGTTGGAAGAGTTCGATAAAATTGTAGGTATTGATCGCTTAAAAGTTCTACACATTAATGATAGTAAGAATGAACGGGGAGCAGGTAAGGACCGCCATGAAAATCTGGGGTTCGGTCATATAGGATTCAAAGCATTGAACTATATTGTTCATCATCCACAGCTGCAAGAGGTCCCTAAAATCCTGGAAACACCATATGTAGGGGAAGATAAGAAAAATAAAAAACCCCCTTACAAATTCGAAATCGACATGCTTAAGAGTCAAACATTCGATGAAGATGTATTAACGAAAATACTGAATCAATAAAAAAGGCAATAGAGGAGGTCATCTCTCATCAATAGGGACGCCTCCTCTTCTTTTACTACCTGATAAGCTGCAAAAAGAGCTGGTTTATTTCCTTCGCCTTGACGGGACCTATGATCCTCGCCAAGTCCTTCACCAGTTTACTGCGTTTACTGTCATCGAAAATATTAATGTTCTTACCTTTAACACTTGCGACGATGCTTGTTGCCTGTTGGGACGTCAATGTAATGTTATATTGTTTGGCGTACTTTAATAATTCCTCATTTGTAATATTGTTGATTTTGTGATTGATCACATTTTGTAATAGCTTCATGTTTATCACTCCTCAACAGATACATATGTAACTCATGTTCAGAAAGTGACATTTTTATAAGAAAATAAAGTGAAAGGAAAGGAATTCACGATGACCCAAAGAGTGCATAAAAAAGAAAGTCCCCTTCATTTTATTTACCGATTGATTTTTATTACGATCGGAGCAGCCTTAGCTGCTATATCCATTGAGTTGTTCCTTGTTCCAAATAATATTATCGATGGTGGAATTATTGGTATTTCACTTATTTTGGATTATTTAGTTTCAGACACCATTCCATTTGTCAACTTTGCAACCTTGCTGGTTCTTCTTAATCTCCCTTTCATGTATTCAGGTTATAAACATATCGGGAAAACCTTTGTCGTTTCTTCGCTGTTTGCGATTATCGCACTGGCAGGTATTGAAAGTCTTTTACACCATATTGAACCATTTGTCACTGAGAAAGTATTAGCCACTGTTTTTGGAGGTCTGACCCTTGGAGTGGGGGTAGGCCTTGTGATACGTCATGGTGGATCTCTGGATGGGACTGAAATCCTTGGTATCCTTTTAACGAAGAAGCTTCCGTTTTCAGTGGGGGAGTTTGTTATGTTCATCAATATCTTCATTTTTGCCTGGGCAGCATTTGTATTCGGGCTTGAAGAAGCGATGTATTCGGTAATGACCTACTATATAGCCTTTAAGACGATTGATACGGTGATACAGGGAATGGATGAAACAAAGGCAGTTATCATTGTTTCTGACCATTACCTTGAAGTATCCGACGCAATACTAAAAAGACTTGGCAGGGGAACAACGATGTTAAAGGGGCGTGGAGGATACACAGATAATGATAAAGAGGTCATTTATGTCGTAGTCACCAGACTTGAAGTAACAAAGTTGAAATCCATTGTTTCTGATGTAGATCCCAATGCATTCATTACGATAATGAGTACACAGGAAACAAAGGGTGCACGATTTAAGTCTGCCATTCATTAATGCAGCATTGGAATAAAGGACTGCTCACTCATATTGAGCAGTCCTTTTATTAGGTTATCGGGTATGAATGATTTACAATTGTGCACCCATCATGTATACTACCCTATGTACTTTTAAATCGTAATGATTCTTATAAAGAGAGATGATTAACATGGATACTACAAATCCCATTATTAAAATAGAAGATGTAAATTTCAGATACGAGAGGGAAAGAGTTCTCGAAGATATTAACCTGACCATCCCCAGAGGGGCATTCCTTGGAATTGTGGGACCTAATGGTTCAGGTAAATCGACATTACTTAAGCTTGTTCTGGGTCTGTTACGAGTAAAACAAGGGAATATTGAGTTATTTGGAGTCCCCCAGCATAAATTCAAGCAATGGGATCGCATAGGGTTTGTTTCCCAGAAGGCCAATAGCTTCAATACAGGTTTTCCAGCTACGGTTTATGAAGTGGTGGCGAGCGGATTGGCGAAAAAAGCAGGATTGTTCAAGAGAATTTCATCTAAATACAAACAAGATGTGTATGGAGCCATTGAATCAGTTGGGATGAGTCCATTCGCAAAACGTAATATTGGGGAATTATCAGGAGGACAACAGCAAAGGGTATTTATTGCCCGGGCGCTCGTAAGCCAGCCTGATATATTGATTCTTGATGAACCGACAGTGGGAGTGGACAGTCAAAACGTCCAAAATTTCTATGATATGTTAGAAACGTTAAATAAAGACTTAGGGATTACACTCGTTCTTGTAACTCATGACATAGGGTCGATTTCGAATAAAGTGACTCATGTCGCTTGCTTAAATAAACATTTACATTTCCATGGCAAAACAGAAGAGTTTGAAAAGCTAAAAGAAAATCAGCTTTCCTCTTTTTATGGTCATGATGTACATTTCTTAAATCATGAGCATGAACATCATCATTCATGATAGATCGGAGGGAAGACAATGCTTCAAGCTATTTTTCAATATGAATTTTTACAAAATGCATTTCTTACGGGGATCCTCATAGGAATCATTGCACCTTTATTAGGAGCATTCATCGTCGTAAGGAGGCTATCTTTAATCGCGGATGCCTTGAGTCACGTCACTCTTTCAGGGATTGCAGCTAGCCTGTATTTAAGTAAAACGATTCCTGCTTTTTCGGGGGTGAATCCCCTGTATTTTGGAATGGTATTCTCTGTCATGGGCTCGTTGTTCATTGAACGTTTGCGTATGTTATATAAGCATTATCAGGAGCTTGCGATTCCGATCATCCTATCTGGAGGAATCGGGATAGGGGTCATCTTCATTTCACTGGCAGACGGTTTTAATACAGATTTATTTAGTTATTTGTTTGGAAGTGTCAGCGCAGTCAGCAGGGGAGATTTGTATCTGATTGGAGGAATCAGCGTTCTTGTCATAGGCGTGATTTTCCTCCTATATAAAGAATTGTTCCTTCTATCCTTTGATGAAGATCATGCAAAGGCGTCAGGTATCCCCGCTAAGGCTATCCACTTTATCTTTATGGTCATGGTAGCACTTGTGATTGCCGCTTCTATGCGAGTCGTCGGGATCCTGCTGGTTTCGTCGCTTATGACATTACCGGTTGCTGCAAGTATCAGGATTGCCAATGGATTTAAGCAAACGATCGGGTTTTCGCTTGTTTTCGGTGAAATTTCTGTTATTGTTGGATTAATCAGTGCCTTCTATTTGAATCTTGCACCAGGTGGTACGATTGTCATGACGGCGATTTTAATCCTTCTGATTACAATTGTGATTAAGAAAATAAAAACGTCGAGTCATTCTTCTAAAGTTGAGGTGTAGAAAGTGAATGTAACGGAAGCAATGGACCTGTTAAAATCAAAAGGATATAAGCATACAGGAAAACGGGAGCAATTACTTGAACTGTTTTCCAGCTCTAATAAATATTTGACGGCCAGGGATGTTTTAGAAAATATGAAAGCTGATTACCCGGGGCTCAGTTTTGATACAATCTACCGTAATTTGAGCTTGTTTGTTGAACTTGAGATTTTGGAAGAGACTGAACTATCAGGTGAAAGACATTTTCGATTTACATGCGAAAGCCATCACCATCACCATCATTTCATTTGTATGGATTGTGGGAAAACGAAAGAAATTCACACATGTCCCATGGAGGCACTTAAAGAAAACTTAACGGATACTGGATATGATATATCCGGACATAAATTCGAAATTTATGGCAAGTGCCCCCAATGTCAGTAGAGAGATCCCTTTAGGGTCTCTTTTTTTTATTGCTGAAATATCCAGAGTTTAAGTGAAGGGAAAAGAGGGAAAAAATGCAATTATACAGAAGGAATGGAGAGGAGATGCACCCATGGAAACTGTCCCTTTTACTCACTGCCCAACGAATAAAAAAAACTGTGTGAGTACAATTGATCTCACATCATATCATCGAATAGCACCACTTCCCATCAGTGGAAGCGTCGAGGATACGAAGGCGAGAATCCGCACCACCCTGGGCAAGTTCGATCATGTAGAGATCAAGGAAGAGAAATCACATTATATACAAGCTGTTTTTACATCAAAGTGGTTGAAATTCAAGGATGACCTGGAACTCTATATAGATGAAAACTCGAATCTTCTACATATCAAGTCAGGTTCACGTCTAGGCTATTATGACTTCAAAGTGAACAGAAAACGCGTGGAACGTTTCAAATCCTTATTTAATGTGTAATCGAAAAAAGCCCCTGATGCCAGTCAGAGGCTTTTTTCTATGATTGATTTTGAAGCCAGCCTTGAACCCAGGTATTCGCTTCCTGCCAGTCATTTACGCGAATGACTCCACCAGGGATCGGCTTCTGATTGTAAGGTGTGTTAAATAAAAGCACGGGAATGGACAGCTCTTCAGAAATCGATACAGCATTATCGTGTTTATCTTCAAAGAAAATGTCGACATCATGTTTTTTCGCTGTTGAAACTTTATCATGGGAGCCGATTAATTCGATGTGATGATAGATTAAATCTTGTGAATTAAACCATTCTTTCGTTAATTGAATAAGGTCTGATCTTCTTGCGCTTATAAAATAAAGCTCATGTTTTTCTTTCCATTGATCCAATATTTTCTTTGCACCGGGAGCAAGGGGAGATTCTTTGTAGATGACAGGTTCTGCTTCCTTAAACCATTTTCCAAAGGTTTGAGGGGAAATATCCAGGACTTCTGTCAATTCGTATTGGGTGATGTCTTGTAAGGTTAAATTTAATTTAAAATATTCATTTATATGAGGCAGTAAGGATTCAGGTGATGTAACTGTCCCATCAATATCGATTCCAAAACGTTTCATTCTTCATCATGCTCCTCTTTATAAAAACTCCTTCAAGTTTATCACATTCCTTCCCTTTAGATAACCGTTGTTTTCAAAAAGCAATTCTTGGTTTGAAAAGTGAAGATAAGGTAACAAAAATGACAAACATTAGCATAGTAAAAAAAGAGAAGTGACAAACAATAAGAAGGCTCCCAAACACAGAAAGTGAGGGATTGCTGTATGAGTGATGAACGACGCGAATTAAACAGCGTTGATCGAAATCTACAAGATATCGACGTGTATTACGACAATCCGGAAACAGATGTGAATAAAGAATACCGTGAAGAAACAGCAGCAGAAATTGCTGCTCCAATGAATGTAAGCCGCGACTTTGAAGAGGATACCGCCGAAGATACGACAACATCTGGTCGTGTATTAGGGTACTCGGCACTTGCCCTATCCATTCTTTCCTTATTTATTCTCCCGGTCATCATGGGAGCAGCTGGAATCGTGCTTGGATTTGTGGCGAGAAGACGAGGAGCAGAAATGCTCGGTGCCTGGGCAATCGGAATTGGGGCCGTATCGATAATTATTGGATTATTTGTACTGCCGTTCTTTTAAAAGTAACATCTTTTCTTGAAATTGGGAGCATTTCAAGAAATAAAAAAAAGAGGACTGATCTTAGGTCAGTCCTCTTTACATGCATTTAAACTTCTTGTTCTTTCTTTTCTGCCTCTTGCTGAGCAAAATATTCTTCTGCGATCTTGTCAATTTCTTTCTTTAATTCCTCTACCATTGTCTCTTCAGGAACTTTACGGACAGTCTTTCCTTTTCGGAATAACAGTCCTTCACCACGAGCCCCCGCAATACCGATATCAGCTTCTCTTGCTTCTCCCGGTCCATTTACTGCACATCCAAGGACAGCCACTTTAATGGGTGCTTTAATGGTGGAAATGTACTCTTCTACTTCATTGGCGATTGATATTAAGTCGATTTCGATACGGCCGCATGTCGGACACGAAATCAAGGTAGCAGCGTTGGAGGCTAATCCAAACGACTTTAATAGTTCTCTGGCTACTTTGACTTCTTCAACAGGGTCGGCACTTAAAGAAATACGAAGTGTATTCCCAATGCCAAGACTAAGGATCGCCCCAAGACCTGCTGCACTCTTTACCGTTCCAGCAAACAATGTGCCTGATTCAGTGATTCCAAGGTGAAGTGGATAGTCAAATGCTTTAGCCGCTTTCGTGTAGGCTTCAATGGCTAAATTTACATCAGATGCTTTCATGGATACGATGATGTCATGAAAATCCAGGTCTTCCAGGATCTTAATGTGATGAAGGGCACTTTCTACCATACCGTCAGCCGTAGGGTATCCATATTTTTCAAGGATTTTTCTTTCCAGGCTTCCGGCATTTACGCCGATTCGAATTGGAATCCCTTTTTCTTTCGCAGCTTTGACAACTGCTTCCACTTTTTCACGGCGGCCAATATTTCCTGGATTGATCCGGATTTTATCGGCTCCGCCTTCAATGGCTTTTAAGGCTAGTTTATAGTCAAAATGTATATCGACAACAAGTGGAATATTAATTTGCTTCTTAATATCAGCTATCGCGTCTGCTGCACGTTCATCTGGACAAGCTACGCGGACAACCTGACAACCTGCTTCTTCGAGACGGTGAATCTCTTTAACCGTTGCTTCAACATCATGTGTCTTTGTAGTGGTCATACTTTGGATAACAAGTTCATTGTTACCGCCAATAGTTAAATCTCCGACTTTGACCGGACGTGTTTTTGAACGATGTATAATTTCACTCAAGTGTTATTCGCTCCTTTAGAAAGGTTCTCAAAGTTTCATTATAAGTAATACGAAGCTATTGTAACAGTGTTTTATGTGAAATGACAAGAAATAGGTGTTTTTTGAATGCTTGAATTATTGATAATTCGGGATTTTATAGGTTTTTCCGATTTGAATCTTTGCAGGGGGCACATCATTTAATTCTTCGAAATCGGTAATCACACGTTCGATGGAAACAGGCATAGAACCATCAAGAAGATCTTCTACAAGACTTAAGACTGTATCACCGGGTTTGACTTCCATTTCAACATAAGAAATGGAAGAAGGATCGTCTTCAGATGGAGACTCCTGTGAAACCGGAGGAGCCGCTTGATTTACCTGTGGCTGAGCTGTTGCGACTGTGGCCTCTTTGTATAGGAGCCTTAAGGTTCCCTTATTTAAATCATAATAAACGCTATAAAGAAGAATGATAATACCAAAGAATATAGCCATTCGTTTCATACAGACCTTCCTCCCGTATTGTTAGAGTGAATCAAATATTGAAGGGGTTACGCATCATGACAAATAGGCTTCTCCAACTTGTAATCGGGTTACTTCCCATATTAATGGTACTTGGAAATTCAATGCTTATTCCCATTCTGCCAAGTATTGAAGCGGATTTACATTTGAACAGCGGCTGGTCAGGTTTTATCTTAAGTTCATTCACCATACCTGCCGCAGTGGTGATTCCTTTCGTCGGGCTGTTATCTGATCGCTATGGGCGAAAACGGTTAATCACAGTTTCACTATGGGTTATGATTCTGGGAAGTGTGCTTTGTGTTGTGAGCGGTGAAGTAAGTGAAACCGTCAGTCTTTTTATGATTGGCCGAGGATTGCAAGGTGTGGGGGCAGCCGGGACGACGCCTCTTGCCATGGCCTTGATCGGTGACATTTATCAAGGGCAGGAACGCTCAAGAATGTTAGGGTCATTGGAAGTGTTTAATGGCATAGGCAAGGTGGCCGCACCTCTTATTGGTGCTACACTGGCTATCCTTGTCCATTGGAATCATGCATTTTGGGTGTTTCCTGTATTGTGCGTGCTGATTTTAATCGGACTTAGAAAAACGATTGAAACGAAAGAGGGTTATCACAAGGCTGATAATAAGAACCTGTACTCCATTTTTATTTCAAAGGGACGCTTATTATTTCCACTATATGCGATTGGAGGGATAGGCTTATTTTTATTATTCGGCATTCTCTTCTTTCTTTCCTACCATATTGAAAATACTTTTCATATTGATGGCTTTTTCAAGGGGTTTACATTTATCTTTCCACTTGGTGCGATGACCATTAGCTCTTACTGGTGCGGGGGGAGTTTAAAGACGGATGAGGAACAGGGATGGACGTATATGAAATGTGGGTTGTATATGATGTTGGTACCATTAGGCTTTCTGATCTTTTTTTCCTCATTGGGGTTTTTGATGTTTTTTATCACAGTAAGCTTTGGTGGATTGGGCTTGATGCTGCCGGTCATTAATACCTTTATTACGGGAAGTGTATTGGAGCAAGAACGGGGATTGGTTGTCAGTATTTATGGAGCAGTGAGGTTCGGTGGGGTTGCACTGGGACCCATTGCTTACAGCCTTTGGAAACACGATGTGTTACAAATGTATTTGATCACCTTTGCATTTTCCCTTCTTAACTTGATGTTATTTATGCTTCTGTCCAACCGTAAGAAGGGGGTCTTTCGTCCTGAAATTCAATAAACCTTTACGCAAGCTTTACATTTCCTTCATCTTTCTTTGAGAAAATGAAATGTGGAAAGATTAGGGAAGGGTGTATGAATTTGTTGCAAATATTGAACTTCTTAAGAGAATGGCCTCAGCGGATTAAAAGGGTTCTAAAAAGGAAAATGACTGTTCCATTTTCCAAGAGTTTGACATTAAAGCATCGATTATTGGTAGTCATTTTACTTCTGGTTGTCACTAC
Organism: Rossellomorea aquimaris; assembly: GCF_000935355.1. Taxonomy (GTDB): domain Bacteria; phylum Bacillota; class Bacilli; order Bacillales; family Bacillaceae_B; genus Rossellomorea; species Rossellomorea aquimaris_B. Next base: position 189,221 of record NZ_JXZC01000006.1, read on the forward strand.
TGGCTCAACAATTGGAGGGATATCTTATTTAAAGTCGAAACAGGCTACGATTCATCTTATGGAACAGCGTTTGGACCGAGAAGTGACCTCGATAAATGATATCGCACAAAGCTTGATGCTCATTTATGTCGGTAAACAGGACCAGTTTGAGAAAAAACTAAATGATGTGATCAAGAAACAGGATACAGCATTGATCCAAGATAATATTGAAGCACAATTCTATTTTATTAAAGATTCTGAAGCTGTACCGTTTTCAGTTAGTAAAGGTTCTGAATTGCAATTTGGGAAACATCTTATAGATGAAATCGAAGAACTTGAAAAAGGGACCATCGAAACAAACATAGAGGGGGAAACCTATACGATGGCTTTTCATTCGATTCAAGAGCTGCAAGGTGAATACGTGATCGTTGTCCCTCAGGAAGAGTATATGCAAGACATTCGGTCAATGGCTGCCTATACACTGGTTCTTATTGGTCTTAGCGTTGGGACGGCCTTAATCATTGTCTTATTTTTGGTGAACCGGTTGACCTCGCCGATCGCTCAATTGCGCGAATCGATGAAGAAAATAAGAGATGGTGATCTGGCTGCCAACATCCCTGTAGAAACGACGATGCCGGAAATCGTTTCCCTTCAAAAGAGTTTTGATTCGATGACACTGAAAATGAAAGACTTGATACATAATATTCATCAAACAACAGATAGCTTAGCATCTACAGGGATACGGCTTCAAACCTCTTCAGCTGAATTATTGAAAGAAAATGAGTATATGGTAGAAACGGTAAGAATGGTGAAAGGGGGGGCAGAAGAAACGGCAGGTACTTCCGAAGTAAATGTCAACCACTTCCAAGAAATGAAGATAACCGTAAAATCCATATTTAAGAAAATGAATTCTGTCTTTGAGAAAACAAAGGATATGAATGATTCTGCGGGTGACGGAGAATACAAGGTTGATAAAATGGTTGGGGGGTTGAACAGGGTATCAGGAGACTTTAAGCAAATGAATAAGATCATTCAAGAAGTCCATGATCAATCTTCCTCCATCGTTAAAGTGATTTCATTGATTAATCAAGTTGCTGAACAAACGAAACTCCTGGCTCTCAATGCCACGATTGAAGCCGCAAGGGCGGGTGAATCCGGTCGTGGATTTGCGGTTGTCGCTAATGAAGTAAAGAAGCTTGCAGATCAATCATCAGTAGCTACCAAGAATATTACTGAAACTATTCATACTATGGAGTCAATAACCTTAAATGCATCCAGGCAATTCGATCAATTTTTCAAAGAATTTCAGTACTATGTATCAGAAGCTACTGAGACACGAGAATCGTTTGATCAGTTGAAAAATGAAATAGATGGAGTTACGGCGGATTTGCATAATATGAAGGCGGATTTGGGGTATTTAGAAACATCTCTCCCAAAGTTGGAGGCTTCTACAGAGGCGTTTTCTTCCGTTTCACAAGAAACGTTAGCAGGAACGGAGCAGATGCTTGCGGCCTTCGAGGAGCAGCACGAAAAGGTTAGGAATACCCATGAAGTAGGAGAAGAGCTTTTGAAAGCTTCTAACCAACTAAAGGAATTAAGCAGGCAATTCAAGTTATAGAGATATAGCGAATGGTTCCTATGAAGATGACGTGAAAGGGAAATCCCTGTCTCCGGGTGAGACAGGGATTCTTATTATGCCCGGATCCTCTTTTGAGGAATCTCTTTCACGACTAAGTAAAGAATGACGGTAATCACAAACCAATCCAATATCGGGGCTGCAGGAATATAGGTTTGCAGCATTTCCATTAGGGTAAAAAATAACGTGGAAACCGTCGCGGAATAGGCGGTGATCCGAAAGCTTTGCCGGTAGTTAACATTTCGTTTAAGAACATTCGCAAACGTAATACCGATTATGGCGAAGAGCGTGATCTTCAAGAACGTCATTCCGGAAGTGAATAAGAAAAGAAAGAATAAAGCTACGGGAAGGAGAATCCATTTCATATCTATTAGCGAATCCAATAAATCAATTAAGCCATCTTTTGTAAGGGCTGTATCGCCAAATAAACTATAGGAAGAAGATTGGACATTCCCTTGATTGATGACTACGAAACTCTTTTCCAAAAAGGCTATCGTATCATCGTTTGTGTCAAGTTTTCCTTCCTTCAAATCGCCTGTACTGTCAAAGATGATAGTGGTGCCTTCCTTTTCTAATGTGATCGGTTCTGATTGATTGGAAGATAACGAACCATTTTCGATTGTAAAGGGTGGAAATTCAGCTTCAATTGATTCTCTTACATTGTCGATGGCACTGGTTGCAAACGATATAAACTGTACAGCCACTGGTAAAATAGATATTAGTGCCAATAAAAAAACGTAACGGATCGTCTTGCCAATTCCCTGAAAACGGAATGTTGCAATGTCTTTTGGGGAATAGATACTTTTATACAATTGTTGAAATACGTTCATTACTTTTTTTCTCCTTTCATGCAGTCCATATCTATTCTATTCTTGTCTTTCCTCTTCAGCAAGTATCGAACATGTGAACAATTTGTACTAATTATATTTTGTAATACAAATGTAATAAAAGATGAGTTTTATTAACCTATTGTAAATTTGGAGTGAAAAGTATTTACCTTTTCTCCATAATATATTAAAAATGATATGGGGTTTTTGTTGTTTAATGTCGAAAATTTATGTAGGGGTTGAAAAAATGGAATTAAATTGGCAAGAGATGTTGTTTCAGTTCTTTGGAGGATTAGGGATTTTCCTCTTCGGGATAAAGTATATGGGGGACGGACTTCAAAAGTCTGCCGGTGAACGCCTGAAAGAAATTCTTGATAAGTTCACGACCAACCCATTCATGGGCGTATTGGCAGGTATTTTTGTTACCGTCTTAATACAGTCCAGTAGTGGAACAACGGTTATCGTAGTAGGATTAGTAAGCGCAGGCTTCATGACGCTCAGACAAGCGATCGGTGTCATCATGGGTGCAAATATCGGTACAACCGTAACAGCGTTTATCATCGGGATCGATATTGGAGAATATGCATTACCAATCATTGCAGTGGGTACAATCATGCTATTCTTCTTTAAGAATAAAAAAGTACACAATTTAGGACAGATGATTTTTGGTTTCGGTGCATTGTTCTATGGATTGGAATTAATGGGTGGAGGAATGAAGCCACTTCGTTCACTTGAAGCTTTTCACGACTTAACTGTAAGTATGAGTACAAATCCGATTCTTGGAGTGGTAATTGGAACTCTATTTACTGTAATTGTACAAAGTTCATCTGCAACAATTGGTATTTTACAAGAGCTATACAGTTCAGATTTAGTGGACATCCAGGCAGCACTTCCTATTTTATTCGGGGATAATATCGGAACGACCATTACGGCAGTTCTTGCAGCTTTGGGTGCTTCAGTCGCGGCAAGACGCGCTGCAGCAGTCCATGTACTCTTTAATCTGATTGGCTCAACAATATTTTTAATCATATTGCCATTTTTCACTAAGTTTGTTCTGTTTTTACAATCTTCATTTAATCTGAATGAACCGATGACAATCGCTTTTGCTCACGGCTCATTTAATATAACGAATACGATTATTCAGTTCCCGTTCATCGCCCTATTAGCAGTAATCGTAACGAAATTGATCCCAGGGCAGGATTCACTTGTTGATTATAACTCTAAACATTTAGACCCGATGTTTATTGAACAATCACCTTCCATCGCTTTAGGTCAAGCGAAGGAAGAAGTACTGCGCATGGGTAAATTCGCTGTCAAGGGATTAGAAGAAACGAATGAATTCTTAAAGTCAAAGAGCTCTAAGAATGCTGAAGCAGCTTATCAAATTGAAGGTGCCATTAATAATCTTGATAAGAAGATCACGAATTACCTGGTTGATTTATCTTCAGCTTCTTTATCTGAAAACGAATCAGAAAGACACTCTATACTGATGGATACCGTGCGGGACATCGAACGTGTAGGTGATCACTTTGAGAATATCGTTGAACTGATTGAGTACCAACAAACCAACAAGGTTAAAATTACAGATGATGCTATGAACGACCTTGAAATAATGTTTAGTCTAACAATTGAAACAGTGGAAAAAGCGTTAAAATCTTTAGACTTAAACGATACTGACATTGCAAGGGAAGTAGCTGAAAAAGAAGATCAGATCGATAAAATGGAAAGAAAGCTTCGCAAACAACATATTCTGCGCATGAACGAAGGGAAATGTTCTGGACAAGCAGGTATCGTGTTTGTCGACATCGTCAGCAACTTAGAACGTATCGGTGATCATGCAGTCAATATTGCAGAAGCAGTATTGGGTGTAGAATAATAAAAGTGCTGACCCATTTGATATTTGTCAAATGGGTCAGTTTTTTTTATACTTTATGAGAGGTGTTAAAAGATGGAAATGATTTATTGGAGTATTATTATCGTACTGATGATTTTATCTTTTGTTGGATTGATTTATCCAATATTGCCCAGTGTCGTCTTTCTGATTGGAAGCTTCATTTTGTACGGAGTGTTTTTCAGCTTCGAACCGTTCAGCTGGTTATTCTGGACAGTACAGCTTCTATTCGTGATTCTTCTTTTCGGTGCAGATTACATGGCGAATCTCATAGGTGTCAAAAAATTTGGAGGAACGAAAGCCGGAATCTGGGGGAGTACAATCGGCTTATTGATTGGCCCTTTTGTCATCCCCGTGATCGGGATCCTTATCGGCCCGTTTTTAGGCGCAATCATAGGTGAATGGGTAGTGCACAGGTCTGGTCTTAAGACTGCCGTCAAGGTAGGCGTAGGATCCGTTGTTGGATTCATCTCCAGTGTCGTGACAAAAGGTATCATCCAGATTGTCATGGCTATCTATTTCTTCGTTATCATTTGACCAAAAAGTATTTTCTTATGACTAGAGAAAAATATATAGGGGATTTTATACTTGTAAGAAAAAGTGAAGAAATGAAGGCAAAATATTTGAACAGATATAGTAGTTTTGGTAATCTTATACTGAAACGGCCTGAATTTATTGTTCAGGAAACTATACATAGGGAGGAATTTATAATGGCTTACGAATTACCGCAATTACCTTATGCATATGATGCTTTAGAGCCTCATATTGACAAGGACACAATGAACATTCACCACACAAAACACCATAACGCATATGTTACGAAAGTAAATGATGCACTTCAAGGTCACGATGATTTACTAAGCAAATCCATTGAAGATCTTGTTTCTAACTTAGACGCTGTTCCTGAAGGTGCTCGTACTGCAGTACGCAACAATGGTGGCGGCCACGCTAATCACTCTCTATTCTGGACAGTATTATCTCCGAATGGTGGAGGCGCTCCCTCTGGAGAGTTGGCGGATGCCATTTCTTCCAAGTTCGGAAGCTTCGATTCCTTTAAAGAAGAGTTCGCTAACGCTGCTGCTACTCGTTTTGGCTCAGGTTGGGCTTGGCTTGTGGTAAACAACGGAGAATTAGAAGTAACAAGCACACCAAACCAGGATAGTCCTCTGATGGAAGGTAAAACTCCAGTTTTAGGTCTTGATGTTTGGGAGCATGCTTACTACCTGAATTATCAAAACCGTCGCCCTGATTACATCGGTGCATTCTGGAATGTTGTAAACTGGGATGAAGTAGCGAAGCGTTATTCAGCTGCTAAATAATTTAATCCTACGAGGAGAGAGGTTCTTTCAAGAACCTCTCTTTTTTTTGTATAACTTCCCTCCCTTTTTCACAAGATAGGGGTACGTTAAAGGGGAGTTTTTCAAATGAGTAGCTATAAAAAGTTATTAGGCGATATTGATTTAACGAAAGATCTGACTCTGCTGCTATTGATTGGCGGATTATATTCATTGAGTATTGCGCTCTCAAACACATTTGTAAACATCTACTTGTGGAAGCAATCTGGTGAATTCATTGATTTAGGCATCTATAATTTAACTGTTGTCATCTTTCAGCCATTAACTTTTATATTAGCTGGAAGGTGGGCAAAGAAAGTAGACCGGGTGATTGTATTACGCTTCGGGGTTATTTTTTTGGCTCTATTTTACATATCTGTATTGGCTTTCGGGGAGTCGGCAGAAAATTACCTGGTTGTGTTAGGAGCTTTGCTCGGAATTGGCTATGGCTTTTATTGGTTAGCGTTTAATGTACTGACCTTTGAAATTACCGAACCTGAAACGAGAGATTTTTTCAATGGATTCCTCGGTACGTTAACGTCAGCTGGAGGAATGGTCGGCCCGATCCTCGCAGGTTTTATCATCTCCAGATTTGCTTCGTATAAGGGCTATACCATAGTATTCGGTTTATCTCTCTTGCTATTTGCTATAGCCGTCCTTTTGAGCTTCTCTCTAAAAAGACGACCGGCATCCGGACGGTATCTATTCCTAAGAATCCTGGAAGAAAGGAAGAACAATGCGAATTGGCGCTTCATTACGAATGCCCACTTCTTCCAGGGACTGAGGGAAGGAACGTTTATCTTCATTATTTCAGTGTTTGTGTTCATCAGCACTGGAAGTGAGTTTGCCATTGGTACGTTTGGTCTCATCAACTCCGGAATCGCATTCGTTGGGTATTATATTGCCTCAAGAGTGATTAAGAAAAAATTTCGGAAACGAGCGATTCTGCTGGGGGGTATCCTCCTCTACTTAGCGATCTTCTTAATCGTATTCGATGTATCCTACACGAAATTATTGTTGTACGCAGGCGTGATTGCCATTGCTTATCCTATCCTCCTGGTTCCTTATATTTCAATGACGTATGACGTAATCGGAACGGGATGGAACGCCGCTGAAATGAGAATTGAGTATATTGTCGTGAGGGAGATTTTCTTGAATTTAGGAAGAATTGTGTCCGTGTTGTCTTTCATCATAGCCGTCACATTTTTCAACCAGGAGGAGAGTATCCCCATCCTCCTACTAATGCTTGGAGCGGGTCATACCCTCATTTATTTCTTTGTGCGAAAGGTCGAACTGCCCATATAGGATATTAAAGCAAAGAGAGGGAAAGATTTCCTCTCTTTGCTTATGGCTAGATTATCCTTGAGATTTTCTATAAAATAAGATGGGATGGTAACGAAATAAAGAAATTTTTACATAGAGGAAGGGTTGGAACGATTGAAAAGAAATAAGAGAAAAAGAAAGACGCATGTTCCCGTACGGATGAATCTGCTGTTTTTTGCCGTGTTCTTATTATTTTCTCTTCTTGTTCTCAGACTGGGACTCGTTCAAATCGTGAACGGAGAAAGCTACAAGAAGGAAGTAGAAAGAACAGAGGATGTTGTTGTCAATACAGGTGTACCACGGGGGAAAATGTATGATCGATATGGGAATGTGATAGTCGATAATGTTCCTTTAAATGCAATTACTTATACACGGGCAAACAATACCAAGGTCGATGAAATGATGGAAGTTGCATCCAAGCTTTCTGAGTATATTGAAAAAGATACGAAAGAAGTAACGGAAAGAGACAAGAAAGATTATTGGATATTGAATAATAAAGAAGAAGCAGACGCAAAGGTTTCAGACAAAGAAATAAAAAAGCTTCAGGGCGATGAAGAACTCTCTGAAGATGATGTGAATGCGAAAGTATATCAAATGAGATTGGACCGTATCACCGAAAAAGAGCTGGCGTCATTGACAGAAAAAGACCTGGAAATCATTGCGATTTATCGCGAGTTCTCAAGTGGTTATGCTTTAAATCCACAAATTGTGAAGAACGAAGGAGTCACTCCGGAAGAATTCGCTGTCGTCAGTGAACATCTCAGTGAACTTCCAGGCGTGAATACGACGACAGACTGGAAGCGATCCTACGTATTTGATGATACGTTAAGAACCATTCTGGGAAACGTGTCTTCTTCACGGGAAGGTTTACCTGAGAATCTAGTAGATTCTTATTTAGCGAAAGACTATAACCGGAATGATCGTGTAGGAAAAAGCTATGTAGAATTAGAATATGAAGATGTTCTGCAAGGTCAAAAGGAACAAATTAAAAACGTCACCAAAGGCGGAAGTGTATTAGAGTCTGTACTCGTTCAAGAAGGTCAACGGGGGAAAGACATTGTTCTCACCATTGATATGGAGTTACAGCGAGAAGTAGAAAAGATCATTGAAGAAGAATTACGAAAACAGATGGTCAATCGCGGTGAGTCTCCTAACCTGGATCGAGCATACGTTGTCATGATTGACCCTAATACCGGGGAAATATTAGCCATGGCCGGAAAACAGTATGTGAAGAATTCTGAAACGGGCAAGTACGAGATGAGGGATGCTGCGTTAGGAACCTTTACATCTTCTTATGAAGTGGGATCTGTTGTAAAGGGGGCCACTGTTTTAACCGGCTACATGACGGGTAACTTGACTCCTGGTGAAGTGCTTGTAGATGAACCGATTAAAATTGGTAATGACCGGCCAAAAACTTCATGGTTTAACCGATCGGGAAGAATTCCGATGTCCGACTTGTTCGCACTTGAGAAATCTTCAAACTCATATATGTGGAAAATTGCATTTAGAATTGCCGGAAGAGAATACATTCCGAACGAAACCATGATTAATAATCCACAGGCATTTGACGTTTTGCGAAATCATTATGCTCAATTCGGACTGGGTGTGCCGACTGGAATCGACTTACCTGGTGAGTCTTCCGGACTTACAGGTACAGACACCACTCCAGGTTTCTTACTGGATTTAGCGATCGGGCAGTTCGATACGTATACAACGATGCAATTAGCCCAGTACATTTCAACCATTGCAAATGATGGTTATCGTGTGGAGCCACATATCATGAAAGAAATAAGAGAGCCGACAAACGATCTGGACAGCCTGGGACCAATCCTGTTTGAGAAAGAAACGAATGTGCTGAATCGAATTGATGCGACTCAAGCCCAAATCGAACATGTTCAACAAGGTTTCTACCGGGTGTACCACTATCCTGATGGAACGGCGTATGATCAATTTAAAAATGCACCATATAATGCAGCGGGTAAATCAGGTACTGCGGAGACATATGTAGATGGGGAGCTGAACTACAACACCACTCTCATCGGGTACGCCCCATTTGATAACCCGGAAGTGGCTTATGCTACAATGGTTCCCTCTTCACATATCCAAGCAAGCGGAGTGGCAGATCCTTACGTTAATAAATACATCTCTAAACGAGTGATGGATAAGTACTTTGAACTTAAGAAGAAACGTGCAGGAGAAGTGAAGGACCCGACTTCTGTTAATAAGAAAGTAGAAAATGCCGAAGAAGCAGAAGAACAGATGCAAGAGGAAAGAGAACAGAATAACTAAACAGACTTAAGCTGGTTTCCACGAAATAACTTTCTGGAAATCAGCTTTTTTCTTATGTCTTTTTACACAAAAACAAGTGATCATTTTAATAATCAAAATGAAAATCACGGTCAAATCGAAAAATATTTGTTTTTTTTTGAAGGACACATAATTCGCAAACCTTTGTCTAATACTATGTTTAATAAGGGTTTGACAAGGTTTTAAGGTTTGGGGGAGTGTCTGAAGATGAAGAAAAATGTCGAATTTACAAAACCTTTACAAACGGTTAAAACCTCATTAACACTCATCTATTAATCTATTACTCGTAGGACAAAACAACCAAGTTTCTTAGGGGGAATTTAGGAATGAAAAGCTTTAAGTATCTGGCAATGTCAGCAATGATCGGATCAGCTCTTGTATTAGGGGCATGTGGTGCTCAAGGTGGAGCAGAGAATGGTTCAGGAGAACAGCTATCCGGCAGTGTTAAAATGGATGGTTCATCAACTGTAGCTCCAATCATGGAGGCTGTTAACGAAGAGTATGCAGCTACACAACCTGATGTAAAAGTATCTATCGGTGTATCCGGTTCTGGTGGTGGATTTGAAAAGTTCATCGCAGGTGAAACTGATCTTTCAAACGCTTCCCGTCCAATCAAAGACGAAGAAAAGCAAAAGCTGGAAGAAGCTGGTATAGATTTCACGGAATTTGAAGTTGCTAAAGATGGTCTTACAATCGTTGTGAACAAAGAAAACGACTGGGCAGAAGATATGACAGTAGAGGATCTTCAAAAGCTATGGCTTGAAGATGGAAAGACTAAGAAATGGTCTGATATCAATCCGGAATGGCCGGATGAAGAAGTGAAGTTCTACTCTCCTGGTACTGACTCAGGAACATATGATTATTTCAATGAAGTAGTTTTAGAAGAAAAAGATATGGTTAAACAAAACATTCAGCTATCTGAAGATGATAACGTTCTTGTACAAGGTGTAACAGGTGATAAAAACGCAATCGGATTCTTCGGTTATGCTTACTACCTTGCAAATAAGGATCAACTTAAAGCAGTGAAAATCGGCGGTGTCGAGCCAAATAACGAAACAATCGAGAGCGGGGAATACACGCCACTATCACGCCCATTATTCGTATATGCTAAAAACGCTTCTGTAAAAGATAATGAAGCTGTATATGATTTCATGAAATTCACCCTTGACAACTCTGCTGAAATGGCAGAAGCAGTTGGCTATGTAAGTCTTCCGGAAGAGAAAATCAAGGAAGCTAAAGATGCATTAGAGGGTCTGAAATAATCAAGTATCGTTGGTAAAGTCAAAAATACAGATGAGAAGCGACTAATACTTGCTTCTCATCTTGTCATGTGGATGAAAGGGGTTTGCATTTTATGGCTTCAAATTCAAAAGAATCATCATATTCTGTTGCAGACATGATCGCACAAAAAAGAGGGAAAGGCTTCAATCGGTCATTCGAGAAGTCAATACCGTGGATTTTATTTGCAATAGCCGGGGTTTCAGTATTAACCACGATTGGTATCGTATTTACGCTTATATTTGAAACATTTACGTTCTTTTCGAGAGTATCTGTATTTGATTTCATAACAGGGACGGAATGGTTTCCTTTTTCTATTCAAAATCCTAGCTATGGGATCCTTCCTTTAATCTCCGGTACACTGAAGATCACCGGAATTGCAGTAGTAGTGGCAGTACCTATAGGACTTGCTTCCGCCATTTATTTGAGTGAGTATGCAACGGATCGTTCAAGAAGATTCATCAAACCGATATTAGAAGTGTTAGCAGGGATTCCCACAATCGTATTTGGATTCTTTGCTCTAACATTCGTTACTCCTGTATTGAAGTCTTTTATACCTTCATTAAGTATATTTAACGCATTAAGTCCTGGAATTGTAGTTGGGATCATGATTATTCCCATGATTGCTTCTCTATCTGAAGACGCGATGTCGTCTGTTCCGAATTCCATTCGTGAAGGTGCACAGGCATTAGGGGCAACTAAATTAGAAGTTGCACTTAAGGTTGTTCTACCCGCTGCCGTATCAGGGATTGTTGCATCGATCGTTCTTGCCATTTCCCGTGCAATTGGAGAGACCATGATTGTAACGGTTGCTGCAGGAGCATCTCCCAACCTCTCTTGGAATGTTACTGATTCCATCCAGACGATGACCGCGTATATCGTTCAGGTAAGTACTGGGGATGCAGGGTATGGAACGACGATTTACTATAGTATTTATGCAGTAGGTTTCACTTTATTCTTATTCACTCTTGGTATGAACCTGCTTGCTCAATACATCTCTAAGCGATTCAGAGAGGAGTATTAATCATGAAGTATATCAATCATGAAAATGTCTTAAAAAAGATGTCTTCAAGGCTTATGGTGAATAGCGTCTTTAAAGGGCTTTTCTTCCTGGCAACATTATTTGGCTTGGTCGTGTTAAGTGTATTATTATATCGGGTATTCACTCAAGGAATTGGATACTTGGATCTGCAGTTTTTACAAAGTGTGGGATCAAGGTTCCCTGAAAAAGCAGGAATCTATGCTGCCTTTATAGGAACGATTTGGCTGATGTTCGTGGTTGTTATTGTTTCGTTCATCATAGCAGTGGGAACGGCCATTTATTTAGAAGAATATGCTAAACAAAACAAAATCAATAAGTTTATCAAAGTAAATATTTCAAACCTTGCAGGGGTTCCTTCCGTTGTGTTTGGTCTCTTAGGTTTAACGATTTTTGCCCGTGCCTTTGCTCTTGGTCAAAGTGTTTTGGCAGCAGGGTTAACGATGAGTTTGTTAATACTGCCTGTGATCATTGTAGCCGCTCAAGAAGCGATTCGTTCAGTACCAAGAGAGTTAAGGGACGCATCGTATGGTATGGGAGCTACAAAATGGCAGACGATTACTAGAGTCGTCTTACCAGCCGCAATACCGGGAATATTGACAGGGAGCATATTAGCGTTTTCCCGTGCAATCGGAGAAACTGCCCCACTCGTTGTCATCGGTGTACCAACGATCTTATTATTTACACCAGGTTCCATCTTGGATACATTTACGGCACTTCCAATGCAAATCTATGATTGGACAAAACGTCCACAAGCAGATTTCCATGATGTAGCAGCTGCGGGTATTATCATCCTGTTAGGCTTACTGTTACTCATGAACTCGATCGCAGTGCTGATTCGTAATAAGTTCCAAAAAAGATATTAATATCGCTTATTAATTGGTTTTTTAATGGATGAAGGAGGCTTTCAAAAATGGAAACAACAATGGTGAACAACAATCATAAAGGTACGATCAATCGTTCAGTGGGGAAAGAGCCAGTCTATCAAACAAAGCAGTTAAACTTATGGTACGGAACAAATCATGCGTTAAAAAATATTGATTTAGATATTATGGAAAATGAAGTGACGGCAATCATCGGTCCATCTGGCTGCGGTAAATCCACTTATATTAAAACATTAAATCGTATGATCGAACTGATCCCAAGCGTAAAAACATCAGGTGATATTCTTTATCGTGAGCGTAATATTTTTGATCGTAATTATCGTGTTGAGGAATTAAGAACGAAGGTGGGGATGGTATTCCAAAAACCTAATCCCTTCCCTAAGTCGATTTATGACAACATTGCGTACGGCCCGCGTATCCACGGAATTAAAAATAAAAAAGTCCTGGATGAAATTGTTGAAAAAAGCTTAAGGGGAGCGGCAATTTGGGATGAAGTGAAAGATCGTCTGAATCAAAATGCATATGGACTATCGGGTGGACAGCAGCAGCGTATTTGTATAGCAAGATGTCTTGCTATTGAGCCGGATGTCATTCTGATGGATGAACCTACTTCTGCCCTTGATCCGATTTCCACATTAAAGATTGAAGAACTGGTTCAAGAGTTAAAATCAGAATACAGTATTATTATTGTTACTCATAATATGCAACAGGCTGCACGTATTTCTGACCGCACAGCCTTCTTCCTGAACGGGGAAGTGGTTGAATTTGACAAAACGGATAAAATCTTCTCTACTCCATCTGATAAGCGTACAGAAGACTATATCTCCGGTCGTTTCGGTTAATTCACATCCAAAGAAGGATTAATACCAACAGGTGTTTAATTCCTACTATTGAGAAGTTAAAGTGTTGAAATAGGAAGGGGCTTAATCATGGCAGTAAGAGGACAATTTGATGCGAATCTAAAAGAACTGCAAACCAAATTAATGGATTTGGGTAATATTGCAAAGGTTGCACTTGAAAGAAGTATTGTGGCGTTAGAAGAGAAGGATGTTGATACGGCGCTTGCCATTATCGAAGGCGACCAAAAAGCCGATGATCTGGAAGAGGAAATCAATGACTTAGCCATATTGACAATCGCTAAACAACAGCCAGTCGCAACAGATTTAAGAAGAATCATTGTAGCAATCAAAATCGCTTCAGACTTGGAAAGAATCGCAGATTTCGCTGTGAATGTAGCGAAGTCGACGATACGTATTGGAAATGAACCTCTGATCAAACCGATTCATCATATTAAGGAAATGCACGCATTAACTTCAGAAATGATTCAGCTCACATTGGAGTCGTTTGTCGAGGAAGATGTGGCGAAAGCGAAGAGAATCGCTGATATGGATGATAAAGTTGATGACTTATATGGTGAAACGATTGTAGAGCTTCTGACACTCAATAAAGAAAAACCTGAATTCACGGCTCAGATTACTCAGCTCTCTTTCATTTGCCGATACCTTGAAAGAGCTGCGGATCATTCAACAAACATTGCAGAAGGTGTGTTCTATCTTGTGAAAGGTCGTCGTTACGACTTGAATGAATAGACAATCTAGCAAAAAGCTGTCCCTTACAAGGACAGCTTTTTTATGTATTTTATTCGAGCATGATTCAGGTCAATGAATTTGTTAACATGTTTATTCATAGACCCTCTTTTTATAGCTTCGAAATAAGTCGCTGGACTTCTGTATTAGAAAGTGCGGATTGCTTTGCGATTTGTTCGAGAGGTATCCCCTGTTGATGTAATGCAATGACTTGGTTTTTTACAACCTCGTGAATGGGTTTCCTGGCAGGAGCTGTTCTTTTTAAAGGTGCATCGCCATCCACCATCAGCTCTTCTTCTAATACCCGTATTCTCTTTTTTAACTGATAATGCTCCTGAAGAACATTCATTGACAAATCATCTATGTCTTTTTCAATATCACGATACCGATCCCGTATAAAAAACGAAATAACCAGTAATAGGATAGAGAAACTAACTAATGCAATGAATAGTAATTCCACTAAATCACCTCATGCCGTATTATTTTACTTTAGTTATAGCATAGATGAGGGCTTATCTCTATAAGATGGGGGGATAAATTTGCAGAATGAACCAATATTTTGTCGAATTTCATTGGACAATTATGAAAGAATCTTGTCGTTCTAAAAATGTAATCGCTTTATTATCATTCCAGCATAATAATTTGCAAAAAAAATGCATGACAAACCCCATTATCACCACGTTTAACAAGATACGACAAAATGCGTTTATTGTAGGTTTTTGAATAGGGTGTTACGATGAATTCATAGATAATTGTCATAATTTTTAGATTGAAATTATATAATATTTGGTTACTCTTTAGGAGGAATTGTTTTGATCACAGAAATCATTCGGTTAAAAGAACAAGGAGTGTCATTCAGGAAGATTGCCAAGGAGCTGAATACCACCGTCGGAAAAGTTCAATATCAATGGGTGAAGTATCAGAAGGCTCTGGATGGTGCATCTGGAAGTGAGGTTGCCCAGGTAGAAGTGATGGAGCAGACAATCCCCAAGAAACGCGTGGGAAGAGCTTCTTTCGGAAGGAAGATGCCCAAGCGCCGTGTGAAAAATCCACGTGCCACTGAGTTATCGATCATGTACTCAACTTCATCCAGAATCTATTGCTACTGGAATATTACAGAAGAATGGATCCGCCATGTGAAAAGTCATTTTAAAATGAATCATGATCCTCAACCTTTTGTCCTTCGATTATATGATATTACATCGATTTCCTTTAACGGACATAATCATCACACATACTCAGATTCATATGTTCCCCACACGGAGAGTGATTGGTTTGTAAATGGTCTAAAGGAAAACAGAAGCTACTGTATGGAAATTGGTTTGCGCTTACCGTCAGATGACTTTGTTGCATTCACCCGTTCCAATGTACTCCACACCCCAAGAACGTCCCATCATCAGGAGTATCATAGTATGAAAGAGTTATTTGAATATGAGCAAGGATTAATTAAGGAACCGAAATGGGTGGAGCATGTGAGCACCTATTCGTATTATGTAATGAATCAGGAGGAAAAGGCATGAAAGGAACGTCGGCAGTGATGATATATCCACAATTTAACGAACTGGCTTTTTCACAATGTAACGAACGGGAAGATTTACTCACTTCCATCCTTATTGAAAATAGTGCACTGTTAAATCTCCTTCAGCGAAACGAAGCATCCCCTGTACCTGTTGTGGTGAATCCCACCATCTTCTCACTTTTTATGAGTGAAGAGTTTAAAGAGAAAGCTCATTCAATCATTCAAGCCAACCTTCTGCAAGCAGAGCCGCATGAAAAGGGTAAATGGCAGCTGATTTATTCACAATGGTCAACCCATGACATGAATTTAGTACAAGCCTACAAGACCCTTGTGGTTGAAGGCAAAGCCACGGTGATCCCAACTGCGGTAAGCTCATTTCCACTGACTCACTACAGGACTCCGAGAGCGATTGAATCTCAGGTGCGGATGAGTACATTGTTGTTTAAGCAGTATTTTCAAATGATTCCAAAGGTTTTTTGGTTACCACAGGCAGCGTATGTGCCGGGTATTGACTTGTACCTTACTAAGCAAGGAATCGAATTCACATTTATCTCCTCCTACTCATATGAACATAGCGAAAAAGAACATGACAGCGGTGTAATCAGAACACCGAGGGGCTTAAAGTTAATACCGGTTTCAGAGGGTAGGATTGGAGCAATGGATGAGAAAGGTCATTCTCTCTCGATTGTTTTCATAAATGATAGTGGTAGCTACGATCAATTTAAAACAAGAGAGTTCACGCATTCATTAGAGGAAAAGATGGAATCTTCCACATCTCTTTCCAGAGTAGGTTTTGGATATCTTGGAATGGAGAAGCAAACCCCGATCCTATCTGACCGGGCCATGAAGAATATTCGAATGGTTCATCGGATGGAAGAGAAACTTGACGAACTATATTCCTCGGGAGAACGGACAGAGTTGACACATCAACTGCTCAGGGAATGGGTTGCAAGCCTCGAAGGTTCGAGTATTCAAAATGACTTGACGTCTGTCCACTTTGACCGCTTACTTGATTTGGTAATGGAAGGGCAGAACGATGAACATTTATTCCTTCATCGTAAAAGGGTCGTTCCATTTCCGTCTGATGAAATCCTTGAAAAACTTTTCGCAGGGAATGTAGAACAAAAAACGGAGAAACGGGATTCGGTCCTCCTTCTCTCGTGGGAGTATCCACCTAATATTGTAGGGGGACTCTCGAGGCATGTGTATGATCTTGCTAATAATCTTGTGAAAAAAGGGAAACAGGTGCATGTACTTACTGCCAAAGCAAATGATGCCCTGTCCCTTGAGAAAATGGAAGGGGTTACGATTCACCGTGTGCACCCATTACATCCATATGAAGAAGACTTCTTTAAATGGGTATTTGATTTAAATCAGTCGTTCATTCATTACGCTCATGATCTGATGGAAGATGAAAAAATCACTCATATTCATGCCCATGATTGGATTGTGTCCACTTCAGCGATGAAACTGAAAGAGTACTATAGGGTTCCTCTCATCACAACCATTCATGCTACGGAACATGGACGCAATCAAGGGATCTATACGGATTTGCAACACAAGATTCACCGGGAAGAGCAACTTCTCATTGGTGCATCTGACCATCTTATCGTCTGCAGCGAGCATATGAAAGAAGAAATCAAGAGCTTATTTACTATCGAGGCACCAATCGCTGTGATACCAAATGGTGTGGAATTGGAGAAGCTCGATCAATCTTCTCCTTATAGCTTTGAACAGCGATCCACTCCGTATTTCTTTTCAATCGGACGGATGGTTCATGAGAAAGGATTCGACACGATTATCCGCGTAGCCTCACAGTTAAAGAGAGAAGGGTTTACTACCTCTTTTATCATAGCCGGGAAAGGCCCAATGTTAGAGCACTATCGTCAAGTAGTAGCCCAAGAAGAGCTGAGTGACTGTGTGTCTTTCATCGGATACATTTCCGATAGGGAACGGAATGACTATCTGAAGAATTGTTTAGCCGTGATCTTTCCAAGCCTTTACGAGCCATTCGGCATTGTTGCACTGGAGGCAATGGCATTCCGTAAAGGAGTGGTGGCATCAAATACGGGAGGACTGAAAGCAATCGTGAAACATGAGCAAACCGGATTATTATTTGAGCCCAATAATGAACCAAGTCTTTATACACAATTGGTCTCATTGATCGAAGATCCTTCAAAGTCGGAGCAGTTGGGGAATCTCGGTTTCAAAATGGCCCAATCCATGTTTAGCTGGGATCGAATCGCGGATCAAACCATCCACGTGTATGATGATGTACTTCTTCAATCAAAAGTAGAGGGCATAAAAAGATGAAGGCCGTGATATTGGCAGGTGGAGAAGGCAAGCGTTTAAGACCCTACACAATGTCGATTGCGAAGCCGATGGTTCCGATTCTGAATAAGCCAATTCTTGAATACAGCATTACCCTCCTCAGGTCCTATGGGATTAAAGATATTCTAATTACAACCTGTTATAAAAGTGAAACGATTAAAGAGTATTTTGGCGATGGAAAACGGTTCGATGTGAACATTACCTATCTGGATGAAAAAAAACCACTTGGAACAGCAGGAGGTATCTTTCTTGCCAGACACAGGCTCCGTGAACCGTTTTTAGTATTAAGTGGAGATGCATTCACTAATATTCCGATTGATAAAGTCATTGACTTCCATTATGAGAAAAAAGCGGTCATGACCGTTGTCTCAAAAGAAGTGGTGAATCCAAAAGAATATGGGATTTGCCATACAGATGAAAATCGAAAGTTGGTTGATTTTATTGAAAAGCCGGAAGAGTGGGTAGGGAATGAAGTGAACACAGGGGTATATATGTTAGATCCACGGCTGCTTGATCGTTATGCTCACTTAGGAGCTAGGGATTTCAGTCAGGATTTCATTCCTCAGCTTCTCATAAATAATGAAGAAGTCTATGTCTTTAAAACGAGTGCTTATTGGAGAGATATCGGTAACCCTGAAGAATATAAAAGCGCCCGTGATGATCTCATGAGAGGGCAGTACTCTCCACCCTCCTTAAAAAATGGCTTCCACCACTCTAAAGACTTTATGGAGCCGTTTATTACCAGGCTTCAAGTAGCATGTCCAAATGGAAAGAAACCATTTGTCCTGGCTAAATTACTGGAAACCGTTCCTTCTTCCTCCAGTCAGAAAGAAGTCGTTTTTGATCATAGAGATGGGGGACGAACGAAAATCATTAGTGATCCGAAAAGAGGATTCATCATTTATTCCAAGGCTGACAGACGAAATCTGGCAAGGGAGCTTGCTAGATATTATGGAATGAAAATAAAAATCTGGCAAAAGGTGTAGAGGCTAATGAAGGAGAATCCGAATGATAAGTTCCATATCCAAGGAATGGCCTGGTGCAGGAATAATGAATATGTACCCCTTTATTCAGACAAACTAACCTCCCTTACCGGTATAAGTGTAAACATTAACGAAGAAATAGAAGGATGGGGAGAATCCTTTGCATTTGAAATGGAAAATACCTCAAAGGAATGCAGGCAACTTAAGGTTTTCTTTTTGATTGAATGGCTGGCTTGTAAGGAAGATGGAGTCGGGGTTCAGTCACTATCGAAGGATACGTTCTGGAATTACAGTGGTAAGCTTGTTGCCATAACCAACATTGTTTCCTGTGCTTCGTCTGTTAAGAAATCCATCTATCCCCTTAATTTGAAAGGCTTGCAGCTATGGAAGAAATCCTTGAATAATGGAAGCCTTTACTACTATCCGATCACCAATGGCCTCAATATGATGGTCTATATGTTAGACTTTTCATTCAAGCCTTTTGAAGTGAAACAAGGCAAAGTATATGCCATTGAAGGGGCAATGGAAAAAGAGGTTTCAAATTTAAGCGATAGAATAAAAAACGGACTAGCATTTCCAAAAGAAAAGTGATATTATAGAAAAGTCGTATGAATAGTAGATGATGTATATGTTTGGAGGGAAATAATAATGCGTGTAAACATTACTTTGGCTTGCACAGAAACTGGTGAGCGTAACTATATTACTACTAAGAACAAGCGTAACAACCCAGACCGTCTTGAGCTAAAAAAATATTGCCCGAAATTAAAGCGTGTGACTCTTCACCGCGAAACGAAATAAGCAGCCGGATTTTATCCGCTGCTTTTTTTTATGCACATAACTGTTACAGCATCGCAAATACATAGAGAATCCATTAAAATAATAGGAGGTATGGAGGGATATTATGTCTAAAAAAGAACTACGTAATCTTCAGCTTAAATCATTGAAGTTAATCGATCGTATAGCGTTTCAACAAAAGTGTTTTAAAATAGAACAATTACTCTTTGAATCTCCTGAGTGGAAGAAGAGCAAAACCGTCGCGGTGACCATTTCAAAGCCTCCGGAAGTCGATACGTGGAATATCATCAAACGGGGCTGGGAAGAAGGGAAAACAGTAGTTGTTCCTAAATGTATTCCGAAAAACCGTGAACTGGTCTTCTATGAGCTTCATGATTTTCATCAGCTTGAACAATCCTACTTTGATTTGTATGAACCAGATCCCAATAAGTCAACCGTTGTAAATAATGACGTTATTGAATTGATGATCGTTCCAGGTCTTGCTTATACAGAAACGGGCTATCGTCTGGGGTTTGGCGGGGGATACTATGACAGGTTACTCTCAGCCTATTCAGGTATTACGCTATCCCTTGCCTTTGAAGAGCAATTGGTCGGGACATTGCCGATCGAATCCTTCGACATACCCGTTGGAACGATTATGACGGAAAAAGGACGAATCGATTGTGGCCGCTGAGTATCTCTTTGTTCTCCTTTTTATTTGCTCTATCGCCTTAGCAGGGTGGAAAACCAGTAATTTAAGTTCCTCAGGCGCTGTAATGGCCATAATGATAGGGCTTGCTATTGGCTATTCATATGGCTTTGAGGGACTGTTTATATTAGGCGTGTTCTTTCTGTCATCAAGTATTTGGTCCCGGCTTTTTAAGAAGGATAAGCTGGGAATAGAAGCTCGTTTAGCCAAAACGTCCATCAGGGACTGGCAGCAGGTATTGGCTAACGGAGGTCCTGCGGCCATCTTTGCCATTATATTTAGTTTTACGGGAAACGAGGTCTGGACACTTGCCTTCATTGCGTCGATCTCTGGGGCAAACGCTGATACTTGGGCCTCTGAAATCGGTCCTCTTAGTCAAAAAATGCCCTTTTCAGTAAGATCGTTCAGGAGAGTTCCGAAAGGCACGTCCGGTGCTATCTCCATCATCGGTACAGTTGCGGCGGTGTTGGGAGCGGCCCTTATTTCACTTGCTTCATTGATTATGTTGAATGATATGGATTCAACTCTCTTTTTTCTACTGATACTTTCTGGTTTTTTAGGGAACATCCTGGATACAGTGTTGGGAGCTTTCATTCAACTGGAGTATAAGTGTCCGGTTTGCAATCTTCGAACAGAATCACCTTTTCATTGTGGACATCACACCGAAAGGACGAAAGGGATTCCTTTCGTAAATAACGAGTTTGTGAATGCTATGTCGAGTCTATTTGCAGGAATACTTATGCTTATTTTATCTTGACGGTAATGAAAGAAAATATCGCTTCCTTATAATTTAGTGGGATAAGCTTCCCGATAATGACCAAACTACTATCAGGAGGGATCGTCATGAACGGATGGACAAAATGGTTACTGCTGGGCGGTTTGATTCTTTTGCTGATTCCAAACCGATACCGATTGTTAAATGTACTTCTCGGGAACTTTCTCATTAGAAAATTTGCAGTAAAAGCGGCGATGGGGGTACCAGGTATTCGGTCAAAATTTATTCAAGGTGCATTTAGAGGATGAAATGAGTGGAAATGACTGTAGAGTGGGTGTGAAAACCTCTCTTACAGTCTTTTTTGTTTTACAGTGTAAGAAAGGGTTCGGTATAGTAGGGATAGACAAAGGATCTTTTAAAAAGAAAGTAGTGGATGATGTGGATTTACGATATCATTATTTGTTTTGGAAGATAGCTCACTATTTGGTTGAATTTAAACAATATCGAATTCTTAATCTCTCTCCTAATCAAGATGAAATTTGGCTGGAAAACACCGGGATAAAAGAAGCAAACGTCATTCGGATGGTCCTTAAAGATTTAGATTGGGGAAACTGGGTCAAGCGGGATATGGAATTGACCTCCGTGAATGGAGAGAAAATCAGGAAGTCCCTGGGTAAAAGGCAGCTTCAAGTGAAGAATATCTATGTCTCCACTTTTCCACCGGTAGATTCAGGTCCTGATTTATTCCAGGAACCAGTGAACAACCAAAAGACCACCATTCAGCCTCTCCTTCTTCATGGTGATCAAAGTGTAGACACTCTTATGAATGATCCTTTTTTTAGTGAAGTGGATTGGGATCTCCCAAACGAAGTACTGGATGCCAATGTAGAATGGATAAAAAGCATGACCATGACTGCTTCTTCCAAACAGATACAAAAGGAAAGACAGCTGTTTGAAAAAGGAAAGCCGTTCTTTACCTATTTCTTCATTGCACTCCAATTGATCATGTTCTTTATTCTCGAACTGAATGGTGGAAGCAAGGATCCGCAAACACTGATTGAGTTCGGAGCTAAGTACAATCCCCTCATGATTGAAGGGGAATGGTGGCGACTCGTAACCCCGATCTTTCTACATATAGGAATACTGCATTTATTGATGAACACACTCGCCTTATTTTATCTGGGTACTGCAGTGGAGAAAATGTTCGGACGAATCCGATTTATCTTCATTTATATGATATCGGGAATCACGGGATCTCTAGCCAGCTTCCTTTTTACATCCAATCTTTCTGCAGGAGCAAGTGGTGCAATCTTTGGCTGTTTCGGTGCGCTGCTGTACTTTGGTGTATTATATCCGAAAATCTTCTTCAGAACGATGGGCACTAATATCATTGCGGTTATTCTATTGAATTTAGTCCTTGGCTTTACGATCCCGGGAATTGATAATGCAGGTCATATCGGTGGGTTAATAGGGGGGGTTCTCGCAGCAGGAATTGTCAGCTTGCCTAATGCTCTCCGTCCCTTGCGTCAATTACTGTTTCTGGGGGGAAGTATTGTACTTATTGGAGTACTTATGTCGAGGGGAATTGGTACAGATCCAACCTCTTGGGACGTTGACACAGTAAATGGTGTGGCACAGGAAAAGATTTCAAATCAACAGT
Organism: Rossellomorea aquimaris; assembly: GCF_000935355.1. Lineage (GTDB taxonomy): Bacteria > Bacillota > Bacilli > Bacillales > Bacillaceae_B > Rossellomorea > Rossellomorea aquimaris_B. Next base: position 211,996 of record NZ_JXZC01000006.1, read on the forward strand.
GGGAGGAAGCTGAAAAAATTCTTCTCCCTGTAGTTGAGGATGGATCACCAAATGCCCAGACATTTTTCTACCTATCATATGCTGAAATCAAGCTGAACAAATTAGCACCGGCGAAGAATCATTTGAAAGCTGCGATTGACGAGAATGGACAATTTCATGAAGCTCACTACAATCTTGCGTTAATTCTGATTGATTCTGGTGAAAGGAAGGAAGCTCTTGTACATGCAAAAAAAGCCTATGAATTAAATAGGCAGGATGATAATTATGAAAAACTTTATAAAGAATTACAGGAGAACATTTAAAAGGAAATCTGTTGTTTAAGTAAAGAAGCTTCTCCATTTTTATCAATCAGTAACACGAGAACTTCTTTTCGATCATTCTTCACTAATATAAGTGGGATGGCACTGTCTATTGACTCAATGACAGAGCCGTCCTCTTTTTTTATTCCTAAATAATAGTTTTTATAAAGTCCTTCCCATAGGTTTCCGATTAGACGATCCCACTCTCCCTGAGTGAACCCCTCTAAAGGCTGACTTTCTAATTGGGGAAGTCGGGTTAATGGAAAGGATGTATACTCATCAATAGGGATTTCTAAGGAAGTAATCGCCTTTTCCCACAGGTAGTCGAGCTGCTGCGTGGTCACTTTGTCCAAAATGTTCTTCCATTCTTTTTCTGCATCCGTACCCGGCTCCCGGAAGGCATTTAGCGAGCTGAAATTTGAATCAATCACATACAAGGCATCTTCAGACATTTTCTGTGCGCTAGTAAACTCTGTTTCGGTTTCGTGAATTTCAGAATAATGGAATGAAACAGCTTGAAGCAGGCTGCTTTCTTTGCCCTTAATGGTTGATTCCTCCACAATTTGATCCGTGTTTTGTTCCCACTCATTCATGAGTCCCTTCAACCTGCCGTTCATAAATAAAAAGCCGACATCCTGACGCAAATATGCCGGTGAATCCAGCTTTGAAGACACCTTCCAGTTTACCTCATAATGATCATTTTTCTTCTCGGGTTGAAGCATCAGAATAGTAGTGGCAGATTCATAGGAAACATTTTCATTTATCGGGAAAAAAATAATACTTTCTTCTGTTTGGGGTTTATAAATAAATTGTATCCCAAGAGCAACGATGCACATGATGACAAGAAAGGGCATGGCTTCTTTTAGTCTTTGTCTCATTAGGTTCACTCCAATAGTATGTCCATTTGTAAATAGTATGAAGAGCAGGATATCAATATGATAGGATGTATGTTTTCTAGCTTCTTTGACTAGGATGGTAAAGATGGAAATTCATGTAAAGGTATTGGGAGTGAAGGCTAATGACAAATCAAAAGAAAAAGCCTGTCTCTACTCAGATTGAAGAAAACACCAATTATTTAAGGGATACCTTAGCTGTAGACAAAAGCTTTGATGTCATTCAATTGGATCTGGAGTATGCAGAGAGAAAAATGGCGATGTTTTTAGTGGATGGCTTTGTTAAAGATGATATTATGCATTATCTAATGAAGCTCTTATCGGGACTTAGTCCTGAACAATTAGAAGAAGATACTTTAGAAAAATTATTGAAGACGTACATTCCCTACATAGAGATAGAGCAAGTGGATGATTTGAACCAAGTGATCGATTTGGTATTGGCAGGTCCGACAGCCCTTGTGGTGGATGGCATTGATAAGGTCATTATGATTGATGCAAGAACATATCCTGTCAGAGGTCCACAGGAACCGGATATTGAACGGGTAGTGAGAGGGTCAAGAGATGGATATGTAGAAACGATTGTATTTAACACTGCGCTAACTAGAAGGAGAGTTCGTGACCCTTCTCTTCGAATGGAATATATGCAAGTAGGAAGAAGATCCAAAACGGATATTGTCGTCAGTTATATTGAAGACATTGCCGATCCGCATTTAGTCCATAAAATCAAAGATGCTCTTTCGAAGATTGACACAGATGGTCTTCCCATGGGGGAGAAGACACTGGAGGAGTTTATTGCTGGACGACACTGGAATCCGTATCCTATGGTACGGTATACAGAAAGGCCGGATACAGCAGCCGCACATTTATATGAAGGACACGTCATCATTATGGTCGACGGTTCACCGAGTGTGTTGATTACCCCGACAACTTTTTGGCATCATCTACAACATGCCGAAGAATATAGAAACAAGCCGTCTGTAGGAGCTTACCTTCGTTTTGTGAGGTTTATCGCTGTCTGGAGCTCGATTTTCTTATTGCCTCTTTATTATTTATTTGCGATCCAACCCGATCTATTACCGGAATCAATGAGGTATGTGGGTCCCGATGAGGTGGGAGAAGTTCCTTTATTTCTTCAATTTCTAATTATTGAAGTCGGGATCGATATTTTGCGGATGGCTGCCATTCATACCCCTTCTTCGTTAGCGACTGCCCTGGGTCTAGTGGCGGCCTTAATGATTGGACAAGTGGCGGTGGAAGTGGGGCTCTTAATTAATGAAGTCATTCTTTACCTCGCTATTGCAGCAATCGGTACCTTTTCAACACCAAGCTATGAGATGAGCTTAGCAAACCGGTTAGTCAGGATTTTCTTATTGATCTGTACTGCATTATTCGGGGTGTATGGATTTGTTGTGGGTATACTGTTGTGGATTATTATGCTTTCAAGAATGAAATCCTTTGATATTCCGTATATGTGGCCATTTATTCCGTTTAATTTGAGAGCATTCCGGGACGTATTCCTGCGTTCGCCTATGCCCTTAAAAAACAGACGACCACGATTCCTGCACCCGAAAGATCCAGATCGTTAAACTAAGTTAAAGAGACTTACTTATTGGATATTCCATTAAGTAGGTCTTTTTTTCTTTGGTTGCTTAGATAGGATATTTGATAGCTGCATATTGAGAAGATGGGGATTTTCACTTATACTTTAAGGTGAATGATAGAAAGCAGGGTGTATGTTATGAAAACGATTTATGATATCCAACAGTTACTAAAAAGTTATGGGACCATTATATATGTTGGGCATCGTCTTTCTGACCTGCAACTAATGGAAGGCGAACTAATAGAACTTTATCAATCCCAGCTGATCGACACGCGGGATTTTCAAACAGCTTTGTTTTTGTTGCGGCATGAAATACAAATTGAAAAAGAAAAACAGGACAGGTGATAAAGATGACAGAAAAGTGGTTGGTCGGTGTAGACTTAGGAGGGACGACGACAAAAATCGCGTTCTTGAGTAAGTACGGTGAACTTTTACATAAATGGGAAATCCCTACTGATAAATCCGAGAATGGGAAAAATATCATCGTTGATATTGCTAAAGCGATTGATAAGAAGCTGGAACAATTAGATCAGTCCAGAGATAAACTTGTCGGGATCGGGATGGGTGCACCGGGACCGGTCGATATGGCAAAAGGCATTATTTACGAAGCGGTTAATTTAGGCTGGGATAAGAATACGCCATTAAAGGACTTACTTGAAATGGAAACAGGTTTATCAGCCGTTATTGATAATGATGCAAATTGCGCAGCATTGGGTGAAATGTGGAAAGGTGCAGGAGACGGTGCGAAGGATATCGTTTGTGTCACTCTTGGAACCGGTGTTGGCGGTGGAGTCATAACCAATGGGGATGTCGTGCATGGTGTGAAAGGTGCAGGTGGTGAAATCGGGCATATTACCGTTGTTCCAGAAGGGGGATTCCAATGTAACTGTGGAAAGACAGGTTGTTTGGAAACGGTTGCTTCTGCGACAGGAGTCGTTCGTCTCGCAAATGAAAAACTGGATGGGGCAACGAAAGCGTCTGTTCTTCGCGAGATCAGGGAGTCCCATGGTATAGTCAGTGCAAAGGATATCTTTGATGCAGCAAGAGAACATGATGAACTTGCCCTTGAAGTCATCGATCAATTAGCCTTCTTTCTAGGATTGTCCCTGGCGAATTTAGGAAATGCACTTAACCCGGAAAAGATTGTCATCGGTGGAGGGGTTTCCAAAGCGGGTGATATATTATTAAATCCGGTTGTGAAATATTTCGAACAGTTCTCATTCCCAACCGTCCGTACTTCAACCAATCTGAGTATCGCTACCCTTGGAAATGATGCGGGTGTGATTGGAGCAGCCTGGTTAGTAAAGAATAAAATCTGATGGGGATATGATGTATCAATGGATATTCATTCCGGAAGAAAAGAGCTTTCCTGAAAAGGAGGGTTCTTTTTTCTGTCATTCTAGTATCTGTAGAGGGTAGTCTATAAGACATAGGGACATTAGAACCGTTTTGAAGAAATATAGTTATTTTGAAACTTTTAACGGTTTCAATCGTCTAATAGTATGGGTAAGAGAATAAGACTTAAATATTAATTGTAAATGTACAATATGAAATGGAGTTTGACGTTTTGTAAAAAAAGTATTAAGATATTTCAAGGCTGTGTTTTAAAAATTACCTTATTTTACCAATAAAAATATAACATGAATGTGTTACATACGAAGGAACCGTTTGTAGCAAGGAGGTTGATTAAATGAAATTGAAAAAGACACCAAAGGCTTCTCTAATTATCATCGCTGCATTGCTTCTTTGGGTTAAAACGTATATTGTCTATAAAACTAGTTTTGATATAAAGATAGAGAGTACACTCCAAGAACTTATTCTCTTCATCAACCCACTAAGTTTCTTACTATTTATCTTCGGAGTAGGGTTACTTCTTAAGAAGGATAAGTCTCGCACCAGATATATTATCGCTGCCAGCTTCGTCCTTTCGTTTATCCTATACGGAAACGTTGTTTTCTATCGATTTTTTGATGACTTCCTGACACTCCCTGTCCTATTTCAAACCAGCAATTTTTCTGATTTAGGTACGAGTGCCAGCGCGATTATGAGCTGGAAGGATTTATTCTATTTCACAGATGTCATTGTATTAATTCTCTTCATTAAATTAAAGCCGACATGGTTTTCTTTACAAAACTACAGCCGGGCTAATCGACGTGCGTATTTCCTGGTTGCAACCGCACTGGTTTTCTTTAATCTGGGATTAGCGGAATCAGAAAGACCACAGCTTCTCACCAGAACGTTCGATCGTGAAATGTTAGTAAAGAATATCGGAACATATAATTACCATGTGTATGATATTTTCTTGCAATCCAAGTCCTCGGCTCAACGAGCAATGGCTGACGGCAGTGAATTAGCTGATATTGATAACTATGTCCGTGCAAGTTACATCGAGCCTGATAAAGAAATGTTCGGGGTTGCAAAGGACAAGAACTTAATCATTGTATCACTCGAGTCCCTTCAGAACTTTGTCATTAATAGCGAAGTGAACGGTCAGGAAATTACACCATTCCTTAATGAGTTTATTGGTGAAAGCTACTACTTTGATAATTTCTATCATCAAACCCAGCAAGGGAAAACGTCAGACTCAGAATTTTTACTCGATAATTCCCTTTACCCATTGAACAGGGGGGCAGTATTCTTCACTCATTCTGGAAATGAGTTTGAATCCATGACAGAAAAGCTTGGTGAAAATGGATACTATACAACCGCTATGCATGCTAACAATAAAAGCTTCTGGAATCGTGACATTATGTATGACTCCTTAGGATACGAACGTTTCTATTCTTTACCCGACTATGAGGTAACGGAAGAGAATTCTGTTAACTGGGGTATGAAGGATATTCCGTTCTTTGAGCAATCTGTTGAGCACATGAAAGAGATGCCTCAACCGTTCAGTACGAAGATGATTACATTAACGAACCATTATCCATTCACATTAGATGAAGAAGATAAGCTGATCGATCCTTACACATCCAAAGATGGTACGGTCAATCGTTACTTCCAAACTGTTCGTTATATGGATGAAGCTGTAAAGAACTTCATTACCGACTTGAAGGAATCAGGATTATATGAAAACTCCGTTATCGTGATGTACGGGGATCACTATGGTATTTCTGAAAACCATAATAAGGCCATGAGTCAATATTTAGGTAAAGAGGTAACGCCATTTGTAAGCACACAGCTTCAACAGGTCCCAATGATCATTCACATTCCTGGACAAGAAGGTAAGACCATTTCTAAAGTTTCCGGGCAAATCGACCTGAAACCAACCGTTTTGCACCTTTTAGGTATCGACACGAAGAATGACATACAGTTCGGTTCGGATATCTTCTCCAGTCAGCATGAAGACCTTGCCATTCTGCGCGATGGCCGTTTCATCACTGAGGAATATGTTTTTGCCGGTGAAAAGTGTTGGAATAAGGAAACAGAAGAAACAACGGATATGAAATACTGTGAGCCATATAAAGAGCGTGTGGATGAAGAGTTAGGATACTCCGATAAGATCATCAATGGAGACCTCCTTCGCTTTTACGGTGAAACCGAAAATAATGAAGAATAAGTTAGACAGAGCTTGCGAAGAGATTCGCAAGCTTTTTTTGTCATGAATTATAGAACCTTTCATACATGTAAGTAAGGACGTATGAATGGGGAGGTTCCTTCATGAAAGTGAAAGTTCGCAGTGGTGATTCCTTTTGGTACTACAGTCAGCTGTTTTATATTCCAATCCAATTAATCATTGATTCGAACCCTTCTGTTGATCCGGATGGATTGAAGATAGGTACAGAGATAGAACTCCCTGGATTTAGAAAAGAAAGCTACTCAATTAAAAGAGGAGATTCATTCTGGACCCTTTCCCAGCAGCGGAATATAGGAGTAGACGCCTTACTCCTTTTGAACGAAGGGGTGAATCCTAACAGTTTGCAAATAGGTTCAAGTATATTTCTGCCGTCAAGAGTCGTTTCCCCGATAGTAAACGGGAAACAAGCCTATAGTTCAGGAGCGCTTGATGATGACGTGAAGAAACTAAAAGAGCTCTATCCATTTATCAAATTAAACTCAGTTGGAGAAAGTGTACTGGGGAAAGACCTCATTGAAATGAGAGTGGGCACCGGAAAGAAGAAGGTTCACATAAATGCGTCGTTTCATGCGAATGAATGGATTACCACCTCCATTTTGATGACGTTCATTAATGACTATTTACTATCGTTAACAAATGGAAACCTCATGAGAGGAATTCAGACCCTTCCCTTATATGGAATGGTGACCATTTCGTTTGTACCTATGGTTAACCCGGATGGAGTGGATCTCGTTTTGAACGGACCACCTGACGATAGAAGAAAAGAATTAATTGAAATCAATCGTGGAAGTACAGATTTTACGGGGTGGAAAGCAAATATAAGAGGTGTGGACCTGAATAACCAATTTCCTGCAAAATGGGAGGTGGAGAAAGAAAGGAAGGAAGAAAAATCACCAGCTCCGAGAGATTTCCCAGGATATAAGCCTCTTTCAGAACCTGAAACAATCGCTATGGCCAAACTGGCTCAACAAGAGAATTTTGACCGGCTGTTAGCCCTCCACACCCAGGGGAAAGAATTCTATTGGGGATACGAGGGCTTGGAACCGCCGGAAGCTGTCAATCTGGCAGCAGATTTTAACAGAGTGAGCGGGTATGAATCTGTCAGATATATTGATAGCTATGCCGGTTACAAAGATTGGTTTATTAAAGAATTCAAGAAAGCGGGCTTTACCATAGAGTTAGGAAAAGGAATAAACCCCTTGCCTCTGTCACAATTCACCGAAATCTACCAGGATATGCTCGGGATCTTCCTTGTATCGATTTATCGATGGTACTAACTAAAGCGAAGGCGGCTTGTTCAGAGGCGACAAGCATAAGACGAACATGCCGGAAAGGCGTTCTTTGCCTTTTTGGCATGTTTGACTTATGACCTCGAGCCTCTAGCCGCCGGAGCTGGAAGAAACAAAAGCGGAGGCGGCTCGTTCAGCCCCGACAAGCATAAGATGAATTGGCCGGGAAGGCGCCCTATGCCTTCTTGGCCAATTTAACTTATGACCTCGAGGGGCTAGCCGCCGGAGCTGGATGAAACAAAAGCGGAGGCGGCTCGTTCAGCCCCGACAGGACTTTATGAAATTCGACTTATCGTAAAAAATGACTCGAAAAATCTTTTGTCAGGTTCCATAAATAACTATTGTAGAAAGTTAAAATCAGGAGTAAAATAAATCATCATCCTATTTAGAGAATAACCGATTGTGGTGACCCGAATGGTGTGCGAGTGAACATCAGGTCATCACTTTTTTGAATTATTGTAATGTTTTTTTAATGATCTTGAAACATTTTCTTTTTTAAAACGTACTAATTAATATGGAATAAATTGAGGGAGGGAGAAGTGTATGATCAATAACAAAAAGGTAAGTGTTTTGATATGGTTTTTGTTGAGTATTCTTTGGTTGTCAGCTTGTCAATCTGAAGAAACTCAAACTTCTCCCCCCGAGAAAGAGAAGTTTGAAAAGAAAGAGATGGTTGCAGAAGGTCTTACCTCCGACATTTTTGTAGAAAACATCGGCTGGCTTTCAGATTCGGAAATTCTAACCGTTCAAAATGAGGATAGTCAAACCTCGTTCTATATTTATAATCTTTACAATGGAAGCAAGATGAAAATTTATGAGATTCCTTCTTCATATGTGAGCGCAAGCATTTCACCAGATAAGGAAAAAATACTTATCCATTCAGCTCCAGTATCTTATTCAGCGCAAGTGACTATTATTGGCAGGGATGGAGAAGTGCTGTTTCAAGAGGATGTCCCGTCTTATGAATTGACTCACTCATGGAACAAGTTTGATGACAATGCTTTGTTAATGACCAGTTTTAGTGAAGATTGGAGCTTTCAAGTCTTTCAAATTGATGTAGAAAAAGGGATAATGGAACCTCTTGATGTTGAACAGCCATTTGTACAGTGGCAATCTGACTCTTCCGTTCTTTTTCAAGATTGGAATACGGAAGAAGTCAGCGTTTCAGCGCCCCTCGTATCCCAAAATATTCTCGACGGGGGGAAAGACACGTTAGTGGATTCCAGTGTCCACTTTAATCAGTTCAAAGATTCTCTATTATCTATCTCTTCCCGGGAAGAAGAGGGACCGTTTACGTATCAATTCATCACCTCAAGTGGAGAGATACAGACAGAATTCTCAGTAGATCTCTTGAGCCGTTACTCTGATTGGTTAATCCCTTATTATGATATGATAGATGGGAAGGGTCATATGATTACATTCAAGGCAAATGAACCAGGCTCTTTTGATACCTACACTGGAACATTCTCATTGGTGAAGTGGGACACGGTTTCGGGAAAAGAAACCGTTTTGTTTGAAGACCTCCCTTTAGAGCCAATCCAATGTACTCCAAATGGAGAAATTTGTTTATATGGAAATCAACTTGAGAAAGTAATCGATTTGACGACCACAAATATCATTCAACTATTGAAAGAAGAAGGAGCAGATATGTAATGGCAATCGTAGATGTTACAGTTATACCAATCGGAACGGAATCTCCAAGTGTTAGTTCTTATGTAGCGGATCTACATAGAATTCTTAAAGGGTATGAGGAAGAAGGGAAAATACGTTTTCAACTTACTCCAATGAATACGATCATAGAGGGAGAACTTCCTGTTTTGTTTCAAGTCATTCAAGACATTCATGAATCACCTTTCAAACAGGGGATCAAAAGGGTAGCAACCAACATAAGAATTGATGATCGTCGGGATAAGAAAACGACTATGGAAGGGAAGTTATCCTCTGTTCAGAGTAAATTAGATCACTAAGAGCAAAAAAAGGGTGGGTATCCTTTGCAGATACTCACCCTTATATCTTTTGAAATCATACTTCTTCACTTTCGACCAACACTTCGCTTTTGTCAGGATAGGTTTTCTCTATATGCTGTTCCCCCCATGCACACAGCATATCCAGAGGTCCTTTTAAAGACCAGCCGTATTCTGTTAATTCATATTCTACTTTGGGGGGGACTTGGTTATAAATAATTCTGTTGATTACCCCATCTGCTTCAAGTTCCCTTAACTGTTGAGTCAACATTTTCTGAGTGATTCCAGGCATTAATTTCTTCAATTCACTCGTTCTTCGCTTGCTTTTAATCAAATGACAGAGAATCACGACTTTCCACTTGCCTCCGATGACTTCTAAGGAAGCTTCCACGGGTATATTGTATTTTTTCATTACGAAACCTCCAATCCCTTACATGTAAAATGATGCGATCGCTTTACAAATAGAATGGGCTACTCGATTGGCTATTATCCTAATCGGCACTATGATAATTTTCTTTTCTATTATAACGTACCTATTATAAAGGTCCATAGGGTACTTTTTGGTGCCTACATTACCGTAGAGTGCCCTGAATGATAGTAAAAAGCCTCCCGTTACATGACGGGAGGCTTTTTACTATCATTCAGTTGTTTGATTAATGACCACCTGGGTAACCAGAGTGAAGGACAGTCATAATTGTAAACCAACCAAAAACACCCAATGTTGCCAATGAGAAAAGAATTCCCATAGCGTTCTTGTTTTTGAAAGTGCTTACTACTGAAAATAAAGCTAATAATGTAACCAATGCTGTAATAATTACAAGACCCATTTATATGACCCCTTTCATTAAAATGCGTTTTACTAATGCGCTTAATGATCATATGTACATAAATGCACTCATTAACATTTTATATTTTTTTCCTCTGTTTGTCGAGGTCGAAAATTTGAAACTTATATGGCGGGTCTACCTGCCTAATTTTTATGATGCCATAAGTTCTGCTACAATAATAGTATCACAATTGGAGGTGGAACCGTTGCAGTGGAAACAAATTCCTTTAGGACCTTTACAAACGAACTGCTATATCCTTTGGAACACAAAAAACGAATGCTTAGTCATCGATCCAGGCGGAGAAGGGGAGAAGTTGATTCAATGGTTGGAGAGTCAATCGTTAACTCCGTTAGCCATTCTCCTTACTCACGCTCATTTTGATCATATTGGAGCGGTTGATCACGTACGGGAAAACTATAGAATTCCGGTATATGTTCACGAGAAAGAAGCTCAGTGGTTACTGGATCCTGCATTAAATGGATCGCAATTGTTCATGATGGGTGAACTGATTCGACTGAAGCCTGCTGACTACATACTGACAACTGAAAAAAATCTGTCGATTGGTGATTTTGAGCTGCAATTATTCGAAACGCCTGGTCATTCGCCTGGTAGTATCTCTTATTATGTACAAGAAAGTGAAATCGTATTAGCAGGAGATACGTTATTTATGGGCAGTATCGGGCGATCCGACTTGCCTGGTGGAAATCATAAGGAGCTGCTTGCAAGTATTCATGACAAGTTGTTAACCTTGCCAGAGACTACGACGGTTCTACCGGGCCACGGTCCGGAAACATCTATTGAAGGTGAAATGGACTCAAATCCATTTTTAAATGGATTTTAAGTTACACAAAAAAATTCCCTTTAGCTATAAGCTAAAGGGAATTTTTTTAGTGTCCTCCTGCACCCGGAGTCATCATAAAGGTCGTCCAATAAGTAAATCCAGCAAAGAACACTGTTAAGTAAGCACCGAAAATGTAAATATACATACGTTCGGACAGTTTTAAATAGCTTAGCATAATGAAGAATCCTGTTTGGCCTAAAAAGATTAATGATGTCGTGGTCATATCACCAAGATAGAACATTACAGCAAAAATACCAGTCCAAAATCCAAGAACTCTGTACATACGATCCATATGTAACCCTCCTTTGCACCCTAAGTCCATCATTCAATATTATAAATGAATACTACCATAAAAGTAAATATCCGTTTGCTTTTAGTTTGTGACGATTACGTGATATCTACACGTGGAACAGTCATTTAATATATTTTCCTCTTGTTTAAATTCTTCCACAGAGTATAGAGCTTCAAACATCCCTTTTAAAAAGGCGTTGTGTAAACCGCATATATACAAGGGTTCCAACTGAGCAATTTCATTAAAAGGGCAATGATCATAGTGGAAATTGATTTGATTTGTATCACTAATTGACTCATCTAAAGAAAAACCGATTGATGTAGCAATCTCCGATAAAATATGTAACTTTTCGGCTTGAGATAATTCAAGCAGGGATAAGTCATGACTCTTGAGGTAGGGTTTCACCAGGCTTTTACCATACTCATAACCCACTTCCACCAGAACCTTAAAACCTTCTTCTCCAAGCTTAGCTAATGAGGCAACGGAGAGATCGCTAAGTAAACGGAAGTCACGGGGAGGAAACGATAATTGCACGATTTCTTCAGAAGGAATATATCGTTTTCCTGGCCTGCCGCCTTTGCCTGTCTTTACATATTCTGATTGCAACACTCGAATCTCTTCAAGTTTCGATAGATGTAATCGAGCAACATTCGGATGAATATGGAACTCTTCGGCGATATCTTGAACCGATACCTTTTGTTTTCTCTCACTAATGTACAAGTAAATGGAATACCTGGTAGGGTCTGAAAGTGCACTTGTAACCTTCAATGTCATATCCATCCAAGAAACACCTCATTTTTTGTTGGTTATAACTCCATTATAAATATCAAGGAAAAGAATGGATATACAAGTAAAGCCTATTATAGCTTGATTTATCGAGTGTTTTAAAAAAGTTCACAAATTTCCAAGGGATATTACTGTACAAAAGTTATACAACTGATATACAATATGTTTAACAAATCATAAACAAGCAAGTTTAATTTTAGGAGGTCATGAAAGTGAATAACCTGACATTTTTTACTTATCCAAGCTGTACCTCTTGCCGAAAAGCCAAAAAATGGTTAACTGCACATTCCGTTGATTTTGATGAAAGACATCTATTCAGAGAGACGCCTACACATAAAGAACTGATTGAGCTTCTAACCCTAACAACCGATGGACTCGATGAAATATTGGCTACAAGAAGCCAAACCTTCAAAGACTTGGGGAAAGACGTAAACGATTTACCTTTATCGGAAGTGATCAAATTAATTATTGATGAACCAAAACTTCTCCGCAGACCCTTGTTAACAGACGGTAAAAAGCTGGTGGTCGGATACAATCCAGAGGGATTACAAAGCCTTGCGAATAAGAACAGAGCGTTGAAGAAAAGTAGTTGAATATAACATGAATAATAGGTTGGATTGAAAAAGGCGGGCACTTTATGAAAAGTGCCCGCCTTTTTCAATATGATTGTGGGGCTGAACGAGCCACCTCTGCTTTTAGATTGTCCAGCTCCGGCGGCTAGCCCCTCGAGGTCACAACTGAAAAATCCCATAAGGCAAAGAACGCCTTTTGGGATTTCCCAGTTGTGCTTGTCGGGGCTGAACGAGCCGCCTCCGCTTTTCTCTTATCCAGCTCCAGGGCTTAGAGGC
>NZ_JXZC01000007.1 GCF_000935355.1 Rossellomorea aquimaris
GTTTTCAAGGTTCAATGTGTAAGCGCTTCGTTTAAGCGACTTTTTTATCTTACCAAGTTGTGGAGTTTATGTCAACAACTTTTTAAGTTTTTTTAAGTCGCCACTGACCGCTCGTTGCCGTCGTTCAGCAGCGACATTTACTAATATAACAAGGTTTCAAATTGAAGTCAACGAAAAATTAATATTTTACTATAATTATTTTACGGCTCGATAATAGCGGTGATAAATCCCTTGTCCCTTTGTCTCCACATCTACGATTTCGACGAATCCTTTATCGGTTAGATATTCGATGAGCATGCTTAAGTCCACTGAATAATGTCTTGCTTCTGGATGATTAAGAAGATCCTGAAACGTCCAGTGTTCTTTTTGGTCCAGAATGTTCAAGAGATGTTCCGTCGAAACCTTCATTCTTGAGTGGATGAGGAATTCGCTTGCCAGAAACAGCAGTTCGAGTCGTTTATCAATTTCTTCATCGCTTGTTACAAGCTCTTCATATAGCTTGTAAATTTCAGGCTCGATTTGTTTTACCTGGTTCCATACTGTTACCTCTGGATGAAAACCATTCTCGATTACCGCAAGCCTTGCTAAATGGTGCAGTGAATGAACGATGTGATTGTATGCATCTAAATAATGCTTACTTTCAAAGAATTCCTTACCGTCCATGTAACGACGAATCAACTTGGCAAATTCCATACCCATCTTGATCTTTCTTCCATAGAAGGGGAAATCTCTTAACTCTGTTTTAAGATTATGAATATATTCGTTGCGATCGAACAGCACTTTACCATTGAAGAGCCAATCGATTACTTTACGGTTGGACCCTAGTAAGATCCACTCGTTTAGCTTAGCTTCCGTTACGATATGCAAGGCTGCCTTTTGATCTTTATAGGAATAGTGTTTAATGAATACTGGTTCTTCAGCTTCTTTCACAACTAAAAAAAGCACAATATCAAACGTATCTGTCAACGGGCTGGATTTCTTGCTTTGTTCTATTAAAAGCGCTCCTAAAGTATTGGGGTGACTTGTACGCTCTTGGTATAACGGTCGTAAAATGTCTTCCATTTCATACTCCTCCACATCACACATTGGTTGGTTACTATTTCGACATTCAAAGGGGATTTCCTTCTCTGAATATAGTCATTTTTCGACAAAACCGTTTCGCATCCCTCTTATTACAACAAATATGGTATAGTATTTTTTTAGGAGGGACAAACAAATGGCTAAGAAATATTCTAGTAAAATCAATAAAATCCGAACGTTTGCCTTAAGCTTGGTTTTCATCGGATTTATCATTATGTACGTAGGTATATATTTTAGAGAACACCCATGGGTTATGACAACATTTATGCTGCTGGGTTTTCTGGGAATCATCGGAAGCACAGTCGTTTACTTCTGGATCGGGATGCTCTCCACTAAGGCCGTGCAAGTGACATGTCCTAATTGCGGAAGGGTCACCAAGGTCCTTGGGCGTGTAGATATGTGTATGTATTGTAATGAACCATTGACTCTTGACCCGAACTTGGAAGGCGAAGAGTTTGATGAGGATTATAATAAGAAGAAGAGATAATATGCATGAAAGAAGACCTTCTACTGAAGGTCTTTTTTTGCGAAAATAAAAGAATGGTTCTGATAACAGAACCATTCTTATCTAATGGGTTTCTTTTGTAGAGCAGTCAGAGCATGTTCCGTAGATTTCCATACGGTGGTTATTCACTTTAAATCCAGTGACATGGGAAGCCAGTTGTTCCACTTCATCCAGTCCCGGGTAATGGAAGTCAACAATTTTTCCGCAGCCATCACAGATGACGTGATAATGATCCGTTGTCACGAAGTCAAATCTACTGGAAGAATCACCGTAGGTCAACTCTTTCACTAAACCCACTTCACGGAATACGCGTAAGTTATTATAAACAGTTGCGACACTCATATTCGGGAATTTCCCTTCAAGTGCTTTATATATGTCATCAGCAGTTGGATGAGCCATTGAATCAATGAGATACTCTAATATCGCATGACGTTGAGGAGTAATACGGACTCCCGTTTCCTTCAATGTCGAAATCGCTTCTTTTAATTGTCCTTCTTCAGACATCGCCATGCACCTCTTTTCATAAGAATTATTATTTTATAATCTTTATAAATAGTGTACTAATCAACGGTCCCTTTTGTCAATCTTTCTCCCTAGTTACTCGTGTAAGTTTTTCTCTTGTTCCCCAAGCTGCTGGTTTATATAGCGGCCCGCAACGAAAAGATAGTCAGAAAGTCTGTTCAGATAAGAAAGGACCAAAGGATTAATGTCTTCATCAATTCCAACCGCTTCTCTTTCGGCTCTTCTCACGATTGTTCTGGCTGTGTGAAGTGCAGCCCCGGCAGGCTGACCTCCAGGAAGGATGAAATTGCTAAGTGGCGTCAGGGCACCCTCAAGAAAGTCGATTTGCTCTTCCAGTTCTTTGATATGTGATTCTTCAAGCTTCCATTTCACTTCTTTCCCTGCAGGAGTGGCCAGTTCCGCACCAACATGAAAGAGAATGGTTTGTACCTTATGAAAGAACTCCTCGAACTTTTCTTTTCCATCAAAGTATTCAGCTTTAAGGTAGCTTAGACCTAAACCAATCATGGAATTTGCTTCATCGCATGTCCCGTATGCCTCTACCCGCTGATCTTTTTTTGACACTCTCGTTCCATATACTAAAGACGTCGTTCCCTTATCTCCCGTTTTTGTATAGATTTTCATCCTAATATCCCCTCTCTGCATCGATCACGTTTATATACCCTTCACTCTTCTTACTATATGTAGTTAAATTCTTTTTAAAAATATCAAGTGCTCTTGGCATGTATTTTTTTGTGATGCTGGAAAGATGAGGTGTCACTGTTATCCCTTTATTCAACCAGAACGGATGACCCTTGGGTAGTGGCTCCTTCTCAAATACATCAAGATACATATGACCGATCAACTTCTTTCCACTGGCCTCAAGAAGAACGGATTCCTCTGCCAAATCACCACGGCCTATGTTGATAAATACAGCCGTGTCCTTCATTTGTTCAAAGTGTTCTACCTTTAGGAGATGCTTCGTTTTCGCAGTACTTGGGAGAACGGATACGATGAAATCTGCGTGCGGAAGCTGCTCTGTGAAAGTTTCAAGGGTGAACATGCTGTCAAAATGTTCTACAGGAGAACCGCTGGAGTTCACACCCACCACTCTCATTTGAAAAGCTTTTGCCAACCTGGCGATTTCTCCTCCAATCGCTCCGGCTCCGAGTATAAGGAGAGACGCTTGATGAAGTTCCGATGTGGGAAGTCTCCTGCTCCACACGTTATCGCTTTCCTGTTTCCATACCGATTGAAGTTGTTTCGCATACTGTAGCATTAATCCGATTGTAAACTCAGCCATGGGAATTTTATGGATCCCCCTTGCATTGGTCACCAGGATCCCTCTCTTTTTGATGGCTTCAAATGGCATTTTTTCCATCCCTGCCGAAGTGACCATGATCCATCTGCAATTCGCACTTTTTTCAATATGGTCGTCCGTTAGATCTTCACCCATAGTGGCAATCACCTCGGCGTTTGGAAGTTCATTTTCCGCTTCTTTGATTTTTTTATAAAAGAGAAATTCAACCTCAGGGAAGCTGTTTTTCAAGTCTGAGACGAATTCTTCCTTAGGTTGGAATGTAAAGATGATTTTCATGTAGCTGCCCCCCATCACTATTACCCATTATTTTACCATACGGGAGAGGAATCGCCCTAGCTTTAGCATCCTTAGGATATAAAAAAAGAGGACCGACATGGTCGATCCTTCTACACGGATGAGACTGACTTATTTGAGGAGGTTGCCCTACTCTTACTATATGACCTTACACGTTTTGTGAATGGACAAAAGCCTTGACTCTGTCAAAATAGGCTTGAAAATAGGCTTAGGAAAGGTTCTCTTGAATGTATTGCAGAGCTTCCTCCACATGTCCCTTCACTTTCACCTTTCTCCATTCCTTAGAAAGGTTTCCTTCTTTATCGATAATGAAGGTAGAACGTTCAATTCCCATATACTCTTTCCCGAAGTTTTTCTTCAGCTTCCACACGCCGTAATCTTCCGCCACCTTGTGATCTTCATCTACAAGTAGAAGGAATGGCAGTCCATGCTTGTCTACAAACTTTTCATGCTTTTCAACAGGATCCGGGCTCACTCCCAGGATAACCGCATCCAGATTTTCGAAGTTTTCATGCTGATCCCTGAAATCACA
This sequence comes from Rossellomorea aquimaris, assembly GCF_000935355.1. Taxonomy (GTDB): domain Bacteria; phylum Bacillota; class Bacilli; order Bacillales; family Bacillaceae_B; genus Rossellomorea; species Rossellomorea aquimaris_B. The sequence goes on from NZ_JXZC01000007.1 coordinate 4,234, forward strand.
TGCTTCTGTCGTGCAGCCAGGTGTCATGTCCTTTGGATAGAAATAAAGAACCACGTTTTTCCCCTGATAATCTGAAAGCTTCACTTTTTCTCCGTTGCTTGCAAGTAATTCAAATTCCGGTGCTTTTTGACCGACTGTCATGTATCTTCCCCTCCATTGGATATGATAAGTATTCTGACTTTAGCGTACCCAATCGAAGGAAAAAACTCAAACCATAAGCTACTTGTTTTCGTAGTTTAGAAATGATTTCACGACAAAGGCGGCAGGTATCGTGTAACCCAGCCATGATTCAATGAGGGCAATCCCTCTCCCGATCCCAATGGGCGTGACATCCCCATACCCCACTGAGAAGAGGGTGATGCCACTGAAATACATTGTTGTGAAAAAATGATCGAGAAAGTCTCCCGTTAAGGGTTTCCCTCCTTCAACGAGAACCGGAACACCCTCAAGCTCAAGGAGTGTAAACAGAAGGCCAAATCCGATCATGATTGTGATATAACTCATTCCAAGGAAGATGAAGTGATGAAATGAAACGTGATGCTCTTTCCATCTGGAAGGATAGAATAAGGCCCGTAAACTCATCACCATGCAGAACAAAATGAAAAACCCAATGATATAAAGCATGTACATACCCTCTTTTTTCTGCTTGTCTTAGTATATGTACGCTTTATACCCCGGAATCATTCTAATTACCTGCACCCCTGTATCGTTTCACTCCTTCATTCCATAACACAATCGAGAAGATGAAAAAACCGATGCCCACAAATGGAGTCAGAAAGGAATATGGATACCATTCCGTCTTTTCCAGGAAAAAGGCAGATGGATAGACTCCAACGAACGCGAATGGAAGAATCCACGTTAACACGAAACGAATCACTTTATTATAGATATCAACAGGGTATCTTCCATAGTTACCGATATTGTACATCATCGGCATGATCGATGTTTTCGCATCCGACCAGAATCCGATACTGGCAAGGGCGATGAAGATCCCTGCATACACAAGGGCTCCCCCAATGACAAACAGGATAAATAAAACCGGTTCGTACCATTCAAAGGTAATATCCAGCCTTCCACCGGCGTAGAACATAACCGAGAGGCCTGTAACCACTCCGAAAAGCGACTCCAGTTCCATTCGCTCTAAGATGATCTGAAATAAGCTGTGTATGGGACGGGTCAGGATCCGATCGAATTCTCCCTTCACCACATATCTGTCGTTAAAGTCCCAAATGTTGAAGAACGAACTGAATAGTGCAAACGGGACCAGGAAGAAACCATATATGAAAATAATTTCGTCTCTTGTCCAGCCGCTCAACAACTGAGTATGGCCAAACACGACCAGGATAAATACGAGGTTAACTGCCTGAAACAGTAAATCAGAAAGAATCTCGACAACCAGGTCGGCCCTGTACTGCAGTCTGATCTTCATATATTGGGCGACGTATTGAAAAAACATCTTCACATAAAACATGGGTCACCCTCCTTGAATAATCATTTGTTTTTTTGCCATGACCCAGAGTATCTTGATTGGTATAAGAAGAATCAACGACCATACTCCCTGCATAATTATCGCATTGAATGATTCAGAAGTCGTAAAGCCATTGGTGAAAATCATGCTGGGAACATAACTTATACTCTGGAACGGTAAGTACCCCATCACATTTTGCGCCCAAAGCGGGAAAAAATGAATCGGGAGCAATAAGCCGGAGAACAAATCAATGACCACTCGTTTTGCCCGGATGAGACCGTCGTTATTAAATAAGAAAAAGGTCGTGATCCCCGTCAGCAAATTGATTTGTGTATTGATAATGAAACTAAACAGGATTGAAATCGCAAATAAGACCAATGTATCCAGTCCTGTACCGAATTGAAGCGGGAAGATGAGGCTTACAATAATCATTCCCGGGAACGAGAAAAATAACAGTCTGAAGACTCCCTCTCCGAGTCCTTGCATCGTCTTCATCCCAAGATAGTTATAGGGCCTGATAAATTCAACCGCCACTTTCCCTTCTTTAATTTCCTGAGCGATTTCTCGATCAATATTATTAAAATAAAAAGCCCTGGCCATCCAGGATACAGCTACATAGGTGGTCATTTGAATGATTGAGAAGCCTTCTATATCTTGTTTTCCGCCGTATATGGCCTGCCATAAGAAATAGTAAGCACCTATATTGATACTATAAATGAGTATTCCACTATAATAATTAGTTCTGTACGCCAGCATCATGAGAAAGCGGATGCGAATCATTTCGATATACTTAGCCATGATACCCTCCCAAACACTAGAGCTGAACAGATAGCTTCCAATCCCAAACTCATCTCGTTACAGCCCCTTTTTCATAGATGTTTCGAATGATTTCTTCTGTTGTCGTTTCTTCTATCTTCATGTCTTTCACTTTACAGTTCGCAACGACTTTCGTTATCAGTTGCGAGATGACTTCATCATCCGCTTCAGTTAAAGCCGAATAACTCTGTTTTTTCTCATCGAAAGACCAGGAGATATTCTGATTTAGAGTAAGCTCGGATAAAGCAGTCAGGGACGTATCATCAAGAAATTGGAACACGACTTCCTTTTGGTCTCCCCAATTCTCTTTCAACTGACTCAGTTCACCATCATAAATGATTTTCCCTTCATCCAACATGACGACCCTTTCGCAAAGAGCTTCAATATCAGATAAATCATGGGTGGTTAACAAAATCGTCGTATTGTACTTTTCATTGATTTCTTTTAAAAATTGACGGATTTTCAGTTTTACTAGAACGTCTAACCCGATCGTTGGCTCGTCAAGAAATAGCAATGGCGGATTGTGAACAAGTGCAGCCGCTAACTCACACCTCATCCTCTGGCCAAGGGATAATTTACGAACAGGCTTATCCAGAAGCGGTGCGATGTCCAGAGTTTCAATCACATGATCCATGTGTTCCTTGTATTGCTCATCAGGTACTTTATACACTTTCTTTAAAAGCTGAAAGGATTCCTGAACCGCAATATCCCACCAGAGCTGTGAACGCTGTCCGAACACAACACCGATTGTCTGAACAAATTTTTCACGGTCACGGTGAGGATTCATTCCATTGACGGTCAGCTCTCCACCGGTGGGGGTCAAGATCCCGGTCAACATTTTGATGGTGGTGGACTTCCCTGCTCCGTTTTCACCGATGTATCCGACCATCTCTCCCTGCTTTACATTGAATGAGATATCGTTCACCGCGGGAACGATTTTATAATTACGCGTAAACAAATCCCTGAAAGCCCCTTTTAACCCGGAACGACTGGAAAAAGCTTTGAATTCCTTACGCAAATGATTGACTTCGATTGCATTCATGCTGCGTCCTCCTATAATCGATAAGTATTGTTGCCTCTTTTACAAACAAGGAATAGTGTACCACAGGGAACAGTTTCCCTTGGAACAGTCTGCTTGAAAATAAATGTGTCCAATGATTCCCTATTTGCTAAAGTGCAAATAGGCGTACTACAATAGAGTTGTAGCTTACCAGATAATCAAATATATTTTTCAGGAGGAAAACATGAAATTCACAGAATCAGAAACTTTACATACAGAAGCACTGGAACATATCGTCGGGGGCGTGAACAGTCCATCCCGCTCGTATAAAGCAGTAGGCGGAGGCTCTCCCGTGGCGATGGAAAGAGGACATGGCGCATATTTCTGGGATGTAGATGGAAACAAATACATCGATTACTTGGCAGCATACGGTCCTATCATTACCGGCCATGCTCATCCACATATTACAGAAGCGATTAAAACGGCAGCAGAAAACGGCGTCCTCTACGGAACGCCTACCCGGCATGAAGTGAAGTTCGCGAAAATGATTAAAGAAGCAATGCCATACATGGACAAAGTACGTTTCGTGAATTCAGGAACAGAAGCCGTCATGACGACGATACGTGTAGCACGCGCGTACACGGGAAAAGATAAGATCATCAAATTTGCCGGATGCTATCATGGTCACTCCGACCTGGTACTTGTCGCTGCTGGTTCAGGCCCTTCCACTCTAGGCACACCGGATTCTGCCGGAGTTCCGAAGAGCATCGCCCAGGAAGTCATTACCGTCCCTTTTAATGACATCGAACCATTTAAAGAAGCAATGGAAAAATGGGGAGATCAAATTGCTGGAGTGCTCGTTGAACCGATTGTCGGGAACTTTGGAATTGTGGAGCCTAAAGAGGGTTTCTTAGAACAGGTAAATGAAATTGCACACAGTGCAGGAAGCCTTGTGATTTACGATGAAGTCATCACTGCATTCCGATTCATGTACGGTGGGGCACAGGATATGCTAAAGGTGAAACCTGATTTGACGGCGCTGGGGAAAATCATCGGCGGCGGTCTCCCAATCGGTGCTTACGGAGGAAAAAAAGAAATCATGGAACAGGTTGCCCCGTTAGGACCTGCCTATCAAGCAGGTACAATGGCTGGTAACCCTGCATCCATCCTTTCAGGAATTGCATGTCTTGAAGTGTTAAAGGAAGAAGGCGTATATGAGAAATTGGATCATCTTGGGGAAATGCTTGAAAAAGGAATCCTTACTGCAGCTGAAAAACATAACACACCAATTTCCATTAATAGATTGAAAGGTGCTCTCACACTTTACTTTACGACGGAAAAAGTGGAGAACTATGAGCAAGCCGAAGCAACGGATGGGGAAATGTTCGCGAAGTTCTTTAAGCTTATGCTTAATCAGGGAATCAATCTGGCCCCTTCCAAATATGAAGCATGGTTCATTACGACCGCTCATACAGAAGAAGATATCCAGGTAACGATCGAAGCTGTCGATCGTGCATTCGCACAATTGTAATGGAAACAAAAGAAACGAAGGACTGCTCCACGTGGTATTGTACCATGGCGGGAGCAGTCTTTTTTTATTGATTTGTAGAATATCTCTTCTCTTGCTGGCATATCTATTCATTCTGTAGAAGAATTCCGTTGCTGTGACTTGTTTATCCCCCTCCACAAAAAGGTACATATTCTGTAAAAACTTATTTAGATTTGCCTATTGATATTACTTGTAAGTACATGTATAGTACAGTATTGTTTATTAAAAAGTTACACAAGAAAGGATCCTAATTCCATGAAACTTGGTGCTCGCATCCTAAAAACGGGAATTGCGATTGTATTAGCTTTACTTGTATCGCAGCTATTGGGTATACCTTCTCCAGTATTTGCTGGAATCGCGGCGGTCTTTGCCGTACAGCCCACCATTTATCGCTCATATCTATCAATCATCGAACAGATTCAAGCAAACCTGATCGGTGCTGGAATTGCTGTTATATTCGTTCTCTTATTCGGTAGCAATCCACTTATTGTAGGTCTTGCCGCTGTCATAGCCATCGCCATCATTCTTAAATTGAAGCTTCAAAACACGATCGGTCTGGCCCTGGTAACGTTGATTGCGATTATGGAAGTGACGGATCAGGATTTTATTCAATTTGCATTCATCCGTTTCTCTACCATTATGATCGGGGTATTCTCATCGTTCCTTATTAACCTGATTTTCCTGCCGCCGAAATACGAAACGAAGCTTTACCATAAAATATCAGATTCAACAGAGGAAATTTTAAAGTGGATTCGATTAAGTTCAAGACATGCAACAGAGTTCCACCTTTTGAAAAAAGACTTGGAGCGCATTAAAGAAAAACTTATAAAGGTCGATCAATTGTATCTTCTATATAAAGAAGAACGGGATTATTTCAAGAAAAATTCGATTGTCAAAAGTCGTAAGCTTGTGATTTTCCGCCAGATGATTTCATCAACGAATCGAAGCTTCGACATCTTGAAGCGATTGAACCGCTATGAAAATGAAATCTTTCAGCTACCGGATGAATTACGTGGAGTGATCAAGGGACAGCTTGATTGTCTCCTTACTTATCACGAACAGCTTCTATTGAAGTTCCTTGGTAAGATGCATCCGCATGCAGAGTCAGAAGCCCAGCAGGATGTATGCATGCATCGAAAAGAACTGATGAATATCATGATCCAGGAAGTAAAACAGCACAGTAAAGATGATAATATTCATAATTTCCATCTGCTGCATATTTTCTCTGCTATCTTTGAATACGATGAGCATTTAGAGCACCTTGAAAAACTCATCACAAGTTTTCAATCGTATCATAAAGAAGATAATGAAGTGATGATCGGGGAAGAAGAAGAATAAAAACGGAGCAAAGGATGTCATTTCCTTTGCTCCGTTTTTTCTTCTATTTAGTTTTTCATTTTCGGATCAAGGGCATCCCGAAGTCCGTCCCCCATCAAGTTGAATCCCAGTACCGTCAGCATGATGGCAAGTCCAGGGAAGATCATTGTCCACGGGGCTTGCAGCATGAACGTTCGTGCGTCAGCCAGCATTTTCCCCCATTCGGGTTGCGGGGCTTGTGCACCTAAGCCAAGGAAGCCAAGTGCCGCTGCTTCAATTATGGCAGTCGCAATGGCAAGAGTTCCCTGTACAATGATCGGCGCCATACTGTTTGGAAGGATATGACTCAATAGAATACGGCTGTCTTTCATCCCGATGGCTTTCGCAGCCATCACATACTCCTCCTGCTTTACACTCAACACCCGTGACCGAATGAGTCGTCCAAAGTTAGGGATATTGATAATCGCAATGGCAATTAAAGCATTTCTAAGGGATGGCCCAAGAGCAGCTACAACAGCGATCGCTAACAGGATACTCGGGAATGCAAGCATAATATCAAAGATTCGTGAGATGATTGTATCCACCCATCTTCCATAATAGCCTGCCACGATTCCCAGTAGACTTCCTACTACCGCGGAACCGATTACTGCAAAGAAACCTACCCATAATGAAATCCGTGCCCCATAAATAATCCTCGACAATATATCCCGACCAAAGTCATCTGTGCCGAGCCAATGTTCGGAAGATGGGGCTTGAAGCCTTTTCGATAAATCTTGTTCATTGATGCCTTGCGGGGCAATGACGGGCGCAGCAATGGCTAAGACAACAAAGAAAAGCACGATGAAAAATCCGACTAAAGCAATTTTATTTTTCCTAAAGCTTTTCCACGCTTCCTTCCAGGGAGAAACCGTTTCTTCCTGCAGGGAAGGATGAAGCTCCTTTTGCGGTTCTGCTAATTCTGCCATGAGAGTTCACCTCTTTCTTCTACTGATGTTAGTTGTATTTAATGCGCGGATCGACAGCAGCATATAGTAGATCGACAATTAAGTTGATCGTCACAAAGATCGTTGCGACTACGAGGATGCCTGACTGTACAACAGGATAATCACGGAAGCCGATCGCTTCATAAATATAGCGGCCGATTCCAGGCCATCCAAAGATTGTCTCAGTCAATATCGCTCCACCTAATAGGAGCCCCATTTGCAGACCGATTACCGTCAGTACTGGGATGATGGCATTTTTAAGAGAATGCTTGTACACCACCCAGAACATTTTCAGACCCTTGGCACGGGCAGTTCGGATATAATCGGAACGCATTACCTCAAGCATGCTTGAACGGGTCATACGGGCAATGATCGCCATCGGGATCGTAGCAAGTGCAATTCCCGGAAGGATCAGATGCCTGAGCACTTCACTTAATTGATCAAAACGCCCCTGTATGATGGTATCTATAATATAGAGATTCGTAATGGCATCGATTGGGTTGCGGATGTTTTCCCTTCCTGTGGTCGGAAGCCAGTCAAGCTGAATACCGAAAATCCACTGTTCCATCAAACCAAGCCAGAAGATCGGCATGGACACCCCGACCAAAGCCAGGATCATAGCAGTATAATCAAACCATGAGTTTTGGAACCAGGCACTGATGATACCCGCATTCACCCCGATGACCACTGCAATGATGATCGCTACAATCGCCAATTCCGCTGTCGCCGCCAAGTACGGCCAGATTTCACTTGAAACTTCTGTTTTAGTACGAATGGAGCTGCCTAAATCACCTGTTAACAGGCCTTTTAAATACTCAAAATATTGAACATACCAGGCATTATCAAGACCTAATTGACCTCTAAGCTGCTCAATGGCTTCCTTAGAAGCCTGTTGACCCAAGATCACCTGGGCAGGGTCCCCTGGTATTGCACGGATGATAAAGAATACGATAAAGGTCATCCCTAATAATACGGGAATTAATTGGAGTAATCTTCGTATGGTGTATTGAAACATTTTGTTCACCTCTCTGAAAGGAGATTCTAGTATTCTTGGAAGCTTGCTTAAACCGTTTTCTCGTAATGCTTGTCGGGGCTGAACGAGCCGCCTCCGCTTTTCTATGTACAAAGGGGAGACTAAAAAGTCATCTCCCCTAGGTTGAATCTTATTTCGACTATTCCATGTCTACTGAACCTAAGAAATCAGATCCTGTTGGATGCGGTTGGAAGTTCTTCACAGCCGCACTACCAGCTAATAATGGTGTAGAGTGCGCCAGAGGTACCCAAGGAGCATCTTCATGGATGATTTCCTGAGCTTGTTTGTACATCTCTTCACGTTTTGCTTGATCTGTTTCAGATTGAGCAGCAATTAATAATTCATGAAGCTCATCATTGCTGTAGTACGTGTAGTTATTGCTTCCGATATTGTCTTTATCAAGTAACACATATAGGAAGTTATCCGCATCACCGTTGTCACCTGTCCATCCAAGTAAGAACGCATCCGCTTCTCCGTTTCGGGCTTTTTCTAAGTATGTCGCCCACTCGTAAGATACGATTTTCGCTTTTACCCCTACTTCTTCAAGATCGGCTTGAATCGCTTCAGCTACTTTTTGGCCATCCGGCATGTATGGACGTGGAACAGGCATTGCCCATAATTCCATTTCAAATCCATCTTCTAGTCCTGCTTCTTTAAGAAGTTCCTTTGCTTTTTCAGGATTGTATTCATATCCTTCAAGTGCATCATTGTATCCGCCAATAACTGGAGGCATTGGGTTTTTCGCTACTTCAGCTCTTCCTTCGAAGAATGCGTCAATGATTTCCTGTTTGTTGATTGCATAGTTGATCGCTTGACGTACTTTTGGATCATCAAAAGGTTCACGAGTTGATGTCAGCCCTAAGTATCCAACGTTCATAGAAGGACGTTCGAATAATTGTAATTGGTCGTTCCCTTCAACTTGGGCTGCATCACTTGGATTGATTCCATCTGCAAGATCGATTTCACCTGAAACCAGCGCGTTAAGACGTGCAGAGTTTTCAGGAATTGATTTGAAGACAACTTGATCTAATTTCGGTAGATCTTTTTTCCAGTAGTTTTCATTCTTAACTAAAACGATTTTGTCATTACGCTTCCACTCTTTGAACTTGAAAGGACCTGTTCCTGCATCAGTCGGTGCTTCGCCTAACTTGTCACCTAACTCATCAAGGGCTTTAGGACTTACAATCGCAAACGGGCTCATCGCAATGTTCTTTAAGAACGGAGCCTGTGGACGTTTAAGGACAAACTCAACAGTTTTCTCATCAACAGCTTTTACCTCGTTGATAACATGACCTTCATCACCTTTAAATCCACCAAACATAGATTTATAGTAGTAGAATGCTTCTTCATTCCCATTCATCCAACGCTCGAAGTTCTTCACGACTGCGTCAGCATTGAAATCTGTACCATCTTGGAATTTAACCCCTTCACGTAATGTGAATGTATACGTCAAACCATCATCAGAAACCTTCCACTCTTCAGCTAATCCCGGGTTTGGTTCTGTATCCTGCTCACCAAATTCAACTAGAGTTTCAAAGATATTCTTTGTTACTTTAAATGATTCACCATCCGTAACCGCAGCAGGATCAAGTGCTACTGAATCCCCTCCGCGACCAAAGATCAATACTTTAGGATCTCCACTATCTTTACTGTCGCTGCCTTCGCCTGAAGAGCTTTCATTCCCTCCACATCCGTAAAGAACGGATGATACGAGTAGGATGAGCAGCATTAAAATTGACCAGCTTTTTTTTCTCAACTAAATCCCCTCCTGAATAATGTTTATATACTTATGAGACTTGCCTTCTAGTAAAGATGACAAGCTACATAATGCCCTGGTTGGTGTTCCTTGAATTCCGGCACTTTCTGTTTACATATCTCCGTAGCATGCGGACACCTGGTGTGGAATGTACAACCACTGGGTGGATTGGACGGGCTCGGAATATCCCCCTGCAAGAGAATTGTTTCTCTTTTAAAATCAGGATCCGGTACCGGTACCGCTGATAGCAGTGCCTGGGTGTATGGGTGAAGCGGTTTTTCATAGAGAGTTTCACTATTACTCAGCTCTACCATTTTTCCGAGGTACATCACGCCTACCCGGTCACTTATATGTCTAACTACACCTAAATCATGTGCAATGAAGATATAGGTGAGTCCGAACTCTTTTTGCAAATCCTGCATCAGGTTCAGGACCTGTGACTGAATGGATACGTCAAGAGCTGACACCGGCTCATCGGCAATGATGAGTTTTGGGTTTGTCATAAGTGCTCTGGCGATACCGATTCGCTGCCTTTGTCCACCACTGAATTGATGTGGATACCGTTTCGCATGATAGCTGCTTAACCCAACAATATTGAGTAGTTCATGAACCCTCTTTTTTCTTTCCTTCGCTGAACCTATTCCGTGGACCTTTAATGGTTCTTCGAGAATCTGTTCAACAGTATGCCTTGGATTCAAGGAAGCAAAAGGATCCTGAAAGACCATTTGCATTTCCCGGCGAATCTTTCTCATTTCTGAGTTTGATAGACTGGTAAGCTCCCGATCTTCGAATGTCACTTTTCCTTCCGACGGATCGATGAGTCGCATAAGCATCCTGCCCGTCGTCGACTTTCCACATCCGCTTTCTCCCACTATCCCCAGAGTCTCTCCTTTATTCACGGTAAAAGATACCCCGTCGACTGCTTTTACAGAACTGACTGGTCGTCCAAGAATTCCTCCTGTAATCGGAAAGTGTTTCTTAAGATTCTCAACCTTTAGCAACGGTTCCGTCATAAACTCCCTCCTCCACTTCATCGAACAGGAAGCATCGAGTGCAATGTCCTTGTGATGTTTCATATAACTCCGGTGTTTCGACTAAACAACGATCGAAGGCATATTCGCAGCGGGCCGCAAATCGGCACCCCGTCTTGATGGATCCCGGTTTAGGGACATTCCCCTGAATCGAATGCAGTCGCTGCTGCTTGACTCTCATATCCGGTACGGATTGAATGAGCCCTTTCGTGTAAGGATGCTGAGGGTTCTTGAAGATTTCTTCTACCGTCCCCTCTTCCACCACTTTACCTGAGTACATAACGACCACTCGTTCACATGTTTCAGCTACAACACCCAGATCATGAGTGATCAAAAGTACCGCTGTATTCAGCTCTTTATTCAATCGTTTCATCAGTTTTAAAATTTGGGCCTGAATCGTTACATCAAGAGCGGTTGTCGGCTCATCTGCTATTAACACCCGTGGATCACACACCATTGCCATGGCAATCATGACCCTCTGTCTCATACCGCCTGATAGCTGATGCGGGTATTCCTTGATCAACTCTTCCGATCTCGGTAAACCAACCATCTTCATAATTTCAATTGCTTTTTCTCTTGCTTGTTTCTTTCCAACTTTCATATGTATGCGTATGGCTTCCGTTAATTGGTCACCTATAGTAAAGACAGGGTTTAAAGATGTCATTGGCTCTTGGAAGATCATCGCTATATCATTGCCCCGGATATCTCTCATTCGCTTTTCAGATGCTTGTGTCAGATCTTCATCTTTGTAAAGAATCTTTCCACCTACTATTTTCCCTGGCGGTTTCGGTACCAGACCCATGATGGATAGGGACGTGACACTTTTACCACATCCACTTTCCCCAACGATCCCCAGCACCTCCCCTTCATTCACATGAAAGCTGACTCCATCGACTGCAGGAACTTCTCCGTCATCAGTAAAAAAGGAGGTCCTCAAATCTTCCACTTTTAGTAAAGGACGCGCTTCGCTCATTCAAATCCTCCTCTTGAAACTATCTCTCTTTTCTTAATAGTGCTTATTTTCTAAATTTTATATGTTTCTTATTATACAAGATGTTACAAATGTTGCAATCCATTTTCAGAATTTTTCTACACAAGTTCCATATACTCTTTCATTTCTAATTCAATTCAATATATGTCCATTTATCCTTTTCATTCCTTCCAGATAAAGTTATTTAGTCCTACTTTCTTCACGACACACCTGTAATAAGTTCGATATATTTTTTTGATACACAAAAAAAGTCATGACTTTTATCACATGTATCGTGATAAGTCATGACTTTTCATTTTATTGATCAAGCTGTTGTACTTGGAACAGTTTATAATAATGGCCCTGCTTCACCATCAACTCTTCATGTGTCCCCATTTCGACAACTTCTCCGTGTTCCATATGAATGATTCTATCAGCATGGGTGATCGTTGATAGACGATGGGCGACTATGAAGGTCGTCCGCTCTTTCGCCAGGATTTCAAGGGATTCCTGGATCAGGTGCTCACTTTCCAGATCAAGGGCTGACGTTGCTTCATCCAGTATGAGTATCGGTGGGTTCTTAAGGAATACCCTGGCAATCGCGACACGTTGCTTCTGTCCGCCAGATAGTTTCACACCTCGTTCTCCTACTTTCGTGTCATAGCCTTGAGGTAATTTCATGATGAAATCGTGTGCGTTTGCCGCCTTGGCAGCTTCTACTACTTCTTCATCCGTCGCCTCAGGATTTCCGAATTTAATATTCATCTTGACCGATTCACTAAAGAGGATATTGTCCTGAAGCACCATTCCGATATTGTCCCGCAGTGATCTCACCTGAAATCTTCTGATATCCGTACCATCTAAAAGAATTTCACCATCTGTGACATCGTAGAATCGGGGGATAAGACTGACGAATGATGATTTTCCTCCTCCGCTCATCCCCACCAGAGCGACGGTTTCACCCGTTTTAATATCAAGATCGAGATTACGCAGCACCTCTTCCTCATCAGATTCATAGCGAAAGGAAACATTTTTAAAACGAATATCGCCGCGTACATTTTCACAAGGAATCGCACCTGGTTCATCATCAATGTCATACTTCTCATCCATGAACTCAAATACACGGTCCATGGAGGCGATCGATTGAGTCAAGGTTGTTGAAGAATTCACCAGTCGTCTAAGCGGTCCATAGAGACGATCGATATATGCGATAAAGGCAGCCATCGTACCAATGGTCAGATCCCCATCAATGACTTGCAGCCCTGCATATCCGATGATGATTAATGGAGAAATATCCGTAATGGTATTCACAACCGCGAACGCTTTCGCATTCCAGCTTGTTTGCTTCAAGGCCTTCGTTAAGAAATTGCTGTTCTGATCCTGAAACTGCTTCTGTTCATAGTCTTCAACAGCAAAGCTCTTAATGACGGCCATCCCCTGGACCCTTTCGTGTAAGTGACTTTGAACCTCTGCCAGTGCCTGAGAGCGGTCCCTTGTCAACCCTCTGAGTCTTCCGAAGAAATAACGGACAGAGAAAGCATAGAAAGGAAACGCTATAAGAGAAACGAGTGTTAAAGAAACATCCATGGTAAACATGATGGAGAGGGCGATGACAATGGTAGCTGCATCGAGCCAGAGGTTCATCAGACCCGTGATCACGAAATTCTTTGTTTGCTCAACGTCATTGATGACCCTGGAAATGACTTCCCCCGCTCTTGTATTCGAATAATATTTAAAGCTTAGTCGTTGAATATGGGAAAACAAATGGTCCCTCAAATCATACAGGATCTTGTTGCCCGTCCATTGAGCAAAGTATTGTCGATAATACTCTACAGGCGGTCTTACAAGTAAGAAAAGGACAAGCATGATCCCCATGATCATGAGTAATTGATCGGTCTTTTCTTCCGGGGATAAGCCAGAAGCCCCTACTATATCATCAATGACATATTTGATTAAAATCGGAATTAATAAGGGAATCGTAAATTTAATAATACCTATAATTAATGTACCAATAATTTGCCACCGATAAGGTTTTACAAATTGAAGGTAGCGTTTGATACTATCCAAGTGATTACTCCTTTCTAAGATGTTTAGTATTTATTTTGCCCCAATAAAAAGGGATGACCCTGTATGGAACGCAGCAACTGTTCCTCTTCAAGTCCTGTTTGGGAATGAAAAGGTTGCTCCTTACTGGGTCAGCCCTTTAAAGCTTATTCGATTTTCCAGCTGTGTTACCCCCTGTGAGTCAAATAACGCTCGTACCAAATATCAATAAAGTCCGGAGCAAAAGGCCCTTTTCTTTGTCGGATCCAGCGAACAAGCTTCTCTACATTCCGCTTCAGGATGTGATCGATCACATCCGGGTAACCGTACAACTTTCGATGAGCTTCATACTCATCCTCATCCAGCAATGTATATGTCATATCAGGAAACACTTTAATATCCAAGTCGTAATCGATATACTTGATCGCTTCATGATCATATACAAATGGTGAACTTAAATTACAATAATAATAAATACCGTCCTCACGAATCATACAAATAATGTTAAACCATAGCTCCGAATGAAAATAGCATATTGCCGGTTCACGGGTCATCCACGTTCTGCCGTCTGATTCCGTCACCATCGTTCGATCATTTCCACCGATAATCTGATTGCTTGTTCCTTTCAGAACCGTCGTTTCATTCCAAATCCGGTGAATATTGCCATCATGCTTAAAGCTATGTATTTGTACAGATTTTCCTTCAGTGGGAACCGCCATCGTATCCCCTTCTTTCATTTCAAAATTACCCTTATATATACTTGTCTATTCTATCATTATAACGTTTCCTCAGAAAATTTAAAACAAAAGGGCTATCCTTAAAGAAAATATCCTCTAAGAATCGCCCGATTCCGGTTCAAAATGGGTTTTTATTATAAAAATTGGAGATCTGCCATTTTACTTGATTTCCTTTGTGTGAAAGGGTTCTAGTGAAACATACCTTGTTCACCCTTACGTTTAATGTAGTTTTTTATGTTGTTACACTGTCTTGTTCCTTTTGATAGGAACGGATGACTTCATCTGTTTGCCTTTGAAACATTTTTTGAATCTCTTTCAGTTCCTGCTTTTTTGACGCAATCTCTCTCTTTATAGATTCAACCTTCGTCATCTCTTGGAGCTGAAGCAGTTCCTCTTCCAGCTCCTGACAACGTTCGATCTCAGACTGAAGATATAACAACTTATCCATCGTTTCTAACTGCTCTGTAACCAACTCATTAAATCGCTGCTGTATCACTCCAACCAACTCCTCTAAACAAGCTCTCCTAAAACATTCTCCTTTCCACCCCAAAACCCTTTGACAACTTCTGTCACAATCCCACCAGTTTTGTCGATGTGGATCTGAGGATGTGATCGGTTTTTAACTTCCATTATATGTTAAAATACGCTTATATTCTGAAAAAGACGCATATATTGAAAAAATGACGCAATATTCCATGAAAACGACGCATAAAATTGATAAACGACGCATAAAATTGATAAACGACGCAATAACCCATGTAAACGACGCATAAATCAAGAAAATGATGCAATTCTTTCTTTCCTGCCCCTTCAAAAGGTACTTTCATCCTCAAAATGAAGATCGTTCAACTCTCTAAAATCAACCTACCCATGCTTTTTCAGCCGAGCTGGTACACGAACCAGGTAAAACCTTTTAAAAAACGATGCAAATACCATTAAAACACGAAAAAGCACCCAACTTAATGGGTGCTTTTTCCGTCAAGAACAATTCAATTATTGTTGTTGACCATATTTACCAGAAGCTTTCGCTTTGTTAGCTTCTGCTTGTTGGTTTTGTTGCTTTACGTGTTGAGCCGCTGTTGTTTCAGAAGCGAACTCAGTACCGTATTGTTGTTGCTGAGCTTGACCAGCTTGAGCGTTTTGTTGTTTCACGTGTTGAACGCTAGTACCAGATTGAGTTTTGTTTGGTTGTTTTGCCATTGTAATCACCTCCACGCTTATTAAGATAACCAAGCGTGGATTTCACTATTCGATATTTTTCAGGAAAAACATTCCACTAAACTAGGAGTGAGCGACCGCCATCTACGATGATGGTTTGACCTCTGATCATGGAAGAATCGTCCGAAACGAGGAACATGACCGACTTCACCAGATCATCGATCTCCACCATTCTTCCTGCAGGCGTTTTACTGCGCGCATCTTCAAGTAATTCTTCACGATTAGGGAAATGCTTCAAGGCATCTGTATCAATCGCCCCACCGGATACTGCATTTACAATTATATCTCTTGGTGCTAACTCAACAGCCAAATAGCGGGTTAAAGCTTCGACTGCAGCTTTAGATACTCCCACCGTTGTGTAATTGTCCAAATAACGGATGGATCCCAATGAGCTGATGCTTACAATGCGTCCGCCCTTATCCATTAATTTTGCTGCTTCCTGGGCACAGAATAATAGTGCCTTGCTGTTAATGTTCATCGTCCAATCCCAATGAGATTCTTCAAGTTCCATGACCGGGCGCAGAACCCCCGATGCTGCGTTACTCACCAATACATCCAATCGGCCGAATTCTTCTTTTATCTGCTCGAACATCGATTTGATTTTATCAACGTCCCCGACATTTGCCCGTACGACAAATGCTTTTCGTCCAAGCTTCTCTACCTGTTCAGCTGTTTCGAGTGCACCTTTTTTGCTTCGTGCGTAATTAACGACGATATCGTACCCTTTTTCTGCTAGTTGAATCGCGATTTCCCGTCCAAGTCCGCGACTGCTTCCTGTGACTAATGCTACTTTTTGACTCATGTTGATCATCCTTTCGATTTCATTTCCATTTGGTGTAAGGCATAATCAGTCCTTCTAGCATGCAAACTAATAAGAGCATGTAAGTTAAATGGAGGAATGAGTTATGTATGTAGGCAGAGATATGACAGAGCTTTCGATGATTCCCAAAAATGAATGGGAGAAAAGCGAGCTCGCTTTCTTTCATCATTCACTACAACAAATAGTACCCTATTTGAACGCAGAAGGACAATCGATTCACCGAGAAATTATTGAGGAAATTGAAAACCGCGGTGGATTGAAGCGGGGCGAAGCAGATTATACTCACGGCACAAGGATCAGTTACGATTGAGATGATTATAAAAAAAGAGCAACCATTCGGCTGCTCTTTTTTATTTCTGCAGGATTCCTGCTCCGGTTTCCTTCCAAATTTTCTGATGGGAAACAGGAAAGGCATATTTATCCATTTCTTCAGTTGTAACGGCAATCAGGTCGCTTGCATCAAGTGTGGTGCTATCGATGGAACCAACATATACTTCAATATCCCAAATGATGTGAGAGAATATATGCTGGATCTTCGTGACAACCCCTGCTTTCAAAGAGCAATCAACCTTGTATTCTTCCTCCAGGAAATCAAGCAATTGCTTCCTGCCACTGCTTGAACTTCCCACTTCGAAATTAGGGAATTCCCATAAATTAGCGAGCAGTCCTTTACTCGGACGTTTATGAATAACTACTCGATCATCTTCCGTAAACAAAACGGCTGCCGCCATATTCAATTTACGGGCAGATTTCTTTTTCGATTTGATCGGCAGTTCCGTTTGCACCCCTTCTTCAAATGCCTGACAATGCTCCCGGACAGGACACAGTAAACAAGAAGGGGATGTTGGTGTACAGATCAGAGCCCCAAGTTCCATCAATGCCTGATTGAAATATGATGGATTTTCTTCAGAAATCAGATTCCTGACGGCTTGTTCAAACACCTTGCGTGAAGCTGGTTTTGCAATATCGAGCCAGATGGATAGAATACGTGAAAATACCCTCATGACATTTCCGTCTACAGCAGGCTCAGGCTTGCTGTAGGCAATACTCAAGATCGCTCCCGCAGTGTATGGACCGACTCCTTTTAAAGACGAAATCTCTTTAGGTGTGTCAGGGACGATACCATCATACTTCTCTTTCACTTCTTTTACAGCGGATTGAAGATTTCTGACCCTCGAATAATAGCCGAGGCCTTCCCATGCTTTCAGGACATCTTCTTCATCTGCTGAAGCAAGAGCATCTATGGTAGGAAAATTCTCGATGAATCGGTTAAAATAAGGTATGACCGTATCCACCCTCGTTTGCTGAAGCATGATTTCAGATACCCAGACTTTATAGGGATCTTGATCCTTCCTCCACGGAAGATCGCGCTGCTCTCTTGAAAACCATGAGATTAAATCTTTCTGGAATCCCTCACGGTCAATGGTCTGTAAATGTTTCAATGATTCTTCTGTCAATTTTGTACCTCCAGGATGTTAAATGTTACATTGAATAGGGAATAAATAATTAAAGCTGTTTTTTTAAGCCAACAAGGTTTATTTCTTTTAATCCTCCACAAATACATTCGTCCAATAATCCAAATAATAAATGACGACGGGAAGTTCGTAAACGTTTCAAAACATGGAAATGGGATTCCGTGGGCACAATAAACCGTTCGATGTAACGATTAGAGTCGGCTTCGGACTTTTCCCATTGAATATTAAAGGCGTCGTATTGTGGTAATGTCTCTACGATATTATTCATAATCTGCTTATATTGAGGTTGAAAATTTTGTTTTATTTCATATTCTAAGTAAATGTGTAAAGTGTTTTTCATTGAAATAAACTCCTTTTAACCATATCATGTTCAAAAATGAATACAAGTCATAAAGAAAACAGATGAAAATGAGCCAAGGGAGGACTTTTTTTGGATACAGGCACTCATATTGTCATGGGTTTCGCTCTTGGGGGCTTAGCCACCCTGGATCCCGTTGTTGCTGAAAGTGCAGCCACTTCTCAAAGTGTGCTGGTTGCAGCAGTCATCGGCTCTCAAATACCAGACATTGATACCGTTTTGAAATTACGCAATAATGCTGTTTATATACGTCATCACCGAGGCATCACCCATAGTATTCCAGCTGTTGCTCTATGGCCGCTTCTAATTGTCGCTTGTCTTTATCCATTTTTCCCGGGTGCAGATTTGCTCCATTTATGGATTTGGACATTTGTGGCCGTATTCCTCCATGTATTTGTCGACATTTTCAACGCCTATGGGACCCAGGCCATCAGGCCGATTTCGTCGAAATGGGTCGCTTTAGGAGTGATTAACACGTTTGACCCGATTATTTTCGGGATTCATATCGGGGGATTGATCCTCTGGGGCATTGGATTACCCCCGGGAAAAACCTTTTTGGTCATGTACATTGTGATTTTTGCTTATTATGTCTTGAGATTCCAAGTTCAAAAAGCCGTGAAAAATGCCGTGAAGCGAAGAATTCCGAATGCGGAAAAAATCATCGTTTCCCCGACCATCCGATTTTTCCAATGGCGATTAGCCATCGTCACGAAGGAGCATTATTATGTCGCAAGGGCATTCAGACGGTCGATTACAATTTTTGATAAATTTGAACGGGTACCGATTCCTGAAAATCCAGTAATCAATGCTGCTAAAAAAGATAAAAATCTAGCGGCCTTTCTTTCCTTTTCCCCGGTCTACCGCTGGGAAGTGGACGAATACGAAGATCACTTTGAAGTACGCTTTATCGATCTTCGTTACAGAAATAACGGACATTATCCATTCGTCGCGTTGGTACAGCTCGACAAAGACCTGAACATCGTCAGCTCCTACACAGGATGGGTCTTCAGCGAAGAAAAACTCCGCTCAAAAGTGGACATCGACATTTTAATCGATTAAAGCAGTGAGGGACGGACCTTTAAAAGGTCCGTCCCTCATCACTTTAATGTACTAAATCATCATCTTCTTTATCGTCGATCAGGTGTTTGTATTTAGGGTTTTGTGCAGCGAATTCATGGATCTGTTCTCCGTAGGTATTCACCCATTGGCGAACGACTTTTTCCGTTACTGCTTTCCCTTTATAATCGTAACCTGCTTTTGCGTATGTTGCTTCGAAATCCTCCCAGACAAGTTCAATCCAGGTTCTTGCTTTTTCATACGAGAGCTTATTATTTTTTTCAATTAACAACTGAGTTAATTCATGGAATGTTGACTCCATTTTGTCTCCTCCTTTTCCAAATATTTAGTTCCCGCTTTTATGATAATGTACACCATTTCACCCATACTATAAGTACGTGGTTAAGCTTAGTTGTGAATCTTTGCTTCTTCACGGTATGAGTAAGTACATTTCACCTTTTAGGAGGCACATTATGCGAAATAAAACGACAGGGTTCCCTAACATGAATAACAATAAATTCGAAGGTGAACCGAGAGCTAAAGCGGAATTTGCATCTAAAAGGGCTAACGGCACCATCAATACCCATCCTCAAGAACGTATGAAAGCTTCTGGAGAAAGAGATCACGACTCACTTTAATGAAGTGAAATTTGTTTAGGGGGTAGTTACGATGGCAAACATGAAAAACAACTTCTACCGAAATAAGTACAGTAGTCCATTTAACAAGGCATTCTACAATCCAAAGCATGCCCATTCCCAAGCTAATGGACAAACCACACAAACTCAAGACTTAATCATTCTAGAGAACCAGACACGCAAGCGTTCCTAGACTGCTTCCCGAGGTCCGTCCCTATGACGGACCTCTTCATCATTTTTTTTCTTCTGCTAAAAGGGAGATGGGCAGAGCCTCTTCTTTTCCATCGCCACCCAAGCGATATCCCCAGGCGAATACCCCGTTTAAGTAGTCCACTCTGAAATATGTACCGGGATCTCCTTCTATCGCGTAGATTCCCCCTGGCTTGTAGTTGTCGGGATTCATTAGATAAGCCTGCGCCATAAGGGCCTTGCGCTCCAACACGGCAAACTCATTCACAATTCCCAACTGTTCAGCCTTTCTTGCCTTCTCCTTCAACGAAGCAATTTCCTGCTTCAACTCATGCTCCGTCATCTCACTATATCTTCTCTCTTGTTCCATCCTTCATCACCTCTACTAATAGTAGTATAGAGAAAATGATACAATAAGAAAAGCGGAAGCGGCTTGGTCAGACCCGACAGGCATAAGACAGGATGGCCGGAAAGGCGTTCTTTGCCTTTTTGGCCATCACGGCTTATGACCTCGAGGGGCTAGCCGCTGGAGCTGGACAATAAGAAAAGCGGAGGGGCTTTGCCCAGAGGCGACAAGCATAAGGCAAGTCCACCGGAAAGGCGCTCTTTGCCTTTTTGGTGGGCTGGACTTATGACCTCGAGCCTCTAAGCCCCGCAGCTGGACAATAAGAAAAGCGGAGACGACTGGTCAGCCCCGACAAGCATTTCCGAGCAAACAGATGAGGGCGCTCTTTGCCCTCAACTGTTTGATTGGAAATGACCTCGAGGGGCTAGGAGTCGCAGCTGGACAATAAGAAAAGCGGAGACGACTGGCCAGCCCCGACAAGCATAAGTCGGACCCTTATTCCAAGATAATTATGTAACCACATTCACAAGAAAGGATGACACTTTCATGAAAACAGCCATCATCACAGGAGGAGGCTCGGGCCTCGGAAAAGAATTAGGAAAACTGCTTAGTCAGCAAGGATATCATATCTTCCTTCTTGGGCGAACGGAAGACCGTTTAAAAGAAGCCGCAGCAGAAATCGAAAGCTTAGGCGGACAGGTTTCATTTGACACGTTGGATATCCGTTCAACTCAAGACATTCAACAATTCGGCAAAAATCATCTTAATGATCATACTGTTGAATTACTCATACATAACGCAGGAGTAGGCTATTTCGGTCCCTTCAAGGATTCAGACGATGAGGAATTAGTAAACATGTTTGAAACAAATGCACTGGGTCCCATTCGACTTACCAAGGCACTTCTAAATCAACTGGACCAAAATAGCACCATCATTAACATTATTTCAACAGCTGGTCTTAGAGGTAAAAAGAACGAATCATTGTATGTAGCTAGCAAGTTTGCCCTCAGAGGATTTGGTGAGAGCTTACAGAGAGAATACGAAGATTCGAACCTTCGCATCGTGAATGCATATATGGGTGGAATGGATACTCCATTCTGGGAGAACAGTGATCATATCAGTGACCCTTCAAGGCTTCGCTCTCCTAAAGAGGTTGCGGAATTGATTGTGAATGAATTTAAAGAAAAAGAGGAAATCGTCATTGAATCAAAAAAATAAAACGTAAAAGGCAGCCTTCCCTAAAGGAAGACTGCCCTCTCAATTATGGAGCAAATGGGAAGAACATAAAGGCCACGATAAATAATAACACGGGGACCAAAAATACAGCGAAGGCATCAATCACGACTACAAGAGCCATCCACACCCAGCGGATACCGTCTTTTCTTCTTAGAAACTGCTGAATCATCCGGATGTTAACGAGGATGAGGAATACCGCCACACCCAAGAGAAAAAATGGCATCACCCATTTCCCCATTGTTTCGGCGTACCCCTGGTTATACCACTCTTGCTTCCCCAGTGTATAGAATCCGGTTCGGACTTTAATGATGATTTCACCAATGACAAACAGTGCGGCTGCCCCCACCACTACTCCACCTGCATAAAGCTTGAACTTTTTAGTCGTACCGATCAGCAGCAATAGTGTCAAACAAACAAATAGAATCGTAAAGATCTCCACCAGAATTCCCCCTTGTCATACCCCATTCGTTCTCTCTAATCTATCTTGAAAACAACAAATCATTCTTCATTTTCTTTTAATTCTTCTAAAAGTCTTTCGATGTCCTCCATTGAAAAACCTTTTCTATATAGCGTTTGTTTCATTTTTTGGACGTACTCATATCCATCATATTTAGAACTCAGTTTTCTATGAGCCTTTAATCCTTGATGATAGACGGCATCCCATTTTTCATCGTCATCGCGATCTGATTCTACTGTTTCCCAGACGATTTTCATAACAGAACCCGGGTATCCTTTTCGCATCAGGTTTTGTTCAATCTTTTGCCTGGCAATCATTTTGGAGTCTTTTCTGTATTTCTGAAGAAGTTTTTCGGTAAGGCCGACTGCTTTATCAACCTGCTTCTCTACTGTGAATGCAGCAAGAGCCTCTTCGATATAAGGGTCATCCACCCCTTTTCTTCTTAATTCCCCACGGATCCATGTAGGACCCTTATCAGATGTATTCATGTGAGTCCCGACAAATGCGTGTGCGAATTCTAAATCATTGATGTATTTAATATCATTTAATTTATGAATCACTTCCTGGATGATTCCATCTTCGGGATCCCCTTCTTGTAGATGATCCCGAATCTCTTTTTCCGTACGCATTCGATAGGCTAAATATTGTATGGCTTTATTGAATGCTTTTTTCACATCGTCTTCGTATTGTAGCTCAGAAATCTCAAGCTCATCGATCTCCAATCCTTTTCTGAGCTGAAACTTCGCCAGGATTGCTTCATCGACACTGAAGGCATATTTTCCATCTATAAATAAATTGTAACGCTCATCGTTCTTCACTTGCTTCGTTATTTTCGAAATCTTACCCATATTTTCCACCTCATAGTAATCCTAACACATTCAGCATATGTTTTTTATTCTGTAGATAGGTAAAATAATAAGTATATTGGAGGGATGATGATGAAGATCGCTATAACAGGTGGTACAGGTTTTGTCGGTCAGGCTTTGACGGAGGAACTACTCGAACACCAACATGAAGTAATGATTCTTACCCGAAATCCGGATAAATACGACAATCGTTCAGGTGTTACCTATGTAAAATGGCTATCCGACGGTGCGAAACCCGAAGAGGAGCTCGAAGGAATACAAGCCTTCATTAACCTTGCAGGGGAATCCATCAACAGCGGCCGCTGGACGGATGAACGAAAGAAACGAATCATCAATAGCCGGATCAACTCAACACAAGAGGTGATCAACATTATTAAGGCACTGAAAGAGAAACCGACGTGTCTTATCAACGCAAGTGCAATCGGCTACTACCCTTCTTCAAAAACGAACACGTATACGGAAGTGTCAGCTGAAACGGCAGACAACTTTTTAGGAGAAACGGTTCAAATATGGGAAAAGGAAGCGAGCAAGGCGAATCAGCTGGGCATCCGGGTTGCATATGCACGCTTCGGAATTATTCTGGGGAAAGACGATGGCGCCCTCCCCCGTATCGCTCTTCCTTATAAAATGTTTGTAGGAGGAACGGTCGGGCCCGGGGACCAATGGATGTCGTGGGTCCATATAAAAGACATCGCAAGAGCGGTGCATTTCATTGCGGAAACAGAATCCATCTCCGGACCGGTGAATGTGACAGCACCTTCTCCCGTTACCATGAAAGAGTTTGGGAAAATACTCGGGGCCGTGCTTGGCAGACCACACTGGATCCCAGTCCCTTCCATTTCTTTAAAAGTAGCCATGGGGGAAATGAGCGCCTTGGTGCTGGAAGGACAAAAGGTACTTCCGAGTGTCCTTTCAGAAAACGGTTTTCAATTTGAATACCCTGAACTTAAAAGTGCCTTGATCGATATTTATCATTAAATCACAGGTATGCCCCCTTCCTTTCAAGGCAAAAATAGAATTAATCTTGAAAAGAAGGGAAGTACATACGAATGGATAATAAGAAAAAGAAAGACAAAAACAAATCAGTTCTATCCAGTGCACAGGAAGTAACGTATTCAAGGGAATTCAAAGCAGCAGATCGTGCAGGCGGCTTCACTTCCAAATCCCACAGATAGTCAATTATTACCTAACTAAAAAACCTTACTTTGAAGAAGAATAAAGGTACAGACTCGTTAGTCTGTACCTTTATTTTTTATCCAACTGAAAAGGGGATGTTCATATTGGGCAGATCACGCGGAAATAGTAAACGAGGAAACAAAAACAGCTTGCCTCAAACACCCGCTCAGCTCAAATCTGACGGTGTTGACGAAGAGTTCTCACGTGAACTTGCCGACCAGGCTGATATGGAAGCACAAGCTCGCGCCAATGCTGCTAACCAGCGTGCACGAGTGAAGAAAAACCAATAGAGCAATCCCGGTAGGTAAAAAAGATAGGTCCTGAGGAATTCATTAAGAAACCACCCATGCAGTGACTGCATGGGTGGTTTTAATTAAACGTACTATCATACCACGATCGGCTTTTTATGATGCTTGTCTTTAGCTAGAACCATATGTTTCAGGTACGGCATCACCCAGCGGTCAACTCCCCAACAGTTTGCCCCTCTGCCGGCAAAAAGAAGGATGATGGCAACTGTGTAGAGAACTGGATTCGTGCTCACTGTTCCAGCTAATAAGAAGTTTAAATTCATGAATGCCCCTGCCAGTAACGCCGGTATTGTCATGAATCCGACAATCAAGCCAGCTCCCACCAGCACTTCTCCCCAAGGAATCAAAACATTGAATAAATCTACATTCGGTATAGCGAAACCTTTTAGAAATTCTGCATACCACCCTTGAACGGCTGGATGATCTCCCGTCGCTTTAGCCAATGCCCCTTGCAGGAAGCCACTTGCATCAAAACCATCATTCACCTTATGCCAACCCGCTTCCAGCCATTGAACGCCCAACCAAATTCTAATCACTGTCCAAACCATGCTCACCTTTTGATCTTCCCACCATCTCATGATGGATCATCTCCTTTAGGATGCGTATTGTGAAAAATTTCACAAGAATGATTAAAAAAACAGTTGTTCAAAGTTTATGTTGATTTTTGATATGGTAGCTGTTTTGTTTGTGAAATGTTTCACATGTTCTTTACACTTATAATATACCTCTTCTCCATCCTTAATGCAATAGGCTTTTGATCAGTTCACAAAGGTGTCAAAATCGGTAAGTGTGTTGTTTATTTCTTAATATTTTTTAGTGGAAAATAAATTTACGGTATCTTTCAGCAGCTGAATTAAAGAAAGATTTCAGCTGCTGATTTTCAATGGAATTTCAACTGTTAAATATCCACCGATTATTAACTGTCAAATTCACTTGTAAAAATCATCGATATTTTAACAGATGAACAATCACCGCCCACCAATCCTACGTTAACGCTCGCCACTCATATCAATGATCCGGATTAAGTTGTCACTATCATCTTGGTATATGGCATATCTGCCTGGAGGAATATCACATGGAGTTTTAATGAAATGAAGTTTTTCTTGATGTTGTTCATAATATTCGTCTACGCTGTCTACGATGAAAATTCCACCGGGTCCTAAATCAGGCTCATCATTCTCGATCATCAATTGAACATCCGTACCTGGTAACTTGAGAGCAATCGTGTGATCTCCTTCGCGCCATGCTTCTTCAAACCCTAAAGTATCACGATAATAATGGAGAGATTCCGTTAAATCTTTAACCGGATGACATAGAAAAGCCAGTTTCATATACTACACCTCAATTTCGTATTTTTTTGGGCCATTCCCTAAATCGTACCCACCCACGCATCATGCTTTGAATCAAGTCCCAAACATTCACATCCCTAATGAGTTCTTTTCTTCAATCTGCAAAAAATCCTCTTCTACTATTTCGCTGCCCGGTACAAGTAGGGATTGAAAATCTGTGAATAGATGCTGAATTTCTTCATGCTCATTAATCAACTCTATGCTTTTTTTGTATTCACTTTCGTCTTTGTATCTATTAATCTCCATCCATTTTGTTCCGTCTTGCTTTTTCAAATAGAGCGTATGACTTTCTAAGTACTTTCTATAAATTTCACCAGCCTTTTCTTGTACTTTAAAGAATTCTTCTATTTTTTCCGGCTGAATATGATACTCATAGACTTTTACGAACATACATTTCTCCTTTCAACAAGATGTATTTTACCATAAAAAACCATTAAAAGGATAGAATCTTCTGATAGTTATAGAAGTAGAAACTTTCTTCTTTTTTATCCGTATTACATAATAGAACTAGACAGGCCGGTTACGGGAGATGAAACGATGAAGTCAGAGAAGAAGCTTTGGAGAATGTGGAAGGTATTATCATTAGCGTTATCGATTGTGTTCAGAGTCTATTGGTACCGTCTCCGCGGTAAGTCCCAATGGGAGAAAGATAAGCTTTGGGAACGGATAGGAAAGGAGTTTAAAGAAACTCTCTTTGAATTAAATGGTGTGTTGATCAAGGTTGGACAACTGTTAAGTATACGTGAGGATCTGCTACCGAAAGGATTCATCAATCAAATACAGGATTTGGTCGATCACGTCCCTCCTTCACCATGGGAGGAGATTGAAAAGGTTCTGGAACGCGAATGGGACGGCTCGGTGACTACCAAGGTACAGGCCATCGACCAGGAAGCCGTCGCTTCAGCTTCTATCGGAGAAGTATACAAGGCGACGCTGTTTGATGGTACCCAAGCGGCTATCAAGGTGCAGCGGCCTGAGATTCCTTCCCTGGTTAGGACTGATTTCCGCTCCCTTGCCATCATTA
This sequence comes from Rossellomorea aquimaris, assembly GCF_000935355.1. Lineage (GTDB taxonomy): Bacteria > Bacillota > Bacilli > Bacillales > Bacillaceae_B > Rossellomorea > Rossellomorea aquimaris_B. Next base: position 31,450 of record NZ_JXZC01000007.1, read on the forward strand.
TTTGGTTTGCCAGACATTTCGCACCCGTTCCAAAAGGTTTCATTGATTTCAAAATGCTTTATAAGGAATTAAAGCAAGTCATCGAACAAGAGTTAGATTTTTCACAAGAAATGAATTCTGCTATTTCATTCAAACAACGGTTCAAGGACCATCCTAACGTGAAGATTCCTGCTATGTACCCTGAACTTTGTACAGATAAAGTACTGGTAATGGAATGGGTGGATGGCGTTCGATTGAATGACCGAAAAGCATTTGAGTCGTATGGATTGGACGGGCAGAAGCTAGCTAAGGAATTGTTTCGCCTTTTCCTTCCCCAATGGCTTGAGCCCGGAATCTTCCATGCCGATCCACATGCAGGGAATATACTGCTTCAGCCGGATGGTACCTTCGTTCTCCTGGATTATGGAATGATCGGGGAAATTTCCAAGAGGGATTCCACTCACTTTCAAGATCTTCTGGAAGGAATTCTTCTAAAGAATTTCCGGAAAGCAGCAGAAGCTCTGGCTCAATTAGGGTTCCTCCTTCCTGATGCAAGTCCGAAAACCATTGAACCTGTGCTGAAGGAATTTGTCACTCTCGATATGGAGGAGTTCAAACAGATGGATCTGATTTCGGTAAAGAAGGAAATCAACGATATGGTGAAATCATTGCCTGTACAAGTCCCTACCCGCTTTATCTTTTTAGGCCGGTCTTTTGCAACTATAGAAGGGCTTGTTCATACCTTGAGTCCAGATGAGGAAACCCTCGATGTCGTCAAACCTGCCTTCATGGATTGGGTTAAGGATAGTAACACAAACAAGTGGGAGCTACTTATCAAATGGATAAGCGCTCAGCCACTGTTTCAAACGTTGCAAAAAATCCATCAGCTCCTGGATGTGCCGGAAAAAGCACTCGAGCAAAAGGATCATCATCAGCAAAACAAGTTTCAATTTGAGATATTTGAGAGCCAAAAGAAGCAAGCTTTTATCCTTATACTGTCAGGGTTCGCAGGTGGTTTCACAGGGCTTGGTTTCAACATGGAGCTCCTCTTGCAAGGAAGCTTTGGACTTGCAGGATTTGGTTTGGCAGGGTATTGGTTTATTGCCACAAGGCAAAGAAGATGGCTCAAGAAATTGAAGAACGGGCAGCTTCATTAACAGAGAGTGCTTATTGAAAGTAAAAGCTCAGAGTCGCCTCTGAGCTTTTTTTCTTCGAGCTATGGAAGTACGGTTTTATTCTGCCCTTTGAAACTCGGTCCTTGAAACAGAGCTCTTCATGACCTCTTCCACAAAGCTTTGAATCGATGCGTAATCGTCATATAGAAACAGTAGTGTGTCACCGGGTTGTGAGATCTCCCATGCCATGAACAAAGCATGGATTTCTTCAGGTTGCACATGAATCAATGGTTGTGCTTTGGATTGTTTCACTCCTCTGGTCAGCAAATGGATGGTTTCTCCCGGTGTCCTTCCCCTTAAATTCAGATCCTCCTTGATAATGAAGATATCCGAGTGTTCTCCAAAAATCATCCCCATATCATGAATCGTTTCATCTTTCCTGTCCCCCGCTGCTGAGCCAACCGTAATGACTCTTCCATCCTTCAGATGAGCGATGGTATCGAATAAGGCCCTTAAGCCCGCTGGATTGTGGGCATAATCAACAATGACGGTTCTTCCTTGCACGGTTTGTACATTGAACCGTCCGCGATTTTGGGTTTCAGTCGGTAGAAAACTGATCACCTTACTCCGAAGTTCGGAAAGTGGACGCCCTAACGAATGGGCGGCTGCAAGAGAACCGAGCACATTCAGGATATTGTACCTGGCAGCTCCGTTGATGGTGAGGGGGATATGGGAGACAGGCAGGAATCTTTCGGTTTTCCCCTCACAGGTATGCATGACCCACCCTTCATCCATGTACCACGCCTCATGCCCATTCTCTATATGCTCCTGTATCACAGGATTGGAAAGGGAAAGGGAGAAGTAGATAACCTTCCCGTATGTTTCAGTTGCCATTTCAACACATCTTGGGTCATCTGCATTCAATATGCATGATCCTCCAGGTAAAACCACTTCGACCACGGTCTGTTTAAGCTTTTTTAAATCCTCCAGAGTATCTATGCCATTCAGGCCCAGATGATCTTCACTGATATTGGTTACAACGGCAACATCACAATGCCTGAAAGCCAGACCTTCCCTTAGCATGCCACCTCTGGCTGTTTCAAGCACAGCAACGTCAACACCAGGGTGGGAGAGTACTTTCCTGGCGCTCTTCGGACCGCTGCAATCGCCTTCATCAATCTGATGTTCGTCGATCCAAACCCCGTCCGAGCATGTAAAGCCAACGGTTACATTCTCCTTTTGCAAAAGGTGGGAGACCAGCCGGCACGTCGTTGTCTTTCCGTTTGTTCCTGTCACAGCGACAACGGGGATGGCCGCTTCTTCGCGATTTGAGAATAAATAGTCTACAATCGCTCCCCCGACGTCCCTGCTTTTTCCTTCTGATGGATAATGATGCATCCGTATCCCAGGCGCAGCATTCACTTCCAAAATGGCTGCAGCCCCCTTTTCGAACGGGACTGATACATCCGATGAAAGGATATCGATCCCGGCAATATCAAGACCGATCGCAGCCGCAGCTCCTTCTGCCATCTTCCGGTAATGTGGATGGACATCATCTGTCACGTCAATTGCCGATCCACCAGTCGAAAGATTTGCGTTCCCCAAAACCTCAAGAGCCTGTCCCTTTTTGAGGACGGAATCCAGGGAGTGACCGCCCTTCTCCAGATGTACAACGGTCCGTTCATCGAGGGGGATTCTGCTCATCGCTTTCTCGTGTCCTTCTCCCCTCAAAGGATTTTTGTTTTCGCTTTCAATTAATTCCTTGATTGAATTACGTCCATCACCGATCACCGTAGGAGGGAGGCGAAGACTTGCTGCAATCAGTTCACCATTCACGACCAGAAACCGGTAATCATTCCCTTTATAGTAACGCTCGATGATATAATCGGTCCCTTCACTGTATACACAGCGAAATGCCGTCAACAGGTCAAGGTCATTCTGGATATCCGTCACGATATTTTGTCCCTGACGTCCATTGACAGGTTTGATCACGAGGGGAAATCCGAGTTTCTCAGCAGACTGAAGAAGCTCGAATTCGTTCGAAACCACGTCCCCATCAGGAACAGGAAGTCCGGCTCTCTTCAATAATAGTTTTGTCTCATCTTTATCACAGGAATTCTCTACAGCAAGGTAAGAGGATTGACTCGATATGGTCGCCTGGACGAATTTTTGTTTCTTACCGGTCCCGAGTCTCAAGTGACTGTTTGTACCCGTCCTTTCAACCGGTATCTTCCGGTCTTTGGCTGCTTGATATATCGCTTCTGTACTCGGTCCCATTTTATGCAAATGATAGAGATCAGATGTTTCTGATATGTAAGGATCGGCACTGACCTCTTTATGATCAAGAATGGCTGTAACGATCTCCATCGCTGCTACGAACGCATAATAGCCGGACTTCTTTTCCACATAATCGTAGGTCACAAAGTAAATCCCTTTCCTTTCACCCGTGATGGTTTTTCCGCGCTTGACAGAAATCCCCGCCAGGTGCTGGATTTCAAGTGCGATATGCTCAAGGATGTGTCCCATCCACGTCCCCTCATACAGGCGTTCCACAAAGCCACCTGCATACCCCCGTGAACATGTATGTGTTAATAAGGATGGCATGACCTCAAGCAAACGGTCAGTAAACCCTCCCAGAAGATTTGAGGGTTTTTCTTCAAACCCTTCTATATCGAGTTCGATGCAGATCGTCGGTTTGAAACTGTATAAATTAGGGCCGGATAAGTAATTGACGCGATTGATTTTCATTGAATGTTCTCTCCTTAAGATATAATTAATTCCCGTTTGGTTAAATCAAAAATCGCGCCTTCACCCAGTGTGTGAAAACGAATATCTGAAATGGTCATGTTCTCTTTATTTTCAGCAACATCTACATAGGAAGAGGTTTTCCCATCAAAAATACTCACATTGAATTCACCGATCACTTCAAATTGGTTGTGTTCACTATTGACCCAAATGGCTGTATTTTCATCAATTCCCACACCGATGATCTGAGGATTTAATGCAATTGCCCTCATCAGCCTTGTAAATCGGTCACGCTGGGAAAAATGCTGATCAATAATGACGTCTTCAAGGAAACCGAAGCCTGAGCCCATTTCCAGGATGGAGACATCTTCTTTTTTTGAAATCTTGGATGATATGATCATCAACCTGCTCATGACAGCAGCGCCAGCACTCGTCCCGCCTATGACCAGTCCCCCCTTCCATTCCTGGAAGCAGTGTTTATAAAAGGTGGTCCCCCCAAGAATGCTTGTGAGTCTTAGTTGATCCCCTCCTGTCATGAACAATCCCGATAGTGATGACAGCTGCTCCTTCAGTGCAGGATTATCCGCTTTCTCCCGTGAATCCAAATGGAGTAATAATGGTTTTGTTCCATGGAGTGTGTGAAACAAGCTTGCGTATTCATTCCCCACTTCTTCAGGATAAGCTGTAGCAGTCGTAACGATCCCGATCGGGCCTTGTCTTGTTTGACATAATGCAGCGAACTTCGATAAGATGACTTTCTCATCCGATTTATCCTCGTTGCCCCCAATGACCAGCAAATCACCTTTTGCCATCCTTCATCAACCTCTTCGCTCTTATTTAATTTTCCAAAGATATAGTTGAAAATTTAAAATATATTTTGTTTTCAACAAAGCATCTATACCACTTTTAACCATTGTTCAAACCTAAGCAAAAAAGAAAATGACCGGGTCCATCCTTATTTAAGGTGGAGCTCGGTCATTTTCCTATCGTTTTGCTTTTTTTCGTTTTCAAATATACGGTAAATTAATTCAAGGGGGGATCCTATGACAAATCCTAAAAACCGTTTAATGATGTGACTGAACATATTTCAAAAATCGAAGGAACCCCATGACTAAACCCGAAATGGGAAGTCTGCCTTTGGGAATTCGGTTCATCGGATACGTAATCATTGCATTCATAGCACTTACGTCTTTATTTGTCATTGTTTTCGGCTTTCTTGATTGAAACCTTGTTAAAGTTTTGACATAGAGATCTCACATTGGAATCGGCCGGTACCTTTAGCCTGAACCAATAAAAATGAAATCTTTATCTATGCACTCTTAAAAACATCCTTATCATTAGATGTCCCACTCCTGTTCGGACTCATACCGATACTCCTCTAACCTAATCCGATTCTCCCCAATGAAATGAACCCCCTCAGCTTCCAAACATAGCCTTTGGTGCATCGCTTGCTCTTCATCCCCGAACCCAATTTCCCCCTTGCTATTCAAAACCCGGTGCCAGGGAAGTTTATACTTTTCACTCATGGAATGAAGGATTCGTACGACCTGCCTGGCAGCTCTCGGACTGCCGGCTAGTGCAGCGATTTGACCGTACGTCATCACTTTACCGGAAGGGATTCCCTGTATGATTTTCACCACTCGTTCAGTAAAAGGTTTCATGCTAATTCACTTCCCGCATCAGGATGATTCCCTATTCTTAACTGCTGTCTCGCAAAGTCACGGTATAAAGGATGGGACGTAAACAACTCCTCATGTGTACCAACTCCAGTCACCCTTCCTTTTTCTAAAAAGACGATCTGATCGGCATCCACGATGGTGGATAAGCGATGGGCAATCACGAGGGTCGTCCGTCCCTTCATTAAGTTCTTAAGGGCTTCCTGCACGACAATTTCCGATTGACTGTCCAGGCTTGAAGTGGCTTCATCCAGCATGAGGATATCCGGGTCCCTCAATAGTGCTCTTGCAATGGCAAGTCGCTGCCGCTGTCCTCCTGAAAGCTTGATCCCTCTTTCTCCAACTTCTGTTTGATAACCGTTAGGGAGGTCCTTGATAAATTCATGGGCATAAGCCATTTTTGAAGCGGCTATCATCTTTTCCTCTGATATATCCACATGGAGCCCGTAAGAGATATTGTCCCCGATCGTTCCCGAATAGATCGGACTATCCTGGGAGACGTAGCCAAGAAGTTCCCTCCATGATTTTAGCGAGTATGAACTGATCGTCTCTTCCCCCAGTAAGATCTCTCCTTGCTGTGGCTTATAGAACTGCTCAATTAATGAAAACAGTGTCGTCTTCCCACTCCCACTCGGACCAACGATGGCCGTCACTTTCCCTTTTTCGGCCGTTATCGTCACATCCTTTAACACTTTCTCCCCTTCTTCATACCCAAACGTCACCCCGTCAAGGACCAGGGCACGATCCGTTTGAGGGACGGACCTACCTTCCTCAAGTTTTTCTTCGTCTAAAGTGAGAATCGATAACACTTTCTCTGTTGCCCCAACTGTTTTCTGGAACTGAGTCACGAACACGATGATCTGGGTGATCGGCATGATAATCTGAAAGAGGTAGATGAAGAAAGCAACAAGTTCCCCGGCCGTCATGGCTCCAGAGGTCACTCGGATACCGCCGAATCCAATAATGAGTACAAGAACGATGATAATTAAAGATGAAACGACTGGAGACATTAACGCTTGAATGATCCCTTCCTTTAATCCGAGGGCATAGAGCTTCTTGATACCTGTTTGTCCTTTTTGAAATTCAATCTCTTCCGCATTGGATGACTTCACGAGACGGATTTCCGAAAGGACTCTCGTTAATATAGCCGAAAAGCTTGCAGTCTCTGTCTGTAATCCCCTTGAGATGTCAGCCATCTTTTTGCCAATTGGGATAAGAAACAAAAGTGACAGTGGTATGATTGAAAACATCACCAGTGTAAGGGGCCAATCTAAATAAAACAGTACGATGATGGCACCTATTACAGAAATGATCCCTGTAATAAAGCCAGTCAGGTGCTCGGTGATCAGGTTCTTGATCACTCCCGTATCACTGGTCATACGGCTGACAGAGTCACCCGTTTCATGTGAATCATAATAAGAAACGGGCAGAACCAGCAACTTTCTCCAAAGCTTTTCTCTCAAGGAGGCAATCACATGCTGCCCGACCCTCGCCAATATGTAAACAGACACTCCTCCTGCTATCGCTTGAACAAAAAAGGCAGCAATCATCCCGATGATGACCCCTTTACTTAGCGAATCTAAACTGAAGTCATCGATCAACTTACTTGTTAATAATGGTATAGCAAGGCCAGCAATCGTTGTAAGCAGGCTCAAGAATATAGAAATGCCAAACAGGGTTTTCGGTGGATCGGTTTCCTTTATTAAAGTAATAAGCTGCTTCCACTTACCCATTTCATATGTAGACTCCATTGTTCTCTCCCTCTCAAATATATACTCTTTTCTATTGTAATATGAAGTTCAGTACTTAGGAAATAATCCCTTCATCAAGTCGGCTTCCTAGAAGATTAGCTCGAATTATATTACACTGGGTATGAACTAATAGAAGGACGTGATAGGTAAAATGGATATTAAATTAATTGCCCTGGATATGGATGGAACACTGGTCAATCACGAAGGAGAAGTATCTCCTGAAAACGCACAAGCCATTCAGCGTGCAAAGGAGAGAGGTATTCATGTGGTGTTAAGTACCGGCCGCTCCCTTTTCACATGCAGGGACATTTCAGATGAGCTTGGCCGTTCATCTTATCTTGTGACCGTGAACGGCGGGGAAATTTACGATCATGAATACAATCTGGTAGATAGCATCCCACTTGATCTTGATCTTGTGAAACAGCTTTGGAAATTAAAAGAAGAGCATGATGTCTACTTCTGGTCTTCCACTTCCCAAGGACTTTTCAATACGAATAAGCCTTTTGATCAGGAGATCGATACCTATAATTGGCTGAAGTTTGGTTTCGATATTCAGGATGATGACGTCCGCAAAGTCATGATGGACGAGCTGGTGAAAAATGAAGCACTTGAAATCACAAATTCTTCCCCGACGAATATTGAAATCAATCCTGCAGGGGTCAATAAGGCAGCGGCTTTGGTAAAGGTTTGCAAATGGCTGGACCTGTCCATGGAACAAGTCATGGCGGTCGGGGACAGTATGAATGATATAGCTATGATTCGTGAAGCCGGTTTCGGAGTTGCGATGGGGAACGCTCAGGAAGCCGTGAAGGAAGCCGCTGACTGGGTCACTGGCATAAATACTGATCATGGTGTTGCCCAGGCAATTGATAGAATACTGTCAGAAATAGAATAAATACTTCAATTATAGTGCCTGATTCAATGTGAATCAGGCACTAAATCTGTCCAGAATGTCTATTCTTTTTATGTTACGTCCATACTGAGTAACAAAAACAAGGATTGTACTAAATATGTATTTAATACTGGTAGTGGTTGTTTATCTGATATTCGCAAAGCTTTTTGTTGATTGGAAGCACTGGAAGGATTATTATCCAACGGTCCAATATTATATTATTTGTAATCTCACATATAACGTAATCTTTTATAACCACACACTTTGGGAATATAAAGCTGTTACTCTGGATTGGCTTAATCATACGTTTATTGACCTCGTCTTCACGTTTTTCATCATTCCAGTTGTCATCATGATTTTTCTGCGTTATTTTCCATATCGAAAAAGGAAGTGGCTGTATCTTACGTGCTGGATTGCCTATTTCACATTACTCGAATACCTTTTTCATAAAAAAGGACTTTTCCTTTATGAAAATGGCTGGAATCTGGGCTGGTCCGCTGTGTTTAATGTCATCATGTTTTCAATCTTAGGATTGCATCATAAAAAGCCATTACTCGCCATCATTATTTCCTTACCTATCATTGCAATTCTATTATTCATTTTCCATCCATCTTTACAAGATCTAAAGTGAGGGTGTTATTATGACTTCCTTTTCTACCCCTGTATTTATTGTCTTAGTTTTAGGAGTTTATTTAGCTATGGCAATATATATCACTTTTTTGAAGAGGAAAGAATAAAAAAAGAAGCACCTCATAGGGTGCTTCTTTTCTTATTTGACGATGATTTCGTCGTTTTCTAGTGAAATGACTACGTCCGTAACACCTTCTACATCAAGAAGTAAATCAGCGATTTTATCTTCCACTCTTTCCTGGATTACACGACGTAATGGGCGTGCACCGAATTCAGGATGATATCCCAGCTCAACGAGTTTACTCTTCGCATCTTCTTCGATGGTTACAGCAATCCCCTGCTCTTTAAGTTCAACCTGCAACTCGTCCAGCATCAGATCAAGGATTTGAAGAAGCTCTTCTTTTTCAAGAGATTCAAATTCAATGATGCTATCAAAACGGTTCAGGAACTCCGGCTTAAAGTAGGCACCGAGGGATTGAAGAATATTCGTTTCTTTAATGGCATCTGTACCCCCTGTATTAAAACCGACCACTGCTTCCTTCTTGTCCGTCATACCTGCGTTACTTGTCATGATGATCACAGTCTCTTTAAAGCTGACCGTTCTTCCCTGACTATCCGTAAGGCGTCCGTCCTCAAGGATTTGCAGGAACATGTGCTGAACATCCGGATGGGCTTTTTCGATTTCATCCAGGAGAATGATTGAGTAAGGGTTCCTTCTGACTTTTTCAGTTAATTGACCGGATTCCTCATGTCCTACATAGCCTGGAGGTGAACCAATCAGTTTGGAAACAGAGTGTTTTTCCATATACTCACTCATGTCTAATCGAAGCATCGAATCCTTAGATCCAAATAACTCTTCTGCCAGTGTTTTTGTCAATTCTGTTTTACCTACACCTGTTGGTCCTACAAAGAGGAAAGTACCGATTGGACGATGCTTCGCTTTCAATCCTGCACGGCTGCGGCGGATCGCTTTTGCTACTTTCTTCACTGCTTCTTCCTGTCCGATCACTTTACCCGCCAGGTTTTCTTCCAGTGCTTTCATTCGCTTCCGATCATCGCTTTGCAGCTTCCCGACAGGAATACCCGTTTTCGATTCAACGATCGTCTGGATAAGTTCTCTTTCTACAAGTGCTTTGGAGTCTGACCCATCTTCACCCATTTTGTTTTCCAATTCTGCTTCTTGATCGCGCAAGATGGCAGCTTGTTCATAGTTCTCTTCTTTTGTTGCCAGATCCTTCTTCTCTCTTACATCGTTCAATTTTTTTAGAAGGGCAGTCTTGTCTTTACCCTCTGACTGTAGATTTACTTTAGAACCTGCTTCATCCATTAAATCAATGGCCTTATCCGGTAAGAATCGATCCTGAATATATCGATGGGATAGTTTCACACAAGCCTCGATGGCCTCATCTGTAAATTCGACCCCATGATAGTCTTCATATTTATCTTTTAATCCTCTAAGGATCTCAATAGCTTCTTCAGGTGTCGGCTCGTTTACCATAACCGGCTGGAAACGACGCTCAAGTGCTGCGTCTTTTTCAATTTGGCGGTACTCCTTCAATGTGGTAGCCCCGACTACTTGCAATTCACCCCGGGCTAATGCAGGTTTTAAAATGTTCCCTGCGTCCATGGAACCTTCCGCGGAACCGGCACCAACTAATTGATGGATCTCATCAATAAATAACATCACGTTTTGGCGATTCTGAAGCTCACTGATGATGGCTTTTAAACGTTCTTCAAAAGAACCGCGAACGCCTGTACCTGCAGTTAATGAAGCCACATCCATCACATACACTTCTTTATTTAACAACTTGGAAGGAACATCACCTGCTACAATCTTAAGGGCCAACCCTTCAGCGATAGCCGTTTTACCCACGCCGGGCTCACCGATGAGTACCGGGTTATTCTTATTACGGCGATTTAAAATTTCAATGACGCGGTCCACTTCTTTATCCCGGCCGATAACAGGATCAATCAATCCAGCTTTGGCTGCTCCTGTGACATTGCGTCCAAACTGATCGAGAACGCCATTTCCTCCATTTCCGCCTTGCTGTGGAGATGATTGCTGATTGTGGAAGCCATGGTTTGAGTTTCCACCCATGCTCATCCCTTTAAACAACTCATCAAGTGGAAATCCTCCATGTATTCCAGAAGGTGTTTGCTGCTTTTGAAAGCAAGCTGAACACATCTTCATACTTGACTTATGACCATTGACTTGCTTATACACTTCAACCGTTGCTTGATTGTGTTGACATACTTGACATTTCATTAAACATTACCTCCTGTAGTAGTGTTTATATTAATAATTTTGTAGATTGTATGATGAATAAGGTCAGTGTGTTTAGTATTCTTTTAAAATATATTTGACTTTGACTTTCTTTGACCTTATAACGATAGTATACTTTGACCTTTTTTGACTTTCAAGATTTTTGCTTATGGGAATTTTTTCATTTTCAAATCCGATTTGCCTGTTGATTGAAGAGTATAGTAGGTGTAACGAAGTGAATCAAGTGATTGATTTGGAGGATGGAAAGTGGTTTGGACTCCATATATATAAAATGAGGCTGAGACAATTTTGCCCCAGCCTCACTTCTCAAATTAAGTCATCAGTCTTCCTGTTAAATCTTATACTAATTCTCGATCCCAATGACGATGTTCTGCGATGGCTGCTGTGAATTCTTTTGCAAATGACTTCATGTCTTCCCCGGTTACCACACCAGAGCCGCTGACACCCGCTTCTTCCAACCAGTGTATCCCTTCATGGGTTGCACCGATCGGTTTGAAATGAGAATACGCTTCTTTGACAAAATAGGCTGTATCTTGAGAGAACTTTTTATCTACATTCTCCCCGCCTACTACGTAAAGGCTATCAAATAACACGGATTCCCCTGTCAAGAAGGTATGGTCCACTTCAAGCTCCGTACCGTCATCCCCTTTTCTCATCCCCAGCTTGTCACTGATGATTTCAGGCTGGATGCCATCTTTTTTAAGAGCGGACAGAACCATTTTCACTTCGTCCCCTTTAAAGCCGCTTCCTACGATGACTCCAACTTTACGGGTAGCAGGTTTCTTAATCGTATTTTCCTGGCTTAAAGCTGGAGAAGATTTGGTTACCTTTGAACCTTCTCCGCTTGGAACTTTCGCGCTTATCGCTTCTGCAAAGCCTTTTGCCAGATCCAGACTTACATTGGCAAACATATCGACTACCTGTTGCTGAACCGATTTGCTCTTCACTTTTCCAAGCTCGAAACTGAAGGCTTGAATGATATGCTCTTTCTCAGGCTCACTCATGCTATTCCAGAAGAGAGTAGCCTGTGAGAAGTGATCTTTGAAGCTTTCACTTCTTGCCCGTACTTTACGCCCTTCCATCTTCTCCTGGTAATGAGTGTAGCCACCTTCTTCCTGACTCGCAGGGGCTGGAGTATTTTTAGCCAGTGAGTTGTTATGGTAGCTCACCCGGCCCTTGTTAATCGTATGACGGCCATAACCATCACGTTGATTATTGTGGAATGGGCATACCGGTCGGTTAATAGGAAGCTCATGGAAGTTAGGTCCACCGAGGCGGATCAATTGTGTATCAGTATAGGAGAATAAGCGTCCTTGTAATAGCGGATCATTTGAGAAATCGATCCCGGGAACAACGGAACCAGGATGGAAAGCCGCTTGCTCCGTTTCAGCAAACACATTGTCCACATTGCGATTAAGGGTCATTTTCCCGACGATTTTCACCGGAACTTCTTCTTCTGGCCATAGCTTGGTAGGATCAAGAACATCAAAGTCAAAGTTAAACTCATCTTCTTCCTTAATGAGCTGAACTCCCAGCTCGTACTCTGGATAATCGCCATTTTCAATGGATTCATACAAATCACGGCGGTGGAAATCCGGGTCTTTCCCGTTGATCTTCTGAGCCTCATCCCAAACGAGAGAGTGAGTCCCCAATACAGGCTTCCAGTGGAACTTCACAAAATGTGCCTTCCCTTCCGCGTTCACAAGGCGGAAGGTATGGACCCCGAATCCTTCCATCATACGCAGACTGCGTGGAATCGCCCGATCGGACATGGCCCACATGACCATATGAGCGGACTCCTGGTTATTCGCTACAAAATCCCAGAACGTATCGTGGGCAGAAGCTGCCTGAGGCATTTCATTATGTGGTTCCGGTTTGAGTGCATGAACTAGATCCGGAAATTTAATCGCATCTTGAATGAAAAACACAGGAATATTGTTTCCGACCAGGTCATAATTGCCTTCTTCCGTATAAAATTTGGTAGCAAATCCACGTGCATCACGCACTGTTTCTGCGGAACCCTTGGATCCGGCTACAGTTGAAAAACGTACAAAGACAGGGGTTTTCGTTGAAGTGTCCTGAAGAAATTTAGCCCGGGTGTATTCTTTCATAGAATCATAGAGTTCGAACTCTCCGTGGGCAGCAAAGCCTCGTGCATGGACAATCCGTTCAGGTATGCGCTCATGGTCGAAGTGAGTCATCTTCTCACGGAAATGGAAATCCTCCATTAATGTTGGCCCCCGTTCACCTGCCTTCAAAGAAAACTCATCTTCTGAAACCTTCAATCCTTGATTGGTTGTGAGATGCTTTCCTTCATCCTCCACGCGATACTGTTCAAGCTGTTCATCCTTGCTCTTCTCATTCACTTTCGTACGGCGATCGTCTCCCATTCTTTCATCCCTCTCAACGGTTATTAATGTTTACTATGTAAAACATTTCTGTTTCTTTAGTACCCTTGGACCCCTTCTTTAAACATTTATTGGGCAGTTGAAACGGGCAATTTTTAAAAATTTTCCAATAACACTTTACTAACGTAACATTGTTCTGTTAAACTGTAATCAAAGTAACGTAACAATGTTTTGTTACGAGAAGAGGTGACCCCTCAATGGAACAAGACCTTATTTCTAAGAAGGAAGTATTGGAGCTCACCGGCATATCCTATGGACAGCTTTACCGGTGGAAACGAAAGAATATCATACCTGAAAGCTGGTTTATCAAAAAATCCAGCTACACCGGTCAGGAAACGTTCTTTCCAAGGGAAAAGATGCTTACACGCATCGATACGATCAAAGAGATGAAGGATGGCTACTCCTTGGATGAGCTTTCGGAATTCTTTTCCCCCAATCCCACTAAGATTGAAATCAGTGAAGAAGAATTACGCTCACACAACCTTCTTTCGGAACACACGATAGAACTCTGTACATCGCTATTAGGGGTGAAAAACGCATATGAATTCCCGGACATTCTAAATATGATGATTACAGAGAAGGCACAAAGGTTACAGGTTCCAAAAGAACAACAGCAAACCTTATTCCTCTTTCTTCATGAGAAGTTCACTCCACTTAAAGAATCTACCCTCGAACTTATCGGTATCCGAAAAGGAGAGGCATATATATGGATGCTACTGCCCCTCCCTTCAGACTTTCTGGTGGACCATTTGGCTCAGGTCGTGTTGAGATTCGATTTACAGCAAATGATGGAAGAATTGAAAATGACGTTAACGAATACGAATGGGATCTAACGTCCCTGAACTGGAGGAGAAATGCATGAATACAGTGGAAAAGAAAGAACTGCATGACTTGAAGATCAGTGGATCCGGTACGTCCGGCGGTGGAAGATTTGATGCAGTTAAGATCAGTGGAAGTGGAAAAATCGCCGGCGACATCGACTGCCGTGAGCTTAAAATTTCGGGTTCCGGTACGATTACAGGTGATGTAAAAGCTGGATACATTAAAACGAGCGGTTCTTCCACCATTAAAGGTGATACAAAAGCAGAAACGATTACAACAAGTGGAAGCTCCAAATATGAAGGCTCGGTGATGGCTGCTGAAATGAACACAAGTGGTTCAAGCAAAGTATTGAAAGACCTTATCTTTAAGACATTTAAGGTGAGCGGTTCATGTAAGGTCGGAGGAAAGATCCAAGGGGGATCGATTAAAGCAAGCGGCTCTTTAAGAGTAGAAAAGGATTGTGAAGTCGAAGCCTTCTCATCTTCCGGCTCGGTCCATATCGAGGGGCTGCTCAACGCTGACCGGATTCAAATCGAAATCAATCATGAATCCTCGATTAAAGAAATCGGTGGCGAAACGATTGCGGTGACTCATCATAATTCCAACGGACTGATTAAACAGATGGTGAACTTCCTTCTCCAAAAGGAGGATTACTTATATTCAGAACTGATCGAAGGTGACGAGGTGTTTCTTGAGAACACGAAGGCGAAACTGGTCCGTGGTAAGAATGTTGTGGTCGGTGAGAATTGTGACATTGATACGGTTGAATATTCAGGCAGCCTGGATATGAAGCAAAATAGTCGAATCAGGGAAAAAGTGAAGATTTAAATGATCGTTTAACTGAGCACAGGGATGGGTTTAATCATCTCTGTTTTTTTATGTGAATCCCCGTCTTTACAATTCATTAACATGCATGATCGAAATTTCATATTTTTATTCTGAATGTTCTGCTATATTAATAGGTATATAGTACAATCCTACTTGATAGCTGGAGGTCATTATGACTCGTCTTACCGATCATCTGATTGTCATATCTTTCGATTGTTTATCTGCTTTGGATTACCCCACTCTAAAAGGTCTTCCTCACTTCCAAGAACTGCTTGCCAAAGGGTCCTTTTGCAAAAATGTTGAGACCATTTATCCTTCTGTGACATATCCTTGTCACGCCACCATTGTCACCGGTAAGCTTCCCAATCGTCACGGTGTTGTGAATAATACTCTCATTCAGCCCGGCCGGGTTTCCCCGGATTGGTACTGGCATCGGCGACATATAAAGAGTACCACTTTGTATGACGAAGCCAAGAAAGCAGGTATGACCACTGCCGCTCTACTTTGGCCTGTGACTGCGAAAGCGGACATTGATTATAACATGCCCGAGATCTTCGCCAATCGGCCATGGCATAATCAAATCCTTGTTTCCCTTTTCAATGGAAGTCCTCTCTATCAATTACACATGAATCGTCTCTTCGGTCACATACGGGAAGGCCTGAATCAACCTGAACTTGATGATTTCGTTCTGGAATCGACGGTTGACACGATCAAAAAGAAGCCCAACCTATTACTTGTGCATTTTACGGATCTTGATACACAGCGTCATTACCATGGGTTTTCTTCAGGAGAAGCACATGCGGCCATACGCCGCCATGATGCCCGTTTGGGAAGAATCATGAAAGCATTGAAGGACAACGGCATCTATGAAGAGTCTACGATTGTCGCTCTTGGGGATCATAGTGCGTTGGATGAATCAAAGGCTATACAATTAAACGTTCTTTTAAAGGAAAATGGGTTGATCACAGTGAATGACCATGGAAAGGTCATCGACTGGAAAGCATATTGCAAAGGATGTGATGGCTCTGCCTATGTGTACGTGAAGGATACTGAAACGAAACATGCCGTTCAAACCCTTTTGCAGCAATTGCATATGGATCCATCTAACGGAATTGAAGATATTCTCAATGGGGAAGAAGCCGGGAGAAAAGGAGCCGATGAACATTGTTCGTTCATGCTCGAAGCACGACATGGTTTTTACTTTAAAGATACATTAGCAGGATCCTTCATTCATGTCATCACCCCGGAGGATGTGGATGAAAAGCGTTATACGTATGGATCTCACGGATATTCTCCTGACAAAGAAGACTACTCCACCATCTTCATGGCTTCCGGAAAAGGCATCCGGTCAAATGTTGAAATTCCATTTATGCATTTAGTCGATGAAGGCCCAACACTTGCACGCCTTCTGGGCCTTAACCTGGGTGAGACAGATGGAAAAGTGATCGAAGAATTGCTGGATATATAAAGAAAAGATTTTGTTTCCTTAGGGGGAAGAAAAATGAAGCGTTTTTCAAAAGAAGAAAGCAGCTGGATCTTTTATGATTGGGCAAATTCAGCGTATTCCATCATCATTTCGACCGCAGTCTTTCCGCTATTTTATAAGGCTGCCGCTACTAATGCAGGGGTCAGTGCCGCCAATTCAACCGCTTACTTAGGGTACACCATTGCGATTGCCACCTTTATTCTCGCTATGATCGGTCCGATTCTCGGAACGATTGCCGATTATGAAGGATACAAGAAGAAATTCTTTACCTTCTTCTTTGCCCTGGGTGTCATATTCACTGCCCTGCTTGCTTTCGTTCCAAGTGATCAGTGGCTGCTTCTGTTAATTTTTTATACAGTGGCAGCGGTCGGTTCAGCAGGCTCCAATGTTTTCTATGATGCCTTTTTAACTGACGTAACGACAGAAGAACGGATGAACCGGGTGTCATCCCGTGGATTTGGATTCGGCTACATCGGAAGCACGATTCCTTTTATCATAAGTATCGCCATCATCATATTGTCTCAAAATGGGGTACTTCCTTTCTCTGTTACCATTGCGAGTAAAATCGCGTTCATCATTACCGCTTTATGGTGGGGACTATTCGCCATTCCATTACTAAAAAATGTCCACCAGCGCTACTTTATCGAGCGTGAAAAGAATCCCGTTGCCAATAGCTTTAAGCGTCTAGGTAGAACGATGAAAGAAATCAGGAAATACCGTGCATTATTTTTGTTTCTTCTTGCTTATTTCTTTTATATCGACGGAGTCGGCACCATCATTACGATGTCCACGGCCTACGGAACGGACCTAGGGATCACATCCACTAATCTCTTGATCATTCTGTTTGTTACTCAGGTGGTGGCTGGGCCTTTTGCAATTCTTTACGGAAGGCTGGCAGAGAAATTCACGGGGAAAAAGATGTTGTATGTAGGGATATTCGTTTATATCATCGTCTGCATTTACGCTTACTTCCTGGAGACCACAATGGACTTCTGGATCCTTGCAATGCTCGTTGCTTCTTCCCAAGGTGGCATACAGGCACTTAGTCGGGCTTACTTTGCAAAATTAATCCCGAAGAAGAACGCAAATGAATTTTTTGGTTTTTACAATATCTTTGGTAAATTCGCCTCGATCCTAGGACCTTTGTTAGTGGCAGTGACCGCCCAGGTGACAGGCGAGTCCAATAGCGGTGTTTTCAGTCTCGTTGTCCTCTTCATCATCGGACTTGTCATTCTTGCCTTCGTCCCTGAGCCAAAAGGAGATGAGATTGAGAAGCCTACTATTGTATAAAAAGAGAGCCTGAACGCATATGTTCAGGCTCTTCCCTTTTTTTAAAATGTATGAGCGGCATCCTTCGCCCTTGAAATGGCATTCTCTTTGACCTCTTGTGCTTTATCAGGCATCGCCGCATGCCCCTCCACAAATACGCCCTCAAAGGAAGGTACACCGAAAAATTGCATGATGATGTCCAGATAACGATGACCCATTTCCATGCTGGCTGCAGGTCCTACTGAGTAAACCCCTCCTCTTGCCTGGATATGAATCGCTTTCTTGTCTGTCAATAATCCTACAGGTCCCTGGTCTGTATACTTAAACGATTTACCGGCAACTGCCACAGAGTCGATATACGCTTTCATCACTGGTGGAAAGGAAAAGTTCCATAATGGGGTAACGAACACATATTTATCAGCAGAAATAAACTGTTCTGATAACTCATTGAGGCGATTCACTTTCAACTTTTCTTCTGATGAGAGCTCCTCAAACCCTTTTCCCGTTTGCAGTTTCCCCCATCCACTAAACACATCAGCGTCTATATGGGGAATATGTTCACGATACAGATCGATGTGAACGATTTGATCGTCAGGATTCACCTCTTTATATGTATCCATAAATGCTTTTGCTACCGCCATGCTGTATGATTGTGTATCATCATGGGGATGTGCCGTAATATACAATACTTGTGCCATTCTTCATCCATCCTTTACTCATAATATTCGCCGTATTATTTTGTGAAGAAAAGATGGAATTATCCAAGTTTCGCTGATATAAACAAAAAAAGAATGCTGTCTGATGGACAACATCCAATTCTTGATCGGGTTAAGTGATTACTACTCTTCTTCCCGGACCGCTTCAAAGGGGTTTCCCCCGATATTTTTTCTCATTTCGTCTGTTAGTTCAAATGGAGTGTTCTCTTGTGTTTCTCCTGCTGCGAAATGGTGACTGCCATCAAAGTGAAATGGTTTACCTTCCAATGTCGGCACCTCCGTTTTTACTGTAGTATTACCTTTATGTACAGGTCTATTCAGTTCGTCCCAAGTTGTCTGCAGACAGACCTTTTACCCAGTAGTATCTACTTATTATACTATTTATTTTTCCAGAATATATCCTTTTTCCCAATTTTATATTGATATTTTTTATTTTCCAATATAACTACCTGCTCATGGGAAGCTTTGGCCGCTTGTTTCGTTTCCCTAACGAGGTGATAAATAAGTTCGTGACATTGCTGTGCCCCCTTCACAAGTAGGGGAACACCGATCCAATCGATTCCAAGCTCCCTGGAAAGGAATCCCCCGGCGGTCATGAGGGGAGGAACAGTCGGCGAGGTGTTGGAAATGATGACTTTCTCCTTTTCTCCGTATCTTCTAAGGAGGATGGTACTCAAATCAGTCAGTGCCGGTACGACATACTTTGATGATCTCCTTCCTATTGTATATACGGGGTTATTCTCTTCGTCCATCCCGCGAAAAAGGATTTGTCCTGCCTCTTTTTTCGTCAGCTGGTTGAAGTAAGGTATATCGAGGATGACGTTCTTAGTTAATGGGCTTTTTGAAGGCTTTAAAATGTGCAGGTGATATGCTGCTGCAAGAGAGGTTGTATGAGTCCCGCCAAAATCATTGTAAATGTATATCATTGAACCACCCTATCGGAGATACCTTTTCCTTCAGTATGGGCAGAAAGAAAGAGGACTATCCACATTGCCATTTGCAGGTAGTTTTTATATTCCCCTGTGTCTACCGGATGATTATCCCGTTAATAAAAAAAACAGAGCCATCTACATCTGATGGCTCTGTTTTTCTTTTAGGAATCTTTTTTGTTTTCTTCTGATGACGATTTCTTCAAGGGTACCGGATCCACAGACGACTCCAAGCACGATGAACACCAATCCGATCAGGTGGTAAAACGTCACGGTTTCATTAAGGAAAATGGCCGCTCCAACCAGGGAGAAAAAGGTGTTGAGGTTCAGGAAGATCGATGTTTCGGCGGCTCCAATTTTTCCAATCGTATGGTTGTAAATCATGTGCCCTACTGCCGTTGCTAAAATGGCAGAAGCAAAGAATAAAAACCATATGGATCCTGTGGCACTTCCCACTTCTTTTAATGCCCCCGGTTCTGTAACCAGACTAATGGCAAACAAGACAATGGAGCCGAACACCATCATATACCCCGTAAGTAATCGGGGGTCCAACGTTTTGGCTGCCCTGCTGATGATGATAAAACTTAAGGCCTGTGAAAAGATGGAGATAAAGATAAACAGGTCCCCGGTCTTAAGGCCGCCTAATCCCTCTCCCCCCGACAACACTATGATCGTCACCCCGACACTCCCGGATAGAAATCCGAGGATTTTAATCACCGTAGGTCGGTTTCGAAGGATGATCGTCGCCATTAAAGCCGTCAACAACGGTCCCGTTCCCAGGATCAGTCCCCCATTAGTCGACGATGTTCCGGTCAACCCAACTGATAAAAAATAATGATGACTGACGACATTCAACAATCCACCCGAGATAATGAACAAGAACTCTTTGGCCGTTGGTTTTCTAATTTTCCCCATGATACCAAGAATGATAAATACGGTAATCCCTGCCGTTAAGATGCGAAGGGATGTAATCGTTACAGGCGTAAATTCGCTCACCAATACCTTTAATGCAGGCACATTAAAGCCCCAAATCAACATGATGAACACAAGTATCAAATACGTTTGCCACTTTTTCACTTCTCCCTGAGGCCTTCTTTCTTTATTTAGTATTCCCCCATCATAGCACCGGGTGACGTTCTCTGCCAGAAAATCATTTCGATTCGTGAAACAATTTTAGCACACGACATTCTTCCTTAACCCGGACTATGCTATAGTAAAGGTCGAAAGGGGTTTTAAAAATGACAAATCAACAACTACCGCCAAAAACGTGTACGATCGACCGTCTGGTTACTAAAGCTGAGGACGTTGAGAAAGTGATTAAGGGTGAGAAAACGGCAACCCGCAGAAACGGACGATACGCTGATATTGGAGAAATCATGGAGCTTCAAGGAAAGAAATACATAGTAGAAAGCGTCTACTCCCAATCACTTGGTGAGCTGACAGATGATCAAGCCAAGCAGGAAGGCTTTAATACGGTGGAGGAGTATAAAGAAACGATCCTCTCTTATCACCCCGGCATGCCATGGCACCCCAGCATGAAAGTATGGGTGCATGAATTCACATTAGTGAACGAATAGAGTACGACGGATGGAGTATTTATTTTACAGAACGCTCATCTACCTTCATGTGATCAGCGTCGTGGCTTCCATCGGCCCATTCTTCATCCTATTGCCGATGATGAAAAAATTACGGACCGCTTCTGAGTCCGTCCTTCCTTCGTACTTGGACACGTTCCGCTTCACTGTCCGACTTTCCAAGCATGCGGGACACGTGCTTGTCGGGACAGGAATCCTCCTGGTTCTGCTAGGACCTTGGACGTGGACTACACCGTGGATCATCATGACCCTGGTCATCATGTTCTGCTCCCTGTTCTTTCTCGCAAGAGCGTTCTCACCGACACTACGGAAGTTTGCAGAGAAGGACGCCGACCGGGAATGGCTGGTGGGTAAATTAAACAGAACAGTATGGACTTATCTCATTCTTTTGCTCGCGATGCTGTGGTTTATGGTCGTGAAGCCGAATTTGTGGGTGTAATGGAGCTGACTCAAAGCGTGTACCAGGTACAATGGATGTCATTTGTACCTGGTACACGCTATTTTTGGAAATGGAATTACATTAAAGATTGAAGCCTCGAGGACCACACTCCCGTGAAGACCCCCTCACCATTAATCTCTCCGTACTGCTACAGTCCTTATCTTAAAAATAAAATAATAATACTTATACACAATGATCAAACTCAGGATCACCTTAACAATCAGACTATCCGATAAAATCAGCGGTATGAGAATCATGATGTCTGAAAAAATAAGCAGCGTAATCTTCTGCCGCAGTGTCATTGATCGATGACGAATAAAGCCTTCTAAATGCTTCTTATACACACTGGTGCCTTTAAACCAGACTTCAAATCGTTCGGATCCCCTCACAAAGAAAAAGGATGCCAACAATAGTAATGGAGTTGTCGGGATTAGCGGCAGCACGATGCCTACAACCCCGATCCCCATAAATAAAAAACCTGCTAATATATAAATCATTTTCTTAATCTTCTTTATTACGGCCACTCCCTTTTACCCGTTCGTTCCCTCTCTATTCTATTGATGATGATTGAAGCTTTCAAGAAACAAAAAGAACCTGACCTTGATGCAGCACACTCTCACCAAAATCAGATCCTCTCTTCTATTCATTCCCCCTATTCTCTTTTCCCTTCGACTCCAAAACCTTCATAAAATAAGCCGTCGGAAGCAGCAATCCGATAGCTGCTTCAAGCAGTGCAAAGAATCGGATATGGCCTGTCGGGATATAGTCTCCGTACCCGACTGAAAGGATCGTCACCCCGCTATAATAGAGATAATTGAGAAATGTATGCTCCACCGGCTTGCCACTGGGTGAACTGACACGCAGCATGGGATTATCAATTGACAGGGCATAATAGAGGACAGCAAATGCAATCATGATGCCGAGAAGTACGAAAAACAGCTTATAAAATAGCGTTGTACTAAAATAACTGTATTTGAAATGCTTATCCTTAAAGAAATAGATTAAGTTTACCAGTATGAATATGATGGCTCCGATTGTGACGATACTTGCCAAAACGTTGTGAATCCTCCTCTTTTATGAACTATTTTTCATATACCACGTGTTGTATGTTTAAAACTCATCTATAGTAGATTCTCGTCTCCCCTTGTACAAACCCATCAACTCTTTTATTCTAGTAATAATAGAATTTTCCGAAAAGAAGGAACCCATGATGAAAAAGTTCTCACTTCAATCTAAGATTATCGTTATTGTATTGGCACTTCTTTCGATTTTGATTTTATCCCTGTCGATTATTTTCTTTAGAATGTTATCAGACACGCTGACGGATTTGAAAGGAAAGCAAGCCTTGGCGGTGGCACAGTCTGTATCCAAGATGCCTGCTGTCATCGAAGCCTTTAAGACGAATCAGCCGGAAGAGATCATCCAGCCTCTGGTAGAAGATATTCGAAAAGAAACAGGGGCCACCTTTATTGTTGTAGGCAATAGAGACTCTGTCCGATACTCTCACCCCATGCCTGAACGGCTCGGGAAAAAGATGGTAGGTGGAGACAATGAAAGAGCCTTAATAAGGGGTGAATCTTATGTTTCTCATGCACGGGGATCATTAGGACCATCTGTGAGAGGAAAAGTTCCTATAAGAAACGATCAAAAAGAAATCATCGGGGTAGTGTCAGTCGGATTTCTTGAAGACAGTATCCATGACATCGTCATTCCCTATCGTACTAAGGTACTGATACTTGTTGGCGTCATTCTGTTATTCGGAATCATCGGCTCCTTTTTTATAGGGAAAGGAATCAAAAAAGCTATTTTTGGTTTGGAGCCTGCTGAAATCGCCATGCAGTTCAAGGAAAAGCGGGCGATCATCGAATCGGTCAGGGAAGGAATCATCGCAATCGATCAACATGGATCAATTACGGAAATAAATGCTAAAGCCCACAGTATCCTGGCTCTTGATCATCAATCCTCCAATAGGGGGAGACATATTCTGGAAGTCATTCCCGATACGAAAATGATGGATGTTCTAAAAACGCGGGAAAGCCAGCTGGATGATGAGATTTTGTTGAATCATCATGATCTCATCGTCAACAGGCTCCCTATTCTTGAAGAGGACGAAATCGTCGGAGTGGTAGCCAGCTTCAGGAGAAAAGATGAAATCGATCAGCTCACTAAGGAACTTTCCCAGGTGCAGGAATATGCAGGCATATTGCGCTCACAGACACATGAATACAGGAACAAACTGAATACGATTGCAGGTCTCATTCAACTTCACCATCACGAAGAGGCATTAGCCCTCATACAGGAGGAATCCTCTGGATATGAAGACTTAATTCAATTTCTATTGAAAGCGGTTCCTGATCCTGTCCTGGCAGGTCTGATCATTGGGAAATATAATCGCTCTCAAGAGTTGAAGGTCTCTTTCTCGATTCATCCTGATAGTTCAATTACAACGCCACTTATAGATGTGCAGCAAGAAAAATTGATTACCATCATAGGGAATATCCTTGATAATGCCTTTGAAGAAGTCTTATTCCAGCCATTGCATAACAGGCGGGTTCAATTGTTTATGACTGATTTAGGTGATGATTTTATTTTTGAAATTGAAGACAGCGGTGCGGGAATCCAGGATATAGACTCTGTATTTGAAAGGGGCTATTCTACAAAAGCCGGCAAAGACAGGGGCATCGGACTTCACCTGGTGCAAAGAAGTGTGGAGCATCTGAACGGGTACATGACAGTGGAAGATAGTGAACTTGGGGGAGCTTTGTTTACCGTCAGTATTCCAAAGCAACATTAGGGGGAGAAAGTATTGCGTAAGTGGAACGTACTCATTATAGAAGATGATATTCAAACAGCTGAAATCAACGGTCAGTATATCGCCCAAATGGACAGATTTCAGGTTGGCGGAATCGCCACTACCATCGAAGAAGCAAAAAAGGTTTTACCCGTCATTAAACCTGACTTAATCTTACTTGACGTCTACTTTCCTGATGGAACCGGGAGTGACTTTTTATGGGAGATCAGAAAGCATTATCGCAGCACGGACGTCATCCTGGTCACAGCAGCAAAGGAAACGGAACATATCTCCAATGCCATCCGTGGCGGGGCATTCGATTATATTCTGAAACCCATTATCTTTAACCGATTTCAGGATACTCTACTAAAATATCAACAGTATAAAGAAAGAATGAATGATTCTCAAGTCGAAAGCCAACATGAAGTGGATACCCTATTTAATAGAAAGAAAAGCACGAGTACTATTCAAACCGTCCAACAACCGCCGAAAGGGATCGATACGCTTACATTGGATTCCATACTCAAAAGGATAGCAAACACCGATCATGGTCAAGGTTTTACGGCTGAGGAAATGGCAGGGGAAGTCGGCGTGACCCGTACAACGGCCAGACGCTATCTGGAGTATCTTGTTTCACAAAAGAAGATTAAAGTGGAGCTTACATATGGAGGTGTCGGGAGACCCCAGAGAAAATATTTCTTTCAAAAATAATAGAAAAGCAGTGAGGTTCTGAGGCCTTCACTGCTTTTCTATTGATTATGCTTCTTTTTTCAGATCCTGGGCTTCCGTAGCCTTCCCTCTTCTCGTAATTCCTAAGATGGTAGGCAGAACAAGGGAAAGGAATGAAACAATCAGTAATCCGATGGTGATATTACTTTGAAAAAACACACTGTAAGACCCGTTTGAAATCGTCATCGCCTGTCTGAACGATTGCTCCATCATTCCACCCAGAATAAACGCAAGAATAAATGGTGGAGCAGGGAATTTGAACATTTTCAATAAGTAGCCTAACACGCCAAATCCTACAAGCAAGTACAGATGGAACGTATTGAAGCTGACTGCGTATACCCCTATTAAACAGAACACAATGATCAGGGCGATCAATAGCTGCTTCGGAATATATAAGATTTTTGCCAGTACCGGGATAAGGGGTAAGTTAAGGATCAAGAGAAAAAGGTTCCCGATATACATACTTGCGATGACTCCCCAGAATACGTCGGGGTGATCCTGAAGCATCAATGGACCGGGCTGCACCCCCACAACAAGTAAGGCACCCAGTAATACAGCAGTCGTTCCAGACCCTGGGATACCTAAAGTTAATAACGGAACAAACGCCCCGCTTGTCGCAGCATTATTGGATGTTTCAGGAGCGGCAAGTCCCTTGATATTCCCTTTTCCAAAGGAAGATGGATCTTTGGATAAACGCTTCTCTGAAATATAGGAAAGGAATGAAGCGATCGTTGCCCCTGCTCCAGGCAGGACTCCCAGAATAAAGCCAAGGACGGAATGACGGCCAATCGGGCCTGCCATCTCCTTTAATTCCTTCTTCTCAAGCTTTAAACTTCCAACAGCACTCTTCCCTTTCAATGTATTTTCATTCCGTGAGATAATTAATTGACAAACCTCGGATAATGCAAATAACCCTAAAGCAATGATCAGAAAGTCGATCCCCTCTAATAACCCCGGGTTTCCGAATGTGAAACGCTGTGTACCTGTTTGCTGATCAATCCCGACAGTTGCGATGATCAATCCCATCGTCGCCGAGATCAGTGCTTTATTGGTGGAGCCTTCAGATAAACTCGATATCGCTGTCAGGCCAAGAAGCATCAGTGCGAAATACTCAGTAGGGCCAAACGTAATGGCAAGCTTAGCCATATAAGGGGCGACCAGCATAAGTGCCACCACACTTATCGTTCCACCTGCGAAAGACGATATGGCCGCTATGGCGAGGGCTTTGCCTGCCTTCCCCTGCTTTGCCATTGGATATCCGTCAAATGCTGTTGCGACAGTCCCTGAAATTCCAGGCGCATTTAATAGAATCGAAGAAGTAGATCCACCGAACACTGCACCGTAATATACCCCTGCCATCAGAATCAAGGCGGAAGCCGGAGACATTCCATAACTAAGGGGAATCATGATCGCAATGGCGCTGATCGGACCCAATCCAGGAAGCATCCCGATAATCGTACCAGCCAATACCCCAATAAAGGCGAAAAATAAGTTTTCCGGGGTGAAAGCTACTTGAAAACCATATAATATACTTTCAATCATGCCCGTCACCTCCTAAAAGGGTAGAATCCCCTGTGGTAATGTAATGTTGAGTAAATAGTTAAAAGAATAATACATGATGCTTGAAAACAGAAAGGCCACTAATACGGTAGTGAGCTTCTTTTTAAATCCCAATACAAATGGGATGACTAACAAAAATAGAATAGTAGATAATAAAAATCCGATTGGTTCCAGTAAAAAAATATATACGAGCAGTGCTCCTAATACCGATAACAAAATGATGACATCTTCTTTTTTCACATAACGTCTTTTCCTATCTTCTTCCGTATCATCCTTCGCCTGGAAGAACAAAACAACTGCTAAAATAATGAGCAGGAAGCCAAGCCCTTTCGGAAGGACGTCACTATCGATAGTGGCGTATGGAAATGCGGGAAGCTGAAAACTGAGAGCTAAATAGATGCCGGCAAAAACTAGTAAAAGTATTGAGATGATCCGATCTGGTTTTGTCCTCATGTGATTCACTCCTAATCATGAAAAGGAAGGAGCAGATGTTTCTGCCCCGGGTCCCATTATTTTTTCAAACCGATTTCCTCCATTAATGCTTCAATTTCTTTGTACTCTTCATCCAGGAAAGCACCGAACTCTTCTGAAGACATGTAATTGTCCGTCCAGCCAAACTTGTCCCGCATTTCCTTCCACTGTTCCGTTTCAATCATGTCTTTAAACGCTTTCTCATAATAAGCAACGGCATCGGGATCCATATCCTTTGGACCTAAGAATCCACGCCACACAACAAATTCATCATCAATCCCCTGTTCTTTTAACGTCGGGAACTCTGAAACCGTATCTCCTTCCAAACGTTCGGGAGCTGTAATCGCAAGAACCTTCACCTTGCCTGCACGGGCTTGTTCAGAAGCTTCCGCAAGGCCTGTCGAGTACACATCCACTTTTCCACCGAGGAGCATGCTCATTCCGGATCCGTCTTGAGCGGAAACATATTTCAGCTTTTTAACATCGACACCTGCTGCCTTCACAGCTTTTACGAACTGCATATGATCCATGCTTCCCGGTGAAGAAACCCCTACGATGGATACTGATGCCGGGTCCTTTTTTAATGCATCGACAAGGTCATTCATCGTATCGTAAGGTGAATCCGCGTCTACAACGAAGGCTGCATAGTCAGCGATCACCCCGGCTATAGGTGTAAAATCTTCATGAGACAATGACGACTGTCCATTAAGCGGGACAAAGAACATCGGTGGAGACGTGACGAACATCGTGTGGTTATCTCCTTTTTTACTATCAATATATGACCAGCCGACTGAACCGCCGCCACCCGGTTTATTGACTACAGCCATGCGCTCTTCAATGATTTTCTGTTCCTCCATCAACTTTGAAACGGTCCTGGCTGTCGTATCCCATCCTCCGCCGGCACCAGCAGGAGCAACTACTTCAATTGGTTTAGAAGGTGTCCACTCTCCATCACTTTCGCCATTACTTGCATAATCGGAGCCCCCACATGCAGTGGTTACGACTAGTAAACTTGATAAAAGAATAGCCATGATACCTGTTTTCATTTTCATCAACCATTTCCCCCTCTGATTATTATTGATAACGCTTTCATTATAGAAAATTCAGAAACTTATTAGAATAAATCGTAAATAAGCGGCAAAAGAAACTTTGTGGGTATATTGTTTATAAAGTTCACGGAATTTACTTATGCCTTATTTATCGGCTAAAACTAATTAAACCCTTTCGAAAAATCCACATATGATAAAGCAACTTCTTTATATGGAGAAAGGTGAGAGCAATGTTTAATCAACCATTCAGTATGTATAGACCGATACACGGAGGCGGAGGGCATGCGAGCTGGGGCAATGGACACGGGCACGCCACTTGGGGACACGGAACAAGTTGGAACCAGGGAGGAAATTGGAATCACGGAGGGAACTGGGGTTATCATCCAGGATTCGCTGCGGGAACGGTTACTGGATTGGCCGTAGGGGCTGCTGCTTCACCGGGTCCTTACCCTGTACCGGTTCCAGCTTATCCTTACCCATATCCGTACCCATACCCATATCCACCTCCCTACCCGCAATCTTAATAAAAGAAAAAGCTCCATCTCCCAGTAAAAAAGAGATGGAGCTTTTCTTTCATTATAGGTATCTATCCTTCATTGATTAAATAGTACCAGCACAAATTGGAAATGTTTATCTTAAAAATAATAGCAGTTCAAAATTTCATCTATTGTGATACTATAGATTAGTTAGTGTTTCGTTCATAGATTAGTAGAATCAAGGAGGAACTGAATATGGATTTCTTATTTCCACTTGGACTTGCCATCTCATCCGGCGCCATCATTGCACTATTAAAAATCATTGCAATCGATATCATACTATCCGGGGATAACGCGATCGTCATCGCTATGGCAACGAGAGGATTACCGAAAGAACATCAAAACAGAGCGATTTTCTGGGGAACGGCAGGAGCTGTCATCCTTCGCATTTTCTTTGCAGCCATTATTGTTTACTTATTAAAGATTCCTTATGTCCATCTGATCGGCGGGGTCCTGCTTTTATGGATCGCCTACAAAGTACTGGTTGAAGGTGAAGAAGAAGCCAATATTAAATCTCACACCGGACTTAGACAAGCGATCACGACCATCATTATCGCAGATGCCGTCATGAGCCTTGATAACGTTGTGGCCGTTGCTGGTGCAGCACATGGACATATCGGAATGATTGCCCTTGGCGTATTCATCTCGATTCCGATTATGATATTCGGATCAAAAGCGATAGTCAGAGTACTTGAAAAGTACCGCTGGATTGCCTATCTAGGCGCAGGAATTCTAGCTTTTACAGCAGGGGAAATGATTGTTAGAGACGAGAAATTCCTAGACTTACTTAATATCCATCATGGACCAATCACTTATGCCATCACGATTGGGTTGACTGCTGCCGTGTTACTTGTGGGTTATTTAATCAATAAGCGTGCAGAGGCAGATCATAATGGGAACGTTCAACAATATAACGCATAATCAAAAAAGATGCTTACATGTGTAGGCATCTTTTTGTTATGCGGAGGAACCTTTGGGAAATACTAAATGGCAGTTGAAAGAAGTGAGGACGTGTTCGTTTGGATTTCTTTATAAGTCAGGAATCACTGACAGCACTGGAATGGATTTTACGTGCTGTCATTGGGTTCATCTTTTTAATTGTCATAGCTAAATTAATGGGGCAGCGATCCATTTCACAATTAAGGTTCCTTGATTTTGTTATGGCCCTCTTAATAGGGAACATCATGGCTCACCCTTTGTCCGACGAAGGACTGGGATTGAAAGGCTCCATGCTTACTATGGGTACATTGGTCGTTCTCTACCTGATTGGGGTATATATCAGTCTGCATTCAACCTTTATACGAAAAATACTCGATCCTCCCCCTATCCCATTGATTGATAATGGGGTAATCCTGTATCAGAATCTCAAGAAAGCACGAATACCCTTGGACAGCCTTTTGTCTGAATTAAGAATGCAGCAGACCGAGGAAGTCGAGAATGTGGCGTTGGCCCTGTGGGAAACCGGCGGAGAAATCTCCATATTCCTCAAACCGCCATACCAGCCTGTGACTCAAAAGGACTTATCCCTGTCGCCAAAGGGATTCAATCTCCCCATGCCTATCATTGAAGATCGGAAAATTAATCAAACTCTCTTACTGGAGCTGGATAAGGATGAAAACTGGCTGCATGATCAGCTAAAGACCCTTTACAATGTCAGCGTGCACGATGTATTACTTGCCACGATCGATAAACAAGAGCATATTAAGATTTATTTGTATAAATAAAGCTCTCTCCGCATGTGGAGAGAGCTTTAATCATTACTTCATCATCTGCCTGACCAGTTCTTTGTTTCTCTTCTTAAATACTTCGTTATGGGAAGAGACCATGGCGACTTTATTCGCTTCAGGCTGAATGAATTGCTTCGCTTTATTGACTGCGTTGGCAGCATCCTGGAATGCCCCTGCAATCAAGTTAACCTTTCCGTCATGTTTTAAAATATCACCCGCTGCGTAAAGACCTTCTATCGATGATTCGCTGTTTGTCGTACCGGCTATGTAATACTGATCGATCATGTCGATATCCAATGAACTATTTTTCAGCAGTGAAGTATCTATTTCATACCCATGATTAATGATCACTTCATCAATGGGTAAATAGAATACCTCTTTAGTTTGATGATTGGTCAGTTCCACCTTTTCAATGGATTCGTGATCGGCGGCTGCAATCAGCTTGGTAATCGATGTGTTGAGGAGGCATGAGGCCGAACTGTTCATGAGCTGGGCACATTGAGCTTCGTGTCCGTTCAATGCTTCCTTCCGATAGGCAACATACACTTTCTTCGCTACGGGTTCTAATTCATTTGCCCAATCGATGGCTGAGTTCCCTCCACCTGAAATGATGACCGTCTTATCTTTGAACCTTTTCAATGACTTGACAGTGTAGTTTAAATTAGAAACTTCAAATCGTTCCGCCCCTTCGATATCAAGCTTTTGAGGATTGATGATTCCGCTTCCCACTGCAATGATGACCGTTTTTGAGTAGTGCTTTTCGCCAGAGGACCCTTTTAATATAAAGATCCCTTTTTCATTGCGTGTAATGGATTCAACTTTTTCGTTCAAGACGACGGAGGGATCGAAAGTCAAACCTTGTTGAACAAGCTGCTGGATTAATTTCGCCCCGGGAATCGGAGTGAGTCCCCCTACATCCCAAATCATTTTCTCAGGATACACATGTATCTTTCCACCCAATGTTGGTTGATACTCGATGATCTTTGTTTTCATTTCTCTAAGTCCACTATAGAAAGCTGAGTAAAGTCCCGCTGGACCTCCCCCAATGACTGTCACATCAAATAGTTCATGATTATCCATTTACGTCCACTCCTCGAGTAACCAAAATACAATTGATTATCATTCTCAATTACATCCTACCTCTTTTTTTCTTCGTTGACAATAAAAAATTATATTGACATTAGTAAAAAAGGATTATAGTATTTAAATTGTTCGAGATTGATAATCATTATCAATGGATTATTCATTTACTATACTACATACGGAGGTCTTACTATGGTCCGCCTCTATACAAACGAATTAAGTATTGGCTACGGTGAACGCCTCATCGTAAAGAACTTAAGCGTGGACATCCCTGATAAAAAAATCACAACGATCATAGGCTCGAATGGTTGTGGAAAATCGACTTTACTGAAAGCGATTACCCGCATCATCCCCCATCACTCCGGCAACGTCCTTTTAGATGGTGAAAACATTTCTAAAGGAAACACCAAGGAATTAGCGAAGAAGATGGCGATTCTTCCTCAAACCCCGGAGAGTGCCAGTGGACTGACAGTTGGGGAATTAGTTTCATATGGTCGTTTCCCTCATCAAAAAGGAATGGGCCGTCTATCGAAGAAAGATTATGACGTCATCAACTGGGCTCTTGAAGTGACAGGGACACAGGAATATAAATACAGGGAAGTCGATGCCTTATCAGGTGGTCAAAGGCAACGCGTCTGGATTGCCATGGCCCTTGCCCAGGAAACAGATATCATTTTCCTCGATGAACCGACTACATATTTAGATATGGCTCACCAGCTGGAAGTACTGGAACTTCTACAGAAGCTGAATAGAGAACAGGAACGCACCATTGTGATGGTCCTCCATGATCTAAATCAAGCTGCACGATTTGCCGACTACATCGTTGCTCTAAAAGAAGGAGAAATCGTCAAAGCCGGAAATTGTGAGGAAGTCATCACACATGAAGTCCTGAAAAAGGTCTTTCAAATCGATGCTGAGATAGGTAGAGATCCTCGAACAAACAAGCCAATGTGTTACACATATAATCTACTAAAAGGAGAAGATCAACATGAAAAAATGGCTCATCCCGTTCACTCTGCTGTTAGTGCTGCTCGTTAGTGCCTGCGGCAACAGTTCTACGAACGAAGAAGGCTCGGATTCAAAAGAAAAGGACACGAAGTCTTCTGATACCATCACCTATCAATCAGAGAATGGACCGGTTGAAGTACCGGCAGATCCACAGCGCGTAGTCGTCCTATCCTCATTTGCCGGTAACGTCATGGCGTTGGATGTGGATGTTGTAGGTGTCGACTCATGGTCTAAAATGAATCCCCGTTGGGATAAGGAATTAAAAGATGTGGAAGAAGTAACCGACGAAAACCTGGAGAAAATCATCGAGCTCGAACCAGATTTAATCATCGGCCTTTCCAATATTAAAAATGTCGATAAGTTAAATGAAATTGCCCCTACTGTTACATACACTTATGGAAAAGTAGACTATTTAACACAACATATCGAAATTGGTAAACTACTAAATAAAGAGAAAGAAGCGACAGAATGGGTGGATGACTTCAAGAAGCGTGCCCAGGCTGCAGGAGAAGACATCAAAGCGAAAATTGGAGAAGATACCACCGTTTCCGTTATTGAAAGCTTCAATAAGCAATTATACGTTTATGGAAACAATTGGGGTCGCGGTACCGAGATCCTCTATCAGGAAATGGACCTGAAAATGCCTGAAAAAGTAAAAGAACAAGCGTTGGAACCTGGATATTTCGCTCTTTCAACAGAGGTTATGCCTGAGTATGCCGGAGATTATCTGATTATAAGCAAAGATCCAAAAGCAGATAACTCATTTATGGAAACTGAAACATACAAAAACATTCCTGCGGTAAAGAACAACCAAGTATATGAAGTGAATATGATGGAATTCTACTTTAATGATCCATTAACACTTGATTACCAGCTGGATTTCTTCAAAGAGAAATTTCTAGGCAACTAATTCGTAAAGGGGATTCTTATTACAAGAATTCCCTTTCTTTCTACTCCAATAAAGAAAAGATGATGGATTATGAAAACTCAAAATCAGCGAATTCCATTTTTTTATAAGTTAATCGGGGCCACCTTCTTATTTGTAGCTGCATTTCTTGTATCTGTGGTGTATGGGGCTGCGGAGACAACTGTGAAGGACGTATGGCTTGCATTGACTCCGTCCGGTGACGGAGATAAGGTAACCATCCTGCGGGAGATCCGCTTCCCCAGAGAAGTTGCCGCCATTGTTGTTGGGGCCTCTTTAGCCGTCTCGGGAGCCATCATGCAGGGCATGACGCGAAATCCCCTTGCAGACCCGGGGTTACTTGGATTGACAGCGGGAGCAAACGCAGCATTAGCCGTTGCTCTTGCCTTCTCTTCTTCCATCAGCTACTTTGGCATTATGATTGCTTGCTTCCTCGGCTCTGCTATAGGGGCATTGTTGGTATTCGGCATCAGCTCAATGAAACGGGGCGGCTTCTCTCCCTTTAGAATTGTATTGGCCGGTGCAGCCGTTTCCGCCTTTTTATTTGCCATTTCTGAAGGAATCGGTCTTTACTTTAAGCTTTCAAAAGATGTTTCGATGTGGACCGCCGGTGGAATGATCGGGACAACCTGGAATCAGCTTCAAGTGATTGTTCCATTTGTTTTTATCGGTATTGTGGTAGCAATCTTTTTATCCAGACAGCTAACAATACTAAGTTTAAATGAGGAAGTTGCCGTCGGATTGGGTCAACGAACAGCTTTTGTGAAAACGATTCTGTTTATCGTAATTGTTTTACTTGCAGGAGCTGCCGTTTCCCTTGTTGGGAATATGGTATTCATCGGCTTGATGATCCCCCATATAGTCCGGGCTGTGGTTGGGACTGATTACCGATTCATCATCCCCATCTCCACCCTGTTTGGAGCATCCTTCATGCTTCTGGCAGACACAGTCGGCCGCACGATCAACGCTCCTTTCGAAACACCAGTGGCAGCGATCGTCGCAATGATGGGCTTACCTTTCTTCCTATTTATCGTACATAAAGGAGGGAAAGGATTTTCATGATACACCCTGATTTGATTAAAAAACAAAGGTTACTACTTATCGGATTACTTGTACTTATCGCAGCAACAACATTTATTAGCATTGGATTGGGCTACTCTTCCGTATCCTATGATCGACTCCTTCCTACTATTTTAGGTGAAGGAACATTTAAAGAAGAATTCATACTTTTTTCCATTCGTTTACCGAGAATCATCGTTACGATTTTGGCGGGTATGGCCCTTGCTTTATCCGGATCCATACTGCAAGGGATTACCCGAAATGACTTAGCCGATCCCGGCATTATCGGGATTAATTCCGGGGCAGGGGTTTCCATTGCCATCTTCTTCTTATTTTTCCCGATAGATGCCGGTTCATTTGCATATCTGCTGCCGCTTGTGGCTTTCGCAGGTGCTCTTCTTACAGCCTGCTTCATCTATATGTTTTCGTATAGTAAGCGGAATGGGATTCAGCCTGTCAGATTAGTCTTAGTAGGGGTCGGATTCTCGATGGCACTATCTGGGCTCATGATCATTCTCATCTCCAGTGCCGAACGGGCAAAAGTGGATTTCATTGCCATGTGGCTGGCGGGGAATATCTGGGGGTCAGACTGGCCGTTCATCTGGGCGCTTCTACCATGGTTGGTGATTCTGATTCCGTTTGCAATCTATAAGTCTCAGATGCTGAATCTTTTGGGACTAAGTGAACCTGTCTCTGTAGGTGTAGGAGTTTCCATCAACCGCGAACGTTTCATCATGCTGATGGTAGCAGTAGCCCTGGCCGCCTCAGCTGTTTCGGTCACAGGGGGAATCGCCTTTATCGGATTAATGGCCCCCCATATCGCAAAAGCACTGGTCGGACCACGCAATCAAATGTTCATCCCGATTGCCATACTGCTTGGAGGATGGCTACTATTACTCGCTGATACAGTCGGGCGTAATATCCTTGAACCCGATGGCATTCCAGCCGGGATCATGATCGCTTTAATCGGGGCTCCTTATTTCATGTATTTGTTATTGAAGAAATAAGATTTTATTGAGGGACGGACCTTGTTACATGTTATTTTTTTACGGTTATGTGATAGGAACGCACTTTTGCGTGTTGAGGGAGTCGAGTAGAAGGTCCGTCCCTCTCTGCCAAGAAGATGACTACTCTTATGTAAAAACCTGCAATTTCCTTTTAGTTTGAATTAGGGACATGTATTTACCTTACATTCAATATAATGTAACAACCACCGAGAGGAGTTGTTATGATGTTATCTTCTATTGCAGATCGAGTCTCAAGAGTTGTCCAGCGTTACTTGCCAGATGCATTTGTCATTGCAGTTCTCCTTACTTTATTTGTTTTCATAGTCGGATTTATTACGAACCCTGAAGAACCCATTACTCTCGTTAAATCATTTGGAGATGGATTTTGGGTTTACCTAACGTTTACCATGCAGATGGTCCTCCTTTTACTGACCGGGATGGTATTAGCAGCTGTACCCGTTGTTAAAAAAGGACTGGCATCAGTAGCAGGACTCGCAAATACTCCTACTAAAGCTTATGTTCTTACATTTGTAGTGTCTGCTTTCGCCTATTATATTAACTGGGGACTTGCGGTTGTAGTTGGGGCTATTTTTGTACGTGAGGTTGGTAAGCGAAATCAGCAGGCACACTTTCCTCTCCTAGTTGCAGCAGCTTATTCACCAACTGTCCTTTACACCGCTGGTTTATCAAGTTCAATCGGTTTGACTGTCGCTACAAAAGATCATTTCTTAGCGGATGTGATGGGTGTCATCCCTACTTCAGAGACCATATTCAATCCTTCCACTCTCATTATTTTTGCTGTCTTGTTTGTTACCATGCCAATCGTCATTTGCCTGATGGCTCCAAAGAAAAATATTAAACCTTACGAGGAAAAAGAAGTTTCCTTGAAAAGAGAAACCGTATCACAGGAAGCGGATACGCCTGCTCTTAAACTTGAACAAACGCCCGTATTAGGGATTGTGACAGGTATTGTTGGATTGATTTATGTGATAAATGAATTCGTGATCGGAAGAGATCTCGACTTGAATATCATTAATATCTTGTTTCTTTCTCTGGGCCTTATCCTTCACCGTTCACTTGGACAGTTTGGGAATGCTTTTAAAGAAGCTGTTGGGTCAACTTCTCCTATTATCTTGCAATTTCCATTCTACGCCGGAATCATAGCCGTTCTTTCAAGTTCAGGTTTGGGTCAAACGATCATTGATGGTATGACTTCCATTGCAAATAAGGAAACCTTTGATGTCTTTACTTATTGGTCAGCAGGGGTTGTGAATATATTAGCTCCTTCTGGAGGAGGCCAATGGGCATTACAAGGTCCTTTACAGGTTCCAGCAGGAATGAAGTTAGGAGTTGATCCCTCAACGATAGCAATGGCCGTTGGCTGGGGAGATGCATGGACGAACCTGATTCAACCCTTCTGGGCGCTTCCGATTCTGAGTATTGTTGGACTTCATATTAGACACATCATGGGTTACTGCTTTTTACTGGCTATCTGGGTTGGAGTCATTACTACCATCTTGTTGCTATTCTTGTATTAAAGAGCTTATTTAAAGTTGATGCTAAAAAAATAGATAAAAAAAAGACTGGTCCACTCAAAGTGGATCAGTCTTTTTTCCCTACTGCCTCAATCTCATAAAATGGTTAAAACCATTGTTCTTTCACTTCAATCGTTTCATTACCTTGCATTCGGACTAGCTGCCCGAGGCACAAATTCCTCCTCTTTCCCATCCTTAACTGGCTTCTTACTCCAGAACGTGGCAAGTATCGGCCCTGAAATATTATGCCATACAGCTGCAATGACACTTGGTAAAGCAGCCAGCGGTCCAAAATGGGCAGTGGCAAGTGCCACTCCAAGTCCGGAATTTTGCATACCGACTTCAATCGAAATCGCCCTTCTTTTACTTTCATCTAATTTCATAAGGACTCCAGTTCCATAACCCAGTCCAAGTCCAAATAGATTATGGAGGATGACAGCCGTAAAAATGATCGCCCCTGAGGTTGCGATATTATTGACATTGGCTGATACGACTGCCGAGACGATGATAATGATAGCCAATACCGAAATCAACGGAATGACATTTAGACTTTTTTCCACTGTGCTCGGGAATAGCTTTCGAATGACTAACCCAAGAGTGATGGGTACGATGATCACTTGAACGATGGAAAGAAACATGGCGATTGGATCGACAGGAAGCCATTGGCCAGCTAACGCTAACAAAATCAGTGGCGTCGCAATCGGTGCCAATAGTGTTGACAGTGATGTCATGGCGACGGATAGTGCCAGATTCCCTTTTGCCAGATACACCATGACATTGGAGGCCGTTCCACCTGGAACCGATCCCAGTAATACCAATCCAGCAGCTAATTCATTCGGTAGATTCAGTATGTACGCTATCAATAGGGCACCCAATGGCATGATGATGAATTGCGCCAGTACTCCGGTTAGGACCGGCAACGGCTTCTTCAGAACAAGCTGAAAGTCGACGGGCTTTAATGTAAGTCCCATTCCAAACATCACGACACCTAATAGAATCGTTATGTACCCTCCCAAAGGCAGAAAAGGATCAGGAACAAAATAGGCTACCGCTGCTACGAGGATGACCCAGACAGCGAAATATTTACCTGCCAGATTGCTGATTGTTTCGAGTAGTTTCATTATTGTTCCTCCTTCTTTTTATGTACTAATTTATGAGGGTTAAAGATTCCATTTGGATCTATGGCCAGCTTGATTTTTTCCATTACCTGCAAAGCACCACCGTGTTCCCTCTGTTGATACTTCATCTTTCCGACTCCTACACCATGTTCACCCGTGCATGTACCATTACGTTCAAGGGCATACTCCACGATTTGTTCGTTATAGATTTCCGCTCTCTTCACCTCTTCAGGATCGTTTAAATCAATCATGAGGGATGTATGGTAATTCCCATCTCCCACATGTCCGAGGATTCCCCCTATCAACTCTAATTCTTCCAGCCTTTTTCGTGCATACTGCACGGCACCGGACAATTCTGAAATCGGCACACACACGTCTGTCACCATGAGCTTCCTTCCTGGATTTCCATGTACATAAGCATAGGCAAGATTATGTCGCGCTTCCCACAATCTATTCCTTGCTGCAGTGTCTTCTTCAAACACGATTTCTTCACAGTCATGATCAGACATAATCTCTTTGGTGAATTCCACATCTTGTTGGAGACCTGCTTCATTACCATGAAACTCAAGAAAAAGAGTAGGTCTTTCTTTATAATCCGTCTCACTGAATCTATTTACTTGAATCATCGATGGTTCATCCACCAGCTCCACTCTCGCAATCGGAATGCCGGCTTGTAAAATGGACACGACCGCTTCCACTGCATCATTTATATGATTGAACGATGCCCGTGCTGCTACAATATGTTCAGGAATGCCATATACGCGGAGGGTTAACTCTGTGATACAGCCTAATGTTCCTTCTGACCCTACGAATAGACTGTTCAAGTGATAGCCAGACGACGATTTCTGAGCCATGTTTCCTGTGTGAATCACCTCTCCATCCGGAAGTACCACTTCCAAATCCCGAACCTGATCCCGCATGACTCCATATTTTACAGAAGTTGTCCCACTTGCGTTAGTGGCAGCCATGCCTCCTAGGGTCGCATCAGCACCTGGGTCAACTGAAAAAAAGAGACCATACTTCTTCAATTCTTTATTTAACTGGGAACGTGTAACACCAGGTTGAACCTTAACGAGGAAATCCTTCTCCCTCACCTCGAGTATTTTATTCATCCGGGAAAAATCAATGGTGATCCCTTTATCATATGGAATCACATGACCTTCAAGGCTTGTACCCAGACCAAACGGGATAATGGGTGTGTGATGAGCGGATGCCACCTTCACAATCGCGCTCACCTCTCCGGCACTCTCAGGGAACACCACTATATCCGGAGAACTCGGCCTATGATAGGATTCATCCTTCCCATGCTGCTCTAAAATCGTTTCATTCACCGTCACCCGATGACTATCTACGACTGCCCCCAGTTCATCCACCAAACGACTATCCTTCACACTCATATGCCCTCTCCCCTTCTGAAAATGTATAATGTAACGAATTATACCTAATAATCTGAATATTTCAATAGTAAAAAAGATATTTCTTCCTCCGGTGAGGGACGGACCTCCAGAATAATGAATGATGAGAAGAATACTATAATGGCACGGATACTGTATTGGTAGAGGTCCGTCCCTCAAAAAAAGCGGTACCGGAATCATCCGGTACCGCTTTTTGGTCGTTTATTTCTCTATCAATCTTTTTAGTTTCTCATCCAACACCACAAATAACTTAGTCAATTCTTGTTTTGAAACGTTCTCATATTGATCTCCTATACTTACTTCATACGCACACTCATTTTCAGTCACTTCTTTTACATATCCCGTTAACCCAATACCTGTCTCCTCATATAAATCTATTAAAATCGTTTCTATTTCTTTTTGTGGATACTGAAAGAAGACATGAAACATATTGGAGACAGGCTTTTCAGGAAGAGTCGATACACCCCGGCAGCCGTTAAAAAGACCGGCAAGTTCTTTAGCTCCTTCATAATACTGATTCATTTTGTTAATTCGTTGGTCAAAATAGTAATCTGCACTCAGGATGTAGGGATAGAGGCTGATGAGATCACCGCCATGACGCCTTTTCCACACCTTTGATTCTTTCGTAAACTCCTCGCTTCCTGCCAGGATCGCACCTGCAATTCCTCCGATGCCTTTATAGAATGAAATATAGACACTATCGAAAAGAGAACAGATTTCTTCTGCTGATTTACCATAGTGGGGCAGAATTTCATACAGTCTTGCACCATCTAAATGGATCCTGATCCCTTTTCCCCGGCAGTATTCAGAGATGTTTTCAAGCGTCTCGTAGTCCGGCAGTTGACCGCCGATTTCCCTTTGAGGCAGTTCTAACAATAAGCATGCAATGTCTGTTTCAAGACCAATCACGTCTTCCAATCCAATCACACGATCCTTGTCAGCTAATAGAATCGGTTCAATTCCATGTAATTTCTTCAGCCCATCTTCTTCATGGATTTCTAAATGGCTTAAAGGATGGTAGGCCACCCTGTGCAAATCTTTTTGATCACACCAAACACGCAGGGCGATCTGCTGAGCCATCGTCCCACTCGGGAAGAAAACGGCACTTTCTTTTCCCAGGAAGTTGGCCATCTTCTTTTGAAAGTCTTCTATGATCCTACCCGATCCGTAAATGTCACTGTCCAAGTCACCACCTATATCTACTAAAGCCTCTTTAAGAACACCCAGATTTCGTTTCCCATGTCCCTGAAGTTGAAAAGCAGTCTGTTTATACGCTTCAAATAAAGTTTTTTTTCCCATCGTATTGCTCCTTTTTATGAGTTCATCACTTCTTCAATGAATCCCTTCACTCGTTTTTTGTATTCCTCTTCCTCTACCGTAAAGCCTTCTGTGTGACCGGCGCCTGGCACTATCCATAATGCTTTCATGCTATTTGTTGCTTCGTACAGGCGATTGGCCATTTCGGTTGGAACAAGCTCGTCCTGATCTCCATGAATGATGAATAGAGGTAACTTGTTTTTTTTCACCTGTTCGAGTGCAGAGGCTTCATTGAACGAATAGCCTGCTCTCACCTTCGTCACCATACTCGTTATTTCCATAATGGGAAATGCCGGCAAACGGTAAAGATATTTTAATTGGTGAGTCAGCTCTTCTTTCAATGAGGTGTATCCGCTGTCTGCAATGATTCCTTTCACCTCTTCTGGAAGGTCTTCACCACTTGTCATCAATACGGTTGCTGCCCCCATGGAAAAACCGTGCAAAAAAATGGATTCTTCACCTTTTTCATTGATTAAGAGATTGATCCATTCTTTATAATCTAATCGATCGTCCCAGCCATACCCGATATAATTCCCTTCACTTTTCCCGTGGCCTCTTGCATCGGGTTTGAGAATATTGTATCCTTCCTCGTAATAGAATCTTGTGATTTCAGGCATCTGCTCGCTATTCCCTTTATACCCATGGGCGAGTATAACGGATTTCCCATTCGGTGACTCATTTTCAAGGTATTGAGCTCTAAGGGTCAAGCCGTCCTCTGTTTTGACCTCAACCGATTCAAAGTTCCGCTTACGTGTCCAGTTCCTTAATTCTTCTAATCTTTTTTGTTCTTCCTCCAAAGCACTGACAGCTTCCACCGCTTCTTCCGTGCCTCCATATAATTCTATTGCCTCGTTACTTCTATTAATTGCAACCTCATAAAAATAGTTACCGGCTACAAAAAGACCTACCACCAATAACAACAGCAAACTGCTTATGATCCATGCGAAACGTTTTTTCATGACATGGTCCCCTTCGTACAAGTAGTTACCTCTATTTTACTTGAAGCCGTTATGTGTTTCATAGAAAAAGGCATGCTCATATGTGCTATTTTTTACAGCTTTTCCATATACAGAATCCCCCGGATAAAAAAAAGAGCTTATCTTCCTCTTAATGGGAGATAAGCTCTTCAAATTCCTTTATTCTCTTCGACAAGTTCTGTATAGACAACCAATCGTTCTACGTAATTATGGATTTCCCGGTCAAAATAACCTGTGCACGTAATCAAATTAAGCATGCGCTTTTGACTTGGACCAAAAATGGTTCTGAGAGGCGCGTCGTCTTTTTGATAGGCGACTTTTTCCCTTACTACAAATGTCAGGGTTGCTCCATCTTTATCTTGTAACTGGATCTCATCCCCAGGCTCAAGCTCTTTTAATTCATAAAAGACAGCAGCCTTTTTCTCATCATCTACATGGCCAGCCAAAACAGCATTGCCTTTTTCCCCTGGTTGAAAGCCCGGTTCAAACCATGCAACATCCTCTCCGTTATCCGGAAGCTCCATATTTCCTTCCTTATCGAGTCCGAATTCCTTGATAGGTGCTTCAAGGTCAAGCTTCGGTATGGAAAGAATAGCTGGTGTCATACTGTATTCTTTTTTTATCGGTTCAGGAGTAGCGGGTTGAACAGGTTGTTCGATGGTGGATGATTGAACTTCACTTTTCGTAACCGATTGAGGCTCTTCGGCAGCACATGCCGCCAGAAGAGCCATCAATGGGAAAGATAATAGAAGTCTTTTCATTATTTTTGCAGTTTTCTGCGTGTAACAAATAGTAGAGCTGCTCCACCTAATACTGCCGTTGCAAGTACGATTGGAAGAGTGGAAGACGATTCAGTCGCTGCTCCACCCATACCAGTTTCAGGCATACTGCCAGGCATTAATGTATAATCTTTCAGGACAAGTACTTCCAATTGATCTGATGTATTGATTGCGAACACGCTATATACCGTGTTTTCTTCAAGCATTGTTCCAGACAGGTCTAATACTTGATCTCCTTCTGGTGTTCTGATTTCTAAGTCATAAGTTCCTGGATCTAACTCTTGATAATCCGTGATTGCTTTGAACTCGGCTCCACTGAATAGTGAGTCCCCACCTACAAGACCAACATCAACAGTTGGAGCATCCGGGGAAAGATGTCCTACACGCACCTTTGTCATTCCCTCTGTTACATCCATTGAATCCTGAGCTACTACTAACTCCAGGTTTTCGAGTGTATTAGCAGCCGCTACGGTGTAAGCCATTCCTGCTTCAACCGTTAAATCTTGAGAAATGACAGGATCTTCGCTTCCCATGGTTCCTGCAGCATAGATTTCAACTTTATGATCCCCAGCAGGAAGATTCATATAATCTGTTGCTGCTTTAAATTCTGCGCCTTCAACCACTGCATTTCCATCCACATACACATCGACAGCAGGAGCATCAGGAGAAGCATGGACAATACGCACCATCGCATCATTCTCAGCCGCAAACGCACCTCCAGCCAGTGATAACATTAACATGACAGTTGCCAAAATCGAGAAAATCTTTTTCATTTCTTCCACTCCTTTTGTATGTTGTACAAGTTTTGTATTTTACTTGTACATCTAATGTATAATCATTGGAGAAATATATCAACTTATAAACTGTCAGATTAGCACATTCAACTCTCTGAGACATTTTGACTCACAAAAGGGAGAATATTTTTCATTACTTAAAAACCGATTACCATTGACACCTTCCATTTGATGCATATAAAATGTGAAATAATCATTTTCAACATATAAAATCATATAAACACTCGTATAATATTGGAAATATGGTCCAAAAGTTTCTACCAAACCACCGTAAATGGTTTGACTACGAGAGGGAGTAGAGCCAAAAGTCTCTATTCTTCTCTCTCTACGTCAAACCTCGGGTGCATCCCGGGGTTTTTTTATATAGATAAGGAGAGGATCCCATGAGTACCAATAAAGAAAGAATAAAAAAACGAATTGCAGCTGCGAATAAAGATATCCCGGCAGATCTGGTTATTAAAAATGGAAAAATCATCGATGTTTTCAATCTTGACATCATTGAAGAAGATGTGGCGATTTCAGATGGGATGTTCGTTGGAATTGGAGATTTTGAAGGTAAACAGGTAATCGACGCAGAGGGGAGATATATTAGTCCTTCTTTTATCGATGCACATGTTCATATAGAATCCTCCATGGTCACACCGTCCGAATTTGCAAAAGTCGTCCTCCCACATGGGGTCACGACCGTTATTACAGACCCCCATGAAATCGGGAATGTATCCGGAGAAGAAGGAATCGGATTCATGCTGGATGATTCAGGGAACATTCCATTAGACGTGTTTACCATGCTCCCATCATGCGTGCCGGCAACACCGTTTGAAAATGCAGGGGCAACCCTGACAGCCAAGGAGCTGGAACCTTTCTATAAGCATGAGCGTGTCCTTGGACTGGCAGAGGTAATGGACTACCCTTCCCTCCAAATA
This sequence comes from Rossellomorea aquimaris, assembly GCF_000935355.1. Lineage (GTDB taxonomy): Bacteria > Bacillota > Bacilli > Bacillales > Bacillaceae_B > Rossellomorea > Rossellomorea aquimaris_B. Next base: position 75,817 of record NZ_JXZC01000007.1, read on the forward strand.
GGCGAGAATTCCATTGTCGATAAAATCACTGTCACCTCGGAGTATAGTCACAATATGGACGGACATTTAGCAGGACTTTCCACAAATGCGATCAATGTGTATAAAGCAGCGGGCATTCGGACCGATCATGAATGCACCACCGTCCCTGAAGCATTGGAACGGATACGACGAGGGATGTACCTTCTCATTCGCGAAGGATCCGTGGCCAAGGATTTAAAATCACTTATAGGTGTAGTGAACGAAAGAAACGCCCGTCGTTGTCTATTCTGTACAGATGATAAACATTTAGATGATTTAATGGAAGAAGGCAGTATCGATCACAATATCCGCCTAGCCATCAAAGAGGGACTCAATCCTCTATTAGCCATTTCCATGGCCTCCTTGAATGCTGCTGAATGCTATGGGCTACACACAAAAGGAGCCATAGCTCCTGGATACGATGCGGATTTTGTATTATTGGATGACCTTAAAACGCTCTCTATATCAGAGGTGTACAAAGAAGGAAAACTAGTAGCAGCACATAGTCGATATGTTGGTGAATCAATCGTAAGACTGGCGCCAACACCACCTCTGACTTCAACTGTCCATATTCCGGATCTCACTGAAAAGGATCTGCAAATCGAGATAGGCGGAACAAATAAAGCACATATTATTGAAATTATCCCTAACCACCTTAGAACCAATAAACGGATTGAAAAAGTTCAAGTAGAAAATGGATTCTTTATCCCTTCTATTCAACAGGACCAACTTAAAATGGCTGTCATTGAAAGACATAAAGGGACAGGAAACATCGGCTTGGGCATAGTAAAAGGATTAGGATTGAAAGAAGGAGCCATCGCCACCACCATTGCCCATGATTCTCACAACATTGTTGCAACCGGTACAAATGATCTTGATATGCTGCAAGCCATAGAGTCGCTTAACGAAATGAATGGCGGCCTGGTGATGGTGAAAGACGGAAATGTCATTGCTTCTCTTCCGTTACCGATTGCCGGGTTGATGTCTGATCAGGGAGTTGAAGAGGTGGTATCCGGGCTCAGGGAGTTGAAAAATGCGTTTATAGAAATAGGATTTTCCGGGGACTTTAATCCATTTCTGACTCTCTCTTTTCTCACATTGCCTGTTATCCCTGAGTTGAAGCTGACGGATTTAGGATTGTTTGATGTTAATGGTTCCCGGCATATTGAGGTTGGGGTAGAGGGCTGATGGGTTTGTTTGGCTGTTGAATTATGTTCTTTTTTTGACAGTTAAATTACTAGGTATTTTCACCTGTTGAATTCCTCGGGAAATTTGACTGTTGATTTTTATAATTTATTTAACAGTCGAATCGTCCACAATATGAAATAGCTCTGCTGTACCAGGTACAATTTATCCTATTTGTACCTGGTACAGTTGTCATAACAATAAGTGCCAGGCACAGAATCAACATTCCGTGCCTGGCACTCATTTTATCCCATTCAAAAAAAGAGATGTCTCCATACACCCGAGACATCTCCTTCACTTTATTTACTTTGACTCTCTTCTTTTACGTCTGTTTCTTCCTTTTCGTTCGTCACTGCGACTTCCTTGTCAGCTGATTCAGAGATCGCTGGCTGATAAGGTCTCTCGTGGGTTCGGTTTGCATATGACTTCAGTAATTCACCTACATCGATGCCTGTCATCTCACGCAATGGTTCCTGCATATCAAGCATCGTTCTTGTGATGCTTTTCCCAAAGGAAGGGACTCCCTGGCCATTACCGGAATCAATGATCTTAACGGATTCGATGTTGTTAAGCGGCTGGGCAATTTTCTCTGCGAAAACTGGCAGCATTTCGATTAGTTTCTCAGTAATGATGACATCTCCATGCTTCTCCATTGCTTCAGCAAGCAGTTTACGGGATTCGGCTTCCGCCTTACCACGTTCCCTGATAACATCGGCTTCGGCAGAACCTTCTTCCCTGCGGATCTTGGCTTTCGCCTCCCCGTCAATTTCAGCCTTCCGAGCTTCAGCTTCCGCTTTACGAGTGGTTTCGTAGTATTCGGCATCGGCTTTTGTTTTACGCACTTTTGACTCTTCTGCTTCAAGCTTGACTGCACGTTCTCGCTCGAGGAATTGAAGCGTTAATTCTTCTTCCTTCACTTCCTTGGCTAATTTAGCTTTTTCCAGCTCATAGGACTGTTCGGATTTCGCTCTTGCCCGCTCTGTTTCTTCTTTGAAGGATGCGTCTTTAATATCCTTTTCTTTTTTGGATTCGGCGATCGTGATTTGACGCTTGTATTCTTCTTCTTTCGCTTCCTGATCGGTTTGGGCACGGTGAATACGGGTTTCTCGCTCGGTGTTTGCTTCTGCAATTTCAGCTTGCTTGCGAACCTCGGCGATACGTGGACGACCAAGATTTTTCAAGTAGCCATTTTCTTCGTCTGCATCCCTTATATCAGTCAACCCGAGTGACGTAATTTTGAAGCCCATGAGATCCAGCTGCTTCTGGGCAATTTCCGAAACGTCAGCGTTAAATTTCTCACGGTTGCTGTTGATGTCTTCAACAGTCATCTTAGAAAGAATCGCACGAAGATTACTTCCCAGCACTTCGATGATTTCATCTTCAATTTCTTTTTGGTCCTTACCAAGGAACTGCTCGGCGTAGTTGGCAATCCCGTTTAATGTGTCGGCCACCTTCACCATGGCCACTGCGTCTGCAACGATTGGTACTCCGCCATTTGTGTACACTCTCGGTGTCGATAGCTTTAATTGGAAACTTGTTAGATTAACAGGTGTGGATGTTTGGAAACGTCTTAACCTGTACCCACCACCCCTGATTATTTTCATGGAACGCCCTTCCTGGTCGGTGAAAATATTCGTTTCCTTTTCAGGATCCCCCAGTTTCGGTCCGGTAATGATCAGTGCCTGGTTGGATCTCGCTGTACGATAGCGGAACCTCATCCAGAAATAATACGCGATCCCTGCAATAGCGGCAATAACCAGAACAGGAATGAGGAACATGAAAAATCCGATGATACTTAACGATCCTAGCATTCTGACAACCCCTCTCAATCTTTTCTATAAATCAGTCAAACAACCGATTTATTATTTAATAAAATTGCTAGCTACACTATCATCTACGGAATAGTTGTAGAAAAGTTTCAATATTTAGGTAAATTTTCTAATTTAAATCCATTAATACCTAGCCCTTCCTTCTCATTCCTGTGATAAAATAAAAGCGTTCACAATTTATACATTGCTCATTGGTGAAGATGATCAGTTCATCTTCTTAAAAGGGAAGTTGGTGAAAGTCCAACGCGGTCCCGCCACTGTAAAGCTGAGAATTCGTATGCATCCACTGTTTCCAATCGAAATGGGAAGGAATGCGAAATCGCTGACGCTGAGCCAGGAGACCTGCCAAATGGGAAGAACACAGAAGTTCCTACGGGAGATAGGAGGGTGTTGCGCTAATGAGACGTCACAAGAGGAATTACAGTACTCAGAACGTTTACCTGGAATAGCCGCATCTTCTTTTCAAAGGAAGATGCTTTTTTTATTTCAGAAATTAAACTGGGAGATGAGAAAATGGAACAAGCTTATTCGGTAGAGCGTTCAAAAACCATACAAACAAAATTGGTATTGCCACCAGACACCAATCATATGCAAACGATTTTCGGAGGAAAGATCCTTTCCTATATTGATGAAATTGCTGCACTATCAGCAATGAAGCACTCCAGCTCAGTCGTCGTCACGGCATCGATTGACTCCGTCGACTTCTTGTCATCCGCCACTGTCGGCGATGCTCTAAGCCTTGAGGCATACGTCACTTCCACAGGCAGAACATCAATGGAAGTGTATGTAAAAGTGTACTCTACGAATCTCGTAACGAGTGTCAAAACACTGACGACTGAATCATTCCTGACGATGGTGGCCGTTGATGAAAATGGAAAACCGAAGCCGGTTCCAAAGGTCATTCCACAAACGGAAGAAGAAGTGCGGCTTTTCAAGACGGCCCCTTTAAGAAAAGAGCATAGAAAAAATCGTGCGCTTATTTTGTAAACAGTCCGTAATTGTTGACGATTTAGACTACAAAAACACTCAGAGTTTTTACCCTCTGAGTGTTTATAAAGTCGAGTCTACTAAATAAGATTATCAGAAAAAACTCCTTTTCCCTCTAATTCTCCGTTCTATATGGCACCATATATTTAGTAAAATACGCTCCTAAAAATAGGAAGACTATGGTTAGAAACCAACTGATAATTCCCCTGAACCCTAACCAGTAAGCAAATAGGTTCACTATTGCAATCATAAAAAAACAGATGGAGGTTAAAGCTGTCTTAAATCCGGTAATACCTGCTGTTTTCCTTTTCTTCACTACATAAAAAATGGAGAAGCACAGTGAGATAAGAAGGATGATTGTGAAAATAATCGGTATCAAAAGAGTTCCTCCTCACAAAAATTTTTAAATCTCCAATCATCATATCACTAACCAACGAGAAATTGGGTAATAATTGGAAAATCAACTCTTATTGTGAAACTTCTTCTATTCTTGTCCGTATGAATAGTATTAGTAAATAAAAGGAAGAGGGATAAAATTGAATAGGAATTTTGTCTTACTGGACTTATTGATTTATGTAGCAATACCTCTTTTCGTTTGGAATATCATGAGGGATTACATTGGGGATTATTATGCTATGCTCCTCTCTTCTGTTCCAGGGATCATCTATACGGTTTATCGTTTTATCGAAATGAAGAAAGTAAACACGTTTGGTTTGTTCATTCTAGTCACGCTGATTGTCGGTACTCTGATTGACGTACTGGCTGGTTCCTCCATCCAACTCCTATGGAATAATGTATACTATGCCGCTGCTTTAAGTTTATTTTTCTTCTTCACCATGTTGTTCCGAAAACCGATTTCCCTTTTCTTTGGACTTGATTTCGCAGAACTTCAAGGATACGACCGTACCTTTTGTAAGCGACTCTATTATAAAAAGCCTCTCTATCGGATTTTTCAATTCATCACTCTATGTTTTGCCTTGAGAAGTGGGATTCTGGCAATTGTTAAAGCATGGCTTATTCTGGAGTACGGAGTTGAAGCATTCGATAAAGGGATAATAATCAGACAAGCCTTTAGCTGGATTATGACCGGGATTACCGTGGCTGGTTTCATTTATATCGGGAAAATCATACAGAATTCGCCCCAATTAGTAAAAGAAGTGCAGATGGAATTTAATGAGGAAGAGAAAAAATCAGTTTAGGAGCTCAGCTACTATTGGATTTGGATGTTATTGCCTTCAGACCTCCGTCTTGTTCGTAACCTATAGAATACAGAGAAGATATTTCCTATAATGGATAATAAAATAGTTCATTTGGGGTGTAGTATGATCGAAGGTAAATTAATTAAATTTCATCGTGAAGATTCGGGTTTGACTCAGGAGCAGCTTGCACAGGGGATCTGCTCTACCACACATCTCAGTAAAATCGAAAGAGGGATCACAGAGTATTCCAGTGAAATCACTGATTTACTTGCGAGGAGGCTCGGAATCGATATGGAAGCAGAACGTTCCCGCTATCATTCCCTGCAGGTGAAGTTGTCAGAGTGGAACGATGCCATCATTATGATTCGGACGAATGACATCGATCGATTAAAGAAAGAAATTGAAAAAGAGCCCTTACGATTTCTTTCCGACTTTTTTGTTCACTACAACCTATTATTGGCAAGATATTATCTTTTTTTTAATAAACTTGGAAAAGCAAAAGAAATACTGGACATGTTCGAACATAAAAACTACTCTCTTTCCCCTTTCGAACAGAATTTATTGCTGCATGTCAAGGGAATCTATCATCATTCAACAAGGCAGTTTAACTCTTGCATCAAAGTTTTAAAACAGATTGACGATGAATATCCGAACTCCGAATATTATTTTCATCTGGCATTAGCCTATCATTCCATTCATTCAAACACTTTTGCCTATTATTATGGGCAAAGAGCTTTGCGTTTTTTCCAAAAAACACTGAATATCCTTAGGGTTATCGATTCTGAAACGTTGATTTTAATCCAATTGAATGCCAAAGAACCCTTTGATATGGAAGAAACCAAACAACAGTACGATAAGCTCCTCAGAGTCTGTGAATCCGTTAATTCCAAGGAAAGGGCACATAAAATCCACAACAATCTGGGATTTGAATATTTTAGGAGAAAACGATATTCTGAATCAAAAGAATCCTATGAAAAAGCATTAAAACTTATCAATGAAGATACCCCAGCTTCCCATTATCTAGTCACACTTAGCGGATATATACTGGCTTGTCTGAAAGGGGATCTGCTTTCTTCTGAAGAGCTCAATCAATTAGCGACAAAAGGCCTGAAAATGGCAACTCAGCATCAGGATCCCACCTACGTATTCTTTGAAATATATTTACTTACGATAAAAGGAAATGAACAAGAATTATATGAGTATATTGAAAATACAGCCCTCCCCCATTTCAACAAAACGGGGAGTAGGTTGATGTATCAGCATTATGAAAGACAACTATTTTTATATTATGTAAAAGCCGGGCAGACAGACAAAGGATTCAAACTTGCATCCGATAAAATGTCCAATGAAATAAGCTATTATGAATTAGAGTGATGACGCGGTTAATGATAAAAGGAGGTTCCCTTTTATCATTTTTTTCTGGCTGATTTCTCGTTGACTGTTGAGTGACCCTACTTGGTGTATCAACAACCCCAACTCAATACCCTTTTTTCACTACTTTTCTCCTACTCCCTCCTCAAAATCAGAAGATAAATAATCAAATCCAGAACAATGAGTAGTTAAATAGACCATGTATAAACCCCCATACAAACATCCCCGCTTACAATTTACAATACAAATTGTAATAATATTTCGAATTATGTATCCAACACTACAGAAAAGAGGTAGAAATGATGAATGGATCTTCCATCGCAAAGAAATCAGCTGTGATTGCATTATCCACTGGATTACTCTTATCCCCCGTATCGGGCTACTCCTCTCCAACAGCTACGGCTGCGGATTGGAAAGCAGAAACGATTTTATCTTCTTTGACAGAAGAGCAAAGACAAGCCCTGCATCAACTGGAATTAAATAACGCCGAGGGTCTCCAAGGATTTCAACCGAATGAATTGGCATCCTCTGAAGAGATTTCCGTCATTGTTCAATTTCAATCCAAACCTGGGCATGTAGCTGTACTAGAAGCTGCAGTAAAAGGAAAAACGGTAAAGAAAGAAGACGCCAAAGCCCAGGTGGATAAAGAACATAAGATGTTTAAAGAAGATGTTGCGAAACATCTATCTCCCAGTCTTGTAAAAGGAAAGAAGATAGAGCCGAAAATCACTGAAACCTATAAAGAAGCATATAACGGTGTGGCGATGACGCTTCCTGCCGATCAAGTCGAGCTGCTGCTTAACTCCAAAGCAGTCAAAGCTATATTTAAAAACCATTCCTATACAGTCGATCCGGTTCAACAAGACCTTCCTGATGATGTCGACCGTGAAATTACGACATCCGTTGAAAGCATTCCTTATTTAAAGGTGGATGAATTACATAAGGAAGGAATCACAGGAGACGGAATCAAAGTTGGAGTCATTGACACAGGTGTCGACTATAACCACCCTGATTTAAAAGATGCCTACAAAGGTGGATATGACTTTGTTGACGATGATGCAGACCCAATGGAGGCAACGTATGAAGATTGGAAGAGTACGAGTGAACCAGAGTTCAGTTATACGGGAAATTCCTATTATACTTCTCATGGTACTCATGTATCCGGAACCATTGTAGGACAAAACGAGAATGATAGTGAAGTATCGGTAGAAGGTGTTGCCCCGGATGCAGACCTATATGTGTATCGTGTCCTTGGTCCTTACGGAAGTGGTTACACGGAAGACGTCCTTGCAGGAATTGAGAAATCGGTTCAAGATGGTATGGATGTCATCAACCTATCATTGGGAGCAGGTGTCAATGATCCTTATTATCCTACTAGTACCGCTCTTAACTATGCCGTATTAAATGGTGTGACGGCCGTTGTTTCAGCAGGGAATGCAGGACCAAATGACTTCACCCTTGGCTCTCCTGGTACAGCAGCTTTGGCTTTGACAGTCGGGGCGAGTGATGTCCCCGTTTCCCAAACCACTTTTACCGGTCAAACGCCAGATGGCTGGTCAACCGGTATTGTGAGTATGGCTAGGGGATTCGCTCACACCTTCGATAGTTTTGAAGATCAATCACTAGAACTAGTAGATGTTGGCCTAGGGTATGAAGCAGACTATGAGAATAAAAACGTAGAAGGTAAGGTCGCTTTTGTTCAGCGAGGAAATTTTGCCTTGAATGACAAGGTGAAATTTGCCAAGGAACATGGTGCCAAAGCCGTGATTATGTACAACAATGCAGAAGGTCATGTAGGATATAACCTTGGCGAATCTGCCCATTACGTACCGGCCTTCTCGATGACAAAGGCTGCCGGGGAAGAATTAAAAGCAGCAATCGAAAGTGGCACATCAAGCTTCACGTTTACGAACTTAGAAGAAAGCTTTACAGAGGGTGACCAGTTAGCCGATTTCAGTTCAAGGGGTCCAGTAAACAAAAGCTTGGATATGAAACCTGAAGTAGTCGCTCCCGGGGTCAGTGTTCTATCGACTTTCCCTTCTTATATGATCGATCCTGAGAACACGGCGGACTATCAGTATGCTTACTCAAGACTTTCGGGAACTTCGATGGCTTCTCCTTTCACAGCGGGAGTTGCAGCTTTACTTTTAGGAGAGAATCCGGATCTCGAGCCAGCTGATATTAAAACGATACTCATGAACTCATCTGATCCTTTGAAGGGAGATTACAGCGTATTTGAGGTTGGTGCAGGAAGAGTGGATCCGTACCAAGCTCTTCACAGTCAGACAAAAATCCAAATAAAAGACAAGACGCTACTTCCTAACGGAGAAGAACTGATTGCAATCGATAACCCAACTGGGGGATTGAGCTTTGGAAATCAGGTAGTGGCCGAAGGGGATCACCTCCGCGTACAAAAAAGCTTTGAAATTACGAATAACAGTGATGAAAAGAAAACCTTTGACATTACCTTTGAAGAGAATGTACAGGAAGGCACCCAAAGTCTCAAGGAAAATGGCGTTGAAGTGACTTCAGACAAGTCCATTATGGTGAACGGAGGTAACAAAAAATCTTCAAATCTCTTCCTGACAATGCCAAAAACTGCTGCGAAAGGGATTTACGAGGGATACTTTGTCGTGACGAACCGAGCTGACAAAACAGAAAGCTACCGTGTGCCATTTAGTGTGAAGAGATCGGAGGAAGGTTTTAATACACTTGAATTGTTATCCCCTACCTATGCTTCTCCACATTATACGCATGGTTATGATCCATTCCGCTATCCTTGGGCACTGGTTGAGTTCAACCTGAGTTCACCGATGGAAAGCATGGACGTGATCCTGCAGGATGGAGAAACAGGTGAAGATCTGGGATTGATCGGTACCATTGGTTTACAGGGTGCCCTGCTGGATAACGACTACTTATTAAGGGCTTTCCAAGGTGGCTATTTCGCATTTACAGGCGATAAAAAAAATCCCGTTTCAAAAGAAATGAGCATCGCTAAACCGGGTCACTATAAAATCAAGTATGCGATGAAAGATCCAAAGGGTAAAGTAAAAACAAAAACAGAGCATTTCTATATTGACATTGAAGGTCCTTCGTTCAAGAGTTCTCTGGATGGTGAGTCTCCGTTCCTTGAATATAAACCAGGTCAGGAAACGTATCCTTTTGAGATTGAAATTACAGATCCACTTATTGAAGACATGAAAGAAGAAGGAATCGACGCAGATCAATCTAAAAACTTTATGATTTATTATTGGAATTCACCATTCCCTTCCTCCCCTCTTTATATGGATGAGAGCGGTAAGTTCGTCGAAGAAATCGCAATGAACGAGAACGTGGATGCCCTCAACTTTAGAATGAAGGGGTATGATATGGCCGGAAACAACACTCCAGAGAAGAACTATTTCTTCATTAAAGAAGGCACACCGAATGCATATCTGCAAACCGAAGTCGATACCGTTGTAACAGGTGAAACCGTAAAGGCAGCCTTAGTACTTGATAATGTTGAGGATGCAAAGGAAGCCACATGGACATTTAAAGATTACTACGGAAAAAATCCGGAAGTGATCGATGCCCAACTATCCCGGGAATTTTCAGATAAAGCGTCCTTGACACTTGAAGGAAATCAAATCAAAGTAACGTTCAACGAACCTGTTCAATCATTCGACCATAGCACAATTGTTGATGTGCAAGTAAAGCTTCAAGATGAAGTGTTCACTAAGCAAGACGTTCTGGATCCAACAGTAACCGTAACAAATTCTAACAATGAAACGATGAACCTATTGCATGCTGGTGCTGGATTCACTGTAAATCCTGACTTTAATTCAATCAAGGGATTCGTAAGCCCTGAAGGATTCGATACCGGTAATGGCTACAATGCCAAAAAGGATTGGGAAAAAGCAGGTGCAAACGTAGAATTCAAAAATTCTACTGGGGACGTCTTTATTCCATCTTCCATCACGGATAATGGTGAGTACTCCATCGAGAAACTTCCGTTAAATAAAGACCCTTATGAAATAACCATAACACTTCCCGGTCACTTCTTAACTAAGAAGAATAATGAGAAAATCGGATATGAATACAATGGAGAGCTTTATGGAAAATATCATAGAGTGAGCAATATGAAACCCGTTGGAGGAGACGTAAACCAGGATAATGTCATCGACATCCATGATGCCATTGCCATTCAGGATGCCTGGAACACAAACGATCGTGCTGCCGACATCAATTTCGATGAAGTGGTGGATGCGAATGATATGAAGTTTGTTCAAGAGAACTATCTGTTACAGAATGAGCATATTAAGGATGCTCCTGGTCCAGTTGAATCAATTGACGGAAAAACATTGGATTCGATTTTAGAGGAATTAGGACTGAACTAAATATCTGCCAGAATTATAGGAATGGGCCCTCATCCACCAGGGTCCATTCCTTTCTGCTTTGAATACTACAAACCACCCTTCCTACATACAAATGAAGAGATAACTTAAAAACTTCATCGTGAAGGAGAGTGCTTCATGTATAGCTATTATCAGCCTTATGATCGTAACCAGGGCATGAATGTAAATACTTCCTATACCACTTTGATTGATCCATTCGTCGTCAGGAGACTGCAGTCCGTTTTGGGAAAAATGCTCATTGTGGAGACCACGAAAGACACGATTCGAGGCGACTTGATCGAGGTTCAACCGGATCATATTGCCCTTAAAGCCGGTGACTCTGTATTTTTCGTGAGAATTCAACAGATCGTCTCCATAATGCCTGTGTAAATAGTCCATTTGCCCATTAAGACAACATCGGGAATCTTGGGCTCAACTTACACATCCCTCAGACATATACTACCCTGAGAGGAGGCATGACAGAATGGATCGTTTTATTCTTTTGTTGGTAGCTGGTATTTTATCCGGATTTGCATTATTGAAAGCTCCTTTAGCAGGAACGTTTTTAGCGAGCATCGCTCCGGTAACGGACGTAATTGGCATTTTAGCAATTCTTATATTCTCTCTTTTCCTTATAAAGGAGTTTTGGAAATACTCGGTAAGTAAAAAAAAAGACTCAGATTTTTTCTGAGTCTTTTTTTATGCTTATTATTTAAACCACATTGTCAGTAATTTTTTATATCCCTCGTGATCGATTTCCTCTTTCGTCATCTCTCCATCCTTCCAATGTGTAAAGGACGTATCGGTTAACGTTACATTCCCGTTATCAGTCCGTTTTGTCAGCAATGGATGCTTGTTAAAAGGGGAATCTGAATGGTTGGCAATAATCGTTTGGATGTCATTCAATTGAGTGACATCCTTTATGTGATCACTTGAATCGAAAGCATATCCTGTTTTCCATTCCGAATGCTTATGTTTTAATTTCATTTCAAAAATATAATCTCCATAGGGACTGTCGGCCTTTTTGACTCTAAACTCCCCATTTGAAGAAACGACAGCTTCTCCCGATAACGGCACTGGTTTTAACGGGAGATTCCCTCCAAAACCTGTATCAATCACATAGGTTGTATCCTTATGTGTGACTAGAATGAGCACATGAGTTCTTCCTGACGTCTGGTACTGCTTTTTATCATGATTGTAGACGACTCCACGAACGAGAACCGCATCAAATCGATTTTCGATCAAAAATAAATAAAGCAATGTATTCAATTCATAACATAGACCACCTTCGTTCTTCACGAGCATTTTATTCATTAGATTTTCTTTGGTAAGGTCGGTGAATGTATCTTCGATAACGCATAGATTTTCGAATGGGATGTTTTTAGCTGTTTCTTCTAAAATGGTATTTAATTGTTGAAAGGTGATTTTTGCTTTGGTTGGATAATGGATCCTTTTACGAAATAATGTATTTAAATCGCTGATGGTGAGCCCTCCATTTCTAAAAAGAGATTCTCCTATCTGTTAACTATTTTTTACTCTATTCAATGTAGAATTTCAAGAAAAACACTTCCAAAACAATCTTAATAAGGGATGGGCCTCACCCGTATTTCTCTTTGTACCGGCTTAGTGTAATCAAGGGCCATATCCACCGGTAGCTATGGTAGTGTATATAGAAGTGTCCTGGAAGACCGACTCCCGTGGGATACGTTTTGGATGGGTCATCTGATGTTCCGTTTATTAAATCGAGAAGCGCCATGATGCCCAGGTCGATCGCAGGGGTTGGTTTGTCTTCGATACAGATGAGAGATTCCAGTGCCCATGCGGTTTGTGAGGGGGTACTGAAGGGAAGAGGCACGTATTTTTTCTCCTGATCACTGTAACAGGATTCTCCCCAGCCCCCGTCTTTGTGTTGAATTCTTTCCAGCCATGCTTTCGCTCTTTGGATATGTTTATCAGAAGAAGGAACTCCGGTTGCTTTCATTCCCGTGATGGCCGCCCATGTTCCATAGATGTAGCAGACACCCCATCGCCCATACCATGAGCCATCGTCCTTTTGCATCAGTTTCAGCCACTGAACCCCTCTTTTCACCTGTGGATGATCCTTGTTCAATCCTGCCCGGCTGCCCAGGAATTCCAGTGCTCTGCCTGTTAAGTCAGGGGTTGATGGATCGATTGCCGCTGCCTCTGCCCCGTCCATTGGAAAAGAAGTGAGAAGGGGTTTCGTCTTGTTTTTTTCAAAAGCCGGCCAGCCTCCATCACGGTTTTGCATACCAATCACCCATTCAATCCCACGGTCCCATGATTGCCGGATTAGTGGACTTTCTGCAGCTGAATAGGTAATGGCCCTGAGAGCCGCCGTCGAATCATCCACATCGGGGTGAATGGTGTTGCTCTCAGAAAAGCCCCACCCTCCAGGCTTTATGCCACTCTCCATCGCCCAATCTCCATAACGAAAATGTTGTTTCTTAAGGAGGTACTCCACCGCCTTCTCTATGGAATGGTCTCCTGCATTCACACCCGCTTCCTGGATAGCATGGCTGATCAGTGCTGTATCCCACACGGTGGAGGGAGAATTCTGAAGATGAATGCCTTTCTCCGTTTCGCATGCCATCTTTTTCAAACCCTGAACAGCCTTTATAATGATGGGATCACCCTTCTTGTATCCCAAAGCCAACAGGGCATAAATCATATAAAAGGTTGTGCTGAAGTAACTCAGATACGTTCCATCTGGTTCAATCCGTTGAAGCATGTACTGCTGGGCAAACTGCCGGCCCTGTTGATGAAGGTGGGATGGAATATTTATCAAGGACTGCAGGCCCTCGTTGATTTTCGAAAATAATTTCAGCTCCCTATCACTGTAATTTACTTCATGTGATCTGCGGGACAGATGCTTTATTTGTGGTATGCCGTTCATTTTTATCGAGAACTGCTGGTCTTTCAGCAGCAATAGTGGTGCCAAATGGGCTCGTGCGTAGCTGCTGAGATCCCAAAAGTTCAAGGGGAATTGTTTCGGGATCATTAGAAACTCGATGGGGATCGGAAGCAAATGCTTCCAATCATATTGTCCATTAATCGCAAGCATAAATTTAGTAATCGAGTGCGCATCGTTTAAGCCACCCTTTTTTTCTATAAAATGTTTGGTTTTCTCAAGTCTCTTATCATCGTCCTTTACCGTTCCGCTATACAATAGTGCAAAGTAGGCTTCAATCGTTGAAGACAGATTTCCTTCCTTTTCATCTTCAAAAAGCTTCCATGTCCCTTCCCTTGTCTGCAGCTTCCACAGTCGATTCACCAGCCGTCCCACAAGCTCTTCATCATGCATGTCAAGTGAACGCAGGAGAATGATCATATACGCATCTGTCATCACGCTATTTTCAAAGCAGAAGGACCAACTTCCTTCTGCGTTCTGTTTATCCTGAAGATCACTCACCAGTTTATGAATCGTATTCTCAATCTTCTTTTTCATAGACCTATCCTCCCGATATCTGCTCTGCTTTTATGTATATGTGAAGAATGCGGGTACTAGTAGTGAGATGCAAAGAAGAGCCTGCTTCCCGGTTTCAGGAGTCAGGCTCTTTCTATTGTTCTTCTATTTTCTTTAAGTAATAGCTTACGAGTTCGGGATACTTCTCCAGCTCCGACTTTCCTTGCTCCGTTAGCTGGTAGACTCCCCTTTTCACCCGCTCAAACCAGCGGTAATAATTCTTCTGAAGAATGGATGGGGTTTTCGCACCCGTGCCCAACTTAGTTAAGTTCCTCGGTGACATTGGCCCGTGTTTTTCTAAGTAACAGGCTATCTGAATGCAGTTTTCCTTGTAAGCCGTCATAATTTTCGTCTTATTACTTCCGCCTACATTGTAATCTGCACTGCGCCCTTCGATTTCCTTTACAAGAGCCGCCCTTTTTCGCTTACTGTTCTTCATACTCTTACTCCGGTCAAAGGTTTCTGGATGAATGACAAAATCAAGCTTTGGCGTTTTCGTAGTAAACGAAACGGTGATCAGACCAAGCTCCAATCTGCGGACCAAGTGGCAGACATCATTCCACCGCTTTGACCGGGGACGCTTCGGTTTCGGGATTGCAATGTAGACAAGATCTGTGAGTCTCTGACGCTTTGTCGCTTGAATAAGAAGCTCGACATTCAATGAGAGCTTCAATTCCACAATCACGAGTTCGTCTTCTTTAAAGGCAGTCACATCACAATCGTTCACTTCACCGTTCACCTGGTATCCCTGTTTGTGAAAATGTTTTTGGATCGGTTGATAGAGATCCGATTCTTTAAGTTTCTTCATGGTACAAACCTTCCTGGGAAAGAATTCTATAGGGTAAAGTATAGACTATTCGAGAGATTTTTGCAGTTTGGGAGAAAAAGAGACCCCAACTCCTGTTATTGGAATTGGGGAAAGCATTGGAATTGCTTTATCTGCCGATTGAAAAATAGACAGCCATATTCATGATACTATCTGACATTCTACAAAAAACGACAAATCCCCTTCCCTTTCTATCCTCTAATCCTCTCAATCTCATCAGCCACAAACTGCACCGACGTCCCGACAATCACTTGAATGCTATTTTCCCCGACCACATGAATGCCAGGAACTCCTGTCGCTTTGATTCGCGCCTGATCCACGGCATCCATGTCCTTCACTTCCACTCTCAATCTTGTTATACAATTATCAACGGATGTTACATTTTCATCTCCGCCGAGTCCTGCATAGATCTCCGTTGCCATCACGGCAAACTTTTCGCTTTGAGTATGAGCTGTTGCACTCTCCCCGACGGCTTCTTCGCTGTCTTCTTCACGCCCCGGTGTCATAAGATTGAATTTCGCGATCATGAAACGGAACAAGAAATAGTAGAGAAGGGCAAATACGACACCTTGTATGAGAAGCATATACGGAAGGTTCGCTAACGGAAGTCTTGAGCTCAGGATGAAATCGACGAATCCTGCGCTGAAGCCAAATCCTGCCGTCCATTGAAAGAAGGAGGCAATGGCCAGGGATAACCCTGTCAGGACCGCATGCGCTACATAAAGGGCAGGTGCCACAAACATGAAGGCAAACTCGAGAGGCTCAGTCACTCCTGTGAAAAAGGAAGCAAAACCGGCAGCCAGCATCAGTGATGCCACCTGCTTCTTCTTACTTGGTTTTGCAGCATGATAGATGGCAAGCCCCGCTGCAGGAAGACCAAACATCATGACCGGGAAGAACCCAGCCTGATACATTCCCGTCACACCTTTTTCACCCTTACCTGACCAGAAGTTCCCGATATCATTAATACCGGCAACGTCGAACCAGAATACGGAATTCAAAGCATGATGCAATCCTGTAGGAATTAATAATCGATTAAAGAAGCCATATAAACCAGCACCCGTGAAGCCGAGCCCGCTGATTTCCTTCCCGAATGAAACCAGGGCAGTGTAGATGACCGGCCAAACGAACAGCATCACGCCTGATACAACCAGCATGGCAATCGCCGACATGATCGGAACCAATCGTTTTCCGCTAAAGAAAGCGAGTGCATCCGGAAGCTTCACAGAACTGAATCGATTGTACATAACTGCCGCAACGATCCCTGACAGAATTCCGACAAACTGATTACCGATTTTCTCAAATGCAGGATTGACCGATGCGGCATCCACACCTTGAAGCAGTGCAACTGAGTCCGTTGAAAGGAGTGTTGTAATAACGAGATAAGCGACCAACCCGCTCAGGGCTGCAGAACCATCCTTTGTTTTGGCCATCCCGAGCGCCACCCCGACCGCAAACAGAATCGACATATTATCAATGATCGAAGCGCCCGCCTTGATTAAGAAAGCTGCAATCGGACTATCCGCACCCCAACCAGTCGGATCGATCCAATACCCGATCCCCATCAGAATCGCGGCGGCCGGCAGAACGGCAACCGGAAGCATCAACGAACGACCAATACGCTGAAGATATTTCATCATTTTGTTTTCCCCCTATCAGTCTTCAATTTTTGTAAAATATAAGTGCGTCCCTTGGACAAAACTCTTACAGTAGACAATATTCCTATACCGGATTTTTTAGAAGTGTATATAGTGACCTTTCATACTTATTTTCACTTACTTGTTCCATAGTTAGAGCCTTTGTACTCAGGGATTTTTATTGGATTTCTCTAAATCATTGACCACCGTGTTGACCAGCAGAATCAAAAAAGAATAAGCCATAACAGGAAACAACACAATATAGGGCTCCAACAACAACTCTCCGTATCGACTTCCGATCAAACCTGCCCATTCATACGTCGAACTGGAATAAACGTTGAACTGATCATGCTCCTGTCCCGAAGTAATGACGGTCCCTCCTATAAAAATATGAAAAATAGCGAGATGCAACAGGAGAGTGAGAACCTGTACGAGCTGCCTGCCTGACAAAATGATGAGTCTCGGGAGGAGGTGGGGAAAAACATGTCTTCTTGCACGATGATAGGAAGATCCACCCAGCACACGTGCACTATCCATGAAATCAAATGCGTGAATAATCCTTACCGTTTCCCCGACCATTTTTGCTGTAGTCGGTACACCTACTATAGTGAGGACAAAGAGCTGTAAAAAAATTGATTGGGGCTGTGTCAGCGAAGGAGCACTCCTCAACTCATACAGTAAAAAAGGTGCCAGCCAGATAATTGCTATCAGGGACTGGGGGACGAAGGTGAATGCCTGGAGAAACCCTTCTACCCAGGGTGAAGTAAGCCAGTTTTTAAGCCATACTCCCAGAAAAGTCGCAAGGATGATCCTAAAAGCGGTGACAATGAATGCAAATATCATTGTCCACTTCGCCCCGATCACCAACAAATAATATAGATCCCTTCCTTCCCGGTCCGTTCCAAGCAAATATAAGCTCGAAGGCGGGTATGGAGTAGTATCCACCACTGCACCATTTTCGTCATACAAAAATGGCTTGGGGACGGGTTCTTCTTTTACAAATGGCCAGATGACGCTCACGAGAAAAAGCAAAGCGAGTAGATATGCTGGAAGCACCCTTGATGATTTCAACCTTTCCCTCCTCCCTTCGTTCCATAAAATCGCTGCCGGTAGTGGATTGTACCTTTTATCACTATAAAAAGTGGTGTCATTAAGAGGATCAGCATGATAGCCCTCGATGCCGCAGGCTGATCTCCCATGATAAAGGTCATGATCCCGCTGCTATGAAACAGGAATTCGAGGACCACGAGATTTGTAAGCAGGACAAGGGTGATGACGGGTAAATGTGCCAGGCACTCCATGACCGTATTTTTAAAAATGTGGTGGAACGAAATGGCAGCATCGGAAATCCCTTTTGATTTTGCAAAGAGTACATAATCCTTTTCCATCTCTTCCTTCATGAAAAGAAGGTTGATTTTAAGGAGATATATGCCCGGGACGATGCTTAAGGTTAATAGTGGTAAAAGATAAGCCGGTTTAGCGCTGGTGGAATAGGCTGCTGCAAGTTCAACCCCTGTCTGTTTGTAGAACCACACAACAGATAATTGAATGCTAAATATAAAGAAGGCGTCTGGAAGTGATTCAAGAATCCCTACAGTGGCAAGCGTCATTTTCTTCAAAAAAGGATGAAGATGGATATACATCAAACTCGCCATTGCGGCAATTAATAAGGCTAATATGAAGCTTCCCAGAAGTAAGGATAAACTATAAAAATAGGAATCTGTTATATAGGGAAACAAGTCCATCGTGACCACCTGCTGATGGAATTCCTCGGACCTCGCTTCAGGCATTCTGGCGTAGGATCTGGTTTCCGAATGTACATAATATGAAAGTGTGTGCGGCTGCAAAATATCCATCAGGATCGTTAGGATAGTTGATGTAAAGGTCTTTAAGCCCCCAATCAATGCAGGAGAAGCCAGTAGGAGAATGATGCCTATGCACGTCAATCCATATTGTCCCACTTCTTTAATGAATTTCACCATGAACATAACCCCTTATGTTAAATCAGACTCATATATAAATTGTTCTAATAAAGGCAGCGAGATGAACTGACTAAGGTCCGCCCGCAGCGACTCCATTTTCTCTCTGTTTCCTGAATAAAAAATGTAATAGCCTTTCCGCTCACTCTTCACAAGCCCGGACTTTTGGAGAGTTTTGATGTGACTGGAGATGGTCGCTTCAGCCAGGTCATGTTTTTCCGCAAGCTGTTTTGTGCTGTATGGATGCATCAAAACATCCCGCAAGATCTTTAATCTTGTTGCTTCCCCCAAGGCTTTTAACATAAGCACTAAATCTATGGGTGGCTCATCATTCGACGCTTCAGTCTCAGGTACCGCGACGTGCAATCCCAAGAAAAGGCTTCCAGGATATACACCAAGCATGACATGAGGGGTAATGAAGGTGGATGGCTGCAGTGTGAGATTGGAATATTCTTTTAACGAAAAACGATACGTCTCACCCTTTTGCACCTTAATGGTCGACCCTTTTAGTGTAACATCAGGATGGAGCTCATTCAGTGCATCGAGAGAAGACTGATCAAGCTTTTGCTGGAAAGTGGCGGATGCCCCCGTAATCCAGGGCTGTATCCGGAACAATTCCCGTTGGAAAATCTTTTCGTTGTATTCGTAAAGGATCTGGTGAATATGATCCTTCCACTGCTTCGGATGTTTCAGCAAATCTTTTTGATGATGGTTCAGCGGCGACATACGGTTATCTTTCCTCCAGCCTTGAAGCGATTCGACCCTGTACTGCTCTCCCAGCATATAAAAAACGAATGCTTCATCAGGCATGGAACAAATAAATTCGATAGCTTCTTCTGTAGAGGACTCATTAAGCTTGTATTCGTTGCGGATGTTCATTAGATACAACCACTCATAGGTCAACGATCCAATCATGCGAATATCAGAGACCATTTCTTGTGAAAGCAACGCCTCTGTGTCCGTCGCCCACTTCCTGCGATAAGGATGATGGACAGGATTACACAACACATGCAAACTTGCCACCAATTCATTAAATGGTGAAAACACAATTTCAATACCCATAAGGACTCCACCTCTAACTGATTCGTTATTCACCTAATCAAATTCTAAAACTGGATAAATTAAACAAAACTTACGGTATATGGAGGCATTTGTCAAGAGTGTTTTTTTGGTTTGAGGGACGGACCTTGGAGTTCGATATAAGAAATGGTGTGGTTATGGGGGTTGGTGGTGGCGGATGGGTCGTAAGGGAGGTCCGTCCCTCTTTAAACACGCAAAAAAACCCCCGTCAGGCATCAAGCCCGACGGAGGTCCGTCCCTCGTTCTCTATTAAGGTAATTCAGTTGTGCCCATGAGGTAGCGGTCGCATTCGCGGGCTGCTTCTCGGCCTTCGTTGATGGCCCAGACGATAAGGCTTTGGCCTCGGCGCATGTCTCCTGCAGCGAAGACTCCATCGACGTTGGTCAGGTATTTACCGTATTCTGCTTTAACGGTGGAATTGCTGTTTGTTTCGACTTCAAGTTCTTTGATCAGATCTTGTTCCGGACCACTGAATCCGATAGCCAGAAGGACAAGGTCTGCTGGCCATGCTTTTTCTGTTCCAGGAATTTCATCGCGGATCTTGTTTCCAGCCTCGTCATAACGAAGTTTTACATTAACCGTATGAACTTCCTTGATATGACCATGCTCGTCACCGACAAACTTCTTGGTCATGACAGCGTACGCACGTGGATCTTCTCCAAGTACTTCTGCTGCTTCTTTTTGACCGTACTCCACCCGGTGAATGACCGGATATTGCGGCCAAGGGTTGCCGACTTCATCACGCATGGCACCCTTTTTATCATAGATATCAAACTGAGTGAGGCTTTTACAATTATGCCTTACAGAAGTCGCTAAACAATCTGTACCTGTATCTCCTCCACCGATGACGATGACGTTTTTCCCTTCAGCAGAAATATAGTTTCCGTCTTTCAGGTCAGAATCCAATAAGCTTTTTGTATTCGCATGAAGGAACTCCATTGCGTAGTGAACGCCTTTCAAATCCCGCCCATCCACTTGGATGTCACGATGAACGGCAGCTCCCCCGCAAAGGATTACCGCATCAAAGTTTTCACGCAGGTTTTCGACTGTGTAGTCTTTCCCGACCTCCGTATTCGTAACGAATTCAATGCCCTCTTCTTCTAGAATATCGACTCGCCGCTTCACGACTGAATAAGGTAATTTCATTTCCGGGATGCCATATGTCAATAATCCGCCTACACGGTCATTTTTTTCGAAAACAGTCACAAGGTGGCCTGCTTTATTCAATTGGGCAGCAGAGGCCAATCCTGCAGGACCTGATCCCACGACCGCCACCCTTTTACCGGTGCGGTATTCGGGAGGTTCCGGAATGACCCAGCCTTCTTCGAACCCTTTTTCGATGATCGAGCGCTCCACTGTTCTGATCGCTACAGGCGGCTCATTGATTCCAAGTACGCATGCCCCTTCACAGGGTGCCGGACACGCAAAACCAGTGAACTCCGGGAAGTTGTTCATCTGATGCTCACGCTTAAGGGCTTCCTTCCACTGTCCCTGGTACACAAGGTCATTCCATTCCGGTATTAAGTGATAAACGGGGCAACCCGTTGTCGCTCCATTGATTTCCATTCCAGACTGACAGGTAGGAACGCCGCAATCCATACAGCGCGCCCCCTGTTTCTTGACTTCTTCTTCCGAAAGAGGAGAGGTGTAATCGTTCCAATCCTTCGTTCGTTCAGCTGGATTTCGCTCATCTAATGTTTGTCTTTTGTATTCCATGAATCCAGTCGGCTTTCCCATAATATCCCCCTCCCTCTTTATTTCGCTGGTTCCAACACTTTTTTCTCTTCTTTTGTACCTTCTTCAAATGCTGCCATTTCGGCATCGAATTTTTCTAATCCACTATTTTCAAGCTCACTGATCCGTTCTCTCATCTTGAGGTACGATTTCGGAATCACGCGCACAAATTTTGACACGTAGGAATCCCAGTTCGCTAAAATCTTCTTGCCATTGTTGCTGTTTGTATAATGAACGTATTTCTCGATCATGTCGTATACATCTTTCATTTCTTCCGGATCAAATAATGGTTGAACGAGGACAAGCTCCTGGTTACATCTTGATCGGAAGTTTTCATCTTCATCCAGTACATAGGCGACTCCACCTGACATACCTGCAGCAAAGTTTCGGCCTGTAAGACCGAGTACAACCACTTTTCCACCTGTCATATATTCACATCCATGGTCCCCGACACTTTCAACGACTACCTGCGCTCCACTGTTTCGGACACAGAAACGCTCGCCGGCTACTCCATAAATGTAAGCTTCTCCACCGGACGCCCCGTAGAAGGAAACGTTACCGATGATCGTGTTTCGTTCAGGAATGAACGTAGCGGTTGGATCAGGATGAACGATGATTTTCCCGCCTGATAAACCTTTTCCTACGAAGTCATTAGAATCCCCGACCAGTCTCAGCGTCAGACCTTTTGGAATAAAGGCACCGAAGCTTTGTCCAGAAGATCCTTTAAACGTCAATTTGATTGTATCTTCCGGTAAGCCTTCTGCACCGTAACGTTTTGTAATTTCACTTCCAAGCATCGTACCGGTTACGCGGTGAATGTTTCGAATCGCTGTCGTCCATTCAACCGGTTCTCCCGTTTCAATCGCTTGGCGGCAGCGTGGAATCAGCTCTTGATAATCGAGTGTTTTCTCAAGTTCGTGATCCTGTTTTCTTGTCGCATAGCGGCCCACCTTTTCAGGCACATCGGGCTGATGCAGAAGAGCAGAGAGGTCGATTCCTTTCCCCTTCCAATGATCAATTGCTTCGTTTGCTTCAAGAATGTCGGTTCTGCCAATCATTTCATTGATCGTTCTGAAACCAAGTTGAGCCATAAGCTCTCTTGTTTCCTGGGCAACAAAACGCATGAAATTCGCTACATGCTCAGGGTCACCTGTGTATTTTTTACGTAACTCAGGGTCTTGTGTCGCAATACCGACCGGACATGTATTCAAATGACAAACACGCATCATGACACATCCAAGGACAACAAGCGGTGCAGTGGAAAATCCATACTCTTCCGCTCCTAAAAGCGATGCAACAACAACATCCCTGCCCGTCATCATTTTCCCATCAGTTTCGACGACAATCCGGTCACGAAGACGATTCAGTAACAGGGTCTGGTGAGCTTCGGCAAGACCGATCTCCCATGGCAATCCTGTATGTTTCAGACTGGTTCTCGGTGCAGCACCCGTTCCCCCGTCATATCCACTGATCAGCACCACATCCGCCCGGCCTTTTGCCACACCTGCAGCGATCGTTCCAACACCTACAGCTGATACCAGCTTTACGCTGATGCGTGCTTGCGGGTTTGCATTCTTCAGGTTATAAATCAGCTCGGCAAGGTCTTCAATCGAATAGATATCATGATGAGGCGGTGGTGAAATCAATTCCACTCCAGGTGTTGATCCCCTCACTTCAGCAACCCAAGGATATACTTTTTTCCCAGGGAGATGTCCGCCTTCACCAGGTTTCGCTCCTTGAGCTACCTTGATTTGAATTTCGTCCGCATTAACCAGGTAATGGCTTGTTACACCGAAGCGTCCTGACGCTACCTGTTTGATCGAACTGCGTCTTGAATCCCCATTTTCATCCGGGGTGAAGCGGCTTGGATGTTCCCCGCCTTCACCTGAGTTGCTTCGTCCCCCGATCTTATTCATGGCAATCGCTAATGCTTCATGGGCTTCCTGACTGATGGATCCGAACGACATGGCACCGGTCTTGAATCGGCGACAGATTTCTTCTACTGATTCAACCTCTTCAATCGGGATGGGCTTCGTTTCTTTAAATGAAAGAAGTCCGCGCAGAGATTGCAGATTCTGCTTTTCGTCTGTGAGCATGCTGGAATATTTTTTGAATAACTCATAATTATTCGTACGACATGCATGTTGAAGGGTGTGAATCGTACTTGGATTGTACGCATGATCTTCTCCATTTTTACGGTATTGGAATTCATCTCCCGATTCCAATGTGCGTTGATTATCTTTTCGATCATTGAACGCTTTTCGATGTCTTAACAACACTTCTTTTTCGATGATATCCATCCCGATCCCGCCGAGTCTTGACGCTGTACGGGTGAAATATTTATCAATCACATCTTTATGGATGCCTACCGCTTCAAATATTTGTGCTCCACGGTAACTCTGAATCGTGGATATCCCCATTTTAGATAAAACCTTGATGACACCGTCTGTCCCTGATTTCACAAAGCTTTCCACCGCTTGTTCGTATGTGGTGTCCTGCAACTCACCCTTGTCGATCAGATCACGCAGGGTTTCATAGGCTAAATAAGGATTGATTGCTTCTGCACCATATCCGAGCAGGGTGGCGAAATGGTGGACCTCCCTTGGTTCTCCTGATTCTAAAAGGATGCTGACAGTCGTACGCGTTCCTTGGCGAATTAAGTGATGATGCAGACCTGAAACGGCAAGGAGTGCCGGAATGGCTGCCTTATCTTTCACAACTCCACGGTCAGATAAAATAAGGAGTGTCGCACCATCTTCAACGGCCTGGTCAGCTTTTTCATACAGTGCATCCAGGGTACTTTCCAGCTGATTTTCTTCATCGGTTACATCAAATAGAATCGATAAAGTAACAGCTTTGAAACCCTTTTCGTTTTGATGACGTAGCTTTTCAAGCTCTCTACCGGTTAAAATCGGTGACTTTAAATGGATATGCCTGCAGCTTTCAGGACCCGGGTTAACCAGGTTTCCTTCTGCTCCGATCGTTGTTCCCACAGATGTAATGATCTGTTCTCTAATCGCATCGATCGGCGGGTTTGTCACTTGAGCAAATAGTTGTTTGAAGTAGTTATAAAGAAGCTGTGGCTTTTTCGACAATACGGCAAGAGGTGAATCATAACCCATGGAGCCAACCGGATCTTTCCCGTCCGTAACCATCGGCTTAATGATTTTGTTCAGTTCCTCATTTGTGTAGCCAAAAGCCTGCTGCTGTAAGAGGACTTCCTCTGAATCCAGTTGAACAGGTTCATATGTCGTTTCAGGTAAATCCTCAAGTTCAAATTTATTATTATCCAGCCAATGTCTGTAAGGATGCTCGGAAGCAACGCGAAGCTTGATCTCTTCATCCGGAATGATTCTTCCTTTTTCCAGATCGACAAGCAGCATTTTTCCTGGCTGTAATCGATCTTTGTACACAATGTCATCGGCGAAAATATCCAGGGCCCCTACTTCAGAACCAAGGACGATCATGCCGTTCTTTGTCACATAGTAACGAGCCGGGCGCAGTCCATTTCGGTCCAGGCAGGCACCTATCTGTTTTCCATCTGTAAACACAAGGGCTGCCGGTCCATCCCACGGCTCCATCAAACAGCTATGATACTCGTAGAAGTCCTTTTTCTTCGGATGGATCGTGTTATCGTTTTCCCAAGGCTCCGGTACCATCATCATAGCCGTGTGAGCAAGGGATCTCCCTGATAAATGAAGGAATTCAAAGCAGTTATCAAACATAGAGGAATCACTGCCTGTCTCATCAATGACAGGAAGGATTTTTTCCAGGTCTTCTTCTTTAAATGCACTTGAATGGCACAGCTTCTCACGTGCGCGCATCCAGTTCACATTACCTCTTAATGTATTGAATTCTCCATTATGGATGGTATATCGGTTTGGATGAGATCGCTGCCAGCTTGGGAAAGTGTTTGTACTAAAGCGGGAATGTACAAGGGCTAAAGCTGACCGGAACTCAGGGTGGTTGAGGTCAATATAAAAGGAATCCAGCTGCTCGGGAATGAGCATCCCTTTGTAAACGATGGTCGTGGAAGACAAACTACAAAGATATACATCCTCTTGTCCTTCTACAGTTGCCACTTCTTTTTCAATTCGTTTACGGATTACATATAGCTTACGCTCGAAATCCATCCGGGATTGTATATCATCCGATACGCCGATGAATACTTGACGAATGAACGGTTTCGACTTCGATGCCACTTTCCCTACAAAGGAATCATTGAGTGGAACCGGTCTCCAGCCCAGTGTCTTTTGACCTTCTTCTTCAATGATGCGCTCAAAGATCTCTTTACTCTTCATGCGCTTCTCATAATTTTCAGGAAGGAACACCATTCCAATCCCATATTCACCTTTTCTGGGAAGGATGATGTCTTCTTTCTCGCATTGCTTTTTGAAGAAATGATGAGGAATTTGGGTAAGGATACCTGCACCGTCCCCAGTACTTGTATCAGCTGATTGTCCTCCGCGATGCTCTAAGTTGCATAGAATGTTAATTGCATTTTGAACGATGCTATGACTCTTTGTTCCATCAATATTAGCAATCATTCCAATTCCACATGCTTCATGTTCTTGCGCAGGGTCATACATGCCTTGCGCTACAGGAAGATTCGTTTTCATCCAATGTCCTCCTCTACTAAACGTGTATATTTTTTGAATAATTAACCGGTTAATTAAATTTTCTTAATTTTCGTTAGTATATCATGAAATTTAGAAAAAACGAAAAATTAAGTTAACGGGAAAAGAGGAATTTTTCCAAATATATATGTAATTGAATAGATAAACGTTGATATATAAATGTTTATTTTTACTTAATATTCAGAATCTTTAAAAGCTTGATACAATCACAAAGAAATCGCTTTCAAAAAGCCGCTCACTGGAACATTTTTCATCAAATTTCTACATGAATTTTCATGCAAAATTTTAACTAAAAAAATTTTTTTACCACTTAAAATTCAGCCCCATAAACTCTTGTTCTTTTCCCCTCGATACCACTTTTCAAACCACCAGAAGAGGGACGGACCTCCGAAAATCACGGAGGTCCGTCCCTCTTCTTCACTACTTACTCGCTTCTTTTAATGCTTCACTTTCAACCCGGTCCATGAATTCGGTGACGACTTTGTTATTATTTTTTTCTCCGCCAAGCTTTAATAAGACTTTCCCAAGGAAGTTCAGTCCTCTGTTCTCGCCTTTATAGATGAATCTGGTTTGGCGGTCGTCTATTTTGTGGAGGGTAAATTCAGCCTCGATTTCAAAGGCTTTGGCGAGTGTGAAACCAATTTTATTGTGTTTTTTCTCGGGGGTGTTTTCATATTCAAGGTCTTCTACAATATATGTCTCGATTCTTTTCCCCTCCTTGTATTTTTGTTGGTAGGTGGACCCTACCACGCCTTCCTTTTGCTCCAGAACCTTGTTCTCAACGACGTTCGGCATAATTCGTTGAATGTTCTCAAGCTCAAACAAATGCCAGACTGTTTCAATATTGACTGGAATGATCCTTTCTTCATGCCATTTAATCATTCTTATCCTCTCCTTTTCCCATTTCGAAGAAATCATCCATTTCTTCAATCACTGTTTGTATGCGCTGAATCTCCGCTTCTAAATCCCGTTTCTTCGCACGTATCAATTGCTCCAAGTTCTCAAAGGATTCGTCATTGACCACGGTTAACATTTCTTGAATGGAAAAGTTAAATCTCCTTAAGTAGACTAACAAACGTCCTACCAGATAGGATCCATTATCATAATAGCGATAGTTATTTTCAGGATCGATATACACAGGTTCCAGCAATTTAATCTCTGCGTAGTAACGCAATGTTTCCTTACTCAGTCCTGTCATCTTGGAAAACTCGCTCACCTTGTACATTCTTTCCACCTCACACCTAAATCATAAACCATGTGGTGCACCACACGGTCAATCCCTATCTTTGTGAAATGGGGTTTCCACGAATCGATGCGCAGCTTTTTACGAATTTCTTCACCTCTACACATGCCTCTTCAATCGAACCCGCTTTTAACGTCACCTTTTGATCTTCAGGATACTGACTCGCAGTATGGTAGTATCTAGGGTCATAATAGTATTCCAATAAAAGCTCTAAGATCCGCTCATAGTTCTTCTCTTTCAGTTCGCTCTCTATTTGATTGGCAACCGGGCTATGTATACGTCTCTTGATACACCGAAACGCTTCTGCAAATTCATCATGATGCTCGTGTAAGCGGTATTCATTTAATAGATGTTTGACTCTCTCTTTCATTGGCATTTCAATAAAGATATGGAAACCGTTCTCCTTTTTCCCCACTAAAAAGTCTGGGAGAAGCAGCTTTCCGATTCGTTTGCTTTCTGCTTCAAATAGTATAAAGGGAGAATCCCGGAGCTCCATCAGGTCCTGAAGCAAAAGGGAATCAAAGGTTTTCTGGTTCCTTGGTGTCAACCCGATTTGTCCAAAAATGGAGCCTCGATGATTGGCTAGCGTTTCGATATCCAGGACCGGATACCCTTCTTTAAGAAGTTGTTTCAGGATGACTGTTTTCCCAATACCGGTTCCACCGTTTAACACAAAGGCTTCAGGCTTCACTTCAAAGGTTTCTAATTCTTTCAACACCCATTGACGATACGCCCTGACTCCCCCTTGAACACGGGAAGTTTTCACACCCATTAAATCCAGGAAGGTGGCAGCCGCTTTGCTTCGCATCCCGCCCCGCCAGCAGAAAACCACAATCTCACCATCCAGTTTCTTAAACTCTTTTATAAAATCAGGAAGCTTTCCTGAGAAGATTTCCAAGCCCCGCTCCGTTGCCCTCTCTTTGCTCACTTGCTTATATAGAGTCCCGACTTCCGCTCTCTCTTCATCATTGAAAACAGGTATGTTCATACTGCCCGGAATCGTCATCTCCCTGTATTCAGAAGGAGATCTGACGTCTACGAATGTATAATTATTTATATCACATTGATCTATCATTATATCTTTGAACATTTCATCCATTCCCCTCTTCACTTCTCATCCCTATTTTACCACCACTCTAACTCTAATGTTCGCAAGATTCTGTCATCATTCTAACCCTTTCTTCAGTTTTCGAAACTTTTTACCTAGTCAATTCCTCCTGGTTAACGATGGAATATTCAGTTTTTTCACCTCGTTGGTACTATATACCATAAGATCACAACACCTTATAATGAAAATAGAAATAATATTTCATATTTTTATTTTATTTCGTGAAGTATTATTTCAAAAAATGAAAACGGTTTCTTTTATCGGAAATCAGTTAATGAAAGCGGGGGATTTGTTGATGAAAGCAGTAAAGTACATGATCATGGCCGCCTTGTTGTTCTCGCTTGCCCTTCCTTTTTCTACAGGAAAAGCAAAAGCTTCGGAAACTCAGGTGCCTAAACATGAAATGCGTGCAGCATGGATTGCCACGGTTCAAAACATTGATGTGAAAGCTGGAATGGACAAGCAGGAGTATACGGATTGGGTTACAGAGACCCTTGACGAACTGAAAGAGTTGAAGTTTAATACCGTCATCTATCAGGTGAAACCTACTGTAGATGCCTTCTATCCATCTAAACTGGCTCCTTGGTCCCAGTATATTACAGGTGACAAACAAGGAACCGATCCGGGATATGATCCACTTCAGATCATGATCGATGAATCTCATAAGCGCGGAATCGAGGTTCATGCATGGGTGAATCCGTACCGAATCACGATGGCAAATCAAACGATCGAGTCACTTGCAGATAACAATGTAGCTAAACTGCATCCAGAATGGGTAGTGAAATATGGCAAGCAATATTATTTGGACCCGGGTATACCCGAAGTCCAAGAATACCTGATTGATACGGTTGAAGAATTAGTGAGCAATTACGACATTGAAGCCGTTCACATGGACGACTATTTCTATCCTTACCGAATTGCAGGAGAAATCTTCCCAGATCAAGATACATACGAGAAATATGGAAGTTCATTTGACGATATTGAAGACTGGAGACGAAATAACGTAGATGTTCTTGTAGCTGACATCAATTCAGCCATCAAAGACATTAAAGAATGGGTTCAGTTCGGTATTTCCCCATTTGGTGTATGGAGAAATATTGCCGATGATCCGACAGGAAGCGCTACACAGGCAGGACAAACGAATTATGACGACCTGTATGCAGACACTCGCCAATGGATCAAAGATGGAAGCATCGATTATATTACCCCACAAATCTATTGGTCTAGAAATCTAGCTGTTGCTAATTACTCCGTTCTTTTGGATTGGTGGAGTCAGGAAGTGAACGAGTATGCGTACAACCACCCTGTTAATCTTTATATCGGGATGGCTGACTATAAGGTAGGAGACAATTTTGACCAGGAATGGTTCAATCCTTACGAGCTGCCTGAGCAAATCATGGACAACCGTGAAAATGGAACCACCCTTGGTCAAATGCATTTCTCTCTTAGACAAATTTTCGAGAACCCGCTTGGTTACGCAGATATTTTACGTAACGAGGTTTACACAGAACCCGCTTTAACTCCTGCCACTCCTTGGAACAATGAAACGCTGCCAAAGAAACCAAATACGGTGAAAGCAGACAAACATGAAAATCATGTAACGTTGACCATCGATGATCAACATCACTCCGATGCCAGAAAATATGTCATCTATCGCTTTGATGGCGTGAAAGAAGGAGATTACGAGAATCCGGCAAACATTGTGGACGTCGTTTATTCTCAAGAAGGGCTTACAACGTATGAAGATACTTCAGCCGAAGAAGATGGAATGTACACATATGGCGTTACGTCCGTATCTCCGACAGGGGTAGAAAGTAAGGATGCGAAAACGGTAAGGGTACAATAAGCAGAAAGAGCGCTTCTCCGCGATGGAGAAACGCTCTTTCTATTTTAATTGCATTTCCTTTACCTTTTGCCTGATATGTTCCGGCCACCATGCCCCGCATTCTTCAGAAACAACACAGGCAGCACATTTTTCCAAGTCGTACACCATCATACCCTGAATAGGCGGAGAATAGAGATGGAGAGTCACCAGGTCTTCCCCACCCCCCTTCTTCATTTTGTGAACACCTTTTTTCGGTGCAAAAAAGAAAGAACCTTCCCTGTATTCACGATGGAATATTTCCTGTGGAAGCTGGTTTTCTTTTACTTCAAAGAGTGTATTGACTGAAGTCCCGTTCATGACTTGAATCCATCCCTTTGAGTCCCCATGATCATGCGGTGCACATTCCATGTCGGACCAATTCATCACGAGGAGCTCTGCTACTTCATTTTGATAAAGGAGCTTTCGATAATATGGCTTCCCATCCGGAGACTGTAAGTAGGGCTGTAAATCATCGAGCTTTACGTCTAGAGACTGCAAGACTTCTTTAAGTTCTTTCGTGGAAGGGGTTGTCAATTCATCTAACCGATTCTTTATCCGTTCCTTTAAGGACACCGCGATTCCTCCCTGATGTTATCGTTTCCTCCATAGAAACCGATGGAAAATAGAAATCATCTGGCCATTCACAATCACAACTCCTATTATAATTATGACTCCACCCAGTATGGTTATGAAGAAAATTTTCTCATGAAGGAGAAGGATCGCAGCAATAAGAGTGGTGACAGGCTCCAAATACAGGAACATCGACACCTTTGACGCATCCAATACCTCCAATGCTTTCGCCCAGTACCAATACGCGATACCCGATACAAACACCCCGAGGAACATCAAGTGGGCCCATTCCACATTTGATAAAAGAGAAATCCCTTCCCAGCCGCGGTTTCGGATAAGAAAAGGAATGGTTAAGCTGAAACCCAGTAGACTCATGTAAAAGGTGATGACAAGGGAGGGCAGCTCGATACGGAGTTTTTTCAGCAACACTGAATAGATGGCCCAGTTCAGCGTACTGAGAATCATCAGGATATAACCGATATTGACAGCAAATCCGATGGACTGCCCGCTCCTCGCTGTCGTTACCATCAGTACGCCTGTAATAGCCACAATCATGCCCAGCGCTTTTGGAACCGTCATCTTTTCATGTAAAAAAATCATGGAAAGGATTACGGTGAACACGGGAGAAAATGATATCATCCAGCCTGCTGATGATGCATCGATTGTAAGGAGGGCCGACGCCTGGATCACCTGATGAATGAAGACACCAAGTACCCCCAGCACAATCAGGTGCGGGATAAACTTTAGTGGAATCGTGAGCCGATATCTTTTTAAAAGTAAGAGCATAAGCAGAAACAAAGCTCCGATCGCAAACCGAAGAACGAGCAGCGTATACGGATCAAGGGTGTCCAACACTGCTTTTGTTGATACAAATGATATGCCCCAGAAGCTGATGGACATCGTGGCATACAAAGAGGCGGCAACCTTTGTTTTAACTGGAATCATGGGCGGGGTATCCTTTCTGAAAGAGGTCTTTGTATCATGGTATGCTCGTCCAGGGGAAAGATGTGGGGATTGTGTTGGAATTGGGAGTGTGGATGGGATGAATTTTTGGTTTTTTGAAAATAAATCCGGGAATTTGAAAATAAGTTGGATGATTTTGAAAATAAATCTGAGAATTTGAAAATAAGTTGGGTGATTTTGAAAATAAACTGGGATCAGGAACCGCTCGGGTATCGCTGATCTATCGAGAGTCGATAAAATAATGGGCAAAGTCGATAATATATCCAGAAAGTCGATAATAAACAGGCCAAACTCGATAATATATCCAAAAAGTCGATAATAAACAGCTCAAAGTCGATAATATCTCAACAATACCACTCCCCCCCCCTACTTCTCGCCAATCCACGCAAAAAAGTGCCTCAAATCACCATTTGAGACACTATCCTTCCTTAACTATGGCTAAATCGCTCATGAAACTGGGGTAAATACTCTTTATGCACCTCAAGCATTTCATCCAGCAGCAGCTTCGCCTTCACATCGCTCGTCACCAACGGATTGATCGTCATGGCAAGCATCGCTTTTTCATAGGATCCCGTAACCGATGCTTCTGCAGCAACGCGTTCAAAAGATTTAATTTGATGAACAAGTCCACTCACAGCCACTGGCAGCTCTCCGACTGCAATCGGCTTGGGGCCGGACTTCGTAACGACGCAGTTCACTTCCACGGCGGATTCCCGCGGCATATCACTGATTGCACCGTCGTTCTGTACATTCAGCGTTTGAATGTCTCCGCGGTCATTAAAAATGGATGAGATGAGATTACAGGCCGCATCGCTGTAATAAGCCCCTCCCCTTTGTTCAAGCTGCGGAGGCTTGATATCAAGGTTTTCATCCTTGTAAAGTTCGAAAAGCTCATTTTCTAATTGCTGGACCACTTCGGCCCTGGTGGTCCCCGTCTTGAATTCCTCTATCTGCTTTTCTAAAATATCACTGGTTTTATAGAAATAGCGGTGATACGGACATGGAATGATTCCCAGACTCTTGATGAACTCCGGCTCCCATGGAAGTGGAGCAATATTCCTCATGCTGACCTGCTTGTCGGGATTGCTCATGACTTCCAGCACGTCCCCTAAAACCGATTCACCGTCCACCAAAACGTCCAACCCGTAAACCATATGGTTCAATCCTGCAAAGTCGATATGCAGTCGTTCCACCTCCACATCAAGAAGCCTGGCCAATGTCATTCTCGTATTTATGGGCAGATTACATACCCCAACGACCTTAGGATGTGACCCGTACCGGAGCAGAGCTTCTGTCACCATGCCTGCCGGATTCGTAAAATTGATCAGCCAGGCGTCCGGGCAAAGCTCCTGCATTTCATCTGCGATATCAAGTAGGACCGGAATCGTCCTCATTCCCTTGAACAATCCCCCGGCCCCATTCGTTTCCTGGCCAATCATCCCGTACTTGATCGGAAGCCTCTCATCGTGAATTCTCGCTTTTAATTGTCCGACTCTCATTTGAGTCGTGACAAAATCAGCATCTACCAATGCCTCTTTCCTGTCCAATGTCAGATGAATCTCCATGGGAACCCCGGCTTTTTCCACCATTCTCTTCGCCAAATTCCCAACGATGTCGAGCTTATCTTTCCCAGCTTCAACATCCACAAGCCACAGCTCACTCACTGGAAGCTCATCATAACGCTTGATCAATCCTTCCACAAACTCGGGCGTATAGCTTGAGCCCCCTCCGATCGTAACGATCTTGATTCCGTTCTTCATTGTGTATGCCTCCTCTGATTACTTGGCAACAAACGCCAATACAAAGCTTATTAAGAAACTGACAACCACTGCTAATAAAACGCGCTTCTTTTTAACAGAAGCATCTTCAACGGGACCTTCAATTTTCAAAAGAACAAATGAGAGTCCAATCGAAGCCGAAATCCCCGTTGCTAAAAATACGCTCCAATCCTTTGCGAGTCCCGCACTCATCAAGGGTTTGGAAAGAAGTAAAAGTCCAATAGATACGGAGATCAGAAGAACAAAAACACTCCTGAAACCGATTCTCTTAGGGACAACCGTCTCTGTCATTTGAATCACTCCCAATGCTAATGAAGAAGTGGGAATCCTAGGACCCCCACTTCTGTTATTTTGATATGATCGTATTTTACTAGGGGCAAAGCCCCTCCGCTTTTCTATCTGTCCAGCTGCGGCGGCTAGCCCCTCGAGGTCATAAGTCAATTCAACCCAAAAGGCAAAGAACGCCTTTCCGGTTGATTCGCCTTATGCTTGTCGGGGCTGATCGAGCCGCCTCCGCTTTTCTATTGTCCAGCTGCGGGCTTAGAGGCTCGAGGTCATAAGCCAATTCATCCAAAAAGGCAAAGAACGCTTTCTGGCTGACTCGTCTTATGCTTGTCGCCTCTGGGCAAAGCCCCTCCGCTTTTCTATTGTCCAGCTGCGGGGCTTAGAGGCTCGAGGTCATAAGTCCAGCCCACCAAAAAGGCAAAGAACGCCTTTCCGGTGGACTTGCCTTATGCTTGTCGCCTCTGGGCAAAGCCCCTCCGCTTTTCTATTATGCGGCTTGTTGTTCGTTTTCTTCCATTTTCATCATCTTCTTGTCGTACATTTTGAAGAATGGGAAATAGATAGCGAACGAGATTGCGATATTGATAAGAACCATGACGATGGCTCTCCAGTCACCACCCGTTGCCAGGTACGCTCCGATTGGTGCCGGGAGTGTCCATGGAGGCATGATGTAGGTTGGCGATACCAGCCCTACAGTTGTTGCAACATATGCCAGAGTACCCGTGATAAGCGGGATCGTTACAAATGGAATGATCAGAATCGGATTCAATACAATGGGAGCACCGAAGATGATGGGCTCATTGATATTGAAGATACCAGGTACGATACTTGTTCTTCCTAACGCTTTCAGGTATTTTGAGCGGGAGAAGAAGACCATGGCAAGAACCAATCCAAGAGTCGCTCCTGATCCACCTATCCAGATGAACCACTGGTAGAATGTCTCCGGTGCGATGTGTGGAATCGCTTCTCCGTTTGCAACCGCATCTGCGTTGTTTACAAGGAACACTTCCCATAGTGGACGCGCAACCGTTCCTACTACAGATACACCGTGGATACCGAATGACCAGAAGAATGTAATTAAGAATACCGGAATTAATACGCCGAATATACTGTCACCAGCAGTAACCAATGG
Source organism: Rossellomorea aquimaris (assembly GCF_000935355.1). Taxonomy (GTDB): domain Bacteria; phylum Bacillota; class Bacilli; order Bacillales; family Bacillaceae_B; genus Rossellomorea; species Rossellomorea aquimaris_B. The sequence continues at coordinate 111,099 of NZ_JXZC01000007.1, forward strand.
AGCAACCGCTACACCGATTAGATGATGCAAGTCTACTCCTGCCACTACGGTAACCGCAGAAACCAATAGAATGACAATCGCTACAGGAATAAGTGCTTCAAAGCTTCGTGATACAGATGCCGGTACTTGCTCAGGCATTTTGATCGTAATATTTTTCGTCTTACAGAATCTCAGGATTTCAACTGCCAGAATCGATACGACCATGGCGACGAATAATCCATGACCACCAAGGTTGGTCATTGGCAGGACCCATCCTTCTCCGTCCATTACTTTTGGAGTAATCGTCAATAGAAGAGCAGCTACTGAAATTTGGGCACCGGATAATGGATCCAGGTTATAGCTTTTCGAGAGGTTGTATCCTATCCCGAAGGCTATATAGAGTGACATGATGAACATGGTCAGTCGGTATGGAATCAGGATTTCGACGATGTTGTCTGCGGCCCACTGCTTGATGTCTCCGAATATTCCGCCATCAGGCAGCGGTGGAAAAGCTAAGATCAGGAAAAATGAACCGACGATGATAAATGGCAGTGCTGAAATAACCCCATCCCGGATTGCTTGCAAATGCCTTTGTTCAGAGAGTCGGGCCATTGGACCTGATAAGTTATTCTCTAGAAAATTCACAAACTTTTGCATGTTTTTACCCCCTTGTTTCCTATTAAATTAGTTGGTTAATTCTTTTACTGTTTTCAGTAAAGTCGGGCCACCAAGTGGCGTGTATGCTTGTGGAGGAATCGGACCGCAAGGAACATTCGCTTCATCAGCGGCTTTCTTCACTTGATCAAAACGGTGTCTGATCTGCGGTGCTACCATACAAACATCCCATCCTTTGGAAATCTCCTCAGATACCTCACCGGTTCCAATTGCATGGACTTCCATCTCAATCCCTGCTTTGTCCCCTTCTTTTTTCAGTGCATTAACGACAATTGCGCTGGACATTCCCCCGGAACATACGAATAATACTCTCATTTCTACTCTTCCTCCTCTTTCATTCTTTGTACTACTTCATGTGTATGAATAATTTGCTCGTAGACGCCATGTCCTTTTTTCATGCATAAAGCGACGAATAAAGCATCAATCACGACGAGTTGAGCAATTCTTGCCGTCATGGTCCCGATTCTGATATTGTGTTCCTCCTCGGAAATCGTCAGGACGATATCAGCCAGCTTCCTTGCGGGTGATTTCCCATGCTGTGTCAATAGAATGATTGTGGCTCCTTTTTCCTCGGCTACATTCATCAGCTTAAGTATTTCCTTTGTCTGACCCGATGTTGAGACGACGAAGAGAACGTCTCTTTCCGTTAAGTTTGCGGCCATCATCATTTGCACATGGATATCACTCGCTTGAAACGCCAGATAGTTGAGCCTTAATAGTTTTTGAGTAAAGTCTTCCGCTACTACAGCTGAACCTCCCACTCCATACAGGTATACCCGTTCAGCTTCATGGAACGCGTTCACAGCACGATCCAGTTCATCTATGGAAAAAAGCTTTTCCGTGTTCTTGATCGCTTGATAGGTGTTTACCAGTACTTTGTTAAATACGGTTTCAAGATTGTCTTCAAAGTGCAGGAGTGTATTGATATCATGACTCATTGTTTCTTCAATATTCGTGCTTTTGGCCAGTTCGATTTTCAAGCCGCTGAAACTATTGATCCCGATCCGTTTGCAGAACCGGATGATGGCGGCTTCACTGCTGCCACATGATTGTGAGAGTTGCTTTGTCGTCATTTCCATTACTTTCTCAGGAAACTCCAACACATATTGAGCAACCGCAATTTCAGACGGGGTGTAATTCTCCATCTGACTTTTGATGTGTTTTAATACTTGAAATTCTGTCATAGTCACCTCCAAAAAAATGATTGTCTTGAAAAGGCTTTCAGTTTAATATGATTATATGCGATAATGAAATTAAATTTCAATATTATTTTAAAATATTTAAACTTTTATTTTACTACTCTAGAAAAAACTAGTTCTAAACAGAATGAGGAGGAATACACAATGGCAGAGGTACGCAACGTAGAAATGGAGATTTTTGAAATTATATCAAACGGCGGGAATGCAAAAAGCACCGCATATGAGGCACTTGCAAAGGCACATGAAGGTAAGTTTGATGAAGCTGAAGAAATGCTTAAGACAGCTCATGAGGAGCTGAACAAAGCTCACAAAACGCAAACGAGTCTGATTCAGGCAGAAATCAATGGAGAAGATTTTGAAAAATCACTTCTGATGATTCATGCCCAGGACCACTTGATGACCTCTATCAGTGAAATCTCATTAATTGAGCAGATGATACCCTTGTTAAAAAGAATAGATAAACTAGAAAACAACTAATTTTAAGGAGGCATACCAATGAGTAAAAGACTGGGAGTTTCAATTTACCCGAACCATTCAACGACTGAAAAAGATAAAGAATACCTGGCACTGGCTGCGTCTTACGGTTTTAAGCGCGTGTTCACCTGCTTATTATCAGTTGAAGGAGACAAAGATGGGATCATCTCGAACTTTAAAGAAACGATTAAGTTTGCCCGCGAAAAAAATATGGAAGTCATCGCTGACATCAGTCCCCGTATTTTCAAAGAACTGAATATCTCGTATGATGATTTATCCTTTTTTGCGGACCTGGGTGCTCACGGTATCCGCCTTGACCTCGGGTATACAGGGCATGAAGAATCGATGATGTCGTACAACCCTTATGATCTGAAAATTGAGCTCAATATGAGTAATGCAACGAAATACATCGATAACATCATGACGTATCAACCGAATAAGGATCAATTGCTTGGATGTCATAACTTCTATCCTCACCGCTACTCCGGTTTATCCTATCCATTCTTTATCGATTGCAGCCAAAAGTTTAAGGATTTCGGGATGAGAACGGCCGCGTTTGTCTCTTCTTCCGATGCTACATTCGGTCCATGGCCGGTCACGGAAGGATTGCCTACGTTAGAAATGCATCGGAACCTTCCGATCGAAGTCCAGGCGAAGCATCTTTTTGCCACAGGGTTGATTGATGATGTCATTATCAGTAACGCTTATGCATCAGAACGTGAAATACAGCTTCTCAGTGAACTGAACACATCGAAGCTGACCTTTACAGTCGAAACCTGTGAGACGACCACTGACTTGGAAAAGACGATTATATTTGAAGAACCGCACTTTTATCGTGGTGACGTGTCTGATTACTTGATCCGCTCGACTCAAAGCCGCGTGAAATATCGTGGAAGAGAATTCGCTCCCCACAATACAGCTGATATAAAGCGCGGAGACATTGTCATTGAAAACGACCTATATGCCCAGTATGCGGGCGAGCTTCAAATCGCACTTCAAGATATGGAGAACTCAGGCAAAACCAATGTGGTGGGGCGGATCCGCGAAGAAGAAATCTTCTTATTGGATTACCTGAAGCCATGGGGTAAATTTGCGTTTCAAACCAAGTAATGTGGAGGTTTCTTTAGATGACTAGAGTAATAGGGATCGATGCAGGCGGGACGAAAATACAGGGACTCGTTCTTGATTCAGAGAAGAACATCCTGTTCCAAAGCTTATCCGGACACGGCAATCCAACGGTTTCCTTTGATGAGGCACTTACCAATCTCTCATCCGTGATTCAACAATGCCTGGAACACACTTCTTCTGATGAGGTTTCCCATATTGTCATCGGGATGGCAGGTGCCGAGTCAGGTAATCTGGCTCATCGAATCAGGATGGAGTTACAAAGGATGACTTCCCTGCCCATAATCGTTTTGAATGATGCCACCCTTGCCTATTTCAGTTTAATCGGGAATCAGGACGGTGTGATGACGATTGCGGGAACGGGTTCGATTTGTTATGGACGAAACGGTAAACAGGAAGGAACGACCGGCGGCTGGGGACACCTTCTTGGTGACGAAGGCAGTGCGTATCATATTGCGATTGAAGCCTGTAAGCAGGCTTCAATGGAAATGGATTCCGGTAAACCACCTTCCCCTCTCTCCCTTGATATTTTAAACGAAATCGGAGCGAGTGATGGGAAAGGATTAAAAGGGTTCATCTATTCTTCTGTCAAAGGTGAAATTGCAAAGCTTGCGAAAGTGGTTCACAAGCAGGCTGAAGCTGGTAATGAATCGGCCCTTCTTTTATTTAAAAATGCCGGGGAGCAGCTGGCCCGACAGACAACTACCTTAATGGAGAAACTGCAGATCACTGCGAAACCGGTTATTGCCTTAAAAGGAAGTGTCCTTGAACATAATGTGGTGGTGCAATCCACTTTTAAAGAAGGGGTTTCAGAGCGTTTTCCAGACGCTTCCTATATCATCGACTCTACCTCCCCTGCCACAGGGGCAGTCGATGTGACAAAAGCCATCAGGGAAGGAAGGTTGTCATATGAGTAAGCGTTTAGCCGTCGGATTAATGTCCGGTACGTCTGTGGATGGGGTGGATGCTGCCCTTGTTTCAATTGAAGGGAGTGGCACGGATACAAAAGTGGAGTTCGTTCATTATTCGACGAGTCCCTTCCCTTCCCACGTAAAAAAGAAAATCTTCGACGTTATGAGTGTCACAGAATCGTCCACTCCCCTCCTTTCCAGCTTGCATTTTGAACTTGGAGACGTTTATGCCGATGCTGTGTTGAAGGTGTGTAGAGAGGCTGGCACTTCAGTAGAGGAGTTAGACTTTATCGGATCTCACGGGCAAACGGTCTATCACCAGCCTTTTCATACGGAAGAGTCGGTTCCTTCCACTTTGCAGATCGGTGAGCCGAGCGTGATAGCGTACCGTACCAACACTAGGGTAGTCTCCAATTTCCGCTCCATGGATATGGCTGCCGGAGGTGAAGGGGCCCCTCTTGTACCTTATACTGAATTCCTTCTCTACCGAAAAGAAGACCGGGGACGACTTCTTCAGAATATCGGCGGAATCGGAAATGTGACCGTACTTCCTAAAGGTTGCTCTCTTGAGGAAGTCTTCGCATTTGATACTGGTCCTGGAAATATGGTCATAGATGGTTTATGCGAGCGACTGTTGGGCCTCTCTTTTGATGAGAATGGAGAGATTGCTGCGAAAGGAACGGTCCACAAAGAAATCGCACAAAAATGGATGGAATGGGAGAAGGATTTCTTCCTTAAAGAGCCTCCTAAATCAACGGGCCGCGAGCTGTTTGGAGAAGTATTCGTAAATCGGATCCTTGACGAGTTTGGGGATCTTTCGAAAGAAGACCTCATTGCAACGGCGACCTACTTTACAGCTCTGTCGATTTCTGATGCGTATAAAAAATTTGTTCTTCCAAAGCATCCCATCAACGAAGTGATCATTGGCGGCGGCGGAAGCTACAATGGGACACTTCTTCGTATGATGCGGGAGCTTCTTCCCCAGTTGGACATTCACATCCAGGAAGATATCGGTTATTCATCCGATGCCAAGGAAGCAATCGCCTTTGCCCTCCTGGCGAACGAAACGCTTCACGGAAATCCTGGCAACGTCCCAGGAGCAACAGGAGCAGGTAAACCCGTCATACTGGGGTCCATCACTCCTCGTCCCGTATTCACAAATTGAAAGGCAGGTACTGTAGAACATGGACCTTCATAAGATCCTGACTGAAACGAGAAATCCTCGAACTTTAAACATAGATACATTAAGCACGGAGAATATTTTGGAGAAAATCAATGGTGAAGATCAGACTGTTGCCTACGCCGTGGAAAGAACCATCCCAGTTGTTTCACGTGTAGTCGATTCCATCGTTGCAGGGTTGGAAAAAGGCGGACGTCTTCTTTATGTAGGTGCAGGCACAAGCGGACGTCTCGGCATCCTTGACGCATCAGAATGCCCGCCTACCTTCAGCACAGATCCCGGCCAGGTGATCGGAATCATCGCGGGTGGTGAAAGAGCCATCCAGTTTCCCTTAGAAGGCGCCGAGGATGATGAAGAAGGCGGGCGCAACGAAATCGTGATCCGTGAAGTCGGTCCAAATGATGTCGTGGTTGGCATTGCCGCAAGCGGACGGACGCCCTATACGATCGGAGCCTTAAAGGAAGCAAATTCAAGAGGAGCCGTAACGGCCTCGGTCGTTTGCTCACCTCAATCCCCGATGTGTGATGTGGCCGATCACTCGATCGTCGCAGAAGTCGGTCCGGAAGTCGTCACGGGCTCGACGCGAATGAAAGCCGGAACAGCCCAAAAACTGATTTTGAATATGATCACAACCGCATCCATGATCAAACTGGGCAAAGTATACAGCAATCTCATGGTCGACGTGATGCCATCAAACGAAAAACTGAAAGTCAGAGCGCGCAACATCATCATGGAAGCAGCGGACGTCTCCGAACGAGAAGCAACCGAAGCCCTTGAAACATACGGCAGTGTCAAACCTGCCATCCTATCGCTTCTGACTGGCCTCGAAGAAAAAGAAGTCTACGACCTTCTCACCCTTCACAAAGGCCACCTGCGCTCAGCCATGAAAGCCGGAATGAAATAACCTTAATTGAGGGACGGACCTTGACCTATCGTCAGGTATCGTCTCTTTACTCTTTTTATACCAGATTTGAAAAACATGTTAAAAAAGGTGGAAATTAGTATGATCACTCCAGACATTAAAAAGCGGTTCATCGAAATCGTCGGCGAAGAAAATTACCGGGATACTCCCGCAGAAAAACTTGTCTATTCCTATGACGCAACTCCTAATTACCAATCCATGCCTGACGCGGTCATCGTCCCACGTTCGTCGGAGGAGGTATCAGAAATCGTGAAAATCTGCAATGAGCATCGGATTCCGATCGTTCCAAGAGGATCGGGAACGAATCTCTGCGCAGGTACCTGCCCTACAGAAGGCGGACTTGTTCTCATATTCACCCATATGAACAAGATTCTGGAGGTGGATGAAGAGAATCTAACCGTTACCGTCCAGCCTGGTGTTGTGACCCTGGATCTCATTCATACAGTGGAAGCCAAGGGTCTTTTCTATCCTCCTGACCCAAGCTCTATGAAAATCTCAACGATCGGTGGGAACATTAATGAGAACTCCGGTGGTTTGAGAGGACTGAAATATGGCGTAACCCGCGATTATGTGCTGGCATTGGAAGCCGTCCTTCCTAATGGGGACATCATCCGTACCGGTGGGAAACTTGCGAAAGATGTAGCTGGCTATGATTTGACCCGCCTTTTTGTGGGATCTGAAGGAACACTTTGCGTCATCACGGAAGCGACATTAAAGCTTGTTCCCATGCCTGAAACGAAGCAGACGATGCTGGCCCTTTATCAGGATATCGAAGCGGCTGCCCAAAGTGTTTCAAGTATCATCGCCAATCGCATCATTCCGACTACCCTGGAATTTTTAGATCAGCCAACACTTGAGGTTGTCGAGGATTTTGCCAAAATCGGCTTGCCAACCGATGTAAAAGCGGTTCTCCTGATTGAACAGGATGGTCCTCCTGAAGTGGTTGCCCGGGATATGAAACGAATGGAGGAAGTGTGTTCACAGAACAACGCTGTATCCGTTCAATTAGCCAAAACAGAAATAGAAGCAGATGCCCTTCGTACCGCCCGCCGTTCTGCCCTATCGGCACTCGCCCGTCTTAAACCGACGACGATTTTAGAGGACGCGACGGTTCCCCGCTCTGAAATTGCCAAGATGGTAAAAGCGATCAATGATATTTCCGAGCGTTATAAGTTGAAGATTTGTACCTTCGGCCATGCCGGGGACGGAAATCTTCACCCGACGGTTGCGACCGACGCCCGGGATCATGATGAAATGGAACGGGTCGAAGCTGCCTTTGAAGAGATATTCGCTCATGCTATCGAATTGGGTGGAACCATTACCGGAGAACACGGAGTCGGCATGATGAAAGCCCCTTATCTCGAATGGAAACTTGGACCTGAAGGCATTGCAGCCATGAAAATGATCAAGCAATCATTCGACCCAAATAACATTATGAATCCGAATAAAGTATTCGCTAAAGAATCAAGAAAACGTGTGGTGATTTCAAGATGACAACCCTTTTAGAAAAACAAAAGATACAGCAGGAATTCAAAGATCGCATGGATGAAGATGAACTATTGAATTGTATGAGATGCGGTTTCTGTCTCCCTTCATGTCCTACTTATATTGAGTCAGGTTTTAAAGAATCTCACTCCCCGCGCGGCCGAATCGCATTAATGAAGGCAGTGGTGGATGGCGTCATCGAACCCGATGAAGAAGTGGAACGAACATTGGATCTTTGCTTGGGCTGCAGGGCGTGTGAACCTGTTTGTCCATCCGGCGTGAACTACGGTCACCTTTTAGAAGAGGCGCGCGATATCATCAATCAAAATAAAAAACACTCCCTTCCTGTACGGGTTCTGAGAAAAACCGTTTTTGAAGGATTATTCCCGCACCCGGACAGAATGAGAATGGTTACGAACCTTCTCGGAATCTATCAGCGTTCTGGATTGCAGAAGGCAGTCCACACGACGGGTGTAATGAAGCTATTCCCGGAAAGCATGGCGACTATGGAACGGGTCCTACCTCAAGTTCCAAAACTGAAAGACATGAAGGAACGCCCAACGTCGCTTTCCTCGATTGGTGACGTTCGTAAAAAAGTCGCTTTCTTCTCAGGATGCTTGATGGATACGATGTTTCTGGAAACAAACAATGCCACTACGAAACTATTGCAGCTGGCAGGCTGTGACATCGTGATCCCAAAGACACAGACTTGTTGCGGAGCCTTGCATGGTCATAGCGGTGAAAAGACTGCAGCGAAGGATTTGGCAAAGAGGAACATCGCGGCTTTCGAAGAATCAGGAGTTGATTATATCATCACCAATGCCGGGGGATGCGGAGCCTTTCTCGTCGACTATGATCACTTACTGAAAGATGATCCTGATTGGAAAGATCGTGCGGTTCAGTTTAAAAATAAAATCAAGGACATCTCATCCATTCTTGTAGAATTAGAGTTTCATAAAAAGAAATTGGATGTTTCCCCCCAACGGATCACGTATCAGGATTCGTGTCACTTGCGAAACGTGCAGCGTACTTTTGTGGAACCAAGACTTCTCCTGCAATCAGTTGAAGGTGCTGATTACGTCGAGATGAAACAAGCCGATCACTGTTGTGGATCAGCCGGGATCTACAACATCGTCGAATCAGAAATGTCCATGAAGATCCTCGATCACAAAATGGACAACGTCGAACAAACCCAGGCAACCACCATCATCACATCAAACCCGGGCTGCCTCCTCCAAATGAAACTCGGCATCGAACGAGAAGGCCTATCCAACAACATGCGTGCCATCCACATCGTGGACTTTTTATTGGAAGCCATTCAGTGAGAGGGACGGACCTCTTCATTTACTCAAATCCCGTTAAATCAACGTTTTGTTTTCGGGCGGAGTGTTTGGAGGTCCGTCCCTTCTTTTTTCATTTTTTGGTTTTGAAGAAAGAAAAGTAGACGAGGAAGGATAGGATGATTCCATAGGCTGCTAGTAGAGTAAGAGCGTTTGTGGCGTTTGATGTAAGCCAGGTGAAGATGGCTGAAATGAGGACTATTGGTGCGCTTATCAACATTGTTTTATTCATTTCCGAACCTCCTTTTGGTACTAAATGATGGATAATGGTATATACGGTCAGGCGTGGGAATGGTTTCCTTTTTATTGTTGAGAGGTAGTTGTTTTCCGGGCGTACCAAGTACAAATTAAGGATCTCACATGCACACGATCGCTTATTTGCATCCTTACAAATCGCCAAATTCCACCTGTTAAACTACCGCCAGATGAACAAAGAGACGAATCCCCTCCAAGGTCCGTCCCTCTTTAACGCTCTTTAACGATTTGATTAGGATCACGGGGTGTTAGAGGTCCGTCCCTAACCCCCCTAAACCCCTACTGCTTCCTTCGTTGTGATTTCTATTGCTTCTTCCATGATTCCTACCATTTTCTCTAGTTCTTCTTGGGTTGTGGCGAGTGGCGGCATGAAGACGATGGTGTCTCCGATAGGCCGGGTCAGCATACCCAGTTCACGCATCTTGATGGTGGTCCGGTAGCCTACTCTGTTTTCCCACAGGAACGGCTTTTGACTGGTTTTATCCTGTACCAACTCGATGCCGCAGATCATACCAAGCTGCCTGATGCTGCTTACATGGGGATGATCCTTTAAAGGAGCTAACAAGGATTCAATGATTTTCGTTTTCTCTTGAACTTTCCCTATCAGGTTTTCTCTTTCATAGATTTCCAGATTCGCCAATGCCGCTGCACATCCCAGCTGGTTTCCTGTGTAGGAATGGCCGTGGAAGAAGGTTTTCAATGATGTGTAATCATCATAAAAAGCTTCATAGATTTCTTCGGTGGTTAGGGTAGCGGCAATCGGAAGGTACCCACCGGTGATTCCTTTTGCCACTGTCATGATGTCCGGCTGGACTTGTTCATGCTCGACAGCGAACATTTTTCCTGTGCGGCCGAAGCCTGTTGCCACTTCATCGACAATCAGGAGCACCTCATATTTTCGACAGAGCTTTTCAACTCCTTTAAAGTAGCCCTCCGGCATAATATTCATGCCACCAGCACCCTGTATCAGCGACTCCACGGTCATTCCGGCGATTTCATGATGATGCTCTTTCAAAATCCCTTCCAGCTCTTCAAGTGCACCATCTCGAATCTCTTCCTCATCCTCTAAATCCGGGTGATGGACCACGTCCGGGAACGGGGCAACAAGTGATTCAAACATAAGAGATTTATAGACTCTGTGAAAAATGTCCACTTTCCCTACACTGATCGCACCCACCGTATCTCCATGGTACGCATTTTGCAGAGTGATAAATTTCTGTTTTTCCGGTTTCCCTTTATTTTGCCAATATTGATAAGCCATTTTTATGGCAATTTCAACAGAGGTTGCACCGCTGTCTGAATAAAAGACTCTGGTTAGTCTCTCCGGGGAAAGTTGGACCAGCTTCTCGGCTAACAAAATAGATGGAACATTGGTGGCACCGAGCAATGTCGAGTGAGCGATTCTATCAAGCTGATCCTTGATTGCTTGATTGATTTCCTCATTGCGATGGCCATGTACATTTAGCCAAAGGGAAGAATAGCCATCAAGATATTGGTTGCCGTAGATGTCCCTAAGATAAACGCCTTCCCCACTTTCTATCACCAACGGGTTCTCATCATAATCCTTCATCTGTGTAAAAGGAAGCCACATATACTGACTGCTTTTTTCAATAAGCTGCTGTTGATTCACTCTGTATATCCTCCTCTGACTCTTCTAGTTTCCAATTTTCAAATAACTTACCTACATCGACAGTTGCAAAATCCTGCGATATGTTTGGCAGTACACCGATTACCTTTACACCGGTTAACGTTTCGATGATTCGTTTGTTGTCCAGTTCGATCTCCGGCATTTCATCTCTGGATGTCTGATTCAGGATGATGCCTGCGATATCAATACTTCGTTGTTTCAATGCCATCACTGACAGGACCGTATGATTAATTGTGCCAAGTCCAGCCCGCGCGACAAGTATGACAGGCAGTGACACTCGTTCGATTAAATCAAGAATGGTTTCTTCTTTGTTTAACGGGACGATCAGCCCCCCAGCTCCTTCAACCAGTAAAAGTTCGTAAGTGCTTCGTAACTTCTCCACTTGCTCTAAAATCGGCTTCAGCTCAACTGTCACCCCGTCTATTTCAGCTGCCAGATGAGGAGAGCTTGGCGTTTTTAATAAATATGTATTCGCATCTTTACCAAAAGAACGATTAGTGACCTCTTCATAAAATTCAGTATCGGGTGCTACCAGTCTATCTTTTTTCAAGACAGCTCCACTTTGCACGGGCTTATAGGGGAATGCATCAATGCCCTTTTCCAAGAAGTACTTTGTTAGCAGTCCAGTCGTTATCGTTTTTCCGATATCCGTATCTGTGCCGGTAATGAAAAACCCTTTCATCATTTCCCTCCTTTTAATGTTAACCTTATTTACAAATAGGTTAACATTTAAGATAATAACAATCATACCACAGTTTTAAGGAGGAGAAAATGGAAATGGGAAAAACAAGAGAGATGGTCTTATGTGGTCTTTTTGCCGCTTTAATGGCAGTGGGAGCGAATGTGTCTCCCTTTTTAATGATCGGAGGAGTCCCGGTCACCCTTCAGTTGATGTTTGCCATCATTGCCGGAGGAATGCTTGGGAGCCGAGTGGGAGCGAAGGCGATGACGGTATATTTAGCTTTGGGATTAGTCGGGGCACCGGTCTTTGCACAATTTAAAGGAGGACCATCAAGCTTACTCAGTCCCACCTTTGGATTTGTCCTATCCTTTATCGCGGTTGCTTTCGCCGTGGGGATGGTTCTCGAAAAAAAGCGAACGCTTGGAGGATATCTCACTGCAGGAATCCTTGCCTTATTGTTAAATTACATAATCGGAACGAATTTCATGTACCTGGCCCTGACATTTTGGGCGGCAGCACCGGACGGATTCAGTTACACGGTTGCATGGGGATGGATGGTTGCGTATCTGCCGTTGGATGTAGCAGTGACGGCTGTTTCCATGGTGGTCCTTCAGCGATTGTATAAGGTAGTACCGTCGAGGAATATGAGTCCTTCTTTTCATAAATAAGGGGAGCATTTGTATAGATCGGCAGCTGAGGGATTGGATTCAGCTGCTGATTTCCGCACAATATTCAGCAGCTGATTTTAAGCGTTCATTAAACAACTGAATCCCCCATTAAACCAACTCCATTCCACAAAAAAACACCCGACACCTTATATCAGGTATCAGATGTCTCACATCATTATTTATTTGCGATCTCATAAATCTTCAGATTCCCATAAATCAAACGCAACTCACGGGCTTCAATCCCCTTTGCTTCAGCAGCCTTCAATAAGTATCCGTATAAATGATCCGCTTCCACGGAGAGGTTTTTTTCCATATCCCGCTGTAAGGATGATTTCATACGATAGCCCATTTGATTGATTTTATCGTATTGAGCATCTTCTATTTTCTCAGCAAGTGGCGCTTTTAAGCCTCTCATGATCATAGCCGCTTCATAAAGGACTCCTTTGATCATAGCTGCACCCTTCCCTATTTCCCGAATCGGTCCAATCGGTGCCCGGAATAAGGATGTTACCCCTGAAAGTGTGGTGATAAATAAATACTTATGCCACATATCCTGTTCAATGGTGTGGGATAATCGAAAGTTAGCCTTCGTTCCTGAAAAGGCCTCTTCTAGCTTCACAATTCTATCCGTTCGCTCACCACTTCTTTCTCCAAAGACGAGATCATGAATGGGACTTGATTGAATGACTTTCCCTGATTCGTCAAGCGTCGATTCGACAAAGCATAAACCGCCAATCACTCTTTCTTCACCGAATGATTCAATAAGATCGTCCATGTGGGACATACCGTTTAAAAGTGGCAGGATCATCGTATGCTCACCCACGAAGGAGTGGATACTCTCGATTGCTCCCTTGAGATGATAGGCCTTGGTTGAGAGGATGATAGCATCAAAAGGCTCTGCCTTTTCTTCTGCTCTCAACGTTCTGGGCTTGCAGTGAAAATCACCATGTACACTGTCCATTTTCAATCCATGCTCTTTGAGCTGCTGCTCTCTACGCTCACGGACAAGAAACGTAACATCCTCGCCTTTCTCTATCAATCTACCTCCGAAGTAGCCCCCAACGGCACCTGCACCAACGACTAGTATTCTCATTCCATCCGCCTCCTTTTACTCTTCACATATCATATACCATTCTCCGATATGAAAGCGGATAAATCAAAAATAGTAGCTTTTTTAAAAAAAGTGCCCCCAAAAAGCAGGAGACACCTCATTCAATACATTAACCCGTACACCAAAAATCGCTCATACTCATTCTTTTCATATTCCCCTGACAAATTCACCTCTTTCCGTAAAACAAATAGGGGGTGATCTTCTAAATAATGAACATAATCATCGGAGCTATAGTACAACACGATCTCGATATCACGTGGTGATTGTTCCACTGAAAAGAGGATGTTATTGATGATCTTCATGAATATCTGTACAGAGAACGGATTGAAAAAATAAAATCGGTTATCCTGTGGGTGGATTGTATATTCTTCTGCCAAACAGTGATAGAAATAGAGATCATTACGTTTGATTTTCGCCTTTTTCAAATAGCTTTCCCGGTTCGCCACGGCTTCTTCATAAAACTCTTCATTCATTTCAATGCCAACAACGGTGGATTGAAATAGGTGGTGGATAAAGAAATTCAAACGCCCTTTTCCACAGCCGAAATCCACCACGCGATCGCTTTCGTTCAATCCATAATGTTTGAATAATTCATCCAGTGCCTGATACGGAGTCGGCTCATACCGATGATAATGAAAAGACCGGTGAAACCCCATCTGTAACTCACTCGTTTCAACACCTAATAATTCATCATAGTTCTCTTCCTTCATACATACTCCTTCATTTCTATATTCAAATCGTATTAAAAACCGGTTTCATTGGGAACCTCTTTCTACTCAAGTTATTTCCCTCTTCAAAATAACATAAGCACTTTCATTGACAAACCTTCAAAATCCTAATACATTAATAGTAACAAGGGGAGTAGCGACCGGTAATCGGCTGGTGAATCGTCATCCCGGTATGAAAATACCTGGTTCATCAGGCTTTAGCTCATTCTTCAGCACGCAAGACCTTGGTACAAAATATTTGTGCCGGGGTCTTTTTTCTGTGCACTGGCTTGGAGGAAATTATATGGTTTACATTGTTTTTTTACTCGCTGCAGCCATCGTGGTTGCGGCCGCTATTTACCTGAATCAGTTCGGAGATGTCATCAGCAAGAAGTCTTCATTAAGCGGGGCTGTCGTAGGAACATTCCTCATTGCAGGGGCAACGTCACTCCCTGAATTAACAACGAGTTTAACGGCGGTTTATATCGATAACCCTGATATTGCCGTGGGGAACATGCTCGGTAGTAATGTGTTCAATCTATTTATCCTGGCTGTGGTCGATCTTATTTATCGTAAAAGAAGATTGTTCCAAAAGGTGAACAGGAAGGCAAATATTCCTTCCGCCCTATTTGGATTCCTGTTTCTCACGATCATCATTTTCGCCCTTTTCATGCCGGGTTCCATTGAATTGTTCGGCGTCGGGATTGAGATGTTCATCATCATTATCCTATACTTCATGGCGATGAAATTCGTTTCCAGCGATGACACTGAAGGAGAATCCGTACCTTCAAAGGATTATTCCCTCAAAACAGCCGTCGTCGGTTTTATCATTGCTGCACTGGTCGTATTTGCATCAGGAAGTGTGTTATCAATTGCAGGTGACCAATTGGCAAAGGCAACGGGCATGAACGCAAGCTTTGTCGGAAGCTTTCTCATCGCTGCCTCCACTTCCCTGCCTGAACTCGTTACGGTCCTTGCTGCTTTTAAACTGGCAAATTACAATATGGCAATCGGCTCTATTCTCGGAAGCAACCTGTTTAACATCCAACTGCTTGTCCTCACCGATGTCCTTTACCGAAAAGGTGCCATACTTGAAGCAGTCGACACGTCACATATCTTTATCGCTGGACTGGGATTATTGATGACACTCGTCATCGTATACTTGCTTCTGCGGACAGCCAATGTCCTGAGTAAGTGGAGATACATGGCTCCATCCTTCATTATAACCGTTCTGTATATTGTCGTATCGTATGTATTATTCTAGACATCCAAAAGGCGTGCCTCGGCACGCCTTCACTCTTTTACAGGCTTTAAAATCGTTCGCCGCATCCGTATACTGCCCATCGGTACATTCCCCTCGAGCTAGGTCTTTTGTTCAATTCCCCCCAAATTACATTCAAAAAAAATGTTGGTCAGGCACATCACATGAATCCCCTCTTCACTTATGATAAATTAAACATGATTGAATCAATGGATAAGGAGTGAATGTTCAATGGCTGATAAAGAACAACTAAAGCAAGACATTTTAGATGCTTACCATTTCAGACACGCAACAAAGGAATTCGATCCAAACAAGAAAGTATCCGATGACGATTTTCGATTCATTATGGAAACGGGGCGTCTGTCCCCAAGCTCATTTGGTTTCGAGCCTTGGAGATTCGTCGTCATTCAAAATCCCGAACTGAGAGAAAAGATCAAGAATACCGCTTGGGGTGCATACGGAAAACTGCCTGAATCCAGTCATTTCGTCGTGATCCTCGCCAGAACGAAAAAAGATACGAAATACGATTCACAATACTTACAGGATCATTTTAAAAACGTGAAAAACCTGCCAGAAGATCATATGGCAAAATACTTGGAAAAAATCGAGCAGTTCCAAAAGGTTGATTTCGATTTATTGGAAGGCGATCGTCCCTTATACGACTGGGCCGGAAAGCAAACCTATCTAGCCCTTGGTAATATGATGACAGCAGCCGCTCAAATCGGTGTGGACTCGTGTCCAATCGAAGGCTTTGACATTGGAAAAATGAATGAGCTTTTAGATGAAGAAGGATTGTTGGAAGATGGCCGTTTCAGTATCTCGGTCATGGTGGCATTCGGTTACAGAGTGAAGGATCCTGCACCGAAAACGCGTCGATCTTATGAGGATATCGTGAAGTTCGTTTAATGAAAAGAAAAGGAATCTGGTTTAACTGCCCAGATTCCTTTTTTCATTTACCCAGCTTCTATTTTAAAAGATTCTTCCAATTCTATATAAACCGTCGTGCCTCTATTCAATTCACTTTTCACTTGAATATTACCCTTCATAGAATGAACAATAATGTTTGCCGCCATTACCCCTAAACCAGTTCCCTCGTCTTTCGTCGTAAAAAATGGTTCTCCAAATCGTTGAATCTGCTCCTTGGTCATCCCTAATCCTGAATCAGTTACGGCAATAATAAGGTTTTCACTCACAATCATCTCTACAGAAAGCTTCCCGCCTTGTGGCATGGATTCTATAGCGTTATTCATAATATTCCCGATACATTTCCGAAAACTATGGGCCTGGCCTTCTACATATATATCATCAATGAGTTGATGACTAAATGAAACATGTTGAGCCAATGGTTCTATCATCTCTATCAGTTCCACAATCGAATGTTTTACATTGATCCGCTCTATTTTATCAGGTGTTGAGTTGGTAAAGGTGAGATAGTCTTCTATGACGTGAGTAGCTTGATCTATTCCGTTCAAGGATAAATCAATAAACTGCTTTTGAAGTTCTTCATCTTTTTCCTCACGCACCAGCTGCAGGAATCCTTTGGAAGAAGTTAAAGGATTTCGCACCTCATGGGAGATACTTGCCGCTAATTGACTTACAACCTGAAGCTTTTCATGTTGAGACAATGTTCTTCTCATTATGATTAGCTTTCGGATCATTTCAGCAATCATAACTGAAATAATGGTTGCGACTAAAGGAATGAGCACAAGATATATGTATTCGTTCCTCGAGATTTCAGCTTCATAGACATATCCAAACACCAGATTGAATACAGTCATGCTAAAACAGATCACTACAGTGAAAAACATTTTCACTTTTTTCTTAGCACGTAGAAACCCCTTAGAAAACGCTGCCAAAATTAAAAATGTAATAAAATAATTCAGAATGACAAGGTGAATAAGTTCACTACCGATAAACAAATATCGTAATAAAATGATGACCATCATTAATACGAAGGAAACCAGTGGACCAAAATATAAACTGGCCAAGAAAAAAGGAATCCTTCTTAAATCCACATAAACACCGGCCGTAAGCTTATAACTAAACAAAACACATAACAGTATCGTAAAGGTTGAAAGAAATATGACGATACCTTTTGAAGGGGCCTTCTTTTTGAAATCAAAATACAATGCAAAGGCTAGTAGCCCTACAATAATAAATAAAAAGTTTAATAATAAGTTCGTTAAAGGAGAATCAATCATATGAAAACACCCCCTATCTCATTTCTATCAAAATTATTGGTCAGGAGTGAATTTTTTGACTACAATTCGTTACCTCTTCCTTTAATAATTGAGTGGAGGCAGAGCTTCCCCCAATCAATTCACCTTTCTCATTAAATAATGGATGACAGGTAACGTCATACTCATAAGTACTATCTGATAGGGGAAAGGAGATTTTCTTTCTAATCGATTTACGTTGTTTGATGACCTCTTGTTTTATTCTCATTAGCTCTCTGGTTCCATCATTATCTTCTAGCTCTACATCGCTTCTGCCAATCACGAAAACAGGATCGAAATCCGGGTGGGGATTAAAAATCCAAGTATATCTGAGCTCTCGATCAAAATGGGCAACAATCATGGGGGAATCTTGCAGGGCAAAATAAAATGGACTTACCTCCAATTCGAAGATGGAAACATGAAAGTTCAGTAGATTGGCCAAGTCTTCTGCCAGCTTCCTACTTGGTACTCTCACACCATTTTCTATCTTTGAATAATAGGATCTGTCGATGTGAACTAGTTGTGCAATCTCTTCTTGGCTATATCCTTTGATTTTTCTTAATCTTTCAAGCCAATTTCTTTTCTGCTGACTCACTCGCATCCCTCCTATAAAGCAACCTTTCTAGTTCTATTATACTGATTCTAATTTCAAAAACTATGTGACTATTTTGTCACTATTGCAAAAAAACGTAAAACCGACTAAAAGGCCCATAATTAAGGAAAAATCAGAAAATATTTTCTAGTAAACTGGTAGAATATCTTCAGCATTCTTTCTGTCAAAAAAAAGAACCTTAGGGATACTCCCCAGGTTCTCCTATTATTTACTAAACCAATCCGCTCCCTCATCCATATGAACAAACGGAATATCTGTATCAACTTCTCCCTTAATCTGATTAAGAGAAACATCCTCCCCTTCAAGCCACTTGCCAAAATCAAACACAACCGGTTCCCGATCTCCCCCCAGGGCAAACCATGCTTTCATTTCGTTAGGAAAATAAGCCGATGTATGGATGGTGCCTGCCCAGCTTCCGTATAAATCAGAGAATACGCCTTTATCCGTGTCATTCATTAAGCGGAAAGCTTCATGGGCATCCGTAGCCTGCTTATCTTGAATGATACTCAATCGACGTTTCGAATCCACCAGATGATTTCTATTTTCATGCTTCATCACTTCAAAATGATTCGTACACGCATTCGACTGCCGAATCTCCACGCCACGAGGGGAAGTCTCAACGATAAACGTTTCACCGCTTCTGTCATACACGACATAACTAAACGAGTGCCGGTGAGGAATTTCTTTTAGCATGTCAACAGCTTCAGATACATCCCTAGATGACTCCAGAATCAATCGCCCGATCATACAGCAAATGAAACCATCCCCCGGGTTTTTCCGATGCATGAAGTTATATCCAATCGCCAATCCTTTTTCATTCATGCCGTCCATTCGTCCCGTCACCCGCTGACTCGGTCCGATGATACTATATCCCCCGTCCGTCGGCTGGTAAAATGTATACCTTCCCTCATACGTTTTCGGGTGATAATCATAATTCCGGATCAAATAATTTTCACCCGTCATAATCGAGCAGCCCGACTTCGTATATTCAACACGGTATCCTCCAAACTCCTGAAGCACTCTCTCCAGCGGCCACGCGAGCGCTTCCTGTAATCCGGTGAGCTCGTTCCATACACCAGGAGCAAATCTCAGTATCGCGCGCTTCGCTTCCTCTATGTTTATTGAGAAACGGGGCTTTCTTACCTTCCATTGGTTCTCGCGATTTCTCACCGTGATAGAATCCTTTATCCTTAACCCCTGCATATAACCAAAATCGTAATGAGATCCACGGAACTGAATCACATCGCTATGTATTGTTTTCATGCTAAAACCTCTTTTTGTCAGAATGTATTCTATAAGGATAATAGAATGGATGAGAAAAAGAAAGAAATCGGAATCCTGCTATACACGCCTATCTACGGGAAGAAAAACCATTATCACAAAGCATATGACAAACGCCATCCCCGATACCAACAGCCCTAGAAAGAACCCCACTGAGGTCATAACACCGTCCTCACCTGGATACTGAGGTACATACGTGACCCATTGATACACGATGAACAAAAATAGGCATAAATAGAAACTGCTTCCCACCATACCTGCCTTCAGTCGCCCACCCTTCTCCCATTCTTTCGCACTTCCAACTGAACTCCACACCAGAATACTCATCACAACAGCAGCCAACATGATAACAAGGTGAAGGTATGGAATCATCATTAAGGTAAGACCATACAATATCAATCCTGTTGTACCGAATAAAACAAGATTCATCCCAAATAAAAAACATCCGACTGCCCAAGGATTTTGAAACCACTCATACTTATTTAGTTTATGAATCCACTTAAACGAATAGCTTTTCTCACTCGGCTTTCTCATGAAGATTAAAACCCCAACAAGCCCTAAAACGATAATCAAAGTCACCGGCCATTCCTCCCTCATACACGAAGATTCTATGGTTTATTTTACCATATCCTTCTAGAATTATGGTGCATCGTGAGAAATGTACCCGGTACAAATTCAACGTTCTGTGCCTGGTACACCCTTCCCCCCTTCGTTCAGCTGCTGAATTCCCCTCAATTATCAGCAGCTGAATGACATAATAAAGGAACGGCCCAAACGACCGTCCCTTCTTTTCCATCATTTCTTCTCAATAATTTCATCGATAATCCCATATTTCTTCGCTTCATAGGCACTCATGAAATAATCACGATCCGTATCAAGGGCAACTTTTTCAACGGGCTGGCCTGTTTTTTCAGCAATGATTTCGTTGATGTGCTGTCTTAGCTTCAGGATCCTCTTAGCTGAAATCTCCAAATCTGTTGCCTGCCCACGGGCGCCGCCTAATGGCTGGTGGATCATGATTTCGCTGTTTGGTAAGGCAAAGCGCTTCCCTTTTGTCCCCGCGAGCAAGAGCATCGCTCCAAAGGAAGCCGCCATTCCCGTACAGATCGTTCGAACGTCGGGACTTATATAGTTCATCGTATCAAAGATGGCGAATCCTGCTGAAGTGGAGCCACCCGGGCTGTTGATATATAAGGAAATATCTTTCTCCGGATCGTCTGCAGCAAGGAATAACAATTGGGCGACTATGCTGTTTGCCATCTGGTCATTCACTTCATCACTCACCATGATGATCCGGTCTTTTAACAATCGTGAGTAAATATCGTAGGATCGTTCCCCTTTGCTTGACTGTTCAATGACATAAGGTATGGTATTCATCCTTACTTCCTCCTTCATTCGTTATGCAGCTAGTGAGAGGACGCTTGAAGGAGAGCCAGACGTTCTTACAAATCGACCTTGGGCAGGATCATGTGCAAGCAGGATTGGAATGTATGCTAAAAGGAGACTGGGATCCTGTGCCATCAGACTGCGGTATAAAATCGCGTTCAACTCTTCCTGAAGGGCTTCATCCCAGTAAGGTTGAATCCCGCCTCCGTCTTCATTACCGGAGAATTTCTTAAGCCTTGCCCTCGATCGATTCAGCAAGGCTTTCACAGCGGTTTCCGTCATCCCCAGAACATCTGCCACTTCAGAAATCTTGTATTGAAACGCTTCTTTTAGAACAAAGGTGACTAACTGTTTTGGGGTCATCTTCCTTGAAAGCTTTTCAATGATTTCAAGACTGATCCCCTCTTTCGTTTCTTCAGCCTTCACTTCTGGAATTTCGCCAATCGATTCCTTACTCTGTTTACGGACTTTATCCACCCATAGATGATAAGCGATTTTATTAAGTAAAGATGACCTCCACTGCTGAGCAGGGTAATGATTCAGTGCCTTACAGATGGACTCTTGAGCCAGGTCCTCACCGTCCCATTTGCTCTTCGTCAGAAAATAGCAGTATCGATAGAGCTTTTGAACAAGCTCTTCCATGTCTTGATCGTTAGGCTTTCGTTCATTCATTTTTAAGC
This sequence comes from Rossellomorea aquimaris, assembly GCF_000935355.1. Classification (GTDB taxonomy): domain Bacteria; phylum Bacillota; class Bacilli; order Bacillales; family Bacillaceae_B; genus Rossellomorea; species Rossellomorea aquimaris_B. The sequence continues at coordinate 132,897 of NZ_JXZC01000007.1, forward strand.
CAGACCTCATTTGCATCGTCCTCACTCCTTTAAATCCTCTCATGCTTATAACGGATGAATTGGTCAAAAAGATATGGGTGAAAGGTATTTTTATCTTTATTATATCCAACAGTACTTGAATGGGTAATAAATTGGTTTATGCAGCGTGAGTTATGCTAAAGTTGATTCATAAAACAGGTAACGGAAAAGAGGATTAGTTATGATTTCAATACTTGTCGTGGATGACGATCCCCATTTACGTAAACTTATACGTGTTCATTTGGAGCAGAATGGCTACGCCGTTACTGAAGCACATGACGGGGATGCAGCCTCTGTCATTCTTGAAGCACAATCGATCGATCTCGCGATTGTCGATTTGATGATGCCGAATAAGGATGGGTTTCAATTAGCGAAGGAAATCAGGGAGAACTACGATATCCCGATTATTATTTTGACCGCCAAGGACAGTCTTACGGATAAAGCAAAAGGTTATGAAGCCGGCACCGATGATTATATGGTAAAGCCCTTTGAAAAAGAAGAGCTTCTCTTTCGTGTACAGGCGATCCTGAGGAGATTTCATCGTGCCGCTCCCCAGAAAATCCGTCTCAATGACATGATCCTTGACAAACGATCGTACGAAGTGAAGGACGGATCAAAAATAATCATCCTTCCTCTTAAGGAATTTGAATTATTATATTATTTAGCAAGCTTCCCTAACAGAACCTTTTCACGGGAAGAGATCATTCAACAAGTATGGGGAATGGATTTTGAAGGGGATGACCGAACGATTGATGTCCATATTAAAAGGCTGCGTGAACGGTTCCGGCACTCCCATGATTTCTTGATCACCACTGTACGTGGAATCGGCTATAAATTGGAGGTGACCTAAAATGCGCTCCCTGTATGTCCGGATTGTTGTCGTCACCCTTCTTATCATGATGACGAGCAGTATCATCGCCTTCATCGGTTCCAATCTTTACTATCAGCATATATTAAAGCCTTCAAATGATGAAAAAAACACTGAAATCGCGAAAGATATCGTTGATTTATATCATGCAGCATCACTGGACGCCCCTGCGTTCTTTCAGAAAACGGCGAAGCTCAGCTATCAATTTTATGTAACAGATGGCAATGCTCCTGGAACATTTTACGGAGAAGACTTTCGTGATCAAAGTATTTCTCCCGAAATTGTAGAAACGGTCGTGAATGGATCCACTTACCATGGAATTGCGAATTATCCCTCTACCACATTTGTGACTGGATTTTTCTCAAATGAATTAACCAATAGCATTGGTGTTCCTATTGACATCGATGGAAAACCTCATGCCCTGTTCATGAGACCCAATGTGAAACAACAGTTTAATGAAATTCATATTCTTTTATCCGTCCTGCTTGTATTCACAATACTTCTCAGCATGCTGATCGTTTTCTTCAGTACCCGCTACCTTGTGAAACCGATCCGTGAATTGACGAATGCCACGAAGAAAATTGCCGGTGGTGAGTATTCGATTCAATTGAATCAAAACCGAAAGGACGAAATCGGTACCCTTGCCCGCTCCTTTACTTCCATGAGCCGGCAGCTGATGCAGGTGGAGAATATGCGACAGGAGTTCGTTTCAAATGTTTCCCATGAAATCCAGACGCCCCTGTCCTCCATGAAGGGCTATGCCAATCTGCTTCTCTCCCCTTCCTTGTCAGAAGAGGATCGGGAACATTACTTAAAAGTGATTGAATCAGAAAGCAATCGGCTGTCGAAGCTGAGTAAGCAGCTGTTGACCCTCGCTTCTCTCGATAAGGACAATGGATTGATTCAACATGAACCCATCAACATGACTCAATTGCTCCAAAATCTCATGAAACAAACACGATGGCTGTGGGAAAGAAAAGACCTCGCTGTGTCCCTGGAAGCCGATGGTGTTACTTATAACGGCCACGAAGAGCTGCTCTATCAAGCATTTGAGAACCTCTTGGCAAATAGCATCAAATACACTCCCCCAGGGGGCGAAATTAACCTGTTCCTTCACAAACATCAACAGGGGTTCAGATTTATTATTGAAGACAGCGGAATCGGAATTTCTCCTGAACACCAGGAAAAGATATTTGAACGTTTTTACAAAGTGGATGCCTCACGGAGCAAAGAAAAGGATAGCAGCGGCCTTGGTCTTTCTATAGTCAAAAAGATCATCACCCTGCACCAAGGTGAAATCCATGTCGAAAGCAGGGCCAATAAAGGAACCACCTTTACAGTGATTCTTCCTTAATCCGTTGTTCATCTTCCGTTCATACTTCTCTTTTATCATAAGGGAGAAGTTATGAAAGGGAAGGTGATTTTTTTGTTTCTGGCATGGAAAGAATTGCGTTATGCGAAGATGAAGTTTTTATTAATGATTGGCATCATCACTTTAATCACAAGCCTGGTCCTATCGATCTCAGGACTTGCCAATGGATTATCGGTTGATAATGCTTCGGCTATAAAGAATATGCCTGCTGATACCTATGTCGTGAAAACGGGCGACACACATCAGCTTGAACGGTCACAGTTAACCGAACAAGATATTTCTTCGATAAAAGGGGGATCCCCTCTTGGACTGAAAATGGTAGAGATCAATCAGGGAGACAAGACAGTGAATGTAAGCCTATTTGGCGCTGATCCCGAGAGTGCTTTCATGCCAACGACGGCAGAACACGCAAAGCTTGCGCCCTATGAGGTCCTTGCCGATCCTGGCCTGAAGAAAGAAGGGTTTGAGATTGGGGATTCTTTCACCTATGACGACAAAGAGTGGACGATCAAGGGATTTACTGAAAAACGATTCAGTTACGGACACACCCCGGCCATTTTTACATCTCTGGAAACATGGGAGGATCTTTTTGGAGATTCGTCCGTTTACCAAGCCGTTTTATTTACCAATGAAAAAACGATCGACACACCTTCAAAAATGGAGTCGGTGTCTAAAGAAGAGATACTATCCAATGTGCCTGGCTATTCTGCAGAACAAGGTTCTCTAAATATGATGGTGATCTTTCTGCTCATCATATCAGCGATTGTCTTAGCCACCTTCTTCTATGTGATGACCCTGCAAAAGCTCCACCAATACGGTGTTTTAAAGGCGATAGGGACGAAAGTGAGCGTTCTACTCCGTTCATTATTCGCGCAAATCTCAACCCTTACCATCGCCGGCATCGTTGCAGGGAATGTCGTTACCTATGGACTTACATTCGTGATTCCGGCAGGCGTACCTTTTGAATTATCCATCACCATGATTCTATCCAACAGTGCATTAATCCTACTGATGGCGTGGATCGGTTCACTTTTATCCTTTAGAAGCATTGTGACTGTGGATCCATTACAAGCAATCGGGAGTGTGAAATAAGATGACGGCCATTTTAGAGTTACATGATGTGAGCAAAACATATGAACAGGGAAATGAGAAGCTGACGGTATTGGACCATGTATCCATGAAGGTGAATCCAGGTGAGTTCGGTGCCATATTGGGCCCTTCCGGATCGGGAAAAAGTACGCTTCTCTCCATCATAGGAGCCTTGACCAGCCCATCCAGTGGTGAAGTGAAAATGAACGGGCGAAACGTCCACAATCTAAACGAGAAAGAACAAACATCCCTTCGCCTCAAAGAAATCGGTTTTATTTTCCAACAATCAAACCTGGTTCCTTTTTTAACCGTGGAAGAGCAATTAGTGTTTGTGGGAAAGCTGAATAAACAAGGAGAAAGTCTTCGGAAACGAGCAGGGGAATTATTGTCCCATCTCGGAATGGCAGAACGCTTGTCCCATTACCCTGAACAGCTGTCAGGTGGCGAACAGCAGCGGGTTGCCATCGCCCGTGCCCTCATGAATGAACCGAGGTTGATCCTTGCAGATGAACCTACTGCAAGCCTGGATCAAGCCCGCGGCAAGTCCGTGGTGGAGCTTCTCGCCAAGGAAACGAAGGATAGAAATATCGCCACCATCATGGTGACCCATGATGAAACGATGATCAGATATTGTGATTGGGTGTACCGGATGACGTGAGAAGTAAGTGCCTGGCTATAAAGAGTCAGGCACTTTTTTTCATGAAGTCCTTTTATCCAACAATTCCTTTAACTTCTCCGGGTCATCCACTCGCAGGGCAACCTCCGATACCAGCTGCTTTCTTCCCATAAACATTGTCGCTTCTACTGGTTTCTTCAGAAACAGGACCACCTGTGGACAAATTTCTTCAAAATCTTTATGCATGAAAACAAGTGCCTCTTTGCCCGGTTCCCTACCCCATTCGATTTTTTCGATTTGATTAAGAGGCAATCCTATTCGTTGCATCAATCCCTGCGTTACATAAAGATGACCATTTTTCACTTCCAGTGGATGGAGTCTGGTAATCTGAATTTCAGCTATAAACAATAGAACAGTATAAACGTTCAGAATCAAAAGAATGAAAGACAGAATCGGGAGCTTGGAATGAAGCCACCAGTGGATCCCGATCGTCTCGATCACGACGGCGTGGATAAGCATGATATTCATGGCAACGGCACTCGTCTTGTGATGCATCGTTACAGCACCATCATGGACAACCGGCTTGCGGCGCCAGCTGAATAAGGCATAGTAAACCATCAACACTTCTGAAAATCCAGCAGTGATCCTATGACTACTCCCCTCTCCAATTCTATTGATAGAAATCGTTGAACCACCGGTTGATATAATAAAAGATTACTAAGGAGAACGACACCTAACAAGGCGATTGCCCATTTGGCCAATTTCGTTTCGCGCAGTACCATGAAAACTCCCCTCCCCGCAATAAATTCCATATACTTACATTATAACTCTGCCAGCTTTCTTCGGAAATCCTCATCTCTCAATATTCTTAAATTAAATCCGTTTAAATTGTTCGAGATCTTCTGACGCTCCACTTCCTCGAGATCATTGGCAAAAAAGACGATCTCCGTCGAGTTTCCACCTTTATCGGTTGCGTACGCAGCATTGGTGGCAACGAATAATGTAGATCCGCCTTTTTGCCCTCCATGCATTAACCATTCCTGGTTCTTGGGATTCTCCATCATTCCTTCCATCACCGCATCCAATCTTTCCTGTATTCCTTTTGAAAAATACGTCTTTGAATTCATTTTTCTCATGATTTCTGCATATTCAGCCGTCGTACTTTTCGTCAGTCTGTCTGACCATATTTTCTGCAGGGACTTGTTGGTGTGTATACTTTCAATATATATGTGCTTTTCGCCTTTTCTTAATGAAGTGAAAATAAGATGGGAAAGCTCGATGTATTCCTCTTTAGACATGTCTCTCAGTTTGCTTTCTATCTGTTTCTCTGAATAAGCAGGATACTTATTTTTTATATAAGTAGGGATCAGCATGGATGAACTGATGGGGAACAGAGGATCATGCTGTTTCATTTTCATCTCTTCCCGCAATTCATTGATGTTGTCAATCCCCAGAAGGTTCATCATATATTCGGTATTAGCATTGGAGCTGAATAAAATCATGCCTTTCACGACGTTTTCCAGAGTTGATGACCCGTCTCGAAGCACCCCTTCCCCTTTGGAGTATTCAATCCAGGCTTCATGCGCTCCACCGTCGGTACCAGGAATATAATACTGATCTAGTTCTTCTAATGATATCTTTTTTGATGGAACTAAATTTCCTTCCTCACACTGTTTCGCGTACTCGATCGCAATCATGATTTTCACCGTACTTGCTAACGGGATCATTTCATTTTCCCTCATAGCGGATAGGGTTTGCCCGTTCCTTGATACGGTTAAGCTGCTATTACTGTGGTTCTTTAAGTAGTTTAATAGATATTCTGGATCTTCTTTAGTTAAATAGTGTCTTGCTGCAACGAATACACCGATTCCAATGACAAAACAAACACCGACTATAATGAAAGCAATCTTCATTCCATTCACTCCTGTCATAACCTTGATAGTTTATCTACGAACGGAAAATGGAAAATGTTTCATTTTATCTCCATAAAAAATGAGTTGGGACAAAACTAAAAAATCACGAAATAAAGACGAACAATAGAAGTGTAGGTTATTAATACCGCTAATGATTTCCGTGCAAGACTACGCTTTCCGCGGGTAGCCCGTGAGCCTCCTCGGCAAGCCTGCGGGGTCTCACATAAGCTACTTTTCCCGCAGGAGTCTTCGTCTTGCACTCCAATCAACCGCTGGAGACTGCTAAAATCAAATGGACCAAAAATAAATAATAAACCCGAACCAATCTGCCTACTAAGAAGCGGATTTGTTCGGGTTTTACTTAGACTAAAACACTTTTGTCCCAGCCTCAATTGTCGATTATACTTCCTGCCTTTTGGCTGCTTGATTATTTTTCAAAAACATATAAAACGAAGCAGCAAAGATGATGACGTATCCGATGATGCTTAATGCGTCAGGAATCTGTCCGAATAAGAAGATGCTGATCATGGCAGAATACACGACCGTCGAATAGAAGAAAATAGATATTTCCCTTGCAGGTGCGAACTTGTAGGCCATCGTGATTCCGAACTGACCAACTGTCGCGAAAACGCCGGCGGATAACAGGTAAATCCACTGCTGAGCGCTCATCGGTTCATAAAATCCGATGACAAATGGTAGCAGGACGACCGTCGTAAAGAATGAGAAGTAAAAAACGACCGTATAAAACTTCTCCCTGCTCCCTAATACGCGTAGGACCGTATAGGCACCGGCTGCGAATATAGCGGAAAACACTCCTGCCAAATATGGAATCACATCAAAGGAGAACGCCGGTTTAATGATGAACAGTGTTCCAATGAATGCAATGATGATCGCCACCACTTGAAACACCTTCGTTCGTTCCTTCAGGAAGATGGCCGAGAAGATGATGGTCAGAAATGGACTGAGCTTGTTCAACATATCGGCATCGGATAACACCAGATGATCAATCGCATAGAAGAACAAGACGATCCCGACAGCCCCCAAGCTTGAGCGCAGCAGAAGCAGCTTCTGATTTTCTTTCTTCCCGAATAAACGTTCTTTATGATACCGGACAAAACCGAATGCGATGAATGCAGAAACAATGTTCCTGAAAAATGTTTTTTGTATCGTCGGCACATCTCCTGACAGCTTCACAAAGGCCGCCATCAGTGAAAAACCAAACGCTGATAGAAGTAATAGGAGTATTCCTTTATTTCGATTTGACATGACTTCCTCCAATTTCATTTGCCAATAGTAGGATCAATTGAGTGAATTAATTTTGGCAACTTAGATAGTGTAACAAATTTATGATGATTTATGGAGAATTTAAACTTATGTAATAGAACCTATTTTTGATATGAATTTTGACACTATTAACCTTCACTTGAAACATATTTTATAGGGAAAAAGGATATTTAAGCAACGACCGAAATACATATCAATAAGTGATTCCATATAAAGGAGGAATATGATGCTTAAAAAATTCGTCGATCCACTCCCTGTTATGGAAACGATTCAGCCCTCTTCTTGTGGAAAGAATACGTTATTTTTTGAAGTTTCCATGAAAGAAGTCATGCAGAAACTGCACAGTGATTTACCACCGACTAAAGTATGGGGCTATAATGGACGATTCCCCGGTCCCACTTTTAGAGTGAAACGCAATCAAACCTTGCAGGTATTATGGAAGAATGAACTTCCAGAGGAACATTTCCTCCCCGTCGATTCAACCGTTCACGGGGCGGAAAAGGAGAACCCCGAGGTCCGTACCGTGGTTCATCTTCATGGTGGAGCTACCCCTGATACGAGCGACGGTTATCCAGATGCCTGGTTTACAAAGGACTTTAAAGAGGTTGGTCCTTTCTTTGCCGTGAAAGCCTACACTTACCCGAACCAGCAGCCCGCCACTACTCTTTGGTACCATGACCATGCAGTAGGGATCACCCGCCTGAATATATATGCCGGACTCGCAGGTGCTTATATCATCCATGACGAAAAGGAGGGCTCTTTGTCCCTCCCCCAGGTGCCATACGATATTCCCTTAGTGATCATGGATCGTTCCTTCAATAAAGATGGATCACTCTATTATCCTTCGCAGCCTGATCCTCCCACTACTGGTGTCAATCCCTCCATCCGCTCTAATTTCTTTGGAGACACGATCTTGATTAACGGGATGGTATGGCCATACTTAGAAGTTCAACCACGCCGCTATCGATTTCGAATGATCAATGCTTCTAATTCCCGGACGTATCAACTCTCACTCTCAAACGATAATCCGTTTATCCAAATCGGTTCCGATCAAGGTCTTCTCCCTGCACCTGTAAACGTCCGGAAGATTTTACTCGCTCCAGCTGAACGGGCGGATGTCATCCTGGACTTCTCTTCCATGAGGGGGCAAGTCATTACCATCCAAAACGATGCGCCGGCACCTTTTCCAACGGGTGACCTCCCCGACCCTGATACGACGGGAGTCCTGATGCAGTTCCGGGTGAGCAAACGACTCTTATGTACAGATACGAGCATGATTCCATCAACATTAAATGCTGTACCAAGGTTGAAAGAGAGAAATGCTTACCAAACCAGAAATCTTCTGTTAAATATGAGTAACGATCAATACAAGCGGGAAATTCACCTTTTAAATAATCAATTATGGTCGGATCCAATTACAGAAATGCCACATCTTTGGAGTATTGAGATATGGAATTTCATCAACGTTACCGAAGAATCACACCCCATCCACTTGCATTTAGTCAGGTTTCAAGTCCTCGATCGGCAGAGATTCGATAAGGAAATCTATCAAACGGAAGGTAGTGTCGTACCCATTGGACCTCGTATCAAACCCGAGGCCAATGAGCAGGGCTGGAAAGATACAGTTTGTGCAAACCCATGGGAAATGACTCGGATCATTGTGCCATTCGGTCCTTATACAGGATTATATGTCTGGCATTGTCATATTTTAGAGCATGAGGATTATGAGATGATGAGGCCGTATGTGGTGATCAAATAACTATGAATACAGAAAGTCTGCCCCTTTTCAGGAGCAGACTTTCTTTAGGAAGACGTGGGGCACACATCAGATTTTTCTTGCCCATCATTCCACAAAAAAAAGGAAGACTGAATTCTCTAATTTCAAAAGAAAACAGTCTTCTTCCTTTTAGCTCTCCAAAATAACTTTGATTCTTTTTAAATCCTTTTTGTTCGCTTTTTTCATCATGGTAGACATAAGAGGCGTCACCCATTTTGAAAAACCAGAGGGCTTTCCTTGATTTCGGAGAGTCATCCTTGTCACTTGTTCATCAAGTGCCTCCCATGTATAGGTGGTTTCCATCGGAAACGGTCCGTCTGCGGTTTTCATCACAAGCTTCCGGCCCGGACTAAACTCCGTGATTTTATAGACGTAGGAAAGGTCCTTCCCTAAGAATCTCGCTTTAAATGCAATTTGAGAGTCAACGGTTAAAGGCTTTTCCGTCACCCATGCTGCCGAATCAATATTTACATACCATTCTGGTGCATTATCCGGATCGGCAGCATACTCTGAAACCTTATAAAGCGGGCAGCGAATCGTTATTTCTGTCAGTACATCTACCATCTTTATCTCCTTTTAAGAACGTACTTCGTTTTTTTATTTCTCTTCTACATATTTTTTCAACAGGGTACCCAGCAGGTAGTTCCACCCTTCTGAATGCTTTTCCTGCCAATCATCTTCAATGACTCCTGATGCTGTATGGGATAACTGAAGGAGCGTGGAATCACCTTTTTCAATCAAACGGTAAGTGTATGCACTATTTACGGCACCCTGCATACCAAGGTGGCCATGGAGACGTATTTCCTCAGGGGCGTTAACGTAATACACCGTTCCCCAAAGTGCCCCTTCGTTTTCACGCCACTTCTCAATGAATTGCCCGCCTGGTACAGGATCAAATGTAAAATGTGAACTAACTCCCTCAGGTGCCAGTTTAAACTCCCACCAATCCCCCGCTTGCTCGGTTAACGCTTTAAATACCTGATCCCTTGGTGCATCTATCATCAATTCTTGTTCAATACGAAATACTTTACTTTGTTCCATTCCTTCTTCTCCTCCTTTGTTTTCTGCTAATGCCCGTAACTTTAAAAGCGAATTGGCGGTAGATTCCATATACTTCCCTACCCACCGATTGTGCATCTCCTGAAGTGGAACCGCGTTAAGGTAATTTCTTCGGTACTTCCCTTCCCGCTTCACCACCACCAAATTCCCTTCCTCCAAAATCGTCAAATGTTTCATGATCGCATATCTTGTCACCTCGGGAAAATGCTCATTCAGTTCACCGGTTGTTCTTGCCGACTGCTTCAACAGGTCCAGGATCTCCCTTCGTATCGGGTGCCCCAGTGCCTTAAATAATGTGGAAAGTTCGTCTTTCATATTTACGATCCTTTCAATGTGATTGATATGTGAATGAATAGTCACATGTATTATGTGACCTAATGGTAACACGTTAGGTGTGAGGAGTCAATCACGTGTTGAAGGTGATTGAGTCGGTGATGGAGAAGTTTTAACACTCCCAGTTTTACAACAAAAAACCTGATCACTGGTGCCAAAACCAGCGATCAGGTCCAGAGTTTTTCATTTGTCATCCACAATAATATACGTAGCTTTAACAGGACCATGCACACCCACAATCAAATTCATTTCAATATCCGCGCTGTTGCTTGGACCTGATATAAAATTCACACAGGATGCGACACATTCACCGCTTGCGATTCTTTTGTGAATGTCCCTTGCCACCTGGGTCATCCTTGGGACGATCGTACTTTTAGGGATGATAGCAATGTAGACAGCAGGAAGCAAGCTCACTGCGCGTCCCTTACCATCGTCACTATATAAGACAACTGTCCCAGACTCTGCAAGTGTGGCATCACTAAAGGTAATACCGATATCAGCAGTCGCTGAATAAGCCAGATTCGCTTCTCCGCCATTTCGATCCCACACGCGGACATCCATCTCGTCGTCTCCTAAATCAGATAGACCGAACTCTGCAAATCGCGGGTCATCCCAGGTCACAACTGTTTTCCCGCCGTACCCCCTTATAAGATGGGGGATCAGCGTGGATAACTCAGACGCAACGGTTTCATGTACGTCGGTATGAATTAACCGGCACTGTTTCTTTAATACGTCAACAAGTTGATCCTGAGAGTAATCTTTGTACACTTCCCATTGGGGGTTGTGACTCCATTGTGGCTTGTCTACATGAGACTTGCGCTCTCTTCCCAGATGACCAGCCAGGTTATTCAAAAACGAATCGCGATTCTTGATGCTACCGATGCTCATCCGCTTTTCCCTCCTTCTTTCTCTTTTTATACCAATCCCTGAATCGATCTTTCTTCGGTGCAGGAAACTCACGTGATTCAGTCCAGTTTTTCAATGGCCCCGGGCCGTTTGAAATCTTCCCGTCTTTTGTAAACGCAGCAAGTGTCGTTGGTGCGAGTCTGGAACCGATATTGTACATGGCTGGTGAAGCCGTTCCGAGACTGAAGGCCTTCATGGATAGATTCTCAAAGATAGGAGCCTTTCCTTCCTTCTCAACGATTTCCTGACGATGACGGAGTAAATGTTCGTGAAGTGGGATTTTCACCGGGCATGCTTCGGTACAGGCTCCGCATAATGTAGACGCATACGGCAGCTCTTTGTAGTCTTCATATCCACCAAGGAGCGGAGACAACACGGCTCCCACAGGACCGGGATAAATCGACCCGTACGAGTGGCCGCCGACATGGCGGTATACAGGACACACATTGATACAAGCTGCACAACGGATGCAATGCAGAATTGACTGAAAGGCGGTTCCCAAGATTTTCGAACGGCCATTGTCGACGATGACAAGGTGAAACTCCTCAGGTCCATCCACCTCCCCTTCTTGTTTAGGACCAGTCAAAGCAGTGATATAGCTGGTCAGCTTTTGTCCGACTGCGGCACGGGTCAGCAGGCTGACGAGGACCTCCATCTCTTCCCAAGTAGGTACAATCCGCTCCATCCCCATTACGGTGATCTGTGTTTTCGGCACCGTCGTCACCATACGGGCATTCCCTTCATTAGTCACGAGTGAAATGGTTCCTGATTCGGCAATGGCAAAGTTACATCCTGTGATTCCAATATCAGCCTGAAGGAATTCTTCCCTTAACTTTTCCCGTGCGAATAAAGCGAGTTCCTCCGGCTTTTCCGTCTTGTCATACCCGAGTTTATTTCGAAATACTTCCCGGATTTGTTCCTTATTTTTATGAAGGGCAGGAGTCACAATATGTGAAGGTGGATCGTGATCATCGACTTGAAGAATCCATTCTCCCAGATCACTCTCTACAACCTCGCAACCCGCTTTTTCCAAGGCTTCATTCATATTGATTTCTTCAGTCACCATGGACTTCGATTTAACGACTTTCTTACCGTCCTTCTTTTTCACAACATTGGTAATGTATTCATTGGCTTCTTCTGCAGTTTCCGCAAAAAATACATGGCCGCCGCGTCCCGCTACATTTTCACTCAATTGCTCAAGGTAATAATCCAGGTTTTCAATGGTATGGGAACGAATTTCTTCTCCAAGCTTACGCCAATCTTCCCAATTCCCCAATTCTTCCGCCGCGTTTAACCGGCCGTTCCGGAAACGCCCTTGGGCAGAGGAAACGGCTCCCCTCATAAACGTGTCGGCAAGCCCGCTTGAAACGCGATCGTTAAAGGATTGATTTCCTATTTTCATCGCCATTTGCCTTCCCCCTTTCTTATCGACTATTCAATACAGAAGCAATATGCATGACCTTTATCGGCTTGCCTTCTCTATCAATTCGTCCACCGATATTCATCAGGCATCCGCAATCGGCACCTATTAAAATATCAGCTTCTGTTTCTTCTACATGCTGCACCTTTTCATCGACCATTTGCTCTGAGATCGGGGTCATCTTCACCGAGAATGTCCCTCCAAACCCACAGCAATCATGATTATGTGGCAGCGATTTCATTTCCAATCCTTCCACATGACTCAGGAGTTTCATAGGAGCTTCCTTCACCCCCAGCAGTCGCGTCATATGGCATGATGTGTGATAGGTGGCCTTCCCGGTCAGCTTCGCACCTACATCCTCGACTCCCAGCACATCCACGATAAATTGAGTAAGCTCATATGTTTTATCCGCTAATTCTTGAGCACGCTTCTCCCATTCCTGATCCCCTTTAAAAAGATGAGGATACTCCTTGAACATGGTTCCACACGATCCGGATGGAGTAATCACATAGTCGGAATTCTCAAAAACGGAAATCATATGCTTCATTGATTCCTTTGCCTTCGCTACATATCCACTGTTATAAGCAGGCTGACCGCAGCACGTCTGCCTCTCTGGAAAATCAACCTCACAGCCAAGCCTTTCAAGTAATTCAACCGTATCCATTCCCACATCTGTCTGAAAAATGTCTATTAAACAAGTCACAAATAATGATACTTTCATAGACTATCACCTATACTTTCCGGAGAATTCATTCGCTGGAATTCTCTGCTAGTTTGCTAATAGTACTAGTGTAAAACGTAGATCGCATTAAGTCAACAGGTCATCAGATGACTTAGTGTGGATTACCTGATGGTATAAAAAGTCGATGCATGCTTTTGTAATTCCTCTTTTAAAAAAGTTGGTATTTCATTCAACAGTTGAAATCCCATTGAATTTTGACTGCTTACTTTATCGACCTATTTAACAGATGAATTCCGGGTAAATTTCAGCTGATTATTTTCCCCGTTTTTTCAGCAGCTGAACATCCTCCCATTTTCTGTAGCTGAAAACAAAGCAAGCTCACCAATAATGGGAGCTTGCTACATGTCCTTTCTTATGCTGTTCTCCCGATTTGATTCAATTCCTTCTTATTTTGTTTTTGTCCTTTTACGATAAAGCTGACAAGTAATACCACGATAACACCGAGGATCAATGTACCTATGTTAAAGCCGATCCCGTTAATCAGGACGTAGCCAATCCCTCCGGCAAATACTACATAAAAGCCCATCGGAATTAACGTTTTTCTTATTAAGTTTCCTTCTTTTCCGATCAATCCTGCAGCAGACGAAGCCGCTACGACATTATGGACGCAAATCATATTTCCTGCAGCCCCTCCCACTGCCTGCAGAGCCACAATCACGGCAGGGGTCGCCAGGATATTATCCGCTACTCCAAATTGAAAAAGGGAAAACATCATATTGCTCACGGTGTTACTTCCGGCAGCAAAGGCACCTATGGCACCGATCGTAGGAGCGGCCAGTGGCCAATAGCTTCCGAACACATTTGAAATCCCTTCGGCTAACACCAGTGGCATACTGGCATACTCTGCAGCGTTGACACCTGAGTTGATGAATACTTGAACCATTGGTACGGCGAAGATTAAAGCCGCCATGGCGCTGACGATCGTCTTAAAGGAATCTTTTACGGCGCGTCCGTAATCTTTCAGATTCATTTTATAAATGAATATGCTGATCAGTGAAACGAAGATAAAGATCGTTCCCGGTATGTTCAATGGTTTTGAGGCAACCGAAATTGCCGTACCAAATACATTGTCTGCAGATAGGACCCAGGCTTGGATCCAGTCTGTGAATGGCAGTGTTTTTAATCTCGTAAGGACTAATAGTACCGCCACTAAAATATAAGGCATCCAAGCTGCAAGGAATGAAATGTTTTTCTTTGGTTTTTCTGTTTCATCAATATTAAGCGACCCATTCCATGTCGGATCCCAGTTTGAGGCTTTGTCAAAGTCCCATGTCCGTTTTGGTACGAATAAACCTTTTTTAGCCGCCGGCACCACGATGGCCAAGCCGACTAAGCCACCGATCAAGGAAGGAAACTCCGGTCCAAGAAGGTTCGCTACAAGCGCATAAGGAACCGTGAACGCCAATCCTGCAAAAAGAGCAAACTTCCAAACAGCCAATCCTTCCCTGATGGACTTATTTTTTCCGAAGAAGTACGTAAGCATCGTGACCATAAAGAGCGGAATGAAGATCCCGATGATCCCATGAATGATGGCGACCTGACCGCCGATTCCATTTATGTAGGCATCCATGGTCGTCCCTTGTTCAGCCACGTATTGCTGCACTAATGGTGAATCCTTTAACCCCGTATTCACTCCGATCAATATGGGAGTTCCAACCGCCCCGAAGGACACGGGAGTCGATTGCAAGATTAAGGCGACCATGACGGCTCCCATGGCCGGAAAACCGATTGCAACCAGGAGAGGACCAACGATCGTCGCTGGCGCTCCCCATCCTGCAGCTCCTTCCAGGAAAGCTCCGAACAACCAGCAAACGATGATCGTCTGCACCCTCCTGTCAGGTGAAATACTCGTGAATCCTTTGCGGATTGTGAAAACAGCTCCACTTTCCTTTAATGTATTTAATAACAGAATCGCTCCGAATACGATGACGGCCACTTCAAGTGCGGTTACAACCCCTTTTACACTCGCAGCTGCAACCTGATTCCCCGGCACCTCCCACACAAACATGGCCATCAGCACGGTCACAATCAACGAAACAGGCATCGCTCTCTTTGCCGGCCATCTTAATACAACCAAAAACAAGAAAACCGAAAAAATAGGCATGGCCGCCAATAAAGCTAGCATACCAACACTCATCATACTTCCCCCTTTAAAAGTGAATAAATTTTCCCACAAACTCCCCAACTAATCATGTTAACAGGTCATCAGATGACCATTATATAATTAACAGTATAATTAAAACGCTTACATACCACAACCTTATTTTTGTAATTTTATAAAAAATCAAGAGGGACGGACCTCCATCAAAGCGCAATCCCTGTTGAATCAAGGTTTGGTCTTTTTGGGAGGTCCGTCCCTCTTAGTCTTGGATGTCCTCGAAGTATTTCATGAGGACTTCTTCGACGCTATGTAGATGGTGGAGCATGAGTTGCTGTGCTTTTTGGCCGTCTTTTGCTTCGATGGCTTCGTAGATGTTTTGGTGTTCCTGGTATAAGCGATCCAAGGTGGATTTTTTTGAATACAGCCAGAGACGGCGCGTTTCCCTCATGGTCGTGACCATCATTTCCGACACATTGTTCATGAGGCCCGTCAGCAGCTCGTTTTGTGAAGCTTTGGCAATCGCCATGTGGAAACGGAAATCCGCTTCTTCCCCCAGTTCTTCATCACTGGCTGAATGCATCTGATCTAAGGCCGTTTTAATTTCTTTTAATTGCTCGTCGGTTCTTCTGGACGCTGCCGCTTCAACGGCACCTACCTCTAATATCCTCCGCACTTCCAGCAATTGTTTCACGTCATCCTTCTTCATTAAGGCTGCTATATATATGGGCAGCGAAAGCATGCTGGAATCGAATTCCCTTACATAGGTACCTTCTCCCTGATGCATTTCAACTAATCCCATCGCCCGTAACGCACTTAAAGCTTCACGCACAGCCGACCGGCCCACCTGAAAATTCTCAGCCAGCTGCTGAACGGAATCCAGCTTGTCCCCTGACTTCAACTGACCCGATTTAATCATATCAATCAAAACCTCAGCCACTTCTTCGTATATTTTTCGCGGTTTAATTCGTTTATAATTCAATCGTTTTCACCCCAATATGTATGTATATATGATTCTATAGTATTATGCGTGGGGGGACAATATTGAAGGAAGGCAGTTATTGGTTGAGAGTAAGCTGGTTTACTTTACTGAGTTAATAATAGTAGGAACTAAATGTTGAGGGATGAGGAAATTTTTCAGTAATGGGCAAATTGAATAGAATCGAACTCGATAATATAATTGAAAAGTCGATAATAAAACCCTTTTACCTTCCCCCGCGATTTAAATCATATGACCTTCACTATCAAAATGGACTTTTCATAACTGAATTGATGAAGTATCCCTATCAAAAGTCCAGATGAATGACAAAAAAGCCCCCATTCATGAACTGGAGGCCATCTATCATTACTTCTTCTTAATCGGAACCCACACCTCACAACGATAATTTTCGTCATTCGGATTTCCCGGCGGGTATAATTCAAACTCGGGTCCACCTGCATGTTCATACCCTGTTGAAGGGAACCATTCAGAGAAGATTCGCTTCCACACGCTTTGGATCGCATGTGGCATCGCCCCGACTGATTCAAAGACAGCCCACGTGGCAGCGGGGATCTCTTTAACCTCTAGTGTATGATCATTATCAGTCTTCTTCCCAGCCCCGATAAAATACGTGAATTCTTCATTTGGATGGTCAAACTCCATACAAATCCCGAGCATCTCGTTGTTTCCAGCTGCTTCACAAATCTTCCTATCTAAATCAGACGTATTCACCTCATCCCAAAAGGCAGGAATGTCTTTCAAATTTTCACCGTTACACGTTGAAACTCGTTTTCCTTTTCCAATCACTTGAAATGCTTCTTTTTCAATGATCTTATAATCCATTTCGACTTCCCCTTTGAGTTGGATTTGGAATGAGATGCGTGGAAATGCTTTTAAGGGAGTGCCTGATTCCCTGACTTGAGATGGGGATACTCCGTGCGCCTTCCGAAAGGCTTTCGAGAAGGATTCCGGGGTCTCATACCCGTACTTGAGTGCAACATCAATGACTTTGGCATTCGTATTAGTCAGTTCCTGAGCCGCTAATGTAAGTCTCCTCTTCCTGATGTAATCGGCTACGGTAAAACCCGTCACAAGTGAAAACAGCCTCTGAAAGTGAAATTTTGAACTGAGTGACAACCTGGCCAGTTCATCCATCTCGATCTCCCCATCAAGATTGTCCTCGATATACTGGATGCAATCATTCATCCTATGAAGCATTTCCATTGCTTTTCTCCTCCCTGCTATCTCAATGTACCATTTGGATGGTAAGTCCTCCTGTCATTCTGTGCTTTTGTGTGACCGGTACTTTGTACTAATATGATTTGCCTGTTAAATTTCCTGCAATTTTCAACAGTTAAATCTAGTCGTTTATTCGCAATGTTAAATCCACCATTAAAATCAACGGATGAAAATCAAATAAAATCCACTTATTACACCAATACTACCAATCAAAGACGATTTCAATACGCCAAGACTCTACTTCTACAATCTTCCACCTATCTCCTTCTTTCATTCCACTACAATATTGACACGAAACCAAAAGGTGTTATATTATAAATGCAACCTATTGGTGTTATTTTAATCAAAGAAAGCAGGCGACATTCATGAAAACAAATCAATTAGAAGATATTAAACAAACCGTTCGATTCAACGCTCCCATCCAAAAGGTATGGGACACGGTTTCCACCTTCAGAGGGAATTTCCTCTTGGTTCATGCCAAATGATTTCGAACCGGAAGTCGGTCACGAATTTCATATTCAATCTCCTTTTGGACCTTCTCCTTGCAAGGTACTGGAAGTGGACCCTCCCCATAAACTGTCCTTCTCTTGGGATACGGATGGCTGGTTCGTTACCTTTCTCTTAAAAGAGGTAGGAGATCAAACAGAATTTACGCTTATCCATGGTGGCTGGAAGCATGATGATGCGGTTGTTTCCAAAGCTCATGAAAAAAGCTCTGTCATTCGTGAAAGAATGGAGAACGGCTGGGTAGGCATTGTGGACCAAAGACTCCGGAAGGTTGTGGAAGGATAAGTGGCTGCTGTTAAACATGATGTATTCCAGGCGATCGCAGACCCGACTCGCCGAGAGGTGCTGCGTCTACTTTCCGAAAAAGAGATGCCCATCTCAGCACTGACCTCTCAATTCCCCATGAGCCGGACCGCCATTGCGAAGCATCTCACCATTCTTTCCGAAGCTGAATTGGTAAAGGGTGAAAAGGTGGGCAGGGAAAAAATCTATCGTCTGCAACCTGAGCCTCTAGCTGAGTTAAAAGACTGGCTCTCTTATTACGAACAGTTCTGGACCAATAAACTGTCCAAGCTGAAACATATAGTGGAAGATAGGGACGATGCTACTCCATTGAAAATAGTGGATGAGGAAAAGGATTGATGATGAGGGACGGACCTTTACAAGGTCCGTCCCTCCTTCATTGCTGATAGCTGGATCACGTCAAACTGCAGAATGGTCATTTTCCCTACGAAACTTTTTTTACCATTCAATCGTATATCCTACTAACAATCAAAATAAGGGAGTGTGAACTGGATGGAAGACGTGATGAGTAAAGTGGAACAATATAAGGATATCTATTCTCAGTTAAAGAAGCGTTTACGCTGGAAGGTATCGGATTCCCGTTCCTTGATGATGGTTGCTTCATTGTATGCGACGAATCAACGCACTTTTGATATCGACCGTTTTGTAGAGGTCAGTGATTATATTAAAGAGGAAGTCGGTGCATTTTCAACGCTGAAGCATGAAATCCGCTTTTCCTTTGCGGCTATGCTTGATACACGTTTTGAGGATTATCAGCCTAAATTCCATGAATTCCTTTCTTCATATGAATCATTAATCGAAGCAGGATTTTCAAGGGGAACGTTCACCTATCTCGCAGCCATGACGATGATTTCTGATGGAGGTAGCAGAAAGGACCTTGCCCAACATGGGATGAAAGTTTATAAAAAAATGAGGGAGAAGCATTTCTTTTTAACCGGGCATAGTGATTATCCCTTTGCCTTGTTGCTCTCTCAGAGGGATGAAAATCACGAAGCGTTGATTGATACAATTGAAGGATTCTATAACCAGTTGAATCAATCAGGTTTCAGAAAAGGAAATGACCTTCAAAGCATGAGTCACATCCTCTCCCTTCACCCTGAGTGGTCTCAAGAGGAACTGGTTCATCTCTGCACCCGCTTGTTTGACACATTCAAACAAGAAGGCATAAAGACGAAAGCCATATTCTATCCACAAATCTCCCTCCTTTCATTTGTGGGTGCGGACTCTTCCTTGGTGAACCAAGTGAAGAAAGTTTGGGAAGAGCTTAACTCTGAAAAGCTCTTCAAATGGCATAAAGACATAAACCTGATGATGGCAGTGAACTTTTTGATTAGCGATAAGATCGAGAACAACTCTCTGATGCAAGTGAGTTTGTCAACGGCCATCGAAACCCTCATCCAGGCACAGCAGGCAACGATGATCGCCACCGTTTCGGCTGTATCGGTGACAACTGCTGGCGGGGATTCATGATGATAAACGGAGGGACGGACCTTTGGAATCAAGGTCCGTCCCTCCCCTTTTTATTTCACTTTGATCACAATCTTCCCTTTTGCATGATGCGTTTCGCTTAATGCGTGGGCGTCTTTCAGTCCTTGTTCACTAAGCTGGAAGGTCTCACCGATCACGGGTTTTAACTGCCCCGATTCGTAGAGTTCGGCAAGCTTTGCAAGCTGTTCTCCCTTGGGATCAAGCCACAGGAATTCAGCTTTCACACCATACTTTGCCGCTTCCTCTTCGGATGGGGGCTGCGCAATGGAAACGAGTTTCCCGTTTTTCTTGAGTACCTTATAACTGTTTGATTGGACTTCCCCACCCATGGAATCCAGCACCAGGTCGAAATCCTTCAGCACTTCACTGAAATCTTCTTCTTTATAATTGATGAACTGATCGGCTCCCAATGACTTCACGAACTCTTCATTTTTCCCACTTGCCGTCGTCGCAACGTGGGCTCCGAAGCCTTTCGCAATCTGAATCGCGAAATTCCCGACTCCACCGGATCCCGCATGGATGAGCACCTTGTCCCCTTCTCTGATTCCACCGAAATCCACCAGGCACTGCCAAGCCGTCAAACCGGCAAGGGGAATGGCAGCTGCTTCTTCAAAGCTCATGCTGTCCGGCATTTTGGCGAGTAGCTCATCGTCCACTGCCACATACTCTGCATATGTGCCTTCCCTTGTTGTCGCTGGTCTCGCAAATACTCTGTCACCCACTTCAAACCCTTCAACATTTTTACCTTTTTCGGCAATCACCCCTGCTGCATCCCATCCCAGGATGATGGGAAACTCAAAGTCGAGCATATCCTTTAAATATCCTGCCCGCACCTTCCAATCGATCGGGTTGATGGATGTCGCATGATTTTCCAGTAAGATTTGATTGTCTCCGATCACTGGCTGATCGATGTCCTTCTCCTGTAATACCTCTTTGTCTCCGTATTGGTTAATGATGATGGCTTTCATATGGACGCCTCCTTGAAATCTTCATATGGTTTATGTTCCCTCAGAGAGATACGATTTAAACACCCTTTCTAGTCAGGCTCATGGGAAGTGAAGGTCCGTCCCTCATCACTTTAGTGTAGAATAGAGTTAACCAAGTAATATGTTGATTGGGAGAGGATTGTGTATGAAGCTGCTTGTTTCAGATGAGGTGGATCGTGCGATTGAATTATTTTCAGAATCTGGGGTGGATGCTCTGGAGGTTGTGAATCATGAGGGTGAGATTGTCGGAATTCTTACGCTTGATGATATAAATACGATTTTTCAAGACGGTCATCTCGGGGAATCGATTGGGGAAATTCTAAAGAAAATAATGTTCCAGCATTCTCCTCCAAAGATAAGGTTGAAGAGAAATCAATATAGTGAGCTACTTGAAAGTCCTGTTTTCAATGATATAATCAATTCCCTTTATGATGGGGTCTTCATTACAGATGGATATGGTATTACGGTCAAGGTAAACAAATCCTATGAAAGAATAGCGGACCTCAAATCCGAGCAACTTATCGGTTATCATATGGAAGAGCTCATTAAGGCTGGATATATATCCAAGTCTGCCTCCATGCAGGTCTTGAAAGAGAAAAGACCGATTACATTGATGCAGTCCATTCACAATGGAAGAAAAATCATCGTGTCCGGTACTCCGATTTTCAATGATGACGATGAAATCTTATACGTTGTAAACAGTGTTCGTGATATCACCGAACTGTTAAAATTAAAACTGCAAATTGATGAGCTGCAAGAACTAAAGAACCTTCGCCAAAGTTCGAATGCTACGTTTTCTAATGAAGCAGAGAAGTCATCCATCTATTCCAGTGAAAGGATGAAGAAGGTTTTCACCACCATTAACCGAGTAGCCAAAACCGATGTAAAAGTCCTCTTGCAGGGGGAAACCGGTGTTGGGAAAACGATGATTGCAAAATACATACACGAGCATTCGAATCGTTCGACCAGCAGTTTTCTTGAGCTTAACTGCGGAGCCTTCCCTCCAAGTTTAATAGAGGCAGAATTATTCGGCTATGAATCAGGTGCTTTCACCGGTGCTTTATCTAAAGGGAAAAAAGGATTGCTGGAAGTCGCGGATAATGGCACGTTATTCCTTGATGAAATCGGTGATCTTCCTTTGGAGCTTCAAGTAAAACTATTAAAGGTCATTGAAGATCAAGCATTCATTCCCATTGGTTCTTCAAAACTCAAACAAATTAATGTTCGCATCATCGCTGCTTCTCATAAAAACATTAAGAACTTAGTGGAAATAGGGGAATTTCGCGAAGACTTATATTACCGTTTAAACGTCGTTCCAGTTCAAATCCCTTCCCTGCGTCAGCGTCGCGAAGAAATCATTCCCCTTTCTCAACACTTTTTACAAAGCTTCAATGATGAATATGGATCAAGCAAAGTGATGAGCATTGAGGCACTGGATTGTTTACATGAATACGATTGGCCTGGTAATATTCGAGAATTAAAAAATTTGATTGAGCGCTTAGTCGTTATCACTCCATTAGAAACAATCGAACGTGAAGATCTTCCACCTGAATTAAGTGAATCCATTAAGAAACCAGACGCATTTTATGATGGTGAAATTCTACCTTTAAAAGAGGCCGTGGATCGAGTAGAGAAACAATTGATCACCAATGCAATAAGAAAATATAAAACAACGAGAAAAGCAGCAGAAGTCCTCGAAGTCAGTCAATCCACGATCGTACAAAAAATGAAGAAATGGGAGCTTTGATTACTTTTCGAATCAAAGCTCTCTTTTTTGATTATATTTATAATCGGATTTGACTATTTTCCGACAGCCTCACAAACCGCTCCCTCTCTATTCATACTTTTCAGAAAGTTGGCATAAAACTTGCATTACTGTTTATAGAAGAATCGAAAGGAGATACTTTTCATGACAATCTCAACTTTTAAAATTGCTAACAAATTGGTGACTGGAAAAGGATCCACAGAAGTTTTACCGGATGAAATCAAGCGCCTCCAAATTCAAAACCCACTAATCGTCACAGATGAAGTCCTACAAAAGGTCGGGGTGGTTGATCAAATCCTCCCATTTTTGAAAGGGCTTACTTACGGAATATTCACAGGCGTTAAACCTGACCCTGAGCTCTCTATTGTGGAAGATTGCACGAAAGTTTTCATAGAAGGCAATCATGATGGCTTGATTGCTATCGGCGGTGGAAGTGCAATCGATATCGCAAAAAGTGTTTCTGTTTACGCAGGTTTTGATGGCAGCCTGTCAGAACTGATCGGTACAGACCTTGTTCCACATAAAGGCGCACCTATCATTACTCTACCGACCACTGCCGGAACAGGTTCAGAAGTAACAAATATATCGATCCTTTCTGACACAGAAGCTCAGCTCAAAAAAGGAATCGTGAGTGACTACTTGCTTCCTGATGTGGCGATTGTGGCACCGGAAATGACGCTGACTATGCCGCCTTCAGTCACTGCAGCAAGCGGAGTGGATGCATTGGTTCATGCCATTGAAGCATATATCTCGGTTCACGCTTCACCCATAACAGATGCTTTGGCCATTTATGCGATACGAATGATTTCAGAGAATCTGCCAAAAGCGTACGCCAACCCTAACCATTTGGAAGCCCGTGAAAAAATGGCGACTGCAAGCTTAATGGCCGGTATGGCTTTTGGTAATGCCGGTGTCGGTGCCGTTCACGCACTCGCCTATCCTTTAGGCGGCCGCTATCATATCCCTCATGGGGTCAGTAATGCTCTCCTGCTTCCATATGTCATGGAATGGAATAAAATTGCCTGTATGGAGCGCTTTCGGGACATTGCGACAGCACTGGGCGAAGACGTACGCTCCTTATCGGAAGCAGAAGCAGCAGATAAAGCCGTGCTTTCCATGAAGCGATTATGCACCACAGTCAATATTCCGACTGGATTACGCTCCTTTGACATTCCGGAAACGGCACTTTCTGATATGGCTGAAGATGCAAGCAAGATCGAAAGACTATTAAACAATAACCCACGTCAGTTAAACAAAAGTGAAATTGAACAAATCTATCAATCTGCCTATTAATAAAAAGGATTTCAGTTCATTGTTATCAAATTAAGAAAAGGGGTAAATAGGATGTGGAGAAATCGAAAAGATGGTGAGGAATCACCATATATTCCAATGGGACCTTTTAAATTAAGACTCCCGTTTATTCATTACAAATTTGAATGGCCGGATTATGTTCAAGGTTTGCTAATGTGTGCTGTTGATTTAGCTGCGATTCCATTAATGATTGAACTTCTAGGCATGCCTTTTGAAGTTGCATTAGCCGTTGTACTGTTGAATGGAATTCTTTATTTAACTCATCACTTACTCGGCGACCCCGTCGTTCCCGGATGGATCACTCCAGCGATTCCTTTAATCATGGCTTATGTATCAGCATTTCCAGAAGGAGCGGAACGTGTGCACGCACTGGTCGCGTTCCAGCTTACACTCGGCTTACTTTCCATCCTGCTAGGGGTGACAGGATTAGCGAAAAAAGTCGTTACATTCGTTCCCCCTGCGATTAAATCGGGGGTAATCTTAGGAGCAGGATTTGCAGCAATCATTTCTGTCTTCCAGGTTGGCGGGCGTTTCGAAAGCTTTCCATGGACCATTTCCATCGCAGTAGGGATTGCCTTTTATATTATATTCTCTCAACATTTCAATCAACTGAAAGCCAAAAGTGCACTATGGGGACTTATTGGAAAACTGGGAATCTTTCCGATTATTATTCTCGCTGTCATCATCGCACCTCTCTTTGGAGAAGCACCGTGGCCAACGATTGAATGGGGGCTCATTAATCCTGACTTCGGTACACTTTGGAGTGAATACACCATCTTTGGGCTCGGTTTCCCTCCGGCAATGTTATTTCTAACAGCCTTGCCTACTGTATTAGCCGCTTATATCGTCTTATTCGGAGACGTTTTACAAAGTAAGGCGCTAATCGATGAAGCGGACGATGTGCGCCGTGATGAAAAGATCGATTACAATCCGAATCGTGCCCATATGGTCTTCGGTGGACGCAACACCATTATGAGTATACTTGGTCCTGATGTCACAATGGCAGGTCCACTATGGGCAGCCATGCAGGTTGTCGTAATTGAACGGTTTAAAGAAGGTAAAAAAGCTATGCATTCAATATTTGGGGGTTCCGGGTCCTTCAGATGGGGTACAAATACTGGACTCTTACTTCTCCCTATTGTAAGTTTAGTACAACCAATTCTAGGTATCGCCCTCGCCTTAACTTTACTGATCCAAGGTTATGTAAGCGTTCGCGTAGGGATATTGGAATCCCGAGGTCACCGTGACCTTGGCATTGCCGGAGTTATAGGGGCGGTACTTGCCACCAAAGGTGCTACATGGGCCTTTGCAGTCGGAATATTATTATGTCTGTTGATTTACGGCAAAAAATTCTTCACCGGTGAGAATGATGGAATTTTCACAAAAGATCTGGAAAGTAAAGATGCAAGAAAAATCTCATAATAGATTATTAGGAGGATGACCATGCAACATCACAATATGATCATTAATGGAGAACAAACCGGACCGGACCTAGAAAAGAAGGACGTAACCAATCCTGCCACATCGGAAGTGATTGCCACTATCCCCAATGGAGGAAGAAATGAGGCATCAAAAGCGGTCGATGCAGCACACGATGCCTTCAAGGAATGGTCACAATACTCGGCATATGAGCGGAGTGAACTCATCCGTAAATGGTACGACCTGATCGACGAAAACAAAGAGGACCTTGCCCGTACCATGACCATGGAGCAAGGGAAACCGTTAAAAGAAGCACTTGGTGAAATCCAATACGCCAACGGCTTCATCTCCTGGTACGCTGAAGAAGGAAAGCGCGTCTACGGAGAACAAATCCCTGCGACTCAGCGGAATAAACGACTATTCGTCCATAAACAGCCTGTCGGCGTAGTAGCCGTCATCACACCATGGAATTTCCCTGCGGCCATGATCACCCGTAAGGTTGCACCGGCACTTGCCACCGGTTGTACCGTCGTAATCAAACCGGCAAACCAAACCCCTTTGACCGCATTAAAGATGGCGCAACTGGCTGAAGAAGCCGGCATCCCCAAGGGGGTCATCAATGTGGTGACCGGGGATTCGAAATCCATCGGGGAAGCGTGGATGGAAGATACACGTGTACGAAAGCTGACATTCACCGGATCAACGGAAGTAGGGAAGGTCCTCATGAAGGGCTCAGCCGACACCGTCAAGAAAATATCCCTGGAGCTGGGAGGTCACGCTCCTGTCATCGTAATGGCTGATTCTGATTTAGACAAAGCCGTCGATGGCGTCATTGCCTCGAAATTCCGGAATGCCGGTCAAACATGTGTCTGCTCCAACCGTGTCTATGTTCATGAATCCATCGTGGATTCGTTCACGGAAAAGCTCGTTGAAAAAGTGAAGGATTTAAAAGTCGGAAATGGCCTTGAAGAAGGTGTCGATATCGGCCCATTGATTGATGAAAGTGCCATCGAGAAAGTCCGGAAACACGTGGAAGATGCTGTAGACAAAGGCGCTTCTGTTGCCTTTGGCGGAAAAGGAATAAGCGGGTTATATTTTGAACCCACTGTCCTTACGAACGTCAATGATGACATGCTCTGTATGAAAGACGAAACATTCGGTCCAGTCGCTCCTATCACGACATTCAAAACGGAAGAAGAAGCAATCGGGCGGGCCAATGATTCCATCTACGGCCTTGCTGCCTATGTATTCACAGAGAATATCACGAAGGGTATCCGGATCAGTGAGCAACTGGAGTATGGAATCGTCGGATTGAACGACGGCATGCCATCCACCCCGCAAGCTCCATTCGGCGGTTTCAAGCAAAGTGGCCTTGGCCGTGAAGGTGGACATCATGGGATCGAGGAGTATCTGGAAGTGAAGTATATTTCCCTCGGGTTATAGAAGAAAGAAGGTCGTGGGCCCACGACCTTCTTTTATTTGGACTTACTTGGATCACTAGAAATTCACTTTTAACCTCACTAGATCCTGAATGCTCCCATCTTTTGCACTTCGGCTGTATACCCAGAGTTCACCGGAGCTCGCAGTCGGGGCACGGTCAAAAGGAATGCCAGTACTGAAGAATCCGTAAGCAGGGGCTCCTTCATTTGTCATGGCGAATCGCTCATTCGTTACGATCACACCATTATTGTCTCTTAGCTGGTAATTCACGACCGCTTCAAAGACCCTCGCATATCCTTCCACTCTTTGGCCACTGCTTATCGTTGTACTTGGAAGAGGTTTTGTCACAAAGATATTTCTTGAGGTAGGAATAGGGATAATCAAGTGGTAATCGGGCCAGATGACATCCCGTTGGAAACCTGGTCTCCCTGCATTGGCCTCTTCTATAGCTGAAACGGATACACCAAATCTTCTGGAAATAGCAAATAAAGTATCCCCGCTCACAATTCTATAAGCGAAGGCAGGGACCATTAGCGGCTGACCGACATAAATACGATCAGGGTCATCGATATTGTTCACTCCCGCGATAAGATCCACGAAACTATTATAAGCATTTGCAATTCCTGTAAGCGTATCTCCACTCGCGACGATATATCTCATAATCGGATTATTGGTTGAAGTCGGAATGACCAACACATCACCAGGAAAAATCAGCCCCCGATCTGTAACTGGGGGAAACAAATAATTTGCTCTTTCAATTGCGGCAATGGTACTGCCAAATTGGTTTGCAATCGAATAAAGCGTGTCTCCTTGTTTAATAGAATAGATAATCCCTCTTGTTGTAATAATCGGCATCTTAACACCTCCTTTCCATACAAAATATGGTAGAGAGGTGCATAAGTGAACGGCTCTTATACTAAGCATTCTATTATTTACTAGTTTCTGAAGAATTTTTACGAGTTTATGGCAGTAAGCACCAACGTATCTATTGACGTTACAGCGTACCGTTGGCATTGCTGACTAACATTACTTTTTATAAATCTCACCAGATGACATCCAATCCATAAATCTCTGATAAGGATAATAAGTGGATCCCTTCAACTCAACCTTTGGAGCGTCCGGAAATTTTTGTAGCAATTCGGCTACTTCCTCTTTCGTAAGACCTACATGAAGATGCAAATCTTTTTCTTTTATCAACGTGGGATACTCTGAGAAGCTTGCCTTGGGGTTACCAAAGTTCTTTAACCCGTCTCCTATAAGATATCCCATGGCCGAAAGCCCCACTGCTATCCAGAAAAAACTTATATCCATTTTACAAATCCCCTTTTCTATTAAATCTATACTTTACATACGGGTGAACTTGATAAAAGTTCCAACTAATACAAATTTTATATATTTAAATAGTCTTACAAGTCTAGAAAAATAGAAATTGATATTATATTAGGAAAATTCATTGACTGCGCTTACTTCCTGTGCTAGATTGTGTTTATTAATGAAATTCCATGACGAGAAAATTTGACTCGTCCCTGGTCAGGGGCGGGTTTTTTTATGTGAAATAATCAGAATAATCGATAGAAGCTATCATGGGTTGGCTAGGCATTAGGAGGGGTTTCGTTGAGAAAAAAAGATGTGCTGGTTTCAGGATTTATGCTTTTCTCACTGTTTTTCGGTGCTGGGAATTTAATATTTCCACCTTATCTAGGGATGGAATCAGGCAGTTACTTTGTTGCAGCTATTGCCGGGTTTATTTTAACGGCGGTGTTTTTACCTTTTTTAACGATCATTTCAGTATCACTTTCTACTGACGGATTATTATCGATCGGTCAACGTGTCCACCCCGTTTTCGGACTTGTGTTTGCCATCGTGATTTATATGTCGATTGGAGCACTTTATGGTATTCCAAGGGCATCGAATGTTGCGTATGAATTGGGCTTTATGCAAATGATCAGTGTAGAAGGACGATTACCTTTATTCTTATTCTCCCTCGTCTTTTTTGGATTGACCTATTTACTCAGCATCAATCCCAAGAAAGTAATCGATCTTGTCGGTCAGTTTTTAACGCCTGTTTTGCTCGTTGTTTTAGCGATACTATGTGTGCGGGCCTTTATTACCTTTGAGTATACGGAAGCTCAAGCGGGTGAAAAGTTCCAGTCCGATCCGTTTCTTAAAGGGTTTCTGGAAGGATACTTCACTATGGATGCTGTAGCGGCCCTTGCATTTGGGATTGTGATTATCAATGGGTTGAAAGATAAAGGCGCATCCGACAAAGCGGAGGTGATCCGTGGGACAATCAGTGCCGGGGTGATTGCGGCCATCGGTTTGGTGATGGTGTACCTTTCACTCGGATGGATCGGACGGGTGGTTCCACATGACGAGCCACTTCAAAATGGAGCAGAAATATTGGTTCTGGCGTCACAGCAATTATTTGGATACAGCGGCAACGTATTGTTTGGCTTGATTGTAATGATCGCTTGCTTAACGACCTGTATTGGTCTCATTAATGCATGCGGACGTTTTTTCAACGAAATTTTCCCGAAATATTCATATAAGACTTATGTATTGATTTTCATCCTGATTGGTATGATCGTTACGAATCTTGGACTGAATTTGATTTTGAAAGTGGCTACACCGTTACTGGTTTTTATTTATCCTGTAGCAATTGTGCTTGTGGTCCTCTCTCTCTTCCAGCATTTCTTTGGAGAAAGTAAGAGAATGTATGTGTATGGGGTCGGGGCCGCAACACTATTTGCCTTTTACGAAATGCTAATGACACTAAATATTCAAATGGAAGGTATTCACGCAATCCTGGGCTTCCTTCCCCTGAGTGAAAATGGCCTGGGCTGGACCTCCCCTACCCTGGTGGCTGTCGCCATCGGGTACTTCCTCGACCGGATGCAGAAGAAAATCATGTTGTGAGGGACGGACCTCTAAAATTTTTAAACCCTTACATAGAGTGGCTTACCTTTTTCCAGAGGTCCGTCCCTCTAAAAAAAGCAGCAAGGCGATGTGTTTTCTATTACACATCGTCTTGCTGCTTTTTATTCTTGACCTTTTCCACATGATGGGGAGCCTTGTTCTAGGAAGTTTTATGTGTTGATTTTTGGTAGACTTTCAGGGATCCTCCGCTGAGTCCATATGCTTCTGTTGTGTGGGTCCACCCGTATTTTTCATAATAACCTTCCAAATCTGTTGTCAGATAGATATTTTTATATCCTTTATCACGGGCTTTTTGTAACGCATGCTGGAGTAAACGTGAACCTAGTTCTTTTCCCCTTTGATCTGGATCGACATATAGGCAGGCAAGCCATGGGTACAAGTCTTGACGGCTATTCAGGTCATTACGTAGAAGAGCATACGTCCCTATTATTTTCCCATCCTGCAACGCGATATAGAATCGCGGTAAGTCCTCCCCGGTCCGACATGAATGAAACATGCAATCCTGGTAGAATGCGTAATTGTCTTCACTCCCCCACTGTCCCCAGAAAGCTTTGACCGCTTCATCAAATAAGCTTGTATCCTTTTTCAATTCCATAATCTCCATTGAGTATTTCCTCTCTGTACTGATATAGAAGCAACCTTATTTGATTCTTCATATAAGAGAGAAAACCTTTATTTTTATTCGAGATTGAATTGTGATTCATGCAAAGAAGACACGCTCTGAACTTGAGCGTGCCTTCTTACTTTTATGGTAAATCAATAAGCCCCATCGGAATAAGTCAATTCATAGCTATGGGAGTAAATCTCAAAAATATTCCCGAATGGATCTTCTACATATACCATGCGATAAGGCTTTTCACCGGGATAATATTCACGGATCGGCATCCGCTGTTTACCGCCATGCTGTTTGATTTTTTCAACCATGCCTTCTACATCAGGGTCCTGTATACAGAAATGGAATAGTCCTGTTTTCCAATACTCGAAGTTATTCTCAGGCTTTTCGTTCTGAGGGAACTCGAACAGCTCCACCCCGATTTTATCACCCGTTGCCAGGTGGGCAATTCTGAATTTCTCCCAATCATTCCCGAATACATCACGGCACATCTGCCCGATTGCCGTGTCATCATTTTCCACATCTGAAGGTTCCATGATGACATACCAGCCGAACACCTCTTGGTAAAATTTAATTGCCTCTTCCAGGTTGGGGACGGATAGTCCAATATGAGAAAAAGATCTTGGATATGGTAACATCGTAATGACTCCTCCTTCGTTTTTATTAGTTTCATCTAACACGACTTCATTATACGGAGATGAGCGGATAAATGTAAGAATGCACTTTTTTGTGAGAAACTAACCTTTAGGTAAGAAAGGAGTGGTTAAGATATGGATACACCCATCGATCGACACGGAAAACTAAAGTGTTCCATCGAGTACACATTGAGGAAAATCGGAGGAAAATGGAAGACCGTCATCCTCTGGCACCTCGGAACGGAGGGTACTCACCGCTACAATGAACTGAGACGTCTCCTTCCTGGCGTCGCCCACAAAGTACTGAGCCAGCAGCTGAAAGAACTCGAAGAAGAAGGATTCATCAACCGCACCCAATACCACACCATCCCACCTAAAGTCGAATACACCATGACCGAACTCGGCATGACCCTCATGCCCATCCTCCAGCAGATGCATGAGTGGGGTAATGAGCATGGGGAGTTTTAAAGAGAGAAGATTAGAGGGACGGACCTCCAAACGGGAATCTTATGTAAAGTAGAAATCCGAGTTGGAGGTCCGTCCCTCATCTGCTTATATCAGGTCAATTAAAAAGAGTACGCTGAAGATCGTTAGGACGATGCCTGCTGCTCGATTGATTATTTTTAGTGAGTCAGGTCCGATCCTGCTGCTTATCCAACCACCCACGAAGGCAAGTATCCCCCACCATAGTGCCGATCCAGAAAACACTCCCCCTACCACAGTCAAACAGGTCAGGAAATCCTCAGGACCTGCCACTCGAAACACTCCGAAGATCGCGATAAATGCAAGAATGGTCATTGGATTCGTGAGCGTCAATAAGAAAACGGACAAAAATCCCTTCACCGAAGAAGGAGTGTCCGGTCCCCCTTCGTTCAATGCAGCCGGTTGGGAGGTGAATGTCTTCCACCCCATTAGCAGTAGGAACACCCCTCCCCATACTTGAATCCAGAACTGATGAGCCATGAGGAAGCCTGAAACGACCGTGAGCCCCAGAACGGCAATCAACCCGTATAAGGCATCTGCCGTGGCAGCTCCCAACCCTGATAAGAAACCTGTCCTCCTCCCATATGCCAGTGTCCTTTGAATGCATAAGATGCCCACAGGTCCGACAGGTGCAGCAATGCCCACGCCTATAATCACGCTCTTGAAAAACAATAATGCAGCAGTCATTGTTCCCTCTCCTTAGTTTGAGAAAACATCTCTGATTATAGCAACGAGAAGAACTTTCAGTACGAGAGTCCATCACGATTGTCGTCCTTGTCCGGATGAAAGGGCAATCACAATGAGGGACGGACCTCCCACAAAGCCCTCAATGAAATTCAAGAGAACCATTTGGAGGTCCGTCCCTCTCACTTTCTATTGTAGCCATCCTGTCAGGAATTCTTTTTGGCTGCCTTCGTAGTATTCTTCGAAGAACTGTGCAAAGGTGTCTGTGTCAACATGTTTGTATTGATATTCTTTGTAATAAGCCGATAGGAAGTTCAACGCTTCCGTTCTTCCTCCATTATTCTCGAAGAAATCATTCAATAGGTTCGGCCCTTTTCCGTACACAGTTGAAATATAATTCCGTTGAAATTCATCGAGCGGTGTATTTAAAAACTTTTCCGGCTTCTCCGTGTTCAACACTTGGTTGGAGAAGGCAAACGCCTTTCCCTCGTCCTTATATGCATATGCGAGATAATAGGCGGATAGTAACTCTGCGAAACTTTCATCGAGCCATGCATCCCGATAAGGATTGTTCGCCACTCCCTGGTAGAACCATTGATGGGCGATTTCATGGAACAATGGATGTTCATAACCGTCAGGGTCACCCGATATTTCTACAATATTGGAGTATTCCATGTCTCCATTATTTGCAATGAGATCCAATTCACCGGTCGGATTCTCGCCGATGTTATCATGGTAAAAAAGGAAAGAATCTGCTGCTTTTTTGAGCACATCATCCATAATGAAATCTTGTTCTTTTTTCATAAAAGCACGGATCGCCACGTTTCGGTACATCCCGACTTTTACTTTCTTCGTTTTTTGTTCCCATTCATCAGGGTTCAGGAATGCGAGATAGAAATCCCGGATGCTGCCACCTTCGATTTCCCCTTTATTCATCGGTTTCTCCAACCCATCTTCCCCGGAGCTAGCCACCAAATATTCCCCTGGGGTTTCAAATGAAACATGATAATTCCCATAGGTTGTATCATATGATTCCCCTTTAGGATCAAAGGGTTCAATTTCCCAACCATCTTGATATGTCGCAAGCATCGGATACCACTGGGCAAGAAAGAAGTCTTCCCCTTTCTGCGATAGCCTTAGTCCATCTTCCGGAAGTTTCAGGCTGTAGTCGATGCTGATTGACTTTGTTTCACCAGGCTTCAGCTTTTCATCAAGATCGACAAGGAGCTGATTTCCATCCAAGGAGTACTGAAGATCCTTTCCGGTACTGTTGATCGAGTGAATACTCGTTTCCGCATGATCTTTCAGGAAATCGGGTTTGCTTTTTCCCGTAAATGCATTCGGGATGAAATAAAAACCAATATTTTCAAAAGCTTTTTCTGAATGATTGGTCACTCTGATGTCAGTCTCCACAGTCCATTTTTTCTCCCTATCCATTTTTAGCTTCATCGTGTAATCCCCTGTTGCACCCGGGGAAACACCGGTTTCCTTCAATGTATAAGGCTCTCTGTTTTTTCTCAAGTCTTCACTCGTAAGATCGGCCACTACATCCTTGAAATGATCAGGGATCCTTCCGCTTATCAGAAAGCGCTCATACTTATCGGGCACTTCGAACGTTAACAAAGCCGTCACTCTTCCTGGAAACTTCAATCTTCCCCCACGGTAATTGAGTGCATCCACAATGTCCGTTTTCATTGGATAATACTTCTTTTCCTTTTCATCCAATAGGAAATAGGCACCTGGTTTGAATGAGAGGCTGTTTGAATTGGGATCACTATACTTAATGTCCCAGGTGACGGGTATCGTGATGAGCTGATGCTTCTTTTTTGCCTTTAATTCCCGTGGCGTTTTACTAGGTGACTCAATAAGGATCGTTTGTTGATCAAGATCCAGTTTTTCACCAAGCTCTGCCTGCTTCCCGGCAAGTTCTTTTGCTTTTAAAAATGCGAGGGGGGCATCCTTCTGTGGCTCAGTCTCCTCTTTCTTTTCCGGGGCAAATACCGACGTTGTCTTCCCTTCCGTTCCTTGTTCTTTCACGGGGGATGCCACGTTGGCGGTTTCAACTTTCTGCACCTCGGGAATTCCCTTCCCCACTAGGGTCATGACACCGAGGAGGATGACGACAGCTGCCGCTGAAAGAATGTATTTAAATTGTTTTTCCACTTTCTTATCATTGCTGTATCCTCCATTCAGTCCCTGACACGGAGGAGTATTGGCAGCCTTTCCCGCAGGCAGGACGGCTGCTATGATCCCGGTGACGACCGGAATTGAAAGGGCGGCCCCATAGATCCACCAAAGGGTGAAAGGAAAGTTTCCATAAACCTTCCAGACTAGTGTAAAGGCAAAAAGCAGGCCGACGACACCGGCTAGTGCCCCTGAAAATATCCCTTCCAAAATGACAAGCATCCGGACGGTACCATTTTTCCAGCCAAGGGCTTTAAACACCGATATTTCGGGCTGTCTTTCAGCAACATTCTGCCAGATGATTTCAGCCGTAGTCAGGATGGCAATCGAGAGAGCGATCCCCATTGCCACATAATGCATCGTACTTACTTCCATGGCCACGTACTCCCCTAACCAGGTGGTATACATGACTCCTTTCAATCGAAAAGTGATGAATAAGTAAAAGACAAGAAGGCCCGTCGGCAGGCCCATGGAAACGACGGATAAAAAGGTCCGTTTCCACCTGGACACCATTGAATTGATGGCCATTCCAACCACTGATTCAGACCTTGCCACCCGTTTGTGATGAAGGGAGATTTCCCCTGATCGCATTGCTTCGTATGGTCTGATTTTTTTTACAAGATAGGCGGGAATAAGTGCACCCGCGGTATAAATGGTCAGTCCGATCAATCCGATGACGGCGACTCGAATATAGGAGGTTTCCAGTTCGCTTGCCACTGAAAACCATGCCAGTATGAGCCAGCTGATAAGAGATACGACCATACCCAGCAATAGTGCTTCAAGGAGAAGGAGCCTTGAAAGCTGATTCGGACGCCAGCCCAATGAAAGCAAAACGGCAAACTCTTTTTTCCGTGCATACATCATGATGAGATTCGATGAAAACACATACACGATCGCCACGAGGATGACGCTCCCCACCACTCCTGATACCCCAAGCTTTGCTTCTTTGAAAATCGTGATGGAGGAACCGATCTTAATCCATGGCTGTTCGATCCAGCCAAAACCCTTTTCCCCCTGAATGCCCGGGATATGTGTCAAAGCAGGCTGCGGGGAGGACCCTAACGTGACATCCACGATCAAACCTGTTTCCTCTTCGATTTCTTTTGCCACTTTTTGAAGGGCGGCTTCACTTTCTTCATTGAAGGTGTCGACCCCCTTCACGTTGACACGTACGGCTGAGATGGGTTTATCCCCGAGAACATGAGCTGCCGCATCCAGTGTCGTCAACATCAAAGGAGGCTTCGTCAGGAAACCATAAGGATTGTTAACAGGCCTCATCGTGACGGGTGGATTGACGGGATCCCCCTTCTCATCTAATACCCAGCTGGCTTTCGAAGGAAAGTACGTTTCGACGGGCAGTTCCGTCAAGGGATCTTTCGAAATGTTCAGCTTCTGGGCATCAAAGATCCCGATGTAGTCCAGTCGAAGCCGCGGCCAGCTTGAGCTATCCTCTCCGAACGTCTCGACCGGCCTGTACGCCTGATCGACTGTTAGAAGAGAATCCTCCGGTAAGCTGTATGGTTCCACTTCGTAACTGAATGCCCATCTTTCCCTAAATGGGCTCGTCACCGGCTTGTATTCCACCGGAGACGGCTTTAGGACCATCCAGCTCATACCTCCCAAACCTGATTCGAAACTTGGGTTCATGACGGCATTGACGATTTTTTTGTGCGCTTCCCCTGTCGTGAAACTCCTTTCTTCCACGACACTCCCTGTTTGCTCCTCTAAATATTTCTCCCCGCCATTTTTCTTTACTTTTTCCATCGTTGCATCCTGATTGTCGGGATCAAATGGCATATCGAGTTTTTCCACTGTATAGCGGATTTTCCCATCAACGAATTCACGGTTGCTTAAAATGACCGGTATAGACGTATCAGTCAAGCTATCTCCAATAGGTATGTCCATGACTTCATCATTCTCTGAAAAATACCGGCTCCCTTTTCCAGCAACCATAGCATTGTCGAGTCCGACAAGCTTCGCTTCCTGTTCGGGATCGATCCCTGCAACGAGGACCTGTGTACCGTAGGATAATTCACCTAGTGACTCACCAACCCCATATGCCGGGTCCATCGAATACTGTCCGCCCCCGACTGTAAAATAATAGTTCCCGTCGTTGACCTCCGCTTTCGCCCCGGTCTGAACCGTTTCTATTTGCTTCAACCGGTAAATACCCGGCTCTGTTATGTTTACCTCTCCCATTTGAACGTCGTTGAATACATACCCCAACATAGAGATGGGCGCTGCAATATTTACATCGTCCATTCCCTTGATCACTTCGTATTGTTCAAGAGTGATGCCTCCGTCGAGCCCACTCAAATAGTTCGGTTCCAATAGATTCATATCTTCCGTGACACTTCTTGAGTCAGGCGGCCTCACAACCATGTGATAGGAAGATTTCCATCTTTTCTGCAACTCATTCACAATTGTTCCATTATTCGTCTGGGTCATCCCGACGAGATAACTCAGTCCGACACTTAAAAGAAGGACTCCTATGATCAACAGAATGAACCGCTGCTTGTTACGCCACCACGTATTCCATATAAAGCGGATCACAGGGCTCCCACCATCCGATCAGATATAACCCTGCCATCCTTCATCTCAATGATTCGGTCGGCTTTCAGAGCAAGTTCAGCGTCATGTGTGACAAAGATGACACCACAGCCTTTTTCCTTATTGAGTGACTTAATGATTTGAAAGATAATATCCCCTGTTTCCGTATCCAGGTTGCCTGTCGGTTCATCGGCCAACAGCCACTTAGGTTCGTGTACCAATGCCCGCGCAATCGCGACCCTCTGCTGCTGTCCTCCAGACAGTTGTGAAGGAAGGGAATGCAGCTTATCACCAAGCCCTACGGATTCCAGTAATTCTCTCGCCCGCTGTTTTTTATCATACGGAACTTTCCTTGAGAAAAGAGGTGCCATCACATTTTCCATTGCTGTCATCGTAGGGATCAAATGGAATTGTTGAAAGATGAAACCGATGTTCTCAAACCTGAAATCCGCCATCTCCCTCTGACTGAATTCAGTGACATCCTTTGACTCAAATAAGATATTTCCTCCTGTCGGACGGTCCAACGTCCCGATCACACTCAATAGCGTTGACTTTCCAGAACCTGATGACCCTACCACTGAGACAAATTCCCCTTGTTGAAACTCTGCCGTTACATTCAATAAAGCGTTCGTCTCCACACCTTCACCTATATATATCTTAGATACCCCATCAACCTTGACCCCAATAACCATCCAAAAGCCCCCATGTTTTTGAATTTTTTAACAATTATAACAGAAATAGTACAAATGCATGACAAATATTTGAAGACATATAAGGGACGGACCTTTTTTGTTTGGATGAAGGGGCTATAAATATGGATGAGTATTCCTAGATTTCTAATCGTTGCTTCTTCCCCCATCCCCATTTATCCTGAGAATAGAAGGAGGGTTTACGATGTCTATCATTTTGAAAAGAATCTATGATGAACCTCCCCGATTAGGAGGTCACCGAATCTTGATCGACCGTGTCTGGCCCCGTGGAATATCAAAAGAGGATGCCGATCTGGACGCTTGGATGAAGGAGATTACGCCAAGTCCGTCTCTGAGAAAATGGTTCAATCATGATCCCGAAAAGTTCGAGGAGTTTAAACAAGCCTACAAAGATGAAATCAAGCAAGACGATAAAAAACAAAGTAAGTTGCAAGAACTAAAAGAAATGGCGACAAATGAACGCTTAGTCCTTCTCTACGGTGCAAAAGATGAGCGTCATAATCATGCCGTTGTTTTAAAAGAGATGTTAGAGGATTTTTAATCTGTGAGGGACAATCTTTGAGGGACGGACCTCTACACGTTTAAAACACCATTTAAATGGCTATTTGAACGTTTAGAGGTCCGTCCCTCACTGCATCCTAAATCTGTTTATAGTAAATGATCGTTGCTTCTAATTCCCCGAAAGGTGACGCTGCGTAGTCAGGAATCCGTCCACCCTGAAGAAATCCGAGGGAAGTATATAAGTGATTTGAGGATGCTCCCTCTACCGTATCAAGTACAAGCAAGGTCCGTCCCTCCTCTTTCGCTCTTTCTTCCGCCTTTTGCATGAGCCTGCGGGCAATCCCCTTTTGACGGAATTGAGGGTGTACCATCATCTTAGCGATTTCCGCTCTATTTTTCCCGTTCTGCTTCGCACATAGATGGATTTGTACCGTTCCTACAATTTGATTTTCCATTTTTGATACTAATAGAATGATGGTTTGATCGAGTGCATTTTGCCAGTAGTCCATCGCTGTTGATCGGTCAAGCGGTGATAAGAAACCAATCGACGCCCCATCATCCACTACACTTATTAAAAGCTCGGAAAGTTCACCTAAATGACTTTCAATCATTGTCAGTTCTTCAATTGCTTGATTCATAACCAACATTATCACCTCACGAATGTACATAGTTACACTTCTATATTTCATTAAAAAATCCAACTGCTGCAACCGGATTGTCAGGTTATGTGACAAACTTTTCTCAGCAGCATAGCCTTCAGATAATATAATCAAATTATAACGAGAATCCCATCTTAAATCTAACTTATTTTGGAAAATATGTACTTTTGTTATATTATATATAGAACAATTCTGTTATACTAAACATATAACAAATAGGAGGTGAAACCTTGTTTATCCAAATTGAACCTCAATCAGACGTACCGATCTATGCTCAAGTGAGAAATGGCATTATGGAGGGGATTGTTCGTGGCGAGTTATTGCCTGGCGACGTGCTTCCATCCGTCCGTGCCCTTGCCGCTGACCTCGGTGTGAATATGCATACGGTGAATAAAAGCTATCATGAATTGGAGAGCAAGGGTGTGATTCGGATTGTTCCTAAGTCAGGGGCTGTTATTTGTCCACCTTCTGTGGATGGGATTGCTTCTTCAAGAATTGATCAGATTTCAGGTGAACTGCGACCGATTTTGGTGGAATCCATTGTGTTGGGAATGACAGAAGGTGATATTCAAACGTTAGTAAAATCGATTATTTCAAACGTTAAGGGGGAATAAGTTTATGGAAATGACACTTTTAATTGTCACGGTCGGGTTTCTAATGGTGATGCAAATGGCCATTCCTTTTATCGTTAAACGGACGGTGGTCTTCGGTGTAACGATCCCTGTTGACGAAATACGAAACGGGCAATTACTCCGATACAAAAAAATCTATGCTGTATCAACATTTCTCATTTCAATTCTGATAGTATCTCTATATTTTGCATGGGCAACGAGCAATACACCTACAGATCATCACCTCATCTTTGCAGGGCTAATTCTTCCATTCTTGATCCTTTTCATATCCTTATCACTGTATTTTTATTTTCATGTAAAAGTAACAGGGCTTAAACAGCGGGAACAGTGGTTCAAAGATCGCAAGCAGGTAAAGGTCTCAGAATTGAACATTCGTACGAAAGATGAAATGCTTCCTTGGATAATGTTTACGATTCCAATAATCATTACTGTTGGATTGATTGTGTTTACATTAGTGAACTACAGTTCTTTCCCTGATCAGATTCCTGTACACTGGGGCCCCGATGGACAACCGGATTCATTCACACCAAAAAGCTACTTATCTGTCCTGACATTGCCTTTTGTACTGTTAACAATGAGTTTCATGTTTCTGGGGATCAATGAATTAACAAGAAACTCCGGTATTAAGTTGAGTGCCGGGAATGTGAAAGCATCCCGAATCCGGCAATTGCGTTTGCGAAAATACACAAGCTGGCTATTGTTTTTCATCTCCATTCTCATATCCATGCTGTTCACATTCTTACAGTTTACCACTCTCTATGAAAACAGTGTCAGCGATTTAGTGATCATCATCATGCCGCTTGCCTTCTCAGCCCTCGTTTTGATAGGGACGGTCCTGCTGGCTGTCAAAGTAGGCAAAAAAGATTCGGACTTTGACATGGAAGTGATCGATGAAGCTTCCGGTGAAACGATTAACGCGGATGATGACCAATACTGGAAGGGCGGACTCATCTACTTCAACCCAAACGATCCCTCCATCTTCGTTGAAAAACGCTTCGGAGTCGGCTGGACCCTGAACTTCGCCCGGCCTCTGGGCTACATCATCTTAATCGGCCCCCTGCTGGTCATACTGATTATTACACTAATTTAATAGTTTTGAGGGACGGACCTCCTAACAGATAGCGATGGCGTAGTATCAACGTTCTTCGCGATTAGAGGTCCGTCCCTCTTACTGATTTCTCCTTCTACTAAAAAAGGCTCAATCTCTGGAAATTCGACATTTTTTATGGACAGATTGTTCGGAATACTATATAAATAGTAGATGGAAACCCGATAAGAAAACGTTTACAACATGAGGTGACAAGGAGGATTCTATGTTAGATGTGCTAGACAAGATTAATTCATTTCTATGGGGGACACCAAGTTTAGTACTGTTATTTGGGACAGGCCTTTTCTTGACGTTTATGCTAAAAGGTCTGCAATTCCGAAAGCTATTATATGCATTTAAACTTGCTTTTACAAAAGAAGAACCATCTTCTTCTGCCGACAAATCAGAAGGGGATATCAGTAACTTCAAAACGTTGATGACGGCTTTGTCAGCAACAATTGGAAACGGAAACATTGCCGGGGTTGCAACGGCATTGACGATCGGCGGACCCGGGGCGATCTTCTGGATGTGGGTTGTCGGCCTTCTCGGAATGGCCACAAAATACGCAGAAGCCCTGCTTGCCATGAAATACCGTGTAAAAAACAAAAACGGCGAATACTCCGGCGGGCCGATGTATTATGTAGAAAAGGGTCTCGGCAGTAAGTGGAAATGGCTTGCTGTTGCCTTCGCTTTATTCGGTGCATTCGCGGCCCTTGGAATCGGAAACAGCGTTCAGTCCAATACGATTGCTGATGTCATGACATCAAGCTTTCAAATTAACAATCTCGTAACGGGAATCGTGTTAGCAGTCCTGACAGGTTTGATCATCTTTGGAGGGATTCAACGGATCAGTACAGTCGCCTCTTTCTTTGTACCGATCATGGCATTCCTTTACATCGGTGGTTCAATGATCATTATCGTACTGAATTATGACATGATCATTCCGGCATTTGAAATGATTTTCTACTATGCGTTCAATCCTGTAGCTGCCGCTGGAGGTTTCACTGGAATCATTATCAGTGAAGCGATCCGCAGCGGGGTTTCACGTGGGATTTTCTCCAATGAGGCCGGACTTGGTACGGCTGCCCTGATTGCAGGTAATGCGAAAACCGATCACCCGGTTAAACAGGCCCTTGTCGCCATGACGGGTACGTTCATTGTAACAATCGTTGTTTGTACGATGACGGGTCTTGTCCTCTTGATCACAGGCTTCTGGGATCCGACAGGCGGAGCGATATCAGGTGTCGAGCATGCGCCAAGTCTTGACGGCGGGGCACTGACGAGTGCGGCATTTGGGCACGCCCTTGGTACTGTCGGGGAATACATCGTATCGTTCTCCGTCATCTTCTTCGGATTCTCGACGATCGTCGGATGGTATATGTACGGAGAGAAATGCTTTGAGTATTTGACGAATTATCGTTTCGCAAACTCATACAGACTCATTTACATTTTAGCAACCGGACTTGGTGCCGTTGCAAACCTGGAGCTCGTATGGGCATTTGCTGATATGTCTAACGCGTTGATGATGATACCGAACCTGATTGCCCTTATTTTACTTTATAAGGTCATCGTTCGTGAAACGAATCATTACTTCAATGAGTACTTGCCTATGATGCAAGCACAACCAAGGAAGAAAGCCAGTTAAAAAGGAACCCGGCGTGATGATCACGCCGGGTTTTATATTTATAGTATGATTTCATATTTACTGTGACTGCCGTGGATTTGAGTAACTTCTTTTAATGAATATCGTTTCTGGTAATAGTGGTTCAATCCTTCGTTACTCCCGATGCAATCAAAGCGGATGATTTTCTTTCCTGCTTCTTGTGCCTCTTTTTCGATCCAATCCAGTAAAGCGGCACCTATCCCTTTTCCTGCGTGGTTTCTATGTACAACCAATCGATGCAGATACAAAGCTTCATCTTTTGCCTCTTCTCCCCAAAGTTCCATATCCCATTCACTCGGGATATTCTCAATAGTAAAAGTAGAAATGGGTTGACCTTCACTTTCAACAAGATAGGTCGCCCCGTTTTCAATTGAACGAAGAATCTCTTCTTTGTTTCCATCTAAATCAGTCAGATAGTAACTCCATTGCTTCGTCCTTTTTGTCTTTAACCAGGCGGCAGCATCCACTAGCAGCTCCAGAACCTTGTGTAGGTCCTCCGATTTTACCTGTGTGATTTCATAAACTTCTTTATGAAGTTTAACTCGCATGGTCTTTTCTCCCTTCCCCATTAGGCATAATAACCATTCATCCTTTATTTGGACAAAAGCGTTGACCATTCCTTCATTTCAAAAAAACTAAATCATGTTTAAGTAAGGAATAGAAAAGGAATTACCATTAACATCCTTATTGATCAATATATGTTTGATTAATAGCGTATAGAGGATTGT
Source organism: Rossellomorea aquimaris (assembly GCF_000935355.1). Lineage (GTDB taxonomy): Bacteria > Bacillota > Bacilli > Bacillales > Bacillaceae_B > Rossellomorea > Rossellomorea aquimaris_B. The sequence continues at coordinate 175,895 of NZ_JXZC01000007.1, forward strand.
TTGGTCTTAAGTTCATCCAGGGTCACTCAAATATTTTTACTTACTACTTCTTTAGGAGGGACACAATGAAATTTGCAGGTACAGGTTTAGTTATCCTAGCCGCTATATGCTGGGGAATCAGCGGGGGGATTGCAGATATTTTAATGGACAAGGGTTGGGATCCTCTTGTGATTTCATTTTACCGGGGGGGAGTCGGACTCATATGTTTTTTTGTGTGGTACCTCCTTCGCTTTAAACAAAATGGGGGCATCTCTGCTCGTTTATTCTTATGGGCTTTATTTGCGGGTGTCGGTGTTGCTGGAAATTTCACGTTTTATTTTCTAAGTATCCAAGCTTCAAGCGTTGCTGTTGCTGCTACATTAATGTACACCGCACCTGTCTTCGTACTTTTAGTCTCCTTTTTATTACGACTAGAAAATTCTACGTGGTTTAAATGGGCCTGTATTACTGGTGTTCTATTGGGAATCATCCTGCTTACAGGTGCCTACAATCCTGAATCGATTTCGGGGAGTTTTTTTGGGGTGGCAGCGGGGCTTGCTGCGGGGCTTTCCTATGCTTTGTTTATATTCGGATTTAAAAATGCCTCTTCTATCGGAAACCCGCAAACCACGTTAACCATTGCATTTTTTTCATTTTGTCTCATCCTTTTTCTCTTTACAAACAAGGGTGAAGCGGCAGCTGTGTTGGCGTCAAATGACATAGGATGGTTTTTACTATTAGGGATTCTCGGGGCTGGACTTTCATTCATATTGTATGTGACTGGGATACGGTGGACTACCCCGGCAACTGCTTCGATGGTCGCTATGGTAGAGCCGGTGACAGCTTCATTATTTGGCGTTCTGGTTATCGGGGATCACTTGACCCCCATTCAGATTTTTGGCATAGTAGTCATCCTTGTTACGATCACCCTTCTTAGTATGAAGCAGTCCGACTGAGAAAGTTTATCTCCTCTAACCGAATTCATTCCATCTTATTTATTTTAGTGAGGCAGAATTCTCTCATAAAAAATTAGAAAGGCAGCATATACTCTCCACTGACGTCCTTTTGCCTTTGGAATATGAATGGTTTCACCAATAAAAAGTGGAAAAAACCATGATATAGAAATAAACGTCCTGTGCCAATGCACAGGACGTTCTTAATGTTAGTTATTTGATTAGCACGGATTATATACTCACAGGACGGTTTCCTTTATCAAGCATACCACTTATGCCACATATGATCATTTCTACCTCTTACAAAGGCATCTACCCGGTTACGGCCCCAAGACACGGCTCCCGGTGAAGAACGAACGCCTCCTCTTGGTGCACCAAGGTCTTCCCAGTTACTCCAGCGGGAACCATTCCACCATTTGTGCCACATGTTATTGTTGTCTCCCCGGACAAAGGTATCAATTCGGTTCGGTGCCCACGAGGAGGCAGCCGGTGCCCCTTCGAATCCTCTAGGCGGTGAACCCAGGTCCTCCCAGTTACTCCAACTGGATCCGTTCCACCACTTATGCCACATCCGGTCGTTGTTTCCTCTTACAAAGCAATCAATGCGGTTCGGCCCCCATGATACGGCACCAGGAGAATCTCTCAAACCTCCTCTTGGAGCCCCGAGGTTTTCCCATTGGCTCCATCGTCTTCCTTCCCACCATTTATGCCAGAGATTGTTGTCATCTCCTTGGACGAAAACGTCGAGTCGATTTGCCTGCCATGATGCAACAGTCGGATCTCCCTTGAACCCGCGTGGTGGTCCCCCAAGGTCTTCCCATTCATTCCATCTCGAACCATCCCACCACTTATGCCATAGAGTATCCCGATTCCCTCTTACAAACGTATCGATACGGTTCGGTCCCCATGACACGGCAGCCGGCGAACTCCTTACACCTCTCCTTGGCGCACCGAGATCCTCCCAATTACTCCAGCGGGAACCGTTCCACCATTTGTGATACATCCTATCGTTCTCACCGCGAACAAACGTATCCAAACGGTTCGCCTGCCAGGAAGCAGCAGCCGGTGAACCTTTCATCCCCCGTGGCGGTGCACCAAGATCCTCCCATTCCCTCCAGCTTGCCCGCCAATCAAATGGATCTTCGTAGACAGGCTGGTCATAGAATCCCTGATAAGGATCATAATAGTTCAGCTGTTGTGGATAAAACGTGTACTCACGTTGTTGTTGGTATGGTGGATAGAACTGTTGATAAGTATGTGGTAACAGACCATCTTCATAATGGTTTCTGACGTCTGGCCAATACGGATCGTATTGTTGTTGGACATCGCACGGCACTACAGGATATCGTCGTGGAAAAAACATACTGCATCCCTCCTCTGCATTTACTGTATGCAGGAGCCCAAATAGAGGAGTATGTACATATTTTACTCTCAAAAAAAGATCCCCTCCACATGCGGAAAGGATCTCGATATGTCTAGACCATATACTGTTGATATCGTTCTGCATCACTCATCTTGCATTCAAGTGTGAGCACTGTACCATTTTCTTCATACTCGGTTTCTAACACATTCGCATTCTCATTAAAATAAGAAATCAAATGCCCTTTATCAAATGGGATCAGCATTTGACAGCGTTTATAGTCTTTAAAAATATAACTCCTCACCACTTGAAGCAGCTCGTCGATCCCGATTCTATTTTTTGCGGAAAAATAAATGCGGTCCTTTTCCACTCTGGGGACTTCTTCTTCCATGAGTTCAGCTTTGTTAAACGCGTAAATGACAGGTGTATCGCCTATACCAAGGTCTTCTAAGGTTTTATCGGTCACCTTCATCAATTTCTCGTAGTGAGGTTCAGAATAATCAACAACGTGAATGATGAGATCAGCCTCCACCACTTCTTCAAGTGTTGAACGGAACGCTTTGACCAGTTGATGGGGCAGTTTGTTAACGAATCCAACCGTGTCTGTCAGGAGAAATGCCTTTTTGTCCGGTAAGGTGATGTTCCTCACCGAGGTTTCAAGTGTCGCGAACAGCATATCCTTTTCAAACACTTGCTTGTTCTCGTTTGGATGGAATTTTTCAACGAATGCGTTCATCGTCGTCGATTTCCCGGCATTTGTGTATCCTACAAGGGATACGACAGGAATTTCACTCTTTTGACGCTGCTTACGTTGTGTGGTTCTCAGGTCAACAAGTGAATCAAGCTCTTTATTCAATGCTGTGATTTTCTCTTCGATCCGGCGTCGATCAAGCTCGAGCTTCGTTTCACCCGCACCACGGTTCGCGAGTCCAGATCCTCCCCCTTGACGGCCTAATGACTCGCGGCGTCCAATCAAACGCGGGAGCATATACTGCAGCTGGGCCACCTCTACTTGAAGTTGTGCTTCCCGGGTTTTTGCACGTTCTGCGAAGATATCGAGAATCAACATCGTCCGGTCCATGACGCGAATATCAAGCTTCTCCTCAAGTACACGAATTTGCGAAGGGGAAAGTTCATCATTGGAAATGAGAACATCCGCTTCCCACTCTTCAATGAGTGGCAGTAGCTCTTCAACCTTTCCTTTTCCTATATAATGCACGTGATTTGGCCTGGACAGGTTTTGAGTCAGTTCACCGACCACATCAATATGCCTCGCTTCTGCCAATCCATTTAACTCAAGCATCGAATATTCGAAGTCATTGTTCTTATCCTTTGTATTAACGCCTATGGCGATTGCTTTTAAACGTTCTTCCATTCCTTCGTCACTTCCTATCTATTTTAGTCGTTACAGAAAAAAACACAGGCCTCTGCCTGTGCTTTTCGTAAATGGATTTGAATAAACCGGTGACGACTGAAGAAGACCGCATTTTCTCCAGGGATTTCTTGTAAAAAACCCTTATAGCACCACTCGGCAAGTATTCAATTCTACTTTCAAGAAGAAGAAAGAGGTGCTATTTAGCCTCCCTTCCCTACATTCAACGTTAAATGAAGAATTCCTTTAAAAATAGTCAGACCGATCCCATTTACCCTGCACACAGGCAGAGCCTTTGAACTTATTCAATTAAGCGTTCAAATTGCGGATGCGTAGTCTGATTAAAATCAAAAGGAAAACCTCCATTTCTCATAAATTATAATCATCTTACCATAAACAACAGAGTATGGGAAGATATGGTTTGAGGGACGGACCTCTAAGATGTGCTTACCACTAGAAGGCTTTTCTGGAGGTCCGTACCCCTCACACTTTATTTCGTTCCTTTTTTCCACTCTTCTTCCTCAACAAGCATTTTTCCTGGCCATGTGTAAGCCATGATGCCTCCGTCAGCTGTTATATCTTCCCCTGTCACATAGGAGCTGTCGTCTGATGCCAAGAATAGGGCGACGGTTGCCATTTCATTCGGTCTTCCAAGACGTCCGAGTGGAGTAACCCACTTGTTAGCTTCTCTGAACTTTGCCCCCATCTCATCTTGTCTACTTCCGACAAGCTCATCGATAAGTGGCGTTTCGATTGTTCCAGGTGAAAGAGAATTCACACGAATTCCGTGCCGAGCGTAATCTATAGCCATTCCTTTGGTGAAATTAATAATGCCACCTTTAGCTGCATTGTAACCTGAACGGTCATGATCTGCTGCTTGTCCAGACATAGAAGCGTTATTGATGATAGATCCACCTTTCTCAAGCATCAATGGAATTAAATACTTACTACATAAAAAAGTACCTCTTAGGTCTACTGCAATGATTCGATCAAATAGTTCAACAGGATACTCATGCACCTTTCCACCCTGTTCATCTACTCCAGCATTATTGAAGAGGACGTCGATGGTACCATACTTCTTCTTTAATTCAGATGCAAAAAATTTTACACTTTCTTCACTGGATACATCCAATTGAAAAGATTCAGCCTTCCCACCTTCACTTTGAATGGCTTCCACTGTCTCCCTTACTTCCCTTTCCTTCACATCCGCAAAAATCACCGTCGCGCCTTCATAGGCAAAAACCTTGGCAGTTGCTGCTCCAATCCCTGTTGCCGCACCTGTAATTACAGCTATCTTCCCTGCTAGTCTTCCCATAGGGTAAAACCTCCTTAAAATATTCATAGAGAGCTTTTTCCCTTTATGTGAAATAGTAAACATTTGGAGGGACGGACCTTCAATATTAATAAACCTTCATTTATAGAGGTTTTTATTATTTCGAGGTCCGTCCCTCATCGTATATTATTCCGGTCCTTTTTCCACTCTTCTTTCTCAATCGTATTTATACTATTTGAGATTTCGCCGTTAAATTCTGGATTCCGCCGTTATATTGAAAAACTCGCCGTTAAATGAATCTCTTATCGACTCAAAAGGAATGGAAGCTGCAAAATGCTGTTTCGGTATTACCTTTGAATGCACGTTCGCTGTTATATTTGAGATTCCGCTGATATCTTGAAAATTTCGCTGATAAACAAGTAGATTCCGCCGATATAAGGAAAACGTCCAGGCTTCTGCTCCCTCTCCCTAATCAAAACATTACGAATGTTGACGATTATTCCATACATCCAAATCAAAAGGCATAGCATCGCGCCTTTTTCAATTCATCTTGATTTTCAATATAAAAGAAGTCCAATTTAAATCAATCTCCACCATCCCCTGCCATCCCCAACCAGAAAATCACCCTAATTTACCACCTAACACGAAATCTACATTCCTGTTATACTCGTAAAGTACTGATTTTCATATAGAAGTGAGTGGATACTATGAAAGAGGGCATTACGTTTATTGCGGAGGTCATTAACAACCTCCACGACATGTTAATAGGAATAACTAGTGATCTAGGATTCACCCTTTCGGATAAAGATCTGCATTTTTGGATTATGGGCATTATTGGGATCTTCGTCTTCTTTTTTGTATACATTGTGTCTAAGATTCTATCGAAGCTTAAGTTCGGGATTACGGCCCTTGCTTTCTTCTATACATTGACATTCATGTTTGTCTTGGTTTTCGCGATTGAAATTCAGCAGGCAATCACCAATCGGGGGCATATGGAATTTATTGATGCCATCGTTGGCTTATGGGGATACATTGTTTTCTTCCTCATTTATATAGGAATCGCAGCATTGTTTCTCATAACGAAGTATTTCTTTCAATACGTCTTTCGAAACAAAGATAAGACCCTGGATAGCGACTAGGGTCTTATTTTTATTTAAGGCACCCAAGGAAAGTCACAAATCCATTTATTGTTAACAAAACCTTCACAAATATTGGGTACATTGTGTGATTGAGATGGTATTTTACTGGGTATACAATGAAGAGGAATGAATATTCATTCCGTATTTAACACATGAAAGGCTGAATCTTTATGGCAACTGCAGTTAATAAACGAGACAGCATTATATCAAGCGCATTGGTACTTTTTGCTGAGCGCGGATATGATGCGACTACGATTCCGATGATTGCGACATCGGCAGGAGTCGGGGCCGGTACCATCTATCGTTACTTTGAAAATAAAGAAGTGCTTGGCAACTCGCTCTTTCAAGAGTATGTAGGGATATTTACAGAAACTCTTGAAAATGATTTTCCATATGATGAAACCATACGGGAGCAATTCCATCATATTTTTAAAGCCATGATTCTGTTTACAACAAAACAGAGCCAGGCACTTTATTTTATCAAAACACATAGCAGTGCCCATTTCTTAGACAAAGCAAGTCACGATAGCTTTCAAGGACTTCTGGATATCCTAAAGAATTTCTTTGATTCAGGAAAAGAGAAAAAGGAAATTAAGGAGCTTCCTTCCTCCGCTTTGATTGCCATTGTTTACGGAGCGTTTCTTGAGCTTCAACGATTGGTGCGTATAGGGGAACTGGAGCCGGAAGCAACACTATTGGAAGATGTTGAAGAAAGTATGTGGGACGCTGTACGGTTACATCGATGAGAAATGGTTTGTTTCTCATTATACCAAACGGAATGAACGTTCATTCCGTACTAAATCTTTCTAAAGAGGTGCTATTACATGACAAACTTAAATCAACTTCCTCAGCCTAAGACATATGGCCCCCTCGGCAGTTTGCCGGTCATTGATAAAGACAAACCCCTTCAATCCTATATGAAACTAGCGAGAGAGCTCGGCCCGATCTTTCAGTTTCAATTTCCTGGGCGCATGAGTACATTTGTATCGAGTGCCTCCCTTGCTGAAGAAATATGCGACGAAACACGTTTTGATAAGAAAGTCGGACCTGCCCTGCAAAAAGTAAGGGCATTTGGCGGCGACGGGCTTTTCACCAGTGAAACGAAGGAAGAAAATTGGAAAAAGGCGCATAATATCCTGCTGCCAAGCTTCAGCCAGCAGGCAATGAAAGGCTATCACGCTAAAATGATCGATCTCGCCACCCAGCTAATTCAAAAGTGGGCCCGTTTAAATCCCACTGATGAAATCGATGTTCCTGAAGATATGACTCGCTTAACGTTGGATACGATCGGTCTTTGCGGGTTTAATTACCGTTTTAATAGCTTTTACCGGGAAACCCCTCACCCATTTGTCGACAGTATGGTCCGGGCAATGGATGAAGCCATGAATCAAACACAGCGGCTTGGTGTTCAAGATAAATTGATGGTCAAATCTAAAAAACAATTCAAGGAAGACATTCAATATATGTTCTCCCTTGTTGATGAATTGATTGCGGAACGGAAACAAAATGGTGACCAGGGCGAGGATGATTTACTCTCTCATATGTTAAAAGGAACCGATCCGGAAACAGGTGAAGCGTTGGATGATGAAAACATCCGTTTTCAAATCATCACGTTTTTAATTGCAGGACACGAAACAACGAGTGGGCTCCTGTCATTTGCCATTTACTATCTCATGAATAATCCTGAAAAATTGAAAAAAGCTCAGCAAGAAGTAGATGAAGTGCTCGGTGAGGATGTCCCCGATTATAAACAGGTGAAGAAATTGAAATATGTTCGCATGGTGCTTAATGAAGCTCTTCGTCTATGGCCGACCGCACCGGCATTTTCCGTATACGCAAAGGAGGACACAACGCTGAATGGGAAATACAACGTTAAAAAAGATGATGTATTCACCCTTATTATTCCAGAGCTTCACCGTGATTCATCCGTTTGGGGAGATGATGTAGAATCGTTTAAACCAGAACGTTTCGAGGACACGTCTTCGATCCCCTATCATGCCTACAAACCTTTTGGAAACGGCCAGCGCGCTTGCATCGGACAGCAGTTTGCCCTGCACGAAGCGACCCTTGTTCTTGGGATGGTCTTGCAGCACTTTGACCTGATTGATCATAGAGACTATCAATTGGAAATGAAAGAAACCTTGACCCTCAAGCCGGATGGTTTAAAGATGCGCGTTTCACCGCGGAAACCGGACATTTCCTTTACGGCTGCATCTTCTGAGGAAGTACAATCCGAAAAAATACCAGCACCTGCTATTAAGTCTCATGGTACTCCACTTTATATTCTGTATGGATCGAACATGGGGACAGCTGAAGGAATCGCCCGAGATCTTGCTGAAACAGGCCGTCAACAAGGATTCACGACCGAGGTTGCTCCTTTAAATGATTATTCAGGTGCCCTGCCGACAGAAGGAGCTGTTCTCATTGTCTCTGCTTCCTATAATGGAAATCCGCCGGACAATGCGGACGAATTCGTTTCTTGGTTAAAAGAAACGGATGAAGGAACACTGAACGGTGTTCGCTATGCGGTATTCGGATGTGGCGATCACAACTGGGCCACTACGTACCAACGCATTCCTACTTTCATTGATGAGCAGATGGAACAAAAAGGGGCTCGTCGCCTGTCGAAAACCGGTCATGGTGATGCAAGCGACGATTTTGAAGGGGACTACGAGAATTGGTCGGAAGTACTTTGGCCGAACCTCGCAAAAGAATTGAACATTGAACTTCATCAAAATGGTGGAGACAGCAGCTCGATCACGATGAATTTTGTCAGTGATGTCAGTGACACACCACTTGCCCGCACCCATCATGCCTTTACTTCGGTGGTAAGTAGGAATATTGAATTGCAGCATGAGGAAAGTGGAAGGAATACAAGACATATTGAGCTGACTCTTCCAGAGGGTGCAGATTATCAGGAAGGAGACCATCTTGGTGTACTTCCACGGAATCCAGGCACTCTTGTTGAGCGAGTGCTCAGTCGATTCAACCTGAACGGCGAGGACTATGTCCAACTGACTGGAGATCCGGGAAAAGCAGTCCATCTTCCTACAGGGAAGCCGGTCAATCTTAAGGAATTACTCTCAAATTATGTGGAATTCCAAGAACCCGCTACACGTTCGCAAATCAGGTCACTTGCAGCTCATACGGTATGTCCTCCCCATGTGGTAGAGCTTGAAGAGCTATTGGAGGATGGAACATATAAGAGAGAAGTTCTAGGTAAACGGATTACCATGTTGGACCTCGTGGAAAAGTACCTTGCATGTGAAATTCCGTTTGAAGAGTTCCTGCTTTTACTACCGGCACTAAAAGCAAGATACTACTCGATTTCAAGCTCCCCCCTTTACAAAGAAGGAGAAGCGAGCATCACGGTCAGTGTCGTTCGCGGAGAAGCATGGAACGGAAATGGAGAATACAAAGGCATCGCATCAAACTATCTGGCTGAACGTTCCGAAGGTGATAAAGTAGCCTGCTTTATCTCTACACCTCAATCGAACTTCCAGCTTCCGGACGAAACCGAAACACCGATCGTCATGATCGGACCCGGAACAGGAATTGCACCATTCAGAGGATTTATCCAGGCACGCCGCATCCTTAAAGAAAAAGGAGAAACGCTGGGAGCAGCCCACCTTTACTTCGGCTGCCGCAATCCAGAACATGATTTCTTATATCAAGAGGAACTGGAGAAGGCCGAAATGGATGGAATCGTCACTCTTCACACGGCTTTCTCAAGATGCCCTGGTCAAGAAAAAGCGTACGTCCAGCACCGATTGGCGGAAAACGCTGAAGACATCCTTCCTTTACTGAAAGAGGGCGGCCGCTTATACATCTGTGGAGACGGTGGGAAAATGGCACCCGATGTTGAGAACACATTAGTAGAAAGCTATATGCATTTCTATCAAACAACGAGGGAAAAATCCGCCGCATGGCTGCGATCACTAGAAGAAGATGGTCGATATGCCAAGGATGTTTGGGCAGGGGCTTAATGAGAAATAGAGCAGCGGACCTTTGTAGGGTTCGCTGTTTTTTTGTGGGTCTGCAGGTGATCCCGGGAATCATTTAGAAATGCTTTTGACCCTTTTGGTGCCCCTCCCCTACCTCCAACCATATCAATCAATCACGCAGCTTATCTCCAAATCCCTTAAATGTTCCCATTACAAAACAACACGCCAAAAAAGCACCGGATAATTCCGGTGCTTTCAAACAAATCTTTACTTATTAACCTTCGTAATACGTCCTTCTTCAACAGGATCTACTGTCTCTTGTGCTTTAATGTAGTTTACAAAAGCTTCTAAATCTACGATATCAATGACTTGATTCTTACCTTCTAATAGAACCGAGTATCCGTCACCGCCACCTGCCATAAAATTGTTCACCGTAATGGAGTATATTTTTGTCAGGTCAAGCGGTTGATCGTCTCCGGTTGTAACAGATTTGATTCTGCTTCCTTCAGGTTTACTGCTATCATACGAAACCTTCAATCCGGAAATCTGTAAGATTCGTGGAGCGTTAGGGTCCTTCGCCCATTGAGATTCGAATAGTTCATAAACCTGCTGTCCAGTCAGATCCATCGTTACAAGATCATTACCGAATGGCTGAACAGTGAAGGCTTCTTTCCAGGTGATTTCACCTGCATCGATTTCTGCACGGATACCTCCTGGATTCATAAAGGCAAAGTCTGTCCCTGTATGACTTCTCATGGCATCTGCAATCAGATTACCCATTGCAGACTCGCCATCAGGATTTTGATCCCTGCTGATTCCTTTTGTTGTGTTCCCAATTTTCACATTCAGGATAGGTGCAACATCCGCAAGATATTCATCAAGCATTTCTTTAATCCCGGCATCTGGCGTAATGGTTCTGACGGCAGATACGATTTCCGCTTTTTTCGACGTGATATCCTTGGTGGCCGGGTCAATCACGAAATCAACATCCGAAAACGCTGTACCATAAGAATACGATTGAACAAGAAGCTTTCCATCCACAACGGTATTGGCATACTGATGATTGTGTCCACCAAACATAATATCCACTTCATCGTCTACTTTTGTTGCGATATCAGCCAGTTCTTCTGTAGGGTTGGTTCCATCAGTGTTTGACTTCACCGGGTTATGGGAAAGGACGACAATCGCCTCTACACCCTTTTCCTTAAGTTCTGCCGTATATTTGTTAATCGCTTCTGCTTCATCCGTAAATGTGACTCCCGCTGTTCCACTTGGTGTGACGATTCCAGGTGTATCAGAGAAAGCAACTCCGATGAATCCAACTGGAACTCCATTAACCTCTTTCACCACATATGGAGAAAGAATCGGTTCCTTCGTTTTGCTATCCACTACGTTCGCCGCTACATAAGGGAAATTCGCCCCTTCAAATACCCCGTATTTAGAGTAGGTTTTTGAATGTCTTCCACCGTCGATCAGGCGCATCATTTCATCTACACCTTCGTCAAACTCATGGTTTCCTACAGTTCCTACATCAAAACCTATTTCGTTTAGCATTTTAATCGTTGGTTCATCCTGTAATAGCGCAGATACTGGAGAACTTGCCCCGGCGACATCTCCTGCATGCACCATAAGTGTGTTAGGATTCGTTGCTTCACGTTCTTTTAAATGGGCAGCCAAGTATTCAATCCCACCAGCATTCAAACCTTTGTTATACGTGTCCAATTGCCCGTGAAGATCATTGATGCCTAATAATTGAACTTCAAATGGCTCTTCTGCAGGAAAATCAATCTTGTATTTATGGAATCCATTCGTACCTTCGCCGACATGATGAATATTCGATGTTTGCTCAGCAAACGTTTTCGCTTCCGGAGAAGACTCAAATGTGACATCAACATTTCCAGAAATCGGTGCAAATGTCCAGTTCTTATCGGCAGTCGGGTTGATCGTTTTGTTTTTAATAATGTAGTTCATGACTACTTGACGATTCTCGTCTGGTGAAACATAGATCACTCGTTTCCCATCAGGATTCGCAAGCTTAGTGAATGAAGCACGATAGTTATTCGTTGCCACGACAAACTTCTGATCTTCCTCTACCGGCTTACCGTTGTACATTAAATTTTTCACACGGCTAGCTCCTGCATTGACCACGTTCCCTGATTGATCATATTTAGCAGGCTTCGTAACATCCACTTGATACGTCACACCATCGATCGTATCAAAGTTGTAAGCTTGGAAATCCTTATTGATCAAGGACTGCTCACCCGTTTTCGCCGGATCGATTTGATTAAAGTTCCCAGTTGTCCATTCGATATATTCTTTTACTTGTGCACCTGTTAAAAGTAACGCTTGAACCGTATTCGGATACTTATATAGGTCAGAAACATTCTTAATCGTCACTGTTCCTTTAGGAATATTCGTGTACTCACCGGCACCATTTCTTCCAGCTTTAAAAGGAGCTGCAGATGAAAGGACAGGAAGGTCTTCGTATTCAGTTCCTTTTAACGCATTCTCTACATACTCTTTTTGAGCGTTACTGACAATTTGAACGGATGGATCATCCTGTACCCGTGCAAAGAAGCTGTGAATCGGGGCTTCTGTTTGACCCACTTCACCATTGATGTATTCAATGGTGCTGTCATGAGAATCTCTTAAGACATCAACCATTTCTTTATCCGCCGTTACTCCTGCAGAAGAAATAACTTCCGATTGAGAGTCCTTCACTTTCCACTTACCGCCCACTTGTTCAAGGGTTAAGTCAATGACACCAAGTGTTTTCCCGTCTACATTCGCTTGAACGGCAGCCACACCATTGATTGTTCCTTTTTTATTATCCACTCCTTCAAGTGAGTTGTAGGAGGCATCTCCCGGGAAGGACAGATGAGTGTGCCCGAAAAGTATCGCATCGATTCCGTCTACTTCACTTAATGGGTACACGGTATTTTCTTTATTCGATTTGTCTTTATCAAAACCTGAATGGGAGAGAACAACAACTACTTCTGCTCCATCCTTCTTCATTTTCGGAACCCACTTCTCTGCTGACGCCACTACGTCCTCCGTTACAACCTTACCTTCGAGGTTCGCTTTATCCCACTGCATGATTTGAGGAGCCACGAAACCGATGACACCGACCTTGACCGTTTGCTTGTTCCCTTTTTCGTCAACGACTTCTTTGTCCACGATTTTATATGGTTTTACAAGGTTTTCATCATTTGACGGGTCCTGGTCATGATCATCTTTATACACGTTCCCTGACACATATGGGAAGTTTGCCCCTTTGATGCTGTTTTCCAGGAAGTCTAAACCATAGTTAAATTCATGGTTTCCTAGAGTTGCAGCATCATAATCCAACAAGTTCATCGCTTCATAGATCGGATGGGTTTCGTTTTCGATCAACCCTTCCGATACGGCATTTTCTCCACCTAGAATGGAGACGTACTTGCTATCACTCAATTGCTTGGCAGCATCCGTCATCGCATTCTTCTCCACTAAAAGGACAGGAGCATCGTGCTTGGCTGCGAGAACTGATCCCGTTAATCCATCCACAAAGTTTCTTCCTGTTGTGACAAATACTTTATCCGTTACTTTATCTAACTCGGTAGCAATTTTGAGTGAGGTTTCAAATCGATTTTGACCGAAAATCCGCGATGGGTTTTCCAGTTGTTTTTCAACTTTTTCACTGATGACGCCAGGTCCACCTACAATGATGGTCTTATCTTTCCCTTTGAGAGATTCAGTTGTCGTTCCTGGTACACTATCCTTCTTTGTCAGAAGAATCGGATACCCATTCTTTGCAGCATATGGTGCAATCGCAATGGCATCCGGATAGTTGGATCCGTATGCAAGGATGGCAGTGTCCGTGTTTCCTCCAACTTCCTCTGCAATCATGGAGGCCGTTTCATACCGGTCAGAACCTTGGATTCTCTTAATATATAATTTCATTTTGCTTAATTCACTTTGTACATCTGCAGAAACGGCATTTTTCCCGCCTAAAATAATCACTTTTTTCGCACCAAGACGTTTGATTTCTTCCTTTGTCTTAGCATTTAAGCTCTTCGTCCCTGTCAATAGAATCGGAGCATCCAAGTGATAAGCCAGTGGCGCCCCCGTTAACGCATCGGCAAAATCATCAGAACGTGCGATGACTACTGTATCAGACTTCTCCCAGCCTTTTTTCGATACCTCTACGGCCGTTTCATAACGATCATCGCCTGATAAACGATTCACAAATGTTAAGGGATCGACCTTAGCTATAAAATCAGTGAACGGATTTCCTTGTAGCAGGTCACCATTATCCAACAGTAAATTATTCGGGTTTTCTTCACGTTCTTTTTTGATCAAAGTTGAAAGGCGAACAAGTCCATTTTCAACAGGTTTATCAGAATAATAGTCATGATCCATTAAACTTCCATGAACATCGGTCGTTTCCATTATCTTCAATTTCACATAAGCATCATTCGATAACACATTAGTTGGCGCTTTTTCTGCCGAAACCGTCCCCCCCACCGGAGAAGCAATCATACCTAAAGCTAAAGTTGACAGAGCAATACTACTTAACTTCTTTTTTACTCCATTGTTCAAACCATTCAACCCTCTCAAAATAATATGTAAGGAACAACTCAGATCCATGAAACAGTCGAATTGACTCATTTTTTGTTCTAATCTGAATGATCTAAGTCAATTATACTTCGGAAATTGTCATTTACTATCATTTTTTTACAAAATTTAATAAATTTCGAACAAATAAAAGAAGACTATGAATCTATAAAAGTTTCATAGTCTTCTTAATCAAATAGGAGTAAGTGTCCACTCATCATCTTGATACTGAACTTTATAAACTCCTTCAGGATCATCCACGTCTATATATTCTAAAAGCCACTCATTCATCGCTTTATCCGAATCCAATACGACTAGGAAGTCCGACATCTTGAGGCTTGTAAAGAACTTTTCCTTTTCTTCCTCAGAACCCAACCCGCTCCTGATCGAATAGTTCATAGATAGCTGCTCATAAGAAACGATATATTTCAAATAACCTCTATCATCTTCACTCTCAGGACTATAATATGTCACCTCTGGATCAATGGCTCCCGTTGATGTGATCTTGCTAAATTTGTTTTTCACTTCCCACCTGATTGAGGAAATCGTTTCCGGTTTTTCCGCAATCACTTTTATGTTTCCGCTAAATGGATATATAAAAAGACTCCCCAGTATAAGCAGAGTAATCATTTTCGAAATCGGCCTCTTTTTTAAATAAGAGCTCCACTCATGGATAATAGCTGTCATTAATATACCAATCACATAGATAATGATCGTGGATTGATACCTGCCGAAACCAGCAATTCTCGCTGCCTCGAATTCCGGCATTAAATACACATACATGAAATAGAGAGAGAACATGTATAAAATGTAAAAGCTATTTGAAATGAAAATGGAGAATACCAAAAGCTTGGATATCTTTCTATTGACCGTATACATCAAGACCAACAAGATGAAGGCAATTATGTTTACAATAACGACAGCTTTAAAGTTATTCGATTCTAAATTTGTAGAGGCCCTCCATAACTGTGGGCCGATCTGATCCATAAACTCTGAGGACTTTTCATTACTCGCGACTTTATCCGGTGTTACCGCAAACTTGTTTGCACCGTAACCCGCTTGGTAAGCCTTAATGGTGTATTTTATCCATAAATAATTCAGGAACATTGGTAACCCAATCAGCCAGAATAAAGCATGATAGACAATCTTTCTTACATCTTTCGTAATTTGTTTCTTATGTATGAAATTTGAATAGATAAAACTTAGAATGAGAATGACATTAAATGCCAGAAAGATTTTCCCGCTGTCCTTTAATAGCATAAGGAGGATCAAGATGGGTGTATTCACAATCACCTGCTTCTTCCAGTCATCTCTATAATAAAACGCTACAATAACGGTGGCCAAAGCAACCAATCCTAATAAGATATCCACTAAAAGGTTATAGAAACTTCCCCAATTGACGAGCAATAGAGTCATACTTGCCGCCATCGTCAAAAGAATGACTGCAGGTCTCTTCCATTTACTAAAATAGTACATGGTCACGACACAAGAGAGGGCTAAAAATGCTTGTGCCATTAAGGCATAACTTTCATGTTTCCCTAATACTTCCAATATGAAATAAATAAAGACTGCACTGCCCGGAGGATAGTTTTGAAATGTCACAATCGTCGAACTGTCGGGTAAGCCATTGATCAGTGCCATTTCTCTCACAATTAACCCCCAATGACTAAAATTATCATAGTGTGTTAAGATCAGTCCCTTTAGGTAGAAAATCATAGCAAGTAATGACAGTGCAAATACAATGATACTGGGATGAAGCAACGGCATTAATGTATATTTCCTTTTTAAATAAAGGACAAGATAATCACCAAAAAGAATAAGCCCCGAGAAGTAAATGAGATTTACTGCTAGAGGCATAATATTAATTAGACCCGCACAAAACACAACTGTCGTAATGGATGAAAAGACAAAGATGGGAATAAAAGCGATGTGCACTTTTATCCTATTAAAAGAGAGAAGTCCCCATCCGCTTAAGGACGCGAATAATAATAAAAACGAAACAATGCTGTTACTCATTATTCAACAGCTCACGACGACCAACTTCATTTTTAAAAACCCATTCTCTTTGAATCACAAAACTAACAAGGAATAACAACGAATCTACGATTACCTTAATAACTACCTCCCCAGAACTTACAGCCGAATAAATATAGTGTACCCCCAGTGCTGAAATCCCCATCTGCACAATACTCAGGGAATAATATTTCACCATTGTATTCGATGAACTGGATTTAAATACTACGTTTCTATTAATCATAAAATTAATGAATGAAGATAAAACCCTTGAGAGCACTGTCGAGACGATGATAAATGAATCGGGTAACACTTCCTTCAACATCAATGAGAATATCATGAATAAAACGATATCTATCCCAAATGATGCAAAAGAGGATGCAATAAATTTGAGGAACACTGAATAGATTTTGATAGAATCTTTAATGGGATTGAAGTGAGATGATTTATTTTCTTCTATATAAATCGTTTTGATCTTTACTTCTTCTATTTTAATATTCTTTTTCTTACATTCCAGCAACATGTTCATCTCGTATTCATATCGATCTCCCTTCACCTCTAGCAGATCATCCACAAATAATGCAGGAATGGCCCTCAATCCAGTTTGCGTATCCGAGACTTTGATACCGCTGGCAAATTTCACAACTACCTTTGTAAGATTATTCCCGAATCTACTTCTAAACGGAATATTCTCTTCTGAAAAGTTCCTTGAGCCCAGTACTAAACTAGTTGGACTTTCCATTAATTTAGCTGCTACTTTTTTCATATCTTCCAATGTGTGTTGACCATCGGAATCAATCGTAATGAGGCCCATTGAGTCGTTATAATTCTCATTAAAGTATGTAAAAGCCGTTTTCAATGCCCGACCTTTCCCTTGATTCACACTATGGTGCAGAACCACACATTCCTTCATTCCTTCTAACTCTTTAAAAATTCTGGAACACTCTTTTTTACTTCCATCATTTACAATAATAACTCGTGAAAATTGAGCTGAAATGATTTCATTCACTAAAGTAGTCAATTTTTCATCTGGGTTATAGGCGGGAATGATGATGGCAATATCATGTATGGATTTCATTGTATCTCCTCCCAAAAATTTCAATCTACCCCACTATAACTAAACCAACTTCGAAATTCAATAAAATAGCAATCTTTTCATAAAAACTACATGATTGAGACTTGAGAACATATCCTCTCCACTCGCAATACCCAAGCTACACAAATTCACACCTCCGAGACGAGGGGACAGGCACTCTGTCCCACGTAAGGCAGTGCCCGCAGTCTTTGCTGCCATCATTCGCTGATATAAATTGGATTTCGCTGATATATTCCCGATTTCGCTGATAAACTTGATATCTCGCTGATAAAATCCAGATTTCGCTGATATATTCTAAATATCGCTCATAAATCCATCTCTAATGGCAAAATGAACCCCTATCCCCCATCAATATGTCCCCCAATACCATAAACCACGACCAACTTAGCGAAAAAAGAAACAACTCCATCAACTTTCCTGCTTCCCGACTCTATTTTTTATATCCTTCACTCCATAGATACAAAAAGGGACCTCCCTAAAAGAGAAGCCCTCCAATTCCTATTTCCCCCCTGTGAATGAAATTCCTTTAATAAAGTAGCGATTAAAGAATGCATACAGAAGGAGTACCGGCAGTGTAAAGACCATGGATGCCGCCATGATGTAGTTCCAGTAGCTGACGTATTGACCTTTAAAGGTGTTCAATCCTAATGGCAATGTATACATTTCCGTATCGGTCATGACAATCAACGGGGTCATGAAGTTGTTCCAGAACCCCATGAAGACAAAGATTGCTTGTGCGGCCAATGCTGGTTTTGCTAATGGTAAAACCACCTTGAAGAAGATTCCGAAACGGCTTAGACCATCGATTTGAGCAGCCTCCTCCAGTTCCTTCGGGAAGTTGATGAAGAATTGTCTCATCATGAAGATGAAGGTGGCATTGATCATGGCCGGTACGATCATCCCTTGATACGAGTTAAGCCAGCCGATTTCTTTTAAAATTAAATAGTTCGGGATCATCGTCACTTGAGCAGGGATCATAAGGACCGCCAGGATCATGATGAATAATGCCTTTTTCCCTGGAAAGCTTAAGCGCGCCAAGGCGTACCCGGCCATGGAGTTAAAGATGATATTCAAGGCTGTCCCGATTATTGCGATGAATAAACTATTGAATAACCATCTTGGAAATAGCTCCTGCTCGATAAAGATTTGTTTATAATTATCCAATGTGAAATTCTTCGGTATGAAATTCATCGTTCCACTAATGATTTCTTCTAATGTCTTAAAAGAAGATGAGAGTGCCCATAAGAATGGAATCAGAGTGGTGATGGCATAACCAATCAGGACAATATATAGAAGACGTTTACTGAACGTCTTTTTCTTCGAATTCATGCTTCCATCCCCCTTAATAGAGTGATTCTTCTTTAGAGAATTTACGTTGAATCAATGTCGCCACCAGGATGATAAGTGCAAGCGCGAAGGCAAGTGCCGCAGCATATCCCATGGTCCCCAGTGATTTAAAGGCATATTGATAGATTAGGAGGACAACCGTTAACGTCGAGTTATTCGGTCCACCGGATCCACCTGAGAAAATATAAGATTGATCAAACAGCTGGAACGTGCCGATGACCCCCATGATCACGACGAATGATGTAACCGGCCTTAGAAACGGGACTGTCACATAGAAGAACTTCTGTATCGCATTCGCTCCGTCCAGTTCAGCCGCTTCGTATAACGAGTCTGGAATATCCTGAAGCGCTGCAAGATAGATGACCATGAAAAATGGTGCCGTTGCCCATATGTTCATCAACATAATGGCATTCAGGGCAATATCGGGATCACCTAAGAAATTATACGTAGGCAAGCCCACTTTTTCTAAAAGGTTGTTGATCAGTCCTTCTTTGTTATACATCCACATAAAGATCAGCGTCAGCACGGCTGAAGACGTTAAGGTCGGTAAGAAATAGACAATCCTGAAAAGCTTCTCACCCTTCAATCCCGCGTTTAACGTCGCTGCCAGCACCAAAGCCAGAAATGTCTGTGTAGGCACAACAATCAGTACGTACTTCGCCGTGTTTTTCAGAGCGATGATGGCCCTGTTGTCCTCCATGATCCTCGCAAAATTTTCAAATGCAACAAATTCAAAACTCATATCCCCCAGGAGTTGAACCTTATGAAAAGATAAAAATATGGCATAAAGAATCGGCCCGATAATAAACACCGCTAATACAAACAGCGTGGGAGACATAAATAAGTATCCTTGCCCTGCATCCTGTAATCTCTTCTTAGAAGATTGTTTGTTCATTCTTATCCCTACCTTCTATCTGTCTCTGATCTACAGCTATTACCTGTATTCTTTCCGCCGAGGTCTGTCATGCCTTATCAAGACCTCAAAAGAAAGAATACAGTCAATGTTAAAGTTGTACCTGACACCATCATGAGTGCCAGGTACCTTTAAAGTATTATTGAATTTCGCTATTCGCTTGTTCCTGTGCTTCTTTCAGTGCTTCATCCAATGGTCGGTCTCCCAGGAAGGCCGCGATGAATTGGTTGTTAAAATTATTCATGATGATCGGCAGATTCTTTCCTTCTGCCCACACCGTTGCATATGGAGCTCCGGCTACAAGTGCCCCTCGTAATTCATCCTTGTCATACCCTAACTTTTCAGCTACTGACTTACGTGTCGGAAGGGCAAACCCTTTGGACGTCCATGTTTCCATTCCTTCTTTACCCGTGAGGTACGAGATCAGCTCCCATGAAGCTTCCTTCTTTTCCGATGCCGCATTCATCACATATCCAACCGTGTAGGCCATTGTCCCTTTTTCTCCATTGATGGTCGGTAATTCAGCCGTTCCGTATTCTACATCCGGGAACGTATCCGCTAAGAATGGTATCGCCCAGTTTCCTTCGATGACCATGGCTGCTTTCCCTTGACCGAACATTTCTCCTCCCCAGTTCGCTCCCACTTCTGAAGCCTGTGCAGAGGTTTTGTCTTCATTATGCTGGTCGATGATCGGTTGAAGGGCATTGACCACTTTTTCCGAAGCAAAATTCGCTTGATCATCCTTCACGACTTCCCCACCGGTTGCCTGTGCAATGTGGTAAAGACGAGCAAGTTCCGGAGCCACCCCAAATCCATAAACCCCATCTTTTGTCAGAGCCTTTGACACTTCACGAAGCTCCTCCCATGTTTTCGGAACTTCTACACCCGCTTCTTCAAACATCTTTTTATTGTAAAAGAGAGCCAGAGTCGAATAGTCTTTCGGAAAACCATATGTCTTTCCATCAACTTTGAACGCTTCAAGCATCGGCTTCTCGAAATCTTTCACATCGAAATCTTCCGTTACGTAATCATCCAATGGCTCCACAACCCCTGTTTCAATCAGTGCAGGAGCTTCAAGTGCATCCAAATAGAAAACGTCAGGACCTTCCCCGCCAATCAAACGAGTTTTCAAGACGTCCATATACTGCTCAGAAATGACTTCGTGCTTTACGTCAATATTCGGATGTTTTTCTTCAAAGTCAGCGATCGTTTGAGTCAACAGCTTCTGTTCTGAAGGATTTCCTCCCCATCCGGCAAGAGTGATTTCGACTTTCTCACCGTCTGAGCCATTTGAACTCGTCTTCTCGTCTGATCCACTGCATCCTGCCAAAACCGTTCCCACTAACATCGTCGTAATACCTAGACTCGCGATCCATTTCTTCTTCGCCATTTTCATAACCCCTTTTTGATTTATTTAAAATAGGATTGTTATTCCTGAATGTGATTACACCGTCTGCTTTTCTTTCACAATGTCGTAGCCTGTTGAGTTTTCTATAATGGAGGTTTCTATTTTGTCTCCTTTTCGCGTTAAGGATAGAGACAGCACTCCATCACCAATCGTAATATCTTGCACCGTCAAAATATTCATTTCATCAAGTAAGATTGGATTAAGATGTATTTCTTTTGTCAGGCTGTTTGGAAACAACCCTAATAGAGATTGAATAAACACGAGTGGTGTCCCCGCTGCCCACGCTTGTGGAGAACAAGCGACCGGATACTTTACAGCCTTCCCAATTGTAGACTCATATCCACAGAACAACTCCGGCAAGCGGTCGTATTCGAAATGATGTGACGCATCGATCAATCCACTCATCACTTTCTTGGATTCTTCCTTGAATCCTAATTTGCTTAATCCAAGTAACGTCATGCTATTATCATGTGGCCAAATGCTGCCATCGTGATAGCTCATCGGGTTGTAGCCGGCTTCACCTTTCCCCATGGTACGGATTCCGTAGCCAGAAAACATCTTGTCACTCGTCAACGTCTGACTTACTTTTGCAGCCCGATCACCTGACATCATTTCTGAATACAGAACATGTCCTGGATTGGAGGTGATCGTACCGACCTTTTCTTTCTTTTGATCAACGGCGATGGCGTAGAATTCCAGGTCATCCATCCAAAACTCCTGTTCAAATCGTTCTTGCAGGTTTTTCGCTTCCGTCTCTAATCGGACAGCCTCTTCTTTCTTTTCAAGTGCTTTATAAACAGCAGCCAATCCACGTTTTGCCTGGTACACATAGCCTTGAACCTCTACTAAGGCGATCGGTGTATCAGCGTAGTCCCCATTTCGATGAACGATGGAGTCCCCGGAATCCTTCCAGCCTTGGTTAGCAATCCCTTTGGATGATTCCTGATGGTACTCAACGAATAGATCTCCATCACGATCTCCATACTGGTCGATCCACTCAAGCGCTCTCTTCACATTGTCTTCAAGCTTGTGGAACGTATCCAAGTCACCCGTCCATTTCACATACTCTGTCAATAGGACAAGGAATAACGGTGTTGCATCAATCGTTCCGTAATAAGGCGTAAACGGAATTTGATCCGTATTCGCAAGCTCTCCGTAGCGGATTTCATGCATGATCTTTCCTGGCTGCTCGTCTCTCCAAGGATCCACCTTCGTCCCTTGCTCACTCGCCATGGTGAACAGGGTGCCTTTTGCAACCTGGGGTTGGAACGCAATCATTTGCAGGGCTGCAATCAGACTATCCCTTCCGAATGGAACTCCGAACCAAGGCAGACCAGCTACAGGAAACTTTCCGTATCCGGTGTCAGTCAATAGCACTCTAAGATCTGATAAACCTCTGTCCACCAGACGTTGAAGGGGTTCGTAATCCGTCTCTACTTTCGTTAACTGAGCCGACCATTCTTTATAAGAAACCTTTAATTTTTGAAGTGCTTCCTCAACAGGTAAAATATCATCTCTCGTTTCTACATTTTCAAGTGGAACGATTATAAATGTAATGGACTGTTCTTCCTCATGCTGAAGCTCTACCTGGAAATTAATCCCTCCATTTTCATTCACGTTTTTCGTATTGGCATCCCACTGAATTTTTGTCGCACGATTGATACCGTCCGCCCCCTCATACTGGAAGGTGATGGATTGATCTTCAACTTTCTGACCTGTTCTCTTTCCTACGTTTCCAGTTTGGAACCCGCGTACGATAAACATATCGTTAAAGTCCACATCGACTTCTACATTCAACTCAAACGATACAGGCTTTGGATAATAGTTTTTTGTTGTAATCGTTTCATACAACACATCATCATAAATAAAGCGCTTACGCTCGATTTGGACTGATTCCCTCCAAAGGATGAGATTTCCATCCTCTTCCTGGTGGGGATTCGTTGATAATATCGTAGACATATAATTTTCCGATCCATCCGAATGTAATAGAATCGGTTTTTCATGATTGATTTTCACATTCAATTTGCTAAGGTACCTCGTGTCATTCTTGTATAAACCAAGCCCATAACTATGGTCAGTTATGATATCTCCCTGCTCATCTGTAAGAAGAAATAAGTTGTTTTCTTTAATCACTCTGTAGTTCATAGTGGTTCCTCCTACTTTCAAACCTTTTTTTGTTTATTGATCATTACGATGTTTTCCGAAACGTTTTGGAAATTCGTTAAAAAAATCATCTCTTTTCCAAAACGTTTCGGATTAAGCCCTAAATAAAAGTTGGCTTTATCATAAAGATTCATACCAACCTTTATTCGTTTATATGATTTGTGCTTTCCCTTCTGATCAACCTTGTCTCAAGCACCATTCGATGGGGCCCTGACTGATTTGTCAATAAATCCAGCAATAATCTTGCCCCTTCATACCCCAGTTGAAACTTATTTTGTCTTACGGTGGTCAACTTCGGGCTTACATACGATGCAAGCAGGATATCATCGTATCCGACAATCGAAAGGTCTTCTGGCACCCTAATGTTCAACTGCTTCGCCGCACTCATCGCTCCGATGGCCATTAGATCACTTGCACAAAATAATGCTGTCATTTCAGGATGTGAGGTTAGTAATGCTGCAGCTGCTTTCTTTCCACTTTCTTCTGTGAACTCCCCATTTACGATGTAGCTGGAATTGAGTTCGAGCTGTGCACCTTGCAAAGCGTTATTGTATCCTTCCAAACGCTGCTGACTTACAAACGCATAATCATGTCCATTAATCATTCCAATGTTTGTATGGCCACATTGGATTAAATGCTGGACCGCTTTTTCAGCTCCTAATACATTATCCGTCGTCACATGACTCACATATTCGGATTCAAGCGGAATGTCGATCAATACGCAAGGAATATCACTTTCAACCACTTCCTGTAAATATGGATCATCCGTTCTGATCCCCTGGATGATCACCCCGTCCACTCTTCTTTCCCTGCAAAGCTGCGTATAAGTCTTCTCACGCTGCTTCGAAGAATTGGTGTTGAATAAAACAAGATCGTAATCAGAACCTGAAACAAATTCATTAATCCCTGCCAGCACTTCCACGATGAAATTATCCTTCACACTTTCCTTCGTAAATCCGGAAACAAGTAAGCCAATCGTTTTCGACTTTTTCATGACCAGGCTTCTGGCAATGGAATTAGGGCTATAATTCAAGTCTTTTGCCACTTGAGCAATCTTCTTCCTCGTATCTTCATTGACATCTGAATACCCATTTAACGCTCGTGACACCGTCGTAACGGATACCCCGGCTACTCTTGCAATATCTTTAATCGTAGTCACTTGCACATCTCCCAAAACGTTTCGGATTTCCTTTAACTGAATAATACAACAGGTTGAAAACGATTACAACATTATTTTTCTATAACGATGTTTTTGGGACATGGGGACAGGCACCGTGTCCCAAAACTTAGAGCTGGTTGGTCGTTGGTAATTTCTCTTGTTTTCAATGGTTCTTTCGCTGTTAATTGGGATTTCGCTGTTAAATTTGGAATATCGCCGTTAAAAATTGATTTTCGCCGTTATATTGAAAATTTCGCCGTTATAATCAGATCCTTGCCGATGGACTTGAGATCCTATCTGGATGTGAAGAAGGACAACAGAATGCTAGTCGAGCCTACCTTTGAATGTCTGGATTCGCTGATAAATTTGAAATTCCGCTGATATAAACCGGATTTCGCTGATATATTAAAAATATCGCTGATAAAATCAATATTTCGCTGATATATTGAAAATTCCGCTGATATATCACTCTCCGTATATAAGAAAGAAACACCAAAGGACTATTTCTTCACCTTTTTCTCATGGCCCCGTCTAAATGTTCTCCCAAAACATAAAAAAAACAGCGAATTCCAATTAATCCGCTGCATGTTTTATAGATTATTTATTTTCTCGCTTCATGAACCTTCAGCACCTTACCTTTGACTGTGGTTTTTTTCATGGCTTGTAAGACCAACGGCCCTTTACCATTCAATATCTCCACATAAGAAAGGTTTTCCTGGATGGTGATGATCCCGATGTCATCAGCGCTCACTCCTTCGATTTTCGCAATTGTTCCGACGAAATCGACAGCCCTGATTTTCTTTTTCTTTCCGCCATTAAAGTAGAGCTTCATGATGTCTCTGTTCAACTGCGCGCTCTTATCTGATTTAAAATCAGGTTCCGTGTCTAATTTTCGTTCAAAATCCGTCTTTGCTTTTGCCACTGCTTCTTCCGACGGCGGCTGCAGCTTTGGAATCGCAAATCCGATATATTCTTCAATCTCGGCAAGGAATTTATCTTCATAAGGTGTGCAGAAGGTGATCGCCTTTCCTGCAGAACCTGCGCGGCCCGTTCTCCCCGTGCGGTGAACATAACTTTCTTTCTCCATGGGGATATCATAATTGATGACGTGTGTGATGTTCTCAATATCGATTCCACGGGCTGCCACATCCGTTGCCACCAGATAGCGGAATTCCCCTCTCTTAAAATCTTCCATCACTTCAAAGCGGGCTTCCTGAATCATACCACCATGAATTTTATCCACAGGATACCCTGACCGGTCCAACTCTTCACATAATGTATCCACATTTTCTTTTGTTCGACAAAAGATGATGCAGCTATCGGGGTTTTCAACAGTTGTGACGTTTTTCAGAAGAGTCAGCTTACCTTCCTCTCTAACTTCCATCAAAGAGTGATCGATTTTATCTGTCGTAATACCTGTTGCCTTGATTTCAATATGAACAGGTTCCTTCATATATTTATGGCAGAGTGCTTCCACATCCTCCGGTAATGTAGCTGAGAATGTCAACGTTACCCGATCCGTCGGCAGCTCCTGAATAATCGCTTCCACCTGTTCGATAAAGCCCATGTTCAACATCTCATCGGCTTCGTCGATCACAAGGTACGCAAGCTTTTCCAATGGGAATGTTCCTTTTTCAATATGATCGAGTACGCGGCCCGGGGTGCCTACTACGATATGGTTTTTCTGCTTAAGCTCAAGCTTTTGTCGGTGAAAAGGAGATTTCCCGTACACGGCAGCCGCTTTGATACGCTTATATCTTCCGATGTTTGTGATGTCTTCTTTTACTTGAACAGCAAGTTCCCGGGTCGGGGTCAGTACAAGGGCCTGAGGCTTATTCTCTTCCCATTGTACCATCTCACAAATCGGTATCCCGAAAGAGGCTGTCTTACCGCTTCCTGTTTGAGAACGCACAACAAGATCCTTCTTCTCTAGAGCCAATGGAAGCACCTTGGATTGAACCTCGGTTGGAGCTTTATACCCTAAACCGGATAGAGCCCTAATAATATCATCACTAAGCTTATAATCCTTAAATTGTTTTATACTCATTTCAATACCTCATTTATTTCTTCATTTAGTCTTATTTTCATGGGGAAGTGTCGATTCTATTCAAAGGAAATATCCCCCCTGCAAATTCTTTTCAAATATCTTTAGGTATTCCTCCAATAGTGTGTTATGCTTTACCTAACCATTTTTCAACTTGTAACATGTTGTCTCCGGGACCGACGAACGCTGTCGGTCCCTTTTTATATCTAAAGCGCAGGCGGCTCGCCCAGAGGCGACAAGCATAAGGCGAACATGCCGGAAAGGCGTTCTTTGCCTTTTTGGCATGTTTGACTTATGACCTCGAGCCTCTAGCCGCCGGAGCTGGATGATAACCAAAAGCGCAGGCGGCTCGCCCAGCCCCGACAAGCATAAGATGAATTGGCCGGGAAGGCGTTCTTTGCCTTCCTGGCCAATTTAGCTTATGACCTCGAGGGGCTAGCCGCCGGAGCTGGATGACACCTAAATCGCAGGCGGCCCGCCCAGCCCAGACAATAAAAAAAGGACCCTCCTGAGAGAGTCCTTTTTCTTAAAAGCTATTACGCTTTAACAACGTTAGTCGCTTGAAGTCCACGTTGACCTTGCTCAGTGTCAAATGTAACTTTTTGACCTTCGTCTAAAGATTTAAATCCTTCGCCTTGGATAGCTGAGAAATGTACGAATACATCTTCTCCACCTTCGATTTCGATGAATCCGAAACCTTTTTCTGCGTTAAACCATTTTACTGTACCTTCTTGCATGTGTATTTCCTCCTGTGCGGATGTTGCATCCACGATTTATTACTATCGTT
>NZ_JXZC01000008.1 GCF_000935355.1 Rossellomorea aquimaris
AACCGCTTGACCAATGGGCCATATTTTCTTAACGTCCCGCTTAAGGACAAGTATTACTATATCATCTGATTTCGCAGAAGTCAACTTCTAAATAACTAAAAATGAAAACTTTTTTAACTTACTTACCAAAGCAATTTTGTAAGCCGAAAAAGAATATACCACAGTTTTAAAGTTTATATCAATAGTAAATTCAATAATCCATCCAAAATAGTTTTGTTATTCTAATTCACAAAATACTATGGACTACTATTGCTCTTTACATATTTAAGAATGCAGTAAAATATCACTACATCGCCAAGTATAAACTATTAGCAGCTAAGATAAAAACATCCTCTGCCCTCCTTCCCCCATTAATTAGAATCACTTCTGATTTTAGAACCCAAAACTTTGAACCTACCCAACAATTTCACAAGAGGTCCGTCCCTCATCACATTAAAGCGATGAGGGACGGACCTCTTTTCAGGTTTAAGCTTGTTTACACACTACCTTTAGGACTTGAATACGATAGTAGTAGATTATGAATGGGGTGATGGATTCATGGAGCTTCCAACGATTTTGTGCGGGCCGATTGTTCGTCGGGTAGAACCTGCAAAAGCTTTTATTTGGATTGCATTGAGTAAACCATATGATATGAAAGCAGAGTTATTTAAGATAAAACAGGATAAAGAATCTCAAAATTTTCACTATATGAGCATAGCCTGTGAAACTGAAACGAAAACGGTACAAGCCGGAAAGAACTTATATATAAGTTTGATAAACGTTTTTCCACAAGCCGGATCTTTTCCTATAAATAAGTTATTGGGATACAATTTATTGTTTGATAATAGTATTGAAACACTTGACCTTGGCAGCTTTGACTTACTTTCCCCTACTCATCCACACTCGATTGTCTACGAAAATCTCGCTTACCCTACCTTTTATATCAACGAAGGAAATCCATCGAATATTCTATACGGTTCATGTCGAAAGCTCCACGGGGTTGGAGCAGATGTGTTGTCAGAAGCAGATAATATCATTGCGTCGTCCTTTATGAATACTGATAGACCCTCCTCTCTATTTTTAATGGGAGATCAAATATATGCTGATGATGTGGCAGATCCCCTATTTAAGATCATAACAAGGTTCGGCAAAGAACTGGTGGGACAAGAGGAAGACCTATGTGCCGTCGATCCCCGCTTAAAAGAAGAACCTTTCAGACAGGGACTTCAACAGATCAATGGCAGGCAATATATTACGGAACATTTTTGCAAATTCACTTCCAGAAAAGCTGCAAATCATCTGCTAGACTTCAGTGACTATGCAGCCATGTATATGTTGTCTTGGAGTCCCTCATTATGGGAACTCGCACATAAGGAAGGGATGTTCGAGACCTTTCAAGAAGCTGCGCATAAGAATGAAGTCTATTTTGCCTTTAAAGATTGTCAAAGCAAAGAGCATGAAACGGAATATGGGCAGCTTCAAGACCGCTACCAAAAGCAGGAAAAGGAACTCGCTAACCTGGAGGAAGCTTTGTATGCTGTCAGAAGAGTACTGGCCAATACACCGACCTATATGATGTTTGATGACCACGATATAACGGATGATTGGAACCTGACACAGGATTGGAAGACGAACGTTTGGAACGCTCCTTTAGGGAGACATGTGATTAGCAACGGCTTGGCATCCTATTGGCTTTTTCAAGGCTGGGGCAATGAGCCGGCTACGTTTACCCATTTTGGTCAAACCATGCAAACCTATTTCGATTCTTTTCAACCTGGTTCACTCTCTCACTCTAACTGGGTACAGGCTCTGTGGAACTATGACTCTTGGCATTTTACCGCCCCGACTGCGCCAAAGGCCGTATTTCTTGATACAAGAACCCAACGCGGTTATGTAAATAAACCAAAGCCTGTGAAAGTTTGTAAACGGATAGATGAGGAAAGGTATAGCCCAAACCTTCTTAGTCAGGAGGGATGGAATAGGCTTTCCACTAAACTGAACGCGACTGGTTGGAATCAGGGTGAACCCTTAATCCTTGTATCCCCCGCCCCTCTTTACGGGATCGGATTAATTGAAAACTTTTTACATGACTACATGCTTCCACTGAGGATGTTTGGTTTACCTGTGCAAAGCAATTTCGACTTAGAAGCATGGAAGTACAATGGGAAAGGCTTTAGCGACTTCCTCCATCAAGTATCGGCTTGGAGCCCGAGTGACTGCATCATCTTATCGGGAGATGTGCATTCGGCTTCGTCCGTTACATCTGATGTTTCCTTTCGCGATGGTCGAACCCTTACGATTCATCAGTTTACAAGCAGTCCAATCAAGAATATGAGCTATACAGGAATTTGGGGCGCCATCATAAAATTCATCATTGGCTTGAATGCCAGAAAAAGGACTGACCGGACGATCTTCCGCTACTGTGATCATCAGTTTGATTTATTTCAGGAGGAACAGGAAAGCAGGGTTCTTTCTGACTATGTATGGAAGGAAAGCATTCGTTATCAAAATATAAGCGATTCTTCCATTATTGAAACTAATAATAATATCGGTTTGTTCAGGTGCGGAGGGACTGGTCCGTTGTCAAGGCTCATCACTTAAAACATTCGCCTCTCCCCTTGACCGGACGGACTAAGTCATATACTTCTTTATGGCTTTCTATCGATTCAAAAATAGAGGAGATGTAAGTAGCCATTTATCCGAATAAGAGTTTTTGCTGTTCTAACTCTCGCCTCCTCCCTACAGTTCAGAGAATCTTTATAAAAGAACTTCAATAGTTAAAATATTCTAATATGTATCGTGCCGATTTTCTCTTCGGTAGCTAAGGTATCTTCAATATTAAACAAACGTTTAATAAGTTTATTTTTTGCAAGGAGTTAGAAGAACTCAACAATTAATCAAACGATTGTTTAACAGTAACCAGTTGACTTCTTTTTCTGAAACCACTCTACCACTTTTTTAATTAATCCTAAACAAAACCTCAACCCTTTTTCTCAGGGTTGAGGTTTTTTGTTTTTATCCAGTTCTATAATACTATTGCTTCTTTTTCTTCCCCTTCTCATCCACCTTAATCACAACAGTAGTCAAAGGATCCAAAGTCAAAGTATCTTTCGTCAGTGTAAATCCAGACTTCTTAGAAACCGGCTTAGTTCCCGCTTCGTCGTTATCCACGATAACCTTGCCTTTAGAGAAGTCATAGCCACCCACCGATAGGGTACGCGCTTCACTATCCGCATTGACGAATACGTAGTACTCGCCCGTACCATCCGTAGATGCATTCTTGTAAGCCAGCATCAAGTCTGTATCCTGGATTTCAGGCAAGTCTAGCAGCGATACATTCTGATCTACGAGCTCTTTCTCACCCAAGCGGAAGGCATTGGTCGATCTTCTTAGCTTGATCAAACCTTCTGTATATTCTCTCGTCGTTGTATTCACTTCATATTTCTTCTTATTCGTTGCTTTTTCCCAGTCGAACTTGTTGATGGCGTCGGATGAATCGTATGAGTCGTGGATGAAGTAACCGAATGGGTTGCCCTCTTCGTCTTCCAACTCATGATATTTCTGTTCCGGTACGCCTTCACCAAGCCATTGCTTGGTTCTGCCGTATTCCTGTCCTGCATGGATGAAGGCTGTTCCCTGCGATGTCAGGATCATGGAGTTACCAACGCGGATACGCTTGTGGATCTCCAGGTTGTTTTCCGGAATGGCCGGGTCCTTTTTGATTGATTGGGCAATGACATCGTATAACGGCAGGTTGTCATGGGCCGCGATATATTGGACCATGTCGCCCGGATCGTCGTCTGCTGTGTTGCCAGGCTGCCCTTTGATGTTGTTAAAAATGGTGTTGATGTCGCGAGCGCCGCCTGTCAGGAATCGCGGCTCCCCTTCTGAACCGAATCCGGATTTCAGTTCGTTACGGATTTCGTCGGAGAAGACTCCTACGTCATCGGTTTTGTCCATCCAATCCTGATCGGCACCCATTCCTTCTAAGGAAGGATCCGATAAGTGACCGGCAAATGTTCTCCAGCCTTCACCGATAAACAGGGCATCCGGGTTGATTTCAGCCGCGGCGTCATAGGCTTTTTGGATGGATGGGTAGGTTGCGTCACCCATCATATCGAACCGCATGCCATCGATCTTGTATTCATCGAACCAGTATTTCACTGAGTCGACCATCAGCTTTTCAGCCATTGTATGGTTGGTTGCCAGGTTGTTACCGAAGCCTCCAAGGAAGTTTCCTTTGTCATCTTGGAATGCATAGTAGTTTGGCACGATGTCGTTCAGTGTACTTGTTTTCGCCATATGCGTGTAGACGACGTCAAGCACGACACCCATACCCTTATCATGAATCGCGTCGATCAAACGTTTCGTTTCTTCAATTCGTAATTGCGGATCGGTGGCATCCTGTGAATACGCACCATCCGGGGAGAAATAGCTGTGTGGGTCGTAGCCCCAATTGTATTCATTGCCACCCGCTGAATACTCAAGCTCACGTTCGCCCATATTCGTTTCATCACCGTAGTACCAGGCCATGATCGGTAGCAGTTGAACGTGTGTCACACCCATTGACTTAATATAATCAAGCTTTTTAATGAAGGCGTCATACGTACCCCATCTTTCCTTCTTCAAATCTTTCTCAATCGAAGGATCGGACGTGAAGTCACGGACGTGTACCTCGTAAATGACGGCATCTTCCCTTTTTTCATAACCATCGATGGAAGCATTGGTGAATTTCTTAGGATCGGTTCCTTTTAAATCGACGATTGCTGCCTTCCCTACGTTATCGCCGTCAGGTCCTGCTTCTCCCTCAGTATTCACGGTAAAAGCAGCCATTGATTTCGCGTAAGGATCCAATACTTTTTTCGTTACGCCATCATTAGTTACTTCGTATTGATAGTAGTAGCCTTTCAGATCCTTTACCTTTAAGTCTTTCGCTTTTACTTCCGTTGACCAGACCCCTTGTTCACCAAGCGTAAGCTCCACACTGCCGATTGGTTTTGCGGCATCTTTTTTGTCAAAGAAGTTCGCGACTACCTTGCTTGCTTTCGGCGCCCATAATTTTAAGGTTGCGTTACCTTTATTGTATGTGGCACCAAGATCGTCACCATCGTAGGCATACTTGTTATCGATCAGTCTCCAGCCAGCCGCCGCTTTAACGGTTCTGCCAGAATAGGTGATGGAAAGCGGAAGTTTTTCCAGGTCAAAATCAGCTTTCACTTCCACTGTTTTGTCTCCGGTGATTTCAGCACTTTCCACTGTCACATCGGATCCGGCACTGTCTTTGATGGCCAGACCGGACACTAATGCTTCTTCCGTCAGACCATCTGTCATCGTGAAATTCAGACGGATCGTATCGTCAGAAATGACCTCAGACGAAATCAGTCCTGTTGCCACGTCGCCGTGTGGGGAAATGTAGACGGTATCGTCACCCTGTTTCACCCATAGATGATTATATTTATCTAATAGATTGAACGTTTTGTTGCCTCCATCCTTACCGGCATCGCCTTTCGACTCATCCAGCACAATGAAGCCAATTTCTTTCGCATTTTCTTTTAGCGGGATGTCTACAAACGCACCATAACGGTCTTTACCCGCTAAATCAGCCGCACCTGTCGGCCAGTTGTCTGAAGGAGCTTCAACATCTCCCCAATTCCAGACACCGAAGTTCTCATAATTCCCGTCTTCACGCTCATAATGGATACGCACCGTGTTCTCCGGCAGATCAACCGGCTCATACGTATACACCTTATCCGAACCTTGTTGGATCCAAATCTCGTTTACCTCAGGAGAAGGGATCGTAAATCCTTTGTCTCCACCATCTTTACCGGCATCCCCTTTGGTTACATCCATGACAAGGAAGCCGATATTCTTCGCTCCTTCAGCAAGAGGGACGTCAATGTATGCGCCGTAGCTGTCGGTTTTCTCAAACATGGTTGCTCCTGTCGGCCATCCGGCAGATGGTGACGCTACATCATTCCATAACCATGCACCAAAGTTTTCGTAGTTTCCGTCGCTACGGTTGTAGTGGATGCGGATGTTGTTTTCCGGAACCGGCTCTACTTCAGGATCTTCTCCCCCTGAACCTGATCCTGCTTCAGCGCCTGTAATCTTCCCGCCTTGGGCAGTCAACAACGCTGTACCACCGTCTGCTTTAGAAGGAAGTGTCAACCTGATTTCATTTCCTCCGTCAGCATTGAATGTCTCACCGGAATATGTATTCGTCACGACTGCATCCGGAGAATCCACTGTCAATGTAATCTCTTTCGCTTCGTCTGCCACGTTCAACCCAACGTATACGGAGTCTTCTTTATAGTCACGGGAGAATACCAGGAACTGATCGCTATTCGAACCACCGACCGTCTTTCTCTCCCCTTTAGCAAACACATCGGAATGTGCCCCTCTAAAGTTTAAAATCTTCGTATAGTGCTCTAACACGTCATTACCTTTTACATCATCCCAAGCAAAATCATAGCGGTTATCATATTCCGGATAATTGTTCGCCCCGCTTTGCCCGAGTTCTTCACCGTAATAAATGACCGGCTGTCCCTTCGACGTTGCCTGAAGAGAAGCGGCCACTTTCAGCTTTCCTTCATCTCCGCCTAACGAATACAGGAATCCGTCTTCATCATGACTCCCTAAAAATTGTCCAAGGGTTGCCGTATTATCAATTTTCCCGTTTCGAGCCGTCAGTTTATCATTGGCTGCTTTCAGGTTGCCGTTCACAAAATCTTTTGCAATATCTTTGAAGCCGAAGTCCAGAAGGGAGTCCATCATTCCGGTATCAAGGTATCCCTGCTGATTGTCGGCACTTGCTCCCCAAGCTTCACCAATCATCTTGTGCTGAGGCATTTTTTCCGTGATGGCGTTTTTAAAGGCCATCCACGTCGTATCTTCCACGTGCTTTACAGTGTCAACGCGGAAATAGTCGATCGTATTCCCTTTTGCCGTTGTTGCTTTTTCAATCCAATCCGTTTGCCAATCGATGATTTGCTGGCGAACTTCTGGATTTTCCGTGATGATGTCTGGAAGTCCCGCTAATTCACCGACCACTTCATCAGTACCTACGTTGCCTTGACGAACGATATTACTGTACTTGTCTCGTTCTGCATCAGATGGGTAACCTGCAGGACGCTGATCTTCAGCCAAGTCACCATCGATTTCTTTTAACCCATACCCTGTATGATTCAAGACCACATCAACCATGATTTTAATGCCCCGGTCATGTGCCTCATCGATTAAGGTATGGAAGTCTTCCATGGAGCCGAAGTGAGGATTCAGCTCGCCGAAGTTGCTGGCCCAGTAACCGTGGTATGCGAAGTATGGCTGGTCCTCTTCCCCTTGACGGACATCATACTTGATGTTTTCCACAACCGGACTGATCCAGATCGTATTTACGCCAAGATTATCAAGGTAATCAAGTTTCTCCGTGATCCCTTTAAAATCTCCACCTTGGTACGTACCGCGTTTGCTTTGATCATAATTCAAATTGTAAGGATCATCATTCGACGTATCCCCATTGAAGAATCGATCTGTCAGCATAAAATAAATGATGGATTCATCCCAATCGAGATCCGAATCGCCGACAGACTGTCTTGCTTTTACTTCGATTTCCGTCGTTCCTTCATAATAGTTCCCGTATGAATCTACTACGGTCAGAGGAATCGATTTTGTTCCCGCTGTTATATCGTCATCGACTGCTAAAGTCACTTCTTTTAATGAAGGATCGATTTCAAGTTTCTCCGACCCGCCTAATGAAGAAACATCCGCTGTGATCTTATGGATTTTCACATCCTCTGTCAGTCCGTCGATAGCAACCGATAAGACAGCGTTTTCATTATAATCTACAGCAGTTGGTGAAACTGAACCCGTAACCGTCAGATCAGCTTTTTGGAAATCAAGGAACGATTCCCCGTCCACTGAATTGTAAGGGTCACTTACTTCTGTCGTTACACCATTTTTTGTAACCAAGAATGAGTACGGGTTTTTTCCATTCGGAATGTTCTCGTATGATAGAGAGAACCTTTCATCCTCAGGTTCATACGTCATTTCTCTCGTTTCCCCGTTGTACTTCAACTCTACTTTTTCAATCGTATCCATCGCATTATTTGCGAACAATTCTTTATCACGATAATAGAACGTCGCATTTCCTTGATCGATGACCGGGGCCGATCCATCAGGCACAATGCGGATTTCCTCGACGCCGCTTGTTATGTACGCCTTGGTGATAGTGTCGTTTTTGTTCACTGGAATAAAACGATCGCCAAACTCCTTCTCCGCCGTATTCCAATCCTCCGTACTGCGAAGAACAAAGCCGAATTGCTCTGTTTCAGGTGCAACGGCAATGTTCGCTACCGCCACCCCGTTTTCATAGGAGTCAAAGTTGATTTGATCATTCATTACTCCTGTGTTCCAGGCCCATATATTCCACCCGTCATATGTTTGGTCTTCACGATCATACGTGAAGCGTACTGTGCGATCACTTGACTCTGCTGATTCAACCGTGGCATTGCCATCCGCCACTGCAGATGCTGCCGGTGCAAATGGTGACCACAGACTTAGCAGCATCATCAAAGTCATAAAAATTGAGAATCGACGCTTTGTCATTTTTCTCATTCACGCTTTCCCCCTCTTAAATTGGATTAATAGAATAATAATAGTGCTCGTGATGATTGTGGAAACGTTTGCACAAAAGGTTAAAAAAATGTGAGATCGATATCGGTGTAGTTATTTTGAACTAGTGCAAACGCTTGCAATATTCTGTCTTTTTTTATTTTACAATAAATTCAAAGGAGTGGCTATATGACAAAAGGGGGATTTTATTCCTATTATTAGCGTAAACATAGTGGCTGCTTTATCGTGACCCAATACGTTTCTCATCTACCGATTGCAAAAGAACCAAAAAATAGGAACAAGCGGATGACCTGTTCCTACAATGTCACACGATCCACTTGTTGACGAAGTTGGATCATATTGTCTTTCACACGTTGTGAAATTTCACACAATGCCTGAATCGAATTTCCTTTATGTTGACTGAGCTGGTGGACGATGTCATCAAAGAGCATTTCCATTTCTTCATGGATGGCCATGGCGGATACATTGTAAATATGGATATTGGAATAGCTCGTCAGATCGAAAATCGCCGAGTCGATATAAGGTCTGAAGCTGTCCAGTAACGCGGGAAATCCGATTGTCAATCTGGTTAATCCGTCCCGGAGTCCTTCAATGGTGGCAGCCAGCTCATCAATCGGCTCCAGTGCGGAAGAAACGTACGAACGGATTTTGTCATCAAAGTCCGAGAACATGCTGATAAGCTTTCCAGGAACCGTTCCACTGAGGGCAATATTCATAGCACCCTTGATTTGAGCGGAAATGACCTCCAATGTGCTTTCGATGGCAAAAGCAAGACCCGTCAAACCGCCCAATAACGGCAATAGAAAGCGGTGGGAAATTCCCTTGAAAGCTTCAAAGGATCCATCGAGATAAATCTCTTTCACCTTCATTCCGATGAGCATGTGACTAGACGTTTCCAGCACGTATTCGTTTTTCTTCGGCATCACTACTTCATGTTGAACCGAAGCCCCTCCCGAAATGCTTGCACTCAAAGAGGAATCACGGGCTCCAAAGTTCTCCCCCAGCTTTTCGACCTGACTCTGAAATTCTGCTATGTGACTATTCATTTTCACACTATTGGCTCTAATAATCTCATAGTGTGAAAGCATCTCGTTCACAAGGAGGTCCTCCAGGGTTTCCTTCCCCCCGCTAAACAGCTCAGGGATTTCTTTATGAAGGATGTTCTGAAGGAATCCTGTCAGACTGGTAATCTCCTGTTTGAATTCAAGCAGCTGATTCCGGGCCTGGCCGAAAATGCTTTCGACACTGACGCTTCGGTTGAATAAGTGCTCCACGAGTTCGACGGGCGGGGAATTCAAAACACCGTTAAGGGATTTACTGGCGTTTTCAGCCATATTCAAAAGAGAAATAAGATGGTCGATTTCCGAGGTCAGACGATGTCCCGTCGTCGTGATGCCTATGAATAAAGGATTCCCGATCAAATTTTCGAAAGAGTCCTCAAAGATCATCTGAAGACGGCTCAACCTCTCGGAGTACCGGTCTCCTTCATGCTGGGCGATTTCCTGTGAATGGCTCAAGTAGTCCTCTGCATACCCCAACCTTGTGGCGACATCCCCTGACAGGGCCTCGGCCAACAGGTTCAGATTCTCACGATTGATTTCGATCCTGTCCGAGTGACCGCCATAAAGGGGTTCCCCCGTCCAGATGCTTGTCATGATGTGGGCATCAGCTTCAACATGGATTTCACCGTAACCAGGTTCCCCATCTAGACCAATTACGTATTTCCCACCATTGGTATACCCCGTATGATTGTTTGTCAGGATACTGAACTTCTCGCCGATCACCGGTATACCTGTCGAAATATCGTATCTCTTTCCAGGGATGCGGGAATCGAGATTCAGGGCAATCAAGGTTCCGGTTAAGACGTCATAGTTGGTGAAGTAGTTGGTGATGTTGTCGTAGTTTTTGTTAGGATCGATCACCCCTTTTGGAAGAAGTGCCGGGTTTAGGGTAACCGCTTTAATATCTGGGCGATTTCTGACGGCGTAGGTTGCTAATGGACCACCAAGAGAGTTTCCCGTGGCGTATTTCACTCCGCCTTTATTTTTACTTTCCTTATCTACTTTTGCGAGATAACTTTCCGCTGCCTCCAGTTGGGGGAGTGTCAAATCACTCAAAAGTTGGGCATCCGTCAGTAAGTCTTGGTTACCGTTTGCAGCCCCTGCATCCGTACCGACGTAAATGACCGAAATTTCTTTTGACTTGACGTTTTCAACGGTGAGTGCATCCAGACCGGTTTGATCTCCATACAAGGTATCAATAACCTCATATGAGTGTCCGTTAACCTCCACAATTTTATGCCTCGCTGGTTTTTGATAAGCTACCAACCCAGCTAATTCAACTAAATCTTTATCAATCTCCACATTATTAACAGTTGCTACATTGGCAGCCTCTATCATTGGTTTGCGTACTTTAGACATATTCAAACCACCTATTCCTTACGAATAATTTCTTGTTCAATTGAATTATCTTTAAACCCTTCAAACGATTCCTTGTGAACTCCATTATCATTTACTGCAACTCTATATGTTCCTTGGGGTAAAGCACTCAGTTCCTCTATATCTTTCGCAACACGTTTCATTACCTTTTCGCTAGGTGGTACGTTCTCTTTTTCCATAAACAGCATGATGTTTATTCTTAAATTGTCCGCGTTGAACAATTTTGGATTATACGCTTGTTTTAATGTATCGATGTTTGCTTCATGATCTTTCATATACAACTCATAGACAGGCTTAATTGCTTCGTCTGTATTTAAAGATGACATAAAGTAATAAGGTGTCATGTTACCAGAACCACCAACATTTTGAAGAGATTCAATTGTTCTTCCTACAACCTCTTCTTCTGATACCACCTTTTCAAGATAAGTATCCAGATTCTTAAATTCATCCTCGAATATTAATTTGTATAACCCTTCACGGATACCTCTCTCAACTTCACCTTCTTGTGTTCTAACTCCACCAGTCACGATTTCTTCCGTTCCCTGGTCTATTGGAACAATGGCATAAGAATAAAAATGTACACGTCCTGTCGACTCTACAAATACCGTCACTCCATCTACATTTCCCACTAGATTATGAACTTTTACCTCAGTCTTATATTCTTCTAAGAAAAACTCCTTCACCGCTTTTTCTACTTCTTCTCTTTTAGCTTCAGCAATTTTATCGTTTTCTTCACCATTATTTAATGTGTACCCTTCACCTTTATAATCTTGCACTCTTTCATACTGAGCTGCCACTTCATTTTGTGCACTTTCCTTTTCATCCACACCATTACCATTTGCATTATCCATATCCATACATCCTCCAAGTAATAATGAAAGTCCGATTCCATATATAATCCACTTATTTTTTCTGTTCATGAATGTCTGATCCTCCTAA
Organism: Rossellomorea aquimaris; assembly: GCF_000935355.1. Lineage (GTDB taxonomy): Bacteria > Bacillota > Bacilli > Bacillales > Bacillaceae_B > Rossellomorea > Rossellomorea aquimaris_B. The sequence continues at coordinate 11,988 of NZ_JXZC01000008.1, forward strand.
TTGGATGGGTTCATTTAAAGAATTACCTTTATATTGTATAAAAGTCTGTAAAGTATTAACAGTTCAATCGGGTAATACTTAGAGCAATCGAGTAAAAGAGGATAAAAGTAGGGAAGCAGACTTCTTTTTTACGTTTCTTTCGTCCTATTCATTTTGCATATCCAACTTATATCTTAAGACTCATATATTTGTATAATTACCCCATTTATTTAAAAGATAACTAAAAAATATACCGAAAAATAATCTATTTTCTTTATAACTCCTATTCCTTAACAATCTCATCCGGAGTAGTCTTTTCGAGGGAATTTTCTTTCACCCCTTCAAACGACTGTTTATGGACGGTATTGTCGTTGATGAAGATACTATAAGTTCCCTTTGGTACATCATCCATGCTATCCTATATCGCTTACTACTTTTTTAAATATTTCTTCATCCGGATCAGCACCTTTACCTTTCATAAATAAATTTATAAACTACTTCAAACGTAGTCGGATCAAAGGCTTGTTCATTGTAAGCAGCCCTTAATTTTTCTGTACTAACCTGAGGATCTTTCATATATAGATCATAAACTGGTTTTATCGCTTCATTATTTACAACGGATGAAGACAAGGAATAATATGGGGTCATATAGCCTGAACCTAGGACCTTTTGAAGGGACTAAATCGTTCTTCCGGTAACAGGTTCTTCGTTTGCAATTTTCTTTCAATACTCATTCAAACGATCAAACTCGACTTTGAATATCTTCCTGTACAAGCCCTCTGTTATGGTACTCCCCGCCTGTCCTTCTTGAGAAAAACACACTGTCTGACAAAATTTTTTCATTTGATTGATCAATTGGAACAACTGTATACGTGTTCCTTTACATCTGTCTTATATTCTTTCAAGAAAAAATCTTTCACTGCTTTCTTTACTTCTTCTCGATTCTCTTCAGCAATCTTGTCTGTTTCTTCACCATTTTGAAGGGTGTCTCCTTCTCCAATATACTCCTGGACACTTACAAATTGATTCTTCAACTGCTTTTCATTATTTTCTTTTTCCTTAGTCCCATTCATACATCCACCAAGGAACAATAAAAGTGCGGTTCTGTATATGATCCTTTTATTTTTTATAATCATAAGTGCCTCATCCCCTATGAATAAGGTGTTTGATCCTATCTCCCTCTCACTTTAGTTGTTAACAATATAGTTCCCATGCCCACGACTTAATGAATTATCCTTTTCTCCAGTAAAACTATCCCTATATACCTTGTTGTCATTAAGGAATAAACTATAATATCCTTTTGGTATGCCATCCATGCTTTCTAAGTCATTTACCACATGTTGAAAAATCTCTTCACTCGGAGGAGCGTCTTTATCTTTCATAAATAGACGCACATTAATCAAAAGGTCGTCTGCAGAAAACGAACTCTCTTCATATGCGTTTTTCAGTTCATCTATGTCCGCATGAGGATTACTTACAAACAAATCATATACAGGTTTAATAGATTCATCCTCAATGAATGTTGAGATAAAGTAATAAGGTGTCATATAACCTGTGCCTCCAACATTCTGCAATGATTCCACTGTTTTACCTACTACTTCACCTTCTGAAACCAAACTTTCAAAATAGCTGTTTAACTTTTTAAACTGTTCATCAAAAATAAGACGGTATAATCCACCCTTGATTCCATCCTCTACTTGACCTTCTTCTGAAAAGACCTTCTCACCTAAAATCTTTTTTTCACCTATATCAATGGGGACTATTGCATAAGTATAATAATGAACCCGTCCAATAGACTCTACGAAAACCGTTGCTCCATCTTCATTTCCAACGATATTATGAACTTTAACTTCGGTTTTGTACTTTTCTTTAAAGAATTCCTTAACTGTACTCTCTACCTCTTTCCTATTAGCTTCGGCAATTTTATCCATCTCACCACCATCATGAAGGGTGTACCCCTCTCCCTTATAATTCTGTACACTTACTAAATGTTTTTCTATTTTTGTAGAAGAGCCATTATTATCACCCTTATTCATACATCCTCCAAGCAACAATGAAAACGCCATTCCGCATATAATCCATTTATTCTTAGTTTCCATGCACCCCTACACCTCCTTTTACATTGCCTTTAAATATTTTTTTCCTCATCACTGAACAATGATATAGTCAGGAAACCCTACATCAAGTGAATTATCTTTATACCCATCATCTACTTTCTCATTTATGAGATTGTCATTAATGATCAAACTGTAACTGCCTTTATGGAGCATGGTCTACCTTTTAGATCTTCAGCGATTTGATGGAACAACCGATCATCAGGTTCGACGTACATCTCTTCCAATAGCATAAGATTAATTTTTAAATATTCAACTGAGAACTCCTCTCGAACAAATTGTTCTTTGAGTTCACTAACCGGGGTATCGGGACTTTTCATATATGCATCATAAACAGGCAGGATGGCTTTGTCCGGTGAAGAAGTGGTAAGGAAATAATGGGGGGGGCATATAGCCCGTACCTCCAACGTTTTCGATTGACTCTATCGTCTTCCCCACAACTTTATTTTCTGCTACCACTCTATCAAGATATCGATCCAGTTCATTAAATTCCACCTCAAACATTAAATGGTACAATCCACCACGAATGACGCTCTCGACTTCACCGTCCATGGTGAAAACTTGATTCACCATGATCTCTTCTTCACTTAAATCAATGGGTATGATGGCGGTCGTATAGAAACGAACAGGCCATGTCGACTCGACAAATATTGTCGCAGCATCCACATTTCCGACTATGTTATGGACCTTGACATCCGTTTTATAGGTTTCCATGAAAAAATTCTTGACGGCTCCTATCACTTCTTCCCGCCGCGTAAAACGTAACCTTTTCCTTTGTACTCCTGACCTGAACACTGACAAAGGTACCTTTATATGGTTTGTTGTCATCCTTCTCACCAATGCTAAGCAGCCGGCAAGAACCAGCGAGACTCCTGCCAAATAGATAAGGGATTTAGATTGGTTTCTCATGAAATCCTCCTTAGGTTTTGCTTATTAGCGCTTCGGTGTCAGCTCTGTTTTCAATGAATTATCTTTATATCCTTCAAAAGATTCTTTATGTACCCGGTTATCATTGATCAGGACTGTATACAGAGCATGGGGGATCCCCTCCATTTCTGTTAAGTCCCGTTCCACTCTTTTTAGTACTTTTTCACTTGGCGTGGCATTCTTGTCCTCCATAAATAACATGATGTTTATATTAATATATTCCTTGTCAACCGATTTCTCATCGAAAGCCCTTATTAATTCTTCTTTTCTGGAATCCGGATTATTCATATATAGATCATACACTGGCTTGATTGCCTCATCCCCATGGAACGAGGTAATTGTATAATGGGGGGTCATATATCCCGAACCGCCAACATTTTGAAGGGATTCAACCGTTCTCCCGACTACCTCACCTTCAGAGGCGACTTTCTCAAGATAATGTTCCAACCTTTTAAATTCTTCGTCAAATAGAATCCTATATAAACCTTCCCGGATGCCTTCCTCAACCACATCGTCCCGAGACCATACTCTTTCAGGTACTACTTCCCCCGTTCCCTGGTCGATAGGTACAATGGCAAAAGAGTAAAAATGAACCGGCCCTGTCGACTCGACAAATACCGTCACCCCATCCACATTCCCTACCAGATTATGGACCTTCACCTCTGTCTTATAGTTTTCAATGAAAAAAGTTTTCACCGCTTGTTCGACTTCTTCACGATGGGCTTCAGCGAGCTTGTCGTTTTCTTCACCGTTGTTCAGTGAGTAGCCTTCTCCTTTGTAATCCTGCGCGCGTTCATATTGATCTTGGACCTGGAGCTGAGGTGTATTGTCTGGACCCGTACATCCTCCAAGGAGCATTGAAGTCCCCATGCCGTATGCAGCCCATCTCTTTTTCCCGATCATTCTTACATCCTCCCTTCTAATCTCTGACAATCTCATTTGGATACGCCCGCTCTAGAGAATTGTCTTTTACACCCTCAAACGATTCTTTATGTACTCGATTGTCATTAATGAACACACTATAGGTCCCTTTAGGAATTCCGTCCATCCTCTCGATATCTCCCGTGATTCTATTAAATAATTCCTCGCTGGGTTCAGCGTCTTTCTCTTCCATAAACAGCATGATGGAAACTCTAAGATTGTCTGCGCTGAATTTTTCTTCATTGAATGCTTCCCGCAACTGTTTTACCGATGCTTGCGGGTTACTCAAGTACAACTCATACGCAGGCAGGATCGCTTCATCATCAATGGTGGACGACCCGATGAAATAATAGGGGGTCATATAACCAGCCCCACCAACGTTCTCAAGAGATTCAACCGTACGACCAACAACCTCCTCTTCGGCAACGATCTTATCAAGATACTCATCAAGACGATCAAACTCTTCATCAAAAATGATCCTGTATAATCCATCCGCAATTCCACTCTCCACCTGCCCTTCCTGTGAAAAAACGCGATTCGTACTCACTTTCTCTCCATCGAACGGAATCACCGCATATGTGTAAAAGTGGAGCGGTCCTTCAGATTCAACATACACAGTGGCTCCATCCACATTCCCTACGAGATTATGGACCTTCACCTCTGTCTTATACTCCTCCAGAAAGAACGCCTTTACTTCCTTTTCAATCTTCTCTTTATTAGCATCAGCGATTTTATCGTTTTCAGATCCCTGATTCAGGAAGTAACCTTCTCCTATATAGTCCTGAACCCGTTCATATTGGGTGTTCGGGTTCACTTTAGGAGCTTCTTCTTTTTCAACACAACCGCTTACTAGCATAAGCATGGTAGCATATGTGATAATCGTTTTCTTTTTCAATCTTCATCATTCCTTTACTTTTTCCTATCCTAAATCAATGGAGATGATTGCATTTGTTAAAACGAACAGTACCCGTGGATTCAACAAAGAGAGTTGCTCAATCGGATTCTTTCCAATGTTGTGAACAATGACGGCTTTTTTATTTTTCAATGAAAAAATCTTTGACTGCTTTTAAAACTCCCTCGCGATTGGATTCTGTTATTTTATCATCTTTCTAAATTGGAAAGGATGTAGCCTTGGCCTTTATTATCCTGGACACTACATGTCGATCTTCCTCTTTTCCTTCATCCTCCGAGTAGCAAAAAAATGATAGAAAAACAATTGATCCATGTTCCTTAGTTGTTCATATCTATGTGCCTCCCGCTGAATAGCTTTGTAGTTATTATTTTAAGAGATAGTGTAAAATATTAACAGTTTTAGTGCCAAGTTATTGTTGCAAAAAAGGGATTTTAACTGGAAGAATGTAGTAAAGAAGAAGTATCAATTGCAGGAATGTTATGAATAGTGAGGTGATTCTAAGCGAGGGCGCCATGATTTATTAAAAATGAAAGATGGCGTTCTGAAATTCATTATTCCAGTAGTTCTTCCCGGTATCTACCTTCCCCATGGTCAATTCCAAGAGGCAAGAAAATAGAAAAAAGCTGATTACATGACATAATCAGCTTTTTTCCTTACACGGTATCCGGAAGTACAGAAACAATCCTTTGAACTGAAGTTCATTTTGAGTGGCTTCATCTGCGGGACGATAGCCTTTTTCGAGTGTAAATCTCCCCTACTAAAGCAACCGTAATTATGGCTGCATATTTTAAATAAGCTCTTTAAAGGGAAGCAAGAGGTGTCCGTCCCTGGCTTCTCCTCAAACGAAGCATCTATATAGATTTCGTCCACTTTTACACATATCAGTATGTAATCTGATGTACCCAGAATGTTGTCATTTCTATTCCCTGCATCGTCACCTCATATTGAAATTAAGTCTAAGAAGAGATAGGGACATCATTGAAATGTTAAGCCAGTATGAAAAGATGATTAATGATTGTAATGAGGACCAGTAAGTCTAGATATATCGTATATCACTACAAAGTATAAAGAAAAATTACTCAATAGTAGTAGTTGTTTTACCTCTACCGAATGGCGAATCATTAGCTTCTTCCAACTATATTTAATATGTAAATAAAATATTTATAAGGGGAGAGGTTTTAATGAAAAGTACTAAGTTTATTGCAGGTGCATTAGTGGCCGGAATGATGCTAACAGGGGCTGGATATGCTTATTGGACAGATCAGGTAGCTATTAGTAACACAGTTTCAACTGGTGAGATGAAGGTGGAATTTGATGAGGAATTCATTTTCCCAGGAATAATTGATATCGATACAGCAGGAGAAAATAGATATGTAGATTCTAAAATCACACACGGTGCTAAAACTACTTCTGTAGAGATCAAAAATATGTATCCAGGAGCAATGAGTTTGTTTGCAGCAAAAGTTGAAAACAAAGGTTCGATTCCAGCTGTGTTGGACAATGTAGATATAACTTCCACACAATCCAGCGCAATTTTAGACACAAATTTGCTCGCTGCAGGTGGGTATATTCATCTTGATAAAAATAATAATTTGAAAGGTGGAGACTATTTCATTGGTACTCTAGGAAGTTTGGAAAGTGACCTTAACGATATGCTTGACAGTGTTAGACTTGAACCGGGCGATTACATCTTGTTTGACATCCCAGAAGAATACAAAGATGAAGTGGCTGCTGCAATCCCAGCTTATAACCCAGAAGAACAAAATTGCATCATCTTCTACTTGAATCATAACGCTGGTGACGATGCTGAGCTGCAAACTGCTGAGTTTGATATCGATCTTAACTGGAAACAACACAACGATCAATAATTTTGTTTTTTCAAGGCAGGGAAGATTAAATTCCCTGTTTTTTTTCATTGGGGCTAAACCTTTACAATTCACTAAACATAATACAAAAGTACCATACTCCTCCTTCTTTATTACCAACTAGCATTTAGCTATTACGTAGTAGTTAAAACTACTCTATAGCATGGCGAAGTGAAAGATCAAGAAAGATAAACTTAGTCTTGTAGCAAGGAAAACCAATCAAATTTAAGGGAGTTGTTTCATTAATGAAAGGTACTAAATTTGTAGCAAGTGCTTTAGTAGCAGGAATGATGTTAACAGGAGCAGGGTATGCGTATTGGACGGATTCAGTAGCGATCAGTAACACGGTATCTACTGGGGAGTTAGATGTTTCATTAAGCGGTTCAGATGTAAGTGATGTAAGTGAATATGTAACAGCTTCTGTAGTTAACCAAGCTGATAAAGCCGTTTCTTATAGAGTGGAAAATTTATATCCTGGCGCTTCCTTCAATTTGAAGACTACTATTCAGAATTCAGGATCTATACCGGCTGTTGTCAGCGGTGTTTCGGTTGATAATACTGATGAAAGTGACACTCTTGATAAAAGTAAAATCTTCGTTTCGGGTACAGTCGGTTCATATAACGTCCCTCGAATGACTTTAAGCGCATTTGAAGGACATTTTCCTAGCGCAGCTGGAGCAAACCTTCGCTTAGAACCAAACGCTGCTGGTATGAATGTCAACTTAAAAATCGAACTTGATCACACCTTAACTGGAGACCAGCTTGAAGACACAGACTTAAGCCAAGTACTTACGGTAAACTTCAAACAACATAATGAATAATTAAACACTCTTTCCCTTCTGTCCTACAAAACAGAAGGGGAATTTTATCTACTCAATAAAGAATGTAAAGGAGTGGTCCACAATGAAAGGAACCAAATTAATTGCAGGTGCACTAGTAGCAGGAATGATGTTAACCGGAGCCGGATATGCTTATTGGACAGATCAAGTGACTGTTGCTAACACAGTCTCGACAGGTGAGTTTGAAGTCGGGTTTGTTAACGAAGGTGGTTATCCTAAAATCTTCGGACAAACGAATGAAGCATACTTAACGAAGAGTATTACCCATGACCCTACTATCACTTCTGTGACTGTCGGTAACATGTACCCAGGTTCGTATGTAAGATATGAAACAAAGATTAAAAACAATGGTTCTATCCCTGCTGTATTTGATGTAGCCACTGTAAACTTTGATTCTTCAACTACAGAAGGTTTAAAGTCTAAAATGAAGGCGGAATTTTCTTTTGCAAAGTATGATAAAAATGGAGATAGAATTAGAGGTGTGGGAACGACCACTGGATATTTTTCTCTTGACCAATTACAAAGTAAATTAAATGAGAAATTATCTGGTGTACGTTTGGAACCAGGCGAATCTATATCGTTTGATGTGCCGGAAGAATTATATGATCAGTGGGTTGCAAATAATGCCGCAGAAGGAATCGATGTAACTCAGATTGAGGGAGATGGAAATTGTATCGCATTTAGAATGCCGACTTCTATTAATAATGACGACAATCTGGAAAATGCTACAGCTAAATTCGATATTCAAATTAAATGGAAGCAGCATAACCAATAAAATGATTTTAGACAGGAGAATTCTCCTGTCTTTTTAATGCACAATAAAAGACTCAGCAATCTGAGTCTTTTATGTTATCTATTTTTTATCATCCTAACTTCCTGACTCCATCCTCAACATCCACCTGGACAGTCTCCTCTAACCTGTACATGAAACTCTTATGATTTGTGTGACTCACAAAGAACTGATATGAAGATTTATTGAATTTTATATACAGGATGGGCTGCCCTATCTCATCAGCTATTCTTACAAGATCTTCGAAGGTTTTCACATGACTGATATTACCTATGACAGGTGTCGCTTCTTCATCTAGAGCGACCAAACGATTACCGTGCTTTTTAAATATTCCTTTTAATTCTTTCTTTATAGGATCTATTTCTTTTTGGCTTCTCGTGTAAAGAACGAAGAGTACAAGGAAAACTATAGAAATTCCAGCCCCCGTTCCAAACTTTTTAATGTCACTCGCTCTTACTTGGTTCGCAACTTTCTTGCTTTCCTCAACCGTTCCAGGCTGATTTTGTGTAAGTGTTCCTCCCACTTTAAAATATTGCTCATTCAGGGGAATGATCATGGCAGGAGATAGCTGAGAGTTGATTTTGCCATTTTCCCCCTCCATATTTACTCTCCACATTACTTTAAGTCTTGTATTGGCATTTACCTTTGATTGTTCCTGAACCTGTTCAGCAAATTTTTTGTATTGGTTAAGGTCAATCGTCATGTTTTCTTTTACTGAAAGTTGTTGATCACTTGTTGAAAACTCGGTTTTAGGCTTTAGGATATACTGTCGCGACCAGAGAGGGCTTTTCTTTTCCCCTCCCTCTACTGAGCCCTCCACCACTGCGATGATCTCATACGTACCATTTATATCGCTTTTTTCTTCTCCAGAAAATGCATAAGTGAACTGGGTATCTATATCGTTGACAAAATTCTCGATATACACTTGGTTTTCCCCCAGTGTTTTTTCTTCATAGATGGGATTAGATTTTAAGTTGACCTTATAATTTATGTTGGCTTGTTGATCATATGAATAGAGAGGAACGTTCTCTTCCACTAATGCCGGACTACGAAACGCTTCGACTGATTTAAACAACATGAAGCATCCAGCTAGGGATAATAAGGCTATAACCGTTAATCTGATATGTTTATTTAGCTTAACTTTCATTCATGAACCCCATTTCTATTAAATAATACGTTACTATCAGAATTCCACTCTTTCATTTTCCACTTTATCGTCACTTTTAATTAGCAATGTCGGCCATCCTATCTTAGGTACTGTGTAGATGATTTTCCCTTTTATTTCTTCTGGATGTACCGGCTCGCTGTCTTTCACTGAGTTATTATCTCCTTTTGTGACATATAGCGTTTTTCCTTCCTTCTTAATAATGTCTATCACTCTATGAGAAATTTTAATGTCTCCTTCCACAAATTGAATCACTTCACCGACTTGAACATCCTTACTATCAACTTTTTTCACCAGAATGACATCACCGGGATCGATTATGGGCTGCATGCTGCCTGTGGCTATGACAGAGGGGAAAACTGGAAATATACCTACTGAGAACCAAATAACACCTATTGAAATAACACCTGTAATCACAAGCCGGAGAGGCTTCTCTTCTCTGTTTCTTCTTCTAGCTTCTCTAGCTTCTTTCATATAGATATTGTGAAAGAACATTAAACTAAAGATAGGAATCAGGGTACCGACCAACCCTTCCGTAATCCATTTTAAATTAGGAAGGATTGGAGAGATCCAATATATCAGTTCAATCACACCTAGATAGATAATGGCAGGAAGCACTCCCCCTAAAAATACCAAATAAGTGGCAAACAAGTTTCGTGAAAACTCTGGGGCAAAACTTTGAGCAGAAAACTGAACGATGTTCTCCATTCCTGATAGATTAGTAAATTGACTGAGAGGAAGTTCAAATATAGTCAGCCCTATTGATAGAAGAATGAAAAATAAATAATTTTCCTTTATTCCTCGGCTATTTACAATGAAGCTTCGCGCTGATTCAACCCCTATTATCATCACACTCAGGAGTATGAGATTTTTTCCTATTCCTTTTAACGAATGATCAAACGGGCTCTTTCCAAAACCGTCAATAACGCCCGCTCCGAAATACACAAAGACGTAGATCAAAGCAAATATAAAGGCCCACCAGTTAATGAGTTCTGTAAGACGCCGCTTGCCTTTAAACCTTTCTCGGGGGAACCACCAAACAATAAGTCCCAGCCCTCCATATAATACGACCTTTTCAAGTAAGCCATGGTTACTACCTATCGTTTGAGATGGCAAAGATGAATTTCCAAAGATATAAATAAATAACAGGTATCCAGCCAGAATAATTAATCTCCTTCTGGATGAATGAAGGTGGAGTATTTTTCTTCTCATTTTTCTCACCACTAGTTAATATTTTCGTCTTCTGAAGAAGTTTCACTGTTCATCTCACTGGCGCTGTCATTACTTGGTTGTTCCAACGTTTCTTTTTCCTCAATGGATGGTTCTTCTTTCACCGGTTCTGCTTGTTCTTCTGTTATTTCTTCTTTATTAGTTTCTTCGGGAACCTGTTCATCATCTTGGGCTTCTTGTTGGTTTGTTTTTATTTCTTCTTTTTTTATTTCTGGTTGTTCCTTGGAAGTTGAATTTTCACTCTTTTCTTCCATTACCTGAGGTTTTGGAGCATCTTCTTTTTTACCTTTCTTTTTCGTTCCATGAATGGTAATGTTTCCGCTTTCAATCTTTTCATTACCTGATGTGTAACCTTCATATTGGCCATTTGTTATTTTCAACTCAAATCCATCTTGATTTCCGGGTTCTCCGCGATCTACTATTTTAATGTCCAGGTTCATTTCCTGCTCTTGATCAGAGGAATCCGACTTCACAACCCCTGTAACATTAAATTGAACCCCAATTACAAATCCATCTTTGTCTCTTAACTGTTTAATATTCGTTGCACTTTTATCATTTACTTTTATTTGTTTTATGTCTGTAGCGGGTTGGTGATCATTATATTCTAATTGAACGTTCATACCTTGGGTGAGGGCATGAATAGTAAATCCAAAAGAATTACCGGATTGTTTTCCTCCTCCAGTAATCTTTGTGAATTGTAGTGGTTGCGTTTTCTGCAATTCTGTAATGTTCCCTGTGAATACAAGGCTCTTTTTCCAGTAACCATAACCACTTGGGAGCAAAGTAACAGAAATGACTAAGCTGATGAAAAGAATTGATACAATTGTTTTCAAGAAGAATTCCTCCATTTATTTCTATTTAGTACAATTGATTACCTACTCTTTAATTTGCATATATTCTATTTCCATTTTTTTAAAATCAGAGTTAATAACTAATTTAAAATCCTTGCTTTCAAGTGGGAGAATGGTTTGGTCGTTGTATACTACCGGAACACTCCCTTTATTTAATACCGTATAAGTTAACGTACCTTTGTATCCCGGCACTACACTGGCGTTTATATCTAATGCACCCTCTTCAATATCCACCGACAAATCAGACACGCCTTCCATAGGTTCTAGTAAATAATCATCTTTCAAGACTAAAAGAATATTACCCGTCGTAACCTGTTTAGAAAGCTGAAGACTATCATTCCAGTATGCATAACTAATCCCTAGACAATTGAATAAAACGATAAAGAAAATGAACGTAATCGTTTTCCAGCGCATATTAAATAAGTGCTTCTTCCTCATACACACACCACTTTCACTTGAAAATAATTTTAGCTGACTCTAAACTGTGCGATTCCCTTGATGTTGGCAAACAACGCTGCTTGGGTCCGATCAGTGAAATCGAGCTTATCAAGTATTTGACTAACGTGTTTTTTGACCGTATTCTCCGTAATGAATAACTTTCGTGCTATTTCCTTATTCGAATGCCCCATTCCCAACTCTTTCAAAACTTCTACTTCCTTTGGGGTTAAGTCGTTTATTAATTCCATTTCATCTTTGTTTCCAACGGTCATCATAATTTCAAGTAATCCTGGATCGTAATACTTCCTTTTATTTGCAACCAACCGGATTGCATATAACAATTCCTCCGGCAAGGCTTCTTTTAATACAAAACCTGAAGCTATTTCTTTTGCTTTTTGTAGATCACTTGGTTGAGCAGAAGAAGTCAATATAATAAATTCACATTCAATTTGCATACTCTTAGCTCTTTTAATCAAATCTAAACCGCTTTCTTTTCCAAGCCTTAAATCTACAAGAACAATATCGGGTTTTTCATTTTCAATCATTCTCAAGCCTGTTTCAATATCATACGCTTCTCCTACAGACTCTAAGTCCTCTTCTAAAGTCAATAGAGATATTAATCCTTTTCTTACTAAAGCATGATCATCAACTACCAATACTTTTTTCATCTGGTTCCCTCCTAAATAGCGATAGTTATAGAATGAGATAACTTGATATTAATTTTGGTACCTTTGCCGATTTGAGAATGAATTTTAAAGCTTCCTTTACTCAGTTCTGCTAAATCACACATATTTTGTAACCCTAACCCTCTTTTCAATCCTGGTTTTCTCAGATCGAATCCACTTCCATCATCTTCTATTTCCAGCATTGAATGATCTTGAAAGACAGACAAACGTACCACCAATTCCGTAGCGTTTCCATGTCTTATGGCATTTCCGACCGATTCTTTTACTAGTCTTAATATCCTTTGCTTTTCTATAAAAGGAATTTTTTCTGCATCACCAGAGGTGACAAGATTGATCGTCTTTTCATTTAATTTAGATAGCTGAGTTAGATAAGTTTCCAAATGATCAACAAATGTTTTTTCTGAATTCTTTCTTGAGCTTAATTTATAGATACATTCTCTAAGTTCTGAAGCAGCCTCCCTTGAACACTCCTCTATGACTGATAGCTGTCCCAGTAAATTATCGTCTACAGTGAGTCTCTTCAGAGAGTGAATACCATAGACAATACTGAATAACCTTTGAGATACACTATCGTGTATTTCATTCGCTATACGATTCTGTTCTTCAAGAAGTATCATTTTATGATTAATATCCTCGTAAGCAATACGTTCTAGGACTATTGAAGAGAGATCTGCTAAGAATATAAGTTGTTTAGAGAGCATCTGCTCATCTATGCTTTTCGCCAACTCTACACCTATCACACCAAACTTTCTGGTAGTCGATGTAACGGTTGTTACAAGGAATGTCTTACCCGATAGATGCATTTTGGCAGGTGTATGATGGAATCCCGATTCTATCCAACTTTTTTTTATATTCACGTTCATTTCTTTTATTTTCACTTCTAACCCTTTACCTTTTCTCGAAAAGTAAATATTTTCCTTATCACCTTGATCATTAGACATCCAAAAAAAAGCCAAAGGGGATTTACTTAGTAGCCTTGCATACTCTGAAAAAGTTTTCCCAACGTTTTCTCGACTGTTCTTAGAAGTGATCCCCTCCGTTATCTGATAAAGTGACATGATATGTTCAATGGATTCTTGATTTTGTCTTATGGATACTTCTAACTTCTGATTAGTTGATTCCAAATCTCGCCTTTGCTTCTCTAATTGTCGATTCTTGATTGCTAATTCTTTTTTTGCTGCAGACAACAATTGGACAGCAAGCGTCGTAAGAATAAACACCAGCAATAGCGGGGAGTGTTGACCTATAACTTCAAATTGCATGGAAGCCCCTGTTATTATGTAAGAAGTAACGCTGGTAGAACCCAGGTAGAACATTAAAATCAGCCAGCTATAAGTAGCTGGGAGTACACTAGCTGCAAGCAAAACAGGATTTAAGGCATACCATAGAAAAGGGCTATCAAGAGCTCCCGTAGGAATCAGAAGTAGACTAATTCCAATCATTTCAACTAAGAGAAGCACAATAATTCTCCACTTAATATGCCTCACCTTTTCGTATAACCAGACTATGAGTAGAGAAGATAAGAATAGCAAAGAAACAACGGTGAATTTAAAGACGTTAAAATGACTAGGACTATTTAACAAAAAAAATAGTGACGTAAGGAACCATGAAAGAAATCGATAAATATTGGTAATATCCTTATACTTTAGTGTACTTTGAAACAGCGAAATTCTTTTCAAACTATCAACCCTCCCGTTTGTTCGTTTTAATGAACTACTACTTTAGTGTAATTCAAGGATGATAATAAATAAAACCTTATAAAGGACTAATTATTCTTAATAAAGAACATTTTCCGTTATATTCCTATGAATTACTTCTGTTTCCTTATAATTTTAAGTTTTATAACGAACAAGCGAACCTGTTGATTTGATTACTTAGGAAGGAAAGAACCGAATTTAGTACACTTACTGAGAGGAGACTTTTTGGGGATTGAATAACTAATATGGATGAGCATCTCTCTGATCATACTGTTTGAAAACTCTCAAGTATTCATGAATACTTGTCATTTACGGGGCACGCTTCTAGAGAGTTTGGCTGCATGTTAAGGTGAATGGGGCATGCTAGTTGTAAATTTCAATCATACGGGAAAAGTAAAAGGAGCCACGGGATCTATCCCCTTTGGCTCCTTCTCACATCAATCCATATACTTCAATACCTCTCCAACCACTGCCTCATTAATCCCCCCACCAATCTGATGAACTTCTGAAGAAGTCTTACCTTCAATAGTATCAATCTGAGATCTTTCCAGTCCTTTTTGTGAAACGAGCAGAACCGGAACCCCAAGTTTAGACGCCAGCGGACCCGCTGATAAAGCGTCAACCAGTTTGGCTGTTTCGGATTTGGCGATTAAAATTGTTGGATAGTGATTTTCTGTGTAGAATTTTTCTATCACTTTCGCATTGGTATCATGTCGGGAAAGGCCGCTGATACGGTTGCCCTCCACATTCTTCGTTGTGATGCTATTCATTTCTTTCAGGATGGCTGAATCCAGTACCGCTGCTCCCCCGATAAAGTGAGCGTTCGATAAATCTTCTGATTTCAACCATTCATACGTGGCTTCAGGAACAGACTTTTTCTCTGAAAGAATGATCGGTTGTTTCACCTTTCCAGATTGAGCCGCAATCGACAGTGCATCCGGCTCCCCTCTTCCATAAGCAAGATACGCTTCCGTCACATCGACTGATTTATCGAGCTGTTTTGCAATGAGTAAAGAGGTTTCGTAACGATCTTTACCTCCAATACGAGAAACACTATAACCCAGCTTCACAAGTGCTCCTTTTACCTCATCGGAGATAACCCCGCTACCACCTATTAAAACAATTTTCTTCGTGCCAAGTCGTTTTAATTCTGCTTCTGTTTCTGCCGGCAACGTCCCCTTTGTTGTCAGTAGAATTGGTGCGTCGTTTGCAGAAGCTAATGGTGTGGCGGTTAAACCATCTGCAATCGCACCTCCGTTAACTAAAAATATTGTTGAGGATGTTTCCCACCCCTGCTTAGAGACTTCAACCGCAGTTGAATACCTTGTTGTGCCGATGAGGGTCTTCAGTTGAGGTTTTTCATTCACAACCTGTACTTTAGCAACAGCACTTTTGTTACCCGCTTGGTCTTCTGCATGCACGCTGATTTCAGTGCCTGCTTTTTGCTTGCTGATAGCAATCGTGAATTCACCATTATTGTTTGCCGATGTTTTCCCGATTTCCGTTGATCCGGTGCTCGCATACACCGTGGAATTCGCTTCCGCTTTTCCTGTAATCGAGGTGGACTGTTCTCCTACTGGATTTACATTTGGCTTCACTGGTGCCGTTTTATCTTCGACAGTTACTTTTACAGTTTCACTTTGGTTCCCTGCAGCATCCACTGCATACACACTGATCTCAGTGCCTGCTTTTTGCTTATTGATTGCTAAAGAAAAATAACCTGAACCGTTTACCGATGCTTTTCCAATCTCGGTTGATCCTACTTTTGCATAAAGAGTTACATTAGCTTCCGCTTTTCCTGTGATGGATGTAGAGCTATCCCCTACAGCATTTACAGTTGGTTTCACTGGTGCTGTTTTGTCTTTTACCGTGACCAGTGCTGAATCACCTTGGTTTCCAGCTCCATCGATGGCATAAATGCTTAATTCCGTTCCCGCTTTTTGTTTAGGGATTCCGACTGTGAATGATCCATCACTCGTCGAAGACCCGATGATATCGGGTCCGGCTTTGACCTCTACCGTCGCCCCTGCTTCCGCTTTTCCTGTTACGGAGGTGTGGCGATCGGTTACTTCGTTCACGGTTGGAACATCAGGGCTTGTTCCGTCCATTACCGTAATGGCCGTTGCTTCACTTGTTGCATCACCGTCTGTAACGGTTACCCATAGAGTCGTCCTTGCCGGTTGTTTTGGAATATCGATATCAAAATTTCCCCAATAGGGATATCCGCCTCCAATGACTTCTTGTCCATTGCTAACTTCAATGTAACTGTCATCATCTGTTTCAACTGTTCCACTTACATATGTAGAGTAGTCAAATACTTGTGAAACTTGAGGCGGGGCTACATACCTTGCCACTCCGACTGCTTCTCTCGCATTCACCCGGCCATGGCCGTAGAAGTAATCCTTCCCGGATGCTCCAAGGTCATCCGCCGAAGCGTATAGTCTGTCTGCTACCTGATCATTTGTCAGATCAGGTTCATTTGCTAAAATAAGTGCGGCCACTCCAGCCACTACCGGAGAAGCCATGGAAGTCCCGTCCATCCATCCGTACTCAGAATCCGGCAATGTCGATAAGATTGAAGACCCTGGTGCCGCGATATCAATGTCATATCCATAGTTAGAAAAACCTGATTTAGTATCATACTCAGTAGTCGACGCGACTGAGATGACATTAGGATAAGAAGAAGGATAATGTGAATCACTTGTATTGTCATTACCTGCCGCTGCAATCACCACTACTCCATTATCGTACGCATATTGAATCGCATCATTATAAACACTGCTATAATAATAATTTCCTAAACTCATATTAATGATGTCAGCACCGTTATTCACGGCATAATAAATACCCTCGATGACATCGGAAGAATAGGCAGATTCTTCATTAAAAAAAGCATCGATAGGCATAATGCTCGTCTCTGGTGCAACACCAGCCAATCCCATCCAGTTATCCATGGAACTTCCTATTATGCCTGCTACATGGGTACCATGATCACCTTTAGTCATGGTTGTTGTGTTGTAAACGGTATCATATGGAGCGACAATCCTCCCCGCAAATTCCGGATGATCCACATCCACACCATTATCAATTACAGCTACCACTACATCAGAAGAACCCTTTGTTTGATCCCACGTTCTCTCTGATTCGATGTTTTGGTGATGCCATTGAAGACTGTAATAAGAGTCATTCGGTACGTGGTTCAATTTAATCAAGTGATCAGGTTCCGCATACTCTACATCACTATCATTCTCTAAATCCTTTATAAAAGATTCCACACCCTGCCCGTCAGGGACATCCATTGTCACAATCGGAGCGGCGTTATTTTCTTGATTTGCCAACACCTCGTACCCCTCAATAGCTGCTTTATCCACTGGCTTTTTCAACTTCACAATCACTCGTTCTGCTAATTTATCATCTGAAGGGACAGCAGTATCTCCATTTGCCTTTGCCACTTCAACAGAATAAAAAGGCATAACAAATAAACCTAAAACCATCATCCAAATCCAAACTTTTTTCATACGTAATCCCCTTTTTCAAAAATTGTATATAGTCAAC
Organism: Rossellomorea aquimaris; assembly: GCF_000935355.1. Taxonomy (GTDB): domain Bacteria; phylum Bacillota; class Bacilli; order Bacillales; family Bacillaceae_B; genus Rossellomorea; species Rossellomorea aquimaris_B. The sequence goes on from NZ_JXZC01000008.1 coordinate 29,958, forward strand.
CGAATGTCACAAAAAAAGGGACAGAACAATGTCTGTAACCTTTTATAAAAATAGGAATTTTATGGTTGTTAATTCATAATACTTTTATCCTATTAAATTAGCAATATATGTTTTTAATTATATTATTTAAAAGGGATAATGGAAGAATGCAAAGTTCACAATTTGTTAAAAATGTGGAAATATTTATTGAACACTAAAAAGAAAAGTTGTCATGAATGCGGAAGGGCATAATAGTTCCTGTTCAGATTGCTTCAATCCCATTTTATGCGAAGGCTGTTTTACCGGCAGTCAAAGTAGTGAACGGAAAGAAATAAAAAAGAGATTCACTCTTTCGGGTGTTTTTTAGTTTATAGGCTAATTTTCAGTACTGGTTCATGATTTTGAACGGCTATCATATCTACTTTTTTTATTGCATCAATACCATTTGGAAGGACACTTATTTCGTATCCCTAGTGGTGGGGTATTATTTTGGGGGCTTAGAGGATGGATCATTTATCCATTTGCAAAACTTCTGGATTGGAGGGCTATGGGAGTTTTTGTAGCACCATTCTATTAATACAAGATGATCAAACGTTTTAAAGAAATCAATAATGACACGAACACGTTAATCCAGGAAAACGCATGATTTCAATGGAGAGTAAATGCCCCCGATTTAGTTGTTGACTGGCTTTGGGGGTATTTATTTCCTTTGGATAACCTTCTGGCACCTTCTTGAAATTCACGCTATTATCTGCTCACACTATCTCCGAAACGCTCTTCTCTCAGCATAGGGAACGGACTTATGGCAAACCGCTACCTTCTCCCCCCTATCATTGAAATAGTGTCTAGGTTGAATAGGTTTTGGGTTACAAATCGCACAACTTGATAGCTTAATCCACACTTGTCGCCTCAGTTCGAAAAGAAAAGGAGCCCAGGTACCTCTCCCTCTGGCTCCTTACACATATTCCACCGATTCCCGCTCCCTCTTCGCCGGTTCTTTCAGATTGACGGTTTCCTTCACGATGTAAATCGGTCTGTTTTTGCTTTCGTCATAAATCCTCGCGATGTACTCCCCGACGATGCCCATGCCTAACAGTTGAACTCCGCTAAAGAAAGTGATGGCCACCATGATCGAGGCCCAGCCTGTTTCGACCCCTTGTCCGAATAACTTGACGGCAATCGCATAGACAAGGACAAAAAAGGAAATCAATACAGACGTAAAACCGATGGTCATTACGAGCTTCAATGGCTTGGTCGAAAACGCAATGATTCCGTCCGAAGCAAATTTGATCATTTTCTTCAACGGATATTTCGTTTCCCCGGCAAAGCGCTCGTCCCGTTCATATTCAATATAGGTCTGGTTAAACCCTACCCACGAAAACATCCCTCGGACAAACCGGTTCCGCTCCGTCATCGTCTTGAACACGTCCGCTGCCTTTCGGTCGATGATCCGGAAGTCTCCCGTATCCTTTGGGATGTCGATGTCAGACATATAGTTCAGGAACTTATAAAAATACTTGGCTGTCAGAAGCTTGAATTTCGTTTCCCCGGATCGCTTTTTCCGTTTCGCATAAACGATTTCATAGCCTTCTCTCCACTTTGCTATGAGTTCCGGAATGACCTCCGGCGGATCTTGAAGGTCGGCATCAATGATGACGATCGCATCCCCGGAAGCATAATCGATCCCGGCGGTCACGGCCGTCTGATGACCGAAGTTCCGGGCAAAATTCACAATTTTTGCCTGACTGTCCTTCAGTGCTATGTCATTCAAAATATCCAGGGTTCTATCGGTACTGCCGTCATTGACAAAAATGAATTCATACCGGATATGATGATCCACCATGACGTTTCTGATCCTGTTATAGCATTCCTGTGCCACTTCCTCTTCAAAGTACATGGGAATGACAATTGAAATTAATTCCCGCATGATATCCTCCACTTTCCTTATTAATGACTGCCCTTGGCTGCGAAGGTCCATCTCGCATTCAACAGATAGTTCACTACCATCCCCGAACCAATGGCCACGATATTCGCCACAACCGGATGGAAACCGGCATATTGAACCAGCAGAAACAGAATCAGCGTATTAAAAGCCAGGGTGAAGACATTCACGGAAGCGAACTTCACGAATACATCCGCCTTCGTATCGCGAGCCTCGAACACCCACCGTTTATTCCAATAATAGCTGTTCAATACCCCCAGCACATATCCCAGCACGTTCGCAAGCAGATAGTGTACGCCTATATAGATAAAGAGCGTGTAGCTCCCCAACGTAATCAACGTGTTGAAAACGCCGACTGTCCCGAATTTCAGGAACCTTTTCATCCTATCGAACTCCTACTCTTTCATTCTCGGTTAAAGATACCAATAATTGAAGTTTATATCAATCATGGAAACGACTGTATTGACAAACTTTACAAATTTTTAACAATAGAATGGAGAAAAGAAGTCCTAAATGGTGTGCGCTTTGATATAGTAGAAAATGTATTTTTAAAAAGGAGGAAAATCATGGGTTCCCGGATCTTTCATTTTTTACATAGATTCTTCTACTACATCTTCTTTGCAGTGATACTGCTTTTAGTAGGATTGAACATCTTTATCAGTAGAGGATACAGTACGCTAAGTGTAGAACCACCAGCATATTTCAATTCCATCACCCTGGTGATCGCCATTCTGCTGGCCGTATTGGTATACCGTTTTCGCCTTCACCTGGTGGCGTTCCTCGGAAAAATCCCTGGAATATACGCGGTCATCGGGCTATTGGGTGTTAGCCTGATTCTGCAATTGCTCACGATAAAAGAATTGAACGTCAACCCCACCTGGGACTTCGGGGCGATCGTCGACAGCGCGAAGCTTTTCGTTGAAAAAGGGGAAATCGGGGATTATTTCACAATCTATCCCAATAATATACTGCTCGTCTGCATCCTGGCGGTGATCGGCAAGCTCTCCACACCTGCACTGCTGGTCTTCCAGCTCTTTAACGTCATGGTCATCACGACCAGCCAGTATCTCATCTATCGAATTGCGTCCAAAGTGGCGGGGCAGGCTGTCGGAATGGCAAGTTTACTGGTCAGCGTCCTATTCTTTCCCTATTTCTTTTATGCCCCTGTCGTATATACGGATACAATTTCATTGATCTTTCTGCTCTTGCCATTGCATGTATTGATCAACAAGGATGGGAATTTAAGAGGGGATTTGCTTGCCATCATTACAGCATCCGTCATCTTTTCTTTCGGGATGCTGTTAAAAGGCTCACTGATCATTTTCACGATTGCCTTCGCGATCATTCTGTTCCTCTTTATGAAAAAGTGGAAAAAGCTTTATGCTGTCATTCCATTTATCGTCCTGCTGATTGTCAAAACCTTATTCACGAACGGAATTTATCAGTTGGGGATCCTTGATAAGGAAACCGTGGAAAAGAGGAGCATGCCCGTCACTCACTGGATGGTCATGGGGCAAAATGAAGACCGCTTCGGGAAGTATGCACAGACCGATGTCGACTTCACGACCAACCTCTTAAAGGAATATCCAAGAGAAGAAGTCACCGAGGCCCACATAAAAGAATTAAAAAATCGTCTCACCGAAAAGGGACTGTCCGGAAACATCGCATTCAATATGGAAAAGATCGGTCACACATGGACTGACGGAACCTATTATTCTTTAAATAAACTAAGGAGATATCCGGTCCATCCCGAAAACTTCCAGCGGTTGACGGAGGATAAATCAGGACATGCCTTACAGGGATATGCGAGGGTGCAGCATCTCCTATTATTCTTTGGATTACTGTTGTTGGCGTTCAGGTTCAAAGGGAATCACCCCTTCACCTCCTTTGCCATGCTGTCCATCATCGGGTTCTTCCTCTTCTTCATCCTGTGGGAAACCCGCTCCCGCTACCTCGTCAGCCTCACACCGCTGATCATCATGCTCAGCTGTATGGGATATCTGGGCGCAGGACGGAGGCTGGGTGTGGGACGGAGGGACAGGTCCCTTGTCCCGGATTCTAAGTAGGACATACTTTGACTTAGCGGTTTTGCCAGCACCCTTTGTATATTGGGGGCTGGTTTTTCTTTTAAGATCTAAGTGGGACGGGGTGCCTGTCCCCACGTCCCTAAATAACCTCCACGATCCAATACCCATGCAAAACACAGGTGAAGGTATATGAAACGGCTGCCACTCCTGCGACACTCAGTAATATTCTTGAAGCTTTTTTCTTTGGATTCAGATAGTATAAGAGAATAAGTAACAGGACCGAAAGTTGGACCTTGATGAGCAGGAATAGCCAGGGTCTTGTGAGATACAGGTAATTCATGAGGGGATTGCTTTCTGTTATATAGTTTGAATGTAGCCCATACATGGTGAGTGCGGCATCCAGGAGGTTCAGGAGGGCTATGTAAAAGAGTAGTGGCCTCATGGACTTTCATTCTCCTCTTTGTGATTTTATAGTGCTATTTTGTTCTCTTTAAAGAACAACCACCTTAATCATACTATATGCGACTTCTAATCATCAACTTTATTAAGAACAACACTCCATAAAAATTCCGCTAGACCACAATACATATCGGGACAGGGGACCTGTCCCCACGTCCCACATAAACGGGGCAAAGGATCTGTCCCCCATGCCTATATTCCTCTGCTCCCTCATATAGTAGACTAAGCAACTGAAAAAGGGGTGAACCATATGAAAAAAGTAATTTCACTGTCTTATTTATTCGGGGTTGTGTTTCTTTTGGCAAGTGCACTTTATTTTTTCGCTTCTAACTGGCAGGTGTTTTCCCGGCTTGAGAAAGTGGCTTTGGCAGGGTCGTTGATAGTATTGTTCTATGGGGCGGCTTTTCTGTTGGACCGTGTTTTAAAGGGGGCCCACTTCCTTTCAAATTGGCTGCTGGTCTGCGGGGTGATTTCCTTTGGCTTGTCCGTCGCTTTACTCGGGCAACTGTACAATTCACATGCGGACAGTTACTTGTTGTTTCTGGTTTGGTCTATCCCGGCCTTCCTGTTCAGTTTGTACACAAGGTACAGCGGTTTTTACGCATTAACCCATATCCTCATCCATTTGACGATTTACTTTTATCTGTTCCCTTCGTCTCCATTCGGGCACTGGACACTCGCCCATACATGGATCGCGTTCGTAGTCGCGATCGTGAACACTCTCTTATTTTTAATTACAAAAAAAGGCTACATCGATTCTAAGCCGCTTCTTTATCTGAGCCTGATTTCAGCCAACCTCCTTTTCATGGTCACTGCATTCGATAACGCGTATTCCCTTTTCTTCAGCCTGTTTTATCTAGTCATCCTGGGCGCTGGGGTGTACAGGTACTTTCATAAAGAAACATCCATCTTCATCATTCTTTCGATGTTTGGAACAGGATTTATCATCATCAAAATGTTCGAGTTGATGGCGCGGTATGTGTCGAGCCTTTTCTTTGTCGGTCTCCTGTTTGCCGCCGTTCTGTTATTAGCGGGAAGTGTGTTCCTTGTGAACTATTTACGAAAGCATTCCTCTTCCCGTCATTGGACGAAGACGATCTTCGTGGCAAGTGTCACAACCATCGCCTCTGTTTTCATCGTGGCATCTGTTTTCGGACTGCTTTCTTTACTCATGGTCGATGTCTCAATGGTCACTCTATTTGTCTTTGCGACGGTATTTCTTGTCACACCAAGCACGTTAACCAGCTGGCCGTCCCCTGTAAAATATTCACTCATGATGACCGGCCTCATCATCGGGATGATAGCAAGTGCCTTTGATGACTTTTCATTTGTGATGTTCTTCGTTCTGGCATTTGTGTTTTATGTTGAGAAACGGTCCGCTGCGAGGTTTGTATTCTATGTTCTTTTTCAACTCAATTTGGGTATTTTCCTTGGGGAAACACTGGAATTAGGCGCCCATCCCCTCCTTGTCGTCATGATGCTCTTGAATATTGGTGTGTACCTGGCTACTTATAAAAAACATGTCCTCCAATATGGAGCATTTCTCATTGGATTCCTTGCCTTTTTCTCTTTAACGGCCATCGATCTTTCCCTCACGCTTCATACGACCTATAACACGCTGTTTTTTCTGATCATAACGGGCTGCGTCTATTACTTCAAAAAGCAGGACCGCAGCTTCTATTGGGTTTCATCCCTTGTATTCTGGTTCATGCTCATCGTCCAGCTGTATTATGATCTGGCCTGGAAGCTCGTCCATAAATCCCTGCTCTTAGCCGTGTTGGGTATCCTCTTCTTACTGTTGGCTGTTTACTTGGATAAGAAAGTTGGCTCCGTTCAAGAATCACACTCACTTCTTGCCGGAAAAAGACTCGGAATCCTTCTTATCATATGCCTTCAAGCCGGGTGGATCGGGTATCAGGTTTATTCGAACGAAGCCCTTTTACAAAACGGGGAAACGATTATGCTAGAGCTTCAACCCGTCGATCCGAGATCACTCCTCCAGGGTGACTATGTGGAATTGAACTACACGATTTCTCAGCTTGAAGACATCTCCATTGATGATAGCGGGCCCATCACGATTGTGTTACGCAAAAATGAACAAGGACTCCACGAATATGCAGGAGTTTATCGCTTTAGTGGAAAATGGAATGTTCCTTATGAAAAGAAACCCGGTGATGTCCTCCTCAACGGAAAGGTTTCAAGCTCATGGGACAACAACGCCCAGATAACATACGGAATTGAGCATTTCTTCATCCCGGAAGGAACCGGGCTGGATGTGGAAGGGAACGTGAAGGAAGCCGTGGTGAAGGTGAGTGATAAAGGGGATGGGATTTTAGTGCGGTTGCGGGACTAGACCGGAAGCCACGGGGACAGGTCCCTTGTCCCATTCAAATTGAAAAGAGGGTGACTGATAAGTGAACTTGCTGCTTATTAGTCACTCCTTTTTCTGTGCTCTTTCTAAAAATTTAGTATCTTGTGCTACGTCAATCATTTTTTTAATTTCTTTACATTCAGCCTTCTCTATTTTTCCAAAACAAAAAAGCCCTCTCATTCATGAGAAGAGCTAATTCCATTAATCACATCAAGAATCGTTCTAAACCCTATCAACTTTATCCCGATACGCATAGGGTTACGGGGACGGCGGGACAAGGTGCCTGTCCCCGTGTCCCGCCATCACCCAAACGGCGTATCCGACAGTTTAATAGATTCCGTCGGACAATCTTCATACGCCTCTTCCACATCTTCCATGAACTCTTCCGGGATTGGCGTTGTCCCTTTGTTATCATCCAATAGGACGAATGCCAGTCCTTCTTCGTCGTAGTCGTATACGTCAGGGGAGGATACTCCGCATGATCCGCAGGCAATACAGGTTTCCTGGTCTATGATCGTGTATTTACCCATTTTCAATCTCCTTTACGCTTTGATGGTTTCTTTCTTGTCCGTTTGCCCCATCACGCTTGTACTATGTAATGGCTGCACGCGTGCACTTGGATCGACATATTGCTTCGCATGGCTTACTGCTACTGGTGCCTCTCCGAACCCGGTGGCGATCAGTTTGATCTTCCCTTGATAGGTGGCGATATCGCCGACGGCAAAGATCCCTTTAATATTCGTTTCCATTTTATAATCAACGACAATTGAGTTCTTCTCGATTTGAAGCTCCCAGTCTTTTATGGGACCGAGGGAAGAAATGAATCCGTAATTGACCAGGACATCATCCACATCAACGATTTCAGTCCGCTCCTCTTTCGCGTGGTGCAGGACGACGTGACGAATCGTGGAGCCCTCTGTATTCAATTCAGCTACGTTGAAGGGGGTCATGATCCGGACATTCGAATTCATCAGCTGCTGGACACTGTGTTCATGGGCCCTGAACTTATCCCGTCTATGAACGAGTGTCACCTCGCTTGCAACCGGCTCGAGCATGTTCGCCCAATCGACTGCAGAGTCCCCGCCTCCGCATACCATTACTTTTCGGTCCTTAAAGCGGCTTAAGTCGTTCACGAAGTAATGAAGATTTTCATATTCCTCGTTCAGCTTTTCGATTCCTAACGGCCGGGGTTTGAATGCGCCGGCGCCCGCTGTGACGATGATGGTCTTGGTCTGGTGGACTTCCCCATCATTCGTCGTTAATAAGAAAGACCCATCAGGAAGCCTTTCCACTTTTTCCACGGTCTGCCCCAGGCTTACAGATGGATTGAATTGATAAGCCTGTTCCTTTAAGCCGTCAACTAAATCCTGCGCAAGGACTTTAGGGAACCCCGCTACATCATAAATATATTTTTCCGGGTACAGAGCCGACAGCTGGCCACCTAATTGAGGCATACTTTCAATGATCTTCACGCTCATCTGCCGCATACCTGCATAAAAGGCCGTAAATAACCCCGTCGGTCCTCCCCCGATGATTGTGACATCAAAAACTGGACTTTCTTCCATACACTCGAACCCCTTTTCTTCAACGTTGTTTGACTTATAACTTCTTCAACAAAAGAAGCAAGTCCGTCTCTACCGCTGCATTACCTGGCAGGGAACTGACTCCCACTGCACATCTGGCATGCTTCCCATTCTCACCGAACAATTCAACCAGCAGATCGGACGAACCGTTGATCACCTTCGGAACATCTGGAAAACCTGCTTCACAACTTACATATCCCGTGACTTTCACGACACGTTCGATAAGGCTGAAGCATCCTAATACATCCTTCACGATCGCGAGCTGATTAAGTGTGGTCAACCGCGCTGCCTCGTATCCTTCCTCTATCGATACATCCACTCCAACCCGTCCTTTGTAGGGGAGATCACCATTCCACTTACAGGTCACCCCGCTGACGAATAAGAATGGATCGGCCCGGACAGAACCCAGATAATGCCCGGATGGTTTGGGCTTTTCCGGCAGGATCAGCCCCATCTCTTCAAGCCTGTCTTCAACCTTTAGCAATTGTTTCTCCACATCGATCTTCCTTCCTGGCGATTGCCATTAAATCAAGAAGCAGCAGATTATGATGTTTGCAATAGCGTTTCTCTTCTATTTTTGAATTTACTTGGTTGATGGGAATAAAACACATTGAGGTTTGCCTGTTTATTGCAAAAAGAACATTTCACACCCTCCGGAGCCTTGCGGATATGAGGGACATCCAATATCTCAATTGCCTTCGTCACATGTTTTTTACACGTCCACATTTGCTACACCTCTTTCTTTTAATGTGTTTGTTCTTATTTATTTACTACTTGTTTTTGGATTTTATCGGGCTTTCTTTTCTTCACTACCTTAGTGGTTTCTTCATCCCAGGAAATCGTGACATCCCCATCCGTGACAAATGTTTGGCATCCTAAGCGATACCCTTTTTCAAGCCATTCTTCGCCGAGCTTTCTCCGTTCCTGGACCTTCACGTTGTCCAGGTTCTCAGCCCCCTCCTCGATCTTGCAAAGGCAGCTGCCGCAAATCCCCCCTCCACATTTGTTTGGAAGATCGCCATCATATCGTAAAGACATTCGTAATATATTCGAGTTTTCAGGTACATCCAGAACTTTTCCACTAGTAGAATAATTGATTTTAGGCATCGAGTATTCCTCCCTTGATCCTTCTTGGTATACAATATACCACAAACGAAATATTCTGACAATATATTTTTAGTCATTTCTTAACTTTCTGAATTTTAATTTGAATAACGAATGCTCTACTGCTATACTTTTTGGTATACAAAATTCCATCAATACGAAACGGAGGATTCCAACATGTTAAAAGTAGGATTAATAGGTTACGGCGCGATCGGGAAAGATGTTGTCTCATATATAAAAGAAGATAAGGTAGAGGGGGCAGAGGTACACGCGATTCTAGTAAGGAACTCTGACCAATATGATGAATTAAAGACTGAGAGTTTCATGGTGATGGACAGCGAAGAAACCTTCTTCTCTTCCGGACTGGACGTGATCATCGAATGTGCGGGGCATGATGCCGTCTATCAGTATGCGGTGAAGTCTTTGTCATCGGGCAGTCACTTTATAACGGTATCCGTAGGAGCGTTCTCTGATGTGGAGCTATATGAGGACGTCATAGAAGCAGCGAGGAAATATGGCCGTAAATTGATTCTTCCTTCCGCTGCCATAGGTGGCCTGGACCGGATCGCCGCTTCCTCCATCCATGAGCTGGATGAGGTGAAGCTCATTACCCGGAAGCCCCCTGCCGCATGGAGGGGAACGGTCGCTGAGGAAAAAGTAGATTTAGATACCATCAGTGAAGAGTTTACCATCTATGAAGGCACTGCCCGTGAATCTGCTAAACTCTTTCCGCAAAGCACGAATGTTTCAGCTGCCCTCAGCATTGCCGGGCTGGGGTTTGATCAAACGAAAGTACAGGTCCTGGTAGACCCGGGTGTGAATCATAATACGCATCAGATCGTAGCAAAAGGATATTTCGGAGAGGTGGAAATGACCATCCAGAATACCCCGTCGGCAGATAACCCTAAATCCGGTTACATTGTCGCCATGAGTATTTGCAAAGCATTGAATAATCTTACCTCCCCTGTTGTGATTGGGATTTGAATCCACTACAGAAAAAGACTGTGTCTCATCATCCAGACACAGTCCCTTTTTATTTTTTCTTCACTTTTTCTTTTTGCTTTTCAATGAAATGGATATAGGCTTTTTTGGAATTTTCGATGTGGATCTTCGTTAAGAACTCGGCCATATCCGCTTCTTTATCCCTTACCGCTTTCATGATCTGGATATGTTCCTTTAATGATTCCTTCCTGCGCCCAGGGGTTTCATATCCCATACTGGCAGACATCTGAATATAATCGGTCAACCCGGAAAGGATCTGGAAAAGCTTCGGGCTTTTGGCGGCTTTATAGAGGAGGAGATTCATCTCGATATGTTCCGTATCGATTCCTTCTCCCTCCCCTTTTTCCAGGGCTTCCAGCTTTTCGATCTTCTCATTGAATTCTTGTTGTATGTCATCATCCATTTTCTGTGCGGCAAGCTTTGCAGCCAATACCTCGAGTGAAGACAGGATCGTAAACACTTCGATGACTTCCTCTTCAGAAATATTGGAAACAATGACGCCCTTTCTAGGGACGGTCTTGACGAAGCCTTGAGATTCAAGCCGGAACAGTGCTTCACGAATCGGGGTCCGGCTGATATTCAGTTTACTGGCCACTTCCCTTTCGATCAGGCGGTCTCCAGGCTTGTATTCCCCGCCCAGAATCAGATCTTTTAAATAAATATATGCACGCTCACGGATTGAAAGTAATTCCTCTTCTTCCCACTTCATTTCATTATCCCCTTCTCCGATATAAAATCTCTTATCTACCTATTTTATCAAAGACTCTGTCATTTTTATATTATTAAGACATTTTTAGCGTAGAATAGGTGAAATGCAAAAACGATCAAGCAGAACTTGATCGCCCTTTCATTAATTCGATAAAAAGATCCCTCCATAAAATAGTGCACATACGATCACGAGTGCCGGATGGATTTTCAGCTTTTTCATGACTAGAAACCCTGCAGCAGTCAGGATCACAAGATGCAATACTCCGCTTTTTTCAAAGGCAGACAGGAAGAATTGATACGCCAATACCCCGAGTAAAATGGCGATGACGGGCTGTACGGACAGTGTCATCAGCTTGACCTGTGGGGAATCCTTGAAAAGGTTCACGAATTTGAACAGGATGATGACGGCGATGGCTGATGGAAGAATGGTTGCTGCAAGGGCAATCACCATCCCCAACACGCCTCCCATTTCATAGCCGATGAACCCTGCCATCTTCGTCGCGATCGGCCCGGGCAGGACGTTTGCAATCGCGAACAGATCCCCGAACTCGCCCAGTGTCATCCATTCATATCGGTTGACCACTTCATTTTGAATGAGCGGGATCGTTGAAGGCCCGCCGCCATACCCAAGGAGATTCGATATGAAAAATGCCCAGAAAATATCCCAATAAATCATACGCTTTTTTCCTTTCTTGGCTCATACATGTCCTCGGACACATCTTTCATCCGGTTCTTATATCCAGCCACGATGAATGCTCCCAATAGACAAGCCCCGATCATGATTCCCGGATGCAGATTCAGGAACTGGATCAGTACAAGGGAAGCGCCGCCCAGTCCAAATGCGATCGGCAGTCCGAGACCTTTACGTGCCTTATCTGCGAACTTGTACGCCATTTCAAGGAGCATGATCCCGATGATCGGCGTCACCCCCTGCACCATCCCCCCTACAATCGGGGACGTCCGGTACTTGTAAAGGAGCCCGAGCATGAACAGCATCCCGAACAATGAAGGAAGGATATGGGCCAGGATCGCTACTGCCGCTCCCAGGTTACCATTCACTTTGTATCCGATATACGCAGCCATCTTCGTAGCGATCGGACCCGGCAGCGTGTTGGCAAGTGCCAGGGTCTGGCCGAATTCGTCTTCTGTCATCCATTCGTATTTCTTCACTGCTTCATATTCGATCAATGGTATGGTGGAGGGCCCTCCCCCATATCCGGTCACTCCCGTTCTGGCAAAACCAACCGTAAGGTCCAAATAAGATTTCATGCTACTCCTTCTTTCATTATTTTATCGTCAGGACCTCGGCTGCAATGAATTACTTCTTAATATCTGCATCTGTTACAACGTCATGATCCTTTAAGTAGGACTGCAATGCTTTCAGGGCAGCCGTTCCGACAGCCGTATCCTGTTCACCGTTACCGCCGCTGACCCCGATGCCGCCGATGACTTCATCATCCACTACGATCGGAAATCCTCCGACGAATACCGCGAACTTCCCCGGGAGCATCTGCTGGATACCAAATGCTTCATTTCCAGGCAAGACAGGCCCGTTCGGTTCCTTGTTAAATAAATGAGTGGAACGCTTATGCCCAGCTGCCGTAAACGCTTTGGCAATGGCGATGTCGGGACCGGTGATCCGGGCACCGTTCATACGTTCAAGAGCAATCACATGCCCTCCGTCATCTACCACCGCGATGGTTTCAAGCACATTGATTTCTTCTGATTTTCTTTTTGCCTCTTCTATGATCACTTTCGCTTCTTCGAGTTGGAGTCTTAGTACAGTTTTCATATCGTCGTTACCCCCAGAAAAATTTTAGTATCCTATATATACAGTCTTGATTTGAGTGAAGAAATCGAGTCCCGCTCTCCCTGATTCACGGAAGGTGGACGTACTGGATTTCTTAATTCCGCCAAATGGAGCGTTCATCAGATTACCGGTCGTTGTTCGATTCACTTTCACAGTGCCGGCTTTAATATCCTTCGTGAACTGTTGGGCCGTTTTTAAGTTAGTGGTCACAATCGAAGCGGACAGACCGTATTCCACGTCGTTCGCCACTTTGATCGCTTCTTCATAATCAGAAACCTCGATCACCGCGATGACAGGACCGAAGATTTCTTCCTTGGCAATCCTCATGGATGGATCGACGTCTGTAAAGATGGCAGGACTTACATAATAGCCTTTTCCGTATTCACCTTCCGTTACGTGTTCTCCTCCATACAGTAAGGAGGCACCCTCTTTTTTACCGATTTGAATGTACTTTAATACATTCGTTAATTGCTTCTCACTCGCCAACGGACAAACCGTGACCCCTTCTTCAAAGCCGTTACCGATCTTGAGGTTCTTTGTTTTTTCCACGAGAGCACTAAGGAATTTCTCTTTGACCTCTTTCATGACGATGACACGGCTGGTACCCGTACAGGCCTGGCCGCTCAGATTGTAGCCGCCGTTCACGGTCAATTTGGCGGCAAGCTCGATATCGGCATCCTCCATCACGATCAACGGATTCTTCCCGCCAAGCTCCATCTGTGTTCTCGTATCGAAGGAAACATTGCGGTGAATGCGTTCCCCGGCGCCAGTAGAACCTGTAAACGTCACAGCCTTCACCGCCGGATGGTCGACCAGGCTGTCACCGATCTCACGGGAGTTCCCCGTCACAAAATTCAGCACCCCATCGGGAAGTCCTGCGTGGACCAAAGCTTCCACTAATCTATAAGCAACCAATGGTGTTTCAGAGGATGGCTTGAATACCACCGTATTTCCAGTGATCAAAGCAGGAGCAATTTTACGGGCTGGTATCGATAATGGAAAGTTCCATGGAGTGATGACAGTGATGACACCCAGTGGCTCAAGCTTTGATGATACATCCATGTTGGGATCATCCTGTGGATAGGTCTCTCCGCTGTGACTTTGACCTTCCACCGCATAATATTTCAGGGTATCGGCAGATCTCAGCACTTCCCCGCGGGCAGCCCCGATCGGCTTCCCTTCCTCCAGTGTTAATTCCTTTGCAAATTGATCCACATGGTCGATCAAGTATTGAGCTGCCTTGTTAAGGATCGCTGCCCTCTTGGAAGGCGCCGTTTCAGACCAGGAAGGAAAAGCGGCATCAGCAGATTCAATGGCTCTTTTGACGTCCTCTTGTGTGGATGCCTGGAAGACACCGATCACTTCTTCCTTGTTGGCTGGATTATGGCTGACAAACGTTTTTTCACTGGAGGAATCCTCCCATTGACCGTTGATGTAGTTTTTGTATAATTCGGCTTTTGCTACTAGCACTCGAAACATCCTTTCCTATTCATTTCTCGGATATGATGAACAAATGGCAGTTCCCATACGAGGAAACTGCCACTTATTAATTTTTTAAATGTTCTAAGTATCTTAAGCCTCTACAAGAGTACCTAAATCTTTTTCAAGATACTCTTTCCATAATCCGTCCATGTACATGCGGCGCATTTTCGCTCCTACACGCACAATCTCCAGACATTCCTGCTGAAGCTCCGGTGTATCGGCATGCTCAAGCACGATTTTGTATCCGCGCTCTCCATGGATTTCATCCGATACGATGTGCAGGTCGAAGAATTCGATTTCTTCATCTGTGAATCCGTATTTTTCACGAAGGACAGGCGTTTGTTTACGATAAATATCAGGTACCTGAGATTCCAACCCTACTACTAATGCTGCCGTAGCCACTACAAAGTTTTCACGTGCCGCCACTGAGTAGCACCAGCTTTGCAGTCCAAGAGTCGTCGCAGCCATATTCTTCGGATCTCTTACTCTATCACCTGTCGTTCCACATGCTTCAGCAAAACGGATCAACAGGTCGGTATGGCGATCTGCGGCGATTTCTTCTTCGTACATATTTTGAAGGGTGAAATCTTTCGCGTCTTCGAATTTAGGATGATCCGGCGTATTGTGATAGATATAAGAAAGATAGTTCGCGAATGGCCCAACATAGTGGTAATGGTTTTCAGCCCATTTCGCAAAGTGCTTTCTCTCGAGCTTTCCTTCTGCCCAAGCAGTTGTAAAAGGAGCCTTTTGACTATGATTTCCCTTGATTGCCTCTTCCAGCTCTTTACGGAATTCATCTTTAGATAATAGTTTTGTCATGATCATTCTCCTCCTAAAAGTATGCTGCAGGTGATCTGCACATTGTATTGGGTATTTTGTATACCAAATAGCGTTGAAAAAACAACCATATCTTCCTTTTCGACTGAAGTGACACCATCTAAAGAGATACAGTTCGTGAAAACAACTACTTAGCTTGTTCATTTGGTATACCACTGACTTTATACTACCCTATGGATCTTACTTTGTAAATATACTTTTCTGATTTTTTTAAAAATTATAATTTTAGTGTCGGACTACATAAACAATATGGCCGCAAGTGTGGCCACCACGAGCCCCGTCATGACGGGAATGAAGTTCTTCCTGGCGAGTTCCAGCACGGAAACTCCGCAAAAACCTGCCACTGCCACAAGGGATGACCATGCGATCAGTGTCCCACCGCCTGTCCAAACAGATCCCATCTGACCGATCGCGGCCAGCGTACCAGGATCAATCCCAGCCGAACCTGACATGGCACCTGATAATGCCCCCACTAAAGGAAGGCCTGAGAAACCTGAACCATCCAATCCAGTGATAATACCAACTAAAAGGATACCAAAGGCACTAAAGAAAGCGTTTTCAGGAATAGATGCTTGTGCAGACTGAACGAGATCAAATAGAAAGGCTGGCTTGGCCGCCTCTTCCCCAAGGGATAGAATCGAACCGGTAAAATCCGAGCTCCCCAGGAAAAAGAATCCGGCAATCGGGATAACCGGCCCCATGGCACGAAACGCGAACACAAAACCGTCTGTAATGTGATCCCCGATTTTATCAAGGGCATGGATCCGGCCGAAAGCGACGGACGCCAAAATCAGCAGTACCGCTGCGACTCCACCGATAAAGGCAGCACCGTCCCCACCTGCGAATCTCCCCGACTCAGCATCACTGAACTTGGTAGAAAACATAAATATCATGACGGCGAGCATGGACAATGGAACGAGAACTGCAAACACTTTTCCCCATATCTCTTTTCTGCCTCTGTATACCTCAAGCTCAGACGCCGCGGATACTTCAGCTTCCACAACACTTTTGTCAGCAGTCATGGCATTCAATAGGTTGACCGCATTCTCTGCTTCTTCGCTATTCGGCTTTGCGATCGACTTATACATCATCGCATAAGCGACCCCGACAGCTGTCACCCCGGTAATGATTGATAAGATCATCGCTTTATCGGCAACTTGTACCGTTTCCATCCCTCCAGAAGTAGCCGTCAGCATCGGCGCGATCTGCATGATATAGTCAGACGATAACGCCATCCCCTGCCCAGCAATCGCCACGATCATCGCGGCCCCCATCGCAGGCAGCCCGGCACGCATGGCAGCAGGAACAAGTAGGGCACAAATGAGCGGAACAGCCGGTGTCGGCCAGAAGAATAAGGATATGACATACGTCACAACCATTAATACGAAAAAAGCGACATGACCGTTGACCATGACCTTCTGTATGGGCACGATCATCCGTTGATCGGCTCCGATATCTTTCAATGAGTTTAATAGAGCGACCATCAGGGTAATAATTAAAAAGATACTGAATAATTCTCTGGCTGCAACCAGATTGGCGTTAAAGACCGCCATGAAACCGCCGACGAGGGATCCTTTATACAACCAGGCAACCAAAAAGGTCCCGACGATCGTCGGCAGTACAACCCCTTTGCGAAACAACATCGTAACAATGACAAGTGCAGTAACCAATGCATACAACCAATGAGCAGCAGATAAATCCAAAGCATTCACCCTTCCCACTTTTTTGTAGCGATTTAATTCAGCATTTCGACTTCGATTTTCAATAATTCTCTTAATGCTTGTGCGATATTCTCTGTTGCTTCTGTCACAATTTGTTCCCCTATCTCTCTCGTTGCCTTTGTTGCGTCCCCGATACATCCATTTTTCGTCATTTCTTCATAATGATAAAATCCTTGAATCGCTTTTCCCGGTCTTAATTGTTTATATCTCCCCCCTTCACAGAAATCTCCCGGCGTCAATTTCTCCGGTCTAATCAAGTAAGGTGCTAAGTAAAGTGCTTCTGATACTTCACGTTCACAGCTGTGGCCGAAAATGGGAGAGTCAATGAAATGCCCGATGGACTCTTTGGCTGATGCCGTGGTCTTGGCATAATAGATCTCTACCTTTTCCTCCTCTGACAACACCGTGCTTGCCACACTTAAAGTCGATTGATTTCCCCCATGCGCATTTAGGAATAGAAATTTCTTGATCCCATGATGCTTTAAAGATCGAACCATATCCCTTAAGATCGCAATCAATGTATCCGGCTTCAAGGAGATGGTCCCCGGGAAGTTCATGTGATGGGGAGACACACCCATATTGACCGTCGGCGTAACGATCAGGTGCGGATGCATCCGCTCGGCGATTTTTTTCGCCATCTCGGTTGCAAGGACCGCATCACAGCTTTCGATCATGTGAGGACCGTGCTGTTCATGGGCCCCGATCGGTATGACCGCCATCTTAACGGTTTTTAATGCATCCTCTACCTCTTCCCAGGTCATATTTGTCAGTACGTACGAATTCATATTGTACACCCCTTACGCTTTTACGGTATTTTGTATACCGTTTAAAACTACAAAAAAAATTAACCCTTTGCCTCTGCTGCATCCCTTCTCTTCTTGACGTCCACACCTTCCTGCGTCAGTTCGATATCCGCTTTAATATTCAGCTGACACGTAAGGCGATAGTTTTCATTCACGAGTTCCCCAAGCATCTTATCCTCTTTCCAATTGGGTGGATCTAGGTTTTCACCACCGCTCAACACTTTACACGTACACTTTGTACACTTCCCCATCCCGCATCCATATTTCAGTTTCGGGAACTGCTTAATTCCTGCCAGTACAACCAAATTAGCGCCATCCTTCACATCCTGTTCAACGATTCCACCTTCGACATACAGCTTGACATTTGGCATACCAAACACTCCTTTACTGTGACATTTATCACAATTTTTAGAATTTTCTTAAGTATACATATGAATCTATAAAAATGTAAACCCTTTCGTAAGGTTTTCTTACAAAAACCCCGATTGGAAATGACTGTAATTTTTGAAGTTGAAAGAGCATGAGTTGAAAAAAATAAAAATTCTGAAAACAATATTGATTTCATCCGACTCTTCCTTTACACTGGAGACAAGAAGGTTTGGTATACAAAATACAAAGTGTGCCGGACCCATCATGAAGGAGTGGGTTTATTTATGGAAAAGTATATTGTACTGACCAACAAGGATACCTTTCAGACGGTACTAGAAAATGACGGATTCCAGCCTGTAGAAACGTATCATTTTTATTTCTTCGACAAGTTGAAATCCACCTACACCATTGCCAGGGTCCTGGATGATGACGCGAAGATTCAATTGTATGAGAAGTATGAGGGAAAAGAGTATATCAATCATATCCGGGTGAAGTTCTTTGAATCCTTTGAGACGATCGAAGGTGCTCGCGAAGAGTTATATGAAATTGTGAAGGCGAATGGAAACAGCGAAGACTCGAAGCATTCGAAGCTTGTTAAGTCTGATGAATTAGCTGTTTAGTAAAACGGTTTTTACCTCAATCTATTTTATACAGGCTTACTCTATCCTTTGGAATCTGGAGGGTTAGGTAAGTCTGCTTTTTTGTGGGATTAATAGTTGATTCTCTCTACGGATAAAGTGGTAGTGTGTGAAACATAGACCGTTCTTTTTGCAAAGTTTGTGGTTATCTTAAGAAAGAAAGCAGTAGTTGCTTTCCGCTCCAGGATGCTCGCTTTCCGCGGGGGCGTGAGTTGAGCCTCCTCGGGCTTTGCCCTGTGGGGTCTCAACTTTCCCGCTATTCCCGCAGGAGTCGAGCATCCTTCCGCTACAATCAACTTTCTAAGCATGTTTCTTTTAATACATATAAATAAAATCAAAAGCTATTAGCAAACAAACTCTTTGGAGGTTAGTAGAATAAACATCCTATTGAAAAAACTATCCTTTAATTAGTTCGTTTTTTTACACCTTTAGCTCTGTCACTAAAAAACGTTTAAAGTTGGGGATGGGAACTGCGTAGACTCCGGCGGATTTTGGTCGTACCCCCCTTCCATCAACTCTATTTCTCTACTTTTTATAAAAAACCCAACGCAAAACACCTCCGATTCTAGTACTTGAAAACATACTATAATCGAAGGTGTTTTATTTAGCCTCATACGAGGATTTGCAATATCATGAGGTAGATCACGGTCAATGCCAGGAACGAAATCGTAAATGTGAAGTTCCAATTCGATACTTTGAATGAGCTTGTCTTTACTATGGTCGACATTAGACCGATGGTTGCGTTATAGGGTCCCATAAGAAACGCGGATACTGCCCCTGCGAGCATGGAAACCGTCAGGATATAAGGTGAAACATCCAGGCTGTGGGGGTCCAGGGTTCCTGCCAGTAAGGCGAGTGCCACCGCTGGATGAAGTCCGATAAACGCCAGGGTCAACGGAATCAGAGGGATTAATAGGACAAAGATTTCGATCCCGATTGTATCCTTGAAAGCGGTGATCCATTCATTCACCAGATGGTCCGTATGGGAGAATTCAATCGCCGATATGAAGAAACCTGCAGACAGAAAGATAAAAAACTGATCTTTCATTTTCAGTAAATGGTGCTGATAGTGATCCACCAGACCCTTTTTAAAACCACCTGCTTCTCCCAGTAATAGGCACCAGATGAAAGTAAATGGAATGACGAGCAACGATACGACGATTAAGAACGATAGGGACAACCAATGCTCCAGGAATGAAATCACGATATTGAAGGCAAGGATCGCCAGCAGAATATGTGACAGCTTTCCTGCCCCAGGCCTGCCCTCCATCCCCTCGATAGCTGCAGCTGTTTCATTAGCAGCTGGGCTTGTACGATAGGAAGGACGATTTCTCCTTTTTCTGAATCCACCTGTATACCAATCAAGCAGCAGCCCCATCACACTAAGTGGAAGGACATAAGGGAGCAACCCGCCCCACTTCACCCCTGTCATATCAATCACAATCCCGACAATCGGGGTGACGGGGGCCCACATCAACGGCATGGAGAACCCGTGAGTGATGGCCCTGCTCATGAACCTCTCCCTATCTTCGAGCGAGAAAGCATCCGCGGCCGGCCTGACAGAGAAATAGGTCATAGGCAGCGTGGCCAGATTCATGAAGATACTAAAGAAATAAGAAATCCCGGACGTCAGACTGTACAAACTTGTTGAAGACTTTACCCTTCTGGATATAAAGCCTTGAATATTTTCAGAATAGTTTCCGAGCTTGATAGGAAGTGCCAACAAAGGGACTAAAGCAAACAACGTCAGAAGATTGAGCATCGGGCCGAATGAAAACAGAATATCTTTTAAACTGGCGTCACCCTTCAACAACATAATGAATCCCAATACAAGAAACGTTCCCCCTATCACCTTTACAAACTTGTTTACTCTGAATAAAGTAATGATGACAATCAGGAAGCAAATCACAGAGATGATGGGAGCAATATCGATCCCACTGAAAAGTTCGTTGATCAAATAAAATAGGATAGCTGCAACGGATAAAAGTTTGATCATCTAATCACCAATTCTTTTTTTCTGATTATTCTTTATATTAAACCTCTTGAGAATGAAAATCAATTATATGGTATACATTATTTCAGGAAAGAGGCCGTTTTTTGATTTTGATTGTTGTTGCCAACTCGGATACGCGAACCGATCCCTTGCTGATAATTGCGGTTTTATAGGGATTTGAAGCGTTTTTCAAAAAAAGGGCCACTAATTATGGTATACCATAATTACTTTTATAACTGTTTTTTAGGTTAATAACATTAAAAATAAGGTATTTGGTATACAATAATTGTTGACTTACACATATCAGCCTCTTATAATAAAGACATAACAAATAATATAAAATCTCCGGGAGGGGTCCATATGTTCCAACTATTATTTGGATCAAAACACGCTTTAGAAAAAGCAAACCGTAAATTTGCCAGACTAAAACGTACATTAAAGTTTTAATGATATAACATTCTGTCCTATATAATTCTCATTTGGGGGGGGGCAGTTCAGTCTCCATCAAAAAAGGTGGTCCAATCATAGGACCACCTTTTTTGGGAACATGAGGGCATACATGAAACGGGGCACGGCGCCTGTCCCCCGCCCCACCATCTGTTAATATAATAGAATTATTCGTGGAGGTGAGGAGATGGATTATTCCGTTATTGGAAAGAAGACAAGAGAGTTTTGATATAACGCTATGGCACTTGGGTATATATCTCCCTTCTTCAGCCAGTTCCCCCTGCGTCACCCCCACCACTTTCCTCCCACGATGACAAGATTCGTTGTCATGATGCTATATGGGTTGCTATTTTCTATACTGTTTTACTGGGATTTCTTTATAAAATGTTGATAAATCAACGAAAACTCCTGCGATTTACAGTGCTAAAATGTCTGCTAAATCCTAAGACATTTGCAATGTTTCTCCACATAAACTGAACTACTTAGATTAGTCCTCTCGTCTTTTTAATTTTTGAGACAGGGTGCCTGCCCTTTCTTCCTGACTCCACAATAAATAGAAAAGGGAATACTAGCGAAAATGATTCTTTCGTCCGATCTACTCTTTCTTGTTGAAAGAGTATATACAATGATATGATTGACTTTAAACGCTAATATATTACATTTATATAAATATATGGGTATTTCCGAAAGATAGCCGCTATAAATATAATGGAGATTTTTTTTAATCACAAGAGGTGAACAGGCTATGGCAAATGTAGATAAGAAAGAAAACAAAACATTTTTCCAACGACTAAGTTTCGGATTTACTATTTTTTGTGTCGTATAAGGGTAAAGGGACGGAGGGACAGGTCCCTTGTTCTGGAATCTAGATAGAGATGAGGGGATTAGTCTCCTCGTCTTTTTCAATTTTGGGACGGGTTGCCTGTTCCCACATCCCTGCCGAATAATCTTTAGGAGGAAGTCTGATGAGAACGTATAAGTTCCGACCACCAATGATGAACCGATCAACAAAAACTTTCGCTATTAATGATAACTCAGGCAAAAAAGTTGGAGAAATCGAGAGATATTTCAATTTTATAGGACAAAATGTACTTAGTACATTTATCAATATGTCAAATGTGAAGGTCAGAAGCGTGTTGGGGGAAACTTCCCTGGACTTTAAAGAAAAAAGTCTTTTTAAAAATTTGTTATTTAATAAATGGGACGTGAACTATAAGAAGGATGGGAAACTTCATCACTTTGAACTTAGAGATAAAACTAAAATTAAGACAAACCAATTATTTTTATATACATTTCTGGGTAGAAATATGCATGTGAAATCAAAGGTAATGGATCGTACAACTCGTTTTTACAAAGAGCAAAGCGGACACTTGAAAATTGTAGCTGAAGTATCTTATGATACCTTAATACCTCCCTATACTTACACCCTTAATCTACACGACGATTCCATCCATTATTGTGAAATTGCCGGAGTCTATTACTTAATGCATATCAACAGCAGCGACTAGTTTAAGAAATGTTTGGACAAAAGTTGTTTCAGCTGGTAAACAGGGAGTTACTACGTCAGCGTGAGAGAATCGGGACGGAGTGCTTGTTCCCACATCCCTATTAAACATCTGTTTAACGGTCCCAAAAAGATAATTAAGCCGTTTTGAGAACTTAATCAAACGTTTGTTTAGTGGGGACACAGGGACAGGTCCCTCGTCCCAAAAACCAAATAAAAAACGAGGGGAATAAATCCCCTCGTCTCTATCACTTCCGGCGGGACACGGTGCCTGTCCCCACGTCCCATTTAGTTGCTAGCCGGATCTGTATCGTCATGGTAAGTTGAGTTACCTGTCTTGGCGTCGAATGTCCAGTCTACTTTCAGTGTGTCGCCTTGGAATTGGTTTTGGTCCTCGCCGTTATCGACAAACTCGAATAGTACAAAGATTTTTTCTTCTTGTCCCACAGGGATCCCATCCGGTACAGGCAGGGCTCCGTCATCGCTGCTTCCAACAAAGGATCCGATTGCTGTTACATCAGGGGTTTCCCCTTGTAATTCAGCCAATGTCGTTTCGACCGCTACGTTGGTGGCACTGCTTGTATTGTACATGATCGTTACTTTGATATGTTCTGCCATGTCCCCTGTGTTATCACCTTTTACATCCTCCACTTGATACTTGGTATCTAATAGGACTTGATAAATATCAAGTGTCCCATTGTTTTTCAGAGTGAACTCCCGGTAAATTTCGTCGCCTGGCTTGATATTATCGATGTTGACAACGGTGCTCGGGTTCATCGCCAGATCCAATGTACCTGCCGCAAAGGTGTTCTGTGTGGCCTCTGCATCGCTGAAGTATGAAAACGTCCCTCCCCCAATCAATGATAAACCTAACGCTGCACTCATGATCCCTTTACTTACATTCTTAGTAAAACTCATCAATGAATCCTCCTTATTATTAGAAAAAATATAGTAAACTCTTATGTACGTTTGTTGATACATAGGAGATGAAACCAATACATCATGCTTTGCTTCCTTCAAGTTCATTCTTCGCCACGATAATGGAACGGAACGCAGAAATCAGCAATAAGATCCCTGGAACAATTAACAATAGAGCTGAGCCTGCTTTTGAATTAGCGTAATTAAGGGCATATCCTATATAGGGAATCGTCAAGTTGGTGTACTTTCCGATGATATTTTGTGCGGGAACCGTCCATAGATCGGGGCCGTTATTGTTATCCCCCTTGGTTTTATACACTGCTTGTCCATTCTCTTGTTGGACATCTATGATTCTATGTGTAATCAGCTTATCTTCCATGCGAAAGGTAATGATATCCCCCGTTTTATAAGAAGTATGCTCATCTCCCAGCTTGATGGAAATGATGGACCCTGTCTGGAATGTAGGTTCCATGGATCCTGATAATACTGCTTTGACCTGGTAGCCCAGAAAGGTCGGTTCCCCTCCTGATAGTCTGGAAGAAAGGACGATGAATGCTGTAAAACAGATCATCACGAGAAAGATCGCTCCTATTGCACTACTCACTATGTTCCACAGTTTCTTCTTCATGTTCTGTCACCTGCTTATCATTCGTTATTTCCGATGGTGCTTCATCAGTCATTTCCGTTGAGTCTTCATCCGTTATTTCCGTTAATAATGCTTTATCCTGAAATTCAGAGCTCTCTGGGTCTGGATTCGTCTTAGGTTGTTCTATAGAAGGTTTTTCTGGGTCTGGATTCGTTTGATTTGAATCTACAGAAGGTTCCACTTGATCTTCCAGGTCTTGTATCTGCAATAAGATAGAAGAACGA
The DNA here is from genome assembly GCF_000935355.1 of Rossellomorea aquimaris. GTDB lineage: Bacteria > Bacillota > Bacilli > Bacillales > Bacillaceae_B > Rossellomorea > Rossellomorea aquimaris_B. Next base: position 54,525 of record NZ_JXZC01000008.1, read on the forward strand.
ATGGCCTCTATATGTGAAAAGTCAACAGTTGCTCGAACCTTTTCCATCATATCTTCAACATGCTGAAAACCCTCACGTACATAATCATATGTATGGACGTTCGTGACTTCCTGTTTCTGAATGTCCATATGATACGCGGACATTTCATCATACAGATTTTTCATAGTACTTATTTGGCGAGTGAGCTCCTCTTCCATGGCTCTCACCTCATCCAGTTGCTTATGTAATTCTTCTATTGATGCTTTTGGTGGAGGAGCAACAATGGCATGAAAAGTGTGTTCCATACTTTTTGACACCTTCTGTACACGATCCTCAATCCCGTGAATGGTTGCCGGAAAAACAAACGCCGCATTCATGGTGATCGGACCTGGTGAAACCTGGCTTGAAAATGCCGCTTCTGTTTCTCCTACCAGCTGAGTCCCTGCATAAAAGGCCATACAACATAAAGAAGGCAGGAGTATGGTTTGTTGAATTCGTCTTCTCACTTAATCACTCCCTTTTGCTGACTCTAAGTATACAGAATTATCAAACAAAGGAAATTGGGTTATTCTGACCGGAAAACGGGGAGGAATTTTGTCGAATAATGCCGTTTTTGCGGAAAATCACACAGTAATTAACCCAATTGATTTCACCTTCAACTTTCTCAATAATTTAAATTGTTAGATATCTTATCTCGACGAGAGGGTGAAAGTGTTTGAAAAAGAAAAAGCAGAAGAAAATGAGTAAAAAAGCGGCCATTCCAGCTGTACTGGCTCTATCGGTCACATTGGGAGGATTAGTGCCATCCGTGCCTGGATTTGCAGGATCATCAAGCGTCGTTTCTGTACAAGCTGAGGGATTGAGCAAGCAAGAGGTTGTAAAGGCGTTCCTTCAATCAAAAGTAATGGAGAAAACAAAATCCCTGACGGCAGGAGATCAGTTCAAAATCATCAGTGAGGAAACGGATAGCGAAACCGGTACATACCATGTACGCACTGTCGAGCAGTATCAAGGCATACCGATCTATGGTTCAGGTCAAACCGTTGCGTTAGATGCAAATAATAACGTATATGCATCATTTGGTAACGTGACCCAAAAGCTTGCCCGTACCATCATCCCGACAGAAGCAGCCATTGAAAAGGAAGCAGCAGAGAACATCGCCAAAGCTGGTGTGTCATCCGACATTGGGGTAGATGAGCTGGAAACGTACGATGGCCTCGATACAGAGTTGACGATTTATCCCCATGAAGGGAAATACTACTTAACCTACTTGGTGAAAGTATCTACTTCCACTCCGACTCCAGGCTATTTCCATTACTTCGTGGATGCGACAAACGGGGAAGTGGTCAACAGCTTTAACGCCATACATGAAGTGGATCCGACAAGTCTTTCAGTAGCGGTAGGCAGAGGATTGAACGTATTTGGGAAAATGCAGTCATTCCCTGTAGGAAAGGATACGGCAACCGCAACCAGTTATTTATATGGCGGTTCTATTGCGGGGGGATCATTTAGCAAACCTAATATTGTACCTATAGCGACATTTGATGCCCGCCGTATGGGGGAAACTCCATTTATCCTGCTTTCGGCACTATTTGGATTCACTGGATTTGAAATCAAGACCAATAGTTCCACGAATTTCTTCTACGACCCTGCAGCCGTTTCAGCACATACAAACGCTGATAAAATAAACAAGTACTATCAACTTGCCCACAAACGCAACGGAATCGACGGCAAAGGTACACCATTCATCAGTACGGTCCACATAGGTTCTAAGTGGAATAATGCTGCCTGGAACGGTAAGCAAATGCTGTACGGAGATGGCGACGGGAACCTTCTTGGTTCATTAGCCGGCGGCTTGGACGTGGCTGGTCATGAAATTACGCACGGTGTCATTGAACACACGGCAAACCTGACGTATCAAGATGAATCAGGGGCCATTAATGAATCATTAGCGGATATCTTCGGGGAAATATCTGAAATGTACTCATCCGGTTCTTATACAAATCCTTCAGAGTGGGAAATGGGTGAGGATATCTATACTCCGAATAAAGCGGGAGACGGCGGGCTTCGGTCAATGAAAGATCCTCGTTCCAAAACCGTCCCTGCAGCATACGGCCTGAGGGATAACCGTTACCCGGATCACTATGAAGACCGCTATGTCGGGGAACTAGATAAAGGCGGCGTGCATATTAACAGCAGTATCAACAATAAAGCAGCCTACCTGATTTCAGAGGGCGGCACACACAATGGCGTAACGGTGACTGGAGTTGGTGCCGGCATAACAGGCACCATCTACTACGATGCATTAACAAAGTACCTGACACCTTCCTCTGGATTCAAAGAAATGCGCGAAGCTGCCATCCAGGCCGCTCGAGACAAATATCCAGATAAGAATGGTCAACCATCAGTACAAACAAAAGCAGTCATCGATGCTTACGATGCTGTAGGTGTTCCAGCTGAATAATAGTGGGACATAATGGGTCTGGTGCCGGGACGGGGGGACAGTTCCTTGTCCCAGGAGCCATCGAAACGAGGGGTTTTCCCTCGTTTTTTTTAGATTCTTTCCTATTAATAGAAATCTATTTATTTACGATAGTAGTTTTAGAGCATGGGCTTCTTTTATACTCTTCCATTACTTGAGGCAGTAAAAAGTTTCAGAGTAACCAGGTTTAACTGACCACCTGAAGAAAATTCGACAAGTAGGATCAATTATTTCAAATGAGGATTAATGAATTGAATACAGGATCAATAATCCGAATGCAGGACTAATAATCCCCATTCAGGATTGAAAATAGTCCGATCAGGATTAATTCTTCAACAGAGAGACCCTCACCATCATTTCCGGCCACAATATGTACCCATGGAACTCTCAATATCCCATCTCAATTCAATATTCTGCAACTTACCTGCAGATTTCCGACAAAAAAGAGAGAGTAGAAACATATGAGCATCTGCTCAATCACAAAAACCAGTCGATGCATTTTCTGCTGAAAATAAAAAATGGAACGTGGTGCCTGTTCCCACGTCCCATCATAAAAAAAGGATTCATACTCCTATGAGAATGAATCCTTTTGAAAAAAGAGATAAAATTCAACCTCGCCTACACCCTACATTCCTGCTGAAGATCCTGCGGCCACAAGGATCCAAAACCCAAATTTATAAATAAACGTTACGATTCCAAGAATAAGACCGGTATAACTCATGCCCTTCGACTGCCCACGTTTCAAGCCTACTGCACCAAAGACAATCGCAAGGATCCAGGCAGGAAGCATGAACCATCCGAGAAACGGCACTAGACCAAGTACTAACCCTACAATTCCCAGGACAAGGGCTGACACCGCCATTCCATTTCCAGTTGTATGCACTTCATTCAATTCTTTTTGCATCTCCATCTCATCACCTCATTTCAAAATATGGTGATGTGAGGAGGTTTATTCCATAATTTCACAAAAGTATTACTGATGGTGGGACGAAGGAACAGGTCCCTTGTCCCAGAATCTAAATAGAGACAAGAGGATTTGCCCCCTCGTTTTTCTCAATGTTTGGGACGAGGTGCCTGTCCCCACGCCCCATCCCAAAAAACTAGCTCTTCCGATATTTATCCTCGATGATTTTGTAGTTTTCATGGTTAATCTTAGCCCACTCGGTCTTCTTATAATTAAGCCCTTTGAGAATCTGGTTGTTCCATTCAAGATCAAACTCCCTGAAAAAAACTGATTTAGCCCATGCCTTCATGTCCTTATGCTCAGGATGTTTCTCATTACGATAAGCTTCAAGGAATTCATAGAATCCATGTATACCGCCAACATCTTCAGGTGGCGCTGTTTCCGCTCCATCAAGAAGGGTTGGATAGCCAAAGTAGTAATCGTCTACAATTTGCTCTAGCTTTATAGTGAACTGCCAACCATCACCAAAATCATAGGAATACCTGATTTCCTTATGCTTCTCCAGATACTCATCGATCTTTAAACCAGTGGGTTTTCGGACTTCTAGCTTTAATCTTTCCTGATATTTTTTTTCAAATTCCAGCATTTCATGTGGGGTCGACTTCAGCTGTTCTTCATACATGGCCTTGTTTTTCTTATAATGCTGATGCTCAAGATAAGCTTCCTCATGATTCGTGACAATCTTATGGTCCTGCCTCAAGTCGAATTCAAAGAGGTGATACCCTTCATGTGGATAACCACTCCTAAAATTGGTTACGTTCTGGATGATATCATGTAGCCTTTTATAAGTTGCTCCTGCCGGCATGATGACCCGTCTCCATATTGGCGGCTTGGTATCTTCTAATTCTATTCTGACAATATATGCTTTCAATTTGGATTCACTCCTATTCACTATTTGATGAGAAGAGACAAAAAGGCGGTTTCCTTGTCCGATGACAGTTGAGAACCAGAGAGCACCCCAACGTTCTTTTCACTATTAATGGGAGGTGTAAACTGCTCCTCAACCATTCTGCCCAACATGTCCAGGGATGAGAATAACCGTCCCCCCATTTTCATAATTATAGAGTAAACGAAGGGAGCTGGTCTCATGCTTGAATGGAGTGCTGTCATTGCAGCCGTTGCGTTCACCATTCTCGTCATCTATTTAATTATGACATTAAGAAAAGTAATGGCAACACTAACAGAAACGGAAAAGACACTGTCTGACGCCAGGAAAGCTGTGAACGGAGTGACAGAGGAGGCAGAAGAACTGATTCACACGGCCAATCAGATTTCGGATGATGTAAAAGGAAAAATGAAAGCCGTCGACCCTTTGCTTGAGTCAGTACATGATGTGGGTGACATGTTACAAAATGTGACCAGCTCGGTGAAAAGAACCGCTTTGCAAAAGAGGAATCCAAAAACCATTCATGCGCAGGAGAGGAATTCCGTGCAAATTAAATTGAAGTGAGTATAGAGGCCGGGACAACCGGCCTCTTATTTGTGTAGGGGGGTTTCCCTAATCATTCTCTGCTTATAAATCCAGACTCCATATACGTATAATCTAAAGTTATTCAGTAAAAAGGGAGGAAATCTCATGGGAAAAGAACAGGAAAGTCTATCAGACGAAATAAAGAAAAAGGATTCTGATTTTGACAAAGAAATGTTGGGATACAATGAAGAGATAGAAAAATTGAAGGAAAATATATTAGATAATAAGGAGTAGGTGGATACGATGGGAGATCTACTGTTCCGAGACCCTAATAAAGGCGAGGAATTCGCTCCCTCGTCTTCCTCACTTTCTCGGACACGGTTCCTGTCCCCTCGCCCCGCAACAGATGCAAAAGTCGTGAATATACTTGATTTGACCTCTGCACGTATCTTGAGGGTCAATGCCTAAGCAGTTAATGGTAATCTTTCTTACATTCTCTAGATCATACCTTCTACCGTTCGTTATGGGAATGTTTCTTATGATTGGGGCTTGATTGTCTGTTTCTATTTCAACTGAAATGGTACATTCGTTCGGAAAAGAAAAATTACTGATCGTTAACATCCCTTTATTATGGTTGGGAGTGACATCTTCAAATAGAACGAGTGCTTCTCCGTTACAAGGCAATGTGAAAGAATCCTCTTCTATTTGTATTCTCTCAACAAAACAAGAAGATTGTTTAATCTTTTTTTTATGCATGATGATACCTCCAATCTTTAGTTATTATCGGATTTGCAACATATACAGAAATACTTTGTAATTTCCAGACGTGCTTGACATGTACAAGCTTGTTCGAGGTTTGTACAACGGCATAAAGCTGTGATCTCTCTTACGTTTTCAATAAGGATCCGCGACTTCTGTTCTGTTGTCACTATCCGTTGAAACTCTCCTTCATCTGTCTTAAATGTAAGGATCAGATCGCAGTCTTCTTGAATATTAAATCTCTCTATAACGATATACATTTTATTATGGTTGGAAGAGAAGTCTTCGTAATAAAGCTGTGTTCCCTCATTGCAGTCTTGTGATACAAAGATGTTAAGTTCTCTCTTTTGTAAAAAACAAGCAGAAATCAACATTCTCACTCCTTTCTTATGATTAATAGTCATCTATTTCTTGCAGGAAAACTCATTGCAGCATATACAGAAATCGCGTTCAATTGAAATGTTTGCCGAGCATAGATTTAAGCTACCTTCCCCGATGCAATTGGCTCTTATCTCCCTTACATTTTCAACTTCAATAAAGGTACCTCTATTACTCGGCGGGAACATACGGACAAGCTCTTCTTGATCTGTGACGATAATCAAGCGAAGTATACAGGCGTCAGGATTATTACCTGGTTCAATACCGATCAATGATTTATTATGGTTGGTTGTGAAATCTTCATAAACAATTGATTCTTCTTGATTACACGCTTGAACAAAAAGAATAGTGGAACTAGTCTTTCTTACAAAACATGGATCTTTTCTTCCACCCATTTTAAAAAACCTCCTTTTTTTTCATATACTACAAGCTATGCAAGTCTACTAAATGTGTTTGGGTAATAAACGGAGATTTGAAGAGGAATGCTAGAGCGGGAGAGGATTCCACCCGCCCCCTGACGCTTTAAATCGATTATCAACCCCTGTTCCCTAACCACTCGGCTTACTAAAAAACAAAAAGATCCCTCACTGCGTTTATCATTACACTCCAAAAAATAAAGATGTCGGTTTTCATCTTGTCCTGTTCTTGGGGACAAGGAACCCGCCCCAAAGTCCCTATCCCCAAAACAAAAAGTAGTCATATTTTCACATCTAATTGGTATTTATTAGTTATATGCCCAGAAAGGAGTTTTGCTGATGAAGTGTCCTGGTTGTGAACATATGAATGATGGAGGGAACTTTTGTGAAAATTGTGGTACACGATTAGTACAAGGGGTGGCCGAATCCGGTTATTCTCATTCAAGGCCAGCAGCTGCTCATGCACCGATCCCTGCCGCCCCCCAACCAAATGCCCATGTTGAAAATGTGAAGAATGTCTCGAAAATGTATTTCTCATATTTTCTGGAAGTACTAAAGAAACCCGTTGCCGCCACGCAAAACGCGAATCGCGAACAGCTTGTCAACGGATTGATATCGATTGGGATATTTGCTCTTATCATTCCTTTAATCATTTATTTAGGTCTCAAGGAAGCCGGGATGAATGGCGAGTTTATGTCCATGGTCATCAAGCCCGCTTTTTCTTATGCTATTTTCATTCTGTTAATTGCTTCTTACTCGTTTGTTGCGGTTAAGCTCGGGAAGGTTCCGGTGGGGTATACAGATATCATCGCGCGATTTGGTTCTATGCTTATTCCTTTTTTGGCCCTATTCCTGCTAGCCTTTTTGATGTCTTTATTGGGTATGGGTCTATATCCTGTCTTTCTTGGGATCGGTTTTATGGGTTCTACTTTTATCGTCCCTCCTTTAGTGATTTCAAGCTTTAAAAGGGATTATCCTTCAGGGTTGGATACTCTGTATGGAACTCTATTGACCTATCTGGCCATATTCATCACGATGGGGGCAATGGCTGCCTTTCTCCTTTCCACGCTCCTTGATCTCATTGAGTCCAAGTTGACCTCTTTCTTTCTATTTTAAGCAATGTGTTTGACATCCCCCTTGATGTATCCTGGGGGATTTTTCTAAGAAAATGCCTAATGGAGGAGGAAACGGATGAAACCATGTAATCATTGCGGTCACCCCCTTTCAAAAGACAGTGGATTCTGCCGGAACTGTGGCAATCCTGTCATCTCTGAGAAATCTGCACTGTTTTGTAAGCTGTGTGGAACACTATTCATAGCCGATAATGAGGAATGTTTGAACTGTAAGGATCCCAACGAAAAAAAGCAGCTCTCTTTTTGTAAGGAATGTGGAAGTGAACAGACAGATGGAGAATGCCAAAGGTGTAAGAGTGTCAGCCCATTCCCCTGTAAAAAGTGCGGCTCTCCCCTCCCTTCAGCTGATCTGCCATGTGATCAATGTACGGAGCCGACCAGGAGACGCGTTCACTCCAAATCCACCTGGATAAAGCGAAAGTCCACTGTTTTTTCGCTTATACTCCTTGTGATTCTTCTTGGCGCGGGCACGTACGGATTTTGGTATGTGAAAGATGCCTCTTTGCCGGTCCATACGACGAAATCATTAACGTCGGCCATCAAAAGTAAAGATTTGTCAGCCGTACGGTCCTTACTAGAAGGTACACATCCAGAAGAAAAGATCAGCCGTCTTTTAACGGATTTACACAGTGACCCTGCTCTATTGGCAAAACTTTATAAGAATCTATCCGACCAAGAGAAAGTACTCACCTCTAAAGAGCAAACCGATCCCGTAACGCCCATCGTATTTCAACTTAAAAAATCCCCAGAAAAGAAATGGGGACTCATCGACCAATATTCCCTCCACCTCACTCCCATTACCTTGACCATTCAAACGGACCCTGACGCCAAGCTATTCGTAAACAATGTCGAAGTCCCACCATCAGGGACGGACCTTCGCCAGGTAGAGAATCTATTACCAGGAGAAATCTCGGTCAAGGCTGTTAAAACAGGGGAATATGGTGAATTTGAAACGAACGAATCCTTCCCGTTGTGGGAAACGAACACCACCCCCATGCTGCTTTCGTTCCAAGATCAATATGTGACCGTAAGCTCCGAGAAAAGCGGCGTGGATGTTTACTTGAATGGAGAGTTATACGGAACGCTTGATGGAACAGATATGAAGATTGGCCCTATCACGGCTGGAGACTCCGTCACGATCAGTGGCGTGTACCATTACCCCTGGGGAGATGTGACGAGTGAGGAATATAGAGTTGGCGCCACCGAAGAGGTCGAACTCCTCTTTCCGATTCCTTCTGAAACGATTCGCGATCAAGTGGTCGATGCCGTCACTGACTACAATCAGTCCTATATAGAGGCGATTACCATCCTGGACAGCTCGGTATTAAGGAGTGTAAAAGGTCCCAAACTTGAAGAAACCATCGGAATCATCAACGATTTGAAGCAAAGGAGAATCACGTATGGTGGGTACATCAAGGAGTTAATCTTCGACGGTCAGTCTTTTACCCTTGAAGAAGAAGGAACCAAAGCGAGGATCAGTGTGGCAGAGCATTATGAGAGCAGCTGGAATGACCCCTCTGACGCTGAAGCCGCTACCTTCAAACCGAAAACCTATTATTTCACCTATGAATGTGAATTCGATTCAGACACGAATGAGTGGGTTGTGGTAGATTCTAAAGAGCATAAAGGATTGACGATTGCAGATCCATTATGAAGGAGGAAAATCAGATGAAGGAAAAACGATTTTATCCATCCTTTCCATATAGAGAAAATGGGACACACACCGTTCCCCCTTCGCATCCAACCGGGCAAAGAATCAAGAGGTGGAAACAATGACGAAAAGGCTCTTACTCTTTCCAACTCTCATTCTGTTACTCTCTGATTGTTCCATGCCAACTTTCATCAAGAATCAAATGATCAACCCTGAAGAAATACTGGACGATGCCATTGACAATATGAGTACGTTAGAATCGATCCGCACACTGGGAGAGACCACCTTTCAGGGGAAACTCCTTGGCACGTCTTATGAATACACGGTTACCAGTGAAGGGCAAACGAGAATTGAAGATCATCAAACCGTTGAGGCATATATGACCACAAGCATGAAGGGAAGCGGGATCCCTGACTCCACAGACCGTTTCTACTTTAACCAGACACAATATGGAATCTACGATCAAACATCGCAGCAATGGGAGATAACAGACTTTCACCCTGAGGACCAGCTGCTCGTCAACCTGTTCCTCTCTTCCTTTGACCCTACCAATTCAGTGAACCAATACTACGATTCAAAAATAGAGAAGAAAGTAGACATTATAGGAAGGGAAGAAAGAAACGGGGTGAGCTGTATTGGACTGTCAGTAGAGATGAATGCGGATGAGATGATGAAAGAAGTATCACCGATTCTCAAAACGTTTGCGGGTTCTAGCGGCTCCCTTGCTTCTTCCCTGACAGGGACGATGGTCAAGAATATGACGATGATTTATTGGGTTGGCGAAGAAGATCAACTGGTTTACGGAATAGATACGGCATTACCTACGCCGATCGGAGAATTGACTACGAGCACAATTGTATATGATCATAATGGGGAGTTTGTGGTGCCAGAGTAGGGAGATAGGGGATAAGGGGTCAGGTCCCCTGGTCCCTTTTAAATTCCGCGTTGTTGATCACTACTTCATAAATGTTTCACCAGGACTCTCTTATACAACCACTTCTGCTCAATGGAGGGAATAGGTATGACAAAGGAGAAATTGTTAAAACAACTTATTAAGGGAAAAGAAATGAAATTAAAATGGAAACAAAGCAAAGAGAGCTTGGATAATTTCAAGGATGCTAAGTATTCGTTTTCGGCCCCTTTAATTCTTGCAGGGATTTTAGGTGGCATCCTTTACTTTATTTTCTCGAGTTTGATTCTTTCAGGCATTATTGCGTTTGTATCATTCATCGGATTATTTACCTTTATCATCAAAGATACGGGGCCACGAATCGAGGTCCTCGAAAAGGAAATAAAGACGTTAGAAAACAACTTCAAATTTGTGTGTGGATTCCCTATCCACCAATACAGCCTTGATACAATGAACAGGGTGATAAAAGCCATGAGAAATGGTGAAGCGGATACGTTGAAAGAGGCATTAGAAATTGACCGGCAGGATCGGTATCACCGGACACAAATGGAGGCTCAGGATCGACTGCTCAATGAAAATAAAAAACTGCAACAGCAAATAATTGATGTGGAAACGAATCTTACTGCGCAGAATAAGAAACTCAGGAAGGAAAATAGTGGGTTGAAGGATGAGATCGAGAGGATAAGACCTTATTAAAATGAGCTGGGTGTAGATCGAACTCAAGGAACCTGGGGGATAGGTCCCCTGTCCCCTTGGCTCACTTTATTTTCTTTATGCTCTTTATATATATTGCGTCGTTTCATCTAGAAACTCCTCTAAGAACTCTTCCGGAGAAATGGCTCGAGAATCGAAATCTGTTTTGGTTCGGATAAAGGAAAAATCTTCATGTGCAATCTTATCTCTAAATACAGTCAAACGCTTAGTCAATGTAGGATGGAACGTTAATATTTTTTGTTCCGTAAGTCTCGTTTGAATATCGTGGACGACATTCTTTTTTCTTTCGTTTTTTTTGATTTCTGGAGTTCTATACTCTTCCCCTGTACGATCTTTATAAATTCCTTTCAATAGCTGTTCTACAACAGCATAAACCTCCAATGTTAAAGATGCTAACTTATAATCTTTTCTTGTACATCTTTTTCATTTCCTGTTTAGACAAGTTGACAAAACGAAGATCGATTTCATCCTCTTCCTTTGTATATTCAACAATCTGCTTAAGCTCATCCCTTAATAACAGCAAATGGGCAAGTGCACCATCTTTCTTATCTTTCAGTTTCCCCATTAACATCAGCCCCCTCAGGATATCTTAACAGGACTATTATACTATATGTCTTTGTCAGTACTTGTCGAAATTTAGCATATAATTTATTTATTTCCAACCAGGGTTCAGAAGGACAGGTACCCCTACCAAATAAGACAGTCCTTCCAATTCACCCCTTGGAAGGACTGTCTCTATTGTACTTACCTACCTACACTTTTCAAAAGTTCGTAACACCGCTTTGCCGAGCTCATCATCAGAGACGTTTAGCTGAAGCTCTTCTGATACTTCTCCCTTGCCGGTATACCCATTGTTTTGTGTGTTCCTTGTCTTTGGTTCAAACTCAAATCCTTTTTGTTTCACCAGGAAAACCGTTTGGAAAAGATGTCTCTTTGTGAATGTCTTTTCGCTCTTATCTCCCGTGATACGCTTGATGTCTACATCTTTCATATCATCCGGGGTGTATTCCTTATTTTCAATCATGCCAAAGCATTTACGCAGCCTGGATCCAATATCAGCGGGATCTGAAGATACAAGTTCATGCTGTTTTAATCCGCGTGATACTCCTCTTTCATCGATTCCAAACGGAACCAAGATGATATCGCTGTTTTCAATATTTTTAAATATTCCCACGCTATTATCCATTTTCCCACGTCCTCAAATACTATTTTAGGATGGTCACTTGAAGCTCTACATCCTTATAATTATTCAGGGTTTCAGCATATTTTTTTGCTGCATTTACATAATCTGCTTGAGCATCTGTCAATCCATGGTCAGGAAGTACTACCTGAAGGACCTTTTTATCGTATGATCTGGTCGTGACACTTGTAAATGTCTTGGTTCCATCATATAAAGTCACATTTTTTGAAGCCTCGGTAAATTGGTCGAGTTTCTTTAAATCCTCTACAATTCTATCATACATTCTCTTTGGACTGTCTGTATAGATGGCAGACCTCGGATCAAGACTCTTAATGCTTGTCAGGATTCGATTGTCCAGCTTATCCACTACCGGGAACGTGATTCCCAAGTTGTTTCCTAAGAACTCATCTATTTCTTTGCCTCTTGTTAAAGGTGCCAGTGACCAGACATCGTAATCCCTCGTCCAATCCACTAATTCATCTGCATAACTTGGCAGATCCGGGAGGTTAGGAAGGTCTGGAGCCGCCTTAAGGAGCTTGAGGACTTTATCAATTCCTTTCGTTCCAATAGCGGATAGTAAAAGGCCGCTAATATTATATCCTATCTGCTCTGCCCGTTCATATCGGTCTCCATCGTTCCATTTATCAATTTCTTCTTGGAGCGCTTGTCCAAATGCATCAATCAACGGCTGCAGGTAAGAAGGATCCTTTGTAATCTGATACAATGCCAACAATTTGGCAACCTGGTAAATGGCTTCCCCTGTTTGAACGGGATGGGTAATGGCTTCCCAAGCGTCCAGCCCTGCATCCTTGATCCCAAGACCAAGTCCCTTAGCAAAATATCCAGTCAATTTTGCAATTTCAGTTGCACTGTCTACAAAATCATATGTTAAAGGGTTATCATCGTCATTGTCATTTATCCCATCAAAATCGGTGTCCGTATAATACTCTGATGATCCGCCATTTTTTTCTTCATAGTCAGATAAACCGTCGCCATCTGTGTCCCATTTGTTGGGATCAGAGGTTGTTAAGTAATATTCTCCATATACTCCTGTTAATTTGATGGTTCCGCCTTCCTCACCATCCAGCAACCCGTCTCCATCGGTATCCGGATTATCAGGCAATGTGTAATGAAGCTTTCCTGATCCATCTCTCCAGCCATTCAATTCAACATTATCAGGAATTCTGTCTCCGTCCGAATCAACTGCATCTCCTACTTCACCGCTGATCCTGCTGAAAACAGACGGAAGATCTTCTGCACTGGATACAGGGAAATATTGTCCTCCTGTACCTTGCGCTATACTACTGAGCAGGTTGGCATCTACTCCGGAACCGAGGCCGACTGTGTAGATGATGATATTATTTTCTTTCGCCTGTGTCGTAAGACTTGAGTTGTATGAACCTTCTCCATCGGTTAACAAGATTTCCATTTTAATATTGTCATCTGAACTGTTCTGAATTAAATGATTATTGGCCGCCCTTACCCCAGCCCCTATATCAGTGCCACCCGAAGAGTCTATCCGGTCAATTGAAGATTTGACTGCATTAAGATCAGAGGTAAGGGACTGAAGGATCTTTGCAGTGTAATCAAAATCGACAACACCTGCTCTATCCCCTTCGATCAGGGCATCGACGAAAGATTTAGAAGCAATCTTTCTATAACCCGAAGGGTCATTGTCATACATACTTCCCGATGAATCCAAAACAAACATGAGGTCGATATTTTTTAATTCTTCACCATCTCCCCCACGATTATCTCCTGTTTCTAATGGAGCCTCCCACTTTGATTGCCATGTCGGAACATAGAAAAGGACATAAGTAGAAAAGTGATCGGTTTCTCCCCACACATATCCATTTTCCACATCCACTCCCTGATCATTGAGGGGGACAAACGTCATGGACTCTTCATTGAAATAGAACATTTTGACGTTATCTAGGTCGCCATTTGGAATCTTAGATTCATCAAAAGGGATCTTCAATGTCGCTGTAGAGAAGTCTTCCCTCACTTCGATATTCACCGGTTTCGAGACCAGTGCGTCCATCTCTTCAAAAATGGACTCTCCTGAAACATCATCAATCTGAATGGACTTGGCCAAATCACCTTCACCGGTAATATCCAACTCCACATTGGTTTCAGGGTCACTAATCTCATGAGTATATTCTTCCAAGCCGTCTAAGATTCCATCTCCATCTGTATCTGGTTTGGTTGGATTCATGCCAAGACGATATTCACTTTCATCATCTAAACCATCGTGATCACTGTCTTGTAATAAAGGATTGCTATTAAATTCCTTCAATTCAAAGGAATCATCCAATCCGTCGAAATCAGAGTCTTCTGCCCAGGGGTTTGTCTTATGAGACTGTTCTTCGATGTTGGACAAACCATCCTTGTCGATATCTTCATCCCCATCATCTATTCCATTTGAATCCGAATCCTTTTTTAACGGGTCAGTAAAAGTTACGTACAGCTCATATCCGTCTGCTAAACCGTCATGATCACTGTCTTCTTTATTTGTTTTTAGACCTAATTTCTTTTCGATCGCATCATCGATACCGTCTGCATCCCGATCAGTTGACTTCTCTCTCTCTTTCAGTATGGAATCCGCAGCTGACCATGCTTTCTGAAAGAAGTGGAGCTTTTGCTTCTGATTATGATCGTTTGAGAAATTTATTCCCTTTTCATAGAAGTGAAAGGCATTCTTCAATTGAGATTTATACTTTTGAGGGTAATCTTCTATACCTTCATCCACTTTAGTTAATAAATCGTTTGCAATAATTCGATTGGCCTCTACAATTTTATCCAGGATGATTTCAATTTTATCCTTGTACTCGTTTGATATATTCGGATTGTTATAGTAGAAATTTAATCCTTCGATTGCTTTGGCGGACTCTTCAAAAACAGTTTCGGAGCTTACCATATTGCCAATTTCAAATGTTCCGTCTACCGCTTTCTCCAGAGAAAGGATCGACAGCTTCACTCGATCATCAGTAAAAGGTGTTTCATCACCTTCAGGATAAGGCAGCTCCTTCAAGTCTGATATAGCTTCTTCCAACAAATTTTTTGCTGTCTGATCTTGCACTTGTAATTCTGCAGGGTTGATACTGGTGATTTTTTCCTGGTTCCCGTTAGCAATAGCTAAATTAGGAAGAATCACCATGGCTATAAGATTTACTACCAACAAAAACTTTAAGGTAAACCATAAATTTCTCCTCATATTCACTCCATTACCTCCAATGTATTATGGTATTTATTTCTTCATTTACCATAATAATGGTATTTCAAATAGAGACTAATTACATGGTTAAAAAGAACTAAATTAACCAAACCGAAATATTCTTTTAGGCATATTTTCACTGACGTCAGTTCTAACATTGTAAAAAAATAAGAATAAAAAGGAGAATTACTTCTATATAATTATTTATCTTAATATTCAGTAAAACACAAGCGCAGTGACGGTTCTTACGATTCCTCCCACCTGAAGCTTTAAACACCAGATTCGTAAATATCCCCAAAATCCTCATAGACTTCCTCTGTGCCAAACCACTAATTCCTTTCACTCTTCTCAACACTTTCATCCTTGGATCCCTGGGCAGTATCTTCACATGAGGTATCTCCAAAGTCCCAAGACATTTCCTGTTTGGAAGGCTACCGTGTTCAGGTTGAGGTGCAAGTGATCGAGGGGATGGACAAGAGCACTAAAGCCTCTTTGCTTTTATTGAAATATTCATCTTTACCACCTGAATATGTGCTACTTCAGCGGAGAGTCAAGATAAAGAATAAATAACCACAAAAAAAGACCTGTATCACACACAATGTTGTGTACGATGCAGGTCTTCTTTTAAATTAACATGCTATAACGAATTTATTTAAAAAAAATTTAATAGAAAAAACCTTTTACTAACTTCACCCATCCCAAAAATGAAACCCAGAGTGGAATACTTAACAGCGTTCCCCAATACATACCTACTATAAAGTTGCCTTCCCTCTTCATCATTCAAGCACCCCTAACAGTTTTTAATCAATTGGAGCTATTGAACTGAACTGTGTAAACTCATTATAAGTAATGGTAGATAAAAAGATTGTCGGAATAGACATAACTTTAATAAGATCTTTTATCAGAATTAATCGAAAATAATACTCCAGTTGATAGTAAATTCCCTTTTCGTCAACGATTTAAACTAATTCTCTTATTAACTATACGGTCTATATGATTACTGGATTTATTTTCTCATGGAGAATAGAGATGAGTGAAGGGTGGTTTTATTTCCAAGGATGTATACTTTTCCCATTAAATATTTTGTCTTTTACATTAAGTCGGTTTTGTATGATTTAGCATTCCGGAAATTTTTGAGGTGGAGTAGTCTATACTGATATTGGGAGCAAAGGACCTGGATTATAATGTGGTATAATAGGAGATTACATAAATAAGTCGCTCCATTCATTACGGACAACATATGACATCAGTCGGTTTCACTGATTTTGTTCAAAAGGTTTGGGAAAACAAATAAATTCCCAGAACCTTTTTAACTTAGCGTTGAACCCTACGCTTTTACTGGAGCATTCAACATATTATCAATTCTTAACATTAGCCCATCCTTTAGTTGATTTAACTTCGATTGACTATCTTCTAAAGAGTTCCCAACCACACTAAAGTAAAACTTAATCTTAGGTTCCGTCCCTGAAGGTCGTAAGCAAATCCACGAACCATCTTGGAGGAAGTATTTGATAACATTTGATTTTGGTAAAGAAATTATTTCTTCTTTGCCTGCACTTTTACGAATACTAGATTTATAATCTTCACTTGTTTCCACAGATATTCCACACAACTCTGTCAAAGAATTTTCTCTAAAACTTTTTAAGATGGATTGTATCTGCTCAGACCCTTCTTTACCCTTGAGGGTCAATGATTCTAATCCTTCTTGGTAAAATCCAAAGCGTTCATATAAAACTAATAAAACATCATAGAGTGTTTTGCCTTGTTTCTTATAATAAGCAGCCGCTTCGACTGCCATCAACACAGCCTGGATTGCATCCTTGTCTCTTGCAAAGTCTCCTATAAGATAGCCGTAGCTTTCTTCATAACCAAATAAGAATTCATATTCACCTGTTTTTTCGTAGGTCTTTATTTTTTCACCAATAAACTTGAACCCTGTAAGAACATCTTCTACAGTAGCTCCATATGCTTCTGCCACTTTTCTTCCCAACTCAGAAGTAACAATCGTTTTGAACACACGGCCATTAGTAGGCATTGTACCCTTTGCTTGTTTTCGGCTCAGTATATAATCCATTAGAATCGCACCGGTTTGGTTTCCTGTAAGTAATAAGTACTCTCCGTTACGATCTTTCACGGCTATTCCTAGCCGGTCGGCATCAGGATCGGTTGCAATTAATATGTCAGCGTTCTTTTCTTTGCCATCACGAATGGCCAGTGCAAAAGCTTCCTTCTCTTCTGGATTTGGTGATATAACAGTAGAAAACTCAGGATCTGGAACAGATTGCTCTTTTACTAAATGTACATTTTGATAGCCAAGAGCTGATAGACCTTGCTCTACCATTTTCAGTCCGGTTCCATGTAACGGAGAGAATACAATGCTTAGATTTACATCTCTTGATATCACAGGTGATTCTGAAATAGTTAAAAGTTGCTCCAAATAGAAATGGTCAACCTTTTCACCAATCATTTGGATGAGTCCTTTTTCTATTAACTCCTCTCCAGCTTGGACAAAGATTTCTAATTCATTTTCAACTTCGTTTACTTTTTGGATCACTTTATCTGCCTCTTCAGGAGTTAATTGGGCTCCGTCCTCCCCATAAACTTTATATCCGTTGTATTCTGGTGGGTTATGACTTGCTGTAATAACAATTCCTGAGAAAGCATGTAGATGTCGTACAGCAAATGATAGTTCGGGAGTAGGTGTTAATTCTTCAAATACATAAGTTTGAATACCATGAGTAGCTAGTGTTCTTGCCGCTTCCATTGCGAACTCAGGTGATTTGTGTCTTGAATCGTATGCAATGACTACTCCGCGGATTTTTGCCTCTTCACCATGTTCTTCAATGTATCTTGCTAAGCCTACAGTTGCTTTGCGGACCGTATAGATGTTCATACGGTTTGTACCAGGCCCAAGTTCTCCACGCATTCCACCTGTGCCGAATTCGAGGTTTTTGTAAAATGCATCTTCTAAACTAATTTCGGATGAAATTAATTCTTTTTTTAATGAGCCCTCTAACTTTGAAAAGCGTTTCCAGTTTTTAAGATTATTCTTCCAATTCAACATATATAATCCCCCAATCCCATATTCAATAAAGGCCCTCTAATATCCATTTAAGATATTAGAGGGCCTTTATAAGGATTATTTTAAAGTGTATTGTTTATCGAAATAGTTTTGGTATTCTCCACTAATAATCTGCTCCCACCATTCCTTGTTGTCTAAATACCATTGAATGGTCTGAGCAATTCCAGTCTCAAAATTAAATTCAGGTTTCCAACCTAATTTTTCTAACTTAGTAGGATCTATAGCATATCTCTTATCATGTCCTAATCTATCTGTCACAAATTCTATTAGATCTTCCGATTTTTCTAACGTACTTATGATTGTTTTGACAACCTCTAAGTTTGTACGCTCATTATGTCCACCAACATTATATACTTCACCATTCACACCATCATGCATAACTAAATCTATTGCTTTACAGTGATCTAATACATGCAACCAATCACGGATGTTTTTACCATCACCATAAACTGGGACGGTTTGCTCATTTAATACACGAGAAATTGTTAGCGGAATCAACTTCTCCGGGAAGTGATAGGGTCCATAGTTGTTAGAACATCTTGTTATATTAACTGGCAACCCAAAAGTTTCATGATAAGCCCGAACCAATAAATCTGAAGAGGCTTTACTTGCACTATAAGGACTATTTGGTTCTAATGGTGTCTCTTCTGTGAAGAAAGTATTCGGGTCAAAATCTAACTCTCCGTATACTTCATCTGTGGAAACATGAACAAACTTAGTAACTGCATATTCCTTTGCCGCATCTAACAAAACTTGTGTACCTAATACATTAGTTCGGATAAATATTTCCGGCTCAGTGATTGATCGGTCTACATGACTTTCTGCCGCAAAATGGATAACATAGTCAAACTTTTCTTTTTCAAATAAAGACATGATCTCTTCTCGATTAGCAATATCAGCTTTAACAAAGAAATAGTTATCTTCTTTTTCAATTTCACTGTGTTTAGTTAGATCTCCTGCATATGTAAGAAAATCTAAATTATATACATCATAGTTAGGGTACTTTTTCACCATATGTTGAACAAAGTTTCCACCAATGAAACCTGCTCCACCGGTCACTAAAACTTTTTGCCTTTTCATTTACTTCACCTCATTGTGTAATTCTTCTAAATATCTATTTAACGCATCTTGCCAAGAAGGTAAAGACTTAAATCCGTTTTCGACAAGCTTTTGTTTAGACATTCTTGAATTTTTTGGTCTAATAGCACGAGTAGGGTACTGCGCCGTTGTAATAGGACTTACACTTACTCTTTTTTCAGCAAGTCTAAAAATCTCTGTTGCAAAATCTGCCCAGCTACAAAAACCTTCGTTCGAAGCATGATATATACCATATTTTTCACTTTGAACCATCTCAATTAATAATTTCGATAAGTCTAATGTATAAGTAGGTGAACCATATTGATCGGCAACTACATTTAGTTCTTCCCTTGTTTCAGCTAAACGTAGCATTGTTTTAATAAAGTTATTCCCATTAATACCAAACACCCATGAAATTCTTACAATGAAAAAGTTTTCAAATAATGATTGAACAACTTTTTCCCCTTCGTATTTAGTCAATCCATAGTAACCACTTGGGTTAGGTTTATCTGTTTCTTTATATGGAATAGTACCTTTTCCATCATAAACGTAATCTGTACTGATATACATGAATTTTGATTTAATTGATTTGGCAGCTTCAGCAAGGTTTTTAGTACCCTTTACATTAACGTCCCAACTTTTTTCTTTATCATCCTCAGCATTGTCAACAGCTGTATATGCAGCACAGTGTATAATTGCATCTGGTTTAATTTCATTCATGAAATCTTGAACCCTTAATCTATCTGTAATATCTAGTTCCCTACTTGTACTACCAATCATTTCAAGACCTTGACGTTGCCCCACTTTCACAACATCATACCCAAGCTGTCCATTATACCCAGTAACTAATATCTTCATTTATCCGAATTCCATACAAAGTTATTTTCTGCATCCACTAATGTAGGAGCTTCTTCGTCTTTAATGGAAAGAATGGGTTCAATATCAATTGGCCAATCGATATTGATAGTAGAGTCATTCCAGATAATACCTCTATCATGTTCTGGTGAGTAAACTTCATCTACTTTATATTGGACTTCTACATCTTCAGTTAAAGTCATAAATCCATGTGCAAAACCTTGTGGAACTAATAGTTGCTTTTTGTTTTCTGCACTTAATTCAATCCCGAACCACTGTGCCCATGTTGGACTCCCCTTTCGTATGTCAACAGCAACATCAAAGATGGTCCCTTTGGTACAACGAACTAATTTTGTTTGAGCTTTTGGAGACAATTGATAATGTAATCCTCGTAAGGTCCCTTTAGCTGCAGAAAAAGAATGGTTATCTTGAACAAAATTCAAATTAATACCTGCATCTTTAAACTTGGTTTCAGTATATGTTTCAGTAAACCAGCCTCTGTGGTCACCAAAAACACGTGGTTCGATAACGAGAACATCACTGAGTAACGTTTTTGTTATTTTCAATTCCTTCATCCTTTTCTATATCATTTATCTCTATTATTAAATAATATCTAAAAAAACAGATTTACTTTTTTTACCAATGATTATTCTTCAATTTAAATTTATTGTACCAAGATTCTTTACTCCGGTTCACTAAATTTTTTTCTGATAAACGGTATGTTTTTAATATTTAATATTAATTATAATTCATGATAAGTCGTGTTGTTCAGCTAAACGCAACATATATTGTCCATATTCATTTTTCTTGAGAGGCTCAGCTAAATTCATTAGTTGATTTTTTGTAATATATCCTTTACGGAAAGCTATTTCTTCTAAACAAGCAACTTTTAAGCTTTGACGTTTCTCCACGGTTTCAATGAAGGTCGAAGCCTCTAACAATGACTCATGTGTTCCAGTATCTAACCATGCAAATCCACGTCCTAATAACTCAACTTTAAGCTTTCCTCTGCGCAAATATTCCTCATTTACAGAAGTAATCTCTAATTCACCTCGTGAGGAAGGACGAATAGATTTTGCTATTTCAACGACGTCATTATCATAGAAGTAGAGACCAGTCACAGCGTATGTTGATTTAGGGTCTGTTGGTTTTTCTTCAATAGATATAACCTTACCAGTTTCGTTAAATTCTACAACCCCAAAGCGTTCTGGATCCTTTACATTGTAGCCAAATACTGTTGCACCACTAGTTCTAGCAGAAGCACGCTCGAGTGTATTTGTAAACCCATGTCCATAAAAGATATTATCGCCTAAAACCAGTGCTACAGAATCATTCCCAATGAAATCTTCTCCTATAATAAAAGCTTGAGCTAGTCCATCCGGAGATGGCTGAACTTTATAACTGAGATTAATCCCCAACTCTTTTCCGTTTCCTAGCAGCTGCTCGAACCTCTCAGTATCATTAGGAGTAGAGATGATTAATATATCACGAATCCCAGCAAGCATAAGAACTGAAAGTGGGTAATAAATCATTGGTTTATCATAGATTGGTATTAGTTGCTTAGATATTGATCTGGTTATGGGATACAACCTTGTCCCACTACCTCCAGCTAGTATAATTCCCTTCATTTAACTTCCTCCTCTCTTAGATGATAATTCATTTTATATTCCTTATAAAATTTACTGTCCACTGACCAAGGGTATATAATGATTGAATCAGTATATATAAAATAATCAGTTTGTACTACCTCTTTACTTTTTGTAAAAACATTTAACCCAGCCACTTTAATATTCAATTTTTCATTTTTATTTATTAAAAATTCTTTTAATGAGTTTATTGTATGACCGGTGTCAATCGAATCGTCTACAATTAATACATTCTCAACTTTACTTAGATCCGGCAAATCTAACCTTTCAATTTCTCGAATACTATTTTTATCATGGAATCCTGAATTAAATTCAATTTTCCTCAATATATTTTTTATAGATTTCGGAAGGAGTGCAAGAAATGCAGTCAATCTCTTTTTAGTCTTATTACCTTTTCTAGAAATTTTCACACTGTGTAAAGGTAAATTAAATCCCTTGGCAATCTCCTTACCAATTAAATATCCACCTGTTTCAATAAATATTATAGCATCAGGAATGAATTCGGTAGATTCTACATCCTTATATAAGTCATGAGACAAATCTATTATATTTTTTACGGATAATTCTAAATATTTCATGGTAATCTTTCCTTTTTATTAGAGTTTTCAGTTTTGAATACTTCGTATAAATGTGGACAACTTTATTTGTTTTTAAATTTAGATATTTTGCATTCTTTAATTTTGGTATTATATTGTGAGAATTGAGATGTTCCGTGGTATCAATTTGAATATGATTATATTTTAATTCTGAATAAGTATGAGCATCACTACCGCAAGAAGTAATTTTATTTAAGCCATTACAAAATTTTGTTATATTTACAAGGTCCTCATCATTTACTATTCTCCCATTAAAGTCTTCAATGATATCTATAAAGTCTAAGTTATTTTCAATTTCGTCCAAGTCTAAACAGCTCTTATTTCTCTTTTTATCAATGGGATGTGGTATATATACTATCCCTCCTTGATTTTTTATTAATTCAATTGTTTCCCTTGGTGAAAGTCCTGGAGCTATACGATGATTCAAAAACAAACCGATGATTTCACCTTTATTAGTCATTATTTCTTCTCCAACAATAACATCAATCTTATTTCCATATTTCTCTTTGAATTTTAACGCACCCTCGATTTCATTATGATCAGTAATGGCTACTCCATTTATTCTTTGATCAATCAATTTTTTGAATAATTTATCCAATCTCATATCGCAGTCCCATGAAAATTCTGTATGAATATGAAAGATATATTTTTTTTGCATACTGGAGTCACCTTTACCTAACAAATAATAAATTCACAAATATCAATGTTTTATGTTTTATATTTTGTTTAACGATTTTATATAATAAGAATGATAAATAATATAGATAACCAAATTTAAATTTTTTACAATATTCCTTCAAGTCTTTCTTATATATTTTTAAACGAGCAAAGCTTGATTCTTTTGAATTAGTAACTTCTGAAAAATCTTGTTTTATACTATTTTCCATTAATATATATGAACTAAAATTACTTCTGAAATTCAATATAAAATTATGATCAACCAAGTCTAAGAAAATTCTTTCATTATACAAACCTATATTTGAGAAAACTTTTTTGTTGATAACCATGCCAGAATTTATTGCAGTCATTTTTTCTATAGGAATTTCATAATCAATAGAACTCTTAACTTTTAATTTTTTTAAGATTGCAGGTGAAATCACTTTATTATCCGCATATACTTTAGGTACATGCAAAAGAACCCTAGAATTTAAAGAAACTGATTTGATTGTCTCAGGGATAAAATTAATACTTAATCTTGAGTCTTGATCTAATAAACAAATCCAGTTAAATTCATATCTAGAAATAACATAATTATAAGCTTTACTAAGTCCTATGTTTTGTTTTAAACTAATATATTCCCAATTATTATCTGATACCTGTTTCTGATTCAATTCATAATATTGTTCCTTATCAGAATTATCAAAGACTACAAATTTAACTTCATTCTTTGTCTCTGAAGAATTATTTAGATACTCTTTTATAGATTTAACGGTATCTGAATTATTATAAGTTTCGTTATACAAAACAATTAAAAATAGTATCAAAAGCTTCCTTCCTTCCTCTTAACCTTAAAAAATAATGAAAACATAACAAAATAAAAGAATTGAAAACTAAAACCTGTAAATGAAAACATATTATCAAAAGTATTAAATATCGCTAATGTATTTAATAAAGATAGACCAGTTAAAGTGAAAGTATTATTCTTAAGAAAAGTTGTCATAGAAAATACAAATAATATAAATAGTATATAAATAAGCACTGGCCCTAACCAATTAAGGTAGATAAAAGACTTTGCATAAACTGTACCTACGGTAAGTGAAGGTGCAATTTGACTAATTTTCTCTTCAGGCAAATTATAACTTTCTATTAAACGTTTACCTATTGAATCTATTAATACTTCACTAATGAAGAAGTTATCAATTTCATTAATTTCAAAACTTTTTGTACTACTCTCATTTATTGTTTTTTGAAAATTAGCTAGAGGTGATGCGGTATATATATATACCCAGAATAAAGGTTTAGGAATTATTGAGTTCCTAAATTCTTCATTTGCACCTCCTATGTCCAAAAACAACTCAGTACTGAATTTATCTACTTTAACAATATGACTTACAGAGTTATTTAGCCTTAAATTACCTAAAACCCCAAACAAAATACTAAACGTAAATATGAGAAGTAATAACTTTATTAATAAGCTTTTACTTATTCTTTTATTTCTCTTTATTAAAAAAATAAATGTACAACTAACAACAATAAATAAAAAAGCACCCCTATTGAAAATCAAAAGTGGTAAACTACTTAGCAGAATAAATTCAATCAAATATTTTTTGCTTTTATTGGCTAGATAAACTTGAAAAATATAAGTTGCGTAAAAACAATTAAACGTCAGTAATAAAACGTGAAATACTGGCACTCCGAAGTCTTTATAATTATTCGGTATAGATAATACTACTGATAGTAATGGAATATTTTTTGTAATTACAAACTCTAGTATATAACCACAGATTACCATTAATGTTATTAAAGTATAAATTTTACTGTTAGTTAAATCATTTTTTTCTACAATTTTAATTCTTCTATTAAATAATCTTCCTAATAATAAATTTAATAATATGGTAGAAATAAAAAACAGAATTGTTCCTATTGATAATTTGGGGAATAATTCAGACCAACCAAGAAGATAGATTATTATTACAAAACTAAAACTGAGATTATAAACATAAAAGGGATTTAAAACCATTTTTTTACCTCGTATAATTTTCGAGTATTTTTTGGATACTATGATATACTCTTTTACTATTTTTTTTATCGTAATACTCGAAATATTTGGATCTAATCTTTTTTCTTTCTATTGTAAATTCATCATTAATTAATGTCTTTTCAATTTGGTCAATTAGGTCAATCCAGTTTTCACATTTCACCCCAGGTGTTACCTCATTATAATCTTCATATAACTCACGGTCTTTAGTTAAATACTGATTAAAGTCAAAAGGAAAGAATATAATAGGTTTATCTAATAATAAGTAGTCGAAATAGATACTTGAATAATCAGTGATTAATATGTCGGTGTATGGAAGTAGCTCATTAATGTCATTTAAAATACTAGAGTTTACAAAAATAATATTGGAGAATTCTTTAAATTTATGATTATTAAATACTTCCGAGTTAATATAATGCATATTGATTAATATTACGCTATTATTCTTAATTAAAAATCGATTCATCTTTATCAGATTATCTTTTGAAATTACTTTTAAAAATATATTACTATCTGCTCTAAAGGTGGGTGCATATAAAATGATCTTTTTCCCTTGGAAATTTGAAATGTAATTATCAAGTTCACTTGAGGTTGAAAATTTAAAGTCTGTTCTTGGATATCCTGTTAATAAAACTTTTTCCAAAGGAATATCAAATGCCCTTGAAAATATTTTACTAACGTAATCACTTGGGGAAATTATATAATCCCAATTATTTTTAGTGAATGGAAATAATTTTTCTTTAATCATATTAAATTTTTGTCTCTCAGATTTACTTGTATACAACGTGTCATCTTTTCCAATTTTTTTCAAAGGAGTACCATGCCACAACTGAATTTTTACTGAATCATAAGAAGCAACAAAATTAACGTCTTTTAAACTAGATGTGGTTATTGTGACCGCTGCTCTAGCGCTATACCATAATCCCTTTATAGAATATGTATGATAAACTAACCCTCCATGATTCTTAATTAGGGGAATAAGACTTTTATTCTTAGTAATCCAAACAGTTTTTACTTTTGTTTCAGGTAATTTATTTATATATTCATAAAGGTATTTTGAATTATCCGAGTATTTCTGACCATACCAAGCTCCGAAGACCCAGATGTTTTTACTTTTAGGGATTGATTTAATTAAATAAAATAATATTAGCGAAAAACAAAACATAAAAATTTTATTAACTTGCTTAATACTTTTAACCATAAAAATTCCCTTCTTTTTATTTAATAAAAAGAGCTAAGCCTAATTTTCAACTTTTTAGTAATAACCACTAAATAACACAAATTTAAAGTTAAAGAAGTAAATACACTTATAATTGCTGCACCGTATATCCCGAAATGAGGAATAAACATATAATTCAACACTATATTTACTATCAACACAAATACTACTGATATAGCCCTTAACTTTTGCAAATTTTTCGCGGAAACCAACGTGCCCAATCCCGTTCCTAGATATCTTATCAATATGAGGAACGAAAAAATTCTTAATAAAGATTTAACAGGTTCATAACCTTCTCCATAAAGTATAGTTGTGATAGGGCCTGAAAGAATAAAAAGTAATACAGATATTAATAAACCAAAAACTGCACTTAGTTTATTCATTTTTTTAAAATCGACCGTATTAAATTTCTTTGCCAGGGTTGGTAAATAAATATTACTTATCACTTCTGTTATTATTAGAGCTCCCACAACTATTCTCATTGCTGCTTGATATAATCCAACTCCTTCACTTCCAACAAAAGAATTGATAATTATTGTATCAAATTGAAAATACAAAGCTCCTATCCCTATATGAATTGCGTACGGAAAATAAATGCTCATAGTTTTAGTTAATTCACTGAATACAACTTTCTCTTTCGATCTCCCAAATCTCTTTTTGTAAGTAAAATAACTTATCATAAAAAACAAAAACTTTGAAAGTAAGAAACTTATGGCAATATTATTAATATTTTTTGTTAGTAATAATGTAGCCACCACTATTATAAATTGTAATAAATTTGATAGGACAGTGACTTTACTTTCTATGTTAAACAGATTAACGCCTCTAAAAGGCAAGCAAAAGAATTGCGAGAAAGAATTGAATGTGGCCATTACCAATAATAGGTTTAGTAAAAAAACATAATCATTATCTAAGTGATTTAACAATAAATAGAGTTCAACTATTACAAAAAGTGCAGAAGTAATTACTACTTTTGTTTTATATGCAACCGAAACAATTCTTTTAATGTTCTCTGGAGCTAATGAAACCTCTTTAACTAACCTAATAGAAAATCCATAGTCCACCAATAAGATGAGCAAGTTAACTAACGTAAAGGGGTACATAAATTGGCCAAATTCTTCAACCCCTAATACTCTAGCCATAACAAAAAAAATCACCAGGTTAGAAAGGACTTTTGAAAGAATTGTTAGAAGCATGAAAACTCCATTCCTTTTCAATTATCTTGTTACCCCTTTAAAATTATTTTTAAGATAGCGTGACATTATTTCTTTCAACAACTTGACTCTACTGGTTAAAATAATTGATAATCCATTATTTTTCTCCAAGTTGGTGACTGTACTTCCGTGTCTCCTGTAAAATATTAGCTTATCCTTTATAAACAAAGTATCTGAGTAAATTGAAATTATTAATCCAATCCAATAATCGTGCATTGGTACATTTTGGGGTATTGGTAATAATATTTTTTTCATATCACTTCTAAAAGCCATTGCACACCCTAAGAAAGAATTTTTGTAGAAGTTTTTCCAGAAACCAGCTCTACTTTTACGAATATCATAAAAGGAATTGTTTATTATGTTTAAGTTTTCATCAGTTACGAATGCATCAGACACGATTAATTTCACTTTATTATTTTCATTAAAGTATTTTTGAGTAACTTCTATTTTATTATCTACCCATACGTCGTCTTGGTCACTTAAATAAATATAATCACCTGCAGACAACGTGATAGCTAGTTCAAAAGATTTAATTACTCCTCTATTTTCTTCATTATTAAATAGTCTTATTCGATCATCATTTATATTTTTTATTACTTCTGTTGTTCTATCTGAAGAATTGTCATTTACTATTATTAACTCATCATTATTATTTAGTTGGTTTAATATTGAACTAATTTGCTCAAGTAAATAGGTTTCACCATTATATACTGCCATGCAAACAGAAATCATTACTATCTCCTTATTTTACTGTGTCTTTGATCTTTTTCTTAATAATAGTTGTGGATATCCCCGGCGTCCGATTAAAGTATTTAACATTACACCATTTATCCAAATCATCAAACTTACCCACCCAGTCACTTCCCATTACAAATGTGTCGATATTATAGGTAATAATGTCTTCAATTTTTTGCTCCCAGTCACATTCAGGAATTACTTTATCAACATATTTTATAGACTCTAATATTTGTCTCCTCTGATCGAAAGTATAAAAGGATTTTTTTCCTTTTAAATCATTAAATTCATCTGTAGATAGTCCTACAATTAAATAATCTCCTAAATCCTTAGCATTTTTTAATATATTAATATGCCCAGGGTGCAATAAATCAAAAGTTCCATAAGTTATTATGTTTTTCATCTTTTCCTCCTAGTAGGCATCATTTGATCCAAATAAAACTTTAATAGTTTTTAACATTATCTTAATATCTAAATAAATATTTTGTGATTTAATATATTGTATATCAAGTTCAACCATTTCTTTGAATTGAATATTACTTCTCCCGCTAACCTGCCATAGACCAGTACATCCTGGAGTTACCAATAATCTTTGCATGTCATACTCAGAATATACTTTAACTTCTCTAGGAAGTGGAGGACGTGGTCCAACCAAACTCATGTCACCTTTTAAGACATTCACTAGTTGAGGAAGTTCATCGATACTGGTCTTACGAATAAACTTACCAACTGCTGTAATTCTAGGATCATCTTTCATTTTAAACATTGCGCCTTCAATTTCATTGTGCTTTAACAACTTTTCTAATCTCGCTTCTGCATCTGTAACCATAGAGCGAAACTTATACATATTAAATTCTTTTCCATTTTTACCTACTCTTTTTTGGGAAAAGAGTATTTTACCTTTAGGGTCTTCTATTTTTATCGCAAGTGAGACTATTATGAATAATCCTAATAATATAATTATTCCTATTGAAGCTCCTAATATATCTATTATTCTTTTTAACCTTAGGTTCCTTGGTGATTGATTTCTTAAGTTTTTATTTATTTGTTGATCACTTTGTTCAATTGACAGTTTGTTACCTTCTAGTAAAGTATTCACTGTATCACCTCTGATTTTTCCAGTTCTTCAGCTATAAGGGTTTTAATAAAACTCAAAACTTCTAACCTTATATCTTCGTGTTTCAAAGCAAATTCAATTGAGGTTTGTATAAATCCTAGCTTTTCCCCAACATCATACCTTTTACCAATAAAATCGAGAGCATATACATGCTGAATTTGATTAAGTTTCTGTATAGCATCTGTTAATTGAATTTCTCCTCCAGCTCCAGTTTCCTGAATAGCTAAGTATTTAAAGATTTCTGGGGTTAAAACATAACGTCCCATAATAGCTAAATTAGATGGTGCAGTACCTGGCTTAGGCTTCTCTACGAATTGTTCTACTTGATAAAGACGATTATTTTTTGTGGATGGATCAATGATCCCATAACGATGTGTTTGTTCATTGCTAATTGTTTGTACCCCTATAACCGATGAATGTGTTTTTTCATATTGATCAATTAATTGGCGTAAACAAGGTACATCACTTTGGACAATATCGTCTCCTAGTAATACAGCAAACGGTTCATCTCCAATAAAATTTCTAGCGCACCACACAGCATGTCCTAAGCCTTTAGGTTCTTTTTGTCGAATATAATGAATATTCGCTAAATCATTTGAATATTGAACCTTTTCTAATAATTCTATCTTTCCTTTTTCAGATAGGTTTCTTTCAAGCTCAGGAGCCTTATCAAAATGGTCTTCAATGGCTCTTTTCCCTTTACCTGTTACAATAATAATATCTTCAATCCCAGACGCAATTGCTTCCTCAACTATGTATTGAATTGTAGGTTTATCTACAATTGGCAACATTTCTTTTGGCATAGCCTTAGTGGCAGGTAGAAATCTTGTACCTAATCCTGCTGCAGGGATGATAGCTTTTCTTACTTTTTTCAATTTGAAATCCCCCTTGATTTTCTTTTGAAGGTGTTTTGCTAACGACATAATAAATACCTAATGAAAAAACACCATTTCCAAATGTTTTTTCATTAGGTATCCAATTGGAACCTGAACCAACTTATGTATAAAGCGTTTACATTATTTTTCTTTACTCTTGTTTAATAAAATAGTAAATGTGGGCATCTAACCCTTCCTCACATCCCACCATTGACGACGAGCGTCTAAGGCGAAGCTTTTCTTCACCCACGGCGTGACCGAGTACCTCCAATGATAATGGTAAGGAGACAT
Organism: Rossellomorea aquimaris; assembly: GCF_000935355.1. Taxonomy (GTDB): domain Bacteria; phylum Bacillota; class Bacilli; order Bacillales; family Bacillaceae_B; genus Rossellomorea; species Rossellomorea aquimaris_B. The sequence goes on from NZ_JXZC01000008.1 coordinate 85,121, forward strand.
TCCCAAAATTCTACTGTTGTCTGTGTGCAACTTTCTGTTCCTTATTTACCAACGACAATAGTACCTTAGGATTACCTGTATCTTGATTTAATCAGAAGATTCCTAGGAACTTCTTCTTCTTGATCAATTCAGGTATTTCTTTATAAATGTTTTTTCCATCGACCAGCAATTCTGCATTTTCCGTAAAGTAATAGACCATGTCTATTCCGTACTTTTTCTCTATATAGTCCATCGCTTCTTCCATTTTGAAGGTGCGATTGCGTATGTTATGAGCGTCTGATGCGATGAAGTGTGTCAGGTTGGCTTGGATCATTTGCTGTGAGAACTTCTGGATGTTCTTGCCGAAGTACCCTGTAAGGCTGGAGGCTGTCAGTTGCGTTGCGGCGCCCCCTTGTACAAGCTTGTAAAGTTTATCCGGTCGTTCGATCAGCTCTGCATTCCGTTCGGGATGAACGATGACAGGGGTAAGGCCTGCTACCTGAATATCGTAGAGAAGCTTTTCCGCGTATCTTGGAACTGAACTTGAAGGGAATTCAATAAAAAGATATTGAGATACGTGATTCAGCGGTAAGATGTCACCCTTTTGGTAATCTTCTAAAATCTCACCATAAACGCGGCACTCTTGACCCGGAAGAACTTCAAGGTTGATGCCTTCTTCTCTTAAGCGATTATTTACTTCTTTTACTAGTGGAAGGATGTCCGACTTCACGTTGTCGTATTTTCCATTACGATGATGAGGAGTCGCAATGATTGTATGGATCCCTTCTGAGACAGCTTGTTTTGCCATGTCGATACTATCGTAGATCGTATTGGCTCCATCGTCTATCCCGGGCAGGATATGGCTATGAATGTCAATCATTACTAACCCCTCCTCTTTCTAGTTCTTTCGACTTAATTTTACACCGAATACCATTTTACACCACTAGGTATATTTGTAAAGGGGTGAATTTTGTCGAATGCGGATTAATTTCCGTAGTAATAATAATAATCTGTTTCTGACGCTTTTTTATTATTTAGTACACAACCAAGTAGTTTTCCTTTTGCCGATTGTAAAAGTTCCTTCGCTTTCTTTGCTGGTTCCATTTCCGTCTTTCCGCTTGAAACGACAAGGATGCTTCCATGACATTGATTCGCCATAATTTGGGCATCTGTTACGACCAGTACGGGTGGCGTATCAAAGATGATCAGGTCATACTCTTCATAAGCATCGACAAAGAATTGCTGCATCGCCCTTGAACTTAATAGCTCCGCTGGATTCGGTGGTACCGGACCGCTTGACAGAATATGAAGTTTGTCCACTCCGCTGTCTTTAACGGCTTCCTTTAGAGTCACTTGTCTCGATAAAATATTCGTTAGTCCTGTCGTGTTAGGGAAGTTAAACGTATAGTGAACCGTTGGCTTTCTCATATCTGAATCAACAAGGAGGACCGTCTTACCCTGTTGAGCAAAGACTACCGCTAAGTTTGCGGCCGTCGTAGACTTCCCTTCCCCTGGACCTGCAGAAGTAACCATGATCGAACGGTATTCCTGATCGACGGATGAGAATTGGATATTCGTACGGATCGTACGGAATTGCTCCGACACCGGAGACTTAGGATTCGCTTTCGCGATGAGCTTACGTATATTTGCGTTCATTGATTTCTTCTGTTTATTAAACACCGACACTTTCACCTCTGCGTCTTGACGTTCTTTCCTGGCGATGAGCTACCTTCTGAAATTCACTGTCTGTGATCGTCGGGATTACACCTAGTACAGGGAGCTCGAGACCTTTTTCGATATCTTGCTCTGTTTTGACTGTGTTGTCCAAGAATTCTAATAAGAATGCAAGTCCTACACCTGCCATTAATCCGACTACTAGTGCAATCGCAATATTTAATAATGGCTGAGGTTTAATCGGAGATGGGTTTTCTCCTAGTTCCGCCTTTGCAAGGATGCTCACATTATCGACGTTCATGATTTTCACAATTTCGGTTTGAAAGACTTCAGCAATCTTATTCGCGATAGCCGCAGCTTGTTTGGGGTCTTCATCCTGCACGGAGATGTTCACAACTTGTGAATCCTTTTCACTTTGAACCGTTACTTTTTCATTTAGAGCCCCAGTCGTCATATCTAACTTAAGATCATCAATAACGATATCAAGAATAGCCGGGCTCTTCATAATGACATTATACGTATTGATTAACTGCAGGTTGGTTTGCACTTCCCCTACATTAAATGACTGTTGGTCGTCTTTCGATTTATTCACGAGCAATTGAGTGGACGATTGATAGATTGGTGTGAGGACAAAATAGCTAATGGCCGCACTTACCAATACTGCCATAAGGGTCAGTATGATGATGAGACTCATGCGTTTCTTCAACGTCTGAATGAGCTCTTTTAAACTGATGGTTTCTTCCATGATAGCCTCCTAAATTTCTTCAAAAATAAAAATCTCGTCATATTATATCATAAGTTCTTGTTATTTTTAGGGAATCTTGTCATAATTTTAATAGAATTGAAATCTTTTGTTACATATCTATTAAACAACAGATTGTTTATTATTGGAAGGGCTAATCGTAATTGGTTCAATTTTCCAAGTTCATTAATCATAGGAGGTTCGTAATGAAAAAGGTCTTTATTTTTTTCCTACTTATATTATGTGGTGGGGTTATTGTGTATGGAAATCTTCACTGGAAGTCGATGACGCCGAGCTCTACATCTGCCGATTCGTCTACAAGTCCTGAGAAAAAACAGCAATCTGATAAGAGTGATTCATCATCCCTTGGAACAGAAGAAGGGGAGTATCTATCTATTACAGTCAATTGGCCGGAAGATGCCCGTTCCCTCTATAAAGAAAAGCTGGGAGCTGAAGAACCCTTTAAAATTGTACTGATGGGGTCGCCCGAAATGGATTCCATTGAAGAGGGATGGAACGATAAGGTAGCGGACGCTTTAGAAGATGAGTATGGGGACACGGTTTCCATTGAAAGTCTTTCCTTTGAAACCAATACACTTGAGTTCGTGCGTGAGGAAAGATATGAAGAAGTAGGGAAACTACAGCCTGGGCTCGTCATTTTTGAGCCGTTCGTCTTTAAAGATAATGGAAATGTGATGATTGAAGACTCACTTCAGAGCATTGACACCATAATGGAAGAAGTAAAAGAAGTATCACCCGGGGCTTCTTTTGCACTTACACCTCCCCAGCCTATTTATCAGCCTAAAAATTATGCTGTACAAGTGTCTCAAATCCAGGAATACGCAGAAGAGAATGATATTCCGTTTATCGACCACTGGTCCAACTGGCCCGATGTAGAAGATGAAGAGATCAAAACGTATTTGGATGATGTCAGCAGTCCGAACGAGCAGGGACACACCGCCTGGGCCAAAGGAATCATTGACTTCCTGGTAGAAAAGGAATAATTTTTTACTATTTTAGGAATAATTTAGTTTTTTCCACCAAATTATGTGATAAAATGACGGTATTATCTATCAAACTATGACAATAAAGGAGAAGTGTACGTGAAAAAGACATTGGTTTCTGTAGCAGCTACGGCTGTTCTCTCGTCTTCGTTTGTTAGCTATGCCTCGGCAAACACTCACAAGGTGGAATCAGGCGACTCCCTTTGGCTGATCGCAAACAAATATGACACAAGCGTTGCCAACTTGAAGAGTTGGAACAAGCTGCAGTCGGAAATGATTTTCCCTAATCAGGTATTGAAGGTTGCCGCGAGTGGTGCACAAGCTCCACAAGCACTAGCACCGCCTAAGCAGGACTCAGGTCAATCCTCTGCTAAAACGTACACAATCAAGTCCGGAGATACATTAGGACAGATTGCCGGCAAGCATTCGATTTCCCTTGCTGATTTAATGAGCTGGAACGGATTGAAAAATCATTTGATCTATCCCGGGCAAGTGTTGAAAGTGTCGAAATCAGGTACCCAGCCTGCCCCTACAAGTCCGGCACCCGCTCCGGCTCCTCCCAAACAAGACGGTTCGATGACAAGTTATTCAGTGAAATCTGGTGATACCTTGTCTCATATCGGTATGAAGTTTGGTGTGACGGTAGCCCAACTAAAAAGTTGGAATGGACTTTCGAGTGATTTCCTATCGGTCGGACAAGTCCTGAAAGTGTCTAAATCAGGGGTTAAACCGGCACCTGTCAGTCCGGCACCGGCACAGCATGCTCCGCCTAAACCGAACAGCTCCATGACAAGCTATACCGTTAAGTCGGGAGATACCCTGTCTCATATCGGTGCAACATTCGGTGTAAGCGTGAGTGACTTAAGAAGTTGGAACGATCTTTCCAGCGATTTCCTGCGCATCGGACAGGTACTGAAGGTGAAGGGAACGCCTCAGGTAGTCAAGCCTCCTGCAGCACCGGCACCAAGCCAATCTTCGTCCTTTTCCGTTGATAAATTATTAAGTGAGGCAACGTCTCATATGGGAACCCCTTATGTGTGGGGAGGCTCATCGGCCAGCGGCTTTGATTGCAGCGGCTTCATCTATTATGTCTTTAAAGAAGCCGGAGCAGGTAGTGTAAAGCGTTTATCCAGCGAAGGGTACTACAGCCGCTCCTATTACGTGAATACCCCTCAGCCGGGTGACCTTGTATTCTTCGAAAATACATATAAAAAAGGCATTTCTCACTTAGGCATTTATTTAGGAAACAATGAATTCATCCATGCCGGGGACAACGGCGTCCAGGTTACCAGTTTGAGTAACTCTTATTGGAAATCGAAGTTTGATGGTTTTAAGAGATTTTATGAATTGTAGAAGAGTAGAACCCGATGACACATATGTCACCGGGTTCTTTTTATGGTGTATAGAAATCCTGCGTATAATAAACTCCGTACTCACCGCCGAAGTATACGCCTGCACCCAGCTTTTTGAAGAGGGGGCTTAGGATGTTCTGACGATGGCCGGGTGAATTGACCCAGGCATCGTGGACAGCGATGGCATTGAACTGACCCGCTGCGATGTTTTCCCCTGCTGATGAGTAAGAGATGCCAGCCTGGTCCATTCTCTGAAAGGAGGATAGACCATCCGGGTTATCATGACTGAAGAAGTTTCTTGTCGCCATGTCTTTGCTGTGGGCTCTCGCGACCTCCTGAGCTTTAGTATCTGACTGGAGGGGAGCCACCAAATGTCGTGCCCGTAATGCATTTGCCTGGTCGAGGATCTGTTTTTCCATGCTGTTTCTAAGTTCGGTGATGTTCACGTCCGGATTGGTTATCGTAAAATCGTCTCTCTTGATTAAGATGCCGGAAAGTGTATTCCCATCATTTTTATCATAATAGGTGCGAATAAGCATTTCATCGTAATCATAGTCGTTTGCCTGGTTGTGACTGGCTCCTATGTGATTCAATTTGGTTTCTACTTCTGTTTTGCTAAGACCAAGCTTAAGTCCGGATTGTGACACCCAGCTATCCGAGTTTGAATAGACCGCCACAACGATCCCTTTAAATACACCGTATTGGATGTACTTCTTGGGATCTTTATTATAAACATACCAATCAAAGTTGAATCTGCTTTCATCGATTCGTTGTGGATCACCTAAGGTAGAGCGAAGGAATTCTTTAGTGGCGTTGACATGAACTCCTTGGAAACGAAACTCTTCCAGGCTTCCAGTTAACTTTTCCTCGACACCTGATGAAACGGCGTTGATCCCCCCAAGAATTCCGAATGAGTCATAAGAATGAACCAGACTTTTTATTGGTGAAGGAACAGCCTCTTTCTTCACTAATAATATAGGTGCGTTTTCTTTCGCTGCCAGTACAGAACCCGATAAGGCGTCTGCGAAGTTTGTTCCCGTGGCTACATAAGCCTTGTTTTCTCCCATCGTAAGCCCTTCTATGATGTTCTTTGCCGTTTCATAGCGATCGATTCCGCCATACCTGATCGTGTCGGGGAGCTTTGATTCAATATTCGCAGAAATCACTCCGTTACCTCCGACTAGAATGGTCTCTAGTTTCTGCTCTGTTACCTTTAGGGTGGACGACGGTAGAGAGTTGGTTTCCGTCAACACAATCGGGATGCCATGTTTGGCGGCATATGGAGCCACTGCCAGTGCATCCGGAAAGTTCCGTCCGTTGGCCACAATAGCCTTCTTGGAAGGTAAGTAGCTGGCGATCTTGGCAGCCGTTTGGAAACGGTCGTCGCCTCCGACCCTTGTAATCTCGATATCATTCTTTTTCAATTCGGTTTCAATGGTTGCATCGATTGCGCCGGTTCCACCTAATATGTAGATACGCTTTGCCTGTAAACGCTGAATTTCCTCCCTTGTTTCAGAAGGCAGTCGGTTTTTGTAGGTTAATAGAATTGGAGCTCCCATTTTATACGCTAGCGGTCCCCCTGCAAGGGCATCGGGAAACGTTTGTCCATTTGCAAGGACCACCGTGTCAGATTGATCCCATCCCCATAATGAAATCTGCACAGCTGTATCAAAGCGATTCTCTCCACTGATCCGGTTTACATTTGCCTTTGCTGTGTCCAGTTTTACCAGACTGAATGCAAGGATGATGAGTAAAATGGTTATGCCGGTTTTTTTAATCAAATGATCCCCTCCCTATTTTATTCTCCATTATTATAATACCAAATAAATCCAAGTATTTGAGTATCAGTCGACAATTCATTCCTGTATTCTGATACTTCTGACAGAAAGAGACAAAATTTTACTAATGTATTCCCTTTTGCCGTCATTTCTAGTATATTTTTCTTATGTGTAAAATTTATTATTTATAGGTGGGAAACATTTTGAGAGCAGATAAACATAACAAAAAGCGTAAATGGCCTAAAGTGGTTGCTATCGGCTTGATCCTTTTACTTGTAGCTGGTGGGGGATATGCCTATTCCATCTACCATTCACTGAATAAAACGGCTGAAACGATGAATGAGAAGATCGACCGTCCGAAGTCGGAGAAGCGGACTGAGGAAGTAAAATTTGAGAAGAAACATCCGTTTTCTGTGCTATTGTTAGGGGTGGATGAGAGAGACGGAGATAGAGGCCGATCGGATTCTATGATCGTTGTGACTGTGAATCCTCACGAGAAAACGACGAAGATGATGAGTATCCCCCGTGACACCCGCGTCGAAATCGTAGGTAAAGGAATGGATGACAAAATCAACCATGCCTATGCTTTCGGTGGCGTAGAAATGACGATGGATACAGTGGAAGAATTCCTGGATATACCGATTGATTATTATGCAAAGATCAATATGGAAGGATTCAGGGATATCGTTGATGCGGTCGGCGGGGTAACCGTGCAAAATGATTTCACCTTCAACTACGAGGGGTATACTTTCAAAGAAGGTTCATTAACTTTGAGCGGTAAAGAAGCTCTTGCCTATTCCCGTATGCGCTACGAAGATCCACGTGGTGATTTCGGTCGTCAGGCAAGACAGCGCCAGGTAATTCAGGCGGTTATTAAAGAAGGTGCGAGCGTATCGTCCCTATGGAATTACGGCGATATCTTCGGAGCTATCGGCGAAAATGTGAAAACGAACCTGACTCTTGAAGAAATGGTTGATATTCAGAAGAACTACAAATCGGCGACAAAAGATATTTCTCAAAGTCAGATTGCCGGTGAAGGGGCTAAACTCGGCGGTATCTACTACTACATCGTTCCTGAAGAAGAGAAACAAAAAGTTCAGAGTGATCTGAAGGATCATTTGGATTTGAATTAATATGGATGAAACCGGCCTTTAGGGTCGGTTTTTTATTTTGGACAGGAAAGGAAAAAGGGCAGGTGCATTATGCAGCTGCCCCTTTTTCGTTGATCAATATCGATTTCCCCAGCCATATACCACCGGCAATACAGAGTAGTCCCAACAGCGAGAGAAAGAACAGGGATGACCTTCCCTCATCTTGATATGGTAAGTCCGTATAATACCCATGGGTTTCATCCGAGATTCCCTTGATCCACTGGGTCTCGAGCTTTGATTTTGTATCTTCCGTGAAGTTGCTTTTCTTTACGATTCCATTTTCATTGATGGTGTATGTTCTGAATTTGGTGATTGAGTTATTTTCTTTTACGGGAGTTGTGTCCAGGCTGACGATGAATTCTTCTTTTCCGGTTTGTTTATCCTTCATTACTTTGTATTGAATGACGCCGGAGTAAGGTTTCATCCCTTCTTCTTCAGGATTTACCTTATGTCCTTTCAGCTTCGCCTCCACTTCATCATTTATTTCAAGGATGATCGTGGAAGGATTGCTTTCACTTTCCACATACGTATTCAATTTCACACCGTGAAAGACTTGGACTGCATCGATCATGCCGTCTTCTTGTAAAGAGACGAAATCATATCTTTTATCGAATGCATTTTGGTAGAAGCTCTCTCTGACAGATTGGATCAGGAAGTAAGTTACTAAGAGAATGATGATGATTCCGATGATCACTAAGGAAGCACTGATAAATAAGAATTTTTTTCTTTTTACATTCATTTTCTCTTCACTCAAATCTTCAATTAGATTTTTTGTATGTGATCTCTATTGGGTGAAGTTCTCAATTTTGCGGCGGATAAATTGGATGAATTTGTCATCACCTTGAAGCTCGAATACGATAAGTGCCTTCTGCATGTATTTCTGTGCTTCGTTAATGATCCCTTGAAGCTCATAATTGTAGCCGATATGGTAATGAAGCTCCCCCAGGAGGTACATATTGTCTTTCAGCACACACCAATCGATGGCTTCGTTGCAATACTGGATGGACTCCTCAAAATTTTTCAATCGGGTAAGGACCCTCGCAATATTGTAGTAGAGTCTGGTTCTTAGTGTGAAGTCATGCAGATTGGGAAGGGCGAGGATATGGGTTTTCACTTCCTGATAGATTTCGAGAGCCTTCTTCCAATCTCCTTCTTCCGAATACATGACACCTATGGTGAGAAGGATCTCAATTTCACGTTCTGTCCAGATTTTATCCGTCGTATGGGACAAAGAGATGGCTTCTCTCAGGATCTCTTCTGCTTTTCCCACGTTTTTATTGAGCTCATATTGATAAATTCCTTTATGCCATTGAAGTAACTGAAGATTCCGATTATTATTAAAGAACAGGGGATTCTCTTCTTCCGCCGTTACGATTTCTTTCATTTCCTTATAGTTCATGCTTCTTCTTGCAATCTGAAGCTGCTTGCTGACTTCTTGTACATAATCTAACCGGGGTGTCATTCCTATATCGAAGAAGTAGTTGACGTCTACACCTAACTTCCTTGATATTAAGAATAGTGTTGAGGCGTAAGGGAACACATCACCTTTTTCAATCTTACTGATCTGAGCCTGGGTACATATTCCTTCTGCCAGCTCTTCTTGGGAAAGACCGATGTTCTTACGTAATTCTTTTATCTTTTGACCTACAACACTAAAGTCCATTTACATCTCTCCTAAAAAAATATTCCTATAATTATATTTTTCTTTCAAAAAATGCGAATGAGCTATCTTTCGGTGCTGAAAATGGTCCATAAGCCCCTACAATGCCTCTCATCACATTTTTAATATATGGTTTAATATTATTATAACTCTATAATCAATGATACCTAAAATTACTCTATTTGAAAAAGGGAGGAAATACCCATGAAAAAACGTTTGTTAACATTCGCTACCGCTTCTGCCTTACTTTTAGGAGCTTTCGGAGCTGTTCAGGCTACTTCCATTCAATCAGCTGAGCTTCCGCCAGTATATTCTCCATCAAGTACAGATGTGGCAGCAGAACTTCCACCTGTCTACTCTAAATCAAGCGTCGAAATAGCTGCAGAATTACCACCTGTATACGCTAAGAAAGAATTACCACCTGTATATTGATCCTATTCGTCTCCAGAGCCTGGAGGCTTTTTTATTTCCTTGAAGCCCGCGAAGAAAGGGTTTTCATTTCTTTCTGTACAACCCTGCCGTTAAATGGAGAAACTCCCCTACTCTAAGAGTAACATACAGGTCCGTCCCTCAAAATATTCTTTTAAGAATATGCCCGAAGTTATATAAATGATGAAAACGAGACCTTTCGGTATGAATTCAAAACCAATATCCCCTTTATTGCTTTGTGGTGCCAAATACCTTATTCCATAATTTCTGATAGGATAAAAGTACAATAAAAGAAAGGGGGCTTCATGATGAATAGCATAAGCATGAAAGTAAATCCTCTATACTCGGATTTGGATATGTCGATCCAGTTCCAATTTGAATTTTCCAAAGGTGATTGTAAGGTCGGGGAAGCCATGGTATCCACATATGCCATCAACAACAACGTGGCGTATCGTAAATCGCAAAGCGTGACAGCAGCTAAGGTTGAAAAGTGTGCCGTCATTGATCAGTTCGAAATTGCAGGTGACCTTGGAAAACCCTGTATGAAGAAGCTCCGACACTTCCTGAAAGTGATCGGGATGAAAGAAATTCATTCGGGTTATGATATGGCGCGGGAGAAGATTAGTAATTAAGGTTTTGTTTAGATTGAAGAGGCTGTCCTTGTGATGAGGTCAGTCTCTTTTTGCACCATTGGCTTTAAAACTTTCTCACTATTCTTTTCAACACGATATACTTTCTTCTATTAGTTTGTTTTAACCTGACTAAAACCGGTAATGCCACTAGCTTCATTCCACTGATTAGAAGGGCTGCATAGGCAAATGAGTTCAATAAAAAGTATTCCAGGTTGAGCAGTAATACTCCCATCGAGCATAAGCCCCATAATATGGCCTCCATTCCCACCCTGCCCTCGAATGTCATGTTCTTTTTATAGAGTACTGTTGGGAGCACGGCAACGATGACGGATCCAAGGAGCAGGAATAGTATGGCGTATATCATGCCTATAATCGCTGTTATCATATGAGTTCCTCTTATTTCTATAAAGTCCTACTCCTGTTTCATTTCACCTTTTCTTTAGTAAAATCCTTCTAATTTAAATATTTATATAGTACCTTCCCCAAAGTACGAAAAGAGCTTCGGCATTGGCCAAAGCTCTTTATATAAGTGTTTCAATGACGAGATGAGCCGCTACCCTGCTTATCAAGCTCTGATGTGGAGTGTCGGATCGGTTTCCACCTTTTCCATGGAGATTAATTTCAGGATGCAGCAGGGCGGTTTGAACCGTTCCGTTTATATATCCAGCCGTATGAGGGACGGACCTTACTCAATCGAGTTTAAATCGCCCATCCAATTGATATCCGGATAACCTCCTTCATGAGTACTTTTCGAATTGCTCAATCCCGTATCGTAATAACCGTCTATACTATTCTCAATATGAATCACATAAGTGAAATCATTCCATATTGTTCCTTCTTCGATTGCTTTGTTAGAAACATCCGTCAATCTCTTCAGGAATTGGTTTGCTATCGCTCTCATTTCGTCCTCCGGTGTTTCCTGAGGGACGACGATGTTAAATTCCAATGGGTCCTGTTGAGAATGGAGGATGACTGCGTGGGATACTGTATTTTCCACGATATAGTCTCTCGCTTCGTTGAACCATTCAGGACGGAATTTCATCGGTTCTTCTTCTCCTAGATACTTTACATCCTTACTCAGGTACTCTGAACGGCCGTCATTCTTAAAAAGAGCTACCGAAGTAATAACGGATTCACGATCAATGAATTGGATCTCTTCCATTGAATTTGGCTTAATTTTGTTATTACCTTGTATCTCCATTTCTACTATATAATCACCATATAGATAATTCGCCGAATATACACCTTCCAATGCATTAAGGAAATAATATGGTTCACCCAAGGTCGCAATGACCTGGTCCAATGTATAAGACGGGCTGATATTGGAACGGATCTCCAATAGCGTCTTTTCATCTTGGAAGTAGAGGAGATAGTTCTCAACCCGATCATAGCCTTTGTGACCCTTCTTGGTGTCCAGATCTTCGTACTTGTCCTTATATATCTCCTGTATACCTTCCATGGAATCTCCAATCGTAAAGGCAGTTCCGATGAATGTTCCATTGGCTGCTTTTTCCTTGAAAGCATTTGGATTGTTCAGGATCATAGAGAAATCAAAGGCAGGGAGTGGAGGTGGTGTATCCGCCGGTTCACTTTTGTCTTCCTCTTCTTTTTTCTCTGGTATCTTCTCTGGTTCTGGTTCTGCTTCTTGCTCCTGTTTCTCTTTCACATCCTCGACGGGGGTCGCCGATTTTCTGATGGAGGCTTTTTCCTCTATTATCTTTTCATCCCACTCGTCAGTTGGTACGTATGTGAATTCTGCAGGCTCTTCTTTCTCTTTTTCATTTTCTTTCACCATATCTTCCTTAAACAGATAGCTGTTGCCCAGGATAGAAAGGATCAGGATGATGCATAAAGGAACGCCAAGATTGATGAAGATGGACTTGACCGATGATTTCTTTTGTTTTTCATTTCTTATTTTCGTCAGGATGGCTCTTTTTTGACTGGCAGGGTCAGTGTTCTTGAATACTTCACGTTCTATTTCATTCTTCATATTGTGAAAAGGGTCCTTATTCATTGGGAATCCTCCCTCCCATTGTTTTCTTCAGCTTCTCTCTTCCCCGGTCCAGCCTCGTCCGGACCGTTGAAGGATTGATCCCAAGCATATCTCCGATTTCCCCGGTCGTTAATTCTTCATAGTAATATAATAGGATGACTTCTCGATATTTCAGGGGGAGTGAATATACATGAGAGGCCACTGAGTCATTGTCTTCGTTCGTTATGAGTTCTTGTTCGGGTGTAACGGACGTCCCTTTTTTAAGAATGGTATGGAATGTATTTACGATCGTATTTTTCCTGAAATAAGCCGAGCGCTTATAATCTTTACATAAGTTAATGGCAATTCTATAAATCCACGTTTTGTAAGAGGATTTATGATTGAACTGATGGAGGGCATGAAAGGCTTTAATGAACACCTCCTGAGTAATATCCTGGGCAGCCGGCCAGTCTTTCACATAGAGATACACCAATTTCGTCACCTGTACTTCATACTCATCAATTAAACTCTCAATCAACCTTTCCTCACTTATCTCCATCTGCATCACTCCCCCCTTCTCATGTTGTATCACCTCATCCATTTGTTATCCTCCCCTGAGCAGACCGGATACCTGATTTTCTGTTTCGGCACTGTAACCAGGTCCGTCCCTTCTCTTTGTAAGTTTAATGTATTTTTTTACATTTTTGTAAGTTATTCATTCATTAGACGCGAGTGGTAGGAAGTGTGTCTCAATTTTGGATGATTTTTCTTTATTTGATTTAATAGAAAAAAACCTATCCTTTCAATTAGGATACGTTTTCGCATATATTTTTCTTAGTCAGCCACAATGAAGGTCCGTCCCTCAATGCGTTAAAGCGGTGAGGGACGGACCTTGGTTAGTTTATTGAATTTATGATCAAGAGGCTTGCTACTCTGCTTGTCATATCTCTAATGTCGAGTGTCGGATCGATTTCCACGATGTCCATGGTGGTGACCTTAGGATGCTGCAGGGCGGTTTGAACTGCCTCCATTAATGTGTCCGGGTGCATGCCGCCAGGACCGATTGCCGGGCAGCCCGGTGCGTATGCCTGGTCGAGCACGTCCATGTCTACTGAAAGGTAGATAGTGTCGACTTGGGGTTCTAATTGGGCTATGGCGTCTTGGATGAGTTCTGCGATCGACGAGTTGTTTTGTCTGACGTCCTTCATCGTATAGACTGTGACACCCTGCTCGATTGCATAATCATGATAGGCTTTCGCGTTGGCGTAATTGCGGATACCTATCTGAATCAGATGCTCCCCTTTGATTTGCCCCTCTTCTAGTAACCTTCTAAACGGGGTACCGTTGGTAGGGCCGCCGTCTTCCGTGTTACGGAGGTCATGGTGGGCATCGAATTGGATGATGCCGACTGTGCCCTTCGCTTCCTTGATGGCTTTGACCGCAGAAGTTGTGATGGAGTGGTCACCTCCAAGGATGATGGTGAATGGTGCTGCGTTTGTGTTCGCGGCTTCTTTGACTGATTCATAGATTCGTTGATGGGACTCTTCTATGGAGGTTGGGTGCATGTTGATGTCGCCGAAGTCGATGATGGTTTTCTTGTCGTCGGCGAGGTCCGTCCCTCTTTCGATATTGTACGTCGTAAACGAGTTAAGGCATCTTCTGATTGCATCGGGTGCAAAGCTTGCCCCTGAGTGGGAGATGGAAGGTTTGGAGAGGGGGGCGCCGATGATGGCGATGTCCCCTTTCTTTCCTTCTTCCCAAGGTGTCAAGAGTTCTGATGCCTTTGTTGTGTAGCGGTCTTTGAACTGTGCTTTACCCGCCTGTTTAATGTGTTGAAATGTGCTCATGAAGCTTCTCCTTGCGGTAGATGATCCGGCCGTTTTTCATGACGGTGTGGGTGTGGTTGACCCCGTAATGATATGGTACGTAATGATAGTTTGGTACATCCCATAGGACGATGTCAGCTTGGCGCCCTGGTGCCAGCTTTCCTGCTGAGTCCCCTCTATTGATGGCGTATGCTGCGTTGACGGTGACGGCGTTCCAGATTTCTTCAGGCGTCATTTTCAATTGCAGAGAAGCAAGGTTCATAATGAACTGCAGATTTTCTGTTGGTGAGCTGCCCGGGTTGAAGTCGGTTGAAAGTGCGACCGCCGCTCCCGCTTTCATCATGCCTCTTGCGTTGGCGAACTTTCCTTTGTTCAGGTAGAAGGATGTGCCTGGCAGTAGGACCGCGATGGTGTTTGTTTCTCCCAGTGCCTGGATGCCTTTTTCGGATGCCCCCACTAAGTGGTCTCCGCTTGTGGCACCGATTTCCGTTGCCATTTCCGTTCCGCCGAGTGGATCGATTTCGTCGGCGTGAATTTTTACGGAGAAGCCTTTCTCTTTGGCTTTTTTCAGGAACTCGCGGGATTGTTCTACTGTGAATACCCCTGTTTCGCAGAAGATATCGACGAATTCAGCCAGCTGACCTTTTTCGATATCGTTCAGCAGGTCGAGCATTTCCGTTAAAAATTCATCGGAGCGCCCTTTGAATTCCGGCGGGATTGCGTGCGCTCCAAGGAATGTGGAAACGATGTCTGCCGGGTGCGATTCGTTCAGTTGTTTGGCTACTCTCAGCTGTTTTAGTTCAGTTGGTCGGTCGAGCCCATAGCCGCTTTTCGCCTCGACGGTGGTTACCCCGTACGAAATCATTCGGTTTAAATGAAAATGTGCTTTTTTGAGCAGCTCTTCTTCTGATGCCTCACGGGTGGCGCCTACTGTAGAAAGGATGCCTCCCCCGCGTTTCAGAATCTCTAAGTATGGTACTCCCTGCTGTTTGAGGGCCATTTCGTGTTCACGGGAGCCACCGAACACCAGATGAGTGTGCGGATCAACAAGACCTGGTGTCACGAGCTTTCCTTCTGCATCGATTCGTTCCGTTGCTTTGAGGGACTGTGCTTCTTCATGGGTTCCGATCCAAGCGACAAGTCCGTCCCTGATGGCAAGGGCCGCGTTCTCTGAAACCTTGAGTTTACTCATTTCCTCACCTTTTAGAGGTCCGTCCCCATGATCCATCGTCAGGAGCTGTCCGATGTTGTCGATGATGGTGTCGAAGTGTTTTTCTAAGGTCATATTATTCTCCTCCTTTGTTCATCGGGATGTGGATGTTGTGTTTTTCGGCTGTTTTTTCTGCGATGTCGTAGCCTGCGTCGACGTGTCGGATGACGCCCATTCCAGGGTCTGTTGTAAGGACGCGTTCTAATCTTTCCTGCGCAAGGTCCGTCCCGTCTGCCACAACCACCATACCAGCATGCAGTGAGTACCCCATCCCTACTCCGCCGCCGTGGTGGAAAGAAATCCAGGAGCCGCCTGCCGCTGTGTTGATGAGGGCGTTCAGGATCGCCCAGTCTCCTACTGCGTCACTTCCGTCTTTCATGCTTTCCGTCTCGCGGTTTGGTGAAGCGACGGATCCGCAGTCCAGGTGGTCACGACCGATGACGATCGGTGCTTTCAACTCGCCATTTCGTACGAGTTCATTGATGGCAAGACCCATTTTCACACGCTCGCCGTATCCAAGCCAGCAGATGCGAGAAGGCAGTCCTTGGAATGCCACTTGCTCCTGTGCCATATCGATCCAGCGATTCAGTGCTTCGTTTTCCGGGAAAAGCTCTTTGATCAGGCGATCTGTTCTATAGATATCCTCTGGGTCTCCTGACAGAGCAGCCCAGCGGAAAGGCCCTTTTCCTTCACAGAATAATGGACGGATATAAGCTGGAACGAAGCCAGGGAAATCAAAGGCATTGTCGACCCCTTCATCCTTCGCTACCTGACGGATGTTGTTGCCGTAGTCGAATACGATGGAGCCTCTATGTTGGAACTCGAGCATTGCTTCCACGTGTTTGGCCATGCTTTTTTGTGAAAGGGTCGTGTAGGCTTTCGGGTCCTGTTTGCGTAATTCGGCAGCTGCTTCTAATGAATAGCCTTCTGGTACATAGCCGTTCAATGGGTCGTGAGCTGATGTTTGGTCGGTTACGATATCGATTTGGACGTTTCTCTTTAAGAGTTCATGATGAACCTCTGCCGCGTTTCCAAGTAATGCGATGGAAAGAGGCTTGCCCTGATCCCGTGCTTCATAAGCCAGCATTAACGCTTCATCAATGGAATCCGTCTTCACGTCACAGTATTTCGTGTCGAGGCGCTTTTGGATGCGTTCTGCATCAACGTCGACTGCAATCACGACTCCACCGTTCATGGTGACGGCGAGTGGCTGTGCCCCACCCATCCCACCTAGTCCTGCTGTGAGAGTGATTGTACCTTTAAGGGAGTTGTTGAAATGTTTCTTGGCAAGTGCCGCGAATGTTTCATACGTCCCTTGCAGGATCCCCTGTGTCCCGATATAAATCCAGCTTCCCGCCGTCATTTGACCGTACATCATGAGTCCTTTTTGATCCAGCTCATGGAAATGCTCCCAGTTTGCCCATTTTGGTACAAGGACTGAGTTGGAAAGTAAAACTCTCGGAGCCGCTTTATGGGTTTTGAACACACCAACCGGTTTTCCGGATTGAACAAGCATGGTTTCATCATTTTCCAAGTTTCTGAGCGTGTGGACGATTGCGTCGAAGGACTCCCAGTTACGTGCCGCTTTCCCGATACCACCGTATACAACAAGTTCTTCTGGAATTTCCGCTACCTCAGGATCAAGATTGTTATAGAGCATGCGGAGGACCGCTTCCTGCTCCCATCCTTTGCATTCAAGGTCCGTCCCTCTTTTTACGTGTACGATGCGTTTGTTTGCTTTAACCATTTGTCGTTTCCTCCTTTGTTTTGGTTGGTTTGATTAGTGTGCTAAGCGTTGTTTGCTGAAGCCACTGGTTGGCTTTTTCTATGTCTTTCGAGAAGATGCGATCCTTAGTGATGGAAGGAATGATCTTTCTCGCTGCTTCATAAAATTGGCGTGTTTTGCTTGCCAGGAGGTCCGTCCCTCTATGTTCTGCTGCCTGCAGGTTGCAGATGAGTTCGACGGCGAGGACTCTTCTTGTGTTCTGCAGGATTTGGTAAGCGTGTCGTGATCCGATGGTTCCCATGCTGACGTGGTCTTCCTGGTTGGCGGATGACGGGATGGAATCGACGCTCGCTGGATGGGCGAGTGTTTTGTTTTCGGATACGAGTGATGCCGCACAGTATTGCATGATCATGGCACCGGATTGAAGTCCCGGTTGTGGACTAAGGAATGGTGGCAGATCATTCAGCTGCGGATTCACAAGTCGTTCGATCCGTCTTTCTGAAATGTTGGCAAGTTCAGCCACAGCGATCTTCATGAAATCCATGGCAAAGGCGATTGGCTGTCCATGGAAGTTCCCTCCTGAAATGACCTTTTCTCCGTCATCAAAAATGAGCGGATTATCGGTTGCGGCGTTCATTTCGATTTCCAGCTTTTCTTTTACATAGTCAAGTGCCTGCCAGGATGCTCCGTGTACTTGCGGGATGCATCGTAACGAGTAGGCGTCCTGGACTCTGAGTTCTCCTTGCTTCGTTGTCAACTTGCTGTTTTCCAGGTAATCCCGGATTCTTTTTGCCGTTGCGACCTGTTGAGGATAGCCCCTTACTAAATGAATATCTTCGTCGAAGGCATCCATGATCCCTCTAAGTCCCTCCAAGGTCAGACTTGCAATCATCTCGCTTTGGAAAGCCAGTTCCTCTGCTTCCAGGTATCCGATGACCCCCATCGCCGTCATCGCTTGGGTTCCATTGATGAGTGCCAATCCTTCTTTTGCCTGAAGCTGGATCGGGAAGATATTTTCTTTTGAAAGGACAGGCAGGGTTTGATGTACCTCTCCTTGATAGTGGACCTCGCCTTCTCCCATCAATGCAAGAGCCAGATGAGAAAGTGGCGCTAAGTCTCCGCTTGCTCCAAGTGACCCCTGCTGTGGGACCACTGGATGGATTCCTTTGTTCAAGAACTCGGCCAGTCTTTCGACGATCACTGGTCTAACACCAGAATACCCTTTTAAAAGAGCGTTGCATCTCAGTAGAAGCATGGCACGTGAAACGTTCTCTGGGAACGGATCACCCACTCCACACGCATGGGAGTGAATCAGATTCAGCTGAAGCTCCTCCACATCATCCGCATCAATCAACACATCACTGAACTTTCCAAAGCCCGTGTTGATCCCATACACCACACGCTTCTCCTTCACAATCCGCTCAACCGCCTCGCGACTCTTCCGCACCCGCTCCATACTAACCGGCGAAAGCACCACATCCTCCTTCCCATAAATAACCCTCTTCGCCTCATCCAGCGTCAAACTACAACCCGTCAACTCCACCATTACAATCACCTCTTCATATTTTTAGGGACGGACCTCTCTACATTGCCTCTACACAACCTCAGTCTCGCTTAACCCCTCTAAATCGCTATTATTGTTGTTGCGTTCTTTAACGCTTTAAACCACTCCGGGACGGACCTCCGAATCCTCACTGCCCAATCCCTAAAGAGTCTCTTGACCCCAAAATTCCACACAAAAAGAGGCTCGACCAAAGACAGACTTCTGCCGTTGGTCGAGCCTCCTTTCAACTAATATCTTTAGGCTCTAAATTATTTAAATATGATTAATTCCAAGTCCGATTGTCTCATGCTCCAGGCCCTTTATGGGCGCACCAATCGTTCCGTATAAAGCAACCGCGATCCACTCGCCTTCTTCTTCACTCTCATATGGAGTTCCCCTAACAACCGAAAAGCGCAATCCCACCGTGCGCAGGATCTCACCCAATTGCGTATGGCCGCGGGTCACACCCGTTAATGCCTCCATGATGGCGTGATATAAGGCATGCATTTCCCGGTACAAATCTTCACGGACAAGATCACTTCGTTTTGCTGCCGTTTCAATCGCAGCAACGATTTTCTGACTGTCCATGGATCCGATTTTCCCGGTGCAGTAACTCCAATTCAGTTCATTGAAATGCCGGTTCCACTCTTCTTCATCCTTGTCTACGAGCAGAAGAAGCATGGCGTTCTTTCCGATACGAGTATGATCTGTCTTTTCCAAGTGGCATTCGCACCTTACATGAAAATTCTAAAAATACTAATAACTACTTATATTGTATGGTCTGTTTCATAAGAGGTCAACGAAAAAAGTGCTGATTTTAGAAACTTAGAGAGGTAGTTTGGTAGCGTGGTAAAGGGTTTTGGGGAGAACTAAGGTGAAAACGCAGGTGGTGTGCCATGGATTACATTGGAGGTCCGTCCCTCAATCACTCTACTGTCTGAAGTGCTTTAAAAAAGACGTACCTATTCAGTTTAGGTTCGTCTGATTCCTCCTTTACTCTTCTTGTTTTTTTCCTTTTCCTTTATATACTTGAGGATTGTTCATGAGGTAGGTGACAGTTCCTTCATCACTCTTCATGCTTAGATAGGATAAAATGTCATTTTTGTCTTCATTAGTCAGTGGCTCATCCATGGGGTATAAAGGTTTGATGTTTAAAAGCTCTGCACCATTTCGTTTCTCGAGCACTATTTTACAATCCTTTGGCTCCTTGTCCCCTATGCGGACAAACTTGAACGGGATCGAGTGATTCCGATCAATTGGAACGGCAAACAGAGTGGTGAATCCAACCGTCTCCAGAATCTTATCTGAATACATGATGCTTTCAAGTGCATGTGAAAATCCAGGGGGGCGGTTCACAACAACCAGCTTGTTGTAATAATGTTGGCCTTGAAACACAACTAAATGCTTCTTCGATTTCTTGATGCTCCTCTTTGAAACGTGAAAATCCTCAAACACCAATATAAAGTCTTTTTTCATTCTTTCTCCTCCTCGAAATAGGAATTTGGTCCTACAAAGATGGATTTCGACATAAATATCTGTTTTCCTTCATTTTTTTACAAAAATAATTTAATTTTTTACAATTTTAATTGTATTTTCACCAAATTCCTCATTTGGGACTTCCTTTTCTACTTCTTGGTCTACATATTCTTTATAACGTTTCACTTCTGAATCTGGAAAATAGGCCAGGGTCCTCTCCTTTGATAGGAGGGGATTGTCGATGGAATGAACATATGAGGGGTAGCTGCTCCATGGATAATACTCGGGGACTACTGTAAGTTTGGCTTTGACAGGGTTTTGATGAATATATCTACTGACCTTAATAAAATAGGCTGGGGTGTCAATCTTGGTGGATCCATATCTCCCCTGAAAAACATGGCCGACATAATCGTATTTTTTATTGAAATAAATGGCGTAACGGGTATGAAGGATTCTGAAGATCTGCTGGGGTGGAATGTCATGGGTTTCGATCAGAAGATGAATGTGGTTGGACATCAAACAGTAAGCGTGGATAGTAAAGGGATACTTGTCTTTCGTTTCCTGCAGATAGGATAAATATTTCTTTCGGTCTTCAATGTCATGAAACAAGTCTTGCTTCCGGTTCCCTCTCGCTGTCACATGATAAGTGGCTCCCGGACACCACTCCCGAGGCGTTCGTACCATAACATCACTCCTTCGTTTAATTCAAACAGAATTTCGTACAATTACCTATTCGACATAACTCCGCAAAATCCTCTTTTTTTGAGGGACGGACCTCTGGAAATTTGCAAAGGGCGTTAAATCAGGCTGGTTATCTCCAATGTAAACTTTAGAGGTCCGTCCCTCATCTTTATTCTTCTATTAGTAGGTAATTTCTTCTGGTTGCCCCGCTGGTAAAGCTGTTTTGAGAATAGTAGATTACACGCTGTTTGCCGTTATGTTTAGTACTGAATACCAGATTTGTTTCTGACCTCAACCGGATCCATTTGACCTTTCCCGTTAAACTGGGTCTCGCTTCCACTATATACGTAGCATGAATCTTTCTCCCTTTGTTCCGATCTCCCATTCTATCTTCCACCTTTACCCCCAATTCGACAAAATTACAATTATATTTACATTTTAATACGTTTTAATGTAATTTTGTATACCTTTTCCAGATTATCTTCATTTGTAATCAATAATCGTATTTCAAATCGTGTAATTTCCCATTGATCTCTATTAAAACCTTTATCTTGAAGAAAAAAGGGATAGTGGGTGAATAGAATGGACTTACATATAGAGTTGAAGCATTATCGGAATGACGTATTGGAGCTTACTCAGAGAGAAGCCGCCTCTCGTTTAAATATCAATCAGAGTACGTTATCAAACTATGAGAACGGCACAAGGGACATCCCGTATAAAATGCTCCTTACCTTCAAAGAAGTCTATAAGATTCCCACCCATGAAATGAACCGGATTATGTATGGTGAGGAAAGTGGAAGTCTTGGTGGTAATGGTCACGATCCCATGATCCTGAGAGAAAACTTCGAAGACCAAGAAAATAGGGCAATCCTGAAGATCCTTCAAGATTACCCAAAATTCAAACGTACCCTATCCTCCCTCACCTACTTCACAGAAAAACGCAAAGAAAAATTCATCACCCAGGTCAATCATCTTTATCAGACGATGAAGGATTGGTGATTCGAGGGTGATTCGAGGGACGGACCTCGAGAGACCCCGACTAGAATTATAAATATGAAGAAAGCGGCATTTTATCTTTATTGTTCTATTATTAAAGGTCCGTCCCTAATAACGAGTTCCCAATCTAAACAACCAAAAAGCGCTGAGATTCCCATTAAGGATTCTACAGCGCTTTTCGACTTTGGGTTAGAGAATATCCAGTCTGTAATTCTTGTTTCAACCAATCAATCATTTTATCTGTATTCATATCGCCCTGCTGACCCTTGTCATAAGCTTTCTGGATCACAGAGAGAACGTATTGTTCCTTGCTCACGTTTCCTTTCAAAAAGACAACCTCCTACAATATAAAACAGTTTCTATCACTTTATTACACTATTAGAGGGAAGTTCAAACATCAATTACTAGATATATTACCATATATATACAAGATTCCACAAAATATTTTTCGACATCATTCAAAATAAATAGGTGATAAGACCTATTAAAAATTAGCATATATTTCCGATAAAATGTTGGTATGGGGAAAAATTAGCGTTCGTCAAAAATATATATAACACGTTCGTTATTGTCTAGCAGCTTCAAGTCGGGAAAAGGGGGAAATAAAGAGTGGCATTTTTAACGCCGGAAGAGGCAATGAGAAAGAAGAAGACACAGAAAGTAGTTACATACGTAAGTTTCGTTATTATTACGATTCTACTAATTGCAGGGACAACCTACTTAACTTATCAAGCATAAACTGACCAAAAGCGTCCATTCGACGCTTTTTTATTTTATTTCGCAATTCGTTCTACAATATATGGAAAAGTTCGATGATTTTCGATAGAATAAGAGATGGAATCTATTCAAGTTGGAGGACAACATTTTATGCATAGAGAAGTCAGACTATTCAGGGGTTTGAAACAGCCATCAATCTTCTTTTATCAACTTAATGAGATGGAGCAATTAAAAGGGTATAAGAAACGAGTCTCATTTCTTTTCTTATTATCCATTGTTATATTCGGTTTGATTTCATCTTTCGGAATAGGAATGGACCCTTTGTCTAAAGAATTGACGAAGCTATCCCCGACTGTATTAGAGTTGGAGAAATTTTTATTTTTCTTAGGCAGGCTTATAGCCGGAATGCTTTATGCAGCCATTATCCTCTTTTTTTCATCATTAATTTTCTGGACCATTTCCAATGAAGGAGAATACCGTAAACTGGTGATCACTCAAGGTCTGGTCTTAATCATTTTATTATTAGAAAAACTCACCTATATACCATTATCCCTATTCTTTTCACTTGAATGGTACTCTTCACCACTCTCCTTAGGGGTAATTACTCAATATATAACGTCAAAATCATATGTGATCTATTTACTGGGAAGTTTCTCCCTTTTTAAAGTTTGGGTTTTCTACATCCAATATAAAGGCATCAAACAGTTGACCAATCAAAAAAACTGGATCATCTGGTTAGTGATTCTCTTGACCAATCTTTTCTTGTGGTCCCTTAACGCACTACTGGCTTTCTTAAACATATCAACCTTAATTTAACTATCCAAAGGCTGTGAACATGATGAATAGAAGAACCATTTTTTATAGCACTTTAACACTCTCTCTCTTGTTTGTTGGTGCGAATACATATCTCATTGAAAAAGCGAACAGCAAGGTCGACCGCGAAGTCCGGGTAGCCAATTGGGAAATCAGCGGAACAGGAGATCTGGCTAAAGAGCTTCCAAAACCGGGTGTCGTGACAGCTGAAGAAGAAAGCTACATCTATTTCAACGACGAATTTGGATCCTTCAAGAAATTCCTGGTTAAAGAAGGTGACCAGGTGAAATCCGGAACGCCACTTTATGAATACGAAGTAACCGATCAAACTCAGCAAAAAAAATGTTCTGGAATCAGAAGTGGAACAATTGGAAGATGAGATCGATAGTATCGAAGACAATATCGACGATTTGGAAAGCCTGGAATCATCCCTTCCCTCCACTTCTACGGACGATAAAGAAATTCCAATTGATGCTAGTGCGCTTCAGTCGGAGTTTGATATAAAAAAAGAAATCGCCGCTAAAGAATTAGAAATCGACCGTTTAGAAAATCAAATCGAAAATCTTGAACGCCAAATTTCTGATATCGAATCGTATGAAACAACATTGACGGTTCAAAGCAGCGTGGACGGGACAATCAAGGATCTTTCACATGCGATCGATAATCCATTGATTACGATCGCCTCACAGTCCACCATCGTAACGACTGATCTTACGGAAAAAGAAATCGTGACGGTAGAGGAGAATATGAGCGCAATGATTCAATCTGACATTGAGAAAAAGACTCAAAAAGGAATCGTGACCAGTGTTGCCACCCTCCCTAAAAACGATCCGCACCTGCAAACGGATAGCATGTATCCTGTGGAAGTGAAGCTTCAGGATACTGATAACAAGCTTCTTCCCGGTCATCATGTTTTCCTATCGATCATTACGGAGGAAGTAAAAGGGGCATTTGTCGTGCCTGTAACTGCAATTGAAAAAGAAGGCTCTTCTGCATTCATCTGGATCCTCACTGAAAAAGGGACCGTTGAACAGCGAAAAGTTGAAACAGGGCTCCAAGTAAATGGGCAGCAACAAATCAAATCAGGCGTGAAGGCCGGAGAATACTACATTGTTTATCCCGGCGACATTCCAGCGTTAGAAAATGGCACTCCTTTCATAACGGGGATTGACTGGAATAGGATCAAGCTGCGGGATTTGAAGAAAGTAGATCGCCCGACAGTCTTGGAAAATCTGCTGGTAGGAATATTGGAACGGAAATAACAGGATTAGCCGCATTTGAAACCGGAATGGTTTAGATGCGGCTTTTTTAATGAAATCATGTCCCTAAGGACGATTCATTTTTCTATACATACTCCTTCCCAACCAACAAATACTATTGGTTAATCACTGACGAAAAGGAGCGCTCACCATGAAAACACTCAAACGCCTCATCATCCTCACACTCCTTCTATCCCTCCTGGCCTTTTCCTTCCCTGCGACCTGCCTTTTCGCCGCTCCAACGGCACCCAAGAAAAACGTCATCCTCATGATCATGGACGGCACCAACTCCGACGTCGTCACGTTGTCACGGTGGTACCGAGGGACGGACCTTCATTTAGATCGCATATTAACAGGCGGAGTCCGGACCTATTCGGATCAGTCGGCGATCACCGATTCCGCCGCAGCCGGGTCGGCCATGGCCACAGGTATGAAGACGAAAGCTGATTATATAGGAATGAACCCGGTTGGACGTCCCGTTCTGACCGTCCTTGAAGGTGCCAAGCTGTCAGGCTACAAGACCGGCATCGTAGCCACCTCCCCTATCCAGCATGCCACCCCGGCCGCGTTCACTTCCCATGTCCTCAATCGTGAAGAATTTGGAGATATCGGCGAACAACAGGTGTACCAGGGTCTCGACGTTATCTTAGGCGGAGGTGCCGCCTGGCTGAAATCGAAAGCAAAAGACCACGTCAAAAACGATGACGGCATGCTGAAAACGAAAGAAGTCAGTCGTGAGGATGGAGAAAATCTCGTGGAGGTCATCGGCTCAGAGGGCTATGATTTGATTTTGAAGAGGGACGGACTTCTGAATAGAACGGGATCATCCAAACTGTGGGGGGCGTTTGCCGAAGAAGATTTCGCCTATGAATTGGATCGGAAGACGTTGAACCCTGATGAACCTTCCCTTGCGGAGATGACGGAGGCTGCGATCGACAGACTTTCTCAAGGGGAGGAGGGTTTCTTCTTAATGGTCGAGGGCAGCAAGGTGGATTGGGCCGCTCACAAAAATGATCCTGTAGGGATGATCAGCGAGGTACTGAGCTTTGACGATGCCGTTGGAGAAGCTCTTGCATATGCCCGCGAGGACGGTAATACGATGGTGATCGCCGTCACCGATCACGGGAACAGCGGGCTGACGCTTGGAAATCAGGGAACAAATGGGGACTATAAACGTCAGCCTGTCGAGAGGTTTGTTGAACCTTTACGTAAAGCTGAGCTTACGGTTAAAGGTGCTGTTTCTCAACTTAAGGAGGATCGTTCCAATTTAAAAGAGGTCCTTTCAAACTATGGGTTAGGTAGTTTGAGTAAAAAAGATTTCTGCGCGATGGAGGATGCTTCCAAAAAAGTGGAGGATTTAGAGGGTGAAATGGTGAAACTGTTGGCGAAGCGGGCCAATCTTGGTTTTACGACACATGGACACACTGGAGAGGATGTCTTTTTGTATTCGTATGGCCCCGGGAAGCCTGTTGGCCTTATTGAAAACACGGACATTCCGAGAGCGATTTCTAAATATCTGGGATTTTCATTAACTTCCGGCGAATTTGCCTCCTGGTATGTGGATGGTGCAGAATTTTATCGTGAAAGAGGTTTTGACGTGAAGATCAAGGGACGGACCTCGAAAAATCCCGAGATGGTGGTGAAGCGTGGGGACGAAGAGCTGCGTTTTCCTGAAAATAAGGATTTTTATTTGAGAAATGGTGAAAAAGTGAGACTTAAGAGTGTGAATGTGTACGATGGGGAGACTTTTTATGTGCATGTGGAGGAGTAAGGCTGGTGTTGGGGAAGTTTTGAGTTGATTCTTGAGGTTTATTTTCAAATTCGGCCGGTTTGTTTTCAATTTTGGCGTTTTATTTTCAAATTCGGGGGTTTTATTTTCAACTTTCGGGATTTATTTTCAAAAACGCACTTTTTATTTTCAAATCCACCAGGGACGACCGGTGCCAGGTAACTTTTTGAAGGTTTTTTACTCTTCTTCAAATTTTATTATCGAGTTTGAGGATTTTATTATCGAGATGGGACCATATATTATCGACTTTTGAATTATATTATCGACTTTCCCACTTTTATTATCGACTTCCTAATTATATTATCGACTTCGAATCATTTATTATCGACTTTCCAAATATCCTATCGACTCGCCCCCCAATCCCAATCTGCCTTCCAACGAACCATCCCAGCCACTACACCATTCGACAAACTCCCCCACCCTCACCTAACCCCCTTCTCCCACTTCCCCCGCCTCATGTTCCTTTTCCCCCTCCTTTTGCGTTATAATAAAAGAATGCGATTTTATAGATTGGAGAGGTTGGTTGATGTCGATTCGTATTCAGGAGTTGAAGGATAAGTTACTTCCCATGAGTCAGTCGATACAGGGTGAGCTGGACCCGAATCAGGAAGAGAGCAAGAATGTCGTGTCGAAGGGCCTTCTTTTGTTCCGTCAGAACCTGGTTTCTAATGTAAAGGTCCGCGATGAGGAAGTGACGGCCGAGGTGCAGGATGTGACGCCTGTGACCCTTGAGCTGAATTTCTCGTTCCCACTATTAAGTAAGTGCTCATGCCCTCAGGATAAATGGTGCCGGCATCAAATGGCGACCTTTTTTTTGCTATATAACAAAGTTGGACGGGTCAGTGAGTGGATCCAGAATTGGCGGAGTCAGTCTGCTCCCGCTAGTCAGGAATCCCGGTCTTTGGATGATTTATTGAAGAAACACAGCAGCACCGGTGCCCTAAAGAAAGCAAGCGATCTATTAAACGAACGGAAAACGCGGGGAAACACGCCTGAGGAATGGTGGCAATTCTTTGACTCTATCCTCAAGCAGGAAGACTTGGAGTTACTTGAAAGACAGCCCTATTTGATGGATGTCCTCGTTCAGAATATAACGAAACGCTTCATGAAGGAAGCTCCATTCGAGCGGGAATGGAAGCCGCTATATCAGCTGTTTGCCACCTTTTATTTGTCCATACATATCGATCTGTATTTACAAAAGAGGAATGTTGAACTAAGCCGCGAGCAGTACAGCATGTATGATTTTCTACTAGGGGAAATGGAAGACGCCGTGGAAAAACTGTCGATTCATGCCATGCCGTTCAGCTTCGATCCGTACATTGCCTTTTTGAAGAAGAAGACGATCGAGATGAGTGATTCCACAGAAAATAGTACGATGATGAAAGCTGAAGTGTACCGCTTCCTATGGTACTACTTGTTTAAACAGAAGTCTTGGCGCCGTGAAGAGGTAGCCCGATTGGAAGAGCATGACGGTCAGGATCCTAATTTTTACAATGTGGCCCTCCTCCATCAATATCTGTTACTCGAGGATTTGAATAAAGCAAATGAAATTGTGGATGAGCTTGGTACAGAGCTTGTCGCGTTCAGTGAATTCTGGCTGCGCAAATTTTTCGTCGGCAAGCGTTATGAAGTCGGTTTCTTCCTTGTCCGGAATATCTTATCAAGGATGCCGGATCACCTTGAAACCCTCGACTATTATGAAGCGACCCGATTCGTGCGCTGGTTTGTGCGGATATTGCCGATGGATTGGCTGATGGAGAAGGACAGCTCACTTGTGAACGAATTCCTTCTGTCCATGCTTCCGTACAGCTTCTTCTCCTACAATGAGTATCTCATTAGCGCGAAGGCTTATCGTGAATGGGTGGAGCTGCAGAAGTACATGAGCTATAGCATTCAGGAAATGGAAGGCATGGGGCTCCGCGATGTGACGAAGGAAGCGCCTGAGCTCGCACTGCCCATCTATTACTCCGGGGTCATGGATGCGATCGATCAGAAGAATCGTGACAGCTATAAGCTGGCGGTCCGCTATATGAAAAAGATCCGGACGATTTATAAAAAAACGAAGAAAACTGAGAAATGGGATGTATATCTCACCTATATTTTAGATAAATACAAGCGATTACGTGCGTTCCAAGAAGAGTGCAGAAAGGGTAAGTTAATCGATGCTTAAACTGTCTTCCGTAAAAATCAACGTCAACACAACTGAATATGAAGACCGTTTCTTCATCACAGCCGTTAATGACGAAGGAAAACTTCTGCCTCCAAAAGAATGGAAGGGCCAGCTGTTTCTTTGGCATGAAGAGAGTTTCTACGGTACACTCCTTGAGGAATCCGCCAACGGGATTGCCGTGACTCAGTGGCAGCTTCTCACATTGCTTGCCGGTGAGCATTTCAGCAGCATGATACAGTGGGACTGGGATGAGACCGGCCAGGCGTGTATCGCGATCGCTCCTGTGATCTACGAGGCGGTGGAAGCCGGACGCTGGCTGCCCCGCTTCGAGGAATGGCAGGAAAAAGGGCTGCAGTTTCATATCCCCGATGAGGTCTGGTCGAATTTTAATGATGGGTTTTGGGAGGAAGAACTTCCTGATGGAGGTCCGTCCCTCAAAACGTTGACGGAGAATTGGTTTCAGGGTGCCTTGAATGAGGCGATGGCTTCGGGCGGGTCGAGTGCGATGAAGCGGATCCAGAAGCTGAAGGAAAGTACGCTTACGTCTGAAGAGCTGGATGCGTATTTTGATGAGAAGCGCTGGAGTGAATGGATCGCTGGCGAGGATGAGGAGCTTCCGTTCTCGATCGGACTGAGGATCTCTGAGCCGCTTGATGAGGATGAGTCATGGGAGCTTGAGACGATCCTTAGAGACCGCAAGAAAACGAGTCGGGTCATTTCACTGGCTGAAGATACGGTCCCTCCTTCCTGGAAGAAACATCTGCCGGACGTATCGGAAGAACAGGAACGCTGGATGAAGATGATGCCGATCTTACGTGACGCGGACGGGTCACTCCGCACGGCTCTTGGTGAGCACGATGCCTGGGATTTCCTATCCGTGCTGAGTGAGAAGCTCATCGACTTGGACATCGAAATCCTCCTGCCATCCTGGTGGGAAGCCATGAAGGATGCTCAGGTGTTGGTGAAAGCCAAGCTTAAGAATACGGACACAAGCTATCGTAAGTCCTTCGTTGGCCTCAATGCCATGCTTGATTTCGACTGGCGATTATCCATGAATGGGGTCAACCTGTCGGAGGATGACTTTAATCAACTCGTCGATAATCAGCGACGGTTAGTGAAGATCCGTGGTCAATGGATGAAGCTTGATCCCGCCATGATTCACAGGATTCAGCAGATGATGAGGAAAGCGAAGCAGGAAGGGATTTCGATTCAGGATATGCTGGAACAGGAGCTTGTTCCACGCGATTCCGATGAATCGGATCTTGATCCTGAAGACGACGAGCATGATCCATATAAATACGCCAATATCCAGCTGGAGCTCAATCGCTCGATGAAAAAAATGATCCACCAGCTGACAAATGTGTCCTCGATTCCATTAACGGAAACACCTGACGCGTTTATCGGCGAGCTCCGCCCTTATCAGCAGCTTGGCATGAGCTGGATGCTCTTTTTGCGGAAGTTCGGATTTGGCGCGTGTCTGGCTGATGATATGGGGCTTGGGAAAACGGTACAGCTGATCACGTATTTGCAGCATGTTAAAGAAACGGAGAAACCGGAAACACCTTCCTTGATCGTTGCGCCTACTTCCGTTCTCGGAAACTGGCAGCGTGAGTTGGAGAAATTTGCTCCGGACTTGAAGGTTCACCTACATTACGGGCCGACCCGGTCGAAAGGCGAGCAATTTGCCAAAGAGATCAAAGGCGTAGATGTGGTTCTCACCTCTTACGGCTTATCACATATTGATTTTGACGAGTTATCGGAAGTGGTTTGGACATCGATCTCTCTTGATGAAGCGCAAAACATCAAGAATGCCAATACGAAGCAATCCCGTGCGATCCGCAAACTCAGCGGTAAGCACCATATTGCACTTACCGGGACTCCGATGGAGAATCGACTGTCCGAGCTGTGGTCGATCTTTGATTTCCTTAACCACGGGTATCTTGGTGGATTCACACAGTACCAGAAAAACTATATCGCTCCGATCGAAAAGGATGAATCTGAAGAAAAAGTCAAAGAGCTTCAGGCAAAAATCAAACCGTTCTTATTACGGCGAACGAAGAAAGACCCTGAAGTGGAATTGAATCTGCCTGAAAAACTGGAGCAAAAAGAATATTGTCACCTTACCGCTGAGCAGGCAGCCCTATATGAACAGCTGGTGAAAGACACTCTAGCGAAGATTGAAACGCTGAGTGGATTTGAGCGGAAAGGATTGATCCTGCAAATGCTCAACCAGCTGAAGCAGCTCTGTAACCACCCTGCTCTCTACTTAAAGGAACCGGATCCAAAATCAATCCTGTCCCGCTCTGAGAAAATGCAGAAGCTGAAGGACATCGTGGAAACCGCTCTCGAGTCCGGCGAAGCTTGCCTGATCTTCACTCAATATATTTCAATGGGTGAAATGATCCAGGAAGTAATGAAAGAAGAGTTCAACGTCGATGTTCCATTCCTGAACGGCAGCATGGCAAAAGGAAAACGCGATGAACTCGTGGAGAAATTCCAGAATGGCGAGTTCCCAGTATTCCTGCTATCACTGAAAGCAGGAGGAACCGGATTGAATCTGACAGCAGCCAACCACGTCGTCCACTATGATCGCTGGTGGAACCCGGCTGTTGAAAACCAGGCAACCGACCGTGCTTATCGGATCGGACAACAGCGATTTGTTCATGTTCATAAACTTGTTTCTTCAGGTACCCTTGAGGAAAAAATCGATGCGATGCTGACGAAAAAGCAGGCATTGAACGATGAAATCATCCGCAGTGATCAGTGGGTTACCGAATTGTCTGATCAGGACTTGGAGTCGTTGTTAGTGTTGGAATAATTTTTGATGGCCTCTTTCCTATTATGGGAAAGAGGTTTTTTGATAGGCTGGCGTTTAAATAGTAGCTTATGGAGGGTTAATTTAATAGGATTTTGACAAATTAGGGTTAGGTTTGACGTTTTGTTGGTTATTTTTACATATATATTTGTAAAATATATACGATTTTTTATGCCGACTTGTTTTGTTGTGCCACTTTTAAGCAAACTTGTGCTACTTCTGGACTTTGTTGTGCCACTTTCAGCGTTCGTTGAGCCACTTTCCACAAAACTTGTGCCAAATTGTGAATAACTGGAATCATTATCGTTCACCACTGGCAAAGATCTAATTCAATCACTTTCTTACCAAACAAAAAAAACGCCGGCTCCCCAAAAGGAAACCGGCTCAATATGAAGACAATAAGGGGAACGACTGCTTACTTTACTCACTGCTACACATGTTTATCTCTAACGAGGTATGGTTGAGGCATGTTGCGGTGACCATTGGAATTTGAGACAGCTGCTTATTAGGTTGGTTGGATTGTTCGTATGGAAAGAATTCTGGGTGAGGTCGTTTTACTTATGACGAGGTTTTCAATGCTGGATTCGGGTACTCGTATCCTTGCTCGAGGGCAGTCACCCGTTGAGATAAATAGAAATTTTCGACATTCGCTCTTGCTACTTTTTTGATGAGGTCTTCTGTTAATTTTTCCATTCGGACAATTCTTTGTTCAAGATCTTGCAGTGTGGCCACAACTCCATCTCCCTTTTAAAAATGTTAGAATGGTAATTCGATTGGCTCTTTTTTGTTTGGATCGGAAGCATTTACCGGCTCTCGTTTGCTGTCCATAAACCTGACATTTTCAGCGACGACTTCCGTTACATACGTGCGCTTTCCCTGATCATTTTCATAATACCGGGTTTGTATGCGACCGGTCACTCCAACGACAGATCCCTTTCGGCAATATTTCTCCATATTATCGGCTGCCCGGTTCCAAATGGTGCAGAGTACAAAATCTGTATCAATTTGGCCTTTTTGATTCTTGTAGTTGCGATTCACGGCTATCGTTGCGTTAAGTATCGATTTTCCTTCCATTGTTTTTCTTGTTTCGGGGTCCTTGGTCAGCCTTCCAACGATGGTCACTTGGTTGATCAATTGGATTCGTTTCCTCCTTTCTCATATGATGCTCTCATCTTACAACCATCTCTCTCATCTTGTAAAATCATGGATTTCCGAAATTCGAGGCAAAAATGGCTTGAATTTTGGAAATTCCCCTAGGGAGATTTTGCGTTTTTTGACCGAAATCGGGTTCATAAACACAAAATTGCATCTTTCGTCCTTTTTTTCATCGTGGAATTTGTTAGGGAAAACAATTCCTACTATGATATAATTTTATAAAACCTTTAAATGGGAGATGTTCGTTCATGAAAACCTTTAAAGTTATTTCACTGCAAGTAGTGGAAAACGATGAACTGCGTGACTTTGAAATTGTGGACGGTCTGATTATAAATAAAGAAGATGGACAAAGTACGTGGCTTGTCGAAACCTATTTGTCCAATGAATATATCGAATTTTTTCAAGAGGCTCAGCAAAGGAATGAGGATTTGGAAATCCAAGTCGTGATTTCCCATAAAGCAAACGATCCGGCTGCTTTCATGACCTCCATCCGTTGTATTAAAGAAATGGATGATCATATTAGCATTATGTTTGAGGGGAAATTGAAGAAACAGCGCAATGAATATGCTGAATTATTACTTGATGACTTAGTGCAAAAGGGGTATTCGGGCGAGGAATTAATCCGTGAATTCCGTGAGAAAATGGTATCGAAACCGCGTATTCCGGCAACTGCAAAACCCAGCGTTTAATTATACGAAATTATGTAATATACACACTAAACGTATATGATATAATTGGATTATATCAATTTATAATATGAAGTTCTTAGGTAGGTGTCCCCTGTGATTGGAGAAAGAGTAAAGAAATACCGACAAGAAAAAAGGATGTCCATGACAGAGCTTGCTGAAAAAGCCGGTGTCGCTAAGTCATATTTGAGTTCAATAGAGCGTAACCTTCAACAAAACCCTTCCATTCAATTTCTTGAAAAAGTTTCAGCTGCTTTAGGGATTCCGATGGATGCTCTTTTACATGATCAACCTGAAGATCAAAATATTGATCATGAGTGGCTTAAAATTGCTGAAGAAGCAATGGATTCGGGTATTACAAAAGAACAATTCCGTGAGTTTATTGAATTTAACAAATGGAAGTTAGGCAATAAATAAAGTCTTGCGATCGATTCGCAAGACTTTATTTATATTAAATCACTTTGTACTCGGCTTTCATTTCCTGAGTTTGGTTATGAAGAAATTCTCTGATTTCTTTTTTAGAAATTCCGGCGTCTAGGGCTTGTTTGATAAGTTCCATCCATTCAAGATCAAGTTCACGTTTCGTCAATATAAATCCCTCCCAAAATACATGTATGTATTCCAGGCAATCCAGCCATCATAGTTCTCCAATAACCACACCTTCACCTTTCCTTCAAGAAAATCGTGAAGATATGCCTACTTTATAACCTTAGATCTGTGACTTTGCGTCCTTATCTTTCGATAAGTTTGCCTTTATCTGACTCTTCCCTTAGAACTAATTCGATTATACTAATAAAAGTTCTGTTCATTTGTTGAATTTTGTCAATTTTGTAAATATTTTTTACCCTTTTTTCCTACATTTTAATCCAAATTCTGACAAAAATAAAATAATAAGGGGTTTTTCATGGGGAAAATTAAGCTAATATGTGTCGTAAAGCTACGAATACATGCTATTTTTATAGCTTTCCAGCTTTTTTCTTAGAGGAAGGACTTTTTTATTAATATTTTGGTAATTACTAGGATTATAGAACGCTTGGTTTGATAAGTCAAATCCGCATGTGGGGCAGAGCCATTCGCCTAATTCAGTACTACTGTAGGATGGTCTGGTGCAACGGGTACAGGTCTTTTTGTACATAATATCACCTCTTGTATCAATATGTTTCTTTCTTTTTTCGTATGATTCTATTCAAATATATGAATAGTAACCCTGCAGTTGTAAGGGAAATTCCAAGTAATAGTAATTTATAAATATTGGTCGCGGTGTTAGGTAAATTCATTCCATATGATGTGATTGGTTTGAATGGAGTTGTGCTCTTCTCTGATTCTGCTCTATCACTAATTGGTGTTGTAGAATTTGTTTCCTCTGAAGGTTGTTGGGGTAAAACGGACTCTGCCATTATACGGATCTCAAATACTGCTGAAGTATTTTGATAATCGTTCCCCAGTTCATAGGGGATCATAATTGAAAATATTAAATCTTTACTATCGCCTCTTTTCAATAATGCCGGTGAAAATCCGTTAAAGTTTTTCAGTTTCTCATCAAATAGTAAATTCGTTGTACTATCCTTATAGACTTTTAAATCTAATTCATTAAAAAGCTTCTTATCAGGTTGCTTACTGTTTACTTGAAAAGAATAGCTTATGTCTTCCGTTCCTCCATTTTTAATCGTTAACGTTTTTTCCGTCCAATCCCCGGGCTTCATATTATCTATTTTAAAAAGGAATGCTTCATCAGGGATTACTATCAGATCCACTTCGCTCGCTGCAGCCTTTTGAATATTCACTATTCCTGAATAAATAAAAACTACAGTCAACAGAATTACTAGTTTTTTATAATTCATATTTTCATCCCCTGTACAATGTACTTGTTTGAAGACATTAATGTAGGTTCATCACTTCTTGTTCTTTTTAAAGAACTTTATAATTCATTATAAGATTCTAATTCCTAAATTAAAATCCTCAAAAACGTTCAATACACTAAAATAATGAACAATTATCACTCATTTCCTCACTGTTGCTTTCATTTATTAACATTTCTGTATTTTATAAAATACAATTTGTTCTATATAATGAATAAAACGATTGCAAAAGGAGTAATATTCATGGTAGGTGAGCGCATTAAGAAACTGCGTGAGCAGAAAGGATTAACAATTAATGAATTAGCATTTCATTCTAATGTTTCTAAGTCTTACATTAGCTCCATAGAAAGGGGGCTGCAGAAAAACCCCTCTATTAAAGTATTAAAAAAAATTGCACTCACTTTGGATACTTCACTAGAAAATATAATCTCTGCGCATAATAAAGTAATGATTCTTGGCGAAGAATGGATTGAACCCCTTGAACATGCTATTGAGCACGGATTAACCAAAGAAGAATTTCATGACTTCCTTTCTTTCATTCAATTCAAAAGGAGTAAGCATAACAATGAATAGACTACTATTAGTTATTGGATCTATTCTTCTAATCATAGGATTAGGTTGTTCCGTTTTCGCTATTTCTAAGATAAATAAACAAGAAGGTGCTCAGTCTGAGACCTTAAATGAGGCAAAAAAAATCATTCTAAATGATTCTAATGGAAGCTTAGAAAGTCTTGAAACAGTCAATATGCAATATAATTTTAAAAGAGGAGATGTGATAGGGGTTTTGAATATTCCTAGATTAGAGCGTGAAGTTCCAATTATTTCAGGTACTAATGAAGATGAATTAGAAAGAGGAGTTGGTCACGTCTCATCAACTAAACTTCCTGGACAACAAGATCGAATTTTCCTTGCTGGTCATCGGGATACCGTATTCACACAAATGGGGGAATTAAGAAAAGGGGATATTTTAACCATTCAGTTGAAGACCGGTGAGTATGAGTATGAGATTTTTGAGACATTGATTGTGGATGAGAGTAATCTATCCGTCCTTGAGCCCACCACTCCCGAAGAAATCCTCACCCTTTCCACCTGCTATCCTTTCGAATATCTTTCAAGCACAGAGGAGCGTTATATCATAAATGCCCGAAAAATATATTAAAACGCAGAGGCTATGCTTGCCTCTGCGCCCTATATTACTCGTCCTTATTATCCGGATCCTGCATATCCTTATCATCTTCTACAGCGTCTTCTTCAGGCGTGTTGTTATCCTTCGCTGCATCTTTGTCACCTGGCTCGTTTTGGTCTTCTGACTCAGGTAAATTCTCTTCACCCATGTCGCCGTCATTCTCGTTCATACCATCTTCTTCAGGCATTTCTTCTTCTGTTGGTGCCTCATCTTCCGGAGGAGGCTCCTGGTCTGCATTACATCCTACAAGAAGCATGGCAGCAAGTGCTGATCCACCAAGAATAGATAATAATTTTTTGCTCATGATGTATTACTCCTTTCTAACGTGTATGTTAGTTAATGTAAGACCGTTACTTTGGTCTTTCGTTAGCATTCCCTGAAAAAGAATTAACTTGCATTTTGAAGGGAACTTTTTTGGAGAAATTTTATTTGAGCATTTGACAAAAAAAACGGGCCTGAAGTGAACGAATCACACCAAACCCAGTTACAAACAGACTATTCTTGTTTATCTCCAAGAGCAAACATCATTTCCAATTCGCAGGCAACCTCACCATCAACCGTCGCCACGCCTTTGCCTTTACCGATAGGCCCTTTAAAGCGGATCATTTCAACCTCAAGTCTCAGCTGATCTCCCGGCTTTACTTGGCGCTTGAAACGACATTTATCAATGCCTGTAAAGAAGGCTAAACGCCCACGGTTATCCTCCACTTTCAGCATGGCCACAGCTCCGACCTGAGCCAGTGCCTCTACAATCAGCACACCTGGCATAACAGGATAATCAGGGAAATGTCCATTGAAAAACTCCTCATTCGCCGTTACATTCTTAATCCCCACTGCTTTCTTGCCTTCTTCCACCTCAAGGATTCTATCCACCAACAAAAACGGATAACGATGGGGAATGATTTCTTTAATTTGATTAATATCAAGCATTTAAAACTCCTCCTACCAATATGTATGTACACCTTATTGTATCTAAAGTGAATGTGGAAAGGCAACAACCTGGAGAGGGACGGACCTCATCAAATTACCCATCTGTATCAAAAGCCTATGAAGTCAGGGTTCTATTAAGAAGAATCGCAAGTTAGAGGTCCGTCCCTACATTTATACCTCCGTGAAAAAGGATCGCCTCTTCATACAAAGAGTGCGATCCTTCAATAGTTATGGTTATGTTGTTGGCATTTTATCTGCTCCGAAAGGGACGGACCTCGAATACTAAGCTCCATTACAATGACCCCCCGTGATATCAGGAATCTTTGCCCTAAGCTGAATATTTCGAGGTCCGTCCCTCAGAAAGTTAATTTTTTTTGACGATGTCGATGATGTGCTGCCAGGTTTCTGCTTTGAATACGTCGGCTGCTTTGCCGTCTCCGATGCCTGCAAAGCCTATGACGGCACCCAGTGCGAGACTTCCTGCAAGAAGAAGGATAAACAGAAGGATTCTGAGCCAGATCGGCAGCATGCGCACACGCACCCAGCGCGTCGGCTTGGATTCGTCCTTTTGCTTGACTTTTTTTTCTGCTTTTACTGATTCTCTTGTCGTTTTCTCTTCTTGTAGTAGCTCTTTTTCACTCATAGCATTTAACTCCTTTTAGCGTATCCCATTTACAAGGCCCATCATTTGATCTGCAAGGGAGATCGAGCGGGCCTGAAATTGATATGATCGTTGGACATTCAGCATGTCCGTCATTTCTTTGCTTATATCAACGTTTGATGCCTCTAACGAATTCTGGATCATTGAGATATCAGCACGTCCTCTGCCAAGGACATTCGTTACGATTTCATCTTCCGTAACACCCAGCCCGTCCAGGTTCACTGGTAAACCTAACAGGTTACCGCCAAACTGCTGAAGGAACTGAGGCTTTTCAACCGTGACGATTCCCAGGTTGAATTGCTGATTAGCTTCGCCTGAATCCATAACCGTCAGCGTTCCATTGTCCCCTAACTGAAAGGAAGAAGCATCTTCTGAAAATGTAATATAGTTATCGTTCTCATCCAGGACCGGCAAGCCGCTTCCGTTTACAAGCATCGCTTCACCATTCCCGGTTGGACTGACAAAGAATGCCCCGTCCCTCGTATAGCGCACGGCACTCCCGTTATCATCAGCAGCAAGGACTTTAAAGAACTGACCCTCATTTGTTAAAGCAAAATCCAATTGGCGGCCCGTTGATTTTAAAGATCCCTGGTTTAAGATCAGTTGAGACTGTGAAAGCTTTGCACCACTGCCTTCCCGTATTCCAAGGGGGGTAAGTCTACCTGGCTCAAATTCATCTATACGTTGATTCTTAACCTGCTGCACAAGTAGCTCAGAGAATGTCGCTTCCCTTCGCTTATATCCAATTGTATTTGCATTCGAGAGATTATGACCAATCATGTCCATTTGTTTCTGCAATTGACCTAATGTGTTGGTTGCTGTAATCATCGTTCGATTCAAGACGTGTTCCCCCCTATTATAAGGTATTCAGTGGCGAAATTCATTTACAATCTTTAACTATCAGTTGACCCGTCCAATTTCGTTCGCTGCTTTTTCCATACTTCGATCATACGCTTGAAGGACTTTTTGATTCGCTTCAAAGGCTCTGTACGCTGATAACATATCCGTCATCGTACGGGAAGCATCCACATTGGATCTTTCAAGAAAGCCCTGCTTGATGGTAAAAGAAACATCGTTTTCCTCATAAGCATTTGGAAGAGGCTCATTGCCTTCTGTCGCAAATAACCCGTCTCCCTCTTTCACAAGTCGATTGGGATTGTCTGAATAGCCTACGCCTAAAGAAGCCACAATGCTTCCATCGACAACGATCTGTCCTTTTTCCCCAACCGTGAACTGCTCACTGTCCAGTTGAATGCGCTCACCATTTTCATCCAGAATATAATAACCGCTGTTCGACGTTAAAAAGCCGTTCCCATTCACAGTCAGATTCCCGTTTCGTGTATAGCGTGGATTGCCATCAGCACCTTCCACCGTGAGAAAAACGGATCCAATTGTCCCTGTTTCCCCATTTGTCGGCATGGAACCGTCCAGTAGTGCAATGTCCAAGTTTCTTCCTGTTTCCTGAAGGTCTCCCTGAAGAAAAGAAGGAATCGCTTCTTGCATATACACACCCGTATTAAGAGGTCCCACCTTTTGATTAAAAGGAAGGGAAAGTCCTTTCTCTGTCGGGATGGATGTTGAATCCATACGTTCCAGGAGCATTTCAGGAAATGCCCGCATGGATGCCTGATCCGCTTTATAACCCGGCGTATTCGCATTTGACATATTGTTCGTTAACATTTCAGTCTTGCGTTGTTGAGAAAGCATTCCTGATGCTACAGTATAAAATCCTCGAAACATGTTTTCCACCTCGTAACTGTGTCAGCCGTTTTTATATCGGATGAATGGTGCGATATTTTTATAAGAAAAATTTATCCAATTCGTCTTCTTGAAATTTTATCGATGTTTTCGAGCATTAAACCGGTTCCGACCGCTACGCAATCCATAGGGTTTTCAGCAATGAGTACCGGTACTTTCAGTTCTTCTGCAAGAAGGGTATCCATTCCGTGAAGAAGTGCTCCCCCGCCTGTTAAAATGACCCCGCGGTCAATAATATCCGCTGATAATTCCGGTGGAGTCTTCTCAAGGACATTTTTAGCAGCCTGTACAATGACAGCAACCGATTCACGAAGAGCCCCTTCAATTTCCGTAGCTGTCACGGTAATGGTGCGAGGAAGGCCAGATACCATGTCACGTCCGCGGATGCTCATTTCTCTCCGTTCTTCATCAAATGTTTCTGAGAATACTGTACCAATGTTCACCTTGATATCTTCAGCAGTACGTTCCCCGATCAGAAGCTTGTACTCTTTTTTAATATAGTTGAGGATTTCTTGGTCAAACTTATCCCCTGCCATTTTAATGGACTGGCTTGTCACGATGTCACCCATGGAAAGAACCGCTACATCCGTCGTTCCTCCACCGATGTCGACGACCATGTTTCCTGTAGGATTGAAGATATCCATCCCCGCTCCAATGGCTGCCACTTTCGGTTCTTCTTCTAAGTAGATCTTCTTACCGCCGCTCTTCTCAGCCGCTTCCCTGATCGCCTTCTGCTCTACACTCGTGATGTTCGTCGGGCAGCAAATCAAGATTCTTGGCTTAGAAAGAAACCCTTTTACATTCAATTTATTGATAAAATGCTTCAGCATCGCTTCTGTCACATCAAAGTCAGCAATGACCCCATCTTTTAACGGACGGGTCGCCACAATGTTTCCAGGAGTACGCCCGACCATGCGACGCGCTTCTTCCCCAACTGCTAATACCTTACCTGTATTCTTATCCAAAGCCACAACCGATGGCTCATTCAAGACAATCCCTTTACCTTTAACATGAATCAAAACATTAGCCGTACCAAGATCAATCCCAATATCTTTCGCGAACATCTTGTGTTTCTCCCTTCTTCTTCTACAATTCATCATTATTTTCATCTATGGTTTCATCTTTATGTCATTACGTTAAAACGTTAAGGCAAAACTTTCACCTAATTAATTATTTTACCATAAATATGTCGAATGTAGGTATTGTATGTCAAAAAAATGTATTGATATTGTTATTTATTTGGAAAAGTATAGGGATATAGGAGGGGGAATGTTACAGGGATGTTAAGGTTTGGTGAAGTTGGGGGGGGAGGCAGGTGTTGATCGTACCTGGTACAATTCAGGGGTTTTGTACCAGGTACAATCCAACGTATTTGTGCCTGGTACAATCCATTCTTTTGTTTAACAGTTAAAGTAAGCCAAAAAGTTGACTGTTGAACTTTAGAGAATATTTAACAGGTAAAATAAAATAGAAATTCAACTGTTAAAAAAACACGAAATTTCAACAGGCAAAGTCGCTTCGCAAAACCCCTCCATTCCTCCTTCTAAAACAAAAACACACCAAGCGTGACCCATTTTTCTGGGGCTTGGCGTATTTTGGTTAGCTGTGGAGCTCTTCTTTTTTGTATTTCTGCTTCGTCGCTTCTCCACCTCGTAGATGCCGGATAGATTTATGATAATCAAGTATTGTTTTGACTTCATTTGCGAGTTCTGGATTAATTTCTGGCAGTCGTTCTGTTAGATCTTTATGGACAGTACTTTTGGACACGCCAAACTCCTTCGCAATTACACGAACAGTTTTTTTCGTCTCCACGATATACTTACCAATCTTGATTGTTCTCTCTTTGATGTAATCGTGCACACCACTCGACCTCCCTAAATTGGATGTGAGAAGTGTGAAATGAGACCCGCTTTCGCATCAATGAAATAGTACAGACCTCTTGCACTTATGGACACATGTGCAAGCGGCAGAAAGCCTTATTTAATCCACGGCAGCTTCCTGATGTTACAACGTATAATCAAATATTCAGCTGATGATCAATGGTATAATGACGATTCCTCACCTCAAACACTCTCTATTTTGATAGGTTTGTATCATTTTATTAGCTTGTGCCCACATATATGCACAAAAAACACAATAAGGACAAGGTTTGAGGTTAATTTTCTGAAAAATCACTCTTAGGGACGGACCTTCACATGGATTAGTGGAAGAAGTGCTTGGGCCAGATATGTTCCAGACCCGGATTCCCATCCCTTCACCCACGCCCTCGGCTGACCTGGACCAACTCTCCCCAGGTCTCCACCTTTCGATCCCTTAACAGCTCCAGCAATTCTACAAACAGATAAGCCGTCATAAGAGCATCGTTTAACGCCCTATGTCTTGGATATACCCGAGTCCCAAAAACCTGGGCATACCTTTCAAGATCTCTCATATCATATGAGGGCGAGAGAAATCCGATAAGATTAAGCGTGTCTATGCTTGGGGACATCTGAAGATGATACCCTGCCCGTTTCAGTTCACTCTTCAGCACGAGTTCATCAAAGCTTACATAGTGTCCAACCAAACTATTCACGTTATTTCCTTCTAAAAAATTGAAGAAGTCACGAATGGCATGGGAGGCTACCGGTGCTTTTTCGACATCTTTTGACCGAATTCCAGTCAGCTGATTTATTTCCTGAGAAATGAGTCGATGAGGATTGGAAAATGTCTGAAATGTGATGTTTTCCTTTACCTCATACCCTTCTACTTTAACCGCTCCGATTTCCAGCATCCGGTCCTCTGCTCCAACGCGGAATCCAGTCGCTTCCGTATCAAATACAATAAATGTAAGGTCTGCAATTTTCCTGTTCAGGGGGACTGAATCATAGTGGAGCGGACACGAGATCTTTTTCTTTGAAAAAATGAAGATCTTCACACCCCTTCTATGTTAAAGAGTAATGGGACAGCATCATATGTTGAAATTCACGAATCGTCTTCACACTTTTGTACAGGTTTTCTTTTTTACGGGTGGAGAGGGTGGAGAGGTGTACCGTATCTCCCTTATCTTTCCGCTTACACTCTATATAGAGTTTCATTGATTCCTGGAATGCTTCTGATAATTCTTCTGCAAATTCCGGGGAAATCGACCGTTTTTCTTTCAAAAAATCCAGCTTCTCCCGGGTCGAGCCCGACGTATTCCCATGGGCAGCGTTCAATATCTGCAGGGCATGATGAAAAGGGAACAGAATATCTTTCTTAATGGAAACCGTTTTTCTATCCATGCCTAATATCGAACGAATGGATGAATGAAGAACCGGCACAGGTTTGGTTTTTTCCACTTGAGCCAGCCGTACCAATAATATCTTTGAGCTGCGGAGCTGATCTTTGATCGCAACTTCAAATGTTGAGTGAATCCTTTCGTCCCCATATAAAAATCGGTAAGAAAAGAAGTTTTGTACCTTCAATAGAGTTTCTTCTGACGAATGGACAGACCATTCTCTCAACCTTTCCTGCCAGGAAGCCACACTCCCTGTCCACGCTTTCTGATTCGACATCATACCTCCGTCACAAAGACGCAGTCCCGCCTTTTCTAATTCAACAACGGCTCTATCAGCAAACTCTCGAAAATATTCCACCGCTTCATTACTATGTTTTTCATAAACGAGGAAATGATCTTGATCGGTCAACTTGAACTGCTCTTTCCTTCCCGCTGAGCCCATGACATAAAAGGCATACAGGCAAGGAATCTCCCAGCCTTCTTCTGATAACTCTTCCTCTACCTGCCTTAAGATCCGCTGATAAATACGATCGAAGAGCCCGGACATGAAATCGAGTATGTGAAACACCGGGGCATGCGCCTTCCAAAGACTCGTTAACATGGACTCTGCCATCGGTTTCACCTTCTCCAGAGGGAAATCTTTGCTTTCCAGTTTCCTAGCACTCGTCAGCGTCCCTATATGATTCGCTTTCATTACATCATGTAAAGTGATGATGCCGACGATAGGTCCGTCCCTCTCCTTACCCCCGACAACGGGCAGATGTTTGATGGAGTGGTCGATCATGATGGCCATGGCTTCGTACAGATAGGCGTGCTGGGTGATGACGATTGGATTGGGGGTCATGGTCCCCTTTACTGGTTGGGCGAGAGGGACGGACCTTGCAAGGCATCTGGAGACGAGGTCTCTTTCTGTCAGGATTCCCGCGATGCGATTGTTTTCCAGAATGATGACAGAGCTGACCCGGTTTTCTCCCATCTCTTTGGCGGCATCATTCAAGGAGTCCTCGCTGTTGATTGTAATGACCGATTTCGTCATCACGTCACTCACCCGCTTCAGAATCGTCGTCCGCTCTTCAAGCCCGTGCGCCACTCCCACTTGCTGCGATAAGGAATAATAAACATCCTGAAGTCGTTTCGAGGTTTCTTCCAATAAAAAGTTCTTCAAATAGGGTTCGTTCCAATACGCCCGCAAACTGGTATACGGAACGAGGCAGAGCTGGCAGTCCTCCTTCGCCTTGACCTCGACCGAGGAATAAATACTCTTCTCTACCGCTGTATTCAGAACAGAGTAAAGACTCGATAAGCCGACGATTCCGTCCTTCGAAATCATCTCGAGAATCTCTTCTTTTTCCTTAGTCACAACGACTTCTACTTCGCCCTTCATAACAAGATAGAGTCCGAGACGATGTTCATAGCTTTTAAGGATGGTATGGTGTTTTCCCACTTCCAGCCGCTTACACTCACTAAAAAGGGAAAGAGCCGTACTCCTCTCCATCCCCTTGAAGAAGGGATGAAGGAGTACAGCTTCTTGAAATGATCCGTCAGGCTTTGAAGTCGACATCGTCGTTCACCCAAACTTCTCCGTCTTTGAAGGTCATTTGTTCCGGGTAACGGAGGTCCATTACCTCTTCTTGAATCTTTTGAGAAGGTGCTTTCGTCATCAGGGATACGACGATATTGGCAATAGTGGCTGCTGTTGCACCGAACACCCCTGCACCAGTATCAATGATGCCGAATAGTGTAACACCCGATCTTGCCAGGAAGATATACGTAAGGGTTACCCCTAACCCTACAAGCATCCCTGCAATGACCCCTTGGGCGTTGGAGCGTTTCCACCATACCCCGAGCAAGAGGGCCGGGAAGAACGTTCCGGACGCCAGTGCGAAGGCCCAGGCGACGATCTGAGTGATAACCCCTGGAGGATTGAGTGCCACAATTCCGGCGAGGACCGTCGCGATGACGATCGACCAACGGGCAACGGCCAGACGATTCTTCTCTGTCGCGTTCGGTTTGAATACACGGTAGTAAATATCATGAGCAAAGGAGGATGATATCG
The DNA here is from genome assembly GCF_000935355.1 of Rossellomorea aquimaris. Taxonomy (GTDB): domain Bacteria; phylum Bacillota; class Bacilli; order Bacillales; family Bacillaceae_B; genus Rossellomorea; species Rossellomorea aquimaris_B. The sequence continues at coordinate 130,062 of NZ_JXZC01000008.1, forward strand.
CGATCATCAATCCGCCTGCTGTCGATAACGCCGCTGCCATGGCACCAGCCGCTACGAGACCGATGACGAATACGCCTAAATTTGCAATTTCCGGTGTTGCCATGACCACGATATCATTGGAGATGATAATTTCCTTCCACTGCAGGATTCCATCTCCATTTGCGTCTGCAACCTGTAATTTCCCTGTATCCACCCAGGATTTTGTCCAGGAAGGCAAGTCACTGATTTGGCTGCCTGCTACCTTTGTCATTAAAATAAATCGGGAGAATGCTGCATATGCAGGTGCTGATAAATAGAGAAGTCCGATGAAAAGAAGAGCCCATGCTCCTGACCAGCGAGCTGCCTTCATAGTAGAAACCGTATAGAATCGAACGATTACGTGTGGAAGTCCCGCGGTCCCTGCCATCAACGTAAACATCAGAGCCATGAACTGCCACTTCGTACCGTTTGTGAAAGGAGCGAAGTATTCCGAGACTCCAAGCTCACGATCGAGCTCACCGATTTTCCCTACCAGTTCCCCATAGGAAATCCAGGGTGCAGGGTTTCCGGTAATTTGTAAGGACATAAAAATAACAGGTATTAAATAAGCGATAATAAGGACGACATACTGAGCAACCTGCGTCCACGTAATCCCCTTCATCCCCCCGAAAGCTGCGTAGAATGCGATGAGGACCACCCCGATCATCGTACCGACTTTGGCATCGATTTCGAACAAACGACCGATTACCACCCCTGAACCTGATAGCTGTCCAATGGAATACGTAAAACTGATAATGATCGTGCAGATGGCGGCAATGACGCGGGCCGTGTGGCTGTTATACCGGTCCCCGATGAATTCCGGTACCGTATAGCGCCCATATTTCCTAAGCTGCGGGGCAAGTAAGAAGGTTAACAGTAAATATCCTCCCGTCCACCCCATTATGTAGGCAAGTCCATCATAGCCGAGTATCATGACGGTACCAGCCAGTCCAATGAATGATGCCGCGCTCATCCAGTCTGCCCCGATGGCCATCCCATTAAAGATCGGCGGCACTCCCCGGCCTGCTACATAAAAGTCTGATGTCGCTTTTGCTTTGTTATAAACAGCTATTCCGATATATAACGCAAACGTCAACAGAATAATCGACGTTGATACTAAAAACTGAGTATCCATTTATCGTTTCCCCCTGATCTGTTCTATATATTTGGTTGAATCCATTTAATGATCTAATGTTTTCCCATAGCTGATCTGTTCATTTTTACTTTCATCAATGCCATATTTTCTATCAATTCCATCGCTTACCTTCGCATTTACATAGAGTAATATGATGAAAATGACAATGGATCCTTGAGCCCCCATAAAGTAGTGAAATGGAAAGCCATTGAGGGTGATCGTTGACAGGCTTTCGGCAAACAGGACGACTCCAAAGGAGGATACGAGCCAAATCACTAAATACAGCGCCATATAACGGTTTTTTTCTTTAAAATACTGATCCGCTTTTGCTCTATCAATCTTCTTCATTTATGTAACCCCTTTTCAAGCTCATTATTTTAAACTGAAAATAAATTTCACGGTTTCAAAGAACGGAACCGGGACCATGGCAATCTGAAAAATAAAGTAAATAAATAAAGACAAGAATGGAATGGTTAAGAAGAAAGCCCGTTTCTTTCTCAGTGCAAGAAAAATACTTCCCCCTGTTATGAGTAAAATCGCGATGAAGTAAAGCAATGTTTCACCTCCTGGTATTGTAAGCGCTCTACAAATATCCCTTGATCATCCGACCTCCCGCCTAATAAAGATTTAATTTTCTGAAATTTCATTCATGCCCCCATTATCTTTTTTGGAAAAAGCCTGGTCAATAAAGAAAAAACGACATTTGTCCATTAAATTTTTCTATTTGAATAAAATCATTTTAGTAAAATAAAGATATTCAAAAATGAGATAGCATTAATAGATTCGTAAGGCATGGAAATGCTTTTCCACTAAAATAACGCCTTTGTCGAATTTCCGAGGAAATCTTTTATATTGATGTGGAGACAATTGGAATACACCTAAAAACAAAAAAACTGACTGGAAATCACCAGTCAGTCTTTCTTCATCTATATGATTATTCTTCGTCTTTTACGTCAGAGCCATTATCGGCTGCGTCGTCTTTTTGATCAGCATTTTCTTGTTTCGGCTTTTGCTCAGCTTCCGGTTTTTCTTCTGCTTCCGGCTTTTCTTCAGCTGCATCGTCAGTACCGTTTTCTTCAGTTGCTTTATCTTCAGTAGCTTTGTCTTCGCTAGCTTGATCTTCTACGGCATTTTCTTCTGCTGCTTCAGCATTCGGCTGTTCACCTGAAACCTTCTTGTCTTCTAATTGCGCTTCCTGAAGAGTTGCAAGGGACTTATTGAAGTACTCCAGTGGATTCACTGCTACATTTGCTTTACGAATTTCAAAGTGTACGTGAACGCCAGCTTCTTCATTAAATAAGCTCTTACCTGCTTTAGCGATAGCTTGTCCTTGATCTACTACATCTCCAACCGCGACTTCAAAGTCTTTCACTGATTGATAACGAGTAACGATTCCTTTGCTGTGCTCGATTTCAATCGTGTTTCCAAGTAGGGAATCTTCTTGAACCTTTGTGACTGTACCGCTCATGGCAGCCAGAACATCGAATTCTTTTCCATCTTTAGAGATGTCGATTCCTTGGTTCGGATAGTACATGTTACCATAAACGACTAAGGCTGCTTCCTGTTCTTCCGCTGAAGCTTCAGTATCGTAGAATTGTTTTTCGATCACTGTATCTTCTGGACTTGCAACAGGCATTACAAAGTTTTCCAATGAACGATTGACTTCTTCTGCAGGCTGGTTAAACTCATTGTCAGTAGGAACTCCATCATAGCTGTAATCCTTGGCATTCTCGTTTACATCATTTCCTGCTTGGTACCACAGAATCCCCGTGATAATGATTGCTGCACTTGCTAAATAGATTGCTGGGTATGCCCAACGTCTTTTCAAAAAGTTTTGAGAAGGTTGTTTCTTTTCTTCCTCTCTCATTTTCATCACCTCAGCAATCATTCTGAACAGAATTCAGAAAATATATACACATTGGGAAAAAAATTTTTAATTTCTTATCTTTCGACAAAGGGATGAAAAGTATGTATGATTTTTAAAATAAGATGAAATATTTCTTTTTATTATGCGTTTTTCGTATTTTAACAAAGACAGCAGTAGTTGATTTCCGCTACAGGCGCTCGCTTTCCGCGGGGCGTGAGTTGAGCCTCCTCGGGCTTTGCCCTGTGGGGTCTCAACTTTCCCGCTATTCCCGCAGGAGTCGAGCGCCTTCCGCTACAATCAACTTTCTGAGATTCGGGTTTTTCATAAGCATTAAAAACAACAACTTAAAAATCTGATCATCGCGGGCACTGCAATTCTCGATTTATGATAACGAAACCACTGTCCTGCATGATACAATATAAAAAACAGAAAGGACGAGCTGCATATGAAGAAGTTGCTTAGGTATGTGCTGACAGCCGCGCCTTTTCTCTATATGATTCTTATCTGGATTATGTCGAGTAATCCGGATGATGCCGTCATTCGTTTTCCTGATAATCAGTTGGATCGTTTCATTAAGGAATCTCTCCATTTAGTCGAATTCGGTATTTTATATGGTTTATTTGTAGTCGCTCTGTTGGCACATGGAAAGCTTCGGTTCACCTTGAATTTCACGGTGGCCCTGATTAGCATCTTTTATGGATTTGTGGATGAGATTCATCAGTCCTTTGTTCCGTATCGTTCTGCAACACTGATTGATGCCGCGAAGGATTTGATCGGGGTCACTGTCCTTTTTTGGATTGTGAACCGGACTTATTTTAAAAAGCCCGATCATGCATTGACGAAAAAGATGAAGAAGTTCGAAGCTTATGTAAAAAAGGATTGAGTCTTTACTGGTCTACTTGACCTGAAGACTCAATCCTTTTTATTATCTTTGCGCCGTTACTTTCTGGAGGAGCTTATCGGATTCCGTTATTTTGACATCTTTATAGTAATGGGTGACGATGTCTTGATAATTCTTGCCTTCCTTCGCCATCCCGTTTGCTCCGTATTGGCTCATTCCGACTCCGTGTCCGAACCCTTTCGTGGCAATGACAATATGATCATCTTTCAGATACCATGTAAAGTCTGAAGATCTGAGTTCTAATTTCTCCCTGATCTCCCTGCCGGAGAATCCTTTGCCGTTAATTTCAACACTCGCCACCCTTTTGCCTTCCGTTCTTGATGTGATCGTTCCAACCGAGCCATCCTTTGGAAGTGTTACACCCAGTTTCTGCTCAAACTCTTTGATCGGGATGATCTTTTGATCCTCAAATCTTGGTGACGCGGAGTCCCAAGGGCTTTCGACACTTCTTAAGTATGGATATTCATTCGGCCAATAAGCCTCAGAGTTTTCTGTGTAACCATTGCTCGTTGAGAAAAAGGCTGCGGTGATCGGCTTACCATCATAGGTCAGCACCTGCCCCATCGTTTCAAGGACCGCTTCGGAAATTTTTTTGATTTTCCAATCATATTCGGCTCCCCAAAGACCTGCAAGCTCCTTCTGGTTCTTATACACCTGATGGGAGACCGTATCTGTCACATCCGCGCCCTTCGGAACAGAGGAGTCCTCAAGTAGAAGCTGATTCACAATATACGTCCGTGCTGCAAGGGCTTGTGCTTTTAAGGCTTCCTTTTCAAAATCTGCAGGCATTTCACCAGCCACTACCCCTACTACATACTGCTCCAAAGGAAGTTTCTCGATCATATCCTGATTGGAGCGATAGACAGCTACCTCAACTGAGTTCGCCAGTTCTTCGACGGATGGCGGATTTTTCAGCTTTTCGTCTAAGTTTGCCGTTTCCTTTTCTGATGAAAATGGGAGCACGAGAAGAGTAGGGACAATAAAGATGATGCTGATAAAGATTGAGAAGATGATCAGTACTGGTTTCAAATGCTTCATGTTCGCGGCCTCCAATGAAAGATTAAATAGGAGAATGTCCTAGCACAATTCTCCACTCTCTTTCATATGTATGGTAGTGGACAAGCAATTATGAATCTTTTAAGAGTGATTTTGATGGGGCAGATATTGGGATTGATGAACTTGGAATAAAAAATGAAGTGTGTTGCGGAGAGGATGCATTTTTGAAAATAAAATCTGAAATTTGAAAATAAATGTGTCAGAATTGAAAATAAAAGTGAAATTTTGAAAACAAATACTGCATAATTGAAAATAAACGACTTTTTCATCATCAGCAAGCTATTTTTCTACCTATTTCATCGATATTTTAAGAGTGCCCATCGTAAATCCAGCGGTTTTCGGATAAAATACGGCCAATTTAGCGAAAAATCCCGCCGTTCCTGACAAAAATCCGGCCGAAATCAACATTAATTAAGCCGTTTTACTTATTTTACCAAAACAAACGCTCAATTCACAGATCCCGCCACACAGCCCGACATTCTCTTTCCAAACAAAAAAAAGGCAAGCTCTTCTATAAAAGAAAAGCTCACCTTTCTATCTAATACTTACGCATCCTTGATCATGTCTTGCTGCTCAGAAACAGGAGTTTCTTCCACTTCTTTCACACGCTCGATATCGGCACCCAGGCCTGCAAGCTTCTGATGGAAGTTCACGTATCCACGATCTAAATGCTTTAGTTCTGTTACTCGCGTATACCCGTCTGCTACCAGACCAGCGATTGAAAGAGCTGCTGCTGCACGTAAATCCGTTGCAGCCACTTCTGCCCCTTGAAGAGGTGTAGGTCCGTTCATGATCACAGAACGGCCTTCAATCTTAATGTCTGCTCCCATACGACGGAATTCTTCAGCATGCATGAAACGGTTTTCGAAAACTGTTTCAGTGATGACGCTAGTGCCGTCAGCTGCTAATAGTAATGCCATCATTTGAGATTGCATATCTGTCGGGAAACCAGGATGAGGCATTGTTTTGATATCGACGGATTTCAGTTTCTCCGGCCCGATGACACGAAGTCCTTCTTCTTCATCGATGATCGTTACGCCCATTTCTTCCATCTTCGCAACTAAAGAAGATAAGTGTTCAGGGATCGCGCCCTTTACAAGGACATCACCTTGAGTGATGGCAGCAGCCACCATGAATGTTCCTGCTTCGATACGGTCTGGAATGATGCTGTGCTCGACACCGTATAGACGGTCAACACCTTCGATACGGATCGTTCCAGTACCTGCACCTACTACGTTTCCTCCCATTTTGTTCAGGAAGTTAGCTAAGTCGACGATTTCAGGCTCTTTTGCGACGTTTTCAAGGATTGTTGTACCTTCTGCAAGAGCAGCAGCCATCATGATGTTTTCTGTTGCTCCCACACTTGGGAAGTCCAGATAAACCTTGGCACCCTTCAATCTTCCATCTACTTCAGCTTCGATAAAACCATTTCCTACCTTCACTTTCGCTCCCATTGCTTCGAAGCCTTTTAAGTGTTGGTCAATCGGTCTTGATCCAATGGCACATCCACCAGGAAGCGCAACACGTGCCTTACCTGTACGTCCGAGTAGTGATCCCATTACAAGGACGGATGCACGCATTTTTCGAACATATTCAAACGGTGCTTCTACAAACAACTCTCTTGATGCATTCACGATGACTTCACCATTGTTAAACTCTACATCTGTATTTAAATGACGTAATACTTCATTGATCGTATATACATCGGAGAGTGGTGGTACATTTTTAATTACACTTTTTCCTTCACTTGCTAATAATGTAGCAGCGATGACTGGTAAAACGGCATTCTTTGCTCCTTCAACTTGCACTGAACCGCTTAAACGCTGACCGCCGCGGACGATAATTTTTTCCAAGAGTATTCCCCTCCGCGTCCAATTTCTCTATATTAATATTCAATCGTTAGGATGGGTGTGCCAATCACAAAGGTTGTCTTAGCGCCCATTCCGCTTTTCCGTAGACCTAGTTGTATGTTCATATCATCATTTTTTGTTGGTATAGTCCGTGACATTTGTTCCGAGTAAGCTGAAATGGAATAAAAGTCTTCTTCTCTAAGTGATTCCAATTCTTTTGCGTCTAATTTCGACATTAATTCGACAGCCTGATTCGACAAAACTTTCTCAAGCTTATCATTGAATTCGCCTTTTATACAAGAGAAAATCAAAGGTTTAGTAGTAAAAATGATTTCCATATTTGGGATGAATTGAGTCTTGATATAATGCTTCGTCTTTTCTCCCAACGCTTTCTGAGTACCGCGCATTTCATACATAATATACGAAACAGACTGCTTGTTTGTGAGGGTGTGCTGGAACTTAATGGTTTCTTCCCCGTGAGACGTCTGACGTTGTCCCACAACCATTACCTTTTCAGCTGACTTTTTCGTCACCCACTCAAAATCAGAAAATCTTTCTTGCATAGTAGTACTATATTTGGCAAATCCTTTATCCGTGAAGCTTTTTTTGTTTTCTCTTGCATATAGAGACCATTCAGTTACCTGACCTTGAGAATGAACAATGGCCTGATCAAGCTTTTCAATGTCTAATAAATGATTGGCTTCGATAGTGTTGTTCCCATTAAAAACAGGAAGAAAACCTAATCCAACAAAAAAGATTAAAATAATGTAAAAATACCGACCCATTTTCCATTCCTCCCCTTACCTAAAAGTCTGTCCGAATAGGAGAAGAACATACTTGAAAATTGTCGTCATCTTTTTACAATTATTGAGGCTTTCATGTTGTTAAATGAAAAGGGTTTCACTTTGAAACTTTTTCACAAAGGCAAGAGCACAAAATTAATATTACTCAATACAGGCTCTGATGAAAACATGCAGGAAGACCTATTTTTGGCAGTTATTCAAAGAAAACAGGCAGTTGCTGGGACCATAGGTAGTAATCCAGTAAGAATTGACTGACGGCTGAGCCGATCGCAATCGTTAGCAGAATATACAGTAGTCTTCCTTGAGCGACTCGATTTTTCTTAAGGAGCTTGTCTAACTGGATGGATTGCAAAGACCAAAATGTGATCCCGAATACGAATAGATGCACGAGCATGCTGATCAGGGCCTGCTGGCCAAAGCTTTCTACCACTTCTCTCACTCCTAATAATCATTTCGACGCACATATTCCATTTTATCACATTACGTTCGCACAACATATGTTATTTATATTAAAAATATGTCCATTGCGTTAATGAATATAGTCTCCTGATACGTTTTAGGTCAGGCTGGTAAAAGTGGTTGGAATTCCAAGCAGCTTACAAAGGTCCTTCCCTATAAAAAACCACCCTTCCACAAGGAAAGGATGGTTTTGGTATTTCATTAGAAGTTACGTTCGGAAACGTTAATTCTGTTCATGGCACGCTTTAGAGCGAGTTCGGCACGACGGAAGTCTACGTCGTCGCGTTGTGCCTGCATGCGGTCTTCAGCGCGGCCTTTTGCTTCTTTAGCGCGTTGTACATCGATAGCTTCTGCTGTTTCAGCAGACTGTGCTAGAATTGTCACTTGTTCAGGACGTACTTCTAAGAATCCGCCACTGACAGCTACAAGCTCAGTGTTGCCACCTTTTTTCAGGCGAACCGCACCGATTTGTAGTGGAGCAACCATCGGAATGTGTCCAGGTAAGATTCCAAGCTCACCGCTTTGAGCTTTCGTGCTCACCATTTCCACTTCTGAATCGTACACTGGGCCATCGGGAGTGACAATATTGACTTTTAATGTCTTCATTTTCTTCCCTCCTGGTCCCTAATTATACCTCTACGCCCATTTCTTTAGCTGCTGCTAATACATCCTCAATCGGACCTACTAGACGGAACGCATCTTCAGGAATGTGATCGTATTTACCGTCAAGGATATCTTTGAAACCTTTAACAGTGTCTTTCACTTCAACGTAAGAACCTTTTTGTCCAGTGAACTGTTCTGCAACGTGGAAGTTTTGAGATAAGAAGAATTGTACACGACGTGCGCGGTGTACAGTCAGCTTATCATCATCAGAAAGCTCATCCATACCAAGGATCGCAATGATATCTTGAAGTTCTTTATAGCGCTGTAATGTTTGTTGAACATTACGAGCGATGCTGTAGTGTTCTTCTCCTACGATTTCCGGAGAAAGAGCACGGGAAGTTGATGCCAATGGATCTACCGCAGGATAGATACCCATCTCAGAAAGTTTACGCTCAAGGTTCGTTGTTGCATCCAAGTGAGCGAAAGTCGTTGCTGGAGCCGGATCCGTATAGTCATCCGCAGGTACATAGATCGCTTGGATCGATGTTACAGAACCTACGTTCGTTGACGTGATACGCTCTTGCAATTGACCCATTTCAGTAGCAAGTGTCGGCTGGTAACCAACGGCAGAAGGCATACGGCCTAGTAGGGCAGAAACCTCTGAACCTGCTTGCGTGAAACGGAAGATGTTATCGATGAACAGAAGTACGTCTTGACCTTGTTCATCACGGAAGTATTCAGCCATTGTAAGACCCGTCAAGGCAACACGCATACGCGCACCTGGCGGCTCGTTCATTTGTCCGAATACCATCGCTGTTTTCTTGATAACGCCAGAGTCGCTCATCTCGTGGTAAAGGTCATTTCCTTCACGAGTACGCTCTCCAACACCGGCGAATACAGAGATACCACCGTGCTCTTGAGCGATGTTGTTGATAAGCTCCTGGATTAATACGGTTTTACCAACACCGGCTCCACCGAATAGACCGATCTTACCACCCTTGATGTATGGGGCAAGTAAGTCTACTACTTTAATACCTGTTTCTAGAATCTCAACTTCTGTAGAAAGCTGCTCGAATGTAGGTGCTTGTCTATGAATCGGGTCACGACGGATACCTGCTGCAAGTGGCTCGTCTAAATCGATTGATTCACCCAGAACGTTGAATACACGACCTAATGTGATATCCCCTACTGGTACAGAGATTGGTGCTCCTGTATCAAGCACTTCAGCTCCACGTTGTAATCCATCTGTGGATGCCATCGCGATTGTACGTACAGAATCATCACCTAGGTGAAGGGCAACCTCTAATGTAAGTTCAGCTCTATCTGCAATTTGGACCTTTAATGAGTTGTAGATATCAGGAAGTTGGCCATTGGCGAACTTGACATCGACAACTGGACCCATTACTTGAAGAACGTGTCCTTTGTTCATCTCTTTCCCTCCTAACTAGCTTTTGACGACAAAACTATGTTGTAATCCGGGACTAAGCCGGAATTTCGTTTCTATTCGAGTGCTGCTGCCCCGCCGACGATTTCCGTGATTTCTTGGGTAATCGCTGCTTGACGCGCACGGTTATAAGAAAGTGTAAGGCTGTTAATGATGTCTTTCGCATTGTCTGTTGCGTTTCTCATTGCTGTCATACGTGCAGCGTGCTCACTGGCTTTACCATCAAGTAACGCTCCGTAAATCAAGCTTTCAGCATATTGAGGAAGCAACACTTCCAAAATTTCTTCAGCATTAGGCTCAAACTCATAAGAAGTTAATTTCGATGAAGAAGAGTCAAGCTCCGTTAAAGGAAGAACCTTCTTCTCGGTAACATCTTGTTGAATGGCACTGACATAGTGGTTGTAGTACATGTAAAGCTCATCATAAGCACCATCTGAGAACATGCTGACTGCCTTGTTGGCGATGTCTTTAATGTCTGCAAAGTTTGGCTGATCTGGTAGCCCTACAATACCTTCCACTACATTATCGCCTCGCTTTTGGAAGAAGTCCCTTCCAATACGACCTAACGCAATAATGGCGTATTCATCTTTTGAGCTGTGACGCTCTTTAATCGCATTACTTACAGCACGAATGACGCTCGAGTTATAAGCCCCCGCCAAACCGCGGTCAGATGTAATGACCAAGTAGCCGGTTTTTTTTACGGGGCGGGAGACTAGCATCGGATGCGTTACATCTGTGCTACCAAGGGAAATGGAAGCAACGACTTCCTGAATTTTTTCCATATATGGAACGAAGGCTTTCGCATTCGTTTCAGCACGGTTCAATTTAGAGGCAGAGACCATTTCCATTGCTTTCGTAATTTGACTGGTTTTCTTCGTAGATGTAATACGAGTTTTTATGTCGCGTAACGATGCCACTGGTTCTCACCACCCTTTTAAAATGTTAGTCATATTCACTAGCACCAACTAAATAATCGAATAATCAGCCGGTGTCATCAGAATGAACACCGACATCATATAAAATTACTCAGACTTTACAAATGTCTTCTTGAATTCGTTGATCGCAGCGACCATTGCATCGTCTTCAGGAAGACCTTTTGTTGTGCGGATATGGTCTAACAGTTCTGTATGGTTGTGATCTAACCAGCTTAGGAATTCACCTTCGAAACGACGAATATCTGTTACTGGAATATCATCTAAATGACCTTTTGTTAATGAATAGAAGATCATAACTTGTTTTTCAACATTAAGTGGTTTGTTAAGATCCTGCTTCAGTACTTCAACAGTACGGGCTCCACGGTTAAGTTTCGCTTGTGTCGCTTTATCAAGATCTGATCCGAACTGAGCAAATGCTTCAAGTTCACGGTATGCCGCTAAGTCAAGACGCAGTGTACCGGAAACCTTCTTCATCGCTTTGATTTGTGCGGATCCACCAACACGTGATACGGAAAGACCTGCATTGATCGCCGGACGAACACCGGAGAAGAATAGGTCAGATTGTAAGAAAATCTGTCCGTCAGTGATGGAGATAACGTTTGTTGGAATGTAAGCGGAGATATCTCCTGCTTGTGTTTCAACGAATGGTAATGCTGTGATGGAACCTCCACCTTTTGCATCACTTAATTTCGCTGCACGCTCAAGTAAACGAGAGTGTAAGTAGAATACGTCACCAGGGAATGCTTCACGGCCTGGAGGACGACGTAATAATAGTGAAAGCTCACGGTATGCAGATGCCTGCTTAGAAAGATCATCATATACAACAAGAACGTGCTTGCCGCTATGCATGAATTCTTCACCCATTGTGATACCAGCGTATGGCGCTAAGAATAGCATTGGAGCTGGTGAAGCAGCTGAGGCCGTTACAACGATTGTGTAATCAAGGGCACCGTGCTTACGAAGCGTTTCAACTGCATTACGTACAGTTGATTCTTTTTGTCCGATCGCAACATAGATACAGATCATGTCTTGACCTTTTTGATTTAGGATCGAATCGATCGCAACAGATGTCTTACCTGTTTGACGGTCCCCGATGATTAACTCACGTTGACCACGACCGATTGGAACTAGAGCGTCAATCGCTTTGATACCAGTTTGAAGTGGCTCGTGTACGGATTTACGATCCATTACACCAGGTGCTCCACCTTCAATTGGACGTGTTTTCGTTGTCGCAATTGGACCTAATCCATCAACTGGTTGTCCAAGTGAGTTTACAACACGACCTACTAATTCTTGTCCTACTGGAACTTCCATGATACGTCCAGTACGACGAACCTCATCGCCTTCACGAATGTCTGTAAATGGTCCGAGAATGATGATACCTACGTTGTTTTCCTCTAAGTTCTGCGCCATACCCATGACACCGTTAGAAAATTCAACAAGCTCTCCAGCCATGACATTGTCGAGGCCATGAGCACGAGCGATACCGTCACCGATTTGGATAACTGTACCTACATCGCTTACTTTCATCTCAGACTGATAGTTTTCAATTTGCTTTTTTATCAGCGCGCTGATTTCTTCCGCCTTGATGCTCATGAATTTCACCCCTCATTTATACGAAAGTTAACGAACAAGTTCACGCTCAAGACGATCTAACTTACCGGCAAGTGTTCCGTCATAAATACGGTTGCCGATACGGACCTTAAGTCCGCCAAGTATGTTCTCGTCTATCACATTCTCAATTCTTAATGATTGTTTACCAATTTTCTTAGCAAAAGAAGCTGAGATTGCTGTCTTCTCATCTTCTGTTAAAGCACGTACGGAGTACACCTTTGCTTCTGCAATCCCTCTAGCTTCATTAGATAGCTCGATGAATGCATCGACAACGCCCACTACCTGATCTTCACGATGACGATCAGTCATAAGAAGCAGTGTGTTCAATACTGGTACTGAAACAGCAGAGAACGCTTCTTTCAACATTTCTTTCTTCTTATCCGTCGAAAACTTCGGATTTTCCAAAAGAATGCTTAATTCTTTATTTTGGATAAAAACGGACTTCACTGCACGAAGCTCTTGTTCAATCGCTTCTAATTGATTGTGTTCTTTGGCAATATCGAAAAGAGCTAACGCATAGCGTTTTGCGACTGTAGAGTAGCTCATCGCTCTTCTCCTGCCTCTTTAATATAATCGTTGATCAGCTTCTGTTGATCTTGAACAGAAAGTTCTTTTTCAATGACTTTCGATGCAATCAGAACAGATAGTGAAGCAACCTGCTCGCGTAATGCTGCCATCGCTTGTTCTTTCTGCGTCTCGATTTCACGTTTCGCAGATTCTTTCAAGCGCTCAGATTCCTGACGGGCCGCGATGATGATTTGTTCACGTTGCTCATCGCCCTGCTTTTTAGAGTTCTCGATCATCGCTTGCGCTTCTTGACGAGCCTCTTTTAAAAGTTGACGCTGTTCTTCTAAGCTCTTATTTGCTTCTAGACGGCTTTGTTCAGCCGCTTCTATTTCGCCTGCAATGTGATTCTCACGCTCTTGCATGATGCCCATCAAAGGACCCCAGGCAAACTTCTTCAGTAACGCAAGAAGGATAAGGAACATAGCAAGCTGGAATACGATATCTCCACCTGTGAAGCCGCCACCAGCTCCAAGGACTAATGCGTTTGTAAGCACGAGGTTTCACTCCCTTCAAGAGTCAATGCCTTCCATAAAGAAAGCTTTACAATAACGGCAAACGCCGTATCATTCATAGTCAGATGTTCATAAGTACTAAACATAAAGGAATGGCGAAGGTTCTTATCGAATGATCTTCGCCATCTTGAACTTTCAGTTACTATTATTGACCCATTACGATGAATGCGATAACTACTGCGATGATAGGAATCGCCTCTACTAACGCAACCCCGATGAACATTGTAGTTTGAAGCATTCCACGAGCTTCCGGTTGACGAGCCATACCTTCTACCGTACGTGAAACAATAAGACCGTTACCAATACCTGCACCTAGTGCTGCTAAACCGATTGCAATTGCTGCTGCTAAAAGACCCATTCTGAATTTCCTCCTTTAAATGTATGAAAAAATGTTTTGAGTAGTTTTGTTCAATTTTGAACAGGGTATATATTAATGGTCGTGGCTGACTTTGTGAGCCATATAAACCATCGTTAACATAACGAAAATAAATGATTGGATTGCGCCGACAAAGATTGAGAAGCCTTGCCATACAATCGTCGGGATGATGGCACCCAGTAATCCGGCTGCTCCCATGTGTGCCAGGCTCCCTACCAGTAAAGTAAGCAGGATTTCCCCAGCGTAGATGTTACCGTAAAGACGAAGACCAAGCGTTAGTGTGTTGGCAAATTCTTCAATGATCTTCAGCGGGAATAAGAACGACATAGGTCTGAAGAAGTCTTTACCGTATTCACCGAAGCCTTTCATCTTGATTGCATAATAGTGTGTTAACACAACGACCATAACTGCAAGGGTCATAGTGATAACTGGATCCGCTGTTGGTGACTTCCACCATAATTCGTGGTCAATGACTACCGAGAACGGAAGCCCTAACATGTTCGATACGAAAATGTACATGAGTAAAGTAAGTCCAAGGAGATGGAAACGACCACCTGTTTTCCAATCCATATTACTTTTCACGATATTTTTGACAAAGTCCATGACCCATTCCATAAAGTTTTGCACTCCGGTCGGTTTCATGGCCAGTCTACGAGTTGACAGAACGGCGATGAGGAATACAACGGCACTTGCCACTGTGATCATCAGTACGTTCGCCAGGTTAAAAGTTAACCCTAGAAACTCGGCTGTAGGATTTTCATGATGCAATGAAATTCACCTCTCTTCCCCGCTATTTATGAGCTAAAAGCTGCTGAATAAAATAATCTATCATAATGACAAGGTATATTGTCATTAATCCCATAATGACGCTCAGGAGATGAAAATGTTCAGGGTATTCCGTTGCAATGATCACTGCAAAGGCTGCACCTGCCATTCTTGAGAAGGTCCCTAAAGATCGAACCTTTTGACCAGCTTCTACTGCATCACCGAATCGCACGGTTCTCCTCATGATCAGCCAGTGACTAAACAGACTGATGCCTGTCCCCAAAATAAGCCCAAGGAAAATAGACTGATAGGAAGTAAAACCCCAACCGAGGACGTAAAAGGAAAGGAGGAAAAATATGTACTTACGATGCCTGTTAAACACTTGCTGAAGTTCTGGCATTTACATTAATCTCCCGAATTGAAATGTTGGACTGTACGGAGCATGGTGTAGATTCCTGTTGCGAGCCCAAGGAGTAGTCCAATAATTAAGAAAAGTGGTGTGGTGTTCCATATTCCATCTAACCATCTCCCGCCGAAGATCCCTATTAAGATAGAACCAACAAGCTGGGAAAGAATAGCAGAATACAAGACCATCGATTGATACGGGCGTCGATCATTTTGACGCATTTTTTTCATCTCCACACATGTGATTTAGTGGAAAATCATTAACACTGTACAAATGATGAAAAACCGTTTTCATACGGGCTAAACCCTTGTGAAAACCTTATCATTTTATACCCTTTGTAAGCATACAATAGGGCTTTATCTATGTCAATGCGTTCAAGTTAAAAAGTTCACAACCTATCCACGCGTTCCCAAATTGTTCACATTTTCAACACATTTACAGAAAAGCGGAGGCGGGTTGGTCAGAGGCGACAAGCATAAGATGAATTGACCGGAAAGGCGCTCTTTGCCTTTTTGGTCAATTTAGCTTATGACCTCGAGCCTCTACCCGCCGCAGCTGGACATGTCGAAAAGCGGAGGGGGCTCGCCCTGGGGCGACAAGCATAAGACGAGTCGGCCGGAAAGGCGTTTTTTGCCTTTTTGGTCGGCTTGACTTATGACCTCGAGCCCCAAGCCCCCGGAGCTGGACATATCGAAAAGCGGAGGCGGGTTGGTCAGGCCCGACAAGCATTTGTCGACTAAAAAACCCAACAAACGTACCCCTTTCACCGCCAGTTGTTCCCTTTATTAACAAAAGCATAGATTCTATCTTCACATGCCCCTCCATTATATAGAAGATTCTATTTATGAGTAACCCTTGAATTTAATGTAAATACTTCCAACTAAATTACAATGGGTTTTTTGGGTTATATAAATAAGAAAGCCGGATTATCACGTGTCGATAATCCGGCTTTCTTATTTGCTTCAAATTATTTCGTACCGTATAAGCGATCTCCCGCGTCCCCTAAACCAGGAACGATGTATCCTTTTTCATTCAGCTTCTCATCAAGAGCCGCGATGAAGATATCAACGTCAGGATGCGCTTCCTTGATTGCGTCTACCCCTTCAGGACAGGCAACAAGGCACATGAACTTGATACTAACCGCACCGCGTTTTTTTAATGAGTTGATAGCTTCAACAGCAGATCCGCCTGTTGCAAGCATCGGATCGACCAAGATGAAGTCTCGCTCTTCCACATCACTTGGAAGCTTTACGTAATATTCAATCGGTTTAAGAGTCTCCGGATCACGATATAAACCAACGTGGCCAACTTTTGCAGCCGGGATCAGTTTAAGAATTCCATCTACCATGCCAAGGCCGGCACGCAGAATTGGAACAATTCCTAATTTTTTACCTGCAAGTGTTTTAGCCTTTGCATTGCTTACCGGTGTTTCTACATCAATATCCTCTAATGGTAAATCGCGGGTGATTTCAAACGCCATTAGTGTTGCCACTTCATCAACAAGCTCACGAAATTCCTTCGTACCTGTTTGTTTATCACGTATAAACGTTAATTTGTGTTGGATTAACGGATGATCAAATACATATACTTTGCCCATTCGACTCTCTCCTTTATGTTCGATTTTATGTAAAAATAGTTTGTCCACTTCATTTACACCTCAGACTATTGTACATAAAAGACAATTTAAGAGCAACAAGAGATGGGAAGTGTAATGGAATCGTTAGAAATCATCCGGGGTGCATGTAAGCTGGTGTGAATGCCGGTGGTTTTTGGTTAATTATGTTAATCGGCTGGATTATTGAGTCAAGTCCTTAATATTGTGT
>NZ_JXZC01000009.1 GCF_000935355.1 Rossellomorea aquimaris
CTGAACGAGCCGCCTCCGCTTTTAGTACTGGGCTAGCTGGATTCGAACCAACGCATGTCGCAGTCAAAGTGCGATGCCTTACCGCTTGGCTATAGCCCATTGAATGTTGTTACAAGATATAGTATGACTAGATTAAAAAGTTCTATGCAAACTTTTTTGAAATAAAAGAAGGATTTTGTAAATTGATGTCGTATATCTTTACTTAGGAAAACAGAAAGGCGGTGCCAATTTATATTTCATTCTGTGGAATCCCTATCGGAAGTAATGATTGGAAAAGCTTTCAGCAGTGAAGCAACAGATGTTCATTTAATACCCAGAACCAAAGATTACTTGATTCAATTCAGGAAGCTGGGAGCATTGGTTCCATTCCAGACCATCGACCCTGATCAGGCAGAACGATTAATTGCCCATTTAAAATTCATGGCCTCCATGGACATTGGCGAAAAACGTAAACCTCAAAGTGGATCCTTCAGCCTTACCGTCCGAAACACACCCCTATCTCTCAGAATTTCTACCTTACCAACGACTCATCTAAAAGAAAGTCTCGTCATTCGAATACTCCCTCAAAAATATCAAATACCAATCGAAAAGATGTCACTCTATCCTGCCTCTGCAAAAAAATTACTTGCCCTCCTGATGTATTCTCATGGTCTCATTTTGTTCACAGGACCGACAGGCAGTGGGAAAACAACGACTTTGTATTCCCTTGTTCACCATTGTTCGGCAGCCTTGAACCGTAATGTGATCACACTGGAAGATCCCGTGGAGAAGATGCAGGAGGATATGGTGCAGATACAAGTGAATGAAAAAGCGGGGATAACATATTCCACCGGCTTGAAAGCGATTTTGCGGCACGACCCGGATATCATAATGGTGGGGGAGATCCGAGATCGGGAAACGGCGGAGATTGCGATAAGGGCGAGCTTAACGGGTCATTTGGTAATTTCTACAATGCATACGAGAGATGCAAAAGGGGCGATCTATCGTTTAATGGAATTAGGAATTGAGTGGCATGACATTGAACAGACACTGCTGGCAGTTTCAGCTCAGAGATTACTAAAGTTAGTATGTGCGGTATGCAAAGGAGAGTGTGGTGGGAAATGCCATCGAGGTAAAAATCTGAACATGGCATCCGTATATGAAATTGTGACTGGAAGTGCTTTGAAGGAGGTGCTGAAAGAGGCGAAAGGTGAAAAAGCACGGCATCAGTATCACACACTCCAAACTCTAATCAATAAGGGGGTGGCACTAGGATTTGTTTCAGAACTTGAATATAGGAAATGGGTTCATGAAGAAAAGCGATGATCAAGGTAAATTTCTTAAGAGACTTGGAGACCTCCTCCAAAAAGGGTATAGTTTTTCAGAGGCCATCGAATTTCTCCTGCTCCCTAAAGAAAAGAATACGATCAAATTAAAAAAGAGAATGATGGGATCATTACAAAAAGGAGAGTCCATCTCCTCGGTCATCCACAAACAGCTAAACATACCGAGTCACGTGAGTGCACAGATTTATTTTGCCGAGCATCACGGTCAAATGGGCCCCACTCTATCAGAAGCAGGAAACTACCTTATAAAAAGAAGGAAAAACCAGCAGAAAATACAACAGATCATTCAGTATCCATTAATGCTCGTAATCGTAGCGATCTTAATGATGGTCTTACTTCGAAAGGTGCTATTTCCAAGATTTCAATCTTTGTATACTTCTATAGGATATGAACCTTCAGCAAATCTAAAGTACCTCTTGCACTTCATCGAAAGCTTCCCAGTGATTTTTAGTTCATTTTTATTATCGCTCATTTTCTCAACCATATTATTCTTCCTGTTCAAAAAAAGAATTTCTCCTATTAAAATCTCAATCACCCTGTGCAAAATCCCCTATCTGTCAAAATATTTAATGCTCGGTCACTCACACTTTTTTGCAAGAGAATTAAGTTTTCTTCTCACAAGTGGAGTATCCATCACTGAGTCCTTGCTCATCATTGAAAGTCAATCCTTCCGACCGACATTACAATACGTTTCAATGAAATTGATTAAAGGATTAAAAGAAGGGAAGCCATTTCATGAATGCTTCACATCCCTCCCTTTTTTTCAAAAAGAGCTATCCATCGTTGTCCACCACGGGCAATCAAACGGAAGATTAGCAGAAGAGCTGCAACTTTATAGCGAGATTTGTTTTCAGGAATTAGAGGAGAATACCAATTCATTGC
Organism: Rossellomorea aquimaris; assembly: GCF_000935355.1. Classification (GTDB taxonomy): domain Bacteria; phylum Bacillota; class Bacilli; order Bacillales; family Bacillaceae_B; genus Rossellomorea; species Rossellomorea aquimaris_B. The sequence goes on from NZ_JXZC01000009.1 coordinate 2,208, forward strand.
TTAAATATATTCAGCCGATGATTTTTACTTTTGTAGGTTTATTCATCATGGCGATCTACTTCTCCATTATGATGCCGCTATTTCAGATGATGCAGGGGATCTAGAAAATTCATAGAAAAGGCCAATACCTGCAATGCCTGGGCTCAACAGCAAATTAAATGCAAATGAATTATTCACCACAGTCACACCGGTAACACATAACCAAAACCAAAGGAGGAACACAATGCTTAAGAATGAAAAAGGCTTCACCCTAATCGAGATGATGATTGTATTGTTAGTCATATCTGTTTTGCTTTTCATTACGATTCCCAACGTCACCAACCAAAGCAGTTCGATTAACTCCAAAGGCTGCGAGGCATTTGTTCACATGGTGGAAGGACAGGTTGAAGCCTACAAAATGGATGGAAAATCGCTACCGGTCACCATAGATATGCTTGTTGCAGATGGATATTTAAATGAAGATTATAAAGCCTGCCCCGACGGTAGTGCCATCACCATTGATGCTGAAGGGAAGGTGACCTCTAATTAATGAACAATATAAAGGGGGAAGCGGGTTATACCCTCATTGAGATGCTTGTCATCTTATTGGTTTTCACGACCCTTCTATCATGGGTCAGCTTTTCCGTCCTTCCCATGAAAGAACATAATGAAAAGGACCTTTTTATTTCCCGGCTCCAATCAGACCTCTATCAAATTCAAAGCTACAGCATCAGTAATCAAACTCCCATCACTTTAACCTTTTACCCTACCTCGAATAAATACGTTGCGAAAACACTTTCAAGGCAGACGATCGTCTCGAGAGAGCTTTCATCTTCCATCCACATATCATCAAACAGCTTGGAAGACATCACATTCTTTCCGGATGGGAATACAAACCGGTTCGGAAAGGTGAATTTTAAGATGGGCGATAGGATATTACAACTCATGTTTCAAATTGGACAAGGGAGATTTTATGTACAAGAATACTAAGGGATTTTCACTGCCTGAAACCCTAATTGCTTTCAGTTGTGTACTTATGATTGCCAGCATTTTCATCCCGTTTCTCATCCACTATGCTTCTCAACTAAAGCGACTACAATATGAAGTAGAGGCTTTGAAATTTCTTGAAGAAGGGGTGGAGAAGGCAATCGTCAGTGACGTGTACGTGAATCATTCAAAAATGTATAGAGGGGTCAGGTATGACCTTAATTGGAAAGAGGGAGGCAATGAAGAAGTGTGTGTTCAATATCATGAAAGAGGTACCGGACTCAATGAAGTGTGTATCTCAAAGGGTGAATAACAAAGGATATACATTAATCGATTCACTGTTAACCTTTACAGTATTTTGCATGATTTCACTATGCATTCCACTCATCATGAAGGGTTTCTCTACGATTAAGAATGATATGGTCCCTCCACATTATTATGAATGGAATCTCTTCAATGAAAGCTTGAAGGATGAGTTATGGAGAGGCGAAGGTGTAGTGGTCACGCCAGATAAGATCTTTTTTATAGTGAGTGGTCAAGCCATTTCGTATGAAAAGTATAATCAATCTATTCGAAGGAGGGTAAATAATCGAGGACATGAAGTCGTTCTACAGGCAGTGGATTCATTTAGCTTTGCTTCCATTATCCAGGGAGTGCATATGGAGTTGGAGTTTGTGGGTGGAGAAAAAGTGGAGGGGGAATTCTTTTATTTTTCAACCGGACAAGGAGGAGAAATACCTTAACAATAAAGGATTTATCTTGCCCTATACGTTAGTGCTTCTTATGATGGTTTTATCAATAGGTTTTGCTGCAAAGGATCTTTTTATAAGTAAGTATCTATACTTAACAAACATGAAAAACATATATGAAAGAAACGTAAGTGTGTCCCATGCGATATTGCTGGAGAGGGAGAGTGGGTTGGTTACTTCCAAACAGTTGATAGGTAATTATGGTGAAATCCTGACCCAGAGCGAGATGTTAAACCCGTATGAAATGCAATTGAAGGTGACATTCCAACGCGATGAGAAGGTTTTTCTTCCAACGACGGTTGTGTATAATAGGGAAACAAAACACATTATAAGTTGGGAGTAGAATATGAGACCGATTTTCTTTATTGGATTTATGGGAGTGGGGAAAACAACGATTGGTAAACGTCTTGGGGAGGTATTGGGTCTTCCGGTCATTGATATGGACAGTTACATTGAGAATAAAGAGAAAAAGCCTATTAAAGAGATCTTCAATCAGCATGGAGAAGAATATTTCAGGGATCTTGAAAGCGATGTGCTCCTTGAGTTAGCCAACGAACAAGCGATAATCACAACGGGTGGCGGTGTGGTTGAAAGAGAAAAGAACAGGGAGATCTTACGTCAACAGGAATTGGTGTTCCACCTGTCTTGTCCTTTTGATGCATTATGGTCCCGATTAAAAGGGGACGAAAATCGTCCTCTCGTACAAAATAACTCCAGGGAACGTTTATCAAGTTTATTCAATCGCCGCTTACCATTGTATGATAGTGGAAGTTCCAAAACGATTCATACAGGCAATAAAACCGTAGAAGAGGTTATTCAAGAAATCCTGCCTCATCTAGGGTTGGAAGCTGAATAAATCACTTATTAGCCGGGCATACTGATAAAAGTGGGAGGTGGTGCTTTTATGTCAGTGAATGATTATGTTAAATTCATAACACAAACATTTGTCCAACATTATGAAAAATCACCTCATGAACGTAAAAGTATAAAGAAGCAACGGAAGAATGAACGAGAACCATTCCTATTTCGCTGGTTCGGGATCATCCCATATGCTTTCATGATCATGTTTAAGAAAAATAAATAGTGTGTATAAGGCTACCGTATTGGTAGTCTTTTTGTATGGAGTTAAACGGAGTAAGCATCTGAAGGACTTACTCCGTTTAACGATTAATTGTTGTTCTGTAAGTAAAAAATCCCGCCATTGATAATATCAATGGCAATCTTAGGTTCATACTGCTCTTTTAATGCTTGTTGCTCCAAGAAATACGATTCGGGCTTTTCCTCTTGATCTCCATAAAAGTGATTCAATAATTGTAGATCTTCCTCCCACGTCTTACGTGCCTGCTCAGCCCATTCAACGGGCTCTTTTTTGATTTCTTCATACAGAAACGTCTGTATTCGGTTCACCCCACTTTTGGGTTTAATGATCGGTGTGAGTGTGAAAGAGAAATCAGGAATCTTAGGTGTCAAGTTTCTGGACATCAATGACGAATGAAAGTTTTCTTGAATGATTCCATTGATCAGGTTTAGTCCGATGCTTCGGATGCTGTCTTTTTTACGGTTGGATTGATACGATATTTTGATGTTCAGCCCGAGCCATGGATGAAGCGGGGTTTGTTGACCACTTGGTGTATGCCGGTTTTCATATAAACGTATATACCCTGCCAAATTTCGTGTTGAATGAAAGATTTGGTGTAACCGCGGGGAACCGAAGTGAATGGGTTCTCCTTTTAAGTCTTCAGGTGCTTTATCTGGATTCGTTATTAGGGATAAAGACATCGGGTTAGGGACACCTCCCGTTTTCTCAAGGTAGTGCCAGTAGAAAGGGCGGTTCATCAGCTCCTTATCCAATTCTATCGTGAGCTGGACGGTCATGTGACCATCTCCGTTCGCAACCAGGTCACACCCATTAGCCACGAAGTATCTCTCAAGAAATCGATGAATTTCGTGCTGCTGCATTTGATTTCTCCTCCTTCAATTGTTCAGCAAATTGAATCATACTCGTTAAATTCTCCATTTTAATCTTCATTTCTCCTTCTGACCGGGACGAAGAGAGAATATCGGTTACATGTTCTTCGAAGTCGCGGAAATCCAGGCGGGTCAGAATTTCGTCCAATTGCCCTATAACTCGTTCAAAGAGATTAATTTTTTCATAAAGAAGTTTTAAAATATGTTCTTCTACAGTGTTTTTAGTCGCGAAATTGTAGATGTGAACATCCTCTGTTTGTCCCAGCCGGTGTACACGACCGATTCGCTGTTCTAATCTCATAGGATTCCAAGGCAGGTCAAAGTTGATTACGTGATGACAGAATTGAAGGTTTATTCCTTCTCCGCCGGCTTCCGTTGCAATCAACACCTGGGCATGCTTCTGGAAGAGTTCACGCATCCAATCCTTTTTCCCCCGCTTGAATCCACCTCGAAATGGTACAGAGCTTATTCCATGCTGTTTTAAGAACCATTGCAGATAGAGCTGTGTCGCCCGGTACTCTGTGAAAATAATCACTTTATCATTGATCGATTGGACGATTTCCAGTGCTTTCTGGGCCTTGGAGTTCATTGTCACGTTTTCTACTTTTTTCATAAGTGTGCCAATTGTATTTTCAAAAGCTGCTGTCGGGTTTTCCTTCTTTTCCAGCATGTTTTTAAGAGTATAAAATACAGCTTCACGAGAACTGCATGCTTCCCTTTGAAGAGTTAACAGAGAGAAGGAGCTTGAATTAGCCCACTCATCATAGTCACCCTTAAGCAAATTGATGCTGTTATATAAATCTCTTTCAGCTTCATTAAAATCAATTAAAACTGTCTTGACATGACGTTTCGTCCATTCAATACCCGTATCACTCCGCCTATTACGAATCATCACCTTGTTAATGAGGCTCTTTAAATGTTCATCCTCTTGAAGAGTACGATCCCCCTTTTTGTATCTGTCAGAAAATCCGGACTCATTTCCAAGATGTCCCGGCTTAAGGAGAGAAACAAGATGAAAAATCTCCTCGACACGATTTTGAATCGGTGTGGCTGTCAGCAATAAGCAGAATTTCTTCTTTAAGTTTTGGACAAATTCATAGTTTTTTGTTTTATGATTTTTTAGTTTATGAGCTTCATCTATAATCACTAAGTCATAGTCCTGTTCATACACCTTTTCCCGATGAGGGCTCCTCTTGGCCGTATCCATGGATGAGACGACAATATCGCACTGATCCCATACGTAACTTTTTCGTTGGGGAACAGCCGGTATGAAAAACTTACTGTTTAATTCATAGGCCCATTGAGAGACCAGGGAGGCGGGAACCAATATTAATACTTTCTTCACTAATCCCCTAATCATGTATTCTTTCAATATCAACCCGGCTTCGATGGTTTTACCTAACCCGACCTCATCTGCAAGGATCGCTTTCCCGTTCATTGTTTCGACAACCTGCTTTGCTGCTTCAAGCTGATGGGGGAGCGGAGTGACATTTGCCAAATGTTTTGGCGCCTGAAGGCCTTCAAAGTTCGGAATTGCAAGATGATGTTCAAATTCGATTGCAAGCTTATAAAGCTCCCAATTCCCCCATGGGCCATCGTTATCAATTAAATTCTCGAGACCCTCGCCCCATTCTTCATCAAATAAAACCTCAACATTCATCTGAAAAACATCTCCTTAATTCTAATAAAAATGATTGCTCAATCCTCGTATTTAATGGTAGGATGAAAATAGATTTTCTAATGTTTAAAAAACTCGAAAATCCGAACATTCACATTTACAACATTTCTTCTGTATATTTCTAGTATGACCAAATGTTTCAAGGAATATTGGCGAATGATAACAAGGGGAGAGACTGTGCATACAGCGCCGAAGGAGCAAGCACGTTTAAGTGTGAATCTCTCAGGCAAAAAGACTCTTGTTGGACGCAGCTCTGGAGAGTGTTTCCGTACAGGAAACCACCAAAGGGGAAAGCCGTTCTTCGGTAAACTTTCAGGTGCAAGGACAGAGAAAACTTCTTTATGAAAAGGGGTTTTTCTGTCCTTTTTTCATGGGATAAAACGTGGTTAAGAATTATGCATGTAAGGAAGATAAAGGGGGAAAAGTCATGTCAGAGTTAAAACAAACACCTTTATACGAAGTGTACAAAGAGTATGGAGGAAAGACCATCGACTTCGGTGGCTGGGCTTTACCAGTGCAATTCTCAAGCATTAAAGAAGAACACGAAGCGGTACGATCCCGGGCTGGACTATTCGACGTTTCTCATATGGGAGAAATTGAAGTGAAGGGTGAAGGGGCTCTTGACTACTTACAAAGAATGATGACAAACGATGTCTCCAAAGTAAAAGACGGAGGGGCTCAGTATACGGCTATGTGCTACGAAAACGGTGGGACGGTCGATGACTTATTAGTTTATAAAATAAAAGATAATGATTATTTGCTCGTCGTCAATGCAGCAAATATAGATAAAGATTTTCAGTGGCTTAAAGAACATGAAGTCGATGGAGTTGAAATTAACAATATTTCTGAACATATGGCGCAATTAGCACTCCAAGGTCCACTTGCCGAACAGGTTTTACAAATACTTACAAACGAACATTCACTCAGCGATATCGGATTTTTCAAATTCCAAACCGAAGTGAATATAGCTGGTAAGCATGCACTTGTTTCACGTACCGGTTACACAGGGGAAGACGGATTTGAAATTTACTGTGATGCAGGTGATGCGGCTGCAATCTGGAAAGCCATCCTGGATGCAGGAAAGGAACATGGGGTACTCCCATGCGGACTGGGTGCACGTGATACATTGCGTTTTGAAGCGAATCTTGCCCTTTACGGACAAGAATTATCTCAATCGATCACACCGATCGAAGCGGGAATCGGATTCGCCGTAAAGGTGAATAAAGAGGTTCCATTTATTGGTCAGGAAGTGCTGAAACAGCAAAAGGAAGAAGGGGCTTCAAGAAAAATCGTCGGGATCGAAATGATCGATCGCGGAATTCCCCGTCATGGCTACAAAGTGTATTCCGGTGAAGAAGAGATAGGGGAAGTCACAACCGGTACGCAATCGCCGACATTAAAGAAAAACGTAGGATTAGCATTACTAAAAAAAGAGTTTACCTCTTTAGAAACAGAAGTACTGGTTGAAATCAGAGGGAAAAAGTTGAAAGCCAAAGTAGTAGCGACACCTTTTTATAAAAGACCAAAGAAATAGGGGAGGAATGACGGTCATGAAGCATCGTTATTTACCGATGACAGAGCAGGATCAAAGGGAAATGTTAGACAGCATAGGAGTAAACAGCATTAACGATCTATTTGAAGATATCCCTGAAAAGGTTCGTTTCAAAGGGGATTATAAGATCAAAGAAGCGAAGTCTGAAACGGAATTGGTAAAAGAACTGACCAAAATGGCAGCGAAGAACGCTGACTTGAAAAGTCATACATCCTTTTTAGGGGCAGGAGTATATGACCACTATATGCCGATCATCGTTGATCATGTATTATCACGTTCTGAGTTCTATACAGCCTATACTCCGTACCAGCCGGAAATATCTCAAGGTGAACTTCAAGCTATTTTTGAATTTCAAACGATGATTTGTGAGCTGACTGGCATGGATGTAGCCAATTCTTCCATGTACGATGGAGGAACGGCATTGGCAGAAGCAGCTATGCTTAGCGCAGGTCAGACCCGTCGTAAAAAGGTATTGGTTTCAAGTACCGTACATCCGGAATCACGTGATGTTTTAAGATCTTATGCAAAAGGTCAATATATCGAAGTGGTGGAAATCCCCCACAATAATGGTGTAACGGACGTGGAAGAACTCAAGAAATTAATGAGTAATGAAATTGCAGCGGTAATCGTCCAATATCCTAACTTCTTCGGCCGGGTGGAAGAACTAAAAGCGATCGAAGAAGTGACTCATGCTGAAAAAGCGATGTTCGTGGTATCCTCAAATCCGCTTGCATTAGGAGCACTTACACCTCCCGGAAAATTAGGTGCAGATATCGTCATTGGTGATGCACAGCCATTTGGCATTCCAAGTGCCTTTGGTGGACCTCACTGTGGATACTTCGCCGTGAACAAGAAGCTTATGCGTAAAGTACCGGGCCGTCTTGTTGGTCAAACGGTTGATGAAGATGGAATCAGAGGGTTTGTTCTCACTCTTCAAGCGCGTGAGCAGCATATCCGTCGTGATAAAGCCACGTCGAATATTTGTTCAAACCAGGCATTAAATGCACTCGCAGCATCTGTTGCCATGACGGCACTTGGAAAACAGGGTGTCAAAGAGATGGCACTTCAAAATATCCAAAAAGCACATTATGCAAAAGAAGCCTTTAAAGCAAAAGGGTTCTCCATTGCATTTGAAGGACCAACATTCAATGAGTTTGTCGTAAAGGTAAATATGCCGGTCAAAGAAATCAATCAGAAGCTTTTAGGAAAAGAAATGATTGGCGGATATGACCTTGGATTAGTGGATGACAGCTTGGCACAGCACATGCTGGTGGCTGTTACTGAACTTCGCAGCAAAGAAGAAATCGACGCATTTGTAGCAGAATTGGGGGATTGTCGTGAATAAGAAAGATCAACCTCTTATTTTTGAATTATCTAAAGAAGGCCGTGTCGGCTATAGCTTACCTGAATTAGATGTACCACAGGTGGAATTATCGGATCTCATTCCATCGGATTATATCCGTTCGGAAGAACCAGAGCTTCCAGAGGTATCTGAACTGGATATCATGCGTCATTATACAGCATTATCAAAACGTAATCATGGTGTGGATTCAGGTTTTTATCCGTTAGGGTCTTGTACGATGAAGTACAATCCAAAGGTGAATGAAAACGTTGCACGACTGAATGGATTTGCCCATATCAATCCACTACAAGAAGCAGGAAGTGTCCAAGGCGCCCTTGAACTGATGTATGACCTTCAAGAGCATTTAAAAGAGATTACAGGGATGGATGAGGTGACCCTGCAGCCTGCAGCCGGAGCTCATGGAGAATGGACGGGTCTGATGATGATCCGTGCTTACCATGAAGCAAATGGTGACTCTCACCGTACAAAGGTCATCGTACCGGATTCAGCTCATGGAACGAACCCGGCGAGTGCTACTGTAGCAGGTTTCGAAACCATAACGGTTAAATCGAATGAAAATGGCTTAGTGGATTTAGAGGATCTTAAGCGTGTGGTGGGAGAGGATACAGCGGCACTTATGTTGACAAATCCGAACACCCTCGGCTTATTCGAAGAGAACATTCTGGAAATGGCTGCGATCATTCATGAAGCGGGAGGAAAGCTGTATTATGATGGTGCCAATCTAAATGCTGTATTATCAAAAGCCAGACCGGGGGATATGGGATTTGATGTCGTGCATTTAAATCTTCATAAAACGTTTACCGGTCCTCACGGAGGCGGAGGCCCAGGAAGTGGCCCAGTCGGTGTGAAGGAAGATTTGATTAAATACCTTCCAAAACCGGTCCTTGTGAAAAATGGCGATACATTCGAATTCGATTACAACAGACCTGACTCCATTGGTCGTGTGAAACCTTACTATGGAAACTTTGGAATCAACGTTCGTGCGTATACGTACATCAGAACGATGGGTCCGGACGGGTTGAGAGCTGTGACGGAGAACGCCGTTCTGAATGCAAATTACATGATGCGTCGACTGGCACCTCACTTTGACCTTCCGTATGATCGTCATTGTAAGCATGAATTTGTCATCAGTGGAAAACGCCAGAAAAAGCTTGGTGTCCGTACATTGGATATTGCGAAGCGACTCCTTGATTTCGGATATCATCCACCAACGATTTATTTCCCATTAAATGTGGAAGAATGCATGATGATAGAGCCAACTGAAACAGAATCAAAAGAAACCCTTGATTCCTTTATTGATGCAATGATCCAAATTGCTAAAGAAGCAGAAAAAACACCGGAAATCGTCCAAGAAGCACCTCATACGACCATCGTCAAACGTATGGACGAAACACTTGCAGCAAGAAAACCAGTACTTCGTTATTCAAAAGAAAGCTAATAATAGGTAACAACGAAAATCCCTGCAGCGATTCGCTGCGGGGATTTTTTGAGGGACGGACCTTCATTTTCAGAAATTGGGCTGAAGGTGATGGGCGTGTTATCTCCTGTAATTCAAGTGAAAAAGACGTGGTTTGGCCGTTTATAGGGACTATTAGCATAGTAAGACAAGTAATTAAGCAGATGTGGTGGATCACTCAGCAAAATAGGCACGGAATTTGGTCGTGGTGGTCGATAATCCAGCCAAAGTGAAAGGGAATCCAGCCGGTTTGTTCGATAATCCGGCCGAAATGAACAGGAATCCAGCTGTTTTGGTCGAGAATCCAGCCAAAATGAATAGGAATCCAGCCGTTTTCATCAAAAATCCAGCTGAATTACAAATAATCCCATTTAATGATGGGACTATGCATACTACCACTAGAACCACCAGCGCAATCCATCCGACTAATCCCACCGATCAAAAAAAGGATCGCCCAAAAGGCAATCCTTTCACATTATTTTTTATGTTTTACTTTACCTGTCCACTTTTTAAAGCCGCCCTGCAATTGGTGAAGATCTCGGTACCCTTTGCGGTGAAGCATTTGAGCTGCTCGTCCGCTGCGGAGTCCGCTTTGGCAATAAAGGTAAACGGGTTGATCGGCACGGATTTCCTTTTGTCTCATCTTAATTTGAGAGAGAGGGATATTTCGTGCGCCGAGTACGTGACCGTTTTCAAATTCATTCGCTTCACGAACATCTATCAATTGAGCTTTACGATATCCTGCTCGAAATTCTTCTTCAGTCAATGTATTTACAATTCTCTTTTGATAGAAGAACGTAAAGAGTGAATAAACAATGATTCCACCAAGTACGACTAAAAGAATATATAATCCTTCCATCATTCATGCTCCTTTCTACAAATGCGCTATCTTCTATTATATTCATGAAAGCCCCGAGAATCAAAACAAATTTATTATTTTATAGCAAACACTTTCCAATCTGTTTTTCTTTGTTTTTTCGATTGGATTTGATAGACTAGTAACGGACTTAATTGAAGGTGAATGATTACATAACAAAATATCAAAGAGAAGACGTAAATGAGGTGTGATGCATGAAAAAAGAAACATGGAGATTCATTGACTCAGGGAATTGCTCCCCTTCTTATAATATGGCCCTTGATGAAGCGCTACTGGATTGGCATAGCGCGGGGAAAATTCCTCCGACGATTCGTTTTTATGGATGGAATCCTGCGACACTATCGATTGGCTATTTCCAAAAGGTAGAAAAGGAAATCAATCTTCAGGCAGTCAAGGAGCACGGACTGGGGTTCGTCAGAAGGCCGACCGGAGGCAGAGGGGTTCTGCATGAACATGAATTGACATACAGCGTCATTGTTTCAGAAGATCACCCTGAAATGCCTAAAACCGTAACGGAAGCGTATCGTGTCATCTCGGAAGGAATTCTGAAGGGATTTCAGGGCCTTGGTCTTGAAGCCTACTTTGCTGTTCCGAAAACAGCAGAGGAGCGGGAAGGATTAAAAAATCCACGTTCAGCTGTTTGTTTTGATGCACCAAGCTGGTATGAACTGGTGGTAGAAGGCCGAAAAGTGGCAGGCAGCGCCCAGACGCGTCAAAAGGGTGTCATCCTTCAACACGGTTCTATCCTCCTGGATCTCGACGAAGACAAATTGTTCAGCCTGTTTAATTATCCATCTGACAGGGTAAAAGAGCGTATGCAACGGGCATTTAAAAGTAAAGCCGTTGCGATGAACGAAATCAGTTCTGAAACGGTTACCATGGATATGGCGAAGGAAGCGTTCAAAAAAGGTTTTGAAGAAGGATTGAATATCCACCTGGAACCATATGAACTTTCCGCAGAGGAAACACAATATGTTGTGGACCTTGCCAGGACCCGGTACGAAACAGATGACTGGAATTTTAAACGATAAAAATTTTTTTGTAGAAAAAAAGCGATGCTTGTCGCTTTTTTCCTATTTTACCAACTATTACGTCACTTGGATTTATATCAAGTTCTAAATTAATAGAAATGGTCGGAGTATTATATGATTTTCTATTATTTCCTCCTGTTTTCTATTTTTATTGGCTTATTATCCGTTTGACAAACAAATGACCTATTGACCTGAAACACAATATATGGTGTGTCGAATAATTTTTTAGACACTATATGTTGTGTTTATTTATTGCTTTTCGAAGAGAGCTATGATATCGTATTATTTGATATTAAACATCATAGTAAATAACAAACAAATGAAAGATTTGAGATAGAAGGAGTTGTCTTTATGACTGTTGCGTCGAAAAACACAATGAAATTAAACATCGAAAGATTAAATCAGGATATCGGATTATTTCCTCAAGTACATCCCATTACACCGGATATGAATACTACACACAAAGGTGTATCCCGTCTTGTCATGATTGATCGTTATTCTTTCAAAGACACGGAAAAGATCACTCTTTCCGAGGGAGACTTTGTCGTCCTCACCATCAAAGAAGATCCTAAATTCCCTGCAAGAGGATTAGGTTACATTTCGAGCATCGACTGGGAAACGAAGAAAGCAGATGTTTGGATCGAAGAAGAGTACAGAAGTGCCATCGACAAGCCGGAAGAAATGGAAACCGGTATCGTTTCAAGAACACTTGATGTAATCGAAAAGCCTCTGGAAGTCTACTACGAACAAATTGCGAAGCGTAACGCAACAGGCTTGGCAGAAGTGGAAGAAACTCCTGAAAAGAGACAAGTTTGGTTTGAAAAGTTCTATCATGAATTGGTGAACCTGCATTTTGTTCCAGCTGGCCGGGTGCTTTACGGAGCGGGTGCCGGAACGGACGTAACATACTTTAACTGTTATGTGATGCCTTTTGTACAGGATTCACGTGAAGGGATTTCGGAACATCGCAAGCAGGTGATGGAGATCATGAGCCGGGGCGGGGGTGTCGGAACGAACGGATCGACGCTTCGTCCGCGCAATACCCTTGCAAAAGGCGTGAACGGTAAATCCTCAGGTTCCGTTTCATGGCTGGATGACATCGCCAAATTGACTCATTTGGTTGAGCAGGGCGGATCAAGACGTGGGGCACAAATGATCATGCTTTCAGATTGGCATCCCGATATTATCGAATTCATCATTTCTAAAATGCAAAACCCGCGTATTCTGCGTTATCTTCTCGAAAATACAGAAGATGAAACGATTAAAAAGGCGGCTCAGGATAAGCTGAAATTCACACCTCTGACAGAACAAGAGGAAGCGATGTATCAAGGAATCCTTAATTATAGACAAATCCCTGGCTACGGGGGATTTGATGCGAGGATCCTTAAGAATGCAGAAGAAAAGCTGCGTACAGGCGGAACTTACAGTGTCCATAATTCAGAATTCTTGACGGGTGCCAATATCTCGGTTTGCCTGACAAGCGACTTTATGGAAGCTGTGGAAAACGATCGTGAGTATGAACTCCGTTTCCCGGATGTTGAAAGTTATAATGAAGAGCAAATGAAATATTACAATGAAGAATGGCACAATGTGGGTGACGTCCGAGAATGGGAAAAGCTTGGATACAAAGTACGTACTTACCGTAAGATCAAAGCGAAAGAGCTTTGGAATCTTATCAATGTTTGTGCAACGTATTCAGCTGAACCTGGAATCTTCTTTATAGATAACGCGAATGATATGACGAATGCGAAGGCATATGGTCAAAAGGTAGTTGCTACGAATCCATGTGGTGAACAGCCTCTTGCTCCATATTCAGTCTGCAACCTGGCAGCTGTCAACCTTGCTCAGTTTGCCAATAAAGAGACGAAAACCGTTGATTTCGAAAAATTGAAGCGTACCGTTGAAGTGGGTGTGCGCATGCAGGACAATGTCATCGATGCGACTCCATACTTCCTTGAAGAAAATAAAAAGCAGGCCCTTGGTGAGCGCCGTGTCGGCCTTGGTGTAATGGGTCTTGCAGACTTATTGATCTACTGTGAAAAAGAATACGGTTCTGAAGAAGGCAACAGACTTGTAGATGAAGTATTTGAAGTCATCGCAACAACCGCTTATCGTGCATCCGTTGAATTATCCAAGGAAAAAGGGAGCTTTCCATTCCTTACTGGGGGTACGGACGAAGAAACGAAAGCTTTGCGAAAAGCGTTCGTGGAAACAGGTTTCATGAAGAAAATGCCTGAGGATGTACGGAATGACATTCAACAGTACGGGATTCGAAACTCCCATCTATTGACCGTTGCCCCAACAGGTTCAACAGGTACGATGGTTGGAGTATCTACTGGTCTTGAACCATACTTCTCATTCACATATTACAGAAGCGGACGTCTTGGTAAGTTCATTGAAGTGAAAGCAGATATTGTAGAGGATTACTTGAAGCGAAATCCGGATGCAGATGCTGACAATCTTCCGGAATGGTTTGTTTCTTCCATGAGCCTGGCACCACAAGCACATGCCGATGTCCAATGTGTGATTCAGAATTGGATCGACAGCTCCATTTCGAAAACAGTCAATGCTCCTCGAGGTTATACGGTCGAGCAAGTAGAAAAAGTGTATGAGCGACTTTATAAAGGTGGAGCAAAAGGTGGTACGGTGTACGTTGACGGAAGCCGTGATTCACAAGTCCTTACCCTCAAAGCAGAAGAAAACAGCTTTGATGACGAGGTTGAACAGGAACAAAAGGACATTCCTACATCGAAAAAGCCGATCGTATTACTCGATACGATTCAAGATGTGCGTTCAACTGACGTCACTATTGGTTCTGAAGTCGGGAATACGTGTCCGGTCTGCCGTAAAGGTACGGTGAAAGATATGGGCGGCTGCAATACTTGTACCAACTGCGGTGCCCAACTGAAGTGCGGATTATAATAAATGAAGATAGGCGGGGACTGGTTCCCCTCCTATTTTTTTTAGTCTAAAATCCTTCCTTGTGAATTAAAGATGTAGTAAGAGACACAAAGAAGGAGTGGAGCCTGTGGACATCGATGGCGTTTTTTCAGGTGGGGGCATCAAGGGGCTCGCCTTGATTGGGGCATATCAAGCATTGGAGGAGAAGGGCTACAGATTTAAGAGGCTCGCAGGAACGAGTGCGGGAGCAGTGATTGCAGCATTTATTGCTGCAGGTTATTCGAGCAGGGAGCTCTTAAAAATCATGGATGATTTAGATTTTAATAAATTGCTGGACTCAAACGCGATCATCTCTCTACCTATCATAAAATGGTTCCGGGTTTACTATCGTTTAGGTTTATATAAAGGAGTGGCCCTCGAGAGCTGGGTGGAAGAGAAGCTTAAAGCAAGGGGGATTTATACATTTGCCGACTTACCACCCCATTCACTAAGGGTCATCGCTTCGGACTTATCGAATGGCAGGTTATTAGTTCTTCCAGATGATCTCGAGAAGTACGGCATACCGAAAGAAACCTTCCCGGTGGCCAGGGCGATACGTATGAGTGCAAGCCTTCCATTCTTCTTCGAACCTGTAAAGCTGCGATCTTTAGAAGGAATAAGCTTCATGGTGGATGGTGGAGTGCTGAGTAATTTTCCTATGTGGCTGTTCGATCGGGAAAATGTGAAAAAAGTGAGGCCAGTCATCGGGGTTAAGTTGAGTCACGATCTAGTGGGGAAGCCCAAAAAACAAATCAAAAATGCAATCGATATGTATGAAGCCCTCTTTACGACGATGAAAGATGCACATGATTCCAGATACATTTCCAGAAAACTTGAAAAAAACATCATCTTTATTCCTACGGAAGGAGTTCTTACAACGGAATTCGAGTTAACCCCGGAAAGGAAAACAGAACTAATCCAGTACGGAAAAACAAAAGCTGAAGCTTTTCTGCAAAAATGGACGTATTAATAAAACAATCGAGCTCCTAAAATGAGGCTCGATTGTTTTTCTTATTCTTTTTTCCCTCAATAACAGTCAGATTGGCATTGGATTTCTTTCGTATCGAACGTTTCTTTTGGACGTTTGATACTTGAGGCCTACTTGAAGACTTCCTCTTATGACGCTTCTTCGATTGTTTGGCTGCTTTAAGAAACGCTCTCTGTTCATTACTATTACCAGCCCGCCTTCCGCTGAACCATCTTCGGTAAATAAAGTAGATAATTCCAATCACAGCTGCTGTAACAAGTAATTGTTTTACTAGCCCCAAAGGATTTCCGAATAGGGAAGTAAAGAGCCCAACAATAGCTAACAATATTAATGTGAACACAAAGATATTACGAGCGTTCAACAAAGCCACCTCCTTACAATACAATCCATTATACATATCTATACTATTATTCTAGACAAATTCCTTGTTATTTAACCATATTAGTTATCGATTTTCTGTAAATATGGCTGAAGTTATTTTTCTGAAACTTGGAAAGATATTCTCTATTTTACTAAAAAATGAATCAAAGGACTAGAGATAGGATTTAACATCCATATTTCCCTCATCACCTATAGATGAAAAATAAGTAAAACCATGCAAATGTTTAAATCAATGGGACATACTACGAATGGAGGTGTTACAGATGGCGGAACAAAAGGGACAACATGAAAAGATACAGGATGGAACAGTAGAAAGCAAGGAAAATCCACGTTTAGAGCAGAATCAGGGTGAAAAACCACTATCGTTCATGGCGATGGTTGTAGTTACGGGCTTTATTGGCGGGATGTTATGGAGTTCAATTTCTTACCTTTGTTACTTTTTTTCCTTTACGAAAATCGAGCCAAATATCATTTTTGAGCCGTGGGCGGTTGGTGACTGGGTGGACAAATGGATTGGGATCGTCCTTTCCATTGTGGCGTACGGAGTGATTTCTATAGGTGTGGCCCTCATTTATTATGGTTTATTACGGAAATTCAAGTCTATGTGGGTAGGGGCCGCCTACGGTGTAGGGTTATATTTAGCTTTCTTTTTACTGCTCAATCCACTCTTTCCGAGCATTCAATCCTTTACATCCATTGATTATCACACCCTGATCACAACCTTATGCTTGTATATTTTGTATGGTGTATTTATTGGCTACTCCATTTCTTATGAAGAAAATGAATTGAGACATCAAGATCAGAAAGAAAAATCAGGGGAAGTTTCACATTGATAAATCCTCATTATCAGACAATTATGTAGGTATAGGTAAAGGGTTTATGTTAGAATGTTCATGATGAACATTCTATTTTTTTAGGAGTTTACATATGGTTAAAATTTTGCTTTTAAATGGTCCTAATTTAAATAGGCTGGGTAAACGTGAACCTGATATTTATGGACATGTCACCCTGCCTCAGCTTGAGGAAAAAATATCGAAACAAGCAGAAGATGAAGGTTTTCAACTCTTTTCAGCTCAATCGAACCATGAAGGGGAATTGATTGACTACATACACAAGGCAGAGGATGAAGGATATGGGGGAGTCATATTGAACCCCGGTGCATTCACGCATTACAGCTATGCCATAAGAGACGCAGTGGCTTCGGTATCGGTACCGGTAGTGGAAGTGCATATATCAAATATCCATGCCCGTGAAGCGTTTAGACATCAATCTGTCGTGGCAGCTGAAACGGTTGGCCAGATCGTCGGATTTGGGCTGTTTGGTTACGAACTGGCGTTACAAGCGATCATAAAGAATATTAAGGGAGTGGAATACGATGAAAATTGAACGATTACGCGAGACATTTTCAGGAAACGGAATTGACGGAATTCTCTTGACAAGTACCTATAACCGTCGTTACATGACGAACTTTACGGGTTCATCAGGTGTTGTCTTAATTTCTAAAGAGAAAGCATTATTCATAACAGATTTCCGTTACATCGAGCAAGCAACCGAGCAGGCAGCTGAATATGAAATCGTACAGCATACCGGACCAATCCATGAAGAAGTAGCCAAGCAAGCGAAAAAACTTGGAATTGAGAAATTAGGCTTTGAAAAGAACTACCTGACATATAGTGCGTATGAGAGCTACCGTGAAGTGTTGGAAGCAGAACTAGTCCCGGTATCAGGTCTGGTGGAAAAGTTACGCTTGATTAAGACACCTGAAGAGCTTAAGATAATTAAGGATGCGGCGGATATTGCCGATGCAGCATTTAAGCATATATTAGATTTTATTAAACCGGGTGTGACAGAGTTAGAAGTTTCCAATGAATTAGAATTCTTCATGAGAAAAGCGGGAGCGACATCTTCATCATTTGATATCATCGTTGCTTCAGGTAATCGCTCTGCACTTCCTCATGGGGTTGCCAGTGATAAAGTGATTGAAAAAGGTGATTTTGTAACGTTGGATTATGGTGCATACTATAAAGGATATTGCTCCGATATGACACGTACCTTATCTGTAGGAGAACCAAGTGAGAAATTGAAAGAGATCTATGATGTCGTTCTACAATCACAGCTCCTTGCCATGGAAAAGATCAAGCCGGGTATGACAGGTAAAGAAGCGGATGCTATTGCTCGTGATTACATAACAGAAAAAGGTTATGGTGAGTATTTCGGACATTCACTGGGCCACGGAATCGGCCTTGAAGTCCATGAAGGACCAGGATTGTCCTCCCGTTCCGATGTGGTATTGGAACCTGGAATGATCGTAACGGTTGAACCGGGAGTCTATGTTCCAGGTGTAGGCGGTGTTCGTATTGAAGATGATACACTCATAACAGAAGATTCCAATGAAACACTGACACACTCTACAAAAGATCTAATCATTCTACCATTGTAGTCCCTACACAGGTCTACTAGACAATAGGAGGAAAAAACATGATTTCAGTAAATGATTTTCGTACAGGTTTGACAATTGAAGTCGACAACGGGATTTGGCGAGTAATTGATTTCCAACACGTTAAACCGGGTAAAGGAGCAGCCTTCGTTCGCTCTAAACTTCGTAACCTTCGCACTGGTGCCATCCAGGAAAAAACATTCCGTGCTGGTGAAAAAGTAGGGAAAGCTCAAATTGATAACCGTAAAATGCAATATCTGTATGCGAATGGTGACATGCATGTATTCATGGACAACGAAAGCTATGATCAAATCGAACTTCCTGCTTCTTCAATTGAATATGAATTGAAATACCTGAAAGAAAACATGGAAGTGTCCATCATGATGTATGGAGGAGAAACTCTAGGAGTTGAACTTCCAAACTCAGTTGAATTGAAAGTAACTGAAACAGAACCGGGCATCAAAGGTGACACAGCTTCCGGTGGTTCAAAACCTGCTACCGTTGAAACAGGATTGGTGGTTAACGTTCCGTTCTTCGTCAACGAAGGAGACACATTGATCATTAATACAACTGACGGATCTTATGTATCACGTGGATAAATAATATGAAAAGCCTGAACGGGATTACTCTCGTTCAGGCTTTTTTTTGCATTATGAATTTGTCATGAATCGACATCCCCGTCCCCCTCATCCACCTCACCCCAATTCAAAACCCTTCCAATCCCCACCTCAAATCTTCCAACTCTACTGTCATAATCTTATTTTACTAGAATACATTGTATTATCGGGAAGCATGTATGAAGAGCGACGTCATATATTCCGAAGTGGAACAAGATTAGGAGGTACTTAAAATGCAAGAAGTTCTAGCCTTACTACCCAGCACTATTTCTGACAAAGTCCTGAGCCTTCCACAAGATCTTATTGACCGAATTGAAGAAATAAGGGTTCGTACCAACCGTGTGTTGGAGGTCACGGCCAGGGGGAAACCATATTTTCTTTCTTATACCGTTACCGAGGAAGATAGCGAACAGCTCATAAACAAACTATCCGGGCATTCATTTTATACATTGGAAGAGGAACTGAAGAGAGGCTATATCACAATTGAAGGGGGACATCGTGTCGGCCTTGCCGGAAAGGTTATTCTAGAAGGTGGTGTGGTGAAAGGAATTCGGCATCTGTCTTCCTTCAACATCCGTATTGCGAGACAAAAGCTTGGCATAGCTCAATCGTTATTCCCATATGTTTATGATAATGGCTGGAAGCATACGATGATTATCGGTTCGCCGCAGACAGGGAAAACCACATTGCTCAGGGACCTTGCACGTATGATATCGACGGGCGTCCCGGACAAAGATATCCCCCCGTTTAAAGTCGGTATTGTCGATGAACGTTCCGAAATTGCCGGCTGTGTAAATGGAATCCCTCAGCTGTTGTTCGGGCCAAGGGTTGATGTGTTGGATGCATGTCCAAAAGCTGAAGGGATGATGATGCTGATCCGCTCCATGAGTCCAGACGTCCTGATCGTGGATGAGATTGGCCGGATAGAAGATGGTCAAGCTATCCAGGAAGCCGTTAATGCCGGTATTACCCTTGTGATGACGACTCATGGATCTACATTTGGTGAAGTAGCGAAGAGACCCGTTATCAAGGACATTGTGAATCTTCAAACCATCGAGCGGTTTATTGAACTAAGGAGAGGGGATGAGCCTGGTAAGGTTCATGAAGTGTGGAATGAACATGGTCAATCTCTTCTGGAAAAAGTGAGTGTGACATAAATGATTAAACTAATCGGTGCTGTTTTTATCCTGCTTTCTACTTCCTGGGCTGGTTTCGAAGCGTCAAAATATTTAACGGAAAGACCGAGGCAGCTACGGTTGTTGAAGGTAGCCCTTCAGTCATTGGAAGCAGAAATCACTTACAGCCATACCCCCTTGCATGAAGCATCAAGAAAGATCTCCAAGCAGCTGCAAAAACCTGTTTCTTGGTTCTTTGAAACATTCTCAAAGAAATTGACGGAACGGGAGATTTCAGTGAAGAAAGCGTGGGAAGAAAGCCTGACTGATATATGGAAACTAACGGCTTTTAAAACAGGTGAGTATGAGATCCTCAAACAATTCGGAGAAAACCTTGGCAAACACGACATGATGACGCAACAGAAACATATACAGTTAGCGCTAAAACATCTGGAAAGAGAAGAATTGGAAGCCATTGAGAAGCAGAGGAAGTATGAAAAGATGACAAAGAGTTTAGGCTTTTTATCGGGTTTATTACTGATCATTCTATTACTTTAACCATGATCCATACCATTTATAAATACCGATCGCTTGCGGGAACAGCTTATAGAAACCAGGAGGGAAACAAATATGGGAATTGATGTGGATATTATTTTTAAGATCGCAGGGGTAGGGATTGTGGTGGCCTTTTTGCATACGATTTTAGATCAAGTCGGAAAGAAGGAATATGCACAGTGGGTTACCCTCTTTGGATTCATCTATATTCTGTTTATGGTGGCCTCGATTGTCGATGACTTGTTCCAGAAGATTAAATCAGTCTTCTTATATCAAGGATAGAGGGGGCGTCCGCGATTGAAATCATTCAAATTGTTGGTATAGCACTGGTAGCGACTTTTCTGGCTTTGATCGTGAAAGAACAGAAACCCAATTTTGCTTTTTTGCTTATTGTGTTTGTTGGATGTTCAATTTTTTTGTTTCTGATCGATCAAATCTACTCCATCATTCATATGATTGAGAAACTTGCTGCAAATGCAAATGTAAATATGGTGTATGTAGAGACCATTCTCAAAATTATCGGCATCGCCTACATAGCGGAATTTGCTTCTCACATTACAAAAGATGCCGGGCAGGGGGCACTTGCGGCGAAAGTGGAACTTGCAGGGAAAATCTTAATTTTAGCAATGGCGGTACCTATCCTAACAGTGATCATCGAAACGATTATCAACATGATCCCAACTGGATAAGCGAAACGTTAAGAGGTGGAAAAAATTGTTGCCATTACATCGAATACTCGTCATAGCACTCGTAATCTTTTTCATTGGCGCCTCTAGTGGACAAGCAGAAGAAGGGGATGAACAGAATCCTCCTGATTCAACAATTCAGCAGCATATGATTGATCAACAGATAGATCAGTTAGGAATTGAAGAATTAAAAGGGTTCTGGAATAGCATCGTCGACCAATACGGCGGCTATCTTCCTGAAAGTCAAAAAGGCAGTTTGGTTGATTTCATAAAAGGAGAAAAAGAGTTTTCTTTTAAAGCATGGTTCAGTGGGATATTCAAGTTTGCCTTCCAGGAACTTGTGATGAATGGAAAGCTATTAGGAACACTGATCATGCTCACGATCTTCAGTATGTTTCTCCAATCCCTGCAGAATGCATTTGAAGGAGGGAGTGTGAGCAAGGTTGCATACAGTATTGTCTTCATGGTGTTGATCATCATCGCCCTTAATAGTTTTCATGTGGCGATCGATTACACCCGGGATGCCATTTCCACCATGATTCACTTCATTATCGCCCTCATCCCGCTAATGTTAGCTCTCATTGCCGCTTCTGGAGGAGTTGTGTCTGCAGCATTTTTCCATCCGGTGATTATCTTTTTAATGAATACAAGCGGTTTATTGATTCAAAATGTCGTTCTCCCCCTGCTATTCCTGGCGGCCCTTTTGAGTATTGTAAGTACCCTTTCCAGTCATTATAAAGTGACGCAGCTGGCCCAGTTATTACGTACATGGAGCATAGGGTTACTAGGAGCCTTCATGACCGTTTTCCTTGGTGTTATATCCGTCCAGGGAGCAACGGCAGCGGTGACAGATGGGATTACCATTCGGACAGCGAAATTTGTGACAGGGAATTTTGTACCTGTGATCGGAAGGATGTTCACAGACGCCACCGATACAGTGATCAGCGCTTCCGTTCTGTTAAAGAATACGGTGGGAATCGCTGGTGTGGCCATTGTTCTTATCATTGCAGCCTTTCCGGCAATCAAGATCCTCATGATTGCGTTTATTTATAAATTAGCAGCGGCACTACTGCAACCACTCGGTGGCGGGCCGGTGATTGAATGTCTCGATATCATTGCGAAAAGTGTGATTTATGTCTTTGCGGCCCTTGCCATTGTGTCCTTTATGTTCTTTTTGAGTCTTACTGTCATCATTGCAGCAGGAAATATCACGATGATGATGCGATAAAGAGGAAGGAGTACCGTCATGTCATTTCTCACCGATTGGATTACAAATATCATAATCTTTGTTCTCTTAGCCACCGTCATTGACATGCTTCTTCCAAGCTCCAATATGCAAAAATATGCGAAAATCGTGACTGGCTTATTATTGATCACTATCATCCTGACACCATTGTTTAAATTGATGGCAACCGATTTTGATAAGGTGCTCGAATCAGTTGATATAAATGGAGATTCCCGGAATAATTCAGTAGAAAATTTAATAGAAATGAAGAAAAAAGAAATACAAGCCTCACAACGTGCATATATTTTAGAACAGATGGCTGTCCAAATGAAACAACAAGCTGAAAAGGAGATGATGGATGAACACGGTAAGGTCATTGAGAAGGTTATGGTAAAAGCAGATGATTTGGAGAATGTCCCGGATAGTATCACAGAAGTGACAGTGATTGTAAAAGAAAAACAAGAAAACACCACGATTGAAACTGTTCAGAACGTGGAGATCGATACGGGAGCTGAGCGGAGAAAGAAAATGCCTGAAGAAAGTACGTCCCAAATGGCCTCCTTACTTGCCAAGCAATGGAATCTTACACCAGACAAAATAATCATTACAGTTGAAGGGGGGACTGGGGAAGCCGATGAACTTTAATAAAGGTCCGCTTAACGCATTGAAGGAATGGCTGTCAAAGGAAAATGCGAATTCACCGCCAAAGGATAAAAAAGGAAATAAGTTTCAATACTTTCTCATTGTGCTACTAATAGGTGTCGCCTTTATGCTGATCAGTGATCTTTGGGGCAAGGATAGCAGCTTAGAGGTCTCGAAATCAGTAGACGAAGAAGTTCCTGAAGAAGTCGCTACATTCGGCTCAGGCCATAAGGAATCTGATGGCTCTATGAGAGGGTACGAAGATCAATACGAAAACCAACTGAAAGAAGCCCTGGATCAGATTGTCGGGGTGAGTGAAGTGCATGTTGTGGTCAATGTAGAGGCAACTGAGTCAAAAATATATGAAAAGAATGAATCCACACAGTCACAAACAACCTCAGAAGAAGATAAGCAAGGTGGAAAACGATCGATAGAGGATAAATCACAAGAGGAAGAAATGGTCATCGTGAGGGATGGAGAGAAAGAAGTTCCCATTGTGAAAGAAACTAAAAAACCTAAAGTCAGCGGTGTCCTTGTTGTAGCAAAAGGCGCCGATAATATACAAATCAAAAAATGGATCATAGAGGCTGTTACCCGTGGATTAGACGTACCAAGTCACCGGGTATCGGTTCTGCCCAAAAAATAAGGGGGAAATGATAGATGTTACTAAAAAAACAAACGGTTTGGTTATTAACGATGTTGAGTCTTGTGATCGTGCTATCAGTATACTACATTACTTCTCCAACGCAGCAAGTGACAGATATGGCTTATGAAGAAAAGGACGGAAAAGAACAAGCCAAGGAAGATGGTAAAGAAACCATGTCTGATATGGAAGTGGTAACGGACGCTGCTGGAAATGAAATGTTTGAAGCATTAAGAATTGAAGTATTGGACCAACGCGAACAGCTTCGTGAAGAATTAGAAGCAAAAGTAGCCAACGCCGATGTATCAGCAGAAGAAAAGAGTGCCGCCTATGAAGAAATGGAAAACTTGAGAGAGTTAGCCATGACAGAATCTGTTTTAGAGACAATGATCAAAACAATGGGTTACGAAGATGCCTTAGTCAGAGCTAACGGTGAAAACATCCGTATTACCGTGAAGTCCGACAAAGAACATTCAACAGCCGATGCGAATGAAATCATCCGCCTCGTGATGAGTGAAGTGGGACAAATGAAGCCTGTAGCAGTAGAGTTTCAGCCAACAAATTAAACTAAAATAAAGCCACTCAAAGAATTTCCTTTGAGTGGCATTTTTTTTTTTGAAGGACGAAGTTTAATAGGCTTCAGGGGCTGCATTTCTGCCATAAAATGACTTCAAACTCTATAAATACTGACTCGTAATAACAGAGAAATAAAAAATCCTTTCTATTATTTTATTTTTTCAGCGAAAAGGTCTAGAATAGAGAGTAGAGTTGTATGCGCTTTACAGAATGGTAGGAATCACATATTGAATTTATACGAGGTATTATCGTATGATATTAGTAGCTAGTCATAATTTTTAAAACTATAAGAGGGGTGTCAACCGTGTTAAAAATCCAAGAAATTCGTGAAATAATCAAACTTGTAAGTCATTCTAGTGTTGATGAGTTTACATACGAACATGAGGGTTCGAAAATAAAACTTAAAAAGAGCAATGGTGTTACAGTAGCTGCGCAACCGCAAGTTACTCAAGCAGCTGAAGAAGCGAGACCTGCAGCTCAAGCTGTACAACAGGCTCCGGCACCTGCACAGGAGGCAGCTCCTTCTGTAAATACAGAAGCAAAAGAAGCTCCACAAGCAAAAGAAGATGCAAACCTACATAAAATCACGTCTCCTATGGTAGGGACGTTCTATCAATCTTCCTCTCCTGAAGCAGGTCCATATGTTAAAGTTGGGGATAAAGTCGATGAAAGTTCTGTCGTATGTATCGTAGAAGCGATGAAACTATTTAATGAGATTGAAGCGGAAGTAAAAGGTGAAATCACTGAAATCTTAGTAAAAGACGGTCAATTAGTTGAATATGGACAGCCGTTATTCTTGGTCAAACCTGAATAAGGAGCGAAAATAGATATGATAAAAAAGGTATTAATCGCCAATCGAGGAGAAATTGCGGTACGTATTATTCGTGCATGCCGAGATTTAGGCATCGAAAGTGTAGCCGTTTATTCTGAAGCAGATAAAGAAGCCCTTCATGTTCAATTAGCAGATGAAGCTTATTGTATTGGGCCAACTGCATCGAAAGACAGCTACCTGAACTTTACAAATATCATCAGCGTGGCAAAACTGACAGATTGTGATGCCATTCACCCAGGTTATGGTTTTTTAGCGGAGAATTCTGATTTTGCAGACCTGTGCCGCGATTGCAATATCATTTTCATTGGTCCTTCACCAGAAGCGATCTCGAAGATGGGGACGAAAGACGTGGCTCGTGAAACTATGAGGGAAGCGGGCGTTCCCATTGTACCAGGCTCAAAAGGAATTGTGAAAGATGCAGAAGATGCTGTACAGCTTGCGGAATCCATGGGATATCCTGTCATCATCAAAGCCACTGCCGGTGGTGGAGGAAAAGGGATCCGTGTGGCAAAAAGCCGGGAAGAGCTTGTTAAAGGAGTGACAATCACTCAGCAAGAAGCCATGACTGCATTCGGTAACCCTGGTGTTTACATTGAAAAATTCATTGAAGACTTCAGGCATGTGGAAATCCAGGTACTGGCTGATAATTTCGGAAACGTGATCCATCTTGGAGAACGTGACTGTACGATTCAGCGCCGCCTTCAAAAACTGATCGAAGAAACACCGTCACCTGCTTTAACCGAAGAAATTCGTGTTAAAATGGGGGAAGCAGCAGTAAAAGCAGCCAAAGCGGTTGATTATACTGGTGCAGGCACGGTAGAATTTATATATGATTACGTTAATCAAACATTCTACTTTATGGAAATGAATACCCGTATACAAGTGGAGCACCCTGTTACGGAACAGGTCACAGGTGTCGATTTAATTAAGGAGCAGATTCTCGTGGCATCAGGAGAAAAGCTTTCTCTTACACAAGAAGAAGTAACATTCACTGGCTGGGCCATTGAATGCCGTATTAATGCAGAGAATCCAGAAAAGAATTTCATGCCTTCAGCGGGCCGGATTGAAATGTATCTTCCACCAGGCGGGATTGGCGTAAGAATCGACTCAGCCGCATATCCTGGATATATGATCCCTCCATATTACGATAGCATGATTGCCAAAGTGATTACCTATGGAGCGACACGTGAAGAAGCGATTTCAAGAATGAAACGCGCCCTAAGTGAATTTGTCGTTGAAGGTATATACACAACCATTCCGTTCCATTTGAAACTATTAGAACATGAAACCTTTGTTGGTGGAGAATTTAATACGAAATTCTTAGAGAAATATGAAGTAATGAAATCCTAGTGTGAATTCAGGAGGTGCCTTAAATGGCGGAAAATCAAAACCTTTTACAAATGTCTCACGGTAAAGACGGTCTTGGGAAAATTGAAATCGCACCTGAAGTGATTGAAGTGATTGCAGGTATCGCAGCTTCAGAAGTTGAAGGCGTATCACAAATGCGTGGGAACTTCGCAACAGGTGTCGTCGAGCGTCTCGGAAAGAAAAACCACGGTAAGGGCGTCAAAGTGGAGCTTGCCGAAGAAGGAATCATCGTGGATGTTTACTGCATCATGAAATTCGGTGTAGCGATCCCGACGGTCGCTCAAAAAATTCAAGACAACATCCGTCAAGCCTTGTTGAACATGACTGCTTTAGAAGCAGATGAAGTAAATGTTCATATCGTAGGCGTTCAATTTGAAAATCAAAAATTTGAAGCTGAAATTGAAGACGAAATGTAATTGAGAGAACGGTCCTTTAGGGGGCCGTTCTTTTTTGTGTGGGTTTGTTTCTGAATTGGTGTTTTTTGTAAATAGGCTGGATTATTGCGTGAATCGGCCGGATTATTTCCAGAAACGGCTGGATTCCTGAAGGTTTCGGCTGGATTTTTCATCAAAAAGGCTGGAATTATTGAAAATTCAGCCGGATTCATCTCAAGGGGTGTTGGGACACGCATAGTTGAGACTCGATTTACGTTTTTCCTCTGGGCAAAGCCCCTCCGCTTTTCTGGTTGTCCAGCTCCGGCGGGTAGTCCCTCGAGGTCATTTCTTGAGACTCCCCAAAGGCAAAGAACGCCTTCAGGGAGTCTCAAGAAATGCTTGTCGGGCCTGACCAACCCGCCTCCGCTTTTCTACTTGTCCAGCTCCGGGGCTTAGAGGCTCGAGGTCATAAGTCAAACCTGCCAAAAAGGCAAAGAACGCCTTTCCGGCAGGTTCGTCTTATGCTTGTCGCCTCTGGGCAAAGCCCCTCCGCTTTTCTTTCAGAATATTGATTTTTTTACATAGGCGTGCGTATTGCCCTTAGTTTGTGCTATTATCAAAGGTATGAAAATTGATGGATTAAAAGGAGTAAATATAAGATGAAGAGAAGAGTTGCTCGTGAAAAGGCCTTACAAGCGTTATTTCAAATAGATATGAGTGGGATTGAGCCTGAAGTTGCATTAACTAATGTACTGGAGGAAGAGGAGAAGATGGATGCCTATCTTCAACAGCTTGTTCTCGGTTTTATCGAGAATCAGGAACGTATCGATGGGCACATTCGTGAAAACCTCGAGAAATGGTCCTTTGACCGCCTGGCAAAAGTAGATCGTAACATTTTGCGTTTAGGAGTGTATGAACTGCTGTTTGTAGAAGATGTTCCGAATAAGGTAGTCATCAATGAAGCGGTTGAAGTTGCAAAGATCTTTGGTGATGACCAATCCAGCAAGTTTATAAATGGTGTTCTTTCAAAGGTAAGTCAATCTTAACAATGGTTGGGGGCGAGTGGAATGTCAGCTTCTATAATTGATGGCAAACTCATTGCAGGTCATTATCGTGAACAATTAAAAAGTCAGATCGGGGAGCTGAAGGAAAAGGATGTCACTCCAGGCCTGGCTGTCATCCTGGTAGGGGATAACCATGCTTCTCATTCATATGTCAAAATGAAGAGAAAAGCGTGCAGTAATCTTGGGATTCATTCAGAGCTTTATCAATATGAATCCAGTTTGACTCAAGATGAACTGCTGAATAAAATTGAAGAGTTAAATGAACAGAGCCATATTCATGGAATTCTGGTCCAACTGCCTCTCCCTGAGCATATTAATCCAATAACGGTGATTGAAACGATTTCCCCATCTAAAGATGTGGACGGGTTTCACCCTGTTTCCATTGGGAAAATGGTGACCAATCAAGATACCTTCTATTCCTGCACGCCACTTGGAATCATGAAGATGCTTGAATATGAAAAAATTTCAGTAGAAGGTAAACACGTCGTGATTCTAGGAAGAAGTAATATTGTCGGGAAGCCGGCAGGCCACTTATTCTTGAATCGAAATGCGACGGTTACGTATTGTCATTCGAAAACAAAGAATATGTCCTTCTACACAAAGCAAGCTGATATTATCGTATCAGCGGTAGGAAAAGCGAATTTAATCGGCGCAGAAGACGTTAAACCTGGAGCCGTCGTCATTGACGTCGGAATGAACCGTGATGAAAACGGCGGACTTTGTGGAGATGTGAATTTTTCAGAAGTGAAGGAAAAGGCCGGAAAAATCACACCGGTTCCTGGTGGGGTCGGTCCTATGACCATTACGATGTTACTGTACAATACAGTGAAATCTGCAGAATGGGCCACTCTTAATCGCCAAAACCGTTAAAAAATAGTACACTATAGGTAACATAACACGGAAAGGGACAGCTAATCGCTGGTCCCTTTCCGTATTCCTACATAGAAAGCCTTAACAAAATGCCAGGGGAAAAGGAGTCACTTGAGCATGGAACTCGATCAATCACGTTATTTAACGGTACAAGCTCTGACAAAATACATAAAGCGTAAATTCGATAGAGACCCCCATCTGTCCAATCTATTTGTTCGTGGGGAAATCTCTAATTTCAAAAGGCATTCAAGTGGACACATGTATTTTACCCTAAAGGACGAAAAAGCACGTATCTTGTCTGTCATGTTTTCAAGTAATAATCAATCACTGAAATTCATACCCGAAAATGGAATGAATGTGTTGATCCGGGGAGATATTTCTGTTTACGAATCAGGCGGTCAATATCAGATCTATGTAAAAGAAATGCAGCCTGACGGAATCGGTGAGCTATATTTAGCCTATGAGCAGCTGAAAGAAAAGCTCGAGAAAGCAGGTTATTTTGATCAAAGCAGAAAACGGATGATCCCTAAGTTCCCGAAGCGGATAGCCGTTGTTACCTCCCCAACAGGTGCTGCCGTCAGAGATATTATCACAACCATCAAAAGGAGATATCCAGTGGGAGAAATCCTCGTTTTTCCTGCTTTGGTTCAAGGTGATCAAGCGGCAGGGTCGATTACCGGAGCAATGAGGAAGGTTAACGATCTGGGAGATATAGATGTATTGATTATTGGCCGTGGCGGTGGCTCTATTGAAGAATTATGGGCGTTTAACGAAGAAATCGTGGCCAAAGCAATCGTTGAGTCGAAAGTTCCGGTTATTTCTGCTGTAGGACATGAAACAGACTTTACGATTGCTGACTTTGTAGCCGATTTAAGAGCCCCTACCCCAACAGCAGCGGGAGAATTAGCTGTCCCCCACATTGATGATTTGCTGGAAAGAATCATGAATCGTAAATTACGACTGATTAAATCTTTTAAAACAAAGCTTCAAAGTGAGCGCAGCCGCTTAAATGGTTTAACTAAGTCCTACGCTTTACGAAATCCGCGTAATCTGTATCAACAAAAAATTGAAAAAGTCGACCGGCTGACTGATCAGCTGCAGAAAAATTTAAGCTTGCATGTGAAACAAAACCGGGATCAATTGTCCGGGCTCCATTCAAGGCTGCAGCGTGTTCACCCATCACAACTCATCACCATACAGCATGAACGGGTCTTATTTATGCAAAGAGTGCTTGAGAAGCAATTTAAACAAGTGCTGAAAGGAAAAAATCATCGTTTCAGCTCAGCACTGTCCACTTTACATGCCCTCAGTCCGTTGAAAATCATGGACAGGGGATACAGCCTGGTATATCAGGATGAAGGTACATTGATCAAATCATCTCAGCAAGTCAAAGCTGGTGACCGTCTCGAGATAAATGTCAGGGATGGAAAAATAAATTGCGAAGTTGAATCCGTTGAGGAGCGTGAAAATAATGGCAAAGTCTAAAGAAGAACTATCATTTGAAACTGCTATGGAACAACTGGAAGAAATTGTTGAGAAATTAGAAGAGGGAGAAGTTCCGTTAGAGAAAGCGTTAGAATATTATCAAAAAGGAATGGATCTTTCAAAATACTGCCATGATACGTTGCAAAAAGCTGAAAACCAATTAACGAAAATGATGACAGATGAAGGGGAAAAAGCCTTCGATCTGAATGAGGAGGAATAAAGGGTGAATCCTCACGTTGATCTGAAAGAGTTTCAACAACAGCATGGAGAAACGATTACCAACCATATGGTCAAGACTGTAGACAGCCTTTCTTTGCCTTCTAACTTGAAGAGAGCTATGATCTATTCTTTGCAAGCAGGTGGAAAGAGAATTCGTCCCCTTCTCCTTTTTGCTACGATCAAAGCCTTTAACAAGGACCCTTTACTTGGATTAAATACTGCGTCTGCCCTTGAAATGATTCATACCTATTCCTTGATTCATGACGATCTTCCTGCCATGGATGATGACGACTTGAGAAGAGGGATGCCGACCAATCATAAAATGTTTGGGGAAGCGATGGCGATTTTAGCCGGTGACGCTTTACTAACCTACAGTTTTCAAATGATCACAGAGGACAAGGGACTTACAGATAATAACAAGGTAAGGCTCATCGGTCTTTTAGCAAAGTGTGCAGGACCTGAAGGCATGGTTGGTGGACAAGTAGCGGATATTGAAGGGGAAAATAAGAAGCTTTCTGTAAAAGAGCTCGAAAGCATTCATGAGCATAAAACAGGAAAGTTACTGACGTTTAGTGTATTGGCAGGCGGGATTATCTCCGATGCGTCGGAGGAGCAGCTTGAACTACTAAAGCAATTTGCTTATCATATTGGCCTTGCCTTTCAAATTCAGGATGACATTCTTGATATTGAAGGTTCCGAAGAAATTATTGGAAAGCCAGTGGGGAGCGACCAATCGAAACATAAGAGTACATACCCAAGTCTCTTGACGATAGGAGGGGCTAAGGAAAAGCTTCACTTCCACTTGAACGAAGCGTTATCCAAGCTAGATCAAATGACAATCGATTCCAGTCTCCTTACCGAAATTGCCCAATTAATCGCTGCCCGGAATCATTAAAACCATTCTATGTTTGAGCAAATTATTTAACATATGTTATAATACCTATAGAATGCAAATTTGGGTGGTGCAGTATTCTAGTCAGTCCACCAATCCTGAAGGTGGGCCTAAAAATCCACTAAAGGGCACATCGATGAAGTTCCTGGAATTGGCTTGAGGCGCCCAGCCTTGGGTCATATCTGGGAGTAAGGCTTGAGGGCGATCCACAATGGCATGTGGGCGTTGACCCGCAAGCCGCGGAGGCTTTGTTTCTTATGCTGGCATAAGCATATGCAATAAGAGCAAAGTATGAACCTGCGATGTGATGATTCACTAGCAGCGTAGCCTGCCTTGAGTGAAGAGAGAGGGGATTATGGTTACAAGGTACACATCAGTTGGCCATTGATATGTGCTTTTTCGCCCATATGAAATCCTCTTTGCAAAAGAGGCTAAGGATTGCGTTAAGGACTGTTGAGGAAAACTCCTAGACTGTTCATATTCGGACATATAAAGAGGATTATAGTGCGGACTAAGTGGTAATCCAGTCTAGCTTGTGGTGACGCGGCTAAGTCGGATTTAAAGGGAAACCGCCGGTATGGCAACATCCGGTATCTGATTGGGAAAACCTACTGGACCTAAGCTGCAATTTTTACTCTTTATATGACCATCCAATTACATAGTTCTGATACTATATACACAATAGAAACGGTGTGTTTAAACGATAATGAATGAAACAATGAAAAACTCAATAAAGTGGAGTGTCAGCATTGCCGTTATCACATTTGTGTTAGCGGCTATTTTTTCAGTTACATCCAATATGGTTTTAAATGGAGTCGGATGGTATACAGGACTGGTCGTTGTATTAATCATCGTCTTTATCGGAATCTTCTTTGATATGCTGGGGATTGCTGCAACGGCTGCTGATGAGACCCCTTTTCATGCCATGGCGGCGAAAAAAGTATACGGTGCACGTTATTCAATCAAAATCGTCCGGAACGCAGACCGGTTCGCAAGCTTCTGTAACGACGTAATCGGCGATATTTCAGGTATCATAAGTGGTACTGCGTCAGCAATTGTCATCATTCAACTAGCCGTCTCTTTTCAGCTTGAAGGAGGCTCTTTGAAGGAATATATTGTGAGTGTCACATTGACAAGTATCATAGCTTCCTTGACGGTTGGAGGCAAAGCGCTTGGAAAAACGTTTGCTATCACCTATTCTAAGGATATAATATTTAGAGTTGGTAAAGTTCTACAATTTTTTGAAGACCGATTTCACATCGTAGTGATTAAAGATAAAAAAGACAAGAAAGATAAAAACAAGAAAAAACGTTACAAGCGTGCGAAACAAAATATTTAGTGATGAAAGTGAGTGGACCCCATGGATTTATTATCAATAAAGGAGCCTTCTTTTCTTAAAAAAATGTCAAATGAACAATTGGAAGCGCTCAGTCAAGAGATTCGCCATTTCTTAATAAAGAATCTATCTAAGACTGGCGGTCATATTGGTCCAAACTTAGGGGTGGTCGAATTAACAGTTGCCCTTCATAAGCATTTCTCAAGTCCAAAAGATAAAATCCTTTGGGATGTTGGTCATCAGTCCTATGTACATAAGATTTTGACTGGCCGTGCATGTCAGTTTGATACGTTGCGACAATACAAAGGGTTATGTGGTTTCCCAAAACGCAATGAAAGCGAGCATGATGTATGGGAGACGGGACATAGCTCTACTTCATTATCTGCAGCCATGGGAATGGCAATCGCCAGGGATGTCAAAAAAGAAGATTCTTTCATTATCCCTGTAATCGGAGATGGTGCCTTAACGGGCGGTATGGCACTCGAGGCACTTAACCATATTGGTCATGAAAAGAAAGATATGATCGTCGTTTTAAATGATAATGAAATGTCCATTGCCCCGAACGTCGGAGCCCTTCACAGTGTTCTTGGCCGATTGCGCACTGCCGGAAAGTATAACTGGGTGAAGGATGAAATGGAATATATCCTTAAACGAATCCCTGCTGTCGGAGGCAAATTAGCGAGTACGGCTGAGCGGGTAAAAGACAGCTTAAAGTATCTTTTCGTTTCAGGTATGTTCTTTGAAGAATTAGGATTTACCTATCTTGGGCCAATTGATGGCCACGATTATAATGATCTATCTGAAAACATCCAGTATGCAAAGAAAACAAAAGGTCCTGTCCTCTTACACGTCATAACGAAAAAGGGGAAAGGGTTTCATCCTGCGGAATCAGACAAACAGGGCACATGGCATGGTACAGGTCCATACAAAATTGACACAGGGGACCTGATTAAACCTATAAATGCACCACCTTCCTGGAGTGGTCTTGTAAGTGAGACCGTCAGAAAGATTGCCCGTGAGGATGAACGAATTGTCGCAATTACTCCAGCCATGCCTGTAGGGTCCAAACTGCTTGGGTTTGCTGAAGAATTCCCCGATCGAATGTTTGATGTAGGGATTGCCGAGCAGCATGCCACAACGGTTGCAGCGGGTCTTGCTACCCAGGAAATGAAACCGTTCCTTGCCATTTATTCAACATTCCTGCAAAGAGCGTATGATCAAGTGGTTCACGATATTTGCCGACAAAACTTGAATGTCTTCATCGGGATTGACCGTGCCGGATTAGTCGGTGCCGATGGTGAAACGCATCAAGGGGTATTTGATATCGCCTTTTTAAGGCATTTACCGAATATGGTGATCATGATGCCGAAGGATGAAAATGAAGGTCAACACCTTGTCAATACGGCTCTACAGTATAATGATGGTCCGATTGCGTTACGCTACCCTCGTGGAAACGGTTATGGAGTGCCGATGGATGCTGAACTGAAAACGATCCCGATTGGAACGTGGGAGATATTGAAACAAGGAACGGATGCTGCAATCCTGACCTTTGGCACGACCATACCAATGGCTATGGAAGCTGCTGCTGACCTTGAAAAGCAGGGGCTTTCGGTTAGGGTTGTAAACGCACGTTTCATCAAACCGATGGACGAGAAAATGCTGAAAAATATCCTGGAAGAAGAGATGCCTGTATTGACAATCGAAGAGGCTGTGCTTCAAGGCGGCTTTGGAAGTGGTGTACTTGAGTTTGCGCAGGAACAAGGCTTCCATGATGCAGTGATCGACCGCATCGGTATTCCTGATTATTTCATCGAGCATGGAAGCGTAAAGGAACTATTGAACGAAATAGGCATGACCAAAGAAAACGTAGTGGATCGCATTTTGACAATCACACCAAAAAAACAAAAAAGGGCTTAATGATGAAAGTGAAAAAACAACGTGTAGACGTACTTCTGGTAGAACGAGGATTAATTGAAACGAGAGAAAAAGCGAAACGGGCGGTCATGGCTGGACTTGTCTATTCAAATGAAATGAGATTGGACAAGGCCGGGGAAAAAGTAAGTGAAGACATCCCCCTCACGATAAAGGGGAAAGTGATTCCCTATGTGAGCCGTGGCGGCTTAAAGCTTGAGAAAGCTCTGCAGGTCTTTGATGTGGACGTGGCTGATAAAGTGATGATTGATATCGGGGCTTCCACTGGGGGATTTACGGATTGTGCTCTGCAAAACGGTGCTAAGATGTCCTACGCGCTTGACGTAGGATACAACCAATTAGCCTGGAAGCTAAGACAGGATGAGCGGGTCGTGGTCATGGAAAGAACCAACTTCCGTTACGTCACCCCGGCTGATCTGGAAGGAGAAATGCCAAGCTTTGCATCCATCGATGTATCCTTTATTTCCCTTTCCTTGATCTTGCCTGTCCTGAAAACATTATTGGTACCTGGTGGGGACTGCGTTGCCCTAATCAAGCCGCAGTTTGAAGCCGGGAAGGACCAGGTGGGAAAAAAAGGAATCGTAAGAGATCCTGCCGTGCATAAGATGGTGATCGAGAAGATCATGGCGTTAGCAATTAAAGAAGGCTATCATATCGCCGGTTTGTCTTATTCTCCTATTACAGGTGGAGATGGGAATATTGAATTCCTGATCCATCTGAAATGGTCGGGTCAAGAGGGTGAAGGAGAGTCCCTTCTCGCCACTACACCAGATGAAGTGATAGAGGATGCGCATCATCAACTTAAGGCGAAAACGCAGCAGTAAAATAGGGCCACTCTTCTTCGGAGGGTGGCTTTTTGACGTCTCAATTTTACTAAGTATGGTTTTGAAAATAAAATCCCAGAATTGAAAATAAGTGAGTCAGTTTTGAAAATAAAACTTTAATATTGAAAATAAATGAGTCAGTTTTGAAAATATAACAGTCCCTTCACTGAATTTATGAACCAAAAGGCTATCCAAAACAGAGGGCCATGACTATTAATTTTAAAAAAATGACCCGCTGCATTACCAAAAGGGCAAAACTTCATGAAAATCTGTCGCAGTTAACAATCCTTTCCGAATCAACTCCTTATGCTTATCAGGCTTGATCGAGCCGCCTGCGCTTTTCTTTATGTCCAGCTCCGGCGGCTAGGCCCTCGAGGTCATAAGCTAAACCGACCAAAAAGGCAAGGAGCGCCTTTCCGGTCGATTTATCTTGTGCTTGTCAGGCCTGATCGAGCCGCCTGCGCTTTTCTTTGTCCAGTTCCAGGGGCTTGGGGCTCGAGGTCATAAGTCAAGCAACCCAAAAAGGCAAAGAGCGCCTTTCCGGATTACTCGACTTATGCTTGTCGCCCCAGAACGAGCCCCTTCCTCTTTTCTTTTTTATTGTACTTCCCTACAAAATAGGCTAACATAAGCGTAGAGGTATATTTATACAGGTTTTAATCAAATGTAAGAGGTGTATGTTCTATGATGAACAAAGGACAAAGACATATTAAAATCAGAGAAATCATTACGAATAGAGATGTGGAAACGCAGGATGAGTTAGTGGAAAGCCTTAAAAATGCAGGGTTTAATGTGACTCAAGCCACCGTGTCGAGGGATATTAAAGAACTGCATTTAGTTAAAGTCCCGCTAATGGACGGCAGATACAAATATAGTTTGCCTGCTGATCAGCGCTTCAATCCCCTACAGAAACTTAAGCGTACCCTGACGGATGCGTTTGTGAAAGTGGACCAGGCCGGGCATATGCTAGTAATGAAAACTCTACCTGGTAACGCCAATGCGATCGGTGCTTTAATCGATAACTTAGACTGGGAAGAGATTTTAGGGACCATTTGTGGAGATGACACATGTTTGATCATATGCCGCACTGAAGAAGAGACAAAGATTGTTTCAGAACGATTTTTAGATATGCTTTAATTTGCAGAATCAATCATAAAATTAATGGGCTGTTTGTAAGGCAGCCCTTCATACAAAATCCAATAGGAAGCTTTTCTATTCTTTAGGAAAAGTTCCTTTTTATTTGAGGTGAACGTTTTGCTACAAGAACTATCAATCAAAAATTTCGCCATAATTGAATCCCTCTCTCTTTCCTTTGAAGAAGGACTGACCGTTTTGTCAGGTGAGACCGGAGCAGGTAAGTCGATTATCATTGATGCCATTCATTTACTGGTTGGTGGAAGAGGATCCTCAGAATACGTGCGGCATGGGGAGAAAAAGGCTGAAATTGAAGGGTTATTTATTCTTGATAATGAAACTCATCCATGCATTGAGAAAGCAGCGAGCTTCGGGATAGAAATCGAGGAAGGGATGATCATTCTTCGAAGGGATATTTCGAGCAGTGGAAAAAGTGTTTGCAGGATTAATGGTAAGCTCGTGACGATTGCAATCATGAGGGAAATCGGGGCTTCGCTCATTGATATACATGGACAGCATGAGCATCAAGAATTGATGAATGAAAGCCTTCACCTTTCCTTATTGGATCAATTCGGAGGGAAAGAGATTGCTTCTGGTCTCTCAAGTTACGGGGAAGTATATAAAGAGTACCTTTCTATTTATAAGCAGCTTAACAGGCTTAATGAGAATGAGCAGGAGATGGCACATCGTTTGGATCTGATTCAGTTTCAGCTGAATGAAATTCATGATGCAAACCTTCAATTAAACGAAGATGATGAGCTACAAGAAGAGAAAAGGAAACTTATGAACTTTGAAAAGCTGTTTGAGGCGCTGCAGACCTCCTATGACAGTATTCAAGGTGAGAGAAAAGGGCTGGACTGGGCTGGGCTGGCCATGAGTCATCTCGAGACAGCTGCAGAAGTTGATTCTCAATATGAAAAGACTTTGGAATCTGTTTCAAATGCTTTCTATATGCTTGAAGATGCCGCTCATCAAGTGAGGGGAGAATTAGATCAATTGGAATTTGAGCCAAACCGTTTGGATCTTATTGAAGCGAGACTGAATGAGATCAACGGTCTAAAGAGAAAGTATGGGTCTTCTGTAGAAGAAATCCTGGCTTATAGTTCAAAGATTGAAGAAGAAATTGAAACCATCACGAACAAAGATTCTCATGTAGAACATTTACAGAGTAAATTACAATCACTTGAGAAAGATTTATCATTAGAGGCAAAAAATCTGTCCCAAACGAGAAAGCAGTGGGCGAAAAAATTAACAGCAAGTATTCATGAACAGCTTAAGCAACTTTATATGGATAAAACGAAATTTGAAGTTCGCTTTGTGAAAAGTGGAGAAAATGAATCGTTTTCCTTCCAGCATTTTAAAAAGGATGGTTGGGACACAGTGGAGTTTTACATATCAACCAATCCAGGGGAGCCTTTAAAGCCGTTATCCAAAGTTGCATCAGGTGGGGAGCTTTCCCGTATTATGCTGGCCATGAAGACGATTTTTTCCAAGCACCAGGGAATCACCTCCATCATTTTTGATGAGGTCGATACAGGAGTCAGCGGAAGAGTGGCACAGGCGATTGCTGAGAAAATTTATCAGGTTGCCATTCATTCCCAGGTGATGTGTATATCTCACTTACCGCAAGTAGCTGCAATGGCAGATTGTCACCTGTTTATTTCGAAAAAACTTTCAGGCGGAAGAACGAGCACAATGGTCAAACGTCTTCAAGAGAAGGAAAAGATCAAAGAAATCTCCAGAATGATTTCGGGAGTGGAAATTACAGATTTAACATTAGAACACGCAAAGGAATTACTGCAATTAGCAGGATCCATAAAAGAAACATGAAAAGCTATCCAATTGGGGTAGCTTTTTTTCATGATTACCAGTTATAAATGTAGCTTATAAAGGCAAAATTAAAACTGTAGCCGATAGTTAGTGTGTGTGGATTAGAAACGAGGAGAGTGGATATATTGAGTTTAGATTGGTTAAGAAAATGTATAGGTGGAATTCTCCTTGTTTCGCTTTGTCTTATTGGTTTTTACAAACCGGTTCAACAATTTATCAATACACCGAACTCTGTAAGGGTAATGGAAGGGGATAAAGTTGCTCTCCCTAAGGCTGCATCTGTTACAACGATGGGTTCGTCTGATAATCAACATGTTCAATTGAATGAAGAAGAAGGTCAGCTCTCGATTCAAGGAAGTTCTGTAGGTAAAGATGAAGTTGTCTTTGAATTAGCTGGGTTACCCATTAAAAAAGTCGATGTAGAAGTACTGAAAGATTTCAAGGTGATCCCGGGTGGTCAATCCATCGGGGTGAAATTAAATACTGTCGGGGTGTTGGTGGTAGGTCATCATCTAGTTGAAACAGAGTCAGGGAAGATGTCTCCCGGCGAAAAAGCGGGAATTCAAGTAGGGGATATGATTACTGAAATAAACGGAACGAAAATTGAAGAGCTTGCGGATGTTGCTCCTTTTGTTCAAAAGGCAGGAGAAGATTCCAAATCATTAGATGTTGTGATTAAGCGTGAACAAGAGACTGTAAAGACTCAATTGCTTCCGTTAAAAGAAAAAGGGGAAAATAACTACAAATTAGGCTTGTATATTCGTGATTCTGCAGCTGGAATCGGCACAATGACGTTCTTTGACCCGAAGTCCAAGAAATATGGGGCACTGGGCCATGTCATTTCAGACATGGATACAAAAAAACCGATTGTGGTTGAAAACGGAGAAATTGTCCATTCAGAAGTAACGTCCATTCACAAAGGAAAGGACGGAAAACCAGGTGAAAAATTAGCCCGTTTTTCTTCTGATCGTAACGTAATCGGGAACATTACCCGTAACAGCCCATTCGGGATTTTTGGGGAGTTAAATCAGACCATTGATAATGATCTGATGGATAAACCAATGTCCATCGCTCTTTCCCACCAAGTGAAAGAAGGACCTGCTCAGATATTGACTGTGGTAGATGGGAAAGATGTAGAAATGTACGATATTGAGATTGTCAGTACCATACCTCAGAAGTATCCGGCAACAAAAGGGATGGTATTAAAAGTAACAGATCCCAAGCTATTGGAGAAAACAGGTGGGATCGTGCAAGGCATGAGTGGAAGTCCCATCATTCAAGACGGAAAAGTCGTCGGGGCTGTGACACATGTATTTGTAAACGATCCGACAAGCGGATATGGTGTACACATTGAATGGATGCTAAGTGAAGCTGGAATCGATATTTACAAGAAAAATCATGACCGAGCAAGCTAACAGTGGAAAACCCTTACTAAAGTCCCGATCGCGGGTGCTTATAAGGGTTCTTTTTTTTGAATAAAAAAGGTGTTTCCGAAAGGACAGTTTGCCAAAAAGACGTATAACTTGTTAAAATAAAGATTATTCGACAAACCGATGAGCGAATATCGAATAGGGTCGAAATATAAAGAAATCTTTAGAAAATCAAAGAAAATATAATATTTTTCAAGTTTTTTTCAAAAATAAAAGGAATTTAGAATAAAAATAAAGAGATGAATTAATTAGGATTGAGGAGGAAACCTGTAGTGAAATCGATTAAAGTATGTGTTGTGGATGATAACCGTGAACTTACGTCTTTATTGGAAGACTACATTGCTTCACAAAATGATATGGAAGTAGTAGGAATTGCTCATAATGGCCAAGATTGTTTAGATTTGTTAGAAGAAGTGGATCCGGATGTCCTGGTTTTGGATATTATTATGCCTCATTTGGACGGGCTTGCAGTGCTCGAACGACTTCGTGAAAAGAAGAGCATCCCTAATGTCATTATGCTGACAGCCTTCGGTCAAGAAGATGTAACAAAGAAAGCCGTCGACCTCGGAGCTTCTTACTTCATCCTAAAACCATTTGATATGGAAAATCTAGTGAGTCATATTAGACAAGTCAGCGGTAAATCAAACCCAATCATCAAAAAACCTTCCTCATCCAGAATGCATACAGAGCAGAAACCAAGGAATTTAGATGCAAGTATTACAAGTATCATCCATGAAATTGGTGTTCCGGCACATATTAAAGGTTACTTATATTTAAGAGAAGCGATTTCTATGGTTTATAACGATATCGAATTACTTGGTTCAATTACAAAGGTTCTTTACCCTGATATCGCCAAAAAATACAACACTACAGCATCAAGAGTAGAACGAGCGATTCGTCATGCGATCGAAGTGGCTTGGAGCAGAGGGAATATCGATTCAATTTCTTCTTTATTCGGGTACACAGTGAGTATGTCCAAGGCTAAGCCGACAAATTCCGAATTCATCGCTATGGTTGCTGATAAGCTTCGTTTAGAACATATGGCTTCATGAAAAAGTAAGGATTAGGCCAAGCATCGAATTGAATAATTCATATTAAAACCCTATGAGCCAATTGGTTTCGTAGGGTTTTTTGGTTTGAAGATAAGCGTCCTGTGAACTTTTCTACTTCCTCAGTAACAATTGCCTCATTTTTTTTCATATCTGGTAGTTCGCCCTTACAGCTTGTCCTTTGATACATATGATACAGTGTAATGCAAAAACAAGAAAAGGGAGGTGAGACTATGGGATGCTTCCGTGATAGAGATGATGTAGCTGGTGCTTTTGACAGAGATAGAGACGACTTTAGAGTTCCTGTAAGAGCTTTTATTAGAGGGGAAGATTTCTGCAGAGCTGTACGCCGTTGTGACAGAGACGATGTAGCAGGTATCGAAGACCGTCGCCGCAGAAGAAGATGCTCTTGGTTCTAATAGATGTTGCACTTACCATTGGAAACAAAAAAATCCTGAGTGACTCAGGATTTTTTTTTATTTAAAGAGAACTCATCCCTTTGAGGAGAATATTAATAAGTATATAATGGGTTTAGACACACATTCATTCAAAGCGTTGGTCTGGATATCTACATATAGAATGAGATTAACTTAAGAAAAGGGAGTGAACTCATGACACTGATTTTTGCACACCGTGGCTCAGCCGGGACTCACCCGGAAAACACTATGGACGCGTTTTATGAAGCTGAAAGAGTAAGGGCAGACGGTATTGAATTGGATGTTCAACTGACGAAAGATGGAGAAATCGTCGTGATTCATGATGAAACGGTTGATCGCACCACAAATGGGAAAGGGTTCGTCAAAGACTATACGCTTCAGGAAATTCAAAAACTGCAAGCGAATTATAAATTTAAAAGTAAGCTGTTTAAAAAAAATCGTGTGCCTTCATTGAGGGAGGTATTTCAGTGGTTAATGAGCAATGACCTACTGTGTAATATTGAGTTGAAAAACAGCATCATGGACTATCAGGGACTGGAAGAAAAAGTAATCGGATTAATTAAGGAATTTGGATTTGAAGACCGGATCATTATCTCTTCATTTAATCATTACTCGATTGTAGCGTGCTACCGGCTGGAGCCTGCCGTTGAAATTGCGCCACTATACTCATCAGGATTATTCATGCCGTGGATTTATGCCCAATCTCTAAGGGCGAAAGCGATACACCCCAACCTGAAAGCAGTCAAGGATGAAATCATAATGGAATCGATGAATAACGGCATTTGTGTCAGACCTTACACGGTTAATAAAGTGGAACAAATGGAGAGATTACTGAATGTAGGTTGCACTGCATTTGTAACGGACTATCCTGAAAAGGCATGGAAGCTGAGAGAAAGTAAAAAAGGCTAGCGCAATCATAAGCGCTAGCCTTTTTTGTTGAATCGGGATTGTACTTTATTGCGTTTTCGATCACGATGCAGTACAAATCCTGCAATAAAACCGAGACCGCATATAAAGAATACTAATCCAATGACAAATTGCAACCACAAATAAGGAATGGGAGACTGCAGAATGCCGAATAACATATCTCTCATCAATTTAATCCCGAGAGCAGCGAGAGCGCCAGGGATTAACATAATAATCAGGGCAATTAGACGAACCATGAGGTGCATAACTCCTTTTTTGTTTCCATATTAAAATTCTAACTCCAACTAGAAAATTGTCAAGTTTCGAAAAGTAGTGTAACATTATGTTTGTGAAAAAAATTGCAGGTATCGAGAGCCGGGGTGAAAAATGTTGCAAGAGGTTCTGATTGTCGGCGGGGGTAAGGGTGGAACAGCCATTTTAAAAATCCTACACGAAGCTTCCGTCATGAAAGTGATCGCAGTTGTAGACCTAAATGAAAACGCTTCAGGGATTGTGTTAGCTAAAGAGCTGGGGATACCAGTTGGTACGGATTGGCGACATTTCCTGAACGATTCTGTTGATATCGTCATTGAAGTGACCGGTGAACAAAAAGTATTTGAAAATATAAGAGATAAGCGGGGAAGGAACACCGTTATTATTCCAGGCAGTGTTGCCTTTCTTATTTCAAAGCTTCTGGAAGAGAAGGAAGATCTTATCCATCAATTAACAAGTGAATCCTTTAAAAGAGACCTCATTTTTAACTCTACTGATGATGGTATGGTCGGAATAGACGATCAAGGAAATGTGATGCTCTTCAATAAAAGTGCACAGAGGATGATCGGTAAGGACCAGGAAGACGTAATGGGGTTGCATATTTCTGATGTGATTCCCGAGAGTAAATTAACCAACACGATTGAAACGCGACGAACTGAATTTCATCAAGAAGTTGTTTTGGACAATGGGCTGAAGATCATTTCCAATCGGATTCCAATGATTACGGATAATGATGAAATCATCGGAGCTTTTTCTGTATTCAAAGATATTACGGAAGT
Organism: Rossellomorea aquimaris; assembly: GCF_000935355.1. Lineage (GTDB taxonomy): Bacteria > Bacillota > Bacilli > Bacillales > Bacillaceae_B > Rossellomorea > Rossellomorea aquimaris_B. The sequence goes on from NZ_JXZC01000009.1 coordinate 45,687, forward strand.
CGTGAATCTTGCAGAGGAGATCACGAATCTTAAAGAAATTCAAACAATGCTTGAAGCCATCATTCATTCCAGTGATGATGCGATTTCTGTAGTCGACGAAGAAGGAAAAGGGATATTAATTAACCCTGCTTATACTAGAATCACAGGACTCTCCCAAGAAGAAGTAATTGGAAAACCGGCAACGGCAGACATTTCTGAAGGAGAGAGTATCCATTTGAAAGTCCTGCAAACAAGAAGAGCCATCAGGGGAACGAGGATGCGGGTAGGGCCGAAGCGGAAAGAAGTCATTGTCAATGTTGCTCCTATAATCGTGAATGGTAAACTCAAGGGGAGTGTAGGTGTCATTCATGATATGTCTGAAATTCAGTCACTTACTCAGGAGTTGGATCGGGCCAGAAGAATTATTCGCACTCTAGAAGCAAAGTATATGTTTGAAGACATCATCGGGGATTCCGAAGAAATGATGATTGCGGTGGAGCAAGCTAAATTAGGGGCAAAAACACCTGCCACTGTTCTTCTCAGGGGTGAATCCGGTACAGGAAAGGAATTATTTGCACACGCTATACATAATGCGAGTGATCGAAAGTTCAACAAATTCCTGCGGGTCAATTGTGCTGCATTATCAGAGAACCTATTGGAAAGTGAATTATTTGGGTATGAGGAAGGTGCATTTTCAGGAGCGAAGCGTGGTGGTAAGCGAGGCTTGTTTGAAGAAGCGAATAATGGCAGTATCTTTCTGGATGAAATAGGGGAATTGAGTGCCAATACTCAAGCTAAGTTACTGAGGGTCCTGCAGGAGAATGAGATCGTTCGTGTGGGGGGGACCAAATCCATCCAGATTAATGTCCGGGTCATTGCAGCGACAAATGTGAATCTTGAAAAAGGAATCGCTGACGGCTCTTTCAGAGAAGATCTTTACTACCGTCTCAATCGAATGCCTATTCAGATTCCGCCACTAAGACATCGCAAATCAGATATTCCCCGCATTGCCGAAACCCTTATTACGAAGATCAATCAGGATTACGGTAGAAATGTTGAAGGGGTAACAGAGCAGGCGATGAATAACTTAATGAATTATCATTGGCCTGGTAATGTAAGAGAGCTTGAAAATGTATTGGGAAGGGCCATTATCTTTATGAATTACAACGAAGTGAAGATAGACATCAAGCATTTACCCCAACTGGATGATACATCCAAAAGCCTTGTTAAAGAAGTTCCTTACGAAACGGAAGGCACCGTTAAGGATCTCGCAACGCAAGTGGAACAATATGAAAAAAATATAATCCAAAGGGTTTTGGAGCAGAATAATGGTAATAAAACAGCAACCGCCAAAGCATTAAATGTGTCTGTTCGAAACTTGTATTATAAGATTGAAAAATATAACATTGAAATAACTAGCATGAAATAATTTGCGCAGTATGAAATAAATTGCAGGGATAAATATGGCTTAATAAAGCGTTTTCAGTGTGTTGAAAGTTGGCACGGTTCTTGCATGTAGATTAATGGGAACATAATAACAGAAAAAAGGGGTTGAAACGACATACATGAATCTACAATCTTTGGTGGAAAAAGCAACCCGGATAGAAAACTCCACTGTAGCGGTAGCAGCTGCAGAAGATAAAGAAGTCCTTGGTGCTGTCGCCATGGCAGTTGAAAAAGATATGGCCAAATTTTTACTTTTTGGCGATAAAGAAGAAATCATCTCTCTTATAGAAGAGGTCGCACCGCAACTTCGATCTCACAGCAGCATTAAAATCAAGCATGCATTTTCGCCACAGAAATCAGCCGAACTGGCTGTAAAGGCTGTGAAGGAAAATGAAGCAGGTGCCCTCATGAAGGGGAATGTTCCTACTGCTGTTATTTTAAAAGCAGTATTAAATAAAGAGTGGGGTCTCAGAACAGGCAATGTTTTATCACATGTGGCAGCTTTTGAGGTGGAAGGGTTTGATAGACTGACATTTATTACGGATGCAGCGATGAATATTGCACCTGATCTACAGCAAAAAGCGCAAATTATTGAAAATGCCGTCGAGATTGCCCGTTCAATCGGTGTTCTCCATCCAAAAGTAGCACCGATAGCGGCGGTTGAAGTGGTTAATCCTTCTATGCAGGCAACAGTTGATGCCGCTTCTCTTACGATGATGAATCAAAGAGGACAGATCCGAAATTGTACCGTGGATGGTCCATTAGCATTGGATAATGCCGTTTCACACCACGCTGCTGAACATAAAGGGATTGAAAGTGAAGTCGCTGGACAAGCGGATATCCTTCTCGTTCCAAATATCGAAACTGGTAATGCTCTTTACAAGTCCATGATCTATTTTGCAAAAGCGAAAGTAGGAGCTGTGATCGCTGGAGCGAAAGCACCAATCGTATTGACATCCAGAGCGGACAGTGCAGAAAGTAAACTATATTCACTGGCACTGGCTATATGCTCTGCTTCAAATAAATAGTGATATAAATCAAAATATATAAGACTTTAGGGGGAAATGAAAATGAAAATTTTTAGCTATATGGAACAATATGATTATGAGCAATTGGTATTTTGTCAAGATGAATCATCAGGTTTGAAAGCAATCATTGCGATTCATGATACTACACTTGGACCTGCACTTGGCGGGACTCGTATGTGGACATATGAATCGGAAGAAGCGGCGATTGAAGACGCGCTTCGCCTTGCGCGTGGTATGACGTACAAGAATGCTGCAGCAGGTCTTAACTTAGGTGGAGGGAAAACGGTCATTATCGGTGACCCTCGCAAAGATAAGAATGAAGAAATGTTCCGTGCATTCGGTCGCTACATTCAAGGACTGAACGGTCGTTATATTACGGCTGAAGATGTGGGAACAACAGTTGCCGATATGGACTTGATCCATGAAGAAACAGATTATGTCACAGGTATTTCACCTGCGTTTGGATCTTCAGGGAACCCATCTCCGGTAACTGCGTACGGCGTATACCGTGGGATTAAAGCGGCAGCGAAAGAAGCATTCGGAACTGATTCTCTTGAAGGAAAAACGATCGCTGTTCAAGGAATTGGAAATGTTGCGTACAATATGTGCCGTCACCTTCACGAAGAAGGAGCACATCTGATCGTTACAGATATCAATAAAGAAGCGGTACAACGTGCTGTAGATGAATTCGGGGCAAAAGCTGTTGACATCAACGATATTTATGGGGTTGACTGTGACATCTTTGCACCATGTGCACTGGGAGCGATCATCAACGACGAAACCATTCCTCAGCTAAAAGCAAAAGTCATTGCAGGGGCTGCAAATAACCAATTAAAAGAAACTCGTCATGGTGACGCGATTCATGAAATGGGTATCGTTTATGCACCTGACTATGTCATCAATGCAGGTGGAGTCATCAACGTAGCGGATGAACTATACGGTTACAATAGTGAAAGAGCGATGAAAAAAGTGGAGCAAGTGTACAACAACGTTGAGCGGGTTATTGAAATCGCTAAACGTGATAATGTTCCAACTTACGTTGCTGCTGATCGTATGGCTGAAGAAAGAATCGAGAAAATGCGCCGTTCAAGAAGCCAGTTCTTACAAAACGGTCAACATATTTTAAGCAGACGTGGATAATTAGAAGAAAAAACGCTTTACTTCTAACAAAAGTAGAGCGTTTCTTCCCTGTTAATGCGAACATCGAACAGATTAAGGGGTTATCTATCATAGGGGAAAAATTCTACGTACAAACATTACAATAACAGCTACCCAAATGGAGGTAACAACAGTGCAAGAGAACAAACATCGAATATTAGTCATTAACCCTGGATCGACATCAACCAAAATTGGTGTTTTCGATGATGATCGATCTATCTTTGAAAAGACAATTCGTCATGATTCAGAAAAAATTAATGAATTTCCAACCATCATTGATCAGTATGAATTCAGAAAGGATACCATTCTTCAAGCATTAGATGAAGAAGGGATCAACATTTCGAAGCTAAGTGCTGTTTGTGGCCGTGGGGGCCTTCTTAGACCGATAGAAGGCGGCACATACTTAGTGAATGATGACATGCTGAAGGATCTTAAAGAAGGATTCTCAGGTCAGCATGCTTCAAACCTTGGTGGGATTATAGCATTTGAAATTGCTTCTGGATTAAACATTCCGTCTTATATTGTCGACCCAGTTGTAGTGGACGAGCTACAATCACTTGCCCGTGTTTCAGGGTTTTCACTCATTGAAAGAAAGAGTATTTTCCATGCATTAAATCAGAAAGCGGTAGCAAGAAGAGTCGCAAAGGAACTCGGAAAGAGATATGAGGACCTAAACCTGATCGTCACTCATATGGGTGGTGGAATTACCGTCGGTGCCCACCGCAATGGGAAAGTCGTGGATGTGAATAATGGTTTACATGGCGATGGCCCATTCAGTCCTGAAAGAGCAGGTACTGTTCCAGCGGGTGATTTAGTTGACCTATGCTTCTCAGGTGATTATTACCGTGATGAAATCATGAAGAAACTCGTTGGTCAAGGTGGCTTAGTCGGTTATCTTGGAACAAACGATGCAGTAAAAGTGGAGAAGATGATTGAGAATGGCGATGAAAATGCCAAAGCCGTGTATGATGCGATGGCGTATCAAATTGCTAAAGAGATAGGGGCAGCAAGTGCCGTCCTTAATGGTAAAGTAGACGCCATTGTGCTAACGGGTGGACTTGCTTATGGTAAAGAATTTGTGAAGGCGATAAGCAATCGAATCAATTGGATAGCGGATGTCGTGATTCAACCAGGAGAAAATGAACTGCAAGCTCTTGCGGAAGGGGCATTAAGGGTCTTGCGAAATGAAGAGGACTATAAAGTGTACCCTGGACCAGTAAAGAAAAAAGCGAGAGTATAAGAGCAAGGAGGACTCAAGATTGGCAGAAGAATATGATTTAGTCATTCTAGGGGGAGGAACTGGTGGCTACGTAGCCGCCATTCGTGCTTCTCAACTTGGATTAAAAACAGCAATCGTTGAAAAAGGAAAGCTTGGCGGGACATGCTTACACAAAGGATGTATTCCCAGTAAAGCCCTTCTTCGCAGTGCTGAAGTATATGCAACAGCGAAACATAGTGAAGATTTTGGTGTGAAGATCAATGGGGTAGAATTAGATTTCACGAAAGTCCAATCCAGAAAAGACGGGATTGTTGAACAGCTTCACAAAGGGGTTCAACACTTGATGAAACAAGGTAAGATCGATGTCTTTGAAGGGCTGGGTCGTATTTTAGGACCTTCGATTTTCTCCCCTATGCCAGGCACGATTTCAGTTGAAATGAATAACGGTGAAGATAATGCAATGCTGATCCCTAAAAATGTGATCGTTGCAACAGGATCGAGACCTCGTTCATTACCAGGACTTGATATTGATGGTGAATACGTTCTATCTTCGGATGAAGCGCTTTCACTTGAGGCTTTGCCAAAATCGATCATCATCGTTGGCGGAGGAGTCATCGGTATTGAATGGGCTTCCATGCTGTCTGACTTTGATGTTGAGGTAACCGTTGTGGAATACGCTGATAAAATAGTACCAACCGAGGATCATGAGATTTCTAAAGAAATGCAGCGCTTGATGAAGAAAAAAGGCGTTAAAATCGTTACAAGTGCTAAGGTGCTTCCTGAAACCTTGGAAAAAGGAGAAGGAGAGGTAACGATCAAAGCTGAGCATAAAGGTGAAGAAAAAGCCTTTACGGCAGAGAAAATCCTTGTATCTGTAGGCAGACAAGCGAACGTTGAAGGCATTGGCTTAGAGAACACAGATATTAAAGTGGAAAAAGGCTTTATTGAAGTGAATGATTTCTTCCAAACCAAGGAATCTCATATTTACGCGATCGGGGATGTCATCGGTGGACTTCAATTAGCTCATGTTGCATCACACGAAGGAATCACAGCTGTGGAACATATGGCGAATGAGAAACCTCACCCTATTGACTATTCCCTCATTTCAAAATGCATCTACAGTAATCCTGAAATTGCAAGCGTAGGGATCACGGAACAGGAAGCAAAAGAAAAGGGATATAACTTGAAGACCGGAAAATTCAGCTTCAGAGCAATCGGGAAAGCACTTGTATATGGTGAATCGGATGGATTCGTCAAGATCATTGCAGATAAAGATACCGATGACATTCTAGGTGTGCACATGATCGGTCCACATGTAACAGACATGATTTCAGAAGCGGGACTGGCTAAAGTATTGGACGCAACCCCATGGGAAATCGCGCACACAATCCACCCTCATCCATCCCTGTCAGAAGCGATCGGAGAGGCAGCCCTTGCTGTAGATGGAAAGGCAATTCACTCATAGAAACGCGTAGCCTACTGTTCTTGAGCTACAAGTAGACAATTAATTTCAATAGGAAAGGTAGAGGTCCTCTCTACCTTTCCAACCATTAGATTGTGTAGGAGGTAAACAAAATGGCAGAAAATCGTCATGAAGAGTTAGGACTTTCCAATGAGAAAGTATTAGAAATGTATGAAACCATGCTTCTTGCTAGAAAAATCGATGAGCGTATGTGGTTACTGAACCGTTCGGGAAAAATCCCTTTTGTTATTTCTTGTCAAGGTCAGGAAGCTGCTCAAGTCGGTGCTGCATTCGCTTTAGATCGTGAAAAGGATTATGTCCTTCCGTACTACCGAGACATGGGTGTGGTATTAACATTCGGGATGACGGCTAAAGAGTTGATGTTATCAGGTTTTGCGAAAGCAGAAGATCCAAACTCGGGCGGACGTCAGATGCCTGGTCATTTTGGGCAAAAGAAAAATAATATCGTAACGGGTTCATCTCCTGTAACCACGCAAGTTCCTCATGCCGTTGGTATCGCCCTTGCCGGGAAAATGGAGAAGAAAGATGTTGTAACGTTTGTGACATTCGGAGAAGGATCTTCCAACCAGGGAGATTTCCATGAAGGAGCAAACTTTGCTGGTGTACATAAATTACCTGTTATTTTCATGTGTGAAAACAACAAATATGCAATCTCAGTTCCAATCGAAAAGCAGTTAGCGTGTGAGAAAGTGTCCGATCGTGCCATTGGGTATGGTATGCCGGGAATCACTGTAGATGGAAATGATCCGATCGAGGTTTATAAAGCTGTCAAAGAAGCAGCAGATCGTGGTCGTCGTGGAGAAGGTCCGACATTGGTTGAAACGGTTTCGTATCGCTTGACTCCTCACTCCTCGGATGATGATGACAGAAGCTATCGTTCTCCCGATGAAGTAGCGAAAGCGAAAACAAATGATCCAATCATCACGTTTGGTGCTTACTTAAAAGAAACAGGCGTCATGAACGATGATATTGAGAAAGAAATCAATGATCGCATTATGAAGCTCGTGAACGAAGCAACGGATTATGCAGAAAACGCTCCATATGCTGAAGCAGAATCAGCTATGAAGTATGTTTACGCAGAAGAGAAGTAAGGGGGAATTCAATCATGCCAGTAATTTCATACATTGATGCCGTAACAATGGCAATTAGAGAAGAAATGGAACGTGATGAGAAAGTATTCGTTCTTGGAGAAGACGTCGGTAAAAAAGGTGGAGTATTCAAAGCGACTCACGGACTGTATGATCAATTTGGAGAAGACCGTGTCATTGATACACCACTTGCGGAATCAGCCATTGCCGGTGTTGGAATCGGAGCTGCCATGTATGGCATGAGACCGATCGCCGAAATGCAGTTTGCCGACTTTATCATGCCGGCAGTGAACCAAATCATCTCTGAAGCAGCACGAATCCGTTACCGTTCGAATAATGATTGGAGCTGTCCGATGGTCATTCGTGCTCCTTACGGTGGCGGAGTACACGGGGCTCTATATCATTCACAATCGGTTGAGGCCGTGTTCGCTAATCAACCAGGATTGAAAATTGTCATGCCATCCACTCCTTATGATGTGAAGGGCTTACTGAAAGCTGCTATCCGTGATGAAGATCCAGTATTATTCTTTGAACATAAACGTGCTTATCGCCTGATCAAAGGTGAAGTGCCTGAGGATGACTACACTCTTCCAATCGGAAAAGCAGACGTGAAGCGTGAAGGAGAGGACATCACAGTGATCACTTATGGTCTGTGTGTTCACTTTGCACTTCAAGCAGCGGAAAAGCTTGCCCAGGATGGAATCGAAGCGCACATACTGGATTTACGTACGATTTATCCATTAGATAAAGAAGCGATCATTGAAGCAGCTTCAAAAACAGGTAAAGTGCTCCTGGTGACAGAAGACAATAAAGAGGGAAGCATCATGGGTGAGGTTTCTGCGATTATTGCTGAAAACTGTTTATTCGAGCTTGATGCTCCTATCAAACGCCTTGCGGGTCCTGATGTTCCTGCAATGCCGTATGCACCGACAATGGAAAAATACTTTATGATTAACCCGGACAAAGTAGAAAAAGCAATGCGTGAACTTGCAGAATTTTAATAACATTAGACAGTAAGGAGGGTTCCTCATTGGGTATTGAAAATATGAAAATGCCTCAGCTAGGGGAAAGTGTTACAGAAGGTACGATAAGTAAATGGTTGGTATCACCTGGTGATACCGTCAATAAATATGATCCGATTGCGGAAGTTCAAACGGACAAAGTAAATGCAGAGGTACCATCATCCTTCACAGGTACCATTAAAGAATTAATTGCTGAAGAAGGAGACACTCTTGAAGTCGGAGAAATTATTTGTTCGATTGAAGTGGAAGGTGAAGGTTCTGCACCTGTTGAAGAAACTCCGAAAGAAACGCCTAAGAAAGAATCGGATCAAGCACCTCAATCTGCACCTGAAACGAAGGCTCCAAGTAAAGATAGTGGGAATAAAACAAGATATTCCCCTGCCGTATTAAAGCTATCTCAAGAGCATGATATTGATCTGAATCAAGTAGAAGGAACTGGAAATGGCGGCCGTATCACTCGTAAAGATCTTAAGAAGATCATTGAGTCAGGTAGTATTCCAAAAGCAGGAGATGCTCCGGCGCCTAAGGCTGAAGATCAGGCGCCTCAGCAAGCACCGGTGAAGGAACAAGCGGTTAAACAACCGGCCAAGCAATCTGCGCCTGCAGCGAACGTTCCTGTTGTACCTGGTGATATTGAAATCCCGGTTTCGGGTATTCGTAAAGCCATTGCATCCAACATGGTTCGAAGCAAGCATGAGGCTCCTCACGCATGGACGATGCTGGAAGTGGATGTTACAAACCTTGTTGATTATAGAAACTCACTTAAAACGGAATTCAAACAGCGTGAAGGATTTAATCTTACTTTCTTCGCATTTTTCGTGAAAGCTGTTGCTCAAGCCCTTAAAGAGTATCCACAAATTAATTCTATGTGGGCCGGGGACAAGATTGTTCAGAAGAAAGACATCAACCTTTCCATTGCAGTAGCGACAGACGATGCACTGTATGTGCCTGTGATCAAAAATGCAGACGAAAAAACCATCAAGGGTATTGCAAGAGAAATCACTGAGCTTGCCGGAAAAGTACGCAGCGGTAAATTAACTTCCCAAGATATGCAGGGAGGCACATTTACTGTCAACAACACCGGGTCATTTGGTTCAGTACAATCAATGGGTATCATTAATTATCCGCAAGCAGCAATCCTTCAAGTAGAATCGATTGTGAAACGTCCGGTTGTCATGAACAATGGAATGATCGCAGTACGAGACATGGTGAACTTATGTATGTCACTCGATCACCGTGTTCTGGATGGTCTGGTTTGCGGAAGATTCTTACAGCGTGTGAAAGAAATCCTAGAAAACACTTCAAAAGAAAATACATCTGTATATTAATCGTTATAAGGACTGACCCTGGGTGGTTAGTCCTTATTTTTTTTGTTTCTGGATAGTATGGAGCAGAAAAAATAAATGATTATCCCAATGATTCGGGAAAGTAGGGTTAAATATTACTGGAAGAATATTCTAATATGAAATATTTCGTCATGAATAGGACGTTTTTCCAGTTGCCGTTATACAAGAATACAATCCTGTGACTTCTCGCTCAATTATTTCTTACTTAACTTAAAAAAGTAGGCATTCTCCATCCTTTTACCCTGTGAAAAGTTCCTGATACCCCAGAATATTCCTGCAGTTATATTCTTTTTGTGACTATGTACGTACTAGAAAGGAGAAAACACGTGACTTTTCTATTAATTTCTGAATATTCAGATTTAAAACGACATAAACTTACAACATTTTACATCTATATTGGTTATCTTTGGGTTATCACCTACTTTTTACCAAGTAGTTGAAGCAGGGAGGTGTCGGTATTACTGAAGGAATCAAAAATTACTGGGAGGGAATTAGATGACAAGTAGAAAGCGGAAGGCAAGATGGTTATCCATTGTACTCACCTTAGTAATGTTTGTCCCGTTAATGTTTCCATTCAATGCAGGGGCAGCGAATACCTCACAATCAGCACTGGCTAAAGAAAAACCATCCACCTCAGCAAACGAATCAGCAAAAGTGAATCCACAATCAAAGATCACATCGAAACTACAAGATCAATTCAAGAAAGATAAGCATGTCACATACTTAGTGAAATTCAAGGAGCAGCTGGATACAGAGGCTGTAGCTAAGAAGGCGGCTGAAAAAGCGAAAAAGCAGAAGCTGTCTGCTAACAGCAAAAAACTATTGAAACGAAATATGGTCGTCTCCGAGCTTCGAGCCACGGCCCTTGAATCTCAGGCAGAAGTGAAAGAATACTTAACGAAACAGAAGAAATCCGGGGCAGTAAAAGAAATAAAAGACTTCTATGTTGTAAACGGAATGGCCGTTACTTCTACGAAAGAAGTAATGGAGAAGATTTCAACATTTGCAGAAGTTGATAAGATCTTACCGAATGAAACACGTCAACTCATTCAACCGGCAAAAGCAGAAGGTGGTGCAGCTGGCGTTGCAGAAAAAGAAGTTCAAAACAGCCCTGCTTCCATTGAATGGAATATTGACCGAGTGGGTGCTCCGGCTGTTTGGGATATGGGAATTGATGGAGCAGGAACCGTTGTAGCATCGATTGATACAGGTGTTCAATGGAACCATCCGGCTTTACAGGAAAAATATAGAGGGTATGACCCTCAAAATCCTGATGCCCCTGATCATGAGTTCAGCTGGTTTGATGCAACAGCCGGGCAAAGTGCACCTTATGATGATGATGGTCACGGTACGCATGTTACAGGCACAATGGTTGGTTCAGAACCTGACGGGAGCAATCAGATCGGCGTTGCTCCAGGAGCGAAGTGGATTGCAGTAAAAGCATTCACGGCTAATGGAGGAACAGATGCTGATTTATTAGAAGCGGGAGAATGGATTCTGGCTCCAAAGGATTCAGAGGGCAACCCTCATCCGGAGATGGCTCCTGATGTTGTCAATAACTCTTGGGGTGGCGGTCCCGGTCTTGATGAGTGGTACCGGGATATGGTGAACGCCTGGAGAGCGGCCGAAATATTCCCTGAGTTTTCAGCAGGTAATACGACGTTATTTAATCCTGGTGGCCCAGGTTCAATCGCTAATCCGGCAAATTACCCGGAGTCCTTTGCTACAGGTGCAACAGATATTAATGACAACCTTGGAAGCTTCTCACTTCAAGGTCCTTCACCATATGAGGAAGTTAAACCTGAAATTTCCGCACCGGGAGTGAATATTCGTTCTTCAGTACCGGGAAGTAACTATGAAGGCGGATGGAATGGTACATCAATGGCTGGTCCTCACGTCTCTGCAGTTGCAGCATTATTGAGACAAGTGGATGCAAGTTTGACGGTTGACGAAATGGAAGAAATCTTAATGTCAACGGCTGTTCCGTTGACTGACGGTACTTTCCCTGAAACGCCTAATAATGGATATGGTCATGGCTTGGTTAACGCATTCGATGCCGTTTCATCCGTGATGAGCGGTATTGGAAAAGTAGAAGGGCAAGTTTCAAAAGAGGGGGATGACTCTGAAGCTCCAGTAATCAGCCATGAAGCCCCTGGTGAAGCATTTGAAGGAATGAATCTGCCACTACAAGCGGAAGCAAATGATAATGTGAGTGTGACGAATGTTACATTACATTATCAAAATCAGGATGGTGCTTGGGAGTCTGTTGAAGCAACAAGATCTGCAGGCGACTATACATCAGGAACTTATGAGGCTACCATTCCTGGAGAAGCACTGACAGGAGAAAGTGTAACCTATAAATGGTCCGCAATGGACTTTGGCGGAAATGAAGTAGAAACGGATGCCTATTCTGTCACTCTTCTTCCGGGAATCACAGTCGGATATGAGCAGGACTTTGAGTCATCTCCAAGTGGCTGGAATTCTTATGGACCAGGAAACAGCTGGGAGTGGGGTGTACCGGTAAATGGTCCTGGAGCAGCTACTTCAGGAGAAAAGGTATATGCAACAAGTCTGGATGGTACGTATGACAACAGTGCCAACATGTCATTACAAATGCCTCCGATCGATTTACCAGAAGGCAATAGCTTTTTACAATTCAAGCAGTGGCACGAGCTTGAAAGAAACTATGATTACGGTCATGTTTTTGTATCCACTGATGGTGAGACGTGGACACAGACGCTTCGTGTAAATGGCAATACGGATGGCTGGATTGATGGAGAAGTGGATCTAAGTCAATATGCCGGTCAGCGCATCTACGTCGCTTTTAATGTGACAACAGATGGAAGTGTAGTGAAACAAGGTTGGTACGTTGATGATGTGAAACTAAGTGGTGAATCGATTCTGCCAGCTAAAAAGATGAACCTTGGATTGAAATCGAAGGATGAGACGTCATCGTCTATTTCGAAGAAACCGAGTGTGAATCCGAATAAAATAAATTTGGATAAAAAAGTTACGAAAGAAGAACCAGTAGAAGACAAAGCGGCACCGGTATTACTTCCGCTTCAAGCAGAAGTGAGTGTCTTGGAAACAGGCCGTTCTGTTTATACAAATCCTGCAAATGGTTCATACGAAATGACTCATGCAGCAGGTGACTTTACCCTGCAAGCTTCAACCTATGGTTTCAGATCTCAAACGCAGAGTGTAACGATTGAAGCAGACCAAACATCTACTGCCAATTTTACACTCGAGGAAATTCCTCAAGGGAATATTACGGGAACAGTCACAAATGAAATTTCTGGAGAACCTGTTGAGGGAGCTACTGTCTTCTTACTTGAAGATGCTGTTGTGGAACCTGTGGAAACGAATGAAAATGGTGGATATGAACTGGAGGCATATGAAGGTGAGTACACCCTTAAGGTAGTTGCACCTTACTACTATAGTAAGGAAATGACAGTAACAGTTGAAGGTGGAGAAGTCACAAATGCCGATGTTTCATTAGAGCCTTTCATCGGGTATCCTGGTGAAATTGGTTACGATGATGGAACAGCTGAAAACGCACGTGCATTCTATGATGCAGGTAATGGCTGGGCTGTGAAAATGTCTCTTGAAGAAGGCAATGAAACTGCATTGGTTACAGGTGGACTATTCCGATTCTGGGATACAGAATGGCCAGTACCAGGCGGAACTGAATTCCAAGTTGCCGTTTATGATGCATCTGGTCCTGATGGCGCTCCTGGTAAGAAAGTTGCCGGTCCGTTTGATGGAACTGCTTTACGTAACGGGGAATGGACACATGTAGATCTTAGCCAGCATGGCATCATGGTAGAGGGTGATTTCTACATGGTTTACATTCAATCAGCTCCAAATCCGAACGCGCCAGGACTTGGAACAGATGAAGATGGCGAATATGCCGCAAGAAGCTGGCAATTCGTCGGAGGTGCATGGTCACAAGCACCAGAAGATGAAGGGAACTATATGATTCGTGCAACAGTGAATTATGAAGTCACTGCGCCGGTCATCACATCACCGAAAGATGGATCATTTACAAATAAGGACTCGGTTACCGTTGAAGGGACTTCTGCCCCGACCACAACCGTTCACCTTTTTAATGGTGACGACGAAGTGGCAACAACAGAAACGATGGAAGATGGCACCTTCTCTGCGGATGTTTCATTACACGATGGGGAGAACTCGATTACTGCAAAGGCAGCAACCGAGCAAGGTATGACAGGACCATCTGAGCCTGTGACCATCACCCTTGATCAAGTGAAGCCAGAGCTTGCCATCACATCTCCGAAAGAAGGCATGAAAACGAATCGTGAAGCCATCACCGTGGAAGGAACGATTGTCGATGAAAACCTCGCCTGGGTGAAAGTAAATGGCGAGAAAGCTTCTGTAAGTGATGGGAAGTTCAGTCATAGACTGCTTCTGAATGAAGGAGAAAATGTCATCCAGGTAGTAGCGAAAGATAAAGCTGGAAACAAAAAGAAACAAAGAGTGACAGTCTTTGCTAAATTTGGTGACATCGCAGTTGAAAATCTTCTTCCTGCTGAAGATAAAGAGCTGAAGAAGGGTGAATCGGTTAAAATCGAATTTGACAGTGAGCCTGGATTAGATGCTACCTTCGTCATCCAAATGCCACTGACAAATGCACGATCCCAAGTAACAAACGCAAATGAGCTTCCAATGATGGAAACATCAGAAGGTCACTACGTCGGTTATTATACAGCCACTTCAAATGTAAAGGCACCTGGAGCACTTATTGAAGTGAAGATTTCCGATGATTATGGAAATGTCACAACGAAACGTGCAGAAGGTAAATTGTATATCAATACAAAGAAATAAAGATTAAGGGAGGAAGAGTCGACCCCGTCGACTCTTCTTTCTTTTTTTGATTCATTTACCAGAGAGATTGAAGAAATACGTTTTCTTTTATATACTAAAATAGTATTAGTATAAACATTTTGAATGTTCAATGTGCAATCATGCTAGTTAAGTGAGATTTTTCAGATGCAAATGTAAACGATTACAATCATACGGGTCGAAAGAGGGGTACTATGAAGCTTAGTGATATGAAAGAGCAATCATTCAGTCGACGAACACTTACAGAATGGCAGGAAGCAGCTGAAATAGCGTTAAAGGGGAAAGGGATTCGTTCCTTACATACGAAAACCTATGAAAATATTGAACTTAAACCGTTATACACGAAAGAAGATTTACCTGGAGTGGATAGGGTGAATGCTTATATCCCTAATGTTCAAGGGAAATTGGAGAGGACTCCAAAATGGTTCATCGCTCAACCGGTCAAAAGGGGCTCTTGGGAGGAACTCACTTCTGCAATGAAGGATGCATTATCCCGGGGGCAGAACTGTGTTTCATTTCAAGTAGGTGACTTAGACTTAAGAGAAGGCTTCCATCAATTTATAAAAGAAGTCGTTGAGTTTGAGACTCCTGTCTTTTCCATTGAAAAAAAGACAGCACTCTCTATTCAGCGACTGATGGAAATACCTGAACTGAGGGACCTCAAAGGTGTAATGGGCTTTGATCCAATAAATGAAAATCGAGAGTTATTTGAAGATTGGTTGAAAGTTGTAAAAGACGTAGATGAGTATCTGCCTTATCTGAAGACCATAATCATTAATTCTGCCCAGTATCATAATAGTGGAGGAAGTGCCACGCAGGAATTGGCATACGGTCTGAGTGAAGGGGTAGCTTATATTGAAGCACTTCAGAGAAAAGGGTGGACCATAGAAAAGATTGCTGATAAAATGCATTTTCATTTTGCAGTAGGCAGTCATTTCTTTATGGAAATAGCCAAGATCAGAGCTTTTAAGAAATTGTGGCAAGAGGTATTATCGTCTTATGGACTTTCAGAACAAGCGATCGCACATTCGGTCAGCTGCAGTGCTGAAACGTCTCAGTTGAACAAATCCACTCTCGATGCGTATGTCAATATGCTTCGCGGGGGAGGAGAAGCGTTTTCTGCCATTCTTGCTGGGGTGGATTATCTTCTTGTTGCTCCATTCAATGAAGTGAGTGGGGAAGTGAACGGGTTTTCTGAGAGAATTGCCCGGAATACTCAACTGATCCTTGGGGAAGAAGCTCATTTGGATAAAGTGGTCGACCCTGGAGGCGGTTCTTTTTATGTGGAATGGTTATCAGAAGAGGTAGGTAAGCTTGCATGGAAGGAATTTCAACAGGTCGATGGAGATGGGGGAATTCTTGTCTGCCTGAAAAATGGTTCCATACATGAAAAAATAAATAGAGTGAGAGCGTCTCGCATTCATGATTTAGCCACAAGAAAAAACTCTATGATCGGGACGAATATCTATTCAAACCTTGAAGAGACAGTTCAAACTCCAACATCTAATAGTGTGGATGAGCGTTTGTCACTTCCTTTTGAAAGATTAAGAGAAAGGACACATAAGCTGACAAGTAAACCGGTGGCAGGTTTAATAGGGTTAGGAAAGTTAAAAACCCACAAGCCCCGTGTTGATTTTGTAAAAGGATTTTTAGCGACGGGGGGCATTCATGCGAATCAAAGTAAAGAGTGCTTCTCTAAGGAAGATGTACTTCAATTTGTGGAGGAAACCCGTTATCCGTACTATGTGGTTTGTGGAACAGAGGAAGAATATCAAGATAAACTGCCCATGCTGATTGAGTCCATCCATCATATTGATTCCACCATTGTGATTGACGCAGCAGGGAAAATATCTGATGAGCATGAGTGGGTTCGTATAGGGCTGAATGGATCCATTTACAACAAGCAAAACATTCTGGAAAAAGTAAATGAGCTGTTAATCATCTGGGAGGAGGGAATTGACAATGACAAAGCCTGATTGGCAAGCAATCAACCCTTATTCGAAAGAAACGAGAACGAATGATGGTTCTCTGACAGGCAGTACCTACGAGACAAATGAGAAGATCGTCATTAAATCTCTTTATTCAGAAGCGGACTCAAAGGATATATCCCATGGGGAAGACCTCCCAGGCTTGGCACCTTATACAAGGGGACCGTACCCGACGATGTATGTGAATCGTCCTTGGACCGTAAGGCAGTATGCAGGATTTTCAACAGCAGAAGAAAGCAATGCGTTCTATAGAAGAAATTTAAGTATGGGGCAGAAAGGACTCTCTGTTGCTTTTGATTTAGCAACCCATCGCGGCTATGATTCAGATCATCCGCGTGTAGTGGGGGATGTAGGGAAAGCGGGAGTAGCCATCGATTCGATTCTGGATATGAAGATTCTGTTTGATGGAATACCTCTTGACCAAATGTCTGTTTCCATGACGATGAACGGAGCGGTGCTGCCCATTCTTGCATTTTATATCGTCACGGCAGAAGAACAGGGCGTTTCGCAGGAGAAGCTGTCCGGTACGATTCAAAATGATATTTTGAAAGAGTATATGGTGCGGAATACCTATATTTATCCTCCTGAAACATCCATGAAGATCATTGCCGATATTTTTGAATATACATCCAAACATATGCCGAAGTTTAATAGCATCAGTATTTCCGGATATCACATGCAGGAAGCGGGAGCACCTGCCGATATTGAGCTGGCTTATACATTAGCGGACGGTCTTGAATATGTACGGACTGGTCTCAAGGCAGGGATCGATATCGACTCATTTGCACCGAGACTATCATTCTTCTGGGCCATCGGCATGAACTATTTCATGGAAGTAGCCAAAATGAGGGCGGCAAGAAGGATTTGGGCAAAAATGATGAAAACATTCAACCCTCAGAATCCTAAATCCATGGCGCTAAGGACTCACTCCCAAACATCTGGTTGGAGTCTAACGGAGCAGGATCCTTATAATAATGTCATTCGTACATTACTTGAGGCGCATGCGGCAGCCATGGGCCATACACAATCCCTTCATACAAATGCACTGGACGAAGCGATTGCGCTGCCGACAGACTTTTCAGCACGGATCGCCCGTAATACACAGCTGTATCTTCAAGAGGAAACCGGCATTACGAAAGTGATTGATCCATGGGCAGGCTCCCATTATGTAGAATCCTTGACGGATCAACTTATGGAGAAGGCATGGGAACATATCGAAGAAATCGAAGAGCTTGGCGGCATGACGAAGGCGATAGATACCGGATTGCCGAAGATGAGGATCGAGGAAGCGGCTGCCAGAAGACAGGCGATGATTGATTCAGGAGACGAAGCGATTATTGGCGTAAATAAATATCGTCTCGACAAGGAAGACCCGATTGAAACATTGGATATCGATAATACGGTTGTAAGACAAAAACAAGTAGAACGAATCCAAAAGCTTAAAGAAGAAAGAAATGACGAGAGAGTGATCGAAACGCTTCAAGCATTAACCCATGCAGCAGAAACAGGGGAAGGGAATCTCCTTGAGAAAGCGGTTGATGCAGCAAGAGCACGTGCCACATTAGGAGAAATATCCGATGCGATAGAGAAAGTATCGGGACGGCACAAAGCGACCATTAGAAGTATAAGCGGGGTGTACAGCTCGAATTTTTCAAATGAACAAGAAATCAATATAGTAAAAGAAATGACAGAAGAGTTTTTGGAAAACGAAGGAAGAAGACCCCGTATCCTTATTGCAAAGATGGGACAGGACGGTCATGACAGAGGTGCTAAGGTGATCAGCACGGCGTTCGCAGACCTTGGTTTTGATGTGGATATCGGACCATTGTTCCAGACGCCGGAAGAAACGGCTCTGCAAGCAGTCGAAAATGACGTGCATGTCATCGGTGTAAGTTCATTAGCCGCAGGACATAAAACACTCCTGCCTCAACTGGTAGCGGAACTAAAGAAATTAGGAAGAGAAGACATTCTCGTTGTCATTGGTGGAGTGATTCCCGCTAAGGATTATGACTTCCTATTGAATAACGGAGCCTCTGCCGTTTTTGGACCAGGAACGATCATACCCGTTGCTGCACAAAAAGTCATCAAAGAAATTTATGAAATGCTGGGCTATGAGGAAGTGGCTGAATAATGGCAGAGAATGATTCAGGGCGAAAGAAGCGGTTTGTGAAGAAGAAAAAGGATTCTGTATCAATTCCCGAATTAAAGGACGGGGTCTTGAAAGGCGACCGTAGCTCCTTGGCGAAGGCCATCACGCTGATTGAAAGCAATGCAGAACAGCATTATGCCATGGGACAGGAACTGTTGCAGGAGCTCCTTCCCTATACGGGTAAAAGTTTTCGGATCGGCATTACAGGTGTGCCGGGAGCCGGTAAAAGTACATTCATAGAAGCGTTCGGGGAAATGTTATGTGAGCAGGGTCTCCGGGTTGCCGTCCTTGCGATTGATCCCAGCTCTTCCATTTCCGGTGGCAGTATTCTGGGGGATAAAACAAGGATGGAACAATTATCGAAAAACCCCCATGCTTTTGTAAGACCTTCCCCCACTGCAGGAACACTTGGTGGAGTACACCGGAAAACCAGTGAAACCCTTCTCTTATGCGAAGCGGCCGGATATGATCTGATGATCATTGAAACCGTTGGAGTCGGTCAGAGTGAAGTGATGGTGAGGCAAATGGTGGATTTCTTCCTCCTGCTCGTCATCACTGGAGCGGGGGACGAGCTTCAAGGAATGAAAAAGGGGATCATGGAGCTTGCCGATGCATTACTTGTCAACAAAGCGGATGGAGAAAATAAACCTCTCGCTGAGAAAACAAAAAGAGAGCTGAACCAAATCCTCCACTTCTTGACTCCCGCAACTAAAGGTTGGAGCTCAAAGGCTTATACCTGTTCTGCCTTGAAAAATGAGGGGTTAAAAGAGATGTGGAATGTGATCCGACAGTTTGAGAAGCAATCAAAAGAACAGGGAGTCTTTGAAGAAAGGCGACTTCTCCAAAAGCAGGAATGGTTTCATACGATGTTGAAAGAAAGAGTCCTCTCAGACTTCTTTTTTCACCAAAACATAAAGTCCGCCCTCCCTCACATGGAAAATCGAGTGAAGGAAGGAGATTTTACGACTTCTCAGGCAGTAGAAGAATTGCTAAAGTTGTATAAAGAAGCAATTCATTGAATGGTTTAGTTAATTTTAATTGAAAGATATGGTTTGAAATTGTTATGATAGGGGTATATCAAATTTCCTGTTTTATGGAGAATGATTAAGTCAGCGATTAAAAGGAGAGTTCAAGCATGGATATAGATTTCAATTTATTAATGAATGATGTTGTTCGCCAGGCCCGTCAAGAAATCGAACAAGCCGGTTATACTCAGTTAACAACAGAAGAAGAAGTAGATCAAGCTTTCGCTAAAGAAGGTACAACACTTGTGATGATCAATTCCGTTTGTGGTTGCGCCGGAGGAATCGCACGCCCTGCAGCAGCTCATTCCATTCACTACGATAAACGACCGGATCAATTAGTAACGGTTTTCGCCGGTCAAGATAAAGAAGCTACAGCGAAAGCACGCAGCTACTTCACCGGTTACCCGCCATCCTCACCGTCGTTTGCCCTATTAAAAGATGGAAAGTTACTGACGATGGTAGAAAGACACGAAATTGAAGGTCACGATCCAATGTCGGTTGTGAACAAAATTCAATCTTACTTCGATCAATATTGTGAAGAAGTGTAAATAAGATGAAAAAACCCGTCAGGTTTCTCACAGGTAGAGTGAGAAGCCTGACGGTTTTTTATGTTGGATGGGAGTTTTACAGGATCCATACTCATTCCTCTCAATTATTAGTGAAACTTACCTCGATTGTGACAGCCAGAAATTTCGAAGATGCTCAATTCCACTATTAATGAATATAATTTGAATAATATTCATCCTTCTCTATTTACTCTAACTTATAAAAACTTAATAAAATCACTGTAATTTTCAGAAAATATAAACATTTATCTATAATTATAAAAGCTATTGCATAAAAATTAATCTCTGCTACAATACGAATATAGTAATTAATATACATTATATATTATATTTATACACGATAACCAAGGAGGAACTACAATGAAAAAGCTATTATCTCTATTATTATTACTGATCGTTTCTACTACTCTAGCTGCATGCGGAGCAGGAGAAGAGAATGCAGAGACTGCTTCAGGAGACTCTAAGAAACTGATCATGGGTACGTCTGCTGACTATAAACCATTTGAATACGTCGATACGGCAAACAGTGATGAATTTATCGGGTACGACATTGACTTGGCTCATTTGCTGGCAGATGAACTTGGATATGAAATCGAGATCAAAGATATGGAGTTCAGCGGATTAATATCAGCTCTTAAAACAGGCCAGGTGGACTTTGTGCTTTCAGCTATGACGCCTACGCCGGAACGACAAAAGAACGTTGACTTCAGTGATGTCTACTACACCGCAAAAGATATGATCATCTCAACTAAAGAGAGCGGAATTCAAAGCGAAAAAGACCTTGATGGAAAAACGGTTGGGGTTCAGTTAGGTTCCATTCAACAGGATGCTGCAGAAGAACTTTCCACATCCATCCAATTAAAAGTCGAGACGCGTGACCGTATACCCGAGCTGATACAGGATCTCCAAAATGGACGTTTTGATGCCATTATCATAGAAAATACAGTTGCAAACGGTTATTTGGATAAAAATGATGAACTTCAAGGAAATACGATGGATGTGAATGAAGAAGATGCCGGATCTGCTGTTGCTTTTCCGAAGGACAGTGAACTTACAAGTGAATTCAATGATGCGTTGAAGAAGCTTGAAGAAAATGGAGAATTGGATAAACTGGCTGAAAAGTGGTTTGACGGAGAACAGTAGATTGATAGAAGGGCTAACCCATCATCGGTTAGCCCTTCCTATTTAATAGTATGATTGGAGGAGAATACAGTGCCGCTTGATTTTCAACAATTGATTCCTTCAATTCCTTTTATTTTAGAAGGATTGAAGGTCACTCTTAAAATTGTCGGGTTAGCGGGAATACTTGGGTTTGCGTTCGGTATTCTGCTTGCTCTTTGTAAAATAAGTTCCATCAAACCTTTAACGTTACTTGCAGACATTTATACATCGGTTTTCCGGGGGACTCCTTTAGTTCTCCAGTTAATGATCATCTTTTATGGTTCGCCACAGCTTTTTGGAACCCAGATCGAACCGTATACAGCAGCGATCCTTTCTTTTTCCCTTAATTCAGCTGCCTATATTTCCGAAATCATTCGAGCGGGAATCAATGCAGTGGATAAAGGTCAAAAGGAAGCGGCCATGGCCCTTGGGGTTCCTTATCGGCTGATGATGAAAGACGTGATTCTGCCTCAGGCCATTAAAAATATCCTGCCGGCCTTAATGAATGAATTTATCACCCTTACGAAGGAATCCGCCATCGTCACAGTTATCGGGGCAGCCGATGTCATGAGACGTTCGTATATGGTGGGAAGTGATTTGTATTCCTTTTTCGAACCACTCCTATTTGCCGGACTGATTTATTATGTGCTTGTCATGGTTCTGACCTTATTAGGGAAAGCGCTGGAAGGGAGACTACGTGGAAATGATTAAAGCAGAAAAGATTACAAAGTCGTTTGGAAAGCTTCAAGTATTAAAAGGTATCGATTTTTCCGTGGAAAAAGGGGAGGTTGTCGCATTGATCGGTCCTTCCGGTTCCGGGAAATCCACTCTTCTCCGCTGCCTGAATTATTTAGAGGAACCAACTTCAGGATCGATATACTTTGAAGAAGCTGTTGTGAATGGAAAAAATATAAGCAAAGTGAGACAAGATATAGGCATGGTATTTCAGCATTTTCATCTTTTTCCTCATATGACAGCGTTGGAAAACGTGATCTACGCTCCAGTGAAAGTGAAGGGGCTGAACAAAACAGAGGCTAAAAAATTAGGGACGGACCTCCTGACAAAAGTCGGTTTGAAAGAAAAAAGTGATGAATATCCAAACCGTCTATCAGGAGGTCAAAAGCAGCGTGTGGCCATTGCAAGGGCACTTGCCATGGAACCAAAAGTGATGTTGTTTGACGAACCGACGTCTGCACTGGATCCTGAAATGGTCAAAGAGGTGCTGGAGGTCATGAAATCACTCGCTCATTCAGGTATGACGATGATCATTGTCACCCATGAAATGGGTTTTGCAAGGGAAGTAGCAGACAGAGTCTTATTCATGGACGATGGAAAGATCGTCGAAGAAGGAGAGCCTCTTCTGTTTTTCTCGAACCCGCAAAGCGACCGGGGAAAAGAATTCCTAGAAAAAATACTATGAACGATGGAAGGATTAGCGAACAGTTTCGTTAATCCTCCTTTTTATGTTCAAGGGGAATTATGGTATTCTATAGAAGCAAAAAAAAGAAAGAGTTAGGAGAAAAATGAATGTTTCGAATCGGGTACCGAACACTTAAGACTGGGATCGGCACAGCCGTTGCGATCAGTATTGCACAGTGGTTCCAGCTGGATAACTTTGTATCTGCCGGAATATTGACGATTCTGTGCATTCAAAACACGAAGAAGAAATCGGTGAATGCATCTTGGAGCCGTTTTCTGGCCTGTGTGATTGCCATGATGATTTCGGCTGCGTTCTTTGAATTCATTGCCTATCACCCTGCCGTCATCGGCCTGCTATTACTTGTGTTCATTCCGATTACAGTTGCCCTGAGTATCAAAGAAGGAATTGTCACCAGTTCCGTTATCATTTTACATATTTATTCCGCGGGTAACGTGACCTTGGGGCTTTTCGAGAATGAATTAGGCATCATTGTCATCGGGATAGGGATAGCTCTTATCATGAACCTTTATATGCCGAGTGTAGATAAAAAGATGATCGAATATCAAGAAAAGATTGAAGCCAATTTCTATAAGATCTTTTGTGAAATGATCAACTACCTTCGAACAAATGATAGCCATTGGGATGGTAAAGAAATCACTGAAACGGAACAATTACTTAAAGAAGCGAAGACCCTTGCATTCAAGGATGTTGAAAATCACTTTTTACGACATGAGAACTTATATTATCTGTATTTTAAAATGAGGGAAAAGCAGTTCGAAATCCTACAGCGTATTTTACCGATTGCTACATCGATTTCTTTGACAGTGGAACAGGGACATCGGATTGCAGAATTTCTGGATGAGCTTAGTGATCACATACATCCGGGAAACACTGCCTTGTTTTATCTGAAGAAATTGTACGATATGAAAGTGGAATTTGAGCAAATGGATTTACCGAAGACTAGGGAAGAGTTCGAAACCCGTGCGGCCCTTTATCAGTTCGTCCAGGAGATGGAGCAGTATCTTCTACTAAAAAGCTCGTTTAAAGGAATAAAGAAGGATGAAAATGATCAAAGAGAAGTACACTACACCTAAAACCGAAAAAAGGTGATAGGATGCGTATACTTCTCGCCATTATCTTGTTCGCTTCTCCCATCTGGCCACTTGGAAGGAATCCGTTGCCCGGGGATCCGTTTATTATCGTGAACAAGGAAAGCAATCAATTAGCCTATATCGACGAAGGGAAGATCCAGAACACATTCCCGGTAGCAACAGGGAAAACGACGACCCTCACCCCGGAAGGACTATTTAATGTAACAGTCAAAGCCAAGAACCCTTATTACCGTAAGAAGAATATTCCGGGTGGAGACCCGCGTAATCCATTGGGTTCGAGATGGATCGGCTTTGACGCCAAGGGGACAGACGGAAGGATTTATGGAATCCATGGTACGAATCAACCTTCAAGCATAGGCAAATATATCTCAAATGGATGCATTCGAATGCACAACAAACATGTTGAATATCTGTTTGATCAGGTGCCTGTCGGAACAAAGGTGCTAGTCGTCAAAACGAACAAAAGCTTCCATCAGCTAGGTAAAGAGCAAGGTGCGATAAAATAAAAGGATCTGCTTTCGACTAGCGAAAGCAGATCCTTTGTTTTCTAAAGGGCATGTCCCTTAAATGATACGGTTCATTATTCTTTTATAATAAGAAAGTCAGTCCTGCCATGATCGTCGATGCAATCATCGCAAACAGCATGACAAATACAATTATTTTTTGTAATTTTTTATTACCCATTGTATCTCTCCATTCTTCATATCACCTTAAAGAGGTGAATTTCAACTCTATTTTATCGTGAATGGTGAGATAAAACAACCGTTGGCATAAAAGAAAACGCTTTAATTATTCGCCGGTTTAGGAGGAAATTCGACAACAATCATCGAATACTATACGGGTGGAGTGTGTAAACAACAGGGGGATGATAGGAATGAAAAAGGTAGATCATATCGGAATAGCAGTATCATCAATAGACAATGCTCTCACGTTTTATGAAGATACTCTTGGGCTCTCACTGGTCAAGGTTGAAGAGGTGGGAAATCAAGGTGTGAAAGTAGCATTCATTGATGGTGGGAATATTAAGCTTGAGTTACTTGAACCGTTACATAATGAAAGTCCGATTGCAAAGTTCATTGAGAAAAAAGGAGAAGGCATTCACCATATTGCTTTTGGTGTTGAAGGAATTGAAGAACGGATCAAGGAACTGCAAGCCAAAGGAGTCCGGATGATCAACGAAACGCCAAAACCCGGGGCTGGAGGGGCTGCGGTTGCCTTCATGCATCCAAGGTCAGCGCACGGTGTACTATATGAACTATGTGATAAATCAAACATCAAGGGGGAGTAACATAATGGATATCTATGAAAAGATTAATGAATTGTATGATCGCAGAAGAGAAGTGGAATTAGGCGGCGGAGATAAAAAAATAGATAAACAGCATGAAAAAGGAAAACTGACTGCGAGAGAACGAATCGATATTTTAGTGGATCCGGGCAGCTTTGTCGAATTGAATCCATTCATCGAGCATCGCTGTTCAGACTTCGGACTGGACGGGGTTCAGGGCCCTGGAGATGGAGTTGTTACAGGTTACGGGAAAGTAAACGGAAATCCGATCTACTTATTTTCTCAGGATTTTACCGTATTTGGCGGGGCATTGGGGGAAATGCATGCGAAGAAAATCTCACATGTCATGGATCTGGCAGTCAAAAATGGAGCGCCATTTATTGGTCTAAACGATTCTGGTGGTGCAAGAATTCAAGAAGGAGTCGTATCTTTAGATGGATACGGACATATCTTCTATCGAAACTCCATTTATTCGGGAGTGATTCCACAAATCTCCGTCATCATGGGACCTTGTGCAGGAGGAGCGGTTTATTCACCTGCCATCACGGATTTTGTGTTTATGGTGGACGATACAAGTCAAATGTTCATCACCGGACCTAAAGTAATTGAAACCGTTACCGGTGAGAAAATCAGTTCTGAAGATTTAGGTGGAGCAAAGGTTCATAACTCCATTAGCGGGAATGCTCATTTCAGAGGGAAAACCGAAGAAGAGGTTCTCATGGAAGTTCGGAAATTATTAGCTTATTTACCTCAGAACAATGAAGAAAAGCCTCCTCGCCTAGAGGTGAATGAAGAAGATGATTACCGTGGCAATTTAACAGATATTATTCCTTTTGATGCGATTCGCCCATATGACGTCCGCACCGTGATTAATGAAATTGTGGATCAAGATAGCTTTATGGAGGTTCAAAAGGAATTCGCAAAAAATATTGTCGTAGGACTTGCCCGAATTAAAGGAGAGGTAGTGGGACTTGTCTGTAATCAGCCAAAATTCATGGCAGGAGGACTGGACATCGATTCCTCTGACAAAGCAGCACGTTTTATCCGTTTCTGTGATTCCTTCAATATCCCGTTAATCACGTTTGAAGATGTAACAGGTTTCTTCCCTGGTATCAAGCAGGAGCATGGCGGAATCATTCGTCATGGTGCAAAGATCCTTTATGCCTATTCTGAAGCGACCGTACCAAAAATGACGGTGATATTAAGGAAAGCGTATGGAGGGGCGTATGTTGCTCTCAACAGTAAATCCATCGGAGCTGACCTGGTGTTTGCCTGGCCGAATGCAGAGATTGCCGTCATGGGTCCACAGGGAGCTGCGAATATAATTTTTGCAAGGGAAATTGCAGCCAGTGAGAATCCTGAACAGCTTCGGGAGCAGAAAATAGAAGAATACCGTGAGAAATTCGCTAATCCATATGTAGCGGCGTCCCGTGGAATGGTCGATGACGTCATTGATCCTCGTGAAACCCGAATCAAATTGATTCAAGGATTGGAAATGATGAGAAACAAACGGGAAGATCGACCAAAGAAAAAGCATGGGAATATTCCATTGTAGAAGTGGTACGATTTGTTGAACAAGGCTATTCACGCTATACTATAGAAGTGAATACATATTGTGGAGGTCTACTAAATGATTAATCAAGAACGTTTACTAAATGAATTTATGGAATTGGTACAAATCGATTCTGAAACGAAGGAAGAAGCTGAAATTGCAAAAGTTTTAAAACAAAAATTCTCTGATCTTGGAGTAGACGTATTTGAAGATGATACGATGGGTCAAACCGGTCATGGTGCCGGTAACCTTATCTGTACTCTTAAAGGAAATAAAGAAGGCGTAGATACCATCTACTTCACTTCTCATATGGATACAGTTGTTCCTGCAAAAGGGGTTAAGCCAACCCTTAAAGAAGATGGCTATATTTACTCTGACGGCACAACCATTCTGGGAGCAGATGATAAAGCAGGTCTTGCAACAATGCTTGAATCTGTTCGAGTATTAAAAGAGAACAATATTTCTCACGGTGATATCCAGTTCATCATCACAGTAGGGGAAGAATCAGGACTAGTCGGAGCGAAAGCCCTGGATTCATCCCTGGTAAAAGCGAAATACGGTTTTGCCCTTGATAGCGATGGGAAAGTAGGGAATATCATTGTGGCTGCCCCTACACAAGCAAAAGTAAAAGCTACGATTTACGGAAAAACAGCACATGCCGGTGTGGCTCCTGAAAAAGGCGTTTCTGCCATCACGATTGCGGCTAAAGCGATATCCAAAATGCCACTCGGCCGCATCGACGAAGAAACAACAGCAAACATCGGACGCTTCGAGGGTGGAAAAGCAACGAATATCGTATGCGAACAAGCGGATATTCTTGCAGAAGCACGTTCACTCGTGCCTGAAAAAATGGAAGCTCAAGTAGAAAAGATGAAATCTGCATTTGAATCCGTAGCAGAAGAAATGGGTGGAAAAGCGGAAGTTGAAGTACAGGTGATGTATCCAGGCTTCAAGTTCAAAGACGGTGACGAAGTAGTAGAAGTGGCGAAACGTGCCGCGAAGAAAATCGGTCGACCAAGCGAGCTTCTGACAAGCGGTGGCGGAAGCGATGCAAACGTAATCGCAGGATTTGGAGTACCGACAGTCAACCTGGCTGTAGGCTACGAAGAAATCCACACGAAGAGCGAGAGAATGCCTGTTGAAGAACTGAACAAGCTCTCTGAAATGGTTGTAGCGATCATTCAAGAGGTAGCGGGGGAATAGAAAAGCGCAGGCGGCTTGCCCAGGCCCGACAAGCATAAGATGAATCTGGCGGAAAGGCGTAATTTGCCTTTTTGCCAGATTCATCTTATGACCTCGAGGGCCTAGGCGCCGGAGCTGGACAAATAGAAAAGCGCAGGCGGCTTGCTTGTCGCCTCTGATTGCACTCATACAATACAATGTCCACAAACGAAGGATCATCCGTCGTTCGTGGACATTTTCTTCTCTCAAAATCATCACCTAACCTTTCTAAATTATGGTACATTAGAAGTATAAGGATGAGAAGTTTAAGAGGGGACGTCATACCATGCCGAAAGTAGTTGTATTTCATGCTGGAAAAGAAGAATATGCTCTACCGATTGAGAATGTAGTATCGATTGAAAGAGTGGAAGAAGTGAGGCCCATCCCTCATCTGCCTTCATTTGTCCTGGGACTTGTAAAGGTCAGGGGAGAGCTGATCCCTGTCCTTGATTTAGCAAATATCCTTTATAACAGTAATGCAGGTTCAGAAAAAGGAATGTTTCTTCTCGTCGTTCACACAGAAACCATGCAGATCGGTCTGGTCGTAAAAGAAGCGAAAGAGATTCTTGAAGTACCGAATGATTCTTTTACAAATGTAGGTTTACTTTCTTATTCAAAAACAAACTATTTCTCAGGGATCATCAATCTTGAAGATTCTCTCATCACCCAGATCGACCCCGAAGTTTTAGTAGAGAGTTTAGAAGGTATTAGAGAATTAAAGAATTACGTGAACGAGCAAATAACACATCAAAATTAGACAAAGAAAGCCGCGATTTAAATGAACTCACATTATCCAAAAAACGGACGAGTGATCCTTCATGTTGATATGAATAGCTTTTATGCCTCTGTTGAAATGGCTTTCGACCCAACACTGAGGGGCAAACCATTGGCTATTGCCGGGAATCCCCAAGAGAGACGAGGCATCATCGTGACATGCAGCTACGAAGCGAGAAGCTTCGGAGTGAAGACGACAATGCCTCTTTGGGAAGCCAAAAAACTGTGCCCCGAACTCATTATCATGACGCCTAACTTTGACCGTTACCGCTCAGCCTCAAAAGGAATATTCGATATCCTCAGACAATATTCTGAATTAGTGGAGCCTGTCTCTATTGATGAGGGATATCTGGATATCACGGACTCCTTTGAAAAAGGCACTCCGTTAGAAATTGCGTCAGACATTCAATCCCAAATTAAAAGTCAACTCGATCTTCCCTGCAGTATCGGTGTGGCTCCTAACAAATTCCTTGCCAAAACCGCATCAGACATGAAAAAACCTATGGGAATCACAGTATTAAGAAAGCGTGATATTCCCGGAAAGCTTTGGCCCCTTCCTGTCATCGAGATGCATGGAATTGGAGAGAAAACCGCCCAGAAACTCAATACAATCGGAATTCAAACTTGTAATGATCTTGCTCACGCCAATGATATTCAACTGAAATCACTCCTCGGGATCAATGGCTTACGACTCAAGGAGCGTGCAAATGGTATTGATCGCCGAAGTGTAGACCCTGATTCAATTTATGATTATAAAAGTGTCGGTAACTCTACCACGTTACCAAAGGATACGACGAATCAACATGAGCTTTTAACGGTTATAGAGAAGCTATGCGCGAAAGTTTCCTCACGCCTGCAGCAGAAAGATGTTCTGGGGATGACGATCCAGCTCATGATCAGGGATAAATTCAGAAAAACCATTACGAGAAGCAAGAAGCTGGAAAATCCGATATATAAAAAAGAAGATTTATTTCATTATGCTAAAGACTTATTGTTGAAGCACTGGGATGGAGATCCCGTAAGACTTTTGGGTGTCACCGCCCAGGATATTGTGGAAAAGAGTGAAGCAACTGAACAACTGGACCTATTCTCTTATAAAAAGGTTGCAGAAAAGGAACCGCTTTATAATGTTTTATCACAACTCCAGGAAAAGTTCGGGAAAGATTCCATCTCTCAAGGAATAAAAGGGAAGAACAAGAAGAAAACCTTTGATTCAAAACAGGACACAAGCTTCAACAAAGATTTTTTGAGGGAATGACCCGGAAAGATAGAGGACACCTTAAGGTAGATGGTGAACACTTCAAACGGATTATTTGCATCACCACACTATTCTTGTTAGATTGAAATAGAGTGCGACAAACAGCTTTTGAAAAACTAATCAGCTGGAGTTTTCCTACATATGTTGATAGTTTAAAAAAGAAAAAACCAGTATTCATGAAAGGATGTTAATGACATGTCTCAAGAAATTGGTGTTATCGGTCTAGCCGTAATGGGTAAAAACTTAGCTTGGAATATTGAGAGCAGAGGGTATTCTGTTTCTGTATATAATCGTTCCCGTGAAAAAACGGATGAAATGATTAGTGAATCTAAAGGAAAGAATGTCGTTCCTACATATACGATTGAAGAATTCGTTCATTCTCTAGAAAAACCTAGAAAGATCCTCTTGATGGTGAAAGCAGGAAATCCAACTGATGCAACCATTGAACAATTAAAGCCGTTCCTGGAAAAAGGGGACATTCTGATTGACGGAGGAAATACGTTCTTCGAAGATACGCGCCGCCGCAATCACGAATTAAGCGAATTAGGCATCCACTTTATCGGAACGGGTGTCTCCGGTGGAGAAGAAGGTGCTCTTACTGGTCCTTCCATCATGCCTGGCGGACAGAAGGAAGCGTACGACCTAGTTGCTCCTATCTTGAAAGACATCGCTGCGAAAGTCGATGGCGACCCTTGTACGACGTATATCGGTCCTGATGGCGCCGGGCACTATGTGAAAATGGTGCACAACGGCATCGAGTACGGAGATATGCAGCTGATTGCAGAATCCTACTTCCTGATGAAGAATGTCCTGGGCTTAAGTGCCGAGGAACTTCATGAGGTGTTTGCCGACTGGAATAAAGGCGAGCTTGATAGCTATCTCATTGAAATCACAGCAGATATCTTCACAAAGAGGGACGAGGAAACAGGAAAACCCATGGTCGATGTCATCCTGGACAAAGCAGGACAAAAGGGTACTGGAAAATGGACAAGCCAAAGTGCGCTGGATCTTGGCGTTTCCTTACCGATCATCACAGAATCTGTCTTTGCCCGTTTCATCTCAGCCATTAAAGATGAACGTGTGAAAGCAAGCAAAATGCTCAAAGGACCTGACACCGAACCATTCCAAGGCGATAAAAAAGCGCTGGTTGAATCCATCCGTAAAGCTCTTTACATGAGTAAGATTTGTTCTTATGCTCAAGGCTTCGCACAAATGCGCTCTGCGTCTGATGAGTACATATGGGATCTCAAATACGGGGATATTGCAATGATCTTCCGCGGAGGATGCATCATCCGCGCTCAATTCCTGCAAAAGATCAAAGAAGCTTACGACCGTGAATCAAATCTTTCAAACCTTCTATTAGATCCTTATTTCAAGGAGATCGTAGAAAGTTACCAATATGCACTTCGCGAAGTAATCAGCGTTGCCGTCCAAAATGGTGTACCGGTACCTGGCTTCTCTGCGGCACTGTCTTACTACGATAGCTACCGTACAGAAACCCTGCCTGCAAACCTTATCCAGGCTCAGCGTGATTACTTCGGTGCCCATACGTATGAGCGTGTGGATAAAGAAGGTATTTTCCATACTGAGTGGATGAAATAATCAATCGAGTATAGCCCCTTTCCTATTAGGAGAGGGGCTTTTATTTTTGAAAGATATATAAAACATTCTATCGGATATGATACCATAATATTACATAAGAAAAGCAGGCATTCATGTGGATGAAATCAAAGGGAACTAAACAATGGATGAAAGAGATATATTTGAGATTTCAACGATATGTTACAGAACATGAGGGGGAATAGAGAGTTCTGGACCCTCTCATTTTTCAGGTTATCAAGGAGTGATTTTCAGTGCCTACCATTGAAATAAGAAGACCACGAATAGAAAATCAGGAAGAACTGAATCTATTTTTTTCTACAGTCATCAAGCATACCTTTGCCATAGAAGGTCTAGCGGAGCTGCTTGATGATATCGAAAGTGAAATAGAGAGCAAGAAACAATACTTAAAAAATGACTTGGACACTAATGGGACGAACCGATACTTTCTAATCGCTTCAGGAAAGAATGATGACATCATCGGCACCATTGAATACGGCCCTGCGAGTGAATTGATTCACACCTGTACTGACGGGGCATTGAATGATATATATGAAGTAGGAACGGTGTTTGTGCATCCCGATCATCAAGGGCGTGGTGTAGGGACATTACTATTAAACGTTATGTTCCTTACTTTTCTAAACAAAGGAATCCAGGAATTCTGTCTGGATAGTGGATATGGCGTTGCCCAAAAAATATGGATGAAAAAATTTGGGCAGCCTGATTATTGGCTGAAGGATTATTGGGGGAACGGGTCTGATCATATGATATGGAAGAGATCGATGAAAGATGTTTCCATCAACTTCAGGTCGTGAGTTTGCTGTAGCCGGAACATATTTAATAGAACGATGGGGGTTATGATGAAACCACAAATGATCAACATACAAAAGAGCATGAAAGAGTATGGAGTAACGGGATTAAGCATGGCAGTCATTGAGAGTGGCAGCATCAGCGGCACAGAATGCTTCGGTTTACTCGAAGCAGGAACGGATAAACGGGTGGAAAGTGATTCGATTTTCAGTGCTTGTTCAATCAGTAAATTTCTAACCGCCATATTGGTGATGACCTTGACGGAACAAGGCATTCTGGATTTAGATGAAGACATAAATAAAATGCTAACAACTTGGAAGGTTCCTCTACATACATATAATGGAGATGTTACCCTAAGACATTTACTTAGTCACCAATCGGGGGTTGTCGATCCTGAAGGCAGCTTCAATGAATTCAATTCAAAGTTCGGAACGCCGACGATGGTTGACCTGTTAGAAGGGAAATCCCCTTATTGTAAGGTTCCTATTGAATTGAAATATGGCCCTAAAAGGGACTTTCACTATTCTGATGCAGGCTTCTGTATCATACAACTGTTGATAGAAGATGTTACTGGGAACCCTTTTTCAGAAGTCATGAGGGAACATCTTTTTCAGCCATTACATATGAAAAATAGTACATTTAGTCCTCCATTTCAAAATGTCTCTTGCGGTCATACGGGTGATGGAAAAGTAGTGAAAGGCAAATATCCAATTTATCCGTATCCTGCTGCTTCCGGACTGTGGACAACCCCAACTGATCTAGCCCTTGTAGTGGTTGAACTTATTCATGCGTTAAAAGGAAAAAGCAAGCTCAAGCTTACCTCCATAAAAGCAGCGGAAATGATCCATCCACAAGGTGGTAAGGAATGGACCGGACTAGGGGTCTTCCTGGATAAAAACGACAAGGGAATCGAAATATCATCACTTGGATGGGGCGTTGGTTTTCAATGCATGATGGTGGCATATCCACAATTGGATAGTGGTTTGGTCATCATGACCAATACAGACTTGGGTGTTCATCAATTAAAAGGGGTCATCGGGGACGTCTATAAGGCTTTTTTAAATGATTGACGAAAGCAGTAAAACCTTCAAAGCACAAAGAAAATATTAGGAAAATATACATCTGGAAATTGAGTTTTTAATGTATTTCTTTACAGATCAAAAAAAAACGGCTCCCTAGTAAACTAGAGAGTCGTTTTCGGATTTCATCCAATCAATTCATCAAATAACAACACACGTGCAGGCGATGCATCTGTGTTTTCTATCTTAAGTGGAGCGGCAACCATGAAGTATTGGCCGGCTTCGATATCTTTCAGTTGAAGTCCCTCCATGATGATGACGCCGCTTCCCATTAAGCTGCGGTGAGTGGGGTGACCTTCCTGGGCTCTTTCAATACCAAGAGCGTCGATTCCAACACCTGAGATTTTCTTGTCCGCAAGGTGAGCTGCAGCGTCTTCTGCCACATAGATGAATTCAAAGTTGAATTCGGTATCCCATGAATTCTTCGTCTTGAAGAGAATGAAGTCATTTTCTTCAATATCTAATTCCTCGATATCTTTAAGACTGACTTTCTCATCGACCTTTGTTAAATCAAAAACTTTTACAGGACGAACGAGCTGCTCGATATCGATCGTTTCAATGGTTTCCCCGTCGTTAATCATGTGAAGGGGAGCATCAACATGTGTTCCTGTATGAACATCCATTGAGATGCGGGACTCTGTTACATGACCATTGGTATTCGTTTCGATCGTAGGTTGTTTTTCTGGTTTGTTCTTATAAACCGGCATTCCGTTAAAGATTGGAGCTGTTACATCATAAATTTTCATTGTTTCCACACCTTCCTTAGCATTGGTCCACGTCTAGATTCGCAATGGGCCACCAGTAGAAGCCATCTTTAGCCAGCAGGTTGTCGGCGGCTTTCGGACCCATTGATCCTGCTTCGTAGTTAGGGAATTCTCCATCACGCGTTTGTTCCCATACTTCAGAGATCTTATCGACGAATGCCCAGGATAACTTTACTTCATCCCAATGAGTGAAGTTCGTTGCATCCCCGCGCAGGCAATCGAATAGAAGCTTTTCGTATGCTTCCGGCGTGTTCATCCCGTCTACGCTGTTGTTGGCAAAGTTTAGTTTCACTGGAGTCGTTTCAATGTTTTGTCCGGATTTTTTCACGTTTAAGTGAAGGGTGATTCCTTCTTCAGGCTGAATGTGAATCACCAATAAATTCGGTGCCAGTGGCTTGTCGGGATTGTAATACAGGTTCATAGGAATATCTTTGAATTGGATGACGATCTTCGTTGACTTTGTTTCCATTCTCTTTCCGGTGCGGATATAGAATGGAACACCAGCCCAACGGAAGTTATCAATCATCAGTTTCCCGGCAACATATGTTTCAGTATTCGAGTGATCATCCACGTTTTCTGCTTCGCGATAACCTGGGAGATCCTGGTTGCCGGATGTTCCAGGGCCATATTGACCTCGAACGAAATAATCTTTCACTTCTTCATGTTCAAACGGACGCAGTGATCGTAATACACGGACCTTTTC
This sequence comes from Rossellomorea aquimaris, assembly GCF_000935355.1. Lineage (GTDB taxonomy): Bacteria > Bacillota > Bacilli > Bacillales > Bacillaceae_B > Rossellomorea > Rossellomorea aquimaris_B. Next base: position 80,785 of record NZ_JXZC01000009.1, read on the forward strand.
ACTGCGGATTTCGTCTGTCGTCAATTTGATTGGGGGCTCCATGGCAAGTAGGGCGACCATTTGAAGCAGATGGTTTTGAACCATATCCCGGAGAGCTCCACTTTTTTCATAATAGCGTCCACGATCTTCAACACCCAGCTCCTCAGAGGAAGTGACTTGGATGTTTGAGATGTATCGATTATTCCATAGGGGTTCAAACATCGCATTGGCGAAACGGATGACTTCGATGTTTTGCACCATTTCTTTTCCAAGATAGTGGTCGATACGGTAAATTTGATCCTCAGAGAACGATTCCCGGATCTGGCTGTTCAGTTTTTCGGCTGAAGGCAGGTCGTGACCGAATGGTTTTTCAATGACAAGTCGTTGGAAACCATTTGTATCGGTTACACCTTGATTCTTCAGCTGTTCTGTAATCGTTCCGAAGAATTCAGGTGCCATCGCTAAGTAGAAAATGCGATTCCCTTCTAGTTCATACGTTTCATCCAGCTCATCAGAAAGATTCTTCAACGCTTTATACGAGTCGCTGTTTGAAACATCATTCGGTTGATAGTAGAAATGAGAAACAAACTCATCTATGTTTTCGTTGCTGCCTAACGCTTTATGTACTGAAGTTTTTACATGTTCCTGAAACTCTTCATTTGACCATTCACGTCGAGCGACCCCTACAACGGCAAAACGCTTTGAGATTTTCCCTTTACGGAACAAATGATAAAGAGATGGATATAGCTTTCTTTTTGCTAAATCACCTGTCGCTCCAAAAATCGTAATGAGAGATGATGGTGTAGTTGAATTATTCAATGTCATGACCTCACTTTATCTTGATGCTATTGTTAGCTGCATTTCTTCTTATTTATTTCATATCCTATACAATTACTTAATTTTAAAGACTTCTGGTTCATTTAGCAAATTATATGCTGATGACTTTTTTAACGAGGGAAATGGAAGCGTTTTATGCACAAACATCTTCGTCATTATGTTGGCTTTAATTTTCATTCTTATTACCCCTTTGTTTAACTGAGTATGATGGAAATTCTTCATCCTCTATGGAAGGGAAAGGTAAATAAGCGTAGGATGTGCTAAAATAAAGGCAGCATAGCTCATTTTAGGAGTGAATAAGTTGGAACTATTATTTTTAGGAACTGGGGCAGGGGTACCCGCTAAACTCCGAAATGTAACCAGTATTGCTTTGAAATTATTAGAAGAGCGCGGTGCGGTTTGGCTTTTTGATTGTGGGGAAGCAACGCAGCATCAAATTTTACATACTAGCTTGAAACCGAGAAGAATAGAAAAAATTTTCATCTCACACCTACACGGGGATCATATTTATGGATTGCCTGGATTATTAGGGAGCCGCTCCTTCCAAGGTGGGGAGTCCCAGCTTACGGTATATGGACCCAAGGGAATCAAAGAGTATATCCACGTGTCTCTATCTGTCAGTCGGACGCATCTTCAATATCCCCTTGAAGTGATTGAGATCGAGGAAGGGGCCATCTTCGAAGATGAAGGATTTATAGTCGAGGCGAGAGAGCTGGATCATGCCTTGCCGACTTTCGGATACCGTGTGGTTGAAAAAGATAAACCGGGTATCCTTCAAGTTGATCGATTAAAGGGGATAGGTATTCAACCTGGACCCGTCTACAAGAAATTAAAATCAGGCGAAACCGTCCAGTTGGAAGATGGCACAGAGCTCAATGGAAAGGATTTTCTTGGACCTTCGATTCCTGGGCGTGTTGTGACGATTCTTGGAGACACCAGGGTTTGTTCGAATGCTGTCGATTTAGGAAGGTCGGCAGATGTACTCATTCATGAAGCGACTTTCAATCGGGATCAGGAGGAAATGGCCCGTGAGTATTACCACTCGACGACAAAGCAAGCGGGGGAGACAGCTTTAGAAGCAGGGGCTAAATTGCTGTTTTTAACCCATATTTCCTCTCGATATGCCAAAGAGTCCTGGGAAGAGTTGGAGAGGGAAGCTAGGGAAGTGTTCCCTGATACGTATATAGCCAAGGATTTTATGGAATATGTCATACCTTTAAAGAAGTAGAGGGGTGAAGGGATGAAGACGATTTATATCGTACGTCACGCAAAAGCGGAAGGACAACCGCTTCATGCGCATTTAACGGAAACAGGAAAGAATCAAGCGAACCAATTAGCTGCTTTTTTAAAAAAACGACCCATTAGAGCGATATATTCCAGTCCTTTTGTGAGAGCAGTTGAAACAATCGCTCCCTTCGCAAATCAGTCGGGACTAACCGTACAGGAAGATGATCGTTTAGGAGAAAGGATTTTAAGTGATCAGGATCTTCCTGATTGGATGGAAAAATTAAGAGACAGTTTTGAGGACTTTTCCCTTGCTTTACCAGGCGGAGAGTCGAATGATCAGGCGACGGAGAGAGCGAGGTCTTTTATAGAAGACATTTTAAAAAAAGAAGAAGATCATATTGTTTGCGTGAGTCATGGAAACTTAACCACGCTGATTTTAAGGCTGTTTGATGAGAAATTCGGATATGATGAGCTGTTCGCCCTTTCCAATCCTGATGTGTATGTTGTAAAAGTCGATGAAGACGAGGCATCTGTTCAACGGATATGGGAGTAAGTTCATAGAGGAAAAGGGGAGTACGAATGAAGGAAATCACATTTGACCATATTTATAATCCAGGACATGAAATAGGTGAGAATGAGCTTTATAAACATATTCATTTTCCAGAAATGTTAACAAGGTATGATAGTAACTTTCTTAAATTCAAAAAACATCCAACGCTGGCTGAGTTTAAAGAGGCTGCCCTGTTCTTGAGGGAATTTCATCAATCAAAAGGCCAGAAGCATGTAAAGTTCCTTTTTCCCGACGATCATAAGCCTTCGAAGGAATTGATGGATTATTTTAAGGATGAAGGATATGAGGCAGGTTACAATGAACTGTATTTTATCGAACCTGGTCAATTCCCAATACTTGAAGACACCACTGATATTGAAGTAAGGGAAGTGACCGAGGCGGAGCTCAATGCGTACCTTGCGTTCCAATACGAGCAGGATATGGAGTATGGCCCCGATTTTGCCGATCAAAAGGTGGATATGCATAAGAGGAATTTTCAGAATCCCCGTTTGGTGCAGCTTCTCGCTTTCTATAAGGGGACCCCGGCCGGATCCGTGGATGTGATCATTGAAGATCATACAGCAGAAATCGATGGGCTGATGGTTCATGAAACGTTTCAAAAAAAGGGGATCGGGGCAAGGCTTCAACAGTTTGTGATGAAGCAATTCCCTGATAAGACCGTGATATTGGTAGCGGATGGGGAAGATACTCCGAGATTGATGTATCGAAAACAAAACTATCGTTGTTTAGGTTTCAGGTATGAGGTACAGAAGGTGTATGAATAGAAAAAAAGAGTGTGACACGTATTCCTGCATGTCACACTCTTTTTTGTAAAAAGCTTAGTGCTTACCAGCCGCGATCATACTGCTTAGGAGCTTCTATCTCAACACCCAACTCTTTGGCTGCCGTTCTTGGCCAGTATGGGTCACGAAGCAATTCACGAGCAAGTAAGACGAGGTCAGCACGCTCGTTTTGCAGGATTTCTTCTGCTTGTATACCTGTTGTAATCAGCCCGACTGCACCTGTATCGATCTTCGCTTCTTTTTTTATGGTCTCGGCAAGTTTCACCTGATAACCAGGGAACACTGGAATTCGTGCAGGTACAAGTGCACCGGAGCTTACGTCGATAAGATCGACTCCTTGTTCCTTCATCCATTGGGCAAACACAACATAGTCTTCAACGTCCAATCCTTCTTCGTTATAATCTTTGGCAGAAACACGGACGAGTAGAGGTCCGTCCCACACTTGTTGAATACCATCGATGACTTCACGAAGGATGCGGTAGCGGTTTTCTGCAGATCCACCGTATTCGTCGGTACGTTTATTGGATAGTGGAGACAGGAATTCGTTGATGAGATACCCATGTGCCCCATGAATTTCAATCACATCAAAGCCCGCTTTCTTCGCTCTTTCTGCTCCTTTAATGAATGCCGTTATAGTCTCTTTAATATCATTCGCCGTCATTTCAACGGGCATCTTCATCTCTTCATTAAATGGAATCGCAGATGGAGCAAGGATGTCTCCTTCAAGAACGGCTTTTCTTCCTGCGTGAGCAAGCTGAATCCCGGTCTTTGCGCCCTGTTCCTTGATCAAGCCCACTAACTCTTTCAACCCTTCAATATGTTCGTCATCCCAAATCCCTAAATCCTGCGGGGATATTCTCCCCTGGGGAGTGACCGCAGTTGCTTCTTGAATGATGAGGCCGACACCACCGACAGCACGGCTCGTATAGTGGGTGCGATGCCAGTTTTCAACTTTTCCATCTTCGTTATGGGAAGAATACATGCACATAGGTGCCATTACAATTCGATTCTTCAGTTCTACCTCTTTAAGCGAATATGGTTGAAATAGCTTTACGTTCATTTTAATCACCTTCCATGACGTGGTATTTATTTCGGGTTTCTAAATAGTACTACACATGAAGTATAACAACACCTTTTTTGTTCGGAAAGAAATGTGCTTTACTTCTTTTTTTGCTTCAGTTCCTTAAATGAATAAACTGTTCCACGCCATTCGATTCCGCCTCGTTTAAAGGTTAAAAACGTGGCTCGTCCTATGGAATAGATAAATAAAAGGGCGGTTACAGGTAATGCGAGAAAGAGAAGGGGAGTCTCCTTCGTCATCTGTTTAATGACCTTTAAATAGGTAATACCGATGAAAAGAATGATTATCATACTTACGACTCGAATTGGGGTCTCCCCTGAGAAAATCGTTATGAAAGGAAGTACAGTAGAGCAGAAGACTCCTAACATGGCAAACAATACAAGCAGAAAGGAATAATGAAGACCGGCAAACGTATTTTTTTCCAAGCCGTTAAAAGCTTCTTTCAATGAGCGATACCATTCCACCTCCAGAGACTTGAGGGCAGTGAGGAAGGCTTGCTTTTTGTGGTGTTTCTTTATATGGATCCCTAGCTGTAAATCATCATCGGGCATGTGCTTGAGCCTCTCATGGGTACCTATTTCCTCATAAACAGATTTTGTGATGAGATTGAAGGCGCCAATGCCCATCCCTATCTTAGAGGAGGGGTCGTTTGCTTTCCAGGGTCGCTTATAAAAAGAAAAACCGAATAAGAAAAAAGCAACAAAGCTTTTTAGCCAGAAGGATTGTGATTTTATATGTGGAGCCAGTGTCAGGTGATCCAGCTTCTGTGTTCGAAGCAGGGACACTGCTTTTGTCAGGATGCCCGGATCATTAAAAATGACGTCGGCATCTGTGAAAAGGATGAGTTCTCCTTTTGATATCTGATACCCTTTATATAATGCCTGATTTTTCCCGAGCCATCCCTTTTCCAGTGAGTCGATATGAAGCACCTTTATTCTCTTATCCATTTCCGCTAGTGCTTCGAGTTTTTCCGGAGTTCCGTCCGTTGAACGGTCATTGACGAGTATCCATTGAATCCGTTGATAATCCTGCTGCAGCTGAGAAAGAATGCTGTCCGTAATTGTCTCTTCTTCATTCCTAGCTGGAACAATCACGGATAGGAGTGGTCCATTACTTGATGGATGGAATAGCTCATCAATGGAAGAGATGTTAGATAAGCCCCTCCACACATCCATCCCGATAAAAATCCAGACAATAAGAACAGCGCAAAGTAGGAGTAGTAGGAGGATCATTCTGTCGACCTTCTTTTTTGCTTTGATTTTATCAATGAAACATGAAAATTGCGAATCATGGTGGGTTAATAGCTTAGGACTGCTTCTTTAATTCTTTACCAAGTACCTCAGATCGGTCTTTCGCTGAAGAGACACATTGGAAAAACGCATCTCTTACCTGGTAGTCTTCCAATGTAGCAATTCCTGCCTCAGTCGTTCCACCTGGACTGGTTACGTTTCTCCTGAGTTCCCGGGCTTCTAAACCTGATTCTTCCATCATCGCACTTGCCCCTGCAATCGTTTGGGTAACGAGGTTTTTAGCGAGTTCCTCCTGCAAACCTAACTCTACTGCCGCATTCTTAAGTAATTCCGCTACATAATAGATATAAGCAGGACCGCTGCCTGATAGGGCCGTAATAAGGTCCAATTGTTCTTCCTTTACTTCCACTGCTGTTCCAACGGATTGAAATAATGCTGCCGTCCAATCCTTTTGAGCTTGGGAGAGATGTGGATTAAACGATACTGCCGTTGCCGATTTTCCCATGGCAGCACTTGTATTTGGCATCGCTCGAGCTATTGGTCCGTTATAACCAAGCTTGTCGCCTATATGTTCCATGGTGATTCCGGCTAAAACAGAAATGACCAATGTATCCGATGAAAGATAGGTGCTGATCGTCTCTGATGCTTCATGAAAGTCTTTCGGTTTCATGGCGAGAATGACGACATCGTATGAGGAATCATGATCTATCTGACGGACACCGAATTGATGGACGATTTCTTCTAAACGCTGCTGGTTGGCCCGATTGGTTACATACACATTTTCATTCTTCAATACACCGGCTTTCAGTGCTCCACTCATTAAAGCGTGAGCCATCGAACCTGCTCCAATAAACAATGTCTTCATTCATTCATTCCTCCTCCATTTTTGAAAAAAAAACAGACCCCTTCATCCATAAAGGACGAAAGGGTCTCTCTTCCGTGGTACCACCTTGTTTTGTTCATCCCTCAATTGATGAAATGAACACACTTTTAGTTCCAAGTAACGCTGGAAAACGTTCTGCTTTAAGACGCTCAAAAGGCAGGTTCATAAATAGAGAGGACGACGGTGCCTTTCAGCCGGTGAGCACCGATCTCTAACATCATCTATTCATTACTAGTCTTTATCATCGCTTTTTCTTTTAGTGTTATGTAAAATGACTTACGGATAGTAAACGTATATTATAGGTGATTATCATAGAAAGATCGCATATTTGTCAAGTGTTTATTTCAGTCTATTCAATCAATTAAAAAATGACATTTGTTAGGAAAAAATGTACACTATTAAATGAAGAGTCATTCATTTTCTGTTAACGTAAGAGTAATGAATTTCTAGACGGGAAAAGCACGTGGGTTCGATCTTTTGTGTGCCTCTCCTTTTTTATTATGAAGAATGTGGTGAAAATATGACAACCTTAGTGAATAATATCGCAAAAATTACGCTGTCCACTCCTTTTGCAGTAGGAGATGTGAATGTTTATTTAGTGAAGGGGGACGCCTTGACATTGGTGGACGCTGGACCCCTTACAGATACAGCCTGGTTACAACTGACCGAGCAATTGTCCCTTTTGGGTTATACACCTCACGATATTGAACAAATCGTTCTGACCCATCATCATCCGGATCATGCCGGGCTACTTGATCGGTTCTCTTCCTCTATTAAAATATTTGGGCACAACTATAACAAGTTTTGGCTGCATCGGGACGACTATTTTCATGAAGTATATGATCGGTTTTTCCTTCAATTGTCCATTGAATCTGGATTGCCTAAAGAGTATCTTCAGGCCATTCATACATTTAAGAGTCCTTTGAAATTTATGGGGGATCGAAAATTAGATCATGAAATAAGAGAAGGGGACACCATTCCCGGAATGGAAGATTGGACGGTCATTGAAACGTTAGGACATGCTCAGAGTCACTTATCCTTTTACCGGGAGAGGGACGGTGTGCTGATAGCAGGAGATCATATACTCGCGAATATTTCCCCTAATCCACTCATTGAACCTCCTTTTGAAGGGGACCGCGAACGTTCAAAGCCATTGCTACAATACAATGCGTCTTTGAAAAAGTTATTGGATATTCCCATTTCCCTTGCCTACACAGGTCATGGGGACAATATTGAGGATGTTCACGGGTTAATTCCGAGGCGATTAGGGAAACAGGATGAAAGAGCACGAGGTGTGCTGGAAATGGTCAAAGGTAACCGCCTGACCGTATTCGACATATGTAAGACATTATTTCCTTCCGTATATCGAAAAGAACTTGGTCTGACTCTGTCTGAAACAATCGGGCAATTAGACTACCTGGAATCTCTTCGCTACATAAAGAAAGAAATGCATGATGGAATCTATCATTATTTTGCCTAGAAAGATGTGACGATAAATGAACAGTAGAATAAAAGGAAAAACCATTGTGATTACCGGTGCCTCTGGAGGAATCGGGGAACAAATGGCCATTAAAGTGGCAGAAAATGGCGGGAATCTTGCTTTGATTGCTCGCCGTGTACATCTCCTGGAATCATTAAAAGAAAAACTGACAGCAGAATTCAATTGTAAAGTAGCAGTATATCCTTTAAATGTAACGGATTACGACGAAATCCCACGCACCTTTACCACCATCCTGAAGGACTTTGGAGCGATTCACGCCTTGATCAATAACGCAGGCTATGGGATATTCCAGGAAGCACATCAAACATCATTTCAGGATGTAAAGGGAATGATGGATGTGAATGTCCTTGGGCTTATGGCATGTACCGGAGCAGTTCTTCCTTATATGCGTCAACAAGGTTCTGGTCATATCATCAACATCGCCTCTCAGGCAGGTAAGTTCGCTTCACCAAAGTCGAGTGCGTACTCTGCCTCTAAGCATGCTGTATTAGGATATACAAATAGCCTGAGAATGGAAGCCAAAAGATACGGGGTAAAGGTGACAGCGGTTAATCCTGGTCCGATCGCCACAGACTTTTTCTCCATTGCCGATGAATCCGGGACATATGTTAAAAATGTGGAAAAGTATATGCTTGATCCGAAAGAAGTCGCTCAAAAGGTGGTAGAGTCCCTTTTTACCAACAGGCGGGAAATTAATTTGCCCAGATGGATGAATATGGGTAGTGTGTTCTATCAATTATTCCCATCTTTTGTAGAAAAAGTGGGAAATACCCTTTTTTTCAAAAAATAGTGAAACCTAATCATGCTTTCGTCCGTCTAATCTAATAAGGGGGGAGTCTATGAAGAAGAGTTTGTCTGTTTTGATACTTTGTTTCTTTTTTCTATTCACTGGCTGCGAGTCTTCGACATCTGTAAATACATCTCAAGCCAGCGCAAATCTCATAGGCTTTGTTACCCAGATCGAAAGCAATCAAGTGCTTATCAATGATGTTTGGTTTTCTTTTGATGACCAAACCGTCATGAAGACAGATAAGGAAAAAAAACTACATAAAGAAGATATTCAAATCGGGAAAAAAATAAATGTGACATTTAATGGTAAGCTCCAGGAGTCATTCCCTCGCAGAGCTTCTGCCGATCTATTGATTTTTCTGACGGATCAACAAAGTAAAACCGAAGAACGCGCCGTTACATTAGTCATGAAAGACCCTCGATTTTCACAAGTCGTTATACAATCCATTGAAAAAAATCCCACAGGTTTATATTCATTACGATTCAAAGATCTCTCCATTAACAGAGATGTACACGTCATTGTGAATGTGGACAATGACCGGGTGATCGTGCCCATTCATACATCTACAAAATGACAAAGAAGAAAGCATTGGTTTATAAACCAATGCTTTCTTCTTTGTGATCAAATGCTTTGATTCCAGCTGATCCAGGATCGTCTTCGTTACGAGACGGCCCGTATTTCCACCTCACCTTGAGATTACACTTGATAAAATAAGGGTATGCATCATGGAGCGGCAAATATTTATGATTTTCTAGCCTAAACGGCTAGAATTTTTGTTTCAGAGGAAAACTATTACTATTGTTGCAAAAAGGATGTGGATGTATGATAGGGATTCTTTTGGCCCTGATCCCCGCAATAGCATGGGGGAGTCTAGTGTTTGTAAGTGTAAAACTTGGAGGGAATGCTTATAGCCAAACGGTTGGAATCACCATTGGTTCCTTGCTGTTTGCCATAGGCGTTTTCTTCATCAAATCCCCGGAATTGACGTTATTTGTTTGGGGGATCGGCTTCATTTCAGGCGTCTTCTGGGCAGTCGGTCAAGTCAATCAGTTAGCGAGTGTAAAGTTCATCGGAGTTGCGAAAACCGTTCCGATTTCAACGGGAATGCAGCTGATTGGAACGACTCTTTTTGGCGTTTTAGTGTTTAAAGAATGGAAAACAACTGAGACGATCCTCCTTGGAAGCGGGGCCGTTTTAGCTCTTATTATTGGTGTTATATTAACCTCGTTCACTCAAAAATCCGAGGGTGATGATCAATCTCAGCTTAAAAAGGGTTTACTGACTTTATTGTTATCCAGCTGTGGATACATAGCCTATGTCGTCATTTTAAGATGGTTTGATATTGACGGCTGGGAAGCCATTTTACCACAGGCGATCGGAATGTTCATCGGGGCCGTTGTCATCACTTTCAGGCATAAGCCCTTTACAAAATATACTATACGCAATATTTTAACCGGTCTTATGTGGGCATCGGGGAATCTGGGATTGCTTCTGGCCCTTCCCCGCATCGGAGTGGCTACAAGCTTCTCCCTGTCCCAGACGGGAATCGTCATTTCTACCCTTGGAGGTTTGTTTTTCTTAGGTGAAAAGAAATCCAGGAAGCAGATTCTTCTTGTTATTGCAGGATGTATTCTGATCATTATAGGTGGCGTTCTATTAGGCTTCACGAAAGATTAAGGAGGAATGAAAATGTATTCAGATTTGAAGGGTAAGGTTGTCATTATCACGGGGGCTGCCACAGGCATAGGGAAGGCGATTGCCAAACGGTTTGCCAGTGAAGGCTGTAAGGTGGTCATCAATTATTTTAAAGAAGAAGAAAATCCTGAAGAACTGGTAAAGGAAATTGAAGAAGCCGGGGGGACCGCTTCCATCATTCAGGGGGATGTGTCAAAAGAAGAAGACGTCCAGGGTTTTGTCCGCTTTGCCCACGATACGTATGGCCGTCTTGATCTCTACGTGAATAATGCGGGGATCGAAAATGAAGTCCCGTCTGAAAACCTGCCAATTGAAGATTGGCAAAGGGTCATCAATACGAACTTAACAGGCACATTTCTTGGATGCCGTGAAGCGGCGAAATACATGCTCCAGCACAAAATCAAGGGATCGATCATCAATGTTTCTTCCGTGCATGAAATCATCCCTTGGCCCCACTTTGCTCACTATGCAGCCAGTAAGGGTGGGGTGAAATTATTAATGGAAAGTCTTGCATTAGAATTCGCACCGGATGGAATCCGGGTAAACAATATCGCTCCCGGTGCCATTGATACACCCATCAATGCCGAGAAATTTTCCGATCCCGAAAAGAAAAAGGGAGTGGAAAAGCTCATTCCCATGGGGTATATCGGGGAACCCGAACAGGTTGCTTCCTGCGCGGCTTTTCTCGCCTCTGATCAGGCAAGCTACGTCACCGGAACGACACTCATTGCCGATGGGGGCATGACGAAATATCCGGGATTCCAAGCCGGGAAAGGCTGATGCATAAATAGGAAAAGGCCAAAACCACCAAGTGATTTTGGCTTTTTCCATTGTATTTTGAGTGTAAGTATTTTTAATCCACTATGGTGATGATTGGTGGTTTTTCTAAGTATTTCATGAAGTTGGGAACGTCATCTCCGACTGCTTTCCACTCTTCTGACTTGAACGCCTCTTTCATATCTCCTTTGTTTTCAAACTCGATCTCCGTTACTAAATAGAGCGACAAATCCGTATTTTGATTGGATAATACCCGCTGTACATTCGCATTTTTCACAAGAGGTACCTTTCCTGCGATCGGCATATGGGTGTTGAAGTAATATTCCTCGAACGCTTCCTGATCCTTCGGTTTCTCATACATCACAATCACTTTCGCCATGTTACGCCTCCCTAGTCCTGATAATGTGTTCATTTGAATTTTAGCAATTATAGGAAAAAATGACTATGTATTTTACGACAAAAATATCGACATAATCTGACTCGTGTTTCACTTTTAGGGCTTGTCGGGCCTCCCAAAGCCGCCTCCGCTTTTCTTTTTATTCTCTCGGTTTCCATTAATTTAAGTTGAAAGGGAACGTATATTCGGTTAAAATCATAGATATACTATATAAGAACGTTTGTTCTACTTAGGTAAAATGGAGGACGAAGATATGACTGTCGATTACAGTGTGCTGCCACACCACAAGATTTTGTGCATCGATATGAAGAGCTTTTATGCTAGCTGTTCGGCTGTCATGGAGGGGCTGGATCCCCTTGAATGCCACTTGGCTGTAGTCGGGGATAAAAGTCGGCAGGGAAGTATTGTGCTGGCGGCCTCGCCCAGGATGAAGAAGGACTTTGGGATCAAAACGGGGTCGCGGATGTTTGAAATTCCAAACGACCCGCGCATCCGGCTTGTAGAGCCGAAAATGGCGACGTATGTCCGGATTTCCACGGAGCTGACCCGCCTGTTTCATCGTTATGTGCCGAAGGATGCCATCCATACGTACAGCGTGGATGAAAGCTTCATCAAGATTGATGGAGCGACGAGTCTCTGGGGAGACGCGACCACCATCGCCCGCAAAATCAAAGATGATATGGAAAGGGAATTTCAGCTTCCATGCGCCATAGGAATCGGACCCAATATGCTCTTGTCCAAGCTGTGCCTGGATCTTGAAGCAAAGAAAAAAGGGGGTTGCCGAGTGGACATATGAAGACGTCCCTGAAAAGCTGTGGCCACTGTCACCGCTCCGTGAAATGTGGGGGATAGGCGGACGTCTTGAGAAGACCCTCAATCGCATGGGCATTTTCTCTATCGGCCAATTGGCGAAGTATGACCTGGAAAAGCTTGAGGCGAAGTTCGGTGTGATGGGCAATCAGCTTTATTACCATGCATGGGGGGTGGATCTATCTGAAATCGGGGCCCCGATCATGGATGGGCAGGTCAGCTTCGGCAAGGGGCAGATTCTGCTGCGGGACTATAAGGAGAAAAAAGAAATCAAACGCGTCATTTTAGAAATGTGCGAAGAAGTCGCAAGACGCGCCCGGACCCACCGCAAGGCAGGCAGGACCGTCAGCTTTGGGATTGGGTACAGCCACGAAGAATTCGGCGGGGGGTTCCACCGGTCACGGACAATAGAGGAACCGACCAACATCACCATGGATCTGTACCGGGTCTGCCTGGAATTATTCGAAGAAAATTACAATGGAAAAACCGTACGGAAAATCAACATCGCCCTTTCGAATATCGTAGAGGACGGGGCGCTGCAGGTTTCGCTTTTCGAACCGGACCGCTGGGAAAGGCGGGAACTTGGGTATGTAGTGGATCGCATCCGGAACAAATACGGGTCAGGCGCCCTGCTCCGTGCGGTTTCCTATACGGAAGCCGGGACAGCAAGGCATCGTGCCCGTCTGGTGGGCGGACATAAATCGTAAGGAATAGAGAGGTGAGAGTATTGATCCGCGATCGAGGAAGAATCAAATGGACATCCATGATGCTGCCCGAGCATGTGAAACTCTTAAGGGATTGGGCAAAGGAAGATACGTACGAAAAGAGGATCGAACTTGACGAGCAGGAGCTGGACAGGATGAATGAAGTCGTGGCAGAGGCGATGGAGTTTGGTAGAATGGTATCGATTACCCACTACGCGAAGCATCGTCATCAATTATCGATTGGAACCGTTCATCATGCCGACCCGCTGGATGGGAAGCTCCACGTCGTAGACAGGTTCGAAGACGTACACTATATTCCGCTTGCAAGCGTCGTGGACATTCGCTTTTTTGATTGATGTTCCAATGAAAAGAGAGACTTCGGGTGAAGTCTCTCTTTTCATAGCATTCATTCTTCGTCCAATACCTTTTCGGCACGCACACATGATTCAAATTTCCCTTTGTGAGAAGCGTCGCAAAACGGCATGTTGGTTGATAAACCGCAGCGGCAAAGAGTAAACACTTGTTTCGTTGGAAATACATTTCCGTCGGCATCAATCAGTTCCACATCGCCGCTTACGCGAAAAGAACCGTTATCATTCACTTTAATTTGAGCTTTTGTCATGAAAACCCACCCTTTCTAGAAATACAAAAGAATCCCCACTATCGATAGTAAGGTGAAAAGAGTAAAAAAGCAATATTCTAAAGGAATCTAATGAAATATGATAGGATAAGGGACAGAGGAGGTCGTCGAATGAAAATCCAACTAACGAACGAAGCAACCCGAAAGATTCAAGATAAAATCGGGACGCAAAAGGGTCACCTGAAATTAAAATACGATACAGAAGGCTGCGGCTGTGTGGTGAGCGGCATTCCTACCTTATGGTTTATCCACCACCCAGTTGAAGGTGAAGATATAAAAATAGAAACCAACACCTTACCGATCCTTGTAGAAAAGTCAAAGATGGTCTTTCTTGATGAAGAACTGAAGATTGACTTTTCTTCACAAAGCAATACATTCCAATTAAAAAGCCCCGGGCAGATCATAAATGGGAGAATGAACTTTTTGATGTTTCCAGGGGAATGAAAAGAAACGAAGCTGACTCTTAGTTAGATCAAAGGGTCAGCTCATTTTCCCTCATCAACTCGTCAAACATCATGGCCAAAGAAACCCCGGTTTTCCATCCATCCCATCCATCCCATCCATCCCATCCATCCTCTACAGACCAGCATGCAGATAGAATCGAATGACAGAACCCGTATCGGATCAAACGTCCATAAGAGAGGGAAAGAAGGGAAGCGATAGTCCGGGTCCTGTATCGGAGCAGCTCCAACGGCACCTCCCATTTCTTCCATTCATTCAACATAAACTGAATGCAGTCATATTCCCGCTCGCCGATGATTCCTTTTGGGTCAATGGCCGTCCAGCCTGAAGACTCCGAGTACAGTATATTCCCATGATGGAGATCACCATGCAAGAGAAAGAGGTCTGTGGAAGTACCGAGCAACTCAGGAAAAAGGTCTTCAGCTTTTAAGACGAGTTCTTCAGGGATGGGCCCGCTTCCTCCCTTGAATCTTTCCCGCAGCCGTCCAATTCCTTTTGACCAGGATTGAACGGTAGGGTATGCGTGTTGGGTAACGGGTTTATGCCATAAACGATCAGCAACAAGGGAGAACACATTCAGGACCTCTTCTTCATTCTCAACGGAGTGAAGGGAAGTACCCGGTGTGAGGCGATCTAACAGGATCCATCCCTCTTCCTTATGAAAATCTATGACCTCCACCATGCCCTTCCCTTGGAAATCCCGAAGCGCATGAAACTCATTGGAAAAGTCGTTGTTCGGATATCCGACCTTCAGAACGGCATCCCGTTCATTCCCGATCTGGACCGGTACCACAAAGTTATAGCTCAATGAATAAGGCTCACCGTAGGTTAGGTGGAACCGATTCTTTAAGGACAGCAGCAGCTCTTCCACGTTCGAAATCCACCCTGCACCTGACTCGCCATACATGGTTTGCATTTTTGATTTGAAATCAGCAGGAATCAAGAGACAACATCCTTTTCGTTTAGCACAAATTGTTTTAGAAACCGTTGGATCAGCTCTTCGTATTGTTCAGGATTGTCATTATACGATTGGGCGTGGGTCCCGTGGAAATCGAGGAAAAGCTCCTTTGGGCCCTGCTTTTTTTCGAACAGCTCCTTTGTCATTTGAGGCAGGATAAAGTCATCATTTTTGCTGTGAATGAATAACACGGGCTTTTGGATGTTTTGGACAACCGAAATAGGTGATAAATCCTTTAAAGTATACCCTTGCCGGAGCTTTAGCGTCCGATTGACGAGGGGAAGAAGGAATCTTGCCGGCATCTTCACTTCTACACTCATGCGGTAAGAGAGCTGTTCACCAAAGTCGGAGAAAGGACAGTCGGCAATGTAAAAATCCGCCCGGTCTTCCACGCTGCCGGCATAAAGGAGCAGGGTGGCTGCACCCATGGACTCCCCGTGGATTCCGAAGAAGACATCCTCCCCTTCACGACGGATCAGCTCATCCACCACGGCCTTTAGATCATATTTTTCAAAATATCCGTAGCTTGTCGTCTTCCCGCCGGATTCCCCATGACGCCTGTGGTCATAAATCACGGCATTGAATCCCTGTTTGAGGAAGAGATTCATATATTTGATCGAGTTCCATTTATTTTCCGTCACACCATGGGAAAAGATCATGAATTTATTATGGGGGTGGGGCTTCACGAATACCGCTTTAATGTCATAACCGTATCGGGAAGGGATCAGCACCTCTTCTTTAGGAAGGGAGTCATATTCCTCTTCAATCAGCCGGGTAGATTCCGCTTCACGTGCCCGGATGAAGTCATCCCCTTTTTTCGGTAAATACATAAATCGATTGGTAATATAAACGCCAAGCAGACCGATAGAGGAAAGGGTTCCGCCCAGGATCGCCAGTTTTTTTCTCATCGTCATCACCTCTGGGAAAATCATTTACTCATATTGTAGCAAATGAAGGAAAAAAGAGGAATTTTGAAGGGGAAATAAAAAAGGTGCCTCTGGGAGAGACACCTTTTCAGGCATGGAACTTACGATTTAGCATTTTGTCCTTTAGTAGGATGAATGGCTTTATCCAGTTCTTCTTTCGCTATGGTATGTGAAACTGTATCTGCATTGGGTTTTCCTTTTTGACTGAATCCTTTATCGCGTTTTTGGCTCATGTGACTCATCTCCTTAAGGGTTATCTGGTATAGAATGCTCTAAGAAGAGGGGACGTATTCACGATTGATTCAATTCATACAGGCGGTAGTAACCGCTTTCAATCGGGCGGCTGACGTGGGGCTTCACAAGCTCAATGGCCACTGCAAGCTTCTCGGGATCCACACCTGTGGAAATCCCCATTTCTTCCAACATGTACACTACATCCTCAGTCGCTACATTCCCTGTTGCACCAGGAGCAAAAGGACAGCCCCCGAGTCCCCCGGCGGAAGTGTCGAAGCGGTCGATCCCCGCTTGCAGCGACGCTAGGATATTAGCGAGTGCCATCTTCCGTGTGTCATGGAAATGCGCTGTCAGTAATGTGTGGGGTAATTCCTGTTTCAGCAAAGCAAACAGATCATGGGCTTCTATAGGATTAGCCTGACCAATCGTATCAGCGACACTTAATTCGTCCACACCTAAAGAAACAAATTTCTTACATAGAGAAAGGGTGTCCTCCGGTAAGATTTTTCCTTCATATGGACAGTAGAAAGCGGTAGAGATACAGGCTCTTACGAAGTAGCCCCGTTCTTTCAGCTCAGAAATAAGAGGAGCCAGGCCCTCAAGGGCTTCATTCGTTGTCTTGTTGATATTTTTCTGATTAAAGGTGTTACTTACGCCTACGAATACTGCCACGGACCTGCAGCCTGTTTCATAGACCCGTTCAATCCCTCTTTGATTAGGAGCAAGGACAATATCCCGGGAATCGATTGTCATGCAGGAGTCGACAATCTCACTGGCATCCTGCATTTGCGGAACCCATTTTGGAGAAACAAACGAAGTCAGCTCCATTTCCTTGATTCCCGCTTGTTTCAAGCGAAGGATAAATTCTTTTTTCACGTCCGTCGGGACAAAATTCTTTTCATTTTGCAACCCGTCTCTCGGACCAACTTCAATAATCGTTGCTTTTTTAGGTAAATGCATCATTTCACTCCTCCCTCTTCATTTTAAGAAAATTTCGACATATAAATCAATATAAAAATTTTTTGACAAATTTAGAGGAATTTAACCGCTTACATAGAATGAGTTAAAGTGGAACTGTTTTTAAAGGTAAATACGTGCAAATCGATCAGTCAGAAGAGAAAGGGAGGAAGAAAGATGTCGAATGAAGTCGTCATTGTCAGTGCAGTACGCACAGCCATCGGAAGTTTTAACGGATCATTAAAAGGCATTTCAGCTTCGGAACTTGGAGCGGTTGTGATTAAAGAGGCTTTAGAGAAGGCTGGTTTAAATGGAGCCGATGTAGACGAAGTGATCATGGGGAATGTGTTGCAGGCAGGATTAGGTCAAAATCCGGCCCGTCAAGCATCCATCAAAGCGGGACTGCCTGAGCATGTACCGGCCTTGACCATCAATAAAGTGTGTGGATCAGGATTGAAAACGGTCCACCTGGCAACGCAGGCCATCCTTTCCGGGGATGCAGATATCATCGTTGCAGGTGGAATGGAAAATATGAGTCAGGCTCCATATTTACTAAAAGGAGCAAGAGAAGGATACAAAATGGGTGACCAGAAGGTGGTCGACAGCATGATTTCCGACGGCTTATGGTGTGCCTTTAATGATTATCATATGGGTGTGACGGCAGAAAATCTATGTGACCGCTATTCTCTTACAAGGGAAGAACAGGACGAATTTGCGGCCTGGAGCCAGCAAAAGGCCGCTGCTGCCATTGAATCCGGCCGATTTGATGATGAAATCGTCCCGGTACATATCCCTCAGCGAAAAGGAGACCCTGTGGTATTCAAGCAGGATGAATTCCCCCGTAAAGGGTCGACTGCCGAGAAGCTTTCCGGTCTTCGGGCTGCATTCAAAAAAGATGGCAGTGTAACAGCAGGAAATGCATCCGGCATCAATGATGGGGCTGCTGCCGTCGTCGTCATGTCGAAGAAGAAAGCCGATGAACTGGGCATTACGCCACTGGTGACGATCAAAGGGAACGCCAATGCCGGAGTCGATCCAAGCGTTATGGGGATCGGTCCTGTTGCTGCGGTTAAAAAGGTATTGGAAAAAACAAAGCTGACGATTGAGGATATGGAATTAATTGAAGCAAATGAAGCATTTGCCGCCCAATCATTAGCGGTGGATAAAGAACTTCAATTCAAAAGGGATGCCCTCAATGTGAATGGGGGAGCCATCGCGCTGGGCCATCCGATTGGAGCAAGTGGAACGCGCATTCTTGTGACGCTGATTCATGAAATGAAGAAGAGAGGCGTCCAGAACGGTCTCGCTA
The DNA here is from genome assembly GCF_000935355.1 of Rossellomorea aquimaris. Lineage (GTDB taxonomy): Bacteria > Bacillota > Bacilli > Bacillales > Bacillaceae_B > Rossellomorea > Rossellomorea aquimaris_B. The sequence goes on from NZ_JXZC01000009.1 coordinate 99,555, forward strand.
CCCTTTGCATCGGTGGGGGACAGGGCGTTGCAACTGTCGTTGAACTTCACAAATAAGTAAAGACCGCGAAAACTAGATTCGAGGAGGGAATACAATGAAACAAGTGTACACTTCATATGACGAAGCGGTGGCAGACATCCACGATGGAGCCACTTTAATGGTTGGAGGATTCGGTCTGTGCGGGATCCCTGAAAAACTCATTCTTGCCCTTGTAGAAAAAGGTGTGAAAAACCTGACCGTCATTTCAAATAATTGTGGTGTAGACGACTGGGGCTTAGGTTTATTATTGAAAAATAAGCAGATTGATAAAATGATAGGCTCCTATGTCGGGGAAAACAAAGAATTTGAAAGACAGGTCCTATCTGGTGAGCTGGAAGTGGAATTGGTTCCTCAAGGAACGCTTGCTGAGAAGATCCGCGCCGGGGGAGCAGGGATTCCTGCATTCTACACGCCGGCGGGAGTCGGGACACCGGTAGCCGAAGGGAAAGAAACACGCACGTTTAATGGAAAAGAATATTTGCTGGAAGAAGCCTACACTGCAGATTTCTCCCTTGTTAGAGCTTGGAAGGCCGATAAGATGGGGAATCTGATCTACAACAAAACGGCTCAAAACTTTAACCCGATGATCGCGGCTGCAGGAAAAGTGACGATTGCCGAAGTAGAAGAGCTTGTTGAAATCGGGGACATCAATCCGAATGAAGTTCATACACCAAGCATATACGTGCAGCGACTGATTCAAGCTGAGCAAGAAAAGCGCATTGAAAGAAGAACAGTAAAACAAGCATAGAAGGGAGAGTGGAACGGGATGGATCGTGCCAAAATGCGTGAAAGAATAGCAAGAAGAGCGGAAAAGGAAATTGAAGATGGTTTCTATGTCAACTTAGGAATCGGGATGCCTACACTGGTAGCCAACTATATCACAGAAAACAAACAGGTTGTACTTCAATCTGAAAATGGATTACTCGGAATCGGACCATATCCAGCCGAAGAAGAAGTAGATGCAGACCTCATCAACGCAGGGAAAGAAACCGTTACAGCCATTCCAGGCTCCTCTTACTTTGATAGTTCGGAGTCATTCGGGATGATTCGCGGAGGACATATCAATATCGCTATCCTGGGTGGAATGGAGGTAGCCGAAAACGGTGACCTAGCCAACTGGATGATCCCTGGGAAAATGATTAAAGGTATGGGCGGAGCGATGGACCTCGTTCACGGAGCCCAGCGCATCATCGTCATCATGGAGCATGTCAATAAAGCAGGTGAAAGCAAGATCCTGAAAGAATGCACCTTGCCCCTGACAGGAAAAGGCGTTGTGCACCGGATCATCACGGATCGCGCTGTGATGGATGTCACGGATGAAGGCTTACTGCTTCGTGAAGTAGCGGAAGGTTTCTCTGTGGAAGACATCCAATCATCCACGGATGCGACGTTGATCGTTGATGAAGACGTGAAACTGGAAGCCTATTAATGTTGAGAGCTGGTTAAAAGGGATGGACACTCCTTTTGGCCGGCTTTTTATTTTTAGTGGAGTAAATCCCAAACCCTCAACTTTGACTATATTCAAAAAAAGATTTATAACTATGACAGATAGGGGGAATCACCACATGTCCAAGAAAAAGAAACAGGAAGCAGAATTGACATTAAAGAACTCAATCAACCAGGATCTCTTCGAACAATTAAAGCAAAAGAAGGAAGAACTTGAAAAAGTAGAGTCTGTGAAAAAAGAAGAAGAGCGTCTTCGTAAAATAGAGGAGAAAAAGCAGCGGGAAAAGAATAAGAGTTTTGAAGAGCTACTGAATGAAAGCAATATGAATTGGAAGAATTACAAGGATTGATGAGAGATGTGGAAGTAGTGCCTCATCAAGCGGACAAAAAAAATTAGCAGGCAGGGAATGAATAACCCTGACCTGCTGATTTTTTGAACATTATTCCCTGTGCTGCCCATAACGGGATAACTTTGTCAGCTGTTTAAGAATGTCTACCTCCTCAGGAGATAATGGTGATGCATTCACAGCATCGATATTCTCCTGAAGCTGTTGGATAGAACTTGCCCCGGGAATCACGGCAGCGACCGAATCATGGGCGAGATCATATTGAAGGGCAAGTTCGTTCATTGAACGGGTGTCTCCCATTTTTCCATGAATGGACTCTATCGTCTCTTGAAGCTCTTGATAAGAATAGTCGAGATACCCGTTTTCTTTCATTTTGGCAGAAGCTTTGGAAAGCATCTTTTCCGATAGTAGTCCTTTTGCCAAAGGCCCCCGGGCAATGACGCCCACTTTGTTCTCATCCAGCAGGTCCATCCATTCTTCTGGACGGCGATCCAGTAAGCTGTATTGCATCATCACGCTTTCAATGGAAGAACTCATCAGGAATCGCTTAATGACATTCGGCCGAATGGAGGAGATTCCATAATGGCGAATCAAACCTTCACTCTTTAATTCTTCAAAAGCCTCGATCGTTTCTTCAAAATGATCTTCAATCGTCCCGCCATGAAGCTGATAAAGGTCGATATAGTCTACTTTCATGCGGGATAAGCTTTTCTTAACCGCAGACTTGATATAGGATTTGGAAGGGTCCCAGCGCCAGCCATCTTCCACGTCATCCCAGCGATTTCCTACCTTTGTGGCAAGAATAACGTCATCCCGGACCTCACGGATGGCTTTCCCCACAATCTCTTCATTTTGACCAAAGTCATATAAATCAGCAGTATCAAGATAATTGATCCCATTTTTTAAAGCATGTTGCACAATTTCCTTGGCAGCTTTCTCTTCGGTTCCAAGTGACATACAACCGAGTCCCATTTTTGATACAAATAAATCCGAGTTTCCTATTTGTCTTTTTTCCATTGTATCCGTCCTTTCGACATTAGCACTCTCTATTATATTAACGAAAGTCGGGATGAATAAACAAAAGAAACGGCTGGTTTCAACGATTGGCTTCAATCCATTCCTTCACCGTGGCGTAAGTCTGATTATATTGCTTTAGTTTCGCCCTGATTTCCCATGCCTTCCCTACCAGGATGATCCGGTTTTTTTCAGCAATTACCTTCAAGGGGCTTTCACCTCGTTCCTCGAATGGGATATGGTAAAATGTATGAGGACAAGGTCAATGACAGAACAAGGAGAGTTGAACGATGAAAAAATTTGAAGAAAAGACGATCACAACGGAAACGATCTATCAAGGGAAGATCATTGATCTCAAAGTGGATGAAGTAGAGCTACCCAATGGAAAGACTTCCAAGAGAGAACTGATTAAGCATCCAGGGGCTGTTGCCGTTATTGCATTAACACCAGAGGGGAAACTTGTCATGGTAGAGCAATATCGCAAAGCACTGGAGAAATCCATCATCGAAATTCCTGCAGGAAAACTTGAGCCGGGGGAAGAACCGGATAAAACCGCCCTTCGTGAATTGGAAGAAGAAACGGGCTACGGCTGTGACAACCTGGAGCATCTTATATCGTTTTACACGTCTCCCGGATTTGCGGATGAGCTCGTTCACTTGTATATCGCCCACGATCTTTATCCGATTCAGGAATCGAAAGAAACTGATGAAGATGAATTTGTGGAGTTGATTGAAGTGACAGTCGAGGAAGCGGCGCAGCTAATAAAGGAACAGCGCATTTACGATGCAAAAACGGCTTATGCTGTTCAATATCTGCAACTTCAGAAGTTTGTAAAATAAGAGAAAACAGGACAGCCTGAATAGGCTGTCCTGTTTTCATGCAGTGATCCAATCTTAATCGAGGTCACTGGGAATCAGAGAATAAACACACGTATTACGTGTCTCTGTCCCGCTCTCATCTATACGATCATGCCTTATGATTCCTTCAAGCATGAAGCCCAGTGTTTCAGGTACCCTCCGTGAACCGGTATTTCTCTCATCGCAACGAATCTCCACCCGCTTACAGGAAAGGTCGTGCAGGGCGAAATGGGTTAACGCCTTCACGGCTTCAGCCATATAGCCTTTTTTTGTGTGCTTCGTGTATAGCCAATATCCGATTTCCACTTTGGGTACGTCCCAATCGATGCGGTGAAGTCCAGTCGATCCAACAAATTCATTTGACTCTTTCAAGTATATATGTAGTCGTATGTCGGTTTTTTTGATGAATTCCCCATAGGAATGCCGGATCCCGGCTTCCACGTTTTCAAGGGTTTGTTCTTTACGGGCGAAGGGGAGCCACGGTTTGAATTCATTCCTTGATTCGGAGATGGCACGAAACACGTCGGATCCGTCACCGGGCATGCACGGTCTGATGTAAAGGCGGGGAGTTTCGATCCGATCAGGAAACTCGATTAGACTTGGATTTTTCATCATGTATTCCTCCACTTCCACAATAAGGTTTCTATGATTATACGTTTATCTCCATGGAAGTTCAATAGAATAGAAGAGAGGAGAATAAACGTGTCCCTCCCTACATATAGTTTAGTAATCGATATCTAGGAGGAGCACTGTGATGCGCAAAAAAATATCAAATTCAAATCCACTCGTTCAACATGTACAAGCACATTCCTCAATCTATTTATTTATCATTACGTTGTTTTTAATGGGGATCATTTTTGGAGCAATCGTGGTCAATTCATTGTCTTTTGCCCAAAAGGAAGACCTGTATTTCTATTTAAGTAAGTTCTTCACCGAAATGGAAGATGGGAGCATGACGTCAGCGGAAGAATTGTTCCGTCAGAGTTTCCTTCATAATGTAAAGTACCTTGGGCTGATGTGGTTACTGGGCATCTCGATTATCGGACTCCCCCTCATCTTCGTTCTATTATTTATGAAGGGTGTAGTAGTGGGGTTTTCGGTTGGATTCCTGGTGAATCAAATGGGGTGGAGCGGGTTTTTATTATCCTTTGTCAGCGTCTTACCGCAAAATATCATTATTATTCCGGCGTTTATTTTCATCGGAGCGATCAGCGCCAATTTCTCCCTTACGTTGATTCGAAAGATATTCATGAGGCAGACTTCATCGATGCAGTTTCAAATGATTCCGTTCTTATCCAGATACGTGATTTTCTTGGTGGTAGCAATCGGGATTGTCACGATTGCAGCCAGTATAGAGGCTTATCTTTCCCCCAATTTAATGGAAGCGGTTATTTCGAAAATAAAATAAAACCATTCTTATATAAGAATGGTTTTATTTGTTTAATTATAATAATTTTATTTTGCTTATTCCTCCCTTTTTGATATAATAGTAAAGACATTGACGAGGGAGGAGAGGACCATGGAAAGCCGTATTGAACGAATAAAAAAACAACTTCATTCTGCCAGCTACAAGCTTACGCCACAGCGCGAAGCAACGGTACGCGTGTTATTAGAACATGAAGAAGATCACCTAAGCGCCGAAGATGTATACCTCCTCGTTAAGGAAAAATCTCCGGAAATCGGACTGGCAACCGTATATCGTACGTTGGAATTGCTATCTGAATTGAAAATTGTAGATAAAATCAATTTTGGCGATGGTGTGTCCCGTTATGATCTCAGACAAGAAGGGGCAGCCCACTTTCATCATCATTTAGTATGCATTGAATGTGGAGCGGTCGATGAAATTCAAGAAGATCTCTTAGAAGACGTGGAAACGATTGTTGAACGAGATTGGAAGTTTAAAATAAAAGATCACCGCCTTACCTTTCATGGCATTTGTTCGAGATGCCAGGATAAAGAAGAGGACCCAGAAGAATAATATGATGCCTGAAAGCCTTAAAGACTCCTGTCGTTGTTTCACTCTTGAAACATCCCATACATACTCTTTAAGGCTTTTTTCATATTTGAATAGAAATTTTCACAGTTTATAACTCCATAAGGTATAAAACAGTTTAAAAACGTCATAGCTTGTATTAATAGGCGTTAGTACCGATGAATATGGAGGACGACATAATGATAAAAGGATTTCAAATGGTGTGGCAAACCATTAAAGTGTTTATTTTATTTACTGGATCAACGATTTTGTTTTACTATGGTATCATGTGGATCAGTGAGGAATATGAAGGTTATCACAGATATGATGAACCAGAGGGAGCGGCAGTAAAGGTATATTCTTCTGTGACCGATGAAGAAAGCCATTGGTATGATCGGTTATTATTTTTTTATATGAACGGGGAGTAATGCAGTGTGGAGGACCATATTCAAGATTTCATGCATTTTTTAATAGTAGAAAAAGGACTGGCAAAGAATACGATCGAGTCGTATCAGCGTGACTTAAAGAATTATGCACTATACTTAACAAAGGTTGAGGAAGTATCGGAACTGAACGCCGTTTCGAGAATGAATATTGTCCAATTTCTCGGATACTTAAAAAACCAGGGGAAATCCTCTAAGACAGTTGCCCGCCATGTGGCATCAATCAGATCTTTTCATCAATTTTTATTAAGGGAGAAGACGACGGAACAAGATCCGACTGTCCATATTGAGACTCCGAAAACAGAGCGTACCCTTCCGAAGATATTGAGCATCGCTGAAGTGGAGGCTTTACTTGAAGCCCCTGAGGAATCTACCCCCCTTGGCATGAGAGACAAAGCGATGCTTGAAATCCTCTATGCGACTGGAATCAGGGTAAGTGAGCTCATTCAACTTAAATTAGATGACGTCCATTTGACCATGGGTTTTGTACGATGCATCGGGAAAGGGAACAAAGAGCGTATTATCCCCATCGGACAGACAGCAATGAATGTTCTTGAGAATTACCTTCAAGATTCCCGGTTGAAATTGAGAAGCAAGAAGCACCGGGACGATCATCTATTTTTAAATCATCATGGAAAAGGTTTGACAAGACAAGGTTTCTGGAAGAACTTAAAGGCTCTTGCGAAAAAAGCCAATATTGAAAAGGATCTGACTCCTCATACACTCAGGCACTCATTCGCAACCCATTTATTGGAGAATGGGGCAGACCTAAGGGCAGTACAAGAGATGCTCGGTCATGCAGACATTTCCACCACACAAATCTATACACATGTAACGAAAACACGCTTAAAGGATGTATACTCACAATTCCATCCTCGAGCTTAAAAGATGAAGAGAGGTGTCTTAAAGAAAATAGAATTCTTTAAGGGATCTCTCTTGTTTTTTTGGATAGGGAAAAGTAGAATATAGATGTCAGACTTCTGACGTTAAATCCTGTCGATTGCTATAATGCAGATAAGGGTAAGATACGATTATAGATTAAAAATGTAAACGCTTTTTTAAATAAGGAACAACATATAGGAGGTTTACTTGAATGAGTAACTATACATACAAAAGAGTTCATTTAATCGTCATGGATTCAGTGGGAATTGGTGAAGCGCCTGATGCTGAATTATTCAATGATAAAGGAACGGATACGATTGGACATATCGCTGAACATATGAATGGGCTGAACATGCCCAATATCGGAAAACTTGGACTTTCCAATATAAAAGAAGTGAAAGGAATTGAAAAAGCTGACAAGCCGTTAGCATACTTCACGAAAATGCAGGAAGCTTCTGTTGGAAAAGACACGATGACTGGGCACTGGGAGATAATGGGTTTGAATATTGATAAACCGTTCAAAACGTATCCAGACGGGTTCCCGGAAAAATTGATTCAAAAACTTGAAGCAGAGACAGGCAGAACGATCATTGGAAATAAGCCTGCAAGTGGAACTGAGATTATTGAAGAATTAGGAAAAGAGCATATGGAAACAGGAGCTCTCATTGTCTACACTTCAGCTGATCCTGTCCTTCAAATTGCTGCTCATGAAGAGATTATTCCAATCGAAGAACAGTATAAAATTTGCGAAATCGCCCGTGAGATCACGAAAGAAGAGGAATACCTTGTAGGTCGTGTGATCGCCCGTCCATTCGTCGGTAAACCAGGCGAGTTCGAACGTACATCCAACCGTCACGACTACGCGTTAAAACCTTTTAACCGTACCGTAATGAATGAACTGAAGGATTCCGGGTTTGACGTGATCGCCATTGGTAAAATTTCCGATATTTTTAATGGCGAAGGAGTGACCGAATCGATTCGTACGAAACATAATATGCACGGAATGGACGGACTCATTCAATCATTCGACCAAGACTTCACAGGCTTAAGCTTCCTGAATCTAGTAGATTTCGATGCTTTATACGGGCATCGTCGCGATCCAGAAGGATATGGAAAGGCGTTAGAAGAATTTGATGCACGTCTTCCTGAAGTGTTCGAGAAAATGACGGAAGATGATCTTCTTATCATTACAGCCGATCACGGGAACGATCCGACCGCACCAGGAACAGACCATACAAGAGAATATGTCCCACTTCTTGTATATTCAAAACGCTTTGACGGAGGGAAAGAGCTGCCTATCTCTGAAACATTTGCAGATATCGGCGCTACCGTGGCAGACAACTTTAATGTGACCATGCCGAAGTTTGGTCGAAGTTTCTTATCAGAATTGAAATAGATATTCCTGGGATAAATATTGAAAGGGAGAGGGATGAAGGTGCAGGAACATCGGCCCGTTTCCTCCTCTTTACGTTGAATGATAATAAAGGAGTAATGAAAATGAATTACGAAAACATCCAAAATGCAGCAAACCATTTAAAAAACCAATACACAGGCCAACCGAAAATCGGACTCATCCTTGGATCAGGGTTGGGTGTGTTAGCTGATGAAATCCAAAATTCAGTGAAAATACCTTATAAAGAAATCCCTGACTTTCCTGTTTCGACAGTGGCAGGACACGCAGGGCAGCTTGTGTTCGGTCAATTGGCGGGTCAGGAAGTCGTAGCCATGCAAGGGCGCTTTCATTACTACGAGGGGTACGGATTCGATAAAGTCACATTTCCCGTCCGAGTTATGAAAGAACTAGGCGTCGAAGTCTTAATCGTGACAAATGCAGCCGGTGGAGTGAATGAAAGCTTTAAGGCCGGGGACTTGATGCTGATCACAGATCATATTAATAATATGGGTGGCAATCCACTGATTGGGGCTAATGATTCCCGCTTAGGACCAAGATTCCCGGATATGTCAGAAGCCTATTGTAAAGAACTGCGTCAAAAAGCGAAAGAAATCGCAAAGAAGCTCTCTATTGAAGTGCAGGAAGGTGTGTATGTGGGTAATACTGGCCCTACATACGAAACGCCTGCTGAAGTCCGCCTTGCTCGTACGCTTGGTGGAGACGCGGTTGGAATGTCGACTGTACCTGAAGTGATTGTCGCTCGTCACGGCGGAATCAAAGTTCTCGGAATTTCTTGCATTTCAAATATGGCAGCAGGTATCCTTGATCAACCTCTTTCCCATGATGAAGTGATGGAGACAACTGAACTGGTTCGTGCAAACTTCCTGGCATATGTAAAAGAGATCGTGAAATCAATCTAAGAGTTGTTAGAAACTAAAGGTACTTCCCTTTGACAATACTAGAGGAGCGGGTGAATACAATGAGAATGGTTGACTTAATAGAGAAGAAGCGTGAAGGTAAAGAACTCTCTACAGAAGAAATTAAATATATCGTTGAAGGATATACAGATGGAAGCATCCCTGATTATCAGGTAAGTGCCCTGACAATGGCCATCTTCTTCAAAGACATGAGCGATAGAGAAAGAGCAGATCTGACGATGGCAATGGTTGAATCAGGAGATCAAATCGATCTGTCTGCCATTGAAGGAATTAAAGTAGACAAGCATTCTACAGGCGGTGTTGGTGATACAACGACCCTGGTTCTCGGACCACTGGTTGCTTCCGTTGGAGTACCTGTAGCGAAGATGAGCGGACGAGGACTTGGTCACACAGGAGGAACCATCGATAAGCTTGAGTCCGTCGAAGGTTTCCATGTGGAAATTGAAAACGATGAATTCATCCGATTAGTGAACAAAAATAAGTTAGCCGTTATCGGACAAAGTGGTAATTTAACACCGGCTGATAAAAAGCTTTATTCATTACGTGATGTGACGGCAACGGTCAATAGCATTCCTCTGATCGCAAGTTCCATCATGAGTAAAAAGATCGCTGCTGGTGCGGATGCTATCGTACTTGACGTTAAAACGGGTGCCGGAGCATTCATGAAAACCTTGGACGATTCAAAAGACCTTGCAAAAGCAATGGTTAATATCGGAAACAACGTTGGCAGAAAAACTATGGCTGTCATTTCCGACATGAGTCAGCCACTTGGCTTCGCGATCGGTAACGCAGTTGAAGTGAAAGAAGCAATCGATACGTTAAAAGGTGAAGGTCCGGAAGACTTAACAGAATTATGCTTAACTCTTGGAAGTCATATGGTATACCTGGCTGAAAAAGCATCAACATTGGAAGAAGCGAGAGCGCTATTACAGAAAGCGATTGAAGATGGATCGGCTCTTGAGAACTTTAAAGTATTCCTGGAATCACAAGGTGGAGATCCATCCGTTGTGGATGATCCATCAAAACTTCCACAGGCGAAATATAAGGTTGAGCTTGAAGCGAAAGAAGATGGCTATGTATCAGAAATCGTGGCCGATGCAGTAGGGACGGCTGCCATGTGGTTAGGAGCGGGCCGTGCAACCAAGGATTCTGTTATCGATTTAGCGGTTGGTCTTGAACTTCGCAAGAAAATTGGCGATTCGGTCAAAGCGGGAGATTCACTTGTGACGATTTACAGCAATGATGAGAATATCGATAACGTAAAAGAAAAATTATATGAAAGCATCAAAGTGACATCTGAACATGTGACAGCACCTACGTTGATTCATACTGAAATCACGGGTTGATCTTTAATTTTAATACGGGCCTTTGCCAAGAGGATTATTCCTCTTTTGGCAGAGGCCTTTTTATGTTACAACCTATCATCCATAGGCCAACCTCACTTTTTTACCAATGTTTGTATAAAAATGATGCAGTTGGAAAAAATGGGTCTATGAGTATTGATTTAAAACGAGATTTGATTGGAGGACAGTTGGATGAAACGTTTTGCGTATATAGTGATTACATTTGTTTTAGCAGCTTTTTTGTTTCCTTCAATGGGGTTTGCCCAGGAGAAGAAATCGGAATTAGCTGAAGTAGCGAAATCAGCCGTTTTGATTGAGCGGGATACTGGAACGGTATTATATGAGAAGAATAGCCATGAAAAGCTGGCACCAGCATCCATGACCAAGATTATGACAATGATGTTGATCATGGAAGCCCTTGAAAAGGGTCAAATAAAGTGGGAAGACCAGGTTCGTGCAAGTGAATATGCCGCTTCGATGGGTGGCTCGCAAATTTTCCTGGAGCCAGGTGAAAGCATGTCTGTCGAAGAAATGCTAAAAGGAATTGCGATCGGGTCTGCCAATGATGCATCAGTAGCCATGGCGGAGCATATTTCAGGAAGTGAAGAAGCCTTTGTTGAGAAGATGAACAAAAAGGTACAAGAGTTAGGGTTGAAAGACACTCATTTCAAAAACCCGACAGGATTACCATCCAAAGATCATTATAGTTCGGCACATGATATGTCCATGATGGCCAAGGAACTTCTAAAATATGAAGGAATCACCAAGTTTACAGGCAGTTATGAATCGTACCTGCGTGAAGATACGGATAAAAAGTTCTGGTTGGTGAATACAAATAAATTGGTCCGTTTCTATGACGGAGTAGACGGACTGAAAACGGGATTCACAAATGAAGCGAAATACTGTTTAACGGCAACGGCGAAGAAAGATAATATGAGAGTCATTGCTGTCGTGTTCGGAGCACCGACGCCTAAAGAGCGGAACAACGAGGTAAGTAAAATGCTGGATTATGCCTTCAATCAGTATTCAACCAAACCTCTATTCAAAAAAGGAGACTCCCTGGCACAAGTGAAAGTATCGAAAGGGAAACAAAACAGAGTGGATGCAGTGACGGAAGAGCCGATTTCCCTGTTAACACAAAAAGGTGAAAAATTGGATAAAGTAGAAAAGAAGATAACACTCTCTAAAGACCTTAAGGCTCCTATCAAAAAAGGAGATAAAGTCGGGACCCTTGTCATCATGAACAAAGGAGAAAAAGTGTTGGAAAGCACTCTCGTTGCAAAGAAAAATGTGAAAGACGCAAGCTGGTGGGAGTTATACAAAAAATCCTTTGGACTTTTCACGAAAGTTGGGAAGTAAAACCGTGATCACTGATAAAAATAACCTCTAATTATGACGAATTCCTTCTAGTTTTGTCATGGAGAAGGAATTCACTAAAAGAATAGCGAAATGACTCACTATACGACAGAGAAGGAGGCTTTCTGATAGTGAGTCTTGCTATTAACTTAGAAGTCAAAAAAGATGTTTTGTGTGTCCGTTTAAGTGGTGAGTTGGATCACCATACTGCTGATGAGCTCAGGGAAAAAGCTTCGAATCTGATTGAAAGTGAAAATGTGAAGCATATCATTTTGAATTTAGAGGAATTAAGCTTTATGGATAGTTCAGGTTTAGGTGTGATTTTAGGCCGATACAAGCAGATCAAACAAAAGCACGGAGAAATGGTTGTGTGTGCGATTTCCCCTTCTGTAAACCGATTATTTGAAATGTCAGGGTTGTTTAAGATTATCCGTCTTGAGCCGTCTGAAGAAAACGCATTACAAAGATTGGGGGTCGCATAACATGAGAAATGAAATGAACATTCAATTCAGTTCTTTAAGCCAAAATGAATCCTTTGCCAGAGTAACCGTTGCTTCGTTTATTGCGCAGTTAGATCCGACGATGGATGAGTTGACCGAAATCAAGACAGTCGTATCTGAAGCTGTGACGAATGCCATCATCCACGGATATGAAAACAGACCCAATGGTACCGTTTATATATCTGTCATTATGGAAGAGGATGGCTTCATTGATATGACCATTCGTGATGAGGGAATAGGGATTGGAGACGTAGAGGAAGCCCGCCAGCCATTGTTCACATCCAAACCAGAGCTTGAGCGTTCAGGAATGGGCTTTACCATTATGGAGAATTTCATGGATGAAATAGAAGTGTCATCACACCCAGGTACAGGCACCACGGTAAGACTAAAGAAGCACTTGACCAATAGTAAAGCGCTATGCAATTAAGGAGTCGTGCCCATGGATGTCGAAGTTAAAAATGAAAAGGAACAGACCTTCTTGAAGGATCATGAGGTGAAAGAACTCATAAAGCAGAGTCAGGACGGTGACCAAAGTGCCAGGGACTTAATTGTCCAAAAAAACATGCGCCTGGTTTGGTCTGTCGTCCAACGGTTCCTCAATAGGGGATATGAACCTGATGACCTCTTTCAAATAGGCAGTATCGGATTGCTGAAATCAGTGGATAAGTTTGATTTAAGCTACGACGTCAAGTTTTCGACTTATGCTGTTCCGATGATCATCGGGGAAATCCAGCGGTTCATCCGGGATGATGGAACGGTAAAGGTAAGTCGTTCCCTGAAGGAAATGGGAAACAAAATCCGTAAAGCCAAGGATGAACTTTCCAAGAAATTTGGGAGGGTTCCTACGGTGAGTGAGCTTGCCGAGCATCTCGAGTATTCGGTAGAAGAAGTGATCATGGCTCAGGAAGCGAGCAGGGCTCCATCTTCCATTCATGAAACCGTATATGAAAATGACGGAGATCCCATTACTCTATTGGATCAGATTGCCGACAATACCGATAACAAATGGTTTGACAAAATAGCCTTAAAAGAAGCCATCCGGGAATTGGATGATCGGGAACGGCTGATTGTGTATTTAAGGTATTACAAAGACCAAACCCAATCGGAAGTAGCAGATCGACTTGGTATATCCCAGGTCCAGGTATCGAGGCTCGAGAAGAAAATATTACAAACAATGAAAGATCATATGCATACAGAATCTTAGGCAAAATAACCTTATCGTTTCAAAGAACCATTTTGAAACGATAAGGTTATTTTCAGTTTATTTACTGACCCGACCTTCTTCTTCCTGTGAAATTGTTGCCATTTTCAATACCTTAGATCCCTCAAATACTATATAACACCGCATTTACTCCCCCATCATTCTTATCGGCCACATCCAGACATTACATAAATTATTTCCGTTAATCCATACTATTGGTACGAAGGGAAAATCATGTTTTCAGGAAGTGAACTGCATGGAAGGTATTCTGTATATACGCTTACGTCATCGAGTGCAGGTAAGGGAAGAGAGTATGGTCAAGCTTGGTCAGCTTGCTCAAATCATAGCACCTGAAAATATTTTAGAAGAATTAAGACAAATCCCGATCCATCAAGTGACTCCATCTGATAAAAATATCATTGTGGTCGATGTGATGACGGTGATAAGGGACATATGCAAAAACTTCTCGGATCTTGATATTCAAACGATAGGACCCACACAAAGTATTATTGAAGTGATCTATGAGAAAAAGAAAATCTCTCTTCCTCTCTTCATTGGCGTTTGGTTACTATTATTCATCGGTGCGGCCCTGGCAATTATGAATTTCCATGAAGATGTAAGCATGAGGGAAGTTCATCAAAGGCTGTATCATTTCGTGACAGGTGAAGAGGATCCTCATCCTCTACTGTTCCAAGTTCCCTATTCATTCGGTTTAGGTCTTGGGATGATCTTATTTTTCAACCATGTGTTCAGAAAGAGACTTAATGAAGAGCCGAGTCCACTAGAAGTTGAAATGTTTAATTACCAGCAGGATTTAGATCAGTATGTCATCATGCATGAGAATAAAGAAAGTCAGAAAAAATTAGATGACCATTAGTGTATTGATCACAGTATTTATTGGTTTTGCTGGTGGACTGGCCGTTGGTTCCGGTTTTGTAGCATTTTTAACCGTATTAGGAATCATCCCAAGGTTGACTCAATTAACAAAAACAATGAAAATGATTCATCACTATGAACTGGCTGTCATTATAGGAGCACTGGCTGGAGGATTTGTCAGCTTAAATAATTATACGTTGCATTTTTCCCCATTCGTTCTTATGCCCATCGGTTTAGCGAGCGGAGTGTTCATAGGGCTATTGGCGGCTGCATTAACAGAGGTATTGAATGTTTTCCCGATCTTGGCGAAGCGGATTGGGATAGAAGGTCAAATCGTCATTCTCATTATGGCGATTGTGTTTGGGAAAATAGCCGGCTCACTTTTTCATTGGCTCTACTTGGTTCATCAATAAACAGCAAGAGGCAGGGGTTCATATGGATGACAAACGAAAAGTGATCCTGATTACAGACGGAGATGAATATGCGAAGCGGGCAATAGAGTGCGTTGCCAAAGAGTATGGAGGCCGATGTATCTCGAGCTCAAAAGGAAATCCTTCTGTATTATCAGGGCCAGAGATTGTGAAATTAATCAGAAGTGCAAAGAATGACCCCGTCTTTGTGATGTTTGATGATAGTGGATTTATTGGAGAAGGTGCAGGCGAAAGAGCTCTAAAGCATGTTGCGAACCACCCTGGCATAGAGGTCCTCGGAATCATTGCGGTAGCAAGTAAAACCAGGCAGGCTGAATGGACAAGAGTGGATGTGTGCATTGATAAATTCGGTGAACTAACTCCATATGGGGTAGATAAATTTGGTGTACCCGAAATGGATTTGGGAAGGTTAACGGGTGATACGGTTTATTGCCTTGATGAGCTGGATGTTCCCGTCATTGTCGGAATTGGTGATATTGGCAAAATGGCTAAAAGGGATCACTACTCACAAGGCTCACCCATTACGAAAAAGGCTGTTGAAATTATCTTGGAAAGGAGCGGATATCATGCCTGAGAAAACGAAAGAAACACCCATATCGAAAGATTTAGGTGTTATAGAAGAGTACATGAAGAATCATGTAGGATTAAACAAAAGCTTTGATTTAGGTGTACGAAAACTCATGATTTTGAAAAAAGGAGTCCACATCTACTATATAAACGGGTTGACTGATGCTTCCTATATTATTCAAATCGTGGAGGAACTTGTTGAAATCAATGATCATGAGCGTGCAACGAGCCGATTATATGAAATTGTACATAATCGCCTAGTTCATCAATCGGTTGAGCCTGTAAAAACGATCGAAGAGGCAGTTGATGAAGTGCTATCAGGATTAATAGCAGTCTTTGTCGAAGGCTACCAAGATGCAATCATTGTTGATGTACGCAGCTATCCTGGGCGACAGCCTTCAGAACCTGATACTGAAAAGGTAGTACGTGGTTCCCGGGATGGATATGTAGAGAATATTATCGTTAATACCGCTTTAACAAGAAGAAGAATTCGGGATCCACGATTGAGGTTTGAAATATTTCGTATCGGAGAACGATCTAAAACTGATATTTCCATTGCCTATATAAATGATGTTGCAAATCCGAGCTTAATTGAAGTCATCAAGAAAGAATTGAAAAGTATTAAGATCGACGGATTGACGATGGCGGATAAAACGGTTGAAGAGTTCCTTGTGAAGCAAGGGTATAATCCATATCCTCTTGTTCGATACACAGAAAGAGCAGACGTCGCAGCCACTCACTTATTAGAGGGACATGTTCTTATATTTGTCGATACTTCACCAAGTGTCATCATTACACCAACGACATATTTCCATCACCTTCAGCATGCGGAGGAATATAGACAGTCACCGGCTGTCGGGACCTTTGTCAGATGGACTAGATTCCTTGGGATATTAGCCTCGCTATTTTTACTCCCGCTATGGTATCTATTTGTGTTGGATCCATCCCTCTTGCCTGAGGTTATTAAATTCGTAGGACCAAATGAACAGACGAATATTCCCGTTATTGTTCAGTTGTTCATAGCCGATTTCGGGGTTGAAATGTTCAGGGTGGCAGCCATTCATACCCCGACCCCATTATCCACTGCAATGGGTCTGATAGCGGCTGTCTTAATAGGACAAATAGCCATTGATGTAGGGCTTTTTCAACCTGAAGTCATTCTGTATGTAGCCGTGGCATCGATTGGTACGTTTGCTACACCAAGTTATGAACTGAGTGCTGCGAACAAGATGGCCAGACTGTTCCTTCTAATCGCAGTTGCCTTCTTCCATATACCTGGACTGATGGTGGGTACAACCCTTTATATCTTATTCGTTACAAATATAAAATCGTTGAATACACCATATCTATGGCCGCTAATGCCATTCAGTCCTAAAGCATTCATGCAAATCCTGATTCGCCGCTCTATGCCGGGAGCAAAAATCAGACCAAGCATTGTGCAACCGAGAAATAAGTATAAGCAACCTGCGAAATCTTAGAAATATTGCAACAACTCTCATTCTGTGGTAAATTACGTTTAATTAGTAGAGCATTAAAGAGGGGAATGAGACGTTTCATGCATCTTCATGGATCAGCAGAAATACAAAACGGTCAACTTACTATTGGCGGGGTGAGTACCACAAAGTTAGCAGAACAATATGGTACTCCCCTTTATGTTTATGACATAGCACTTATCAGAGAACGGGCAAGAGGATTTAAAGAGACGTTTGATTCCCTTGGAGTGAAGGCAGAGGTTGCCTACGCCAGTAAGGCATTTTCATGTATCGCGGTCTTTCAATTAATGAAAGAAGAGGGATTATCACTGGATGTGGTTTCAGGAGGGGAGTTATACACTGCATTAAAGGCAGAATTTCCTCCTGAACGCATCCATTTTAATGGGAACAATAAGTCGAGGGAAGAACTGATGATGGCCATTAAAAACGAAATAGGTTGTATTGTGGTTGATAATTTTTACGAATTGGAACTTGTGAATGAGATTTCACTCTCAACTGAACAAATGACAAAGGTTTTGTTAAGAGTGACGCCTGGGGTTGAAGCCCATACTCATGATTATATTTTAACAGGACAAGAGGACTCCAAATTCGGATTCGATTTGGGGAATGGTCAAGCCGAGGAAGCTATGAAAAAGGCGATGAGCCACGAGGGGATTGAATTATTGGGGTTGCATTGTCATATTGGATCACAAATATTCGAAACAACAGGCTTCATTCTTGCTGCCAAGAAAATTATTGAGAAGGTAGCTGAGTGGAGAACACACTATGATTTTGACCCTAAAGTAATCAATTTAGGCGGTGGATTTGGTATCCGTTATACGAAGGATGATGACCCGCTCCCGCCTGCTCTATATGTGAAGGAAATGATTTCTGCAGTAAAACAGGAAGTTATAAGGTACAATCTCGAAATGCCGCAAATCTGGATCGAACCAGGTCGTTCCCTTGTGGGTGATGCAGGCACCAGCCTTTATAAATTGGGCTCACGAAAAGAAGTGCCAAACATCCGAAAGTACTTAGCGATTGATGGAGGAATGAGTGACAATATCAGACCCGCTCTCTATAAGGCAAAATATGAAGCCCTGATTGCGAATAAAGCAGATCAAAACCCGGAAGAAACTGTATCCATCGCTGGAAAGTGCTGTGAATCAGGAGATATGTTGATCTGGGATTTACCCCTTCCGGAATCGGAAGCTGGTGACATTCTTGCCGTGTTCTGTACAGGTGCATATGGATATTCCATGGCGAATAACTATAATCGTATTCCCCGTCCGGCTGTCGTGTTTGTCGAGAATGGAGAAGCGAGGTTAGCAGTGCAAAGAGAGACGTATGAGGATATGATTTCACTTGATGTAATGTTTAAATAAGCCGGAAAAGTAGTCTTTAAGTATATCGTACTTAAAGACTACTTTTTTTTATACTGAATAACATACTTTAACAAATAATGATTTTACTATACAATAACAATGATATATAAAGGTGAATATAGTATAGACAAAGGAGTCATTTATGAAGATCAGCAATAGGGGATTGTTTTTGTTTTTATTAGTAGCCGGCATAGTGTGGGGAGTCATCTACTGGATGTTCCTGGCTGGAAATTGATTGGTTAAAGTTGATTAATAAAAGTAAATTTAGTAAGATAAATAAACATTCATATCAATTAAATTTCTAGTTTTTGTCTAAAATAGGAAATAAATAGATTAGGCATAAAACATAACGAGGGGTAAATATGTTAATTCGGTATAAAAAGGCGTTTGAAAAGATCGCAATGGGATTATTATCTTTCATGCCAAATGAAAAGGATTTGAAAAAGCTTCAACAGACGATGAAGCAATACGAAACTGAAGACAATTGGCAGCTCTTTTTATGGAAAGAAGAGGACATAGTAGGCTTGATTGGAGTCTTGAAGACAGATACCACATTAGAGATTCAGCATATATCCGTAAACCCATCCCATCGCCATGAAGGAATTGGGAAATCAATGGTGAAGCAGCTTAGAGACATGCATTCAGAGTATGTAGTGAAGCCGAATTCAGACACTGCTTCATTCTTTGAAAAGTGTGATGAGATTGAAGAAGAAGTAAAGGACGAGGAACAATAAAGAGGAGGGCCACCAGGATTCGCAGGTGGTCAGCCTCTTTTTTTTCGTTTTAATGCATTTTGCCGCTCCAAAATGACTTCTGTACGGTCACGTAGGGAATGGCGGTGAATGAGCTCATTATTCGTTAAATCACTTGGAGAACACCATGAGTACCCATTTTCTTCACATAGTGATTGAACTTGTTTAATAAGGGAAGCCTCCATAACGGGAATATTTATGCTTTTATAGGGCTGATTTATGCTTAGTTCATGACTGATATCAACCAGCATGTTCTGGAGTTCAGCTGCATGTATCCCTAATTGAGTGAGTTGTTCCTGATTCATCTCAATGTTTTGGATGGCTTTCTTAAATGTTCGGGCTGCCCCGGAAAGATTCCCTCTTCTGTAATGGTAAAAACCTACAGCTATCTGGATTAAACCTACCCAGTGGGAAGAACGGTTCTTGGGGTCCACTTCTTTCCAATATTCTTCTAACACTTCATGACATTCGAAGTAATCACGATTTCCGTGGAAATACATTAAGAATTCTAAATAAGGTTTAGGATATGCCATGTGATGCCTCCTTTCATATTTTGAGTGTCTGAATATTTAAAGTGTAGCACATTCTATACCTTTGCTAAAACGACAGGTACAACCATCCTATACAAAAACTTTCTATTGGAGATTAGTGGTCAATCTACTATACTATTAAGTAGCTATCAGGAATGACTGTAATTAGAAATTTGGTGATAAAGTGGAATACAATGTGAAAATTGACGCTTTTGAAGGTCCATTAGATCTTCTTTTGCATCTGATTAACTCGTTGGAAATTGATATATATGATATTCCTATGGCTCAAATTACTGAGCAATATATGTTATATGTACATACGATGAAGAATTTGCAGCTTGATGTTGCCAGTGAATACTTAGTGATGGCTGCGACATTATTAGCCATTAAAAGTAAAATGCTGCTACCCAAACATGATGAAGGTCTTCTAAACGATGAAATTGAATTTGAAGAAGAAGATCCACGTGACGAACTAGTTGAACGATTGATCGAGTATCGTAAATTCAAAGAAGCGGCAAATGAGCTGAAGCATCGTGAGGAAGAACGGGGACAAGTGTATACAAAGCCCCCAAGTGATCTTTCGGAATTTACGGAAGAAGTGGATTTGAAGAATAGTGAAGTCCAAGTGTCTTTATATGATATGTTAGGAGCTTTTCATAAATTATTGAGGCGCAAGAAGTTGCAAAAACCCGTTCAAACCAGAATTACCAGACAGGAAATATCCATTGAGAAAAGAATGAATGACATTCTTCATAGTTTACGAAATATCAAAGAGCGTACATCATTTACGAGTCTTTTCCAAACTGATAATAAAGAACATCTTGTCGTTACTTTCCTTGCTGTGCTGGAATTAATGAAGAGGAAGCAAATCATTGTCAACCAAGAAAATAACTTCACAGAAATATTTGTTGAAGCTGGAGAGGAGGTAGTGCTTGTTGAATAGCGGTAATTGGAAAGGGATTTTGGAAAGCTTATTGTTTGCAGCAGGAGATGAAGGTCTTTCACTTAAGCAAGTCTGTTCCGTTCTGGAGATCGGAGAGCAGGAAGCGATGGCAGTGATTGAAGAGTTAAAGCTGGATTATGAAAAGGATGCCAATCGGGGTATTTATATGATTGAGATAGCTGATACCTTTCAATTAGTGACAAAAAAAAGCAACGCCGATTATTTGAAGAAATTGGTCGAGTCACCAAATGTAAGCTTCTTATCTCAAGCAGCTCTTGAAACACTGGCTATTGTTGCTTATAAGCAGCCGATCACCAGGATGGAGATTGAACAAATCAGAGGTGTTAAAACCGAGCGTCCCATTCAGACCCTGACGTCAAAAGGGCTGGTCAAGGAAGTCGGCAGGGCAGAAGGGACGGGTCGTGCCTATCTGTTTGGAACGACGAAAGAATTTCTGGACTATTTTGGACTAAAGAGAATAGATGAACTTCCACCCTTGCCTGAAAATATAGAGGATGAATTCATGCAGGATGAAGCGGACTTATTCTTTGAGAAATTTCAGGAAACGATGGATTCGAAAGAATAGGGTAAAATCATACGTGAATAGAGTGAATAGGCAGGAACCCGGCTATATGACAGGAGGTCCTGCCTATTTTTATGGGTCTTTCGTACAGAAAAATTCGAACGGAAGAGAATTTTCTTCAGGCCAGTTGTATCCGGTTTCGGCAAAAACCTCCCGGCTGCTTCGCTTCCTTGTTAAAAAGTGTGGAAGGAGAGTTTCATAGCATGCGGGAGGAATTGATCGAATTCGAGATTGAGTATCGAAACCAAAGGCTGAAATCAAAAGAATAGAATTTGGGAGAAACAGCTGAAAGACTCAGCTGTTTTTTTTGTGGACCTTTGAAGTGTACTGTGCTGGAATTTCCGGATTTTCATTCATATTACCCCTTGTCCTGCATAAACTTGTACAAACACGTTAGAACCAAAGGAGTAGATGGGTGTGAATCGAAAGAGAGTGAAATTTTACATATATTATTTCCTTATCTTAACTTTATTGTTTGTAGTCGTTTCCAATGAAGTTCAGGCGGCACCTTCTGTCAGTTCAGAGAGGGCGATTTTAATGGATCAGGAGACGGGGAGGATACTTTATGAGAAGGATGCTCACAGTCAAAGTCGAATTGCCAGTATTACAAAGATCATGACCGCTATTCTGGCAGTAGAGTCCGGAAAGATGGATAAAGATGTAACGGTCTCTTCGAATGCAGCGGGTACGGAGGGGTCTTCCCTTTACTTAAAAGCAGGGGAGAAGATCAAGCTGGAAGATCTGGTGTACGGGCTTATGCTAAGGTCCGGGAATGATGCAGCAGTTGCCATCGCAGAATATGTTGGAGGAAGTCTGGACGGATTTGTTTATATGATGAATGAAAAGGCGAATGAAATCGGAATGGAAAATACTCATTTTTCCAATCCCCATGGTCTGGATGATCATGAGGACCACTATTCTACTGCGTATGATATGGCAGTACTAACGAGATATTCAATGGAAAACGAATTATACAAAAAGATTGCAGGAACCAAGGTTCATACTGCACCAAATCCAGAAGAAAAATGGGACCGTAAGTGGAAGAACAAAAATAGATTACTGACAGAATTATATAAACACAGTACGGGTGGGAAAACGGGTTACACAAAACGAGCCAAAAGAACGCTTGTGTCCACAGCTTCCAAGGATGGAGAGAATCTCATTGCCGTTACACTCAATGGTCCCGATGATTGGAATGATCATATTGGAATGTTTGAGTACGGGTTTAAGCAATTTGATTATAGAATCGTTCTGGAAAAAGGTACGATTGCTAAAATGGAAGACGAAATATACAAAGATCATGCCTATCTTAAACGGGAATCTGTCCTTACCCTTCAAGATGATGAAGTGGATGATGTGAAGGTAGAGTACAAAATGTTAAAGCCTAAAGAGGAATGGTTAAAGAATAAAAATGTACCTGAAGTGGTAGGGAAGGCTGTCGTGTATTTAGAAGACGAAGAAGTAGACACTCTTCCCATTTTCTTTAAAACAACGGGCGGGACTGAAAAAGAAAAAAGCTGGTGGAAGTTTTGGGCATACTCCTTCGAGTCCTTTATAGGAGTCAGGGATCATGGTTAATCTCATTTGGGTCGGAATGACCATCATCGGTTTAGTGTTCGCCATAATAAATGGGAAAATGGAAGAGGTAAACGAAGCCATTTTCACATCTGCCAATGAAGCCGTCACTCTCTGTATAGGATTAGTCAGCGTTTTGGTATTTTGGCTGGGAATCATGAGGATTGCTCAGGAAGCGGGACTTCTGGATAAACTGGCCAAGCTGTTCAGACCTTTTGTAACCAGGTTGTTTCCAGAAGTGCCGGATAATCATCCTGCAATGGGATATATATTATCGAATATGATGGCCAATATGTTTGGCCTTGGAAACGCAGCAACACCGCTCGGGATCAAAGCAATGGAGCAATTGAAGGAGCTTAACGGAGGAAAAGACTATGCCAGCAGGTCTATGATTACTTTCCTAGCGATCAATACGTCAAGTCTTACCATCATTCCCACAACGGTCATTGCGATCCGGATGAAATATGATTCAGCCTCTCCAACTGAAATTGTAGGACCGACCTTAATTGCCACAATGCTATCGACCATCGGAGCCATACTGATTGACCGTTATTTTCATTACAGACGTACTCGTCGTGAGGTGAAGTAAATGCAATGGATATCCACCATTTCATTATGGTTAATCCCCATTATGATTGGCTTCATATTAATCTATGGCACCCTTAAAAAGGTACCGACGTATGAAGTGTTTGTAGACGGGGGAAAAGAAGGAATTAAAATTGCCGTATCGATCATTCCTTTTCTCATTGGAATGCTTGTGGCAATTACTATTTTTAGAGAATCGGGAGCTCTTGAGTTCTTTGTGAACCTCATCCGTCCTGGGTTGCTTGCACTTGGTATTCCGCCAGAAATTGTACCGCTTGCCATCATCAGGCCGATTTCAGGAACAGCGGCCCTGGGTATGATGAGTGATATTGTCGCTACCCACGGGCCTGATTCCTTTATCGGCAGACTTGCATCAACCTTGCAGGGTAGTACAGATACGACTCTTTACGTATTGACCGTGTACTTCGGAGCGGTAGGCATCAGGAAAATGGGAGACGCCCTTAAAGTTGGATTACTGGCAGATGTCGTAGGGATCGTTGCTGCCATATTCATTGTCACGGTCATGTTTTAAGGGTTGGCATCTATAAATAAAGGAAACAATGAGGTATAAAGAAATCGACTGAAAAGGTCGATTTTTCTTTATACCTTTCTATTTTGCCTGGATTATGTAATAATTCATGAAGACAAATGTATTGAAAATTAAATGAGGTGAAATACCGTGGAACGATTACAAAAGGTTATTGCTCATAGTGGAGTAGCGTCTCGACGAAAAGCTGAGCAATTAATAATAGAAGGTAAAGTAAAGGTCAATGGTGTAGTAGTGAAAGAACTAGGAACAAAGGTTTCTAACTCCGATAGAGTTGAAGTCACAGGGATTCAGATTGAGAGAGAAAACAAAGTATACTATATGCTTTACAAGCCAAGAAGTGTCATTTCAGCTGTGACTGACGATAAAGACCGTCAAGTTGTAACGGACTTCTTCCCTGAAATACAAGAAAGAATCTATCCTGTAGGAAGACTGGACTATGAGACGTCAGGTATTCTTCTTTTAACCAATGATGGAGAGTTCGCTAACTCCCTGATGCATCCAAGTAACGAAATTGAAAAAACATACGTAGCAAGATTAAAAGGCATCCCGCCTAAATTTAAAATAAGAGAGCTTGAAAAAGGGATTAAACTGGAGGACGGCATGACGGCTCCAGCAAAAGTGAAAGTGTTAAGCATCGATAAGAAACAAGGGAAATCCATCGTCGAAATTACCATTCATGAGGGCAGGAACCGTCAAGTGCGCAGGATGTTCGAAGCGCTTGGGTATCCGGTTCAAAAGCTGAAACGGGAAAGATACGCATTCCTGACTCTTCATGGCTTGAACGCAGGAGAAGGAAGAGAACTTACTCCACATGAAGTGAAACAGCTGAGAACACTGGCTGAAACAGGAAGTATCCGATAAAGAATAGGTTGGAAAGTGTCACATATCCTTCATATAATTTACACTATCTCTAAAGAGATAAATGATATAATGGGAAAGGAATTTTACCCTGAAATCCCAGGGACATTTCCCTGCTTATTATGAAGGAATGGATATTACATTATGGCAGGGACTGATCTCATAAGTGAATTCTTATGATGTCAGGCCCTTTGCTACTGTAAAGAGAGAAAAAACTTTTCCATTCTTGAGAACGATTTCAATATGGGAGGCACACGTACATGAATAAGAAAAAACGCAGATTACTCATCCGGACAATTATTCTCATTGTACTTACTTCTGCGGTGGCATATACCCTGTATGCAAACTTTACGAAGGATGAAAGAGGGCAGTTAAAGGTGGGTGACCAAGCGCCTGACTTTGTACTAGAAGATATGGAAGGGAATAAACATCGTTTGTCCGACTATGAGGGCCAAGGGGTATTCCTGAATTTCTGGGGAACATGGTGTAAACCATGTGAAAGAGAGATGCCATATATGAACAATCAATATAAGAAATATAAAGACCAAGGTGTACAGATATTGGCTGTTAATGTGGGAGAATCAGATTTCCTTATCAATCGATTCGTGTCTAAACACGGGTTGGAGTTCCCTATTTTAGTAGACAAAGAAGAGGAAGTTCAAAACGCGTACGGTATAGATCCTTTACCGACTACATTCCTCATCAACCCTCAAGGTGAAATTGAAAAAATCATTACTGGTACGATGTCAGAAGAAGATATCATTGAAGATTTAGAGAGCGTTAAGCCTTAGCTCAGCAGTTTAACTTGAAATAAGGAGTTTTAACATGAAAGAGATCAAATGTGAATGCGGTCATGTAAACCCGAATGGTACTGTTCTCTGCGAATCCTGTGGACGGGCTTTAACGGATGAAGCGAAGAACGAGAAGCTACATGACATGCGTTATGAAGGTAGTGCAAGGCGTTCCCAAACATATAATAAATCGATTGTCGATAAGATTTGGAATTTCTTTTCATCTGTAAAAGTTGGCGTATGGTTAATTGTCATCACACTTATCGCCTCTGCAGTCGGCACAATTTTGCCTCAGGAACAATATATTCCGAATGGACAGCCGGCAAATGAGTACTATGAAGATGTATACGGCTTTTTTGGAGAGTTATATTACACGTTAGGTTTCCATGATTTATATAGTTCATGGTGGTATCTACTATTAATCGCATCGATTGGAGTTTCCCTCGTGATTTGCAGTCTGGACCGGGTGATTCCCCTCTATCGTGCCCTCAAGAATCAACGCGTTTCCAGACATGTTGGTTTCCTGAAGCGTCAACGAATCTATGGGAAAACAGAAATGGTAGAAATCAATGACTCTATAAGCAAAACAAAAGAAAAATTAACACAAAAAAAATATAAAATCCGTGAAGAGGACGGCAACATCCTTGCAGAGAAAAATCGTTTTTCCAGATGGGGACCCTATGTGAATCATATCGGTCTTATCATTTTCTTATTCGGGGGCATGCTAAGGTTCGTTCCCGGAATGTATATTGATGAAACCGTGTGGATCCGTGAAGGTGAAACGAGAGCCGTTCCTGGTACGAAACAAGAATATTACTTAGAAAATAAAGGGTTTACGTTAGAGACATACGATAAAGACAAGGACAAAGAAGTATTTGGGGAAGCCATTGATAAGAATGGGACCATCGCAAAGAATTTCCAGTCTGACGTGGTACTCTATAAAGAATCCGGAGATAAACTTCCAGGACAAACGGCTGACCGGGAAGTGGAAAAAGAGGATTCAATCAGAGTAAATCACCCTTTGAAATTTGGAAACTTTGCCGTATACCAAACAAGCTACAAGTTGGATGAATTTAAATCAATGTCCTTTACATTTGATAATAAAGGGACCGGGGAAAGCTTCGGTAAATTCACCGTCGATCTATTCGATCCTCAAGATACCTACTCATTTGAAGAAGGTTATAAAGTAGAGTTAATGGGATATTATCCTGATTTCTCTGGATTTAATGAACAAGGAGAGCCGCAAACCAAGTCTCCTTTACCGAATAATCCTGCATTCCTTTTCAAATTGTTCTCACCTGAAAAACCCGATGGTGAAGTGAGCTTTGTAGGAATCCAGCAAAACCTGGAACCCCTTGGTGACAATGACTATAAATTGTCATTTGCGGGTGTTGAGACAAGAGATGTATCTGCTTTAACCGTTCATAAGGATCTCACTCTTTGGATATTGGCCGTCGGTGGAGCTATCTTTATGATAGGTGTCGTACAAGGAGCTTATTGGCACCACCGAAGAATCTGGATCAGGCGAACTGAAGATGGAGTCATCGTAGCCGGTCATACGAATAAAAACTGGCATGGATTAAAAAATGAAATCAACTTCGTTTTGGAAGGTACCGGAATTCAGGAGCCTGAAGATCAACAACAAAAAGACGAAGTAAGGAGGAATGAGGATGTCAACGACAACAATGGCAGAGTGGAGTAGTAATTTACTCTATGTATCCTTCATCATGTATTTGATTGCTACGTTGTTTTTTGGAGGCAGTATCCGCCAAAAAAACACAACTGAAACGAATCAGCAAAAATGGGGCTTGATTGGAATTGTTTTGACCCTTATCGGATTTGTCTCTCAATTAGGTTACTTCTTTTTAAGATGGGGAGCAGCAGGACACGCTCCAGTAAGTAATTTATTTGAATTCACAACCTTTTTCGGAATGACGCTTGTAGGAGCCTTTATCATTCTTTACTTTATGTATAAGACAACGATACTGGGTGTCATTGCATTGCCGTTTGCACTATTGGTGATCGCCTATGCCAGCATGTTCCCTAAAGACATTAGTCCATTGATTCCTGCTCTTCAAAGTGATTGGTTGAAAATTCATGTCACAACTGTTTCAGCAGGAGAAGCGATTTTATCCATCAGTTTTGTGGCAGGGTTAATCTATTTATTGAAATCAGTACAGCATACAAAAGGGAGCAAGCAATCGTTTTGGCTTGAAACCGTCATGTATTCTCTAGTTGTCGTATTAGGGTTTATTGTGGCATCAACTGCCTTTACCCTGGGGGATTACGAAGCGAACTTTCAATATGTCAATCAAGAAGGGGCCGAAGCGATTTCTGAGTACACACTCCCGGCTCTTGTCGGGCCCAATGAAGGCCAATTATTAACCGACAACGTAATGAAGCCACTGGTTGAAATGCCCGCCCTTATTAACGCTAAGAAACTTAATACCGTTATTTGGTCGTTTTTGATTGGGACAGGAATTTATCTTCTATTGCGTTTAATCTTCAGAAAGCGAATAGCTGCGAAATTACAGCCTTTGGTTAAAAATGTGAATCTGGACCTGATGGACGAAATCGGTTACCGCTCGGTATTAATCGGCTTTCCGGTCTTTACACTGGGAGGGCTTATCTTCGCCATGATCTGGGCGCAAATTGCCTGGACACGATTCTGGGGTTGGGATCCCAAAGAAGTGTGGGCATTAATTACATTCTTATTCTATGCAGCCTTTCTGCATCTACGCTTATCTAAAGGGTGGCACGGTGAGAAATCTGCATGGTTAGCCGTCATCGGGGTTGCCATTATACTGTTCAACCTTGTGGCCGTTAACCTTATTATCGCAGGACTGCATTCATACGCTTAAGTGCTGAACGGGAGGGAGCTGACTATAACGAGAGTGATATTCTCTTTGAGTCAGCTTCTTTTTTCATATAAAATATAGGATAATATGGTTTAATTAGACAAAAGGGGGATCTACCCATGGAGGAAAACATTCGAATTTTAGTTGTAGATGATGAAGACCGGATTCGTAGATTATTAAAAATGTATCTTGAAAGAGAAAACTATGAGATTGATGAAGCTGAAAATGGTGAAGAAGCGTTAGCATTGGCATTAGAAAATAATTACGACTGTATCTTATTGGACATCATGATGCCAGGTATGGACGGGATCGAAGTGTGTAAGCACCTCCGTGAAAAGAAGGCGACCCCGGTGATCATGCTTACTGCTAAAGGAGAGGAAGTGAATAGGGTGCAAGGGTTCGAAGTTGGAACCGACGACTACATAGTGAAACCTTTTTCACCTCGCGAAGTAGTACTAAGGGTGAAAGCGCTATTAAGACGTTCTTCAAAGACGAGCTTTATTCAAACAGATGCGAAGACGAAGGATTTGATTGTGTATCCTCATCTTACCATCGATAATGATGCCCACCGGGTAACGGCTGATGGAAAAGATGTGAATCTGACACCGAAGGAATACGAATTGTTATATTTCCTTGCCAAAGCTCCAGACAAAGTGTTTGACCGTGAACACCTGCTCAAGGAAGTATGGCATTACGAATTTTTCGGAGACTTGCGCACAGTTGATACTCATGTGAAGCGATTAAGAGAAAAACTGAATAAAGTTTCTGAGATGGCTGCAAAAATGATTGTCACCGTATGGGGGGTAGGCTACAAATTCGAGGTAACGAATGAATGAGGCTGTGGCGTAGTGTAGTAGGAAAGCTATGGCTGACGATTCTGCTCTTGGTTTCCTTTGTGTTATTTATCCTTACGATTCTTTTACTGGAATTCTTTCAAAACTATCACGTCGATGTGGTCGAAAAAGAATTAACCCAAACGGCAGAAAAAGTGGCGAGAGTCATTGAGAATCATAAAGACCTGGAGCTGGGGATGGAGCTGGGAAAGGAAATTATTGATGATCCGGTTAATATCATTATCTCCTTAGACCAAGATGAGTCACTTTATTCCCAGGATTCTACAGTATTTCAAAAGACTATTCACGACTATATTTCAGAGGATGAACAACTTCAATCTGCGAAAACAAAAGAAATTACCGTTAAGAAAGAGATTGAATTATCCTCGGAATTGTCATCGAACCGATATGAAAACGTCATTATTGTCGGGACGCCTTTGCATATCGATGAAGAAGATGGAGCTGTGTATCTCTATCAGTCTCTTGGTGTGATTAAAGATACTACCCGTCAAACAACGAAACTGATTTTGCTTGCTGCCGGGATTGCCATTATCTTAACCACCATTTTCGCTTTCTTCCTTTCCACTCGTATTACGGCACCTCTAAGGAAAATGCGGGAAGCAGCCTTTGAGGTAGCAAAGGGTAAATTTGATACAAAGGTTCCGATTTTGACGAAGGATGAAATCGGTGAACTTGCAACAGGGTTTAACCAGATGGGCAGGCAGTTGAAGTTTCACATTAACGCACTGAGCCAGGAGAAAGAGCAGCTCTCCTCAATTTTAAGCAGTATGGCTGATGGCGTCATCACCTTTAATCGGGACGGCACGATCTTAATTACCAATCCGCCGGCGGATCGATTCCTGCAGCATTGGTATTATGAGCAAAGCGAAAGCAGTGAGGAAGCCATCCCTACTACTGTAAAAGAATTATTACAGAGCGTGGTCGTGACAGAAATGGAGCAGACCGGTGAACTGAGTCTGCAAGGACGTTCGTATGTGGTGATTATCAGTCCCCTATACAACAACAACAACATCCGGGGAGCAGTGGCGGTCGTCCGCGATATGACAGAAGAGAGAAGATTGGATAAGCTCCGGAAAGACTTTATTGCAAATGTCTCTCATGAACTTCGTACGCCAATCTCCATGCTTCAAGGATATAGTGAAGCGATCGTTGATGATATTGCTGAAACAGAAGAAGAAAAGAAAGAAATAGCCCGAATTATTTATGATGAATCATTGCGCATGGGTCGTTTGGTCAATGATCTTCTGGATTTGGCCCGTATGGAAGCAGGACATATCACTCTTAATAAAGACGTAATAGCTGTCATGCCTTTCACCGAAAGAGTGACGAATAAATTTATTGGACTGGCCAAAGAAAAAAAGGTCTCTATTTTCTTTGAAAGTGATGTAGGGATTAAAAATGAAATTCATATGGACCCGGACCGGATCGAACAGGTTTTAACCAATCTTATTGATAATGCTTTAAGACATACCCCTACAGACGGAGAGGTAACCGTGTCCCTGACGGAAAGCAAGGGAGGTTATCTGTTTAACGTAAAAGACACAGGTTCAGGAATTCCTGAAGAAGATCTTCCTTTCGTATTTGAACGCTTCTATAAAGCGGATAAAGCCAGAACAAGAGGGAAGTCGGGCACAGGACTTGGATTAGCGATCGCTAAGAACATCATAGAGTCCCATAAAGGTCATATCCAAGTGCAAAGTAAAGTCGATCAAGGGACAACCTTCACTTTCTTTCTTCCTATTTAGCCAAGAATCGATGGTATCCATAGAAACTTGACGATTTTTCTTGTTACATGGGAAACATTCTTTATTTTTAGGCTGCTCGTAGAAAACGTTGTTGAAAAAGTGATGAAAATAAGTAGGGATGACAGAAGAAGTCAACAGGGGGAGGAGTACCCTGTTGACTTTTTATTTGAAGGAAAACTCCAGTGAATATAAGTCTTTCCTTTTTATCTGATAAATACTATATTGATAGTGTGTAACTTTTTTACAGAAATAACGACTAATAAATTGACGGGGAGGGGAATAAGTGGACTCCGTTTTTGAGAAATTATACTCTGATTATCATCAAGATGTATTTCAATTTCTAATATACATGGTACAGAATAGGCAGCAGGCTGAAGATCTGGTGCAGGAAGTATATATCCGGGTGCTTAAATCACATGAGCGTTTTGAAGGCAAAAGTTCCGAAAGAACGTGGCTTTTTTCGATTGCAAAAAATGTAGCCATCGACCATTTCAGAAAACAAAAGAATTGGAAGAATCGAATATTGGATAAGTTCGATTGGAGTCGGAATGATGTGACAGACGACGCGGCACTCCCGGAAGAAATCGCCGTTGCGAAGGAAGAAATTCAAGTATTGTACGAATGTTTGAAAATGTGTTCGACGGATTATCGAATGGTTATTATTATGAGATACTTACAAGAACTTTCCATTGCTGAAACATCTGAAGTTTTAGGCTGGACGGAAAGTAAAGTAAAAACGACCCAGCATAGAGCCATTAAATGGTTAAGAATTGAAATGAATCAACGGTTACAAAAGGAGGAAAGAGACATTGAAGCAGTCAGAATGGAAAGATCGTGATATAGAGGACCTCGTCAAAAAACTTCCTCAAATCAATGATGATCGAACTCCTCAAACGATATATGCAAAAATAGAACGTCAGAACAAAAAGACGTTTATTGCTGTTAACCGTCTTATTCCAACAGTCGCGGCGCTGGCAGCCATCTTCATCATGGTCATGCTTGCTCCAACCGTATTAAATCAATTCAATGAAAACAGTATGGAAAAATCAGAGATGAAATCAACGGAATCTTCAGGTGGTGATTCAGCAACGAATTCAGTACAAGATTCCTTGGCCAAATCAGATGACAAATCAGATATGATCTATGACAACGATAAAGGAGAAATGATAGAAGAAAAGGATAATAGCGGGCTTAATATGACTGAGACTGAAAAAGACCTTCAACCAACTTCGGCAGAAAGATTATCTTTATATGAAGAAGACTTGGAAGGGCAGGACTACTATTCTTATGGACTCGTTTCACCGGAAGCGGTGCCTGTTCCTATTTCAATTGTCGATTCCCCGGCAGAAGGGGAAGAAGGCTGGTTGACCCGTCATGAAGAAATTGCAGGTGAGTTACCTGAAGGAAGCTGGGGAATGGAAGACTTTCTTCCCCTAAAAGGAAACTTCACCCTTGGAGACAGCAAAGTCATTTTCACTTTGGATGCCGATCATTCTTATAGTGGAAGTAGTTCGGTGGAATACGCATTTTATCATTCGCTGCTTTACTCATTTCAACATCAGGATTTAAACGAAGTCGTTCTTCAAGAACAAGATGGGTCAGTTCCCCAATTCAGTTCTACCGGGGATTTCTCAAAAGTCAATCTAAAGGAAGAGGTTCATACGGCATATTATCTATATTCACCCGATGGTAGAGAACGCTTCCTTGTACCGGATAATATCAATAGAGGAAATGTCAAAGAGTCCATTCAGGCAATGAAAAGCCCAGAAACGAGCCTTTTCCAAAGTGTGATTCCGAAAAACATCAATATCAGTGTGACAGATTCAGATGAATATCTGACCATCAATTTCTTAAATGAACTGGACATAGAAACATTAGACAATGAAACAGCCATGGAAATGATTGAAGGCATTTTACTGACAAGCAAAAGCTCAGGGTACGAAAAAGTTCAATTTGAAAACATTAAACAGGAAAGCTGGAATGGATTCATGTTCAAAGAACCCATTGAGACTCCTATCAGCCCAAATAAGAAAACGTTCAAAAATTAGGTATCACAGAAAGACTGGAAGCGGAGAGGAATCCGTTCCAGTCTTTTTTTATGTCGGGCTCCGGCGGCTAGAGGCTCGAGGTCATAAGTCAAACATGCCAAAAAGGCAAAGAACGCCTTTCCGGCATGTCCGTCTTATGCTTGTCGCCTCTGACCAAGCCGCCTCCGCTTTTGGTTGTCATCCAGCTCCGGCGGCTAGCCCCTCGAGGTCATAAGCTAAATTGGCCAGGAAGGCAAAGGGCGCCTTCCCGACCAATTCATCTTATGCTTGTCGGGGCTGAACGAGCCGCCTCCGCTTTTGATTGTATATTTATCTCAAACTTAGACAAACTACTCAAAGGAAAATTATCTCATCTCTTATGAATATTGAATGGGGCATATACATATAGTGGGGAGTGCATGAAATGAAGGTGAGAAGGTAAGAATGGGTTAATACATGAAAAGGTAGCGGAAGTGGCGCGTCAGTCGGGAAGAAAAAAAGGTATTGCGTTAAATGGCTAAGGAGGACAAGCATGATTTTGGATTATGTGAGAAGGTTATTGATCGTATTTCTGTTAGCGTTGTGTGTGAGCATTATGTTCTTTACTGGAAAGATAGCGAAGGCAGAGATGAATGAAATTGCGGAGGAAACGGTATCCTGGACATTTCCAGTTGAAGGTGTGATAACCGACTCGTATGGGACAAGGTCAGGTACACATAAAGGTATGGACATAGGAGGAGATATTGGTTCTCCTGTCTATTCAGTAGCGAAAGGTAAAGTCACTAAATCATATCTTTCAAAAAGCTACGGTCATGTGGTATTTATAAGGCACGAAAACGGATACGAAACCGTGTATGCTCATCTTGAAAACAGGCTTGTAGAAGAAAATCAAAAGGTGGTTCAAGGTGAACAGCTTGGAAGTTTAGGAAATACAGGCAGGTCGACAGGAGCCCACTTGCATTTTGAAGTGCACAGGGGGGAATGGACGATTGATAAGGTGAATGCAATCGATCCCTATATGGTTTTTGGACAAGGTGAAGTTGGACAGCTTGTGTTTGCTCATGAGAAAGATCCTTTTCAGGCAGTGGGTGTTTCTGGAACACCTGAAATGACCCAGGATGTAAGTTCTGGAGAATTAGATCAATCGAATGAGAGAAAGGTAAATCATATCGTACATAAAGGAGAGACCCTCTGGGGGATTTCTCAGCAGTACAATATATCTGTAGAGGATATTAAAAGTGCCAATGGGTTAAATGATACCAATTTGGTGGTTAATCAGTCCTTAGCCATTCCTCAATCAGCTGCTGGGAGTAAGTATGTAGTGAAACAAGGAGACACTTTATACTCTATTTCAGTTGCACAAGGGATTGATGTGAATGAATTGGTGGCTTGGAACGGGCTGGATCTTAAGACGCCTATCTACCCACAACAAGTTTTAAAGCTCCAATAATAGTTGGGTAAGACTGATAAAATCAAGGTCAGTCACATTTATTTCGAATTCGAACTTTTTCCTTCACATAATCCCTCTCCTTATGTATAATGGAAATGTATAAAAAAATAAAGATTCGTCTTCGGGGCAGGGTGAAATTCCCTACCGGCGGTGATGAAACATTTGTTTCTAAGCCCGCGAGCCTTTTGGGGCAGGATTTGGTGCGATTCCAAAGCCGACAGTATAGTCTGGATGGGAGAAGATGAGGGTTTATGCCAAAACGTTTAGAAAATGGGAAGCTAGACGTTTATTCGGGTATGCCTTATCATTCTCCTAGATACACGTATCTAGGGGTTTTTTAATGCTACCTTTGGCTAGAGCTATCTTCGAAATGAGATGAATCTCCTAAAGGAGAGAGGTTTATGAGAAAAATGAATACGCGCATGTTTATAACGGTTGGTATGTTAAGTGCCATATCCTATGTGTTAATGCTGTTCAACTTCCCGATTCCACCATTTCCAAAGTTTCTAATGGTAGATTTTAGTGACGTGCCCGCTTTAATTGCGACTGTGACATTAGGTCCGCTGGCAGGGATACTAATTGAATTATTTAAAAATGTGATTGACTACATTATGACAGGAAGCGATACCGGCGTTCCAATAGGTCATGTAGCCAATTTTATGGCGGGAGTACTTTTAATTCTACCGACATATTATATTTATTCACGTTTTCAATCTAAAAAAGGACTGTTGATTGGTCTCATCACAGGTACTTTGATCATGAGTATAAGCATGGGAATCCTAAATTACTTTGTGTTCCTGCCTGCTTATAAATACTTTATGAATTTTGAGCTACCAGCTGAAATTATCATTACAGGAATTGTCCCATTCAACATTCTAAAAGGAATTTTAGTAACAACGGTATTCATCTTGCTATTTGTCCGCCTTCAAGGCTGGCTATCAAGGCAGGCAGCCCTGAACAAAGCGGCATAAAGCTAATATAAATCCTAAACCCCTCAATTTCATTGAGGGGTTTTTCTTTCTAAGGTTATCACCGTAAAAAGAAAAAGCTAAGGAGAGTTTCTCCTTAGCTTCTGTGATTACTATTCAAACTTAAGTGCATCCCCATCAAATGGCTCGTCAGCTACCTTAATGGAATCAGTAGGACAACCTTCGAATGCATCAATCATATCATCTTCTAATACGTCAGGAACTTCAACCGTTCCTTGGTTATCGTCTAATGTTACAAATGCGATACCTTCGTCATCATAGTCGTAAATATCTGGTGCAGCAGCCCCACATGCTCCACATGCAATGCATGTATCCTTGTCAACGATCGTATATTTTGGCAAAGAAAAAACCTCCCGAATAAATAATTCTATATAATTCATCATTATACACAATGTAAATTTGTGAAAAATCACTTAATGTTTATTTTATAGAGGATTGTATAACATTTCAATAGTTAGGTGCTCTTCTTTTTATTTTTATCCTATATATAAGAAACAAAACATGGTTATAGAACAAATTCATGGTACAATATTTGACAATAACCTACATGTTAAGGAGTAGAGAATTGACCTATCTTAATTATGTGATTTTATATTGCTTTATGCAAATAAATGGAGAGCGATCGATTTATTCTGTTTTTCATATCTTAAAAGGAAAAAAGTCTTCTCAGTCGATTCAGGACGCGCATCTCTTTTATTTACATCCATTTTTTCTTTCTTTACCAAAGCTTAAACGAGCAT
Organism: Rossellomorea aquimaris; assembly: GCF_000935355.1. Lineage (GTDB taxonomy): Bacteria > Bacillota > Bacilli > Bacillales > Bacillaceae_B > Rossellomorea > Rossellomorea aquimaris_B. The sequence continues at coordinate 135,847 of NZ_JXZC01000009.1, forward strand.
ATTTTAATCAAAAGGTAAAGGAACTAGAGAAAGAAGGATATATCATTGTCGATGAAGGTGGAAGAGCGATTGTCACTCCTGAAGGTGCTGTCGCTGTTAAAGGAGCTTTTCAAGGTGACGCTTTTCCTTCTAATATGAACGGTCTCGTATACGGTGATCAAACGATTTTATTTTGGAGGAAATTAAGCCTCCTTATCCAAGTAATTTCAAACGGGAAGCAGCAGGAAACGCTCTATTTCCCTGTACAACGCAACAAAAATATCCAGGATTGGGTGAAGGGCTGTCTAAAAGCGAACCCTAATATCGAAAATTTATCTTCCGCTCTATATAAGGAATTGCACAGCCTGTTAACTATGCTATCCCAAACCTTGGATCCCACCATTTTTGTTTTCCGCTTAACGGGATACAAGGATTATGGATGGACAGAACTGCAGGTTGCGGAGAAGTTAAATATGCATCAAGAGGAATTCCGTTTTCAATTCCTTAATTTAATACATGGTATGTTATCAATAGTAGAAAAGGAATGTTCTACTTATCCTATATTATTTTCCATTAGCTTAAAAAGTGATCAACAACAAAATCTGACCATTTCTACAAGCAAAACATATGAATTGTATCAAAGAGGACATACAATTGAAGAAATCTCACGTATACGTGAATTAAAAATTAATACCATTGAAGATCATGTGATCGAATTAATTTTAACCCAGAAAGAGTTCGACATTGAGCCTTTTATTTCTCAAGAGGAATATCAGAATGTATTGATGGTGATGAAAGAAACGCAAACCAAAAGGCTGAAACCCATCAAAGAAAAGCTTCCTCATTTATCATATTTTCAAATTCGAGTAACGATCGCGAAGGCAGGTGAGAACGGTGAAGTTGCAGGAAGAGCTTAAAAAGAGATTTGGCTATTCTACCTTTAGAGAAGGACAAGAGGAAATCATTCAATCCGTCCTGGATCAACGAGATACGATTGCGATGCTCCCTACAGGAACCGGTAAGTCTCTGTGCTATCAATTACCCGGATACCTATTGGGGGGACAAGTATTAATCGTATCTCCCCTTCTGTCATTAATGCAGGATCAAGTGGAGCAGATGAAAGTCATGGGAGAAAAAAGGGTAATCGCGCTGAATTCATTTTTACCGTATATGGAGAGAAGAGCGGCTCTTGAACAATTACATCTATACAAATACATCTTCATATCACCCGAAATGCTCATGAACCCCGGTATCATCTCATCCCTTCAAAAGTTAGATATATCACTGTTCGTCACGGATGAAGCCCATTGTATTTCTCAATGGGGACCTGATTTCAGGCCGGATTATTTGAAGCTTGGGGAACTAAAAGACAAGCTTGGTAATCCAACCACATTGGCGTTGACGGCCACTGCTACTGAAGAAGTAAGGAAGGACATCAGGGAAGTACTTCAAATGGATGAAGCAGTAGAAAAAGTCTACTCGGTGGATCGTGAAAATATAGGGTTGTTTATAGAGAAGGTCACGAATCATAGCGAAAAGCTGGATGCCCTTTTAGAATGCGTTACAACATGGGATGGATCGGGAATTATTTATTTCTCAAGTAAACGAATGGCAGAAGACGTTTCTTTATGGCTTGGGGAGAAAGGTGTGACTGGTGTCGCCCATTATCATGGTGGGATGGAGCAGGAGGATCGGATTTTAATTCAGCAGCAATTTCTTTCCAACAAGCTAAGGATCATATGTGCCACCTCAGCCTTTGGAATGGGTGTAAATAAAGAAAATATTCGATTTGTCATTCATTTTCATTTCTCCTCAAGTATAGAAGCGTTTTTACAAGAAATTGGAAGAGCGGGACGTGATGGAGAAAGTAGTGTGTCTGTCGTGTTATACTCTGAACAAGACCTCTCAATACCTCTTCAGCTTATTCAGAGTGAATTACCTGAAGACACACAAATACAAGGATATGTAAGGGGAGGCAGACAGGGTCAAATAAAAGAGATAGTCGATCTATTGCAACTATCAGAGGTTCAGTATCGATTCCTTACTTATTATACAGATGAGCTGACTAAAGGGCAGACACTTAGTGATGGTAGATTAATAGAAAAAATGAAACAAATACGGAACAATCGTTTACAATACAAGAAGGACAAACTGCTTTACATGATCGAGTGGATGCAGACCAGTTCTTGCAGAAGAGAGAAACTCCTTGATTATTTCGACGAAGTGCTTCATAAGGAGAATGGCTTCTGTTGCGATCAATGCGGTTATTCCCTTAAGGATTTCAAGAGTCAGCCTTACACTGCTGCCGCTCCACTTGAAACAACATGGGAAAATAGGTTGGAAAAATTATTATTAGGATAAGTGGTAACGATGCAGAAACAAGGGGAAATCATACAACAGCTTTCCAAGAAGCAGTTAACATTTCATTTGTATTTTACTCAAATATTACTATTAACGATTGCTTTTGGATTAGGTATATTTTTATTTGACACATGGTCTGAATTTTGGAATCAGTTCTATTTGTCCCCCTCTATATTAACTATTGGGCTAACAAGCGGCTTAGTTATAGTGGCCATCGACATCGTATTAATGAAGCATTTACCGAGTAAATATTATGATGATGGCGGAGTAAATGCTCGAATATTTACGAATAGAAACATTGGGGAAATTGCTTTATTGGCTTTTTTCATTAGCTTCAGTGAAGAAATATTATTTAGAGGCGTTCTGCAATTTCACTTTGGGTTAATCATTTCTAGCATTATATTTGCTCTCATTCATTTCAGGTATTGGGCTCACTGGTTTTTAATTGTCAATATTGTACTGCTTAGTTTTTGGATCGGTTTCATTTATGAACAAACAGAAAATTTATTGGTAACAATCATCATGCACTTTGTCATCGATTTCTTACTGGGTTTACACATGCGTAAGAAAGGAAGACAAGGAAGTAAAGAAGGGATGTCTCATGAGTAAAGACCCATATCGAGATCAGGCAGCGAAATTAAAGCAAAAAATTGAACGAATCCCAGAGGGCTTACCAGACAAAAGAAGAGAGCCTCTCCCGGCCAGAAGTGAGCTGCATAGGTGGAAAAAGAAGAAGAGCAAATTGAAAATGAAATATCCATTGATTAGTATGCTTCTCTTGTTCTTTATTCTTTTGCCATTGACTGTGTTCAGCATTTATTCTTATTTCGATGACAGAAATGGTCCCCTGGTGGTCATGTCTGAAGATGTGGACGACGTGGAAGAGGTTCGCTACGATCAGTCAGAAATAGATGACGAGGAGAGAGGGACAGAGTCTGATTTCAGTAATGAAGGTGAGCCTGTTACAGAGGAAACAAAAGAAGAACAGTCTAAAGAGACTGCTTCTTCCAATAATGGTAAGGAGCAAGCTTCCGCTCCACCTGCTTCTCCACCTGCTAAACAAGAAAAGGTAGAGGAAAAGCCTGAAGAAGAAGTAGAAGAGGAATCAAAGGAAGAAAAGCCAGAGTACAAAATCGTGTATCATACTGTACAACCTCAGGAAACACTCTTCCGAATTGCGATGAAATACTACAATTCCCAATCAGGGGTTGACCGGATTAAAGAGTGGAATCATATTCAGGGTAATGAAATTCAGACAGGACAAGTATTGGAAATTCCATTAGACCAATAAAAGGCACCCTCCCCAAGTCAGTTGGGGAGGGTGCTTTCTTTGTCTTCAATTATGATTTACAATTCCTTTGCAACAATTTTCAATAATATTTACATTGGTTTATTAGAAGTGTTACAAACTGAAAATATAATAAAAATGACAGGACTATAAGGGAAAGAAGGGGTTGATATGGTGGACAGAATGATTACACGATTTCGAAAAGTAGATGATTTGTTGTTTTACAGAATTAATGGAAGTAAACAGCTATATCGATCATTCTTTGGTTATGTGACTCATCTCGGAGGAGCGAGGCTAACGATAGCCTCCATTCTGATCCTGTTTTTCATAAGTCATTACTATTCACCTATGAAGAAGACCGTAATGGTTGCAATGATTTCATTATGTATCAGTCATATTTTTATGACCATCATCAAGAAATTGGTCAAAAGGATACGTCCTTATCTATCATTACCCAATGCAATGGTACACGGCTATGAATTCAAAGATCATTCATTTCCGTCTGGTCACTCAACCGCTATTTTTTCCATTTCGATTCCTTTTATGATTCAGTATCCGGCAACGATCCTTGTACTATTTCCATTAAGTTGGCTAGTTGGATATTCAAGAGTAGTTCTGGGGGTCCATTATCCTTCAGATGTACTGGCAGGGGCATTTCTTTCATTTGCCACCACTTTAATGGTTCTATTGTTTATCTGATAAACCCACAGGATTACAGATTGCAAGCCAATTACAAAGGGGGAAGTGTACATGCGAGTTGCATTGTTTTCCGATACGTATCATCCTCAAGTGAACGGAGTAGCAAGAACGTTGAAAAGGTTGACGAATCATTATGAGAAAAGAGGGATTGAGTACAAAGTATTCGTTCCGGATACTCAAGAGAAAAAAGGATCCTATCCAAATGTACACTCCTTTACAAGTTTTCCTTTTTTCTTTTACCCAGAATGCAGAACAGCTATCGCCAATCCTAAAACGATCGAAAAGCAATTGAAAGATTTTTCGCCCACCCTGATTCATGTAACTACACCTCTTACCATGGGACTGTATGGGGTCCGTGGGGCAAAGAAAATGAATCTCCCCCTCGCAGCCTCTTATCACACCCATTTTGATCTGTATTTGAACTACTACAAAATGATGTGGGTGACCCCATTATTATGGAGATATATGAAATGGTTTTATTCACAGGCGGATCGCATTTTTGTCCCTTCGAGTGAAACGAAAATTCATTTAGAAAAACAGGGTTTTACCGACGTGTCCATATGGGGAAGGGGAGTCGATTGTCAGACCTATTCCCCTGAAAAACGGAGTTCTGAACTAAGGAGAAAATACAATATTAACAAGAAATACATTCTTCTATATGTTGGCCGGTTGGCGCCTGAAAAGGACCTGGATACACTCTGGAAAACCATTAAGCATCTTCCCGGAAAATTAAAGAATCAGGTTCAGTGGGTTATTGTAGGCGATGGCCCCATGAAGAATGAACTGATGGAAAAAACCAAAGGAGAAGATGTCCTTTTTACAGGTTATGTAACAGGAAAAGAACTCGCGGAAGTGTATGCATCCTCTGACCTATTCGTCTTTCCATCTGCTTCAGAGACGTTTGGAAACGTGGTATTAGAAGCGTTCGCATCCGGTTTACCAGCGGTGGTGGCTGATAAAGGGGGGGTGACGAATATAGTAGATCATGACCAAACAGGAAGAATAGCGGAGGCTCATCACTATCCATCATTCATTCACCATATCGAGGAAATATTATATGAAGACCGTCTTCTGGATATGAAACGAAAGGCTCTCCAAATGGCTCAAAACCAATCTTGGGATAGCATCTTTGATCAACTTATTATGGAATTTGGAGAAATAGGCTTCTACCGAAATCAAAGACAAATGCTTGGGTGAAGATACTTTTCAGCCTTTCTTATAAATGAGCGTAAAGGATCTGAAAGAGGTCCTTTTTTTATTCTACTATTCTATCTATGTGGACAAGTTCATAAACTATAGGGAAGGGAAGGAGAGGATGGTAATGAATCATGCTGGAAACGATTTTGGAGAATGGACAGATCTTGCCACCCGGCAGATGCTACATAATTTGATAGAAAAAAAACAAAAGTTTGATAAAGCCAAAGTGTTGCACCTCTATAGTTTATGGGCAGCATTGTTTGCTACCTTCTTTTTTCTCTATTATGTGACGAAATATGTCATTGGGCCTTATTCTTATTCATTTGCAGAGATGTTTTCTGTATTTGTGTCCAGCTCTTTTCATTTATTTATTACGATGTTACTAGTTGGACTCTTCGGCGCTACAAAAATCTTATATGAAAAAAAAGAGAAAAAAGAAAAAGAATATCATGCATTAAGGTGTGAAATCATTGATCGAAGTAAAGATTTATGGAAAGAGGAAGCGTGGAAAAAAAGGCATCATGTGTATGAAAAAATGAAAAAAGAATGGGATATTAACCTATTTCATGGAAGTAAGTGAGATGCAAGCACTAAAAAACGAGTCCATGGGATACTCGTTATTTGGTGCTTATTTTGAAATGGAAAAAGGGTCGGCCCATTCTCCCTTTGCACGATGAAATGAGCCAATTCAACATTCCCATTCATTAAAAGAACACCTTTTTATCCCTTTCGTCCTTAAGTATTTCCACTGCCTCACGGAAGCGTTGGGAGTGGATGATTTCACGTTCTCTTAAAAACCTCAAGCCATCATTTAAATCTGGATCGTCACTCATATTTATTATCCATTGATAGGTAGCCCTTGCTTTCTCTTCAGCAGCGATATCTTCATATAAATCAGCAATCGGATCTCCTTTTGCCGCTATATACGATGTAGTGAATGGAACCCCCGCAGCATTGTGATAAAAGATCGCTCCATCATGATTAACATAATGAGGGTCGAGTCCTGCGTCCTTCATCTGCTGTGGTGTCGCATCTTTTATCAATTTATAAACCATCGTTGCAATCATTTCCAAGTGAGCGAATTCCTCAGTACCAATATCCGTTAACAATCCAATGACTTTGTCCGGGATGGTATAGCGTTGATTTAAATACCTTAGGGCAGCGGCAAGTTCACCATCTGCACCACCATATTGCTCAATCAGAAATTTAGCCAGTTTCGGATTGCAGCTACTCACTCGAACAGGATACTGAAGCTTCTTCTCATAAACCCACATTGTCATGCACCTCCTTATTTCTTTAAACTTGCCATGGCCACGGAGCGTCTTTCCAATCCCAAGGGTAATTGGAATAGCTATATCCAAAGTTGGTCAAAGGACCAAATTCCTTTTCAAATTTCTTCTTAATTTGTTTTCGGGTTTTTACGTACATATTATATTGAGAGATTGCATCATAATCTTCTGGGTGTGTATCGAGATATAGCGTAAGATCGAGAATAACGAAATCAACGGCTTGTAACTCTTCCAGCACTTCATAATAATGGGGGGGAAGCTGTTTCATGTCAGTTTACTCTCCCTTCATCTTTTCATAGGGACTATAGTAGGGATCATAAAACACTTTCCAAAGAGTGCCTTTTTGTAACGCTTCCTTAGGTGAATATTGTTCCAGGTTGGGAGGCTGGAATCCTAAGTAAAGGTTTGGAGGAGTTGAATAAACCTTGCGTGTGATAGGCTTACACGGATCGAAAGGACTTACATATGGATAATAAGCTTTATAAAATTCATGCATGATAATCCCTCCTTTAAAGAAAATCCTTCGTAACAACATATGAAATAGACAAATAGAACATGTTAATTAATTTATATTCTTTAATATGAAGGGAAAACCTGTGAAAATGTTGAATACTAAAAAGGTAGGATATTAATAATGAGGTGGTCAAATGTTTGTTAAGAGTGCCATGATACCGAAACACAAATGCTATGTGGTAGATGAAAATGATTCAATCGAAAAGACGCTTACAGTACTGGAGCATCATAAAATTGATGGAGTACCAGTCCTCTCTAATGATGAATATAGAGGGGTAGCAACTCGTTACAATATCTATCAGAGCTTCTTCCTTTCAGGGATGGATAAAGAAGCCTTTCTCAAGGAGAAAAAGGTTCGAGATATTATTGCGGATACCGACAAACATATAACAGAAAAAGATGTATTTGAAAATGCATTGATTGAATTAAAGGATTCTCCGATTCTCCCTGTCGTAGGGGCAGATAAAAAATTCCTTGGTCTGATTACCCGCTTTGATGTACTTGATCAATTCAGAAGTGCATTTGGGATGGATCAAAAAGGAGTCCGCATCGCCTTTTCTTCTGTGGAAACAGAAGGAAGGATTGCCCGCCTTGGGGATATCATTCAACAGTATTCAGAATCGGTCATATCCCTTGTTACCTTTGATGAAACCGATAAATTATTAAGACGCATCGTACTAAAGGTAGAAAAGAAGGATAATATGGATAAATTCCTTCATAAGTTAGAGAAATCAGGATTCCGCATTCTTGATATTCAAGAAGATGAATAATTGACCGAAACCCTGTATGAAAAAAAATCCCTCTCATAAGATTTATGGGAGGGATTTTTTTGATCAATCATACTGCTAAACTGCTTATCACGTTTCTTTTAGGGTATTTATTCATTAAATGGTTTCCGGCAGCAGAATTACTTGACAGCTCAGAGTTCATTGTTGAATTAGTCTTAAATCCGGTACCATTCTTTGCGGCAATGATTGCTTTTATGGGAGGGTTTTTGGTTCAAGGTAGTTTATTGAAATTTGAATGGTATTCTATTCTGAGATTGATGAATGGTAAACTACATAAAGAATTACTCATCATTCCAATTCATTTAGTGATCATTTATTTACTAAGTTGTTTTGGGATGTGGCAGACAATTGCTTTTTCCTTTTTATCCATTTTTTATGGTATTATTTCTATAGATTTTCGCCGACAAGGAGGCCACAATGCTTGAATTTAGTCTTTTATTATTAGCAGGGGGAGTCATACTCCTCTTTTTTATGTTATATGAAGCACGTCGAAATGTTGTTAAAATGGAAAAGGTGAAGCTTCCGGATTTTCCTGATGATATGAAGCCGATTTCCCTGTTCTTTATATCAGATATTCATAAACGGGAAGTTTCAGATGACATTATTGAAGAAGTGAAGGGAAAAACCGATCTTGTCATTATTGGCGGTGACCTTCTTGAAAAAGGAGTTCCATTTTCAAGAGTTGAACGAAATTTGGATAAACTGCTGACGCTGGGTACTATATATTTTGTATGGGGCAATAATGATTATGAAGTGGATACGAACCGGCTGAAGGAGATATTCAAACAAAAGGGAGTCATTGAAATCGTAAATGATTCAGTTAAAGTGCATATCCATAACGGGATGATTAACATGATTGGAGTAGACGATGAGAGTACGCAAAGAGCTTCCTACCCTTCTGCTTTAAAGAAAACATCCCCCCATGAATTTAATCTTTTAATCAGCCATGACCCGAGACTTGTTAGGCAGGTAAGAAAAGAAGAGGGTATTGATTTGATGTTAAGCGGTCATACACACGGGGGACAAATTCGCTTTTTCGGCTGGGGATTGTATAAAAAAGGAAGACTTGAAAAACTCCCTCAGACCACCCTGTTGGTAAGTAACGGCTATGGGACCACTGCACTTCCATTACGCTTAGGAGCTCCGGCAGAAACCCATTTGATGATAATCGATAAAGAATAAAAATGAACATTTGTTATTCATTACCTATACAAATTTTACACAAATCAGTTTCTCGATTATAATTTCAGAGAGAAGAGAATTACTTGGGGGACTATTTATGAGCAATGATAAGAAGTTAGAAGGCAAATACAATATAAAAGCTGTGTCCACAATTTTAGGAATTCAACCAGGTACATTAAGGGCATGGGAGAGAAGGTATCATATAATTGCTCCTGTACGAAATGAATCGGGTCACCGTCTATACACTGAACAGCATTTAAATATATTAAAATGGCTGGTTGAAAAGGTCAACCAGGGATTTACCATAAGTCAGGCTGTTGCCCTGCTTGACAAACAAGAGCTGGAAGAAAATGAAATCACATCCTCTGAACAAAAGGACCGTACTCAGAGCCTCTCAGATGATTTGTTGAAAGCCCTCTTAAGTTTCGACGAAACAAAAGCACATGAATTAATCAACCAGTCGTTTGCTGTTTACACGATTGATAAAGTGGTGATTGATATCCTTGGCAGCCTACTGGTGAAAATCGGAGACCTGTGGGAGAACGGGAAAATCACGACTGCACACGAACATTTTGCAACATCGATACTCAGGTCTCGTATCGGCATCATCATGCACTCATTTCCACACAACGGTATCTTACCTAAAGTAGTGGCGGTTTGTGGGCCTGGGGAATGGCATGAATTAGGATTGCTGATCTTTACTCTCTATGTAAGAAGAAAGGGATTTGAAGTAATTTATTTAGGTTCCAGTATAAAAGAAAACGACATAGAAACGGTTCTTGACGAAGTGAATCCTAAGTTTTTGTTCTTTTCATGCACCTTACGAGAAAATGTAGACAACCTGCTGTCACTTGTCACTTCATTAAAGGTTGAGCGTGAAGACCTGGAAATTGGGATCGGCGGGTTTGCAATAGACACTCTCCCAGGAGATAAAAAAGAGCAATTCCAGGAACACATCGTAGGACAAACCAAATCCGATTGGGAACAATGGCTGAAAAGTAAATTATAAGCGGATTATGCACTGTTTTCTGCCCCTTACATAGTATGGTGATAAATCGTCACACTCTAGGGGGTACGAAGATGAAGCTCGAAAGAATTTCTGACAACAAAATAAAATTTTCCATTAGTGTGGAAGAATTAGAGCAAAAAGGTTTATTTGAACAGGATCAATGGAAAGATTCCTATATGTGGCATGATCTTTTTGAAGATATGCTGGATGAAGTCCAAGGGAAGTTCGGCATCGAAACACAAATGGAAATCACCGTGGAGATTGAGTCATTTGATGATCAGGAAATATGCATGATCCTCACATTGGAGTCAGAAGATGACTTTTCTGATTGGGAAGAAGAAAACGGTATCATGAAGTCCGTGAATGATCATGATGTGCTCGTATATTTTGATGATTTCGAGGATGTACTGAACCTCCTTAAGCGCATCAACGAATTGAGCAAGGTAAACAATCGTCTTGTTCAGTTAAGTATTTATTATTATGAAAATAATTATTACTTACTTATAGAAAATTTATTAGAATGCGATAGCATTATTTTGGAGGCAATTTGCGCTGAATACGGCCAGCATTCAAACATTTCGAAATATATCCTGATGGAATATGGCCGTGCTGTCTTAATAAAGGATTCCATTGATAAGATTTTGTTTTATTTTTGATTGCGGTATGTGGGACCGTATCTTTACCCCCTTTTGATATATGTTTTACTATGTTTGAAGGATATATAGGTATTGCTTTGCACTTTTAGGGTGATTCCTGGAAGTGTTTTTTTGTTTTGGAGATGGTTGCTGTGATTCAAGGGTCTCATATGTCAAGGCGGACTGACCAAGCCGCCTCCGCTTTT